>NZNT01000020.1 GCA_002695005.1 Maritimibacter sp.
ACAGTTCGGTCCCTATCTGCCGTGGGTGTAGGATACTTGAGAGGAGTTGCCCCTAGTACGAGAGGACCGGGGTGAACGATCCACTGGTGGACCTGTTGTGGCGCCAGCCGCAGTGCAGGGTAGCTATGATCGGAAAGGATAACCGCTGAAGGCATCTAAGCGGGAAGCCCCCCTCAAAACAAGGTATCCCTGAGGGCCGTAGCAGACTACTACGTCGATAGGCCGGAGATGTAAGCGCAGCAATGCGTTCAGTTGACCGGTACTAATTGCCCGATAGGCTTGATTTGATCCAGTAGAAGCGAGGTTTCGCTTCGCTCGGATGATCGAGAGCATACTATCTACACTAGCTCTTGACTTGGACTTGGTTCTTTCTTGGTGTGGTGGTCATAGCGCGAGCAAAACACCCGGCTCCATCCCGAACCCGGCCGTTAAGTGCCGTTGCGCCGATGGTACTGCGTCTTAAGACGTGGGAGAGTAGGTCACCGCCTCACCTAGTAAGAACCAAGCCCGTATCTCTCTTTCGATGCGCCCAACGAAAAACGCCGCCCCTCACCGGGCGGCGTTTTCGTGTCTGGGCTATTGGTTCAGGCGGTTTCCATTACCTCGACGCTCAGGATAGTGGGCAGATGGCGCGCAATCTCGCGCCAGGCTTCGCCGTCGTCGAGGGACGCGAAGATCGAGCCGGTGTTCGTGCCGAAATACACACCAGCCTGTTCGCTGGTGTCCGTCGCCATGGCCTGCCGCAAGACTGTGAAGAAGCAGTTTTCCTGAGGAAGGCCCTCACGTTTGGCCTCCCAGGTCTCACCACCGTCCGTCGACTTCCACACCGCCGCAGCAGCATCGGGCGGAAAGCGCCCTTGCATGTCGCCGTTCAGGGGGATCGTCCAGATCGTCATGGGGTCGTGCGGGTGCACGCTGATCGGGAAGCCGAAGGTCGAGGGCAGCCCTTTCGAGATGTCGTGCCAATGGCGCCCGCCGTCGTTCGATCGGAATACACCGTGATGATTTTGCTGATAAATCAGATCATTATCGCCAGCCGACCGGACCATGTTGTGTACGCAATGGCCGATCTCGTGGTCGTCGCCATGGCCGTGGTCGTGTCCCCGCGCGTTGTCGAGCTGGTTGGTCCGCTCCCAGCTTTCCCCGCCATCCGCCGTGGCAAAGACCCCGGCCGCAGATATGGCGATTGTCAAATGCCCAGGCCGGACGGGATCCGGCAAAAGGGTGTGAAGGGTCAGGCCGGCGCCGCCCGGCGTCCAGCTGTCTCGGGTCGGATGCTCCGTGAGTCCCGCCACGCGTTCCCACGTCTCGCCACCGTCGGTCGAGGTGAAGAGATGCGCGGGCTTCGATCCCGCATAAAGCCGGTCGCGCGTCTGCGAGAGCGACCAGATGGCATCGACCTCGCCCGTGAAAGGCGCGTCGGGAGGCACGCCGCCGATCATCTCGGCAAAGCCGGGGTCGGTCGCGGCCCATTCGGCCATCGATCCGTTCGAGAGCTGCGACAACTGCCAGCTCGTCCCGCCATCCGCCGAGCGCCAGATCCCCGCACCGCTCCATTCCCCGCCGCCGCCGGCCCAGAGATGTCCGGTCTCTGGATCCCCAATCACATGATTGATGGGCCAGAGGTCGCAATGCGGGCCGGATACCGACCAAGACTGTCGGTCACTGTCCGAGGTCAGAATGAACGCACCCTTGGTGGTGCCGACAAGAACGTGATGGGGCATTTCGCGCGATCTCCGGTGTTGAGCTCAGAAAGTATACCACGCGGTCCCGAAATCCCGTGTGTCCTTATGTGGCGTTGCCCGATGCGCGGAGCCCGGAAAGGCGCCGTTCCAATCCGCCCACCCACCGTGCTTTCCGCCACTGTTCCCGTGCCCGTTCCAGCGCGTGCTCCGCTGCGGCTAGGTCGTCGCCCTGCAGAAGGACCCGAACTCTTGCGTGGGCCGATAGAGCGGGCGCCTGACAGACCGTCGCGAGGGCGCGGGCCGAGACCAGCGCGACCTCCGGATTTGCCTGCGCGATCATCTCAAGATAGTGGAGAGTCAGCCCGTCGTCGCGCCGGTCCGCGCGCACGACGGCGCGAAAGCGTTCCGGATCGCGGTCAGGGCCCGATGCCAGCGCCCAGGCGAGGCGGGCCTGGTCCAATTGACGGTGCGTGAGGGGAACGTGCATGGCCGACCCGGCGCCGTGGGTGAACCCGTCGGTCTCGTCGCCGGGGACAATCCCGACAGCCCCGAACGCTGCCCTTAAGTCCTGCGCGCCCGCCAGATCCACAAGCCCGAAAGCCTTGGCGAGCGGCCCGCCGATCGTCGCCCGCTGCCGAAGTTTGTCGAGATAGCTGGGGCGATTGATGCTTTCCGCGACCGGCTGCAACTCGGCCAGCCTTTCTGCCGGGCTGACATCGGCCCGCGCACCGGCCGACTGAAACTTGACATGTGTCGGCTCGGCCGTGCTGGCCAGACGCAGGTCGGATTTTCGAATATATTTCAACCACATGAACACGTCGGAGCCGCGCGGGGTCGGGGAAGGCTCCCAGCCGCGCGGGAGGGACAGATAGGCGCGGCGACGCACTCCGACCCCGTTGAGCGTCGCAAAAACAAGTTTCCGGTCATCCGCGCAGGCAGCCACCCGCAGAGGCGGAAAGGACACGTTGCCGAACCGCCAGGTCACCTCGCCCGAGGGGGACAGGCGAAGGTCACCCGTCATGGCCCAATCGGCGCCGGCCAGAAGCCGGGCCATCACGTCCAGATGGCTTTCGTGCCAGATATCGTCGTCGCCCAGATGACAGATGAACTCGGCATCGCAATTCCGGATGACGGGGTCGCGGTAGGATTCGCCAAATCGTTCCCCTTTCTGGTGCGCGACATAGGAGATACGCAGATCGTCCTGTGCGAAGCTCTCGACGATTTCGCGCGTCCGGTCGGGGGCGCCGTCTCCGATCACCACCAGGTCCCAGTCGCCGTCCCGTTGCGCCTGGACGCTGGGAATCGCGGCTAGAAGTGTCTCGACATGGTTGTAAGTGGGACAGATAATCCGAGTTCGGGCCATGCTCTATTGGTACGCGTTGAAGGGTTACGCGCAATGGATGAAACCACGAGACTGGATGCCTTGCCGCGCACCGGGATGACCGTCGAGCCCTGTGGGATCGCGGGGTTGTGGCGTGTCGCCTGCGAACCGGTTTCGGATGAGCGGGGCTTCTTTCTGGAAACCTTTCGCCGGAGCCTTGTCGACCCTGCTCTGGGCCGCCCGTACCAGTTCGTGCAGGGCAATCATTCGCGCTCCGCAGCAGGCACTCTGCGCGGCTTCCGATCGGAACCGTGGGACAAGCTGATCTATGTCGCACGCGGCACAGCATTGATCGTCGTCGTGGACCCAAGGCCGGACAGCCCGACCTTTCGCCAGCATGAGAAGGTCATGTTGGGGGACGCACCGGGCCGCCGGGATAGATTGCTGATCAGCCAGGGACTCGCCAATGCGTTCTATTGCGTGACGGAGGTCGATTACATCAACGATGTGTCGCAGGAATACGAGCCGTCTGTCCGCCGCGGGTTCCGGTGGAATGACCCGACACTCGGTATCGACTGGCCGAACCGGACACCGATTCTGTCGCCGGCCGATCAGTCGCTCCCGGATTTTGACGCTTACCAGCGTGGGGTGTGAATCTCACGAAAATCAGCAGAAAAATATCGCCAAATCCCCTTGCGGTCACCGCGCGACAGCGATACATCACCCGAACGAATTGGCGCGGGGTGGAGCAGCCCGGTAGCTCGTCAGGCTCATAACCTGAAGGTCGCAGGTTCAAATCCTGCCCCCGCAACCAAATTCCAGAATTATCCGCTCGACTTCAAACCCGCCCGATGGCGGGTTTTGCTTTTCCGGGCGTCTCACGGCGCGAAAGGGCGCGCGGCCCCCATCCGTATGCGCAGCGTCACGCCGCCCAAGGCATATGTTCGAACTCTTCGCGAAAGGCGAAGCGGGCGAGGTGGCGGTCGACGACGTCCTTGGCGCGGGCAACGGTCTCGTCGTCTTCGCCGGTCACTTCGATCCACAACCCGCCGTCATCGGCGCGCAACTTGACGGGTCCGAAGGGAAAGTCGATGCGCCCCTCTTCCGGCGTGCAGGTGGTGTCGAGCTTGTGCGCGAAATGTTTGCAAAGCTGTTGCAGGTATTTCGATCCGTTCTCGGTTTTCCAGTATGCGTCTGCGGTCTTCATCTTGGTCTCCATTTTTGCGGCGACCATAGGGCGGGATCAATGACCCGGCAATACCTTAGTAATTTGATCGGGAACGTCGGAGGCAAGAGTTGCACGGGCCGACGGGCGGTCCGCGCGTTCTGTCAGGGTCGGTCTCAGGCCAGTGCGGCGAGCCGCTCTTCGGCCCTGGGTTTTTCGGCTTCCACCGCATCTTCCCATACCGGACCGTAGCCGCGCATCTCCATCGGCGCGTGGAGGATGGCGGTGCAGTCGCCCGCGTTTTCCGGCGTGGCCTTGGATGCGACCCGATCCATCACGCCCTCGTACCAGTCGATCATCTCGCGGTTCATGCGGCGTTCGTGGGTGTAGCCGAACACGTCGAACATCCCGCCACGCAGGCGCTTCATCTTCGCCATGACGCCGAGGGCCGGGCGCATCCAGCGGCCCAGTTCCACCTTTTTCGGACGCCCGCGCTCATCCTTGCCAAGCGGCAAGAGCGGAGGGGCCATATGGTAGTGCACCTTGTAGTCGCCGGTGAAACGCTGGGCGAGTTCGTCCTCGAACCCCATTTGCGTGTGCAGCCGGGCGACTTCGTACTCGTCCTTGTAGGCCATCAGCTTGAACAGTGACTTGGCGGCCTCGGTGACGAGCGGGGTCTGCGTGCCTTCGGGCAGCGCGGCGCGGAAGGCGTCGATCCGGTCGCGGTAGCGGCGGGCATAGGCCTCATCCTGATAACCGACGAGGAACTGCGCACGGTCCTCGATGATCTCGTCCAGCGTCGGCTCACGCTCCACCTCGGGTTCGAGATGGGGGGTGAGCGCTTCGGGCGACTCGGCCATGATCCGGCCGATGGCGAAGGCGTCGCGGTTCTTCTCGATCGCGACACCGTTCAGCTCGATCGCGCGGTCGAGCGCCCAGAGATCGACGGGGACGAGGCCTTTTTGCCAGGCGAAGCCCAGCATGATCGTGTTGGCGAACACCTGATCGCCAAGCAGGTCGTCGGAGAGCTTGTTCGCGTCGAGCGGGGCCACGTTTTCGGCCCCAACCGCCTTGCGGATCGACCCGGTGCGCACGCCGACCATCAGGTCAGCGTCACGGCGCAGGACGATGTCGCCGGTCGGCATTTCGGCGGTGTTCAGCGCGACGAGCGTGCCCTTCCGGTAATGCGCCGATGCCTTGGGTGAGGAGGACACGACCACGTCACAGCCGATGACCGCATCCGCCGCGCCGTCGCCGATACGCACCTGGTGGACGGCCTCGGGGGCCGCGCCGAGCCGGATGTATGACAGCACGGTCCCGAACTTCTGCGCGAAGCCGGTGAAATCGAGCACGGAGGAGCCGAGCCCCATCAGGTGCGCGCCCATCGTGACGAGCGCGCCCACGGTCACGACGCCGGTGCCGCCCACGCCGGTTACGAGCAGGTCGAAGGGATCGTCGAGGGTGGGAAGCTCAGGCTCGCGGATGTCTTGGATGAGCGACGCCACGTCGATGTCGGCCGCTGCGCGTTTTGCCCGTTCGGCCCCTTCGACGGTGACGAAGGAGGGGCAGAACCCGTCGAGGCAGGAGAAATCCTTGTTGCAGGTCGAGAGGTTGATCTTGCGCTTGCGACCGAACTTGGTCTCGCGCGGCTCGACCGACAGGCAGTTGGATTCCACCGAGCAATCACCGCAGCCCTCACAGACCAGAGGGTTGATGTAGGCAAAGCGCTTGGGGTCCTCCAGCGTGCCCCGCTTGCGGCGGCGGCGCTTTTCGGTCGCGCAGGTCTGTTCGTAGATCAGGAGCGAGACACCCTTCACCTCCCGCAATTCGCGCTGGATCGTGTCCATCTGGTCGCGGTCGTGGAAGCTCGTCTCGGGCGGGAAGTCGGACTTGGTGAACTTGCCGATATTGTCGGACACCAGCGCGATGCGCTGAACGCCCTCGGCGCGTGAGGACCACGCGATGTTCTGAACGCTGACCGGCCCGTCCACCGGCTGACCGCCGGTCATCGCGACAGCGTCGTTGTAGAGCACCTTGTAGGTGATGTTGGCACCCGCCGCGACGGCCTGCCGGACGGCGAGCGAGCCGGAGTGATACCATGTGCCTTCGCCAAGGTTCTGGAACTGGTGCTTGTTGCCGTTCCATTTGGACGACACCGACCATGGCACGCCTTCGCCGCCCATCTGAGCGAACCCGGCGGTGTCGCGGTCCATCCAGCTTGCCATGACATGACAACCGATGCCCGCGCCGGCGGTGGAGCCTTCGGGCACGACGGTGGAGGAATTGTGCGGACAGCCGGAGCAGAAATAGGGGGTGCGCGCTGCGCCGGGGGTGTTCAGGATCGGCGGTTCCTCGGCTGTCAGGGCGCGGGCCTTCTCCGGCAGGTTTTCGCCCGGGAAAAAGGCGTCGAGCCGGGCGGCGATGATCGGGGCCAATTCGCGGGCGGACAGCTCCCCGGTCCAGGGGACGAGGTCGTTTTCGGCGGCAGCGTCATGCTTGCCGACCATCTTTTCGGGTTTATCGCCGGGCCAGTCGTAGAAGTATTCCTTGAACTGGCTTTCGATGATCCCGCGCTTTTCCTCGATGACGAGGACCTCTTTCTTGCCCTTCACGAAGGACAGCGCGTCGCGGCGGGCCAGCGGCCAGACCATGCCGACCTTGTAGATGTCGATGCCAAGGTCGCGGCACTTCGCCTCGTCCATCCCCAGAAGGCGCAGCGCCTCAAGCGTATCCAGATGCCCCTTGCCGGTGGTGACGATGCCGTATTGCGCGTCGGGCAGGCCATAGATCGCGCGGTCGATGGGGTTGGCTTCGACAAAGGCTTCCACGGCGCGGAGTTTGGCGCCCATGCGCACCTCGATCTCGGTCGAGGGCGGGTCGCTGCGCCGGATGTGGATGCCGCCCGGATAGTCCTCACGCTCCGGGTAGACGAAGGCGCGGTCGGCGTGGAGTTCGACGGACCGGCCCGATTCCACCGTCTCGGAAATCGCCTTGAACCCGACCCAGGTGGAGGAATAGCGGCTGAGTGCATAGCCGTATTCGCCGAAGGTCAGGTATTCTTCGACCGAGGCGGGGTTCAGCACAGGCATGAACCACGCGAGGAATACGGCGTCCGACTGGTGCGGCATGGAGGACGAGACGCAGCCGTGATCGTCGCCCGCGACGACAAGAACGCCACCCTTGGGGTCCGTGCCATAGGCATTGCCGTGGCGCAGCGCGTCGCCGGAACGGTCGACGCCCGGCCCCTTGCCGTACCACATGCCGAAGACGCCTTCGACCTCGCAGTCCGGGTCGAGCGTGGCCTGCTGGCTGCCCAGAACGGCGGTCGCGCCGAGGTCTTCGTTCACGGCGGGCATGAAGGTCACGCGGTCCTGATCCAGCCGCTTGCGTGACTTCCACAGCTCGAGGTCCAGCGCACCGAGGGGGGAGCCGCGATAGCCCGAGACGAAGCCGGCGGTGTTCAGCCCGGCCTCGCGGTCGCGCCGGGCCTGATCCATCATCACCCGGACCAGCGCCTGCGTCCCGGTGAGGAAAACGCGGCCTTCGGTCAGGTCGTAGCGATCCGTGAGTTTGTAGTCGGGCGTCGTCGCGGGCGCGTGCAGCATCTGGAATCCTCCTGTTCCCCTCAAAGTTAACAGCGGGATGCCGAATTTTTGTTCCAGCCTTCACGCCGGGCTGTGCAATATTGGAACCGGATTTCCAGAATCGCGGAAGGAGCGGAATGGCTCACCAGATCGAGATAGATGACCGGGACCGTAAGATCGTATCGATTCTCCAGCAGGACTCGCGGATCTCAAACGCCGACCTCGCCGGGCGCACGGGAATGTCGACCTCGGCCTGCTGGCGTCGGGTGAAGGCGCTGGAGGAGGCCGGGATCATCGCGCGCTATGGCGCGGTGGTGGATCAGGAGAAGCTGGGACTGAGGTTTCAGGCCATCGTCGAGGTGCAGCTTATCCGCCATGACCCCGGCGAAGTGGCCGATTTCATCCGCGCGCTCGAGGTCCGGCCCGAAGTGCAGGAGTGTTTCGCGACCACGGGTGACGCGGATTATCACATGCGCGTGGTGTGTGAGGATATCGCGACCTACAACCGATTTCTCGAGGAGTTCCTGTTCCGCCAGACCGCGGTGCGGGCGGCGCAGACGAACGTGGTTCTGAAGAACGTGAAGCGGGCGACGGGGCTGACCGTCTGAGCGACGTCTATCGTCAGGCTGAATACGGGTTATTGCCCGACACATCATTGCCGGTGCCTCTATCGCCGGCCTTTGTATCGCAGCCCTGATTGTCCTGACCGCCGTGACGGTGGCCGCTCTCGCGCGGCTCGTGGTCACGGCCATTCGCCGCGCAGGGATCAGCCGCGCTTGATGCGGCCGATGGACCCGCGCGCCGGATCGTAGCCCCAGGCCGCGATCCCGAAGGCCGCGATGGTCACGCCCGCGACCACGGCGGCGGACACTGCGTTGAACTGCCCGTAGGCTGCGAACCGGATCAGCTCGATCCCGTGGGTGAACGGGTTGAAGGTCGCAATCCAGAACAGCGCCTCGGCCCCGCTCTCACGCAGTTTCCACAGGGGATAGAGCGCGGTGGACATGAAAAACATGGGGAAGATGACGAAGTTCATCATGCCCGCGAAATTCTCGATCTGGCGGGCATAGACGGAAATTATGAGCCCGATGGACCCCAGCATCAGCCCGGTCAGGAAGATCGCGGGCAGGATGTAAAGCATCCCGATCGCGGTCATGTAGAACCCGAACAGCGCGGCGAGGCCAAGGAAGACATAGATCTGCACGGCGGCGAGGATCGTCGCGCCGAGGATCTTGGCAAACAGCAGGAAAGACCGGGGCAGGGGGCTGACCAGCATCACCCGCATCACACCCGCCTCACGGTCATAGACCATCGACAGGGCCGACTGCATGCACTGGAACAGCACGATAATCCCGCACAGCCCCGGCAGGATGTATTCCTGGTAGGGCGTGTAGGTCTGATACGGCTCGATGATCGAGATGCCGAGCAGGTTCTGGAGGCCTGTCGCGAAGATGAACAGCCAGAGCGACGGCCGCACGACCGCCGAGATCAGCCGCTCCCGCTGACGCATGAACTTGAGGACCTCACGCTCGGTGACGGCGTAGAGGCCCAGGAGATAGCGGGGCTGGCTGACGATTTCACTCACAGGAGAACTCTGCCTCGTCCTGACCCAGCGAGTCCAGCGTATTGCTCTGGTGCAGGAACCCCTGAATCGGTGCGATGTCGATCACTGCGTTCGATGTGGTGAGAAGAATGGGCATTCGAATCTGGCCGTTCCAGGAGCGGAAGGTCATCGGCACGCCCTTTGACCCGTCGAGGCTCAGACGATGGGACCGCATGTAGTCGTTCACCGCTTCCACGCTGTCCTCGCGCGTCTTGGCATAGGCGGTGAGCACGGCGCGGCCCGCGACCCATGTCGACCAGTCCTGCCAGTTCATGCGGCGGTTGTCCTCGGACATATCCTCGAACCGCGAATTGACCTGCGGCGCACCGTAGCGTTCCAGCGCCCAGGACCATTCCTGCGCGACGAGGCCGGCGGCCCCGATCACCGGGCGCGGCAGGGCGCTTTGGTATTCGACGTAGCGCGAATACTCGCCGTAGTCGTCGGCGATGAATATGACGTCGTAGTCGCGCAGCCCGCCGGTCACGAGCATGATGTTGTTTTCCTCGCGCAGCGCAGGGTTGGTGGAGAGATCGAACTCGCGCGTTTCGACGACCTCGATCCTGAGCCGTTCGGCGGCTTCGGCGAAGGCGGCGGCGCGGGCCATGTCCCGTTCGCTCTTGCCGCGCAGGACAAGCGCGCTTGTCCATTTCTGACGGGCGAGATGCTGGACCAGCGCGTCCGAGATCATACGGTCCGAGGCGCCGGTGTGGAGCAGGCCGGGGATGCAGGATCGGCGCAGGTCGTCCTCCGGGGCGGTGGTGTTGAGCACGGTTGCGCGGTCGCCCACGGCTTCGGCCACAGTCCGCACTTGGGCGGCGGGGAGATCGACGATGATGAAGGCCGCGCCGTCCGCGATCATACGCTCGGCCTCGGCCACCAGCGCGTCCTCGGAAACCGAGGCTTCGTCGAGTGTGACCTCGAACCCACGGGCGTCCGTCAGGATTTTCATGTCCGCTATGGCGAGTTCGACGCCGGTCACCGTGTCCCCTTGCGGGCGCAGGGCGATCCGGGCATAGGCGAAATCCTCGTCGAAGCGCGGGTCATTTTCGAGTGCGAGGAAGCCGAGCCGGACCTCGCGCGCGTCCTGCGCCCCAGCCGAAACGGCCAGGGCGCACCAGAGTGTGAAGGCGAGAAACCAGCGCATCAGTCGTCGATCACAACAGTATGCGGCACACGGCCGACGGGGATGGAGCGGATGGGCCGGCGGCTCTCCATGTCGACGAGCGTGATGTCGTCGGAGAGGCCATTGGCGACCACCGCCACGCTTTCATCCCGGTTGAGCGCGACGGACCACGCGCGGTTGCCGACAAGGACGTAGTCCTGCAATTCCTTGGTGCGCGCGTCGATGATCGCGATGTGGTTCGCGCGGCCAAGGCTGATGATCCCGATGCTGCCATCTTCGGTGATCGCCATGCCCACGGGCGTGACGTCCTCGGGCCGGAAGCCGGGCGGTAGAAACTCCAGCACGTCCTTGATCTCGTTGGTGTCGCGGTCGATGACGTAGATCTCGCTCGACAGTTCCGCCGAAACCCAAAGCTCGTTGGTGTCGGGCGTCAGGACGAAACGGCGGGGCCGGGTGCCGACGATGATGTTGTCGGTGACCACGCCCGCCTGCGGGTCGACCACATGGATCATGTCCGCGACTTCCGAGGTGACATAGACGGTGGAGCCGTCCGCGGTCTGGATCACGCCCTCGGGTTCGGCGCCCGTCGGCACATCGTGGACAACGATCCGGCTTTCCATGTCGATCACCTCGAGCATGGAGTCCTCTTCGTTCGAGACGTACATGCGCGACTCGTCGGGTGAAAAGGCGAAAACCTCGGGGCTGGGGCCGGTCGGAATCTGGTCGACCACTTCCAGCGTCTCGATGTCGATCACGTCGATCACGTCGTCATCCCCGCAGGCGACGTAGAGCATCGTCTGCGCGTCGTTCATCTTCATGTCGCGCGGACGGCGCGAAGTTTCGATCTGCTTGATCACGTTGAATTCGGCGTCGAGCACCCAGACCTCGTGACTTTTCTCGTTGGAGACGAAGACAAGCCCGGTGTCTTTGGCGTGGGCCGGCCCGAAGGCCAGTCCAGCTGCGACGATTGCGGCGAAAATACCCTGTTTCATCAACGCACCACGAACGTGCCGGCGATGCCGCGGTTCTCGTATCCCGGAACGTAGAAATCGTAGTTGCCCGGACGGATCGGGACGAACCAGATGTCGATGACCCCCTCGTCGTCGAATTCGACGGAGTGAAGGCCCAGCGGCTTCACCTCCAGGTCGTTGATGACCACCTGGTTGATCCAGGAATTGCGGAACAGGTCCGGGGCCCTGAACTGAAATTCCTCGCCGCCGTCATGGACGATCCGCCAGCGGTAGTATTTACCGGTCTCAAGCTCGAACTCGTTGACCGAAAGCGTGAGCGCCGCGCTGTCGATGACCATGTCCTCGAGCCGCGTGGCGTTGGATGCGAGGTTTCCCTCGGCGATAGCGGCGGTGCCGATCACGAGGCTCGTGGCGGCAGCACATAGACTTGAATAAATGACTCTCATAGATTGAACTCCCTGTTGCCGCCATACGTTCGCAGATGGACCCCGCCCAGATCAAATAGATAATTCCAATTTCCGCTATTGAGGTCTTGGTGTTGGGCTGGTGTTAGTTTGCCCTAAAAGCAGGAGCGCGCGCTCGCGCGCGTGAGGGAGGATAATACAATGAAAAGACGTGATTTTTCGGCCATGTTCGGCGCGGGCCTTGTCGGGGCGGCGCTGCCCGCCGGTCGCGCTGCGGCCTTCAGCCCGCCAAACAACGACGTTGTGCCGGTCACTGTCGGTGCGCTCGCCAACGGCACCGCCCAGTGGGAGCTGAGTGTCATCAAGAAGATGGAGCTCGACAAGAAACACGGCGTGGACCTGAGCCTCAAGGACGTGTCCGGCAAGCAGGCGAGCCATGTGGCGCTCATGTCGGGTGACGTGGATATCGTGCTGTCGGATTTCATCTGGGTCGCCACGGTGCGCGCGGATGGCGAGGACTTTACCGTCGTGCCGCACAGCTATGCGGTCGGCGGCCTGATGGTGCAGCCGGACGGCCCGATCCAGTCGATCAACGACCTGCCGGGCAAGACCATCGCGATTGCCGGCGGCCCGGTCGACAAGAGCTGGGTCGCGTTGCAGGCCTATTACAACAAGGAAACGGGTGAGAGCCTTGCGGACAAGGTCGAAGCCCGCTTCGGGGCACCGCCGCTGGTGAACGAATTGCTGGCGGAGGGCAAGGCGGATGCCTCGCTCAACTTCTGGCATTTCAACGCCCGCTCAAAGGCGGCCGGGATGAAAGAGCTCATCTCGGTGACGGAGATGATGGAGGGGCTCGGCGTCACCGATCAGCCCCCGCTTCTGGGCTGGGTCTTCCGCGAGAGCATCGCGGCGGAGAAACCCGGGGCGATCAAGGGATTCCTCGACGCCTCCTTTGAGGCCAAGAAGATGCTGCTCAATCGCGACAGCGTGTGGAACGATCTCAAGGAGCTCATGCGCGTGGGAGACGATCAGACGCTGTTCGAAACGCTGCGCGCCGATTACCGCAAGGGGATCATCCCCGAATATGATCAGGCCATGATCGACGCCGCCGCGGCGTCCTACAAGATCATGGCGGAATACGGCGGGCCTGAACTGGTCGGAGACGCGACCGAAATGCCCGCTGGAACGTTCTGGTCGGATTACGGCGTCTGAATCGCGCCGGACCGAACCGGATGGAGCGTCGCAAACAAAAACCTCCCGGGGTGGCGGGGGGCCTGGAATGGTTCTCCCTGCCGCTACTCCTCCTCCTGTGGCAGGTTCTGGCGGTGGTCGTGGACCACCGCCTTTTTCCCACACCGATCGAGGTGATCGCGGAGGTCTGGTTCCTCGCAACGGAACGCTCGCTTCTCGCCGATGTCGGTAAGACGCTGAGCCGCGCGGCCATCGCCTTTGTCATCGCGATGACGGCGGGCATCGTGCTTGGCGGTGTCTTCGGGCGATTTCGCAATGCTGACCGGCTGTTCGGGACATGGGTTCTCATCGGGCTCAACATCCCGGCGATCGTGGTCGCGATCACCTGCTACATCTGGCTCGGCCTCACCGAGTTCGCGCTGATCCTCGCGGTGGTCATCAACAAGGCGCCGCTCGTCACCGTGACGATGCGTGAGGGCGTTCGGGCGCTGGATCACGGCTACGGCGAACTCGCCCGCGTCTACCGCGTGCCGTTCTGGCGGCGGGTGCGGCGGTTCATCGTGCCGCAACTCATGCCCTATGTCCTGACGGCGGCCCGCACGGGGCTGTCGCTCATCTGGAAAATCGTGCTGGTGTTCGAGGTTCTGGGGTCAGACGGTGGTGTCGGCTTCCGGATCGGTATCTTCTTTCAGAACTTCGACATCGAGGGCATCCTCGCCTATACGATGTCGTTCATGGCGGTGGTGATCCTGATCGAATACTTGGTGATGCGGAAACTTGAAGCGAAGGTACTCGGATGGCGTCCGGCGTTCCTGTCCGCATAGACATATCCGAAAAGCGCTTCGGCGATACGCCGCTGTTCCGGGATCTCGGGCTCGAGATCGCGGGGGGCGAGGTGCTGGCGCTGATCGGACCGTCCGGTGTCGGCAAGTCGACGCTTCTGCGGATGGTCGCCGGGATCGACACGGATTTCGATGGTCTGGTGGAGGTCGACGGCAAGTCGCCGGAACGCGCTCCGGTGCCCGGCTTCGTGTTCCAGGACCCGCGCCTTTTGCCGTGGGAGACCGCGACCGGGAACCTGCGGGTGGTGAACCCGGAGCTGCCGGTGGCGGAGGCGCACAAGCTTCTGGGCGAAATGGGCCTCGCGGGCTATGAGGATGCGCTGCCGGGGCAGTTGTCCGGAGGGATGCAGCGGCGCGTGGCGCTGGCGCGTGCCCTCGCGGTTGCACCCGGGCTTCTGATCCTCGACGAGCCTTTCGTGTCCATCGACCGCAAGCTGGTGCGCGAGTTGTCGGCGCTTCTCATCGAGGTGATCGAGCGGTATGGCCATACGGTCATCCTCGTCACCCACGACCCGGAAGACGCGGCCCGGCTGGCCGACCGTGTTGTGGTGATCGAGGGGCGGCCGGCGACAGTTGTGGAAGATCGCCGCATTACGCTGGCCCGGAGCGAGCGGGACGATGCCATGGTCGCGGCCGAAACGGCGCGGATCACAGGAGAGGGCGGCGCATGAGCGTGCTTGAGATGACTGCGGTCGAAAAGAGCTACGGCAACGTGAAGGCGTTGGACGGCGTGGACCTTGCGCTGGGCAAGAGCCGGTTCGTCGGTCTGCTCGGGCCGAATGGGGCGGGCAAATCGACGCTGTTCCAGATCATCTCGGGCCTGTTCGTGCCGGATGCGGGGACGGTCAAGCTGTTTGGTATGACCCACGGCGCGGACGGCCCCGCCATACGCCGTCGCATGGGCGTCGTGTTCCAGGCGCGTTCGGTTGATCTCGACATGACGATCCGCGCCAACCTGCGGTTTCACGGGCGGCTCTTCGGGCTGGGCGGGCGCAAGCTCGACGCGCGGATCGACGCGCTTGCTGAACAGTTCGACCTGACGGACCTAGTGAAGCGCCCGGTGCGTAACCTGTCGGGCGGGCAGCAGCGCAAGGTCGAGATCGCGCGCGCGCTCATTAATGATCCCGATTTCCTCATCATGGACGAACCCTCGGCCGGGCTCGACACGCCGTCGCGCCGTGCGCTGGTCGCGGATATCCGGCGGCTGGCCGCCGAGCAGGACGTGGCGATCCTCTGGGCCACGCACCTCGTGGACGAGGTGGATGATGCCGACGACGTGGTGATGCTGGTCAAAGGCAAGGTGGTGGCCGACGGCGCACCCGCGACGCTCATCAAGGACGCGGGCGCTGAGGATCTGACCGACGCCTACGCAAAGCTGACCGGGGGCGCGACCCCCGAACGGGAGTAGGAGACTTGCGCCCTCAACTGCGCCCGCGCACCGTGGAAACCCCAATTCCGGGCATCGCGAACGCCAATGCCCGATACCCGTAGCATGGACCTGTCGGTCGAGGAGGAATGATGCGTTTCTGGAGCCTTCTTCTGTCTTGCATCCTGATCGTCGCTTCGGGCGTTGGCCTGCTGGTTCTGGCAGGTGGGGCCAAGCGCCTTGCCGCGCCACCGCTGGAAGCCCAGCTCGAAGTTCAGGCGTTTCCCGTGCCGCAAGGGTTCGGGATCGACCCGGCGCGCGTGGCCGGCTACATGGCCGACAAGCTGGTGCAGCGGATGGATGGCGACGTCGCCATGCGCATGACGCTCGATACCGAGAACATGAGGAAGGTCAAGGAAATCGTGCTGCCGCGCCTTATGAGCGTCGTCCCGGTGCAGGAGATGATGCGCGATATTCCCGAACTGTCGGCGATCCTCGAACTCGGCGCGTTCCGTGGCAGCGTCACAGGCAGGATCACGAGTGCCGACGCTGCGCGCGACGTGGCGCTCACGGTGCCTGACGCTCGGTTGGCCGAGGTGGATGGCGAAGCGTTCGAAATCACGACGACCTCCACCGGGATGACGGCGCTGGTACTGGGCGACATGGCGGCGGGCGAAGTTCGCGAGGTCACGGTCTGGATCGGCGAAGAGGGCATGAACAGCGACCTTGCGCGCACCATCCGCATCGGGGCCGACGCCGGGTCGCGCGGTCGGGTGCTCTTGTGGGGCGCGGACGGTTGGTTCGGCGCCGATGTCGAGGCGCTCCGTTGGTCGCGCTGGCTGATCGGGGCGCTGCTGGGCGGGGTCCTGTTGTTCGGTGTGGCGAGCCTGATCCTGCCGTTGCTCACCGCCCGGCAGGCGCGGTCGGGCCGCAGCCCCCTCGACGCCTCCGCCCGATAGCCGCGCGTTTCATCCGGTGTCCCGGCGGCCGCCAGTGGCCTATTGCGGCTTGGAGGGTGTAATCGGCGCGGCTTCGGTGTCGAAGCTCAACATCGACGGATCGAAATTGGAGATCCGTTGACCGGCGGTCGAGCTTCCGCCCGGTCGTGTCTCGCTGATCTCCGCATCGATCGCTTCGGCCAGCGCCTCGGAGGTGGCTTCGGGCAGAACCTCGTCGGAATCGATGGTGCCTTGCATCTCTTCGCCCTCCGAGATCCGTCCCAGCGCATCGTTGACCTTGATGATCAGGTCGTCCGAATAGGGCAGCTGATAGGCGCGAGGGGGGCCGACCGGGAAATTCTCGGTGTCGAGTGCCTGTAGCCAGACGTAGACACGCCCCTCTTCGCCCTGCAGAGCGTTTGGTTCGATCATCTGGGCCCAGAGTATCCTGAAGCTGAGCGGCAGTTCCCCGTCCGAGGGCATGCCACGCAGCTCGCCCACGCCCCAGAAGGTCAAGGGGATCGTCGCCACCGTCGCCACGGTCGCGAAGACCTTCATCACGATGTGGATGTTCGTGAGAAGCACGAGGTAGGCGAGAAGTGACACCACCAGCGCGTAGGAGGCGGTCAGGGCCAGGATCACGTAGGTCATGTTCATTGCTGCGTCTCCGAACCGCCAAGCGTCTGACCGGTCGCTGCGTCGATCGGGCCCGAAGGCCTTCCGGCCTGCGAACTCCCGCCCTTTGCGCTCAGCGAGCGTGTCAGCTCGACAAGGCTCTTTGGCACGTTGTTGACGTTGACGACCTCGTTTCCCTCGAGGGTGAAGCGCACGGCAGTCTGTTCATTTCCCGTGCCCGTCAGTTCAAGCGTCTGGTAGAAGACCACCTTGACCGAGGGGTTCAGCTTTTCCACCTTCACCGAAACCGGGAGAGGGGCCGTGCCGTTCGCGATGTAGTGGACGACATTCACCACGTATTCTCCGTCTTCGAGGCCACGAAAGCTGATGATCTCCTGGTTCAACGGATTGGTCACTTCCTTGTCGTTGAAGAGCACGACGTCCTTGAACATGCCCCGGTCGTCGCGGTCGAGGTGCATCAGCCCGGCCTCACGTTGCGTATACCAGACGATATTCCCGGCCGGGTCCATGACATAGGTATCCACGTCGTCGGGATTGTTGTCCGGCCATGACACGGTGATCAGCATCTCGGCCTTCGGGTCGACCTTCCCCTCGTCCGCCGGTTTGTTGATCATGGCGAAACTGATGAAGAACATGAAGGTGATCGCCTTCAGTGAATTAAAAAGAAGGGCCGAGAAGATCTCGAACTCGGGTTCCTGTTCTTCCTCAAACAGCATTGCCGGCTTCGCGCTCCCTTTGCGACAGCAGGGGGAGGAGCGAGGCCTCGGTGAAGGACACCGCGGTCTGGCTGATGTCGGTCACGAGCGCGTCCGCGATGTTGTATTCCAGCCTTAGGAGGATGCCGCCGATCAGCCCCGCGATCGTCGTCAGGAGCGAGACGGCCATACCGGCGATCATCTTCTGGAGGGCCCCGCGCAGGGTGTCGACATCGAAATTCGACAGGTCTCCCATCGAGTTCAGCATCATGACGAAACCGACCATCGTGCCCAGCATCCCGAGCTTGTAGAGCAGGTCCGCGCCATAGGTGCCGATCTTGGTGCGACGCCTGAAAGCCGCCCCCAGGCTCATCATGAGCAAGTGGGCGTTTCCTTCGATTTCGCCCGGGTTCTCGCGCGAACGGATCAGGTCCGCCACGAACCGGTCGACCAGACCGTCCCCCCGCTTCAGGTCGGGCATCTCGGAGGTGGCTTCCAGTTGCGCCTTGATCTGAAGAGCGCGCCGATACTCCCGGCTCAGTTCCACGAGAATCCACAGACAATGGACCGAGAACCCGATGTAGAGAACCGCGATGAGCACGGTGATCCGGGATTCGTCGGCTGAGAAAAGATAGGTCAAAAGCCCGTACTCATAGGAGACCACTGCACCAAGGGTGATCAGCGCCATCAGGAGGACCCATTTCATGACCGCATCGAAGGCGCCATCGCGGCCCGGTGCGGAAATTGCATCGGCGAGTTGTGCCATGTTCTGTTCTACCTCAAACCACCCGGTGTCTCGCGCCTGCGAAATTCCCAGGGTTCTTCGAATTCCACGCCCACCTGCCACAAACCGACGCCCGCCGTGATGGCGTCGATCATTGCCGGCAGATATTCGTCCGACTGCTCTTCATAGGCGAGCGCGAATCCCGTTTTCACCATCTCTTCGTTCAAGTCCTGTCCTCCGCTCGTGCAGACGCCGTACTGGCGGCCCAACCTGTCGGGCTCGCCGCGATAGGTGCATGACACCTCGCCACGACCGGCGAGGACCTGCAAATGCCGTTTCGCCGCTTCGTGACAGCCCCAGAACGTGCCGTTGATATAGCAGCGCTGCGGCCGCTCCGGCGCGTCGATGGCCCAGAGGATCACGCGTTGCTGGCCGAACCTCAGCACATCGGCGTCGATCACATCGGCCAGGCCGCTGATGCCCGTGTCGGCCGTCTGGGCCCTGGCGGTGGGCGGCAGCGCCGTCCAGGCCCCCACGACGATTGAAAAGATCAATGCCCAGCATTTGCAAACTTGCGCCAGATGGCCTGTATCAGGGGGCATGCTTAGGACCTTTCGAAAAGATGTGAGAACAGTGCGTCGCGCCGCCTTCGCAGCGCTCGTCGCAATGGCTGCCGCTCCGGCAAGCGCCGATCAGGTGGCCGATCTGATTGCGGGAACGATAAAGGAATGTCGCGGCTGCGATCTGCAGGGGGCGAACTTCAAGAAGGCGAACCTCGCCGGTGTCGACCTGACGGGGGCGAACCTGACCGACGCGACCTTTCACCGGGCGAACCTGCGCGAGGCGATCCTGACGGATGTCACCGCTGTCGAGACCAATTTCAACGTGGCTGATCTGACCCTGGCCCAACTGGGCGGCGGGGATTTCACGCGTGCCTTTTTCTACGCCGCGCAAATGTCCGGTGTGGATCTGAGCGAAGCGAACCTGACGGATGCGCGCATGCAGACGTCCCGGCTCACCTCGGCGAAGCTGCCGGGCGCGATGCTGGACCGGGCGCTCCTGATGGAAAGCGTTGCGAACAACGCCGACTTCAGCGGAACCTCGATGAACCGGACCAACCTGACCGGCGCGCACCTGAGCCGCGGAACCTTCGAAGGGGCCACGATCAGCTTCGCCGGGTTCGTCCAGGCCAAGGCGGGTCGTGCGATCTTCGACGGCGCGAAGATCGCGCATACCGACTTCTACGGCGCCGACCTGCGCCGGGCCAGCGTGGCGGGGGCCACCCTGATCGGCAACCGCTTCACCACTGCTGCCGCAGGTGGGGTCGATTTCGAGCAAGCCACCATGAATGGCAATTTCATGGTCAACGGCCAGCAGCAGAACTGAGTTCATCGCGGGGCTCCGGGTTCGTAGGGCTTTTGCACCTCTTCGAACCGTGTCTTGCTTTCGAAATAGCCTTGGTTGACCTCCTGCGTTTCAGGGTTCAGGCCGCGTTGCCCTTTCTTGCGCAACAGGGTGGCTTCGAGTTCGATGCGCTTGGTGCCATCGGGCGCTTCGCCCGTGCATAGCTCGTGTATGAACTGCTTGCCGACCGGCTGTTCGCCCTCCTTCATGTCGATATCCCTGCACTCCAGCGACCAGTTTCCGAAACGGGCCTTGAAATTGCGGATAAGCGTGACGGCGTTGCGCCGGTCATACGTGTCGACGCGATCGTCGGTGAAGATGCGACGGCCCTGCACGATCCCCTCGGGGTCGACGAGCACGGATACGATGACGGGATGGGCGAAGACCGAGGTGCCGCCATAGAGGAACTTGTATTCCGCGTTCAGCGCGAGCGCGATGTAGTCCTGTTCGTCATCGTAGGTGAAACTGACCTCCCGCAATCCGGACGGTTCCGGTTCGCAGGTCTCATAATCAGCAAAGGACACCAGGGGTCGGCCCTGCGGGCCGCCGTTCGTGCCACAGGCGATCTCGCCGACCTTGATGTCGGGCGCCTGCGTAACGGGCGCGCCAAGTTCAAAGTCCCAGATCGAGAATTCGGGTTCAAGCCGCACCTGGCCCGCGGCCATTTGCGCGGAGAGGGCGAGGCCAAGAATTGCGGTAAGTGTCGTGTGTCGCATGTCAGCGTTGCCTCAGGAAGTCGCAGGCGCCGGCCTCGGGATCGTCGAAGAATTCGCCGCATTCTTCCAACGTCGGCTTGCCACGCCCGATGACGTGCGCCTGCAGGTAGGCGACGACGTTCGCGATATCTTCGTCGCGGATAGACTTGCCCTGAATCGGCCTGTCGTCCTCGTCGAAATCGGACATCGTCATTCCGTAACAGGCCTCGTCCTTGTAGGCCTGTCGATCATGATACGGCATTGCGGTGCCCGGGCGTCCGCATCTGACGACCTCGGCCAAAGCCTCTGCATCCAGTGCGGAGTCGCGCAGGTTCGATCCGGGCGGGGCCCGCAGGTGAACGCCGGTTCTGCCGTCGGCGGGCCAGCCGTGGCACCTCATGCAGTCTCCGGCCGAGCGAAATACATACTTGCCACGGTCCGGATCCCCCAACAGCTCCTCCGCCTGCAGCCCTTTGGTCAGGGGTGCGGTCAGCGCGATGGATAAGAGCATCGTGGCCGCGAGACGGGTGACGTGCATGGTTGGTCCTTGGAATTCGGGAAAAATGTGCAGACGAAAATGCCGGGCAGCGCGAACTGCCCGGCAATGGGAGGGCTTCAGATCAATTGACCGTAAAGACCCAGAGCATGTTGGCCTGCTGCATGACTTCCAGTTCGGCATGGCCATTGGCGTTGCCGCCGACCGGGCCGCCCAGGATGGCGACATACTGCTTGCCATCGACCGCGTAGGTCATCGGCGGGGAGCGGAACGACGTGCCGGTGTTGACCGACCAGAGCGGTTCCAGCGTAGTGGCGTCGTAGGCGCCCAGGGTGCCGTCAAGCGAGCCCGAGAAGACCACTTCCGGCGTGACCAGCACACCGCTGTGGTTCGGATAGGGCATGTTCTGCTTGGCAACCTGCTCGCTGGTCGACACGTCCATCGCCGTGATCGAACCGGTCTGCTCGTTGCTGGAAGCATAGGTGCCGCCAAGGAAAATGACACCGGGCAACACGTCGTCCGCAGCCATTTCCTGCGTCCCGATTTCCGAGCAACCTTCCTGACCGGCGCCATAGGCAATACCGGTGTTCGGGTTGTAGGCGGTCGGGTAGTAGTTCACGCCGCCCGTGATGTGCGGGCAGGTGTCCACGTTGTCGCTGCCACGGCTGATCACGCCCTGGGCGTAGGTCTGCAGCGACTTCGACGGGTCGTATTCAACCGGCATACCGGTCTTGGGATCGACCCCTTCGGTCCAGTTCAGCTCGGTCACGTACTGCGCCGACTGGATGTAGGCACCGCTGTTTCGATCGAGCGTGTAGAAGATGCCGTTCCGACCGAAGTGCGACAGCACCTTGCGCTCTTCGCCATCGACCGTGGTGTCCATCAGCAGTTGGATGCCGACTTCGTCATAGTCCATGTAGTCGCCCGGCGTGTACTGGAAGTGCCACTTGAGCTCACCGGTATCGGCGTCCAGCGCGATGGTCGAGTTGGAGTAGAGGTTGTCACCCGGACGGAATTCGGGGTCGAACATCGGCACCGGGTTACCCGTTCCCCAGAACGTCGTGTTGGTTTCGGGGTCGTAGGAGCCCGTCACCCACAGGGCCGCACCACCGGTCTTCCAGCAGTCGGGGTTGCCGGTTTCCTCACACAGCCACGTTTCGGAGCCCGGCTGACCCGGTTCCGGCACCGTGAAGAAGCGCCAGACTTCCTCGCCGGTCTCGCCGTCGACGGCGGCCAGCCAGCCGCGCGTGGCCCAGTCACCGTAGGACTGGCCGATCAGAAGGTTGTCGCCGACCGCGAGAGGGGCGGCGGTGAAACCTTCGCCCGGTTCGGTGGCGAGCTGTTTGTCCCAAGCGACCTCGCCGGTTTCGGTGTTACAGGCGACGACACGCCCGTCGTTCAGCGCGGTGACGACATTGTCGCCGTGCAGAGCGAGGCCGCGGTTGGCCAGGAGCACGCCCGCGGTCGGGTCTTTTTCGAGCCCGGTGTCACAGACCCAGAGGATCTGGCCCTTCGTGCCTGACGAGACGTCGATCTTGTACGGCGTTCCCCAGGGGTCGGAGATGTACATCATCCCGTTGTCGACCAGGGGCGTGCCTTCCATGTAGCCGGCACCGAAACCCGACGGCTCGAGCCCGCCGATCGGAACAGCAAACGCCAGGTCCATGTCCGAGGCATTCTCGGCGTTGATGTCGTTCAGGGGCGAGAACCGGTTGGAATCGTAGTTCCGGTGGACCATCAGCCAGTTACCGGCTTCTTCCTCCGAACTCGCGGCCAAAAGGCGTTCGGACGTGACTTGCGCGAACCCCGCGCTCGCCATGCCTGCGGCCGTCATGGCTGCCAGCACTGCGTAACTATACTTCATTTTCATAGTCTTCCTCCCATCTGGATATGTTGAATCCCTATGTGAGGCCATGCTGTCACTTTCGATTGATGGGTTGACCAATATGCGACATTGCTTTTTTTCGAAACGGCCCCGGACCTCGTGGAGACGGGAGGCCGGAGGCGCGCGCGACAGCAGGCGGGGGCGTCCCGCGACGGCCGGATTTGGACAGCGAACCTCGGTTCAGAGCTCGGCGCGTCTTGTCACAAGGGCCCGCACCGGTGCTGAAACGAAAAGTGCCCGGGCAGGGGGCCCGGGCACGTCGATCTCGATTACTTTTTCCTGTATCAGGTTCGGCGCACGAACAACCCACGCAGCAAGGCGATGACGACAAGGACAGCCCCCGCGGCGAGCGCATAGTAGTATCCGACCTTCAGGTAGCCCTCCATCTTCAGCTTGTTGCCCGTCATGGCGTGCGTCACGGTGGCCTCGCCGACAAAGGCGCTGCCGGCCACTTCCGCGCGCCACTCGCCGATGACATAGGCGAGCACGACGGCGACAATGTAGGACAGGCCGACGAACAGGATGAGGAGCGTTGCGACCGGCAGTTTGAACCGACCCAGCGAGATCGTGCGCGAGATGAACAGGCTCAAGGCAAGCGCAAGCAAACAGACCGTGAAGTAGGTCCACATGAAGGGCTGGAAGATGGCGGGCATCGCCCAGAGTTCCGGGTCTGCATTCGCCCGGACCTGTCCGTGGGCCTCGATGCCCCAAGGCCGCATCAGCATGTGATCCTCGCCGGGCAGGACCCCGATCTTGGCCCCCCACCAAGGTGTATACCAAGAATACACCATGAATGCGGCACCCGCGATGAGCAAAACTCTGAAAATCCAGACCCCGGCGCCGGAACGCGCAGCTCCTTGGACATCTGTTTGCACCATGATTCCTCCCCTTCGGGCGCCCCGATCATTTTCCGGGTTCCCGCTTTTTAGCCAATGATTGCAATTACTTAGGCGACTTGAGGCATAGTAGCAGCGTCATTTTTACCAAGTCAAGCCTCGGGCCGGGGCGCGCTGTTCGCGGACTTGCCGGTTTCACGGGGCTAACGGATAAGGTCGAACCGATCGGTCTGGCTGCCTGGCGGGCCGTTTCGGACGCAGGGGGCGGACATGGTAAGCTGCCAAAAAACCGTTAACGCA
Organism: Maritimibacter sp.; assembly: GCA_002695005.1. Lineage (GTDB taxonomy): Bacteria > Pseudomonadota > Alphaproteobacteria > Rhodobacterales > Rhodobacteraceae > Maritimibacter. Next base: position 23,865 of record NZNT01000020.1, read on the forward strand.
CCGGGATAAAACGGGTTTTTCCCAGCCTCGGGCCGCCGCGTCCGCCGGACGCGCGCCATGCCGTCGGGCCGCCCGGACGGCGCGAAAGCGTCTCGTCCACCCAGTATAGCCTTTCCCAATCCAATGAATTGGAGGGTGGAATGTCAGTCTCGTTGTCCGATCCCAAACCGCAAGGAGCTGCGGCCTGGCTGGCACCTGAGCTATTCGGCTGCGATGCGCAGTTCCGGCAGGGAGAGGAGTTCCTGTTCCAGATGGGCCTCGGAATACTCGTCTATCACCCAGTCGCTCAGACGTTGCTGGAACTCGGCGAACGGACGCAGGGTCAGCAGGTGTTTCGGCATGACGAGAACCGCGTCGCGCACATATTCCCCCAGATCATAGACCTTGATCCGATCCCGCACCGAATTCGGCAGGTTGGGCAGGAGTGACAGCGGGGCGTGACAGGTCGCCAGTCCCGCGGCCACGATATCCACCGCGCCCTGATGCGTCATGCAGGAGAAATAGGGCGCCGCCCTCGGCATGCGCTGCCGGTACCAATGCTCGCTGCGCGATTTCCAAGGCACTTCCTTGCCGACTTCCACGTAGTTGCGCAGGGGACTCGTTTCGTCGTCGTCGTGCTCCAGCCTGTTCAGTGTCCGCACGAGCGCGGCATCGTCGACATCGGCGGGGACGGCCAGAACGATCTTGTCGTTGAACAGATGGACCATGTGTATGGACATCTTGTATTCGACGACGCTGGCTTCGCTCAGGATGGCGCAGTTGATCCGGTGGGTCGCGATCATTTCAACCAATTCGGCCGATCCGAGCGCCCAGACGAATTCCATGCGCGAAAAGCCGGGGATGTCGCGTGACAAGGTCGCGGCCTTCTCCATGAAGCGTCCGCGCATGGACGGTGTCGTGCCGAAGTGCAATTCGACCCCGTCCTTGCCGAGGCGGGCCTTGTGATTGACCGTCGCCTGATCGAGTGTCCCGAGCACGCTCTGAGCAACCTTGAACCAATGTTCACCGGCCTGCGTCAGCTGCCCGTCATTCCCGCGCTGACGGTATATGAGTTGCGCGCCGAGCAATTCCTCAAACTTGGCGAGCTGCTGTGAAATCGTCGGCTGAGACAGCCCGAGTGCCCTTTTTGCTTTGCTGATGGACCCGCTCACCACGATGGCTTGCAGGATCTCAAGATGGCGAAGGGTTATTTCCACAGGACCTCTCCAGACGGGTGACAATAAAACCTATTGCTATTTCCAATACCCTACAAGGGCGGCGGCTGAGGAAGCGCACCCGCCCAGCAGCATTCATCTGAGGAGAAGATCCGCATCGTGTTGGAAGGGCTGCGCGGCGACAACGATGGCGTGGAACACCTCCATCTGCTTGACGGTCAGGCGCACGGCGATCGTGTCCATTGCTGGATGATTGTCATTTTCTCTCTCCCTGACCCTAGCCTATGGAAGGTATTTGAAAATTCAATCGATTCCGTGAGCGACCGCAGATGTGAGGGCCGACTCGCTAATTTTTGCCGGGTTGCGAGCGCAGTCCGACAAAACTCACAGAGAATAGTCCTATTTTTGGGCGGTAACCGGAAAAGTTGCGCAATAATTGTGCGAATGGCCCGATCCGGCCATTGGGACCCCGTGAGGAATTGCCGAAACGAGACTGGAGCCGAAAGGTAAGCCTGCCCTATGGGACGCGACTCATCGCGTAGAGGGTGTGTGACGGCCCGTCAGTCTGCAAACCGGAGGCCGCCACACGGATGCAACAAAGTTGCGGGGACAGACATGGGGAACATTGCCTTCAGAGGCAAGTGCGACCGTTCGTCTCCGCTTGGGAGAGTCTTATGAAACTCATGAAAACCATTCTCGCCGGCAGCGCTGCGACCGTCGCCATGTCGACCGCCGCGCTGGCTCAGGATTGCCCGATCAAGGTCGGCGTCCTGCACTCGCTGTCCGGCTCGATGGCAATTTCCGAAACCACGCTGAAAGACGCCATGCTGATGCTCGTCGAGCAGCAGAACGAAGCGGGCGGCCTGCTGGGCTGCGATCTCGAAGCCGTCGTCGTCGACCCGGCCTCCGACTGGCCGCTGTTTGCCGAAAAGGCGCGCGAGCTTCTGACGGTCCAGGAGGTCGATGTGATCTTCGGCAACTGGACGAGCGTGTCGCGCAAGTCGGTTCTGCCGGTCATCGAAGAGCTGAACGGCCTGCTGTTCTATCCGGTCCAGTACGAAGGCGAAGAGTCGTCCAAGAACGTGTTTTACACCGGCGCTGCACCGAACCAGCAGGCGATCCCGGCCACCGATTACTATCTTGAGGAACTGGGCGTCGAGAAATTCGCGCTGCTCGGCACCGACTACGTCTATCCGCGCACGACGAACAACATTCTCGAAAGCTACCTGATGGACAAAGGGATTGCCGAAGAGGACATCTTCGTCAACTACACCCCCTTCGGTCACTCCGACTGGTCCAAGATCGTGGCCGATGTCGTCGCGCTGGGCGCGGACGGCAAGAAGGTCGGCGTCATCTCGACGATCAACGGCGATGCGAACGTGGGTTTCTACAAGGAACTCGCAGCGGCCGGCGTTTCGGCTGACGATATCCCCGTCGTGGCCTTCTCGGTCGGTGAAGAAGAGCTTTCGGGCCTCGACACCTCGAACCTCGTCGGCCACCTCGCCGCGTGGAACTACTTCATGTCGGCCGATACCGAGGCCAACGCGGAGTTCATTTCGGCCTGGCACGAGTTCATCGGTGACGAAGCGCGCGTGACCAACGACCCGATGGAAGCCCACTACATCGGCTTCAACATGTGGGTGAACGCGGTCACCGAAGCTGAAACCACCGATGTCGACGCTGTGCGCGAAGCCATGTGGGGCCAGGAATTCCCGAACCTGACAGGCGGAACCGCCGTCATGGGCACCAACCACCACCTCGCGAAGCCGGTGCTGATCGGTGAAATCCTCGCGGACGGTCAGTTCGACATCATCTCGGAAACCGATCCGGTTCCGGGCGACGCCTGGACCGACTTCCTCCCGGAATCGGCCGTGCTCACCTCGGATTGGAAAGATCTCGAGTGCGGGATGTACAACACCGAGACCGAGACCTGCGTTCAGCTGACCTCGAACTACTAATCATAAAAAACGGGCGGCGGGCCTGACCCGCCGCCTATCCATTCCATCGGGGTGAGGGCGATGTTGAAGCGACTTTTCGTGGTCGTGCTGGCGCTGATGTGTCTCGGCGCCGCGGCAATGGCACAGGACACAGCCGACAGCGATACGGGCGACGCGACGATGGGCCCGCTTCAGGGCGTGTTGCAGGAGCAGTCTGAGCTGATCCTCGAAAGCTCGCGCCGCACGATCCAGCCGGCCATCGACGCCATTGCCAATTCGGGCATCGAGGACGTGCCGTTCCTTCTGGAAACCTGGCAATCCCGCGATATGTGGGTGCGTCTGTCGGACGGGCTTTTCTTCAAGGCCGAGAAGGTCGACGACGGCTATGCGCTGACCGATTTCGACAGTGGCGAGGTCGTGGCGACGGTGCCCAAGGATGACCTCGACCAGATCAAGCCGAACTCGGGCATTCAGGGTTTGATCGGCACCGCGCTGGTCAGCTTCCAGCTCAACGACCCGGACCCCGCCAAGCGGCGCGAGGCGCTCGACTCGCTCGAACGCAGCGCGAACGAAGACCTGCTGGAGCCGCTGCGCGCCTCAATCGAGACCGAAGACGACCCGGCGATCCGGGCCCGCAAGGAACGACTCGAAAAACTCATCACCATTGCCTACGGCTCGGACCCCGACGCGCGCATCGCCGCGATCGAAGCGATGGGCGGGGACCTTGGCGTCGACCTGCGCGCGGCCCTGAACCCGCTGGTCGCGACCCGCATCCGCGCCTTCGAGGGCGAGGTGCCCGACAGCGTGAACGTGGCCGAGATCCTGCGCCCCGGCACCGAAGAGCTGTCACGCGAAGACGCCTATGCGCTGACGGACGGCGAGCCGCTTTTGACATCCGCCGACCTGCGCAACGTGTTGCAGGAGCATATCGTGGACGGCGAAGTGGGTGGCGTGCCCGTCGCGGAGCTGTCCGATCCGCTCAAGCGCATCGAGGCTTTCGAGGCGCTGGAGGCGGCAGGCACCGTGCCACCCGCCGCGACCGAACAGGACGTGGACGATGCCTTCGACGGGATCACCTTCGCTGCCGTCTATTCTGAACCCAACGCCGACGTGACCGCCGCCGCGAACCGCGCGCTTGCGCGGATCGAAACCAACGTGGGCCTCAATCAGGCGCTCGACCTCGGGCTCGACAGCCTGAGCCTTGCCTCGATCTATTTCCTTGCCGCCATCGGGCTCGCCATCACCTTCGGGGTGATGGGCGTCATCAACATGGCGCATGGCGAGTTCATCATGATGGGGGCTTATACCGGCTATGTGGTGCAGCAGATCGTGCCGAACCACACCACGTCGATCCTGCTCGCCATACCGCTCGCCTTCGCCGTGACATTTGCGGCGGGTGTGGCGATGGAACGGCTGGTGATCCGCTATCTCTACAACCGGCCGCTGGAAACGCTTCTCGCCACTTTCGGGATTTCCATTGCGCTGCAACAGCTTGCCAAGAACATCTTCGGCACGCAGGCCCGCCCGCTGACCTCGCCCGACTGGCTCGGGGGCGCGATCGTGCTGAACGACGTCGTGTCGATTTCGACCGTGCGGGTTGCGATCTTCGTGCTGGCGCTGATCTTCCTCGGGGTGTTCCTGTTCATCATGAAGCGCACGCGGCTGGGGCTAGAAACCCGCGCCGTGACGCAGAATCCCGGCATGGCCGGCGCGATGGGGATCAATCCGGGCCGCGTGAACATGCTGACCTTCGGTCTGGGCTCGGGTATCGCGGGGATCGCCGGGGTCGCCATCGGGCTCTATGCACAGGTCACGTCCGAGATCGGGCAGGCCTATATCGTGCAATCCTTCATGACCGTCGTGGTCGGTGGCGTCGGCAACATCTGGGGCACCCTGCTGGGTGCCGGGATGATCGGCGCGCTGCATAAGGGGATCGAATGGTTCAACCCGTCCAATACGCTGGCGGCGCAGACCTACATGATCATTTTCATCATCATCTTCATCCAGTTCCGGCCACGGGGGATCATCGCCCTCAAGGGCCGCGCGGCGGGTGATTGAGCCATGACGCGCAGCTTCATCGGTCGTAACCCGTCGATCCTGGTCTTCCTCCTGATCCTCGCGGTCTTCACCATAGCGATCACCTTCATGTCGGAAGCCTTCGGCGCGGGCCTCGTGTCGACCTCCTTCGTCAAGACGCTGGGCAAGACGCTCTGCCTCGCCCTCGTCGCCGTGGCGATGGACCTGATCTGGGGCTATGCCGGAATCCTGAGCCTTGGCCATTTCGCCTTCTTCGGGCTGGGCGGCTACATGATCGGCATGTGGCTCATGTACGAGCGCACGAAAGAGATCGTCGTGTCGTCGATGGCCTCTGCCGCCATTCCGCCGACGGAACAAGAGGTCGTGGACGGCATCGGGACGCAGATCTTCGGCGTCGTCGGCTCGTCCGAGTTTCCGCCGATCTGGTTCTTCGCCGACAGCCTGTTTCTGCAACTGGCGCTGGTGGTCGCGGTGCCCGGCCTGCTCGCGCTGGTCTTCGGCTGGCTTGCCTTCCGCTCGCGCGTGACCGGCGTTTACCTGTCGATCCTGACGCAGGCGATGACGCTCGCCCTGTCGCTTTATCTGTTCCAGAACGACAGCGGTCTGCGCGGCAACAACGGGCTGTCTGGTCTTCAGAACCTGCCGGGCGTCACCGCGAGCCAGGACTTCGTGTCGATGTGGTTCTTCTGGGCCTCGGCGCTTGCGCTTGGCCTGGGCTACGTCTTTTCCGCATGGATCGTGTCGGGCAAGTTCGGCAGCGTCATTCGCGGCATCCGGGACAACGAGGCGCGGGTGCGGTTCCTTGGCTATTCGGTCGAGGGCTACAAGCTGTTCCTTTTCACCGTCACCGCCATGATCGCAGGCATCGCCGGGGCGCTCTATTACCCGCAGGCGGGCATCATCAACCCGGCCGAAATCGCGCCCATCGCGTCGATCTACCTCGCCGTCTGGGTCGCCATTGGCGGACGCGGTCGGCTGTATGGCGCTGTGATCGGCGCGGTGTTCGTGAGCCTTGTCTCGACCTACTTCACCGGCGGTCAGGCCCCGGACATCAACCTCGGGTTCTACACGATCCAATGGGTCGACTGGTGGACCATCCTTCTGGGTCTGTCCTTCGTCTTCGTCACCCTCTTCGCGCCCAAGGGCATCGGCGGGTTGTTCGACCTGATCACCGACCGCCGCCATCCGGACCGGCACGGCGCCGACCTCGGACCCGACAAGGGCTCGTTGCAGGAGAAGGAGGCGCGGGAATGAGCGGCCAGCTTCTGGAAGTGAACGGGATTTCCGTCACCTTCGACGGGTTCCGCGCGATCAACAACCTGTCCTTCAACATCGGCTCCGCCGAGCTGCGCGCCATCATCGGGCCGAACGGCGCAGGCAAGACGACGTTCATGGATATCGTGACCGGCAAGACCAAGCCGGACGCGGGCAAGGTGCTGTGGGGCGATATGTCCAAGAACCTTGTCGGCATGAACGAGGCGCGGATCGCGCAGGAGGGGATCGGGCGCAAATTCCAGAAACCCACGGTGTTCGAAGATCAGTCGGTCGAGGACAACCTCCTCATGGCGTTGCAGAACAACCGGGGCGCGTTCTCGGTCCTGTTCTGGAAACCGACCGATCACGACATGAACCGGGTGGGGGAACTGGCTGCGGAAATCGGGCTGTCGAATGAGCTTTTGCGCAAGGCGGGGGAGCTCAGCCACGGGCAGAAGCAGTGGCTGGAGATCGGGATGCTCCTCGCCCAGGAACCCAAGCTGCTCCTGGTCGACGAACCCGCCGCCGGTATGACGCCGGAGGAGCGTGAGCATACCACCGACATTCTGGTCGAGGCTGCCCGCACCCGCGCCGTCGTGGTTGTCGAGCACGATATGGAATTCGTGCGGCGGCTGAACTGCAAGGTGACGGTCCTGCATGAGGGGTCGGTTCTGGCCGAAGGCTCGCTCGACCATGTGACCGCAAACCAACACGTCATCGACGTTTACCTGGGGCGCTGACAATGCTGACGATCCGCGATTTCACGCTGCATTACGGCCATTCCCAGATCCTGAACGGCATCGACCTCGACGCCGCGACGGGGGAGATCACCTGTATCATGGGCACGAACGGCGTCGGAAAGACCTCGCTCATCCGCGCGATCTGCGGGCGCCATCCCCGCTCCGGCGGCAAGATGGAACTGGACGGCGAGGCGCTGGGCGTCCTCCCGGCACATGTACTGGCCCAGAAAGGCATCGCGCTGGTGCCGCAGGGGCGTGAGATCTTCCCGCTGCTTACCGTGCGCGAGAATATGGAGACCGCCTTCGCCTGTCTCCCCAAGGGTGCGCACGACGTGCCGGAGGCGATGTTCGAGCTGTTCCCGGTGCTAAAGGAAATGCAGAACCGGCGTGGCGGCGACCTGTCAGGCGGGCAGCAGCAGCAGTTGGCAATTGCCCGCGCCCTCATCACCAAGCCAAAGCTCCTGCTTCTGGACGAGCCGACCGAGGGCATCCAGCCCAACATCATCCAGCAGATCGGCAAGGTCATTCAGCTTCTGCGCGACGAAGGGAACATGGCCATCGTGCTGGTCGAGCAGTTCTTTGACTTCGCCCACGACCTCGGCGACCGGTTCGTCGTGTTGCGCCGGGGGGCGGTGACGCTGTCCGGGCCGAAGGGTGAGGTAACGCGGGACCAGTTGCTCAAGGGTGTCTCTGTCTGACCGGGCTTCCGACCCGCGCCGCGCTCGCTTAGTCTGGGGCGAACCGGAAAGGGCGCTCCATGCATGCAGACATCCCCCCAGCCATCCAGACGGTGCTTGACCGCCTGCACGCGCAAGCCGCGCAGGACGCGGGCCGTTGGCGTGAACGGGACGGCGGCGATGGGGCAGTAGCGACTTCGGCGGGTGGGGGCGACCTTGTCCGGCTCGGGGAGTTCTACTTGGCCGTGTCGCCGGACGAGGGGCGGCTCCTGCACATACTCGCACGGGCTTGCGGTGCCAAAAGAGTGGTGGAGTTCGGCGCGTCCTTCGGCATCAGTTCGCTTTATCTCGCCGCTGCGCTGGGCAAACAGGGCGGGCATCTGACAACGACGGAAGTGCATCCCGACAAATGCGCGTCCCTGCGCCGGACGTTCGACGAGGCCGGGGTGAGCCAGACCGTGACCCTGCTTGAAGGCGATGCGCGGGAGACTCTGGCGGAAGTGGATGCCCCGATCGACATGCTCGTCCTCGACGGGTGGAAGAGCATGTATCTGCCGGTCTTCACGCTGTTGCGGCCAAAGCTGGCGCCCGGCTGCCTGATCGTGGCCGACAACATCAACCATGCGGCAGCGGCGGATTATCTGGCCCATATGCGTGGTTCGGAAGGCGGGGCCGTGACGACCGTCATCGGCGACCTCGCTCTGAGCTATGTGACGCCATGAATGCCGGCGACGTCCTGTCGTTCTGTTTCCCCGAGGGGCTGGACGCCGACCTCGACCGTCATCTCGCCTACTGGGGATGGATGATGCGTGGCGGCGCGGACGAGGGCATCGTCACCCGGTTCGCGGGGCTCGTTCCCCTGGCCGCGTCAGGCGAGCTCGACGACTGGGCCGATACGCCGCGCGGACGGCTTGCGCTGATCCTCGTGCTCGACCAATTTCCCCGCTCGCTCTACCGTGACGACCCGCGCGCCTATGCCACCGACGCTCAAGCGCTCGCGCTGACCGAGGAGGGGCTCGCCAACGGTGACTTCACGGCCCTCGTCCACTCGTGGGAGCGGACGATGTTCGCGCTGCCCCTCGTCCACGCCGAAGGGCCGGATCATGCCGCCCGCGCTGCGCTCGGCGAACGCCTCGCCGCCGACACGCTCGAGATGGCGCCAGAGCCTCTCAAGCCCGCCTATGAGTTCTGCCTCGCACAATCCCGGCGGCACAGGGCCGTGATCGCGCGTTTCGGGCGCCATCCGCACCGCAATGCCGTTCTCGGGCGTGAGACGACGGCGGATGAAGCGGCCTATATCGCCGATGGCGCCTTTCCCCATCAGCACGAGATCGACGTCTGAACTGGTCACGGATCGATGCGACCCCAGTTTGGCATGCGAGTCTGGGCCTGCCGCGAAAGGGGGGCAACTTTGGCCCTTCGGGTGTTAAGGTCGGGGTGTGACAGCAAAGGGAACATGATGGCGGACAAGAAAATAGTCGTTCAAAGCTCGCTGGGGATGCTGTGGTTCGCGGGGTGGCTTTTCACCCTCGGCTACCTGCAACTGGGGTTCTTCAAGGGCATCCTGGCCCTGTTGCTCTGGCCCTATTACATCGGGGTCGACTTGGGCGCGGGGGGCTAGTCAGAACATCCCGTTCGGGTTCGCGCTCTCCTCGGGGAGAACCTGAAGCACGTCCCAGTGCTCGACGATCTTGCCGTTGCCGTCGATCCGGAAAATGTCGATCCCGGCGTATTCGAGGCCTTCGGGCCAGATCTGGTGGCAGTGCAGGATCACGCGGTCGCCTTCGGCCCAGACACCTTTGAACACGACCTCCTTGCCCGGGTATTCCTCGGCCATGCGCTCGAAATAGTCGATGAAGCCGTCCTTGCCGGTGGCGACATGCGGGTTGTGCTGGATGTAATCGTCGCCTGTGTAGCGCTCGATCGCCTCGCGCGGGCGGCAGTCGTTGAACATGAGGCCGTAGAACGCCACGACGTTGCGCTTGTTCGCTTCAAGATCCTGCATGGCCCTGTCCCTTCGTCGGCGTTTCGGGGAGTCTAGCACGATCCCCGCCAATCCTGCGACATAGCTGAAGACTAGCCGAGCAGACGCCGTGCGATGACCTGCGCCTGAATTTCCGCGGCACCTTCAAAGATGTTCAGGATGCGCGCGTCGCACAGGATACGGCTGATCTGGTATTCCAGCGCGAAACCGTTGCCGCCGTGGATCTGAAGCGCGTTGTCTGCACAGGCCCAGGCCACGCGGGCACCCAACAGCTTGGCCATCCCGGCCTCGAGGTCGCAGCGCCGGTCGTTGTCCTTCTCCCACGCCGAGAAATAGGTGAGCTGACGCGCCACCATGATTTCCACGGCCATCATGGCCAGCTTGCCGCCGACCCGTGGGAAGTTGATGAGCGATTTGCCGAATTGCTTGCGGTCCTCGGCATATTGCATTCCGGCCTCCAGCGCCGATTGCGCCACGCCGATGGCGCGGGCGGCGGTCTGGATGCGGGCGCTCTCAAAAGTCTGCATCAACTGTTTGAAGCCCTGGCCCTCTTCGCCGCCCAACAGGTTCGCGGCCGGCACCTTGAAGCCGTCGAAGCCAAGTTCGTATTCCTTCATGCCTCGATAGCCCAGCACCTCGATCTCGCCGCCGGTCATGCCTTCGGTCGGGAAGGGGGTGTCCTCGGTTCCCGGCTCTTTCTCGGCCAGGAACATCGACAGGCCCTTGTAGTTGTCCGTCGACGGATCGGTCCGGGCCAGAAGCGTCATGACGCTGGCGCGCGCCGCATGGGTGATCCAGGTCTTGTTTCCGGTCACGGTGTAGGTGTCGCCGTCGCGCACCGCGCGGGTGCGCAGGGAGCCGAGGTCGGAGCCTGTGTTGGGCTCGGTGAACACGGCGGTCGGAAGCACCTCGCCCGAGGCGATCTTGGGCAACCAGTTGGATTTCTGTTCATCCGTGCCGCCTGCGAGGATCAGCTCGGCGGCGATCTCGGACCGGGTACCCAGCGACCCCACACCGATATAGCCGCGCGAGAGTTCTTCGGACACCACGACCATCGACGCCTTGGTCAGGCCGAGACCGCCGAGGTTTTCGGGGATGGTCAGGCCGAAAACGCCCATCTCGGCCAGTTCTTCGATCACGTCGAGCGGGATAAGCTCGTCCTTGAGGTGCCAGTCATGCGCGAATGGCACGACCTTTTCGTCGGCATAGCGGCGGAACTGCTCACGGATCATTTCGAGCTCTTCATCGAGCCCGGAGGCGCCGAAGGTCGCGTGGCCCGCGTTGTCGCGCATCAGCTCAACGAGCCGCATCCGCGCGGACTGCGTGTTGCCGCCCGAGATCAACGTCATCACGGCGGGCTGCATCATCGCGCCGATGTCCTGCGGGGCGAGCCCCATGTCGATCAGCTTGGCGGTTTCGTTCTGGCTCATCGGGATGCCGCCCTGAATCTGCCAGAGGTATTCGCCGAACGCGATCTGGAGGAGGAGCTTCTCCATCTCGCCCAGCTTGCCAGCCTCCTGAAGGTTGACCGCCCAGTTCCGGGTCTGGCGCAGGGCCTCGACATAGGTCGCGAGCCAGGCCAGCGCATGAGCGGCATACTGGTTCTCTTCCAGCAGCGCGGCCGATACCTTGCCACCCTCGCTCACCATCTCCTTCACGCTCGCCGTCGCGGCCTCCAGAACGACCTCGACAGGGCCGAGCGCCTCTCCGGTCAGGTCCAGAAGATCGTCGAGCAGCGGTTGGGTCATGGCGGCGTCCTTGGGCATGGGAATCTCCGTCTTCGAGGTCTTGTCGGTGATAGGTATTTTGCAGGTGCAGCGCAACAATAATTCGCCGGAGGTCTGCGGGCGGATCAAAAATGTCGCGGGCGATTTTGGCTGCACCGGCGCGGGCCGCGCGGTAGGAGAGAGCATGGAGCAGCTTGGCATCCTTGGGGAATTACCGGCCTGGACCCTCATCACAGGGACGGTGATCGTGCTTTTCGCGGGGTTCGTGAAAGGGGCGGTGGGGTTCGCTTTGCCCATGATCATCATCTCGGGTCTCGGCTCGATCCTGCCCGCCGAGACTGCACTTGCGGCATTGATCCTGCCGACCCTCGCCACCAACCTGCGCCAGTCCCTGCGCGGCGGCTGGCGCGGTGCCGTGGAAACCGGGCGGCGCTACTGGCTGTTTCTTGCCGCGCTCCTCATCTGCCTCGTCCTGTCGGCGCAACTGGTCAGCGTGATCCCGACACGGGCGCTGTTCCTGCTGATCGGCGGCGTCCTCATCATCTTCGGCGCGTTGCAACTGTCGGGGTGGGTTCTGCGCCTCGACCCGCTGAACCGCGTTCGCGACGAACTTGCCATCGGCGGAGTGGCGGGGGCATTGGGCGGGGTGTCGGGGATCTGGGGCCCGCCGACGGTCATGTATCTCACCGCCACCGACGCGCCCAAGGCGCAGGCGATGCGGGTACAGGGCGTGATCTACGGCATCGGCTCAATCGCGCTCCTGCTGGCGCACCTGCGTTCGGGCGTCCTGAACACCCACACGCTCCCCCTGTCGCTGGCCGCCGTCTTGCCAGCTTTTGCCGGAATGGCGCTGGGCTACATGCTGCACGACCGGATGCCACAGGCCACGTTCCGCCGCGCGATGCTTCTTGTCCTGACGATAGCGGGTCTGAACCTCGTGCGGCGCGGGATCTTCGGCTGATCGGGACGCGAGGTCAGCTCATCAACGCCGGCCCGTCGCACATGTCGGCGTGAATGATGCTGTCTTCCGGCGGAATGATGGTGAAGGTTTGCGAGAGCACGACCTCGCCATCCAGTTCGACCGCGATGGTCCACTCTCCGAGCGCCACTTCGTAGGGGTAGTCGAACGTGAAGAGCGAGGCGTTGGGGGAATCGTCGTAGGCCGTCGTCGCGTAGCGCTCCACCGTCACGGGGGGTGAACCAAACGGCGGGTGCGTCGTCACGATTTCCACGTTGCGCGCGCCAAGTCCCTCCTGCAACTGGAACCGGATGCCGAAGCCCAGCCCGATTTCACCCGGCACGACGTTTGTGTGGAAGTCGGCGTACAACTCGCCGTCGATCAGGTCGATGTAGCCGCGTTCGGTCCCCGGTGCTTCCTCGCGCCCCGACGCTTCGCGGGGGCAGAAGATGCCGGCCTCGATGAACACCATCGGGTCCCTGACCGTCAGCCCCTCCTGCGCCACCGCGACGGAGGCCAGAAGCGCGAACGCCCCGCCGGTGAGGACGGGGCGTGCAATTGTCTGGGCCAACCGGGTCAGCATCAGCCGATGGCGGCGGCTTTGACGTCTTCGTCGATGTATTCGAGGTACTGCTCGAAATTCTCGGCGAACATCTTCACCAGCTTTTCCGCCTGCGCGTCGTAGGACGCCTTGTCATCCCAGGTGCGGCGCGGGTCGAGAAGGACCTCGGCAACACCGTCCACGTCCTTGGGCACGTCGAAGCCGAAGTTCGGGTCCTTGCGGTATTCGGCATCCGAAAGCGACCCGTCCAGCGCGGCGGCCAGAAGGGTGCGGGTCGCCTTGATCGGCATGCGCGAGCCGACGCCGTAAGCGCCGCCGGTCCAGCCGGTGTTCACCAGCCAGCAGGTCGCGCCGTGCTTGGCGATCTTTTCCTGAAGCAGCTTGCCGTATTCCTCGGGGCGGCGCGGCATGAAAGGTGCGCCGAAGCAGGTCGAGAAGGTCGGGATCGGCTCCACCACGCCCACCTCGGTGCCCGGCGTCTTGGAGGTGAAGCCCGACAGGAAGTGATACATGGCCTGCGCCGGGGTCAGCCGCGCGATGGGCGGCAGGACACCATAGGCATCGCAGGTCAGCATGATGATGTTTTTCGGATGCCCGCCCAGCGACGAGGACGAGGCGTTCGAGATATAGTGCAGCGGATAGGCGCAGCGCATGTTGTCGGTGATCGAGTTGTCCTCGAAGTCGAGCTCCAGCGTGTCCGCGTCATAGACCATGTTCTCGATCACGGTGCCGAATTTCTCGGTCGTGGCGTAGATCTCCGGCTCTGCTTCGGCAGACAGGCTGATGGTCTTGGCATAGCAGCCGCCCTCGAAGTTGAAAGTGCCGCGATCGGACCAGCCATGCTCGTCGTCGCCGATCAGCACGCGGGTCGGGTCGGCCGAGAGCGTCGTCTTGCCGGTGCCCGAGAGGCCGAAGAAGATCGCCGTGTCGACCGGGTTGCCCGGCGCGTGGTTGGCGGAGCAATGCATCGCCATGATGCCGCGACCCGGCAGGATGTAGTTGAGCAGCGTGAAGACGGACTTCTTGTTCTCGCCCGCGTATTCGGTGCCGCCGATCAGGATCACCTTCTTTTCGAAGTTGAGCGCGATCACGGTTTCCGAGCGGCAGCCGTGCTTGTCGGGCGTCGCCTTGAAGGTCGGGCAGTTGATGATCGTGAACTCGGGCACGAACTCGTCCAGCTCGTCACGCTCCGGACGGCGCAGCATGTGGCGGATGAACAGGCCGTGCCAGGCCAGCTCGGTCACCACACGGACGTCGAGCCGGTTGGCCGGGTCCGCACCACCGAACAGGTCCTGCACGAAGTAGTCGCGACCCTTCATGTGCTCGACCATGTCGTTGTAAAGCACGTCGAACTTGGCCGGCTCCATCGGCGGGTTGTTCTCCCACCAGATCGAGTCCTTCACGTTCTCGGTCTCGACGACGAACTTGTCCTTGGGGGAGCGGCCGGTGTGCTTGCCGGTCTCGACAAGCATGGTGCCGCCCTTGCCGAGGTGGCCTTCGCCGCGCTTCAGGGCTTCTTCGATCAGAGCCGGCTCAATGAGGTTGTAATGGACATTGCCAAGCCCCGTGATGCCTTGCTCCTCCAAACGGTACGAGGGGTTCACCCGTCCAATGGTCATCTGCGTGCTCCTGTCGCCGGCCCACCGCCGGTCTGTATGATAGTCCTGAGGGCCGGTTTCGCCTACAGGCGATAACGGCCGCTGGCCGCGATGCCGGAGAGGCAGCGCGTGAAGCGCCTATAGCATGTCGCTTTTGTGAAGGAACAGGGCGCTTTGTCGCGTTAGCGATAGCAGCAGGTCTGTTTGCGCAACCATGCGTTCCGGGGGGTGGAGCTGTTTTCCGATGCGCCACAAATCAGCCAAAATTAACCCCTATTGATGCTGAATAGACGCATACCCGTGGCCGATTCGCACTTGGGAGTTGATTCCGTTCGTATAAATGGATTCTATGAGTGCAAAAAATTGGCAGAAACGAGCAGCACAAGGACATCTCAAATGTCGAAAATTGCCCTGGTTGACGACGACAGGAATATCCTGACGTCGGTCTCCATAACGCTTGAGGCCGAAGGCTTCGAGGTCGAGACCTATAACGACGGCCAGCAAGCGCTGGATGCATTCAACAAAGCTTTGCCGGACATGGCCGTGTTCGACATCAAGATGCCGCGCATGGACGGCATGGACCTGCTTCAGCGGGTTCGCCAGAAAACGAACATGCCGGTCATCTTCCTCACCTCCAAGGACGACGAGATCGACGAGGTTCTGGGGCTGCGCATGGGCGCGGACGACTACGTCAAGAAACCGTTCTCCCAGCGTCTGCTGGTCGAACGCATCCGCGCGCTTCTGCGCCGGCAGGATGCGATCGAGGGCGTCGCGATGCCCGATACCGAAGAAAACAAGGTGATGCAGCGCGGTCAGCTTTCGATGGACCCGCTGCGCCACGCCGTGACCTGGAAGGGCAAGGACGTGTCGCTGACCGTGACCGAGTTCCTCCTGCTTCAGGCGCTGGCCCAGCGTCCGGGCTTCGTGAAAAGCCGCGATCAGCTGATGGACGTGGCCTATGACGATCAGGTCTATGTCGACGACCGGACCATCGACAGCCACATCAAGCGTCTTCGCAAGAAGATGCGGACCGTGGATGACGAATTCTCGGCGATTGAGACGTTGTACGGCATCGGATACCGTTACAACGAAGAGTGAGGCTAGGACGGGGGGTACCGTCAAGGCGGAGAGAACGTGGTGCGCGATACCGAGAGTACGCATGACGGCGCCGATGTGGTGCTCGGCGAGGATTGGGTAGACCAATCCTCGGTCGATACGGAATTGCGCGCATCGCGTAACAAACGGCGCTCCATCTCCGTCAACCGATCCCCGCTCGCCCGCAAGATCATCACCTTCAATCTCCTCGGCCTCGTGGTTCTCGTGGCCGGGGTCTTGTATCTCAACCCGGTGCGCGACAGCCTCGTGGCGCAACGGGAACGCGCGCTGGTCATGACGGCGGAGCTTCTGGCGGAAGTTTTCGTCGTTCAGCAGACCATCAACGGCACCCCGTCGGGCCCCGCGCCTGAGACGGTGGCTCCGGACACGCCGGAGCCCGAACCGGCCCCGGCACCTGAGGTCACCACCGAAACCCTGACGCCTGCCATCGTTCAGCAGGTGTTGGCCGAAACCAACGTCTATGACAGCGGCGACATCATCGTTTTCGATGCTGGGGGCGAGGTTCTGGGCACGAACGCGGGCATGTCACGCTCGAACCGGCCCGAGGTGCTGGGCCTCGAGGTCGACGAGCGCTCGACCATCATCACCGATTTCCTCAGCAGAATCTGGGAAGCGATCGCGAGCCTGATCGCCGCGCAGTCGACCGAGCCGCCGATGCCGGTCGATGGCGTATCGCTTGCGCAGGAATTGCTGCCGGACGTCTACAACGGCAACACCCGGATCAAGGGCGGACAGGACGCGACCGGGGCCACCCGGTTCACTGTCGTCACGCCCATCACGATCGACGGCACCGTGCGCGGCGCCGTCGCGCTGACCTCCGTGGGCGGGGAACTCGACGCGCTGGTGCGGGCGGAGCGCGAACAGGTGCTCCAGATGTTCGTCATCGCCATTCTTGTTTCCATCGGCCTGTCGCTGGTGCTGGCCTCGACCATCGCGAATCCGCTGGCCGACCTTGCGGCTGCGGCAGAGATCGGGCGCGACAAGAACAGCCAGGCCGCCGTCAACGCGGGGCGTGTGCGTATCCCGGACCTTTCGGGCCGCCCTGACGAAATTGGGCGTCTTTCCAAAGCGTTACGCGGCATGGTCTCGGCGCTTTATGACCGGATCGATGCGAACGAGCAGTTCGCGGCGGACGTCGCTCACGAGATCAAGAACCCGCTCGCCTCGCTGCGCTCCGCCGTCGGCACCCTGCGCATGGCGCGCAAGGACGAACAACGCGAACGGCTCCTCGACGTGATCGACCACGACGTGCGCCGTCTCGACCGGCTTGTGTCCGACATCTCCAACGCCTCCCGCCTCGACAGCGAACTGGTGAAGGAAGAGGAAGAGGCCTTCGACCTCATCAAGATGATCCGCAACCTAACCGAGTATCTGGGCAACGAGGCCGAGGGCAAAGGGGTCGACTTCATCTCCGATCTGCCCGCCGACCCCTCCGTGATCCACGGGCTCGAGGCGCGGCTGGCGCAGGTGTTCGTGAATCTCATCACCAACGCGCTGTCCTTCTGCGACGAAGGCGACGCGATCCGCGTCTGGGCACGGCACCGCGACAACCGCGTGCTGGTCGTGGTCGAGGATACCGGCCCCGGCATCCCCGAAGAGGCGCTGACCAAGATCTTCAACCGCTTCTACTCCGAGCGCCCCGAAGGCCAGTTCGGCAACAACTCCGGCCTCGGCCTCGCGATCTCGAAGCAGATCATCGAGGCACATGGCGGCGTGATCTGGGCCGAGAACATCCGCCCGACCGACGCCGACATCACCTCTGAACCGCTCGGTGCCCGCTTCGTGGTGGGCCTGCCGGTGTGAGCCGCGACGCCGCGCGACAACCCACCCCCGAAACGATCCACGCCACGTCCGTCGCCATCGACGGCGGCGCCGTCGTCATCACAGGCGCATCGGGCAGCGGAAAATCGGGCCTTGCGCTGGAGCTGATCGCACTCGGAGCGCGCCTGATCTCAGACGACCTCACGCGGATCGAACCGGGGGCTGAGGGGTGGCCCCACGCCGCCACGACCGGGCGTATGGCCGGTGTGATCGAGGCGCGGGGCGTCGGGCTTTTGCATGTGCCGCACGTTGCGCGCGCACCCGTTTGCCTGATCGTCGACCTCGACCGCACCGAGCAAGCGCGGCTTCCCGAACCCGTGACCAGAGTTGTTCTCGGGCAGGCGATCCCCGCCGTGGCGCGGGTTGACTCCCCTCACTTCGCAGCGTCCATTCTGGCCCTGTCAAAGGGCGGACGCGTGACATGAGCGAAACGACACAGACCGAAACTCCGCCCAGCGTGGTGCTGGTCACTGGCCCGTCCGGTGCCGGACGCACCACGGCGATCCGGGTGTTCGAGGACCTGGGTTACGAGAGCATCGACAATCTGCCCATCAGCATGATCCCCCGGCTCCTGCATGGCTCGCCCCCCGATCACCCGATCGCGCTTGGCATCGACGTGCGCAACCGCGATTTCTCAACCGCCGCCGTGCTCGACCTGATCGACGCGGGCGAGGCTGGATGGTCCGACCGTATCCAGGTGCTGTTTCTCGATTGCCGGCCCGACGTACTGGTCAACCGGTATTCCGAGACGCGCCGCCGCCACCCGCTCGCCCCGGAAGAGACGCCCGAGGCCGGAATCGCGCGCGAGACGGACCTGCTTCAACCCATCCGGGTGCGCGCCGACGTTCTGATCGACACGTCGGAAATGTCGCCGCACGAACTCAAGGCCGAACTCCTCGCGATTTTCGACCCTGAAGACGACACCAAACTGTCGCTCTCGGTGCAGAGCTTTTCCTATAAACGCGGGGTTCCGCGCGGGCTCGACCTCGTGTTCGACGTGCGGTTCCTGAACAACCCGCACTGGGAGCCCGCGCTGCGCAAACTCACAGGCCGCGCGCAGGAGGTGGCCGATTACGTCGCCCGCGATCCACGTTATGCTGCATTCACTGAAAAGACTCTCGACCTGCTCGAATTCCTGCTCCCGGCCTATGCCGAAGAGGGCAAAGCGCACCTTGCCGTAGGGTTCGGGTGCACCGGGGGACGTCACCGTTCGGTGACCCTTGCGGAATCTATGGCCAAGGCCCTTGCAGACAAGGGCTGGCAGGTGTCAATTAGGCACCGGGAGCTCGAGCGCCACGGGATATGAGGCGCAAAGGGCAAGGGACGAAAATTCGAGGTTCATCGCGTGATCGGAATCGTGATCGTTGCGCATGGCGGCCTTGCCGGTGAATACCTGTCTGCGGTCGAACACGTGGTGGGAAAACTGGAAGGGGTCCGGGCCATCCGTATCGCCGCCGACTGCGACCGTGCTCGCAAGCGGTCCGAGATCATGGCCGCGGCGGATGCGGTCGACACGGGCGACGGCGTGATCGTCGTCGTGGACATGTTCGGCGGCTCGCCCTCGAACCTTTCGCTGCCGGCCTGCGCCGGTCGCAACCGCAAAATCCTCTATGGTGCGAACCTACCGATGCTCGTGAAACTGGCGAAAACCCGCCACGGAACGGTGGAAGAGGCCACGCGGGCAGCGCTGGCCGCCGGTCGCAAGTACATTGATGCCATCGACGGTGCGACGGCGGAGGACACGCATCCATGAGCACGTCACTCGCGCGGAAGATGAAAATCGTGAACGAAAAAGGCCTTCATGCACGGGCCTCGGCAAAATTTGTGGACGTCGTGGAAAACCATGACGCCCGCGCACGCGTATCTAAGGATGGGATGGAGGCCGAAGGCGACTCGATCATGGGCCTCCTGATGCTTGCCGCGTCCCGCGGCTCGGAAATCGAGGTTGAGACCTCGGGGCCACAGGCCGAAGCGTTGATGGAGGCGCTCGATTCGCTGGTGGCTGACAAATTCGGCGAAGGCATGTAGAAACACGTGTCGCGCGAGTCGCACAATATGAGGGGGCACCCCGTTTGGATCAATCCGTGAACAACGTGGCCCGCACGCAAGCGGTACGACGGACGACGAAGACGCAGGAAAGCGGCTCCGTCGCCGCATCTCCTTCGCCTGAAAGACCCGCGATCGGGCATACTTACTCCAAACGCGACCTGACCTATGCCGACACGTTCGACAACAAGGTGCAGGCCCGTCTGATCCGCTGGATGGAGATGCTGACAGGCAAACTCCTCATCTTCCGGATGATCGGCAAGTTCGAGCGGCTCGGCGCGCCAACCGGCATCGATTTCTGGGCCGGCGCGATGAAAGCGATGGGGATCGAGATCCGCACGCCACAGGCGCAGATCGACAACATCCCGAAGGAAGGGCCCGTGATCGTCGTGGCCAATCACACGCACGGGCTGGTCGACGGCATGATCCTGGGCGAAATCATCTCGCGCGTGCGTCCGGATTTCCAGATCCTGACGCGGTCGGTCCTGACCGGGCTGGACGAGGTGGCGAGTTCGTTCCTCATCCCCGTGCCGTTCCCGCATGACCCGGATGCCCAGCAGAAGGGCAAGGAAATGCGCGCTCAGGCGCTCGAGCGGCTCCAGAAGGGCGGCGTGATCGCCGTGTTTCCCTCGGGCGTCGTGGCGGCGTCAGAAACCTGGTGGGGCCCTCCGATCGAGGCGGAGTGGAACCTGTTTACCGCGCAACTCATCCGCAAGACGGGCGCAAAAGTGGTGCCGGTCAAGTTCCACGGCCGCAACACCCGCGCCTACAATATCGCGAACAAGGTGTCAGCCACGCTGCGGCAGGGCTTGTTGATCCATGAGATCGTGCGCGCCTGCAACCAGCCGCATGCCCCGACCATCGGTGAACCGCTGAACGAAGATCAGCTTAAGACGCTGTCCAAAAGTCCGCGCGACTTCATCAAGTGGCTGCGCGAACACACGCTGTCTCTGGGCAAGTAACCTTCAGCGCGTGGGGACGGGCGTGTCCCCCCTGTAGTCGTAGAACCCGCGATCAGCCTTTCGCCCCAGCCACCCGGCTTCGACATACTTCGTGAGGAGCGGGCAGGGCCGGTATTTGGTATCGGCCAGCCCGTCATGCAGGACGTTCATGATGGCGAGGCAGGTGTCCAGCCCGATGAAGTCGGCGAGTTCGAGCGGCCCCATCGGATGGTTGGCGCCCAGTTTCATCGCCTCGTCGATGGATTTCACCGACCCCACACCCTCGTAAAGCGTATAGACGGCCTCGTTGATCATCGGCATCAGGATGCGGTTCACGATGAACGCCGGGAAATCCTCGGCGCTCGAGGCGGTCTTGCCGAGTTTCTCGACCACTTCCTGACAGGCATCGAAGGTCGCCTGATCCGTGGCGATGCCCCGGATCAGTTCGACAAGCTGCATGACCGGGACCGGGTTCATGAAGTGGAACCCCATGAATTTCTCCGGGCGATCGGTGCGCGAGGCCAGCCGAGTGATCGAGATCGAGGATGTGTTCGATGTCAGGATCGTCTCGGGTTTCAGATGCGGAAGCAGGTCTTCGAAGATCGCCTGCTTGACGGTTTCACGCTCGGTCGCGGCTTCGATCACGAGGTCGGATTTGCCCAGATCGGCAAGCGTCAAAGTGGTCTTGATGCGCCCGAGTGCAGCGTCGCGGTCGGCGGCCGAGATCTTGTCGCGCGATACCTGGCGGTCGAGGTTGCCGGTCATCGTCTCAATGGCCGAGTCCAGGGCGTCCTGGCTGATGTCCGTCAGGAGCACCTCGTAACCCGCGAGCGCCATGACATGCGCGATCCCGTTGCCCATTTGCCCGGCGCCGATCACGCCTACCGTTTCGATTGCCATTGCCGACCCTTCCGATGTCCACGTGGACCATAGGCTTGGGGGTGCGGGAGGGGCAAGACCCGCGGGTTAACCTCGACGCGCAAATTCACCCCTTGGACCCTGTTTCGATTAAGTGTTTCACAACGAAGGTCTGCCAATCTCCATCCCGGGTGAAGAAAATGGAGTGGGTGGTATGACCTATGAAAACCTGGGCGAGGGTGCCCTGGATTATGCCCCGTGTCGTTACGGGAAATCCAAACTGTTGTTCCGTGGTCCCAAGCGCAAGCTGAACGCGCCCTATGTGGCGATGCTGGGCGGGACGGAAACCTATGGCAAATTCGTCGATCTGCCCTTTCCTGTGCTGACCGAAAGTGCGCTCGACATGCCGGTGGTGAACCTGGGCTGTGTCAATGCGGGGATCGACGTGTTCTCGACCGATGGCACGGTCGTGGACATCGCGTCCAGGGCCGAGGTGACGGTCATTCAGATCACCGGCGCGCAGAACATGTCCAACCGGTTCTATGCCGTGCATCCGCGCCGCAACGATCGGTTCCTGCGGGCGTCGAACCTTTTGAAAACGATCTATCGCGAAGTCGATTTCACGGAGTTCAACTTCACGCGCCACCTGCTGACCGCGCTCAAGACGACGTCGCCGGAAAAGTTCGCGATGGTCGAACAAGAGCTGCGCGAGGCATGGGTCGCGCGGATGAAAACGCTGGTATCTCGGATCGACTCGCGGGTCGTTCTTCTTTGGCTCTCCGGTCACGCACCGGAACAGCCCGACCGGGACACGGCGGAGGGGTCGGACCCGCTTTTCGTGGACCGTGAAATGCTCGATGCCGTGTCGCCCTTCGTGGAGGAGATCGTCGAAGTGGTGGTGACGCCGGATGAGATCTCGGAAGGGTTCGCGGGCTTGGCCTATACCGAGTTCGAAGCGCCAGCGGCGCGGGGGATGCTGGGCATTTCAGCGCATGAACGGGCGGCGTCGGCGCTGGATGCGGCGCTCAGGCGACTCCTCTGACCGCAATGCGAAAGGCCCGCCGAGTGGCGGGCCTTTTTGGTGTGCACGGCGTATGCACAACGTGTGCACACCGCGTACATACGATCGTATGGCTCAGAGCTTTTCGATCAGCTCCGGCACGGCGGTGAAGAGGTCGGCGACCAGGCCGTAGTCGGCCACCTGGAAGATCGGGGCCTCTTCGTCCTTGTTGATCGCGACGATGATCTTGGAGTCCTTCATGCCCGCGAGGTGCTGAATGGCCCCGGAGATGCCGACCGCGACGTAAAGCTCGGGCGCGACGACCTTGCCGGTCTGACCCACCTGCCAGTCGTTGGGCGCGTAGCCCGAGTCGACCGCGGCGCGCGACGCGCCGACGGCGGCGCCGAGCTTGTCGGCGAGCTTTTCGATCAGCGCGAAGTCGTCTTCGGAGCCGACGCCACGGCCACCGGACACGACGATGCCCGCCGAGGTGAGTTCCGGGCGGTCGCTTTCGGCCACCTTGTCCTCGACCCATTCGGAAAGGCCGGACGCGGCGGGCGCGTCGATGGTCTCAACGCTCGCGGAGCCGCCGTCACCGGCCGCGTCGAAGGTGGAGGTCCGGAAGGTGATGACCTTCTTTTCATCCTTCGACTTCACGGTCTGGACAGCGTTGCCGGCATAAACCGGGCGCTCGAACGTGTCGGCATCCACCACGGCGGAGGCATCGGAGATCACCATCACATCCAGAAGAGCGGCCACGCGCGGCATGATGTTCTTGGCGTCCGTCGTGGCGGGCGCGCAGATGTGCGAGTAGTCGCCGGCGAGGGAGACGATGAGCTCCGCGGTCGCTTCGGCCAGACGGTGGCCAAGCGAGTCACCCTCGGCGACGAGCACCTTGGACACACCGTCGATCTTCGACGCGGCTTCACCGGCGGCAGCGGCGGAGGCCCCGGCGCAAAGCACGGTCACGTCACCAAGCGACTGGGCGGCAGTCACGGCTTTCGCGGTGGCGTCCATAGCGAGTTCGCCGGAATTGACTTCGGCAAGAAGCAGAACGGCCATTACACGACCCCCTTCTCTTTGAGTTTCGCGACGAGTTCATCGACGCTCTCGACCTTGATGCCGGCCGAGCGGGTCGGCGGCTCGGTCGTCTTGACCACTTCGAGACGCGGGGTGACATCGACGCCGTAGTCGTCGGCGGTCTTTTCATCCAGCGGCTTTTTCTTGGCCTTCATGATGTTGGGGAGCGAGGCATAGCGCGGCTCGTTCAGGCGCAGGTCGGCGGTGACGATGGCGGGAAGCCCGACCTTGATCGTCTGAAGGCCGCCGTCCACTTCGCGCGTCACGGTGGCCGCGTCGCCGTCGAGGGTGAGCTCCGAGGCGAAGGTCGCCTGACCCCAGCCCAGGAGGGCGGCGAGCATCTGGCCGGTCGCGTTCATGTCGTTGTCGATGGCCTGCTTGCCGGCGATGACCAGCTTGGGCTGCTCCTCGTCGATCACGGCCTTGAGGATCTTGGCAACGGCGAGCGGCTCGATGTCCTGATGCACGTCATCGGCGGCGACCACGAGGATCGCGCGATCCGCGCCCATCGCCAGCGCCGTGCGCAGGGTTTCCTGCGCCTGTTTCACACCGATCGACACGACGACGACTTCTTCCGCCGTGCCCGCTTCCTTCAACCGGATCGCCTCTTCCACGGCAATCTCGTCGAACGGGTTCATCGACATCTTCACGTTCGCAAGATCGACACCGGAGCCGTCGGACTTAACCTTGGCCTTCACGTTGTAGTCGATCACGCGTTTGACAGGCACGAGCACCTTCATGAGCGTTCTCTCCCTTTGCGCCCCGTCGGGGCCGTTGCTGGAGCATGGTGTAGCGGGGTTTTCGGGGGTGTCACAATGCCAAAGCGACCAAAAGTTGCGTGCCGACGCCGCGTTCCGGAGAAATGTGATACCGTTGCGTGGCGTCAATTCAGGGTGGGAGCGCAAACATGGCGAAGGTTACGGGAATCGGTGGGGTCTTTTTCCGGTCGGACGATCCGGGGACGCTCGCGGAGTGGTACTGGACCCACCTCGGCATCGACCTGACGCCAAGCGACGCAGAGGAACGCCCGTGGATGCAGGAGGCGGGGCCGACGGTCTTTGCGCCGTTCCCGAAAGGCACCGACTATTTCGGGCGGGACAGCCAGCAATTCATGCTGAATTTCCGGGTCGACGACCTTGCGGGGATGGTCGCAGCGCTGCGCAAGGCGGGGCTGGACATCAGCCACGAGGAAGACATGACGGGCGTCGGCCGGTTCGCCCGTATCCACGACCCGGAGGGCAATCCGGTGGAATTGTGGGAACCGGCGGAGTAGGGGTTTCGGCCCGGCGGAGCCTGCGCTACCGTCCCTCCGACAGGAGGTCCTTATGGTCACATTGCCCAACGCAGCCATCGTCGAGAGCCGCGAGAAACTCATCATCGGGTTGGCCGGTGACTACACGATGGAGTCGCGTGACACGATCCCGGCGCTTTATGAAAAGTTCTTCACGCTGAAGGACGGGATCAAGCACAAGGTCTCGGACGTGCTTTACGGGATTTCGATGGAGGCGCGGGCGGACGGATCGTTCCGTTACGGCGTGGGGATCGAGGTCGAGGAGGCCGAGGACCTGCCGGAGGGCACCTGCGAAATGCACCTCGTCGGCGGGGATTACGTCGTGTTTTCCCAGCGCACGGCCATCTCGGAGCTGCCCGCGCGATTCGATGCGGTGTTTTCCGACTGGCTGCCCAATTCGGATTTCGTTCAGCGCGACGGTGCTGTGTTCGAGTGCTATCCGGACGACGACAGCCCGGAGCCGGGCAAGATGCTTTACGAAATCTGGGTGCCGGTCGCGCCGAAACGGTAAGACCTGAGGCCGACGTCGGTTAACAGGGCGCGAAGGCTGCGGCCTCAGCCCTGGTGCTTGAGCAGGCGTTGTTTCTGACGGTTCCAGTCCTGCTTGGCCTTGTCCGCACGCTTGTCGTGGTTCTTCTTGCCCTTGGCGATGCCCACTTTCATCTTCGCGATGCCGCGATGGTTGAAGTAGAGCACGAGCGGCACGATGGTCATGCCCTTGCGCTGCGTGTCGTTCCAGAGCCGGGCCAATTCGCGCTTGTTGCACAGGAGCTTGCGCCGCCGCCGTTCCTCATGCCCGAAGGTCTTGGCCTGTTCGTAGGGCGCGATGTAGCCGTTCACCAGCCACAGCTCGCCTTCCTTCACCTCGGCATAGCTTTCGGCGATGTTGGCGGAGTTCACGCGCAGGCTTTTCACCTCGGACCCTTCCAGCACGATGCCGACCTCGAGATCGTCTTCGATCGCGTAGTCGTGCCGCGCCTTCCGGTTCTCGGCGATCACCTTGTAGTTCTTGTTTTCGTCAGTCTTGGCCATCGGCCTGATGTAGGCGGGCGGGCCGCGCCTGTCCAGTCTGGCCAAAAAATGCTATGTTGTCGGTGTCCATTACGGACTTTCCGGGGGGAAAACCATGTTCAGACGACTGTTTCTGGCGGCGTTGGCCGCAGTCGTGGCGGTGCCCGTCTGGGCCGAGACCGACCTTGCGCCCGCGACCGCCGACGATTTCGACATTTTCGGGGTCACGCCCACGCAAGTCAGGTTTCTCGGGCCGTCGGGGAGCGGCAAGACCACGACTGTCACGGTTCTGCCCGGTTGGGTGGCTGTGAACGGGGGACGGGACGGCGCGATCTATGGCGACTTGGCGGGTGAAGAAATCTGGTTCGCGGACGACAAGAACCGCCGGCTTGTTCAGCTTTCCGCCGCGATGGCGGTGCGCACTGCGATGGGCGGGGGGAACGCGGAAGCGAACGCGGCGCTGGACGAGGCGTTTGCCGGGTTAGAAGCCATCATCGAGGAACGGCTGAAGGACGTGCCCGAGGACCAACGGCCGCTGGTGGAGGAGGCCATGCGGGATGCGGTCGGGCTCCCACCGGTTATCGAGACCGTGGGGGGTGAGATCAGCGGCTACAACATTTACGAAGACCCTGCCTTTCGCGATGACATCGGGCGCGAGACCTACCGCGCCGAGGCGCTGGGCGCGGCCGGGCCGGTGCGCAGTCTGGACCTCGTGGCACTTGGCGAAATTCCCGAAGCGCAGAACATCGTGAAGGCCATTGCCCTGCTCGTCGCCATGCACCGGCAGATGACCGGCGACGACCTTCCGGGGGAGAGCCTGTTTCTCGACCTGCTGGCGGTGGGAACCAAGTACTTCATCGTCGCGGTCACGGATCACCGGACCGGGGAGCGCTGGAAGCTGGAGGGGATAAAGCCCTATGCGCCGGGTCTGGCGTCGGTCAGTGCGGATGCGCTTCACGTGGCAATGGCCGCCGACGACTGAACGCCGGCGGCCTTGCGGCCTCAGTTGAGCAGGCCCGCGTGGCGCATGGCGCTGTCCATCGCCGACTTGGTCTCGTCCGAGAGCGCCATGAGCGGGAGGCGCACCTCGTCCTCGATCAGGCCGAGCTTGGCCATACCGTATTTCGCGCCGCAGACGCCCGGCTCCATGAACACAGCGCGGTGAAGCGGCATGAGCCGGTCGGAGATTTCAAGCGCGGCGGCATAGTCGCCCGCGAGGGTGGCGTTCTGCATCTCGGCGCAGAGTTTCGGTGCCACGTTGGCGGTCACGGAAATGCAGCCGACGCCGCCCATCGCGTTGAAGCCCACGGCGGTCGCGTCTTCGCCGGAAAGCTGGACGAAGTCGGTGCCGCACATCTCGCGCTGCCAGGCGACGCGGGCGAGGTCGCCGGTCGCGTCTTTCACGCCGATGACCATCTCATGCTTGGCCAGTTCCGCCATCGTGGCGGGGGCCATGTCCACGGCCGAGCGGCCGGGGATGTTGTAGATGATGATCGGCAGGCCGACCTCGGCGATGGCGAGGAAATGGGCCAGCAGGCCGTTCTGCGTCGGCTTGTTGTAGTACGGCGTCACGACGAGCGCCGCGTCGGCGCCCACGCGCTTGGCATGTTCGGTGAAGTGCAGCGCCTCGACCGTGTTGTTCGAGCCGGTGCCCGCGACCACCTTGATCCGGCCATCGACCGCTTTCACCACCTCTTCGACGACCATCTGGTGCTCTTCGTGCAGAAGCGTGGGGCTTTCGCCGGTCGTGCCGACGGGGACGAGGCCGTGCGAGCCCTGCTCGATATGCCAGTCCACGAGCCGTTTGAGCGCGTCGACATCCACCTTGCCGTCCTTGAACGGCGTCACAAGGGCCGGAATCGAACCTTTCAGCATGTCACGCTCCTGTTGTTATCTTGGTCTATCGCCCGTGCCGCGAGTCGGTCCGGTGCAAACGCGGCGGAAACTAGCCGCGATGACGGGAAATGCCAAGAATGTGTGTTGCGAGAGCACTCAAGCGGGATAGGTATTCGGGCATGTTGAGACGAGCCGCCGAATTCGCCCGCCTTTTCCGCCGTTTGTTCATGGTCCTCATCGTGGTCGCCTTGCCTGCTCATGCGCAGGAAACAGCCGAGGTGAACGCGCTGAAGAAGGGCCTTGAGCTCATGCGCGACGGCAAATGGGACGAGGCGCTGGAGGCCGCCGGGGACCCCGGCGACCTGCCGCGCGACATTATCCAGTGGAACCGCCTTCGCGCCGGGGAAGGGACGTTCGAGGAAAGCCTCGCCTTTCTGGAGCGTCATCCCGACTGGCCGGGCGAAGACCTGCTGCGCGAACGGACCGAGCGCAACATCCCGTCGGATGCGCTTCTGGCCGATGTGCTGCGGTTCTTTCAGGGCCACACGCCAGAGACGGGAACCGGCGCGATCCGCTATGCCCGCGCTTTGTGGGAGAGCGGGGCGCAGGACGCGGCGATGGCCGAGGCGCGCCGGGCGTGGACCGAGATGTCGCTGGCGAGTTCCGAAGAGGACCAGTTCATGCATGACTGGCCCAAGACCCTCGCCGATTATCACTGGGAACGGATGGACAGCCTGCTGTGGGCCGGTCGCACCAGTCAGGCCGAGCGTCATATGGCACGGGTGACGACCGACCAGCAGATCCTCGCGCGTGCCCGCATCGGGTTGCGCGAGACCGAAGCGGGTGTCGACGACATGATCGCGAAAGTGCCCGAGGCGCTCGCCGACGATCCGGGGCTGGCCTATGAGCGGATGCTGTGGCGGCTCCGTAAGGGCCGGATCGATGACGCAATCGAGATGGTGCTGGACCGCTCTGATTCTGCCGAGGATCTTGGCCGCCCGCTCATGTGGGGCGATGAACGGCGGCGGTTCGCCCGCGAGAAGATGCGCGAGGGCGAGGCGCAGGTGGCCTATGACATCGCCGCCAACCACTTCATCGACGAAGCGGTCTGGGACCGTGAGGACAACGAGTGGATCGCGGGCTTCGTCGCGCTGAGGATGCTGGACGACCCCGAGGCGGCCGTGACGCATTTCCGCAACTTCCGCGCCACCGTGGACACGCCGATCAGCCAGGGCCGCGCGGGGTATTGGGAAGGGCGCGCGCTTGAAGCAGCGGACCGGACGGCGGAGGCCGAGGCGGCTTATGCGTTCGGCGCCCAGCATCAGACGGCGTTCTACGGTCTGCTCGCCGCCGAGAAGGCCGGTGTGCCGATGGACCCGAAGCTCGCGGGGACCGAAGCGTTCCCCGATTTCGAGACGGCCAGCTTCTGGGGCACCCCGATCATGGAGGCCGCGCGCCTGACCGCCGCGCTGGACGAATATTACCTGACCCAGCGTTTCGTCGTGCATCTGTCGGAGCGGCTCGACCGGACCGAGACCGGGCAACTCGCCGACTGGGCCGAGAGCGTGGATTTGCCCTATGTCATGCTCAAGATCGCCAAGCATTCGGTGAATTTCGACAAGGTGCTGGAGCGGGCCTATTTCCCGACGCCCGACATTGGCAAGGGCCACCCGGAGGTGCCGCGCGCGCTGGAGATGGCCATTTCGCGGCGCGAGAGCGAGTTCAACCATACGGTCCGATCCCATGCCGGGGCGCTGGGCCTCATGCAGCTCATGCCGGGTACGGCGCGTGACATGGCGAGCCGGCTGGGCATCGACTATGAGCAGTCGAGGCTCACGACCGACATGGAATACAACGCGCGGCTGGGGTCCGAATACCTCGCCTGGCTGAAGGAGCGGTTCGGGAACAACCCGGTCCTGATCTCGGTGGCCTATAACGCGGGGCTGGGCCGGGCCTATCGCTGGTCCGAGGAGCGGGGCGATCCGCGTGATCCGGACGTGGACGTGATCGACTGGATCGAGATGATCCCGTTCGAGGAAACCCAGAACTACGTCATGCGCGTGACCGAAACGCTGCCGATCTATGAGGCACGGCTGACGGGTGAGGTGGTTCCGCTCGACTTCACCGCAATGCTGAAGCGGCGCTAGGCTTGCGTCCGCGCTGGCGTTCGCGCCACGCCGTGAACAGCCCCGCGCCCACCACGATCACCGCCCCGAGCGCGACGTTCCATTCGATCGACTCGCCGAAGAAGGTGATCGCGATGATGGATACGAAGACGAGCTGGAAATAGGCGAAGGGCTGCACCGCGCTCGCCTCGGCCTGTTCGTAGCATTTGATGAGCAGGAAATGCCCGAGCGCCCCGGTGATGCAGAGCATCCCCATCCAGAGCCAGTCGGGACGCGCCAGAGGCTCCCAATAGAACACGCCGATGAGGGTGACGGCGATGGCCCCGGTGACGCCGGTCCAGAAGAACGACGTGGCCGCGCTGTCGCGCCGCGCCGCGTAGCGGGTGGCAAGCCCGTAGACGGCGAAAAGGAAGGCGGCGGCCAGCGCGATCAGCGCCTCGGGGGCGAACACGGCGAAGCCCGGTTGCAGGATGATGAGGATACCGACGAAGCCCACCGCGATGGCCGCCCACCGGCGTGGGCCGACCTTCTCGCCCAGCACGGGGCCGGAAAGGGCCGCGATCATCAGCGGGTAGGAGGCGAACAGCGCATGGGTCGGGATCAGGCCCAGCACCACGAAGGCATAGATCGTGACGATCACTTCGACGATGAGCACCACGCCGCGAAACGTCTGGAGCAGCGGTTGCGTGGTCTGCGCCGCGCGTCGAAGCCCTCCGGCGGTCCGGGCGGCCAGAACGGTGACGAAGAGCGCGAAGAACCAGTAGCGGATCATCACGATGAGATAGACGTTGTACTTGTCGGCCAGCAGGCGCGAGACGCCGTCCTGCACGGCAAAGACGAAGACGGCGGAGATCATCAGGAGGATGCCGAGGCGGTTGTTCTGCTGGTCCATCAGCCCACCTTCCGCGCGGTCGTCATGTGCCGCTTGTGGCCATAGCCCGGCTGGCGCGTGACCTCGAACCCGGCATCCGCGAGCCCCCGGCGCACGAAACCCGCCGCCGTGTAGGTCGCCGCGGTGCCCCCCGGTGCGGTGTGGCGCCCGACCTCGGCCATCAGGTCCGGCGACCACAGCTCCGGGTTCTTGGCGGGGGAGAAGCCGTCGAGAAACCACGCATCCGCCATGCCCGTCCATGCAGGCAGCGTCTCGCGCGCGTCGCCTTCGATCACTTCGACGGACACCGGGCCGACCGTGAAGAACCGGATACCCGCGTCCCAGACCGCGAGGAACGGGTCCGCGACGGCGCGCGCCTCGGGAAAGGCCTCGAGCGCGCGGGCAATGTCGTCGCCGCGCATCGGGAACGCCTCGAACGAGGTGAAGCGGATCGGGATGTTGCTGTCGCGCAGGGCCAGAACCATCGCCAGCATGTTCAGCCCGGTGCCGAAGCCCAGTTCCGCGACATGGAACCCCGTCACGCAGCGGGCGGGGAGGTCGTTGCCATCCAGAAAGACATGCCGGGTTTCGGCCAGCCCGTCGGTTATTGAGAAATAGGGATCGTCGAAGCGGGTCGAGACCGGCAGGCTTCCGTCCCGCCACTCCAGTTCCGCTCTCTGGCCCATCGTGCGCCGATCCCCTACTGTCCGCTCCCGATGCATGAAGGAGGGATCACGGCTTGGCAATGGTGGACGTAACCGTGCGCGGCGCCGGGGCTTTCGGGCTCTCGGTCGCCTATGCCTGTGCGCTCAAGGGGGCGCGGGTGCGGGTGGTCGACCCGGCGGGCGTGGGTGGCGGCGCGTCGGGCGGGATCGTCGGCGCGCTCGCACCCCATGTGCCGGAAAACTGGAACGCGAAGAAGGCGTTTCAGTTCGCGGCCCTCGATATGGGCGAGGCGTTCTGGCGCGGGGTGGAGGAGACGGGCGGCGTGCCGTCGAGCTATGCGCGCACGGGGCGGCTGCAACCCATCGCCGACGATCACGCAAGGGCGTTGGCCGAGGCGCGCGCGGTCACGGCGCAGATGCTTTGGGAAGGGCGCTATGTGTGGGAGGTGGTCGCGGCGCCGTCGGACTGGGCGCCCGTCACGCCCACAGGCCTCGTCATTCACGATACGCTCACCGCGCGCATGTTTCCCCGCCACGCCTGCGCGTCGCTCGCGGCTGCGGTGCAGGCACTGGGCGGCACTCTCGCCACCGAGGCGCAGGATGAGGGCGCGGTGGTCTGGGCCACCGGCGCGGCGGGGCTCGCGGCGCTTTCGGCGGAGCGGGGGCGTATGGTCGGTGTCGCGGTGAAGGGTCAGTCCGCGCGCCTTGCCTTCGATGCCCGCGACCTGCCGCAGATCTTCGCGGACACGGTGCATGTCGTGCCCCATGCGGACGGCACCACCGCCATCGGCTCCACCACCGAGCGGGAGTTCGACGCGCCGGACACCACCGATGACCAGCTCGACGCCGTCCTCGCCCGCGCGCTCGCCGCAGTGCCCGCGCTCGCCGACGCCCCGGTGATCGAGCGCTGGGCGGGCCTGCGCCCCCGCGCGCGCACCCGGTCGCCGATGATCGGGGCCTGGCCCGACAGACCCGGTCACTTCATCGCCAACGGCGGGTTCAAGATCGGCTTCGGGATCGCCCCGATGATCGGACAGGTCATGGCCGACCTCGTTCTCGACGGACGCGACGCCATCCCGGACGACTTCAAGCCAGAGGCGAGCTTCTGACCCCTTCTTCGGTCTGAAAATACCTCGGAGGGGGTCCGGGGGAGGCAGCGCCTCCCCCGGCGGGGCGGACCGGCCCCAGCCGGTCCGAAACCTCACACGCGCCGCGCCGGACAGCCAACGATGTGGTCGTTCACCAGCCCGCAGGCCTCCATCCAGGCATAGACGATGGTCGGCCCGCAGAACCGGAACCCGGCTTTCTTGAGATCCTTGGATACCTGTTCGGACAGCGGCGTCTTCGGCGGCATTTCGGCGAGGCTTTCGAAGTGGTTCACCTGCGGCGCGCCGCCCACATAGCCCCACATCCGATCCGCGAAAGGCTGCGCCCCGCCCATGTCGAGATAGGCCTGCGCGTTGCCGATGGTTGCCTCGATCTTGCCGCGGTGGCGGATGATGCCTTCGTTGGTCAGGAGCCGGGCGACCTCCGGCTCGCCCCAGTGCGCGATGACCTCCGGCTCGAAGCCCTCGAAGGCCTGCCGGAAGTTCTCGCGTTTGCGCAGGATGGTGATCCAGGACAGGCCCGCCTGGAACCCGTCGAGGATCAGCTTTTCCCACAGCGCGCGCCCGTCGTACTCCGGCACGCCCCATTCGGTGTCGTGATAGGCGACATACAGGGGATCGGTCCCGCACCAGCCACAGCGTTCGCCCATGTGAATTTACCTCGAATCCTAAATTTTACTGCTTCTTAGCAGGTCGGGCGCAATGGTGGCGAGGCATTGGCTTTCGAGGTGGACATGCACGACCCTTCTCCGCTCGATCCGGTCGACCCGGACGTTGAACTCTCCAGCCCCCTGACCATGGCGATCCGGCAGCGGGACCGCGATACGATGGCGATGGTGCGCCGGGCGGTCGAGAAAAAGCAGGTCTTGCTGGCTTTTCAGCCGGTGATGCGCGCGCGGTCGCCGGACACGGTGGCATTCCATGAGGGGCTCATCCGCGTGCTCGATCACACGGGCCGGATCATTCCGGCGCGCGACTTCATCGACGTGGTCGAGAATCAGGAGCTTGGCCGTGTCATCGACGCGCTTGCGCTGGAGCTTGGGATCGCGGCTCTGGAAGAGGAACCGTCGCTCAGGCTGTCGATCAACATGTCGGCGCGGTCGATCGGCTATCCGCGCTGGATGAGGGTGCTCAAGCAGGGTCTCGAACGCGACGAGACGGTCGGGGAGCGCCTGATCCTCGAGATCACGGAGCGCACGGCCATCATCATGCCGGAGCTTGTTCAGGTCTTCATGGCGGATATGCAGTCCGAAGGGATTTCCTTCGCGCTGGACGATTTCGGCGCGGGCTATACCGCCTTTCGCTACCTGCGGGATTTCTACTTCGACATTCTCAAGATCGACGGGGAGTTCATTCGCGGCATCGCCGAAAGCCCGGACAATCAGGTGATCGCGCAGGCGATGCTGTCGGTCGCGCGCCATTTCGACATGATGACCGTGGCCGAGAGCGTCGAGTGCCTTGAGGATGCGCAGTTCATGGCCGATGCCGGGTGCGATTTCCTTCAGGGCTATTTCTTCGGCGCGCCGACCGTACGGCCCTGGTGGAAGCAGGGCGGGGTGGGACAAAAGCGCCGGGCCTGACGTGGCGTCCACTCCAACCTTGATTCGTTCTGCATTGCGGCATACTCCTGTGCCCGGCGCAGATGCCGGGACTAGAATCGCGCGGGCACCCCCGCGATTGCATCTGCCGGACCCGTTCCGCCGCGACGGCGGAACCGACACGGAGAGGACATACTATGACGAATGTCGTGATCGTATCGGCTGCGCGTACGCCGGTCGGCAGCTTCAATGGCGCGTTCGCCAACACCCCCGCACATGACCTTGGCGCGACTGTTCTGTCGGCACTGGTCGAGCGGGCCGGCATCGACGCATCCGAGGTGGACGAGACCATCCTCGGTCAGGTCCTCACCGGCGGGCAGGGGCAGAACCCCGCGCGTCAGGCGCATGTGAACGCGGGCCTTCCGGTCGGCAGCGCCGCCTGGAGCATCAATCAGGTCTGCGGCTCGGGCCTGCGCGCCGTGGCGCTGGCTGCCCAGCACGTTCAGCTTGGCGACGCGGGTATCGTGGCCGCGGGCGGGCAGGAGAACATGTCTCTCAGCCCCCACGTCGCGCACCTGCGCGCCGGTCACAAGATGGGCGACATGAAGTTCATCGACTCGATGATCAAGGACGGTCTCTGGGATGCCTTCAACGGTTATCACATGGGCCAGACCGCCGAGAACGTCGCCGAGCAGTGGCAGATCACTCGCGACAGCCAGGATGAATTCGCCGTGGCGAGCCAGAACAAGGCCGAAGCGGCGCAGAAGGACGGAAAGTTCAAGGACGAGATCGTTCCCTTCACGGTCAAGACCCGCAAGGGCGACACGGTCGTGGAGGACGACGAGTACATCCGCTTCGGCGCGACGATGGACGCGATGCAGAAGCTGCGTCCGGCCTTCACCAAGGACGGCACCGTGACCGCGGCGAATGCCTCGGGCATCAATGACGGCGCGGCTGGTGTGCTCGTGATGTCGGCGGAAGAGGCCGAGAAGCGCGGGCTGGAGCCGCTGGCACGGATCGCGTCCTACGCGACCGCCGGGCTCGACCCGTCGATCATGGGCGTGGGCCCGATCTATGCGAGCCGCAAGGCGCTGGACAAGGCTGGCTGGAAGGCCTCGGACCTAGACCTCGTCGAGGCGAACGAGGCATTCGCGGCGCAGGCCTGCGCGGTGAACAAGGACATGGAGTGGAACCCGGAGATCGTGAACGTGAACGGCGGCGCCATCGCCATCGGTCACCCGATCGGCGCCTCGGGCGCGCGGATCCTCAACACCCTGCTGTTCGAGATGAAGCGGCGCGGGGCGAAGAAGGGCCTCGCCACGCTCTGCATCGGGGGCGGCATGGGCGTCGCCATGTGCCTCGAGCGTCCGTAAGCGGAAAACAGACAGGGAAAGGGGCGCTTCGGCGCCCTTTTCTTCTTGCGCAGCAAATCTGTATGAAAGAAACATTGTTGCGTGTATCGGGTGTATTCGGTAACAGAGTTTCAAGCGTAATTTACTGAGGGAGGACAGGCCATGGCACGAGTTGCACTGGTGACAGGTGGTTCGCGCGGAATCGGCGAAGCGATTTCCAAAGCGTTGAAGGCCGAAGGCTACGAGGTCGCTGCGACATATGCCGGCAACGACGAGAAGGCCGCGGCCTTCACCGAGGAAACCGGGATCAAGACCTACAAGTGGAACGTGGCCGACTACGAGGAGTCGAAGGCCGGGCTGGAGAAGGTCGAGGCCGACCTCGGCCCCATCGACGTGGTCGTGGCCAATGCCGGGATCACCCGCGATGCGCCGTTCCACAAGATGACGCCAGAGCAGTGGAACCAGGTGATCGACACGAACCTGACGGGCGTGTTCAACACCGTTCACCCGCTGTGGCCGGGGATGCGCGAACGCAAGTTCGGCCGCGTGATCGTCATCAGCTCGATCAACGGTCAGAAAGGCCAGTTCGGTCAGGTGAACTATGCCGCGACCAAGGCGGGTGACCTCGGCATCGTGAAATCGCTGGCCCAGGAAGGCGCGCGTAACGGCATCACCGCCAACGCGATCTGCCCGGGCTACATCGCCACCGAAATGGTCAAGGCGATGCCGGAATCGGCCCAGGAAAAGGTGGTCGCACAGATCCCTGCCGGGCGGTTCGGCGAACCGGAAGAGATCGCGCGCTGCGTGGTGTTCCTTGCGTCCGATGACGCGGGCTTCATCAACGGCTCCACGATCTCGGCGAACGGCGCGCAGTTTTTCGTCTGACGCGCCCACTCTGGGAGGAGGGAAGAACCGGCCTTTCGGGGCCGGTTTTTTCATGCCATCAGGCCGCATGACGGAAACCCGCGCCACGCTGATCGGATTCACGGCGGTCCTGCTTTGGGGCCTGCTGGCGCTGTTCACCGTTGGAACGGCGCCGGTGCCGCCGTTGCTCCTGAATGCGCTGTCCTTTGCCATCGGGGGCGCCATCGGGCTGGTCTGGGTGAGCGTGACGGGGGGATGGGGGCGGCTGCGGGCCGTGCCGCTGCGGGTTTATGCCTTTGGAACGGCCGGGCTGTTCGGATACCACTTCTTCTACTTCAGCGCGCTGCGCCTTGCACCCGCGGCCGAAGCGGGGCTGATCGCCTATCTCTGGCCGCTGCTCATCGTTCTGTTCTCAGGCCTTTTGCCCGGTGAACGGCTGCGGGCGGGCCATATCCTTGGGGCGTTCGTGAGTTTCGCGGGGGCCGCGCTCCTCCTCACGCGGGGCGGGGGCGGGTTCAGCATGGCCGCGCTGCCCGGTTACCTTTTCGCCATACTCTGTGCTCTGACCTGGTCGGGATACTCGGTCCTGTCACGCAGGCTGGGCGCGATGCCGACGGATACGGTCGCGGTGTTCTGCGTCGCCACGGCCGTTTTGTCCGCGCTCGCCCATGTGGCGGTCGAGGAGACGGTCTGGCCGACAAATACGCTTGGCTGGGCATCGGCCATAGGCCTTGGGCTCGGCCCCGTGGGGCTCGCCTTCTACACCTGGGACATCGGGGTGAAGCGGGGCAACATCCAGCTTCTCGGCACGGCGAGTTACGCCGCACCGCTCTTGTCCACCTTCGCCCTGATCGCGTTCGGGATCGCTCAGGCCAGCGTCGTGCTGATCCTTGCGGCCGTCCTGATCACGGTTGGTGCGTATCTTGCAGCCCGGGCCGGCCGGAGCCGGTCGGGGTGAGTGCCATGCTTAATGCAGGGCGAGACGCTCGATTTCGTCCTTCAGCATGAGCTTTTGCTTCTTGAGGGACATGATTTCCGTGTCCGGGGTGCCGGGGCTGCGTTGCGCCGCCTCCACCTGATTGGACAGGGCTTCATGTTTCCGACGGAGTTCCTTCAAGCGTGCACTCAAATCCATAGGGTCCTCCTCAATGTGAACTGATATCTAAAGTGGAGCATAGAAGCCCCGTTCTGTCACGAAATCGTTTCAAAAACGTGCATGCCAGCAAACATATGCCAATAATGCACCTTTGATATCGGCAGATTCTTACAACGGGGTTACAGGATCACTACCACAGCGGGAGCGCGGCGCCGTCGCGCAGGATCGCAGAGACCTCCCGCCGGTAACTTTCCGAGTCGCCCACATGCTCGGCCCCGTCGTGCAGGATGAGGGGGGCTGCGAGGCGGAAAGCGCCCCGTCCGCCCTTGCGGGCCTGCACCAGCACGAGCACCGCTGCGCGCCCCTCACGCGGGAGGAGCGGCTTGACGAGGATGCTGCCCAACCGTTCGTCCATCCCGCCCAGGATTTCCGGAACACGCTCGGCCTTCTGGATGATCGTGAGGTAGCCGCGATGTTTCAGACGCCGGGTCGCGGTGTCGATCCAGACCGCGAGTGGCGTGTCCTCGAACAGCGCCGCCGCGCGACCGGCATCGTTGGATTCCGTCGAGCGGTCGCGCAGGTGGTAGGGCGGGTTCATGATGACGTGATCGAAGCTTTCGTCCTTCACCGCAGCGGGGAGGTCCGCGAGGTCGGCCTCAACCACGTCCATGTCGATGTCGTTGTCGTAGGCGTTCTTGCACGCGAGGTCGGCATATTCCGGCTGCCGTTCCACCCCCACGAGCCTGAGACCCGGGACGCGTGCGCCGAGGCACAATGCCGCAGCGCCCGCGCCGCAGCCGAGATCCAGCACGCTTTCGCCCTCATGCGCCGCAATGGAGGCCGCGAGAAACACCGGGTCGACCCCGGCGCGGTAGCCGTCGCGCGGCTGCATCAATACAAGTTGCCCCCCGAGGAACTTGTCCTCGGTCACCAGATTACGGGCAAATCCCATACTCACGTCTCCTCGATATCGATCCCGTTTTCGGTCAGCACGCGGCAGGCGCGCGCATGATCGTCCGCCCGGACCATAAGGCGACGAGGTAAAATACCTATTGATCCCTCAAGGGTGCTCATATGGACGTCCATCGGAAACGAAGGTATACCTTCGCCGGAAAGTAGGGCGTCTGCAAAAGCGATGATCGTAGGGTCCGTGGTGCGAAGAAG
The DNA here is from genome assembly GCA_002695005.1 of Maritimibacter sp. Classification (GTDB taxonomy): domain Bacteria; phylum Pseudomonadota; class Alphaproteobacteria; order Rhodobacterales; family Rhodobacteraceae; genus Maritimibacter. Next base: position 62,275 of record NZNT01000020.1, read on the forward strand.
CTCTTTCATGATTGGGACTTAGGACCTTATTTCGCCGATTGTCGAGGCATTCGTCCGACGGCTCGGGGAGGGTTGAGGAAAGAATGAACGTGTTCGACCGCAAGGCGCACAAGCCTCACGAACGTCTCGCCGCCCATCTCAAGGACGATCTGGCCGGCGTGGATGAGATGATTCGCACCCGCATGTCGTCGGAACATGCCCCGCGCATCCCCGAGGTCACGGCGCATCTCGTCGAGGCCGGCGGCAAGCGGCTGCGCCCGATGCTCACGCTCGCCTCGGCGCGGATGTGCGGCTACGACGGGCCGTATCACGTTCACCTCGCGACGGCGGTGGAGTTCATCCATACCGCGACGCTCCTGCATGACGACGTGGTGGACGAGAGCGCGCAGCGGCGCGGGCGGCCCACCGCGAACCTGTTGTGGGACAACAAGTCGAGCGTTCTGGTGGGCGACTACCTGTTCGCGCGGTCGTTCCAGCTGATGACCGAGGCGGATTCGCTGCGCGTGCTTCAGGTGTTGTCCAATGCCTCGGCCACGATCACCGAGGGGGAGGTGTTGCAGCTCACCGCGGCGCAGGACTTGGCCACGACCGAAGAGACCTATTTCAAGGTGGTGCGGGGCAAGACCGCGGCGCTGTTTTCGGCGGCGACCGAAGTGGGCGGCATCCTTGCGGGTGTCAGCGAGGAGAAGATCGCCGCGCTGCACGACTATGGCGACGCTCTGGGCATCGCGTTCCAGGTGGTGGACGACCTGCTCGATTTCTGGGGCGGCGACGCGACCGGCAAGAACATCGGCGACGATTTCCGCGAGCGCAAGCTGACCCTGCCGATCATCAAGGCGATTGCGCAGGCGGATGACGACGAGCGGGCGTTCTGGACCCGCACGATCGCCAAGAACGATCAACGGGACGGCGACCTCGAGCGGGCGCTGGAGATCATGACGGCGCATGGCGCGCTGGAGGATACGCGGGCGGCCGCGCTCGACTGGGCGGAGCGGGCCAAGGCGCCGCTCGCGCTGCTCCCGGACGATCCGATCCGCGATATGCTGAGCGATATCGCCGACTATGTGGTGGCGCGGCTCAACTGACATGACCGACGGTGTCTATTTCCACGGGCTACCGGGTGGACCGGCGGAGCTCGAGTGCCTTGGCCCGCGCTCTCCCCTGCGTCCGCTCGACCGGCTGACCCGGCCGGGGTCGGATTACGAGGCGCGGCTGGGGTCGGTGGTCGACGATCTGCGCCGCGCCGGGCCTCAGCGGGTCGTCGCGTTCTCGATGGGGGCCATGTCGGCGCTCAGGATCGCGGCCGACCATCCGGAGCTGGTGTCGGAACTTGTGCTGATCGCGCCTGCCGGACCGCTCACGCTGGGGGATTTCCTGCCGCAGATGGCCGGGCGCCCGGTGTTTCAGGCGGCGCTGCGCGGCGGGGCGCGGTTCCGGATGTTCGTCTATGGGCAGGCGAGCGCGATCCGGCTGATGCCGCAGTCGTTCCTCGAGAGCCTGTTTCGCAGCGCTCCGGTGCATGACAAGGCGCTGCTCGTGGACCCGGACATCATGGACGGGCTGATCGAGTCGTGGCACTCCGCGCTGCTCGGGTCGCGCGCGGCCTATCGCGACGAGCTTTCGGCCTATGTTTCCGACTGGTCCGGTGTGCTTGGGCGCGTGTCGGTGCCGACGGTGATCCATGCGGGGGCCGGGGACTCCTGGGTGCCGCCGCGGATGGTGCGCTCCCTTGCCGGATCGCTGGGCTGTGTGCCGGAGATGCATGAGCATCCGGAGCTTGGCCACTACGGGGTGGCGAACAAGGTTCTCATGAAGCTCAGGTGAGCGTGGCCGGGGCCACCCACCAGCCGGGATGATCCTGTGCCAGCGCGGCAGCGGCGATGTCGGCCCCGTCGCGCGTGTCGAACAATGCGAAACAGGTGGCGCCGGACCCGGACATGCGGGTGAGACGGGCGCCAGACAGACCGCTGAGCGCCTCCAGCACGTCCGCGATGACCGGTGCTGCGCCGATGGCCGGGGCTTCGAGGTCGTTGCGCTGTGCGCCCAGCCAGTCGATGAGGGCGCGCGTCCCCTGCCAGCGGGGCAGTTTCGCGGGCATCGGCTTGTTCTGCTTGCGGTCGAGGGCCTTGAACACCGTGGGCGTCGGCACTTCGACGCCGGGGTTGGCGAGGACGGCGTGCAGGGGGGGCAGGTGCGGCACGGGCACGACGACCTCTCCAATCCCCGACATGAGGGCCGCCTGCCGCATCAGGCAGACGCGCACATCGGCGCCGAGGTCGGCCACGCCCTCCGGCAAGCGCCGCTCGCCGGTGATGTCGGACAGGGCCAGCAGGGTCGCGGCGGCGTCGGATGAGCCGCCCCCGATCCCGGCAGCGGCAGGCAGGTGCTTGGACAGGGTGATCGCGACGGGCTGTTCGAACAGCGCGGCGGCCTTCCAGACGAGGTTGGTGTCGTCCGTCGGCACACCGGCGGCCTGCGGCCCGGTCACGTCGAGGGACATGGCATCCGCCGGCTGCACCGCGACGCGGTCGCCCACGTCGGCAAAGACCACGAGGCTGTCGAGAAGGTGATAGCCGTCCTTGCGCTGCCCGGTGACGTGCAGCGTGAGGTTCACCTTCGCGGGGGCGAAGACCTTGGCGAACGGAACCATGCGGGCGGCCTCAGTTCGCCGCGGCGCTGTCCCGCGTCAGGATCGGCTCCTTGCCTTCCTCGATCAGCACCTCGTCCAGCCCGATCTCAAGCTTGCGGCGGATGCGGTCGGGCTTCACCTCTTCGAGGTCGGTGTCGTCGTTGATGAAGGACAGCGCGCGGCTCCACTGAAATTCGGCTTCGCGGGTGCGACCGACGGACCAGTAAACGTCTCCGAGGTGATCGTTGACCACCGGGTCGACGGGCATGAGCGAGACGGCTTTTTCCATCTGCGGCACGGCCTCCTGATAGCGGCCGAGGCGGAAGTAGACCCAGCCGAGGCTGTCGACGATGTAGCCTTCGTTCGGGCGCTGATCGACGGCTTTGCGGATCATGTCGAGTGCGGTGTCGAGGTTCTGGCCCTTCTCGACATAGGAGTAGCCGAGGTAGTTGAGGACCGAGGGCTGAACCGGCTGCAATTCCAGAGCCTTGAGGAAATCGGCCTCGGCCTGTACCCAGTTGCCGCCGCGCTCGTTGGCGATGCCACGGGCGAAGTAGACGGCCCATTGGGCGGGCACTTCGGTATCGTACAGCGCGATGGCACGGTCATAGGCGGCGGCGGATTCGGGCCACATCTCTTCGTACCGGTACGCATCCGCCAGGGCGACGTGGACGGGGGCGAGATCGGGGAAGCGGTCGGCAAGCGCGACGAGCGTGTCGATCCCCTCCTGCTCGGCCCCGGACCGGCGCAGCGCACCGGCCTTGCCCATCATCGCCTGCACATAGGCGCGGCTGTCCGGGTCGATCTGGTCGTAGGTTTCGACGGCGAGGTCATGGCTTCCCATATCCTCGAACACGGCGGCGCTGAGGAGCACGGCGCCCACGTTGTCGGGGTTCAGATGCTGGGCGAGGCGCGCATAGATCAGGACGAGGCTGGGGCTGGCTTCATTGGCGAGCACTTCGGCCACGTTGAAAAACAGCGCCGAAAGCCCGTCCTTGGGCGACCGGATCGCGTCGAATTCGACGGTCTCCCCGGCCTCGAGCGCGGCGCGCAGCGAGGCGACCTCTTCGTCGCCCGTGGTCGGGAGCTGCGCGTCGATGGCCGCGATGGCGTCGTCGTTGCGCTCAAGCTGGCTCAGGATCTGGGCATAGGCGATGACGCCGGAGCGGTTGAGCGTGAGCTCGACCTCTTCGCCGGAGAGAATCCGGGCCGCGCCCTCGTAGTCACCCACATAAGCGAGCGCCTGCGCTTTTTGAAAGGCCGAGATCTGGCGGGCCATTTCGTCCTGCGCGAGGTCGTCGAAGATTTCCAGCGCGCGCGACATGCGCCCGTCACCGATAGCGGTCCATGCAAGGATGAGCGGGTCCATGAGACCGCCGACGGAAAAGCCGCCGCTCATCGTCTCTTCCACGGTGTCCCATTCTTCACGCGCCATCGCGTCGCCCAGCAGGACGATGCGGCCAAGTTCGTTTTCCGCCGAGAGGTCGGTGAGGCGGCGGGCGACCGGCACGGCGGCGTCGATCTGGCCGAGGCCGATATAGGCGACCAGCAGCCCCTCCATGATCCCGGCATTGTCCGGGCGTTCGGCAAGGGCGCGGGCGCCGTAATCGACGAGGGCCGCGAAATCGGCATTGGCATCGGCGGAGCGGGCGGCGAGGTAGGCGCCGACGAACCCGTCGGTCGATTGTGCGCCCGAGGGCAAGGCGGTCAGCGCCAGCAAGCTGGCCGCGCCGAGGCTGCGGACGGTACGGATCAATCGGGGCAAGGTGCACCTCTCCTGTTGGGTGGTTGGAGGCAACCCTAACCCTCGGACCGGGGCGGTTCAATGCGCGTGGGCCGCGCGGGGCGGCCCACTGACGCAAAGGTTACATGTTCGGGTAATTCGGCCCGTCACCGCCCTGCGGGACCGTCCAGCGGATGTTCTCGGACGGGTCCTTGATGTCGCAGGTCTTGCAGTGAACGCAGTTCTGAAAGTTGATCTGGAACTTCGGCCCGTTGTCGCCCTCGACCACCTCGTAAACACCGGCCGGGCAATACCGCTGCGCGGGCTCGGCATATTCCGGCAGGTTCACGTCGATCGGGATCGAGGCATCCTTGAGCTTGAGGTGGCAGGGCTGGCTTTCTTCGTGGTTCGTGTTGGCGAAGCTCACGTTGGTCAGCCGGTCGAAAGACAGCACGCCGTCGGGCTTGGGATAGTCGATGGGCTTGTGCTTGGACGCCTTCTCGGTCGCCTTCGGGTCGGACTTGCCGTGTTTCATCGTGCCAAACAGCGAGAAGCCGCCGAAGAGCGTCTGGAACCACATGTCGAAGCCGCCCAGCGCCATGCCGCCGGCGGGACCGAAGCGGGCGTTGAGGGGTGCGACGTTGCGCACGCGCTTGAGGTCTTTGCCCACGGGGCCGGTCTTGAGCGCCTCGTCGTATTCGGAGAGCGTATCGCCGGAGCGCCCCGCTTCGATTGCCGCATAGGCGGCTTCGGCGGCCTGACGGCCCGAATGCATGGCGTTGTGGTTGCCCTTGATGCGCGGCAGGTTCACGAGACCGGCGGAACAGCCCGCGATCACGCCGCCCGGAAACGCGGTGTCGGGGATCGACTGGAACCCGCCCTTGGTCACGGCGCGCGCGCCGTAGGCCACGCGCTTGCCACCCTTTAACACCTGCGCAACGCGCGGGTGGTGCTTGAACCGCTGAAACTCCTGATACGGGTTCAGGTAGGGGTTCTTGTAGTTCAGGTCGACGATGTAGCCGACGTAAACCTGGTTGTTGTCGATGTGATAGAGGAACGAACCACCGCCGTTCTTGAACCCGAGCGGCCAGCCGAGCGAGTGGGTGACTTCGCCCTCGTTGTGGTTCTCGGGGTCGACGTCCCAGATTTCCTTGAGCCCGATGCCGTATTTGGGCACGTCGGAGTTCTGGGCGAGGTCGTACTTGGCAATGATCTCTTTCGCGAGCGAGCCGCGCACGCCTTCGCAGATGATGGTGTACTTGCCGTGAAGCTCCATCCCCGGCTCGTAGCCGTCGCCGGGGGTGCCGTCGGCGTTTCGGCCAAACTCGCCTGCCACCACGCCCTTCACCGCGCCATTGTCGTCATAGACCAGTTCGGAGCAGGACATCCCGGGATAGACCTCGACGCCGAGCGCCTCGGCCTGTTCGGCGAGCCAGCGGCAGACGTTGCCCATCGAGACGATGTAGTTGCCGTGGTTGTTCATGAGCGGCGGCATGACCCAGTTCGGGATGCGCATCTGGCCGCCTTCGCCGAAGATGTAGAAGTTGTCCTTCTTCACCGGGACGGTGACCGGCGCGCCCTTTTCCTTCCAGTCCGGGATCAGCGCGTCGAGACCCGAGGGGTCCAGAACAGCGCCCGACAGGATATGCGCCCCGACCTCGGAGCCCTTTTCGAGCACGACGACCATCAGGTCCTCGTTCAGTTGCTTGAGCCGGATGGCGGCGGAGAGGCCCGCGGGGCCAGCCCCCACGATGACCACGTCAACGTCCATCGCTTCGCGTTCGATTTCGGCCATTTCCGGCTCCCTTCCCGAAATTTTGTTGCGCCTTGGTAGCGGGCGTGCTGGTCCCGGTCAATCGCGACACGGCGTCATTCGCTGCGCTGCGGCACCGGCAATCCGCCAATAATCCCGTTGCAAATCAGGCGGGATTGCTTTTGTGTTGGACCAGCCTTCCGGGCTCCGGCGGACCGCCCGCCCGGTATTAAGTGAGACCCGAGACAGAGAACCACAAGGCACTCATGGAAAAGATCCTGCTGACCCGTGCGGGCTACACCGCACTGAATGAAGAATTGAAACAACTGAAGTCGGTGGAGCGCCCCGCCGTGATCGCCGCGATTTCCGAGGCGCGCGAGCATGGCGACCTGTCGGAGAACGCCGAGTATCATGCCGCCCGTGAGAAGCAGAGCTTCATCGAGGGGCGCGTGAAGGAGCTTGAAAGCGTGATCGGCCTGGCCGAGGTGATCGACCCCGCCAAGCTGTCCGGTCCCGTGAAGTTCGCGGCCACCGTGAAGCTGGTGGACGAAGATACGGACGAGGAAAAGACCTATCAGATCGTGGGGGAGCCCGAGGCCGACCTCGAGAAGGGCAAGCTCAACATCAAGTCACCGCTGGCCCGCGCCCTGATCGGCAAGGAAGAGGGCGACTCGGTCGAAGTTCGCACGCCGGGTGGCGAGAAGAGTTACGAAATCCTCGAGATCGAGTATATCTGACCCTGTGACGGAACCTGTCGAGGGCGCAATGGCGCAGGACAAAACCGAAGAGGCGATGGACCTCGGCATCTTCGGACGCCGGAGCCGACGGGGCGTGGCGCCGTCGGAGTTGCTGGCGGCGGCCCTGTGCTGCCTGTGGCTTGCCGGTTGCGCGGTCTATTTCCTGTTGATGGACGGCGACGTGGCCGCGCCCGGCCCGGCCGGGTTCATCATGACGCTGCTCGCCGTGTTCCTGCCGGTGGCCGTCATCTGGCTTGCGGCTTCCGCCGCACGCTCGGCCCGGATCATGCGGGAAGAGACGGTGCGGCTCCAGTCGACCATCGACGCGATGCGCCACAGCTACCTCACACAGGCCCATGCGCACCACGCCGAGCGAAACCCCGAAGTCGAGGCCAAGATCGCCCGGCTGGAACAGGCGCAGAAGCAGACCGAACAGGCGCTGACCACGTTCTCCACCACCCGAAACCTCGTGCGGGCCGAAGCCGAGACATCGCGGATGGCCCCACCGCAACGGGCCGAGGAACAGCCCTCGCTCGCGCTGGAGCCGCAGGCCGCCGATACTGCGCCGCCGCTTGAGCGCGACGACATGATCCGGGCGCTTCACTTCCCCGAAAGCGCCGAGGACGAGGACGGGTTCGCCGCCCTGCGCCGGGCGCTTCAGGATCGCAAGACCGCGCGGCTCGTGCAGGCCGCGCAGGACGTGCTGACGCTACTGAGCCAGGACGGCATCTATATGGACGATCTGCGCCCGGACCGGGCCCGCCCGGAAATCTGGCGGCGCTTCGCCAATGGCCACCGGGGGCGCGAGGTGGCCGCGCTTGGCGGTATCCGGGACCGCTCGTCACTCGCCCTGACGGCGGGCCGTATGAAAAGCGACGCGATCTTTCGCGACGCGGCCCATCACTTCCTGCGCCGGTTCGACGAGGTTTTCGTGGAATTCGAGGAAACCGCCACGGACGAGGAAATCGCGCGGATGTCCGACACCCGGACCGCGCGGGCCTTCATGCTGCTCGGGCGGGTGACGGGGACGTTCACCTGATCGGTTTTTTTGCGGGCGGTCACCGGGGCGCCGGGCGGTTTTCCACGGCTCTGTCACCCTGCCCGAGACACCGGGCAGGCCCTCAGAGGCCCGCTTCCTTCGCGATCTCGGCTTTCGACTTGCGCGCGCGCTCGGTCTCGGACTTGAGCTGGCCACAAGCGGCCATGATGTCTTCGCCGCGCGGCGTGCGGATCGGCGAGGCATAGCCGGCCTTGTAGATGATATCGGCGAAGGCGCGGATGCGGTTGTTCGACGACCGTTTGTAGGGCGCGCCGGGCCATTCGTTGAAGGGGATCAGGTTGATCTTGGCCGGGATGCCCTCGATCAGCTTCACGAGCCGCCGCGCGTCCTCATCCGAATCGTTCACGCCGTCGAGCATGACGTATTCGAAGGTGATCCGTTCGGAGTTCGAGAGCTTCGGATAGTCCTTGAGCGCGGCCAGCAGCGCCTCGATGTTCCACTTCTTGTTGATCGGGACGAGCTTGTCGCGCACCTCGTCCGTCGTCGCGTGGAAGCTGATGGCGAGCATGCAGCCGATCTCGGCCCCCGCCCGCGCGATCTCGGGCACGACACCGGAGGTCGACAGGGTAATGCGGCGGCGGCTGAGGCTGATCCCTTCGCTGTCCATCGCGATCTTCATCCCGTCGCGCACCGCGTCGAAGTTGTAGAGCGGCTCGCCCATGCCCATGAGCACGATGTTGGAGACAAGGCGCGGGCGTTCGCCCATGCCCTTGCCCGCGGGCACCCAATCGTCGAGGTCGTCGCGCGCCAGCATGATCTGGCCCACGATCTCGCCCGCCGTGAGGTTGCGCACGAGCTTTTGCGTCCCGGTGTGGCAGAACGAACAGGTGAGCGTGCAACCGACCTGGCTTGAGACGCAGAGCGTGCCGCGATCCTCTTCGGGGATATAGACGACTTCCACCTCGTGCCCGCCCGCGATGCGGACGAGGTACTTGCGCGTCCCGTCGGTGGAGACCTGTTTGGACACGATCTCCGGCAACCGGATCTCGAAATGCTGATCGAGCAGGGCGCGGTAGTCCTTGGCGAGGTTGGTCATGTCCGCGAAGTCGCGCACACCCTTCTGGTAGATCCACTGCCAGACCTGGCCCACGCGCATCTTGGCCTGTTTTTCCTGTGTTCCGGCCGCGATGAGCGCGTCGCGCAGCCCGTCACGGGTCAGCCCGACGAGGTTCAGCTTGCCCACCGACACGCCGTCCTTGCGCGGGATCGTCATTACATCCTGGGTGATCGGTGCAGAGGCCGTCATGTGTTTCGCGCTCCTCATGGAATTGCGCCCCATATAGGCGATCATACCACGAATTCAAAAGAAAACGCCCCGGAGCGGTCCGGGGCGCGCGGTGTTCGTCAGGTCGGGCGCGGCTTATTCGCAGCGCTTGCCCGCATCCTCGACCGCCGCGGTGAAGCCCATGAGCGAGAACGTGTCCTCGGTCCGGGTCCCGCGTGAGGAATTGGCGACCAGCACGGCGTTTGCGCCGCTGCGCATCGATGTGATGATCTTCTTGTCGTCCTCGGGGCTTGCCGACCACGCCCATTCACCGTCGGTGAAGAGCTGGTATTCGTCGTCACCGATCGTCAGCGAGACGGTCGAGCCGTCGGCGAAGGGATAGCCGCCGGTAAAGCTCACTTCCCCCGTGCCGGAGCCGGACCGGTAGGACACGAACAGCAGGATATCCCCGCGGCGCACGGCGACCGAGCGCCCGTCCTTCGTGTTCACCGTCTGCTTCGGTTTGGATACGCTCCAACACTCCTGCGGATCGCCTTCGACGAAGACGCTCCAGTCCGTGTTGGCCGCCACCCGGTTGGTGCTTTCCTGTGCCATCGCGGCGCCGGTCGCAGTCAGCGACAACGCGGCAATGCACAGACCCCGTGCGATACGTGATGTCATGTCTAACACAGCCTCCAGCTGCTCTGCCTCTCGGGCACCCTCGTCCCATCCGTCTTTGCGGTGTTCCACGGCGAGGACGCCCTTATCAACCATGTGGCGTCAGCATAACGGGTTTTTGCCGGTTTTTGGAACCCCCGTTGGCGGAAAACCGCGCGTTTTCCTATGGATGGCGGAGTCGTGAATGTCGGCGGGCCCTTGCCGGTTGCGAATCGGTGGGTCAGGCGCGCGCGAAGTCGTCCTTGGAATAGCCCTGGATATAGAGGAGCGCGGTGAGATCGCCGTGGTTGATGCGGATATCGCATTGGGCCGCGACCGAGGGCTTGGCGTGAAGCGCGACACCGGCGCCGGCAAGGTCGAGCATGCCCAGATCGTTCGCCCCGTCGCCCACCGCCAGCACGTCCGAATGGGCCAGACCGAGGCGCGCGGTGATCTCTTCCAGTGCCGCGACCTTGGCGGCGCGGCCCAGAATCGGCTCGGCCACCGTGCCGGTGAGGGTGCCGTTCTCGATCGTGAGCGTATTGGCGCGGTTCTCGTCGAAACCCAGCGTTTCGGCGACGCGCGCGGTGAAGGCGGTGAACCCGCCCGAAACGAGCGCCGCATAGGCCCCGTTCGCGCGCATCGTGGCGACCAGCGCCGCGCCGCCGGGCATGAAGGTGATCCGCTCGCCCAGCACCTTGTCGATGACTGCGGCGGGCAGCCCTGCGAGAAGGCCCACACGCTCGCGCAGCGCGCCCTCGAAATCGAGCTCGCCGTTCATGGCGCGCGCGGTGATGTCGGCCACGCGCGGGCCGACGCCCGCCTCATCGGCCAGTTCGTCGATACATTCCTGCTGGATCATGGTGCTGTCCATATCGGCCAGCAGCATTTTCTTGCGGCGTCCTTCGGTGGGCTGAACCACAAGGTCGACGCCCATCGCCTGAAGGTCATACCAGCTTGACCAGCGCGTGTCCGGGATGACCGGCATGTCGAATTCCGCAGCCTCGTCGGGGGCGAGCCAGCGCGCCTCGCGCCCGCCCCAGGCGCTCATCAGCGCCTCGACGAGGGCGGGGGTCAGAGCGCCTGAGCCCGGCGCGGCGATCAACGTGGTGGTGAACATCGGCCTCTCCGTCTGGTCGCGGAGGGATTAGCGCGGCGCGGGCCGATGTGCCAGCCGGTTCTAGCTGTCGGGCGCGCGCAATGCCTCGACCTCGGCCGCCGGGATTTCGTCGCCGGAGTCGAGGATCAGCACCGTCTGGCCCTCGACAACCTTGGCCTCGACCACCTGCGCATAGACCGACATCGGCTCTTCCGCGATCAGGCTGGTCTGGTTGTAGCTTTGCAGCTCGAACGAGTATTCGCCTTTGGGGAACAGGGTGCCGTTCTGGTCCAGCCCGGCCCATTCGACGGGATCGTTGGTGACGGGGATCTCCAGTCGGTCGACCTGTGCGCCGCTGGCGTCGCGCACGACCATGAAGGTCTTGGTCGCGCCCGGCGCGGGGGTCGGCGTGACCGTGATGGGGGCAAGGTCGAACTGCGCGGACACGGGCGCGCGCGCTTCCATCCCCACCCAGCCGGCGAGGTCGGACATGGACATGACGCCGAGCTGCGTTTGCAACGCCTTGAGCAGGTCGTTGGTCTGAACCTGTTGTTCGACGCCCGAGAAGGTGGCGAGCTGGACCGCGTAGTCACTGCTCTCGATCGGGTTGAGCGGGTCCTGATTTTCCATCTGGACCGTCAGCATCTTGAGGAACGTCTCGAAGTCGGACGAGATCGCTGTGCCCGATCCGGTGTCAGATGCCGTGTCCTGCGCGGTGTCGTCGGCGGTGCGGTCCGGTGCGGCGGCGAAGGCGCCATAGGCGACGCGCGTGCCTGTCTGGGTGACGTCCATCATGTTTCCTTTCGTGTCAAAGCCGCAGGTCCATGCCGCCGCTGGATGTGTGGCGCAGCACTTCGGTGGTGCGGGCATCGGGCTGCGTGGTGTCCGCCTGATCGCTGGTCGCTGTGCCGGACGTCTCCCGGCTGCCGGCGTCATTCCCGCGCGCCGATCCGTCCGAGAAGGCGAAGTCGAGCGAGTCATAGCCCAGCTGCCGCAGTTCCTGTTCGAGGAGCGAAATGTTGCGGCGCAGGAGGTCGAGCGTTTCGGGCCGGTCCGCCGTCAGGGATACGGTCAGGGCGCCGCCGTCGGTGTTGAACGACAGGCTCACCCGGCCCAGTTCTTCGGGCCGCAGCGTGACCTCCACCGTGCCCTCGCGCCCCGCCCGGACGACATCGGCGACCTGCGCCGCGACCGAGCGCGCGGTCTCGGGCTGGGCAAGCAGGCCGGGGTTCGGGGGCTGGGTCGGGGCGGAAGGACGCTCGGACCGGAGCGGGTCGATCCCGGCTACCTCGGCGACGAGCGTGTCGGTCGGAACCTCGGCCACAGGCACACGCGCTTCGCCAGCGGCGAGCTGCGTGGGCGGCGGGGCGGCCGATGGTGTGGGAGGCGTGGGCGTGGTCGTTTCGGTCCTGAACGCGCCCTCGCGCCCCGCTTGGGAGATTTCGATATCGGCTTCCGGTGTCGCCGTGGGTTCCTCGCCTTTTGTCTGTGGGACCGTTGGCGGGGCAGGAGGCCCGACCGGTTGCGATGGGCCTTGAGTCACCTCGGGACTGTGGCGTTGGGGCGCGGGCGCGGATCTGGCTTTGACGAGGGCGTCGGTCGTTTCCGTCGAACCTGAGCGCCCGGCTATTTCCTGCGGCTGACCGAGGGCCGACATGAGCGGAAGCGACGAAGCCTGACCGGTGCGGGCTACTGGCGCCGCGACCACCGTGGTCGCAGCATCGGCGGCATTCGGGCTGGCTTGCGTCAACAGCGCCGTGTCTGCGTGCGTCGGCTGTGGGTTCGTCGCGACCGGAACGATCGCGGCGGTCGTGACCACCGCCGGCTTCAGCGATGGCGCGTGCAGCGTGGTGGTCACTGAGGTCGCGGCTTTCGTCAGTGCCGCAGCCTGCGACGGGGCCGGCGGGACGGGAACGAGGAGTGCGGCAACGTCGGGCGTTTGGCCTGGACTGCCGTCGCGAAGAGGCAGGCCGGTTGGGTCCGGGGACGGTTCATTCAAAGGACTTGCAGGAGTCGGAACAGGCGTGACGTCGGCGGCGAAAACAATTGACGCCGTTTCGGCGGGGACAGGTGCCGGGAGCGGCGTCGGCGGGTTGTCAACCTGACCTTGGCGCTCCGCGTTTGGGGCCTGCGCTGCGTCGTCGCTCTTGGTGCCGGACCGATCAGGACCCTTGCGCTGTTCTTCCGAGAGCGCGCCGTTGTCCTTCGGGGGCGAGCCTTCGGTCCCGGACGCGGCAAACGCGCGCTCGAACCCGGAACCGCCGGGCGGGCCGGAGGCGCGTGGTGAGGGTGTTGGTTTCGCGGAAACCGGCGCGAAGAAAGCGGCCTGAGGTATGGTCATGGTCACTCCGGGTGTTCTGCCACCGAATGTCGTGACTTTCCCCCAAACGGATTACCGAATCTTTACCGCTTGCCGTCAGTCTTCCTGAAAATGCGCAAAATTCGACGGACCAGATGACACCAGTTCTTCCCCCGACCACGCCCGGCCCGCCGATGCCGGCACGCCCCACGAGCGATGAGCAATTGCGCGACGCGGCACGGGAACTTGAGGCGACATTCCTGGCCGAAATGCTGAAATCGGCGGGACTCGGCGAGATGCCGGACGCGTTCGGGGGCGGACCGGGCGAGGAACAATTCGCCTCGTTTCTGCGTCTGGAACAAGCGCGGGAGATGGTGAAGGCCGGGGGAATCGGCCTGTCCGAAACCCTGTTCGAAGCAATAAAGGAGCGTGACTATGGGTCTGTTTGACGGTCATGGCACGGGCGCGGCGCTCGCTGATCTTCTGGAGCGCGAGAAGGCGCTGATCCTGAGCGGAGACATCGACGGGGTCGCTCGCCTTTCGCACGAGAAAGAGCGTCTGATGAGCCGGCTGGCACGGGCGCGCTTCCGGCGCGGAGAGCTTGACCGATTGCGGGAAAAGGCCAACCGGAACAATGCGTTGCTTGAGGCATCCGCGCGGGGCTTCAAGGCAGTTCAGGATCAGATTTCGGCCCTCGCCAAAGGGTCCGAAACGCTCAAGATTTATGGCAGCGACGGCAACCGCGCGGCGATGGGGCGCAAGCCGACGGACTTCAACAAGCGGGCCTGACGCGCCGCGCTAATACCCCGCTTTCGCCTAAAATCCGACGCAATCGCCCGAGACATGTTCACCGTTCTTTTAGCACTCCCGCATCAGGTTGCATCGCGCATCCTGAGGGGGTGGCGCGGACCGGGAAACCGACGTCCGCAGAGGTCAGAATGACTCTGGAACCCGCCCTGAGCGGGCGGACCTCTAACCCGGCGCAAAACGGCGCCGAATGACTGAAGGAACTAGTACATGTCCAGCATTCTGACCAACTCGAGCGCGATGGTCGCGCTTCAGACGCTGAAATCCATCAACTCGAACCTCGAAACGACCCAATCGGAAATCTCAACCGGTAAGTCCGTGGCCTCCGCCAAGGACAACTCTGCCGTCTGGGCGATCTCCAAGGTCATGGAAGCCGATGTGAACGGTTTCAGCGCCATTTCGGACTCGCTGTCTCTTGGCGAATCTACCGTGGCCGTGGCGCGGCAGGCGTCCGAAACCGTCACCGACCTTCTGACCCAGATGAAAGGCAAGATCGTCGCGGCACAGGAAGAGAACGTCGACCGGGAAAAGATCCAGACCGACATCAATGCCCTGCGTGACCAGATTTCGTCGGTCGTCGGCGCCGCACAGTTCAACGGCCTGAACATGGTGCAGGGGACCGAGGACGTGAATGTCCTTTCGTCGCTCGACCGCGCCTCGGACGGCTCGGTCAATGCGTCGAACATCACGGTCGCGCGTCAGGACCTGTCGTCCGACGCCGGTGTCTACGGCAATGGCGGGACGGACCTCAGCGGGAACATCGTCATTTCCTCGACGAACTCGGCCATCGATTCAAGTGCGGCCGCGCGTGACCTGGACCTGACCTTCGCCGGCGCGGGCACGGATGATGTCGACTTCTCGATCGGCGGTACATCGTTTACCGAAACGTTCGACACGAACGTGAACACGACTGTCGACAACCTCGCGGACTCGATCAACGCGCTTGGCTTGACCGGCATCTCGGCGGCGTCCAACGGCTCCGGCGTCCTGACCCTGACCAATACGAACTCGTTCGATGACTCGGCGATTACCTGGGATGTCGGCGGCACGAACACGGTCGCGATCACGAACAACGGCGACTCGAGCGAGGATGCGACAGCGGCTTCCGGCCCGGGATCGGCAACGCTGGTCTACCGTGCCGAGGACATCGCCCTGTCGACGACGGCGCAGGTGAACGAAGGCGACAGCTATCGGATTTCGGTCAACGGCAACAACTACGACTACATCGCGGGCGCTGGCGAAACGATGGAAGACGTGGCCAACGGGCTCAAGACCGCCGTCGATGGTGGCGCCGAGACAGGCGTGACCACGCAGGTGGTGCAGGACGGCACGACCGGGGCGTGGACGGTGCAGGTCGACTATGACGGCACCGATACCACCGCAGGCGCCACGATGGCGCTGGCGATCAATGGCGAGGACGGCGGCACCGCATCGGGCGGGATGTTCGGCCTCGACAATATCGACGTCACGTCGGACTCGGGGGCATCGGCCGCGCTCGGCAACATCGAAACGCTGATCAACAACTCGATCGACGCAGCGGCGGCCTTTGGCTCGGCTGCGGGTCGGATCGAGATCCAGAGCGAATTCATCGGCAAGCTGACCGACTCGCTCAAGACCGGGATCGGGTCGCTGGTGGATGCGGACATGGAGGCGGCCTCGGCCCGTCTTCAGGCGCTCCAGGTGCAGCAGCAGCTGGGCACGCAGGCGCTGTCCATCGCCAACCAGGCGCCGCAGAACATCCTGTCGCTGTTCCGCTAAGGACGGCACTGACGGGGGGCCAAAAAGGCCCCCCGTTTCTCCATCGTGATCCACCCGCGACCGGAAGGAAATTCCCGTGAACGCAATGAACATGGCCAAAACGGCCTACGCCACGAATCAGGCCCCGATCCGCACCCCGCGCGGCACCGAATACGAAGCATTCGCGCGCGTGACCCGGCGGTTGAAGGCCGCGTCCGAACTGGGCCGGCCCGGCTTTGCCCGGCTTGCAGAAGCCCTCCATCTCAACAGACAGCTCTGGACGATGCTCGCCGCCGATGTGGCGGAGCGTGAGAACGGGCTGCCCGAAGACCTTCGGGCCCGCATTTTCTATCTCTCGGAATTCACAGCGCAGCATTCGCGCAAGGTGCTGAGGCAGGAGGAGGATGTTGCGGTTCTTCTTGAGGTGAACATGGCCGTGATGCGCGGCCTGCGGACCAAGGAGCAGGCGGCATGAGCGGGCTGGTCCTCAAACTCGGACCCAAGGAGAGGGTCCTCGTCAACGGCGCGGTGATCGAGAACGGCGACCGCCGGTCCCGCCTGTCCATCATCACGCCCGGCGCGAATATCCTGCGTCTGCGTGATGCCATCCATCCTGAAGAGGTCAACACGCCGGTGCGCCGGGTCTGCTACATCGCGCAGCTCGTACTGTCCGGCGATGCCGATCCCGATGAGGCGCGGCTGCAACTCCTGCGCGGGATCGAGCAGCTGAGCCAGGTTCTGACCGACCATGACAGCCGCACGCAGATGTCCCACGCGACCGAGGCGATTGGTGAGGGGCAGTTTTATCAGGCGCTCAAGTCGTTGCGCACGCTTCTGCCCCGCGAAGAACGCCTGATGGCGGCGGGGCGCGCGGAGTGAGCTTTCAGCCGGTCATCCCCTTCGGCGGTACGGCCGGTTGGGCCTTTCTGGAGCGCACGCGCGAGGCCCAGCAGGCCGCCTTCGACCGGTCGCCCGCGATCCAGCGGGACGTTGAGTACTTCGCCGAGAACATCGGCAAGGTCCAGACGGCCGAGGACCTGGTCGGGGATTACCGGCTGATGAAGGTCGCCCTGGGTGCCTTCGGACTCGACGACGATTTGCCGAACAAGGCCTACATCCGGAAAGTTCTGGAGGAGGGGTCGCTCAATCCGGACAGTTTCGCCAATCGCATGGTCGACAAGCGCTACCTCGCGCTGACTGAGGCGTTCGGGTTCGACCTTGAGCCGCCGAATACTCAGTTGTCCGATTTCGCCGACAGCATGACCGGGCGCTACATGACGCGCCAGTTCGAGATTGCGGTTGGGGAGCAGAACGCGAGTATGCGACTCGCACTCAGCCTGGAGAGGGACCTGAGCGAGATCGTTGCGAGCGACACGTCCGGGAACGGGCGATGGTTCAGCGTGATGGGGAACGAACCGCTGCGCCGGGTATTCGAGACGGCATTGGGCCTGCCGTCCTCATTCGCAGCCTTGGACATCGACCGGCAGGTCGAAGAGTTTCGGGATAAGGCGCGCGCGGTCTTTGGCGACGGCGAAATCAGTCAGTTCGCCGAACCGGACCGATTGGAAGAACTCAACCGTTTGTTCCTTGTCCGGTCCCAGATCGCTGAGGGGCAAAGCGGCATGAGTTCCGGCACGATCGCGCTGACGCTCCTGCAAAGCATCCGCTGACCCGAACTTCGGAGGCAATCACTCAGACGTCGTCCCTTCCTGTGCGGGCTCAGGCATGAGGCATCCCGCGAGTGCGCGGAAGCTGGCGGCAACGTCTTCGGGTTCGTCCTGAGAGAGAAAAGCGTCGAGCTGCGGGAAGCTGTCGATGGCTGTGTCGAGGTTCGGATCGCTCCCGTGGGCATACAGCCCGGCTTGGATCATCATCGCGGAGCGGTCGTAGGTGCCCAATCTTTGCCGCGCGGCAGAGATCAGCGTGTTCTCAGCTTCGCTCGCACAGCCGGGAAGGGCGCGGGAGACAGAGCGCAGAAGGTCGATCGCCGGGAACCGGCCGCGCTCGGCGATTTGACGATCGAGCACGACGTGGCCGTCCAGAACCCCGCGCAGGATGTCCGCGACCGGCTCTTCCATATCGGACCCGGCGACGAGAACCGAAAAGACCGCGGTGATGTCTCCGGCCGCACCAGCGCCGGGACCGGCACGCTCACATAGCGCCGTGATCTGGTGCGCGGTCGACGGAGGGTAGCCACGCAGCGACGACGCCTCGCCGGCCGCAAGCGCGATTTCACGGTGTGCCTCGGCGAACCGGGTCACGCTGTCGGCGAGGAAGAGGACATGGCGCCCGTTGTCGCGAAAATGCTCCGCCACCGACATGGCCGTCAGGGCACAACGCCGCCGCGCCAACGGTGACATGTCCGAGGTCGCCGCCACGACGACCGCCCGGCGCATGCCCTCCTGCCCGAGGACGCGCTCGACGAATTCCCGCACCTCCCGTCCACGCTCGCCGATGAGCGCGATGACCACGATGTCGGCGTGAATTCCGCGCGCGAGCTTGGCCAGAAGCGTTGACTTGCCCACCCCAGATCCAGCGAAGAGGCCGATCCGCTGGCCGCGCACGATGGGCAGCAGGGTGTTGAAGACGCGCATCCCGGTCTCGAGGCGGTCCCCGAGGGCGCGCCGGGCGGTCGGGTTGGGTGGGCTGCCCCGCAGGGCGCGGGGCGTGGGGCCGCGAAAGATCGGATGGTTGTCGAGGGCGCGCCCGAACGGATCGACGACGCGTCCGATCCAGCTGTCGTCCGGTGCTATGCGGCCCTGACCGACAAGGGTGACAGCGGCGCCGATCTGCAACCCGTCGATGTCGCCGTCCGGCAGGACCGTGACCCTGTCGCGCCCGAGCCCCAGAACCTCGCCCCGGCGCACATCCTGCCCCGGCGTGTCGATTTCGACCATGTCGCCCTGCGCGGCCACATGGGAAAGGCCCGACACTTCGATCGTTCCGCGCCCGATCCGGTCCACCCGGCCGATATCATGGGCCGGATGTATCGCGCGAACCTCGGCATCCAGGTGTTCGAACCCAATGTACGGCATTCTGCGGCCCTGTTTCTGCGTCTTTGAAAACCGTTTCTAAAGGAATCACCGTTAAGCCGGGGTTTAAGCAGATCGAGGGAGAAGCCCCGATGTTCGATAAACTGGAAATCTTTCGCATGGCGCAGGGCCTCGCGGTGCATTCTGCCGCCCGGCAGGCCGCTATTGCCGAAAATATCGCGAACGCCGATACCCCGGGGTATCGCGCCCGCGACCTTGCGCCGTTCGAACAAAGCTATCAGGCCGGGACCGGCGGCACGATGCGCGCGACGCGGCCGGGGCATTTCGGTGACGCGGGCGTTGCGGACCCGGTCGACCTCACACGCCTCACTACCACGCGATCCGGCGCCACATCGCCCAACGGAAATACCGTATCTCTCGAGCAGGAGATGATGGAGGCCGCCGGTGTGAAGGGCAAACATGACCGCGCCCTGGCCATCTATAAATCCGCGCTGAACATCATGCGCACGTCGGTCAACGGAGGGCGATAGGCGATGTCGGACCTCATGCAATCCATCAAGGCCGCGTCATCCGGCATGCAGGCACAGGCCGGCCGCCTGCGCTTCGTGTCGGAAAACATCGCCAATACCGATACGCCGGGGTACCGGCGCAAAGTCGTCGCCTTCGAGGAACATGTCGAAGGCGGGCACCACACCGGGCTGGTCGAAACCGGCCCCGTGCGGCTCGACCAGCGGGATCTGCCGAAAATCTACGATCCGTCGCATCCGATGGCGGACCCCGCAGGCTACTACGACGGCTCCAATGTCGATCTGGTGGTCGAGATCGCTGACGCGCGCGAAGCGCAGCGCAGCTACGAGGCGAACCTCAAGATGTTCGATCAGGCCCGGCAGATGTCCAAGGGCCTGCTCGATCTGCTCCGGCGTTAGGAGGGTCCAGAATGGATTTGAAATCAGCACTTGCGACGCAGGGATACGTCTCTACCCGCCCGGCGACCCAGCCGAAGCCCGGACCGGGCGGGGCGGAGGCGGGCGACGCGTCGTCCTTCTCCAAGGTGGCAGAATCCCTCGAACAGACCGTTCGCAACGGGGAGCAGACAGCGCTCGACGCGATGACGGGCAAGGCCGACCCCCATGCGCTCGTCCAGGCGCTCGCCCAGACCGAGCTCGCCGTCGAGACCGCTGTCACCGTGCGCAACAAGGTGGTCGAAGCCTATCAGGAAATCCTGAGGATGCCGATATGACGGGTGAGGCCATCTTTTTCGATGCCATGCGCGCCGGGCTTTGGAACGCGGTGATCGTCTCGGCCCCGATTCTTGCCGTGGCGCTGGTTTCGGGCGTCGCGGTCGGCCTGTTTCAGGCACTGACCTCGATCCAGGAAATGACGCTGACTTTCGTACCCAAGCTCGCGGCCATTCTCGCGGTGTTCTGGGTGTCGATGAGCTTCATGTCCTCGACGCTCGTGAGCTTTTTCCAGTCCACGATCATTCCCCTGATCGCGGGAGGCTGAAATGGACAATGCAGGCTACACAACGCTCACGCGGCAGTCCGGGCTTCTGGCCGAAATGCAGGCCGTCGCGAACAATATCGCCAACGCGTCCACGACCGGATACCGCCGCGAAGGCGTGATCTTTTCCGAGTTCGTGGCCGCGCTGGGCGCAGACGATCCCTCGCTGTCAATGGCGACGGCCAACGTGCGCGACACGCGGATGGAACAAGGGCCGCTCACCCAGACCGGGGGCAGCTTCGACTTCGCCATAGAGGGCGACGGGTTCTTCATGATCGAGGGCCCGATGGGGCCGATGCTGACGCGGGCGGGGAGTTTCACGCCGAACCAGGCGGGTGAACTCGTGACACCGGATGGTTTTCGCCTCCTCGATGGTGGCGCCGCGCCGATCTTCGTTCCGCCCGACGCGCAGATCGCCGTGGCGGCGGACGGGACGGTGTCGGCCGATGGTGATCCGGTCGGAGGTCTCGGCCTGTTCCTTCCGGCCGATCCGAACGACATCCGGCACCGCGACGGGGTGCGGTTCGAGGTGCCCGGCGGAACCGTTCCCGTGATCGAGGGGGCCGTGATCCTTCAGGGGTTCCTGGAGAATTCCAACGTCGATGCGGTCGGCGAAATCGCCCGGATGATCGAAATCCAGCGCGCCTATGAACAGGGGCAGGCGTTCCTTGAACGCGAAGACGAACGTATCCGCGGTGTGCTTCGCACGCTCGGCGGTTGAAAGGAGTAGACCATGCGCGCGCTCAAGATTGCTGCCACCGGGATGCTGGCCCAGCAGATGCGGGTCGAGACGATCTCGAACAACCTCGCGAACATGTCCACGACGGGCTACAACGCGCGGCGCGCCGAGTTCGCGGACTTGCATTACCAGCAGATGACGCGGCCCGGCACGGTGAACGCGACCGACGGCACGGTGTTGCCGACAGGGGTTCAACTGGGCCTTGGGGTGCGGCCCGCTGCCGTCACCATGATGATGCAGCAGGGCGCGTTGGTGCAGACCAACGGCGAGCTCGACATGGCGATCGAGGGGAAAGGCTACTTCGAGGTGACGCTGCCGTCGGGGGCCGCGGCCTATACGCGCGACGGCGGTCTCAAACTGACCGGGGACGGGCTGATCGTGACGTCGGACGGCTTTCCGGTCGTGCCGGAAATCACGATCCCGACCGAGGCGCGCTCGGTCTCGATCAATGCCAATGGCGAGGTCTACGCCTATTTCGACGACCAGGTCGAAGCGCAACTGCTGGGCCAGTTCACGCTGGCGCAGTTCACCAACGACAAGGGGCTCGAGGCGATCGGGTCGAACAATTTCCTTGAGACCGAGGCATCGGGGCCGCCCCTCGTGGGCGAACCGGGGGATGAAGGGCTGGGCACGGTGCGGCAGGGATACCTCGAGCAGAGCTCGGTGGATGCTGTGCGCGAAATCACGGAACTGATCGAGGCGCAGCGCGGCTATGAGCTCAATTCCAAGGTGATCACGGCGGCCGACCAGATGCTCAGCGCGACGACGCAGGTGCGTTGATGCGCTTCGTTGTCCTGATCCTCGCGGCCATGACCGCCGCCCCCGTTTCGGCCGACACCGTGATCGCCGCGCGCACGCTTCGGGCGCAATCGATCATCGGCCCGGCGGACGTGACGCTTGCCAAGGGCGATGTCGTCGGCACCTACCGGACGCTGGACGAGGTGCTGGGGCTGGAGTCGCGCGGCGTTCTGTACGCCGGGCGCCCCGTGCGGATCGAAGACCTCGGGCCGCCCGCGATCATCGACCGCAATCAGGTTGTCCCGGTGATCTACAACAGCGGGACCATGCGCATCATGGCCGAGGGCCGGGCGCTGGGCCGCGCCGGGGCCGGCGACATGTTGCGGGTGATGAACCTGGCCTCGCACGCCGTGATCAGCGGGCGGGTTCTGGAGGACGGGACGGTCACGGTCTCACCGCCCGGCCGGGCTTTTTCCGCGACACGAATGACGAACTGACAAGGACGAACCAGATGCGACTTCTCGCTGCACTTCCCCCTGCCGCGCTGGCGGCACTCATGGCCTGTGACCGGGTCGAAAAGATCGGGCAGACGCCTGACATGAGCCCGATCACGGCCTCGGCCGAAACCCACGCGATGACAGTGGCCGCGCTGCCGACCGATCTGCCGGCGCGTCGCGACGCGGACAATGCCTCGCTCTGGTCCGGCAACCAGCATTCCTTGCTGGGCGACCGTCGGGCACAGAAGACGGGCGACATTCTGACGGTCGTGATCGAGATCGACGACGAGGCGGAGTTTTCCAACTCCTCGGAACGTGGCCGGTCGGGGTCCGAGAGCATGTCGGTCGAAAGCTACCTCGGCGTGCTCGAGGGGCAGCCGTTTCAGCAGACCGGGATCAATCCGAACGTCTCGACGAATTCGTCCTCGGCTTCGGCAGGCGACGGATCGACGCGGCGGAACGAAAAACTCACGCTGCGCGTGGCGGCCACCGTGATCGGCCAGCTTCCCAACGGCGTGCTACAGATCCAGGGGCAGCAGGAGGTGCGCGTGAATTTCGAACTGCGCGAACTTCTGGTGACCGGCTACGTCCGGCCCGAGGACATTTCGCGCCAGAACGAGATTGCGTATGACAAGATCGCCTCGGCCCGGATTTCCTATGGTGGGCGCGGCCAGATCACAGACGTCCAGCAACCGCGTATCGGTCAGCAGGTGACCGATATCGTGATGCCGTTCTGACGGGGCGCTGATGGGCAAGATCCTTCCTCTCCTGCTGGCGCTGATCGGCCTTGGCGGCGGCGTTGGCGCGGGCCTCATGCTGCGGCCCGAACCGGAGCCGGTCGTGTCCATCGACCCCTGCGGTGACGGCAGCCCGGCACCGGTCCGCAGTGCCGTGGCGGAGCCGGAAGAGGACGACGAGCCCTCGACGACCGAGTTCGTCAAGATCAACAACCAGTTCGTCATTCCGGTCATGAAAGGCGGAAGCGTGGCCGCTCTCGTCGTGATGGCGATTTCCGTGGAAGTCGAGCAGGGCAGCCGCGAGGGCGTCTATCAACGCGAGCCCAAGCTGCGCGATGCGTTCCTGCAAGTCCTGTTCGACCACGCGAATGCAGGCGGCTTCGACGGGGCTTTCACGGCGGGGCCGAACATGCAGACCTTGCGCACCGCGTTGACCGAGGTGGCGCGTGGGCTGCTCGGACCGATGGTGGTCGATGTCCTTATCACAGATATTGCGCGGCAGGATACCTGACGCGGGCTCAGCGCCCTTCGTTTGCCCGGCGTTGTGCCTGTTGGCGCTCGTCGGCCTTCAGCGTCGCGCCGAGCTGCTCCAGAACGTCAGCCCGCCCGAAGGCGCGTTGCGCGCTTTTGCGCTGCCGCTCCTGTTTGGAACGAAGGTCGGCTAGGGCGCGTGACAGGGCCGCGCGCTCGCGCCGGGCCCATGTGAGCCAAGCACCGATCTGTTCGGCCGCGTTGCCATCTTGCGCTGATGCCAGCAGTCGGGCCTTCTCGGCGTCGAGGGTTGCGATCCTGTCGGCCAAGGCGCTCGCCCCGTCCGACAGGGCGCGCAGCTGCGACAGCTCCTTGTCGAGGATCATGCGCGTGATGTCCGCCATCCCGTGAAGTGCCTGCCGGTTCATCCGCGCGCCCGTGCCTTGCGTCGGATTTCCTCGGCAAAGCGGATGGCGACCGCAGCGGCCTGATACTGGTCAGGCCGAATCTCCTCGCCGATCTCGACGGTGGCATGAATCGCGCGGGCGGTCGGCGGGTCTCGGTGGATCGGCACGCCGGCCTCCTGCGCGGTTTCGCGGATTCGGGCCGCGACTTCGTCCACACCTTTCGCAACGCAGACCGGCGCGGCGCCGGGAAGCCGCGACCATTTCAGAGCCACGGCGTAATGCGTCGGGTTCACGACGACCACGTCGGCCTCAGGAACATCCGAGAGCATCCGGTTCATCGCAATGTCGTAGCCGCGCTGGCGGCGGGCCTGTTTCAGGTGCGGATCACCTTCGTTCTGCTTGGATTCGTCCATGACCTCCTTGCGCGACATCCTGTTCTTGCGCAGGTGTTCCTGCTGCTGCCAGATCAGGTCGATCCCGCCGATTACCCCGGCGATGACCAGAACGATGAGCAGGAAATCGAGGCAGAGGTCGAGGAGCACAGCGGTCGCGAGGCCGGGTGTCAGGCCGATCGTGCCCAGCATCTCGGGCAGCCGGCGCCACAGGAAGATGCCGAGGACGAAGGAATAGATCGTGAGCTTGGCAAAGCTCTTGGCGAATTCGAACAGGCCCGCACGCCCGAACTTGTTCTTCGCATTCGACACCGGCGAGATGCGCGACAGCTTCGGCGCCAGTTTCTCAGGTGCCACGACGAAGGCACGTTGCGCGATGATGGCGAGAAGGACCGCGATGGCGGGGATCGCGAATAGCGGGCCGATGGACGCGGCGACGTCGCCCAGCAGGGTGCCTGTGAAAGACCGGCCGCCGCCGGAGAAGGCGTCCGACGCCAATGGGCCGGCGTGCCGCAGAAGACCCGCTAAAGCCTCGCCCAGTCCGGCGAGTGACGTGGCCCCGATGGCCGAGCCCGCGACGAGCAGCCCGAAATAGGCGATGGCGGTGTTCAGGTCGGCGGAGCGCGCGAACTCGCCTTTCTTGCGGGCATCGTCGAGCTTCTTCTGTGTCGGCTCGTGTTCCTTGTCGGCAGCGGCGGTTTCGTCGGACATCACGGCGCTCCGAAGGGGGCGTCGAGGAAGGCGAGAAAGGCGTCGCGCCACGTCTCAAGCATCAACGGGGCGGTCAGTGCCAGCAGGATCAGACCGCCGGCCGTGATCGCGGGTGCGCCGACGAAGGCGACCATGAGCTGCGGCATGGCGCGGTTGATGACGCCAAGCGCCACGTTATAGATGAGCGAGGCGATGACGAAGGGTGCGGCCAATGTGAAGGCGAGCGCGAAGGCGCTGCCGATCCAGCCGACCCCCCATTCCATGACGAGCTGCGACC
Source organism: Maritimibacter sp. (assembly GCA_002695005.1). GTDB lineage: Bacteria > Pseudomonadota > Alphaproteobacteria > Rhodobacterales > Rhodobacteraceae > Maritimibacter. The sequence goes on from NZNT01000020.1 coordinate 87,445, forward strand.
CGGGAATACGTCCGGGCGGAAACACGTCGTAGGAGCCGATCAGGACCTCGGCGATGCGCACATGCAGGTCGAACATGACCGCGAGGGCGAGCCCGCCCAGAACAAGGATGTGGCCCATTGCGGGGAGAGGTTCGACCGCGGCATTGCCGAAGATCTGCGACAGGGACGTGGATTGTGCGGCGATGGTGCCTGCGATCTCAAGCGCCATCACGAAGAGCCGGATGCTGATCCCGATGGCGAGACCCGCGAGCACCTCGGCCCCGAGCCAGAGCGGCATACCGCCCTGCGCGACAAGGGGCGCATACTGTGCGTTGACCGCCGGGCCGACGATGGCGGTAAAGGACACGGCGACGCCGAGCCGGATCCGGGCGGGCACCAGCCGTTCCCCGAATGCCGGCAACAGGGCGGCTGCCGCGCCCACGCGCAGGAAGGTGGCGAAGGTGGCGAGAAGCACGGCCTCTCCGATTTCGAACAGGGACGCGACCTCTCCGATCACATCTGCACCATGCCGACGAGCGACGGGCGCGCGTCGGTTCCGATCTCGTCGAAGGAAAATACGGGTGTGGCCAGACCCTTTGCGGTCAGGACTGTGCGCAGGAACCGCCGCCGCCGGGCCGACGTGACGACCGCCGGGTAAATGCCGCGCTCGCCCGCCTGCGCGATGCGTTCGGCCAGCCCGGAGGCGAGTTTGTTGAACAGGTCGGGCGGCAGGGCCAAGTCGCTGCCGCGGTCGCCGTCCATCTGGTAGGTCAGGAACGACTCTTCCCATTCCGGCGCCAGTTGGACGAGCGGCAGGGTCCCGTCTTCGCGCTTGACGTCCGCGACCAGCTGAAACCCGAGCCGTTGGCGCACATGCTCGCAGATCGCTTCGGGCGTCGGGAGGGCGGTGCGGCCTTCGGCGGTCGCCTCGAGGATCAGGGGCAGATTGCGGATCGACACGCGTTCTTCCAGCAGAAGCCGCAGAACCGAGAGGAGAAGGTCGACCGGCACCTTGTCAGGGATCAGTTCATCGAGAAGCCGCTGGTTCGCCTCGGCCCGCACCGGGTCGGAGAGGTTGGTGAATTCAGCGAGGAGCAGGCGCAGGCCCTTGAGTGTCAGCAGACGCGCGAAGTTGCGTTTCATGACTTCCAGCAGGTGGGTGGCGAGCACTTCTGTCGGCGCGACGACCGTGGCGCCCTGCATCGCCGCGTCCTCCTGAGCATCGGTCGCGATCCAGCGCGCGGGGGCACCATAAACCGGTTCGTTCACCGTCTCGCCGGGCGGCATGTCGATCTCCTGGCCCGAGATAATGGCGAGTGCGCGACCGGGGAAAAGCACGTCCCGCGCCTGCTCGACGCCCTGGATCTGGATGACGTAATTGCCCGTCGGCAGGCTTGGATCGTCGGTCAGCCGGATCTCGGGCAGGATCAGGCCATAGGTCGCGGCGACATGGTTGCGCATGTTCGCGATGCGCGCGTCGAGGCCCGTGGAGGGGTCGAGCACCATCGTGACGAGGTCCGAAGCGAATTCGACATGGATGTCGTCGAGGTCCAGCACGTCGCCGAGGGAATCCTTGCGCGGGGCAGGTTGCGCGGCCTCCTCGGCATCGTCAGCCGCCTGCTTTTCCGCGCGCAGGCGGATCGTGCCGCGCCAGGCGGCGAAGCCAAGGGCGACCGAACCAGTGAGGAATGGAACGAAAGGCAGGCCCGGGACGAGTGCGAAGAGGCCAAGCAGCACCGCGACCGTACCAAGCGCGGCGGGGTAACGGCCGAGCTGGGCGAAGAAGGCGAGGTCGGTGGAACCGGATGCGCCACCGCGGGCGAGAAGCAGGGCCGACGCGATCGAGATGATGACCGCCGGAATCTGGCTTACAAGACCGTCGCCGACCGTCAGGATCGCGTAGGTCTCGAAGGCGCGCCCCAGCTCCATGTCATGCAGCGCAACGCCGATGACCAGGCCCATCACGAGGTTGAGCAGCGTGATGAGCAGGCCCGCGATGGCGTCGCCCTTCACGAACTTGGACGCCCCGTCGAGCGACCCGAAGAAGGTCGTTTCCTGTTGCTCGAGCTCACGCCGCGCCTTGGCCTCCTCATGGCCGATGGCACCGGAGGAGACGTCGGCGTCGATCGCGAGTTGCTTGCCGGGCATCCCGTCAAGCGCGAACCGGGCGCCGACTTCGGCCATGCGCGCGGCGCCCTTGGTGATAACCATGAAGTTGACGATGAGCAGAACGCCGAACACCACGAGGCCGAGAAAGATGCTGCCGGACATCACGAAGCTTGCGAAGCCCTCGATGACATTTCCGGCGGCGCCGGTGCCGGTGTGGCCGTTGCCTATGATGAGCTTCGTGGACGACACGTTGAGCGAAAGGCGCAGCATCAGCGACGCCAGCAGGACGGTCGGAAAGGCCGAGAAATCGAGCGGCCGTTCGATGAACAACGTGACGGTGAACATCAGGATCGCGAGTGAGAAGGACGCGGCGAGGCCGATGTCGAGCACCCAGGCCGGCATCGGAAGGATCATCATGACGATGACCGCCATAAGGGCCATCGCCAGCAGGATCGTCGGGTGGAAGACCCGGAAGAGGACCGTTCGACCCGAAGGTCCGTTCGCGTCAACCAGCGCCATTGAAGTCGATCAACCTTGTTGTCGAGGAGGGCCCGAGCGGCACGAGCGACCCGGTCGAACGGGCGCCCGCCCCGGCCTTTAGCAGTGGGAACGTGTTCACGCGGGTGGCGGACTGCGCCGGAGGCGGAACCGGCGACGATGCTGCCCGGATCGGGGAAACCGGTTCGGGCAATGGGCTGTCGACCACGTTCGCGAAATGCTCGGCGAAGATGGCCTTGTAGCGGTCCGCGTGTTCTTTGGTGCGTGAATGGTACGCGCCTGCAGCTTCGGTCCAGTCGCCCTTCTCGTCATACAGACGCGTGAGGAAATCGGCCGCGTAACGTCCACCCGCAACAGGATCGAACATCTCTTCGAGCGAGGAGAAGGCCTGATGGTGCCATTTGTAATTGAGCTGGAAGCAGCCGACATCGAAGCTGCGCGCGCCGCGTTTGTAATGTTCGTAGGCATACGCGCGTGCATCGTCAGCCGTTTCGAACCAGACCCCTTTGCCTTCCATGTTTACTGTCCAGGGCCAAGGCTGCGTGGTGCCATTCCGGCTGCGCCCTGTCTCGGTCAGGGTTATCGCCCTCAGGACGGCGACCGGTACGCCACTTTCCCGCGCGACGAGGGCGGCCGCCTGATTGCAGATTGCAGACGCATCGCCACCGGCACGGGTTGGGAGCGCTGCAAAACACAGTGCAATGACGGAAGCGACGGCGAGGCGCGCCAAGAACCACGCGCCGTTTCGTGTGCCAGAGGCCCGGGGGGCTCGTCTCATATCGTCCTCCGCGGCAGTTCTTGCCGGTCGGCGTCGGTATAAGCGCTGTGCGTTTACAAAACGTAATGGCTGGGCGATTCGGTTATTCTGGCTGAACGTCGTCGGTTGCCCCATCCGGGTTCCCGTCTATTCCGACCAAAAGCGCATCGATCGTCGCGCGTGCAGTCCGGCTCGCCGCGATCAAGGCTTCGTTTCGCGCCAAGGGCGGGTCGGTCCGGTCGGCAAGGGGCGTATCAATGTCCTGCATGAGCGCACCCGCGGCGCCGAACGGCGTGCCCTCAGCCAGCGCAAGCTGTTCCCAATCGCCGGCACGCCAAGCCTCGCGCAAGGCCTCCCCCTCCTCGCCGAGTTCGGCGTAGGTCTGACTGGCGCCAGCGTGGTCTTGGGCCATCGACATTGCGGCAGCACGCAGTTCCAGGGCGGGCTTGTTGTCGAGGCCCGCAAGGTAACCGACAGCGACTCGCGGTTTGGACTGGGCCAGCGCAATGCGGGCATAGATCAGGCGGTCTTCAGGTTGCGGAACCGCCGTGCTCCCGCCAAGGACTGCCCGTGCCTGGGCGGGGAACCCGAGGTCGAGGAAGCGGAGAGAGACGTCACGCCGCAACTCCGGTGGCAACGTTGTCGCTTCGCCGATCCGCGAAACGCTGCGTGTCAGGAATTCCTCGTCGGACGGGTCCATGACCAGCAAAGCGAAAACCTCGCGGCTGAGATCGATGGCCACCTTGCCGTCGGCGGTGCCATCGGCGCGGGCACCGTCAAGTCTTTCGAAAGCCTCGCGATATCGGGCTGCCGAGGCGAGGGCACGAATTTCGGCCCGCGCGAGCGCCGCGCCAGTTTCGGTTCCCCTGTGCTCGAATCCGACGCTTTCGACCAGCGCGATCAGATCGTCCGGAACCGGGTCGCCGTGTGCTAGGGCCGCCTCGACGCGTTCGATGAGGGCCGCCGGCAAAAGGTCGTCGGCTGATGCTAGCAGGTCGTCGAGTTTGCGCTGGGCGGCATCCGGCCGGCCGTCCGAAAGCTCCCGTCGCGCTTCCAAGAGGCCGAGGTCCGCGCTCGGCGTTTCGAAGACCCGCGCGGTGGCGGATTGGAGCGTGTCGGCCGTTACCGTATCGCCTATGGCGAGGAACTTGGCGGCAAGACCCGGTCCGATGTGACGCCGAAGGTGCGGTGGAAGGGCGAGAAACGTGCGTCGGATCGCTTCGCCATTGATGGTCTGGTACCGGTAGAGTTGCGGTTGCGCGGCTGCGGCCCAGAGCGCCACGGGCCCGTCGCAGGCCATCTGTGGGATGACGGAGAGCGCCGAACTTGCCTGACCGTCATCCATGATTTCGGCCAACATGGCCAGAATGTCCGGCCGTTCGATATCCGGGCGATATCGCGACAGAACGACAATGGCTTCGGCGCCGAATGTGATGAAGACATAATGGCGGACGAGCGCCGTGACGCCCGCGCCATCCGCCTCATCGAATTCACCGACGATTTCAGATCGGACGCGCCCGATCTGCGCGCCGTTCGTCAACGGAGCGCCCCAGTCGGAAACCTCGAAATACTTTGCCGGATAACAGGAGTCCCCCTCGTCTGTTCGCGTGAGGCCCGCGTCACGGGTCGCGTCGTCCACGCTGGTCGTGATGCTGACATGGCCATCGTCGCGGACCGGGGGCTTGGGTGGCAGAGGCTCGGCCGGCGCCGGGTCTTCCATCGGGCGCTCCACGGGTGGCGGTTCGGGCACGTCAGCGTCCAGCAGACCTTGCGACGCGGCACGCGCGATCTGGTCCAGCAGCGCAGCCTCCGTTTCCTCAGCGCGTCGCGAGTCCCGGGCTGATCCCGCTGGCTGCGGGAGTGGGGGAAGGGTCGCCATCGGTGCGGACGGACTTGGCGTTGCCGGCTGTGGGTCCGGACTGTTCGGAGTATTGGCGTCCGACACAATTCGGCGGCGATCAGGCAGGATCGGAAGCGTAAGCCTTGGGCTTCTTGTTGCTTCAGTCTCTGGTAGGGTTGCCTGGTTCACAGGGTCCAGAGCTGCGTTGTCGGGCGAAAGGGGCGCGTTCCGTTCCTCCAGGGGTTCGTTGAACGCGGCAAATTCAACGGGGGCGGCACCATCGCGGATATCGAGCGCTGTGTACCCGCCGCCCGCATCGAATGGCGCCGCGTGACAAAGGCAGCTGAAGGCCACGAACAATCGGCCTTGGCCGCGGTCGACGAGGTCCGTCACGCGTGTGCGCGGCATGAGATCGAAGGCGCGCGTCAAATTGTACGCGCGCGGGGCGTCCAGAAGGCGGAACTCGATACCGCCATCGACGCGTCCGACTTCCCACCCGGCATCTGCGCCGATCCGGAGCACCAGGCGGGAGAACGTCGGGTGCTCTCCTGACGTAACGTCGACCTCTTGGGCGCGTAAGGCCATCGGAGCGAAGGCCAGAACCAGGAAAAGAAGGCACCTCATGCGGCGTTCTTGACCTCCTTCAAAGCCTCTTCCAGATCCGCGAAGCTCGGCCTGATGTGACTTGGCGTATTCTGTCGACCGACCTCAATGCAGATATTTGTCGAGTGATTGTGGAGATTGGCCACCAACACTTCCCGGATGAGCTGGTAGAAGTGAGCGTCCTCCTCGACGACGGTTTTCACCTTCGCGGCAAAGGGCCCGACGAGGCCATAGGCCAGAAACACGCCAAGGAACGTTCCGACCAGAGCGCCGCCGATGAGCTTGCCGAGGATTTCGGGTGGCTGGTCGATGGACCCCATCGTCTTGATCACACCGAGCACGGCGGCGACGATCCCCAATGCCGGGAGGCCGTCTGCGACCGTCTGGAGCGCGTGGCTGGAATGCTGCGCGTGGTGGAGGTTCGCCTCCATCCGTTTTTCGAGGACCTCCTCCACTTGGTGCGGATCGTCATAGTTCATGGAGGCCGATCGCAATGTGTCACAGATCAGGTCGATTGCCTCCTGGTCCGCCAGAATCGCGGGGTACTTGGAGAAAATCGCACTGTCTGCCGGCGCCTCGATATGCTCTTCGAGCGCGACCGCGTTCTGCCGCGCCTGTCGGATCAACTCGAACAGCAGACATAACAGGTCCTTGTAGTCCTGCGGTTTCCATTTCGGGCCCTTGAAGACCTTGCCGACATCTTTGATCGTGTGCTTGATCGCGGCCATATCGTTGGAAATCACGAAGGCGCCGGCGGCTGCGCCGCCTATCATGGTAAATTCGAACGGCAGGGATTTCAGGATGATGCCCATCTTCCCGCCGGCGGCGAGGTAGCCGCCAAACACCATCACGAAGATCATGCCGATACCGACGAAACCGATCATGTCCGAAAGCTCCCAGATTAGCGGCTCAGTTTGGAACGGTATTGCAGACCGAGGTTAAGACTTCGCCAGCAACGCCAATCTATTGCGTCGGCGCGGTGGCATTCCGGCCGGCGAGAAGCACGGATATCGCATACGCAGTTTCCGGTTCGAGGCCCGCCATGATCCGTGCTGCGGCATCCGTACGCATCCGTGACAGGAAGCCTGCCGCAAACTCCGGATCCATTGCGGCGAAGACCTGGGCCGCCTGCTTCGGCTTCATGTTTTCGTAGACTGACGTAAGCTGACTGAGGTCGTCCTCGGCAGCCTCGGCAGACAAGGCGATCATGCGTTCCAACTCGGCTTCGGCACCTTCGAGGGCGTCCAGGTTCTTGCGCACCTGCGCTTCCGCGACTGCGATCGCCTGCGACCGGTCCGCGAGGGCCGCTTCGCGAGCCGCCAGCGTCTCTTCGCGTTCGCGCAGAAGCTCCAGAACGGCAGCGACGTCCGTGTCTGTGGAGCATGACACCGCGCTGTCGATTCCCGCTTCGGCAAGTTCATTGGCGATGGCAAGTCCCGGCCCGGCGCCAAGTCGAAGCGCCGCTGACGCCACGAGGCTCAGGGCGATCAACCATAGAACCCCGCGCCCGCCCCGTCGACGTGTGCGTTTTTTGGCTTTCGCTTGTGCCGCTCTTCGTTTCGTCATGCCGCGCCCTCCGTCACGGTGCCTCGTTTACTGGAAAAGAGGGGAGCGTCTTCGTCGCCTGGTGTCTTGGCCGCATCGGTGCGGCCCTGGGCCTCCTGCATCCAATCGGAGTCCTGTCCGCGCTCTCGCCTGTCGGGTGGCGCATCCGGAAGGTCGTGCAGCGATGCCATCATGAGCTCCAGTTTGCGCGCGCTGTCTTCGGCCCGCTCGGTCAGGGTGGTCAGCGTCGCGGAGCTATGCGCGGCGGCCTTGCGCGCCTGATCGAGCGTCTTGGTCATGTCATCGACCTGCGCGGACAGGACTGCGACCGCCCCGCCGACGCCGTTCTCGAGATTGTTAAAACGCTTGAGCCGGCGCGCGAGAACGATGCAGTAAAGCGCCGCACCGATGGCCCCGGCAGCGAGGAGTACGTCGGCCGCGAGCCCGGCCAGCAGGGTCCAGTCGATGTGAAACGGCATGTCCGGTCCTTTCCGTGTCAGTTCAGCACGAATTCCATGACGAGCAGGTCGCGCACGCGCCCCTCGCCGGTGACGAGCTGGACCCGCCTGAGCATTTGTGCGCGCAGGCTGACGAGCGCCGCCGGGTTCTCGAGATCCGTGACCGAGACCGCACGCAGATAGGAATTCAGGATATCCATCACCCGCGGGATCAACGTCGTGACGTCGTCGAGATACTTCGGGTCAACCTCAAGCTGGGCCTGAAAACGCAGATGGCGGTTCTCGGCCATACGCCCGAGCGAAATGACGAGCGGGTCCAGCGGCACGAAGGCGACCGGGGCAAGGTCGGGCACCGGCGCGTTCGCCTCGGTGTCCGCTTCGGCGTGATCTTCACCGAGCAGTAGTCCGGAGTAGACGGCGAAGAACCCGCCGCCCCCGAGGAAAAGGGCGAGCACCACGCCGATGATCAGGCCCTTCTTGCCTGTCTTCTTCGGCGCACCGTCGCCCCCGTTTTCCGTCTTGTCGTCTTCGTCCGCCATGTGTCCCGGCCCGTGAATTCGAATCGTGTATAGACCGGGAGGGGCTAACCGATTGTTAAGCGCAATCGTCCAAGATGGTCGGCGAACGGGGGCAGAAGTGCCCGTGGAATGGAGCCGATCTTGGAACAACTGACATCAGTCTGGGCGGCGTTGGACATGCGCCGGAAGGTCATCGTCGCGGGGGCTACTGTCCTTGTCTTCGCGGCCGTTCTGGGCCTTGCCCGTATGGCTTCGCAACCAAGTATGGCTTTGCTCTACTCGGGGCTGGAAGCGGGACCGGCCGGGGACGTAATCGCGGCGCTCGAAGCGCAGGGGGTCGCGCATGAGATTCGCGGCGGGGCGATCTATGTCGATTCGGCGGCTCGGGACGGATTGCGCATGACACTTGCGTCAGAAGGGCTCCCCGCGAACTCGTCGAAAGGGTATGAACTCCTCGACGGGCTGTCCGGGTTCGGCACGACGTCGCAGATGTTCGATGCGGCGTACTGGCGCGCGAAAGAGGGCGAGCTTGCCCGCACGATCATGTCCGCCCCACATATTCAGACGGCACGGGTCCACATCGCCACGCCGGGGTCGCAGGGTTTGCGCCCGCGTGGGGCGCCCACGGCCTCCGTATCGGTGTCGACGGCGGACGGCTCGCTCAGCCCGGCTCATGCCAAGGCCCTCAAGTATCTCGTGGCGTCGGCCGTTCCGGCATTATCGCCGGATGACGTGTCGATCATCGATGCGCGCGGCGGGCTTATCCAGGGCGCGGACGAAGTTGCCTCGGTCGATGCCGCTGATCGGGCGGAGATGCTCAAGACCTCGGTCGAACGTCTGCTCGAAGCGCGGGTCGGGTATGGAAACGCGATCGTCGAGGTGGCTATCGACACGGCGCAGGAGAACGAGACGATCCGCGAACGCCTGATCGATCCCGAGGGTCGGGTGGCGATTTCCACGGACACGGTCGAGACGGCGAACACAGCGAATGAGTCCGGAAACGCGGGCGTGACCGTGGCCTCCAACCTCCCGACGGGCGACGGGGCCGGAGCCGATGCATCGTCCAGTTCCAATGCGTCCGAAACGCGCGAGCGCGTGAATTACGAGGTATCGGAAACGATGCGCGAGGTCACTCGGGGACCGGGAACGGTCCGCCGGTTGACCGTTGCCGTGCTCGTCGATGGGCTGCGGGAGGTCGATGCCGCGGGGGATCCAGTCTGGACGCCACGCAGCGATGAAGAGCTTGGGGCGCTCCGGGACCTTGTAGCCGGGGCCGTCGGATATGACGAGTCACGCGGGGACACGATCACGATCAAGACCATGGAGTTCGAGCCGATCATGCCGGTTGGGACCGAAGCGACGCCGGGGCTGTTTGCCCGCCTCGGACTTGATGCGATGGCGCTCGCCAAGGTGCTGGTGCTCGCGCTCGTCACACTGGTTCTCGGGCTTTTCGTCCTTCGACCGGCTTTGCTCGGGCGGGGCGAATCCAACGCAGAGTCTTTGCCTGCCCCTGAGGCGACCGTTGAAGATACGGATCTTCCAGCCCTCGATGGCGAGATCGAAATGGGTGCATTCGATGGGTCCGACCTCGCGGTCGTGTCGGACTTTGATTTCGGTGACGATGGTGCGTTGCCCGCGCTCGGAGAGCCGGATCCTGTCGACCGCTTACGGCGCCTGATCGAAGAACGGCAGGCCGAGACGGTCGAGATCCTCCGCGGATGGATGGAAGACGATCAGGAGGAAAACGCCTGATGACGCGCGTCCCGCTTGAAGACTTCGGGACAGAGTCCCGGTCAGCGCCGCCGAATCCAGGCGAACCGGTGCGCACGTCGGGGCAGGCTGTTCCTCAGGCGGCACCAAGCGCAGAAGACCTCGAGAAGGCACGACTCGCGGGATACGAGGTCGGGTATCAGGCGGGCTGGGACGATGCGGCGCGCTCCGAGGCGGAGGACAAGAGCCGGATCGGGGCAGAATTCGCGCGCAATTTGCAGGATCTCGGGTTCACCTTTCACGAAGCGCGTGCGCACGTCATGCAGGCGCTCGAACCGCTTTTGGCCGGGATGGTGGAGAAAGTCCTGCCCCGCCTTGTCTCCGAGACGCTGGGACAGACGATCATCGAGGAACTGATGCCACTTGCCGCCAACGCGGCGGACGCGCCCATCGAGGTCGTGGTTACCCCCGAAAGCCGGCCTCTGCTCGAAAATATGCTCGATCAGGCGACGTCGGTGCCGTTCCGGATCGTCGAAGAGGCGACCCTCGCTGAGGGCCAGGTCTATTTGCGAACCGGAAAGCTCGAGCGGCGGATCGACATGTCTCAGGCCGTCGACCGGATCGGCTCGGCGATTCAGGGATTGTATCAACTCAATGAAAAGGCGTTTGAAAATGGATGATGCGATGGTGAAGCCGGAAGACTCAGGCGCAAGCAATCCGTTCACGCAGGTTCCGATAGAGATAACGGTGTCCGTCGGGCAGGCCCGGCCCCTTGTGCGGGATCTTTTGCGCTTGAAACCCGACGCTGTGCTTCCCCTCGACCGCCGGGTGGAGGATCCGGTGGAGCTTTTCATCGGTGACAAGCTCATTGCCCGCGGCGAGCTGGAAGAAATCGAAGGCGACCCTGCGGGACGGCTTGCCGTTCGATTGACCGAAGTCGCCGATTTGAAGACCGGTTTGTAGGGCGAGGGGCCGACACGATGATGAAGTTCGTCCAGATCGCCGCGTTAACCTTAATTTTTTGTGGACTTCCTCAGGTCGGGCTGGCGCAGGATGTGACGATCTCGCTTGGTGAAGACGGGTCACTGGCGACGCGGTCGGTGCAGTTGATCGTCCTCATCACGCTCCTGAGCCTCGTGCCGGGGCTCGCTATCATGGTGACCTGTTTCCCGTTCATCGTGACTGTCCTGTCCATTCTTCGCCAGGCCATCGGGTTGCAGCAGTCACCGCCCAACATGCTCATCATTTCCCTGGCTCTTTTTCTGACATGGTTCGTCATGGATCCGGTCCTGACAGAGGCCTGGGCGCGCGGCGGCGCGCCTTTCTCGGAAGGCGACCTTGCGCTGGAGCCTGCTTTCAGGGCTGCGCTCGAACCGTTTCGGATCTTCATGTCGGGCCGGATCGATCCAGACACCTTCGAGACGCTGGCGGCCCTTCGCCCGGCCACGGAGAACGTTAATCCTGAACCGGGCGCACCTTTATCGCTTCTCGTTCCATCCTTTCTTTTGTCCGAGATCGCCCGCGCATTTCAGATCGGCTTCCTGATCTTCCTGCCTTTCCTGATCATCGATCTGGTGGTCGCCGCCGTGTTGATGTCCATGGGCATGATGATGGTTCCGCCGGCCATCGTATCGCTCCCTTTCAAGCTGGCCTTCTTCGTGGTCGCTGATGGGTGGAGCTTGATCTCCGGTGCCTTGGTCCGAAGCTACTTTTGACGACGGATCGCGTGCCGCGCTGCACTGATAATATGCTGCCTTTCAGCGGTCAGCGCTCGACAGGATCAGACTGATCAACGGTCGATCCTGTTTGCGCATTCCGGCGTCCGGACTCGGCTGTCCCAACACCTCCCATGGCTGCGATAATGATCCTGCCGGAAGTGGCGCGTCAGCGAACGATGAACTCGGCGTGAAGCGCACCGGCTGCCTTGATGCTCTTCAGAATGTCGATCATGTCGCGCGGCGCGACCCCGAGGGCATTGAGTCCGGCGATCACTTCGGACAGCGAGGTGCCCTCAGGGATCTCCGCGAGACCGGTTCCGGGGTCTTCCTCCTCGATATCCACGTTCGTGCGAGGCACGACGATCGCTTCGCCATCGCTGAAGGGGCTTGGCTGGACGACAAGTGGCGATTCTTCGATACGCAATGTCAGGTTGCCCTGGGATACTGCCACGCGACTGATGCGGACTTCTTCGCCCATGACGATGGTGCCTGACCGCTGGTCCACGACGACGCGGGCCTTGCGCTCTGGTTCGACGGTGAGGTTTTCGACCCGGCCGACCGCATGTGCCGGGGAAATGTCCCCAGCCGAGGCGATGTCGAACACGACCGTGCCACTGTCCAGCATCCGGCTCACAACCTTTCCGTATCTCTGGTTGATTGCCTGCTCGATCCGGCGGGCGGTCGTGAAGTCGGGGGTTCGCAGGGCGAGCCGGATGGATTTCAATTGGGTGAAATCGAATTCGATCTCCCGCTCTACACGCGCGCCCGACGGGATGAGGCCGGCAGTGGGGACGCCTTGAACGACCTCTGCGCCGTCGCCTTCAGCCGCCGCGCCGCCGGCGATGACCGTTCCTTGCGCGACCGCGTAGATCTCGCCATCTGCTGCGTTCAGGGGAGTCATGATCAGCGTGCCGCCAAGCAGGCTCGAAGCGTCGCCGATGGCGGAGACGGTGATGTCGATCGTCGAACCGGCGCGGGCGAAGGGTGGAAGCTCGGCGGTGACGAAAACCGCCGCGACGTTCTTGGGCCGAAACTGTTCTCCGGTGACGTTGACTCCGAGACGCTCGAGGATGTTAGCCATGATGTCTTCGGTAAACGGTGCATTTCGAATGCCGTCGCCCGTGCCGTTCAGCCCGACGACCAGGCCGTAGCCGACGAGGTCATTGCCGCGCACCCCGTCGAACTCCACGAGGTCCTTGATCCGGATCGTTTGGGCCGAGGCGGGAGTCCAGCCTGTTAGGGCCACGAAAAGGATGGCGATCAGGTGTTTCATCTCATGTAGTCCGAAAATCGAAGGGCCGAGAGGCGCGAGGTGACGGTATAGAGCGTCTCGATCTGGGCGTAGACTGTTTCCAGCATCGTAGCTGTTTCGTATGGATCGGCGTTCACCAGCTCGCCGCGCGCCAGTTCATACGCCGACGCCTGAGCAGCGTTTCGAGCCTGAGCGTTTTCGACACGCTGTTCGGCGGCGCCCACGGCGGCGCGAAGACGCGTCACGTCACCATCCGCCGCGACGAGGCGCATCGCGGCACGGTCCAGAAGTTCGGCCTGCGCGCCAACATCGCCATCAAGCGTTCCCTCGGCGACAAGTGCGGCCAGCGCGAAGCCCTTCAAGGTATCCCGGACGACCGGATCGTCGGCTCGGACGGTCATTTCGACCGTTTCGCCATCCGCGACGATCATTGGCCCCATGTCAGTTGACGACCCGCCATATCCGATGGTCTCGAACCCGCCGCCTACATCGTCGAACCAGGCGTTCACCGCGGTTTCGATGTCGTCGACCGTGGTCAGGCCTGTCACGGCGGTGGAAATGCCCGCCATGATGTCATCTGCGCTTGCCAGAGGGGTCGTGTCGGTCGCGCTGCCGGAAAAGATGGTGCGATCGGCGATCCGTGTGTTGAATCGCGATACCACCGAGGCGAATTTCTGAGACGCATCTTCGGCTGTCGTCTGGACAAGCGTGCGATCGCGCGCGCTGGCGGCCGTGAGCAGGGCCGGCGACAGGTCCCGCGTGATCGACTGCACGCTCTCGAGGGCGACCTGAGCGCCGGCGAACAGGCTGCTCGCCTCCGTGTTCGCCGTCTTGTAGGCCTCGTTCGCCCGCAGGCTCCGCTCGATCCCGGCGAATGGGCCGAAGTCGCCCGCCACCGCCGCGCCGAGGTCGGCTTTCACGCCGGTCGTCAGTTCTTTTGCGAGGCGGGCGAGGTTGGTCTTGCTCTCGGTCGTGAAACGCCGGAGCTGGAATGTGTTGGCGAGGTCGCCGATTGACAGGTTGGACATGGGTCAAAGCCTCATCAGTGTATCGAGGAGGTCGCTTACCGTCTGGATGACCTTTGCATTTGCGGCATAGGCCTGTTCAATCTGCATGAGCTTCTGCATTTCCTGATCGGTATCGACGCCATTCGCGAGTTCCTGTGTTTTCAGGGCGTCCGCCTCGGCGGCCTTGTATGAAAGTGACCCTTCGATCTGGGTGTGTTCGGCATAGGTGAGCGACAGGAGATCAGCGGCGAGGCCGGAGGCTGACCGTGAGGCGCCGAGGAAATCGCCTGATGCCGGGACGCGGCCCGTGGTGAAGGCGTCAGCCAGGTTGCGGATCAGTGCCGAATTGCCGACATCGCCGGGTGCCGTGGCGCCAAGGCCGTCGCGGATGCGCCAGAGCGCGCCGCCCTCGCTCGGATCCACCGCCGCGTTGACCGCGATGCGGCCGGACAGGCCCAGTTCGTCGGTTGTAACGAACGGGTCGCCGTCGTCGGTGAACAGGCCGGGATCGCCGGTCGTGCGAGTCGGATCGACGCCGGCGTCTGCGAAGCGTTCGAGAACGTCCCGGGCCACGGCGTCGAGTCGGGTCTGGGCGGTTACGGCGAGGTCGTCGCGGACTTTGAACAGGGCCTGGAGCGACCCGCCCTTGATCGGGCTGTGCGGTGCGGCGACATCGATGTCTTTTCCGTTGATCGTCAGGCCCGACAGAGCACCGCTCGCCTTGGTCATTTCGGGCACGATTACACCCACAGTCTCGTATCCGACCGTGGCCGCGCGGCCGTCGAGGAGGATTGCGCCCCCGGTCGTGAACAGCGCGACGGTCCCGTGGTCCCGTTCGACCTGCCGCATCGGGACGATCCCTGAGATGTCGTCGATGGTCTGCTGCCGAATGTCCATGAGCGAGGAGGCATCCTGCCCGCGGGCCGAGGCTTCCTTGATCTTGTAGTTGAGTTCCTGCACGCGGACGAGGCCGTCGTTCAGGTTCTGCACCGTCAGGCCGAGCTCCTGATCGGCACTCATCCGCAGCTCCTGAACGCGGTCGGAGGACGTATTGAGATGTGTGGCGATCGTCTTGCCCGCGGCGAGGACGGCAGAAAGACGCGCCTCGCTGTCGGGGCGGGAGGCGGCTTCGATCAAGGCGGTTTCCAGCCTGTCCATCGCTCCCGATAGGGAGCCAGCCTCATCCGGGGTGCCGAGGACGCGCTCCAGTTGGTCGTAGAATTTCGACAGGGCCGTGTCGTGGCCGACCGCCGCATCCGCGAGGCGACGGTTCTGCACGGTGACCATATCGACATCGCGCCGGACGCCCACGACTCCGACCCCGGCGGGGGCCCCGCCCATGTAGCGAGGGGTGAGGAGGAGGTCCCGGCGCGCATAGCCTTCGGTCGTCGCGTTGGCGACGTTGGAGGATACGAGTTCCGCGGCGCGCGATTGCGCGGTGAGGCCCGAGAGCGCGTTGGCGAGCGATCCAGAGATGCTCATGTCATGTCTCCTTCAGGTCCCCACCCGATGCTTATCGTTTGATATTCGTCGTCTCCTGCAGCATTTCGTCGACGGTCTGGATGACCTTGGCATTCGACGAATAGGCGCGTTGCGTCTGGATCAGGTTTGTCAGTTCGCCGGCCACGTCCGTGGTCGACCCTTCGCGGGTGAACCCGATGAGTTCGCCTGTCGGGCCGTCACCCGCATCCCACAGGAAGAAAGAGCCCGACTGCGGCGAGACCTGGTAAGTCTGGTTCGAGTGCGAAATCAGCCCGTTCGGGTTCGGCACGTCCACAAGCGGCACTTGATAGATCGTGCGTGTGAAACCCGTGTCGTAGGTCGCGGTGATGAAGCCGTTCACGTCGATTTCCACCGACGTCAGATTGCCGACCGGCGAGCCGTCCTTGGTAATCGACACCGGGGCGAAGCTGTCGGACAGCTGCGTCAGGCCGTTCGGGTCGCCGATCCGCCCGATGGTGAGTTCAAGCGGTCCGCCGGCGACGGTCAGGTCGATGGTCCCCTCGGTCCCGTCGTAGGCGCCGCCAGAGACGACGGAAACGCTTGCGAGTGTGCCGCCATTGGCGCGGCTGTCGTCAAATTCGAGCGTGTACTGACCGATCACCGCCCCGTTGGAGGCGCTGTCGCGGATGGTCATGGTCCAGAGGTTCGAAGGCGGGTCGCCGAGCGTGGTCGGCACCGTGGGTGAAAAGTCCACGTCGAGGGATTCCGACGTGCCCAAGTTGCCGAAATACTCGATCGAGAGCGGGAGCGTATCGCCCGCGGCGCCGTATTCAGTATTCGTGGCCGGCAGGTTCACCCCGAGGTTCATGCGCGTGGTCGGGTCGCCCGCCTGCTGGTTCACCTGAACCACGACGGGTTCCAGTGCCGTGACGGTGTCGCGCGGGAAGGTGCCGACCTGGCCGTCCGCATCGGCGGGCCAGCCCAAGAGCACCAGTCCGGTCTCGGTCTTGAGCACGCCCTCTTCGTCGGTGCGGAATGACCCTGTCGTCGTGGTGAGCATCGGGCGGTCTTCGCCGGAATACTCAAGATAGGCTTCCTGTGTCACCGGGAGCATCCCGCGACCGGAGATCGCCACGTCCAGCGGATTGGACGTCGAGATCAGCGGGCCGTTTTCGTCGATCAAACGCTGGGTCGTGGCCCGCACACCGCCGGCGGAATAGGTGCCGGCCCCGGCCACACCGCCTATGACGAGGCTTTCGAAGTCGGCCGTCGCACGCTTGTACCCGAAGGTCGCGGAGTTCGCGATATTGTCGGAGATCGTGGACAGACGCGTGGCGTTCGCGTTCAGCCCGGCGACGCCGGCACTCAGCGATGAGGAGATTGTCATGGTGCGCCTTTCTGATGCAGCCTTATCGCCCACCGTCCTAATGGCGGGGCACTTAAGGGCGCCTTAACGGCTAAAATGCGCAGGGTTTTTCCGGTCATCTTTTTGTTCTGAGCAGGATCAGTTCGATCCGGTTGTTGCGCAGCGCCATTGGGTTGCGCGCCGCCGGTTGCCGGTCGGCGTGGCCGGTGACCCGTTGGACCCGCCGGGGCGACAGGCCTTCGTCACCAAGCAGTTGCCGGATGCGGTCTGCGCGCGCGTTCGACATTTCCCACACCGTGTTTTGCGCGAGGACGATCGGTTCGGCGCGGGTGTGCCCCTCGATGGCCACACCGTTGGTCACGAGATCAAAGACCTTGGCCATGACCCCGACGAGTTCGACCATCACCGCAGTCGGCTGGGCCGTGCCCGCGTCGAACAGCGGCTCACCGTCGATATCGAACAGTTCGATCACAAGCCCTTCGTCGGTCAGTTCCGTGACGATGTGGCGTTGCAGGAGATCGGAGGCCATGCTTTCGCCGGAGCGGCCCGTCAGCACCTCTTCGATCTCTTCGAGGGCGCGGGCTTCAGCGGCCTCGTCAATCTCGTTGCCATCGCCTGCACCGCCGTCCGGCGCTTCGGAATTGGCATCCTGCGCCGGGCTTGGAAGGCCGCCCTGGCCGGTCTGGGCAAGGCTTTCCTCGGTGAAGACGCTGTCGCCGCCGAAGGCGTCCTGACCGCCGCCGGAGACCCGGTTCACCGGGATCGTCGGGCTGAAGTAGTCCGCGATTCCCTTGCGTTGCTTTTCCGTTGTCGCATTGAGCAGCCACATCAACATGAAGAAAGCCATCATGGCCGTGACGAAGTCGGCATATGCCACCTTCCACGCCCCGCCGTGGTGACCTTCGCCACCACTTTTCTTGACCTTCTTGATGATGATGGGCGCGTTTGCTTGCGCGCTCATACCACCACACCTCTGTATTCACCCGGGAATGGGTGTAGCGCCCCGTGGGTTAAGGTGCGGTTTACGGATGGCGGGGTCTTCCGGTTTCTTGGTGCAAGGTTAACGCGATGGCTGGAGAAGGTTGTCCAGCCCGCGCAACAGGCCCGTGATCTCCATCACCTTTTCGGCGGCGAGGAGGGTGCCGGGGACGAGGATGTCTGCGGAGTGGCTGTCGGCGTCGTGGGTGATCGTGAGGCGGGAGTTTCCGCTCGCGAAGGTGCTCGTCACCGTGGCGGAGTAGCTTGGCATCCGGATGGAGTGGACCTGCACGCCGTTCACAGTGCCGCCGCGCAGGCCCGGTTCGCCTTTCACGGTGGCCGGGTCGACTTCATACGCCGGTTTCTTCACATCGCCCATGCGCTCGGCCAGTTCACGGGCCGTGCCGGTGGGGGCGTCGGTCTTTTTCGGGCGCGAGTAGTCGATGATCTCGAACCAGTCGAGGTATTCGGCCGCCATCAGCGAGAACCGCGTCATGAGCGCCGCGGTGAGGGAGAAGTTGCCAGAGGCCACGACCCCGACGCCTGCCTTGCGCGCGGCCGCGTCGACCTCGGCATACTCGGCGGCGGTGAGGCCGGAGGTGCCCACCACGACCCGGCGACCCGCCGCGATGGTCCGGAGCGTGTGGTCGAGGATGACGTCCGGGTGGGTATAGTCGATCAGAACGTCGAACTCCGCCTGTTCCAAAGCCTCGGCCACTGTCGCGTAACAGGGGGCGCCGTGGACCGTCTTCCCCGCGCTGGAGCGCGCCACGCAGGCCATCAGATCGAAGCGGTCGTCTGCGGCCAGCGCGGCGGCGATCGTCGAGCCGGAAAGGCCGGTGGCTCCGGCCATGCAAATGCGAACCATGTGTCCCTCCTGTGCCGGTCGCAGACTGCGACGACGTGGGCAGGGCCGCAACCCTTGGCGGCGGCGGACCGGCGCGCCACAGTGGGGCAGGACCAAGGAGACCCCGATGCGACTCGCCGCTGCCCTTATGCTTGCCCTCGTGACCGCAGCACTTCCGGCCCGTGCGCAGGACGTGCGTGCTCTGGCCGAAACCTATGCGGACCTGCCTGAAGTGCAGGCGATGTGGGACGATGTGTTCTCGCCCCTGTGGCTGTCGAACCAGTTTCGCCTCGGGGTGCCTCCTGAAGTGGAAATCAGCAACGACCAGCTTGACCGGATCGGCGTTCTGCTCGCCGATCAGATGGAGGGGCTGCGCCCGCAGATGCGTGCGATGATGGTCGAGACGATGGCCGGGGCCTTCTCGGCCGACGAGATCGCGGCGCTTGTCGCGTTTTACCAGTCGAAACATGGCGCGGCGGTAATGGCCAAGATGCCCGGCTTCACGACGCGCTATTCGGCCGCACTTGCCCCGATGATACAGGCCGCGCAACAGTCGGTTCTGCCGCAGATCTCCGCAATCATGGCGGAGTGAGCGAGGCCTGATAGAGCTTTACCTTGATCCCGCCGTTGTCGATGACGGGACCTGAGGTCAGGTCGAAGCCGGTCGCGTTGGCCAGCGCCCCGTCCGAGGTCACGATGCCCAGACGCCAGCCCCGAAACCGCTCGACCATGACGCGTCCAAGGGTGCCATAGAGCGCATAGAGCTGCCCCTTGTTGCCGATCCGTGCGCCGTAGGGCGGGTTCAGGATGACGAGGCCGGGCGGGCCGTCGGGCGCGGTCAGTTCCGAGAGCGGCTGGCAGGCGAAGGAGCACAGATCGCCGACGCCGGCGGCCTCGGCATTGCGCCGCGCGCCGTCAATCGCGCCCTGATCCCGGTCGTAACCATAAAAGCGCTGGGCAGGCACCGGACCGGACCCCGAGCGCACGAGAGTTGCGAAGGCATCGGGGTCAAAGGTCGCGAGTTTTTCGAAAGCGAAGGCCCGGTCGCGGCCCGGTTGCAGGTCGGCGGCAATCTCGGCGGCTTCGAGAAGGAAGGTGCCGGAGCCGCACATCGGATCGACCACCGTTTCGCGTCCGTCGTATCCGCAGCCGCGCAGGAGCAGCGATGCGAGCGTTTCGCGGATTGGGGCCTTGCCGGTGGCGATCTTGTGGCCGCGCTTGTGCAGGCTCTCGCCCGAGGTGTCGACGCTGATCGTGACGAGGTTGTTGTCGATCCGGGCCTTGATCGTTACCTCGGCCTCCGGGCTGATCGGCGCGTCCATCACCGTGTTCACGGCGCGCTCGATCCGCTCGGCGGCGGCGCCGGCGTGGTAGATCCTCGACTTCTTGTTCGTGGACACTTCGACGCGGACAGGAACATGCGGTTCCAGCGTCGTGCGCCACGGAAACTTGTGCGCGCGCTTGTCGAGCTGGGCGAGGTGGAAGGCCGGGAAGCTGCCCAGACGCACGAGGATGCGTGTCGCACCGCGCAGTTCGAGGTTTGCGCGCCAGACCTCGGCCCAGTCGCCCTTGAGCGTGATGCCGCCCGGTTCGGGTTTGCCGCGCTTGAAGCCGAGGGCCGCGCATTCCTGCGCGAGTTGCGGCTCCAGCCCCGGCGGGCAGACGGCGAAGAAATCGAGGTCGGTCATGAGGATGCAGTATGCCATCGCGCGGGCGAAGGGAAATGCCCTGTCTCGGGATGAACCGGCTTGGGCAGGTTTGCGTTGTCCGAAGGAAGGAGGGCGACATGATCGAGATCGAGAAAACCGGAAACACGCTGACCTTTCATCTGATCGACACGGTGACCGCCGAGGATGTCAACGCGCTGAAGTCGGCCGTGCAGACGTCGTTCGAGGACGCGGACGAGATCGGACTGGTGGCGGACCTCATTCGGTGGTCCGATGTCACGGGCGACGCGATCGAGGCGGACATGGGTCTGGAGTTGAAGCTCTTGGGCAAGCTCGGCCGGATCGGGCGCATCGCTTTCGTCGCGGATAAGGCATGGGTGCGGGCGATGGTTAATGCCGTGGGCCCGTGGATGCCCGGCACGACACTGCGCGTCTTTGCCGCCGGGGAGGTGGGCGAAGCTGTAAAATGGGCGGATGGCTAGCCGGTCGTGTCCAGCCGGAACTTGCGAAATGTCTCTCCCGCATAGGTGACCGGGGAAAGCTCCTCGGCACCGAGACGATGGAGAGCGGCGAGCCGGGTGCGGCTTGGTGGAAGCAGGAACGTGACATAAGGGATGCGCAGGTCCTGCACCGCTCGGGCGAGGCAGGCGCGGGCGATCCGTTGGCCCGCGCCGAAGTGATCCGGGCTAAGGACCAGCCCGAAATCCCACTCATCCCCCTCCTTCTGGAACCCGCCCCAGCCAAGGTAGTCGCCATCGTGAACGAAGGCCCAATGGCCCAACCCGTCGCGCTGCCATGTGGCCTCTTTCGCCTCGATGAAGGCATGGGTCGCGGCGTCGTCCCACGTCGCGGGCAGGAGCGGCATGTGGGCGCGCAGGCGCGGGTCGCGCATGTGGGCGGTGATGCGGTCCGGGTCGACCTCGGTCAGGCGCAGGAAGGAAAGCGGCATGAGGTGACCATTGCGGGCGCGCGGCTGTCTGTCCAGCGGCGACGCGTTCTCAGGGCAGGGCCATCCAGACCGCGACGCCGGCGAGCAGGAGGCCGAAGGCGATGTTCAGGCGTCGCCCGCTCACCGGGTCGCGGAACCGGCGCAGGAGGAGGTCGCCCGCGAGCGTCCATGTGGTGAAGGCCGCGAGGTTGTTCAGCGTGAAAAGCGTGGCGATCATCGCGCCGCCGCCGTAGGCCGCGAAGGGTGCCATGAACTGTGACAGCATCAGCAGGATGATGACATAGGCCTTGGGATTGAGAAGCAGCAGCACCGCGCCGTCCCGAAAGCCTGCGGGTTGAGGCGCGACCTCTGCCCGCGTGTGCCCCGACCGCAGGAAGCCATAGGCGAGCCAGAGCATGTAGGCACATCCGCCCCAACGCAGTCCGGAGAGCCATGCCGGACGATCCGCGAGCGCGGCCGCCAGCCCCGCGGCCAGACCGACCGTCACGAGCCATGTGGCAAGATGGTATCCCGCCGACAGACCCAGCGTCGCCCGAAGGCCGAAGCGCGCGCCGTTGGCTGCGAAGAACACGTTGCCCGGACCTGGGGACCAGGCGAGGGGAAGGAGAAAGGCGAGCAGGGCCAGAACGAGATCGGTCATGACGAAAACCATGACCCGGCCGGGCGGGCAGCCGCGACCCGAACCCTGCGCAAAGAAAAAGCCCCGGCGCTGGGCCGGGGCTTTTCCGTGTCAGGCGGCCTTGGCTCAGGCCGGATCCTTGATCGTGCGCAGGTAGGGCAGCTTCATGTCCACCTCGCCGTACTTGGCTTTGGCGTCGTCATCCGACACCGAGAGCGCCACGATCACGTCGTCGCCGGGCACCCAGTTGGCGGGTGTGGCGAGCGGTGCGCCGTCGGTTTTCATCACGCCGTCCAGCGCGCGCAGCACTTCGGCGAAGTTCCGGCCCACCGACATCGGGTAGGTCATCGTGAGGCGCAGTTTCTTGTCCGGCCCGATGATGAAGACCGAGCGCACGGTCGCGCTGTCGGCGGGCGTGCGGCCATCGGGGAGGTAGGCATCGGCGGGCAGCATGTCGAAGGCTTTCGCCATTTCGAGCCCGTCATCGGCCACGATCGGGAAACCGGCCTTTGCGCCGCCGATCTTTTCGATGTCGCCTTTCCACTTCTTGTGGTCCTCGACGCCGTCGACCGAAATGCCGAGCACCTTCACGCCGCGCTTGTCCCATTCGTCGGCCAGCTGGGCGACCGCGCCGAACTCGGTGGTGCAAACCGGTGTGAAGTCTTTCGGGTGCGAGAACAGGATGGCGTAGCTGTCGCCGATCCAGTCGTGCAGGGTGATCTCGCCCTGATCGGTCGTGACGGTCAGGTTCGGAATCTCATCGTTGATGCGCAGGCCCATGTCGGTACTCCTCTCTGCAATATCCGTTCTGGTTCACACTTAAGTAATCCGCGTTTCGCTTGAAGAGGTTGTGGCAGATTGTCCGTCCTGAATCGAGCCGTTTCGCGGGTTGTTGTCCCGCAGGCCATGACGCAGCGACAGAACCGGGCTGGCTTGCTCCTTTCGCGGGGCGGTGACAGAGTGCGCGCAAACCTGAAACGGGAGGCTTTCATGCTCGAGAAACGTGACTTCTACATCAATGGCGAATGGGTGGCCCCGGCGGCCCCGCGCGACCATGAGGTGATCGATCCTTCGACCGAAGAGGCCTGTGCGGTCATTTCGCTCGGTGGCGAAGAGGATGTGAACAAGGCCGTCGCGGCGGCCAAGGCGGCGTTCCCCGGCTGGATGGCCACGCCGGTCGAGGAGCGTATCGCGCTGATCGAGAAGTTCATGGAGATCTACAAGTCGCGTTCTGAAGACGTGGCCCAGGCGATCACGATGGAAATGGGCGCGCCGCTCGACCTGTCGCGCAGCGCGCAATGGGGTGCCGGCTATGCGCACACCAAGGCCTTCGTGAAGGCCGCCAAGGCGTTCGACTGGATCAAGCCGCTGGGCGAGCACGCGCCGGACACGATGATCGTGCACGAGCCCGTGGGCGTCTGCGCACTGATCACGCCTTGGAACTGGCCGATGAACCAGATCAGCCTCAAGGTGATCGCAGCGGCCATCGCGGGCAACACGATGGTTCTCAAGCCGTCCGAGGAAAGCCCGCTCGACGCGATGATCTTTGCCGAGTGCCTCCACGAGGCCGGGTTGCCCAAGGGCGTCTTCAACCTCGTGAACGGTGACGGTGCGGTGACCGGCAGCGCCATGACCGCGCATCCGGACGTGGACATGGTGAGCTTCACCGGCTCCACCCGCGCGGGCATCGCGATTTCGCAAAGCGCGGCGCAGTCGCTCAAAAAGGTGCATCTGGAGCTTGGCGGCAAGGGGGCGAACATCGTCTTTGCCGATGCCGACGAAAAGGCCGTGAAGCGCGGCGTCATGCAGATGATGAACAACACCGGGCAGAGCTGTAACGCGCCCTCACGGATGCTCGTCCAGCGCGAGATCTATGACCAGGCGGTCGAGACGGCGGCGGCGGCAGCCGAAAAGGTCGCGGTGGGTGATCCGCACGAAGGGGGGCGCCACATCGGGCCCGTGGTGAACGAGGCTCAGTGGAACAAGATCCAGGGCCTGATCAAGACCGGCATCGACGAAGGCGCGCGGCTCATCGCAGGGGGTCTGGGGCGCCCTGACGGGATGAACCGGGGTTATTTCGTGAAGCCCACCGTCTTTGCCGATGTCACCAATGACATGACCATCGCGCGCGAGGAAATCTTCGGTCCGGTGCTGACGATGATCCCGTTCGAGACCGAGGACGAGGCGGTCGAGATCGCCAACGACACGGTCTATGGCCTCACCAACTACGTCCAGACGCAGGACGGTGCGAAGGCGAACCGCGTGGCGCTGCGCCTGCGCTCCGGCATGGTCGAGATGAACGGCACCCCGCGCGGGGCGGGCGCGCCCTTTGGCGGAATGAAGCAGTCGGGCAACGGGCGCGAGGCCGGTGTCTGGGGCATCGAGGACTTCACCGAAGTGAAGGCGATCGGCGGCTGGGCAGTCGACGCCGCGGAATGAGGCACGCTCCGGGGCGCTCAGGCGCCCCGGACGCTCACAAAAATCTTGCGCGCGATAATGAACTTTCCATGTTAGGTTTGGAGCGCTCGCAGCGAGAGGCCTCACGGTGTCCTATGCCATAAAGATCGTGCCGGAGCGGCGCACCGCGTTCTTCCGTTTCAGCGGAGAAGTGGATGCGCGCGAAGCCCGGCAGGCCTTTCTGGACTATATCCGTTCGCCCGGTTTCGACCCGACTCATACGATGGTGACCGATGCCCGTGACGTGACCGAAATGCGGATACGGTTCGGTGAAGTGGTCGCCGGCGTGATCGGTCTCATGCGCGCGCTCACGGTCTTCAAGGAGCCGGTGCGGAGCATCATCCTTGTCTCCGACGCGGACTCTTATGTCCGGGTGCGCCTTCTCGATCAGGTGCTCGAAACGGCGAGCAACATCCGGGTCGAGGTCGTGCGCGATGAAGGGGAGGCACTGACAAAGGCCGGTCACGCGGGCGAATCGCTGGCGACATTGATGCGCGGCGCGGCCTGAGCCTCAGTCGAGGCCGGGTTCGTCGAGCATGTGACGGCCCCGCGCGTCCTCGACTTCGATCACCCAGAGATCCGGGTCGAATCCACGTTGTTTGGCGATGCTGGCGTCAACGGCTGCCTCGTCCCCCTCGGCCAGGGTCATCCAGGTCCGCGCGCCAGTCATCAGGTCGACGGACCGCTGGAACGCCTGCGCCTGGCCGTCCATCGTGGCGAGCTTGACGAGAACGGCCCCGGCGGTCGCATCCCCCCTGGCGACGACGTAGGTAGATATGCCTTCGGCCTGAAGCCGGGTGAGATAGGCGGAGACCCAGATGCCGGTCGCGAGCCGGCTCATGTATTCCCGTCTTTGAAGTTCAGCCCCATCTCGGAATAGCGCGCGGATTCCTCAAGCCAGTTGGGCCGGACCTTCACCTGCAGGAAGAGGTGGATCTTGCGTCCGAGAAACTCTTCGAGCTCAGCGCGGGCCGACTGGCTGACGGCTTTGATCGTCTCGCCCTTCTTGCCCAGAATGATGCCCTTGTGGCCGTCGCGGGCGACATAGACGATCTGATCGACGCGGGCCGATCCGTCCTGACGCTCTTCCCAGTGCTCCGTCTCGACCGTGAGCTGGTAGGGCAATTCCTGATGCAGCCGGAGCGTGAGCTTCTCGCGCGTCATTTCTGCGGCGATCATGCGCATCGGCAGATCGGCGATCTGATCCTCGGGGTACAGCCACGGGCTCTCGGGCATCCGTTCGGCGAGCCATTTGCGAAGGTCGGCGACGCCATACCCCTTTTCCGCCGAGATCATGAAAGTCTCGGTGAAGTCGAAGCGCGCGTTCATCTCCTGCGTAAGGCCCAGAAGCTCGTCGGATTTCACCTTGTCGATCTTGTTGATCGCGAGCGCGACCGGGCGTTTGCCCACCACATCGGACAAGTTTTCGAGGATCGCCTCGACGCCCTTGGTGATGCCGCGATGCGCCTCGATCAGCAGCACGATGACGTCGGCATCCGCCGCCCCGCCCCAGGCTGCCGCGACCATCGCGCGATCGAGCCGGCGCTTGGGCTGGAACAGCCCGGGCGTGTCCACGAAGACGATCTGGCTGTCTCCTTCGAGGGCGACACCACGGATACGGGCACGCGTCGTCTGGACCTTGTGGGTCACGATCGACACCTTCGCCCCGACGAGATAGTTCGTCAGGGTCGATTTGCCCGCGTTGGGCTCGCCGATGAGGGCGACAAATCCGGCACGTTTGGTCATACGGCTCGCCATAGACCGTTTCCGGGCAGCGCGCTAGGGGGCGTAGGCGGCGAGGAAGACCCGCGTGCATTCTGCGGCATGGGCGCGGCACCAGTCCGGTTCGGGGATGGCGCTATCGCCCATGTGCATGATTTCCGCAGTGGGGCCGCCCATGACCATCCAGTTGAACAGTTTGGCGGCCTCGTGCGGCTGAGACACGACAATGTCACCTTGCGCGCCATACCCTTCCATTGCCTGAGTGAGCCTTTCGAGCGAGGCGCCCGGTCCGGTATCGAACAGGTGACGCCCGAGATCGGGAAAGCGGTTCGCCTCGCCGATCACCAGTCGCCGGAGCGCCATCAGCCGTGGCGTAAGGACGATGGCAAGTTGTTCGCGCGCGTAGTGTTCAAGAAAATCGGCGACGGGCTGTTGCCCAGTGAAGTCGCCGACGCGAGCGCGATGGGCCGCGACCGCGCCCGCCGTCATCGAAGCGATGACGTCGCGAAACAACGCCTCCTTCGAGGGGAAATGGGCATAGACCGTCTGTTTCGACACGCCGGCCGCTTGGGTGACCACGTCCATCGCGGTTCCATGATACCCTTCGGCCAGAAAGACATCCTGCGCCGCAGCGAGGATGCGCTCACGGGATCTGGTGCGGCGCGTTTTGCTCATGGTTCATGTTCTAGACCGGGCTTGCCTGTTAATCAAACAGTACGGTATGGTTTGATTAGGGAATCGGGAGATACCTATGGACGATGCGACCTGCACCTGCGGGACGGTGAAAATCGCCTTGCAGGGCGATCCGATAATGCGTGTGGAGTGCGGCTGTACGTCCTGCCAGACGGCAGGCGCTGCCTTTGGCGGTGTTCTGACGCAGTGGAATACGACGGGCTATGCGTTGGTGCGCAAGGACCGTGCCCTTCTGGACACCGGCAAGGGCCATTTGCGGGCACATCGGCTGACCCCGGACAGTGGAACCCGCCGGGTGGTCGCGACCTGTTGCGGCGCGCCGATGTACCTGGAGTTCGAGAAGGGCCACTGGCTGAGCATCTACGCAGCCCGGTTGCCCGAAGCCGCCCGTGGCCCGGTCGCCTGCCGAACGATGACGAAAGACCTGCCGGAAAGCGTCGTTCTGCCGCAAGACGTGCCGAACCCGAAGACCCATACCCCGGGTTTCATGTTGAAACTCCTTGGCGCGTGGGTCGCGATGGGATTCCGCACACCGAACATCGACTGGGCACAGGAGGCCGCTGGATGAGTGAAGACAAGGTCGAAGTCCGCAATATCAATTCACCTGATCACATCACGCGGGTGGACCGGGTGAAATACGAGGACATGAAACAGGCGCTGATGCAGGTGCTGCCGTCAGAGGCGCCCGGGATCAAGGTGGCCGAGGCGCAGGACGCGCTGAAGCCGCTTCTGGACCAGGCGTTGTTTCCCGGCGGGGCGAAATCCGGCTGGTGGCTGAAATGCGTGCAGCTCGACCTCGAGTTCAAGGGCGAGATCAAGAGGGCAGACAAACCGCCAGTGCGGCTATACCGGGTCTAGCGGAGTTTGGGCGGGCCGGAGTCGGCCTCGCGCTCCAGCACCGACTCAAGTCCCCAGCGCAGGCCGCGACCGATCCGCTCCGCCAGGGCGGACATGCTGGCCGCCTTTTCGGGCGGCAGGACATCGCGGGCGGTCGCGTGGAACGTCTCAAGCCACATCGGGAAATGCTCGGGCCTCACTTCGCCGTTTGTGACATGGGCCTGCATCGGGCTGCCACGATACTCCCGGTCCATCAGGATGGCGTTGCGCCAGAAGCTTGCGATCTTGTCCTCATGCGCGCGCCATTCGGGGCCGTCCTCAGCGGATACGGCGCGCGCGAAGATCGGCCCCAGAACCTCGTGCTTGCGGATACGCGCATAGAAGGCCCGCATGAGCCGGTCGATGTCCGCGCGGTCCATGTCGAAGCGTTGGAGCGGGTTTTGATCTGTCATGGTGCGGGCGCTGCCTTTCTGCCGGATCGCACGAGTGTGAAGATGCCGGTCGCGACGATCAGCGCGCCGCCGATCAGGGTGAGGGCGTCCGGGCGTTCTCCGAATGCCAGATAGGCAATGACGAGCGCCACGAGAAGACGGG
The DNA here is from genome assembly GCA_002695005.1 of Maritimibacter sp. Classification (GTDB taxonomy): domain Bacteria; phylum Pseudomonadota; class Alphaproteobacteria; order Rhodobacterales; family Rhodobacteraceae; genus Maritimibacter. Next base: position 115,611 of record NZNT01000020.1, read on the forward strand.
TATAGCGAAATGGTGCCACGACCGAGATTTCGCCGGAGCGCATGGCGATCGTGAGCGAGTTGTAGGCGACGGTGCCGAAGACGCCCGCCACGATGACGGCGCCCCATGCCGCGGGCGCCGGGTTGACGGGGAGTCGCGGGTCGAAGGCCCACATGACGAGACCGGCGGCGGTGACGACGATGAAACCCAGGGTGCCGAGTTGGCGCCCGGAGACGTGCGGCGGGCTGGCCCGCGTCGCAAGGTCACGGCCCGCGAAGCCCAGCATCCCGATGACAGGCAGGATCACGAGCGGATCGAACATCGACGGCGTGGGCCGCAGGATCAGCAGGACACCGGCGAAGCCGATCGACATGGCGATCCAGCGGCGCGGCCCGACCTTCTCGCCGAAAAGAAGCGCTGCGCCCAGCGTCACGACCAATGGCGTGGCCTGAAGGATCGTCGAGGTCAGCGAGAGCGAGACGAATGCGAGGGACAGGGTAAAGAACAACCGCCCGATGAGTTCGATGGCGGACCGGATGAGCAGACCGCGTGACAGAAACGCCACCGGGAACACCCGTTCGCCGGCCCGGACCGACAGCGCGGCGCAGATCGCCAGCGCGATGAGGCCGAACAGCGTGAAGGCCATGCCGCGCGGGATCTCGGTAAAGGCGTATTTGAGGAAGGCATCCTCGCCCGCAAAGGCGCACATGGACAGGACCATGAAGAGGGAGCCGCGCAGGTTGGTGGACATGGGAGCCTTCGTCGTCAGGGGCGGGTCGGCCCGTCATAGACCGGCAGGCCGACGGGCGAAAGGCGGGCGCTGCCAAGTGGAGCGCAGGCGCCTGCGCCGGGTTCGCGAGGCAATCCGGCGATCCACGAAGTATTTGCCGAACGAAGCAGCCCACCTTGACCTACTTGCGTGGCGCTTCAATACTCTCGGTATCATTTTTGGGGGCTCTGGTTTTGACTGAGTTTTCGGGTAGTGCCGTTGTATTGAGCGTCATTCTTTTGGGCGTGGTGATTGTTGTCGCCAGAGTCGCCCGCCGCGCGGATCGGGCGCGTGAGAACCGCAAACCGCGCGTCGAAGACTTCGACGAGTTGCAGCCTTTTCGGATCAAGCCGACCGCAACCTCCCGTCCCGGCGTTCCGCCCGTCAAGCCGACTTGCCCGCCGGACACGATCGTCGGGTCCGCTTATGTAATCGACGGTGATACGATCATCATCAAGAATACGCGGATTAGATTGTTTGGGATCGATGCCCCGGAACTGGACCATCCGTATGGAATCAAATCCAAGTGGGCGATGGTCAAGCTGTGCAAGGGCCAGATCGTCAGAGCCATTCCGGACGGATCGATGTCACATGACCGCTGTGTCGCCAAATGCTACCTGCCAGATGGGCGCGATCTTTCGGAAGAGTTGGTCAAGGCGGGCTTGGCAATAGACTGGCCGAAGTTTTCGGGAGGGGTCTACAGGCGTTTTGAGCCCGAAGGCGTGCGCAAGAAGCTCTGGCGGGCACACAATCGCCAGACGGGCAGGCCCGTGCCGCCCCCGAGACCCCGCGCCTAGCTTTCCAACCGGTCGAGAAGCGCCTGTGCAGCGGCCTGTTCGGCGGCGCGTTTGGACGTGGCGCTGGCGCTGGCGGTTTCGCCGTTTTCGAGCCGGGCTTCGATTGTGAAGGTCGGGGCGTGGTCCGGGCCTTCGCGGGCGGTTTCGGTGTAGGCGGGGGGCTGCATCCGGCGGGCCTGCGCCCATTCCTGAAGCGCGGTCTTGGCGTCGCGGGCGTCCTCGTCCACCGTCGCGATCCGGTCGCCCCAGAGGCGGGTGATGACATCGCGCGCCGCCTCGAAACCCGCGTCGAGATAGACGGCGGCGATGACCGCTTCCATCGCATCGCCGAGCAGCGCCTGCTTACGGCGGCCCCCCGACATCATCTCGGACCGGCCCAGTTTGAGCACGGCGCCGAGGTCGACCTGGCGCGCCACGTCGGCACAGGTTTCCTTGCGCACAAGCGCGTTGAAACGGGGGGCCAGTTGGCCCTCGCTCGCCTGATGGTCGGCGGCGAGCATCGCCTCGGCCATCACGAGGCCCAGAACCCGGTCGCCCAGGAACTCAAGCCGCTGGTTGTCGGGGCGGGTGTCCGAAGAGATCGAACCATGCGTCAGCGCCCGGATCAGAAGTTCCGGGTCGGCGAAGTCATGGCCGATCCTCTTGGCGAACGTGTGCAGGTCGGCGGAAAGCTTCATTCGACTTTCTTGAAGAACCGGTCGCCGCGCCACGTCCAGAAATACAACAGGCGCTTGCCTGCGGCCGAGAAGATCACGCGGTCGACGCGGCCCATCAGGTATTCCTCGGACACGAAGCCCACGCCATTGGCGCGCTGGCTCACGCGGCTGTCGGTGGAGTTGTCGCGGTTGTCGCCCATGAAGAAGTAGTGGCCTTCGGGCACAGTGAAGACGTTGGTGTCGTCGAGCCGCCCATCGCCCACGTTGAGGATCGAGTGATCCACGCCGTTTGGCAGCGTTTCGATGTATTTCTCTTTCACACAGGTGCCGCCCTGACCGACGGGACCGTTGGAGCAGAGCGGGAAGGTGCCGAAGCGACCCTGGCTGCGGTAGATCTCCTCGAACGTGCCGTCGGGCACTTGCGTCGCTTCTTCGCCGTTGATCGACAGCACGCCGTCCTGAATCTGGATCTTGTCGCCGGGTTTGCCGATCAGGCGCTTGACGTAATCCGTGCCGAGCGTCGGGTGGCGGAAGACGACCACGTCGCCCATCTCGGGCTCGGAATCCAGGATGCGGCCCGAGATCGGGCACATCGCGAAGGGGCAGGAATACTGGGAGTAGCCGTAGGCCATCTTGTTGACGAAGAGGAAGTCGCCGATCATCAGCGTGTCCTTCATCGAGCCGGTGGGAATCCAGAAAGGCTGAAAGAACAGCGTGCGGAAGACACCTGCGATGAGGAGTGCCCAGACCACCGTCTTGACGGTTTCCATGATCCCGTCTTTTTTCTCTGCCGCCATGTGCCCCTGCCTCCGACTGCTACCCGCGCTACATGGGCGGGTCGGCAGGTCGAGTCAAGCAATCGGGCGGGCTTCGATCAGGACGAAAGCCTGCGCCCAGGGGTGGTCGTCGGTGAGGGTGACATGAACGATGGCCTCATGCCCCTCGGGCGTCATCGAGGCGAGCCGTTCGGCGGCCCAGCCGGTGAGATGCATCACGGGTTGGCCGGTTCCGAGGTTCGAGACCGCCATGTCCTTCCAGCTGATCCCCATGCGCAGGCCCGTGCCCAGTGCCTTGGAACAGGCCTCCTTGGCCGCCCAGCGTTTGGCATAGGTGCCTGCCTCGTCTTTGCGGCGGGCGGCTTTCATCCGCTCGGTGTCGGTGAACACACGGTCGCGGAACCGGTCGCCGTGGCGTTCCAGCACGCCGGCGATCCGGTCGATGTTCGCAAGGTCCGTTCCGATGCCGAGGATCATGCCTCGGGTTCGCCCGTGGGCGCGGCGGCGTCAAGAGGGTTTGCGCGGGCGGGGCAAGTCGGCCAGCGCGGCGGGCGGCAGGTCGTGCAGCGCTGGATGGTCGAGCGGGTCCGGCGGTTGCGCGCGACGGATCGGGGTGGTGCGCAGGAGGGCGGGGAGAAGGTAGGGCATGGTTGTGTTCCTTTCGGTTGGGAACATCATGCATATGGCTGCGCCATAAAAACATGGAGATGACCTCCACTATCGTTTAGATTTATTGAATGGAGAAACTCGATCATGTCCACCTGTCCGGCCTGCGCGCCGTCGAAGCTGTCGGGCGCCTCGGATCTCTGGCGCGCGCAGCGGGAGAGCTTGGCGTTTCCATCGGCGCGGTCAGCCAGCGTATCGCCAAGGCCGAGGCGGCGCTGGATGTCGTTTTGTTCACGCGCGGACGGTCGGGGATGACGCCGACCGCTGCAGGGGCGGCGATGCTGGGGCCGCTCTCAGCGGGTTTCGCGCAGTTGTCGGCGGCGGTCGGGGAAGCGACGCGGGACCGGCGCGATACGCTTGTCGTATCCGTCGCGCCGATCTTTGCGGCACGGTGGCTGGTCTGGCGCCTGCCGCGGTTCTCCGAGCGCCATCCGGAGGTGAAGGTGCGGATCGACAGTTCCGTGGGACTGGTGGACCCGAACACCTCGGATGTGGACTTGTGTTTGCGGATCGGGACCGGGCCTTATGCCGGGGTGCGGGCGGAAAAGCTGTTCGACCATCGCGTCATGCCGGTCTGTTCGCCGGACATGGCCGCGCGGCTGACCACGCCTGAAGACCTCGCGAACGTGCCGATCGTGCGCGATGTGAACACGACGATTTCCTGGGAAACCTGGCTCGCGCCCGAGGGGTTGAGCGCGGGTATTCTGGGCCCCGGACCGGAGTTTTCGGATGGGAGCCTTTGTTTTGATGCCGCCGCTGGGGGCGCGGGCGTTTTCCTCGCGTGGGAGACGCTCGACCTGCACGCCCTCGCGTCAGGCCGGGTCGTTGCACCGTTCGCGCGGCGTGAGCCGACCGGGCAGAGTTACTGGCTCGTCTCGGCCAAGGATCGGAGCATCGGACCCGCGCAACGCTACTTCATTCGCTGGATGAAAGAGGAACTTGCGGCGGATGGGATCGAGCTGGCCTGACCGACTACCCGTCCGTTCGTGCTTACCTCGGAACACCCGGCACCCGGGGGGTCAGGTTCCCTCAGTCGCGCGTCAGCGTGAGGCGGGGAGAGATGGCTCCGGTCGCCTGATTCAGGGAAAACCGCAGCAGGGCCGGTTGCCCTTCCACCGCGTCGGATGCCACGAAGACCTTGACCGGGACGGTGAACATGAGCCCGACGGACGGATCATAGCCCGCCTCCAGAGCATCGAAATCCATGCCTCCGAAACCGCTCGTCTCAGGGAAGGTGATGACGCGGCACTGGCGAAAGCCGATCTCGTCGCGAGGCGGCGACAGGACAAGCAGGAAGAAGCCGCCGAAGGCCGGTTCGCCCACGTCGAGTTTCGCCAGTCGCACGTCGCCGTTCGCGAAAGTGCGGGAGTTCGCTTCCCACGGTTCCGCGACGGACTGCGCGCTGGCTCGCCAGTCGCAGTCGCCAACCGCCACTTGTGCGGCAGCGGGGGCAACGGTGAGGCACAGGGCGGCGAGGGCGAGACGGATCATGTGAACCTCATGGTCAGGATGCTGATGGCCGCGCCGCCGAACAGCGCGGCGAAAAGGCCGTCGAACACGCGTTGGAGGCGAAGGTAGACCATGGCCGCCCGGCGCGTCGAGAACAGGAGCGCGTAGGCGAAGACCACGGTCGTCGAGGTTGCGATACAGGCAAGCCCCACGGTGAGCAGATCGCGCCCCGGCGCGTCCGGCGAAACGATGACCGCGAACAGCGATCCCCAGAAAAAGATCGCCTTGGGGTTCGTCAGGTGGACCGTAGCGCCCTTGAGCCAGCCCTTGCGGAAGCTGATGCCGGCGCGCGTGGGTTCCAACTCACGCGTCTTCGCGCGCAACGCGGCGCGGGCGGACCGGAAGGCGAGGTAAAGCAGGTAGGCGGCCCCCAGATAACGCAGGATGTCGATGGTCCACGCATGGGCCATCATCAGTGCGCCGAGGCCGAGGCCCGCAGCCGTCGCCCAAGTCACCGAGCCTGTAATGATGCCCGAGGCGACGCCGAGTGCTGCGCGGCGACCGGAGCCCAGGGCCGTCGAAATGAGCGTGAGGTTCGCAGGGCCGGGGGAGGCTACGGCGACGGCCCAGATCGCGAGGATCGGGAGGAGCTCACCGATGGTCACGCCCTTGCGTCGTCCATGAGCCGGCGCATTTCTGCAATGCTTTCGGGAAGCCCGCGAAAGATCGCCTCGCCGATCAGGAAATGCCCGATGTTGAGCTCCATCACCTCGGGAAAGGACGCGACCGGCTGCACCGTGTCGTAGGTCAGCCCGTGACCGGCGTGGACCTCGAGCCCCAGCGAATGGGCGAAGTGCGCCATGTCGCGCAGGCGTTCGAGCTCCGCGTCACGTTCCTCGAATTTTTCTTCGGCGTGGAAATCGCAATAGGCGCCGGTGTGCAGTTCGACGACCGCCGCGCCGATGCGGTTCGCGGCCTCGATCTGGGCACGGTCGGCGGCGATGAAAATCGACACGCGGCAACCCGCATCGGCCAGAGGTGCGATGAAATGGGCAAGGCGGTTTTCGTCCTTCGCGACCTCGAGCCCACCCTCGGTCGTGCGCTCCTCACGCTTTTCCGGAACGATACAGACCGCGTGCGGTTTGTGTTGCAGGGCGATGGCCTGCATCTCATCCGTCGCGGCCATTTCGAAGTTGAGCGGGACCGACAGCTCTTCGACCAGTCGTTCGATGTCGTCGTCGCCTATGTGACGCCGGTCTTCGCGCAGGTGGGCGGTGATGCCGTCGGCCCCTGCCTCTTCGGCAAGTCTGGCCGCGCGCACGGGGTCGGGGTAGGCCGAACCGCGTGCATTGCGCACCGTGGCCACATGGTCGATGTTCACGCCGAGGCGCAGCTTGCCGGTCATGTATCGCCCTCCTTGCGGGTCCGGGTCCGCTCCGCCATGCGCTTTTCGTAGCGCTTGCGAAGCTGTTTCACACGACGTTTCTGATACGCGGTGATGACGGGGCGGGACAAGCCGTAGGCGATGAAGGCCGCGCCGAGACCGGGAAGCAGGCCGCCCACGAGATAGGGCAGGAAAACCCGGTCGAAGAACAGGCCCAGCCCGTCCCAATGCGCGGTGCGCCATGTGAAGGCCGACAGGACGTTGTGCCAGATCTCGCCCGAGGCATTGGCGAAAGCGTCGACCACCTGCGGCAGGCGCATATCCCCCACGGGGTTCCCGAGAATACGGTTGCCCAGCCGCATGCTCATCCCCGCGATGAAGGGAAAGGTGATCGGGTTGCCCACGAAGGTTGCGAGCACGGCGGCGAGCAGGTTGCCCCGTACGACCCATGCGAGGAATGCGGCGGTCAGGAAATGCAGGCCGAAGAGGGGTGTGAAGCTCACCAACACGCCCGCCGCGATCCCGCGTGAAATCCGGTGGGCGGGGTCGGGCAGGCGGCGCAGGCGATAAATGACGTAACGAGTCGCGCGATACCAGCCGCCACGCGGGTAGAAGAATTCCAGCACCGTGCGGAGGTAGGAGCGCGGCTTGCGTTTGAACATCGCTCGGCCCCCCCTTTCCCTTATGGTGCGCGGCTCAGGTCGCGGTGCCTGCGAATCTCGGCCACATCCGTCTCGGCTTCGAGGACGAGCATGACGGCGTGCAGGTGTTCCACGTCCCGCAGGTCGGCATCGACGTAGATACGGAAGTAATCGGGCTTTCGGTCAACGAAGTGAAGGTCAGAAATATTGGCCTTCTGCTCACCGATCAATGTGCAGATTCGCCCCAACACGCCGGGACCGTTCGCAATGACGATATCGAGCGTGACCGAGTGGATCGCCGGATGCTGGCCGGAGTGCCAGTGGACGTCCACCCAGCGCGAGCTGTCTCCGTCCAGCGCCTCGAGTGCGAGGCAGTCGATGGAATGCACGACGACGCCCTTGCCGCGATAGGTGATGCCGACGATGCGCTCGCCCGGCACCGGCTGGCAGCATTTGGCGATGGTGAAGCTCTGGCCGGGTTCGAGGCCGATCACCGCGCGGTCGGGGTCGATCTTGCTGCCGCTGTCCTGCGCGTTGGGATAGAGGATGGCGACCACGTCGCGTGCGGCGAGGTCGGCGGAGCCCAGACGGGCGAGGAGTTCCTCGGCGCTGCCAAGGCTCAATTGCCGCGCGGCGGTGGAGAGCGCCTTGTCGGTGGCCTTGCGCCCGACATGATCGAAGGCGACGCGGGCGAGTTCGCGCCCGAGCTTGATGTAGCGCTCCCGGTCTTCTTCGCGCAGGCGGCGGCGGATGGCGGACTTGGCCCGCCCCGTCACGACGATGTCGAGCCAGGTGCCCTGCGGTGACTGGCCTTCGGCCGTGATGATCTCGACCGACTGCCCGTTCTTGATCCGGGTCCAGAGCGGCACGCGGATGTTGTCGACGCGCGCGCCCACGCAGCTGTCGCCGATCCGGGTGTGGATCGCATAGGCGAAGTCGAGCGGTGTTGCCCCGCGTGGCAGTTTCACCACTTCGCCCTTGGGCGTGAAGCAGAACACCTGATCCTGATACATCTCGAGTTTGACGTTCTCGAGAAATTCGTCGTGATCCTCGGCGTTCTCGAACCGCTCCGTAAGGGTCGCGATCCATTTCGCGGGGTCGACCGCAAAGGGGTTCTCGGCCCGCACCCCGTCGCGGTAGGACCAGTGGGCGGCGACGCCGGCTTCGGCCACTTCGTGCATCTGGCGAGTGCGGATCTGGATCTCCACCCGCTTTCCGTCGCGGCCCGATACGGTCGTGTGGATCGAGCGGTAGCCGTTGGATTTCGGCTGGCTGATGTAGTCCTTGAAGCGCCCCGGCACCGCACGCCACCGCTGGTGGACCGCGCCCAGAACGGAATAACAGTCCGCCTCGCTCCTGGTGATGACCCGGAACCCGTAGGTGTCGGAGAGGCGCGAGAACGACTGGTCCTTCTCCTGCATCTTGCGCCAGATCGAATAGGGCTTTTTGGCGCGGCCAAAGACCTCGGCCTCGATCCCGACGCGGTCGAGTTCCTTGATGATGTCCTTCGTGATCTTTTCGATCACGTCGCCCGATTCCTTTTGCAGGTGGACGAAGCGCCGGATGATCGACGCGCGGGCATCGGGATTGAGGACGTGGAAGGCGAGGTCTTCGAGTTCCTCGCGCATCCACTGCATCCCCATCCTGCCAGCGAGCGGCGCAAAGATGTCCATCGTTTCGCGGCTTTTCTGCACCTGCTTGTCGAGCCGCATAGCGCGGATCGTGCGCATGTTGTGCAGACGGTCGGCGAGCTTGACGAGAATCACCCGCAGATCCTTGGACATTGCCATGAACAGCTTGCGGAAGTTCTCGGCCTGCTTGGTCTCGGTGGAGGAAAGCTGGAGATTGGTCAGCTTGGTGACGCCATCCACAAGCTCGGCCACGTCGGCCCCGAATTGCTCGGACACCTCCTTGTAGGTCGACCCGGTGTCTTCAATCGTGTCGTGCAGAAGCGCGGTGATGATCGTGGCGTCGTCGAGCTTCTGCTCGGCGAGGATATGGGCCACGGCGACCGGATGCGTGAAATACGGCTCGCCGGAGTGGCGCAGCTGGCCGTCATGCATGCGCCGCCCATATTCGAAGGCGGCGCGAATGAGGTCCGAATTGCTTTTAGGGTTGTAGGCGCGGACCTGCGCGACAAGCTCTTCGGGGTTCAGCTCGGCCATGCAGGTGCGGTCTCAGGGTCAGCCTTGGCCCTGGGCCTCCATGAGCGCGCGAAGAAGCTTCTCGTCGGTCATGTCGTCGTCGTCCGGCTTGTCCGGCGTCTCCTGACCCATCAGCAGCGCCATCTGGTCGTCTTCCGGCTCATCGACTTCGATCTGGGTCTGGTTCGACTCGATCATCCGTTCGGTGAGGTCGTCCGCCGTCTGCGTCTCGTCCGCGATTTCACGCAGGGCCACGACGGGGTTCTTGTCGTTGTCGCGGTCCACCGTGATCTGGCCGCCGGCAGCGATTTCGCGCGCACGATGGGCGGCAAGCATCACCAGGTCAAACCTGTTCGGGACTTTGTCAACGCAATCTTCAACCGTCACGCGGGCCATAGATGGACTCCAATCAATTCGCGGATGTGAAGGGGCTATTTAGGGGCGAAACGGGCCGAACACAAGCAGATTCGCACCGTTTCTGCCCTAGTTTCTCAGGGTATTTCGGCTATCCGTCGGCGCTTTCGACCGGCGTGACCGCCGCGATGTCGGACGGTGGAAGGTCATCCAGCATGTCCCGGACCGTCCGGCCCGAGAGCGGATGGCGCCAGTCCGGCGCGATATCGGCCATTGGGACCAGGACAAAAGCGCGGTCCTGCATCCGGGGATGTGGCAGGATCAGCCTGTCTGGCGCGGCGGATTTCTGCCTGTCGGGCGGCAGATGGACCCATTCACGAAGCGTGGACGGGTCGGGCAGGATAGACTCGCCGATAGCGATGAGGTCCAGATCGAGCGTGCGCGATGTCCAGCGCACCTCTCTCCGGCGATCAAAATCGGCCTCAATCTCGTGGAGGCGTGTAAGTAATGCGTTTGGTTTCAAGTCTGTAGCGAGTGCCACCACGGCATTCACCACGTCCGGTTCCGAGCCGGCCGGCACGAAAGGAGACACAAAGAAGCGACTGGTTCGCACGATCTTGACTGGGCCGTCGTCGAGCGACTTCAGCGCGGCCCGCAGCGTTTCGACCGGCCCCCCGGCATGTGACGTTGCGTTGCTTCCGAGGCAAACCAGCGCATTATCCCGGCGTAACCCCTCGCCATATGGTTGCGTCATCCCACCCAATCCCTATGTTGTCGCGAATTCGCCGCTGCCTATTTTTTCCCTTACCACTCACGGCGCAGGCGGCGAACAGAATTCGGAAGGATCAATAATGTTCTACAAGGATGAGCGCTTGGCGCTCTTCATTGATGGTTCGAATCTCTATGCAGCGGCGAAGTCGCTCGGATTCGACATCGACTACAAGCTTCTGCGGCAGGAATTCATGCGCCGGGGCAAACTTCTGCGCGCGTTCTACTATACCGCGCTTCTCGAAAACGACGACTACTCGCCGATCCGGCCGCTGGTGGACTGGCTCCACTACAACGGCTTCACGATGGTGACCAAGCCCGCCAAGGAGTTCACCGACTCGATGGGCCGGCGTAAAGTGAAGGGCAACATGGATATCGAACTGACCGTCGATGCCATGGAGATCGCCCCTCATGTCGACCACATCGTGCTGTTCTCCGGCGACGGCGATTTCCGCCCGCTCGTCGAGGGGCTTCAGCGCAAAGGCGTCCGGGTGTCGGTGGTGTCCACCATCCGCAGCCAGCCGCCGATGATCGCTGACGAACTTCGTCGCCAGGCGGACAATTTCATCGAGTTGGATGAGCTGAAGGAAGTCATCGGACGTCCGCCCCGCGAACCACGCGAGGAACGCAGCTATTCCGAGGAAGACGCGGACGCCTGATCCGCTCGTCCCAGGACTGACATCGGAGAACGCCCGGTCGTGCTGGACCGGGCGTTTTTCGTTCGGCGACCCGACGGCACAAGGGCCGGGGATACCAGCGCGAGCCCCCCGCCTGGAACCACCGTGCGCAGGATGTTGAAGACCTGCTGACAAGGGGCGTAGCTCTCCCGGAACGCCGCAATGGCTCACGGCATCGCGCCCGCGGGCCTCTGGACGTGCCGCGCCCACGTCATTAGGTGTGCCTCAAGGAGCTTCTGAATGACAAAACCGCCCCTCACCCTCATCCTCGCTGCCCCGCGCGGCTTCTGCGCCGGCGTCGACCGCGCTATCAAGATCGTCGAAATGGCGATCGAGAAATGGGGTGCGCCGATCTATGTCCGGCATGAGATCGTGCATAACAAGTTCGTCGTGGACAGTCTGCGCGAGAAGGGTGCGGTGTTCGTCGAGGAGCTTGAGGACGCGCCGACCGACCGCCCGGTGATCTTTTCGGCGCATGGTGTTGCCAAGGCCGTGCCGGAAGAGGCCGAGCGGCGGCAGATGGTTTATGTCGATGCGACCTGCCCCCTGGTGTCCAAGGTGCATATCGAGGCCGAGAGGCACCACGCCAACGGGCTCCAGATGGTCATGATCGGCCATGCCGGGCACCCGGAAACCATCGGCACGATGGGGCAGCTTCCTGACGGTGAAGTTTTATTGGTCGAGACCGAGGCGGATGTTGCGACGCTTGCGCCGCGCGATCCGGATCGGCTTGCCTTCATCACCCAGACCACGCTGTCCGTCGATGACACAGCGGGCATCGTGAATGCGCTGAGGGCGCGGTTCCCGGCCATCATCGGGCCGCACAAGGAAGACATCTGTTACGCGACGACGAACCGGCAGGAGGCGGTGAAGGCCATTGCTCCGCGTGCGGACGCCTTGTTGGTGATCGGTGCGCCGAATTCCTCAAACTCCCGCAGGCTGGTGGAAGTCGCGCGCTCACGCGGCTGCGACTACGCGCAGCTTGTCGGCCGGGCGGATGAGATCGACTGGCGCGCGCTCGAGGGCGTCCGCTCCATCGGCCTGACAGCGGGCGCGAGCGCCCCCGAAGTGCTGGTGGACGAGGTGATCGAGGCCTTCCGCGACCGTTACGAGGTGACGGTGGAGACCGTCGAAACCGCGACCGAAAATGTCGAGTTCAAGGTGCCGCGCGTGCTGCGCGAACCTGCTTGACCGCCGGGGCCATCGCGGGTGCGAAGTGACATGATTGCCGAACCCGCGAGGAGTCCCCGATGATATCCGCCCAATTCCTGCTGACCGCGCTTGTCGTGGTCGTCATTCCCGGCACCGGGGTCGTCTACACGCTGGCCGTCGGTCTTGGCCGGGGGCGGCGCGCGGCGCTTTGGGCCGCGCTGGGCTGCACGGTCGGGATCGTCCCGCACCTCGCTGCCGCAACGCTGGGTCTTGCCGCTGTGCTGCATACCTCGGCAGTCCTGTTCAACGTGGTGAAGTTCGCGGGCGTCGCATACCTTCTGTGGCTGGCGTGGCAGACGCTGCGCTCTGGCGGCACGCTTGCCGTGAGCCGCGAGACGACCGGGGACCCGGGCCGCCGGATCGCCACGCGCGGCGCACTCATCAATATCCTGAACCCCAAGCTCTCGGTCTTTTTCCTCGCTCTCCTGCCGCCGTTCCTGTCGGGCGATCCGGCGGCCGCGACTGGCGAGATGATCACCCTCGGCCTCGTGTTCATGGCGCTGACTTTCATCGTCTTCGCCCTTTACGGTGCTTTCGCGGCCAAGGCGCGCGACGGCTTACTCGCCTCCGAGCGCGCGATGCGGTGGCTGAACCGCTCGTTCGCCGGGATCTTCGCGCTGCTCGCGGGCCGACTCGCGCTGGAGCGCGCATGAGTCTGATCCCGCGCGTCCCGCTGCTGCTCGGCCTTGCCGGGCTTATCCCTTTCGTCTGGGGACTGGTCACGAGTTTCGTCGCCGTTCCGGCCCTGTCAGATTACTTCGTGGGTTTCGGTGTGCTCGCGGATTACGGGATGATCATCCTCGCCTTCATGTCCGGCGTCATCTGGGGTTTCGCAACCCGCGCGACGGGTCGACAGGCGACCACGTTTTATGTGATCTCCGTGATCCCCGCACTCTGGGCGTTCTTCTTCGCCTTCGGCGAAAACACCCTTCTGACACTGGCGGCCGGGTTTCTGTTCATCCTGCCGGTCGACATCGCGGCGGCGCGCGCGCGGCTGGCGCCGGACTGGTGGCCGCGCCTGCGGTTGCTTCTCACGGCCGTCGTCGTCCCGTGCCTCGTCATCGGCCATTTCGCATGAGCGTGGACCGTGAGACCATCGCGGTCTACGACGCCCGGGCGCAGGACTATGCGGACATGGTGGCAGGCGTCGAGCATCCGGGGCTGGATGCCTTTCTGGCCGCGCTGCCGAAGAGGGCGGAGGTGCTCGACCTCGGCTGTGGCACCGGGGCGATGTCGCGTCGGATGATGGATGCGGGGTTACGGGTCGATGCGACCGATGCCTCCGCCGCGATGGTGGAACTGGCGCGCCAACGCGACGTGCCTGCCCGGCAGGCAGTGTTCGCCGACCTTGACGCGAACGGGGTTTACGACGGGGTCTGGGCCAACTTCTCGCTCCTCCATGCACCGCGCGCCGACTTCCCCGGTCACCTCGCTCAGGTCCATCGGGCGTTGAAACCCGGCGGGCATTTTCATATCGGGGTGAAGCTTGGGACCGGCGAGAAACGCGACGGGATCGGGAGGTTCTACACCTACTATGCCGAGGACGAGTTGGACGACTATTTGAACACGGCGGGATTCACGCCGATCACCCGAAAGAAAGGCGAGGGGCGTGGCCTCGATGGGACGAAAGCCCCGTGGATCTGGGTGTTGTCGCATGGTTGAACTTGTCGCGCACACGGATGGTGCCTGCTCCGGCAATCCCGGCCCCGGCGGCTGGGGTGTTCTTCTTCAGGCCAAGGATGGCGAACGGGTCGTGAAGGAACGCAACCTGTCGGGGGGCGAGGCCGCGACGACCAACAACCGGATGGAGCTGATGGCCGCGATCATGGCGTTGGAAACGCTCGAGCGGCCCTCGGACCTGACGATCGTGACGGACAGCCAGTATGTGAAGAACGGCGTCACCACCTGGATTCATGGGTGGAAGCGCAACGGCTGGAAGACCGCCGCGAAGAAGCCCGTCAAAAACGCGGAGCTATGGCAGCGGCTCGACGAGGCGCAGGCGCGTCACCAGGTCGAGTGGAAATGGATCAAGGGCCATGCGGGCCATGCCGAGAACGAAAAGGCCGACGAACTGGCGCGCGAGGGGATGGCGCCGTTCAAATAGTCACTTCCTGACGTAGGTCTGCCAGAACCAGATCAGGAACGCAGCCCCCACGACGGCACCGAGAAAGCCGAAGGCGACGCTCCCCACACTCACGATGATGCGCAGCACGAGCCCGCCGATGAGCGCGCCGATCACGCCGATGGCGACCGTGGTCAGGATGTCGGTTTCGACCTTCATGAGCCGGGTCGCCACGAAACCTGCGGCCGCGCCAACGATGATGATGAAGATGACGTTCATACCTCCAATATGAGGCATGAACGCAGCTTCACAAGCTCTGTCAGGCGGATTTCGCGACCGGCGCGGCCCGGTCGCGGCCATGCGGGGCGTCCCAGTCGATGGTCGGCCCGACCGGGATGATCCGATGCGGGTTCACGCTTTCATGGCTGTAGTGGTAGTGGCGGATGTAGTGGTCGGGGTGAACCGTGTTCGCGACACCGGGCCACTGGTAAAGCTCGCGGGAATAGGCCCAGAGGTTCGGGAAGTCGACCAGCCGGTTCCGGTTGCACTTGAAGTGGCCGTGATAGACCGGATCGAAGCGCAGAAGGGTGGGCAGGAGCCGCCAGTCCGCTTCGGTCACCCGGTCGCCGGTCAGATAGCGCTGCCGCGACAGGATGTCCTCGAGCCAGTCCATCGAGTCGAACAGCGCACCCACGGCCTCGTCATAGGCGTCCTGCGACGTGGCGAAACCGGACTTGTAGACGCCGTTGTTCACCGTGTCATAGACGCGGGCGTTCACGGTTTCGATCTCGTCATGGAGGTCTGCGGGATAGAAATCCTGCGTGTCCCCGGTGAGATCGTTGAAGGCCGAGTTGAACATCCGGATGATCTCGGCGCTTTCGTTGGATACGATGGCGTTCGTCTTCTTGTCCCACAGGATCGGCACCGTGACGCGGCCCGAAATGGTCGGGTCGGCCTCCGTGTAGATGTCACGCAGGAACGGTTTGCCCATAAGCGTGTCCCCCGTGGCGCCGACGAAATCCGTGTCGAAGGTCCAGCCGTCGTCGAGCATGTCAGGATGCACGACCGAAACGTCGATGTGATCCACAAGGCCCTTCAGCGTGCGGAAGATCAGGGTGCGGTGGGCCCACGGGCAGGCGTAGGAGACATAGAGGTGATAGCGACCCGATTCGGCTTTGAATCCGGCATCGCCGGTCGGACCGGCGGATCCATCCGGCGTGATCCAGTTTCTGAACTTCGTTTCGCTGCGCACGAACTTGCCGCCATGCGCCTTGGTGTCATACCAACCGGTGTTCCATTCGCCGTTCTCGAGATAGCCCATCGTGCGTCTCCTCATGTTTGCTTGGCCACTTACATAGGGAAACGATCATCTGTGCGATACGGTTCAATCGGCGCAAGCTTCGTGCGCTCCTGCACATACGACGCTTTCGATTGAGCGGGTGTCGCCTTTCCTGTAGTGACTCCCGCGACGATGCCCCAAGAGGGGCCGGAGAGGTGACTGCCGAATGATCGACCCAGACCGGGGATCAGGGCGCGGTGTCGTCGGTCGATGACGCATGGCCTCTCCGCGCCCGGACGCTGCAAAGGACCATGCCGATGACCCGCCTTCTCGCTTTCTTCGCTTTCCTGCCCGGCATGGCGCTGGCCCATCCGGGCCATCTTGCCGACGTGGCCGGGCACGACCACCTCGTCGCCGGTGTCGCGATCGGTGTGGCCATCGGCGTTGCCGTCTGGGGTGCGCTGCGCGGCCGAAAGGACGAAGAGGTCTCGGACGAGACCGATGAGGCCGCCGATTCCGAAACGCAGGAGGCCTGAGATGTCCAAGACCGGCGTGATGATCTGTGGCCACGGCTCGCGCAGCCAGGCTGCCGTCGATGAATTCAAGGTGCTGGCCGAAAAGCTGCCCGCCTATTTCCCTGACGACTGGATGGTCGATTATGGCTACCTCGAATTTGCCAACCCGGTGATCCGATCGGGGCTCGACAACCTGCGTGACGCGGGATGCGACAAGATCCTCGCCGTACCGGGGATGCTGTTCGCTGCGATGCATTCCAAGAACGACATTCCCGCGGTGCTCAACACCTATGCTGCCGAACATGGGGTCGAGGTGTCCTATGGCCGCGAACTTGGCGTGGACCCGAAGATGGTCGCGGCCGCCGGCGAGCGCGTGCGCGATGCCGTTTCGGCGGCGGATGCCGAACACGGCCCCGTTCCGCGCGAAGAGACCTGTCTCGTCGTGATCGGGCGTGGCGCGTCCGACCCGGACGCCAATGCGAACGTCGCCAAGATCGCACGGCTCTTGCAGGAAGGGTTGGGCTTCGGCTGGCTGGAGGTCGGCTATTCCGGTGTCACTTTCCCGCTGGTCGAGCCCTGCCTGCAACATGCGGCCAAGCTGGGTTACAAGCGGATCGTCGTGTTCCCCTATTTCCTGTTCACCGGCATCCTGATCGACCGGATCTATGGCTTCACCGATCGTGTTGCCGCAGCGCACCCCGAGATCCAGTTCGTCAAGGCGGGCTACCTGAACGACCATCCCAAGGTGCTCGAAACCTTCGCCGAGCGCGTGACCGAGCAACTGGGCACTGTTCCGCCGCCGAACTGCGGCACCTGCCCCTATCGCGAACAGGTCCTGTCGATGGACGGTGGCGCACATAAACACATCAAGCCGGAGGACCGGGCGGGGCATCCGGCGTTTTCCGACACGCCGCCCCCGACCTGCGTGATGTGCAAATACCGGGTCGAAGTGCTGGGTTTCGAAGCCGAGGTGGGCGCTGTGCAGGAGAGCCACCACCACCATGTCGAAGGGCAGGGGGCACAGGCCCCCGGCTCCCGGGTCGAGGATTGCACATACTGCGACACGTTCTGCACCGGTGAGTGCCGCCTGCACCTGCACGATCACCACCATCACCACGACCATGACCACGATCACGGGCACCATCACCACCATCACGCAGAATACCCGCACGCCAGGCACCCGCACGGCCCCGAGTCGGCGCGCTCGAAATGACTGGACGCCCGCCCCTGCGCTACGAGCGTGACCCGGCTGCAATTTACCGTCAGAGCTTCGCGACCGTCGAAAAGGAAGCGCGGCTGGATCGGTTCGATGCGGGCATGGCGCAGCTTGCCACGCGGATCATCCATGCCTGCGGGATGGTGGAAGTTGCGGACCGGCTGGCGTTTTCCGACGGGGCCTTTGCGGCGGGGCAGGCGGCGCTGGCATCCGGCGCGCCGGTTCTGTGTGATTGCGAGATGGTGGGCGCGGGGATCATCCGGCGCTATTTGCCCGCTCAGAACGAGGTCGTGGTGACACTCAATGACGCATCGGTGCCGGAGCGCGCGCGCGACATCGGCAATACACGCAGCGCAGCCGCGGTAGAGCTTTGGGCCGACAGGCTTGAGGGCGCGGTGGTCGCCATCGGCAACGCCCCGACGGCGCTGTTCCACCTTCTCGAACTGCTCGATGCCGGCGCGCCGAAGCCCGCCGTGATCCTCGGGTTCCCCGTCGGTTTCGTGGGGGCCGCCGAGTCCAAGGCGGAGCTTGCGAACAACCCGCGCGGTTGCGACTACGTCGCGCTGCGGGGGCGCCGCGGCGGGTCGGCCATCGCCTCGGCCGCGGTCAATGCGCTGGCCGCAGGTCTGCCGGAGCGGGTGCAGTGAGCGCGCCCTGGCTTCATATCGTCGGGATCGGCGAGGATGGGCTCGACGGTCTGACCCCTGCGACTCGCACCGTTGTCGAAACGGCCGAGATCATCGTCGGCGGCGACCGGCACCATACGCTTGCGGATGGACTCACGGCGCAACGAGTCGCCTGGCCGTCGCCCTTCGATGCGCTGATCGACCAGCTGTTGTCCTACAAAGGCAAGCGCGTGGTCGTGCTGGCCACCGGCGACCCCCTCTGGTTCTCGGTCGGCGCGCGCATCGGGCGCGCGATTCCGGCGGACGAGATCACGTTCCATCCGCAGCTCTCCGCCTTCCAACTCGCCAGTGCGCGAATGGGGTGGAGCATGGCAGACCTCGAGACGCTCACGGTGCACGGCCGCCCGGTCGAGCAGATGATCGCCTTCATCCAGCCCGACGCGCGGCTCCTGATCCTGACGACGGGTGAAGAGACTCCGGCCCAGATCGCGCGGTTCCTGACGGAACGTGGGTTCGGGAAGTCGCCCATGACGGTGCTCGCCAATATGGGCGGGAAGGACGAGACTCGGTTCGACGGCATTGCGGAAAGCTGGTCCCACGAAGTCCCCGCTTTCAACACCCTCGCCGTGGAGTGCATTGCCGCCCCGGACGCGGCCCTCGTGCCACGCGTTCCCGGACTTGCGGATGAACTCTTCGAGTCCGATGGCACCATGACCAAGCGCGAGGTGCGGGCGATCACCGTGGCCAAGCTCATGCCGATGCGCGGCGCGCTGCTGTGGGATATCGGGTGCGGCTCCGGGTCCGTCGCGATCGAGTGGATGCGCGCGGCACGCTATGCCCGCGCAATCGGGATCGAACCGCGAGACGACCGGCGGGCCATGGCGGCCGCGAATGCGCTGGCGCTGGGTGCGCCGCGGCTCGACCTCGTAGACGGCGAAGCGCCGATGGTTCTGCAAGGCCTCGAACGCCCGGACGCCATCTTCGTCGGTGGCGGGATGAGCGAAGAGACGTTTCGCGCGGCGTGGGAGGCCCTGCGGCCCCTTGGCCGGTTCGTCGCCAACGCGGTGACGCTGGAAAGCGAAGGGCTCCTCAATGACCTGCATTTCCGCCATGGCGGGGAACTCACCCGGATCGCGGTGGATCGTGCCGAGCCGCTCGGGTCTATGCGGGGCTGGCGCTCCGCCATGACCGTGACGCAGTGGAGCCTTTTGAAACGATGACCGGCATGCTCATCGGTGTGGGCCTCGGGCCGGGCGATCCGGACCTGATGACGCTCCGGGCCGCGCGGGTCATCGGCGCGGCGGAGGTCGTCGCTTATCCCACTCTACCCGGCACCGACAGCTTCGCGCGGTCCATCGCGGCGGACCTGATCCGGCCGGACGCCGATGAGATCGTGATCGAAGTGCCGATGACCAAGGCCCGTGAGCCCGCTCAGGCGGCCTATGAAGTGGGAGCAGAGCGCATCGCGGCGGCCCTGGAGGCCGGTCGCGACGTGGCGGTGCTCTGCGAAGGGGACCCGTTCTTCTACGGGTCGTTCATGTATCTTCATTCCCGACTTGCGGAGCGTTTCCCGGTCACCGTCATTCCCGGCATCACCTCCGTCTCTGCTGCGACCGCAGGGGCCTTGCGCCCGCTCGTGGCACGCAACGAGGTGCTCACGGTCCTGCCGGGCCCCATCGACAGCGCAATGCTTGCCAGTAAAGTCGAACAGGCCGAGGCGGTGGTCATCATGAAGGTTGGCCGCCACCTTTCCCGCATCCGCGATGTCCTCGACCAGTTGGGGCTTGCCGAGCAGGCTATCTATGTCGAACGGGCCACGCTGGACGCCGAGCGGATCCTGCCGCTGGCCGAAGCGCCGGACCCGGCCCCTTATTTCTCTCTGATACTCGTCACGAAAGGCTCCGATCCGTGGCTTTGAAACCTGTCGTCCTCTGTCTCAACCGCTCCGGCGAGGCCGTCGCGCATCGCGTGGCCGATGCGCTCGGCGCGTCCGTTCATGGTCGGGAGGGGCGGGTCGAAAAGGCCGATGCCTTCTTCCCGAATGCGCTCGATCATACGCGCGACCTGTTTGCGGCGGGAACGCCCATCGTGGGCGTCTGCGCGGCGGGCATCCTGATACGCGCCGTCGCGCCGATCCTCGCGGACAAGCGAACGGAGCCACCGGTCATCGCCGTGTCCGATGACGGCAGCGTCGCAATCCCGCTGTTGGGCGGGCATCGCGGGGCGAACCGGCTTGCAACCGAAATCGCCGAGGCGCTTGGGGCCAAAGCTGCGGTGACCACGGCTGGAGACGTGGCCTTGGGTGTTGCGCTCGACGTGCCGCCTGCGGGCTATCGTCTTGCGAATCCGGAGGATGCCAAGTCCGCGATGGCCGCGATGTTGTCCGGCGGCGGTGCGAAGGTGATCGGGAATGCGGTCTTCGAGATCGAGAGCGATCCCGACGGCAGGGTGGAACTCGTGGTGACCGAAGAACCGGTGGACGGTGGCCCACAACGGCTCGTCTACCACCCGCAGTCCTTCGTCCTTGGTGTGGGCTGCGCGCGGGGGGCCGATCCGGCCGAATTGCGCGCATCCGTCGATGTGATGCTGGCTGAAGCTGGCGTGGCGCATGGGGCGATCGCTGCCGTTGCCACGCTGGACCTGAAGGGCGATGAGCCGGCCATGAACGCGCTCGCCCGCGACCTCGGTGTGCCACTCAAGGTCTTCTCTGCGGACGAACTGGAGGCCATGACCCCCCGTCTGGCCACCCCTTCGGAGGTCGTCTTTGCCGAGGTGGGATGCCACGGTGTCGCCGAAGGCGCAGCACTGGCCAGCGCGGGTGAGGATGCGATCCTCGCGGTCACCAAGCGCAAAACGGCGAATACCACCTGTGCCCTGGCGAATGCACCCGCGCCCCTCACCGCGCCCGCGGGCCGGGCCCGCGGCAAACTGTCGATCATCGGGATCGGGCCGGGGCAGGCGACCTGGCGCACCCCGGAAGCGTCGCGGCTGATCCAGGAAGCCCAAGAGCTTGTGGGTTATGGCCTCTATATCGACCTCCTCGGCCCGCTCGTAGCAGGCAAGACGCGGTCGGATTTTCCGCTGGGCGGAGAAGAGGATCGGTGCCGGTATGCCCTTGAGCAGGCCGGGAAAGGTCGCAATGTCGCGCTGATCTGCTCAGGCGATGCCGGTATCTACGCGATGGGCGCGCTCGTGTTCGAGCTTCTCGACCGTGGCGCGCATGAGACCGGCGTGTCGGATGCCGCGCGGCGGGTGGAGGTCATCTCGACACCCGGCGTCTCGGCACTTCAGGCGGCGGCCGCGCGGGCCGGTGCGCCGCTGGGTCACGACTTCTGCGCGATCTCGCTCTCGGACCTTCTGACTCCGCGCGAGGATATCGTGAAGCGGCTTCATGCGGCGGCGGAGGGCGATTTCGTGATCGCTTTCTATAACCCGGTGTCGCGGCGCCGGAGGACCCTTCTGGCGGAGGCGCGGGATATCCTGTTGGACCATCGGCCCGCCGATACCCCTGTCCTTCTTGCCTCGTCACTGGGAAGACCAGAAGAAAACATACGCTACCGTAGGTTGGCCGAGCTTGAGGTGGACGAGGTGGACATGCTCACCGTCGTCCTGATCGGATCGTCCAACTCGCGACTTGCGGAACTGGGCGAGGGCCCGCGCATGTTCACGCCGCGCGGCTATGCCCGGCGAATCGATGGTGACCTGCGCGACGTGGGCAACCGGCATCTCGAAACGGAGGACACACCATGACCGTCTATTTCATCGGAGCGGGTCCGGGTGACCCGGAATTGCTGACCCTCAAGGCGCAGCGGATCATCGGGGAGTGTCCCATATGCCTCTACGCCGGATCGCTCGTGCCGCCTGAAGTCGTTGCTTGTGCTCCGGATGGCGCGCGCGTGATGGACACCGCGCCGATGACGCTGGATCAGACACATGCCGAGATCGTCGCGGCCCATGAGCGGGGCGAGGACGTGGCCCGCGTGCATTCCGGCGATCCGTCGCTCTACGGGGCCATCGCCGAGCAGATCCGACGGCTGCGCGAAGCGGACATCGACTATCAGATCATTCCGGGCGTGCCTGCCTATGCCGCAGCTGCTGCCGCTCTGGGCCAGGAGTTGACAGTCCCGGAAATAGCGCAAAGCATTGTTCTGACACGGGTTTCCATGCAGTCGACGGCAATGCCCGAGGGCGAGACGCTGGAAAACTTCGCGCGGACCGGCGCGACGCTCGCCATCCACCTTGGCGTGCGCAACATGCGCGAGATTGAGCGTGTGCTGACGCCGCATTACGGTGCGGACTGCCCTGTCGTGGTCGCCTACCGCGTCGGGTGGCCGGACGAGATGCTCATTCGTGGCACGCTTTCGGACATCCGCCTGAAGGTGCGGGCCGAAAAAATCACGCGCACGGCGTTGATCCTGGTGGGTCCCGCGCTCGGCAAGGTCCGGGCGTTCAAGGATTCGGCGCTCTACGACCCTACGCGACCGCATGTTCTTCGGCCGGTCGTCGGTGTCGACCTGGTGGAAGAAAACAACACCTGACAGGAACAGACTCGATCTCAGGATCGTTATCTTGACGCAAACCATTGCGCTGGCATGGTTTCGATAATCAGGAGGGCGCAATGGATCATTTGCCGGAAAACCTTCGCGAAGAACTCGCGGCCGCACAGAAGAAAAAAGCGCGCAAAGCGGCGCACATGCGTGTTGCGGTCGGCGAGGAGATGTATCCGGTGCTCGAGTTCCGTGATGGCGGCTTCGCTCTCGACATTCAGGACGCACCGAAGCTGCGCGGGCTTGTGGATCTCTACGCCGGGCCGAACCACCTGTATCAGTGCCTGATCGTCGCGTCCGAAGCGGATGGTGCTCTGATGCGGTATGACTTCAAGCGCTCCACGGCGGCCACCGACAAAGCGCCCCTCGACTTCGCGCGAGATCCGGACGCGCCGATTGCGCTGCTTCCGCGCTGAAGGTTCAGGCGGCGACGAGACGGCGGACGAGCGATAGGCATTTCGTCGCAAAGACCGTGTATCGGTCTACCGCCCCCAATCCTTGTCCTGCATTTCCCGCAGCCGGCTTGCCGTGCGTTCGAATTCAAAGCTGCCTTCGCCCTCGACATAGAGGTATTCCGGCTGTGCCGCCGCGCTCGCGACCAATCGCACATGCGCCTCGTAGAGTGCATCGATCAGGGTGACGAAGCGCTTGGCCTCGTTGAAATTCTGGCGCGACAATGAGGGGATGTCGTCAAGGACGAGCACCTTCAGCGCGTCCGCGATGGCAAGATAGTCCGCTGGCCCGAGCATCCGCCCGCACAACTCGTAGAACGCGGCACGCCCGACGCCGTTGCGATAGGCGGGAATCTCGACGGCCCGGTTCTTGACGTTGAGAATGAGCGGCTCCGCTGTTCCGCCGCCGGTCAGGTCCTTCCAGACCGCGTCCATCGCCTTGCGCGCCTCGGCGTCGGCGGGGGTGAAATAGACATTGCCGCCCGTCAGACGGTCCTGCCGATAGTCGCGGTGGCTGGTCAGTTCGTGGACGACCAGTCGTTCCTTGATGAGATCAATGAAGGGGAGGAACAATTGGCGGTTCAGCCCGTCTTTGTAGAGGTCGTCCGGAACGCGGTTCGACGTCGTGACGATGACCACGTTTTCGCGCAGAAGGACTTCGAACAGCCGACCGACGACCATCGCGTCGGCGATGTCGGTGATCTGCATTTCGTCGAGCGCCAGAACGCGAAGGTCCTTGGCGATGCGCGCGGCGACAGGCGCGATGGCGTCGGATTCGCCCGCCTTGCGCGCGGCGTGCAGGCCTTCCTGCACCTCCTGCATGAAAGCGTGGAAGTGGACCCGCCGCTTCTCGGCGATCGGGAGATGTTCGATGAACAGGTCCATCAGCATGGACTTTCCGCGCCCGACACCACCCCAGAGGTAAAGCCCGCCGGGCACATCCTCAGGCTTGTGAAACAGTCCGCCCAGGAGGCCGCGCCGTTTCGCGGGTGTGGCGACGAGATGGGCCCGGATATCGTCGAGGAGCGGCAGGGCCTCCTCCTGCGCCGGGTCCGGGGTCAGCGTGCCGTCCGCCACGCGGGCTGCGTAGATGTCCTTTAGCGTCTCAGTCATGGAGTTCCGTCTAGCCCGGCAGCCCGGATAGGGAAAGGTGATATGGCGTATCACGAATTCGCGTTTGACGCGGGCCGCGAAATGGGAAGATTGCAGGTGCAACGGAGGGTTCCCCATGTCGCAGCCGCGCCTGTTCACCCCGGTTCTGATCGCCGGGTGTCTCGTCCTGATGGTGAGTTTCGCGATCCGGGCGAGTTTCGGGGTCTTCCAGATTCCCATCGCATCGGAATTCGGCTGGCCACGGGCCGAGTTCAGTTTTGCCATTGCCATGCAGAACCTCGCCTGGGGCATCGGGCAACCGATTTTTGGCGCCATCGCCGAGAAGGTCGGTGACCGCAAAGCGATCATTCTGGGCGCGCTTCTTTACGCGGCCGGACTGGTCGGATCGTCTTTCGCGGTCACGCCGGGTGCGCATGACGCGCTTGAGTTCGTCATCGGTTTCGGCGTGGCGGGCACAGGGTTTGGCGTCATTCTTGCCGTGGTCGGGCGGGCGGCCTCGGACGCGCAACGCTCGCTGGCGTTGGCCGTGGCGACCGCCGTGGGGTCGTCAGGCCAGATCTTCGGGCCGCCCGTGGCCGAATGGCTTCTGGGCTTCATGCCGTGGCAGAATGTCTTTCTCATCTTCGCGGTCGCGATCCTCGCGGTGCTGGCGGTCCTCCCCCTGATGCGGGCGCCGGTGGCAAATCGGCAGGAGATCGTCGAGAGCCTTGGCACGGTTTTGACGCGCGCCATGCGCGACCCGTCCTTTGCCCTGATCTTCCTCGGTTTCTTTTCCTGTGGCTATCAGCTCGGCTTCATGACCGCGCATTTCCCAGCCTTCGTGACCGAGATGTGCGGGGCCATCGATCCCGGCGGATTGCTCGCAAGCGTCGGAGTCACGACGACCTCAGCGCTCGGGGCTCTGGCGATGGCGCTTGTCGGGGCGGCGAACGTGGCCGGGACGCTGTTTGCCGGCTGGCTCGGCGGGCGGGTTCAGAAGAAGTATGTCCTTGTCGGCATCTACACGCTCCGCACTGTCTTCGCGGCCGTCTTCATCATGCTTCCGATCACGCCGCTCAGCGTCGTCGTCTTTTCGATCACGATGGGGAGCCTGTGGCTTGCCACCGTGCCGCTCACGTCCGGCCTTGTCGCGCATCTCTACGGCCTGCGCTACATGGGCACGCTCTATGGCATCGTCTTTTTCTCGCACCAGCTTGGCAGTTTCCTGGGCGTCTGGCTGGGCGGGCGGTTTTATGACCTGACCGGCGACTACACGATGGTGTGGTGGGTGGGCGTCGGTGTGGGTGCGCTCTCGGCGCTCCTTCACCTGCCGATCCGTGAACGGCGCGCGCCGGTATTGATGCCAGCCTAGGTCGGAAGCGCGGTCGTCTTGAACACCGTGCGCAGTGCAAAACTCGATTGCATGCCTTGCACACCCGGCAGACGGGCGAGCTTCTGGCGGTGCAGGCGCGCGAAGTCGTCGGTGTCGCGGGCGACGACCTTTAGGATGTAGTCCGCCGTCCCGGCCATGAGGTGACATTCGAGGACTTCCGGCACGAGCGCCACTTCGCGTTCGAATGCCTCGAGCAGTTCGTCCGCCTGACCGGAAAGGGATATTTCGACGAAAACCATCGTCGGATAGCCGATCCGCCGCGCAGCCAGCAGGGCCACGTAGTCGCGGATGTACCCATCTTTTTCGAGCCGCTGGACCCGGCGGTGGCAGGCAGAGGCGGAGAGATGGACCCGTTCTGCAAGATCGGCATTCGATATCCGCCCCTTCCGTTGAAGGACGTGCAGAATGCGGCGGTCCATGTCGTCGATTTCCGGTTCCATCGAAGCTCCTGCGAACAGATTGGCCAATGAGGAGTGAATTATTCGAAGAACGTTCGTTTTGCACGGATATTTTTCAACCCCATTGCGGGCGGGTCGGCGTAGCGTCGTCACAAAGAAGGAGAACGTCATGCTGATAGGTTGCCCGAAAGAAATCAAACCGCAGGAATTCCGCGTCGGTCTGACGCCCGCTGCCGCCGGCGAAGCCATTGCCCACGGCCACGAGGTGATCGTCGAAACAGGCGCCGGTGAAGGCTCCGGCTTCAACGACGATGCCTACCGCGCCCTCGGCGCCGGTGTCGTGGATACGGCGGAAGAGGTGTTTGCCCGCGCAGACATGGTCGTGAAGGTAAAAGAGCCACAGGCGGTCGAGCGCAAGCAATTGCGTGAGGGCCAAGTACTCTTCACCTACCTCCACCTCGCACCCGACCCGGATCAGACCCGCGACCTGCTCGCCAGCGGCGCGACGGCCATTGCCTATGAGACGGTGACGGACCGGGACGGTCGCTTGCCGCTCCTCGCCCCGATGTCCGAGGTGGCGGGCAAGCTCGCCCCTCAGGTCGGGGCCTGGACTTTGCAGAAGGCCAATGGCGGGCGCGGCGTGCTCATGGGCGGTGTGCCGGGCGTGTCGCCGGCCAAGGTCGTGGTGATCGGCGGTGGTGTGGTGGGCACACAGGCGGCCCGCGTCGCCTCGGGCATGGGGGCCGATGTCACGGTGCTCGACATGTCGCTGACCCGGCTGCGCCAGCTCGACGATATGTTCCGGGGTGAGTTCAACACCGCCTATGCGTCCCAGGCGCGCACGGCGGAACTGGTGGCCGAGGCCGATATGGTGATCGGTGCCGTGCTGATCCCCGGTGCAGCGGCGCCCAAGCTCATCAGCCGGGCGCAGTTGTCGGAGATGAAGCCGGGAGCGGCGCTTGTCGACGTGGCGATCGACCAGGGCGGCTGCTTCGAGACATCCAAGGCCACGACGCACCAGGATCCGATCTACGAAGTGGACGGGATCATGCACTACTGTGTGGCGAATATGCCTGGCGCGGTCGCCCGCACCTCGACCATTGCGCTGGGCAACGCGACCTTGCCTTACATGATGCGGCTCGCCGATCAGGGCTGGCGCGCGGCGATGGAGGCCGACGAGGGGTTGCTTGGAGGGCTGAACGTCCACGCCGGACAGCTCACGAACTACGCCGTCGGGCGTGCGCTGGAGATCGACGTGGTGTCGCCGACGCTCGCCATTCGGGGCTGAAATGAACGTATGGGGTGCCCCGGTCGGGGCGCCCTGTCACAACCGGAATTCGGGAGGTCCGTGTGGTAGCGTGGGGCGGACTTGAACCGCCGACCCCAGCATTATGAGTGCTGTGCTCTAACCGGCTGAGCTACCACGCCATTCACACGAGGGGGCAGATAGCCGCCGGGGGTGGCCGTGTCAACGGCCAAATGGGGCGAAATCAGCGCCGCATGAATTTCTCCGATGCCCAGCCCACGGCCCCGCTTTCGTGCCGCACGCGGACCCATGATCCGCGCCGTTCCAGAAGGCGCACTTCTTCGCCGTTGTACATGCGACGGATGATGTTGAACTTGGTTCCCGGTCCCGTGCGCAGGTTCAGATAGCCATCCCCCGCCGAGTAGATATATCGGAAGGGCGAAGTGCCCGCGCTGGCAAGGTAACGGGCAAAGGCCCAGCCGACCGCGCCACTCTCATGCCGCACACGAACCCAGCCGCCGGCGCTTTCGAGCGTTTCGACCGAGGAGCCGTGCGGCATCTGGTAGAGTATGTTGAAACCGGACCCCGGCCCGGATCTCAGGTTCAGAAATCCGTCACCGGGGGAGTTGACCAGCATCCGCTCGGCGCGGGCCGACGTGCCCGCAAGAAGTGCAGCGGCGGATGCCGTGATGAATAACCTGCGGTCCATGATGACCTCCCCCTCACGATATGTAGAAGAGGATAGCATGGTTTCCGCATAGCGCTACGAGTCGGATTGCCGCGCGATGGTCACCGCGTCGCCCTCGTCGCTTTTGACGTAGAGCGTGCGATGGGGGAACGGGATGGACAGCCCGGCCGCGTCGAAGGCTTCCTTCAGCCCTTTCGTGAACTCCCACTTGAGGTCCCAGTAGTCCGCGGAGTCCGCCCACATACGCATGGTCAGGTCGACCGAACTGCCGCCAAGGTTCGTCACCCGCGCCCAAGGCTCAGGGTCGTCATGCACGCGCTGATCGGCATTTGCCATGTCGAGCATCACCTTCAGCGCCTTGTCGATGTCGTCGGCATAGTCGATGCCCATCACGATATCGACGCGGCGGGTTTCGTGGTGCGACCAGTTGGTGATGATCGCGCCCCAGGCTTTGCCGTTCGGCACGATGATCTGGACATTGTCGGGCGTGGCCATCTCGGTGAAGAAAAGGTTGATCTCAGTGACCGTCCCGGAGGTCCCGTCGATCGAGATATACTGGCCGTTCCGATAAGGGCGGAACAGAATGATCATGAACCCGGCGGCGATGTCGGACAGCGTGCCCTGTAGCGCAAGGCCGATGGCCAGCGTGGCGGCGCCAAGCATCGCGACCAGCGAGGTCGCCTCGATCCCGAATATGTTGAGGACAGTGATCGCGACGACTGCGAGCAAGACCCAGCGGACGATGGACGACAGGAACGACCCGATGGTCTTGTCGATTCGTTTCGACGCTTCGACCCGGCGGCGTACCATCCGGCTGACGGCGGCGGCGAGGAT
The DNA here is from genome assembly GCA_002695005.1 of Maritimibacter sp. Taxonomy (GTDB): domain Bacteria; phylum Pseudomonadota; class Alphaproteobacteria; order Rhodobacterales; family Rhodobacteraceae; genus Maritimibacter. The sequence goes on from NZNT01000020.1 coordinate 144,231, forward strand.
CCACCCGACGATGAGAATGACGAGGGCCTTGAAACCGTCGAGGACGTAAGGCAGCAGACCGCCGAAACGGTCCAGGAACGTCGCGATCTGCTGTTGAAGCTGTTCTTCCATCTTGATCTGTCCGTTCTTGAGTGTTGGTCAGGGGGGCGAAACGGAACGGGGCCCGCGTTGGCGGACCCCGGTGTCGCGTCGGCGCGTCCGTCAGGCGGACTTGAGGGCGTCGCGGATTTCCGTGAGGAGCTGCACTTCCACCGGAGTCGGCGGATCTTCCGGTGCGCTCTCTTCCTCAGGTTTCTCGGCGGCGGCCTTGATCTTGTTCACTTGGCGCACGAGCATGAACACGACAAATGCGATGATCACGAAATTGATGATCGCCATGATGAACGAGCCATAAGCGAAGACCGAAGCGCCCGCTTCGCGCGCGGCCTCGAGCGATGCGCCCTCGGCCACGTCGCCAGAGAGCACCGCGTAATTATTGGTGAAGTCGATGCCGCCGGTGAACAACCCGATGATCGGGTTGATGAGGTCGGCGACCAGTGAACTGACGATCGCAGTAAAGGCGGCGCCCACGATGATACCCACGGCCATGTCCATGACATTGCCGCGTGCTATGAAGTCCCTGAATTCCTGAAACATTTTCTATACTGATCTCCGATTGTCCGCAGGCTGAAACGCACCCGCCGACAATTACCTACCATGGCGGTCGGGAGAAGCGAAAGCCACGCAGGAAAAAGCCCCGGCGCAGCAATGCACCGGGGCCGGGGAGTTGATTTTCTTGTCGTGGATCAAACCGTCGCGCGGTTCGACTTCGGTCCGGCGATGAGCCAGATGATGAAGCCGAGGAGCGGCAGGACGATCACGAGCAGCGCCCAGAGTACCTTCGCGCCGGTGGACGCGCCGGACGAGAAGATCGACACGAGCGCCCAGATATCGAGGGCGAGAAGGATGATGCCGAAAAGGCCTGTAAGTTCAAACATGTTCATCTCCATATCAACTGGTCCCGAATTTGGATCAGGATTTGGTGATCGAACGCCGCGCGGCGTCGGGTTGTTCCGGCCGATGGCCTGATGGTCGGATCAAGCCACTGATATTTAGAAATTTTTCGGAAGTACCGGGGCCAATCTTCGGCCTTTGGCATGGAGGTCCGAGCAGATCTGATGCGGCTCTCGCGCGGGGAACCGGCAGGCTGCAGCCGTTCCTGCCGGGCCGGTGCGAAATCGGGAAGAAACATTCAGCGCAGGGACACGTTGGTGCGCCGAGGAGGAACGAACCTCCACCAACAGAACGCAGACATGAAAGGCAACGATCATGAAACGCACGACCTTTTTCGCCGCAGCACCGCTGGCCCTCGGCGTGGCCCTGACCGGCGGCATGGCGGCCGCTCAGACCATGAGCTTCGATGCCATGGACCAGAACGACGACCGCATGCTGGAAATGGCCGAACTGGAAGCGGCTTTCGGTGAGAACGCCACCGTCGCACTCCAGACCTACGACATTGACGGCGACGGAATGATCGCCATCGCGGAAGCACGCACGGTGCATTCCACGGCCGGCGCGACGAACAGCGCGGAAACCTTCGACGAAGACGAGTTCTTCGCCGAAAACCCCGCGACCGAAGAAGGCGCCGGTGACGTCGATGATGTCAACGACATGATGGCCGATGGCACGGCTTCGACCGACGGTGATACCTCGGTCGAGGGTGATGCAGATGTCGACGCCAGTGTCATGGCGAATTGATAAGGCATCCTTTGGGCCCGCAAGGGTCCATGCGGAGGGGCGCCCGGCTTCGGGCGCCCTTTTCGTGTCAGCCGGGTAGTGTTCCAGTCAGAACGTAACGCAATATGTCGACCACTTCGCCCGGCGTCCGGGTGACGGCGAGGGCGGCGGCGTCGACCTCTTTCAGCGCATGGTCGTGTTCGGGTGGCTGGAGGATGACGAGCGACTTACCGAGCGCAGCGGCCATGCCGGCATCGAACGCCGCGTTCCACTGCTTGTACTTGTCGCCGAAACGCACGACGACCACGTCGGCGTCTTCAATCCCCTTGCGGGTGCGGATCGCGTTCAGCTTGGCGCCCTTGTGGTCGTGCCAGAATTTGTCCGGCTCTTCCCCCATGATCGCCACCCCGCAATCGTCCGAGGCCGCATGATCCGTGACCGGGGCCGCGAAGGTCACATCCAGCCCCTCCGAGCCGTTCACGATCTGCTCGCGCCAGTCCGTGTGGATTTCGCCTGAGAGGTAGACGTTCAGGGTCATTTGGGGCCTCCGATCAGTTTGAGTGGCGTCCCGACACGGGCCGGGACACCAGTGGCTTCAGCCGCGCAGCGTGCCGCCCGTGGCTTTTGAAACCTTCTCGACGATCTTCGCCGCGACCGCTTCGATCTCTTTCTCGGTGAGCGTGGCGTCGGTCGGCTGCATCCGCACGGTGATCGCGATGGATTTCTGACCGGCTTCGCCGAGCTTGCCGCCGGTGAACTGGTCGAATACCCGCACATCCTCGATCAAGGCCTTGTCGGCGCCCGCTGCGGCGTTGACCAGCGTCAGCGCCTCGACATCAGCATCGACGACGAACGCGAAGTCGCGCTCCACCGGTTGCAGGTCCGAGATCGTCAGCGCGGGCCGGGTCGCGTTCGACTTGCGCGGCATCGGGATTTCTTCGGGATAGAGCGTGAAGGCGACGGCCGGCCCCTTTACGTCCATCTCTGCCAGCACCTTTGGGTGCAGCTCGCCAAAAACGCCCAGCACCTTTTTCGGGCCGAGGCAGATTTTGCCGTGCCGGCCCGGATGCCACCAACCCTCGGCCCCGCGCAGGACCTGCACCTTGGCGGGCGCACCCATCGCGGCAAGGATCGCCTCGGCGTCCGCCTTTGCATCGTATGTGTCGAAGCCGCGTGCGGCACCGTGCACATCCTTGGGCCCCGTCGCGCCGATGAGGACGCCGGAGATCGCCAGACGTTGCTCGTCCGGCTCGCCGCCGTGCCAGATCGCGCCGACTTCGAACAGGGCGAGGTCCATGAACCCGCGCGCCTGGTTGCGGGCGGCGGCCTGCAGCAGACCCGGCAGCAGGTCGGGGCGCATGTGGCTCATCTCTGACGAGATCGGGTTTTCGAGCATCGTCGCGGTGTCGCCGCCCGAGAACAGCGCGGCGGAGGCCGCGTCGATGAAGCTGTAGGTGACGCACTCGTTATACCCCAGTGCCGCCGCCGTGCGCCGCGCCGTGTTCTCGCGCACCTGCATCGGGGTCAGGACGGGTTTCGGCACGCCCGTGGTGGCGCGCGACATGGGCTTGCCCACCAGCTTGGTCAGCGACGCGATGCGCGCCACTTCCTCGACCAGATCGGCCTCGCCAAGCACGTCGGGCCGCCACGACGGAACGTGGGCCATGTCGCCCTCCATCGTGAACCCAAGCGCCTCAAGCGAGGCGCGCTGCGTCTCGGCGGGGATGTCCATACCGACCAGCGACGAACAGCGCGCGGTGTCGAGCTTGTAGGCGCGCGACGTATCCGGCACCTCACCGGCGGTCACGACCTCGGATGCCTCGCCACCGCAGAGATCGAGGATCATCTGGGTTGCCAGTTCGATGGCCAGGGGGTTGAAGGCCGGGTCGATGCCGCGTTCGTTTCGATAACGGGCGTCGGAGTTGATCTTGAGCGCGCGGCCGGTGCGGGCGATCTGGATCGGCTCCCACACGGCGGCTTCGAGAAAGACGTTCACGGTTTCCTCGGTGCAGCCGGTTTCCTCGCCGCCCATGATGCCCGCAACGCTCTCGACGCCTTCTGCGTCAGAGATCACGACCATCCCCGGTTCGAACGTGTAGGTCTTTTCATCAAGCGCCAGAAGCTGCTCGCCACCCGTGGTCTTGTGGATGCGCAGATCGCCTTTGACCTTGTCGGCATCGAAGACGTGCAGAGGGCGGTTCTGATCGTAGGTGAAGAAGTTGGTGATATCGACCAGCGCCGAGATCGGGCGCAGGCCGATGGCCTTGAGCCGCTGTTGCAGCCACGCGGGGGAAGGTCCGTTCGTCACGCCCTTGATGAGCCGGCCCTGAAAGATATAGCAGCCATCGTCGCCCGCCGTGTCGCCGTCGATGGTCACGTTGATCGGGCTCTTGAAGGTGCCCGGCACGTTCGCCTCGGGCGCGGGTTTCAGCGTGCCCAGACCACGGGCGGCCAGGTCGCGCGCCACGCCGCGCACGCCGAGCGCGTCGGGACGGTTCGGGGTGATCGCGATGTCGAACACCGGGTCGACCTTGGCCGGGTCGTTGGCCGCGAGCCAGTCGATGAACTTTTCGCCCACCTCGCCCGAAGGCAGCTCGATGATGCCGGTGTGCTCGTCCGACAGCTCCAGCTCGCGCTCGGAGGCCATCATGCCGTGGCTTTCGACGCCCCGGATCTTGCCGACGGACAGGGTGACGTCGATGCCGGGGACGTAGTCGCCGGGCTTGGCGAGCACCACCGTGATCCCCTCGCGCGCATTGGGCGCGCCGCAGACGATCTGCTTGTCGCCTTCGTTCGTCTCGACGGTGCAGACGCGCAGGCGGTCGGCATCGGGGTGCTGCTCCGCATGCTTGACCTTGGCCAGCGTGAAGGTCGACAGGCGGTCGGCGGGGTTCACGACCTCTTCGATCTCAAGCCCGAGGTCGGTCAGGGTCTCGGCGATCTCGTCCACCGAGGCCGTGGTGTCGAGGTGATCTTTCAGCCAGGAAAGTGTGAATTTCATCGGTCTTGTCCTTTCTCGGCACCGCTCAGCGGTCTGCCAGATCCTCTACCAGTTCGAAATGCTCGAAGAGCAGCATCATATTCGGGTCGAACCCGCCGTTGCGGGTGAAATAGGCCTCGTGGTCGCGCCGCCAGCCGTCGAGGCTGTCGTTCTCGCCCTCGGCCAGCGCCATCTCTTCGGTGACGTCCTTGAACGCGACCTCGTCAACTTGGGTGGTGCGGATAACGAGGGCCGGGGTGCCGTCCCAGTTCATCGCAATGTCGCAGCGGCCGACCGCGGGCCGGGCGTCGGGATCGGCGTCGAACTCCGACAACCGGTCGCAGGTCGCGCGCTTCTGGCCGGACCGGACGAGGGCGAGCAGGTCGTTACACAGCGCCTCGCTGTCCCCGAAGGTGAAATTGCCCGCGCCGGGATAGGTCTGGTTCAGGTCTTCCATCTCGTCGGTCATGGTCAGTCCCTCAGGCGTTTGGCGAGGTCGTCGTCGTCGCCGATGGCGTAAAGTTTGAGTTCACGGACGAGCCGCAGGGTCGGTTTGATCGCGAAGCAGACGGAGCCGACGACGAACAGCCATGTCGCGGCGGTCTGGGTGTCTTCGGAGAAAAACAGGAAAGACCCGATCAGAAAGGCCGCCGCGGCAATGAAATCGACGCAGGTATAAGCGATCTCGAACAGCGCATAGATGCGCTTTGTGCGTTCGGATTTCTGGCGGTTTTCGTGTCTGAAGAGGGGCATTAATCCAGCTCCGATCCATCCTGTTTCATCAATCTGACGAGCTCGCCTCTTTCGAATACAATCCTGTCATACGGGTTTCTCATTTCGCCATCCGAACACTTCATGTCGTCCAATCTACCGAAGTAGTAGTCGTTCACAGCAGTTACTACTTTAGTGGCTTGATCGGTGACTTTGACCGGTGAGACCAGGTCCAGCAACGAGTGAGACGTCCAGAGCCTTTTGAGCGCTGTGCGGTTTGAAGTTTCGTCGTCCACAGTCTTCACAAAGAGGGCATTCTCTAGTTCGCTTACAAAGTCAGCGTAGGCTCGTCTTCTTTCCCGCTTCGCCTCTTGAATTCGGTCTCTATTTCGACCGTTGAAATAGGCGTAGATTGCCCAAATAAACGCGAGAAGAGGGAGTAGGCCTTCTAACGAACTCGAAGGCGATAGCAGCGAGAAATCCCGACAAACTTCCTCACAAGCTGTCAGATACTCGTGGTTCACCTACTCAACCCCCCCCGCATCGTGGGCATATCCAGCGCCGAGAACCCGTAGTGGCGCAGCCAGCGCAGGTCGCTGTCGAAGAAGGCGCGCAGGTCGGGGATGCCGTATTTCAGCATGGCGATCCGATCGATGCCCATGCCGAAGGCGAAGCCCTGCCATTGGGTCGGATCGACCCCGGCGGATTCGAGCACCTTGGGGTGGACCATGCCGGAGCCCAGAATTTCCATCCAGTCGTCGCCCTGACCGACCTTGAGCTGGCCGCCTTCCCAAGAGCAGCGCAGATCGACCTCGGCCGACGGCTCGGTGAACGGGAAGTGCGAGGCGCGGAAGCGCAGTTCGACCTCGTCCACCTCGAAATAGGCGCGGCAGAATTCCTCCAGCGTCCATTTGAGGTTCGCCATCGAGATGTCGCGGTCGATAGCGAGGCCCTCGACCTGGTGGAACATCGGCGTGTGGGTCTGGTCGTAATCCGAGCGATAGACACGGCCCGGCGCGATCACGCGGATCGGCGCGCCCTGTTTCTGCATCGCGCGGATCTGAACCGGCGAAGTGTGGGTGCGCAGGACGTGGGGCGGGCGGTTGTCGCCCGGATCGCGGTGCATGAAGAAGGTGTCATGCTCCTGCCGCGCGGGGTGGTGCGGCGGGATGTTGAGCGCGTCGAAGTTGTGCCAGTCGTCCTCGATCTGCGGGCCTTCGGCGACGGCGAAGCCCATGTCGGCGAAGATCGTCGTCACCTCTTCCGTGACCTGAGACACCGGGTGGATCGAGCCCATGCGCCGGTCGCGGGCGGGCAGGGTGACGTCGAGCCATTCACCGCGCAGACGCTCATCGAGCGCGGCGTCGCCCAGCGCGGCCTTCTTGGCGGCCAGCGCCGAGTTGATCTCGTCCTTCAGCGCGTTGAGCTTGGGCCCCTGCACCTGCCGCTCCTCGGGCGTCATCTTGCCCAGTTCGCGCATCGCCAGCGCCACTTCGCCCTTCTTGCCCACCGCTTGCAGGCGGATGTCTTCGAGCGTCGCCTCGTCGGCGGCACCGGCCACCAGATCCAGATATTTCTGCCTCAGATCGTCCATCCCGGACCCCCTTGGTTTTGGTCGCCCTCCTGCTAGCACAGGGGGGGTGGTTTGCAAGTGCCCCGGCGGGGGCTCATCGAGGCCCCGGCCTCTCTTCGCCCGGACCCGCGAAGACGAGCCACGGGCTCGGATGAGCGGTGCCGGAAACGAAAGAAGCCGCGAACCCCCTGCGAGGTCCGCGGCTTCCTGAAACTTGTGACCTCTTGCGAGGTGTTACGCGAGCGCGGCCTTCGCCTTATCGACGATGGCACCGAACGCATCCGGCTCGTTCACGGCGAGATCGGCGAGGACCTTGCGGTCCACTTCGATCCCGGCCACGGCGAGGCCATTGATGAACTTGGAGTAGGTCAGCGCTTCGTCATGCTGGCGCACAGCGGCGTTGATGCGCTGGATCCACAGGGAACGGAAGTTCCGCTTGCGGTTCTTGCGGTCGCGCGTGGCGTACTGGTTCGCCTTGTCGACGGCCTGGGTGGCGGTCTTGAAGTTGGTCGAGCGGCGGCCGTAATAGCCTTTCGCGGCGTCGATTACCTTCTTGTGGCGGGCGTGGGTCGTGGTTCCACCTTTGACTCGGGACATGGTCGTGCCTCCTCTTAGCGGTCGTAGGGCATCATCGACTTGACGATTTTCGCGTCAGGAGCCGACATGACAGTTGTCCCGCGAGCGTCGCGGATGAATTTCTTGTGGCGCTTGATCATGCCGTGGCGTTTGCCGGCCTGACCGGTGAGGACCTTGCCGGTCGCCGTCACCTTGAACCGCTTCTTGCAGCTCGACTTCGTCTTCATCTTGGGCATTTGCGTCTCCGTATTTCTGACGTTTCACGCGACTCGGCATGCCTCTCGAGCCGGCCGCGCTTGGAAGTGCGGCGTATACGGGGCCAGCGCCCGTCTGGCAAGGGTTTTCAGAAGAAATAGTGGCCGACGACGGTGACGAAGGCTTCGGGCACTTCGGCCCATCTGTAGCCGCCCGGTTTGGCGCGCACGGCGTAGATGATCAGGCCGCCGCCGCCAAGGATGAGCAGCGCCGAAATGCGCGGTGCGCGCTTGTCGATCCAGGCACTCATAGCGGAGGGAATGGCGAGGGCCAGAATGATGACCCCGATCACCATGTAGAGGTCAAAGGGCATGGCGCCCAGTTATTCAGGGTCGGTGGCGAAAATCAATCTTTCCGCGCAGGGCGCGACGCGCAGGATGTTCGTCGTTCCGGGCACGTTGAAGGGCACGCCCGCCGTGACGACGATCTGGTCATCCTCGGTGGCGAGGCCGGAGGTTCGCGCGGCGCGTGCGGCGGCCACGACAGCCATCTTGAACCGATCGACCCGGCCCGTCATGTGGCTTTGCACGCCCCAGGTGAGGCACAGGCGCCGTGCGGTGCCCACGAGCGGAGTGAGGGCGATGATCGGCACTTCGGGCCGCTCGCGGGCGACGAGCGAGGCGGTCGTGCCGGATTGCGTGAAGCAGGCGATGACCTTGATCTCGGTAGCTTCCGCGATCTCGCGGGCCGCCGAGACGATCCCGTCCGCGATGCTGGTACGCTCGACGTGGCGGGAGTTGTTGATGACCTGGCGATAGGTCGGGTCGCTCTCAACCTCGATCGCCACGTCGTTCATGGTCGCCACGGCTTCGCGCGGGTAATTGCCGGCGGCGGATTCCGCGGACAGCATGACTGCGTCGGCCCCTTCGTAGATCGCGTTGGCCACGTCCGAGACTTCGGCACGCGTTGGCACCGGGCTCTCGATCATCGACTCCATCATCTGGGTCGCGACGATCACCGGCTTGGCGACGCGGCGGCAGGAGTGGACCAGCCGTTTCTGGATCGGCGGCACGTTCTGCACCGGCAGTTCGACGCCCAAATCACCGCGCGCCACCATGATCCCGTCCGACGCCTCGAGGATCGCATCGAAATCACGCACGGCTGCCGGTTTCTCGATCTTTGACAGGATCGCGGCACGGCCCTGAGCCAGCGCGCGCGCCTCTTCCACGTCAGCGGCCCGCTGGACGAAGGACAGGGCGAGCCAGTCGACGCCCAGCTGGCAAGCGAATTCCAGGTCTTCCTTGTCCTTGGACGACAGCGCCGCCAGCGGTAGCACTACGTCCGGGACATTCACGCCCTTTCGGTCGGAAATCGTGCCGCCCACCATGACCTCGCAGTCGGCGAAGTCGTCGCCGCACTCCTTGACCTTCAGCCGCATTTTTCCGTCGTTGACGAGGAGGGTGGAGCCGACCTCGAGCGCCTCGAAGATCTCCTTGTGCGGCAGGCAGACACGATGGTTGGTGCCGGGCTTGGGGTCGAGGTCGAAGCGGAACATGTCGCCCTCCTCGATGTCGGCGGCTTCCGCGACGAAGGTGCCGCAACGCAGTTTCGGCCCCTGAAGATCCGCGAGGATGGCGATGGGGCGGCCCGTGTCCTTTTCGACCTGACGGATCTGGGCGTGGCGTTCGCGGTGATCGTCATGGCTCCCGTGCGACATGTTCAGCCGGAACACATCCGCGCCTGCCTCGGACAGTGTCCGGATCATGTCGTAGGTCGACGAGGCCGGGCCCAGCGTGGCGACGATCTTGATGTTGCGGGAGCGTTTCATGGTGCCTCGTCTGTTTGCGGTAACAGTCGCTCTGTCTCTATCGGGTGCCGGTGCCTATCGCAACGGCAACTGCCGAAAATACGGGCGAAAAGGCCCTCTTTTGCTTTCGGTGCGTCTCCGCTACGCAGGTTTGGCGAAAATCACGACAGGCGCATGACGTATCACCCGTTTCATACCTTCGGCGAGGATCGGCCGGGTCGCTGGCTGATCACCTGCGACCACGCGACCAATTTCGTTCCCGCCGAAATCGGCGGCGGCGATCTTGGCCTTCCGGGTGAGGACATGGCCCGCCATATCGCGTTCGACCCCGGTGCGGCGGGGGTGAGCCTCGCGCTCGCCGAGATGCTGGACAGCCCCTGTGTCTGCTCCAACTTTTCGCGACTCGTGATCGACCCGAACCGGGGCGAAGACGACCCGACGCTCCTTATGAAGCTCTACGATGGCTCGATAATCCCGGCGAACCGCCACGCGGGGCAGGCGGAGAAAGAGCGCCGGCTCAACTTGTGCTATCGTCCGTATCATCAGGAAGTGGCCCGGCTTGCCGCACGACAGGACGAAACGATCTATGTCGCGATTCATTCCTTCACCCGCCAGCTGCGCGGCCGTGATCCACGCCCGTGGCATATCGGCGTGCTCTATGCCGAGGACGAGCGCTTCTCGGCCCCGCTGATCGAACGCCTGCACCGGGAGTCGGACCTTGTTATCGGCGCGAACGAGCCCTACGGGGGCCATCTGGACGGTGACAGCGTGGATCGTCATGCGAGCCGTCATGGCCGCGCGAACGTGTTGATCGAGGTGCGCAACGACCTGATCGAAACCGAGGCGCAGCAATACGGCTGGGCCGAACGGCTTGCGCCGATCCTTGAAGAGGTGCGCGCGAAGGCCGATCTTTAGACAAACGGAGGATACCATGGACGACCAGACCCGCCTCGAACTTGAAGCCGCCGCATTCCGCCGCCTGCGCCAGCACCTCATAGAGGACCGGCGCGACGTGCAGAATATCGACATGATGAACCTCGCCGGGTTTTGCCGGAACTGCCTCAGCCGCTGGTATCAGGAGGCCGCGAACGAGCGCGGGATCGAGATGACCAAAGAGGAAGGGCGCGAGGTCTTCTACGGGATGCCCTACGACGAGTGGAAAACGCTCAACCAGACAGAGGCAGGCCCCGAACAGCAAGCGGCGTTCGAGAAATCGTTCAAGGAAAACGTGACCGACAAGTCGTGATGGTTTTCGCACAGATCATGTGAGAACTTGGCGGGTTCTGTGCGCAAGCTACAGGGCCTACATCTGTGGAAACAGATGGAGACTGCCCAATGGCACGGATGCCGACATACTTCATTTCGCATGGCGGGGGCCCCTGGCCCTGGGTCGAAGACATGCGCAAGCTTTTCCCGGTTCTTGAGAAAAGCCTCGCCGCGATGCCGGACGAACTGCCCGAACCGCCCCGCGCGATCCTGATGATTTCGGGCCACTGGGAGGCGGATGACCTGCGCGTCATGCATTCCGCGAAACCGCCGATGGTGTATGACTACTTCGGATTTCCGCCGCACACCTATGACGTCGTCTACCCGGCGCCCGGTGCGCCCGAGATCGCCGAACGTGCGCAGGCGCTGCTTGCGGAGGCGGGGATCGACGCGACGTTGGATGACACGCAGGGGTTCGATCATGGCACCTTCGTGCCAGCGTATATCATGTACCCCGAGGCGAATGTGCCGGTGTTTCAGGTCTCGCTCCTGTCGAACTACGACCCCGAGGCGCATTTCGCGATCGGTCGGGCGCTCGCGCCGCTCCGCGATGAGGGGGTGCTGATCGTGGGCTCCGGCCTCAGCTACCACAACCTTCGGCTCTTCGGGCCGGGCGCGAAGGAGCCGTCGGCGGCCTTCGACGCGTGGCTGCACGAGGTGCTGGATCTCGGGCCGGAGGACCGGACCGACAAGCTCATCAAATGGGAGACCGCGCCCCATGCGCGGGTCTGCCACGCGCAGGAGGATCACCTCGTCCCGCTCTTTGCGGCACTGGGCGCGGCGGAGGACGGCAAGGCGACCGTGACCTATCACCAGAACGACATGATGGGCGGGGTCACCGCGACGAGCTGGCGGTTCGACTGACCCGCGCAGCCCCCAAAGCTTTGTATTAAACCACTTGATTAATTAACATAGTGGTTTATTACGGACAACATGAGCACTTCCGACCGCCTCGACGCCGCCTTCGCGGCCCTTGCCCACCCGACGCGCCGCGCGATCCTCGCCCGGCTCTCGCGCGGGTCGGCCAGCGTGAACGAGTTGGCCGAACCGTTTCAGATGAGCCTGCCGGCGATTTCCAAGCACATCCGCGTGCTGGAGAACGCGGGGCTCATCGACCGCTCCAGGAGCGCGCAATTCCGGCCCTGCACGCTGAATCCAGAACCCATCGCCGAGATATCCCGTTGGACCGACCAGTATCGCACGATCTGGGAGGGGCGGTTCGACGCGATGGACAATGCTTTAAGGACATTGAAGGGAGATACCGATGACTGACACGCAGGCGTGGATCAGGATCGAACGCGATTTCGACGCACCGATCGAGAAGGTCTGGTCGATGTGGACCGATGCAAAGCTGTTCCAGAGCTGGTACGGGCCGCGTGGCTTCACGGTTCCGGTTGCCGAGATCGACCTGACGGTTGGCGGGACGCGCAAGATCTCGATGGAGATGGTCACGCCGGATCGCACGATGACCATGTGGTTCATCGGGGTTTTCAAGGAAATCTCGGCGCCCACGCGGCTCGTCTACACCGAAAGCATGTGCGAGGCCGACGGCACGCTCATCCCGCCCGCGGCGATGGGGATGCCCGAGGGCACGCCGGACGTCACGGAGGTCATCGTCGAGTTGACCGCTTTAGATGGCGGGACGCGGATGACCATGGTTCATGCGGGCGTGCCTGAAGGAACGGCCGGGGAAGGCGGCTGGAATCAGGCGTTCGACAAGCTCGCACAGGCGCTGGGCGGTTAAGGCAAAGGAATGGCGGGCGGCGTCAGTAGACGTCGCCTTTCTTCACCTTGTCCGAAAAGGCGGTCGCGCCGCCGCCTGCCAGAACCTTGGCTTGGTCGACCCAACCGTCGCGGGTGACCCGGCCCTTGAAGCCTTCGATATTGGCGTCGACCCAAGCCACCTCCGCATCCGTCCAGGCTGCAATCTGGTCGAAGTGGTAAAACCCCATCCCGTTGACCAGCTTTTCCAGCTTGGGGCCGATGCCCTTGATCTGCTTCAGATCGTCAGCCTTGCCGCGTCGCGGGCCATCAAGCGTGGCCGGCTTTGCGGCGTCGTCGTCGGTGAGCGTGGACTCTGACATGGTTGAGGTGGCAGACGCTGTTTCGGTGCCGGACTCACCCGCGCGTCCGGCCTCGGCCAGCTTGTCCTGAAGCCGCGCGATTTCGGCGGCCTGATCCTGGCCGGCATCGCGGCAGGTGGCGAGTTCGGCGCGCAGCACTTCGACCTCGCCGGTTTGCGCGGTGGCCTGCCTGCGCCGCCCGAACAGGATCCACCCGACAATCACACCCAGAAGCGCCGCCAGCACGAGAAGCACGACCATCTCGGCGATGAGAAAATCCCAGTTTTCCAGCATGTCGCTCTCCTACTGCGGCCATTCGAAGGTGGTGCGCCGATTGGCGGCGCGGCCATCTTCGGTTTCGTTGTCTGCGATCGGCTCGGTCTCGCCAAAGCCGATGGCCTGCATCCGGCCCGGCGGAACGCCGCGCTCGACCAGTGCATCGCGCACGGCCTTGGCGCGCTCGACCGACAGCCGGTAGTTCTCGTTGTCGTCGCCCTGGCTGTCAGTGTGCCCGCCGATTGTGACGCGCATCCCGACCTTGTCGGTGCAGTGGAGCAGGAGCCCGGCCATGTCGTTGATGATGCTCATCGAGGCCCGATCCAGTTCCGCGGACCCCGTCACGAAAGCGATCTGGCGACCGGCCTGGACTTTCGCTGCTGCGTCGTTGCAGGCCTGCTTGGTGATTTCGAAGTCATAGTCCGGCACCCAGAACCCGGCGGAAGCGACCTGGCCCTGCTGCGTGGCGCGGTTCGTGCGCGTGATCCAGTCTTCGGGCGCTCTGCCCGCCGTCACGGCGATCTCTGCGCCTTCACCAAGCGCTTCACCGAGGCGGCCCTCGACATAGCCGGGGTCGAGTCCGGGTGCGGCGACGCCGGTGGCGGAGAGGTTTCCGTCCGCGTAGGTCAGTGTCAGGCTCTCGAAGTCCGGAAGCATGGGCGGCAGCGCGGAAAGCCTGTCTTCCAGGTCCGGGGCGAGACCGAAAGTCTCGTTGGTTTCGCCCGAAATCTCATCAAACCCTAAAGCCTCGGCCATGTCGGTGGGCTGGAGCGTTTCGGGGACGGTTCCGAAAACCGACAGCCCTTCGCCCGCGTCGAAGGTGAGTTCGAAAGCCACGACGCCCGGGTCGATGACGTCGATTGCGGTGACGGGGTCGATCCCATCCGGAAGGTCTGAGATGGCCGTGGTCGCGGCCTTGGCCTCGTCCGGCGTCTGAGCTTTGCCCGACAGGATCACTTTGCCGCCGGTCAACGCGAAGCTGCCTTCGTTCAGCGGCTCGAGCGCCCCTGCACCGGCCGTCACGATGTCACTCCAGCCCTCCGGGGCGCCGGACGCGAGGGGGAGTTCCATGGCCCCGAGCGCGCCGCCAGCAGCCGCGACCTCGGCCTGGGCAGCGCTTGGCGCGGTGCCGGTCATGGCAAGCGATCCGTCGGTGCCCTTGGCAAGCGCGGTTTCATAGGGCGCGGCCACCGGCAGCACATCGACACCATCGGCGCGAACCACGCGCCGGCCTTCGACGCGGTCCAGAGAGGTGACGATATCGGTCAGTTCGTCTTCGGTATCAGCGGTGCCGGTGAGCGTGATGTCGCGCCCAGACACCGTGACGTTCATCGGGTGAATGGCCCCCGTGACGACCCCTTCCGCACTCGCGCGGACCTCGCTCTCGATGGTCTGCGCCTCGTTGTCCGCACCCCACCAGGCCAGCCCTGCGATGCCCGCTACGAGCACGACAGGTCCCAAGATGATCCGCATGTCCGGCCCCCGTTGCGAGTGTCCGTCCCCCATTGGCATCAGATGGCCGCAAGCCGCCCCGCCGATCAAGGAAAATCGCGGGTCAGATGGCGGCCTTGCGGCTTTCTTCGAGGTAGATTTCGCGCAAGCGTGTCGCCACTGGGCCCGGGGTGCCATCACCAAGCGTGGTCCCGTCGATTTCCACGACCGGCATGACGAATGTGGAGGCGGAGGTCACGAAAGCCTCGTCGGCCTCCTGCGCCTCCTCGATGGTGAAGGGTCGCTCTTCCACCTTCATCTGCGCCTCTTTGGCGAACCGGAGCACGGCCGCACGGGTGATGCCGTGCAGAATGTCGGTCGAGAGCTGGCGGGTGACGATCGTCCCGCCCTTAACGATATAGGCGTTGTTCGACGTGCCTTCGGTGACGCTGCCATTTTCGACCATCCACGCATCGTCGGCCCCGGCTTTCTTCGCCATCATCTTGCCCATCGACGGATAGAGAAGCTGCACCGTCTTGATGTCGCGCCGGCCCCAGCGGATGTCATCGATGGAAATGATCTTGATGCCGGTCTTCGCGGCGGGACTGTCGGCAAGGCCCGGCTTGTTCTGGGTGAACAGAACGACAGTCTGCGGTGTGTCTTCGGGCGGGAAGGCGAAGTCGCGGTCGCCGGGCGCGCCGCGCGTGACCTGGAGATAGATCATCCCGTCTTCGATCCCGTTCTTGGCGACCAGGTCGCGGTGGATCGCGAGCAGATCGTCCTCGCTCATCGGCATGACCATGTCGAGTTCGGTGAGCGAACGGGCGAGGCGGCGGGCGTGGCCGGCGAAGTCGATGAGTTTGCCACCCAGGACGCTCGTCACTTCATACACGCCATCGGCCATGAGAAAGCCCCGGTCGAAGATCGACACGGTCGCCTCTTCCTCCGGCAGGTAATCCCCGTTCACATAGACGATGCGGCTCATGGCGGTCTCCTTAATCCATTGCCCGTTCTTTCCGCCGCGCGGCCTGAAAGGTCAAGCGGGCAGGGTGATATCGGCGGGCGGCACCGGGGTGGATCAGCCCCAGAGGGCCGGCTCCGGCGGATGGACGCCGGCCTCGTCAAAGCGCAAGGCGTGCTCACGGTCCTCGGCAAGAAGAAGGGGGCCGTCGAGGTCCGTCACCATCGCGCCCTGCGCCACAAGCGTCGCGGGTGCCATAGCGAGCGATGTGCCGACCATGCAGCCCACCATCACGCGGTAGCCCTCCGCCACGGCCGCGTCTCGCAGGATGAGCGCCTCAGTCAACCCGCCCGTCTTGTCGAGCTTGATGTTCACCACATCGTATTTGCCCTTGAGCGCGCCCAGCGTGGCGCTGTCGTGGCAGGATTCGTCTGCACACACGAGGAGGGGCCGTTCGATCTCGGCCAGCATGTCGTCGGCGCCTGCGGGCAGCGGTTGCTCCACCAGGGTCACGCCGAGTCGGACCATGTGGGGCGCGAGGTCGGCATAGACCTCGGCCGTCCAGCCCTCGTTCGCGTCAACGATGATGCGGGACTTTGGCGCGCCGCGCCGAACGGCTTCGAGCCGCGCCATGTCGTCAGGCGTCCCAAGCTTTATCTTGAGAAGGGGGCGATGCGCGTGTTTCGCCGCCGCCGCCTCCATCGCATCAGGTTCACCCAGAGAAAGCGTGTAGGCCGTAATCTCGGGACCCGGCGCGGGCAGTCCCGCAACGTCCCAGGCGCGCTTGCCCTCCTGTTTCGCTTCCAGATCCCACAGGGCGCAATCAACGGCGTTGCGCGCTGCACCTGCGGGCAAAAGCTCCTGCAAGGCCGCCCTGTCGAACCGCTCCGGAAGGTTGCGGACCTCTGCCGTGACGCTGTCGAGCGTTTCGTCGTAGCGGGCGTAAGGGACACATTCCCCCCAGCCTGTGACGCCGCCTTCAGTGACCCGGACTGTCAGCACCTCGGCCGAGGTCTTGGACCCGCGCGAGATGGTGAACACCTCGGCCAGCCGGAAGCTTTCCGGTGTGACGGTCAGTTCCATGAGGTCTCCTTCGCGGACTTACTGGGCGGCAAGAGCATCCACGAGCGCCCCGGCGCCGAAGCGGTAAGGGTCAGTCGTCGGCAAGCCCATGCGCGCGGCTGTCTCGGCACAGTAGGCACGGGCCTCGGCCTCGTCCATGTGCTGGGTATTGACCGAGATCGCGATAACCTCGCACTCCGGGTTGGCCACGCGGGCGAGCGGCAGAGCGGTGTCGCGCAGGGTTTCGAGCGACGGCGGCGTGTAGCCCGGCAGGCCGCGCATGTGTTCACGCGTCGGCTCGTGGCACAGGATCAGGGCGTCTGGCTGGCCGCCGTGGATGAGTGCCATCGTCACGCCGGAATAGGAGACGTGGAACAGGCTCCCCTGACCCTCGAGCAGATCCCAGTGATCCGGGTCGTTGTCGGGCGAGAGCCATTCTACGGACCCGGCCATGAAATCGGCGACGACGGCGTCGAGCGGGATGCCGTCACCAGTGATCAGGATGCCGGTCTGGCCCGTGGCGCGGAAGGTCGATTTCATGCCGCGCTGGCGCATTTCGGCATCCATCGCCATAGCGGTGTACATCTTGCCCACCGAACAGTCCGTACCGACCGCAAGGCACCGTTTGCCGGTCCGCTTCTCGCCGTTGGCGATGGGGAACTTGACCGAGGGCACGCGCACGTCGTGCAGGGTGCGTCCCGTGGCGCGCGCTACGGCGGCGAGGTCTTCTTCGTCGCGCAGCAGATTGTGCAGGCCGGAGGCGAGGTCGAAGCCCTCCTCCAGCGCCTCGACGAGCACTTTCTTCCAGGCCTGGCTGATAACGCCGCCACGGTTGGCCACGCCGATGACCAGCGTCTTGGCGCCTGCCGCCTTCGCCTCGGCAAGGCTCATGTCGGTCAGGCCGAGGTCGGCTTTGCAGCCGTCCATCCGGAACTGGCCGACTGCATTGTCGGGGCGCCAGTCGCGGATACCGATGGCGACCTTGGCGGCGAGCATGTCGGGCGCATCACCGAGAAAGAGGAGATATGGCGTTTGAATCATCTTCGACTCCCGTAACTGTCATGGGGAGTCTAAGGGCGGACACGGGCAAGTGTTCCGAAAAAGTAATTACTCCTGACTTATTTGCGGAAGAATTTCTGCCGTTCCTACGCGATTGGTGAAGAATCTTGCGACGTTTTCCACGGGTGCCGAAGAAGCTGCCACAGCGCCAAGGGTGCCGCAGCGCGGCGTGCCGTCGCTGCAACTGCGAGGAATCGCTTGGCAATCAGTGCGCAATATTCTATCCCAGCCAGCAACGCAGACGTAACAAACTTGCCGGAGCAGCCATGTCCTTCCGTATTCAGCCCGCCGCCCCCGCCCGCCCGAACCGTTGCCAGCTTTTCGGACCCGGCTCCAACACCAAGCTGTTCGAGAAGATGGCGGCCTCCGAGGCGGACGTGATCAACCTCGACCTCGAAGACAGCGTGTCACCGAACGACAAGGATTCGGCGCGGGCGAACGTGATCGAGGCGATCAACACGCTCGATTGGGGCAAGAAGACCCTGTCGGTGCGGATCAACGGCCTCGACACGCCGTACTGGTATCGTGACGTGGTCGATGTGCTGGAGCAGGCGGGCGACCGGCTGGACCAGATCATGATCCCCAAGGTCGGGTGCGCGGGCGACATCTATGCAGTCGATGCGCTGGTCACGGCCATCGAGCGGGCCAAGGGGCGAGAGAAACCCATCGACTTCGAGGTCATCATCGAATCCGCCGCCGGACTCGCGCATGTGGAAGAGATCGCCGCCGCCTCGCCGCGCCTCGTCGCCATGTCGCTGGGAGCCGCCGATTTCGCCGCTTCGATGGGGATGCAGACCACTGGCATCGGTGGGACGCAGGAAAACTATTACATGATCCACGAGGGGCAGAAGCACTGGTCCGATCCGTGGCACTGGGCGCAGGCGGCCATCGTGGCGGCCTGCCGGACCCATGGGCTCCTGCCAGTCGACGGCCCGTTCGGCGATTTCTCCGACGATGACGGTTACATCGCGCAGGCGCTGCGCTCGGCGACGTTGGGCATGGTCGGGAAATGGGCGATTCACCCCAAGCAGATCGCGCTGGCCAACCGGGTGTTCACCCCGACGGACGAGGCTGTGGCCGAGGCGCGCGAGATCCTTGCGGCCATGGAGGAAGCCAAGCGGACGGGCGCGGGCGCGACGGTGTACAAGGGCCGGCTCGTCGACATCGCCTCGATCAAACAGGCGGAAGTGGTCGTGAAACAGGCGGAACTCATCGCGGGCGCCTGACCGGGTGGCGAAGCGCCGCCTCTCAAGTTAGGGTCCGCTCATGCGGATCCTGATCCTCACATATGGATCGCGCGGAGACGTCCAGCCCTTCGTTGCGCTGGGCCGCGGTCTCACCGCGCGCGGCCACGAAGTAACAGTGGCCACCAGCACCCGGTTCGAGGACTTCGTCACCGGGGCTGGCCTGAGTTTTGCGCCGATGTCCGACGATCTCCTGTCGCTCCTCGATACGGACGCGGGGCGCGAGATGATGGAGTCGACGCAAGGCGTGCTCCAATCTCTGAAATGGACGGTCATGCTGACGCGCGAGGTCGGGCCGGCGCAAAAGCAGCTCATCGCGGAAAGCTGGGCGGCGGCGGAGGCCGCGCAACCGGACCTGATCCTGTTCCACCCGAAATCCTATGCCGGGCCCCATATCGCCGAGAAACACGGGATTCCCGCCGTCCTCGCGATGCTGGTGCCGATGATGGTGCCAACGGGAGAGCGCCCCAACGTGGGGTTCCCTGATTTCAACTCGGCGGCCTGGAACCGGTTTTCCTATCATTTCGTAAACCGGATGATGGCGTTCTCGGCTGGGAAACATGTGAAGGCGACCCGCTCGGTCCATGACCTGCCCGCGCAGCCCCGCTTCGACATGATGCATGCGACGGACGGCACGCCCTTTCCGATCCTGAACGCGGTCAGCCCGGCGGTACTCGCCCGTCCCGCCGATTGGCCGGACGCGTCGGTCATGACCGGATACTGGTTCATGGAGGAGGAGGACTGGACCCCGCCCGAGGCGCTGCGCACCTTCCTGGCGGACGGTCCGCCGCCGGTCTATGTGGGCTTCGGGTCAATGGCCGGGAAATCGCCGGGACGCCTGGCGGATGCCGTCGTCGACGCGCTGGGCCGGACCGGGCAGCGCGGGATCATCGCGACCGGCTGGGGTGGCCTGAAACCAGCCGATCTGCCCGACAACATCCTGAAGATCGAGGGCGCACCGCATCACTGGCTGTTTCCGTGTGTGAGCACCATCGTCCACCACGGCGGCGCAGGCACGACCGCCGCGGCCCTGCGCGCGGGCAAGCCGCAGATCGTCGTGCCGTTTTTCGGGGATCAGCCGTTCTGGGCCAAGATCATGGCGGCGCGGGGCGTGGCGCCCGAGCCGATCGCGCAGAAGACACTCACAGCCGATAACCTTTCCAAGGCGCTGTCACAGGCGATTTCCGATCCGGCAATTGCCAAGGCTGCGGCCGCACTGGGTGCGGCGGTGCGAGCCGAGGACGGGATCGCGCGGGCAATTGACGAGATCGAGGCCGCCGCGACGGACGACCGCAAGATCGCCTAGAGCGGGCGCACCGGCTGACGGATGATCGTGCGCAATTTTTCCGGCGCGACACGGCGCGGATCGGACAGGTAGATCTCATGATGCGGCCCGGCGAAGGTGACATGCGCCTCGGGCATGATCCGGTCATGCAGGTCGGCGAGTTTCGGGCCTTCCGCGGAATACGGCCCGATGTGGAGCGTCTGGAAACTGTCGCCCTCGTCGACCATCGAAAACCGGACATCATCGAGTCCGGGTACAGTCTTGGCCTTGGCGCGGGCGGCCGCGAAGGCGTCGTCGTCCACCCAGTCGGGCATCCGTATCATTGCCTGCCAACGCCACTCCGCCCGTCTGTTCTGGGTAAAGGCAGTCGGGTCATCGGCCCACCACTGCGTGCTGAGGGGCGGAACGGTGAAGTCCCGACCCGCGGCTTTCGAGACGAACTTGATGCCATAAGCCAGTGGATAGAGCGCGCCGACCGCTTCGCCGTAGGGCGTGCTTTCGGGTGCCCCGACGCCTGCGATGGCGAGGTAGGGGATCGGCGCAATGGTCACGCGCGCCCAACCGTCGGCCCGGGCGCCGTAGTAGGTCTTGTCGGTCTTCTTCAGTTCGAGCTTGGTCATGTCCGCTCCTTCAGATGCCAGGTGAGCGCGCGTTTGATGAGGGGGGGCAAGGGCCGTGGCGTCGACCTCGTCGGCGTGGTCGAACAATACGGCGCGGTTCCCCTCGGTGCGGAACCGACCGCCGGTCATATCGCGGAAATCAGCAATCAGGGTCGTGCGACAATGCGCGAAGAGCGCGAAGCGACCGCCGCTTTTGGGAACTCCAACCCGGAGAGTCGACCCCTTCGGGGTGAGATAGGCGGGTTCGCCCCAGCGCAGTGCCTCGGTGATCGGGCCGACCCCGGCGTCGCGTCCCACATCAATGATCAACGCGCGCAACCGCGCCATCCCGTCGCGAGCGTCATGGGGTGCCGCGTCGAACGCCGCCCGGACCTCTGCCGGCATGACGGTCATGCCAGTGGAACCCCGATGAGGGTGATCAGATCATCGGGCGCAGTGTCCATCGGTGAATTGACGTAAAGCTCGAACGGCGGCGCTTCCCGCGGCATCTCGCCCGACGTCGCAAGCCATTCCCCGAACAGGTATTTGTAGGCCAAGGCAAGGCCGGTATAGGGCCCTTTGTGCGTCAGGATCGCGTGCTTGCCACCCGGAGCGCGCATTTCCACGAGCGGCGGCTCGATTGGCGCGCTGTCGTCGATCTCGAACCCGGCGGCGGAGCGCAGCGCCTCGGGTGGAGTGTTGTCCGGATCGTCGAAATAGAGCCCGAGCATCGCCCCCAGATGGAGGCCGAGGCCGCGTGCCATCACGGTCGACCCGGCCTTATCGAAAGCTTCGCCGATCCCGATATAAGGGCCCCGGTGCTCGACCATGGCAAGGCGCCGCTCGGGCTGGTCTTCAATCTTCACGTCATACATCTGTTTCTCTCCCGATGTGCCAAGACGCAGGGGAGGGAGGGTTCGCGCGTGTGATCGGAACTCCGACGGTGTGCGTCCGAAGGCATCCCGAAAGGTCCGTGAGAAGCTGCGAGTGTTGTCGTACCCCATCTTCGCGGCCACTTCGGCCACCGGCAGATCGCCCGACAGCAGCTCCATCGCGGCACGGTGCAGGCGCACCCGACGGATGAAATAGGCCAGCGTTTCGCCGGTCACCGCCGTGAACACCCGGTGGAAGTGAAACCGTGACAATGCAGCCACCTCCGCAAGCGTGTCGAGCGACAGATCGCCATCGAGGTTGTCGTAGACGTGATCCAGCACGCGCAGCAGCCGCTTTTCGTAGTCGTTCGCCATATTCGGCCCGTCTCCCCTTGCCCGCACAGCCTGTCACGGGGCGAGGTCACAAATCTTGCCGAGTTGCATTTCGCCCTGCGGGAACCTTATATCGGGCCAAACCATCCGGCGAGGCGCGCATGACCAAGAACTATCTCGACTTCGAAAAACCGCTGGCGGAAATCGAAGGCAAGGCCGAGGAGTTGCGCGCGATGGCGCGTGCCAATGACGAGATGGACGTGAAGGGCGAAGCCGAAGCGCTCGACAAGAAGGCCGAGCAGATGCTGGTGGACCTCTACAAGGGCCTGACGCCCTGGCGCAAATGCCAGGTCGCCCGGCATCCCGAGCGCCCGCATTGCAAGGATTACATCGACGCGCTGTTTACCGAGTACACGCCGCTCGCGGGCGACCGGAACTTCGCCGACGACCACGCCGTAATGGGCGGACTCGCCCGTCTGGGCGACATTCCGGTGATGGTGATCGGGCATGAGAAGGGTAACGACACCAAGAGCCGGATCGAGCGGAATTTCGGTATGGCGCGGCCCGAGGGATACCGCAAGGCGATCCGCCTGATGGACCTCGCCGACCGCTTCGGCCTGCCGGTCGTGTCGCTCGTGGACACGCCCGGCGCCTATCCCGGCAAAGGGGCCGAGGAGCGCGGGCAGTCCGAGGCCATCGCCCGCTCGACCGAGAAATGCCTGTCGCTTTCCGTTCCGCTCGTTTCGGTCATCATCGGCGAGGGCGGCTCCGGCGGGGCCGTGGCCTTCGCGACCGGCAACACGGTGATGATGCTTGAGCACTCGGTCTATTCCGTGATCTCGCCCGAAGGCTGTGCCTCGATCCTGTGGAAGGATTCCGAAAAGATGCGCGAAGCTGCCGAGGCGTTGCGTCTGACCGCGCAGGACCTCAAGGCGCTTGGCGTGATCGACCGGATCATCTCGGAACCCGTGGGCGGGGCGCATCGCGGGATTGGTCAGACGATCTCCGCCGTCGGCCACGCGATCGAGGCCGAGGTCAAGGCGCTGGCGAAGAAGAAGCCGGGCGAGCTGAAGACGACACGCCGTCAGAAGTACCTCAAGATGGGGTCTCAGGGCCTCGCCGCCTGATCGTCGCTCATCAGCGCCTCCGGCGCCTCTTCGCGATGAGCCGCCGTCAGGCGGAGGAAGAGCACCTTACCACATGGTATCCTTCGCCCGGTCCGGCCACTCGATGTCGTAACCCGCCCCGTCGAAGTCACCTTCGGAGGCCTGTGTCAGCATTTCGCCCATGGTCGGCAGCCCCGCCGCATCGTCGCGCGACCACAGCCCCGCGCGCAGGATCGCCCGGGCGCATTGGGGATAGACCTCGCCGACCGTCACGAGGATCACCGACTTCGGCACCCGCGCCGCGCGGTCGAACCGCCCGGTCATGTGCGGGTCATCGGTGAGGATCGCTGTCCCGTTGACACGCATCACGTTCATCGATCCGGGCACCATGAACATCACCGACACGCGCCCGTCGCGCACGATGTTGCGCAGGGTGTCGAGCCGGTTGTTGCCCTTCCAGTCGGGGATCGCGAGTAGCCGGTCGTCGAGTGTCAGGGCCACCGGGCCATCATCGCCCCGCGGGCTTGCATCGGTGCCCTCGGGCCCGACCGTCGAGAGGATGCAGAAACGCGATGCGGCGATCCAGCTTCGGTAACCGGGAATCAGCCGGTCGGTGACCTTGATCGTCGCCGCCGTACTGGGTTTGGTCGGGTAGAGCGCCTCCAGCGCCTCGACCGTCTCAATCCGCTTCATGGCTGCCGGGATCGAACCCCGCCTCGCGCATCAGGCGGTTGGAGTTGGACTCCACCGCCTCCTCCAGCACCGTCATGAACGTCTCCACGGGAAGCCCCGGTTCGATGGCCGGAAGAAACTCGAGAACGGCGGTGCCGGGATAACGGGTGACACCGTGTTTGCGCCAGAAGACGCCCACGTTCGTCGCCGCCGGGATGCAGCGCTGCCCGGTCTCCGTATAGATCACGCCCGCGCCGATCTTGTAGGGCCTCGTCGCCCCCGCCGCGACACGCGTTCCTTGCGGAAAGATAATGAGCTGCCCGGGCCGGGCCGCGCCTGTCGCAACGTCTGTCATCATCTTCTTGACCGCCGCGCCGCGCTTGCCCCGGTCTACGGGGATGCAGCCTATAGCCTTGGCGAAGTAACCCAGCACCGGGGCATAGACGAGCTGCTTTTTCATGATGAACTTGGGGCGCGGCGCGACCGAGACGATCAGGATGATGTCGAAGAAGCTCTGGTGCTTCGAGCAGATCAGCACTTCCTCGGTAGGCACCGTGCCCCGGATCTCCGATTTCAGGCCGATCACCCAGCGGGCGAAAAACCGCACGACGCGGCAGTAATGGCGGACCGCCGTGTAGGCGTAGTCGCGGTTGATGAGCGTGAGGAAGAAATAAACCACGCCCATCACCCCCATCGCCCCATAGATCAGGCCCGTGAAGACGAGCGAGCGGATGAGCTGAATGACCTGCATCAGGTGAGCTCCCGAAGCGTGCTGTTGGCCGCTTGGCGGGTCGCAGCGAAGGCGACGATCGCGGCAAGGATCGGGATGGCGAAGGGCAGGGCCCAGTGCCAGCCGCGAAACCCAAGTCCGGTCAGGAAACCGCCGCCGACATCGGCCGAGGGCAGGAGCAGGATCGCCAGTACCCCGATCACCATGCCCCCCGTCGCGCCGATCATGGCGCGCAGGGTGAACCGGCGCACGAAAGCCCCGGCGATATAGCTGTCGCGCGCGCCTACGAGCCGCAGGACGTGGATCACTTGCGCATTGGCTGCGAGTGCCGCGTTGGCCGCGAGCGTGATGATCGCGGCGGTCGTCGCGGCGATGAGGGCGATTGAGATGGCGCCAAGCCCGCGCAGCCGGTTGGCCGCCCGCACAAGCGGTTCGCGCCAGCGGGCGTGGTCGTCGAGCACGGCACCGGGAGCCTCGCCTGCGAGCCGCTGGCGCAGACCCTCCGCGTCGTATCCCTCGCCCTCCTCGATCACCTCGATGAGACGTGGGATGGGGAGCGTGTCGAGCGGCAGGTCGGGGCCGAACCACGGTTCGAGCAAAGCGCGTTGTTCGTCGTCCGACAAAACGCGGGCATCCGCCACGCCCGGTGTGGTGGTCAGAACGTCGAGCACGGCAATCACCTGCTGGTCGACCTGTCCCTCCGGCGCCGAAACGCGGATCGTGGAGCTTTGGGCCAGCGCGTCGCCCCATTGCTCGGCAAGCCGCCCTGTGGCGAGCGACAGGGCCAGCGCAAAGACCGCCAGAAAAGCCATGGCACCGGCGGCGAAGACCGTCAGCCGCGCGGTGAAGCCCGTGGGCGGCACGACCCGGTCGGCCTGCGCGTCGCCCGTCATGAGGGTGAGGAAATTCGTCAGCCGCGAGATCACAGGTCCGCCCCCGCCAGTTGCACCCGGTGGTCAGAGATCCGCAGAACCCGCGCTTGCACCTGTGCCTTGGCCTGCCGGATCAGGTTCATGTCGTGGGTCGCGATCATCACCGTCTTGCCCATCCGGTTGAGTTCGATCAGCAGCGTAAGAAGGCGGATCGACATTTCCCAGTCCACGTTGCCCGTCGGCTCGTCCGCCAGGATAACCTCGGGCGACATGATGACGGCGCGGGCGAGGGCGGCGCGTTGGCGCTCCCCGCCGGACAGCTCCGGCGGCAGCGCCTCCATCTGCCCCGTCAGGCCGACCCAGCTCATCAGGTCGGCCAGATCCTGCATCTCGGTCGTGCGGCCGGACACCATCAGGGGGAGCGCGACGTTTTCGACCACGGTCATGTGGTCGAGAAACTGCACGTCCTGATGCACCACGCCGATCCGACGCCGTGTCTCGGCCACGTCGTCGCGCGTCATGTGGCGCACGTCGGCGCCGAACAGCTCTGCGCGCCCCTGCGTCGGCACCAACGCCCCGTAGCACAGCTTGATCAGCGTCGTTTTGCCCGCGCCGGACGGGCCGGTCAGGAAGTGGAACGACCCCGGCGCCAGCTTCAGCGATACATCCGAAAGCAGCGCGCCGCCTCCGCTGTAACCGTAGGAGACTTCCTCGAACTCGATCACCGCTCTGCCTCTCTTGCTTCGCAACCGTTTTGCCCCACGGCGGGTTTTGTTGCAATCTCGGGATTGCAAAGGTTTGATTTTCCGGGCTTTGCTTCGCATAGTGGGCCCGTCGAGTGGGCCCGGGCGACCGGGAAAGACGAAGGACAGGGCGAGGTTACAGGTCAGATGCGGCTGGTATGCCCGAATTGCGGTGCGCAGTACGAGGTGGAAGATCGCGTGATCCCCGAGGGGGGTCGCGACGTTCAGTGTTCGAACTGTGGCCATGCGTGGTTTCAGCGCAATGCCGGCAGGCGCGAGACGCCGCCGGACCATGACCCGGACTCGGCGCTCGCCGCGCCGGAAAACCCCCACGAATACACGCCGGACCCCGACGAAGACTGGGACGAGCCGCCGGTCGACACGCCCGCGCGGCCCCGGCGGCCGCTCGACGACGACGTACGCGGCATCCTGACCGAAGAGGCACAGCGCGAGCTGGACGCCCGGGCTCGCGATGGCGGCACGGTCGAGACTCAGGCCGAACTGGGGATCGAGGATTATTCGGACGGCGAAGAAGAACGCCGCCGGATCGCGCGTGAACGCATGGCACGGATGCGCGGGATCGAAGAGGGCGAGACGCTGGAGCCGGAAGTGCCGCCTCCGCCGCCGCCGGAACCCGCCGCGCGCAAGGACATGTTCCCGGACATCGACGAGATCAACTCGACGCTGGACACGCGGCAGAAGGATGAAAGCAAGCCGAAGCGACAGCCGGTTCAGGAGGACACGTCCGGGCCGGAGCCCCGCAAGGGCGGGTTTCGCCGGGGCTTTTCCATCGTGGTCATTATCGCCGCGATCGCCTTCGGCATCTATGTGCTGGCGCCGCGTATCGCCGAGATGTTTCCGGGTCTGACGGACGCGATGATCGCCTATGTCGACCTCGTGAACCGGTTCTTGGCGTGGATTCAGGATCTGATGCAAACGGTGATCGACAGGGTCGAAGGGGCCGCCAGCGACGGCGGCTGATCCGCTCGGCCGACCTCAGAAAAGGTCGAGCAGCCGTTCGATGTATTCCCGTTCAAGCTCAGGACGCTCCGCTTCGCCGGACCGGCGGCGCAACTCTTCCATCAGTTCCTCGGCACGGCGGTAAACGTCGTCGCCTTCGGCCAGCGGGCTGTCGGAGGACAGCGCCCCGCGCTCGCCCGCTTCGCGCCCCAGCGGATCGCGTTCGTTGCCCTGCGGTCCGCCGCGCTGGGCCGATTGGTCGCCCTGCTGGCCCTGCTGTTGGTTCTCGGCCTCGCGGCGCATCGAATCCTCGAGGTTGCGCATCCCTTCGCGCAGTTCCTCCATCGCATCCGCCTGCCGGTCGAGTGCGCCGGAGGTATCTCCTTCTTCAAGCGCCTCGGCGGCTTCGTCCATCGCGCGCCCCGCGCGGTCGAGCGCATCACGCGCCGCTTCGCCTTCTTCGGTGCCGGCACCGGGTAGGTTGTTGCGCTGGCGCTCAAGTTCACGCTCAAGCTGACGCTGGCGCTGCGTGAGGTTGCCTTGCAGGTCGCCCTGACCCTCCTGGGTGCCCTGCTGGCCTTGTCCCTGCTGATTCTGCCCTTGCTGGTCGCCGTTCTGGCCCTGTTCACCCTGTTGGCCTTGCTGCTGACCCTGCTGCTGGCCTTCCTGTTGTCCCTGCTGGCCTTGCTGGCCCTGCTGTTCGCGGAACGTCTCGTCCGACAGGTCTCGCTGGTTGCGCAGCGTGTCCTGAAGCCCGCGCATCGCTTCCTGTCCCGGAGACTGCTGCCCCTGACCCTGGCCCTGGGTCATCTGCATGTTCTCCATCATCTGCTGAAGCATCTGGAGCATCTGGGCGGCTTCTTCGGTCCGGCCCTGCCGCATCAGTTCCTCGATGCGGTCCATCATCTCCTGCAGATCCTGCTGGGTCATCTCCATCTGGTTGTCGCCCTGATCGGGCTGGTCGAGTTGGTTCTCCTGCGGCTGCGCGTTCTGGGCCAGCTGCTCCATGTAGTCGCGCATCGCCTCGCGCAACTCGTTCATGAGTTCGGACAGTTCGTCCGGCGTCGCACCCTGCCGCATCGCTTCCTGAAGCCGCTCCTGCGCGCGGCGCAGGCGTTCCAGCGCGTCCGACAGCGCCCCTTCCTCAAGCTCGATGGCGAGATCCCAGAGCGCTTGTGCCACCTCGTCACGCACGGAAGGGTTCAGGTCCTCCTCCTCCAGCGGGCCGAGCGAGGCGCGCAGCATTTCGGCCTGTTCGGCTTTTGGGAAGAAATCGTTCGGGCGATTGGACACGGCCCGCAGGATGCGCGCGGCGCGCTCGGAATTGTCGGTGGTCCACAGGATGTCGCGCCGCATCTCGATGATCGCCTGCGCGATGGGATTGAGGAACCGGCGGCCCGGCAGTGTCAGATCGACAGGCGCGCTGTCCCCGGTCTGGCCGGCCGCATCGACGGCGGTGAAGGTGATCGATACGGGCATCTCGGCCCACGGATGCTCGGCAAAATTCTCGACCAACAATTCTTCGACTTCGGTGCGTGAGCCACGGAAGGGCATCGGTAGGTCGACCACGATGGGTTCACGAGGTTCCGGCTCGGCGGCGAGGCCGTAGTCGCGCTCGACGTCCGGCAGGTCCAGTTCCACCGTCGCGGTGCCGGTCGCGACGCCGTAATCGTCGGTGGCGAGAAAACCCTGGCGCATTTCGCCCGCCAGCGTGCGGCTGAGCTCCCCCGACACTTCGATGGCCGGGTCCGCGTCGTCGATGGCCGTCACCTGCCACTCCGCCTCGTCGATGGTCAGGGTGCCGTCCTCATCGATGGTGAAAAGGCGCGTGGGCATAGGTTCGGTCGGGGCCTCATCCGACCACGTCTCGGCGATGTCGATCTCGTCCACCTTGCCATAAAGGCGCAGCGTGACGCGTGAGCCTTCTGGCACAGCCAGCGCGCCCGGGTCCTGATCGCCAAGATAGAGCGTAGGCTTGCCGGTGTAGGCGGGCGGTTCGATCCAGCCCTCCCAGCTTGCCTGCGCCACCGGGTCGCTCCCGGCACCGGGCAGCATGGCCGTCAGGCCCGGACCGGCCGCCCGCACGCCGAACAGCGCGGCGACCGCAAGGGCGGTGAGGGCGATCAGGCGGATGCCATAGGGGTCGCGCGGGGCAAGGTTGGCGCGCGGGGCTTGCCCCTTGGCGGCGTCCAGTTTGGTCGCCATTCGGGCAAGGTGCGCCTCCCACACAGCGCGCGAGGCAGGGTCCGCAGCGCCAATAGCCTGCGCATCGGCGAGGGCGGCAATGGGCGTGCCGGGCAGCGAGGCGTCGAGCCGGGCGAGGGCCTCGAGTTTCGACGGAGCGCGGTAGCGGGCGAAGCCGAACACCAGCGTGGCGATACCGCCGAGCACGACGACACCGGCCACACCCTGCGCGACCCACAGCGGGATGGCAGCCGGCAGGCCGGACAGCATCCAGGCGAGGGCAAAGAACAGGACGGTGGCGAGAGGCCAGAAAGCCCGCGTCAGACGCTCGACGAAAAGCCCCGCCCATGTCAGGCGGAGGGGGTTTTTGACGCGCGCGGCGGCGGCTTCGGGGAGTTGGTCGTAACGCTCCATCGGGGCCTTTCGCAGTTGCGCGGCCCCGAGGTCAGCTCAGAGCCACTCCGGTATCGTATCGCGCGCCAGCATCTCTTCATAGGTCGGGCGCGCGCGGATAACCGCGAAGTGATCCCCGTCCACCAGAACCTCGGGGATAAGCGGGCGGGAGTTGTATTCCGACGCCATCACGGCCCCATAGGCCCCAGCCGAGCGGAACGCGACGAGATCACCGGACTTGAGCGGCGGCAGGTTGCGCGCCTTGGCGAAGGTGTCGCCGGTTTCGCAAACGGGGCCGACGATGTCATGCGGCGCCTGTTCGATGCCCGGCGCCGGTTCGTTCACGGGCACGATGTCGTGGTGCGCGTCATACATGGACGGGCGCACGAGATCGTTCATCGCACTGTCCAGAATGAGAAAATCGCGCCCCTCACCATGTTTGAGGTAGATCACCGAGCTCACCATGATCCCGGCGTTACCGGCGATAAGCCGCCCCGGCTCGATCTCGATTTCGCAGCCCAGGTCGCCCACCGTCTCGCGGATCACTTGCCCGTAGTCGAGGGGCAGGGGCGGGGCTTCGTTGGAGGTCTCGTAGGGGATGCCCAGTCCGCCCCCAAGGTCCAGCCGCGTGATTTCATGCCCGTCCTCACGAAGCGCGTGAGTGAGGGCCGCGACCTTTTCATAGGCTGCGCGGAAAGGCGCCAGATCGGTCAGCTGGGAGCCGATGTGGACGTCGATCCCGATGGGTTTCAGGCCCGGCAGATCGCGAATCTCGGCATAGACCTCACGCGCGCGCGAGATCGGGATGCCGAACTTGTTCTCGGACTTTCCGGTGGCGATCTTGGCGTGCGTCTTGGCATCGACATCCGGATTCACGCGGACCGTCACCGGGGCCTCGACGCCCAGCTCGGTCGCGACCTCGGACAGGGCCCGCGTCTCGGGTTCGCTTTCGAGGTTGAACTGCCGGATGCCGCCCTCGAGGGCGAGGCGCATCTCCTCGCGGGTCTTGCCGACGCCGGAGAACACGATCCGCTCACCGGGAATGCCCGCGGCCTTCGCGCGGCGGTACTCGCCGCCGGAAACGACATCGACGCCAGCGCCGAGATCACCCATGAGCTTGAGCACGGCAAGGTTCGAGTTGGCCTTCATCGCGTAGCAGATCAGATGGTCCATGCCCGCCAGTGCCTCGTCGAACACCTGATAGTGACGGCGCAGGGTGGCTGCGGAATAGATATAGACAGGCGTGCCAACGCTGCGGGCGATATCCGCAACCGACACGTCTTCGGCGTGAAGCACGCCGTCGCGATACAGAAAATGGTCCATCCCGGCCCCCGTGAACTGGTCGCCACGCCCTACACCGCGCGTCGGGACGGATCAATGTGAATTGGGGTCTCAGGCAATTGACCACGCAGACAACGCGTCGTCGCGCGCAAAGACCGCAGGCGTTCAAAAGCCCTCAACGCCCCCGTTTCCACCCGAAAGCCAATTCGTGAGAAAACCAACCTTTTGTCCGGAACGCATCACAGTCTTGCCCGATTTGACGGCGATACAATTCCGTGTTGGGGCGATGACTGTAGAAAGAAAACTTATGGACCGACTGACCGAAATGGAGGCCTTCGCCACTGTCGTTGACCAGGGCGGCTTCACGGACGCGGCGAAGAAAATGGGCATCTCTAAGTCTGCCGTCTCCAAGCATGTATCTTCACTCGAGGCGCGGCTGGGTGCCCGCCTCTTGAACCGCACGACGCGCCGCGTTTCGCCGACCGAGATCGGTCTGGCCTATTACGACCGGGCCCGCCGCGTGCTGAACGACGCGGGGGAGGCCGACGCGCTCGTCACCTCGATGCAATCTGCGCCCTCGGGCCTGTTGCGGATTTCCGTGAACACCGACTTCGGCGTGAACCACCTGTCGCCAGTGCTGGGCCAGTTCCTTCAGGACTACCCGGACGTGAACGTGAACATGGTGCTGAACAACCGCTATGTCGAACTCATCTCGGAAGGCTTCGACATGGCCATCCGCGTGGGCGAGATGGAAGACAGCAGCCTGCGCGCCCGCAAGATCGCGGACACCACCCGCCGCATGGTCGGCAGCCCGTCGTATTTCCAGAAATACGGCCGTCCGATGCGCATCGACGACCTGAACGAACACAAGCTTCTGCACTACAGCTCGCAGTCTTCGGGCAACGTCTGGAAAGTGCCGGCGCCGTCGGGCGAAGTGCGTCAGGTGCGCACCGCAGGGTGGCTCTCGGTCAATGACGGGCAATCGCTCCTGAATGCGGCCATCGCCGGCCTCGGCATCGCCTACCTGCCCTCGTTCCTCTATGCCGACGCGCTGGAACAAGGTCTGGTCGAGGACGCGATCCCCGAGCTTCCGACCGACGTGCAGGGCATCTACGCGGTCTACCCGCCGGGCCGGTTCACCCAGCCCAAAGTCCGCGCCTTCATCGATTTCCTCGTCGCGGCCTTCAATGAGAAAGGCCCCGACAGCTGGTGAGCCACGCGCCACCACGACAGTCATCCCCAGCCTGACTTCTGAGGGCACCTGAGCACCAGCCGGATGGCAGTCCGCTGGTGCTCGTTTTTTTGTGCCGTTCAAATGTCCGTCCCCTATCCGCTCGCGCATTCGCTTGTTAGCGTCGAAGGGGGAGGGCTTTTCATGGCACCGTGGCTTGAAGTGACGTCCTATGTTGCGTCCGCGCTTGTCTTTTTGTCTTTCTTCATGAAAGAGATCGTGCCGCTTCGTCTGTTCGCCATCGTGTCGAACGTCGCATTCATGATCTACGCAATCGGCGCGGGCCTGCTTCCGATCCTCATTCTCGACGCGGCGCTCTTGCCGCTCAACGTCTGGCGGCTCCTGCAATACAGACAGCTTCAGCAGAAGGTTCGCGAGGCTTCGCGCGGTGCGCCGGACCTCGACAAGGTCGTGCCACTGATGGAGCGCACCCGGCGTGAGAAGGGCGACGTTCTGTTTCGCTCAGGCGACCCGGCGGATGCGTTGTTCTACGTCGAAGACGGTACCCTCCGGCTTGAAGAACTGGGGGTCGAGCTTGGCCCCGGCGCCATACTTGGCGAAATCGCATTATTCCTGGATGGCGAAGGACGTACGGCGACCGCAACCTGCGCAAGCGATTGCACCCTGCGCAGCCTGTCGCGAAAACGGGTCGAGGAGCTGGTCATGGTGGACCCGGGTTTCGGGCTGTTCCTGACGAAACTCGTGGCCTCACGGCTGCAAGAAAATGTGCGGCTCGCGCAAACGCATTAGGATACAACGGGGTTTGAAAATGGGGCCTGCCATGATGTCGGCCCGGTTGGGGAAGGAAAAGGTCGAGGGACTATGAGCTTGCCGGTCTGGATCGATATCGTCTCATATCTGGCGGCCGTTCTGGTTTTCGCGACCTTCTTCATGAAATCGATCCTGCCGCTCCGGGCGATAGCGATCGCATCGAATGTGGCTTTCATCACATACTCCGCCGGGGCCGGACTGATGCCGACCCTCGTGCTGCACATATGCCTTCTGCCGCTCAATATCCTGCGGATCATGCAGCATCTTGCACTCGTACGGCGTGTGCGGTCGGCGTCCGAGGGGGTGCCAGACATCGACAGGATTCTGCCGCTGATGGACGTTCAGAACTACGCTGCCGGCGATGTCATCTTCCGTGCCGGCGATCCGGGCCGGTCGCTGCGCTACCTCGCCCGGGGTCGTGTCAGGTTCGAAGAGGTGGAGGCAGAGATCGGAGATGGCACGGTCTTCGGTGAAATCGCCCTGTTTCTCGACAAGCAGACCCGCACCGCCACCGCGACATGCCTGAGCGATTGCACCATCTATCGCCTGTCGAAAGACAAGGTCATCGAACTCACCGTGCTCGACCCCGGGTTCGGCCTGTTCTTGTCGCGGCTCATGGCGGAGCGGATGCAATCCAACCTCGAGGAGGCGCGAAGCCGCTAGGCCGGAAGCTGTGCCGGGCGCTTTCTGAGGCGCGCACGGAACGTATTGCGCCCCTGTCGCGCCACGTCACCCGCCACGGCCGCCGCGCCGCGCAGGTTGAACGGGTAAATCCGGACCTTGGAGGCTTCGACCGCCTGCTCCGTCCATGTGCGCTTGAACCCGTCCAGCCGTCCCTGGAAGTCGATCCTTCGCATCCCCGTTTCGGCCAGATGCGCAACGAGGTGGTATTGCATGAGGATACCCGGTGCGACCTTGCCGAACTGTTCGTCATAGCCGGTCTTGTGGGCCCAGTAGGTGCCGCCGTAAGTCTCGCCGATACTCATGGCGATTGGCTTGCCGTCGAGGCGCAGGAACGTGAAGTGAAGCCGCTTCTGCTCGGCGAGCGCCTTGGCGTAGCAGCGCACGAAACGCGTCTGATTGACGTCTGACCGCAGCGTGGAGCCGGAGCGGGCCTTCCAGCTGTTCGCTTCGACCTCGATTGCCGCATCGAGGGCTGCGTCCACCTCTTCGGGTGCCGGGCGGAGAAAATCCATCTGGACCTCTCCCATCTCGGCCAGGCGGCGTTCGCGGCGCCGGATCGACTGAACCAGCTTCTTCTTGAGGTGAACCGCCGGGTCGCACCAGCTGGCATCGAGGTCGAGAAAGGGGGTTACCGGCGCGTCCGCGGGACGGGCGATCACGATGGCCTTGCCCGCCCGCGCGGCGCACAGAGCGGGGATGACCGGGGAAGCAGCGGGAAGTGCACCAAGCGCCACAGGCTGCCCGAAGGTCACGAGCGCCTCGGCGATGCGGGGGGCCACGTCGTCGTCGCGGCATGGTATGCACACCCCGCCGCCCTCATTGCCGATCAGGCTGTGCCAGCCGGTCGTTCCCTTGCGTCGCATGAGCGGGATGAGAGCGTCGGGGCGGTTCGGATCGCCGATCAGGATGACGCGGGCGGTGGTGCGTTCGCCGTAGGCGTCCAGCGCACAGGCCGCCCATTGCCACAGATGCATCGGCTTGCGTCGCCCTTCCGGCACGATCGCATCCCAGACGTCCGGGCTGACGTCGGAAAACCCGACGACTGTTGTTTCCGCATCCCTCACGCGCTTCGGCGCCTTCCAATGTCCCAGCGACGCCCCCGTATCGCCCGCGAATGATACGCCCGGCGCATGCATCCGTGAAGAGGGTGAAACGGCCAAGCGTCGCTTTGATCAATGGTTTCGGAAACAGTTTGCGCAAAGACTTCGCATTGACCGCGATTCACGGGCCGGATTAAGTGGACACAACTGACCGGATAGGGAGTGGGCAATGAAACTGGATGGAAAAGTCGTCGTCGTGACAGGCGGCGGCAGCGGGATCGGGCAGGAACTCGTCCTCGCGCTACTTGCCCGTGGCGCGCGCGTCGCGGCGGTCGATCTGCGGATGGACGGTCTCAAGGAGACTCAGACCCGTGCGAAGGCCGGAGACCGGTTGAGCCTGCACGAGGCCAACATCGCGGACCGCGAGGCCGTCATGGCGCTCCCTGACGCGATCGAAACGGCCCACGGCGCGGTGGACGCGCTTATCAACAACGCGGGCATCATCCAGCCGTTCGAGGACTTCAACGATCTTGCCTTCGACGTGATCGACCGGGTGGTCGACGTGAACTTCGGCGGGCCCATCAATATGACCAAGGCGTTTCTGCCCCGGCTCATGGCGCGGCCCGAAGCGCATCTCGTCAACGTGGCGTCCATGGGCGCCTTCATCCCGTTCCCGGGCCAGACGATGTATTCGGCGACCAAGGCCGGGGTGAAGCTGATGACCGAGGGGATCTATGCCGAGCTCATGAACTCCAGAGTCGATGTCTCGGTCGTCATGCCCGGCGCGGTAAACACGCATATCACCGAGAATTCCGGGGTAAAGATGAGCGGGAGCGCGGATGCCTCCGGCGCCCGCATGACCTCGGCCCCGGATGCCGCGCGGATCATCCTCGACGGGATGGAGGCCGGTAAGCTGCACATCCTCGTCGGCTCCGATTCCAAGATGCTGTTCCGCCTCGTTCGGCTCGCACCCACCTGGGCGATCGGGTTCATCCAGAAACAGATGGCGAAGATGGCGAAGTGACAGGTGTCACTCGGTCGTGATGAGGATCGCCTCGACACGCCGGTTCAGCGTGCGTCCCTCATCCGACTGGTTCGACGCGAGGGGGGAGAGGTAGCCCACCCCCTCGGCCTCAAGGCGCCCGGCCGGGATGCCGTGCTCGGTGACGAGGCGTTCCAGGACCGAGGCGGCGCGGCGCCGGGAAATGGTGATGTTGGCAGACAGCGGCCCTTCGGCGTCGGTGTGGCCGACAAGGGCCACGCGACGGTTCGGGTGCGTCTCAAGGTAGGCGGCGAGGTCTGTCAGGCTGTCATAGGTGCCTTCGCCGAGTGCCGAGGAGCCCGTTTCGAACCGAAGGTCGGTAAGCACATACCGCCCGACACGTTCCATCGCCTCGCCCACGTTCCCGAGCGCGGCCTGCGGCACGCTCGTATTCGCGCCCGCATCCGGGTCGGACGGGTCCGCCTTGGTCGACGTGACGGCCGGATCGGGCAGGTCGCCGGTCGGGCTCACCTCGACGATCTGGATGAATCCGGCGCTGGCCGACCGGCTGACCAGAACGCTCGTGAACATGCCGCTGTCGCCCGGCACATGGGCCGAGAGAAAGTGGTAATCCCCAAGGTCCACATGCATCTCAGGCTCCTGCACGACGGGCGTGGCAAAGCGGAAATCGAAGCCGCCGCAGGTATCCTCGTCGCATTCGAACAGGATGTCATAGCCGTCGTCGATCAGTTGCTGACGGAAGTTGAGGATCAGCTGGTAGCTCGACAGCCCGGTTCCACCGATCCGCCACGCCCGGGTCTGCACGGCACCCTGTGTCCGGATGGTCGGCATCGCGTCACCCGTATGCGCACCGATGGGCAGGTCATAGGTTCCACCCGCTTCCCGCTCCTCGAAGCGCAGGGCCGCGCCCGCCGGCATCAGCAGTTCCGCCCGCGCGGGGAGCGCTGTCGCCGCGAGGAGAGCGGCGAGCGTCAGGAGGCGGGCGGAGCGCTTCATCTGGCCTGCGCGTGATAGTCGTCGTTGGGCTGCATGTCGGTGGCCGCAGCGACCCGGTTGGACATGTTGTAGAACCCGGCGGTGGAGGCGATGTCGAAGATATCGCGGTCCGAGAACCCGACATCGCGCAGCGCCTGACGGTCCGACTCCTCGATCTTGGCCGGCGCTTCGGTCAGCTTCTCCGCGAAATGCAGCATCGCGTTCTGTCTGGCATTGAGGCCGGCGGCGCGGAAGTTCATCACCATCGCCTCGCCCAGTTTCGGATCGCCCGAAAGCTGGCGCACGGCCGCGCCGTGAGCGACGAGGCAATACCAGCACTTGTTGATGCTGCTGACCACGACCGCGATCATCTCGCGCTCCAGCTTGGACAGCCCGCTGTCGCCCAGCATCAAGTCATTGTACATCGCCGTGAAGGCATTGAGCTTGTCGATGTCGAAGGCATAGGCGCGCAGAACATTGGGCACCATGCCGAGCTTTTCCTCGCAGATCGCGAAGTATTTCTGCGTGGCCTCGGGCAGCGGGTCCACCTGTGGCAGGTCGAGTGCGGTGATCTTGTCGGTCATGTCAGGGCCTCCTCCGTCTTGATCCGGTAGTGATATTGCCCCCTGAGCCGCATGCCAAGCGAGGCATAGAGCGGGTTGGCGGCGGTATTTCCCTGCGTCACAGCCAGTCCGACCACGTCTGCTCCATGCGCACGCGCCCAGATCGCCGCGTGTTTCAGAAGCCGCCTGGCAACCCCCTTGCGTCGTGCCTCCGGCAAGACGTGCAACGCATGAACCACCGCGATGGTGTCGTGGATGGCGACGAAGGCCGCACCGCCGGGGTAATCGCCCGCGCGTGCGAGCATACCCGCCTTCGGGTCCGGCGCGCGGTCCATGATCGCCTGCCGCTCTGCCCCGACCTCGCCGTCGATCCAGATGTCGCGGATCAGTTCAAGCGGCGGCCACATGCCATAGCCACCGCCCATCGGCAGGGTTCTGTCACCGGCAAGCTCGCTGGCTTCGATGACCCAGAGGTTCGTCGGATCCTTGACCGCGTAGCCATGCGAGGCAAGCAGGCTGTCCAGCCCGCCCTCGCCATCGCGCACCATGAATTGCGGGGTCTGGCCGAGCTTGCGCATCGCGGCTTCCGCCGTGGGCAGATCGGCTTCCGTCACCGGCCAGTCCTCCGTCGCCGAAGAGACGCGGCTTCCGCCCCCCTTTCCCTCTCGGATCGTCCAGGCACCCTCGCGGCGGATCGTGGCGGGCGGCCAGGTCGCCAGTACGGCGTCGACGAGCGTGCGGCTGTCGGGAAGGGCGATCGGCTTCACGCGGTTTCTCCGGGGAACAGCGCGGCGAGCTTGACCATCGCCGCATCCACCTCGCCCCCGTCGTGTCCCCGGACCACGATATTGGCGCCGAAGGCTCCGTTTTGCTGGAACGGGTAGGAGCCGATGGAAAGGCCGGGGTATTCCTCCGCCAGAATACGCAGCGGTCCCGCGATCTCGCCCTCGGGCCGGTCGACGCGCAGGGACTGGCTCAGAAGCGGCGCGCCGCCCTTGATGGACGGCAGGACCGAGGCGACCATGGCTTCGAAGACCGCAGGGACACCCGCCATGACATGCACGTTTTGCAGCGAGAATCCGGGGGCGATAGAGACCGGGTTTTCGATCAGCGTCGCGCCGTCGGGGATGCGGGCCATCCGCATCCGCCCTTCGGTGGCCTCGGTGCCGCGCCGTTCGAAATAGGCCATCAGCAGGTCGCGGGCATCGTCGCGGATGTCGATATGGGCATCGAACGCCGCGGCCACGCAGTCTGCGGTGATGTCGTCATGGGTCGGTCCGATCCCGCCGGAGGTGAAGACATGGTCATAGGCCGACGAAAGTGCGCGGACCGCGGTCACGATGGCATCCCGGTCGTCCGAAACCACCCGCGCCTCGCACAGGTCCACACCATGCGCGGTCAGCGACTTGGCGAGCACGTTCATGTTGATGTCACGGGTGCGGCCCGAGAGGATCTCGTCTCCGATGACGAGCATCGCGGCGGTGGGATTGGTCATGTCCGGCCCTTCAGATTGGCGTGGCGCGAAACTAGTCTGTTTTGCCGGGGGCCAAAAGCACGATTGCACGCCGTGTTGGCGGGGATCGGCTCGTGTCGCACCGGCCCGCCATCGGGCAGGCCGGTGCGTGCAGCGTGATCAGATGCGCTCGATCGCGATGGCGATGCCCTGACCGCCGCCGATGCACATGGTGATGAGCGCCTTGGAGCCGCCGATCCGCTCCAGCTCGTACATCGCCTTCACGGTGATGATCGCGCCGGTCGCGCCGACCGGGTGCCCCAGGGCGATGGCGCCGCCGTTCGGATTGACCTTGGCGGGGTCGAACTTGAGCTCGTTAGAGACGGCGAGCGCCTGGGCCGCAAACGCCTCGTTCGACTCGATCACGTCGAAATCGTCAGCCTTGAGCCCGGTGCGCGCCATGAGGTTCTGCACCGCCGGGATCGGGCCGATCCCCATGACCTCGGGCCGCACGCCCGCATGAGCATACCCCAACACGCGGAATTTCGGCGTAAGGCCCGCCTTCTCCGCCGCCTCGGCCCGGGCCAGAACGATGGCGCCCGCGCCGTCATTGATGCCGGAGGCATTGCCCGCCGTGACCGTCCCGTCCTTCTGGAAGGCCGGGCGTAGACCCGCGAGAGCCTCGGCAGAGGTCTGTTTCGGGTGCTCGTCGGTGTCGAAGGCGACCGTGTCGCGCTTCACCTTCACTTCGACCGGCACGATCTGGTCCTTGAAGTAACCTTCTGCGATGGCCTTCGCCGCGCGCTCCTGGCTTTGCAGCGCGAAAGCATCCTGATCCGCGCGGGTGATGCCGCACTCCGAGGCCACGTTCTCGGCGGTGACGCCCATGTGGCCGGTGCCGAACGGGCAATTCAGCGCGCCCAGCATCATGTCCTGTGCGCCCGCGTCGCCCATCTTCTGACCCCAGCGGGCCTGCGGCAGGATGTAGGGCGACCGGCTCATCGCTTCGGCACCGCCGGCGACACCGAAATCGGCATCGCCCAGCATCAGGTTCTGGACGACGGATACGATGGCCTGCGCGCCGGAACCGCAAAGACGGTTCACGTTCATGGCCGGGGTCGAGTCCGGGATGCCAGCCTCGATGCCCGCAACGCGGCTCAGGTACATGTCGCGCGGCTCGGTGTTGATGACGTGGCCAAAGGCGACGTGGCCGATCTGGCCCCCTTCGACGCCGGCGCGGGACATGGCCTCTTTCGCGACCGTTGCCCCGAGTGTGATCGGCGGGGTGCCCGCGAGCGATCCGCCGAACGTGCCGATGGCAGTGCGGGCACCGCCGAGAATTACGATATCAGTCATGGAATACCTCCGTGTATACGGTGACATTCTACAAGATATGCAGAATGTCCATTAGAACGTTCCGTCAGCGGGGTCTCTTTCCCGCGTTCGCGTGGTCAGGAGCGTCACCGCTTCGCGGAACGCATCGTATTTGTCACCCAGAACGTTGCGGAGTTCCGCGTCATAGGCCTGGGCGATCGGGGCGAGGGTGGCGATCATCTCGCGCCCTTTGTCCGTCAGGGTCAGCTGGACGAGCCGCCGGTCGGTTTCGTTCACCACCTTCACGACATAGCCGCCCGCCTCCAGCCGGGTGGCCGCCCGGCTGACCTTTGGCTTGTCCATGCCGACGCGCCGGGTGATCTCGCGCACCGATACCTTGTCCTCCTGGCTGAGGTGCGCGACGACGCGCCACTCCGCGACAGTGATCCCGTAGCGTTCCCGGTAATGGTGCGAAAACCCGGCGCTCACGGCGCGCGACAGCTCATTGAGCTGGTAGGGCAGAAAGGTCTCGAGGTCGAACCGCGTCACGAATATCCCCTTTTCGGGATGTATGCCGCGAAGCCGCCCGCGCGGCAAGCGCCGGGGTCTTGCCAACCCGGGAGCTTTGGGGCCATGTGCCCGGACGCAAACGGGAGGAGAACCAGATGCGCGCCGGGATCGTGACCCTCGTGGTGGCCTATGTCTTGAGCCAGTTCTACCGCGCATTCCTCGCGGTGATGGCACCGGTCCTCAACGCCGACATCGGCGCGACTCCCGGGGATCTGAGCCAGGCGTCCGGCCTCTGGTTCGCCGTCTTCGCCGCGATGCAGATCCCCGTCGGCTGGCTTCTCGACAACGTCGGGCCGAAAAAGACCGCCTCGGTCCTGTTCGGCATCGGGGCCGCGGGGGGCGCGGCGCTCTTTGCCGTGGCCGAAGGGCCGGGCGCGGTGAAGCTCGCCATGGCGCTCATCGGGGTCGGCTGTTCGCCGGTGCTTATGGCCAGCTATTTCACCTTTGCCCGCGTATTCGAGCCGCGCGTGTTCGGCACGCTGGCGGGCGTCGTGCTCGGCACAGGCACCTTCGGCAATGTCGTCGCGTCCTACCCGATGGCCTGGGCGGTCGAGAATATGGGCTGGCGCGAAACGATGTGGGGCCTCGCGGTCCTCAGCCTCGTAATCGCGCTGGTCATGGCCGTGCTGGTGAAGGACCCGCCGGCCTTCGAACACGAGCCGGGCCAGAAGAAGGGATCGGTCCTCACGCTTCTGGCCATTCCCGCGCTCTGGTTCATCTTCCCGATCCAGATCGTGAATTACGCCCCCGCCGCCGGTCTGCGCGGTCTCTGGGCGGGACCCTATCTCGAGGACGTGTTCGGGATGACCGCGAACGGTATCGGGGTCGTGACGCTCGTCATGGCCTTTGCCATGATCGCGGGGAATTTCCTCTACGGGCCAGCGGACCGTCTGTTCGGGACACGCAAATGGGTGATCTTCGTGGGCAACGCGCTCGCCGCGCTTTGCCTGTTCGGGCTCTGGGCCTTTCCCGACAACAGCGTGGTCACGACGACGCTGTTCCTCGCCGCCGTGGGCCTCTTCGGCGCATCCTTCCCGCTCATCATGGCACATGCGCGCGCGTTTTTTCCGCCGCATCTCGCGGGGGCCGGGATGACGCTCATCAACCTGATGGGCATCGGCGGGGTATCGCTGTTCCAGTTTCTGTCCGGCGGGGTCTACGGTCGTGCGAAAGAGGGCGCGACCGATCCGGCCGCGCCCTATGAAAGCCTATTCCTGTTCTTTGCTATCCCGCTGCTGGTCGGTCTCGCGATCTACCTGTTTAGCCGGGACAGGACGGACTAGGCCGCCTTGCGTCCGCGCGTCCGGCGACGTCGCTGACCCTGACCACCGCCAGCGGCCTTCTTGGCGCCTTGCGCCGCAGACTTGGGCTGGCCCTGCGGCTTGCCGCCGCCACCACGACGGGGTCCGCCACGGCCACGCCCGCCGCCGCCGCCGCCACGCTTCGGCGGGTCGACTTCCTCGGGCTGGTGGCCGCCAAGGATCGGGATGTCGATCCTCATGACCTTCTGGATCTGGCGCAGAAGCCCGATCTCTTCGCCGGTCACGAAGGCGATCGCATCGCCGCCTGCACCCGCGCGGGCCGTGCGACCGATGCGGTGAATGTAGTTCTCCGGCACTTCCGGCAGGTCGTAGTTGAACACATGGCTCACGCCCGGAATGTCGATCCCGCGCGCGGCAACGTCGGTCGCCACGAGGATGCGGGCCTCGCCGTCACGGAACGCCTTGAGCGCACGGTCGCGCTGGCCCTGCGATTTGTTGCCATGGATCGAGACGGCCTTGAACCCATCCGCGCACAACTGCTTCATCAGCCGCTCGGACCCGTGCTTGGTGCGCCCGAAGACGAGCGACAGCCCGTCGGGCTCTTTCTCGAGGTAGGATTTGAGAAGGTCGAACTTGTCGCCCTTGTCCTGCGCCCAGTGGATGCCCTGCGTGACCTTGTCCGCGGCCTTGCCCGGCGTGGCGACCTGCACCCTGACCGGATCGGTCAGGTAGGCGCGCGACAGCTCTTCCATCTGCTTCGGCATCGTGGCCGAGAACAGCATGGTCTGGCGCGGTGTGCCAAGCTCCGGCGCGATCCGGCGCAGCGCGTGGATGAAACCCATGTCGAGCATCTGGTCGGCCTCGTCGAGGACGAGGAAAGTGGCGCGGTCCAGCCGCACGGCGCGGCGGTCCATCAGGTCGATCAGGCGGCCGGGCGTCGCGACGAGGATGTCGGTGCCCTTGGCGAGGATCTGAACCTGCTTGTTGATCGACTTGCCGCCGACCACGGTGTTCACCTTGATATGGGTGCCTTTGACATAGTCGATCAGGTTGTCTGCGATCTGGTTCACCAGTTCGCGGGTCGGGGCGAGGATGAGCGCACGCACGCATTTCGGCTCGC
Source organism: Maritimibacter sp. (assembly GCA_002695005.1). Lineage (GTDB taxonomy): Bacteria > Pseudomonadota > Alphaproteobacteria > Rhodobacterales > Rhodobacteraceae > Maritimibacter. The sequence goes on from NZNT01000020.1 coordinate 187,167, forward strand.
GCTTGTCATGCCCGCCCAGGAGCTGTTGCACGAGCGGCAGACCGAAGGCGGCGGTCTTGCCGGTGCCGGTCTGGGCAAGGCCCATCACATCGGTGCCCGCAAGAGCGTGGGGAATGGCCTGCACCTGAATCGGCGAGGGGGTTTCGTAGCCCGCCGCGCTTACGGCGGCGAGGAGTTTCGGGTCGAGCCCGAGGTCTTTGAAGGAAGTCATATCGTCTTTCCGCGAAGCGCAATCGCTCCGCTCTGCCGGCGCATCATGCGCCGTCGTCGCTGGGACGCGTCGAGCCTCATGACGGGGCGCTTGCCCGTCACCGTCCGGCGCGAAGCCCCCCGCGTGAATTGGGAACCTGTATTGGGCCGCTTGGGCCCGTTCATCCCGACCCTGCCGCACATCTTCTTGATGGTTGTCTGGCGGCGACGGCTCACGCGGCCGCGTTCGGGATGGGTCGCATATCGGGCCATCCGTCACGAAAGTCAATGGAGCCCGTCACGAATGGTGAGGGATGAAACCCTTTCACCTCCTCCGGCATTCCTGTATCAGCGCCCGAAACTTTGACACCGCAAAGGAGAGCCAGATGGGCTACAAGGTCGTCGTCTGCGGCGCCACGGGTAACGTGGGTCGCGAAATGCTCAACATCCTGGCCGAGCGCCAGTTCCCCGTGGACGAAGTCGCCGCGCTTGCATCGCGCCGGTCGCTCGGCACCGAGGTGAGCTTCGGCGACAAGACCCTGAAGACCAAGGATCTCGACACGTTCGATTTCACGGGCTGGGACATCGCGCTCTTCGCCATCGGGTCCGACGCCACCAAGAAATACGCGCCGGTCGCGGCCAAGGCGGGCTGCGTGGTGATCGACAACTCGTCGCTCTACCGCTACGACCCGGACGTGCCGCTGATCGTGCCGGAGTGCAACCCGGACGCCATCCACGGCTATTCCAAGAAGAACATCATCGCGAACCCCAACTGCTCGACCGCGCAGATGGTCGTGGCGCTCAAGCCGTTGCACGAACGCGCGAAGATCAAGCGCGTGGTCGTGTCGACCTACCAGTCGGTTTCCGGCTCCGGCAAGGACGCGATGGACGAGCTCTGGAACCAGACCAAGGGCATGTTCGTGCCGGGTCAGGAAGTGGAGCCGAATGCCTATCCCAAGCAGATCGCCTTCAACGTGATCCCGCAGATCGACGTGTTCATGGATTCAGGTGACACGAAAGAAGAATGGAAGATGGTCACCGAGACGAAGAAGATCATCGATTCTTCGATCAAGGTCACCGCGACCTGCGTGCGCGTTCCCGTCTTCGTGGGTCATGCCGAGTCGATCAACATCGAGACCGAGGAATTCCTCGACGAAGACGAAGCGCGCGAGATCCTGCGCCAGTCGCCGGGCCTTCTCGTCGTCGACAAGCGCGAGCCGGGCGGCTACGTCACGCCCGTCGAATGCGTGGGCGATTTCGCCACGTTCATCAGCCGCATCCGGCAGGACGTGACCATCGAGAATGGCCTGAACCTTTGGTGCGTGTCCGACAACCTGCGCAAGGGCGCGGCCCTGAACGCAGTCCAGATCGCCGAGCTTCTGGGCCGTGAGGTTCTGAAGAAAGGCTGACGCACCTCAGTCGTCTTCGATCAGAATGAGATCGTCATCGCCGTCGGGGGACACCCCGGCGGCGTTTTCATTAAGGATGTGCCGCATCCGGTGCGGATGGCCCGGCATCGGGCACCTGAACTTGCGCACGAGTCGTGAATAGGGGAAGCCGAGTTCCGACAATTTGCACAGTCGCGCGCCCGTCTCCCGGTCGTGAAGGGTCAGGCCGCCGCCCGCTGGCCGCACTTCATGGCCTCTGCGCGCGAGGCGGTCGGCAAGGTCGGCCCAGCCGGTCGCGCTCGCCATATCGGCAGCGAGGAGCCGCTGAAGGCGCGCGACGAGCGGCTCATCCGCCCGGTTGGGCGTCTTCGCCCCGGTGCGCCGCCGAAGCTCGCGCGCCACGAGGTCGCGCAAGACCTGACCTGGCGTCTGGTCCAGGTCGCGACCGATGCGCTCCAGCGCCTCGACCATCTGTGGCGGCATCGCGAAAGTGACGTCCTGCAACTCCATGCTCCCATCTTCGCCGATCATCCTTACCGATCGGTGAATAGGCGCCGACGGAAATCACGGCGCTTTCCCGGTCTGGCCCGGCGCGTTAGCGTGCCCTCACCGGTTTCCAGAAAGGACCCCCGATGCGTGCCACCGTTTCGCTGATCGCTCTCCTCGTCGCGGCGCCCGCCGCCGCCGACACCGTCTTCGCTCAGGCACCGGTGGCCGCCGCCACGCTCTATCCCGACGGCGCGACGCTCACGCTGCGCGCCGAGATCGATCTCCCCGCCGGGTCGCATGTGGTGATGGTGCCTTATGCCAGGGCCGGCGGGTCGGGGAGCCTGCCACGCATCGCCGTGAGTGACGGCGTCACCGTCGGTGCGCTCGGGTTCCGCCGCGACGTGGTGGCCGATCCGCGCGACATTTATTCCGAGGCGCAGGAGGAGGCCGCGCAGGCCCGCGATGCCGCCGAGGATCGGCTCCTGGCCAAACAGGACGAATTGGACACGGCGCGCGTGCTGCTTACCGCGCTTCAGGCCAAGGCCGATTACCTCGCCGGAATAACGCCGCCGGAGGACGCGACTGCCGACCAGATCCTCGCCATTGCCGAAATGGTGTCGTCACAGACGGCCGAAACCCGCTCGGCCATTCTCGTGGCCAAGGCTGATCTGCGCCCGCTCGAAGAGGAGCTGGAGGATTTGCGCGGCGCACTCTCTGCCGCCGAGGCCGCGCTCGCCCGCCTGTCGCCGCCGGGGGCCGAGAACGACATGCTGACCGTGGAAGTCACGGTGGCCGAGGCCGGGCCGGTCGCGCTCGAGATGACCGAGCAAAGCGGGGCGGCGGGATGGCGCGTGGACTACGATGCGAACCTCGACCGCGACGCGGGCGAACTCACGCTGGATCGCAAGCTCATCGTCATCCAGAACGACGGCCGCACCTGGGCGGACGTGGACCTGACCCTGTCCACCGCGCGGCCCAACGACCAGATCGCGCCGAGCGAAGTCTATTCCGACCGTGCCGAGATCTTCGAGCCGCAACTCGCCCGCAACGCTGCGCCCGAACCGATGGTCGAGATGGAGATGGCCGAGGAAGGCAGGGGGGTTGCCGACATGGCCGTCGCGCCCGCACCGATGCAGACCGCCGGCCTCAAGGTCGATGGGTTGGCGATTTCCTATGTTTATCCCGAGCCGGTCACCATCGCTTCCGGCGAGGCGGCGGAGCTTGCACTCGATAGCCTGACCATCCCGGCGGACCCCGGCATCGAGGCCGCGCCGCGCTGGGACGACACGGCTTTCCTCATGGCATCCTTCACCAACGTGACGGGTGAGCCGATCCTTCCCGGTGACGCGAGCCTGTCGCGCGACGGGGCTTTCGTCGGGCGCACCACGTTCCCCATGATCCCTGCGGGCGCGGAGGAGGAGCTGGCCTTCGGTCCCATCGACTCGATCCGCCTCGACACGATCTTCAAGCGCAACGAGGAAGGGGACGCCGGCATCATCACGCGGTCCTCCACCCGGCAGCAGGACATCACCTTCACGGTCGAGAACCTGTCGGACGAGACGCAGGAGGTGCGTGCGCTCTATCCGCTTACCTTTTCCGAAAAGGAGAATCTCGAGGTTGCGGTCGTAGCCCAACCCGCGCCGGACGAGACGGACGTGGACGACCGGCGTGGCGTGTCCGCGTGGAACCTTACGCTCGCCCCAGGTGAGACGCAGGAAGTGCGGATCACCGTGACGCTGGATTGGCCGGAGGGGCAGATCCTGAACTGGGCGCCGTAAGGTTCTGTCAATTTGCCTTAACTAAAATCGTTTTCTCTGGGCACCGTTTCGCCGCAGAGCCGCACGAATTGTGTCCGAATCCGGGGCGATCCTGTCTAGGTCGGCAAGACAGCCGGCCCTGCGGCAAAGCCCGCCCCGGCCCGAGAGGCCCCACCGGAAACCGGTTCCCCATCAAACCGCACACGCGCGCCCGCACGCGGGCGCGGAAGGACCGGAACGTCATGCACACCACTGTCATCGCATTTCCCCCGCCCCGTCCCGCCAACACCAATGCGCCGGGACTTGCCAAGGCCGCCGCGACCGTCGTGTCGCTCGAGCGCTGGAAAAGGCGGGCCCGGCCCTTCCGCACGCCGACCGGGGTCTTCTTCAGGACGTCCGTTCTCTGCACGACGGGCGATATCGCCTGATCCCAGTCATTTCAGTCAAAGGAAAAGCCGCCATGACCAACCGCGCCAAGACCGCCACCACCGAAACGCTCACGACCACCGGAAGCGAGGATCTGCCTATCATCGATAAGGCGCGCCGCGGTCGCCTCGCCGCGCTGGCCCGCCTGCGCGCACGGTCGGCGGTGGCAGGCAATGTCGTGTCCATGTTCGACAATACGATCCCCAGACGCACAGCCGTGCCGGTCTTCCAGTCCTGCCGGGGGCGGAAATACGCGCCCCTTCTCCTCACGAATCCCATTGCGGCGTGAATGCGACTCACTTGTGACGCGCGTCACGGCAGGGTCAGATTTGAATCGGGCACTTTTGGCGAAGTGAGGCAAAGTTGGGTCGAAAGGTAGGGAAACCCAGCGCTTTCCGGTGTTCAAAGCGTGAAATGTCTCATTCTTGCCCAATTTGAGCAAATTTCCCGCCCGAATCGAGGCGCAGCTTTGTTCACATCGGAACAGAAAGATGAACACGAGGTTCAGAATGGCTGCCACCACTCACGACCCGAAGGACACCAAGGTGATCCGCTTCCCGAAGCCGCTCAAAGGCATCGCGAACCGGGACCGCAACAAGCGCCTTCCGTCCCTGACCAGCGCAGACGTCGAGAACTTCTTCTCGAATGCCGACGCCAAGGGACAAACCAAGAAACTCGCGGCCTGACCACCGCGCCCTCCTGACCAAACCTAACCCGGCCGAGAAAAAAACAAACCGGCCACAAAATCCTGGGGAAACAGACAATGACCAACGTAATCGACTTCACCGCCTACCGCGCCGCCAAAGCCCCCAAAGCTTCGAACGGCGAAAAGTTCCAGAACAACGTGGTGTCCATCGCCGACTGGAAAGACGCGGCTCACGCCCGCCGCAACGTCCACGTCACGACCGACGTCCTCGCTTCCATCGGTTCGGCCTGCTGAGCCACCCTGACCGAAGCTTCCTGACAACACCCCTCATTCTGGAGACACCCCAATGACACTCATCGAAAAAGCCCGCGCCGGCCGCCGTGCCGCTCTCGCCTCCCTCGAAAACGAAATCGAGAACGCCTCCAACGTCGTGTCGATCTTCGACTTCGCCCCGACGAAGAAGAGCGAGCCGATCCCGGCATTCAGCTCGATCCGGACGGAGGGTGCCGTCGTGCGCCTCGCCGCCTGATCCATCTCACCCCGATCCGGAAAGGACGGGCGCGGTTGCCCTCACCGCGTCCGTCCTTTTCTTTTCAGGCAGCGGTGTCGAGGTCCATATCCTCGGAAACCTCCACCGCCTCCGCCGCACAGATCCTGCGCAAACTGAAGGTGTAGGTCGCGCCATAGATCGTCGCGACCGAGAAGGGCAGCGCGACAGTCAGCCAGAACGCTGGTGTGTGGGCCGCGGTGTGGATGACCGTGAGAAAAGAGGCAGAGATCGCGCTGGCCGTCAGGGTCGGGGGCAACACGCCAACGGTCCGCCGCGCGACCCATTCGATCGCCCGCTTCATGAACAGCGTCACCGTTGCGGTAATCATACCTTGCACAAGACCGGCGATGAGGGGCGCGGGCCAGTCATGGCCGAGGTTCGCGAAAAACGCCCACCCGCCCATCATCGTGACGCCAGCCGCGATGTGAGCGATGTTCGAGTGAAGAAAATTCATGCCTAGGACCAGAAATATCTGACAATGTGAAAAAAGATCGGAGCCGCGAATACGACCGAGTCTAACCTGTCGGTAAAGCCCCCGTGGCCCGCAATCAAGTGTCCCCAGTCCTTTACGCCCTTGTCGCGTTTGATCGCGGACATGACGAGGCCGCCGAATAAGCCCATCAGGGTAACGGTGACGGCCACCCCTGCTGACTGCCAGACGGCGAACGGCGTCAGCCAGGAAAGCACCGCACCGAGGATCGCGGCAGAGACGATTCCGCCCGCGAATCCCTCCCACGTCTTTGAGGGTGACAGCGTGGGTGCTACCGGATGGCGTCCCCACAGCTTGCTCCAGACGTACTGAAGCACATCCGCGCCCTGAACCACGACGACGAGCCAGGCAATAAGCAGGATCTCGCGCCCGTCGAAGCCCGGAATATCCAGAGTGAGAAGGGCGGGCACATGCGAGGCTGCGAAAACGGCGACCATCAGGCCCCATTGGGTCTCGGCAACCCGCGACAGGAACCGGGTCGTGTCGCCCCGCAAGGCCACGAGTATCGGCATGAACAGGAAGGCATAGACCGGAATGAAGATCGAATAGAGCCCGTACCAGTCGATATAGATCAGCCAGTATTGCACTGGCACGATGACGAAAAAGGACACGAGAAGCGCATAGTGATCGGCCCGACTTTTCGCGGTGAGCGTCAGGAATTCCCGCAGCGCGGCGAATGACAACAGTGCGAACAGGACGATCACGCCGATGGACCCGAACAGAAAGGACAGGGCCAGAAGCACCACCATCGCCCACCAGGAACTGATCCGCGCGTTCAGGTTTTCGACCAAGGTGTTGGTGCCGTCCGCATCGAAACGGCGTCTCAGGGTTTCGCCGAGGATCGAGGCGAGCGAGAGCACCAGGACGATGGCCAGAAGCAACCCATAGAATTCGGCCGACGCACTCATTCGGGCCGCTCCGGTTTCAGCGCGCGCAATGCCTGCGCGGCGCGTCCGAGAAAGGCGTCTTTGTCCTCGCCATCCTTCAGATGGACTGCCTGACCGTAGGTGACGGTGCACAGAAGCGGGACGGGGATCACCTCGCCTTTCGGCAGGATGGCGTTCAGGTTCTCGATCCACGTCGGCACGAGTTCGACGTCCGGCCGCCTGTGGGCGACGTGGTAGATGCCCGTCTTGAACGGAAGGAGCGGGTCGGGCCCCATGTTGCGCCCGCCTTCGGGAAAGATGATGAGGCTCGCCCCCTCATTCAGCGCGGCGACCATCTTTTCCACCGGGTCCTCGTCCCGCGTCTCGGGGTTGCGGTCGATAAGAACGGCGCGGAAGACGTCGCGCCCGGCGAACGCGCGCAGCCGCGACTTCAGCCAGTAGTCTGAGGCCGCGACGGGCCGGGTCCGCTCACGCAGGGCAGGGGGCAGCACGGCCCATGCCAGCACGAAGTCGCCGTTCGAGGTGTGATTGGCGAAATAGATCCGCTGGGTCGGGACGGGATCGGACCCAGCCCAGACCGCGCGCGGGGCGGTAACGAGGCGGGCGAACAGGACGATGGCCTGCCCCGCGATAAGCGCTGCGAGCGCCTTGAGGCCCCGCAGCGCGAGCGTCATCAGACGGGCTGGAACGCGTCGGCGTCCGCGTCGAAATACTTCAGCCCGCCTTCCCCGATGTCATGCCAGAGCCCGTGGAGCGAAAGCTCCTCGGACTTGACGGCCGCCTCGACGAAAGGAAACGTCATCAGGTTGTCGAGCGACACCTTCACGGCTTCCCGCTCAAGATGGTTGATGCATTCGTCACCCGAATAGCTGTCCTTGATCCGGTCGTAGCCCGGTTGGAGCAGGTCCATCCAGCGGCCCACGAAGCTCGACTTTTCGGTCAGCTCTGGCGCGTTCCCGGTGGCCATGTCGTAAAACCCCCGCACGCCACCGCAGGACGAATGGCCGATGACGATCACATGGGCGACCTTGAGCGCCGTGACCGCGTATTCCACCGCCGCCGAGGTGCCGTGCTGGTTCCCGTCCGGCTGGTAGGGCGGCACAAGGTTCGCGATGTTGCGGTGGATGAAGAACTCACCCTGGTCCGCACCGAAGATCGAGGTGACGTGCACACGGCTGTCACAACAGGAGATGATCATCGCGCGGGGGTGCTGACCTTCGCTCGCCAGTCGCCGGTACCACGATTTGTTCTCGGCAAAGCTTGTGGCTTTCCAGCCCTGGTAGCGCTGGACAAGATATTTCGGTAGCGGTCTTGCGTGTTCCATGCCTCTTCCCTGCGATTGCGGTTATCCGTGTTTAGGCGGGTTTTTCGGGAAATTCGAGGGATTTCAAAGAGGCGCGGAAACCTTTTCTTGAGGGGCAAGGGGCATGATGGCCCCGCTTTGAGGGGAAAGGGTGTTCGCCATGTCTGTGGCCACGTTGAAACATGCCGAGCCGGTTACGTTGGATCGTGACCAGCTTGAGGTTCTGTATCGCCAGTTGGGGCCGGTGGGCGCCGACAAGGTCGTCAACCACGCGCTGGAGGAGCTTGCTGCGCTTCTGGCGGGCGTGGCTGTCGATTACCGCGCGGGCCGGATGGCCGAGCTTGCCGCCAACGGACGGGCACTCGCGGCGGTCGCGCAACAGGTCGGCATGACCAAGCTCGCCCGCGTGGCGCGCGACGTCGCCGATGTCGCCACGGGCCATGACGCGGCGGCGCTTTGCGCGGTGACGGCCCGGTTGGAGCGGATCGGGGACCGCTCGCTGGTGGCGGTCTGGGACATGGCGGACGGGATCGGGTGACCCTGGGCCACGGGGGCCGGGTGAAACCAAGTTGCAGGCCCTCCCCGACTCGCTAGTCTTGCCGGATCATTGACCTGACCGGAGACACCATGTCGCTGACCTTCGCCCCCTCTGCCAAAGATGCGCTTCCACTGACCCTCGTCGACAAGGAGGGGCTGGAGGATTTCACCGCATCCTTGTCCGCGCCCCACGCCGCCTGGCTCGCGGCCTCGGGGTTCAGGGCGGCGCTTGGCGCGGTGGTCGTGTTCCCCGGAAAAGAGGGCGCGCCGGAGGCCGCGGTGGTGGGCCTTGGCGACGCCCGCGCCCGCTCACGCAAGCGTTTCGGCGTCGCGAGCGCGCGGGCGAAACTGCCGGACGCGACCTTCCGGCTCGTGACCGACCTGACAGGCCCCGCGCTGGACGAAGTCGCGCTGGGCTGGCTGCTCGCCGGCTATCGCTTTGATCGCTATGCGAAAAAGAGCGCACCCAAGGCCATGCTCATCGCCCCGGACGGGGTGGACGCCGCCCGGATCGAGGCGATCGCGGCGGGTGAGGCGCTGACCCGTGACCTCATCAACACGCCGGCCAACGACATGGGGCCGGATGAGCTCGAGGCCGCGGTTCGCACGTTGGGCGATACCTTCGGAGCCGAGGTCGCGGTCACGACCGGAGACGCGCTGATCGAAGCGAACTTCCCGCTGATCCACGCTGTCGGGAGGGCGGCCACCCGTGCGCCCCGGCTGATCGACCTGCGCTGGGGGACCCGCGGCCCGACCCTCACGCTTGTTGGCAAAGGCGTCTGTTTCGACACCGGCGGGCTGGACCTCAAGCCCGCCGCGGCGATGGGTCTGATGAAAAAGGACATGGGCGGTGCGGCCACGACCGTCGGCCTCGCCCACATGATCATGGCCCTCGGGCTTCCGCTCCAGCTGCGCCTCCTGATCCCCGCGGTCGAGAACGCCGTCGCAGGCGACGCCTTCCGCCCCGGCGACATCCTGACGAGCCGCAAGGGCCTGACGGTCGAGATCAACAACACCGACGCGGAAGGGCGGCTTGTGCTGGCCGATGCGCTCGCGCTGGCGGATGAGGAGATGCCGGACCTCGTGGTGTCGATGGCGACGCTCACCGGCGCGGCGCGCGTCGCCGTCGGCCCGGACCTCGCTCCGTTCTATGCGAGCGACGGCATGGATGCCGACGCGCTGCGCCACGCGGCGCCGAAGGTGGCCGATCCGGTTTGGGAACTGCCATTCTGGGCACCCTATGAAACGATGATCGAGCCGGGGATCGCCGATCTCGACAACGCGCCCAAAGGTGGCTTCGCGGGGTCGATCACGGCGGCGCTCTTCCTCAAACGCTTCGTCACCGACACGGATCGTTACCTGCACTTCGATGTCTACGGCTGGCAACCGTCCGCCGCCCCGGCCCGCCCCGTGGGCGGCGTCGGGCAGGGTGCGCGCGCTTTGCTTGAAGCGTTGCCGGGGATGCTCAAGCTGTGACCGACCGGCGGCTTTTGAAATCCAACGGGCGCGTGGCCCATGTCTCGCTCGAAGGCGTGGTCAAGGCGGATCGGTTCACCGAGGGTACCTGGCACCAGGTCAACGTCACAACCGCCGCCATCCTTGCCACGCCCCAGGGACCGCGTGAGCGTGAGATTCTGACCGGCGACAGTTTCTGCGTGCTCGACCGCGAGGACCGCTTCGTCTTCGGCTTCTCCGGGCGTGACGGCTACTGCGGCTGGCTTTTCGCCGATCTTTTGCGTGACCTGCGCACGGCCACCCACCGCGTGAGCGCCGCGCGCAGTTTCCGCAAGGCGACGCCCGACATCAAGGCGTGGGAACCGGCGATGCCCCTGTCCTATGGCGCACGGGTCGAGGTGGTCGACGAAGGCCCCCGCTGGTCCACGATCCTCGTGCAGGATGAGCCGAATGCCGAGGGTTTCCGCGAATATGCCGTGCCGACCGCGCATCTCGCCCCGCTGGACGCTCAGGCCACGGACCCGGTGGCGGAGGCCGCCAAGCTCCTCGGCACACCTTATGTCTGGGGCGGAAACTCGAGCTTCGGGATCGACTGTTCCGGCCTCGTTCAAATGGCCTATGAGATGTGTGGCGTCCCGATCCCGGCCGACAGCGACCAGCAGATGAGCGCGGGCGAGGCGGCGACGGACTACCGTCCCGGCGATCTCGTCTTCTGGAAGGGTCATGTCGCGATGGTGGCGGATGCCGACAGGTTCATCCACGCCAACGCGGGCGCGATGGCGGTGAGCTATGAGGGGATCGGGGCCACAATCCGGCGGATCGAAGAGCAGGGCGAGGGGCCTGTCTTGGCCCACCGCCGCGTAACCGCCTGACCGTCACTCCACCGCGCGGATCAGCTTGCGTTCCAGCACCCGCAGCACGGTCTTGAGGTCCGCGCCACGTTTGAGGATCTGTCCGTCCATGCCGATCACGGAATACTGCCCCTGCTTTCCGCGTAGCTTCGGGCGTTTTTCGATCCGGTAAAGCGGGTTTTCGGCGGCGCGGCGGAAGACGGCGAAGACTGCAACGTCTTTCAGAAAACTCATTCCATAGTCGCGCCATTCTCCGGCTGCGACCATGCGCCCATAAAGGCCAAGGATGATGGAAAGCTCACGGCGGTCAAAGGCGACCTTTTCGTCCGAGCCGCGGGGAAACGGTGTTGGCGCGTTCATGGGGAAAATCTGCGCTCAATCGGCCCGCAAATCAATCCCCGGATGTGCCCGCCTGATTCAGGACACAAAAAGACCCGGTGTTTTGCCCGGCCTGCCCGCAATCACGCCCTGATTTGAAGGCAAACCAGTCCTCGAAGCGCAAGCTTCCCCGGTGCCGTGTTCAACAGCCCCCACCCAGTTTGCGGCACCGGGATCCAAAACCCCACCCTGAGCGGTGGGGTTTTGCATTTTTGCGCGGGTTCTTGCCGGTTATCAGTGAATGCTTTGCGCGAAGCCGCGTCCGATTTGCGCATTCCGACTCGCGATCGGGACCCTCAGGCCACCGTCCTGCATTTCGTCCGGTTCAGCCGAGGAGCGCGATCACGCCCGCGACCGTCAGGATCGAGAAGGTCGTCGAGACGAGGATCGCCGCCGAAACGCGCGCCGGCGCCACGCCGTAGTGCTGGGCGAGGATGAAGACGTTTCCGGCCACCGGCAGCGCGGCGGCCGAGATCATCACCTTGGCCGAAAAGGCATCGACCGAGAATACCAGCAGCGCCATGACCGCCACCGCCGCCGGGTGCAGCACCAGCTTGGCGAAGGAAAGCCAGACCGCGATCGACAGCCGCTCGGCCGATTTCGAGGCGAGCGAGGCACCGATGGCGAACAGCGCGCCCGGTGTCGCGGCGGCACCCAGCAGGACGAGCACCTCGTTGACCGGGCCGGGAAGCGGCAGACCGGTCGCCGACCATGCGAAGCCCGCGACGATGGACACGATCATCGGGTTCTTCACCAGCCCGAGGCCGACGGTGCCCAGCACCTTGGGGCTCACGCGACCGTCGCGGTGCCCGGTGATGAGGATCACGATCAGCGACGAGAAGACCACGAGGTCCACGGCAAGGCACAGCATCACCGGACCGATGGCTTCTTCCCCGAACAACAGCGCGAGCATGGGGACACCGAGAAAGCCGGTGTTGCCGATGACGGCGCATTGGGCCTCCACCGCGGCCTGCTCCAGCCCGATGTGCCGGACCAGTGCGACGATGGTGGCCACGATGTAAATGGCTGTCGTGCCGATCAGGTAGGCCCAGATGAACGGCCAGTCGATCACGTCGCCAAGGTTCAGGTTGGCCGAGAACCGGATCAGCATGGCCGAGAGCGCGAAATAGAATACGAACTTGGTCAGCGCGGCGGTCGCGGCTTCTGAGAAAAAGCCTGTCCGTCCCGCAAGATAGCCAACGGCGATCACGGCGAAAAAGGGCAGGACCTGGATCAGTACAGCGAGCATGTTTTGCCCCTAGCACGACATTTCGGGGGCCACCATCCTCAAGCGAAAACACCTTGGCAGAACCATCCCGCGCTCTGCGCCGCGCCGTGGGCGAAATAGAGCCAGAGCCGCTCGCCCCGTTCGGTGGTGACCACCCAGTAGTCGCGGCTCCCGGTGCGCCAGCCGGGGTCGTCGAGCCACCATTCCGGTGCGATGCGCTCCGGCCCGCTGGCCCCGGCGACCGCGTGGTCGCGCCCGCGCCAGCGAAACCGCTCGGGGAGGAGGGGCGCGGCGGGGATCATCACCGGCTCGGGGGGCCAGAGCCGGAGCGGGCGTTCACGGGCGGGCGCCTGCCATGTCGTCGAGGCGGGGGCAAAGACGGCGGCAACCACCGTGGCGCCCTTTTCGGGGATGTGGCTTTCGGCCGGGTGCAGGCGGGTCATCGCCTCCAGCCCCAGCCGCGTGCCGATCCGGCCCAGAAGGTCGTCGAGCCCGGCCCCCGGTCCGGTCCCCGCCACCTTGGCGCCCGCGTCCAGATGGCCGCGATGCTGCACCGCGTGGACCGGTTCGTGCTGGATGGCGACCAGACGCACCGCGTCGATGCCGAAGCCCGCGTCCACGTCCGACAGCTTCATGGCCAGCAGGGGCCGGATGCGGTGCGGATCGGCGGTGGGGCGGGCAAGCCCGGCCTCCACGGCCTGCATCGTGCGGTCGGTGCGCGAAAATTCCGCCCGCACCCGGCGCGCGCCCCGGCCCGCGCGGGTCAGCCGGTCGCACAGCTCCGGCAGCAGCCGGTCGAAACTCGCCAGCAGGTCCGCCTCCAGCCCCACGGGGTCGGGCAGGCCCATGCGCACGGCGAAGCGCATCGGGGGACGGGCCGGCGAGACCGGCTCCGGCTCCACCCCGAGCGCCTGGTCCAGCCGTTGCACCATGTGCCGACCGAAGCGGCGGGCGAGCCCGGCGCGGGGCGTGCCGAACAGGTCCTCGATCCGGCGCAGGCCGAGCCGGGTGAGCGCCTCGACCGTGTCGGGTTCCAGCCGGAGCGCCGACACGGGCAGCGGGCCGATGGCCTGCCGGGTCTGTCCGGGGGCGGCGATGCGCGGCGCGCTCGCCTCGGTCCGGGCCTTCGGCGCGGCGCCCCCGCGCGTCCAGTGCCGCCGCTTGACGGCACGCGACCGGGTGGCGCGCGCCTCCTGGTCGATCTCGTCGCCGGAGCGGTGCCCGCCGCCCTCCATCCCCGAATACCGCGCCAGCGCCCAGGCCGCGCCCAGCGTATCGGCCAGCCCCAGCCGCACGGTCAGGCCCAGACCGGCGCAATCCTCGTCGATCTGCGCCGCCAGCCCCTCTTCCCCGCCGAAGAGATGCGCGCAGCCGGTGATGTCGAGGATAAGCCCGTCCGGCGCGGCCTCGGCCACCCAGGGGCTGAACCGTCCCGCCCAGCGGCGCAGGGTGGTGAGGAACGCGGCCTCGGCAAGCTTGTTCGCAGGGCGCGAGGTCAGGCCCGGACACATCGCCCGCCCGTCGCGCAGGGGCTGGCCCAGCGTCAGCCCGGCGGCCTGCGCGGCCCCGTTCATCGAGGCGATCACCTGCGCGCCGCGCTGATCCTCGACCACCACGAAGGGTGCTTCGGGCAGACCTCTCTCAAGCCGGAGCAGCCGTTCGGCGGCAAGCCGGGGAAACCAGAGCGACAGGTGACGTTTGGCAGGCATGGCGGCGGGCAGCATCGCAAATGTTCACATAATGTTCTCATACGCGACTCGCGCCGGGGGAGTCGAGTCCGCCGATGGGCCGCTTTCGCGGGGTTGTTACTGTGGTTTCACGGATGGCTGGCTAAGGTGGCCCGGGACGAAAGCCAAACCTATTGATCACCAAGGAAAATACATGACCAAGATACGAGTAATCCTCGCCACCGCCGCCCTCGCCATGACCACCGGAACGCTCATCGCACATGCCGATGTCGAAGATCCGGACGTCAAGGCCCGGATGGACACGATGGGCGGGATCGGTGCCAACATGAAAACCCTGAGCCAGATGTCCAAAGGCCAGATCGCGTTCGACGCCGCGGCTGCACAGGCGGCCATCGACGAGATGGCCGAAGCGGCGGAAACGATCCCCGATGTTTTCGAAACCCCGGCAAAGGACCCGGAATCAGAGGCCTCCGACGAGATCTGGGAAAACTGGGAGGATTTCGTGTCCAAGGCCGAAGCGTTGCAAGAGGCGGCCTCCGGCGCGACCGTGACCGATGAGGCCTCGCTCGGCGCCGCGATGGGGTCCATCGGCGGCACCTGTGGCTCGTGCCACCGCGCCTACCAGCTTTGAATCACATCTGAGGAACGCGCACGGGGCGGCCCATCGGCCGCCCCGTTTCTTGTCCCGTCGCGGAGTCCGGCGTCAGCCGCACCAGATGCGCGTGATGACCTCATTCTCGTCGAGGTCGATGTTGAGCCGGTTCTGAAGGTAGTCCTCCGTCACCGCATCGCCGGGGCGGATGACCCTCAGGTCAGGCCATTCGATGCGGGTGTTGGCATAGGGCTGACCCACGAAATCCTGAAACGCGGGCGCGGGGCAGACGCCAAGCTGCCCGGTGGGATCGTGGCGCACCTCGGCCCCGCGTTCGCAGGCGGTGAGCATCGTCGCGGCGACGAGGGGAAGCAGGGCAAGTCTCATCCGCAGTACACCTTCGTGATGGTCCCGTCCTCGTCGACCTCGACATTGAGCCGGTCCGCGCGGAAATCCATCGTCACGGCCATGCCCGGCTCGATGATGCGCAGCTTGTCACCCGGTTCAAGGTCGTCCTGTGCGGCGATGTCTTCGCCAACCATCGACTGCCGCGCCTCTGCGCCGCAGTCATCCGTCGGGGCTTGGGCGGCGGTTTCGTCCTCCGGCTGACAGGCGGCGAGCGCCAGCGCGGCGACCGGTATGAGGGCTGTTCTGAACATGGGTCCTAGATAACCTGCGGGGGCCGGGGCACAAGTTACGCCATTGAAAGAGCGCGGAATCTCGCCCAATGTGCGGTCGAAGCGAATTGGAGGGCTCCCTGATGAGAACGCGCGCCGCGGTGGCCACAGCCGCCGGAAAACCCCTTGAAGTGATGGATGTAAACCTGGACGGCCCCAAGGCGGGCGAGGTTCTGGTCGAGGTCAAGGCGACCGGCATCTGCCACACCGACGAATTCACCCTGTCCGGCGCCGATCCCGAGGGGCTCTTCCCGGCGATCCTCGGCCACGAAGGCGCGGGCGTCGTCATGGAAGTGGGCGAAGGCGTGACCAGCGTGAAGCCGGGCGATCATGTGATCCCGCTCTACACGCCCGAATGCCGCGAATGCTATTCCTGCACGTCAGGCAAGACCAACCTCTGCACCTCGATCCGCGCGACGCAGGGGCAGGGCATCATGCCGGACGGGACCAGCCGCTTCTCCACCCTCGATGGCGACCCGATCCTGCACTACATGGGCTGCTCGACCTTCTCGAACCACACGGTCCTGCCCGAAATCGCGCTTGCCAAGGTGCGCGAGGACGCCCCGTTCGACAAGATCTGCTACATCGGCTGCGGCGTGACGACGGGCATCGGCGCAGTCATCAACACCGCCAAGGTCGAAATCGGATCGACCGCCGTGGTCTTTGGCTTGGGCGGCATCGGCCTCAACGTCATCCAAGGCCTTCGCCTCGCGGGGGCCGACATGATCATCGGTGTCGACCTGAACCCGGCGAAAAAGGAAATGGCCGAACGCTTCGGCATGACCCACTTCATCAACCCCTCCGAACTGGAAGAAGACCTCGTCCCCTACATCGTGAACCTCACCAAGCGGCGCGGCGACCTGATCGGCGGCGCGGATTACACCTTCGACTGCACCGGGAATGTGAAGGTCATGCGCGACGCGCTGGAATGTGCGCACCGTGGCTGGGGCGAGTCGATCATCATCGGCGTGGCCCCGGCGGGGGCCGAGATTTCGACCCGCCCCTTCCAGCTCGTCACGGGCCGCGTCTGGAAAGGCACGGCCTTCGGCGGCGCCCGTGGCCGGACCGACGTCCCCAAGATCGTGGACTGGTACATGGACGGCAAGATCGAGATCGACCCGATGATCACCCACACGATGCCGCTGGATGACATCAACACCGGCTTCGACCTGATGCACTCGGGGGAATCCATCCGCTCGGTCGTTCTTTACTGACACCCTGCGCCCGGCGCAGGCACCCAACGGTCGGAGCCGCCATGCGGTCTCCGGCCGTTCGTGTCTGGTGCGCACCTTTCGCGCTCCCCCGAAGGGCCCCGGTCCGGGCCCAGCACTGCGATAGCGAGAGCGGGTGACGCCGCCATTCATCTGGGATACCGAGGGCACAGCACATAACGAGAAGGTCCTCCAAAGATGCCCGACGCCAACCCGCTCCTCGCCGTCCTGATCGACGCCGACAACATCCCGGCCCGCTTCGCCGAACCGATCCTCAAGGAAGTCACGAGCTACGGCGAACCCGCGCTGCGCCGCGTCTACGGCGACTGGTCGAGCCAGCGGCTCGCCCCGTGGAAAACCAAGGTCGCCTCGCTCGGCATGGTCGCGCACCAGGACAGCGCGAACACCAAAGGCAAGAACGCCTCGGACATCGGCCTCGTGATCGACGCGATGGACCTCATGCACACCGGGCGTTTCGACGGCTTCGTACTGGTCTCGTCCGACAGCGATTTCACCGCGCTCGCCAACCGCATCCGCGAACAGGGGATGACGGTCATCGGCATCGGCGAAGGCAAGACGCCCGAGTCGCTGCGCAACGTCTGCTCCCGCTTCGTGATGATCGAGAACCTTGTCGACGAAGAGCCCGAGAAGCCCGCCGAGGGCAAGAAGGGCAAGCGTGACGTGAAGGATGCCCTGCCGCTCATCTTCCGCGCGATGGAAAAGATCGACCAGGATGGCGAATGGTTCCAGCTTGGCGTGATCGGTCAGGCGATCCAGGCCGACAACCGCGACTTCGACACACGGACCTACGGGCGTGCCAAGCTTTCCGACCTGATCCGCGACACCAAGCGTTTCGAGTCCAAGCGTGAGGGCAACCACGTCTACATCCGCCGCGTGGACTGACCCCACCCCGCGACCAAGCGCCCCCTTGCGTTGACGGTATAGTTCACTAGTTTGGAATCGTTCCAAAGAGGTGTTGAAATGATCCCCGGTTTCTCGTCGTCCCGCCGCCGTTTCTCGGACCTGTCCGAACAGGAGATCCTTGCCCTCGCGATTTCGAACGAGGAGGACGACGCCCGCATCTACCGCCAGTATGCCGAGCGGCTGCGCGAGGATTTCCCCGCCTCCGCCAAAGTGTTCGAGGAGATGGCGCATGAGGAGGACGAGCACCGCCAATGGCTCATCGATGAGCATACCCGGCGCTTCGGCTCCGTCATCCCGCTCATCCGGCGTGAGCATGTCGCAGGGTATTTCGCGCGCCAGCCCGTCTGGCTGATCGAAAACCTCGGGCTGGAGCGGATGCGGGGCGAGGCGCGGGAGATGGAGCGGCAGGCGGAGCAGTTCTACCGCAAGGCCGCCGACCGTACCTCCGATGCCGGAACCCGCAGGCTGTTGGGTGACCTTGCAGCCGCCGAGGCCGGGCACAACGATACGGCCGGGCAGCTCGAACAGAAATATCTCGGCGGCGAAGCGCGTGAGAAAGAGGATGACTCGGCGCGCCGCCAGTTCATCCTGACATGGGTGCAGCCGGGGCTCGCGGGTCTGATGGACGGCTCGGTGTCGACCCTCGCGCCGATCTTCGCAACCGCCTTCGCCACCCGCGATCCGCACACGACGCTTCTCGTGGGCCTCGCCGCCGCCGTGGGCGCGGGGATTTCGATGGGGTTCACCGAAGCTGCGTCGGACGATGGTGAGCTATCGGGACGTGGCTCGCCGCTCAAGCGCGGTGTCTCGTCCGGGGTGATGACAACGGTGGGCGGGCTGGGCCACGCGCTCCCTTACCTCATCACGGATTTCTGGACCGCCACGATCATCGCGATCATCGTCGTCTTTGTCGAACTCTGGGCCATCGTCTGGATTCAGAACAAGTTCATGGACACGCCCTTCTTCCGCGCGACGTTCCAGGTCGTCCTTGGCGGCGCGCTCGTTTTCGCCGCCGGTGTCCTGATCGGCGGGGGCTGACCTAGACCGGGTTGAGAAGCTCGCCGGTGTCGAGGAACGACAGGATGTTGTCGGCGGCCATCAGCCCCATCGCCTCCCGGACTTCCAGCGCGGCGGTGCCGAGGTGGGGCAGGAGCGTGACGTTCTCCATCGCGCGCAGCGCTTCGGGCACATGCGGCTCGTTCTCGTAAACGTCCAGCCCCGCCCCACGAATATCGCCCGCCTCCAACGCGGCGATGAGCGCCGGCTCGTCCACCACGTCCCCGCGCGAGATGTTCACGAAGATCGCGCCGTCGGGCATCTGCGCGAAGACCTCGCGCCCGATCAGGTGGTGGGTCTCCGGCCCGCCGGGCACCGCGACGACGAGGATATCGGCAAGCGCAGCCACGTCCCCGATACTCTCGTACTGCCGCGCTGGGAAGTCGCAGCGCTTGGGTGATCGGTTGTAGAAGATCACGTTCATGTCGAAGCCATAATGGCACCGCTTGGCGATGGCCTGCCCGATCCGTCCCATGCCGATGATGCCCAGCGTCTTGCCGGTCACATGCATCCCCAGCATCTGCATCGGGTTCCAGCCGACCCACTTGCCCGCCCGCACGAAGCGTTCGCCTTCGCCCGCCCGCCGTGCGGTCATCAGGATCAGCGTGAGCGCGATGTCCGCCGTGGCATCCGTGACCGTTCCGGGCGTGTTCGTGACCGCCACGCCATGCTCTTTCGCTGCCGCCGCATCGATATGGTTGTAGCCGACCCCGAAATTGGCGAGCAGTTTGCACCGGATGTCGCCCGCCGCCTCGAACACCTCAGCCGAAAACGCGTCGCCCAGCGTCGGCAACACGGCGTCGAAACTGGTGAGCGCCGTGATCAGCTCGTCCGCGTCAAGCGGGTCGGAGGTTTCGCGCAGGGTCACGTCATGGCGGTCGCTCAGGCGCGCGACCACCGCGTCCGGCAGGGGCCGGGTGATGAGGATCTCGGCCATCAGTAAAGCCGCCCGCCGTCGGGCACGGACTTGTCCGGCGTGATCAGCACCACCTCGTCATCCGCGTCTGGCACGCCAAGGACGAGGACTTCGGACATGAACTTGCCGATCTGGCGCGGCGGGAAGTTGATCACGGCCATGACGCCCATCCCCATGACGCTCGCGGGCGTGTAATGCTTGGTGATCTGGGCCGAGGTTTTCTTGACCCCGATCTCCTTGCCGAAGTCGACCCAGAGCTTGATCGCGGGCTTTCGTGCCTCGGGAAACGGCTCGGCCTTGACCACCGTGCCCTTGCGCACGTCGACCTTGAGGAAGTCGTCGAAACTGATCTCGCTCATTCTCCAAGCTCCTTGTCGCGCTTGATCGCCGCTGCTACGGCCCGTTTCAGGAGCGGGGGGAAGCCGTCCTCGTCGTTCATCAGAACCTCCAACGCGGCCTGCGTGACCCCGTTGGGCGAGGTGACGTTGACGCGCAACTGCCCCGGGTCCTCGTCCGCGTTCTCGGCCAGATGTCCGGCCCCCGCGACAGTGGCCTTCGCCAATTGCAGGGCCAGCTCCGGGGCAAGCCCGTTTGCCTCGCCCGCTGCCGCCATCGCCTCGATCAGGTGGAAGGTATAGGCCGGGCCGCAGCCGGAAATCGCCGTGACCGCACCCATCTGCGCCTCGCTCTCCAGCCGCACGACCTGACCGACCGCTGACAACAGGCTTTCTGCAAGGTCCGCGTGATCCGCTCCGGCCGCGCCGTTCCCGATGATCGCCGTCACGCCACGGCCCACGGCGGCGGGGGTGTTGGGCATCGCGCGCACGATGGGGGTCTTGTCGCCAAGCATGTCCTCGTAAGTCGCCAGCGTGATCCCGGCGGCGACCGAGACGAACAGCGTCGTGCCGTTCCCCATCGCCTTCAGCGTGGGCAGCGCGTCGGCCATCATCTGCGGTTTCACCGCCACCAGAACGACGGCGGGCGCTTCGGGCAAATCCGCGTTGAGGTTCAGACCTTCAAGCTCCTGAAGCCACTCCGACGGCTTCGGATCGCTCACCCAGACCGACGACGCCGGAAGTCCGCCGTCCAGCCAGCCCCTGAGCATCGCCGAGCCCATCTTGCCGCAACCCAGAAGGACCATGCCCTTCTCGCGAATATCGTTCATGTCCATCGCCGTCTCCCTTGTCGGCGGCGAGACTAGGCGGGGGCGGGGCGGGGTGCAATCCGCATACGAAAACAGGGGGCCGAAGCCCCCCGTCGCCGTTCACTTGGAGATGAAAATCGTCAGGCGCGTCCGTAGGCCTGTGCCATCGCGACCTGCATGGCGTCCTCGACGCTGCGATCGCCCCAGTTCACAAGCTGGAACGCCGGGTAGAAGCGCTCGCAGTTCTGAACCGAAGACGAGATCAGGCGGGCGAGCTGTTCCGGCCCGGCCATCAGCCCACCGGCGAGGACGAGCCCGTAACGGAACACCATCAGGCGCTGCTCGTACCAGTAGGTGAAGGCCCCGTCCCAGACCATGTCGTTCGTCGCGTTCAGCGCCTCGTAGAGCTTGCCGAGCTTTTCCTCGGGCGGCTCCATTTCGAAGGTGCAGATCAGGCGGAGCGTCTCGTCATACGGGCTCCACGCCAGGGTGATCGAGTAGGTGCGCCACTGACCCTCGACCGCCATCGCGATCTGGTCGTCGGCCACGCGGTCGAAGTCCCAGGCGTGGTGCTCGGCGAGGGTTTCAACGATGTCTATCGGATGAAGGTCTTCGGATTCGAGGTAATGCTCGGTCGCCGCCATGGCTTGTCCCTTCTGCTCGGTTCAGCCTTCGCGGATGCAGAAACGCAAGGGCTGGTTGCCTGTTCCGGGTGTGGCGTCTCGTGCGCCCCATCCCTACTAGATATGGTGTGATATTCGTTGACTCCTGTAAAGGAGAAAGTCGAAAATCGGCTTTTTCTGAACGAATCGAGTCGCTTGAGGACTCGCGACTTGCACAATTCGCGTAATTTATTCGGGATTTCCGTGCGTTAACCACGCCGAACAGCGCGGGATCTTGCCGGGTCAGGCGGCGCGGCCCCGGATCAGGTCGGCGGCCTTCTCGGCGATCATGATGGTGGGCGACGCGGTGTTGCCCGAGGTGATCGTCGGCATGACGCCCGCATCCACGATCCGCAGTCCATCCATCCCGTGGACCTTCAGATCCGGGCCGACCACCGCCATCGTATCCGTCCCCATCCTGGTTGTGCCAACCGGGTGGAAGATGGTCGAGGCGATATCGCCGACGCCGCGCAAAAGGTCGGCGTCCGTGGCGCAGTCCGGGCCCGGCAGGAACTCGCGCGGCGCGTATTTCTGCATGGCGGGCATTCTCATCAGCGCACGGGCCTGCTGCACCGCCTTGACCGCCACCAGCTTGTCCTTCTCGGCTGTGAGGTAGCCCAGCCGGATATCGGGCTGCTCGCCCGGATCGGTCGAGCGCAGGTGCGATGTGCCCCGGCTTTCGGGGCGCAGGTTGCAGACCGACACGGTGATGCCGGGGAAGGGGTCGAGCGGATCGCCCAGGGCCTTCGTGGTCAGCGGCTGAACGTGGTATTCGAGGTCAGGCGTCGCCACGCTCTCGTCCGACCGGGTGAATATGCCCAGCTGAGACGGGGCCATCGCCAGCGGCCCTGAGCGTTTGAGCGCGTATTCCAGCCCCATCCGCATCTTGCCGATCATGGAGTTGGTCAGCTGGTTCAGCGTCTTCGCGCCCTCGACCTCATAGGCCGTGCGGATCTGAAGGTGGTCCTGAAGGTTCTTGCCGACACCCGCCAACCCATGCGCCACATCGATCCCGAAGTTGCCCAGAACCTCCGGGTCGCCGATGCCCGACAGTTCCATGAGCTTGGGGGAATTGAGGCTTCCGGCTGCAAGGATCACCTCGCGCTGGGCCCGCGCCTCCTGCACCGCGCTGCCGACGCGCCAGCGCACGCCCTTGGCCCGCTTGCCGTCCAGCATGATCTTTTCCGCCAGCGCGCCCGTCACCACCCGCAGATTGGCCCGGCCCTGCACGGGCCGCAGGAACGCCTTGGCGGTGGACCAGCGCACGCCGTTCGACTGGTTCACCTCGAAGAACCCGACGCCCTCGTTGAGCCCGTCGTTGAAGTCGTCCGCGACCGGGATGCCGAACTCGATAGCGGCCTGTTTGACGGCCTCGAGCACATCCCACGTCAGGCGCTGTTTCTGCACCTTCCACTCTCCGCCCGAACCGTGCAGCTTGCTGTCGCCCGCGTGATGGTCCTCGCTCCGCCGGAAATAGGGCAGCACATCGTCCCAGCCCCAGCCCGTATTGCCCATCTGCCGCCAACCGTCATAGTCGGCGGCCTGACCCCGCATGTAGATCATGCCGTTGATCGACGTGCAGCCGCCCAGAACCTTGCCTCGCGGATAGGCAAGGCTGCGACCGTTCAGACCCGGCTCCTCGGACGTGCGCATCATCCAGTCGGTGCGCGGATTGCCCATCGTGTAGAGATAGCCGACCGGAACGTGAATCCACGCATAGCTGTCGCGCCCGCCCGCTTCGAGAAGCAGCACGCGCGTCGCCGGATCTTCGCTCAGCCGGTTGGCCAGAACGCAGCCCGCCGTGCCGGCACCCACGATGATGTAATCCCAGTCGCCCCCGATATCGCCCATCTCGCCCCTCCAGATGCCTCAATAGTGGTCATAATCCGGCCCGGATCACCGGGGCAAGGAGGATGACGTATGGTTGCCAGAGATCATAATTGCCTGAGTCCGGGGGATGACATATGCAAAGCTCATGGGGGCGGTATTTTTGCGAAGAGCTGGGGTAATTCTGGCCATGTCGGCGGGTGCGGCCGTCACGGGGCCTTTCGGCACATTTTCGGACCTGACCCTGCTGGAACGCTTGGTCTATTGGCCGGCAGGGATTGCCGGCGCGGCGCTTTCCGTGATCGCGGCTGTCGGTATCGCCATGGCGCGGCTGCCAGACAATTGGCACCCGGTGTTCCGAATCGCGATCGGCGCGTTCGCGGCAGGCCCGTTGGCCGCGGCTTTGTTGCTCGGCCTCGACATCACGTTCCGTGGAGAGGCGTTGACGGCCTACAACATCGGTTTCCGCTGGGTCTTCGTCTTCCTGATCGGCTTTCCGATCGCGGTGGTCGAGACCTACGTCCGCCCCGCCACCCTGGCCCGCCACCGTGCAGCGGCGCTGGCGGAAGTCGAAGGCGCGGCTGCCGAGCCGGAGCCCATCGCGCCGACTGATGAACCCGACGCCCCCGAGCCACCCCTCTTCCTGCGCAACCTGGACGTCGATGACGCGAGAAACCTGATCCGGATCGAGACGCAGGACCATTATCTGGACGTGGTGACGTCAGCGGGCGAACATCGCATCCTGAAGCGCATGTCCGATGCCATCGCCGAACTGAACGGCTTTCCGGGACTACAGATTCACCGCTCGCACTGGGTGGCCCTCGACGCCGTGGAGCGGCTCGAACGCGAAGGGCGCAAGGCGCGCGTCGTGCTCAAGAACGGCGACACGATTCCGGTGAGCCGTCCGAATATTCCCGTCGTCGCCACGGCGCTCGAGAACCGCTGAGCATGGACAGGCGGTTCGCGGGTTCCTAGGTATCTGGCGAAAGGACGCCCCATGATACCCTATTCCATCCTCGACCTCGCCCCGATCCCGTCAGGCTCCACGCCCGGCGAGGCGCTCGCCAATTCCGTCGACCTCGCACAGGAGGCAGAGCGGCTGGGCTACAGCCGGTACTGGTTCGCCGAACACCACAACTCCACCGGCATCGCCTCCGCCGCGACCTCGATCCTGATCGGGCATGTCGCGGGACAGACCGACAGGATTCGGGTCGGCGCCGGGGGGATCATGCTGCCAAACCATGCGCCGCTCATGGTGGCCGAGCAGTTCGGCACCTTGGCCACGCTCTATCCCGACCGTATCGACCTCGGACTTGGCCGTGCGCCGGGCACCGACATGGCGACCGCCCGCGCGCTCAGGCGCATCATGACGCAGGCGGATACCTTCCCGGACGATGTTGTCGAGTTGATGAGCTATTTCGACCCGCTCACCGAGGGGCAGCGGATCAAGGCGATCCCCGGCGCGGGCACGAACGTGCCGGTCTGGATGCTGGGCTCCTCGCTGTTCGGCGCGCAACTCGCCGCACATCTCGGGCTGCCCTACGCCTTCGCCTCGCATTTCGCGCCCGACGCGCTTGAGGACGCGCTCCACGTCTATCGGTCGTCCTTCCAGCCGGGTCGCACCGACGCCCCGCGCTTCATGCTGGCGGTCAACGTCTTCGCCGCCGATACCGAGGCCGAGGCGCACCGGCTGCGCACCTCGATGCAGCAGGCGTTCCTGAACCTGCGCACGGGATCGCCCGGACCGCTGCCGGCCCCCGTCGATGATATCTCGCTCGTCGCCTCGCCCGACCAGATCGCGATGCTCAACCACGCCCTGCGCGTCACGGCGGTCGGTGATCCGGACCAGGTGGCCCGCCAGCTCGACGACCTGATCGCGCGTTATCGGCCGGACGAGCTGATCCTGACCGGCATGATCCACGACCCGGCCGCCCGCAAACGCTCCTTCGCCATCGCGGCCGAGGCGCTGGCGGCCCGCGCCGAAGCCGTCTGACCCATGCGCAATCCGCTTGGGAAAGCGCGCGCCGCGCCGTAACATCGGGGCATCGGTTCGCGACCGCGGTATGGGACGGCGGAGGAACGCAGCGTGATAACTATTCTCGGCACCGGGCGGGCGCTTCCTGAGCGCCGCGTCGACAGCAGCGAGTTCGACGCTCGCCTGTCCCTGCCCACAGGCCAGCTTGCGGCCGCCACGGGGGTCAGGTCGCGCTATGTCTGCGACGGCGAGAGCCAGGTCGACCTCGCGCTCGCGGCTGCCACGGCGGCACTCGCGGACGCCGGACTTGCGCCCGCCGACATCGACCTCGTGATCTGCGGGGCCGCCGTGCCGTACCAGCCGATCCCGGCCACCGCGCCGCTCCTGATGCAGCGGCTCGGCATGACGGACGGGTCCGCCTCCGCCTTCGACGTGAACGCGACATGCCTCGGCTTCGTCGTGGCGCTCGACACCGCCGCGCGGCTCATCGCCACGGGCGGGGCGCGCCGTGCGCTCGTGGTCTCTGCCGAAATCGCCTCCCGCGCCTTGCCGTGGGAAACGCAGCCAGAGGTCGCGGCGCTGTTCGGCGACGGGGCTGGGGCGGCGGTCGTCGAAGCCGGGGCCGGTTTGAAGGCGAGCCTCACGCGCACCTACCCGTCGGCCTACGACGCCTGTTCCATCGGCGCGGGCGGGACGCGGTTCGATTTCCACGCATCGCCCGAAGACTTCGCCGCCCATGCGTGGTTCTCGATGGACGGCAAGGAACTCTTTCGTCTCGCCTCCCGCCATTTCGGGGCTTTCGTGACCGACCTCCTCGCCCGCGCGGGCTGGTCGCAGGACGACGTCGACCTCATCGTCCCGCATCAGGCCAGCCCCGCCGCGCTCGTCCATATGGTGCGCCAGACGGGTTTCGATGCGGGAAAGGTCGTGGATATCGTCGCGGACCACGGCAACCAGATCGCGGCCTCGATCCCCTTCACGCTCGACACCGCGCGGCGCGCGGGCCGGGTGCCGCCGGGCACGCGCGTGTTGATGCTGGGCACCTCGGCGGGCGTGTCTTTCGGAGGGCTGGCCTATGAAGCCTGAGAGCGGGCGCGTCCTCGTCACCGGTGCGACCGGCTTTCTCGGCGGCGCGGTGGTCCGCCGCCTGCGCGACGAAGGCATCCCCGTGCTCGCCCAGGGGCGCGACCCTGCCGCCTGCGCGGCGCTTGCGGCGCAGGGCGTGCCGGTCTTGCGCTGGGACATTTCGCGCGCGCTTTCCGACCGTCCGCCGGAACTGACCGAAGTGACCCATATCGTCCACGGCGCGGGCCTCTCTGCGCCCTTCGGACCACGCGCGGCCTTCGAGGCGGCGAATGTCACCGGCACCCGCAACGTGGTCGCGCTGGCCCGAAGCCTCGGCGTGGGCCGGTTCGTGCAGGTTTCTTCCTCAACCCTCTACTTTGCGCTGCGCGACCAGTTGGACCTGCGCGAGGACGACCCGCTTCCCAGGCCGTTCAACGAATACGCGCGCACCAAACGCCTGTCGGAAGAGATCGCACTCGCGGCGCGCGACATCGGCCCCATCGCCCTGCGCCCGCGCGGGCTCTACGGTGCCGGCGACACGGTGCTCTTGCCGCGCCTGCTGGCCACGGCGCGCGCCCGGCCCCTGCCGCTCCTGCGCGGCGGCGCGGCGCGCATCGACCTGACCCATGTGGATGACGTGGCCGACGCGGTTCTCGCGGCCCTGCGCGCCGGTCCCGAGGTCGAAGGCGAGGTCTTCAACATCACCGGGGGCGACGTCATCCCGGTGACCGACATCGCCGGGGCCGTCTGTGCGCGCGCCGGGGTGAACCTGCGCTGGCGACCTATGCCGGTGTCGCTTGGCCTCGCGGCGGCGTGGAGCGCCGAGAAGGCCGCCCTGCTCACCGGCGGCGGCGAGCCGCAGATCACCCGCTACGCGCTGGCGCTGTTCGCTTATGCCCAAAGCCTCGACATCTCGAAGGCCGATCGGCTGCTCGGCTGGCGCCCCCGGATCGGGTTCGAGGACGGGCTGGAGCGGACGTTCGCAGGGGAGCCGACGCAATGATCCCCGTGTTCGCCAACAGCGCCACGGTGCGCACACGCGAGTCCTTCGTCCTGCGCGGCGGGCGTCGCGCCCCCGTCGCCTTGCAGGTGCGGTTCGGACTGCTGGAACATCCGACGGTCGGGCCGGTCCTGATCGACACGGGCTACACCCACGAAACCGTCGCCGGACCACGCAGCGCCGCGCTCCGGACCTATGCGCGTATTCTGCGCCCCCGGTTGCACGACGCGGGGCAGCCCGCCGCCGTGCTTGCCCGGCGCGGAATCGGGCCAGAGGACGTGGCGGCGGTCATCCTGACCCATTTCCACGCCGATCACGTCTCGGGCCTGCGCCAGTTTCCCAATGCACGGGTGTTCGCCTGTGACCGGACGTTCGCCCGGATCGCGGCGCGCGGCACGCTGGGCAACCTCCGGCACGGAATCTTTCCGGAACTCCTGCCGGACGACATCGCCACCCGCCTGACAGGCTTCTCCACCTTGCCACGCGCACAGGCCGATGTGCCAAAAGCCCTCACGGCAGTTGCCGACCTGTTCGGCGACGGGCATGTCCTGACGGTCGACCTTCCGGGCCATGCCGAGGGGCATGTGGGCCTTCTGTTTCCCCGCCTCGACACGCCCCTGCTCTACGCTTGCGACACGCAATGGATGCTGTCGGCCCTCGACCCCGGACGCGCGCCGGGCTGGCCCGCGCGCCTGATCGCGGACGACCCGGACGCCGGCATGGCGACCACCCGCGCCGTCGCCGCGTTCCGTGCCGCCGGGGGGCAGGTCATGTTGTGCCACGACCCTGACCCGGCGCCCTACGACATGGAGCCCGCCCCGTGATCCCGGCGGGCGAGGCAATCGGTTCCTTCCTGACCGCCCGCCGCATGGGCCGTGCCGGACTGAGCCGCGCGCGGTTCGAGTCCTGGCAGGCACGGCGCCTGTCCCGCTGGCTCGCCCGCGACTTGCCGCGTGTGCGGGCCTACGTGTCCGCGCCCGACCGGCTCGACGACCTGCCAATCACCGACAAGGCCACGCTGATGGCCGACTTCAGCGCCTACAACATCCACGGGATCACATCGGACCAGGTTCGGGCGGCCATCGCCTCGGACTGCCGAATCGGGAGCCTTACGGTCGGTCAAAGCACCGGGACCAGCGGCAATCGCGGCTATTTCGTCATCTCGGACGGCGAGCGGTTCCGCTGGCTGGGCGCGATCCTCGCCAAAGCGATCCCTGACCTCGTCTGGCGCCGGCCCCGGGTGGCAATCGTCCTGCCGCAATCCACGCCGCTCTACGACTCCGCGCGCCAGTCGGGGCGCATCGACCTGAGGTTCTTCGATCTCGTCTCCGGCCCGGACCAGTGGATCGATGACCTCGCCGCCTTCGATCCGACCGTGGTCGTCGCCCCGCCCAAGATCCTACGCCACCTTGCGGAACGCGGCGTGGCTCTCGCCCCGACCCGGACGTTCGCCGCCGCCGAAACGCTCGACCCCGTCGACCGGCCGGTGATCGAGGCCGCTTTCGGCCCGCTCGAACAGATCTACATGGCCACCGAGGGCCTCCTCGGCGTCACCTGCCGCCACGGACGCCTCCACCTGTGCGAGGACTCCATGAAGTTCGAGTTCGAACCGGTGGGCGATGGCCTTGTCACCCCGCTCGTCACCTGCTTAGGGCGGCAGGTTCAGATCATGGCACGCTACCGGATGAACGACCTGCTGCGCCTCTCTGCCACGCCCTGTCCCTGCGGGTCGCCGCTTCAGGCGGTGGACGAGGTGGTCGGCCGGATGGACGACATCTTCCGCATCGGCGGCACGCTCATCACCCCCGACGTGCTGCGAAACGCGGTGCTCGACGCGGGGCCGGGGATCGACGATTTCCGCATCATCCAGACGGGCCCGGAAACCGTCGACCTGACCCTGCCGCCTGCGGTCACCAAGGCAGAGGCGCAGGCCGCGGTGGCGGCCCTGACCGCGTTGCTCAGGAGCCGTGCCAAGGGGGTCAAAGTCACGCTGACCCGCGCGCCCCTCACGCTCGAAACAGCCGCGAAGCTGAGGCGCGTGGCCTGTCACCTCCCGCACACCGACGCGTCATGAACGCTCCACGAAAAATCGGGGCTGGGGCGGCGAACGACCCTGCGAAAGTCGCGGCCTTTGCTGCCCTGTTCGACCGGCATCCGTCGTCCGCCTTGATCGCGAACCTCGATACGCGGGTCGAGACTGTGGAGGTCGGCGGTCAGGTCTTTCCCCTTACGCTCAACGACCGCGACCAGCGCGGCAATTGTTACATCTGCCGGCCGAGCGCGGCCTATATCGACTACGGGCTGGAGGAGACGCGGCATTTCGTGTCCCACGCCGTCCTGCGCGCCGCGACGCGGGCGTTGATCCGATCCGCCACGCCCGTTCTCCGCCTGAGCGGGCTCGACCATCAGGTTCAGGTGAACAACTGGCTTCTCTCGACAAACCCGGTACCGTCGCTCGACAGGGCGAACGTGGCGCATCTGCGTGACACGCTGTTGAACGCGCATCCGGACAGGGCCATCGTTCTTCGCTCGCTTAACGCTCTGGCGGATGCGGCGACGATGGCCGCCTTACGGGCCGAGGGGTTCACTCTCCTGCCCGCGCGGCAGGTCTATTTTTTCGCGGACCGCAGCGACAGGCCCCGCCTGAGCCGCGACATGACGCGCGACCGCAAGCTCCTGGACGACACATCGCACGAAATGGTCGGGAATGGGGATTTCCTGGCAGAGGATTATGCCCGCGCCGCCGACCTCTACGCGATGCTCTACCTCGACAAGTACACCCCGCTGAACCCACGCTACACCGCGCTCTGCGTGGCCGAATGGCACCGGGCGGGGATCATCGAGATGCTGGGGCTGCGCGAGCGCGAGAGCGGCGCCCTCGTCGCCGTGACGGGCATGTTCCTCTCCGGCACGACCCTCACGCAGCCCATCGTCGGTTACGACACGACGCGCCCGCAGTCCGAAGGACTCTACCGCATGATGATGGCCGCCTCGCAGCGGCGGGCGAGCGAAGAGGGGCTTTTCTTCAACATGAGCGCGGGGGCCGCCGGTTTCAAACGGTCGCGCGGCGCGGTGCCGGTGGTGGAATACACCGCGGTTCACGTCCGCCACCTGCCACCGTCGGCACGCGGGTCCGTCGCGGTGATGGAGGCGCTTCTGCGTCGGGTGGGCGTCCCGCTGCTTGAAAGGTTCGGGCTTTGACGCAGGACGTTTGGCAGGCCGTCGCCCTCAGCCGCGCGGTCCGGCAGACACCGAAGCGCGTCCTGTTGGACGGTGTCCCGGTCGTGCTGTTTCGCGGGCGCGACGGGGCCATTGCCGCGCTGCACGACAGATGCCCGCACCGGTTCGCTTCCCTGTCCGAGGGCCGGTGCCTCGACGGTGAGATCCAGTGCCCCTACCACGGCTGGCGCTTTGCATCCGACGGGCGATGCACGGCGATCCCGGGTCATGTCGGGCCCTTGCCGACCCTGCGGGCGCAGGCGCTCACCGTGACCGAGGCCGAAGGCGCGATCTTCCTGTCCACCGGCACGCCGCAGGCGGCACCTTACGTTCACTGCCTGACCGGGCAGGACGTCATCACGCGCCGAGTGACCAGCGCGACGCGCTCCACCCTGATCGACACGGCTGAGAACATCCTCGACGCCACGCACACCCATTTCACCCACCGGGGCCTCCTGCGGGGCCTCGGCACGAAACGGTATGCCGTGGATGTCGCGATCACCGGCGGGCCGGGATGGGTTGAGGCGACATATACGGGCGAAGACCGCCAGCAGGGCCTGATCTCGAAGCTGCTCGAAGGCGCGCGGGTGCGGACCGTCGGGCGCTACCGTCACCCCGGTATCGCCGAACTGGAATACTGGGGTCCGAACGGCATCGTGCTGGCCACGACCTTTCACCTGCGGCAGGCGGATGCTGAGACGGTCGAAGGGGTCGGCTGGCTCATGGGACCGAAACAGGCGGGGCTGGGGTATCTCAAGGCACTGGCGTTCAAGCCGATGTTCCGGCTCGCGCTGGACCAGGACCGCCGGGTGCTGTCACGGGCCTTCGACAATGCGCGCCTGCTGCCCACGGCCAGACCTGTGATCGGCCCGCTCGACATCCTGCGCGAAGACATCGCGCGGATCGCCGCGGGCGAGATGCCGAAAGCCGCCCAAACACCCCGCCGGGTTCAGATCGCGCTCTGATCCGGCCCGTTCCATTCGATGTCGTATGTAGACGCGCCAAGCAGGCTGATCCGCTTGCGCAAAGCCAGCATCGCGAACTCCGCCATGGCCGGAACTTGTGCGCGCCGTGCGCCGGGGTCATCGGGCCAGTCCAGCAAGTCCTCTGTCTCGCGCAGCACCGCGCGAAACGCCGCGAGGTCGCCGCGCCCCAGCGCCGCCGGGAGGCCATAGACCCAGAGCGCCAGCCGCACGTCCTGCGGCGTCGAAACATCCGGCGCGAGGGGCGCGCCCGCTCCCGCCAGCATCCGCGCGAATGCAGCACCGTCACGAAAGAAGTGCAGCCCGCTCGTCGCCCTTGGATTGCACTCCAGCGGCCGCACGCTGCCATCCGCCAGCCGCATCAGGTCGAACGAGATCTGCCCGCTCCACCCGGTGCCCTCGACAAAGCGTGTCACGAATTCCGTGACCGCCGCATCCTCGACCGGGGCAAAGGCGACGGCGGCCCCCCGCCCGGCACGGGCAAGGGCGCGGTAGGCGGACAGCGCACCAACGTGGCCTTCGTGGGCGATGGCATAGGCGCACAACTCGCTCCCATGCAGGTATTCCTGCGCGACCCAGGGCCGCGCGGGCGACGGCGTGATCGCGTCCAGCCCGCGTGGGTCGGGGCGGATCAGCACATGCTCGGCGAAGCGCGACCAGACCGGCTTGAACACCATGTCCC
This sequence comes from Maritimibacter sp., assembly GCA_002695005.1. Classification (GTDB taxonomy): domain Bacteria; phylum Pseudomonadota; class Alphaproteobacteria; order Rhodobacterales; family Rhodobacteraceae; genus Maritimibacter. Next base: position 219,362 of record NZNT01000020.1, read on the forward strand.
CCGCCCGCGCGCGCTGGGCGTCCAGATCGGGCAGCCCGCGCAAGAGGTGCGTTTCGGGCACGGGCAGTCCCAGCCCCGCGCACAATTCGATGAACCTGTGCTTGTCGTGAACCTGCGCGAGCTGGTCGAGGCCCGGCGCAAACACCGGCAACGGCAGCCCGGCCTCGTCACGCAGGCGGGCGAGGTGAAAGACCTCTTCGCAGGTCGGCACGATCAGGTCGACGCCCTCGCGCGCCACGATCTCCTGCACCGCCGCGCCGAATGCGTCGGGCGCGAAACGCGGTGATGGCGTGCGGACATAGCTGGCAAAGCGCGTCGCCGCCGCCAAAGGGCGGGCCAGCGCATCCGTAAGGATGACCCTGTGACCGGCGCTGCCCAGAAGGCGCGCCATGTGCAACGCCACGGGCGCACGCGCCCCGGTCACGAGGAATGTCTGGCCGGTCATGCCCGGACGCTACGGAGCGCCGCCGCACGGCGCAAGCGGGTCAGCCTTCGGGATAGAAGCAGGCCGCCGGGTGGTCGCCCATCAGTTCCGGCCGCTCGGCCCGGCACCTGTCCTTGGCCTTCCAGCAGCGCGGCGCAAAGGGGCAGCCGTCGGGAATGGCGAGCGGCGAGGGCAGCTCGCCCTCCAGCTTGATGCGCTTCTTGTCGGGGTTCGGCTCGGTCGATGGCGTCGCCGAGAGGAGCGCCTTGGTGTAGGGGTGGCGCGGGTTCGAGAACACCGCATCCTTGGACCCGAACTCCACGGGCCGGCCCAGATACATCACGACCACGTCGTCTGCGACGTGTCGCACGACTGACAGGTCGTGCGAGATGAACAGATAGGCAAGGTCCAGACGCTCCTGCAAATCGAGCAGCAGGTTCAGCACCTGTGACTGGATCGACAGGTCGAGCGCCGAGACGGGTTCGTCCAGCACCAGAAGCTTCGGCTCCAGCATCAGCGCACGGGCGACCGCGATGCGCTGACGCTGACCGCCCGAGAACATGTGCGGGAACCGGTCGTAATGCTCGGGCCTGAGCCCCACGAGCTCGATCATCTCTCGCGCCTTCGCCTGCCGCTCCTTGGCCGACATGTTCGGGCGGTTGATCTTGAGCGGTTCCTCCAGAATGGCTCCGACCCGGTGGCGCAGGTTGAGCGATCCATACGGGTCCTGAAACACGATCTGCACGGTGTCGCGCAGCTTGTCCCAGTTGTCGGGCGTCGCATCCGTGCCCGCGATGTTCAGCGTGCCGGCCGTCGGCTCTTCGATCAGAGTGACGAGCCGCGCGAGGGTGGACTTGCCGCAACCGGATTCGCCCACCACGGCCAGCGTCTTGCCCGCCTCGATGGTGAAGGACGCATGGGACAGCGCCTTGACCACGCCGGGCTTCGAAAACAGCCCGCCGCCCACTTCGTAATGGCGGGCGAGGTTCTCGGCGGTGACGACGACGCTCATGCCACGTCCTCCTTCGCGTTGACCGGGTAGTGGCAGCGGGCGAGGCCCAGTTCGCGCGACTGCACCGGCGGATCGATCCTCCGGCAGGTATCGTCGGCGAACTTGCAGCGCGGCGAGAACAGGCAGCCCTCGGGCCGGTCGTACTGCCCCGGAACGACGCCGGGAATCGTGGGCAGGTGCCGCTCGGTCGCGCGCTCGGGCAGCGCGTCGAGCAGGGCGGAGGTATAGGGGTGATGCGGCTGCGAGAAGAGCTTGCGCACCTCCTGCTCCTCGACCTTCTGGCCCGCGTATTGCACCTGCACGCGCTGGGCGGTCTCGGCCACGACGCCCATGTCGTGGGTGATAAGGATCAGGCCCATGCGGTTCTCACGCTGAATGTCGATCAACAGGTCGAGAATCTGCGCCTGGATCGTCACGTCGAGCGCGGTGGTCGGCTCATCCGCGATCAGCAGACGCGGCTTGCAGGCCAGCGCCATCGCGATCATCACCCGCTGGCTCATGCCCCCGGACAACTGATGCGGGAAGGTCTTGAGCCGCTTTTCGGGGTCCGGGATGCCGACGAGTTCCAGAAGCTCGATGGCCCGGCGCTGCCGCTCGGCCCGGTCGAGGTCGAGGTGGATGCGCAGGCTCTCCTTGATCTGGAAACCCACGGTGAAGCACGGGTTGAGCGAGGACATCGGCTCCTGAAAGATCATCGACAGGTCGCGCCCGATGACCTTGCGGCGCGAGCGGGCCGTCATGCCGCGCAGGTCGATCCCGTCAAAGCTCATCTCGTCGGCGGTGATGGTCGCGGTCCACGGGAGAAGACCCATCGCGGCCAGCATCGACACCGACTTGCCGGAGCCGGATTCGCCGACGATGGCGAGGATGTCGCCCTCGTCCACGGTGATGTCGACCCCGTCCACGGCGCGGAACTGGCCGCCGGCGGTGTCGAAATCGACGCTGAGGTTGCGGATATTGAGGAGGGTCATGGCTGGCCTCCGGTCAGGTGTTTCGCCTTGGCTGACGCCAAGGCGACCGGGTGGGGGAGGCGCTGCCTCCCCCACACCCCCTCCGAGGTATTTGTGGACCGAAGAAGCAGGGGTTCGGTGCGTCGGGTCACGGTCAGCTCCTCTTGAGTTTCGGGTCCAGCGCGTCGCGCAGACCGTCACCCATCAGGTTGATGGCGAGCACGGTGACGAGGATGGCGAGGCCGGGGAAGGTCACCACCCACCAGGCCCGCAGGATGAATTCGCGCGCTTCGGCGAGCATGGTGCCCCATTCCGGCGTGGGCGGCTGTGCCCCCATGCCCAGAAACCCAAGCGCGGCCACGTCGAGGATCGCGTTGGAGAAGGACAGCGCCGCCTGCACGATGATCGGGGCGAGGCAGTTGGGAAGCACGGTGACGAACATCAGGCGCGGAAGCCTGGCCCCCGCCACGCGTGCCGAGATCACATAGTCCTTGGACAGTTCCGTCATCACGGCGGCGCGGGTCAGGCGGACGTAATGGGGTTGCAGGACGATGGCGATGGCGATCATGGCGTTGAGCAGCGACGGCCCGAGGATCGCGACCAGCACAAGGGCCAGAAGGAGCGACGGGATCGACAGGATGATGTCCATGATCCGCATGATGATCGTGTCCAACCAGCGCGGCGCGAAGCCCGCGACAAGGCCCGTGAGGATACCGCCGGTCGCCGCGATGATCACGACGACGGTGCCCACGAGGAAGGAATAGCGCGCGCCGTGGATCAGACGTGAAAGCATGTCGCGGCCCAGCGGATCGGTGCCCAGCGGATAGGTCCATGTCCCGCCGTCCAGCCACGCGGGCGGGACGAGGGTGGCACCGCGGTTCTGGGCCGATGGCTCGAACGGCGCGATGAGCGGCGCGAAGATCGCGACGAACAGGAAGAACAGGAAAACGTAAAAGCCGATGACGGCCCCCCGGTTTTCGCGGAAGTACCGCCAGAACTCCTTGAACCGGCCGGGGCGGACGGTGGTGGTCGGCGTGGTGTTGGTCGAAGAACTCACGTCTGCCATGTCAGCGCTTCCGGATCTTGGGGTTGATGAGGCCGTAGAGCAGATCGACGATCAGGTTGACGACCATCACCAGCAGCGCGACGAGCAGCAGCCCGCCCTGCACCACCGGGTAGTCGCGGCGATAGATGCTGTCGACCATCCACTTGCCGATGCCGGGCCATGAGAAGATCGTCTCGGTCAGGATCGCGCCGGCAAGCAACATGCCCACCGACAGGCCGATCACGGTGACGACCGGGATCATCGCGTTGCGCAGCGCATGGACGCCGTTCACGCGCGGCGGGGCCAGCCCCTTGGCCTTGGCGGTGCGGATGTAATCCTCGCCCAGCACTTCGAGCATGGCCGAGCGCGTCTGGCGCGCGATGACGGCCAGCGGGATCGTGGCCAGCACGATCGACGGCAGGATCAGGTGTCGCACGGCAGATTTGAATGCGCCCTCCTGACCGGACAGCAGGCTGTCGATCAGCATGAAGCCGGTCTTGGCGTCGAAGAAATACAAAAGGTCGATGCGGCCCGAAACGGGCGTCCAGCCGAGGTTGCCCGAGAAGATGATGATGAGCAGCAACGCCCACCAGAAGATCGGCATCGAATACCCGATGAGCGCGGAGGACATCAGCGCGCGGTCAAAGAACTTGCCGCGGTTCACGGCGGCGATGACGCCCGCGGGCAGGCCGAGCGCCACGGCGATGATGATGGCGCAGAAGGACAATTCCAGGGTCGCCGGGAACAGCGCGAAAAACTCGTCCCAGACGGGGCGCTTGGTCACATAGCTCTGGCCGAGGTCCCCTTGCAGGACGCCGGTGAAATAGTCCCAGAACTGCACGACGAGCGGACGGTCGAAGCCGAACTGCTGATAAAGCTCGTTGTAGCGCTCTTCGGACATGCCGCGCTCGCCCGCCATGACGATGATCGGATCGCCCGGCAGCACGCGGATGAAGGCGAATGAGATGATACAGACGCCTATGAATGTGGGAACGAACGTGAGGAGCCTCGAGAACAGGTACTTCAGCATCGGGTTGCCTCTCGGTCTGGCTGGGCCGTGGCCTGGCGCGGTCGGGACATGTCGGCTCCTTCAGGGGGTCGGCGGGGCCCGAAGGCCCCGCCGGGTATCAGATCATTCAGCCAGGCTGACTTCGGTGAAGATATGGCCGCCGAGCGGGTGGACCTTGTAGCCCTCCACTTCGGGGCGCACCGGCATGAACACGACCGAGTGCGCGATCGTCGCCCACGGGGCCTGATCCTTGAAGATGGCCTGAGCCTCTTCATAAAGCGCGGCGCGTTCGTCCTGCGAGGACAGCGTCTTGGCTTCCACGATCAGCTCCTGGAACGGCTCGTGGCACCAGTTGGCGCGGTTCGACCCGCCGACACCGTCACAGCCCAGAAGGACGGCGAGGAAGTTGTCCGGGTCGCCGTTGTCGCCGGTCCAGCCGAGAAGCACGGCACCGTCACGCTCTTCGTCGGCCGAACGCTCGAGGTACTCACCCCATTCGTAGGTGACGATCTCCACGTCCACGCCGATCTGCGACATGTCTTCCTGAATGAGCTCGGCCATGCGGCGCGCATTCGGGTTGTAGGGGCGCTGCACCGGCATCGCCCAGACTTTCATCGACAGGTCTTCGACACCGGCATCGGCCAGCATCTGCTGGGCGGCTTCCGGATCATACGGATCGTCTTCGATGGCTTCGTTGTAGGACCACATGGTCGGCGGAATCGGGTTCGATGCGATCTGGCCCGAGCCCTGGAACACGACGTCGATGATGGCCTGCTTGTCGATGGCCATGTTCAGCGCCTTGCGGACGTCCGGGTTGTCGAACGGTTCCTGCATGGTGTTGTAGGCGAGGTAGCCGACGTTCAGACCTTCCTGCTCGAGAACGTTGATGTTCTCGTCCGACTGCATCGCTTCGATGTCGGCCGGGTTCGGGTAGGGCATGATGTGGCATTCGCCGGCCTGGAGGCGCTGGTAGCGCACCGAGGCGTCCGTCGTGATCGCGAAGACGAGGTTGTCAACCTTCGGCAGACCCTCTTTCCAGTAGTCCTCGTTGGCCGCATACCGGATCACCGCGTCGCTCTGGTAATCGACGAACGAGAACGGGCCGGTGCCGATGGGCTGCTGGTTCAGCATCTCGGGCGTGCCGGCTTCTTCCATCGCGTCCGCGTATTCCTTGGACTGGATCGAGGCGAAGTCCATCGCGAGGTTGGCGACGAACGGCGCTTCGGGACGGGTCAGGGTGAACTTGACCGTCATGTCGTCGACCTTCTCGATCGAAGAGATCAGATCGCCCATGCCCATGGCGGTGAAGTATTCGCCGGTCCAGCCGTCCACGGTCTGACGCTCGAACGAGTAGATCACGTCGTCGGCGTTGAAGTCACGCGACGGGGTGAACATGTCGTTCGAGTGGAACTTTACGCCTTCACGCAGGTTGAAGGTCACTTCCATGCCGTCTTCCGACACGTCCCAGCTTTCGGCCAGGCCCGGAATGACGTTGGTGGTGCCGACTTCGAACTCGGTCAGGCGGTTGTAGATCGGGTGCGACGACGCGTCGAAGGTCGTGCCCGACGTATAGAGCGCCGGGTCGAAGCCCTCGGGGCTGCCTTCGGAGCAATAGACGAGCGTCGATTGCGCCGAAGCGGTGCCCGCGAGCAAGGCAAAGAGGCCTGCTGCGGTCAGTGTTTTTCTTAGAGACATATCTAACTCCCTGTTTGGGTCTCTCGCTCGGAACGGTCTTGCCTCGGGAGGGGTGCGTGGCCCGGCGGCTCCATAAACGGAACTGCCCGCCTCGTAGGCGGGCCAGGCATACTCTCCCTGTGGATCGGGGTCTGGTGCCCCTTGTGATCAAATTTCTGGACAGCGGGGCTGTTGCAGACAACCCATACCGTCGCGTCAAGTTTGACCAAGGGGTCAAAGCCGCGCAAGCCCTATTTTCGGCGCACCGCGTGAACGAAACGGGACATTTGCGGGCAGACGTGCAAACTGCGACCTTCGCGCCACGCGAACAGGAGAAACCCAATGGAAACAGCGACCGGCGGCTGCCTCTGCGGCCGCGTACGACTTGTCGTGACCGGCCAGCCCTACCGGGTCGGCCTGTGCCATTGCCTCGACTGCCGCAAGCATCACGGGGCACTGTTCTATGCGGCGGCGGTGTTCGAGCAGGACGACGTGAGCGTCACCGGCGAATTGCAGGCCTATAACGGGCGGTTCTTCTGCCCCAACTGCGGCTCATCCGTCTTCGCCCGCAGCGGCGACGAGGTCGAGGTTCATCTGGGCACTTTCGACGCCCCTGACCGCTTCACGCCAACCTACGAACTCTGGACGGACCGCCGCGAGTCGTGGCTGCCGGACTTCCCCGTGCTCCACAAGTATCCCCGCAACAGGGGCCGGGAGGGCAGGGGAGAGGACTAGGCCCGCCCTAGTCCTTCACGAACAGCTTGCGCTCGACGTTGCAAAGGGTCTGCGCCGGGCCGTTCTCGGTGATGAGAATCGTCTCGGTCGTCTCCAGCCCCCAATCGTCCATCCACAGGCCGGGCATGAAGTGGAAGGTCATGCCGGGTTCCAGAACGGTCTCGTCAAACGCGCGGATCGACACGGTGTGTTCGCCCCAGTCCGGCGGATAGGACAGGCCCACGGCATAGCCCGCGCGGTTCGGGCGTTCGATCCCGACCTTCATCAGTTCCACGTCCAGCGCCCGCGCGATGTCGCAGGCGCGGTTGCCGGCCTGCGCGACCTCGATCCCGGCGTTGAGCCCTTCGGTCAGCGCCTCGGCCGCGTCCTTCATGTGCTTGGGAGGCTTTCCAAAAAAGATCGTCCGGCTCAAAGGCGCGTGGTAGCGGCGGTAGCAGCCGGACTGCTCGATGAACGTCGCCTCGCCCTTCTTCAGCGCCTCGCCGTTCCACGTCAGGTGCGGCGCGCTCGCATCCGCGCCCGAGGGGAGGAGCGGCACGATGGCCGGGTAGTCGCCCCAGGAGTCGTCCTCGCCATGCACGGAGGTCTTGAACAGCTCACCCACCAGCTCGTGCTTGAGCATACCCGGCTCGGCAATCTCCATCGCACGCTCGATCACCAGCTCGGAAATGCGCGCGGCCCGGCGCATGAATGCCAGCTCTTCGTCGGATTTCCTCAGCCGCACCCAGTTCACCAGCGTCGAGGCGTCGATGAACTCGGCGTCCGGCAGGCCCTCGGCCAGCACGGCAAAGGCGCGGGCGGTGAAGAAATACGTCTCCATCTCGACCCCGATGCGCTTGTCGCCATAGCCCATGATGCGCAGGTGGCTGGCAAGGTCCTCCATCGGGTGAATGTCGGTCGCCTGGATATAGCGGTCGGCGTAGAAGATGATCTCGTCATACTCCATCCAGACCGTGCGCTTGGCCCCGTTGGCGTCCTGCATCCGGCCCCACCAGATCGGCGCTCCGTCCAGCGGCAGGATCACGCCCTGATGGACATAGAACGACCAGCCGTCATAGCCGGTGATGTAATTCATGTTCGACGGGTTGGTGAGGAACAGCACGTCGATGCCCATCGCCTCCATCGCGGCACGGGTCAGCGCGATACGGCGGTCGAATTCGGACTGGCTGAAATGGGCGTTTTCGATAGGCATGGGGCCTCCGGCTGGCTGGAACTGCGGCGCGTCGCGGTAAGGATGGGCAAAAAGCCATTGGGTTCAATGACTTTCTGCCGGGGTTTTCCCCGCGCGTATGCCTGATAGAACGGAAGTCATGCCCGACCCAAGCGACCTTCCCGTCACATTAGGCGACATTCGCGCCGCTGCCCGCACCATCGCGGGTCTGGCGGACGCAACGCCGATGGTGCCGTCGCCCTTCATGTCCGACCGCATCGGCCACCCGTTCTGGATGAAGCTGGAGATCGGCCAGCCCACCGGCGCCTTCAAGCTGCGCGGGGCCACCAACGCGATCCGCGCACTGGGCGACGTGCCCGGCGTGGTCTGCTGCTCCACCGGCAATCATGGCCGCGCGGTGGCCTATGCGGCGGGCGAGGTCGGCCTGCGCGCCGTGATCTGCATGTCCGAACTCGTGCCCGCCGCCAAGGTCGAACGCATCCGCGCGATGGGGGCCGAGGTGGTGATCGAAGGCCGCTCGCAGGACGAGGCGCAGCTTGCCGCGAACCGTCTGGTCCGCGACGAGGGACTGATCGACATTCCCCCCTTCGACCACCCCGACGTCATCGCGGGGCAGGGGACCATCGGGCTGGAAATGCTCGACGCCCGGCCCGAGATCGACACAGTCATCATCCCGCTCTCCGGCGGGGGCCTCGCGGCCGGTGTCGCCGTGGCCGCGAAAGCGATCAAACCCGGCATCCGCCTCATCGGCGTGACGATGGAGAACGGCGCGGCGATGGACGCCTCGCTCAAAGCGGGCAAGCCCGTGGACGTCACCGAAGTCGCCTCCCTCGCCGACTCGCTCGGTGGCGGCATCGGCCTGACGAACCGCTACACCTTCCCGATCTGCCGCGACCTGCTCGACGAGGTGGTGCTCGTCACCGAGGGCGAAATCCTCACCGGAATGCAGACGCTCTACTACGAGGACGCGCTGGTGGCCGAGGGCGCCTGCGCCGTGGCCCATGCCGCGCTCCTCGCAGGCAAGATCACCGTCACCGGCCCCACCGCCACGATCATCACCGGGCGCAATCTCGACATGCAGACCTTCACCCGGCTCATGGCGGGTGAGGACGTGGCGCTGGGCGACACGACACTGAAAGGACAGACCTATGGCGCATGACATCCGCATCGTGACCGAGGCCGAACTGCGCGGCGCGCTGTCGCTCGACCTCTCGACGGTCGAGGTGATCGAACAGGCCTTCGCCAAGCTCGCCGAGGGCGGTGTCGTCATGCCCCCGATCCTGTCGATGGACCTGCACGAGGCCAACGGCGATGTCGACGTGAAGACCGCCTATATTCCCGGCTTCGACGGCTTCGCGATCAAGGTCTCGCCTGGCTTCTTCGACAACCCCAAGCTTGGCCTGCCCAGCCTCAACGGGTTGATGATCCTGTTTTCCGCCAAGACCGGGCTGGTCGAGGCGGTGTTTCTCGACAACGGCTATCTCACCGACCTGCGCACCGCCGCCGCCGGGGCCGTGGCCGCCAAACACCTCGCGCCCGAAACGGTCGAGGTCGCGGGCGTCATCGGCACCGGCGTTCAGGCGCGGCTTCAGATGCAGGCGGCACACCTCGTCCGCCCCTTCACCCGCGTCCTCGTCCACGGGCGCAATCCCGACCATGCCAAGGCCTGCGCCGAAGACCTCAAAGCGTCTCTGGGCGTCGAGGTCGAAGTCTGCGCGGCAGACGAGCTCGCCGCCCGCTCCCAACTCGTCGTCACCACGACGCCTGCGCGTGAGCCGGTGTTCACCGCAGACATGCTCCACCCCGGCCTGCACGTCACCGCAATGGGCTCCGACCAGACCGGCAAGAACGAGATCGACCCACAGGCACTTGCACAAGCCGACCTCTATGTTTGCGACCGGGTGAGCCAGTGCGAAGTCTCCGGCGAACTCGAAGCCGCGCGTGCCGCTGGCACCATGAATGGCACGCCCCCGGAACTGGGCGACATCATCACGGGCAAAGCCACGGGCCGCACCAGCGCGGATCAGGTCACGATCTGCGACCTCACCGGCACTGGGGCGCAGGACACGGCCATCGCCAGCCACGTCATCAAGCTGTTGGGAAATACGGGAACCGTGATAAACGCCTGACATGGTTGCCCTCGACCCCACAGACCTCGCCATTCTCAAGGTGCTCGCCCGCGACGGGCGCATCACCAAGGCCGCGCTTGCCGACGCGGTCGGGCTGTCGCCCACGCCCTGCTGGAACCGGCTCAAGCGGCTTGAGAAACTGGGCGTGATCGACGGCTACGGCGCCCGCTTCGACCTGCGCAAACTCGGCCCCTCGGTCACGGTGTTCGTCGCGGTCGAAATCGCCGACCACACCGCCGCGAGCTTTCGCATCTTCGAGGATGCGCTCTCGCGATACGACGAGATCACGGCCTGCTGGGCGCTCGGCGGCGGCTATGATTACCTGATGCAGGTCGTCACCCGCGACATCGACGCCTACCAACGCCTGATGGACGTGATGCTCGACGCCCGCATCGGTCTGTCGCGCTACTTCACCTACATCGTGACCAAGCCGGTGAAAGGCGCTGGCCCCCCGCTCGGCCTGATCGCGGGAGAGGAATAGTCTCCCCCAACCGGCCCGGCGCAGACGAATCCTCTCCCCGACAGACCAAATTCGGCCTCGACGCCTGCGCGAATCCACCATGTTCCTCCCATCGAACAGGAGGCATGAGATGCTCGACACAGCGATCCCGACCCATGTGGACATCACCGACAAACGGCTTCTGCGCAGCTTTTCCTATGTGAACGGCAAATGGTGCGCGGCGTCGGACGGCGGCTCTTTCAACGTCACCGACCCGGCCAGCGGCGCTTTCCTCGGCGAAGTCGCCAAGCTGACGGCCGACGATTCGCGCAGCGCGGTCGACGCGGCGCAGGCGGCCTTTGACGACTGGTCCTTCAAACTCCCGCAGGAACGCGCGGCCATCCTGCGTCGCTGGTTCGACCTGATGCTGGAACACCGCGAAGACCTCGCCAAGATCATGGTGCTGGAGCAGGGCAAGCCGATCTCGGAAGCGCGGGGTGAAATCGACTACGCCGCGTCGTTCGTCGAGTTCTACGCCGAAGAGTCCAAGCGCCCGAACATCGAAGGCGTGACCTCGCACCTGCACGACGCTGAAGTCGAGCTCTGGCTCGAACCCGTGGGTGTCGTCGCCCTCATCACCCCGTGGAACTTCCCCGCCGCGATGCTGACGCGCAAGGCCGCCGCAGCCCTCGCCGCCGGTTGCACCATCGTCGCGCACCCGTCGCATGAAACGCCCTATTCCGCCCTCGCGCTGGCCGAACTGGCCGAACGCGCGGGCGTGCCGGCCGGCGTGTTCAACGTCGTCACCGGCAACGCGCCCACCGTCGTCGAGCCGTGGACACAGGATCACCGCGTGCGCACGCTGTCCTTCACCGGCTCCACCGAGGTCGGGCGGCTCCTCTACCGCCAGTCCGCCGACACGGTGAAACGGCTGGTCATGGAACTGGGCGGCCACGCCCCCGTCATCATCTTCAAGAACTGCGATCTGGACGAGGCCGTGGCCGAGACGATGAAGGCCAAATGGGCCACCTCGGGGCAGGATTGCCTTGGCGCCAACCGCATCTATGTCGAACGCGCCGTCTATGACGAGTTTTGCCAGATGTTCACCGAGGCGACCGAGGCGCTGACCATCGGGCGCGGCATGGACGACCCCGACATCGGCCCGCTCATGAACGAGAAAGCCGTCGCCAAGCAGGAGGAACACGTCGCCGACGCGCTCGCCAACGGCGCGACCGTCATGTGTGGCGGCAAGCGCACCGAGCATGGCGATCTGTTCTATGCGCCCACCGTGCTCAAGGACGTGACCGACGAGTGCCTCATCATGCGTGAGGAAACCTTCGGCCCCGTCGCCGCGATCACCCCCTTCGACAGCGAGGACGAGGTGGTGCGCCGTGCCAACGACACGGAATACGGGCTGGTGGCCTATGTCCATTCGATGGACCCGCGCCGCATCTACCGCCTGACCCGCGCGCTGCAATACGGCATGGTCGCCGTGAACCGCACCAAGGTCACGGGCGCGCCGATCCCCTTCGGCGGGACCAAGCAATCCGGTCTGGGCCGCGAAGGTGCGCGCCGGGGCATGGAAGAGTTCATGGAAATCAAATACGTCTGCCGCGACTGGGCCTGAGATACCCGCGCAGTCCGGCCCCGGTATTCCGGCCCGGCTGCGCGACAAGAACAAGAAAGGTTAAGAAAAAATGCTCAAGAACGATCAACTCGACCGCTGGGACCGGGAGAATTTCTTCCACCCCTCGACCCACCTCGCCCAGTTCGCCCGCGGCGAAGCGCCGTCGCGCGTCATCAAGTCCGGCAAGGACTGTCACATCACCGACCGTGACGGCAACGAACTGCTCGACGCCTTCGCGGGGCTCTACTGCGTGAACGTCGGCTACGGGCGTCAGGAAATTGCCGAAGCCATCGCCGAGCAGGCGAAAGAGCTGGCCTATTACCACGCCTATGTCGGCCACGGGACCGAGGCGTCGATCACGCTCGCCAAGATGGTGCTCGACCGCGCGCCCGACCATATGTCCAAGGTCTATTTCGGCCTGTCCGGGTCGGACGCGAACGAAACCAACATCAAGCTGGTCTGGTACTACAACAACATCCTGAACCGCCCCGAGAAGAAGAAGATCATCTCGCGCTGGCGTGGCTATCACGGCTCCGGCCTCATGTCCGGCTCGCTCACCGGCCTGCACCTTTTCCACAAGAAGTTCGACCTGCCGCTGGAGCAGGTCATCCACACCGAGGCGCCGTATTACTACCGCCGCCCGAACCTCGACATGACCGAGGAGGATTTCGTCGGTCACTGTGTCTACGAGCTCGAACAACTGATCGAACGCGAAGGCGCCGACACCATCGCGGCCTTCATCGGTGAACCTGCGCTGGGCACCGGCGGCCTCGTCCCGCCGCCCGCCGGGTATTGGGAGGCGATCCAGAAGGTGCTCGACAAGCACGACATCCTGCTCATCGCGGATGAGGTCGTGACCGGCTTCGGGCGTCTGGGGTCCATGTTCGGGTCCGAGCACTACGGCATGAAGCCCGACCTCATCACCATCGCCAAGGGCCTCACCTCGGCCTATGCGCCGCTGTCCGGCTCCATCGTGTCCGACAAGATGTGGAAGGTGCTGGAGCAGGGCACGGACGAGAACGGCCCCATCGGCCACGGCTGGACCTATTCGGCCCACCCGATCGGCGCGGCGGCGGGCATCGCCAACCTCGAACTGATCGACAAGCTGAACCTGATCGAGAACGCGGGCACCGTGGGCGCGCATTTCAAGGCCGCGCTCAAGGCCGAGGTGGGCGACTACGCCCATGTCGGTGAAGTGCGCGGCGAGGGGCTGCTCTGCGCGGTCGAATTCGTGAAAGACCCCGAAACGCGGGAGTTCTTCGACCCGTCCGAAGGCGTCGGCGCCAAACTGGCGGGTGCGCTGCTGGCCGAAGGCGTCATCGCGCGCGCCATGCCGCAGGGCGACATCCTCGGTTTCGCGCCGCCCTTCTGCCTGACGGAAGCGCAAGCGGACGAAATCGCGACCAAGCTGGGACGCGCCGTCAAATCCGTCCTCGGCTGAGGACACGCGCGGGGCCGATCTTGAATTTCGGCCCCGCCACCCCATATTTGGGTCAGTAAACCAGACCTAAAACCCTTCAAAACAGCAGTTTACCTTGAAGCTTTCCGACCAAGGTGCTTGAAGGGGCCGGTATGACCCATCAAGGGGGCGGATATGCTCGATTTTCGCACCATGCGGCAGGAACTGGCCGAGACCTACGACCTCGCGCCGAACCCTGACCTGGCCGAGGAAATGAATGACACCTACGCGAAAATGAGTCGCGTGGTGACACCGCCCGACTGGGCGACGGCAGCCCCGTATGTGGCCGCGATCAACCGCCTCAAGAAAGAAAAAAACGCGGTCATCCTGGCGCATAACTACATGACGCCCGACATCTATCACGGTGTGGCCGATTTCATGGGCGACTCCCTCCAGCTCGCGATCAAGGCGACCGAGGTCGAGGCCGACATCATCGTCCAGGGCGGCGTGCATTTCATGGCCGAGACGTCCAAGATCCTGAACCCGTCCAAGACGGTGCTGATCCCCGATATGGAAGCGGGCTGTTCGCTCGCCAATTCCATCGGTGCGGCGGGCATCGCGGCCATGCGCGAGAAATATCCGGGCGCGCCGGTCGTGACCTATGTGAACACGACCGCCGAGGAAAAGGCCGCCTCCGACATCTGCTGCACCTCGTCCAACGCCGCCGCCATCGTGCGCGCGATGGAGAGCGACACGGTCATCATGACGCCCGACCAGTACCTCGCCCAGAACGTCGCGCGTCAGGTGCCGGAAAAGAACATCGTCTGGTGGAACGGCTCCTGCGTCGTGCACGAAAGCTTCACAGCGCAGGACCTCAGGGATTACCGCAAGTGGAACCCCGAGACGACGATCATCACCCACCCGGAATGCCCGACGGACGTGGTGGATGAGAGCGATTTCTCAGGCTCCACCAGCGGCATCATCAACTACGTCCGCGAACACAAGCCGGCACAGGCCCTGCTTGTGACCGAGTGCTCGATGGCGTCGAACATTTCCGACGAACTGCCCGAGGTCGATTTCGTCGGCCCGTGCAACATGTGCCCCTTCATGAAGAAGATCACGCTTGAGAAAATACTGTGGTCGCTTCACGCCGGGGGTGAGGAAGTGCATGTGGACGAGGCCGTGGCCGACAAGGCGCGCGTCGCGGTGCAACGCATGATCGACCTGTCCCGCGACCTGGGCATCTGATAGGGGCGACCCCCATGAAAACCGACCGCATCGTCATCGTGGGCGCAGGCATGGGCGCGCTCTATGCGGCTCTGGCCCTCGCGCCCCGTCCCGTCCTCATGATCTCACCCGAAAGTCTGGGCGAAGGCGCGTCCTCGGCCTGGGCGCAGGGCGGCGTCGCCGCGGCGATGGCCGAGACCGACAGCCCCGAGGCGCACGCGCTCGATACGGTAACAGCGGGTGCCGGGACCGTGGACAGCGACGTCGCCGCGATGGTGACCCGGCACGCGGCCGAACACATCATCGACCTGACCGATTTCGGCACGCCCTTCGACCGGGATGCAGGCGGCAAATACGTCATGAGCCGCGAAGCCGCCCACTCCGCCCCGCGCGTTGTGCGGGTGAAGGGGGATCAGGCCGGGCGCCAGATCATGGAAACCCTGATCGGCCGGCTGCGCGCCCTGCCGTCTGTACAGGTGATCGAGGGCGCGCTTGCGACCGGCCTCGCCACCGAAGGCGACCGGGTCACGGGCGTCTGGGTGCGCCGGGCCGACCCCGCGTCCGGTAAGCTGCTGATCGAAACGCCCGCCGTCCTTCTGGCCGGTGGCGGCTCCGGCGGGCTTTACGCCCACACCACGAACCCGCCGCGCATCCGGGGGCAGGTCATCGGCTTCGCCGCCCGCGCTGGTGCGGTGATCGCGGACCCCGAATTCGTCCAGTTCCACCCCACCGCCATCGACATGGGCGAAGACCCGATGCCGCTCGCGACCGAAGCGTTACGGGGCGAGGGTGCGATCCTCATCAACAAGCACGGTGAACGGTTCATGACGGCGGTCCACAAGGACGCCGAACTGGCCCCGCGCGATATCGTCGCCCGCGAAATCTTCGCCCAGACACAGGCGGGCAACCGCCCGATGCTCGACACGCGCGAGGCGCTGGGGGCCGAGGTTCTGACCCGTTTCCCGGCAGTGGCCGAGGCCTGCGCGCGCGCCGGTGTCGATCCGGTCGAAAACCCGATCCCCGTCGCCGTGGCCGCGCATTACCACATGGGCGGGATCGACACCGACGAACATGGCCGGGCCTCGCTCGACCGGCTCTGGGTCTGTGGCGAGGCATCCTCGACCGGGCTGCACGGGGCGAACCGGCTCGCCTCCAACGGGTTGCTCGAGGCGCTCGTCTACGCCCGCAAGGCGGCGGAAGACATGGATGCCACCCTGGGGGCGGTGCCCGAAGCGCCGGAGTTGGACTTCGACTGGCCCGAGGGCGGCGAGAACGTCGATGAAGACACCGTCATGGAATTGCGCGAAACGATGACCGCCCATGTCGGCGTGCGCCGCAATACCGAAGGGCTCAAGCACGCGCTCGCGACCATCGCGCGCATCGAGGCCGAGGCAGACACCGAAACCATGCGCAACATGACCGCGACCGCGACGCTCATCGCCGCTGCGGCGCTCACCCGCGAGGAAAGCCGGGGCGGGCACTTCCGCGACGACTTCCCCGAACCGGTGCCCGCGCTCGCGCACCGCACGCGCATCACGCTGGAGGCCGCGACGGGCATCCGCGACGCTGCCAAGGATCTCACATGACCTACGCGACCCTGCCCGACATCGTGCTCGAACCGATCATCCGCAACGCGCTGATGGAAGACCTCGGTACCTATGGCGACGTGACCACCCGCGCCGTGATCCCCCCGGAAACGACCTATGACGCGGCGATCAACGCGCGTGAACCGGGGATCGTGTCGGGGATGCAGGTCGCTCGCATCGCCTTCGCGATGGTCGACCCGGCGCTCGAGATCGAGACGCTGGTGGAGGACGGCAGCCGCATCGCCCCCGGCGACACGCTCATGCGTATCCGGGGCCGCGCCGCCTCGATCCTGTCGGGCGAACGCGTGGCGCTGAACTTCGCCGGTCGCCTGTCAGGGATCGCCACCAAGACGGCGGGCTTCGTCGAAAAGACCGAAGGTACACAGACCCGGATCACCTGCACGCGCAAGACCACGCCGGGCCTGCGCGTGGTGGAAAAGCTCGCCGTTCTGCACGGGGGCGGGTTCAACCATCGCTATTCGCTCTCCGACGCGATCCTCATCAAGGACAACCACATCGCCGCCGCAGGCGGTGTGCGCGCGGTTCTGGAGGCGTCCAGGGCCGTCGCCAGCCACATGATGAAGGTCGAGATCGAGGTGGATACCCTCGACCAGCTTGCCGAGGTGCTGGAGGTCGGCGGGGCCGATGTCGTCCTGCTCGACAACATGGACACGCCGACGCTCTCGAAAGCGGTGGACATGACCGCGGGCCGGCTGGTGCTTGAAGCATCGGGCAACATGACGCTGGACCGCATCGCCGAAGTGGCCGCGACGGGGGTGAACTACATCTCGTCCGGCGCGCTGACCCATTCGGCGCAGACGCTGGACCTCGGGCTGGACTTCTGAAGCACCGGCGCTTCGCGGGTATTCATCAGACACGAAAAGGGACCGGGAAACCCCCCGTATCCCGTTGCTTTTTCATGAAAACCGCGCCGATTCCGGCAACCAACCGCCCCGCGTCGTCAGCTTTCCTCGATCGACCAGCCGCCGTCGATGATCAGCGTCTGTCCCGTCGTCCACGCCCCGGCGCGGGAGGCAAAGAACAGCGCGGCCCCCGCGATATCGTCCGGTTCGCCCAGCCGTTTCAGCGCATAGGATGCCGACACCCGTTTTTCCCGCTCCGGATCTTCGTAAAGCGCCCGCGCGAAGTCCGTCTTGACCACCGCCGGGGCGATCCCGTTCACGCGGATATTGTCCGGGCCATAGGCGCTCGCCAGATTGCGCACGATCTGCGTGTCCGCCGCCTTTGTCACCGCGTAGATGCCCAGCATCTTCGATCCCTTGAAGGCCGCGATGGACGACACGATCACGATGGACCCGCCGCCCTTCGCCTGCATCCCCGGCACGACGCGCTTGGCGAGCTGCATGTTCGCACGGATATTGACCTTGATCGTCTTGTCGAACGCATCGTCCGGCGTGTCGAGGAACGGCCCCATATAGGGGTTCACCGCCGCGTTGCACACGAGGATGTCGACGCTCCCCAACTGCGCCTCGGTCTCGGACACAAGACGTTCCAGATCCTCATCGCGCGAGATGTTGGCGGGGATCGGCACCGCCTTCCCCCCGCCGAGCGCGTTGATCTCCGCCGCGACCGCCTCGCACACGTCGCCCTTGCGCGACGAGATCACGACATTCGCCCCGGCCTCGGCCAGCGCAAAGGCGATGGCCTTGCCGATCCCCTTTGTGGACCCGGTGACGAGTGCGGTCTGGCCGCTCAGATCGAACAGCGAATGCATCAGCCGACCTTCACGATCTGTTTGCCGAAGTTGCCGCCCTTCAGCATCGACATGAAGGCGTCGGGCGCGTTCTCAAGCCCGTCCGCCACGTCCTCGGTGAACTTGATCGTGCCGTTGGCGACCAGCGGTGCGACCTCGCCGAGGAAATCGTTCAGCCGGTGCCAGCCGTCGGTGATGATGAAGCCCTCGACCTTGAGCCGGTTCACCAAAATGGTGCGCCACGCGCGCGGGAGCTGGTCCTTGCCCGGCCCGTCGCCCAAGCCAAGCCCGCCCAGATCGTACCACGCGATCATGCCGCAGACCGGGATGCGCCCGAAGGTGTTCATGTTCGGCAGAACGCCCTCGAGCACCTTGCCGCCCACGTTCTCGAAATAGATGTCCACGCCATCCGGGCAGGCCCCGGCGATGGCATTGCGCATCTCTTTTCCGTCCGCATAGGCGCGGTGGTCGAGGCATTCGTCGAACCCGAAATGCTCGACCGCGTGCTTGCACTTCTCGGGTCCGCCCGCGATGCCCACGGCGCGCAGGCCAAGGTGCTTGGCATATTGCCCGACCATCGAGCCGACGGGGCCGGTGGCGGCCGCGACCACGACCGTCTCACCCTTCTTCGGTTTGCCGATGTCGGTCAGCCCGTGCCAGCCCGTGAAACCGGGCATCCCGAGCACGCCAAGCGCGGCGGTGGGAGGAACGCCCCCCGGCACCTTGGTCAGCGCCTTGGCGTTCATCACGGCATGGTCGCACCAGCCGGTCATGCCGAAAACCACGTCGCCCTCGGCAAAGCCTTCGGCGTTGGACACGATAACCTCACCCACCGTGCCGCCTTCCATGACCGCATCGACCTCGACCGGCGCGGCATAGCTCTTGGCGTCGTCCATCCGGCCCCGCATGTAGGGGTCGAGAGACAGGGCGGTAACGCGCACCACGACTTCACCCTCTTTCGGGTCCGGCACCTCGTAATCCTCAAGGCGGAAATTCTCCGGCGTCACTTCGCCTTCAGGCCGCTTGGCCAGAACGATCCGTTTTGCAGCTGTCGACATTTGTGCTTTCCTTCCTCCCGAGTCGCGCTGATACTCATGCTTGAAACTGAGTTTCGCAAGGCAAAACGCCGCGTAATCCAAGACACCGGACGAGTGTCGGACGCGGCAGCAAAGGGAGGAGATCATGCAAGGCATGATGATGAATCGACCGCTGTCGATCATTTCAATTCTGGACTACGCGGCAGAGGCGCACCCGGACTCCGGGATCGTCAGCGTGCGCACCGAGGGCGACACGCACCGCACCACATATCGAGACACCTACAAGCGGGTCGGCAAGCTCGCACATGCGCTCGAAAAGCTGGGCGTGAAGCCCGGAGACCGGGTCGCGACCCTCGCCTGGAACGGCTACCGGCATTTTGAGCTCTACTACGCCATCTCGGGCATGGGCGCGGTCTGCCACACGATCAACCCGCGCCTGTCGGCCGAGCAGATGATCTACATCGTCGGCCACGCCGAGGATAAGGTGATCTTCGTCGACACGACGTTCCTGCCGATCCTCGAGGCGCTGCGCGACCATCTGCCCGCCGACCTCAGGATCGTGGTGATGACGGATCGCGACCACCTCCCGGACACCAAGCTCGACGTGCTGGTTTACGAGGATCTGCTCGACGGTGAGCCGGAGACCTACGACTGGCCGGACCTTGATGAGAATACCGCCGCCGGCCTGTGCTATACCTCGGGCACCACGGGCAACCCCAAGGGCGCGCTCTATTCCCACCGCTCGACCGTGCTCCATGCGCTGATGGTCGCGGCCGTGATGGGCGGGGCTCTGGGGCAGGGGGTCAATGTCCTCCCGGTCGTCCCGCTCTTCCACGTCAACGCCTGGGGTCTGCCCTATGCGGGTCCGATCCTCGGCATCAACCTCGTCATGCCGGGCCCCGCGCTCGACGGGCCGAGCGTCTACAAGCTGATGGACAGCGAAAACGTCTACTCGGCCTGGGGCGTCCCGACCGTCTGGATGGGTCTGCTCGGCGAGATCGAGAAGCAGGGCAAGCCGCCCAAGGGCTTCGGTGACGTGGTGATCGGCGGCTCCGCCGCACCGCGCACGATGATCGAAGCCTTCGAGAAGATGGGCATCAACGTGAACCACGCCTGGGGCATGACCGAGATGTCGCCCATCGGCACCCACGGTGTCAGCCCGCCGGCGGTCGATGACCTGCCGTTCGACAAGAAGATCGATGTGAAGGCCAAGCAGGGCCGCCGGGTCTTCGGCGTCGACCTCAAGATCGTCGACGACGACGGGAACCGGCAACCGCATGACGGCAAGGCCATCGGCGAGCTTTTCGTGCGCGGCAACGCCATCGTCTCGGGCTACTACAAGAACGAGGAGGCGAGCGCCAAGGCCATCGACGCCGAGGGCTGGTTCGGCACCGGCGACGTGGCGAGCATCGACCCGGACGGTTACCTCACCATCCAGGACCGCTCCAAGGACCTCATCAAGTCGGGCGGCGAATGGATTTCCTCCATCGACCTCGAAAGCGCCGCACTCGCCCATCCGGGCATCGCCAACTGCGCAGCCATCGGCGTGGCGCATCCGAAGTGGGACGAACGCCCCGTTCTGGTCGCCGTCGCGGCGGGGGAGGACAAGCCCTCACTCGACGAGATCCGCGAGACGATGGCGGAGCATTTCGCAAAGTGGCAGCTCCCCGATGACGTGATCTGGGTCGACGACCTGCCCCTCACCGCGACCGGCAAGGTGTCCAAGCTGAACCTGCGTCAGCAGTTGTCGGACTACAAACACCCCGAAGTGGCCTGAGGGTCGGGGGATGCCCTCGCAGGGAACTGCGGGGGCAGTTTCGGTGTCGCGGATGGCCGGTGTGCCGGACATTCCGGCCCTTCGCTTCGCGCGCCCTCGACAGCGTCGTATCGGCGCTGGCGATCAACTCTGGAACTGCTTGCGTGCCAGTTCTGCCCAACTGCGTGTTCTCGGATTTTTCCCATCTTTGCGGCGAAAACCGCCGGAAGCGCAGATCAGAAGCCGAGGCTATCGAACGCACGCTCGATGGCGCGTTTCCGTTTGGTCGGATACCAAGGGCTGTTGTGGAACAGCGCCGCCATGTAGTCGAGGCGCGAATAGTCGGGCCAGCCCTGACGAATCCGCGCAAGACATTCCAAGGCAGCATGGCGGTCGCCACAGAGCTCGTTGACCCAAGCCGCCACCGCCAGGGCGAAGGCGTGGACGTTGGGGTGATCGGCAATGCGCCGGGCATGGTGCAGCGCCCGATCCGTTTCGCCTTCGAAGCACCGAAGGTGCGCCAGGATGCAGTGGAACGCGAAGGCCATGGGGTCGAGCGGGCTGAGCCGGATCGCGGTCTCGCAACACCGAATGGCCTCGGTTTCCCTTCCGGTGAGATACAGCGTGTAACCCAGCGAATAGTGCCCGATTGGAAAGCTCGGATTGAGCGAGACCGCACGCTCCAGATTCTCGGCCGCCGCCTCCAGATCGCCCGAGAGCCAACGGGCCCGACCGAGGGACCAGTGTCCGAGCGGCTCCCGAGAGTCGAGGTCGATGCTCTCCATTGCCAGATCCCGAGCTTTCCGCAGACCCGTCCTGCGATCCCGCGCGAGACCGAAAAACAGCTCCTGCCAGGCATGCCAGGACCGCGCCGCGGCGATCCGGGCGCAAGAAGGATCGGCGCGCGCTGCCGCCCGCAACGTTTCGTCTACCGAGGCGAGGGTCGTCCGATCCTGCCGTTGCAAAAGGTTCATGCCGCGGTGCAACCCGATCCAGGGCGCCACGCCGCGGACGGGCGCAATCATCGCCTGTTTCTGTTCGCGAAGCTGGATCTCTCGTTCGACGGACGAGACGACCAGACTGCACACCTCTTCCATCAATTCGGCGACGGATCCGCTGCGCCGCGCTATCCGGTCGGCCCACAGAATCCGCCCCTTCGGCGCGTGGACCAGGGCGATCTGGAGGGTCAGCAGGTCGCCGGCCTGCTGCAGGTCTCCGTCGAGGAGATAGGCGACATCGAGCGTCTTCGCGGCCGTCTGTCGACTGCTTTCGCGGCAGAGGGCTTCTGCACTGGCGCTTCCCGCCACGGTCAGCCAACGCGTGCGGGCGAGACCCACGGCGATGTCCCGGGCCAAGGCTCGCGCGATCGGTTCGGTTTCGGCTGCCCGGGCAGCGAGCGGCAAGACGCCCACCGTCGCGCCACCCGGTCGGCACTCTGCGTCGGGCGCTGGGGTGCTGACCGTCGCGCGCGCACGGATGCCGCGTTCCGCCGGAAGAGCAAGAGCACTGATAAGTCGGTATCCGGTGCCCGAGACCGTTTCGATCCATTCAGGCGTGCGCGCGGAGTCGCCGAACGCCCGGCGGATCTCGCGTATGCAGCCGGGCAGCACATCCGGCGATACACTGCGCCCGGACCAGACCCGGTCGATGAGGTCTTCCTTCGAAAACAGGTGCTGTGGGCGGCTTGCCAGGAGTGCCAGCAACTCGAATGTCTTTGGCCGCAAGCGAACCCGCACGCCGTCGATCAGGACGCGACGTTCCGCGAGGTCTATGCTTACCGTGCTCGCCATAGAGGGGACACTAGCAAGTTCTCAGAAAAATTTCATCTCCGCCGCGCCGCCGGCGACGCAACATGCCAGTGCAATCCCATGAAAAAGGAGGATGATCATGAAGACAGCATTTCTCGCAGCCGCCCTGGGTCTGACCGCCACGGTCTCGATCGGTCAGGATGCGCCGCGCTTCTTCTCGGAGACTTACCCGTCGCATTCGCTTGGACCGGCGATGCAATGGTACGGAAGCCTCGGAGGAGAAGACGCGGAGCTCGACGCCGCGACCCGGGAGCTCGTCATGCTCGGCGTGGCCGCCCAGGTTCCCTGCGACTATTGTGTCTACGCCCATACCAAGAACGCACGCGCCGCGGGCGCGACGGAGGCGCAGATCAGGGAGGCTGTCGCCGCGGCCGCTGCGGTCCGCATGTGGAGCACTGTGCTCAACGGGATGAACTACGACTACGCGGACTTCACCGCTGAAATCGACAGCATGCACGCCGGCTCCGGAAAGTGATCGGCCATCCGAGCCCCTGCGCGGCAGCCGTTGCCGGGGCTCGGGAGAGGCGGTCTTTTGAATGCGGCCCGTGACGTGATCGCCGATCTACGGTCCGTACTAGCCGTTCCGAGTCGACAACGGAAACCCACCCGGCCCGAACGCTGCAATGCCGGCTCCGGGCTCGAAGCTGCCGTTCTCTTCGCCGCGCAACAAAATCGGCTTTGGCCCCCACCCCCCCGGTTGACCCAGCCCACCCCCCTATGCCACCCACGCCCCTTTCACCAAGCCCCCGGCGTGCGCCGGGCCAAGCCGAAGGAAGGACACATGCCCCTGACCCTGCGCCGCAACCGCGAACGCGATCTGGCCCCCTTGGCCGAGATGCTGCCCGACGCGGATATCCCGCTCCTGAACCCCAATGCGAAAGTCCCGTTCGACGAGATGGAATGGCAGCGCAAATGGCTGGGCGAGGGTCAGGATGTCTCCTTCTACCTCCAGGATGACGCGGGCCGGGACGTGGGGTTCTTTGCGCTGCGCGAAGGGATCGGGCCGGAAGTGCGCCACCTCACTTACGTCTACCTCGCCGAAGAGGCGCGCGGCGGGGCGGCGGCGGAACTGACCGAACGGGTGGAGCAGGCGGCGGTGGACCTTGGCGCCCTGACCCTCACGCTCAAGGTCGAGGTCGACAACGCCCCGGCCCACAACGCCTATCTCTCGGCCGGGTATGAGGAGATGTCGCGCCGTCACGGCATGGCGACCATGCGGCTCGACCTCAAGCATCGGCACGCGGCCTGACCGGGGCCGCCCGCCGCCCCGTCAGCCCGCGTCGTCGGCGGTCTGCGCCAGCGCGTTGATCTCGGTGAAAAGCTGCGCGAGGCCCGTGTCGGGCGACATCTCCGCCTCCACCTGGCGTTGCGCCGTGGACCATGCGGCGGCACCGTCGGTCAGCCGCGCCACGCCCTCCTCCGTCAACGCCAGCACCGACTTGCGCTTGTCGCGGGGGTGCGGCGCGCTGGTGACGAGTCCCTCGCGCTCCAGCGGGCGGATGCCGCGCGACGCGGCGGACTGGTCCATCTCCATGCAATCCGCGATCTTCTGAACCGTCGGCGTCCTGAGCCCCTTCACCCAAGCCAGCATGGCGAGTTGCGAGATCGTCAGGCCCCGCTCCGCCAGTGCCGCATCGTAGAGCCGGACCATCCGGCGCGAGGCGCGGCGCACGGCGAGGCAATAGCAACTGCCGGTGAGCAATTCCGCCAGTTCCGGTGTCATGTCTTCCGACAGCTCTGCGCTCATGCCGCTACGTCTCCCTTGACTCGATGCATATGCATGTGATCCGATGCATATGCATTCAAATGGAGACTAGGCCATGTTCGACGAAGTGCCAAGACCCGAGATCAACGCCGGCCCGGCGGATATCGGCAAGCTCATCGCGATGTCCGGGCTGGACATCATGCGCGCCACGATGTCGGGCGACCTTCCCGCGCCGACCATCGCCGAGACGATGAACTTCTGGATTCATCGGGCGGACGAAGGCGAGGCGGAATTTCGCGGCGAACCCACGCCCGCCCACATGAACCCGCTGGGCACGGTTCACGGCGGCTGGGCGATGGCGCTTCTCGACAGCGTTCTGGGCTGCGCGGTCCACACGACCTGCGCCCCGGGCGAGGGGTTCGTGTCGATGGATACCTCGGTCAAGTTCGTGCGGCCCCTGATGCCCGGCGGCGGACAGGTGCGCGCCGTCGCCACGGTGCAGACGCGCGGGCGCCGGGTCGCGAATGTGGAGGGCAGGGTGGAGACCCGCGACGGCAAGGTGATCGCGCTGGGCACCTCCACCTGCTTCATCCAGCAGATCGGCGGTTAGGCCCACCTTCTCCTTCCCTTGGAGGGGGCCGACCACCGCGGGGCGGCGTTCGCGCCGCCCCTTTGAGTTGCAGCTTTCCGCGGACCGGTGCAGGGTCGCGCCATGAATTTCCTGCGTCCTTTCCTCGCCTGGATGGCGGTCGGCCTTGTCGGTCTCATCGCCCTCGGGGTGACAATCGACATTTCGGGGATACGCGCCATGCCGGAAGCGCCGGAGGTTCCGGACGCGGGCTTGCGGTTTCTTCTCATGTTTCAGCCCGCGATCCTCATGGGTCTGGGCGTCGCGCTCGGTGTCGGACTGTCCGGGCGCGTCGGTCTGCACTCGTGGCTCACCGCGCGGATGCGCGGCGAGGCGGCGGTGTTCCCGGCGGTCTGGCTGCCGATCTGTCTCGGGCTGGGCGGAGGCGTGTTGATCGCGCTTGCCGATTGGCTTTTCTTCTGGCTGCGCGGCGCGGACGGCGGCCTGACGATCCCCACCGTGCCGGGCGCCCTGGCCGCGCTGACCTATGGCGGGATCGTCGAAGAACTCATGCTGCGCTACGGCCTCTTGACCGCCCTCTTCTGGGCGGCCTGGAAGATTGGCCGACAGACGCTACGGCCCGTGGTCGCATGGGTCCTGATTGCCGTCGTCGCCGTGCTGTTCGGACTGGGCCATCTCCCGGCCATGATGACGCTCGGCCCGCTGGATGCCGCCCTGATCGCGCGCACAATCCTGCTCAACGCGGCCCTCGGCCTCGTTTACGGCTGGCTCTACTGGCGTCGCGGGCTGGAGGCCAGGATGGTCGCCCACATGGCGACGCACCCCGGTATGTGGCTGGTGTCGGCGGTGCTCTGACACCCGACGGATGCACGATCGTATGTACAGTGTGTGCACAGGATGTGTACGCCCGGTGCATGGCGTTCCAGGCGGTTGTGAGAGCCCGGCGCGCACGGGCGCCGGACCCCCGATCGGTCACACTTCGAGCCACTCGGCCCGCACGTCGTCACGCTCGGCAAACTCCGCCGGCGTGCCGCCATAGACGATCTCGCCATGGCCCATCACATAGACCCGATGGGCGATGCGCAGCGCGATGGAGAGCTTCTGTTCGACCAGCAGAATCGCCACGCCCGTCGCCGCGATTTCGGCGATCATGTCGCCGATCTGCTGCACGATCTTGGGGGCAAGCCCCTCGGTCGGCTCATCGATGATGATAAGCTCCGGGTCACCCATGAGCGTCCGGCACATCGTGAGCATCTGCTTCTCGCCACCCGACAGAACGCCCGCCTGATTGTCGGCCCGTTCGCGCAGGTTGGGGAACATGTCGAGCATCTGGTCGATGGAGTATTTCCCGGGCCGCCGCATGTCCTTGACGCCCAGAACAAGGTTCTGGCGCACCGTCATCGCCGGGAAAATATCCCGGCTTTCAGGCACATAGCCCAGCCCCATCAGGGCGATCTTGTGGCTTTCGAGCCCCGCTATGGGCTGGCCCTTGAACAGGATGTCACCCTTCGGTGCCACCTCGCCCATGATGGCCTTGGCCGTCGTCGAACGACCCACGCCGTTGCGGCCCAGAAGCGCCACGACCTCGCCCGGCATGATCTCCATGTTCACGCCGCGCAGGACGTGGGATTTGCCGTAATACGCGTGCAGGTCCCGGACCTGGAGCATTGCCTCGCTCATGCCACTTCCTCCGGCAGTTCTTCGTCACCCAGATACGCCTCGCGCACGGCCGGGTCGCCCCTGATTTCACTCGGCGGGGCCGAGGCGATGATCTCGCCATAGACCAGCACGCTGATCCGGTCGGCGAGGTCGAAGATCACGCCCATGTCGTGTTCCACGATCACCAGTGTTTTGCCTTCGCTCGCCCGGCGAATCAGGTTCACCGCCCGCTCGGTTTCCGAATGGCTCATCCCCGCCGTGGGTTCGTCCAGCAGGATCACATCCGCCCCGCCCGCGATGGTGATCGCGATCTCGAGCGCCCGTTGATCAGCATAAGGCAATAGCGCCGCCGGCACGTTGGCCTTGTCGGTCAGCGCGCAGTGCTCCAGCACCTCCCACGTCTTTTGCTGCACGGCCTTGTTCGATCCGATGTTGCGCCACCAGGCATAGCCCTGACCCATCGAGTGAAGCACGCCGCACCGCACGTTCTCTCGCACCGTCATGTTGGTGAAGATGTTGGACACCTGGAACGAGCGCGACAGGCCCTTCTTGTTGATCTCGTGCGCGGGCATCCCGGAGATCGCTTCCCCGTTCAGCTCCACCGTGCCGGATGTGGGCGTGTAGAGGCCCGAGATCAGGTTGAAGAGCGTGGACTTGCCCGCCCCGTTCGGCCCGATGATCGCGTGACGCTCCCCCGGCGCGATGTCGAGGGAGACTTCATTGATGATCTTGGCCGGGCCGAAGCTTTTGTTCAGGCCCTTGAGTGACAAGGCTGGGGTGCTCATTGGCCCTCCTCCTCTTTCGATGCGAACCGCGTGAGCCAGACGCCTGCCACGGCGGGCAGGATCACGAGGAGCCAGCTCAGGACATTACCGTGGCCCAGATGCAGGCCGAAGGGTTCGTAGACTTCGCCATAGCCGTTGGACCAGCGGACCGAGACTTCGACCAGCACGATCAGGCCCATGAGCATCAGCAGGATCCCCACGAGGCGCATGATCCAGCGGCCGAAGTAGCGCCCCGGGTTCTCGCCACGCACACCGTCGAGGAAGCCGAAGACAACCCCGGCGATGCCGCGCGGCGCGAACATCACGATGGCGATGAACAGCACGCCGAGATACAGCAGCCACGCTTCGGTGAAGTCCGACAGCATCGACTGCATGTAGGTGAGCAGGATCGCCCCGAAGATCGGCCCGACGAAGTAGGTGATGCCCCCCACATAAGCCATGATGAGCACGAAGCCCGAGGGCACGAGGCTCAGCGCGTCCGGCGTGAAGATCTCGTAGTTCACCGCCGCCATGCCGCCCGCGAGACCCGCGAAGCCGCCCGCGAAGATGAACACGAGGTAGCGCACGCGCTGCGGGTTGTAGCCGATGAACTGCACCCGCTGGGCGTTGTCGCGCGTCGCCTCGGACAGTTTGCCGAGCGGCGTGCGGGTGAAGGCCCACATGCCGATGACGCCCACGACGGTCCAGAAGGCGATGAACCAATAGACCTCGTCGATCGGTCCCATCGACAGGCCGAACAGCTCGATCCCGTTCATCCGGTCGCCCGAGATGCCCTGTTCGCCGCCGAAGAAGCTGTCGAACATGAAGGCCGCCGCGAAGATCAATTCCGCAACGCCGAGCGAGATCATGGCAAAGGTCGTGCCCGCCTTGCGGCAGGACGGCCAGCCGATGATCGCGCCGGCGAGGGCCCCGCCGGCAAAGCCGACGAGGGGGAGAAAGAACATGGGAATCGCGCCCCAGATGCCGACGCCATCCTCGATCCAGTTCATCGCGTGCATGGCGAGATAGCCGCCCAGCCCGAAGTAGACCGCGTGGCCGAAGGACAGAAGCCCGCCCTTGCCCAGGATCATGTTGTAAGACAGCGCGAACACGATGTTGATGCCCATCTGGTGAGCCAGCGTGTAGAAGGTGCGCGACGGGCCGGCCATCGGGATCGCGAACAGGATCGCCGCGAAGATCAGGATGGGCAGCGTGCGCTGGCGGAACTTGGCCCCCGTCGAAGGGGCGAGATCCGCGAAACCTCTCGTCGTATCGCTCATAGCTCTTTCTCCCCCATGAGGCCCTGCGGGCGGAAGATCAGGATCAGCACGAGCAGCAGGAACGGAAGCACCGGCGCAAGGCTGGAGACCGAGATGCGCCCGACTTCAGACAGGTCGGTCATCCCGAGGAAGCCGAAGATCTCGGCGAACTTGAGGTTGATGCCGACCGCGAAATTCTGGAGCAGCCCGATCAGGAGCGAGGCAAGGAAAGCCCCTTCGAGCGAGCCGATTCCGCCGACCACGACGACCACGAAGACGATCGGTCCCATCTGGACCGCCATCGCCGGGTCGGTGACGAAGATGTTGCCCGCCATGACCCCTGCGAGACCCGCAAGCGCACAGCCGATGCCGAAGACCATCATGAAGATGAAGGGCACGTTGTGGCCAAGGTGGCCGACCATGTGCGGATGGGTCAGAGCGGCCTGGATAATGAGGCCCGCGCGGGTGCGTTTGAGCAGGAACCACAGGCCCACGAGCATCGCCACCGCGATGAAGATCACGAAGATCCGGTAGGCCGGGAAGCTGGCGCCATAAAGCTCGAACGCCGCGAAATTGAGGAGGTCCGGAACGCGGTAATCCACCGCCGTCTTGCCGTAGACGATCTTCACGATCTCTTCGATCAGGTAGGCGAGGCCGAATGTGAACAACAGCTCGGCCACATGCCCGTTCGGGTGAACGCGACGCAGGCCGAAGCGTTCGACCACCGCCCCGATCAGGCCCACGAGCACGGGCGCGATGAACAGCGCGATCCAGAAGCTCGTCGAGCCGGTGATGGTGAAGGCGAAGTAGGCGCCCAGCATATAGAATGCGGCGTGGGCGAAGTTGAGAACACCCATCATCGAGAAGATGAGCGTGAGCCCGGAGGAGAGCATGAACAGGAGCAGACCATAGCTCACACCGTTCAGCAGTCCGAAGACGATCGTTTCCATGAGGACCTCGTTCCGATGGAAGAGGGGCGCCGCAGCCCAGCGGCGCGGCGCCCCGGTTCAGACCCGTGCGAAAGGGGCCGGATTACTCCGGACGTTCCATTTCACAGGTGGTCGGCTGCTCGGCGGCTTCCATCGAGATGGTGCCGGCGTCCACCAGCTTCCAGCCGAGGTCGATGTTGTCGACGCCGTATTTCACGTCATCCGACACCACCGAGATGTAGAGCGGCTGCTGGAGTTGGTGATCCTCGGCGCGCATGGTCGCGGTGCCGTAGGCATGTTCGATGGTCATGCCCTCGAGCGCCTTGGCCACCGGGATCGGGTCGGCAGTACCGGCCTCTTCCGCCGCCTTCTTGAACATGTCCATCACGTTCCAGATGCGGTGGTAGTAGTAGTCGTAGTCCGGGAACCGCTCCTTGTATTCCTCGATGAGCGCGTATTGCTCGTCGGAGGCTTCGAGGTTGGTCAGGCCTTCGCTCACCTGGTGGAGAAGGCCGACGCCTTTGTCACCGAGCGAGGAGACGGCGCCTTTCGACCCGCCATAGAAGGTCAGGTACGGCACGTCCGACCCGGTTTCCGCAGCGGCCTTCATCAGGAGCTGCATGTCCGCGCCCCAGTTGCCGGTGATGACCGCATCCGCGCCGGACGAGATGATCTTCTGGATGTAGGGGGTGAAGTCCTTGACCTTGCCGAGCGGGTGAAGCTCGTTGCCCACGATCTCGATGTCCGGGCGCTTTTCGGTCAACTGGCCTTCCGCGGCGGAGGCCACGGCCTGACCGAAGACGTAGTCCTGACCGATCAGGTAGACCGACTTGATGTCGTCACGCTCGGCGATCCAGTCGGTGATGGCGGCCATCTTCATGTCGGCATGGGCGTCGAAACGGAAATGCCAGAAGCTGCACAGCTCGTTGGTGAAGGCGGGCGTGACGGCGGCATAGTTGAAGAACACCACCTCGTCGCCCGGGTTGCGCGCATTGTGCTTGTTGACCGCTTCGATCAGCGCGGCGGCCACGGACGAGCCGTTGCCCTGCACGATGTAGCGGGCCCCGTCGTCGATCGCCTTCTGGAACTGCACGAGCGATTCTTTGGGGTTCACCTTGTTGTCGTAGCCCATGACCTCGATCATGTCGCCGTTGACGCCGCCGTTTTCGTTGATGTGCTCGGCCGCGAGCTGGTAGCTCGTGTACGCGGCTTCACCCGACGGGCCAAAGGGGCCCGAAAGCGGGTCGATGAAGGCGAATTTGATGGTGTCGGCGCTGGCCGCCGACATCGCGATTACGGACGTTGCCGCCGCCAGAATGGCGGTTTTCCTGAATGTCATAATATTCCTCCCTTGAGTAAAAGCCGGACTGTCTTCCCGGTCTTTCCCTGCGTGGCAGTCAAAAACGGGTGGCCCTTCATGTCAAGAATTTTGTGAAACTGAATTTTGCATTGCAAAACTAACGACCATTGTGTCCCTATGGCGAAAACGGGAGGAGAATCGCTCATGCCGGATATGGGACAGGACAGGCATGCCGATTTCCGGGCGGAAATCGCCGCGTGGATCGACGAGAACGCGCCAGCTTCGCTGCGGAATCGGTCGTTCAGTGAAGATGACATTTGCTGGGGTGGCAAGCGCTGGGTCTTCAGGTCCGAGGATCAGAAAACCTGGCTGGAGGCTTGTGCGGCCAAGGGCCTGACGGCCCCGACATGGCCCGAAGCATACGGTGGCGCAGGGTTCGACCGCGCGCAGGACAAGGCGTTCCGCGAAGAGCTCGACCGCCTGCAGGTCAAGAAGCCGCTCGACAGCTTCGGCCTGTGGATGCTCGGCCCGGCGCTCCTGGCGTTCGGGACGGAAGAACAGAAACGTCACTTCCTGCCGCAGATCACGCGGGGCGAGATTCGCTGGTGCCAGGGGTATTCGGAACCGGGTGCGGGGTCTGACCTCGCCAGCGTTCAGACCTGGGCCGAGGACAAGGGCGACCACTGGATCGTCAACGGATCGAAGATCTGGACCTCCTACGCAGATCAAGCCGACTGGATCTTCGCCCTCATACGCACGGACCGCGACGCGCCCAAGCACAAGGGCATCAGCTTCATGCTGATCGACATGGAAAGCGAGGGCGTCTCGACCAAGCCGATCCGGCTGATCTCGGGCAAATCGCCGTTCTGCGAGACGTTCTTCGACAACGTGCGGGTGCCGAAGTCCTATGGCGAGGGGCTCCCCGCCATCGTGGGCGAGGAGAACCGTGGCTGGGACGTGGCCAAGCACCTGCTTACCCATGAACGCGAAATGATCGGCGGCGGCGGCTCCGGCCTCACCGGCGGGCGCTCGGTGGCGAGCGTGTTGGCGGACGAGGGCACGACGGACCCCGTGATCCTGTCGCGCGCGATGAAGCTGGGCGTCGACGAACTGGCCATGAACCTGACGCTGGAACGCTACAAGGACATGGCCAAGCAGGGCGGGGTCGGCAACGCATCGGCCATGCTCAAGTATTATGGGACCGAGTTGAACAAGGCCCGCTTCGAGCTTCTGATGAGCGCGGGCGGCTCCGATGCTTTGGCATGGGACGGCGAGCACGGCACGCTCGCCCCCGAATGGCTGCGCACCAAGGCGAACTCGATCGAGGGCGGCACCTCCGAAGTGATGCTCGACATCCTCGCCAAGCGCGTCCTCGAACTTCCGGGCCAGTGAGGGATACATGGCGACTTTGATACTGACCGACGACGAAACGATGCTTCAGGACGCCGCGCGCGGTTTCCTCGACGGGGCTGCGCCCGTCGGCAACCTGCGGGCCAACCGCGAGGCCGGACGCGCCTATGACCCGGACCTCTGGGGCGAGATGGTCAGGATGGGCTGGGCCGGTGTGCTGGTGTCCGAGGAACAGGGCGGTTCCGACATGGGGTTCGCCGCGGCCAATATCCTGTCCGAGGAAATGGGTCGGTCGCTCGTCGCGTCGCCCTTCCTCTCCACCGCGGTCATCGCGGCCACGGCGCTGCGACGCGCGGGCCGGACGGCGGCGCTGTCAGCAATCGCGGCTGGTGAGGCGACCTATGCCCTCGCCATCGACGAGGGGCCGAAGTTCGCGCCCGACGCCACCAGCATGGAGGCCGCGACCTCCGGCAACGGCTTTCGCCTCACCGGTGCCAAGACCTTCGTCGGAGACGGGGCAAGCGCGTCACGCATCCTCGTGCTGGCGCGGGCCCAGGCCGGGTTGACCCTGTTCGACATCGAGGCCGGGCGCACTGGGGTCAGCCGTGACAAGCTCGACCTCGTCGACAGCCGCGACCATGCCGCGATCACCTTCGACGGTGTCGAGGCGACGGGCGAGGACGTGGTCGGCGACGTGGGCGGCGGCCTTGCCGCGCTGGCCCCTGCGCTGCGGGCCGGGCAGGCCGCGCTGGCCGCCGAGCTGACCGGGCTTTCCGCCGGGGCGTTCGAGATGACCGCTGGCTACCTCAAGGAGCGCAAGCAGTTCGGGCGTCACATCGGCAGCTTTCAGGCGCTCCAGCATCGCGCAGCGCATCTGTGGAGCGAGATCGAAGTCACGGCGTCGACCATCATCAACGCCGGCCGCGTGCTTGACGCCACCCCCGATGAAGCCGACCTTGCCGTTTCGCTCGCCAAGGCGCGGGCGACGGAAACCGCCAACCTCGCCGTGCGCGAGGGGGTGCAGATGCATGGGGGGATCGGCATGACCGACGAATTCGACATGGGCTTTTACATGAAACGGGCGCGGGTCGCCGCCGAATGGCTGGGCGATTACGGCTATCACGCGGCGGTCGTGGCAAAGGCGCGGGGGATGGCAGCATGAAGATGACCCCTGCAAACCTGTTCGACCTGTCCGGCAAGGTGGCGCTTGTGACCGGCGGATCGTCCGGCATCGGAACGATGGCGACCGAGGGGTTGATCGCCGCCGGCGCGCGCGTCCTGATCGCGAGCCGCAAGGGCGACGCCTGCAAAGCGGTGGCGCAAGAGCTGAACGCGATGGGTTACCCCGGCTCGGTCGAAGGGTTCGCGGGCGACGTCGCCTCGCAAGAGGGCGTCGATGCGCTGGTGGCCGAGGTCGGCACGCGCACCGATACGCTCCACATCCTGATGAACAACGCGGGCCGCACCTGGGGCGCGCCGCTGGGCGAGTTTCCCTGGACAGGCTGGGACAAGATCAATGCGCTGAACGTGACGGGCATGTTCCAGTTGACCCAGGCCCTCCTGCCCCTGCTGGAGGCGGGCGCGAGTGACGCAGACCCGGCCCGCGTGGTCAACACCGGCTCGGTCATGGGGACGGTGCCCAAGGGCGGCGGGGCCTATTCCTATGCCGTGTCCAAGGGCGCGGTGCACCACATGACCGCGATCCTTGCCAACGAACTGGCCGAACGCCGGATCACGGTGAACGCTATCGCGCCGGGGCCGTTCAAGTCCAAGATGACCGCCTTTGCGCTGGCGGATGAGGGTCAGGCCGGGCGCACCGCCGAGCGTGTGCCGCTGGGCCGTCTGGGCGAGCCGTCCGACATCGCGGCGGCGCTGCAATACCTGTGCGGTCCGGGCGGGGCCTATGTCACCGGGGCGATCCTGCCGCTGTCGGGGGGGACGAACGTCCATTCTCCCGGTTCGCTGTTCGCGGAGGAGTGAAGGATGACTCTCGATGACTTCATCGCCCTCACGGGGCAGGAAATCGGCGTTTCGCGCTGGTTCGAGATCACGCAGGACCGGATCGACGCCTTCGCCGATGCGACCGAGGACCACCAGTATATCCATACGGACCCGGAGGCCGCGGCCAAGACACCCTTTGGTGGCACCATTGCGCATGGGTTCCTGACCCTCTCGTTGCTCTCGGCCATGACCTATGACGGGGTGCCGAAAGTGGACGGGACGGTGATGGGCGTGAACTACGGCATGAACCGGATGCGGTTCCTGTCGCCGGTCAAGGTCGGCAGCCGGGTGCGCGGTCGCTTCACCCTGAAAGAGGTGGATACGTCGCGTCCGAACGAATTCACGACGATCACCGACGTGTCCGTCGAAATCGAGAACGAAGACAAGCCCGCGCTCGTGGCCGAGTGGATCGGGCGGCGGTATCTGGAGAGCACGACATGAGCGTTTCATTCGAAGGGCGTGTGGCCATCGTCACCGGCGCCGGGGCCGGACTGGGCCGGTGTCATGCACTGGGGCTGGCCGAGCGCGGGGCCAAGGTCGTGGTCAACGATCTGGGCGTTGCGACCGATGGCACCTCCGAAGGGTCGGACGCCGCCAAGGCGGTGGTGGACGAGATTCGCGCGGCGGGTGGTCATGCCATCGCCAATGGCGCGGACGTGACCAATGCCGAGGACACGCTGACGATGGTCGAGGAGGCCATCGCGGAATTCGGCCATGTCGACGTCCTCGTCAACAACGCGGGCATCCTGCGCGACAAGAGCTTCGCCAAGATGGATCTGGGCGACTTTGCCAAGGTGCTCGACGTGCATCTCATGGGTACCGCGAATTGCTGCAAGGCGGTTTGGAACCACATGGTCGCGCGCGAATACGGGCGGATCGTCGTCACCACGTCCTGTTCCGGCATGTACGGCAACTTTGGTCAGGCGAACTACGGTGCAGCCAAAGCGGGTGTCGTGGGCCTGATGAACACGCTGGCCATCGAAGGCGCGCGCAAGAACATCAAGGTCAACACGCTGGCCCCCACGGCGGCCACGCGGATGACCGAGGCGCTGCTTACGCCCGAGACGCTGGAGTTGCTCCAGCCCGAGACGATTACGCCGGGTCTGCTGGCTCTGGTGGCCGAGGACGCGCCGACCAAGATGGTGCTGGGCGTGGGCGGCGGCTGTTTCGCAGAAATCCGCATCACCGAAACGCAGGGCGTGGCCCTCGTCGGTGACGACCTGAACGTCGATGGCGTGGTCGCCGCGATGGGCCGCATCCGCGACCCCGAGGGCGCAGCCGTCATGGACAACGCTTTTTCACAGACACGCAAATACGCCCGGATGGGTGCGGCGGCCCGTGGCCTCCCGCTCCCCTGGGACGAATAGGAAAGGATACATCATGCGCGACGCCGTCATCGTTTCGACCGCACGCACCCCGATCGGCAAGGCTTATCGCGGGGCGTTCAACAACACCCATGCGCAGGAATTGATCGGTCATGCCGTGAAACACGCGGTCAGCCGCGCGGGGGTGGACGGCTCTGAAGTGCAGGACTGCGTGATCGGCACGGCGATCCAGCAGGGGTCCACAGGTGGCAACATTGGGCGCCAGGCGGCCATTCGCGCGGGTCTTCCGACGAGCGTGGCGGGCATGTCGATGGATCGCCAGTGCGCGTCCGGCATGATGGCCATCGCCACGGCGGCCAAGCAGGTCGTCCATGACGGGATGCAGGTCGCCATCGGCGGCGGTGTCGAGTCGATCAGCCTCGTGCAGAACCAGAACATGCGCACCGACCACCTGCGCGACCCGTGGGTGATGGAACATATGCCGTCGCTTTACATGTCGATGCTGGAAACCGCTGAGATCGTGGCGGAACGCTATGGCGTCACCCGCGAGGATCAGGACGCATATGCGCTGCAAAGCCAGCAGCGCACGGCCGCGGCGCAGGAGGCGGGCAAGTTCGATGACGAGATCGTTCCGCTGACCTCGACGCAGGCGATCATCGACCGCGAGACGAAAGAGGTCTCTTACGCCGAGGTGACGCTGGAGAAGGACGAGGGGAACCGGCCCTCGACCACGCTCGAAAACCTGCAAAGCCTGAGCCCCGTGTTCAAGGACGGGCAGGTCGTGCAGGAGGGCAAGTTCGTCACCGCCGGTAACGCGAGCCAGCTGTCGGACGGCGGCAGCGCGAGCGTGATCATGGAAGCCAAGGAGGCCGAAAAGCGCGGGCTTCAGCCGCTCGGGCGCTATGTCGGCGTGATGGCCGCGGGTCTGGACCCGGACGAGATGGGCATCGGCCCGATCTATGCCGTGCCGAAGCTGCTGGAAGCCCACGGGCTCAAGATGGACGATATCGGGCTGTGGGAGCTGAACGAGGCGTTCGCCTGTCAGGTGCTTCACTCGGCCCGTGTACTGGGCATCCCGAACGAGATCCTGAACGTGAACGGCGGGGCGATTTCCGTCGGCCACCCCTATGGCATGTCGGGCGCGCGGATGGTCGGGCATGCGCTGATCGAAGGCAAACGCCGCGGCGCGAAATACGTCGTCTGCACCATGTGCGTCGGCGGCGGCATGGGCGCGGCAGGGTTGTTCGAGGTGCTGTAAGCGCCAAACCCCATTGCAAATAATTGAACACATGTGTTCAGTGACGGGACCGGCGACAGGCCGGACAAGGAGGACAGAGAATATGGACCTGGGTGTCACCGAAAAGGTCAAGCCGCTGATCGAAGCCATCGGCAAGCTGATGGAGGAAAAGATCGTTCCCCTCGGCGAGGAGTATGAAGAAGAGATCGGGAACAATCCCCAGAACGACCGCTTCGTCCTGAACGACCGTCAGAAGGAAATCCTCGACGAGCTGAAATCCGAGGCCAAGAAGCGCGGGCTGTGGAACTTCTGGCTCACCGACAGCGAGGCGGGCTATGGCCTGACTACCGTCGAATACGCCTATCTGGCCGAAGAGATGGGCAAGGCCCCGCTGGGGGCCGAGACGTTCAACTGTTCCGCGCCCGACACCGGAAACATGGAGGTGCTGGAGCGCTACGGCACGCAGGCCCACAAGGACCGCTGGCTGAAACCGCTGCTGGATGGAGAGATCCGCTCGGCCTATGTCATGACCGAGCCGGGCGTGGCGTCGTCGGACGCCGTTCAACTGTCCTTCGAGGCGAAGAAGGACGGGGACGAGTGGGTCCTGAACGGTGAGAAGTGGTGGATTTCCGGCGCGGGCGACCCGCGTTGCGGCGTCTATATCGTGCTGGCCCAGACCGACCCCGAGGCCGCCAAACATGCGCGGCATACGATGTTCGTGATGGATGCCGACACGCCGGGCGTCGAGATTCTGCGCCCGATGCAGGTCTTCGGCAACGACGACGCGCCGCACGGCCACATGCACATGAAATTCAACGACGTCCGCCTTCCCGCGGATGCCGTGATCCTCGGTGAAGGACGCGGCTTTGAAGTGGCGCAAGGGCGGCTTGGACCGGGCCGCATCCACCACTGCATGCGGGCCATCGGTCAGGCCGAGCGGGCGCTGACCCTGATGTGCAAGCGTGGCCTTGCCCGCGAAGCCTTCGGCAAGAAGATCGCCACACTGGGCGCCAACTTCGACATCATCGCCAACGCGCGCATGGAGATCGAGATGGCGCGTCTCCTCTGCCTCAAGGCCGCATACATGATGGACACGGTCGGCGTGAAGGAAGCGCAGCCGTGGATTTCGCAGATCAAGGTGGTGGCCCCGCTCATGGCGACCAAGGTGGTCGACGAGGCGATGCAGATGCATGGCGGCGAAGGGATCAGCCAGGATCAGCCGCTCGCGCGGATGTATACCAACCTGCGCACCCTGCGCTTCGCGGATGGTCCCGACGCGGTCCACCGCCGTCAGGTCGCGCGGGCGGAGCTGCGCAAATACACCAATGAGAAGATCTGAATGGGTCTTCTCACCATCATCCGTCACGCCCAGGCCTCTTTCGGGGCGGCGAATTACGACAAGCTTTCCGAGCTGGGTCATCGCCAATCCGAGGCGCTGGGCGTGGCGCTGAAGGCGCAGGGCTGGACATGGCCGGACAAGGTCATGGTCGGCTCGCAGGTCCGCCACCGCGAGACGCTGGAGGGGATCGCCAAGGGCTATGGCGTGGACGCGGACCCTGTGGTGCATCCCGGTCTGAACGAGTTCGATTTTTCCGCGCTGCTGGAGGCGCACAAGCAGACCGACGCGTTGCCCGAGCATACCAAGGGCGACCGTGCCGCGCATTTCCGGCAACTCAAGGCGACGGTTCTTGCGTGGCAGGCAGATGCCATCGACACCCCGCCGGAGACCTTCGGGGCCTTCGTGGGCCGGGTGCGCGATGCGATGGCGGCGGCGGAGGGCGATACGCTGATGGTTTCGTCCGGCGGTGCGATCAGCCAGATGATCCGGCTGGTGATGGACGCGCCCGCCGAGCAGCAGATCCTGCTTCAACTCCAGATGAAGAACTGCGCCGTGAACAAGATCGTGCAGGGGCGCAACGGCGCCTATCTGCACGGCTTCAACGAAACCCCGCATATCGACGCCGCCAACGCGGACGAGATGCTGACCTATAGCTGAGGGAGCCATGTCAGACACCCAACAGCTCGACACCGAGGCCGTCGCCAGGTGGCTTGAGGCCAATATGGA
The DNA here is from genome assembly GCA_002695005.1 of Maritimibacter sp. Classification (GTDB taxonomy): domain Bacteria; phylum Pseudomonadota; class Alphaproteobacteria; order Rhodobacterales; family Rhodobacteraceae; genus Maritimibacter. The sequence goes on from NZNT01000020.1 coordinate 258,287, forward strand.
CGGCTTCACCGGGCCGATCACGGCCGAGAAATTCGACGTCGGACAGTCGAACCCGACCTTCCGGCTCGACACCCCTACAGGTCCGTATGTTCTGCGCCGCAAGCCGCCGGGGCAGTTGCTCAAGTCCGCACACGCGGTCGACCGGGAATTCCGGGTGCAATCGGCGCTGGCGGACACGGACGTGCCGGTGGCCAAGATGCATGTGCTTTGCGAGGACCCGGACGTCATCGGCTCCGACTTCTATGTGATGGAGGCTGTCGCGGGCCGCAATATCGACGACCCGCGCATCCCGGACGTGTCAAACGAGGAACGCGCGGCGATCTATGCCGAGATGTGCCGGGTTCTCGCCGCGATCCACGAGGTCGACATCGAGGCGGTCGGGCTGGCGGACTACGGCCCGCCGGGCAACTATTTCGAGCGCCAGATCGGGCGCTGGACCAAGCAATACCGCGCGTCGGAAACCGAGAGCATCGCGGACATGGACGCGCTGATCGACTGGCTGCCGGACAATATTCCCGACGACGACCAGCGGCGGTTGGTGCATGGCGATTACCGTATCGACAACATGCTGTTTCAGACTGACGGGCCGCGCTGCGCCGCCGTGCTCGATTGGGAGTTGTCGACCATCGGCCACCCCTATGCGGACCTCGCCTCGCTCCTGATGCAGTGGCAGATGCCGCCGGGGGCCGAAGGGCGCGGGCTGGGCGGTGTGGACCGCGCCGCGCTCGGCATTCCGACGGACGAGGAATTCGTCGGCATGTACTGCAGGGCCCGCGGGCTTTCGGGCATCCCCGGCATGAATTTCTACGTCGCCTTCGCCTTCTTCCGCATGGGGGCGATCATTCAGGGTGTCTACAAACGTGCGCTGGACGGCAATGCGTCGAACCCCGAACGGGCGATGCGGCTGGGCAAGGCGGTTCCGAATTTCGCGGCAGGGGGGCTGAAGGCGGCGCATGGCTGATTTCAACGGAAAAGTGGTGCAGATCACCGGCGCGGCTTCGGGCTTCGGTGCGATGGCGGCGGCGGAGTTTGCGCGGGGCGGGGCGAAGCTTCTGCTCTCCGACGTGAACGGTGACGGGCTGGATGAGGTTGCGCGCAACCTCGAAAGCCTCGGGGCCGAGGTTTTGACCGACGCCTTCTCGGTCGCCGACGACGCCGCGATGGAGGCGCATGTCGCGAAAGGCATCGACCGGTTCGGCCGGCTCGACATCGCGCTCAACAACGCCGGTATCGGCGGCGGGCTGTGCCGCCTGCCGGACATCCCGCTGGAAACATACGATCAGATCATGGAGATCAACGCCAAGGGCGTCTTCATCGGGATGCGCCATCAGATTCCCGCCATGCTCGCCCAGGGCGGCGGGTCGATCCTGAATACCGCGTCGGCGGCTGGCCTCGTGGGGTCCGGCCAGCTCGCGGCCTATGCCGCGTCGAAGCATGCGGTCATCGGCATGACCAAGGCGGCGGCCGACGAGGTCGCGCGCAAGGGCATCCGCGTCAATGCGATCTGCCCCAGCTTCGCCTCCACCCCGATGGTCGAGGCGATGGGCGACATCATGGGCGAGCGTCACGGGATCAGCCGGGAAGAGGCCTACAACGCCATTGCCTCCCGCGTGCCGATGCGCCGGGTCGCCGATCCGATGGAGGTCGTTCAGGCGATGCTCTGGATCGTTTCGGACGCCAACAGTTTCATGACGGGACAGGCCATTTCAATTGATGGGGGCCTGACCGCTGTATAAGAGGTTAACGCATGGGCAAGGATGACCTGATCGAAGACGTCGATACCGACGGCGACCGCAAGTTCGTGACCGCGCTGGCGCGGGGCCTCGACGTTCTTCGCTGCTTCAAGCCCTACGAAACCAACCTCACCAATCAGGAAATCGCGCAGCGCACCGGGCTGCCGAAACCGACCATCTCGCGCCTGACGCACACGCTGCGCAAACTCGACTATCTCGTGTATTCCGAGCGGACCGGCACCTATCGCCTTGGCGCGGGTGTTCTGGCGCTGGGGTTCGGCGTGTTGTCATCCATCGAGATGACCGACCGGGCCCGCGATGAGCTCGCCGCGCTCTGCGACGAGGGGCCGAACCCGCACATCACGTCGGCACTGGCCGAGCAGCACCGCCTGCGCGCCGTCTATACCACCGTTCACCGCTCGAAAGAGGCCATCGCGCTGACCATCAACGTGGGCGCGCGGCTGCCCCTGTTCTATTCCGCTATCGGACGGGCGATCCTTGTCGGGATGACCGAGAAACAGCGCACGGCGCTTGTCGATCAGGGCCTGCGCGAGCTGCCCGATCAACGCGCACGGATCATGAAGGCGGTCGAGAACGGGTTGCGCGACTACGAGGAGCACGGGCTTTGCACCGGCTTCGGCGAGTGGCGCAAGGATGTGAACGGCCTTGCCGTGCCGGTCTTTTCGCTCAACGGCGACCGTATTCACGGGCTGAACGTCGGCGGGCCGTCTTTCTTCGTCGAGCCGGACGAACTGCTCGAACATTACGCCGAGCGTGTGAAACGCGCCGCCACGAACCTGTCTTCGGGGGCACCCGGGAAGCCCGCGGCATGACGCTCGACCCCGCTCTCGTCGAAGACCCCTATGAACTCCAGAAACTCCTCGGGTTCGAGATTGTGGACTGGTCCGAGGATTATGCCCGCTTCGACCTGCCGCTCGCCGTCAAGCTCACCAATCGCTACGGCATCCCGCATGGCGGGGTCTATGCCGTTCTGGCCGATACGGTGATGGGCTTTGCGGGCTGCTACACGGGGTCGACCGAGGACAGGCGCCTGGCCATGACGCTGTCGTTGAACATGAATTACCTCAGCGTGCCGTCTGGCACTGTCCTGATCGCCGAGGGGCGCAGGACAGGGGGCGGGCGCAAGAGTTTCTTCGGCGAAGCGACGATCCGCGACGATACCGGCGGTCTGGTCGCGACCGGAACGGGCGTTTTCCGCTATCGGTCGCGGTAAGGCTTTCGCCGCCAGACCTTGTAAATTTGACCAAACGGAAAATATTGCCTTGTGACCCCGCAGGTGCGAGGCTCACCACGACACATCCGGAGATCGACGTGCAAACCGAACGAGACACAGCGAAGGCCCAGCTCGGGGCCGCGCAGCTTCCCGACGTGGTCGAGAAGCGCAATCCGGGCATGCCGCTGGACATGGACTGGGTCCGCGCGGTTCAGGTAAACACCTCGGCTGTCGAGCGGCGCGCAGGCACCATCGGCGCGCGCCGGTCGGTGAAAAAGGATTATCAGGCGGCCTGGCTGCTCAAGGCGATCACGCTGATCGACCTCACGACGCTGTCGGGCGACGACACTAAGAACCGGGTGCGCCGCTTGTGCGCGAAGGCCGCGCATCCGGTGCGCCACGACATCCTCGATGCGCTCGGGATCGACGCGATCACGACCGGCGCGGTCTGCGTGTATCACGACATGATCGGGGCCGCGGTCGATGCGCTCGAAGGCACGAACATCCCTGTCGCGGCCGTGTCCACCGGGTTCCCGGCGGGCCTGTCGCCCTTCAAGCTTCGCGTGGCCGAGATCGGCGAAAGCGTGAAGGCCGGGGCCGACGAAATCGACATCGTCATCTCGCGCCGTCACGTCCTCGAAGGCGACTGGCAGGCGCTTTATGATGAGATGCGCACCTTCCGCGAGGCCTGCGGAGATGCCCACGTCAAGGCGATCCTCGCTACCGGCGAGCTTGGCACCCTGCGCAACGTGGCGCGCGCCTCGCTCGTCTGCATGATGGCGGGGGCGGACTTCATCAAGACCTCGACCGGCAAGGAAGGCGTGAACGCGACCTTGCCCGTGAGCCTCGTCATGATGCGCGCGATCCGGGACTATTACGAACGCACCGGCATCAAGGTCGGCTATAAGCCCGCAGGCGGCATCTCCAAGGCCAAGGACTCGCTCACCTATCTCGCACTGGTGAAAGAGGAACTGGGCGACGACTGGCTCGACCCGCACCTGTTCCGCTTCGGGGCCTCGTCGCTTCTGGGCGATATCGAGCGGCAGCTGGAGCACCACGTCACGGGCCATTATTCGGCGGGCTACCGCCATGCGATGGGGTAAGGCATGACCATCAAGGAAATCTTCGACACCATGGATTATGGGACCGCCCCCGAGAGCGCCGCCGAGGCGCGAGCGTGGATCGACGCGCATGACGGCGCCTTCGGCCTGTTCATCGACGGGGCGTGGACCAAACCGGGCCAGACCTTCGACACGAAGAACCCGGCGACGGGCGACGTTCTGGCCAAGGTCACCCAGGCGGGGGCCGACGACGTCGACCGCGCCGTTCAGGCTGCGCGAAAAGCGCAACCGGGCTGGGCCAAGCTGTCGGGCCACCAGCGCGCGCGCATCCTCTATGCCCTCGCTCGCCTCGTTCAGAAACACGCCCGCCTGTTTTCCGTGCTCGAAACGCTCGACAACGGCAAGCCGATCCGCGAAAGCCGCGACATCGACATTCCGCTTGTCGCGCGCCACTTCTACTACCACGCCGGCATGGCCCAGCTTCAGGATGCGGAGCTGCCCGACCGTGAGGCACTGGGCGTCGCGGGCCAGATCATCCCGTGGAACTTCCCCCTCCTGATGCTCGCGTGGAAAATCGCGCCGGCCATCGCGATGGGCAACACGGTGGTCCTGAAGCCTGCCGAATACACCTCGCTCACCGCACTTCTCTTTGCCGAGATCTGCGAGGAGGCGGGCGTGCCGAAGGGCGTCGTGAACATCGTGACCGGCGATGGTGTGACGGGCGAGGCCATCGTGACCCATGAAGGCATCGACAAGATCGCCTTCACCGGCTCGACCGATGTGGGCCGGATCATCCGGCAGGCGACCGCCGGGACCGGCAAGTCGCTGACGCTCGAACTGGGGGGCAAGTCGCCCTACATCGTCTTCGACGACGCGGACCTCGACTCGGCGGTCGAAGGGCTGGTCGATGCGATCTGGTTCAACCAAGGGCAGGTGTGCTGCGCAGGCTCGCGGCTGTTGGTGCATGAACCGGTGGCGGAGCGGTTCTATGCCAAGCTCAAGGCGCGCATGGCCAAGCTGCGCGTGGGCGATCCGCTCGACAAGAGCATCGATGTGGGCGCGCTGGTCGATCCCGTGCAGCACGCGCGGGTGACGAAGCTGGTGAACGAAGGCGCGGGCGAAGGCGAGGTCTTTCAGGCCCCAACCGAGATGCCTGCGACCGGGTGCTACTACCCGCCCACGCTCATCACCGGCATGTCGCCCGCCGCGCGGCTGATGCAGGAGGAGATCTTCGGCCCGGTCCTCGTCTCCACCACCTTCCGGACACCGGAGGAGGCGGTGGCACTTGCCAACAACACCCGCTACGGGCTCGCCGCGACGCTGTGGTCCGAGAACGTGAACCTTGCGCTCGACGTGGCGCCCAAGCTGGCCGCCGGCGTCGTCTGGGTGAACGGCACCAACATGTTCGACGCGGCAGCCGGTTTTGGCGGTGTCCGCGAAAGCGGGTTCGGGCGTGAAGGCGGCTGGGAAGGGCTGTTGGCCTATACCAAGCCCAAAGGAAAAAGCGCCACGCTGAAACCCGTCCCGGCTTTCCCGGCGCCCAAGGGGGCCAAGGTCGATGCACTCGACCGGACGGCGAAGCTCTACATCGGTGGCAAGCAGGCCCGGCCCGACGGCGGCTATTCCCGCCCCGTCTGGTCGAAGGGCGGCGACCTTCTGGGTCACGCGAGCCTCGCCAACCGCAAGGACGTGCGCAACGCCGTCGAGGCGGCGGCCGGTGCGTCCGGCTGGGGCAAGACCACGGGGCATACCCGTGCGCAGATCCTGTATTACATCGGCGAGAACCTCTCGGCCCGCGCCGATGAATTCGCAGGCCGGATCAACGCGCTCACCAGCGCGAAGGGCGGCAAGGCCGAAGTGGAGCGCGCCATCGACCGGCTGTTCACCTACGCCGCCTGGGCTGACAAATACGATGGCGCGGCCAAACCCGTGCCCTTGCGTGGCGTCGCGCTGGCGATGAACGAGCCGGTCGGCGTGATCGGCCAGTTCTGCCCCGACGAACACCCGCTCCTCGGCCTCGTGAGCCTCGTCGCCCCCGCCATCGCGATGGGCAACCGCGTGGTCGCCGTCGCCTCGGAACCCTTCCCGCTGGCGGCCACGGATTTCTATCAGGTGCTCGAGACATCGGATCTGCCAGGCGGGGTGGTGAATATCCTTACCGGGTCGCATGCGGAGCTGGCCGCGCCGCTTGCAGGGCATCTGAACGTCGATGCGGTCTGGAGCGGATCGGGGGCCGACCTGTCCTCGCTCGTCGAATACGAGAGCGCCGGAAACCTGAAACGGACTTGGGTGAACAATGCCCGTGGGTGTGACTGGATGGGCGCGGAGGGCGAGGGGCGGGAGTTCCTCGCACAGGCGACCGAGGTCAAGACAGTCTGGGTGCCCTACGGCGAGTGAGGTTTTGCGCCGGGCTTCGCCCGTCGCGGTGGCCGCCCATGCCCCGCCTTTTCAAGTCTTGAGACCGGGCAGGGGGGCCTCGGCCCCCCTCGCGCTGCGCGCTCACCCCCTGAAGGTTTCCTGAAACAGAGAAGCAGGACGCGCGCCCCTCTTCTTCGTTTCAAGAAACCTCGGAGGGGGGCTGGGGGAGGCAGCGCCTCCCCCAGTCGGTCGTGGCGGGCGCCAGCCCGCCGCGAAATACCTAAAGCGCGACGCCGTTCTTGCGGAACAGCTCTTTCAGGTCGGCCTCGGGGCGCGGGCCGATATGGCTGATCACCTCGCCCGCCGCGATGACGCCCATGCGCCCACAGGTTTCGAGATCCCGGCCCGTGGCGTAGCCGTAGAGGAAGCCGGCGGCGAACTGGTCGCCCGCGCCGGTCGTGTCCACGGGGTCGACCCGCGTGACCGGCACCGTCGCCTCCCGGTCTCCCTGCATCAGCACCACGTCCGAGCCGGAGCGGGTGCAGACCGCAAGCCCGCATTCCTGCGCGGCCTGTTCCAGGGCGGCGGAGAGGTCGGTTTCATAAAGTGACTGCCACTCGTGTTCGTTGCCAATCACGAAGTCCATTTCCTTCACGAACCGGCGGAAGTCGTCGCGGTGGCGCTCGACGCAGAACGGGTCGGAGAGCGAGATGCCGACCTTGCCGCCGGCCGCGTGGGTGAGTTCGGCGGCACGGTTGAAGGCCGCCTTGCCCTTGTCCTTGTCGTAGAGGTAGCCCTCGAGGAACATCACCTCGGTATCGCGCGCGGCCTCTTCCGGCACGTCCACTTCGGAGATTTCCGAGGAGATGCCGAGGTAGGTGTTCATCGACCGCTCGCCGTCCGGCGTCACGAAGATCATGCAGCGCGAGGTCGGCAGCTCGCCATCCGCCACGGGTGCGTTGACGAAGGCGGTGCCGTCTTCGGCCATCTCATGCGCGTAGAACCGACCCAGCGAGTCGTCGCGCACGCGCCCGATGAACCCGGTCGACAGGCCGAGGTTGCCCAGACCCGCCAGCGTGTTCGCGACCGATCCGCCCGGCGCCTGCACCCGCTCTTCCATCGCGCCATACAGGGTCTCGCCGCGTTCCTTTTCGACAAGCTGCATGATGCCCTTCTCGATCCCCATATGTTCGAGGAAATCGTCGGTGTTCTGCGTGATGACGTCGACAATGGCGTTGCCGATGCCGACGACCTGGAAGCGTTTGGTCAAAGGTTCTTCTCCTCGAATTGGCAGATGTCCCGGATGAGACAGGAGGCGCAGAGCGGTTTGCGCGCCTTGCAGGTATAGCGCCCATGCAGGATGAGCCAGTGGTGGGCGTGCATCTGGTAGTCCGCCGGCACGTTGTCCTCGATCGCGCGTTCGACTGCGACCACGTCCTTGCCCGGGCAGATCCCGGTGCGGTTTCCGACGCGGAAGATATGGGTGTCCACGGCTTGCGCCGGATAGCGCCACCACATGTTCAGAACGACATTCGCGGTCTTGCGCCCCACGCCCGGCAGGGACTGGAGCGCCGCGCGGCTGTTGGGCACCTCGCCGCCGTACTGGTCGACGAGAATGCGGCTCAGCTTGATGACATTCTTGGCCTTCTGGCGAAACAGCCCGATGGTCTTGATATGCTCGGTCAGGCCCTCTTCACCGAGCTCGAGCATCTTTTCCGGCGTGTCGGCGACCTTGAACAGGCTGCGCGTCGCCTTGTTCACGCCGGCATCCGTCGCCTGCGCCGAGAGCGCCACCGCGACGACCAGCGTGTAGGCGTTGACGTGTTCGAGTTCGCCCTTCGGTTCCGGTTCCGCTTCGTGAAAGCGGCGGAAAACCTCGCGGATCGTGTTGTAGTCCATTTGCTTCGCCATGGCGGAGGTATCGGGGGTTTCGCGCAGGGGTGCAAGATTGGGGCGTGGTCTTAACCTCGTGTTCGACAATTTCTGGAACGGTGGTGCGAAAAGGCCCAAGGAGAGCCACATGGACCGCACCCCACAGATCGCTGCCCTTCCCGGATTCGGGCCGGGGGTGCATCTCATGACGCCGGAGGGCGAAATGCCGGTGGAGTGGCTGGCGACGGGCGACCGGGTCATCACGCGCGATCACGGGGTCCAGCCGATCCTGTGGCTTGGGCGCATCCGGGTTGGGGTTGTCCTGGACGCCGACTTGCGGCCGGTCGAGATTGCCGAGGGGGCCTTGGGCGATGGATGCCCCACCCATGCAACGTGGTTGTCACCCGCCCACCGCGTGCTTCTGTCCGGCGCCATGGTGGAACTGCACGCGGGGGTTGGGGAGGCTTTGGCCGAAATCCGCGATCTGCGCGATGGAGTGCATGTCACCGGCGCGGCGGGAGGGGCGGCGCATTACACCCATATCCTCCTGCCGGTTCATGACATGGTGCAGGCCAACGGGCTCTGGGCCGAAACCCTGCTGCTCGACGCTGCGACCCTGCGCGCGATCGGGCGCGACCTCCCGGCGCACCTCCTGCGGCAACCCTCGCTTCGCCTCGGTCACGACCGGGCTGCGCGGCTTTGCCTGCGGGCGTGGGAGGTGCGGGCCATGCGCGGTCGGCAGACCGATGCCGTTCGCGACATCATCAGGCACGTCGCCTGACACCCCCCCTGACGGCGTATCAACCCGTTCCTTTCATGGCGACCTCGTCAAAGCGCAGGAAACGGGTCGCGGCGAAAGCGCCGTGCGCCTAGATTGGCTTTGAAGGAGAAAGCCATGACTGCGCTTGAAATGACCACCCCCACGTCCGAGGCCGAGGGTGCCTATCACTACCACGTCATGCGCCGGGCCATCGAGGCGATCGACGGGGCGGGTGGCGCGCCCATGACGCTGGAGGCGCTGGCCGCCGAAGTGAACATGAGCCCCGCGCATTTCCAGCGACTCTTCTCGAAATGGGTGGGCGTCAGCCCCAAGCGCTATCAGCAATACCTCACCCTCGATCACGCCCGCCGGCTGCTGCGTGACAAGTTCACGACGCTCGAGACCGCCCATTCGCTGGGCCTGTCCGGCACCGGACGTCTTCACGACCTGTTCCTGACGTGGGAGGCGATGAGCCCCGGCGAGTTCGCGAAGGGAGGCGAGGGGCTGACGATCCGCTGGGGCTGGTTCGACTCGCCCTTCGACCTCGCGCTGGTGATGGCGACCGACCGTGGCATCTGCGGGCTGGCCTTCGCTGCCGAAACCGGGGCCGAGGCCGCGATGACCGATATGCTGTCGCGCTGGCCCAAGGCGCGGTTCGTGGAGGACCCGACCGCCCTCGCACCCGAGGTGACGGCCGTGTTCGACCAGTCTGGCGAGGCGCGTCTCCACATGATCGGCGCGCCCTTTCAGGTGAAGGTCTGGGAGGCGCTCATTACGATCCCCACGGGCCACGTCACCACCTATTCCGAGATCGCCGGGGCCATCGGTAGCCCAAAGGCGGTGCGCGCGGTGGGCACGGCGGTCGGGCGCAACCCGGTGAGCTGGCTTATCCCCTGTCACCGCGCACTGAGGAAATCGGGCGGGCTTGGCGGTTACCACTGGGGCCTTCCGGTCAAGCGGGCGCTCCTGGCCTGGGAATCCGCGCGCGAGGAGGCCGGAGTCTGAGCGGCGGTTTGCCGCCATCGGGCCGAACCGCCAAAAGGGCCGCTTTCCCCCCGCAGGACAGGCGCTTATGGTGCGCGCGAAGATCGGATTCCAAGGGAAAGGTCCAAACATGAAATCCTTGAAACCAGCTCTCGTTCTGCCGCTCGTCTCGGTCCTCGCGCTCAGCGCCTGCGACACGATGGGACAGCGCGAACGCACGGGCGTTGCCGCAGGGGCGGCCATCGGGGGTCTCGCCGGGGCTGCGATCCCGGGTAACCGGGCGGCCAGCGCGGCCGTCGGTGCGCTTGGCGGCGCCGTGGTTGGCGGCCTGATCGGCAGCCAGCTGGACAAGCAGGCGGGCGATCTGCGCTCGAGCTTCTCGAACTCGAACATTCAGGTCATCAACAACGGCTCCTTCCTCAAGGTCGTGATGCCGCAGGGTATCCTGTTTGCCACCGACAGCTCCGACGTGTCTCCGGCGATCTATCCGGACCTCGCGGCCCTCGCCCAGAACCTGCGCGAATATCCGAACTCGACGGTTCAGGTGCTTGGCCACACGGACAACACCGGGCAGGCGAGCTATAACCTGCAACTGTCGCAACGCCGCGCGCAGGCCGTCGTCGGCCTTCTGCAATCCAATGGCGTGGGTGCGGCGCGGCTTCAGGCCGTCGGCAAGGGCGACAGCGAACCTGTCGCCTCGAACCTCTCTGCCGAGGGTCGTCAGCAGAACCGCCGGGTGGAAGTGCTCATCATCCCGAATTGATCGGGTTTGAAATGACCGAAAAGGGCCGGGCCAGCGTCCGGCCCTTTTCCATGCCATTGACCCATTCGCTCTAGGCGCGCGCGCACCGCGCCGGTAGGGAGGGACCATGCCGAAGTTCGCCGCCAATATCTCGCTCCTCTTTCGTGAACTGCCCTTCCTCGACCGGTTTCAGGCGGCGGCGGATCACGGCTTCACGGGAGTCGAGGCGCTGTTTCCCTATGACGACGCGGTGCCGCAGATGACCCGGCGGCTGGCGATGGGCGGGCTGAAGATGGTGCTCATCAACTGCCCGCCGCCGAACTGGGCGGGGGGCGAGCGGGGCTTCGCCGCCGTGCCGGGTATGACCGAGCGGTTCCGCCATGACTTCAAGCGGGCCGTGCGTTTCGCCGACGCGCTGGGTGCTCAGCATCTGCACGTCATGGCGGGCAAGGCCACGGGCCTCGTCGCGCGCACCACGTTCGTCGAGAACCTGCGCTGGGCCGCCGCCGAGGCACCGAATCGCAGCCTGACGATCGAACCGCTGAACACGCAGGACATGCCGGGATATTTCCTCAACGATTACGATCAGGCGGCCGAAATCCTCGACGAGGTCGGGGCGAAGAACGTGAACCTGCAATTCGACATGTATCACGCCCAGATGCTTACCGGCGACGGCATGGCCGTGTGGGAAGCGCACGGCAAACGCGCGGCCCACATCCAGGTGGCGCAGACCCCCGGACGCACTGCGCCGGACGCGGGCGAGATCGACTATCCCGCCTTCTTCGAGATGCTGGATGAGAGCGGCTACAAGGGCTGGGTCTCGGCCGAATACATGCCCGATGGCGACACGCGCAAGACGCTGGGCTGGCTGGACAGCGCAAAAGGCTCCTGACAGGATGCTGTCAGTTGGGGGGTGCTAGACAGGCTCTGTCATCAACCCAAGGAGACCTGACATGACCACCCAACCCATTGTCGTCTGGGGCGAAATCCCCGTTAAGAACCTCGAAGCCTCTGCCGCGTTCTATGACACCGTCTTCGGCTGGACGAGCGCCGTTGACAGGAGCGGCCCGCAGCCGATGGTGCTTTTGAACGGGGCGGGCGACACCGTCGGCGCCAACCTTTTCGAAGGCGAAAGTGCGACGGGCAACATCATCCATTTCGCCGTGCCCGACAGTTGCGAGGCAGCGGCGGACCGCGTCAGCACCGCCGGCGGCAAAGTTCTGAGCCCCCCGATCGAGATTCCGCCGGGGCGTTTCGTCATGGCGCTGGACCCGGACGGGAATCAGATCGGTCTGTTTCAGGCCAGGGACGCCTGATGCGGCGCGCCGACCGCCTGTTTCAGATCGTGCAGTATCTGCGCGGCGGTCGGCTCACCACGGCCCGCAGCCTGGCCGAACGGCTGGAGGTCAGCGAGCGGACGATCTATCGCGACGTGGCGGACCTGATCGGCTCCGGCGTGCCCATCGAGGGCGAGGCCGGGGTCGGTTACGTCATGCGTGCGGGCTACGACGTGCCGCCCCTCATGTTCACGCGCGAAGAGGTGACGGCGCTGGTCGCAGGCGCCCGGATGGCGCGGGTGTGGGGCGGGCTCGAAATGGCGCGCGCGGCGGAGGAGGCATTGATCAAGATCGAGGCGGTCCTGCCCGACAGCCTCAAGACGCGCGCGGCCCAGGTCCCGATCCAGGCGATGGAGTTCCTCGCGGCCGATCCCGTGGACCGGGCGCGGCTCGACACACTAGAGAGCGCCGCCGAAAGCCGGACGCGGGTGCGGATCACCTACGAAGACGAAACGGGCGCGCGGACAGAGCGGACCGTGCGCCCCCTCGCGCTGCTTTACTGGGGCAAGGTCTGGACCCTGGCCGCGTGGTGCGAAACGCGACAGGATTTCCGGAATTTCCGTGTCGACCGGATATGGGAGCTCGACCTCGGGGACCGGTTCGCGCCGGACCGGACCCGTGACCTCGCCGCCTTCCTCGCCGTTCAAAGCCGCCGCCCGCTGCGCTGACGCGTCGGTCAGCCGCCGATCCGGGAGGGATGGTCGCAGGCGAGGTCCGGCGTTTCGGTGTCGAGCGTGACATGGCCGATGCCGAACTGGTCGGACAGCATTGCGCGGATCGCGGATTTGATGCGCGTGATCTCAGGCAGGCTGGTCGCAGGCGTGACCAGATGCGCTTCGAGGGATGTCACCTGTTCGCTGATCTGCCAGACATGCAGGTGGTGAACGCTCTCGACTCCGTCCACCGCTTCCATCGCTTCAAGCACCGCGTCCGGTTCGATCCCCGGCGGCGTGCCGAGCATGAGCGTGTTGATGACGCCCCGGATCTCGCCCACCGCCATCCACAGGATGTAGCCCGCGATGAGCAGGGTCGCCAGTGGATCGGCCCAGCTCCACCCGAACTGCACGATCAGCACGCCCGTGATGATGACCGCGACCGAGCCGAGCGCATCGGCCACGTTATGCAGAAAAGCCGCGCGAATATTCACGCTTTCCTTCGACAGCCGGTAGGTCAGCCATGCCGTGACCGCGTCCACCACCAGCGCGAAGACCGACACCCAGATCATCAGCCAACCGATGATCTCGACCGGTGCGAAGAACCGCTGGATCGCCTCGTAGACGAGGTAAAGACCGATGATGATGAGGGTGGTCAGATTGATGAGCGCCGCCACCAGCTCGGCCCGCTTGTAGCCGAAGGTCATGGTCTCGTCCGTCGGACGCCGCCCGATCCGGCGGGCCGCCCACGCGATGGCGAGCGACACGGCGTCGGACAGGTTGTGCACCGCATCTGCAATCAACGCGACCGAGCCCGACAGGATACCGCCGACGATCTCGGCCACGGTAAGGGCGACATTGACGCCGACCGCTGCGGCGACGGCGCGGTCTCCGCTGTCCGGATCGACGTGGTGATGGTGGCCCTTGGCGTGATCGTGAGGCATGGCATTCTCCTTCTGCCACGACTACATAATTCCTCTAGTCGCTAGAGGTTCAAGGGGGTTTTTCATGTATTCGATCGGTGAATTGTCTCAGGCCACCGGGGTCAAGGTCCCGACGATCCGGTACTATGAGGGGATCGGTCTGCTTGAGGCCGAAGGGCGCACGGGCGGCAATCAGCGCCGCTATGGACGCGCGGGACTCGACCGCCTGACGTTCATCCGGCACGGGCGGGACCTTGGGCTGTCCCTCGACGCGATCCGCGCCTTGCTGGACCTCGACCCGGCGGACCACGGGAAATCCCACGCGATTGCCGAAGCGCACCTCGCCGACGTGCGAGCGCGCGTCGCGCGGCTGCGACGGCTCGAAGCGGAGTTGGTGCGGATCGTGGCGGCCTGCGACGGGGCGGAGGCGCATACATGCAACATCCTCGAGGCGTTCGGCGATCACGACGCCTGCGAGACGGAGCACGGGTGACGCCGTTCAGTGTCGGCAGCCCTGGCGAACCTGAAGCGCGCCCGATCGGCGGCAGGCCGATCACACTCTCACATGTTTGTCAAAGGCGCTGGCCCAATCGCGATTGAGCGGTTACGATTCAAAAAAAGTCGAGCGCAACGCGAACCTGGGGGTCGCGAAAGTCATGGGGCCGAAATCCTTCCTTAAACGGCAGATGCCGTATGTCTTGGCTGCGACCTTGGTGGCCCTGTCGCCTGCGGTTGCGCTGGACGATATTCAATTCAACGTCGAGGGCGAAGAAGCGCTCGGCGACGAGCTACGCGGCGCGTCGCTTCTGCTCGCAGCGGAGGCCGAGGGGCGCACCGATCCCCGTGACCTTCTGGCCACGTCACTTGCCGAGTACGAACGCCTGCTGAACACGCTCTATTCCGAAGGGCATTACGGCGCTGTCATCAATATCCGCGTCGACGGGGTCGAGGCGGCGGCGATCCCCAACTTCAACATCCCTGACAACGTGCGCCGCATCACCGTCGACGTGCGGCCCGGACAGCAATTTCACTTTGGCCGCACCCAGATCACGCCGCTCGTGCAAGGCACACGCAAGATCGACGAGATCCGCGCGGGTGAGCCTGCCTATTCCACCGCTGTGGGCGAAGCGGTCGATACGGCGATTGCGGACTGGCGCGGCGCCGGGCGCGCCAAGGCTGAAGTGCGCGATCAGGAGATCACGGCCAACCACGCCACCAAGCTGCTCAATGCGCAGGTCTGGATCGATCCCGGGCCGCTGGTGAAGTTCGGCGACCTCGTGGTCGTGCGGCCCTCCTATGTGCGGACCGAACGCATCCGGCGCATCGCGGGCCTGCCGACAGGCACAGTGTTCTCTCCCGACGAACTGGAGCGCGCGGCGGACCGCCTGCGGCGCACCGGCGCTTTCGCCTCGGTGGTGCTGCGCGAGGACGAGACCCTTGGCGCTGCGAACGACATGGACATCCTGCTGACGGTCGCGGACATGAAGCCGCGCCGCTTTGGCTTCGGGGCGGAAATCTCCTCGCTTCAGGGGCTGGGCCTCTCGGGCTTCTGGATGCATCGCAACCTGCTGGGCGGGGCCGAGCGGTTCCGTTTCGATGCGGCGGCCAACGGCATCACGCCGAGCCTTGCCAATCTCGACATCGAACTCGCCGCCCGCCTCGACATCCCGGCAGCCTTCGGGACCGACAACGACGCCTACGTCATGGGCGAAGCCTCGATGGTGCGCGAGCCGACCTTCACCGCATGGACCGGCGAAGTCGGGGCCGGTGTCACGCGCTATTTCTCCGAAGATCTCGTGGGTGAGGTCGGGCTGGGCTATTCCTTCTCCCGCGTGACGGACAGCCAGGGCACGCGCAACTTCAACCTGTTCAAGGTCCCGGCGATGATCGAGTGGGACCGGCGCAACGACCCCCTTCGCGCCTCGCGCGGGTTCTACGTCCGTGCCGACGTGGAGCCGTTTTATGAGCTGACCAACGGTTTCGGCGTCTGGGGCACGGTGGACGGCCGCGTCTATCAGGGCTTTGGCGAGGATGACCGCTTCGTGCTGGCCGCCCATGTGCAGGCTGGCACGGTCATCGGACCGACACCTGCGCAGACCCAGCCGGAATTTCTCTTCCATTCCGGCGGTGGCGGCACGGTGCGGGGGCAGGCGTACGATTCACTCAGCTTCCCGGCGGCGGGTGGCGCCCGTATCGGCGGGCAGGCCTTCGTCGGCGGCCAGTTCGAATTGCGCGTGAAAGCGACCGAAAAGATCGGCGTCGTGGGCTTCTTCGACGTGGGCTATCTCGGCGCCAACGGCTTTTTCGGCGGCCCGACCGCGTGGCATTCCGGCGCCGGCGTCGGGCTGCGGTACGATACGGGTCTCGGGCCGATCCGGCTCGACGTGGGCTATCCCGTCACGGGCGGTGCGCGGTCGCCAAATCCGTTGCGCAACGTTCAGCTTTACGTCGGTATCGGGCACGCTTTCTGATGATGACCCGGCTCCTTTCCCTCCTCGCCCTCCTGACCTGGATCGCCCTGCCGGCCTTTGCGCAGGACGAAACGCAACAGGAAGAAGAGGACAAGTCCGTCCTCGAGAATTTCCTTCAGGACAACCTGTCCAGCGACGGGATGCAGGTCACTGTCAACGGCTTCTCCGGCGCGCTGTCGCGGCAGGCGACGATGGATGAAATGACTTTTGCGGATGACGACGGTGTCTGGCTCCGCCTCGAAGGCGTGACCCTGACCTGGGACCGCTCCGCCATTCTCCAGCGCCGGGTCGAGGTGCGGGAGTTGTCGGCCGAGATCATCGAACTCGTCCGCCTGCCGCAAAGCGGCGGGGACGGGCCGTCGAGCGAGGCCTCGGATTTCACCCTGCCAGAGCTTCCCGTCTCGGTGGATATCGACAGGCTGGCCGCCGAACGGCTCATCCTCGGTGAGCCGGTGCTGGGCGAGCGCATGGAAATGACGCTCGAAGGGTCCGGCGATCTGGTCGACGGGCAGGGCGAGGCGCAACTCGACCTCGAGCGCATCGACGGACAGCGCGGCTCTTTCAACCTGGCGGCGTCCTATTCCAACGAAAGTCACGTTCTGGCGGTCGACCTGTCACTCGATGAAGGCCCGGGCGGCATCGTGGCGAAGCTGGCCAATCTTCCCGGCGAACCGGCCCTGACGCTGACGGTCGATGGCGAAGACACGCTCGACGACTTCACCGCGGATGTGATGCTTGGCACCGATGGCGAAAGCCGCCTTGGGGGGCAGGTTCGCATCAGGGCCGAAAAGGCCGGCGAAGACGGGGTCCGCGAGAGCGACATGCGGGTCGACGCGGATTTCTCGGGTGACCTGCGCCCGCTGTTCGAGGAACAGTATCAGCCGTTCTTCGGGGGCGAGAGTCTGCTCCATCTGGAAGGTGCGCGGTTCCCCAACGGCACGATCCGGGTCGAGGACCTGTTCGTGCGGACCGATGCACTCAACTTGCGCGGGGATGCCACGATCAACGACAAGGGCTGGCCCGAGCGGGTGAACCTGACGGGCCGGGTGGCCAATGCCGATGGCTCGCCCACGACGCTGCCGGCCTCGGGCGAGCCGACGCGCATTTCCGCGCTCGACCTCGATTTCGACTATGACAGCCTGCGTGGCGAACGCTGGACCGGGAGCTTCGACCTCACCGGGCTGGAACGTGGCGACATCTCGCTCGACAGCCTGTCCTTCTCGGGGGCCGGAACGCTGGAGCCCGGCGGTGGTGACGCGGTGCCCAGCGTCGACGGAAGCGTGACGCTCTCGCTCGCGGGCATCAATCCGGGGGACGAGGATCTCGCCGCGGCGATCGGAGACCGGATCGGCGGAAGCCTGACCTTCGCCAAAGGGGACAACACGCCGTTCAACTTCACCGATATCGCCCTGTCCGGCGAGGATTACGGCCTGACCGGCGATGTGACCCTGCGGACCGAATTGGAGCAACTCGACCTCGTGGCCGACATGGACGTCGAACTGACCGCCGACCGGCTCGCCCGTTTCGCCCCGCTGTCCGGGCAGGACCTTACGGGGGGCGCGGCCTTGTCGGTCAGGGGTGAGGTTGCGCTCCCGGACGGGCCCTTCGACCTCGAGATCGACGGCGAGACCCGCGACCTCTCCATCGGTATCGAACAGGTGGACGCGCTGCTTGCGGGCGAAAGCCGGCTGTCGATCGATGTCGACCGGACCGTCGAACGCACGGCCCTCAACCGGTTCACCATTGCCGGGCCGGGGCTTGCCGCGTCCGCCACAGGCGAGCTGCGCTCCGAGGGCAGCACAATCGACGCACAGATCGACATTCCCGATGCCGGGCGACTTGACGACCGGCTGGAGGGCAACGTCTCGCTCGTCGCGGATGCCGTTCAGGCGGGCGACGGCTGGACGGTCGAGGGCGAAGCGACCGCCCCCGGCAACGTCGTGGTCGATTTCACCGCGACGGCGACCATGACCGACGACGGGGTCGGCCCCGTGACGGCCAGCCTTACCGCCGCCGCAGACAGCATCGCGCCCTACTCGGGCCTCGCGGGCCGGTCGCTTTCGGGTGCCATCGACCTTGCGGCCAGTGTTTCGGGCGACCTGCGCACGCAGGCCATCGACCTTTCCGGCACCGCGCAGGGGCAGGACCTCGCCTTCGGTGCCGGGGATGCCGATCAGCTGTTCGCGGGTGCGAGCGAAGTGACGTTCAACCTGCGCCGCGACGAGGCGGGCACGCTTTTCGTCGACCAGCTCGATGTGGATACGCCCGAGCTTACGGTGAGCGCCGATGGAACCTCCGAAGGGGGGCAAAGCCGCGTGAACTTCGACGCCCGCCTCGCGAATGTCGGCATTTTCGTCCCCGAACTGCCGGGCGCCTTCTCGGCGCAGGGGACGGCGGTGCTCACGGACGACGCCTACCGGCTCGACGTGGACGGGCAGGGGCCGGATGGCATCACCGTGTCCGTCGCGGGCACCGTGGCCGGGAGCGGTGACAGCGCGAACCTGTCGATCAACGGGGTGGCCCCGCTGGAACTCGCCAACGGTTTCACCGGTGCCAACCGTGTCGACGGGACGGCGCGGTTCGACCTTGGCCTGAATGGCCCGCTCGCGCTTACATCCTTGTCCGGCACAGTCTCGACGTCCGATGCGCGCGTGTC
The DNA here is from genome assembly GCA_002695005.1 of Maritimibacter sp. Classification (GTDB taxonomy): domain Bacteria; phylum Pseudomonadota; class Alphaproteobacteria; order Rhodobacterales; family Rhodobacteraceae; genus Maritimibacter. Next base: position 277,071 of record NZNT01000020.1, read on the forward strand.
GGTGCCCGCCGCCGCCATTTCGCTCGACCCGATTCAGGCGAACATCCTGCTTCAGAACGGTCGCGCCCGGATCGAGGCGGGGGCGGGCGTGTCGTCGGGTGGCCGGGTCGAGGTCGCAGGTCCAGTCTCGCTCGAAGGTGGCTATAACGCCGATCTTGTCGTGCGGCTTCAAGGCGTGGGCCTGACCGACCCGGCGCTCTACGATACGACCGTGGACGGGCAGTTGACCGTCACCGGCCCGCTGACCGGCGGCGCGCGCGTGGCGGGGACGATCCGCCCGGGCGTGGTCGAGATCCGTATCCCTTCCAGCGGCTTCGGCGTCGCGGGCGACCTTGAAGGTCTGCGGCACATCAACGAACCCGCCGCCGTCCGGGCGACCCGTGCGCGGGCCGACAAGCTAGGCGGAACATCGTCCGGGGGCGGTGGCCCCGCCTATCCGCTCGACATCGTCATCGACGCCCCGAACCAGGTCTTCGTGCGCGGTCGCGGGCTGGATGCCGAGGTCGGGGGCCGCCTGCTCCTGCGTGGCACCACGGCGAATGTCGTGCCGCAGGGGGGGCTCAGCCTGATCCGGGGCCGGCTGTCTCTCCTCGGCAATCGCATCGACCTGACCGAGGCGCGTGCGACGCTCGAGGGGAACTTCGACCCCTATATCTCCGTCACGGCGCAGACCACCGTGGATGACACCACGATCCAGATCCGGCTCGACGGTCAGGCGACGAACCCCGAAATCTCGTTCACCTCGACCCCGGACCTGCCGGAGGACGAGATCCTCGCCCGGCTCCTCTTCGGCCGCTCCATCGCGGAAATCTCGCCGCTTCAGGCGCTGCGCATGGCCAATGGCGTCGCGACGCTGACCGGTGGCGGAGGCGGTGTGATCGGTAACCTGCGCGAGGGCTTCGGCCTCGCCGATCTGGATGTCGGCCAGAACGAAGGCGGGGCGGTCGCGGTGCGTGCGGGCACCTATATCACCGAGAACGTCTATACCGGCGTGGAGGTCGGGGCGGACGGCGAGGCGGAGGTGAACATCAACCTCGACCTGACCCGGAACCTGACCGCGCGCGGGAGCGTGGCGACGAACGGGGAAACCTCGCTCGGGATTCACTTCGAGAAAGACTACTGAAACGAAATAGCGTCCCCGCCGGACCCGGGCTTCGGAAGGTCGCCCGGACCGGCAGAGACGCCGTTTTGCGTGCTAAAATCTTCCAGTCAAATCCATCCGCGCGTTGGCGCGGTGCAGACTGATCTCATGCCTAAAGTGCCCCGGTGCCGGGTTTGACCCGGTTGCGGTTCATGCTGGACCCGGTGTCCTGACTTGAGAACCCCCTGAACAGGGGGTCAAACAGGTCAGGGGGTCTCGATGGCGTAGAACTCGCCCGTCACCGTCGCTTCGTCCGCCGATCCCGTGATGGCCGAGGTGCCCCTGCGCGGGTTGATGACGAGCTCCGTGTCCCCGGTGATCGCGCGGGCATTCACGCCGCGAAATTCGCCGGTCAGCCGCGACCCGGCCCGCAGGCGATTGCGCACGCCCGTGTCGTCATTGGTCAACGTGCCGCCCATCGTGACCCACATTCCGGTGTTGTCAAAGCCCGTGCGGATCAGGGTGTTTAGCGGGATCAGCCCCGGGGCGTCCTCGCTCGAGATATTCCCGGAGAAGGTTACGCGCTTGCCGTTGATGTCGCCTGCGAACCCGCCGGCGGTCGCGGTGAAAGGCTCAGTGCTCGCAAAACTCACATCCATGACAAGCCCGCCGCGGATCGAGCCGGTCTTGACCCCTCCGGCCATCGTATCCACCTGAACCTCGCCTTCGTAACTTGCGCTGCCGAACAGCGGCGCGGCCGAACGCGCGAGCGCGTTGTTGGTGGCGAAGACCGTGTCGAACTGGGCCTCGGTGGTCGTGTTCGGATCGAACTTGATCGTGGCGCAGCCTGACAGCGCAGCGCAGATCAGCGGCAACGCGAGAACGTGCGCGCGAAACTGAATGGTCATTTGGAATCCCCCGGAAAAAAGCAAGCCGGGCGAAGGGTATCCGCCCGGCTGTCGTTTGTCCCGTGTGTTCGGGCGTTTATTTTTCGCCGTACCACTGGCCACCGACGGCGCCGTTGGTGCCGGTGCCCGTCCCGGTGATCGCCGAGGTGCCGCCGTCCACCGCCACAGACCAGCCGACGGCACCCCCGACGGCCTTTCCGTCGTTGCCGAAGAAGTTGCCGTTCATCGTGGAGCCGGGATTGAGCGTGTTTTTCACGCCCGTATCCTCATTGGTAAGCGTGCCGCCGATGGAGAGCGTCATGGCACTCGCCTCACCTCCGCCCGCGATGGCGGGAAGCGCGGTGGTGGTCAGCAGGTTGATCGGAGAGCTGTCGGTCGCCTGACCCGACGACAGGGTGCCGGAGTAGCTCACCTCGGTCCCGCGCACCTCACCGGAAAAGTTGGTCGCTTCGGCCGAAAACGGGGTCGCCGAGGCGAAATTCGCGTTCATCTCGACCGCGCCGCGGATCGAGCCGGACTGGCCGGCGTTGTCCACGGTGATGATCTGCATCTCGCCGTTGTAGGTCGCGGTGCCGCTGAGCGGCGTGGTCGTCGGGCCAAGCCCGGCGGCGTCGAGGAAGGCCGCGTCGAATTCCGCCTTGGTGCCGCTGATGCCGGTGCCGCCCCCCGTCAGGAAACAGCCCGACAGCGTGGTTGCGAGCGTGACGGCGATGCCGATTCTGATCATAGTCATGTGGTGTACCCCCTTTTCAAAGTGCTTGTCGTAGATGGGGGTGTGGGTTTCGTTTTGTCTCCCCCCGGTTCCGGGGGGTGACCCCCGGTTTCAGGGGTTTCTCGCGGTCGGCGTTCCCGACAGTATCGCGATAGCAGAGGGATTGGGACAAATGGTGCGATTATTTGCGCCGGTGCAGATTTTCTTCGGGATGGGCCTGCTCGCGCTGGCCATTGCGGCGGGTGCCATTCTCCTCGCCACGAGCCAGCCGTGGCTGGGGCTCGACCTTGGCCTGAACGATGCCGGTGATGCGGTCATCGTCGAACGCAGCGAGGGGCCGTCCAACGGGATTGCTGAAGGCGAGCGGTTGACCGCCATCGGCCCGGCGGCGGGGGGCGCAGGTGTCCCCGTAACGCCGGCCACGATCATCGAGGAGCCGGACCAGCTTTCCGATTTCGATACGCTGGATGCGTTCCGGGCCGACCAGGCAATGATCGCGGCGGCGCTGCGCACCGGTCCCGTGACCCTGACCCTTGTGGGGGCGGAGGGGGTGACACGCGACGTTACCGTGGCGCCCGACGCGCGGCGGCCCCTGACGGACCTGCCTGGCGTGTTCTGGCTGCAAGTCTTCGTCGGCCTGTCCGGCATGTTCGTGGGCGCCTGGATCTGGTCGCTCGCGCCGTCGGGCCGTCCGCAGGCCTTCGTCATGCTCACCGGGCTGGGCCTCGCCATTTCCGCGACCGCGGCCTCGGTCTATTCGACCCGTGAGATTGCGTTGCCTCTGGACGCCTATCAGTGGCTCGCGCCGCTCAACCTGCTCGGCTCGCTGACCTTCGGCGCGGGTATGATCGGGCTGTTTCTTGGCTATCCCGCGCAGATCGGCCCCCGCTGGCTCGCGCTGTTTCAGGCCGGCGTGATCTATGCCTGGTTTGCCGGGGCCGTCACCCGGCTCATCCCGGATTATGTCGCGGCCTTTCAGCTGCCCATTGCCGTGGCGATGCTGGTCCTCGTCGGGCTCATCCTGACCCAGTTCTGGCGAGCCCGGCGTTCCAAGGACCTCCCGGCGCGCGCGGCACTTCGCCTCTTCGGCCTGTCCATCCTGATCGGCGCGGGGAGCTTCGTGGGCCTCATCACGGTTCCCGCCGTGCTGGGTCTGCCCGCGCAGCTGTCGCAGAGCTACGCCTTCGGGCTGTTCCTCATCTGCTTCATCGGCCTCGCGCTCGCCGTGCGCCGCCACCGGATCTTCAACCTGGAAATCTGGTCGTTCCGCATCCTGTTCTTCGCCGCCGGCGCGCTCTTGCTGATCGCGCTGGACGCCGTGCTCATCTATGGCCTGGCGCTCGACAGGGCTCCGGCCCTGGGCGTGTCGCTCTTCCTCGTCGCCTTCCTCTACCTGCCGCTGCGTGACGGGCTGGCCCGCCGTCTTGCCCGTTGGCGGGGTCAGAAACCGCTGGAGCGCTATTTCCGCGACGTCTCGCGCGTGGCGATGACCAAGGACGCTGCCCAGATGCAGGCCGCCTGGGACGACCTCCTGCAAGGCATGTTCGAGCCGCTGGCGGTCGAGCCCGGACCGGAGGTCGTTCAACACGCCGCGCTCGAGGCCGAGGGCGTCGACCTTGTTCTGCCCCCCATCCCACCGATCGCGTCCCGACGCCTTAAATGGGGGCGGGGCGGGCGCCGGCTTTTCACCGATGTCGATGTCCAGCGGGCCGAGGAATTGGTCGGTCTGCTCGCCCAGCTCATCGAGGGCCGCGAGGCATACGAGACGGGCGCGTCCGAGGAACGCACGCGGATCGCGCGCGACATTCACGACAACATCGGTATCCAGCTCCTCGGTGCGCTGCATTCCAAGGACGCCGGGCGCAAGGACGTTCTGATCCGCGAAACGCTCGCCGACCTGCGGGAGATCATCGACAACCAGACCGGGCCGGGACTGGACCTCGGCAACCTGATCGCCGATCTGCGTCTTGAACTGACCGGGGTGCTGGAAGGCGCGGAAATCGCGGTCGACTGGCCGCTCGGGGCCGACCTGTCCGGCTACAGCCTCAGCCCGCGCATGGCGCATACGCTGCGTTCGGTCCTGCGCGAAGCGGTGAACAACGCCGTGCGCCATTCGGATGCCTCGACCGTTGGTGTGTATTTCACCGTTTCGGGTGACACGGCGCTTGTCGACGTGCGCGATGACGGTCGCGGCTTCGACATGGGCGAGGTGACGGATGTGGGGCAGGGGATGCGCAACATGCAGGTCCGGGTCTCGGCCCTCGGCGGTCGCCTGAACATCGGACCGGCCCGCGACGACGCAGAGCGGCCCGGCACGCTCTTTCACGTCGAACTGCCGCTGATCGAAATCGGCATGGCCGACGACATTCCGGAGGCGGCGCAATGAAACAGGCCCTGATCCTCGAAGATGTGCAGGAGACGCGGGCATGGCTGTGCGACATCGCCCGGCAGGCCTTTCCTGACATCGCGTTGACCGAGGTGGCGACGGTCGCCACCGCCAATCTGGCGCTCGACCGGCAGGTGCCCGATCTCGCCCTGATCGACCTTGGCCTTCCCGATGGCTCGGGGCTCGAGGTGCTGCGCAAGCTCAAATCCGTGTCGCCGCAGTCCATCGCGGTCGTGACCACGATCATGGGCGACGACGTGTCGGTCGTGTCGGCCCTGTCGGCCGGTGCGGACGGCTATCTCCAGAAAGATCAGACGCTCGAACAGATGGTCGCCCAGTTGCGCCAGATCAGCCACGGCATACCGGCGCTGTCGCCCGCCATCGCCCGCCGGATCATGGGGCACTTCTCGCGCACAGGGCCTGCGGTCAATGACGAGGGCAAACTCACGGAGCGCGAGTCCGACGTCCTCGCGCTCATCTCGCGCGGGCTGCGCAACGCCGAGGTCGCCGCCGAGCTTGGCCTCGCCGAAAGCACGGTGGCCGGCTACATCAAGACGATCTACCGAAAGCTGGGGATTTCATCGCGGGCCGAGGCCGCGTGGCACGCCACCCGTATGGGCCTTTCACAGCCGCGCGGCACCTGACTCAGCCGACAAGGCCGAGGTCGCGCGCGATCATCGCAGCATGGGTGCGGTTCTTCGCGTTGAGTTTGCGGATGATGGCGCGGACGTGCATCTTCACCGTGACTTCCTTGATCTCGAAGCCGTGCGCGATTTCCTTGTTCTGGTGACCACGGCAGATGCCCTCCAGCACCTGCAACTCCCGCTCCGAGAGCTTTCCCAGATCGGTCGGCGGAGGCTGGATCAGCCCGTCGCCGAACACGGCCACATGGGCCCCGGTGGTCATGAGGCACAGGATATGCCCCACTGTCTCCGGAAGGTCCTCTTCACACAGCGTCGCCGCTGCACCCATGACATAGCAGCGGCGCACCTGGCCGGTCGAAGCGCGGCGCGGAAGGATGACGCACACCGGCGCCGCGTCAAGCCGCGCGATGATCGCCATGGCCGTCTTGAAGTCCGGAGAGTCGGTGTCGGGAACGTGAAGCAGGATGGCGTCGATATCCTGCCCATTGGAGCGTATGTGACGTTCGACGCGGTGCAGATCCGGCTCCCCGGCCACGGAAATCACCTCGTCGCCACAACGTGCTCCCGCAACAGCGTCCAGGACGCTCGCCGTAGTACTGGCGACGAAAACCTTCACAAACTGCCCCCTTTTGCCACGCCAAGTAATCAGACGGCGCGTCCCTATTAAACGAGCAATTACACAAGACGCAGGGGGCCGGAACCTATCAATAAGGATAAAAATACTCGACCAGCCAGCGTGGGAAGGCCTTAAAAACTTCGGATTTTTTGCCTCGGTTCGGACCGTTCCCAAATTGCAAAGTTATTTGCCAATTCAAATATGGAAAAAGGTAAGGGAAACCTTACCGTCTGGTTATCCGCAGTATATTTTTCAGAGAATCACTCGCTCGACCGTCCACCACAACCCCATCGCGCCGATCGCGAGCGAGGCGGGAATGACGACGCGCTGCCGATACCACGGGCGCTGACCGAACCAGAACGCGATGGCGAAGAAGGCGACCGCGATGACCGTGAGCTGGCCCAGCTCGACGCCGATGTTGAAGGCGATCAGGCTGGAGATGAAGTGACCCGGGCTCAGCCCGATCTCCCCCAGCACAGACGCGAAGCCAAGTCCGTGCAGCAGGCCGAAGCCGAAGACCACGGCGAGCCGGACGCGCGACAGTTTGGGCCGCAGGATGTTCTCCACGGCGACATAGGCGATTGAGAGGGCGATGAGCGGTTCGACCACGGCGACCGGCACCGTCACGATCCCGAGCGCCGCGAGCGCCAGCGTGATCGTGTGGGCGACCGTGAAGGACGTGACCTGATAGAGCAGGGGACGCATCTGGAGCGAAAAGAAGAAAAGCCCCAGCACGAACAGGATATGGTCCAGCCCCTTGGGCAGGATATGGGTGAAGCCGAGCCCGACGTAATCGACAAAGCTCTCGACCCACCCCAGTTGCATGCTCCCGACGCGCGGCAACGGCGCCGAGGTCTGACCGGGGCCGAGAAAGGCGGAATAGGCCTCCTCGCCCTCGGGCAGGTCCGGCGCGATCTGGCGCAGGATGACGGGGCCGTAGTCCGACGCCCAGCCGAAGGTCACATCGCTCCCGTCATCGGGCAGGGCGGCTGAGACCACGATCCGCGTCTCACGGGGAAGATCCTCGCTCATCGCCTCCGCCGTGCCCACCTCGTCCAGCGTCGAGTCGAGCGCGGTATCGCCTGCCATCAGGCGAACCCCCTCCGACAGCTCCGGCCAGTCTTCGCGGAACCGCTCGGCAAAGTCGTCCGGCGGCAGGTCGCGCAGGGCGTCATAGGCATCGGCACGGGGCGAGTTGTTGGTGTCCGTGATGGACGACAGGTCGATCCCCGCCACGATCGCCTCGCCCTGAAGGATGATCGACAGTTCCACACGGGTCTCGCTTACCGTGATATCGGCCACCGCTGGCGACATTTCATGGGCAGCGGCGGCAAGCGTCGTGGTGAGCATCACAATGGCGACAACCAAGGCCCGCGCGGTTGACTTGGCCAAGTGCTCTGCCACCCTGACTGTCCACGAAATCAACGGATATCCCATGCGCTTCACTGCCCTCCTCCTCGCCTGCCTCTGCCTCGCCCGCGCGGCTGTCGCCCACGAATTCTGGATCTCACCGCAGGCCTACGAGGTAGAGCCGGGCGAACCCATCGTCGCGGATCTGCGGGTCGGACAGGACTTTGAGGGCTCGCGCCAGACCTATTTTCCCGACCGCTTCGCGCGGTTCGAGGTGAAGATGGGCGAAACCGTTCAGACTGTCGAGGGGCGGCTCGGTGACATGCCCGCGATGACCTTCGCGGCCCCGGACGAGGGGCTTGCCGTCATCGTGCACGAGACGAAGGGGGACAGCCTGAAATACAAGACCCGCGACCTGTTCGAGGATTTCGTGGCGCACAAGGATCTGGGCGACGTTCTGGCGCGTCACGCGGACCGGGGTCTGCCCGAACTGGACTTTCGCGAGGCCTACACCCGCTACGCCAAGTCGCTCGTCGCGGTCGGTAACGGCGAAGGCGCGGACGCGCCGGTGGGGCTCAAGACTGAGATCGTGGCCCTCGCCAACCCCTACACCGATGACCTGTCGGGTGGGCTGCCCGTGCGTGTGCTTTACGACGGCGCGCCGCGCATCGACGCGCAGGTTGAGGTTTTCGCCCGCGATACCGAGGGCACAGTGACGCAGTCCTTCTATCGCACCGACGACGCGGGCGAGGCGACGATCCCCGTCGCCTCCGGCACGGAATACATGGTGGATGCCGTCGTGATGGAGGACACGGGCAACGATGACCCCGAAGCCGGGCCGGCCTGGCATTCTGCCTGGGCGAACCTCACCTTCCGGATGCCCTGAACGTCAGGGTTTCGCCTTCTCGACCAGTTCCAGAACGGAAGGCCCCATCGCCGCGACGTTGAGCTTCACGCCGGTCGCGTTCGGATGGATGCCGTCCGGTTGAAACACCTGACCGCGCGTGACCTGTCCGGCCGCCTCGGCCTGCGCCATGCCCCGGAAGACATAGGGAAAGAAGACAAGGTCATGGCGGGCCGCGATCCGGGGATACATCTCGTCGAAGGCGGCCTTGTACTCGGGGCCATAATTCGCCGTCGCCCGGTAGCCCACCAGCAGGATGGGCAGGTTCTGCGCCTTGATCTTGGCGATGATCTTTTCAAGGTTCGACTCGACGTTGTTGATCGGCAACCCGCGCAACAGGTCGTTGCCCCCAAGCGCCACGATTACCCCGTCCACCTCGTCGGTCAGTGACCAGTCGACCCGGCTGAGGCCCCCGGCGGTCGTATCGCCGGACACGCCCGCGTTCACCACGTCCACGTCCGCCCCGCGCGCCCGCAACCATCCTTCGAGCTGCGGCACCAGCCCCGCTTGCTCCGGCAGGCCGTAACCCTGCGTCAGGCTGTCGCCCAATGCCAGAATCGTGACCGGTTCGGCCATGGCGGGCAGGCCAAGGAAAGGGAATATCAACAAAGACTTGGATATACGACGCCGCAGCCCATATGCGAATGAAGACACTTTGGAAAAGGCCCTTTTCATGACCGATACCGTTCTCGACCTCGACGATGCGAGGCTGTCTCTCATGGGCAATGCCGGAACGGTGGATATCCTGCGCGGCATCACGCTGTCGGTGACGCGCGGGGAAACCATCGGGCTTACGGGGCCTAGCGGATCGGGCAAATCGTCGCTCCTCATGCTCATGGGCGGGCTTGAGCGCGCGACCGGCGGTCGGGTCGCCGCACTGGGGCGCGACCTCGGGCCGATGGACGAAGACGCGCTCGCCCGGTTTCGTCGGGATCATATGGGTGTCGTCTTCCAGTCATTCCACCTCATTCCGACGATGACGGCCATTGAAAATGTCGCGACCCCGCTTGAGCTTGCCGGTGTGCGCGACGCGTTCGAGCGGGCGGAGGCGGAGCTTGAGGCGGTCGGGCTGGCACATCGCACGGGTCATTACCCGGCCCAGATGTCGGGGGGTGAGCAGCAGCGCGTGGCATTGGCCCGCGCCGCCGTGACCCGGCCCGAGATCCTGCTTGCGGACGAACCCACCGGCAACCTCGACACCACGACCGGGCAGGCGATCATGGACCTGCTTTTCGGTCTGCGTGACCGGCATGGGGCGACGCTGGTGCTCGTCACCCATGCGCCGGAGCTGGCCGAACGCTGTGACCGGGTGGTGAGCCTCGCCGACGGGATGATCGCATGAGCGTGGCCTGGCGGATCGCCCGGCGGGAGCTGCGCGGGGGCCTGTCTGGCTTTCGCGTCTTCCTCGCCTGTCTCGCCCTTGGCGTCGCGGCCATCGCCGCCGTCGGCTCGGTCCGCTCTGCCATTCAGGCGGGGATCGAGGAACAGGGCGCGGTTCTGCTCGGCGGTGATGCCGCCGTCGAACTGACCTACCGCCGCGCCGCGCCCGAAGACCTCGATTACCTCGCCAGCGTGGCCGAGGAGGTGGGCGAGGTCATCGACTTCCGCTCGATGGCGCGCCTGCCTGCGGTCGAGGACAGCGCGCTCACGCAAGTGAAAGCGGTGGACGAGACGTGGCCGCTGTACGGTGCGCCGGTCCTCGACCCCCCGATGTCGCTGGAGGCGGCGCTGGGGGATCGTGACGGCCTGCCGGGGGCGGTCATGGCACCCCTGCTGATCGAACGTCTGCAACTGGAACCGGGCGACACCTTCATGCTCGGCGCACAGGAATTCCGCCTTTCCGCCGCGCTGGACTCCGCGCCTGACGACGGCTCCGGCGGGTTCGATTTCGGCCCGCCCACGCTCGTCCGGATCGCTGCGCTCGAGAACTCCGGTCTCATCGCGGAAGGCACGCTGTTCAATTCCGAGTACCGCCTGCGCCTGCCGCCGGGCACCGACCTCGCCGCACTGGAGACGCGCACGATGGCGGCGATGGAGGGGTCCGCGCCGCGCTGGTCGGACGCCCGCAACGGCGCTCCGGGCGTGAGCGAATTCATCGAACGGCTGGGGTCGTTCCTCGTCCTCGTGGGCCTCGCCGGGCTCGCGGTCGGGGGTGTGGGCATCTCGGCGGCGGTGCGCAGCTACCTCGACGAAAAGACCGAGGTAATCGCGACGCTCAAGACCCTGGGCGCGGGCCGCTCAACGATCTTCGGCGTCTACGCGATCCAGATCGCCATCCTCGCGAGTATCGGGATCGTCCTGGGCCTTGTCCTCGGCGGCCTCATCCCTGTGGTCTTCGGCCCGATCATCTCGGCGGCCCTGCCGATCCCGGCCGACATTTCGCTGCGCCCGGGCCCGCTGGGGGAGGCCGCGCTTTACGGCGTCCTCGCCGCCGCGCTCTTCACCCTCTGGCCGCTCGCCAAGACCGAGAACGTGCGCGCCGCCGCGCTGTTTCGCGACGGCGGTACGCCCGAAGGCTGGCCCCGCCCGCTTTACATCGTCGCGACCGCCGTGCTGCTGGCCCTGCTGATTGGCGCGGCGACATGGTTCTCCGGGATGGAGCGTATCGCGCTCTGGTCCGCCTTCGGCATCTTCGCGGCCTTCATGTTGCTGGTCGGCGCGGGGCGGCTCGTGCGCGGCCTGTCGCGCCGTCTGGCCCGCACCAAGGCCCTGCGCGGTCGCCCGATGCTGCGCATGGCGCTCTCATCTGTCGGCGGACCGGGGAACGAGGCCGCTTCGGTCGTCCTGTCGCTGGGCCTCGGCCTGTCGGTCCTGGCGGCGGTGGGGCAGGTGGACACCAACCTGCGCGGCGCGATCCAGCGCGAGCTTCCCGACATCGCGCCCAGCTTTTTCGTGGTCGACATCCAGCCCGACCAGATCGACGCGGTGCGCGCGCGGGTCGACAGCGACCCGGCGATCGAACGGATGGACAGCGCCCCCATGCTGCGCGGCATGATCACGCAAATCAACGGCCGCCCGGCCAAGGAGGTCGCGGGCGATCACTGGATCGTGGAAGGCGACCGGGGCGTCACTTATTCCGCGCCCATACCCGAGCGGACCAGGATCACGGCGGGCGAATGGTGGGCCGAGGATTACGCGGGCGAGCCCCTGATCAGCTTCGTTGCCGAAGAGGCCGCGGAAATCGGGCTCGAGATCGGCGACACGATGACCATCAACATTCTCGGGCGTGAGATCACCGGGACGCTGGCCAACTTCCGCGACGTCGATTTCTCGACCGCCGCGATGAACTTCACAATCACGATGAACCCTTCTGCGCTGTCGGGCGCGCCGCACAGCTTTCTCGCCACGATCTATGCCGAGGAAGAGGCCGAGGCGGCGCTCATGCGTGACATCACCCGGAGCTACCCGAATATCACCATGATCTCGGTGCGCGACGCCATCGGCCGGGCGACCGAGCTTCTGGGCACCATCGCCGCCGCGATCACCTACGGCGCGCTCGTCACGCTTGCCACCGGCGCTGTCGTGCTGATCGGCGCGGCAGCGGCGGGTGAGAGGGCGCGCACCTACGAGGCGGCGGTTCTGAAAACGCTGGGCGCGCCGCGTCGCCGCATCCTTGCGGAATTCGCGCTGCGCTCCGCCATCCTCGGGCTGGCCGCTGGCATCGTTGCGGTCTTCGCGGGCGGCGTGGCCGGCTGGGCCGTGTCCACCTTCGTCATGGACACGGCTTTCGTGTTCGAGCCGGTCTCGGCCCTGCTGATCGTCGTGGGCGGTGTTCTCGTCACCCTGCTGGCGGGCCTCGCCTTCGCGTGGCGTCCGTTGTCGGCCCGCCCCGCGCGCGTGCTCAGGGCGCGGGAGTAGGCGCGGGCGGGGGGGCCTTGTCGCGCTTGGCCTTGCGCCGCTCCTCCTCCGGCCCGTACCAATCCTCGTCCCGCGTCATCCACATGGTCGCCGCCAGCGCGATGAAGGCCAGCGTGGACCCGGCGATCAGCGCATAGTCGGTGGATTGCAGGATCAGGTAGAGCACGGCGTAAAGCACCACGAGCATCACGAAGAGCACCATGGTCCGCGCGCCGAGCTTCAGCCCGAACCAGCCGAACATGGAGATCAGCAGGATCGTCGCGGCCGCCGACAGCGCATAGGCGAGGCCGAAGCCGATCTGCTCGGCATAGGCCACCATCAGGAGGACGAAGATCGACTGGCTCAACCCGATCAGGATGTATTGCACCGGGTGCGCCGGGCGCGTCGTATGCCGGTCGATAAGCAGCACGGTCAGGAAGGTGAGCGCGATGAACAGGATGCCGTATTTCGCCGCGCGAAAGGCTTTCTGATAGAAATCGTTGGGCTCGTAATACTCCACGCCAAAGGCCATGTCGTCGCGCATCGTCTCGGTGTAGTCCGACCGCGACACCTGCGGCAGCGTGCGCGCGAGGTGCGGGATGGTCCAGCGCGCCTCGAACCCGTCATCGGTGATGGTCGAGCCGTCGGGCAGGAAGCCCCCGGTGAAGCTGGGATGCGGCCAGTCGGAGTTGATCGTCACCGCTGTCTGCCGCCCCACCGGCGCGATCTTCAGCGTCTGCGCCCCGTTCAGGCCGAGCGTGAAACGGTAGTCACCCAGTTCGCGCGGGTCGCCGACATCGGCGGTGACGCCGGCGAGCCGCCCGGCCGAGGCAAGCGGCTCGATATCCACCTCTTCCCCGTCGACGGTCAGCACCGCCTCGCCCCGCAGCGCCGCATTGGATGAAATGTTGAGCGTGAGATAGGACGCGTCCCACCGGACGACCTCGTTCCCCGGCGCCTGCTCGGCGATCTGGTCGGTCGGAAAGTCGAAGGCCATCTCGACCCCGGCGCGGTAGACCGGCACGTTGAAGATGCCCCGGTGGCGCATCTCGGTCTCGGTGTCGATGGTCACGTCGTAGCGGCCCGGATTCACATAGATAGGGTTGCGCCAGACCGTTTCGCGTCGGGTCACGCTGCGCATCACCGGGTTGCCCTGCGCATCGGTCCGCACCTCGCCGGTGGCCGGATCGGTCACCTGCTCCTGCACCACACGGTCGACGGTTTCCTGCACCGGAACGACGAGCGTGGGGCCGGAAATGATCTGTGGTCCGCCCCATTCGCGCCCCACCTCGCGCATCGCGTCGCGGGAGTAGTCCTTGCGCGAATTGATGACCTCGGAGGCGAGGATCAAGGGGATGACCATGAGCAGCGTCAGAACGCCCACGATGATGAACCGGTACCCGAGCGAACGGCGCATGACGACCCTCCCTGTCAACTCGCGCGATCATGGGCCGGAAACACGCACCGCGCAACGCCGCTCATCCCGGACTGCCGCCCGCTCTTCACGATGAAAGCGCCCGGCGCTTGAAGAGCGTCCACGAAAAAGCCCCGCCGGGGGTCCGGCGGGGCCTCGTCACATCGGTGCACCGAAAGTCTCAGACCGTGCGCTGCACCATCAACTTCTTGACCTCGGCGATGGCTTTCGCCAGGTTCAGACCCTTGGGGCAGGTCTGCGCACAGTTCATGATCGTGTGGCAGCGATAGAGCTTGAACGGATCTTCCAGATCGTCCAGCCGCTCGCCCGTCGCTTCGTCGCGCGAGTCGATGATCCAGCGGTAGGCGTGCAGGAGCGCCGCCGGGCCGAGGTAGCGGTCGGAGTTCCACCAGTAGCTCGGGCAGGAGGCCGAGCAGCAGGCGCACATGACACATTCATACAGACCGTCGAGCTGCTTGCGGTCCTCGATCGACTGACGCCACTCCTTGTGCGGCGGGTTCGTCTTGGTCTCAAGCCACGGCATGATCGACGCGTGCTGGGCATAGAACTGCGTGAGGTCCGGGATCAGGTCCTTGACCACCTGCATGTGCGGCAGCGGATAGATCTTCACGTCGCCCTTGATCTCATCCAGCCCGAAGATACAGGCAAGCTCATTGCCCCCGTCGATGTTCATCGCGCAGGAGCCACAGATGCCCTCGCGGCAGGACCGGCGGAAGGTCAGCGTCGGGTCGATCTCGTTCTTGATCTTGATGAGCGCGTCCAGAACCATCGGGCCGCAGGTGTCCATGTCGACGAAATACGTGTCGACGCGCGGGTTCTCGCCATCTTCCGGCGACCAGCGATAGATCAGGAACTTGCGGACGTTCTTGGCGCCCTCCGGCTTCGGCCAGGTCTTGCCGGTGCGGATGCGGGAGTTCTTGGGGAGTGCGAATTCAACCATGTCTCTCTCCTTAGAACGTCCGCGCCTTGGGCGCGATTTTCTTGAGTTCGATGCCGCCCTGATCCTCTTTCGTGAGAGGATCGAGGATCACGGGGCGATAGGACAGCGTGACCTTGCTGCCTTTCACCTTGGCGATGGTGTGCTTGCGCCAGGTCTTGTCGTCGCGCTCGGTGTGGTCTTCCATCGCGTGGGCGCCACGGCTTTCCTTGCGCGCCTCGGCACCGTTGATGGTGGCGAGCGCGTTGGGCATGAGGTTGGTCAGCTCCAGCGTCTCCATCAGGTCCGAGTTCCACACGAGCGAACGGTCCGTCACCTTGATGTCGTCCAGCTTGCCCGAAATCTCGGCCATCTTGGCGACGCCTTCCTTCAGCGTCTTGTCGGTGCGGAACACGGCGGCGTCGGCCTGCATCGTCTTTTGCATCTCAAGGCGCAGCTCGGCGGTCGGGGTCGCACCATCGGCGTGGCGCAGGCCGTCGAACCGGTCAAAGGCCGCGTCGATGGATTTCTGGTTCGGGGTCGGCACCGGCGATTTCGCGTCCACAACTTCGCCCGCGCGGATCGCCGCGGCGCGGCCAAAGACCACGAGGTCGATCAGCGAGTTGGAGCCAAGGCGGTTGGCGCCGTGGACCGATGCGCAGCCTGCCTCGCCCACGGCCATCAGGCCGGGCACGATGCGGTTGGGCGAACGCGAGGTCGGGTTGAGCACTTCGCCGAAGTAGTTCGTCGGGATGCCGCCCATGTTGTAGTGGACCGTCGGCAGAACCGGGATCGGCTCTTTCGTGACGTCCACGCCCGCGAAAATCTTGGCGGACTCCGAGATCCCCGGAAGCCGCTCGGCCAGCGCCTCGGCGGGCAGGTGGCTGAGGTTCAGGTGGATGTGGTCGCCCTCGGCCCCCACACCGCGCCCTTCGCGGATTTCCATCGTCATCGAGCGCGAGACGTAGTCGCGCGGGGCGAGGTCTTTGTATTGGGGCGCGTAACGCTCCATAAACCGTTCGCCTTCGGAGTTGGTGAGATAGCCACCTTCGCCGCGCGCGCCCTCGGTGATCAGGCAGCCGGAACCATAGATGCCGGTCGGGTGGAACTGCACGAATTCCATGTCCTGAAGCGGCAGACCGGCGCGGGCCACCATCCCGCCACCGTCGCCGGTGCAGGTGTGGGCCGAGGTGGCCGAGAAATAGGCACGGCCATAGCCGCCGGTGGCCAGAACGACCATCTTGGCGGAAAAGACGTGCATCGTGCCGTCGTCGAGCTTCCAGCAGACAACACCCTGACACTGGCCGTCGTCCGACATGATCAGGTCGATGGCGAAGTATTCGATATAGAACTCGGCGTTGTTCTTGAGCGACTGGCCGTAGAGCGTGTGCAGGATCGCGTGGCCGGTCCGGTCGGCGGCGGCGCAGGTGCGCTGCACGGCCGGGCCTTCGCCAAACTCGGTGGTGTGGCCGCCGAAGGGGCGCTGGTAGATCTTGCCCTCGTCGGTGCGCGAGAACGGCACGCCGTAGTGCTCAAGCTCGTAAACGGCGGCGGGCGCTTCGCGGGCGAGGTATTCCATCGCATCCGTGTCGCCGAGCCAGTCGGAGCCCTTGACGGTGTCGTACATGTGCCACTGCCAGTTGTCCGGCCCCATGTTCGACAGCGAGGCGGCGATGCCGCCCTGTGCGGCAACCGTGTGCGAGCGGGTCGGAAAGACCTTGGTCACGCAGGCGGTTTTCAGGCCCTGCTCGGCCATGCCCAGCGTCGCGCGCAGACCGGCGCCACCGGCGCCGACGACGACGACGTCATATTCGTGTGTTTCGTATTCGTATTCAGCCATGTCGTGTCCCTCAGGCGCCCAGCGAGATGCGGATGACGGCATAGACGCCGACGAGCGCGAACAGCGTGCACAAAAGGCGCATGGCGATGATGAGCACCATCCCCATGCGGCTGTGCACGTAATCTTCGATGACCACCTGCAGGCCCTGGAACAGGTGCAGGAAGCCGGTCAGGAAAAAGGCGATCGCGATCACGGCGTTCACCGGATGCGCGTAAGCGGCCTTTACCTCGTCGTAGCCGCCGCCAAGGTTCGAGGCGAAGGGAAAGACGAAGAGCGGCACGAGGAACAGGAGCGCGATGGCGCTGATGCGCTGTTCCCAGAAGTGGCCGGTGCCGAGTTTGGCAGAGCCAAGGCCTTCGACGCGGGCGCGGTCGGTCAGATAACCCATGATGTCCCCCTTATCCGACGATGATCGTGACGATGACCATGACGACGGCAAAGCCGATGCCGATATAGGCCGAGCGTTTCGAGGTCTTGAGCCCGAAGTGGGAGCCGGTATCCCAGATCAGGTGACGCACCCCGTTGGCAAAGTGCAGCCAGAGCGCGCAGACCGACAGGAACAGCACGATGTCCCCGAACCATGAGGTCAGGACCGCGCTGGCCGTCTCAAAGTAATCCGGCCCGGTGGCGAGGGCGAGGAAGTACCAGACGATCAGGACGCCGGTAACGCCCATCGCGGTGCCGGTGATCCGGTGAAGGATCGACAGGGCCATGTTGAGCGGCCAGCGATAGACCTGAAGGTGGGGGGAAAGCGGGCGGTTGCCCGGGTTCACATCAGCCATGAAGCGACCTTTCGATGCAGTTGGCGACGAGCTGTTTGCAATTCGGCCCCATCCATAGACAAAATTGACCGAGAGTCACGTGTGGATTCCCGGAAATCTCTGCTGTCGGGCGCTAACGTGAATATTTTGTGACATTTGTGATCACGGTCAAAGTGTGTGTGATCACAAATTACCAGTCTGCCATTTCCGCAAGGAAATCCACATATTCGGTGCAGATGGTGATCTCGCGATACTCCGGATCGTAAAAGGCGTTGGCCTCGCTACAGGCTGCGTAGGAGATCAGCAGATCGCCTGACAGGCTGAATTCGCCGTTCAACGCGTCGATCTCGTCCATGAGCAGCGCGGCGATGCCGTCATCGCGTTCGACGTCGCCGATAACGAAAGTGTCGCCCGGCCCGGCCTCGGCCATCTCGTCGAGAATGACGCCCCACGATCCGTTGGCCTGTTCGAATTCATCCTCGCACCATGCGGCGCGTTCTTCGGGCAGGCCCAGTTCCTCGGCCACGTCTTCGCGTTCGTCCGGGTTGGCGCCGTAGAAGATACAGACGAGGTTGTAATAGCGCTGCTCGTCCGGGCCGTGCACGTCCCAGAACGCCGGCTCCTCGCCCTGATCGCGGGCCATGTCGGCCTCGGTCAGGAATCCGAAGGCCGCGTCATAGGCGATGCCGACCGCGTCCTCTTCGTCCCAGAACGCATCGACCAGCAGGATCGAGAGGACGTCTGCCGCGTCCTCTTCCTGTCCGAAGATCGGCACCTCCTGAATGTCGATCAGGGCATGGCCAAGTTCGTGGTAGAGCGTCGCGAGGATGTTGGACTCGACAAAGGCTTCGGTGTCCTGTGCGAGCGCAAGAGATGGCAGTCCCAGCAGGGCTGCCGTGGCATAGGCTTTCATCATGTCGGTGTCCCTCTAACGGGCCGTTCTGGCCAGTTCTTCCCCAAGTTCCGTGCAGATCTGAATTTCGAGCATGTCCGGATCGTAGAACGCATTGGACTCGCCGCAGGGAATGACGCTGACATTCACCGTGCGCGGCAGGACCATCTCGGTGTTGAGCCGGGCGACTTCGCTGCGCACGAAGGTGGTCAGGTGGTCGTCCTCGTCGAGCACCCAGTCGAGACGGATCGTGTTGCCGGGGGCGTCGGTGGACAGCCCGTCGATCACCGCGTTCCACGACCGGGCGGCCAGTTCGTATTCGTCGTCGCAGGTGCGGGCGCGCGGTTCGGGCAGGTCGAAGAGGTCGACAAGTTCGGCCCGTTCCTCGGTATCGGCGCCGTACATAAGGCAGGCGAAGTTGTAATAGCGTTGCAGGTCGGGGGCGTGGACGTCCCAGAGCGCGAGGTCGTCGCGGTGCCGACCCGCACCCTCGGCAAAGAGCCAGTAGTTGCGCGCCACGTCGCCCGCCATGCGCTGGACCGTCGCGTCGTCGTGCAAGCGGTTCATCAGGACAATGGCGAAGGTGTCGGCGGCAAACTCCTCGGGCCCGTAGACGGGCAGGTCGAGCACGTCGATCAGCGCGTGGGCGAGTTCGTGATACAGCGTCTCGGTGACGTTCGCTTCGACATAAAGCTGCACCGGATCGCGCCGGGCAGGCGCGGCCTGAAGCGGCTCGCCCACGGTGCGTTGAAAGGTGTACGTGTCCTTGTTCCCCTCGGCATGGGCCGGGGAAAGGGTCAGGGCGAGGGCGATGGCAGCCGCGATGCGCATGGGCGCATCAGGTCGGCATCAGCGCCCAGTAGTCAAGATCGAGCAGCACATGCGGCAGGTATTTTCCGTCCTCGCCCTTGAGTGCGAAGTCTTGATGGTCGCCCTTGGTCGCCACGAGCCTGAGACGCACCGCGCCAACGCCCGGTGCCGGGGTCTCGGCCTTGTCCAGCACCTCGGACCACGCGCGCACGGTGTCGCCGGTGAAGCACGGGTTGGCATGCGCGCCCGCGTTCAGCCCGACGATCATCTGGGCATTGGCGAGACCGTTGAACGACAGGGTGCGGGCCATCGAGATGATGTGGCCGCCATAGATGAGCCGCTTGCCATCCTCGCGGTTCGTCGCGTCGAAATGAACCTTGGCGGTGTTCTGCCACAGGCGGGTGGCGATCATGTGCTCGGCTTCCTCGACGGTGACGCCGTCCACATGGTCGATCTTCTCGCCGATCTCGTAATCGCCCATCCTGTGCCGTTCGCCCGCCAGCTTGAACTCGTAGCGCGAGAAGTCGAGACCCTCGGGGATCACCAGATCCTCGGCGGGAACCACCGGCTTCAACTCGGGGATCAGCGTGTCGGGCGCATCGGCGTCGAGGTTCTTCTTCCGCACCATGACCCAGCGGATGTAGTCGAGCACCGCCTCGTCATGCTGGTTGTAGCCCGTCGTCTGGACGTAAACGACGCCCGACTTGCCGTTCGAATTCTGCTTTAGCCCGATGACCTTGGACTCGGACCGAAGCGTATCGCCCGGCCAGACCGGTTTCAGCCAGCGCCCCTCGGCATAGCCGAGGTTCGCGACGGCGTTCAGCGACACATCCGGGACGGTCTTGCCGAACACGACGTGAAAGGCCGCAAGGTCGTCGATGGGCGACACCTCCAACCCGCAGTCCCGCGCGAATTCGTCCGAGGAATAGAGCGCATGGCGCGCCGGGTAGAGTGCGTGATAGAGCGCGCGCTCACCCCCAGAAACCGTGCGCGGCACGGCGTGGGTGATGACCTCGCCGATGCGATAATCCTCGAAAAACCGGCCCGGATTGGTCTTTGCCACGCTACTGCTCTCCCAGCTTCAGGTCTGGGTGGTAGTCGCCCGGCACGTCCTTGGTGACGGCCTGCCCGCAGCGCATCACGCCATTGGCTGCGTCGAAGGCATAGGTGGGGCTGCCGTGCAGCGCCCAGCCCTTGTTCAGCGCCGCCGTCACCTTGTGACAGAAGGCGGACGTGTCGTCGGCGGAGAGAAAGCGGTAAAGCTGCATGTCGTCCTCCTCAGCCGAAGACCGGGTAGCCGAGCCAATAGTGGATCGCGGCGATCACGCCGAAGACGACGACCGTGCCCACGGCCGCGCCGATTTCCTTGCCGACCGGGAACGGGCCGGTGTTCTTGGCGGGCTTGTCCTGACGATTGATCGCGATGACCTCGTAGACTGCCCAGGCGAGCAGGCCGCCGAACAGGATGAACGACGGCCCATCCCCATTCACCAGCAGGTGCGCGATGGCCCAGGCCTTGACCGCGGTCAGTTGCGGGTGGCGGATCTTGGAGGTGATCCAGGTCTTCATGCCCGAGGCAGCGAAGAGATAGACGGAAAAGACCATCAGCAGGTTGTTGATGCCGACGGTGGCCGGATGGCGGCCCCACCAGAACGGCTCGGCCGGAGCCATGCGGTAGCCGATGACCATCACGACGATGGCGAGGATCGAGACGAGCGCGACCGGACCCTTGGCCTTGTCGCCCATTTTCGCCCGAGCGGCGGGGGCATAGCGTTTGAACGAATGGGCGGCGACCCACAGCAGAACACCGATAATCAACACGAGCATGGCTTATCCTTCGAGACTGGCTATGGCCTCTGCTTTCGCCAGCAGGGCCTTCGCGGTCACGATATGCAGATTCTCCACGATCTTTCCATCAACGACCGCCACGCCCTGACCCGAGGCCTCGGTTTCCTCGAAGGCCGCGATCTGGCGGCGGGCAAGTTCGATGTCGGCCTCGGACGGTGCGAACAGCTCGTTCGCTATGTCGATCTGGGCCGGGTGGATCAGCGTCTTGCCGTCGAACCCCAGGTCGCGGCCCTGTTCACATTCGGCGCGCAGCCCGTCGTCATCCTTGAACGCGTTATAGACGCCATCGACGATCAAGGCGCCCGCCGCGCGTGCGGCGATCAGGCTGATCTGAAGGCTGGTCATCACGGTCATCCGGTCGGGCGTGACGCGGCAGCCCAGTTCCTTGACCAGATCGTTTGTGCCCATGACGATGCCCGCAAGGCGGGGATGCGCGGCAATCTCACGCGCGTTCAGGATGCCCTCGGGCGTTTCCATCATCGCCCAGAGCGGCACGTCGGGGATCATCTCGGCCAACGTGGCGAGGTCGTAGGCCGAATTCACCTTGGGCAGAAGCAGCGCGTCGATGTCGGCACCCTGCATCGCTTCCACGTCCTGCCGGCCCCAGACCGTCTCGAACCCGTTGATCCGCACGATCTTCATCCGCTGGCCGTAGCCGCCCTTGTCGAGCTCGGCGCGCAGGGTGGTGCGGGCCTCGGCCTTGGCATCGGGGGTGACGGCATCTTCGAGGTCGAAGATGATCGCGTCGGCCGCAAGCCCGCGCGCCTTCTCCAGCGCCCGCTCTTTCGAGCCGGGAATATAGAGGACAGAGCGGACGGGGCGCATCGACTGGGTCATGATTCTACCTCAAAGCAATTTTGTTGCGCGAAACCAACATGGGGCGCACGAATTGGCAAGAACGTTTTTGCCGCATCGCAGAATTCTCCGGCGCGCCGGGCGCAACGCCCTTTGAGTTAACCATTAATTCGGCGCTCGCGGCCCAAGGTTTGTGTACAGGCCGGACAGCACGGGCATCGCTTGCCCGCAACCGTTCCCGAGGGGCGGGTCCGGCGACAGCAAACGGGCGTGTCACCGACAGGATCGGTCCGGCGGGCCCAGACCGAAAGGACGCCCAGATGCACCGGACCCTTCTTACCAGCCTCACCGCCGCCGCGCTTTTGGCCCTGCCGCAGGCCGCTGCCGCCCAATCCAATACCTGTGCCGCGCGCGACCGGGTCGTCGAACACCTGTCGGACCGGTTCGGCGAAGCCCGCCAATCCATCGGGCTGGCGACCGGCAACCGGGTGGTCGAGATGTTCGCCTCCCCCGAAACCGGCACCTGGACCCTCGTGATGACGACACCCGACGGGCGCAGCTGCATCATCGGTGCGGGACAGGCCTGGGAACGTCTGGACGAAGAGGTCACGCCGGCGGGCCAGCCCGCCTGAGCGTCACGTCAGCGCATCCCAGACAAGCTTGGCGCCCGTCAAGGTGAGCAGGACATAGGTCACTGCGAAATACAGCCGCTCAGGCATGACGTTGTGCGCCTTGACCCCCAGCCAGACCCCGACGATCGCCGCGGGCACCAGCATCAGGTCGACCAGTGCGGATTGCCAGGTGAAGATGCCGAGGAAGAGGTAGGGGATGAACTTCATGAGGTTGATCGCCCAGAACGACAGCACGGTCGTCGCCTGATAGGTCGTCTTGTCGATCTTCTGGCTGAGCAGATAGACGGCGAAAGGCGGCCCGCCCGCGTGGCTGATGAAGGACGTGAACCCGCCAACGGCCCCGGCCACGGCGCCGGCGACCGGCCCCAGCGGGCGGGGCGCGACACCGATCACCCCGGACTTGCGCCCGAGCTGAAACGCCACGAAGCCAAGCGCGACCGCCCCGATCAACAGACGGAACACATCCGGGTTCGCGACCTTGTACACCAGCGCCCCGACCGCCACGCCGGGGATGGCCGACAGGATCAGAAGCCGGGCGATCCGGCCATCCCATTTGCGCCAATAGGGTTTCAGGGCCGTCACATCCATCAGCATGAGCAGGGGCAGCATCAGACCGACCGCCTGTCCCGGCTCCAGAATCAGCGCCAGAAGCGGCGTGGCGGCAAAGGCCGCACCGGACCCGAAGCCGCCCTTGGATATCCCGGCGAAGATGACTGCCGGAATGGCGACGACGAAGAACAGGAAGTCGATTTCCACGGGGGGCCGCTCCGGAAGTGCCTGACACCTCTCACCTTTAGCGTTATCAGCCGCGCCCGCAACCCGGTGCGCCGCGTTGCAGCGGTCTTGCGCGTTCAGGTGAACGGGGCTAGGCAGCGCAAGGACAGATAACCTGATCGGAGATCAAACACATGGCTCGACCCAAGATCGCGCTTATCGGTGCAGGCCAGATCGGCGGCACGCTCGCTCACCTCGCCGCGCTGAAGGAACTCGGAGACGTCGTTATGTTCGACATCGCCGAAGGCACCCCGCAGGGCAAGGCCCTCGATATCGCGGAAAGCGGCCCGGTCGAGGGCTTCGACGCCGCGCTCAAGGGCACGAACGACTATGCCGACATCGCGGGCGCCGACGTCTGCATCGTGACCGCCGGTGTGCCGCGCAAGCCCGGCATGTCGCGTGACGACCTGCTCGGCATCAACCTCAAGGTGATGAAGGCCGTGGGCGAAGGCATCCGCGACAACGCGCCGGACGCGTTCGTGATCTGCATCACCAACCCGCTCGATGCGATGGTCTGGGCGCTCCAGCAATACTCGGGCCTTCCGGCCGAGAAAGTCGTCGGCATGGCCGGCGTTCTGGACAGCGCACGCTTCCGTCACTTCCTGTCGGTCGAATTCGACGTGTCGATGAAGGACGTCACCGCCTTCGTCCTCGGCGGCCACGGCGACACGATGGTGCCGCTGACCCGCTATTCCACCGTCGCCGGCATCCCGCTCCCCGATCTGGTGGAGATGGGCTGGACCACGCAGGACAAGCTCGACGCGATCGTGCAGCGCACCCGCGACGGCGGCGCCGAGATCGTCGGCCTGCTCAAGACCGGCTCGGCGTTCTACGCGCCCGCCGCCTCGGCCATCGAGATGGCCGAAGCCTATCTCAAGGATCAGAAGCGCCTCCTGCCCTGCGCAGCATGGGTCGACGGCGCGCTGGGCCTGAATGGGATGTATGTGGGCGTGCCCACAATCATCGGCGACAAGGGCATCGAGCGGATCGTGGACATCAAGATGACCAAGGACGAGCAGGCGATGTTCGACAGCTCGGTCGAGGCCGTGAAGGGCCTTGTCGAAGCCTGCAAGGGCATCGACTCGAACCTCGGCTGATCGTTCCGATCGGTTAATGCGACGAAAGGGCCGGGGCATTCCCGGCCCTTTTGCTTTGCGGGGCCACCTGCGCAAGGCGCCCGAACCAAATCAGGATTCCAAAGGAGTAGAGCGCCGCGCCGCAGGCCCTTTCACGGCCAGCAAGTCGCGCCGCCGCGATTGCACCTCCGTCGCGACAGAATCCAGCGCCCCCGCCAGCGCCGCGTCGATCCGCGCACCCGTCTCGTCGATGTCCCGCTCCGGCGCGAACCGCGCGACCGCGCCCGTGATGTCGACCGTGGGGCGATGCAACGCACCGCGCGCCTCCAATGTCGCCAGGACACCGGCGTCCAGCCGACAGGTCCGCGCGAACCGCTCCAATGCCGCCGCCCTCACATCCGGTGCCGCGATGATCTCCCGCAGCGCTGCGTAGCGCTCGGCCCGCATCAGCACGCGCGTCTCGCTCTGCGCGGCGTACCTGAGCTGCTTGAGCGCCCAGTGAACCGGGGTCAGCCCCTCGAAATGCAGGATGCGCGCGGTCTCGGCCCGTCGCTTCGGGCGCGGACCGTCCGACCCCGTGACCCGATGCGTCACGACATGATGCGGCGTGCGGGCGGGCACCATCGGCTTGGCCGAGGCATATCCGGCGAGTCCGCGCGGGCCGAGGAACGGCGCCTCGTCGCCATAGACCCCGCGCAGATCGCCCGGCACCGGCCCCCGGAACGCACCGGCGAACAGCCCCTCGTCGCCCGGACCCAGCACACGCTCCCACGGCGCAACGGCGAGCCAGTCCTCGCCCGGTCCCATCGCGTCGATCTCGGCCCAAACACCCTCTGGCGCCCAGAGAAACTCGTCGGCGTCGAGGTGGATCAGCCAGTCGGCCAGCCCTTCGGCCACCGCCCAGCGAAAGTTGGTGTTTTGCCGGGGCGTCTGGATCGCAGGGCGTTTGTCCCAGCCCATCGCGCGCCAATGCGCCGCATCGCAGCGGATGACCCGCACGCCGGGAATGCCCTCCAGCACCCCGGCGGCGGGATCGTCGGGGTCATCAAAGAACAGCGTGACCTCGGCCCCGAGCGACAGGTGGTGACAGGCAAAGGCAAGCACGAGGTCGAGCGGCTCGCGCACCGTGGCCACCACGGCCCAGCGCCGCTCACCCATTGCGGCGCGCCCGCCGTTTCTGTCGCACGATGGACCGGGAGTGGGCGGCAAGTTCCGCCGCGTGGAGACGGTCGAACGCCGCCATCGAGAAATCCGGCGCAAGCTCCGGCGCGACCGCCGCGACAGCGCCCGCCACGTCGACGGGATAGGTGGCAAGCGCCCCCACCTCGGTCAGCGCGTCCGCCTCGCCCTCGGACAGCCGGTAAAGCGCCTCGTAGACCCGCGATCCCGCTCGTTCCGGGTTCTGCGCCTGAAGGATCGCCCCGATCGAGGCCATGCGCTGCTTGTTCAGAAGCTGGTTCATCGCCGTGCCCTGTGTCGCGTAACGCAGGTTCTTGAGTGCCCAGTGCGCGGGCGTGATCCCGTCGAAATGCAGGATACGGGCGCCGGGGGCCTCGACCGCGGGCCGTGCCGCGCCGCCTTCGGCATCGCGCACCTTGTGGATGGCGAGGAACCCCTCGCCGGGACGCGCCATCGCCTTGCCCGCGGAATAGCCGCCCATGCCGCCCGACAGCGCCGCCGCGCGCTTGCCATAGACCAGTTCGGACAGCCCCGAATGGTCGTGCAGCGGGCCGCGAAAGACCCCGCCATAAATGTCGCCCCCCGGCGGGCCGGTCCAGCACCGCTCCACGTTCGGGATATGCAGCCAGGACCCCTCCGGCACCCCGGCCACCTCGTCGCCCAACGCCCCGGGCAGCCACAGCAGCTCATCCGCATCCGTATGGAGCAGCCAGTCAAGGTCGCTTTGCGCCATCACCCGGTTCGCGTTCACCGTCTGCCGCTTGGTCTGAAGCGCGGGAGGGGGGGAAAACCCCGCCGCCTCCCAATAGGCCGCATCGCAGAGCGTGACCTGCACACCGGGAATGCGCGCGGCCAGCTTCGCCGCCGGATCGGTCGGGACGTCGAAAAACAGGTGGACGGTCTCGGCCCCTATACTCAGGTGATGGCAGGCAAACCCGACGATCAGCACCGAGGGTTCGCGCACGGTCGCCACCACGCCCCAGCGCGGCGGATTTGCCTGTGCAGTCGATACCATGGGTGTCACATACGGTCCGTTTCGAGGGGCGGAACGGCCCAACCTTGGGTTATTGCGGAGTCCCTGTCCAGATTACCCTTTCGTTTTGCGCCCTGACCCGTCAGAAAAGAGAAAAGACGAAAGATGGACATGGCAGTTAAAAGACGCGCCGATTTTGCCGAAAACCGCCTGCGGATCCTCTCCGCTGCGGATGAGATATTCGTCGAACGCGGGGTCGGCGCACCGCTGGACTCCATCGCGCAACGCGCCGGCGTCGGGCGCGCGACCTTCTTTCGCCACTTCCCGGATCGCCGCGCCCTCATCAACGAGATGCTCGAGCTTTTCCTCGTCAAGCTGGAGGAGGCGAGCGCGACGCTCGCCGTCACCGACCGGTCGATTTTCGACATCACCGGACAGCTTTACGATGAGATGATCCATTACGCCCCCATCGCCGATTTCCTGCGGGCGCAAAGCCGGGAAGACCCGGTGCTGCTTCAGGCGATCGACCGTTTCCACGCGCTTCTGCGTCCGCATCTCGTGCGCGCGCTGGAGGCGAAAGTGGTGCGTTCTGACCTGCGGGAAGCGGATATCGTGATCTTCGCGGTCATGCTCGCCGCCGCCGCGACCACCCCGAATATCGGTCCCGAAGGGCGGCGCGCCGCCTATGACCTGATGCTGCGCGGGCTCCACAACCAGGGCTGATATGCGAATCCACCCTGCGTCGGGGTGCCGCATGTTTGATTTGTGATCACGACTTTACGGGGTGTGATCACAGAGTTCGCGAATCTACGCCATTTTTGCGGTAACACCGAAAAAGTCGTTTATCGGCGGTGTTACGGGGTGCATGTAGGTCGCGAACGCAAACCAGATGGGACGAGTTCATGAACATCCATGAATATCAGGCGAAGGCGCTCCTTCGCGACTATGGCGCACCGGTCTCCGACGGCCGCGTGGTGCTGAAGGCCGAGGAGGCCAAGACGAAGGCGAGCGAACTGGACGGCCCGCTCTGGGTCGTGAAGGCGCAGATTCACGCCGGCGGCCGCGGCAAGGGCCACTTCAAGGAAGAGAGCGCCGGCGAAAAGGGCGGCGTGCGCCTGACCAAATCGGTCGAGGAAGCCGCCGAAGAAGCCAAGAAGATGCTTGGCCGCACGCTGGTCACGCACCAGACCGGCCCGGCGGGCAAGCAGGTCAACCGGATCTACATCGAGGCCGGCTCGGGCATCGAAACCGAGCTTTACCTCGCGCTCCTCGTGGACCGCGTGACGAGCCGCATCTCCTTCGTCTGCTCGACCGAGGGCGGCATGGACATCGAGGAGGTCGCCTCTTCGACCCCCGAAAAGATCCTGTCCTTCTCCGTCGACCCGGCCACCGGCTACCAGCCGTTCCACGGCCGCCGCATCGCGTTTGCCCTCGGCCTCGCCGGCCCGCAGGTCAAACAGTGCGTCTCTCTGATGGGCACGCTCTACAAGGTGTTCACCGAGCGCGACATGGAGATGCTCGAGATCAACCCGCTGATCGTCACCGACGGCGGCGACCTCAAGGTGCTCGACGCCAAGTTCGGCTTCGACGGCAACGCGCTCTACCGCCAGCCCGACATCGCCAACTTGCGCGACGAGACGGAAGAGGATTCCAAGGAACTGGAAGCCTCCAAGTACGACCTCAACTACATCGCGCTCGACGGTGAGATCGGCTGCATGGTCAACGGCGCGGGCCTTGCCATGGCGACGATGGACATCATCAAGCTCTACGGGGCCGAGCCTGCCAACTTCCTCGACGTGGGCGGCGGCGCGACCAAGGAGAAGGTGACCGAGGCGTTCAAGATCATCACCTCCGACGACAACGTCAAAGGCATCCTCGTCAACATCTTCGGCGGCATCATGCGCTGCGACGTGATCGCCGAGGGCGTGGTTGCCGCGGTCAAGGAAGTGGGCCTCAAGGTGCCGCTGGTTGTCCGTCTCGAAGGCACCAACGTCGAGAAGGGCAAGGAGATCATCAACAACTCCGGCCTCGACGTGATCGCCGCCGACGACCTCAAGGACGGCGCGCAGAAGATCGTGAAAGCGGTGAAAGGCTGAGCCTTGGTCGTCGTGGTCCGCAGATACAACGTCGCATATGTGCCTGTTCCCAAGGCCGCCTGCACGTCGTTGAAACGGGCCATGTACAGGCTTGAGCATGGCAAGGACTTTGCGGGCGAGATGAGGAACGGGCGGAAAGTGGGTATTCAACGTGCCTATCCGACACGTCCGTTCACCCCCGCCGCGCTGGAGGGTCTGAAAGACCCGTTCACCTTCGCGGTGCTGCGCGATCCGGCGGAGCGGGTGCTGTCCACCTGGTCCAACCGGGTGATGCAGCGCGGGCGGCTCGAGGTCGAGAACCAGCGCAAGCTGGATCGTCTCTTCGCCGGCCGCTGGCGGCGGTTGGGGCAACGGTTCGGGCTCGGCGGTCAAGCGCCAAGCCTGCTGAACCCGCGTCCGGACCTGAACGACTTCGTTCTGAACATCGAAGCCTACAGCCGGTCTTCTGCGGCGGTGCGCCATCATACGCGCTCGGTCGCGGATTTCCTCGGCCCCGATCTGTCGGTCTACAACCGGCTCTACCGGGTTCAGGATATGCCCGCGCTGGAAGCTGACATCCGGGACCGCACCGGACTGGATACCTTCGCCGTGCCACGCACCAACGTCTCTCCGCCTGAATACCGGGCAGGCATCGCCGACCTCAGCGATGCGGCCTTCGACAAACTCATGACGTGGCTGGAGCCGGAATACGAACTGCTGTCCCAGTGGTTCACGCCGCCCCGCCGCGACCAACTCAACACGCAACAGACAGGAACCATATAACAATGGCCGTACTCGTTGATGAAAACACCAAGGTCATCTGCCAGGGCTTCACCGGCTCGCAGGGGACTTTCCACTCGGAAAAGGCGATCGCCTACGGCACCAAGATGGTCGGCGGCGTGACCCCCGGCAAAGGCGGCCAGACGCATCTCGACCTGCCCGTGTTCAACTCGGTCCACGAGGCCAAGCACGAGACCGAGGCGAACGCCTCCGTCATCTATGTCCCGCCGCCCTTCGCCGCCGACTCGATCCTCGAAGCCATCGACGCCGAGATGGAGCTGATCGTCTGCATCACCGAGGGCATCCCGGTCATGGACATGATGAAGGTCAAGCGCGCGCTGGAAGGGTCCAAGTCGGTCCTCATCGGCCCAAACTGCCCGGGTGTCATCACGCCCGATGCCTGCAAGATCGGCATCATGCCGGGCCACATCCACAAGCGCGGCACCGTCGGCGTCGTCTCCCGTTCCGGCACGCTCACCTACGAGGCCGTGAAGCAGACCACCGACGTGGGGCTGGGCCAGTCCTCCTGCGTCGGCATCGGCGGCGACCCGATCAAGGGCACCGAGCATATCGACGTGCTGGAATGGTTCCTCGCCGATGACGAGACCGAGTCGATCATCATGATCGGCGAAATCGGTGGCTCGGCCGAAGAAGAAGCCGCGCAGTTCCTCGCCGACGAGGCCAAGAAGGGCCGCAAGAAACCCGTCGCTGGCTTCATTGCCGGCCGCACGGCCCCTCCGGGCCGCCGCATGGGCCACGCAGGCGCCATCGTCGCCGGCGGCAAGGGCGGTGCCGACGACAAGATCGAGGCGATGAAGGCCGCCGGGATCGTCGTGGCCGAAAGCCCGGCGGGCCTTGGCGAAGCCGTGCTGAAAGCCATCGGCAAGTGACCTTGGCCGGGCGGCATAGGCGGACGCGGGGCGGGGGGCCAATCACGGCCCGCCGCCTCTGGCGTGCCGCGTGCCGCCCGGTGCTCGCCCTCACGGCAACCCTCACGCTCGCGACCCCCGTGCTGGCCGAGGATTCGGCCAGCCGCTTCATCGACTGGATGACCGAGCGCTGCACCGACCCGACCCAGACGCTGGCCCAGGCCGAGGCGGCGATGTCGGGCTGGCGTATCGCCGACGCCACCGAAACCGACTTCATCTCCGGTTTCCTCGCCGATCTGGAGGCCCGCGCCTTCCACGCCCGCGGCCAGATGCGCGAGGTGGAGCGGGGCCAGCTCACCGCCGACCTGCGCGCGCGCTCGGACGCCTGGCTTGCTGAAACCGACCCGACCCGCGCTCAGGGCCGCATCTATGTGCATGAGGAAAACGGCTTCCTCGCGCTCGCCCGCATGTCGAACCAGTCCGAGCGGGTGAAGGTCCACGGCTGCTACCTGCTCCTGCGCGGACCCGACCAGACGCTGACCGACGACCTCGTCGACCGCTTCGTGGTCTTTCCGCGCCAGTCCGACGAGGCCGGCTTTTTCTGGCAGGCGCGCGACGTGCTGGAATGGCAAGGCCAGTCGCGCGAAAGCCGGCGCAGTCTCGCGATCTTGATGACCGACGACAACAAACGGGAAGCGGCGGTGCTTAACTTCTCGAACATCCTGACGGATACAAGGTGAGGTCACATGACCCACACCCTGTGCCGATAACCCCAGAGATCCAACGGTGATCCCATGACCGACCAAAGCTCCAACGACCAGTTCCACGCCTCCAGCTTCATGCAGGGGCACAATGCCGAGTATCTCGAACACCTCTACGCGCTCTACGCCAACGACCCGAACGCGGTCGACGAGGCGTGGCAGGCGTTCTTCCGCGAACTAGGCGACGACGAGCTTTCGGTGAAGGCCGAGGCGCAGGGGCCGTCCTGGACCCGCGCCGACTGGCCGCCGCAACCCAATGATGACCTGACACACGCGCTTGACGGCCAATGGCCGGCCGAGGTGGAAAAGGCGCCCAAGGACCTCGCCAAGAAAATCGCGGACACGGCCAAGAACCGTGAGATCGAGATCACCGAGGACGCGATCAAACGCGCCGTGCTCGACTCGGTGCGCGCCCTGATGATCATCCGGGCCTACCGGATTCGCGGCCACCTCGCCGCCGACATCGACCCGCTGGGGATGCGCGACACTTCGGGCCATGCCGAGCTGGACCCGAAATCCTACGGGTTCCAGGACAAGGACATGGATCGGCCGATCTTCCTCGACAACGTGCTCGGGCTCGAAGTCGCCACCATGCGCCAGATCATCGACATCGTGCAGGCGACGTATTGCGGCACCTTCGCGCTGCAATACATGCACATCTCGAACCCCGAAGAGGCCGGCTGGCTCAAGGAACGGATCGAAGGCTACGGCAAGGAAATCCGCTTCACCCGCGAAGGGCGCCGCGCGATCCTGAACAAGCTGGTCGAGGCCGAGGGCTTCGAGAAATTCCTGCACGTCAAATACATGGGCACCAAGCGTTTCGGCCTCGATGGCGGCGAAGCGGTGATCCCGGCGATGGAGCAGATCATCAAGCGGGGCGGCAACCTCGGCGCGAAAGAGGTCGTGATCGGTATGCCCCACCGCGGCCGCCTCTCGGTGCTGGCCAACGTGATGAGCAAACCCTACCGCGCGATCTTCAACGAATTTCAGGGCGGCAGCTACAAGCCCGAGGATGTCGACGGGTCCGGCGACGTGAAATACCACTTGGGCGCGTCGAACGACCGGGAGTTCGACGGCAACACCGTTCACCTGTCGCTGACCGCCAACCCCTCGCACCTCGAAGCGGTGAACCCGGTCGTGCTGGGCAAGGCCCGGGCCAAGGGCGACCAGATGGGCGACCCGGATCACCACAAGGTCATCCCGGTCCTGCTCCACGGCGACGCGGCCTTTGCCGGTCAGGGTGTCGTGGCCGAGTGCCTCCAGCTTTCGGGCATCCGTGGCCACCGCACGGGCGGCACCATCCATATCGTCGTGAACAACCAGATCGGCTTTACCACCGCGCCGCACTTCTCGCGGACGTCGCCCTATCCCACGGATATCGCGCTGATGGTCGAAGCGCCGATCTTCCACGTCAACGGGGATGATCCCGAGGCCGTGGTCCACGCTGCCAAGGTCGCGACCGAGTTCCGGCAGAAGTTCCACCGCGACGTGGTGCTCGACATCTTCTGCTACCGCCGCTTCGGCCACAACGAGGGGGATGAACCCATGTTCACCAACCCCCTCATGTACAAAGAGATCAAGACCCACAAGACGACGCTCCAGCTCTACACGGATCGTCTGGTCAAGGACGGGCTGATCCCCGAGGGCGAGATCGAGGATATGAAGGCCGCGTTCCAGTCGCATCTGAACGAGGAATTCGAGGTCGGCAAGGACTACAAGCCGAACAAGGCCGACTGGCTCGACGGCCGCTGGTCCCACCTCGACAAGCAGGGCGAGGATTACCAGCGCGGCGAAACCGCCATCCCCGAAGAGACCTTTCAGGAGGTGGGGCGCGCGCTCTCGACCGCGCCCGAGGATTTCACGCTGCACAAGACGGTTGGGCGGCTGCTCGAAGCCAAGGCCGAAATGTTCAACTCCGGCAAGGGGTTCGACTGGGCGACCGCCGAGGCGCTGGCTTTCGGCTCGCTCCTGACCGAGGGCTACCCGGTGCGGCTGTCCGGGCAGGACTCCACGCGCGGCACCTTCTCGCAGCGCCACTCGGGCCTCGTCAGTCAGGACACCGAGGAACGGTATTACCCGCTCAACAACATCAAGAAGGGGCAGGCGCGCTACGAGGTCATCGACTCGATGCTCTCGGAATACGCGGTGCTGGGCTTCGAATACGGCTACTCGATGGCCGAACCCAACGCGCTCACGTTGTGGGAGGCGCAGTTCGGCGACTTCGCCAACGGCGCGCAGATCATGTTCGACCAGTTCATCTCGTCGGGCGAATCCAAGTGGCTGCGCATGTCCGGCCTCGTTTGCCTCCTGCCGCATGGCTATGAAGGGCAGGGGCCAGAGCACTCCTCGGCCCGGCTTGAGCGGTTCCTGCAGATGTGCGGCGGGGACAACTGGATCGTGGCCAACTGCACGACGCCGGCCAACTACTTCCACATCCTGCGCCGGCAGCTTCACCGCTCCTACCGCAAGCCGCTCATCCTGATGACGCCGAAGTCGCTCCTGCGCCACAAGCTCGCTGTGTCGGACGCAGCCGATTTCACCACGGGCTCGTCCTTCCACCGCGTGCTGTGGGACGATGCGGACGCGCAGAAGAACACCGGCAAATCGACGATCGAACTCAAGACCGACGACAAGATCCGCCGCGTCGTGATGTGCTCCGGCAAGGTCTACTACGACCTGCTCGAAAAGCGCGACGCCGAGGGGATCGACGACGTCTACATCATGCGGGTGGAGCAGTTCTATCCCTTCCCGGCGCTCTCGCTGGTCAAAGAGATGGAGCGCTTCCCGAACGCCGATGTCGTGTGGTGCCAGGAAGAACCCAAAAACCAGGGTGCCTGGACGTTCATGGAACCCAACATCGAATGGGTGCTCTCGCGCATCCGTTCGGACAAGGTGCGCCCCGTCTATGCCGGTCGCGCCGCCGCTGCCTCGCCCGCGACGGGCCTGGCCAGCCAGCACAAAGCACAGCAAGCCGCGCTCGTTCTCGACGCGCTGACCATCGAAGGATAAGAGATTATGAGCACCGAAGTTCGTGTTCCCACGCTGGGCGAAAGCGTGACCGAGGCCACCGTTGCGACCTGGTTCAAGAAACCGGGCGATGCGGTCGAAGCCGATGAAATGCTCTGCGAGCTGGAGACCGACAAGGTCACGGTCGAGGTTCCGGCCCCCGCCGCTGGCACGCTGGGCGACATCGTGGCGAACGAGGGCGACACCGTGGGTGTCGACGCGCTCCTCGCAAATATCGAGGAAGGCTCCGGCGCCAAGCCCGCGAAGAAATCCGAGGCCAAGGAAGAACCCGCCAAGGAAGCGGCTCCGGCCAAGTCCTCCGGCGGTGGCGACAGCGTCGACATCATGGTCCCCGCACTGGGCGAGAGCGTGAGCGAGGCGACGATCTCCACCTGGTTCAAGAAGGTCGGCGACACCGTTTCGGCCGACGAGATGCTGTGCGAGCTGGAGACCGACAAGGTCTCGGTCGAAGTGCCGGCACCCTCCGCCGGGACCATCGCCGAAATCCTCGCGGACGAGGGCGACACCGTCGCGGCCGGCGCCAAGCTCGGCGTCATCTCCGCCTCCGGCGATGCGCCGGCACCGTCCGCCAAGGCCGAAGAGCCGAAGGGCGATGAGGCCCCTGCCGCCGGGTCCGACAAGGATGTCGAAGACGCACCGTCCGCCAAGAAGATGATGGCCGAAGCCGGGCTCAAGCCCGAGGACGTCAAGGGCAGCGGTCGTGATGGCCGCGTGATGAAGGAAGACGTGCAGGCCGCCATCTCGGCCTCCAAGTCCGCGCCCAAGTCGTCGGCACCTGCCGCCGCCCCGGCCCAGGCGCCCCGCGCCCCGGTGTCGGCCCAGGACGAGGCCCGCGAAGAACGCGTCAAGATGACCCGCCTGCGCCAGACCATCGCGCGCCGCCTCAAGGAAGCCCAGAACACCGCCGCCATGCTCACCACCTACAACGAGGTGGACATGACCGCGGTCATGGAACTGCGCAACGAATACAAGGACCTGTTCTTCAAGAAGCACGGCATCAAGCTCGGCTTCATGTCCTTCTTCGTTAAAGCCTGCTGCCACGCGCTGAAAGAGGTGCCGGACGTCAACGCCGAGATCGACGGGACCGACGTGATCTACAAGAACTACGTCCACATGGGCGTGGCGGTGGGCACGCCCACGGGTCTCGTGGTGCCGGTCGTGCGTGACGCCGACCAGATGAGCTTCCACGGCATCGAGGCGACGATCAACGAGCTTGGCACCAAGGCCCGCGACGGCAAGCTGTCGATGGCCGACATGCAGGGCGGCTCGTTCACCATCTCGAACGGCGGCGTCTACGGCTCGCTCATGTCCTCGCCGATCCTGAACCCGCCGCAGTCGGGCATCCTCGGCATGCACAAGATCCAGGAGCGGCCGATGGTCGTGAACGGCGAGATCGTGATCCGCCCGATGATGTACCTCGCCCTCAGCTACGACCACCGCATCGTCGACGGCAAAGGCGCCGTGACCTTCCTCGTCCGTGTGAAAGAAGCGCTCGAGGATCCGCGCCGCCTGCTGATGGATCTGTAAGATCGGTGGGTGAGGCCGACCATATCGCGCAAAGGGGCGCGCGCCATCCAGTGTGGGCGCGTCCGATGTGCTGGTGGTCGGCGCTTTACTCTGGAAGCTCGACCGCCATGGATACGACGCACATCATCTCCAAGGTGCCCTACTCGCCCAAAAGTAGCGCACACACCAATGCGGAACGAATGGGGACGTCAATCAAGGCCATTGTATCTGGCCTCGCTATTGCCACTGCCGGCTATGCTGGCCCGGCAAATGCACAGATTGCCATTAGTGACCATGTCGAGACGGCAGCGATCATCAATGTCGCAGAGAACCTTTGCGACATCAATTTTGGTGACCGTCTACTTCACCATGTAATGCTGGCAGCGTCCGAAATGAGCATTGGCATTGAAGCCGCGGCTGTGCTCACTGATCGCCGACATGCGGAGATCGTGTCTTATCTGAATCAGACAAGAAAGCTGGACGAGTTCTGCAATAATGCTCGGGCAGGAAAGCTTAGGTGACCCAGGTCGAAACACGCTTTGCCCGCCACCCCAACAGGGAGGCGCAATGAATGACCGTCGCTCTCTGGGGCCTCATCGGACTGGCGCTCTTGATCCTCGTCCATGTCAGCGTGGACAGTTTCCTCCTGAAGGGCAGCGTCGGCAACGCCTGGACAGTCGGCGCGCGCGACACGCCGCCGCAGATCGGCCCCGTTGCGGGCCGGGCGCACCGGGCGCTGTGGAACCTTCTGGAAACCGCCCCCGCCTTCATCGCTCTCGTGCTGGTCGCCGAGCTTGCCGACCGGGGCGGCGGCTGGATCACATGGGGCGTCGGCCTCTACCTCGCGGGCCGCATCTCCTATCTTCCGGCCTATCTCTCGGGTCTGCCGTGGGTGCGCACCGGCTTCTGGCAGCTGTCCATGGTCGGGATCGTCCTCTTGCTGATCGGCGTGATTGCCGGGTAAGGGGGAGGGGATGAGCGACGAGATCGACGACCAGGCCCGCGCGGAACGCGAGCGGATCACCGACACGGCGCAGACCGAGCTGGACGCGCTCGAGGCCGGGGTCATCCCGTTGCGTCGGCTCGTCAACACATGGGCCATCCGTGTTTTCGTCTTCGCGATCATCGTCATCATCGTCGCGCGCGTGACCGGCAGCGGACGTGACTGGGTGATTCCGGCCATTGCGATCTATGGCGCCTTCTCGCTCGCCCTCGCCTTCCTGATGCGCCACCTGCACCGGAACAGCATCGACAAGACCCGTGCGCGGATCACCGCCGCATCGGACTCGCTCGATCGTGAACTGGACCGACGCGATGATTGACCACGAGCCACCCCGCGCGCGATATGGCCGCGCTCCGGTCCGGAGCGTCACGAAAGGTCCGACCATGCCCCTCCGCCGCGCCGTCCCGCTCGTCGCCGTCCTCTCGCTCGCCGCCTGTGCGATGCCGATCGAAGTCGACCAGCCGCCCGTCCCCTACATCACGCTGAAACCGCTGAACGAAGTCGGGCGGTCGTCCTTCACCGTGCGCGCCTTCAACGAGGAAAGCGGGCGCGCGCGCGAGATGTCGGGCATCCCCTGCACCTTCGGCGGGGATGGATTCGTCTCGACCTTCACCGCGCCCGCCGTCGTCACCGCCCCCAACATGGGGCCGCGCACACCGCCCGCCTCGGTCAAATGCAGCTACGATGGCCGCACCAAGACCCGCTCGCTCACCCCGGTGAACCAGACCATCGGGCAGATCGCCGGCACCGTCTCGGCCGGCGCGAACGCCGGTGTCGTCGGTGTGCTCGTCGGCGGGGCCGTGGCCGCCGCCCAGACCGTCACCCGCGACAAGGAGGCGGACG
Organism: Maritimibacter sp.; assembly: GCA_002695005.1. Lineage (GTDB taxonomy): Bacteria > Pseudomonadota > Alphaproteobacteria > Rhodobacterales > Rhodobacteraceae > Maritimibacter. Next base: position 314,304 of record NZNT01000020.1, read on the forward strand.
TCTGGGGCTACCCCGACGTCTCGATCACGTTCGACTGATGCTCTGCGCGCTGCATATCCCCGCATCCGCCGCCCGGTCGCGCGCGGTGGACAATGCGCGCCGCACCGGTGAGGATCGCCCGGGTTGGGACACCGACACCTGCCGGAACTCGGCGCGCCTGTCACGGACACGGGCGCCATTCACCGGACCTCAAATCTGCGGAGCAACGCAATGACACCCGAACTCACCGTCCTCGCCCTCGCAGCCCTGCTTCAGGCGGTGCAATTCGGCCTCATGTCGGTGCCCGCCAACCTCGAGCTGGGGCCGGGCAAGACGACCTCGCCCCGCGACACCTCGCGCCTCAAGACCCCGCTGATGGATCAGGTTTCGGACAAGACCGGGCGGCTCTACCGCGCCTTCAACAACCACTTCGAAGCGCTGATCCTTTTCACCATTGCGGTGGTCGTCGTGTCCATTTCGGATCAATCGACCCTTTTCACCACGACCTGCGCATGGGTCTATCTGGGCGCGAGGATTCTCTACATCCCGGCCTACTATTTCGGGTGGGCGCCGTGGCGCTCGCTCATCTTCTTCGTGGCGTTTCTCGCCACCTTCGCAATGATCCTGGCGGCGCTGTTCTGACCGGGGTGTGCACATAATCGTATGTACGCGGTGTGCACACCATGTGTACGCGCTGTGCATGACAGAAAACGGCCAAGGAGGGACCTATGGCAGACTATGATGTGATCGTGATCGGAAGCGGCCCGGGCGGCTATGTCTGCGCCATTCGGTGTGCGCAACTCGGGCTCAAGACGGCCTGCGTCGAAGGGCGCGATACGCTGGGCGGCACCTGCCTCAACATCGGCTGCATCCCGTCCAAGGCCCTGCTCCACGCGACCCATTCGCTGCACGAGGCCGAGCACAATTTTGCGTCCATGGGCCTCAAGGGCAAGTCGCCCTCGGTCGACTGGAACCAGATGAAGGCCTACAAGGACGACGTGGTCGCCCAGAACACCAAGGGCATCGAATTCCTCTTTAAAAAGAACAAGGTGGACTGGCTCAAAGGCTGGGGCAAGATCACCGGCAAGGGCGAGGTTCAGGTCGGCGACGAGACTCACAAGGCCAAGAATATCGTGGTCGCGACCGGATCCGAGCCATCCAGCCTGCCGGGTGTCGAGATCGACGAAAAGGTCGTCGTGACCTCCACCGGCGCGCTCGAGCTGGGCAAGGTGCCCAAGAAGATGGTCGTGATCGGCGCGGGCGTCATCGGGCTCGAGATGGGCTCGGTCTACGCGCGGCTGGGGACCGAGGTGACGGTGGTCGAATACCTCGACCACATCACGCCGGGCATGGATGGCGAAGTGTCCAAGCAGTTCCAGAAGCTTTTGAAAAAACAAGGGCTTGAGTTCATCCTTGGTGCTGCGGTGCAAAAGGTCGACGCGACCAAGACCAAGGCGAAAGTGACCTACAAGCTCAAGAAGGACGACAGCGAAGAGGTGCTCGACGCCGACGTCGTCCTCGTCGCCACGGGCCGCAAAGCGTTCACCGACGGGGTCGGCCTCGAAGAGGTCGGCGTGAAGACCAACGACCGCGGCGTGATCGAAACCGATCACTGGAAAACCAACGTCGACGGCATCTGGGCCATCGGCGACGTCACCCCCGGCCTGATGCTCGCCCACAAGGCCGAGGACGAGGGGATGGCGGTCGCCGAATCCATCGCGGGCCATGCGGGCCATGTGAACTATGACGTGATCCCCGGCGTGATCTACACGGTGCCTGAGGTGGCAGCGGTCGGAAAGACCGAGGAAGCGTTGAAAGAGGAAGGGCGGGCCTACAAGGTCGGCAAATTCTCGTTCATGGGCAACGCCCGTGCCAAGGCGGTCTTCCAGGGCGACGGGTTCGTGAAGGTCCTGTCGGACAAGGAAACCGACCGTATCCTTGGCGTGCACATCATCGGACCGTCGGCTGGTGACCTGATCCACGAGGCCTGTGTGGCCATGGAATTCGGTGCGGCAGCCGAAGACCTCGCCCGGACCTGTCATGCCCACCCGACCTTTTCCGAAGCGGTGCGCGAAGCGGCGCTCGCCTGTGGCGACGGGCCGATCCATATGTGACGGGGTGTTGCGCCGCGGGCTTCGCCCGCGTCGCGGCGGGGCCTCGCTGCGCTCGGCCGGGGCGACCCCCAGGCCGAAGCGCGGGGCTGTGATCGGGTAGGGGGGCTGTCTGCCCCCCTCGCCCTTCGGGCTCACCCCCCGAAGGTTTCCTCAAACAGAGAAGATGAACGGTCCACCCCCTGCATCTGGGTGCAGGGGGCTTCTCCGTTTACGGCCCTGGCTCCTCAGCTGGTGCCGCATCGCAGGCATAGCGCCTTAACCTTAATGGCGCGTTAACGTGTCCCTTCTCTGTTTCCGAAAACCTCGGGGGGCGTCGGCCAGCTTGCTGGCCGGCGTGGGGGCAGCGCCCCCTCGGACCGTCACGCCCGCGCAGGTTCAGGGGGCTTGAAATGCAAACGCCGCGCCCGAAGGGCGCGGCGCGTCGCGACGGCGAAGCCGGCGCAAATTCCGTCAGACGCCCGCGTCCACGATCGCATCTGCGAGGATGTCGACGGTGTCTTTGTTCAGACCAGCAATGTTCATACGGCTGTCGCCGACCATGTAGATTCCGTGCCGCTCTTTCATATCCGCCACTTGTTCAGGCGTTGCGCCGAGGCGGGAGAACATGCCGCGGTGCTCGGCGATGAAGCCGAAGCGATCCGACCCCGTGCGCGCCTGCAACGCTTCGGCCAGCTGGGTGCGAAGGCCGAGCATGGTCAGGCGGACGTCCTCAAGTTCGGTTTCCCACTCCGTGCGCAGCGCCGGATCGTCGAGGATCATCTGAACGACCCTTGCCCCGTGATCCGGCGGGAATGAGAAGTTCTGACGGTTCAGATGTGTGAGGTTCTGCTGGGTCACAGCGGTCATCTTGTCGTCCGGCGACACGGCCATTAGCAGGCCCGTCCGTTCGCGGTAGACCCCGAAGTTCTTGGAGCAGCTCGCCGCGATCAGCGTTTCGGGCAGGGTCGAGGCGACGTGGCGCACGCCGGCGGCATCTGCCTCCAGCCCGTCGCCGAAGCCCTGGTAGGCGATGTCGATGAGCGGCAGCACGCCCTTCTTGGACAGAAGCTCGGTCACCTCGCGCCATTGTTCGAGGTTGATGTTCGCGCCGGTCGGGTTGTGGCAGCAGCCGTGCAGGATCACGACGTCGCCCGGGCGCACGCCGTCGAGGTCGGCCATCATGCCGGAGAAATCCACCGCCCGCGTCTCGTCGTCGAAGTAACGGTAGGGTTTCATTGTCATCTTGAGGTGCTTGATGATCGACAGGTGGTTGGGCCAGGTGGGGTCCGAGACCCAGACGGTCGCGTCGGGGTTCGCCATCTTCACGAGTTCCAGCGCCTGGTGGATCGCGCCGGTGCCGCCGGGCTGGGCCGCGCCAGCGAGCAGGTCTTCCTCTACCGCACCGCCGAGGACGAGACCCGACAGCGCCTTCACGAAGGCCGGATCACCGCCAAGCGCCGTGTAGCTCTTGGTGGTTTCAGCCTCCCAGAGCTGTTTTTCGGCTGCCTTGACCGCGCGCATGACAGGGGTGTTCCCGGTCGGGTCCTTGTAGACCCCGACGCCGAGGTCGACCTTGGTGTCGCGCGGATCTTCGCGGTATTCGACCATGAGCGCCATGATCTTGTCCTGCGCCTGTGCGTTCAGGTGTTCGAACATTTCATCTCTCCGATTGCGGCCCGCGGGCCTCTCATGCGTCGCCGGTGGCGACCTTCAGATCGTTGTACATGCCCCATTCCGCCCAGGACCCGTCGTAGATCGCGTGGCGCGGGTGGCCGATACGCGCGAGGGCGAGGTCGATGATCGCCGCGGTCACGCCGGAACCGCAGGAGGAGATCACCGGTTTGGCGAGGTCGATGCCCGCCGCGTCGAAGGCCGCGCGCAACCCGCCCTCGTCCTTCATCGTGCCGTCCGGGTTCAGGAGGTCACGGAAGGGCAGGTTGCGCGAATTCGGGATATGGCCCGAGCGCAGCCCGTCGCGCGGTTCCGGCGCCTCGCCACGAAAGCGGTCGGCGGCGCGGGCATCGACGATCTGCCAGTCGCCCAGCTTGGCGGCGGCGGCCACCTGCGTCACGTCCTTCACCATATCGGCCTGCCGGCTCACGGTCATGTGGCGGTCGCGGATGACGGGGGGCATATCCTCCAACTCGCGTCCCTCGGCCTGCCATTTCGGAAGGCCCCCGTCGAGCACGGCGACATCGGTCTTGCCCATCAGGCGGAAGGTCCACCAGACGCGGGGGGCCGAGAAGATGCCGGTGGAATCGTAGACCACGACCTGATGGCCGTCCCCGATGCCCATCGCGCGCATCCGCGACATGAACTTTTCGACCGGCGGCGCCATGTGCGGCAGGTCCGAGCGGGCGTCGGAGACCTCGTCGATGTCGAAATAGCGCGCGCCGGGGATATGGCCCGCGTCGTATTCCGCACGCCCGTCTCGGCCTGCGTCCGGCATGTGCCAGGAGGCGTCGATCAGGCGCAGGTCCGGGTCGTTCAGGTGCCGGGCGAGCCATTCGGTCGAAACCAGCGTCTTCGGATCGTCCTTGGACATCGTTTTCCCTCGTTTTCGGGTCCGACCTTGCCTACCGCCGGGGCGCCGTGCTGGCAAGGGGCGGGGCGGCCGCGACGCGGCGGAACCGCGTCACCCGGGGTGGCGATGGGCGCGGTGGCCTGAGCGGCGCGCGCAGGGAGGCGCTTCTTCATCTATGCGGCCACCGCTTGAGGCTGGAGAAGGTGCGGGACGTGCTGCCCGGCGAGGACATTACAGATAGGCGGCGGTCGGTCAGACCACAGCCTGAAACACGATCCCCGCGATCACCGCGCCGGTCACGCCGAGGGTGAGGTAGAGCGCGAAGACGCGGGGTTTCACCAGCGCCCAGATCGCGGCCATTGCCGGAATGCTGCTCACGGCCCCGGCCACCATGAACGCCATCGCGGCCCCCGCGCTCATCCCCTGTTCCATGAGACCCGCAAGCAGGGCCGGGGCGACATAGGAGTTGAGGTAGGCAGGCATCCCGACGAGGGCCGAGAGCGCGATTGTCCCGACACCTTCGCCGCCGACGACCGAGGCGATGAGCTCGGCAGGCATGTAGGCGATGAGCAGGGCCTCGAGGACATAGGCCAGCACCAACCACTTGACGAGGAAGACGAGGTTCTCCCAACCCTCGGTGCGGAAGCTCTCACGCCGGTCGGCCTCGGTCCAGATCTTCCAGTGCGGGCGGCCCGTGGCGGGGTTCGCGCCACAGCCGCAGCCTTGTTTCGGGCGGGGCTTGGCGACGTTGGCGAGCACGCCGGTGCGGGCGATGGCCATCGTCACGAACCCGCCGAACAGGCCCAGCCCGACCGCTGCCGTTGCCTTGCCGATGGCGAAGGGCCAGTCGAGCGCTGCGGCGGTGATGAGGAGCGAGCCGGGGTCGATCAGGGGGGAGGCGAGCCAGAAGGCCATGATCGCCGCAATCGGCGCGCCGAGGGCGATGAGTCCGGCGACGAAGGGGATCACCTCGCAGGAGCAGAAGGGCGCGAGTCCGCCGAACAGGGCGGCGAGGACGATGGCCGTCGCCTCGCGCCCCTCGAAAGCGCGCCCGATGAGAGTCTCGGCGCCCGAGGCCTTGAGATACGCCACGAGCGCGACCGCGAAGAGGATGAAGGGCAGCGTGCCCCCGAACGCCCGCGCCGCGTCGCCGGTGATGTGGCCCAGGCGGGCCGGGTCCAGGATGGCGACGGCGAGCAGGCAAAGGGCGGACACGGTCCAGGGCGACTTCGCCCGTTTGAGGATGTCGCCGAAAGAAGGGCTGCGGGGGGCTGTGCTGTCGGTCATGCGGCGTCCTCGGCGTTCCGGGTGGCGAGGGGGGCATCGGCACAGCACGCTTCGAGGATGTAGGCGGCCAGAAGCCGCAGTTGTTCGTATTCGGCGCGGTTGATCGTTTCGCGCCCGCGTTTCTCCTGGCTGACGAGTCCGCCGCCCACGAGCGATTTGAGGTGGTGGGCGAGGGTGGACTGGGCGATGCCCGTCCGCTCCTGAATGGCGGCGATGTTCAGGCCGTCTTCTCCGGCGCGCACGAGCGTCTTGAGGACGTCGAGGCGGTGCTCCGATCCGATGGCGGCGAAACCTGCGGCTGCGAGGGCGGGGGTCATGCGGGACTCCGTATCAAACGATATAACTAGTTTTATAGTTGATTCGACCCACAAAGCAACCCGTCTTTCTTCGGGGTCCTGCGTGCCGCCCCACCACTCTACGTTTTTTCCGGAATTTTAGAGAAGTAGAGATGAATACTGTTTTGTTTCAGTGACATGCCAGATCGTCGCCGGCCACCTTCACATGGATTCAGCCTTTCGCCGCATCGCCAAGCGCCATGCGCAGCGCCCGGTCGAGCCCGTCGCGAAACCGCGACCTGTCCGCTTTCGAGAACGCCTTGCCCCCGCCCTGCCGGAACGGATTGGCAGCCCGCAGGTCGGTCATCAGGTCGCGCGTTGCCAGCGCCTGACCCACGTTCGCGACCGTCAGCGGCTCGCCATCATGCTTCACAACCCGTGCCCCGGCCTCGACGCATTTCGCGGCGAGCGGGATGTCCCCGGTCACCACGACGTCGCCGGGCCCGGCGCGTTCGGCGATCCACTTGTCGGCCTCATCCGGGCCGTCCGGGACATAGACCATCTCGACAAGCGGGTTGGCTGACGGGCGCAGGCCGCCATTGCACACCATCGCCAGCGGCACGCGGTGGCGCGTCGCGACCGCTTCCGCCTCGGCCTTGACCGGGCAGGCGTCGGCATCGACGTAGATCACGCGTAGAGCGCCTCGGCGTGGAACGCGACGTGCTCTTCCATGAAGCTCGACACGAAGAAATAGCTGTGATCGTACCCGGGCTGGAGCCGCACGACGGACTGCTGGCGGCGCTGCCCGATCTCGCGCATCAGGGTTTCGGGCATGAGCAGGTCGATGAACTGGTCCTTGGTTCCGGTGTCGATAAGCATCGGCCCGTCGAACCCCCGTTCGCGCATCAGAAGCACGGAATCATGCGCCTCCCACGCGTCCTGATCGTCGCCGAGATAGGCGGTGAGCTGTTTCTGGCCCCAGTCCGAGGCGGTCGGGTGGCAGATCGGGGAAAAGGCCGAGACGCTGCAAAACCGTTCCGGCAGCGTCATGGCAATGGTGAGCGCGCCGTGACCGCCCATCGAATGCCCGGTGATCGCCTGCCGCTCGGGGTCCAGCGCGAAGGTGTTGAACAGAAGCTCCGGCAAATCCTCGGTGACATAGTCCCACATGCGGAAATGCTGCGACCACGGCTGTTCGGTCGCGTTGACGTAAAAGCCCGCGCCCTGTCCGAGGTCGAAAGCCTCGTCATCCGCGACGCCGGGGCCGCGCGGGGACGTGTCGGGAAACACGAGGGCGAGGCCCTGTTCGGCGGCCCATGCCTGCGCCCCGGCCTTGGTCATGGCGTTCTCATGGGTGCAGGTGAGGCCCGAGAGATACCACAGCACCGGCACCGGCCCATCGCGCGCCTCGGCGGGGAGGAACAGGCCGAAGGTCATGTCGGTCCCGGTGGCGCGGGAGGCGTGGGAAAATACGCCCTGTGTGCCGCCGAAGCAGGCGTTTTCGGATTTGAGTTCCATCGGGTTCCCCTTGCTGTGCGTCGCGCCGACCTGACCACGGGCCGCGCGTCAGGGCAAGGAGTCAGGCGCGTCCGCCGTCTGAGGCGAGGACCGAGGGGTCGATCCCGAGCGTCTTGAGCGCACGCGCCCATTTGGAGCCGTTGTCCGCGTCAAAGACGATCGCCTCGTCCGCATCCGCCATGAGCCATGCGTTCTGCTGCAATTCGTCTTCGAGCTGCCCCGGCCCCCAGCCTGCATAACCCAGTGCCGTGATCGCCTGTCGCGGGCCCGCGCCCTTGGCGATGTCCACAAGGATGTCTTTCGTGGCGGTCATGGCGAAGGTGGTATCCACGGCAAGCGTGCCGCCGCCGCCCTCGTAGTCGCCGGAATGGAGGACGAATCCGCGCCCGCCTTCGACCGGGCCACCGAAGTGCACGCCGATTCCTTCGCTCCCCGTGCCGCGCACGATGTCGAGCTGTTCCAGCACATCGTCGAGTTTGATGTCCGGCACGGTCTTGTTCACGATCAGCCCCATCGCGCCTTCATCCGAATAGGCGCAGAGAAAGACCACGCTGTTTTCAAAGCGCGGGTCGCCCATACCGGGCATGGCGATCAGGAGCTTGCCGGCCAGATCACTGAGTTCAGGCGTTTTGTCCATCGCCCAAAGATGGGCACGGCGGTGGCGCGTTTGCAAGACCCGACCCGGGATCGCGCGCGGCTGGCAGGAATGTGACTTTTGCTTCAGCCGATGCTGGCTATATCGGGTGCATGAAGTTTGCACCCTTGCCTCTTTTCGCCGCGCTGCTCGTCTCGGCCGCGCCCGTCGTCGCCGAGCCGGCCCCGGCGCAGGTCACGCTCCTGCCCGGCTGGCGTATGGACAACGGGCACCATATGGCCGCCCTGCGGGTGACCCTGGATGACGGGTGGAAGACTTACTGGCGCGCGCCGGGCGAGGGGGGCATTCCCCCGGAGGTCGACTGGTCCCAGTCGGTGAACGTGGCGGGCGTGACCTATCACTGGCCCGTGCCGGAGGTCATCAGCCGCGACGATATGACCACCATCGGCTACAAGCATGAGCTGATCCTGCCGCTGGAACTGACGCCGGCGCAGGCAGGCGATCCGATCCATATCGACGCTGATATCCTCGTCGGGATCTGCGAGGAAATCTGCGTGCCGCTCGAGGCGCAGGTTGATGCCGTTCTGAACGACACCGACCGCGACCCGGACCCGGTGATCGAACGCGCGTTGGCCGCCCGTCCCGACACGGCCGGCGAGGCGGGGGTCGTTACGGCCTCCTGCACGCGCGAGGATTTGTCGGACGGCGTGCGTGTGACCGCGCGCCTCGACATGCCCGCCATCGGCGCCGACGAGATTGTGGTGATGGAGGCCGACAATCCGACGATCTGGGTGTCGGAGGCCGTGTCCGTTCGCGACGGCGCCGGGCACCTCGTGGCCCATGCCGATTTCGTGCCGCCCAACGCCCGCCCGTTCGAGATGACAAGCGACGACCTGCGCCTTACCGTGATTGCGGCGGGTCGGGCCGTGGATATCGACGGGTGCGATCTCTCAGACTGAGCGCGGGCGCAGCGCGAGGGCTGCGAGATAGGCCCCGACCGAGATCACGAGTGATCCCAGCAGGAACAGCCCGCCCGCCAGCCCGATTGACCCGCTTCCGCCCGGCAGTGCGCCGGTCACCAGAACCCAGCCCATCGTTACGGCAAAGAGCGCGGCCAGAAGCACCACGGACACGCTCATGATCCGCGCCACCCAGGGCGCGCGCCGCCCGATGGCGAGCGCGTGGCGCAGGGCGCCCATCTGACGGCGCAGATCCTCCTGCATGGCGAGGATCGCGGGCACGACCAGCAGCACGAGGATGAAGCCGAAGCCAAGCCCGTAGACCAGCGTGATGACCGTGGGCTTGAGGAACTGCGCCTGTTGCGACCCTTCGAACAGGAGCGGCAGGAGTCCGAGAACGGTTGTCGCGGTGGTCAGGAACACGGGCCGCAGGCGGTCCGCTGTCGCGTCGATGACCGCATGGCGGATGCCACGGTCGGCCGCGTATTCATCCACCGTCGACACCAGCACGATGGAATCGTTGATGATGATCCCGACCATGCCGATCAACCCGACGACCGAGAACATCGACAAGGGAACGCCCCAGGCATTGTGGCCGTAGATCGCGCCGATCAAGCCGAAGGGGATGATTGCCATGACGACGAGGGGCCGGGTCCAGCTCGAGAAAATCCAAGCCAGCACGATGTAGATGCCGATGAGGCAGATGATGAGACCGAGGAGCGCGTCAGACAGGAACCGGTCCTCCTGCTCGCTCAACCCGGCAAAGCGGTATTCGACGCCCCAGTCCTCGGCGATGGTCGGCAGGATCGTCTCTTCGACCGCGCGCTGGATCTCCGCCGCACGCTCCCCGTCGCCCTCGTCCATGTCGCCCGTGACTTCGACCACGCGCAGCCCGTTTTCACGGTTCACACTGGCGAACCCGGTGCGTGAGGTGATCGAGACCAGATCGGCGAGGTTCACATAGTTCCCCTGATCCGTGCGCAACTGCGAGCGTTGCAGAAAGGCCAGCGACAGCTCGCTTTCCGGCAGTTCGACCCGGATCGCCGCCGAACGCATCCCGTCGGGATAGGTCGCGGCCTCGATCCCCGACAGCCGGTTGCGCAGGACCTGCCCGATCTCGTCGATGGTGAAGCCGAGCGCCTGACCCTGCGGCGTCAGTTCCAGCACCAGCTCTTCCTTGTCATAGGCGAGGCTGTCTTCAAGCGCGGAGACCTCCGGAAACTCGCCCAGTGCGGTCTTGAGGGCTTCGGCGGCGGATTTGAGCGTATCGCTGTCCGCCCCCGTAAGCTCGATGTCGAGCGCATCGCCGCCGGGGCCGAAACGGCCGCCGCGGAACGTGAACTCCTCGAGCAGCGGGTGATCGGGCACGTTGTCCTGCGCGATCGAGACGAATTCGAACGAGGAATAGGGCCGCAGGTCCGCGTCGATCAGCTCGATGGTGATGGAGCCCAGAAGGTCCGCGTCCTTGTCCTCGGCGCTGGCAAGGCCGCGTCCGGACGAGCCGCCGATCTCGGCCAGAACGTAGGTGACCGGGTTGCGCCCGTGTTCCTCCTCCAGCGCGGCGCCCGTGGCATCGACCGACGCCTGAAGGTCGCTCAGGAAGTCGAGCGTATCGGCCCGCGTGGCACCGTTCACCATCGCGAAGTTGCCCGTTACCGTGCCTTGTTCGGGTGCGTTGAAGAAGCGGAAGGGCACGTCGCCGCGAATGAACAGCGCGGCCTGCGTCGCCAGGAGCAGGACGGCCCCGGCAAAGACCGCGTAACGCCCCGTCACGACGAGGGACATGATGGGCCGGAAGACCCGCTCACGGAACCACCGGAATCCCTTGTTCACCTGCCGCGAGGGCCAGTCGTACCAGTGCTCCTTGGCCGCGTGGGCCAGCGCATGGGACATGTGATTGGGCAGGATCAGGAAGCACTCGACCAGCGACGCGGCGAGCACGGCGATCACCGTGAAGGGCACATCCGCGATGAAGTCACCGAACCGCCCGCCGATAAGCGTGAGGCCGAAGAAAGCGATGATGGTGGTGAGGGTCGAGGAAAACACCGGTGCGAACATGCGCCGCGCGGCGTTCTCGGCGGCCTCCACCGGGCCTTCGCCCCGTCGTCGCGCCCGGAAATCCGCGTGTTCGCCCACGACGATGGCATCGTCCACCACGATGCCCAGCGTGATGATGAGCGCGAAGAGCGAGATCATGTTGATGGTCAGACCGAGCGCATACATGATCGCGATGGCCGCGAGCATCGATACCGGAATCCCCGCCGCGACCCACAGCGCCGTGCGCGCATTGAGGAACAGAAACAGCGTGATGAGCACGAGGACGAGGCCCATCGCCCCGTTCTCCATAAGGATGTTGAGACGCCCGGTGATAAGCTCAGCGCGCGTGCGGATCAGGTCGATCGAGACGCCTTCGGGCAGGGTCGTCATCATCTCGGCCGCAACTTCCTCGACCGTGCGCTGGATGCCGATGGCGTCGCCGGCCGCGTTGCGCACGACGCTGACGGTGACCGCCGGGTTTTCGCCCACGAAGAACGTGCGGGCGCGGTCCACGCCCTCCACCCGGATCTCGGCCACGTCGCCGATGGTGAGCTTGGAGCCGTCGAGTTCCGAGCGCAGGACGATCCCCGATATGTCCTCGGCGCTGCGCTTTTCGACCCCCGCACGCACCCGTGCCGCGCCCGAGGCCACGCTGCCCGCCGGGCTCGCATCCGCTTCGCTCGCGATAGCCTGCGCGATCTCGGGCATCGTGACATCGTAGCGCACGAGGTCGGCGGTGCGCACCTCCACGACGGTCTGGGGCGCGACGACACCGTTGATCGAGGTGCGCGTCACGCCCTCCTGAAACAGCCGCGCGACCATCTCGTCCGAGAACCGGGCGAGCTGGTCGATGCCCACGGGGCCGGTGATGACCACGTCCGTCACCCGGTCACGCCAGCCGCCGCGCGTGATGCGGGGGTCTTCCGCCGCGTCGGGCAGGGTGTTCACCCCGTTTACCGCCGTCGTGACGTCATCCAGCGCCTGCGACATGTCCCAGCCCGGCTCGAACTCCAGCCGGATGCTGGCGCTGCCCTCGCGGGCGCGCGATGAGCTTTCCTCGACGCCGTCGACCGAGAGCAGGGTGGGTTCGAGCACCTGCACGATGCCTGCGTCCACGTCCTCGGCCCCCGCACCGCTCCATGTGACGCTGACGCGGATGTCGTCCACCACCACGTCCGGGAAGAACTGCGCCCGCATGTTTGGGAGCGCCATGCTCCCCGCCACGATCAGGAGGACGAACAGGAGGTTCGCGACCGTCGCGTGGCGCGTGAAATAGGACAGGACCCCGCCCGCGTTGAACCGCGTCGCCATCTCAGCCCCCCATCCGGCTTTCGATGCGTTCGACCATCCGGGCCGGAACCTCGGGCTTGCGCAATTGGGTCAGGATGCGTTCGCGGGCGTCGGTGGGCAGCATTTGATTGCCCTCGACGAAAGAGATGAGGCGCGTGCGCCGGTCGTCGTCCAGAGCGATCATCGACGGGGCGTCGGCCGCTTCTGCCGCCGCTTCGCCTGCCTGCGGGTCGGTGCGCTGGGGGCGGACACGGATACCGGCGCCGAGCGTGGGCGTGCGTTCCTCGACCACTTCGCGGCCTTCGAGCTGGGCGGCCTCGATCAGCACCGTGTCGCCCTGCCGCCGCGCGACAGTGACAGTGACTTCTTCAAGCCGGTCTTCGTCGCCCAGCACCAGAACGGTACCGGAGGAGGACACGGCGCTTGCAGGCAACTCGGCGACGCCCGTGATCTCGGGTTCGCGGATGGTCACGGTCACGAAATCGCCGGGGCGAAAACCCGGCGCGGACGACAGGGTCGCGAAGATCAGCCGCCCGGTCTGCCCGTCGCCGACCGCGGCGCTTTCGCGCGCGATGGTGCCCGTGGCCACGAGGTTGAAGCCGGACAGATCGAGGCTTGCCGTCACGTCGGCGGGAACGAGGTCGCCGTCGCCGTCCAGAAGCCGCGCGTATTGGGCGGTGGACAGTCGGAAGCTCACCTCGAGCGCGTCCGGGTCCACCAGCGTTGCGAGCTGTTCGTTGGCTGTCACGAGCCGCCCCTGCAGTGCTGCGACATCGGCCAGCGCCCCCGTGAATTCGGCGGTGATCGTCGCCTCGGCCAGTCGGCGCTCGGCCTCGTTCAGCGCGATCCGGGCGCGCTCCAGCGCGATCTCGGAGGAAGAGACGCGGGCGCGTGCGGCGTTGACGTTTGATCGCGCAGCGAGGACGGCCTGTTCCGCGGAACTTTCGGACAGGCGCGCATTCTCCAGCTCGGCGGCCAGCCCCACGCCCCGGTCCAGAAGGTCCTGCTGGCGCGACACGGCGGTCTGGCGCAGTTCGTACTGTCGCCGCGCACTGGCAAGGTCATCCTGTTCGAGGATCAGCGCCGCCTCGGCATCCGACACTTCCGCCTCTGCCTCGGCAAGGTCCGCGCGGGCGAGCGAGACGGCGTCTTCAAGGTCCGTGGGGTCGATGGTCACGAGCATCTGGCCCTGCTCGACCCGCCCCCCCTCGATGAAATTGTCGCCAAGCTCCACCACGGTCCCGCCGGTGCGCGCGCGGATTTCCAGCGTGCGGCGCGACTGCACCTCGCCGAATGCCTCGAGCACCGGGGCGACGGTCCCGCCAGTCACGGTCACGACGTTGACCGAATAGACCCGCTCACGCGCGGGCATCGAACCGCTTTCGCGGCTCATCCGGGTTTCGACCGCGTCGCGCACGACATAGGCGGCGAACCCCAGTGCCGTGACGGTCAGCGCGGCGAGGAACAACCCGGTGAGGGAGCGGCGAAGAAAGCGCATGGAGCGATCCGTTTCAAACTGCACGACAACCCTGCCCGCACCCGGCGACGCTGGCAATCAAGCAGGGGTGACAAGGGTGTTACGAGCTTAAACGGCGCTCGGTCCTATTTCCGTCGCTTGTGTTCGTCGAGACGGGGCAGGATTTCCACGAAGTTGCAGGGGGCGTGGCGGTAGTCGAGCTGATAGGCGAGGATTTCGTCCCAGGCGTCCTTGCAGGCCCCGGTGGAGCCGGGCAGGGCGAAAAGATAGGTGCCATTGGCCACGCCGCCCGTCGCGCGGCTTTGCACCGCCGAGGTGCCGATCTTCTGCATCGACACGAGGGTGAAGACGGTGGCAAAGGCCTCGATCTCTTTCTCGTAGACGTCGCGGTGCGCTTCCACGGTCACGTCCCGGCCCGTGAGGCCCGTACCGCCGGTCGAGATGACCACGTCGATCTCCGGGTTCGCACACCAGTCGGCGAGCTTGGCCGCGATCACCTCACGTTCGTCCCTGACGATCGTGCGGTCGGCCAACACATGCCCCGCCGCTTCGATCCGGCCCACGAGCGTTTCGCCGGAGCGGTCATCCTCCACCGTGCGGGTGTCAGAGACCGTCATCACGGCGATGCGGACGGGGATGAAGTCCTTGGACGTGTCGATGCTCATGGTCCCTCTCTCAACTTCGCCTGAAGCGCGAGGAGGTCGGACCATGCCTCGCGCTTGGAGATCGGATTGCGCAGCAGAAAAGACGGGTGGAACGTGGGAAGCGCCGGGCGTCCGGCCACCTCGCCCCATTGGCCGCGCTGGCGTGTGATGCCGGTCAGGCCCATGAGTGCGGTGAGGGCGATATTGCCCATCGGCACCACGATATCCGGGTCGGCCAGCTCGATATGGCGCATGAGGAACGGCGTGAACATGGCGATTTCCTCAGGCGTCGGGTTGCGGTTTCCGGGCGGACGCCACGGCACCACGTTGGTGATATAGAGCACGTTCTCGGTGTCCGGCGTGGTCCGGCTGCGCCCGATGGCCGCGAACATCTGGTCCAGGAGCCGCCCGGCGGGACCGACGAAGGGCCGCCCTTCACGGTCTTCTTCGGCGCCGGGGCCTTCGCCCACGACCATGATCCGCGCCGCAGGATTGCCGTCAGCAAAAACGAACGAACGTGCGCCGCGTTTCAGGGGGGAGCCTTCGAATCCCTGCATCGCGTCTGCCAGCGCTTCGAGGCTCGCCGCCGCGCCCGCGCGTTCCTTGGCCACGGCGACCCAGTCGGTCGTCTGCGGGGCATCCGGTTCCGGCGCAGCGGCGGGACCCGAGGACGGGACGAGCTGCGTGACCGGCTTAGGGGCCTGCACGGCAGCTTCATAGCGGTCGATGGGGCCCTCCGCGATCGCGTCGGTCACCCCCAGCTCGACATACCAATCGAGCAGCGCTTTCGCCTGATGCCAGTCCAGAGCCGATTCCATGACGCACAAGCTACGCCCCGGCGCGAATGGCGTCCATGCCGCTTGGCAGAACAGCAACCACACCGTAGCCTGCGGCGATGGCCGCTCTCCTGTTCATATCCGTCGGTGGGGTGCTGACCGCCTTCGTCACGCTGATGCCGTGGCGCTGGGCGTGGCGCTTGTGGGTCGCCGGGGTGCTGGCGGCCGCGACATACCTGTTCCTGCTGCCTCCCGTTCCGGGCGTCTCCAGGTCCGGGTTGACGATCGTGCTCGCGCTGATTTTCGCCGGACCCGCCACGGTCGTGACGGCGGTTCGCCTGCTGGTCCGTCAGATGCGCGGGGAGGCAGCCGAAACCCGACTGCCCGCCTTCGACACTGTCCTCCTGAGCGGCCTCGCCGTGCTCGTGGCTGGGATCGCCTTTGCCGAATATGCCGGAGTTTTCGCCGGATCGGACCAAATCGCGTTGGCGCACGCCTTGCCGGTCGTCATGGCAGCGCTCGTCGCGGGGATCGCGGTTTTTGTTCCGTGGCGGCGGGTGAGCTGGAGCCTTGGAGCATACGCGGCGGCGCTCGTCGCGCTCTCGGTCGGCTCATGGGTGCTGCACCCGCGCCTCGTTCTCGCCTCGGCAGATCGTATCGCGGCGGAGGATCACTGTATTTCGCTTCCCCTGCGCGCACGCGGGGCCATGGCGCGCGCCGACCTCACCTTCCTCACGATGGACAAGAGCGGACCCGCCGCCGGGCCGCACCCCATGTTGGTCACGCCGCAGGGCGCGAACCACCATTGGTCCTTTCGTCTCATGCGCTTCGCCGGCACCGAGACGGACCGCCCGATGCTTTACTGCACGCCGCAAGGGCAGTCGGGGTTGGTGAACGGGGAGAGCGACGCGGTCTTCGTGGACCTGAACGGCACTCTGTTCCTCGTCCCGCGCGACTTCGGCCCGGCCCCGGCGCCCCCTGAGACGCTGGGGCTTTCCGTGACCTATCCCGATTTCTCAGCCGCACTGGACGCAATGTTCCCGACCGCGTGGTTCGGCGCGGGTCTCGCCCCAACGGTTGCGCGGGCAGTGACGCGGCCCGGCGCCACGGCCCGGACCGGGCCCCACGGTCTGATCTGGCTGCCCAAGGGCGGGGGAGAGGAGCTTCTCGCGCTGCGCGAGGGCGGGCTGACCCGCACGGTGATCGACTGCTTCGGCACGACCTGCAACCACCGTTTCAGGGCGGGACGTTCCGACCGGATCATCCTGCAATACGACCGCGTCCATCTGCCCGACTGGCGCGATCTGGAAACGCGCGCGATCGACGTTTTCGCCCGGTTCCGGGTCGACTGACACCTGTCGGGGGATTGCCCGTCCCCGCGCCGCTTCCTATAAGCCGGATAACAAGGGGGTCCCGGCCATGACATTCCGCCATCGTCACCTTCTGGGGATCGAGCCGCTCCATCCCACGGAGATCACGACGCTTCTGGACCTTGCCGACACCTATGTCGATCTGAACAAACAGCCCAAGAAACGGCGTGACGTGCTGGCGGGCCTTACCCAGATCAACATGTTCTTCGAGAACTCGACACGCACGCAGGCGAGCTTCGAACTGGCGGGCAAGCGCCTTGGCGCGGACGTCATGAACATGGCGATGCAGGCGTCTTCGATCAAAAAGGGCGAGACGCTGATCGACACGGCGCTCACGCTCAACGCGATGCACCCGGACCTGATCGTGGTGCGTCATCCCCATTCGGGCGCGGTGAACCTGCTGGCCGAGAAGGTGAACTGCGCGGTCCTGAACGCGGGCGACGGGCGGCACGAACACCCGACGCAGGCCCTGCTCGACGCGCTGACGATCCGGCGGGCCAAGGGGCGGCTGCATCGGCTGTCTATCGCGATCTGCGGCGATATCGCCCACAGCCGCGTGGCGCGCTCGAACCTGATCCTGCTCGGCAAGATGGAAAACCGCGTCCGCCTGATCGGTCCGCCCACGCTCATGCCTGCCCAGATCCGCGACTTCGGGGTCGAGGTGTTCGACGACATGAAAGCGGGGCTCGAAGGGGTCGACGTGGTGATGATGCTCCGCCTGCAACGGGAGCGGATGGACGGCGGGTTCATCCCGTCCGAGCGCGAATATTATCACCGCTACGGGCTCGACGCCGAGAAACTCGCGCTCGCCAAGGATGACGCCATCGTCATGCACCCCGGCCCGATGAACCGGGGGGTCGAGATCGACGGGACCATCGCCGACGACATCAACCGTTCCGTGATCCAGGAACAGGTCGAAATGGGCGTGGCCGTGCGCATGGCGGCGATGGACCTGCTCGCCCGCAACTTGCGGGCCGAGACGGAAAACGAAGGGGTGATGGTATGAGCCGCACCGAGCTTGAACTGCCCGGCGGGACGGGCCCGCGCACGATCTGGGTCTTCCTTCTGGATATCGACCCGGCCCGGATCGACACATGGAAGGCCCCGGACCCCGACACCGGCGACTGGCCGCTGCCCGGTGCGCTCGGGCTCAAGGATCTGAACCCCGCCCATGTCGAGGTCTTCCCGGAGGGCCAGATCGCGGAATACGGGCTGACCCGCTACCTTACCGACGCCAACGGCATGAGCGTCGAGAGCGTGGCCGAGGACGCCCGGACGCTGGCGAGCCTGAGTGGCGTGATCGCGCTCGTCCACGGCAAGGCGGTCGCGGGCCAGACCGGGCATTTCGACCCGGCCCATCCGGCGCGTTTCGTGGGCCGGTATCAGGAGGAAGCGACCCTCACCGTCTCCACACCCGCCCCGGCCAGCGCCTCGACGCAGGGCAGCATTGCGGGCGGGGCCACACCGGGACAAGGGCCGCGCAAGATGCCCTGGGGTATCTTCGTCGCAATGGTCGCTGTCATCATCGCCGTCGCCGCCGTCATCATGGTGCTCGCATGACCGAAACCGCCGTCGCGACCTTCACCGGCAACCGGGCCACCTACATCAAGGAGCATGTGATGCTCGCCGCCATCGGATCGGTCCTCGCCGTGGCGCTCCTCATGGCGCTGGGCAACGAACATGCCTGGACCGGCGTGGTGGGTGCGGTCGCCGCCATCGCTGTTCGCGGCGTCTATGTCGCGTCCGAGCAGATCGGGCAGGATTGGACACTCACCCGGAGCGAGCTGATCTCGCCCGCCGGGGTGCGTGTCCCGCGCGCCGACATCGTGAAGGTGCGCACCATCTTTTCGGCCGCGCAGGTCATCACCCGGTCTGGCGACAAGTACATGATCAAGTATCAGGCCGACCCGGCCGCTACCGCTGCTACCATCCGGGGAGAAGCCGCATGAGCGTTCCCGCGGGATGGGAGGGCATCCTCGACGACGGGGAAGAGATCCTGTGGCAAGGCCGCCCGGATCAGGACTTCCACATGGGCCTCGGCAAGGTTTTCACGGTCATCTTCGGTGTCGTCTTTGCGGGCTTCGCACTGTTCTGGATGGTCATGGCCAGCAGCGCGGGCGGCATGTTCTGGATGTTCGGACTGATCCACTTTTCGGTCGGCGTCGGGATGATCTTCTGGTCGATCTACGGCTCGACCTACTCCCGGCGCAACACCTGGTACACGCTCACCGACCGTCGCGCGATCGTGGCGACGAATTTCCTGACGAAGGGCAAGAGCCTGAAGAGCTATCCGATCAACGCCGGCACGACCGTGGAATTCCGTGCAGGCCCGCCGGACACGATCATCTTTGCCCACGAGGAACGGCGCGGCAACAAGGGCCGACGATATACTGTGCCGGTGGGCTTCGAGCGGCTCCCGGACGGGCACGAGGTCATGCGCCTCATCCGCAAACGCATCCACGGCGTGTCGGACCCGTCGGGCGATACGGGAGAGAGCGCATGACCCTGCGAACCTTCACCAACGCGCGGCTCATCGACCCAGAGGCGGGGACGGATGCTATCGGGTCGCTGACCATCGAGGACGGGGCCATCGTCGCGCGCGACGGGCGGGCGGCGGGCGAGGTGATCGACTGCGGCGGCAAGTGCCTTGCGCCCGGGATCGTGGACATCGGCGTGAAGATCGGCGAGCCGGGCGAGCGCCACAAGGAGGGGTTCCGCACAGCAGGCCGCGCGGCGGCGGCGGGTGGCGTGACCACGATGGTCACCCGGCCCGACACGACGCCCGCCATCGATACGCCCGAGACGCTCGATTTCGTCAAGCGCCGGGCACGGGAGCGCGCGCCGGTCCGGGTGAACCCGATGGCCGCGCTCACCAAGGGCCGCGCCGGGCGCGAGATGGTCGAGATGGGCTTTCTCATGGATGCGGGCGCGGTCGCCTTTACCGATTGTGACCACGTCATCGCCGACAACAAGGTGTTCTCGCGCACCATGACCTATGCCCGCTCGGTCGGCGCACTGATCATGGCGCATCCGCAGGACCCGACGCTGAGCGACGGTTCCGCCGTGACCTCGGGCAAGTTCGCCTCGCTCCGGGGTCTGCCCGCCGTGTCGCCGATGGCCGAGCGGATGGGGCTGGAACGTGACCTCGCGCTCGTCGAGATGACCGGCGTGCGCTACCACGCCGACGGTCTGTCGACCGCACTGGCGCTGCCCGCGCTGGAACGGGCCAAGGCGGCGGGGCTGGACGTGACAGCCGGGGTGAACATCCACCACCTGACGCTCAACGAGCTGGACGTGGGCGATTACCGCACCTTCTTCAAGCTGAAGCCCCCGCTTCGGTCCGAGGAGGATCGCAAGGCGATGGTGGAGGCTGTGGCGACCGGCCTGATCGACATCGTCTGCTCCATGCACACGCCGCAGGACGAGGAATCCAAGCGCCTCCCGTTCGAGGAGGCGGCCTCAGGCGCGGTGGGGCTTCAGACGATCCTGCCCGCCGCGATGCGCCTGATCCACGACGGGTCGATGGACTTGCCGACGCTCTGGCGCGCGCTGTCGACCAACCCGGCGCGGCGGTTCGGCCTGCCGGGCGGGTCGCTGGGCGAGGGGCGGCGTGCCGACCTCGTGCTGTTCGATCCGGACGCGCCCTTCGTGCTCGACCGCTTCGCGTTGGAAAGCAAATCCAAGAACACCCCGTTCGACGAGGCGCGGATGCAGGGCCGCGTGCTGGGCACATGGGTGGGCGGCGAACGGGTGTTCGGGTGATCCGCGAGGCGACCCGAGAAGACCTCCCCGCCCTGGGCGACGTCGCGATGCGCTCCAAGGCGCACTGGGGATATGACCAAGCCTTTCTCGACGCCTGCCAAGAGGAGCTTTCGCCGACCGAGGCCGACCTCGGTCCCGGCCTCGTCACATGGGACGACGGTCGCCCCCGCGCGATCGCGCATCTGGTGCCCGGCGGGGCCGAGGCCGAGCTTTACCTGCTCTTCGTCGCGCCCGAGGCGATGGGCCGTGGAATCGGCCGCGCGCTGTTCGACTGGGCCTTGGCGCAGGCGTCGGCGGCGGGTGCCAGTACCCTCGCGCTCGACGCCGATCCGTTTGCCACGCCGTTCTACACGCGCATGGGCATGGTGCAGGTGGGCGAAGTTCCGTCGCAGACATGGCCCGACCGGCTCCTGCCGCGCATGCACTACACACTCTGAGGGGGTCCCAATGCCCGAGATCGTCACCGCCCTGCCGCTTCTGGCCCTGACCGCCCTGCTTGGCTATCTGCTGGGCTCGGTTCCCTTCGGGATCGTCATGGCCCGGCTTTTCGGGTTGGGCGACCTGCGCAAGATCGGATCGGGCAACATCGGTGCGACCAACGTACTGCGGACCGGTAACAAGCTCGCCGCTTTCCTCACGCTCATACTCGACGCGGGCAAGGGCGGCATCGCGGTGCTGGTGGCGCGGGCGCTGCTGGGCGACGACGCGGCACAGATCGCCGGCTTCGCGGCTTTCCTTGGCCATTGCTTCCCCGTGTACCTCGGCTTCCGGGGCGGCAAGGGGGTCGCCACCTGGCTCGGCACCCTGTTCGCGCTCGCCTGGCCCGTGGGGCTGGCCGCCGGTGCAACGTGGCTTGTGACCGCCGGCGTGTTCCGG
This sequence comes from Maritimibacter sp., assembly GCA_002695005.1. GTDB lineage: Bacteria > Pseudomonadota > Alphaproteobacteria > Rhodobacterales > Rhodobacteraceae > Maritimibacter. Next base: position 335,766 of record NZNT01000020.1, read on the forward strand.
ATCTCGTCCCTCGCGGCACTCGTCGCCGCGCTGCTCACGCCGCTCTGGGCGTGGCTTCTGGGCTTTCCGCAGATGGTCGTCCTGCTGGTCGCGCTGGGCGCGTTGATCTTCATCCGGCACCACGAGAACATCCGCCGCATCCTTGCCGGCACCGAAAGTCGGATCGGCAAGAAATAGGGTGAGCCCATGGAGCCCTACGAATGTGAATATGTCGTGCCACGCTCTCAAAAAGTTGATTTTTGCGGGGCATCAGGCAGAGTGATCCCATCAAGCCATTTCAGAGCGGGGACTTAGGGACATGAACATGATGGACGCGGTGAAAACCGTCTTTTCGAAATACGCGACATTCTCGGGCCGCGCGCGCCGGGCCGAATTCTGGTGGTTCGTCCTGTTCTACTTCATCGCCAACATCATCCTGAGCATTATCGACTCGTTCCTGTTCGGCACCACCACCACGACCGAGAACGGCTTTTCCGCCTCGACGGACACGCCGATCCTGTCGGGCATCTTCTGGCTCGCCACGATCATCCCCTATCTCGCGGTCAGCGTGCGGCGCCTGCATGACACCAACCGCGTGGGCTGGTGGCTTTTCATCGGGCTGATCCCGCTCGTCGGTATCATCGTGCTGATCGTGTTCTTCGCGACGGGCGGCGACAAGGGCGGCAACCGTTTCGGCGCTGACCCGATCGACGGCAGCGGCGGTGACGGCGGCGGCGACGCCTATGAGCCGACCTCGGTTCCACGCGTCTGACACACAAGGCTTGAGGGAGAGACGCCATGAACATGATGGACGCGGTCAAATCCGTATATTCCAAATACGCGACCTTTTCGGGCCGCGCGCGCCGGGCGGAATACTGGTGGTTCTACCTGTTCTACCTGATCGTCTATCTGCTCCTCGGGATCGTCGATTCCTTCGTTTTCGGTACGACGACATCGACTGACGGGGGCTTCTCGGCCACGACCGAGACGCCGATCCTCTCGGGCATCTTCGCGCTGGCCACGCTGCTTCCGATCCTTGCGGTCGGGGCGCGGCGGCTGCACGATATCGACCGGAGCGGCTGGTGGCTATTGATCGGTCTCGTGCCGCTCGTCGGGGTGATCCTGCTGATCGTGTGGTTCGCCAAGGCGGGCGATACGGGCCCCAACCGTTTCGGGGCCGACCCGATCACCGGGGATGGCGCAGGGCCGGGCGAGGCGGATTACGCCGAAACCTCCATTCCCAAGGTCTGACAAGGCAGCTAGATTGGCGAAGGGGCGGCGGATGCGCTGCCCCTTTTGCACGGGGTCCGGGACGACAACCCATGAGGGAGACAGGCAGATGGATATGAAAACCGCCGTCGAAACGGTGCTGCGCGAAAAATACGTCGAGTTCAACGGACGGGCCCAACGGGCGGAATTCTGGTGGTTCGTCCTGTTCATCTTCGTGGTGTCGGCGATCCTGTCGCTGATCGACGCGGCGCTGTTCGAGGGTGTCTTGCAGGACATCGGCCCGCTCTCGGCGATCTTCACGCTCATCACCCTGATTCCGGCCATCGCCGTCACGGCCCGGCGACTGCATGATGTGGGGCGCTCCGGCTGGTGGCAGCTTCTGTTCCTGCTTCCGGTGATCGGTTTCCTCGTGATCCTGTTCTGGGCGGTGCAAAAGGGCACGGATGGCCCCAACGACTTCGGTCCCGACCCCAAGGGCGGGGCACCCGCGCCCGCGTGACAGGGGCCATCGGAGACGCGCTGCGCCACTACGCGACGTTCCACGGGCGCACGTCGCGCCGGGATGCCCTGATCTTTCTGGTGGCCTTCTCGCTGGGCAACTATGTGCTGGTCAACGCTACCAAGCTCGCCGTGGCCAGCGGCAGCGGGCCACTCGCCGTCGCCGTGGCGACCATCTCGGCGGTCTTTTTCGCGGCCCTGATCCTGCCCATGTCCGCTGTTACCGCGCGGCGATTGCAGGACACGGGCCGCCCCGCCGTCTGGACACTCATCCCGACCGCGGCGGTCACCTTCATCAGTGTGGCCGAGCGGCTGGTGATCGGACAGGGCTACGCGCCACTAATCCCGGTCTTCCTGGGCAGCGCGCCGTTCGTGCTCTGGTTCCTGTGGTGGCTGACGCGCCCCGGCGATCCCGGTGAAAACCGTTTCGGACCGCCGCCGGGCCGTCAGTAGGAATACGCCCCGTAGACCTTGCTCAGATCGCCGTTCCAGTCGCCGTGGAAATGCTCCAGCAGTTCGTCGGCAGGCGTGCGGTTCTCCTCCACGCTGTCCTCAAGCGTGTTGAGGAAGTGACGCTCGTCGGGAACCATGCCCCCGAAGCCGGGCCGTGCCCGTGCCTTGAGGCCCGCGCGCGAAATGTCGAGCACCTCACCCGCCAGCTCCCGCATCCTGATCGAACCGACAGTGGCGTCCAGCGCGTCCACGCTCGCCGCCACACGCAGGGCTTCGCGCGTTTCCGTGTCCCAACCCTTGGCAAGATCCCAGGCCGCGTCGAGGGCCGACTGATCGTAGAGCAACCCGGTCCAGAGGGCGGGCAGGGCGCAGATGCGACGCCACGGGCCGGCGTCGGCCCCGCGCATCTCCATGAATTTCTTGATCCGCGCTTCGGGAAAGATCGTCGTCAGGTGATCGGCCCAGTCGGACAGCGTCGGCACCTCGCCGGGCAACGCGGGCAGCTTGCCCTTCAGGAAGTCGCGGAACGACTGGCCCAGCGCGTCAATATACTGTCCGTCGCGGTAGACGAAATACATCGGCACATCGAGCGCGTAGTCGACATACCGCTCAAATCCCATGCCGTCCTCGAAGACAAAGGGCAGCATACCGGTGCGCGCGTCGTCCAGACCGCGCCAGACCCGCGAGCGCCAGCTTTTGTGACCGTTCACTTTGCCCTCGAAGAAGGGCGAATTGGCAAACAGCGCGGTGGCGACCGGCTGTAGCGCCAGGGCCACGCGGAATTTCTGCACCATGTCCGCCTCGGACCCGAAGTCGAGGTTCACCTGAACCGTGCAGGTCCGGTACATCATCTGCGTGCCGTGGGTCCCGACCTTGCCCATGTAATCGGTCATGAGCCTGTAGCGCCCCTTGGGCATCATCGGCATGTCGTCATGGGTCCAGACCGGCGCGGCGCCCAGCCCGATGAACCCGGCCCCGATCCGGTCGGCGATGTCCTGCACCTCGCGCAGGTGTTCGTTCAGCTCGTCGCAGGTCTGGTGGATCGTCTCCAGCGGCGCACCCGACAGCTCAAGCTGCCCGCCCGGCTCGAGGCTCACGTTGGCCCCGTCCTTCTCCAGCCCGATCAGGTTTCCGGCCTCCTCGACCGGCGCCCAGCCGTACTTGTCGCGCAGGCCCGCGAGCATCGCGTGGATCGACCGGTCGCCTTCGTAGGGCAGGGGGCGCAGCGTGTCCTTGCAGTAACCGAACTTCTCGTGCTCGGTGCCGATGCGCCAGTCGTCGCGTGGTTTGCAGCCGGACTCGAGGTATTCGGCGAGTTGGCTGAAGTCGGTGATCGGACCGCCGCCGGACTGGGGAATGGACATGAACGCTGCCTTTGTCTGTCTCGGAAGTTTACGAGTGTTCGATTGCCGCGGGGGTGTCAACGGCCCCCGAACCCTTTCGCCAGATCGTGACGGGCGTGTCCGGTGGCGCGTTCAGGGCGCGGATGGCGGGTTCCACTTTCGCCCCCGGCAGCGCAGTCAGCACGTCAAAGATCGCGCGCGCCCCCTCGGCCGATGCAGGGATCGAAAGCCGCTCACCCGCCATGTCGAACCGCCAATAGGCCCCGCCCGCCCGGCTCGCCACGACCGACACATGGGTCAGTGCTTCGAGCGAGGCGATGCCGCCGCCCACCGGGGCGAGATAGGTGATCTGCCGCTCGTCCACCTCCACTACGCCAAGCCCCCCGCGACCGGTCCGAAACCGCGCGCGCTGGATGCCCGACCAGGTGAGTGCGAGCCCCGCGAGGATCAGCGCGGCGCCCACCCAGCGGATAATCCCGAGGCTCTCAATCGCCCAGTAAAGCCCCAGCGCGACCACAGCCGCGCCGATCATCGCTTCCCGCCAGCGGGCAAGACCCCGCGCCGCCTCAGGCCGGATAAAACTCATGCCGCCACCGCCATCGCTTCGGCGAATATGACAAGGGTGTAGAGACCGATCCGGTGGAAACCCAGCGCCTCGTAGGCGCGGCAGGCGGGGACGCCGGAGGCGAACAGGATCGAGGTTTTCACGCCCCGCGCGCGGGCCTCGATCAGGTGCAGCCCGACCGCCGTGCGCGCATGACCGCGCCCGCGATGCTCCGGCGGGGTATAGACGCCCCCGATCTGGACCATGTCGGGAAGCCGGGCGTTGAAGGCCGTCATCGCGACCGGCGTCCCGTCGATTTCAAGCACCCGACCGTGATCCTCCGCGATCATCCTTTCGGTGCGCGCGAGCGCCTCGGCTTCATTCTCCGGGCCGTCCTCGGCGCCCAGTGTGTCGATGGTATAGGCCGCGTTCCAGCGGGTGAGCAGCGGCACGTCGGCCAGGGTCGGCGGGCGCAGCCGCCCCCCGGTGAAGGCGTCGGTGACGAGCGCATCGAGGTCCAGCCGGTAATGTGGTTCGTCCCGGTCCAGCACCGTGCGCCCGGGCAGGTTCAGGGCCGCGCGCGCCGCGGCCACCTGATCCGCCGCGCCGTTTATGCCGATGACCTCGGTGCCGGAAATCGACCGGGCAAAGCCGGGCCAGTCCTGCCCCTGTCCCATGACGAAGCCGCCATTGGACAGGCCAAAGACACCCGTAACCGCGCCGGGCGGCCCTTCAACGACGTAGCGGGTGCCGTGGGTATGCTCCCGCTCGTCCAACCCGAAACGGGCGAGGTTCGCGCGCAGGAACATCGTCTTTTCGGCGTGTTGCGCGAGGAAGGCGTCGATCCCGGCGATGTCGGAGGGGTTTGCAGGGCGCATCACCAGTCCCCCAACGCGATCTGCCAGAGCGTCATCGCGGCCACCGCCGCCGTGTCCGCCCGCAGCACGCGCGGGCCAAGGCTCACCGCGACCGCCGCCTCCAGAGCGCCCAGCCGCTTGCGCTCGGGCTCCGAGAACCCGCCTTCCGGGCCGATCAGGATGGCCCAGGGTGCTCCCCGCTTATCAGGCGCCGCGCCCGCGGCGAAGACGGGCGGCAGTCCGGATGAGCCGCCCGCCAGCGCCTCGTCGCAGAACATCAGCCGCCTGGTACCATCCCAGTCGTCCAGCAGCCGGTCGAGCTTTTGCGGCTCCGTCACGTCCGACACGAACGTCCCGCCGCATTGCTCGGCCGCTTCGATGGCGTGGGCCTGCAACCGGTCCACCCGCACCCGCTCGGAATTGGTGAACTCGGTCAGCACTGGCACGATCCGTGCCGCGCCCATTTCGGCGGCCTTTTCCACGATGAAATCCGTGCGCGCCTTCTTGATAGGCGCAAACAGAAGCCACAGGTCCGGCGGGTCGAGCTGTGGCGCGGCCTGACCGAGGCAGCGCAGCGTGCCGCGCCGTTTCCCGGCCTCGACAACCTCCGCCGTCCACTCCCCGTCGCGCCCGTTGAAAAGGGCCACACGGTCGCCCGGGCCCTGCCGCATGACACCGAACAGGTAATGGGCCTGATCCCGTTCCAGAGGAATGGTTTGCCCCTCACCGAGTGGCTCGTCTACAAAGAGCCGGATTTTGGCACGCTCGATCATGGGGGCACGTTATGGCGACAGATCACGGGACGCCAGAGGCAGCGAACGCCGGGGACACGGTGGCCGACGCCTATACCGGCAACTGGGTCGACCGCTACGCGCCCGCGCCCCTGCGCCCCTATTTCCGCCTCAGCCGCCTCGACCGGCCGATCGGCACATGGCTCCTCCTCCTGCCGTGCTGGTGGGGGCTTCTGCTGGGCATGGGCTATGACGGCCGGGCGAGCTGGCACGATTTGTGGATTTTCGTCGGCTGCGCCATCGGGGCCACGCTCATGCGCGGCGCGGGCTGCACATGGAACGATATCACCGACCGGCACATCGACGGGTCGGTGGCCCGCACACGCTCGCGCCCCATCCCCTCTGGCGCAGTCAGCGTGGCGCAGGCGCTCGCATGGCTGGTGATACAGGCACTCATCGCCTTTTTCATCCTCATCACCTTCAACACGGCGGCCATCGCGCTGGGCATCCTCGCGCTGCTGCCGGTCGCGATCTACCCGTTCGCCAAGCGGTTCACCTGGTGGCCGCAGGTATTTCTGGGTTTCGCCTTCAACTGGGGCGCGCTTCTGGCCTTCACCGCCCACACCGGCCATCTCGCGTGGCCTGCCGTCGTGCTTTATGCCGCGGGCATGGCTTGGACGCTGTTCTACGACACGATCTACGCCCATCAGGACAAGGAGGACGACGCGCTGATCGGGGTGAAGTCCACCGCCCGGCTCTTCGGCGACAATACGCCGCGCTGGCTGCTCGTCTTCCTCGTGGCCTGCGTGACGCTGATGACCCTCGCGGTCATCCTCGCGTTCCTGCCCGACCGAAGCCCGGTGGCGCTCGTCGTCGCGCTTGCGGCCCCCTGGGCGATGGGCTGGCACCTGTCATGGCAGATGCGCAAACTCGACATGGAAGACCCGGATACCTGCCTGATGCTCTTCCGCTCGAACCGGAACGCGGGGCTGCTGCCTGTGCCGTTTCTTGCCGTCGCGCTGCTGCTCTGATTGCACCCGGCCGGAAAGCGACTTAGGAAGCCATCAACAAGTTCGTGGAAACCGTCTCACCAACATGAAACTTTCCAAAGTCCTCCTCATTCCCGGGGTCTTCCTGCTTGCCGCGCTGATCGCGGTCTTCGCGGCGGTCGCCTCGGTCGGAGTGATCGAGCGGGTCTCGAAATCCACTGTGGAACAAGCGCTTATGCTGCAAGGGCAGGATTGGGCGCGGGTTCATGTGGACGGGCTCCAGCTTGTCCTGTCCGGCACCGCGCCCACCGAACCCGACCGGTTCGAGGCGCTGTCCATCGCCGGGGGCGAGGTCGATTCCAGCCGCGTGATCGACCAGATGGAAGTGCCCAACGCCGAGGGCATCGAGCCGCCCCGCTTTTCGGTGGAAATTCTGCGCAACGATGGCGGTATCTCGATGATCGGGCTGATCCCGATGGGCACCGACCGGGACGGGCTGAACACGCGTGTTCAGCGGATCACGCCGGAGCTCGAGGTGGCCGACCTTCTCGAAAGCGCCGACTATCCGGTGCCGGAAGGATGGGACAACATCCTCGACTTCGCCATTTTCGCGCTGTCCGAGCTGCCGCGTTCCAAGATATCCATGTCGTCGGACCGCGTGACGATCGAGGCGATTGCGGAAAGCGCCGAACAGAAAACCCGGTGGGAGCGTGAGCTGGCCCGCCGCACCCCCGGCGGCCTGCGCGTCGCGCTGAACATTTCGGCTCCGCGTCCCGTCATCACACCCTTTACCGCCCGCTTCGTCATCGACGAGCAGGGGCCGCGTTTCGATGCCTGCACCGCCGGGACCGAGCCGGGACGGGTCAAGATCGTGGCGGCCGGGATCGCGGCAGGCGTCAAAGGGCGCCCGACCTGCACCATCGGCCTTGGCGTCCCTTCGCCGGATTGGCCCGATGCCGTGGCGATGGGCGTCGCGGCCGTGCGGGAACTCGGCGCGGGAACGATCACTTTCTCGGATGCCGACGTGACGCTGGTGGCCGCCGCCGAGGTGGCGCAGCAGAATTTCGACCGGGTCGTGGGTGAGCTTGAGGCCGCCCTTCCCGATGTGTTCTCGCTTCACGCGAACAAGACCGAAGCGGTCGAGGGCGAGGCCGAGGGAGCTCCGGAGTTCACCGCGACTCTCAGCCCCGAGGGGCTGGTGCAACTGCGCGGTCGGCTCGGAGACGAGCAGCAGCGCATGATCACCGAGAGCGTCGCGCGAGCGCGCTTCGGGATGGAAAAGGTCTACATGGCTGCCCGGCTCGACAGTTCGCTGCCGCAGGGCTGGTCGATCCGCGTGCTTGGCGCGCTGGAGGCGCTGGCCCTGCTCGACAACGGCGTGGCGATCGTTCAGCCCGACCTCGTCGAACTGCGCGGGACCACGGGAGATCCGGATGCCAACGCCGAAATCTCGCGCATCCTGTCCGAGAAACTGGGCGAGGCGCAGGATTTCCGGGTGAACGTGACCTATGACGAGGCGCTCGACCCGGTCGCCTCGCTCCCATCGCCCGAGGAATGCGTGGCCTCGATCAATCAAACCATCTCCGAATCCAAGATCACCTTTGCGCCGGGGTCGGTCGAGATCGAGGCGACGGCGGGCGGCACTGTCGACAGGATCGCGGATCTGCTCAAGGACTGTGCCGAGGTGCCGATGGAGATCGGCGGGCATACCGACAGCCAGGGTTCCGAAGAACTGAACAAGGCGCTTTCGCAGCAACGGGCGAACGCGGTCCTCAACGCGCTCCTCGCGCGGCGCATCCTGACCTCGAACCTCTCCGCCTATGGCTATGGCGAGGAGCGGCCGATCGGCGACAACGACACCGAGGAAGGGCGCGAAGCCAACCGGCGGATCGAATTCCGGCTCCTGACCGAAGCGGAAGTCGCCGGTGAGGAAGTGGAGCAGATCGAGGGCACGCCCAGCGATGGCGAGCTTGGCGATATCCGTCCGCGCCCGCGCCCGGCTGACCTCGTCGCCGAAACGGATGCGCTGGCCGAGGACGGCAGCGGTGACGGTGCCGGGCAAGAGACCTCCGGGGAAAACGCGGCTGAAGACGGCGAATCGGCGGATGCCACGGCCGAGCCAGAAGGCGATCCGGCCAACGACACGGCCGGGAACGATGCGCCCACGGAAGCGCCCGACGAAGATTCCGCTGCAACCGTCGCTGACGAGGAGGGCGAAGACTCCCCGGCGGATGCGACCGAGCCTGAGACGGCGGCGGACGCCTCCGATGAGGCGGAGGCCGACCCGGCGCAGGATACAGATGCGGCGACCTCGGACGAGGCCGACGCCACCTCAGCGACCAACGAAGAAGAAGCGGCACCTGACGATGTCGCCACAGAAGAGACCACCGGGGATGCGGCCCTGGAGGAGACCGCCGGGGATACGGCGGATGTAACCCCCGGGGAAGGGGTTGACGAAACCACAGAGACTGAGACAGTCAGCGAAGAAGCGTTGCCACCACCGATCGTGGTGCATCCGGAACTGGAAGGCGTCCGCGCGCCGCCCCGTCCGCAACGCGAGGGATAGGGACCAATGAACAGAGCCGAGTTCATCATCGTCACGGCGATCATTCTTTTCATCGCGTTTGCGCTCGGTTGGTTCGCGCATTGGCTCATTCACAAGTTCACGCGCGTGTCCGGTGCCGAGATGGGCGAGCTGGACCGCATGGCGCAGGCGCTCCACGATGCCGAGGAAACTCGGGATCAGGCCATCACCTACCTCCAGCAGCGCGAGGCGGAGTTGTCCAACCAGCAGCACCAGACCGAGGCGGAGCTGCGGGCAGCGATGGACGGGCTGCGTGCCGCGCGGCAAGAGGCCGAGGAGCTTCGCGCCTATATCGAGCGCGCGAACCAGGGCTGACCCGCCCGCATCTCCGACGACACCTTTACCTGTGATCCGGCGGCGGCCCGGTCTGTGCCGTGCGTGCCACGTCGAACGGATCGGCCGTGCGGAAAACGCGCGGTGCCGACCGGGTGTCTTCGCTGTTCGCGGGACGATCCCCTTTGGCCCGCACCGCCGCGAGGATCGGCATTGCCGGATCGCGCTGCGTCCGCGCCCATGCCCGCAGGATCACGCCGTCCGCAATCCCCGGCGCCATCGCGGCGCGCGCGAAAATTCCGTAGGCCCGGGTCGGCGCGAACCCGTCCGACACGGGATGACCGGCACCCGCGAGCGGCACGAGCCGGCACCGCGCGAAGCCCTGCGTCACCTCGCGCGCATGGGCTGCGTCGTGCGGCAGGGTGGGGTCAAAGGCGACCACGCAATCCCCGCTGACCGGCGGCAGCCTTCGGATGATCATATGTGCCTCACGCGCGAAGACAGGGTCCTCCACGTCCGGCGCGAAGCGCGTGTCACCCTGGGGCGCACCGCCCGGCAGGTCGGGCAGGAACGTGGTATGGGGAGAGACGAACAGGGCGCGCGACAGCGGCACCACGCGGCTGACAAGGTAGAGCCCGTAACTCCCCATCGAAAAACCGATCCCGGCGCGGTCGTGATAGGGCGCGGCGACCTGCGCGAGCGTCGTCAGCAGGTCCGGCAGGTCGGGTGAGAGGAACCAGTCGTTGCGTGCGGTGGCGACATGGATCTGCGCGAACCCGCGCGAGGTGAAGACGTCGCCCGTGGGCACCGGTGCGAACCCGTCGCGATGCGCGCGCCAATGGTCGAAGGTGAACATCACCTGTCCGTCCGCAGGCCCCCGCAGCGTGGCGCGGAGCGCATCGGTTTCAAAGATCACGTGCGTCGTCATGGGGTCAGGATGGCACGAACCCCTTACGATCCGGTGAAGCTCACCAGCGCGACAGAGCGTCCTCGTCCTCGTCCTTCGCCGCCACCCATTCGGCCCCGTCCGGCCCGTATTCCTTCTTCCAGAACGGGGCGCGGGACTTGAGGTAGTCCATCAGGAACTCCGCCGCCTCGAAGGCCGCGATGCGATGACGGCTCGCCGTGGCGACCATCATGATCCGCTCGCCTGGGGCGAGGCTGCCGTGGCGGTGGATGACGAGCGCATCGTCCAGCGACCATCGCTCCATCGCCTGATCCACGATGCCCGAAATCGCCTTTTCGGTCATGCCGGGGTAGTGCTCGATCTCCATCCGGCTCATGCCGCCGGTGTCGCGCACGATGCCCGTGAAGGTCACGACCGCGCCGGTATCGGTGCGGCCCTTGGCAAAGTCCTCCGCCTCGTCGCCCAGCGAGAACGGGTCGGACTGCACGCGGATGGTGGGCATGTCAGCCGCCGGTCATGGGGGGGAAGAACGCCACCTCGCGCACGCCTGCGAGCGGGGCGTCGAAGTCGGAAAGCTCCTGGTCCACGGCGACACGCAGGGCCGAGAGATCGGCAAAGGCCGCCTCATAGCGCGGCTCGCGCGCTTTCAGCTCGGCGACCAGATCGGCCACGGTGGCGGCCTCGGTCGTCACCGTTTCGCGCGGCTCTCCGATCCGCTCGCGGACCCAGGCGAAATACATGACATCAAGCATCCTCGTCCTCCTTGAGGAACGGCCAGGCCTTGCGGAAATAGTCCCAGCCGGAAATCGCGGTGAGCAGCGCGGCCACCCACAGGAGCAGGACGCCCGCGTTGCCGGTCCAGACCATGCCGGTGGTTTTCCACCCGAGGCCGAGGTGATCGGTCACCTCCCCCTCGATGATCTGATCGAACAACTCGGCATCCATGCCGAAGCTCTGCATTCCCACATAATGTTCGAAAACGCCTTTTGCAAAAAGCAGCGTGAGCGCGATCATCTGAACCGTGGTCTTCCACTTTCCGATCTTCGTGACCTTGAGCGCCTTGGCCCGGTCTCCCAACGCTTCGCGCAAGCCCGAGACGAAAACCTCGCGGAAAATGATGATGCCGGAAGGCAGGACGATCCACAGCGCGAGGCCGGAATAGGCGGCGATGACGAGGAGTGCGGTCAGCACCAGCGCCTTGTCCGCGATCGGGTCCATCGTCGCGCCGAACTTGCTTTCCTGGGCCCAGGCTCGGGCGAGGTAGCCGTCGACGTAGTCGGTGACGGCGGCCACGATGAAAACGATCAGCGCGTACCAGTCCGCCCAGGGGCGGGCGAAGAACAGGAACATGATCGGAAGCAGCAGCACCGCGACCAGCCGGCCGATGGTCAGGATATTGGGGATCGTCCATTTCATGGGGGAAGGTCTATCGCGCGGAGGGGGCGGGGGAAAGGGAGCTTTCGTGCCGGGGCTGGCGCCCGGCCCGACCCGCCGGGGGAGGCGCTGCCTCCCCCGGACCCCCTCCGAGGTATTTCGGGACCGAAGAAGGGGCAGAGCGGCGTCGGTGCGGACGGCGGGCCTGCGCGCAGTGGATCATGGCGTCGATAGCGCTTGAGAACCCTGGCCGCAGGGACGGTATCTACCCGTTCTCGTGGAAATGGCCATAGATCGTTTCGGCCAGCGCGGCCGAGATGCCCTTGACCGCCTTGAGGTCGGACAGTGACGCGGTCGTGACCGCCTTGGCCGAGCCGAAATGCGCGAGCAGCGCCTTCTTGCGGCCCGCGCCCACGCCGGGCACATCGTCGAGGGGAGAGGCGCTGATCGCCTTGGTGCGCTTGGCGCGGTGGGTGCCGATGGCGAAGCGGTGCGCCTCGTCGCGCAGACGCTGGACGAAGTAGAGCACGGGGTCGTTGCGCTTCAGCGCGAAGGGGCGCTTGCCGGGGCGGTGGAACTCCTCCTTGCCGTGGTCGCGGTCCACGCCCTTGGCGACGCCGATCATGGCGATGTCCTCGACGCCGAGGTCTTCCATGATCGCGCGCACCACCGACACCTGACCGGCCCCACCATCGATGAGCAGGAGGTCGGGCCAGGCGTCGGACCTGCGGTCCGGGTCTTCCTTGAGCAGGCGCTTGAAGCGGCGGGGCAGCACCTCTTTCATCATGCCGAAGTCGTCGCCGGGGGTCAGCTCTTCGCCCTTGATGTTGAACTTGCGGTACTGGCTTTTCATGTAGCCGTCCGGCCCGGCCACGATCATCGCGCCGACCGCGTGCGCGCCCTGGATGTGAGAGTTGTCGTAGACCTCGATCCGTTTCGGCGGTTCGTCGAGGTCGAAGGCCTCGGCCAGCCCGGTGAGCAGCTTTGCCTGTGTCGCGGTTTCCGCCATCTTGCGCCCGAGGCTTTCGCGGGCGTTGCGGGTGGCGCCGGAGACGAGCTCCAGCTTCTCGCCGCGCTGGGGCACGGCGATCTCGACCTTGCGCCCGGCCTTTTCCGCGAGGGCCGATTCCATCAGCTCCCGCTCCTCGATGTCGTGCGACAGGAGCAGGAGGCGGGCGGGTTCCTTCTGGTCGTAGAACTGGCCGATGAAGCCGCGCAGCACTTCGGCGGCGTCCGCCCCCGCGCCGGTGCGGGGGTAGAAGTCGCGGTTGCCCCAGTTCTGGTTCGCGCGGATGAAGAACACCTGCACACAGGCCTGCCCGCCTTCCATGTGGAGCGCGATCACGTCGGCCTCGGTCACGCCGCGCGGGTTGATGCCTTGGGAGCTTTGCACCTTGGTCAGCGCGGCGATCCTGTCGCGCAGCACGGCGGCGCGCTCGAATTCCATCGCTTCCGAGGCATCCTGCATCTCGGCCGCCAGTTCCGCCTGCACCTTGGTCGTCTTGCCCGACAGGAACCGTTCGGCGTCCGAAACGAGCCCGGCGTAGTCGGGTTCCGAGATCTTGCCGACGCAGGGACCGGAACAGCGCTTGATCTGATAAAGCAGGCAGGGGCGGGTGCGGCTTTCGAACATCGAGTCCGAGCAGTTGCGCAGAAGGAAGACCTTTTGCAGCTGGTTCAGGGTGCGGTTCACCGCGTCCGCGCTGGCGAAGGGGCCGTAATAGGCGCCCTTGGTCTTCTTCGCGCCGCGGTGCTTTCGGATCTGGGGATAGGCGTGGTCCTTGGTCACCAGAATGTTCGGAAAGGACTTGTCGTCGCGCAGCAGCACGTTGAAATGCGGCTTCAATTGTTTGATGAGGTTCTGTTCTAGAAGCAGCGCCTCGGTCTCGGTCTTGGTCGTCAGGAACATCATGCTCGCGGTCTGCGAGATCATGCGGGCGATCCGGGCGGAGTGGCCGTTGGGGTTCGCGTAGTTCGATACGCGGTTCTTCAGGCTCTTGGCCTTTCCGACGTAGAGCACCCGACCCGCCTCGTCGAGCATCCGGTAGACGCCCGGCGAGTTGTCGAGCTGGCGCACATAGCGGGCGATCAAGCCGTGGCCGCGCGGCCCGGTCTCGGCGTTTTCGGTTCGGATCGACTCAGTCATTGGGGCTGCTCGTTGATTCCCGTTGTGGCTGCAATGATAGCGTGGCGGGGACAAGAGAAAACACGTCCACAGAATCTGTGGATAAGTTCGTGGAAGAAAAGCGTCCCAATCCGGTTTTTCCTTGTTTCACAAGGGCTGGAATGAGCTGCACAAAAAATAGGCGGCTTTTCAAACCCTTGAATCAAAAAAGAAAAAATATGAACGATTTGTAAATCCATGAAAAAACACGGTTTTCCATGTTCAATAACTGCAAGCCGCATGGACAGTGCACAACTCGCGCGGTTTGGGGCCGGAGCGGACTTGATTCAGGTCAATCCCGGCCGGGATTCTCGGGTGTTTTCCAGCCCAGATGCTGCCCGCCGTCGACTGCAAGCATTTGGCCGGACACCGCTTTTGCGTCGAGGAAATAGCCCAGCGCCCCGGTGATATCCTCGGGGTTCGACCCGCGTTCCAGAACGGTGTTCTCGCGCTGGTGGGCGAACTCGTCCTCGGATTGGTTGGCACCCTTGAGCGTGGGGCCGGGGCCGATGCCGTTGACGCGCACACGGGGGGCGAGGGCGCGGGCGGCGGTCTGGGTGAAGGCCCAGAGGCCCATCTTCGCGATGGTGTAGGTGGTGAAGTGCGGGGTGAGCTTCTTCACCCGCTGGTCGATCATGTTGAGAACCAGCGCGGAGGCGATCGGTTCGCCCCGTTCGTCCGTCTCCGGGTCCGGCACCTGTTCGGCAAAGGCCTGTGTCAGGAACATCGGCGCGCGCAGGTTGGAACCGATGTTGCGGGTCCAGCTTTCGGCAGTCATGGAGTCGATTTCGTCGAACTCGAAGATCGAAGCATTGTTGACCAGAACCGTGAGGGGCCCGACGGCCTTGGCCGCTTCGGGCACCAACCCTGCAACGGCGTCGTCGTCGAGGAGGTCGGCCTGCACGGCCTCGGCCCGTACGCCCTGCGCGCGGCAGGCGGCGACCGTCGTCTCGGCCCCTTCGCGGGAGCCGGCGTAGTGAACGGCCACGTCATAGCCACGGCTGGCGAGGTAGATCGCCATCGCCTGACCCAGCCGGCCGCCGGCACCTGTGACCAACGCCCCGCTCATGCCTGCAACACCACGAAGATGTAGAGGATGTAGAGCACGAAGAAAGCCGCGCCCCAGACCCGGCCCATGTACCAGCCACGGAAGACGAAGGGCGCAATGAGGATCGAAGCGGCGAGCATTACCCAGATGTCGAAGCGCAGCATCTCGGGGTCCACCGGGATCGGGCCGACGAGAGCGGCGACGCCGATGATCCCGAGGAGGTTGAACATGTTCGAGCCGATGACGTTGCCGATGGCCACGTCGGCCTGCTTGCGGATCGCGGCCATGACGGTTGTCGCGAGCTCGGGGAGCGAGGTGCCGAGCGCCACGAGCGTCAGGCCGATCACGGTTTCAGACACGCCGATCGAACGCGCGATGTTGGTGGAGCTTTCGACCAGCAGGTCCGCGCCCAGCGGCAGGCCGACAAGCCCAAGGATCAGGTAAAGCGCGATGCGCCAGGTCGGCATGTCCGGGTCGGCACCTTCGAGGTCTTCTTCCTCGTCAAGCTGGCTCTCGTCGATCTCCTGCCCCTTGGCCTCTGCCTGCGCGATCACCTCGCGCCGGTGGGCCAGTGCCTGTCGCGCGGCGAGGGTGAGCATGAAGGCGAGGCCCGCGAGCAGGATGAGACCCTGCCACCAGTCGAATGTCCCGGTCGTGGCGAGCGCCATGAACAGGACTGTGGCGGCCAGCATCGTGACGTAGTTGTGCCGCGTGTCGCAGTCCTTGGTGGCGAGCCCCGTCAGAAGCGCGGGAACCCCCAGAACGAGCAGGATGTTGGCCGTGTTCGACCCCACCACGTTGCCGAGTGCGAGGCCGGGGACGCCCTCCAGCACCGCCTGCACCGAAATCAGAAGCTCGGGCGCGGAGGTACCGAAGGCGACCACCGTGAGCGAGACGATCAGGGCCGGGATGCCAAGGCGCAGGGCGAGGTTCACCGCCCCCTTTACAAGGCTGTCTCCGGCCAGAAGCAGGATTGCCAGGCCCAGGATGGTATAGAGCAGATCGGGAATCATTCGTGCCCGCACTCACAGGGGCCGCGCCCCAGCCGGAAGCGGCCGCACTTGGGGCATTTACGGTTGGCCAGCTTGTCCGCACCCGGAATGCGCAGGCGCCCGAACATGGCGAGCACCAGCATACCGATCAGAAAGAGCGAGACGGCCTTGATCATCGGTCAGAGGCCGAACCGGGCCCAGTGGGCGCGATCCTCGACAGCCGCCAGCGCGTCTCCGGCGATCTCGGCGCCGAAGCGTTTGAAGATCGACCGTTTCGGGCCGAAAACCGAGAACTTCACGTCCTTGCCGAATTTTTCCTTCATGGCCGGCACAAGGTGCCCGATCCCGTCGGCGAGGCCGAGGTCGACGGCCTTCTGCCCGACCCAGAACTCGCCGGTGAACAGAGCGGGATCGTCGGCCAGCTTGTCCTTTCGGGCGGTTTTCACATGGTCGATGAACGCTTCGTGAATCTGCGTGCCCACGCTCTTGATCCGCTCCACGTCCTTGGGGTCTTCGGGTTTGAAGGGGTCGAGCTGCGATTTGGATTCGCCCGAGGTGTAGACCCGACGCTCGATGCCATGCTTGGCGATAAATTCATGCGCGCCGAAGCTCGCCATGATGACGCCGATGGAGCCGAGGATGGAGGAGCGGTCGGCATAGATCTCGTCCGCCGCGCAGGCGAGCCAGTAACCGCCCGAAGCGGCAGCGTCCTCGACAAAGGCATAGACCGGCACGTCCTTCTCGTCCGCAAGGCGGCGGATGCGCGCGGCGATGAGCGAGGACTGGACCGGGCTGCCGCCGGGCGAATTGATCGAAAGCGCGATGGCCTTGGGTTTGCGGCGGAATGCCCGCTCGATGGGCCCGGCCATGGCGACGTCGTTCAACTGTCCGCGCGTTCCCGTGGAGATCGTCCCGTGCAGTCGGACGACCGCGACCACCGGGTCGGGCGTCATGAATGGAATAAAGCGCTTCATGAAAGTCGATGTAGAGGCGCGCCCATAGGCCTACAAGGCCGCGCCTCCTGTTTGTCACCGCTTTGTGGCAATGACGTCGTGTCGCCTTACGCCCGGAGTTTCCAGCCTGTGCGGAAGATCATCGTGATCACCGCGAGGCAGGCCACGAGCACGACGCCGATCGCGATGAGCGAGATGCCGACGGGCACGTCCGACATGGCGAAGAACGACCAGCGGAACCCGGAGACGAGGTAGACCACCGGGTTGAACAGCGCCACGGTCTGCCAGGCTTCGGGGAGCATCGAGATCGAGTAGAACGCGCCGCCCAGGAACACGAGCGGCGTGATGACCAGCATGGGGATCAGGTTCACCTGTTCGAAGTTGTCCGCCCAGATGCCGATGATGAAGCCGAAGAGCGCGAAGGTCACGCAGGTCAGGATCATGAAGGCGAGCATCGCAAACGGATGCGCGATCTGTAGATCGACGAAGAACGAGGCCGTGCCGAGGATGATCAGCCCGATCATCAACGCCTTGGTCGCCGCCGCGCCGACATAGCCCGCCACGATCTCGGGGACCGAGATGGGGGCCGACAGGGTTTCATAGATCGTGCCGACGAACTTCGGGAAATAGATGCCGAGTGCCGCGTTCGAGACCGATTGCATCAGCATCTGGAGCATCATCAGGCCGGGCACGATGAACGCGCCGTATTCGATGCCGTCCACGGTCTGGATGCGGCTGCCGATGGCGGTGCCGAAAACGACGAAGTAGAGCGAGGTCGAGACGACCGGGCTGATGACCGACTGCCCGATGGAGCGGAAGGTCCGCGCCATTTCGAACTTATAGATCGCTGCGATGGCGCGCCAGTTCATGCCGCATCCCCCTGTTCGTCTTGTTTCTGTTCATGGACGAGGTCGACGAAAATATCCTCGAGCGAGCTTTGCCGGGTGGAGAGATCGTTCAGCCGCAGCCCGGCCTGACGCAGCTCCGACAGGATATCGGTGATGCCGGTCTGCTTGGCCGACGTGTCGTAGCTGTAAATCAGGCTCTCACCGTTCGGCCCCAATTCAACGCCACGCGCGGCGAGCGCGGGCGGCACGGTGTCCGTCGCGCTTTCAAGATCGATGTGAAGCTCTTTCTTGCCGAAGCTTTTCATCAGCGTCTTGGTCTCTTCGACCAGCAGCAGCTCACCCTTCGAGATGACGCCGACACGGTCCGCCATCGCTTCGGCCTCTTCGATGTAATGCGTGGTGAGAATGATCGTCACGCCGGATTTCTTGAGCTCCGACATGACTTCCCACATCTCCTTGCGCAGTTCGACGTCGACGCCCGCAGTGGGTTCGTCGAGGAACAGGATGCGCGGCTCGTGCGACAGCGCCTTGGCGATCATCACGCGGCGCTTCATGCCGCCCGACAGCTCGCGGATGCGGTTGTCCTTCTTGTCCCACAGCGTGAGTTGCTTGAGGATCTGTTCGATGTAGGCGTCGTTGCGTGGCTTGCCGAAGAGGCCCCGGGAATGGCGCACGTTGGGTTCGACCTTCTCGAAGATTTCGATCGACATTTCCTGCGGCACGAGCCCGATCAGCTTGCGTGCCTCACGAAAGTCATGCGCGATGTCGTGACCGCCGACGGTCACCTTGCCCGCCGTCGCCCGCGCCAGCCCGCAGATGATCGAGATGAGGGTCGTCTTGCCCGCGCCGTTGGGGCCGAGCAGAGCCAGAACCTCGCCCTCGTGAATGTCGAGATCGACGCCCTTCAGCGCCTGGAAGCCGTTGTCGTATGTCTTTTCCAGACCTTCGATTTTGATGATCGGTGCCACGGGCCCCTCCTGTTTGCGCTAGCGGAACGTAAGTGCTTTGTCGCCGCGCCGCCACCCCCGACTCTCACGGAGTCGAAGTGACGTCGCGGGGAACGATCCCGCAGGTGTCACGTTGGATTCGCATGACCCTTATGGACCAGATCAATGCGACGGCCGGTTTCTGGGCCGAAGAAGAGAATTTCTGGCTCGAAGGCCCCGATTTTTTCCGGGCCAACATGGTGGATGACGCCGTGATGGATTTTCCGGAACCGACAGGGCGCCTCAAAGGCCAGCAAGTGCTCGCCGCGCTCGAAAACGCCCCGCGGTGGGATGGTGTGAACTTCTTCGACCGAAACATGGAAAAGCTGGGCAACAAGGTGCGCATCACCTACCGCGCCGAGGCGCAGCGCTACGGGGCCGACTCCTACGTTGCGAAATGCGAGAGCGTCTATGTGAAGCTTGGGAGCGACTGGCTCCTGGCCAGCCACAAGCAGGAACCGCTCGAACGCTAGACCCGCTTGCGCGCCCGGAGCGCGGCCGTGATCGTGCCGTCGTCGAGATAGTCGAGTTCGCCGCCGATGGGCACACCCTGGGCGAGCGAGGAGACCTCGCAGCGCCCCTCCAGTTCTTCGGCGATGTAATGTGCGGTGGTCTGGCCGTCGACGGTCGCGTTGAGGGCCAAAATGACCTCGCGGATGCCTTCGTCCTTCACGCGCTGCACGAGCTTGGGGATGCGCAGTTCCTCGGGCCCGACCGCGTCGAGCGCCGAGAGGGTTCCGCCAAGAACATGGTAGCGGCCCTTGAAGACGTTGGCCCGCTCCATCGCCCAAAGGTCGGCCACGTCCTCCACCACGCACAACTCGCCGGTGGCGCGCTTCTCGGAGGCGCAAACCTCGCAGACCTCGGTCGTTCCGACATTGCCGCAGGTGATGCATTCGCGCGCGCTCACCGCGACCGCATGCATGGCGTCGGCCAGAGGGGCCAGAAGGAGCCCGCGCTTGCGGATCAGATGAAGCACGGCGCGGCGCGCCGACCGGGGGCCCAGCCCCGGCAGCCGCGCCATCAGGTCGATCAGGGTCTCGATGTCGCGGGGGGCTTCGCTCACGTCCGCGCCGTCCGGGTCAGGAGCCCATGCCGCCGAAGGGGTTGGCCATGCCGGCGGGCAGGCCGAGTTCCTCGGTGATCTTCTGCATTTCCTGCGTGGAGCGTTCGCTGGCCTTGACCTGCGCGTCCTTGATCGCGGCGAGGATGAGATCCTCCACCACTTCCTTTTCATTCGGGTCGAAGATCGACGGGTCGATGTCGAGACCGGTCAACTCGCCCTTGGCCGTCGCGGTCGCCTTGACCAGCCCCGCGCCGCTTTCACCGGTGACGGTGATGGTGTCGAGGCTTTCCTGCATCTCGGCCATCTTCGTCTGCATTTCCTGAGCGGCTTTCATCATCTTGGACATATCGCCAAGACCGCCAAGTCCTTTGAGCATGGGTCTCTCCCTCTCGTTCGGGTGTTGGATCCTATATCGCAACGAGGGCGCCGTGCGACAAGGCGTTTCGGCCGGAAAGGCGGGAGTTTACCCGTCTTCGAACGGGTCCCACTCGTCCTCGACTTCCGGCAGGGCCTCGACTTCGGCTTCGGCCTCCATCTCGCCCTGCGTGCGGATTTCGGTGATCTTCGCCTTGGGAAAGGATGCCAGAACGGCCTGAACGAGCGGATGCTCGCGCGCGGCTGACTTGAGCGCGTCTTCCTCGGCGTTGCGCGTTTCCTCGATCGTCGGCGCAGTCGCGTCATTGACGAGTGAAACGCCCCAGCGCACCCCGGTCCAGCCCTGAAGCCGCTGGGCAAGCCGGGCGGCGAGGTCGGGCGGCGCGTCCGGGGTCGGGGTGAACTCGATCCGGCCCGGCTGATAGGCCGCGAGGCGCATGCAAGTTTCGACATGACGCAGGAGCAGGCCGTCGCGGTTCGACCGGATGAGTGCGACGACGCTGTCGAAGGTGGCATACCGGGCCAGCGCGTTCTCGGATTGCGAGGCGAGCGCTGTGACGGTGCCGCCCCCTCCGCCGCCGCCTGTGGGCGCGCGCCCGTTGCCGCCGTAGCCGGCGGACCCGCCCGCGCCTGGTCCGCCGGTCGGAGCGGCCGGTGGCGTCGGTGGCGGGGTATCCTGCAATTTCTTCACCAGCTCCTCGGGCGAGGGCAGGTCGGACACATGGGTCAGCCGGATCACCGCCATCTCGGCGGCCATCATCGCATTGGGGGCCATGCCCACCTCTTCGATGGCCTTGAGAAGCATCTGCCACATCCGGGCAAGGATGCGCTGCGACAGGCCATCCGCCATCATCTGGCCCCGCCCGCGCTCGTCGGGCGAGACGGTCGGGTCCTCGGCGGCCTCGGGCGTGATCTTGATGACGCTGACCCAGTGCGTGACTTCGGCGAGGTCGCGCAGCACCGCCATCGGGTCGGCCCCGTCGGCGTATTGCGCGGAAAGCTCCGACAAAGCGCCGGCGGCGTCGCCGCGCAGAATCATGTCCATGAGGTCGAGCACACGGCCCCGGTCGGCAAGGCCCAACATGGCGCGGACCTGGTCCGCCGTCGTCTCCCCCGCCCCGTGGCTGATCGCCTGATCGAGGAGTGACGTGGCATCGCGGGCGGAGCCTTCGGCCGCGCGGGTGATGAGGGCGAGGGCGTCTTCGGCAATCTCGGCGTTCTCGCGGCTGGCGATGGAGCGCAGAAGTTCGATCATCTGCTCCGGCTCGATCCGGCGCAGATCGAAACGCTGACAGCGGCTCAGGACCGTGACCGGCACTTTTCGGATCTCGGTCGTGGCGAAGATGAATTTCACATGCGCGGGCGGTTCCTCGAGCGTCTTCAGGAGCGCGTTGAACGCGCTCGTCGACAGCATGTGAACCTCGTCGATGATATAGATCTTGTAGCGCGCGCTGGCGGCCCGGTAGTGAACGCTGTCGATGATCTCGCGGATGTCACCCACGCCGGTGCGCGAGGCCGCGTCCATCTCCATCACGTCGACATGGCGCCCCTCAGCGATGGAGACGCAGTGTTCGCACTGGCCGCAGGGCTCGACCGTCGGCCCGCCGGTGCCGTCGGGACCGATGCAGTTCATGCCCTTGGCGATGATCCGGGCCGTGGTGGTTTTCCCGATCCCGCGGATGCCGGTCATGATGAAGGCCTGCGCGATCCGGTCCGCTGCGAAGGCGTTCTTCAGCGTGCGCACTATCGCGTCCTGACCGATCAGGTCGGCGAAGGTCTCGGGCCGGTATTTGCGGGCGAGAACCTGGTATTCGGTACTGTCGGACATCGGACCTCCGGGTGAGTCTGGTCGAATGTAGTGGAGCGTCTCGGGGGCGTCTACCGAACGGTGCGGGCTACGCCCGCGCTCTCATATGCGAGGGGCAGGCCCCTCGCGCTCCCATAGGGGGGGCGCTGCCCCCGTCGGCCAGCGAGCTGGCCGACTCCCCCGAGGTTTCTTGAAACGAAGAAAAGTCGGAGTTCATTAAGGTTAACGGCCGCCTCTTCTCTGGTCCGAAAATACCTTCGGGGGGAACGGCGGCTTGCCGCCGTGGGGGGCAGACAGCCCCCTGAGGTCCGTCAGGTCCACTTGGCGAGCGGCGGGAGGCTCATGAGCACGGCGTCCGGATCGTGGCTGGTGGCCAGTCCGAACTTCGTGCCGCGATCATAGACGAGGTTGTATTCGGCGTAGAGGCCCCGGTGGACTAACTGAGCGTCCTTGTCGGCCTCGGTCCAGCGCGTGTCCCGGCGCTTTTCCGTCACGGGCACGAAGGCCGGAAGGAAGGCGCGGCCGACGTCTTGCGTGAAAGCGAAGTCGGCCTCCCAGTCGCCGGTGTTGTGGTCGTCGTAGAAAATGCCGCCCACGCCGCGGGCGCGTTTGCGGTGGGGGATGTAGAAATACTCATCCGCCCAGGCCTTGTAGCGGTCGTAGTAATCCGGTCCGTGCGGGTCGCAGCCTGCCTTCATGGCGGCGTGGAAATGCGCCGTGTCGTCGTCGTATTCGATGCAGGGGTTCAGGTCGGCACCACCGCCGAACCACCAGGCGCCGGGCGTCCAGAACATGCGGGTGTTCATGTGGACCGCCGGGGTATGCGGGTTCTGCATGTGCGCGACGAGCGAGATGCCGGATGCCCAGAAGCTCGGGTCGGCCTCGATCCCCGGCACGCCGCGCGCGGCCATCGCTTTCTGCGCGGCGTCGCCGAGCGTGCCGTAAACGGTGGAAATGTTGACGCCGACCTTTTCGAACACCCGCCCGCCGCGCATCACCGACATCAGCCCGCCGCCCGCATCGGAGCCATCGTCGGAGGTGCGGCTGGTCGGCGTGACCACGAACCGGCCCGGCGCTTCGCCGGCGAAAGGCCCGGTGGTCTGGCTGTCCTCGAGCGCCTCGAAAGCGGCAACGATCTGGTCGCGCAGCTCACGGAACCAGGCGCTCGCGCGGGCTTTCTGGTCGTCCATCATGTCAGTCATCGGGCGTCTCCTTCGGTCCGATGCCTGATTAGTCGAAGCCCGACGGAATGTGAATTGGCTACTGCGCCGCGACGGCAGCGAGGGTGCCGGCCTTGAGAGCACCGTTTTCGGTCAGGGTCATATCGCCGGCCCCGCCTGCGATACCGGTCACCTGCACTCCACTGGCGTCGTCGCCAGAGAAGTTGCCGGTGCCGCGCCCATTGAAGCGAAGTGTGTCGCCCTCATGCGTGATCGTGCCGTCGATCGCGGTAGTGAATCCTGCGCCGGTGATCGTGGCCGGGGCGAGGTCGATTTCGCCCGACGCTTGAGTGTAGTCGCCGAGGATCGCCTCGATTTCCCCGGCGTTGCCGTTCTGGATCGCCGAGAACAGCTCGGTCTGGTTCACGTTCTCGCGGCCAAGGAGGTTGCCGATGGTGCCCTCCACGCTGCCGCCTGCCGCCGAGAAACGCGCACTCAGAGTGGCGTCGCCCACCAGCTGGCGCCCGGTCTGGTCCGTGATCGCATCTTTGACGAAGGCGGTGGCGTAGCCGTTGAAAGTCGCCGTGCCGGAGGTCGGCATGGTGGCCTTTGCGGCACCGACATCGGACAGGCTGGTGATCACGTCCCCCACGCTTTTGGCCACGGCCTCGGGCGTGGCGTCGCCACCGGATTGGGTGGCACAGGCGGTGAGCAGGACGAGTGGCGGGAGCATACGGGCACAGGACATCGGAGCCTCCTTGCGAAAGCGCAGGTTTCAGTCCTCACCCGCATCCGCGATGCGGCACCCAAGCTGCAACTATAGGGCGTATATGTCTTTCCGTCTACATCCAAGAGGCGTTCGGTCGGGATACGGTCCCCGCACGTCGGCCGGGCCGCATCCAAAGGGTTCGCAACCTACATAGACGAGTCCACCGTGGTCGCCCCGAAGTCGCCAACGCGGGTTGCCCCGTTCTCGGTGATCGTCAGCCCGTCGTTGGTCTCGGCATTCACGTTGAGCCCTTCGCCGTCCGCACCGAAGAAGAATCCGCGACCACGTCCGCCGAATTCCAGCGTGTCGCCGTTGTGGGTGAAGCTGCCCGACACGTCTGACGCCACCGCGTTCGGAGAGGTCGCCGTCGGCGCGAGCGCGCCGTTCGCGATCCGGATCGAACCGGTCGTGGGGTCGAAGCCTGAGATCATGTCTTCGATGTCCTGCTGGCTGCCGCTGAAATAGGTCGTGTAGACGTCGCGCTGGTCCACGTCGTCTTTCGCGAGGATGTTGGTAATGTCCCCACTGAAGCTCGCGTCGTTGCTCGAAAACGAGACGTCGAAGCTGGCGTCACCGACGAAATGCCGGCCGATCTGCTGCGGCCCGCCCGTGCTGTCCAGCGCCATGTCCTTGATCATGCCGGTCGCGTAACCCGCGTAGGTCGCGCCGCCGGTGGTCGGCATGGTCGTGGTTTCCATGAACAAGTCCCGGGAATTCGTCCGGGCCTCGAAGACGAGCGCGGCTGTCGCGGCCGGGTCGGCAACGCTCGCAACCCCGTTTCGCAGGCAACCTGCGGTCATGCTCGTGGTGGTCAGCGCGATCGCCAACATGGTGATGCGTTTGAATTTCGTCATGATACCCCCTTCGCAGCGCGAAAATACCGCGCCCATGCTGGGCATGGATAAAGGAGTGCGCGAGTTCCGTTATCCCCCTGAACAGGGGGACGAAGAGATGTATCTGCGCGCGGCGTGCGCGCCCGGTCTGCCGGTCAGGGCTGTTTCGCAAACACGCTTAGCGTGCCTTCGCGGGATTCGCCGTCCTGCGTTATCAAAAGCGTCTGGTTCACATCGCCGAACATGCCGAGCGATTCTGCATTCGGACCGCGCAGATTGCCTTGCGCCGTCCCGGCGAGCGTGACCGCACTGCTCTGGTCTTCAAGATTGACGCTCCCTGAAAGCTCCGCCGTGAAATCGCTCCCGGCGAACTGGGGGACGACGATCTGGTAGCTGCGTTGTGTGTTGACGTCCAGATTCTCGAAAACCTTGCCCAAACGTGCCGTGATCGCAGCGGTGTCGCCACTTGCGATTTCGGCCTGAAGGTCTGCGAGCTGGGCACCTGAGAGCCAGTAGATGTCACCGATGGCCCCGGAAATCGTCGTGCCGCCGGGTGCGAAATCCGCGCCGAGAGAGGCAAGGCCGATCAACTGGTCGCCTGTCGCGTCTGTGCTCAGCCGTTTGACGTCCAGCAAGCCGAATCCGGTGAACTCTGCGCTCCCTGTCGTCGGGATATTCGTTGGAACGGTGTTCTTGAAGGTATCGTACTGCTCGTTTGCCTCGACTGCGAGCGACGCGAACCGCGATGTGCTGAAAACTGTCCTTTCCGTCCTTTGCCTATCGAGTTCCTCATCGGCAATCACCGCGAGCTGGGTGCACCCCTGCGTTGCCGCAGCAAAAAAAATTATCGAGATAATCGCCTTTATCTTACGTTCCCACATGTCTTTCCCCTTACTGGTTTGGACTGCTCTTGGGTTCGGTATCCTGTCTTTGTTGCCCCGATGATGCCGAATTCAGCGGCTGCGCGCCCGACCGCCACTTGGTCTGTCTGCGGTAGGCGAGGCCTCGCCATCCGACGCGGATGGTCCCGTTTCGGCGGTGTTCTTGAAGTCCCGCGTGCCGTTTCCGAGTGGAGCCATCCGACCGGATGTCGCAGGAGTTACGCAGACGGCCCCGTTGGTTTCGTCACGTTGGACGATGCCATTTGGAATGGTGAAGGATGACGGTGCGTTCATTCGTTCGTTCCCCCGCGACACAGGTCCTCTTGAGGGAATGTTCGACGGCCAGCCCGTCACGGTCGGCAGTCAATGCCCGCAGGAGGTGCGTGCAGGCCAAGGCCGCGCGCTCAACTCAGCGCATGACACCCTACGCGCACATCTGCGGGCTGATGCGGACCGGAAAAGCCCGCTGAAATTACACTCGAAAATACGCTCTGACATCCCCTTCGCAATGCGAGGATACCCAAAAAACTCCGTTCAGGAAAACTTTTTAACCAAACCGTTCAGTGCCGGTCCGTGTCCACCACGTCGATGACCGTGCGCCCGCCGTCCACCATCACGACCTGCCCGGTCATGAAACGCGAGGCGTCGGCGGCAAGGAAGTGGACCGCTTCCGCCACTTCGCCTGCTTCCGCGATGCGGCCCAGCGGCGTCCCGTGGATCACCTCTTCGCGCAGGGTGGGCTCGGCCGAGCAGGCCTCGCGCAGGCTGGCGGACATGACCGACCCGAAGCCGACCGCGTTCACCCGGATGCGGTGCGGGGCGAGGGCGACGGCGAGCGAGCGCGTCATCTGCTCCAGCGCGGCCGATGCGATGGAGAATCCCATGAGCTGGGGCCGGGTGCGGATCGCGGCGATGGAGGTAAGGTTGACGATGGCGCCGATGGACTGCGGCTCGTCCTCGCCCGCCTCGTCCTTTGCCTGCTGGATCATCCGCTTGGCGACCGCCTGGCTCAGCTTGAGCGCGGTCATCAGGTTCTGGTCGATCAGCGCCTCGACGGTCTTGTCGTCGCTGTCGAGCGGGTCCATCGCCATGACCTGCCGCGAGGCGTTCACGAGGATATCGACCCGGTCGAACGCGTCGATGGTCGCCGACAGCAGGTTCGCGATCGTCAGCTTTTCGCGCAGATCGCCCGCGAAGATGCGCACGTTCGAGGCGTCCTCGTCCACCGCATCCTCGCCCGCGTCGGGAAGGACATCGCGGTCGGGATTCGCACCGAATTCCCCCGCCAGCTTGATCTCATCCATGTCGGCGCACATGACGCGCGCGCCGGAGTCTGCGAAATGCCGGGCGATGGCAAGGCCGACGCCGTTCGCGGCACCTGTGACGATGACGCTCTTGCCCGAGATGGAGAAGGACATTCAGGACTCCCGATTCTTGCCGGTCAGGTTAGGGGGATTCAGGGGCGGGCGCGATGGGGTTTGGCGGCCCGGATGACCTTGAACCCCGGCGTGCCGCCGATGGTCTCGACCTCGCGGAAGTGTTCCGCGAGCGTGTCTTCATAAGGCAGATGGCGATTGGCGACCATCCAGAAAACGCCGGCGGGGGCCAGCATGGCGGCGGCGGACCGGATAAAGGCGCGGCCCAGGCCCGGATCGCCCGCGCGCCCGGTGTGGAAGGGCGGGTTGCACACGACCACGTTGGCAGGGGCGGTCGGGCGGAACTGGGTGGCGTCGGCCCAGTGGAAAGTGGCGCGCGGATCGGTGATGTTTTCGCGCGCGCAATCGAGTGCGGTCAGGTCGGCCTCCACGAGGTCGAGCGCCGTGACGGCGTCGGACTTCAGAATCGCGCGCGACAGGTAGCCCCAGCCTGCGCCGAGGTCGACGACATGGCCCGACAGCGCCGGCAGGTCGTCGAGCAGAGCGCGCGACCCCTTGTCCGGCCCGTCCGCCGAAAAGACGCCGGGGCGCGTGACGAACCCATCCACGTCGCTCGGCGCGGCGGCCCAGTCGGCCAGCGCCGGGGCGGCCAGCCAGAAGATCTTGCCATGCGCCTTGGACAGGACATGGTCGGGCGTCGCGATCTTCTTGACCGCCTTCAGGATCGAATCGACTCCGTCGGTCTTCTGCCCGTCGACGACAAGGAGGTCGGCACATCCCGCAGCTTCGGCCAGCAGGGCGCGCGCGGCGTCCTTCGCCCGGGGCAGGACGACAAGGGCGACGGCGTAATGCCCCTCGGGCTCCTGAAGCACGCGGTAACCAAGTCCCTGCCAATAGGCGACGTCCGGGTAGAACCGGCTCACCACCTCGACCCGCGCCTGTTCGAGCGCGGAGAGGTCGAATCCGGTGGGCGGCGCGAAGACGGCGATGCGGCCCTCGGGCAGCACGAGCGCGCCGGTGTCCAGCGCGTGGGTCAGACGTGAGTGCGACATGGGGGGCGGGTTATTCCCGTTCCATCGTGCATTGCAACGGATGCTGGTGCTGGCGGGCCATTTCCATGACCTGGTTCACCTTGGTCTCGGCGATCTCGTAGGAGAACACCCCGACCACGGCCAGCCCGCGCTTGTGCACGGTCAGCATGATCTCGAACGCCTGCGCGTGGTTCATGCCGAAGAAGCGCTCCAGCACCATGACTACGAATTCCATCGGCGTGAAATCGTCGTTCAGCAGGAGCACCTTGTAGAGCGGCGGACGCTTTGACTTCGACTTGGGTTTGACCGCAAGTTGCGTATCACCCCCCGGCGGGTCGTCGTCCTGTCCAGCCATGACAATGGTCTCGGTCCGCAAACTGCTCTCCTGCTAGGCTCGGTGCCTTGTTGGAGAGGACAATATAATGGGTGGGGCGGGCAAATAAAGGGGGCCTCGCAAGAGGAGCCATCACAATGGCACGAAAAATAAAGACAATCGCATTCGATGCCGACGATACGCTCTGGCAGAACGAGCAGTTCTTCCGCCTGACACAGGAACGATTCGCGGATCTGTTGCGCGACCATGCCGCGCCGGACCACCTTGCCGAGAGACTGCTGGCGGCCGAGCGACGCAACCTCGGGCACTATGGTTTCGGCATCAAGGGTTTCATGCTGTCGATGATTGAAACCGCCATCGAGGTGACCGAGGCGCGGGTGCCCTCCAGTGTGATTGCCGAAATCATCGCGGCAGGGCAGGACATGCTCTCGCACCCGATCGAACTTCTCCCCGATGCCCGCGAGACGGTGGAGGCTCTGGCGGACGATCACCATATCCTCCTCGTAACCAAGGGTGATCTGCTCGATCAGGAGCGCAAGCTCGCGCAATCCGGGCTGGGCGACCTGTTCGACGGGGTCGAGATCGTGTCCGACAAGAAGCCTGCCACATATCACGCGATATTCGCCCGCCATGACATCCGGCCCGAGGCCGCGATGATGGTGGGCAACTCGCTCAAGTCAGACGTGATCCCAGCGATCGAGGCGGGGGCCTGGGGCACCTACGTTCCCCATGACCTGACCTGGGCGCTGGAACATGCCGAGCCGCCCACGGGCGAGGCGCGGTATCACGAAATCGCCCGGCTGGGCGAGCTTCCGGGAGTGCTGGACTCGCTTTCCTGAGCCGAACTGACGGGGGTCAGTGCGCCGGTAATTTTGCAATCACTGGCGCCACAATCACGCCACAATCAAGCATCTGGGGCCGCACCGACTGGTACACGCAACATCTGGATCGCCGCGCTTCAAGAATCGTGAAAGCGTTTGAGACTTAACTGTTTTCCCGTTTCGGGCGCCGTGCTATCTTTATCCACAGGCAGATAAAAAAACCGGGCGCAAAAAAACCAGCTCGGGAAATGAGGCAGTGATGGCAAGCGACGCGTATCGTCGTCTCGGGCAATGGGCCCGGTTCTCTCTCGTATTCATCGTGGTGGCGCTTGCGCTGACGCTGACGCCAGCCCGGGCCGCGCCCTACGCCGCAATGGTGATCGACGCCCGCACGGGTGAGGTGATCCATTCGCGCAATGCCGAGTCCAGGCTACACCCCGCTTCACTCACCAAGATGATGACCCTTTACGTCGTGTTCGAGGCGGTTCAACACGGGGAAATCTCGCTGGACTCGATGGTCACGATCTCGGCCAACGCCGCCTCCGAGGTGCCTTCCAAGATCGGGTTCCGGCAGGGGCAGAAGGTGCGGCTGCGCCACCTGATCCGGGCCGCCGCCGTCAAGTCGGCGAACGATGCCGCAACGGCCTTGGGCGAGGCGATCTCAGGTTCCGAGAGCGCCTTCGCTACGCGGATGAACCGGACGGCCAAGGCGCTGGGCATGAACGAGACGAATTTCGTGAACATGCACGGGCTGACGGCCAGCACGCACCTGTCCAGCGCGCGTGACATGACCACGCTGGGGCGGCACCTGTTTTTTGACTATCCGCAGTACTACAACCTCTTCTCGCGCCAGAGCGCGGATGTGGGGGTGAAGACGGTGTCGAGCACCAATCGGCGTTTCCTGTCCACCTACGAGGGCGCGGACGGGATCAAGACGGGCTATACCCGGGCCTCGGGCTCCAACCTGACGGCGAGCGCTCGGCGCGGCTCAAAACACATCATCGCGACGATCTTCGGCGGTACGTCCGGCCCGTCGCGCGACGCGCAGATGGCGGAGCTTCTGGACATGGGCTTCTCCCGCGTGGGCAATAACGTGGCGGTGCGGCCGCCCTCCAAGCCGCCCTACATGGGCAATACCGGCACCGGGGCCACCGCGCCGCTGGTCGCGAACAACGAGTTCGACGAGCCGGGCGGAGCAGGCAAGACGATCCGCGTCGTCGGTGCGCCCGTGCGCTCCATCCGGCCCGCGCCCCGTCCGGGCAGCGCGCTGGACCCGGATACGTCCGAGACCGTGAACGAGGTCATCGCGAATATCCTCGCAGCGCCCGAAGAGGAAGTGCCGGAGCGGCTCGCCGAGGCCGAGGCCGTGGCGGAAGCCGAAGTGGCGGGTGCCGATGTGACCCCCGCCGTCGAGGAGGTGCCCGTGGGCGCCGCACAGGCCGCAGCACCCGTCATCAACGCCTCCCTCGCCGCGCCGGAGATCGCGCCGGTCCCACCGCCGCGCCCGGAGGACATGATCCTCGTCAACGTCGAAAGCGCGACCACCGCGCCGCGCACACCGGAATTCGTGACCCGCATGTCCACCTCGGGCGGACGCCACTGGGGCATCAACGTCGGCGTTTTCCCGGCGCAATACGAGGCCGAGCGCGTCCTCCTGCGTACCGCGCTGAGTGAGCTGGCCACGCTTGGCGAGGCGTTGCGCAAGGTGTCCAAGTCGCGCACCGGGTTCAACGCGAATTTCGTGGGGATGACCAAGGAGGGCGCGGAACTCGCCTGTCGCAGACTGGCCGCGCGCGACACCACCTGCCAGGTCATCGAAGCGGGTCAGCAAGGGTAGCCGGGTTCGCCCGCGGCATTTGCCGGCTAGACCGGCCCCCGGCCTACATCGACGCGCCGTCCGCCGCCTTGATCTCAAAGGCCGCGGCCATCAGCGCGCGGGTGTAGTCGGTCTTGGGTGCGTCGAAAATCTGGTCCGCATCGCCCTGCTCGACCACGTCGCCCGACTTCATCACAAGCACCTTGTGGGCGAGCGCACGCACGACCTTGAGGTCATGGCTGATGAACAGGTAGGCCAGCCCGTATTTCTTCTGAAGGTCGCGCAGCAGGTCCACGATCTGCACCTGCACGGTCATGTCGAGCGCAGAGGTCGGCTCGTCCAGCACCACGAGGCGAGGGCGCAGGATCATGGCGCGGGCAATGGCGATGCGCTGCCGCTGGCCGCCCGAGAACTCGTGCGGGTAGCGGTGCATGGTAATCGGATCGAGGCCCACCTCGGCCATGATCTCGGCCACCATCTCGCGCTTGTTACGGCCCGGCTCGATCCCGTGGACACCCAGCCCCTCGGCGATGATCTCCTCGCAGGTCATGCGGGGGGAGAGGGAGCCATACGGGTCCTGAAACACGATCTGCATGTCGCGGCGCAGCCGTCGCAGGTTCTTGGCCTTCCAGTTCTGGATGTTGTCGCCCAGGAACACCACCGGCCCCTCGGACGAGATCAGCCGCATGACGGCGAGCGCCAGCGTCGTCTTGCCAGACCCGGATTCACCCACGATCCCCACCGTCTCGCCCGCGCGGACCGAGAAGGAGGCCGCGTTCACCGCCTTGATATGCCCCACCGTCTTGCGCATGAGCCCCCGCTGGATCGGGAACCAGATGCGCAGGTCCTTGGCCGATGCGATTTCCTCGGCGTCGGCGGGAACGGGGAGTGGCTTGCCGGTCGCTTCGGCCGACAGCAGCATCTTGGTGTAGGGGTGCTTGGGCGCGTCGAAGATTTCCTTCGTATCGCCGGCCTCGACGATCTCGCCGTCCTTCATCACGTTCACCCGGTCCGCGAACTTGCGCACGATGGTCAGGTCATGCGTGATGAACAGGAGGCTCATGCCCTCGGACTTGATGAGATCTGCCAGCAGGTCGAGGATCTGTGCCTGGATCGTGACGTCGAGCGCCGTCGTCGGCTCATCCGCGATCAGAAGGTCCGGGCCGTTAGAGAGCGCCATCGCAATCATCACGCGCTGACGCTGGCCGCCCGAAAGCTGGTGGGGATAGCTTTTGAGCCGCGTCTCCGGGTCCGGGATTCCGACCTTGTCGAGCAGTTCGATGATGCGCCGTTCGACCGCCGCGCCTTCGAGCCCCTGATGCAGTTCGATGGTTTCCTTCAGTTGCTTTTCCAGCGTGTGGAGCGGATTGAGCGATGTCATCGGCTCCTGAAAGATGAAGCTGATGTCATTGCCGCGTGTCCGCCGGAGTTCCTTGTCAGATGCGCCGACCATCTCGCGCCCGTCATAGGTGATCGAGCCTTGAATGCTCGCGCTGTCGGGCAGGAGCGACACGGTGGACAGGGCCGTCACCGACTTGCCCGACCCGGACTCGCCCACGAGTGCGACCGTCTCACCCTTTTTCACGTCGAAGGACACGCCCTTGACCGCCGGGATCGTCACCCCGTCCTGCGTGAAGCTGACGCGGAGGTCTTTCACGTTCAGAAGGCTCATTGAAAGGTCTTTCGCGGGTCGAAGGCATCGCGCACGCCTTCGAAGATGAAGACGAGGAGCGACAGGAGCACGGTGAAGGTCACGAATGAGGTGAAGGCGAGCCAGGGGGCCTGAAGGTTCTGCTTGGCCTGCCGGGTCAGTTCCCCCAGCGACGGCGCCGAGGAGGGCAGGCCGTAGCCGAGGAAGTCGAGCGCGGCGAGCGTGCCGATCGTGCCGGTGATGATGAAGGGCAGCATGGTCAGCGTCGCCACCATCGCGTTGGGCAGCATGTGGCGGAACATGATCGTGCGGTTCGACACCCCCAGTGCCTTTGCCGCGCGGACGTATTCGAAATTGCGCGCGCGCAGGAACTCGGCGCGCACCACGCCCACGAGGGCCGGCCAGCCGAACAGGATGGTCACGAACACCAGAAGCCAGAAACTTCGTCCCAGAATGGCGAACAGGATGATGATGACGTAGAGCGACGGGGTAGAGGCCCAGATTTCCAGAATGCGCTGGAAGATAAGGTCGAGCCAGCCGCCGAAATAGCCCTGAACCGCACCCGCCGCGACGCCGATGAGCGCGGTGGCCACGGTCACGATGATGGTGAAGAAAACCGACAATCGGAATCCGTAGATCACCCGCGCAAGCACGTCGCGGGCCGTATCGTCGGTGCCGAGCCAGTGGTCTGAGTCCGGGGCCGACGGGGCGGCGGTGCCGATGTCGTTGATCGTGTTGTAGCTGTAGGGGATCGGCGGCCAGAGGAGCCAGCCTTTCGTGATCTGTTCGCCCGCGATCTCGCCGTCCTGCGCGTCCTCGATCGTGCCCTCGGGGTCGTCCCAGCACCGCTCTGATCCGGCGGCGACGATGAGGCACTCGACCTCGATGTCGGCATAGACCGCCTCGGTCCTGAAATCGCCGCCGAAATCCGTTTCCGGGTAGAACCGGAAAATCGGCATGTGCAGGTCGCCCTGGTAGGACACGAGGATCGGCTTGTCGTTCGCGATGAACTCGGCCAGCAGCGACAGTCCGAAGACGATCGAAAAGATGATGAGCGACCAGTAGGCGCGCCGGTTGCGCGTGAAGTTGCGCCAACGGCGCTGGTTCAGAGGCGACAGGAACGGCTTGCGGCGCTTGGACTCGGGGATCTCGTGCGGATCGGTGTGCGATGCGCCTGCGGGCGCCGGGGCCGTCTGCGCCGGTTCACGGGCATTGGTGCGCGGATCGGCCATGCTCAGGCCTCCCGCTTCTCGAAGTCGATGCGGGGATCGACGAAGACATACATCAGGTCGGACAGGATGTTCACGACGAGGCTGATGAGGCCGAAGACGAAGAGTGTGCCGAAGATCACGGGGTAATCACGGGCCACCGCCGCCTCGAACCCGAGACGCCCAAGCCCGTCGAGCGAAAAGATCGTCTCGATGATGAGGGACCCGGCGAAGAAGACCGAGATGAAGAGGCCGGGGAAGCCCGCGATGACGATGAGCATGGCGTTGCGGAAAACGTGACCGTAAAGCACACGGCTTTCCGACACGCCCTTGGCGCGGGCCGTCACGACATACTGCTTCTTGATCTCGTCGAGAAAGCTGTTCTTGGTCAGCAGCGTCAGCGTGGCGAAGCTTGCGATGGTCGTTGCGAAAACCGGCAGCGCGATATGCCAGAAGTAGTCGAGCACTTTGCCGATCAGACTTAGATCCTCGAAATTGTCCGACGTCAGCCCCCTGAGCGGGAAGATCTGCCAATAGGTGCCGCCCGCGAACAGGACGAGCAACAGGATCGCGAACAGGAAACCGGGGATGGCGTAGGCCACGATGATCAATCCGCTCGTCCAAGTATCGAAGGTCGAGCCATCGCGCACCGCCTTGCGGATGCCCAGTGGGATCGAGATCAGATAGGCGATGACGGTCGACCACAAGCCCAGAGAGATCGAGACCGGGAGCTTTTCGGCCACCAGTTCGAACACGCCGATGGACCTGAAATAACTCTCGCCGAAGTCGAGACGCATATAGTTCCAGATCATCCCGAAAAACCGTTCCAGCGGCGGCTTGTCGAAGCCGAATTCGCGCTCCAGCTCCTCGATGAACTCAGGGGGGAGGCCGCGCGCGCCCGCATAGTCGCTGGACCCCTGCGCGCCGGCCTCGCCGCCGCTGTTGGCGCCGAAGTCGCTAGGCCCGCCGGAGATCGCGCCGAATACGTCGCCCTCACCATCGATGCGGGCGATGATCTGCTCGATCGGCCCGCCGGGGACGAACTGCGTCAGGGTGAAGTTGATGACCATGATCCCGAACAGGGTCGGGATGATGAGCAGCAACCTGCGGAAGATATAGGCGCCCATGAGGTCGGTTATTCCTTAGCGGAGAACACCGGCGTCAATCAGCGCCTGATGCTTGTCGGCGTCATACCACCAGAAGTCGAGGTAGCCCATGTCCAGCGGCGGGATCGTCTCGGGTTTTCCGTACATGTCGAAATAGGCGACGGTGTGAACCGGCTTGAACCACTGCGGCACCATGAACCCGATGGAGCGCAGGGTGCGGTCGAGCGCATGGACCGAGGATTCCAGCGTTTCAAGCGTTTCGGCCCCAACGATCGAGGGGATGATCCGGTCGACCGCTTCGTTGCGCAGCCGCATGAGGTTGCGGGAACTGTCGTCGGCGGTCTTGGAGTGGAACCACTGTTCCAGCCCGATACCCGGTTCGAAGCCCATCGAGAAGCCGTGGCTCGTCATGTCGAAGTCGCCGGCCCGGCGGTTCTCGACATACTGCGCGGTGTCCACACGCTCCAGCTCGGCATTGACGCCCAGCTGTTCCAGATTCTCGATATAGGGGTTGATGATCCGGTCGAAATTCGGGTCGTAGGACAGGATTTCGAGCGTCAGAATATCGCCCGCCTCGTTGCGGCGGACGCCGTCATCGCCGGGAATCCAGCCCGCGTCTTCAAGAAGGCGGCCAGCGGCGCGGAAGGTGCCGCGTGCCGGGCGGTTCTGATCCGCTTCGTTGACCGGCGGCACCGGCGCCTCTTCGGTCAGGATCGCGGCATCGAGCAGACCCTCGTCGACCAGCGGCTCGAGGATTTCAAGCTCGGCCTCGGACGGCGTGCCACGCGCGGCGAGGTCAGTGCCGGGCCAGAAGGAATCCACCCGGTCATAAAGACCGTAGAACAGTGCCTGGTTCGACCATTCGAAGTTGAACATCATCGCGATGGCGTCGCGCACCCGCTTGTCCTGCCACGTTTCGCGGTCGAGGTTGAAAATGAAGCTCTGGGCCGTGCCCACGGTGCCGTCGGGGATCTCTTCCTTCACGACGTAACCGTCGTTGAGGTTCGGAAAGTCGTAACCCGTCGCCCAGATGAGCGACGAATTCTCGACGCGGAACGTGAAAGCGCCGGCCTTGAACGCCTCGAAAGCGGCCTGGCTGTCAGCGAAATATTCCACGCGGATTCGGTCGAAGTTGTTACGCCCGACCTGAAGCGGATGCTCCGCCGCCCAGTAGTCGGGATTGCGGGAATAGACGATCTGCCGGTTGAAGTCCTTGGACTCCAGAACATAGGCACCGGTGGACATGAACGGTTCTTCCGAACTGTCGTCGAGCCGGGCGCCGGTCTCCTCGAACCAGTCCTTCGAAAAGACAGGGGTGCCGCCCGCAAAGCCGATCCGCTCGCGGATCGGGGCCTCGTCGGTGAAGGTGAACTTGATCGTGTGGTCGTCGATCACGTCGACGTCCTCGATAAAGCCCTCGACGATGCGGCGATACTCGGTGATCCCCTGCTCGAGGAACAGGTTGAACGAGAACTCCACGTCCTCGGCCACCATCGGCTCGCCATCCGCGAAGGTCACGTCGTCGCGCAGGTTGAACGTCACCCACTTGAGATCCTCGGGATACTCCATCGTCGTGCAGATGAAGCAGTAGAGGCCATAGGGGTCGTCCGCGGTCGAGATCACGATGCTCTCGGAGCCGATCGTGGCCAGCGCCGCCGAGACGCCCTTGCGCGAATAGTTGTTGAAGCTGTCGAAGGTCCCCATCGCGGAAATCGAGATCTCGCCACCCTTGGGCGCGTCCGGGTTCACATAATCCAGATGCTCGATGTCAGGGCCGTACTTCACCTCGCCGAAATTGGAGAACGCGTGGGTTTCGGTCGTGTCCTGCCCCCGGGCGATCTGGGCCCCTGTAAGAACCACCGCGGACGACAAAAGAAGCGCCTTGAGAAGCGGGGCCGGGTTCGGCGCGGTATCGGTGCGGGTGGCAGGGCGCGCGGGGCGGGGCGTCATGGCGTCTCCTCTGAGCTCGGTGCAGACCGGTTGCCGTGAAGGCTAAGCCCGCACTGCCCTGACATTCAAGGCGAGAATTCGTGAGCTAAGTTGCGGGAACATTACAGGGAGAACGTGAAAGGGCCGCCCCGGTTGCCCGGCGCGGCCCCTGAAATGTCGTCATGTCCAGCGTGATCAGCCCGGGTTCGCCTCAAGATAGGCGATGACATTGGCGCGGTCCTCGATATCGTTCAGGCCCGAGAAGGTCATCTTGGTGCCGTTGATGTCGCTGCGCGGGTTCTCGAGGAATGCGTTCAACTCTTCCGGGGTCCAGCTGCCTTCGACCGAGGCCATCGCGTCGGAATAGGAGAAATCGCCGACGGCGGCGACTTCGCGGCCGACCACACCGTCGAGATGCGGGCCGGTGCCGTTGGTGCCGTCGAGCTTGTGGCAGGATTTGCACTTGTTGTAGACCCGCTCGCCCGCGCCGGCATCGGCTTCGGCGAACACTTCTTCAAAGCTGACTTCGACGGCCTCTTCGCCACCGTCTTCGCTGCTCTCTTCGAGGTTGGCGATCACATAGCCCTGGCTGTGTTCTTCAGCCTCGTCACCATGCCCCTCGGCCTCGCTCATATAGAGCGCGTCCGCACCCCAGCTGGCGAAGAGAAAAATCAGGAGGGCGGCGCATACGGCGGCGCCGGCCTTGGTGAAGGTCATTGTGTCGAACATGTCGCGTTCCATCTGAAGCCTAGTCTCGCGGGTGTCTACACGCTTTAACCCGGACGTTTCAAGCGGTATGAGGCGCGACGAATTGCGACATCGTGTCTGAGCGCAGACCATGAACCGGGAGGGCAGGCCGTGACGGGGAAGATAGCGTTCCAAGGCGAACCGGGGGCCTATTCCCATGAGGCCTGCATCGACGCGCGCCCCGACATGGAGGCGATCCCCTGCGCCACCTTCGAAGACGTGATCGAGGCGGTGCGTTCGGGCGCGACGGATCTGGCGATGCTGCCGGTGGAAAACTCCACCTACGGGCGGGTGGCCGACATCCACCGCCTGCTGCCGGAAAGCGGGCTGCATATCCTCGACGAAGCCTTCGTCCGGGTGCGGATTTCGCTGATGGGGGCGCCGGGGGCCAGGCTTGAGGACGTCAAGGACGTGCGCGCCCACCTCGTGCTGCTGCCTCAGTCCGCACAATTCCTGAAGCGTCACGGTATCCGTGGACACGCCGCCGCCGACAGCGCCGGGGCCGCCGCCGACCTGGCCGCGCACCGCACCGTCGGGGAGGGCGTGCTCGCTTCGACGCTGGCCGCCGAGATCTACGGCCTCGACGTGCTTGCGCGCGACATCGAGGACCACGGCCACAATACGACCCGCTTCGTCATCATGGGGCGGGACCTGAGCCTTGAACGGCGCGGCGAAAAGATGATGACCACCTTCGTCTTCGAGGTCCGCAACATCCCGGCGGCGCTCTACAAGGCGATGGGCGGCTTCGCGACGAACGGTGTGAACATGACCAAGCTGGAAAGCTACATGATCGACGGGTCGTTCACCGCCACGCGCTTCTACTCCGACATCGAAGGCCACCCGGACGACCCGGAAGTGGCGCGCGCGCTGGACGAGCTTGGCTACTTCACCAACAACCTCGACATTCTCGGCGTTTATCCCGCCGACCCGCGCCGCGACGGCTGAAAGTCTGCGAAAGGGGCGCGCTCACGCGCGCGCTCGATGTCTCGGCCCCGTGCGAGGCACGGGCCCTCGGGCCGCGCGGGTGTCTGCGAAGGGATCAGTGCCAGTCGAAAAAGCCCGGCCCGGCGCGCTCCAGCAGCTTGCGCGCCATCTCGCGCCCCATGTCGGGGCCGTCGGCGACGGGGCCGCTCATTTCATCCGACAGCGCCTCAGACCCGTTGGTGCGCAGCACTTCGCCCCGGAGCCTCATCGTGTCACCGTCGAGTTCCGCAAGCCCCGCGATGGGCGTCTCGCAGGAGCCGTCCAGTTCGGCGAGGAACGCGCGTTCTGCCGCAAGCCGCTGGCCGGTGGGGCCGTGGTGGATGGCGGTAAGCATCTCGGCGGTCGCGTCGTCATGGGCGCGCCGTTCGATCCCGATGGCGCCCTGTGCGATGGCCGGCAGCATGTCCTCGGGCGCGATGGCGCCGTGGGGCACCTCGGGCAACATGCCCAGCCGGGTCAGCCCGGCCATGGCAAGGAACGTGGCCTCGGCCACCCCGTCACGCAGCTTGGCGAGCCGGGTCTGCACGTTGCCCCGGAACTCCACGACCTGAAGGTCCGGGCGACGGTTGAGCAACTGGGCCTTGCGTCGCAGGGACGACGTGCCGACCACCGCGCCCTCGGGCAGATCGTGGATGCCGCCGCTGCCCAGCGACACGAAAGCGTCCCGCGTATCCTCGCGCGGGAGGTAGCAGTCGAGCGTGAGGCCCGGCGGCTGCTCGGTCGGCATGTCCTTCATCGAATGGACCGCGATGTCGATCAGCCCGTTCATGAGCTGGTCCTCGATCTCGCGGGTGAACAGCCCCTTGTTCCCGATCTCCTTGAGCGGCCGGTCCGCCGCGATCATCGCGCGGTCGTCACCGGTGGTCTTGATGACGACGATCTCGAACGCGGTCTCGGGCAGCCCGAAAGCGATCGCCAGCCGGTCGCGGGTCTCATAGGCCTGCGCCAGCGCGAGCGGCGAGCCGCGGGTGCCGATCTTCATCGGTTTGGTCGGGTCGGGAAGAGTCACGGTCATGCAACCCGTTTAGACGCGGCCTGAGGCCCTGTCCATGCCCCCGCGTCTTGACATATGGGCACGGAAAGCGGACCCAAGCCGTGATAGCGAAAGGACCACGAATGACCAAGCTTCTCATGCGCGCGCTGGCGGGCGAAACGCTTCCGACGCCCCCGATCTGGATGATGCGGCAGGCAGGCCGCTACCTGCCGGAGTACCGCGCGACCCGTGAGAAGGCCGGGGATTTCCTGTCTCTGTGCTACAATCCCGAGCTTGCGGCCGAGGTGACGCTGCAACCGATCCGCCGTTTCGGTTTCGACGCGGCGATCCTGTTCGCCGACATCCTGCTGGTGCCGCAGGCGCTGGGCGCGGACCTGTGGTTCGTCACCGGCGAGGGGCCGCGCCTGTCGACGATCACGGGGGAAGATGACTTTGCCAAGCTTGGTGGGGTCGACGATATCCACGACACGCTTGGCCCGGTCTATGAAACCGTCTCGATCCTGTCGCGCGAACTGCCCTCCGAGACCGCGCTGATCGGCTTCGCCGGCGCACCGTGGACCGTCGCGACTTACATGGTGGCCGGGCGCGGTACGCCCGACCAGGGACCGGCCCATGCACTTAAGGACACGAACCGAGACCTCTTCATCCGCCTCATCGACCGGATCACCGAGGCGACGATCGAATACCTTTCACGACAGGTCGCGGCGGGCGCCGAGACGGTCAAGATCTTCGACAGCTGGGCAGGCTCGCTCAAGGGGCAGGACTTCGACGACTTCGCTCTGGCACCGACAAAGCGGATCATCAGCGAGCTCAAGGACCGCCACCCCGGCCTTCCGATCATCGCGTTTCCGCGTGAGGCGGGCGAACGCTACATCGGCTTCCACAAGGCGACGGGCGCGGATTGCGTCGCGGTCGACAACTCGGTTTCGGCCGAATGGGT
The DNA here is from genome assembly GCA_002695005.1 of Maritimibacter sp. GTDB lineage: Bacteria > Pseudomonadota > Alphaproteobacteria > Rhodobacterales > Rhodobacteraceae > Maritimibacter. The sequence continues at coordinate 376,347 of NZNT01000020.1, forward strand.
CGCGGCGAATGTGCAGGTGGACGGCTGCGTTCAGGGCAACCTCGCCTCCAGCCACATGGTCACCGGCGGTCAGGCTCTGGTGGATGAGGCACAGGCCATCACCCGCGCCCTGCGCGGCGGGCCGCACATCTTCAACCTCGGTCACGGCATCACGCCGGATGCGGACCCCGACAATGTCGCGAAGATGATCGACGCGGTGCGCAGCGCCTGAGCCGCGGCGCAATGCAAAGACGAGCTTGAATGGCAACTTTTCCCTGTGGCTCCCCGGGGACTAGGGTCCGCCCACGTCCGCACCTTCGGACAGGCAATCAGAGCACGGTGATTCAATGACGACGCAAGGCACACCCCGTCCGAACCCGATTCTCGACGTGTTGCTCGACGACCTGCCGGAGGTGCAGCCACCGCATTTCGCCGGCCTGTCACATGTGCTGGGCGACTGCGTTCCCGACGAAAACGTGGGCCAAGTCGCGGTGCTGGATCATGTCGCCGCGCAGGTTCCAAAGTCCGGGTCGTTCCGTGTGCTCGACCTCGGCTGCGGGTTCGGAAAGTCGAAGGCCTTTTTCGATGACCTGAACGCGGACCTGCACTGGAACGGCGTCGACATCTCGGAACGCTGGGACGTCGAGGACGAGACCTTCCAAAAGGCCTGCAAGACCTACAACGGCGTCGACATCCCGTTTGAGAAAAACACCTTCGACATGGTCTTCAGCACCCAGGTGTTCGAGCATGTCCGCCTTCCCGAGCCGCTTCTGAAAGAGATCAGGCGTGTGCTGAAGCCGGGCGGGGTCTTCACGGGAAGTGTGTCGTGCATGGAGCCTTTTCACATGCGCAGCATCTTCTGCTTCACGCCCTACGGCTGGAAGACGATCCTCGAAGATGCAGGCCTTCCCCTGAGGTTCCTTGCGAGCGGGGTGGACGGTGTGTCGCTGTCGCTGTGGCATTTTCACCGGCACCTCGATCAGGGCCGGATCTTCCGAAACTCGAACCTGAACGCCGCCATCGACGCGGTGGTCGAGCGTGACGGGCTCGACTGGCGGTCCGGCAACGTGATGAAGCTCATGTTTTCAGGGCAAATGGTGTTCACCGCGCAGGCCAAGTGACCGACCATGACGGGGCCCAAGGCTGCGGGGTAAGGTGAGAGGCTGGACAACGACCCAAGCGGGGCTCGTTACGGCTGCTTCCTTCCGGACCTGACCGGGTTGGCGAGGTGCTTGCCCGCGCCAACCTCTCGAGCCGTTACATAGGTGACTCGCGCCTGCGGATCAAGGGATCGGTTTGACACTGCCGGACGGCCTGCGCATACCCGACGGGATGCGGCGCGGGGAGGACAAGATGGACCTGAGTGAACTGGCCTTCGGTGGCGGCGGGCTCGACCGCGCGGCGCATCTCAGGGGCGAGGCGTCGGCTCTGCGCGCCTCCGGTTCGGCGCAGGTTTTGCCGATCTGGCGGGGCCGCCCTCTCATGGCGGGAGTGTCGGGGCCGGGCGGTGATCTGCACCTTGAACTGCTCGCCGTCGACCACCCCCTCATCACCGAACACGACCCCCAGTGGATCTATCTGGGCCATCAGGACGGCGCCCCGCTGTTCGCCGCCGATATTTCGGCCATGCCGGCCTACAGCCATGCGGCCGATGGCGGCCCCGGCGATCCGGGCATGGACATGCCGGCCCCGCCGTTGGGCGTGCTGCCCGAGGATGCGCGCTTTCCGGACCTGCGGTCCGCACTCGCGGGCCTCACGCCGTTCGAAAGCGAACTGGCGGCCACCGCGCGGGGCATCCTCGAATGGCACCGGTCGCACGGGTTCTGCGCTGCCTGCGGCACGCGATCCGAGATCGACGAGGCCGGGTGGCGGCGCAGTTGCCCTGCCTGCGGCCGTCTGCATTTCCCGCGCACCGACCCGGTGGTCATCATGCTCGTCACCTCCGGCAATTCGGTTCTGCTCGGGCGCTCGCCGGGCTGGCCCGAAGGGATGTATTCCCTGCTTGCGGGCTTCATGGAGCCGGGCGAGACGGTGTCTGCTGCCGTCGCGCGGGAGGTGGCGGAAGAAACCGGCGTCCGCGTCGGCCCCTCCGCGATCCTCGCGACCCAACCCTGGCCCTTCCCGGCCTCGCTCATGATCGGGTGCCATGCCGAGGCGTTGAGCCTTGAGATCGACGTCGACCCGACAGAGATCGAACACGCGCTCTGGGTCACGCGTGAGGATCTCGTGGACGTCTTCGCGGGCACGCATCCGGTGATCCGCAGACCGCGCCGGGGCGCCATTGCGCAGGTCCTGATGAAAAATTGGCTTGCCGGGACGCTGTAGCTGCCTCAGAATCGCCGTCAAACAACGATAACCGGGCGGCGAAACGCCCGGACGACGGGTAGCGAGCGAAAAAAGGGACAGGCATGAAACTCACCACGCGCGAGGATATCGCGGCGCCGATCGAGGCGGTGTTCGCCAATGTGGCCGACTTCGGCTGGTTCGAACGGGCCGCGATGCGGCGCGGGGCCGAGGTGGTGCGCACGGATTCGCTTGAAACGCCGGGGGCGGGCATGTCCTGGCATGGCGAGTTCCAGTATCGCGGGCGCGAACGCAAGGCGGACGTGGACCTGATCGAATATGACCCGCCCAATGCGCTCACATTCCTCATGCGCGCCGCGGGGCTTGAGGTCGAAATGGCCGTGGACCTCGTCGCCATGTCGCGCACCCGCACGCGGATGAACGTCACGCTTGAGGCGACGCCGCGCACGATTCCGGCGCGGCTGATGATCCAGTCCGCCAAGCTGGCCAAAACCAACATCCAGAACCGCTACCGTCGCCGGATCGCCGAATACTGCGCCGAGCTCGAAGAACGGTGCCAGTCGCGCGGGTTCTGATCGGCCTCAGTCCGGGATGACCTTGCCGGGGTTGAGGATGCCCTTGGGGTCAAGCGCGCCCTTGATCGCGCGCATGACATCCAGGGCGACCGGGTTCTTGTGCCGGGCCATCGACCCCAGCTTGTAAATCCCGATCCCGTGTTCCGCCGAGAACGAGCCGCCGAGTTCCGCGACCAGCGCGTCCTGCGCCTCGGACGCCTGCGCCGTGAGCGCTTCGGTCTTTTCGGGCGCATAGGCCACATAATGCACGTTCCCGTCGCCGAGATGCGCGACGCAACTGTCCTGCACGCCCGGCGCGATACCGGCCATGCGCGTGCCGATCTCGTCAAAGAACCGCGTCAGACTGTCGAGGGGCAGGGCGATGTCGCCTGTGAAGAGCGGAGATTCCCCGCCCACGAGCACCTCGGAGGCACGTTCGCGCCGGTCCCACATCGCCGCGCGCTGAGTGTCGTTCTGCGCGATGACCGCGTCGGCCACCCGGCCCGCCTCCATTTCATCCGCAAGGACGGTCTCCAGCGTTTCGGTGAGCGCCGCATCCCCCGCCAGTTCCACGAGGACATTGACCTCGTGTGCCGCCTCGAAGGGTTCTCGGGCGTCCGCGACCTTGGCAAGATGGCGGGCGACGTAGCTGCGTGGCATGTATTCGCAGGCCTCGACGGCCCCGCCGGACGCCTCCTGCAACCGGTTCAGCATGACCAGCGCCGCGTCGAGCGAAACCGGCGCGACCATTGCCGTCGCCCGGTGGGCGGGCGCGGCGGCGAGCTTCAGGACAGCCGCCGTGATAATGCCCAAAGTGCCCTCGGCCCCGATCATCAGATCACGCAGGTCATAGCCGGAGTTGTCCTTGTGCAGCTCCCCCAACAGGTCCATCACGCGCCCGTCGGCCAGCACGACCTCGAGCCCGAGGCATTGGGCGCGGGTGTTGCCGTACCGCAGGACGTTGGAGCCGCCCGCATTGGTGGACAGGATGCCGCCCACCATCGCCGATCCGCGCGCGCCGAAAACGACAGGAAAGACGAGGCCCACCTCGTCCGCCGCCGCGCGTATGGTGTCGAGGATCACGCCTGCCTCAGCGATGGCGACCCGCGCCTCGGGCTTCACGGCGCGGATGCGGTTCATCCGCTCCAGCGACAGCATCGCCGCGCCGTCGTTGAACGTGCCGCCGGACACGCCGGTGTTGCCAGAGACCGGAATCACGACCTGACCCACCTCATGCGCGAGCGCCATGAGCGCCGACACTTCGTCTGTGGAGGCCGGGCGCAGCACGCACAGCGGGGTCGAGGTGTATTGCCCCTGGGCATCGTTGGCATACCGGGCCATGTCCGCCCCGGTCAGCACATGCGACTCGCCTATGATCGCGGTCGCCCGCTCGATGAAACCCATAGTCTCCTCCCCCCGTCCGGGCGAGGGGCGGTCAGACCGCCTGGCTGTGCCCGGCTTCGTTCATTTCATAGGCGTCGAAATAGCGGGCGATGATCCGGGCGAGCGGCCGCGCGTCGGGCCGGATCGACAGGACACCGTCGTCAAGCGACACTGTGCCGGGCAGAGTTTCGGCCAAGCCGTCGGCCAGCGCAAGCGCAGTGGCAGGATCTTCCCCAAGACCGCGGGCGATGGCGGGCAGGTCGGCCTCGAAATCGCACAGAAGCGCCTCGATCACCCGGCCCCGCAGGATGTCGTAACCGGTGAAGGCATGGCCGCGCGACGTGGCGAACTGGCCTGCACGCACACGCTCCTGATAGGCCGACGTGGCGGGCGCGTTCTGCGCATAGCCCTGCGGAAAGCGCGAGATCGAGGACGCCCCGAGACCGATCAGCACCTCGGCGCTGTCCTCCGTATAGCCTTGGAAATTGCGCCGCATGGTGCCGTTCTTCTGCGCCGTTGCGAGGCCGTCCTCGGGGCGGGAGAAATGGTCGATACCGATCTCGTCATACCCGTCCGCGACGAACAGGTCGCGTGACAGGCTGTAAAGCTCCAGCCGGTCCTCGGGCGACGGCAGCGCCTCGGTCGGAATGAGCGACTGACGCCGCGCCATCCACGGCACATGGGCGTATCCGAAAAGCGCGATCCGGTCAGGCTTGAGCGAGATGACCTTCTTCACCGAATCCGTCATGCGGGCACGGGTCTGGTGCGGCAAGCCATAGAGCAAGTCGATATTGAGCGACGGCACACCGCGCGCCCGCAGGCCATCGACCGCCGCCTTTGTGATCTCGAAGCTCTGGGGTCGCCCGATGACCTCCTGGATCATGGGGTCGAAATCCTGCACGCCCAGCGACGCCCGGTTGAGCCCGGCGGCCACCAGCGCGTCCATCCGCGCGTCGTCGATTTCGTTCGGGTCGATCTCGACCGAGAACTGTGCGCCGTCTCCCAGCGGGGCCGCGTCGAAGATGGCGCGCGACAGGCGGTCGATCATCGTCGGATCGAGCAGCGTCGGGGTTCCGCCGCCCCAGTGCAGATGACTGATCGTGATGCCTTCCGGGAGCGTCTTTTTCAGCGCCGCCAATTCTTGAGTTAGCGAATCAACATAAGCCTCGACCGGGCTCAGCGTGCTCGTCCCTTGCGTGCGACACGCACAGAACCAGCACAACCTGCGGCAGAATGGCACATGCAGGTAGAGCGAAATCTGCGATCCGTCGGGAATCGCGCGAATCCAATTACTTACCGTCTCGCCGCCGATGCCGCCGGCAAAATGCGGGGCTGTCGGATAGCTGGTGTAGCGGGGCACTCGCGCATCAAAAAGGCCGAGTTTGCGAAGTTGCGTCAGGTTGTCCATTGGCGTAGGGTTAAAGCCAACTTTCGCGCGTGACATTGATACGGATCAAATGGTCTAAGCTATGGGTTCACTCCACCTAGATCTCAAGGATTGCGGCCAGTGCCCGATCCGCCACCGTGCCGTCTGTTCGCGCTGCGAACCGGACGAGCTCGAGGTGCTTGAGGACATCAAGTACTACCGCAGCTACGAAGCTGGGCAGCCGATCCTCTGGGCCGGCGACCATATGGAGTTCGTGGCCTCGGTTGTCACCGGGATCGCGACCCTCAGCCAGACGATGGAAGACGGGCGCACGCAGATGGTGGGCCTTCTCCTGCCGTCCGATTTCATCGGGCGGCCGGGCCGCGAAACAGCAGCGTTCGACGTGGTGGCCGTTTCGGACGTGACCCTGTGCTGTTTCCGCCGCAAGCCCTTCGAACACCTCATGACGAGCACGCCGCACATCGGACAGCGCCTGCTGGAAATGACGCTGGACGAGCTCGACTCGGCGCGCGATTGGATGCTGGTTCTGGGCCGCAAGACGGCGCGCGAAAAGATCGCGAGCCTGCTTTTGATCGTGGCACGGCGCGATGCGCTCCTGCGCAAACAGCTTCCCTCCGATGGCATGATTTTCGATCTGCCGCTCACGCGTGAGGCGATGTCGAATTACCTCGGCCTCACGCTGGAAACCGTGAGCCGCCAGATTTCGGCGCTGCGAAAGGCTGAAATCATCCAGCTGGAAGGCAAGCGTCGCGTGATCGTGCCCGACCTCGAAGCCCTGATTTCGGAAACCGGCGACGACGTGGACGGCGGGCTGATCGTCTGACCGGCCCGCAGGGCCTGTGTCCGTAAACTTTGCAGTTGCGCTTGCCGCCGCCGTCGGCGCCCGCCCTGCAACGCCGCTTTACCCCGAAAAAAAGGCCGGTGGGAGAACCACCGGCCAAGTCCTTCAGGGAGGAAAACGTGTCTTCAGTGCCTCAATGCGCGAGGAGCAGAGGACGTTCCGTCGATTCGAGCATATTTCTCGTCGCGCCGCCGAGGATCGATTCACGGAAGCGGGAGTGGCTGTAGGCCCCCATGATGATCATGTCGGCGTCGATGTCGTTGGCGTGGCGGGCCAGAACGTCGGACACGCGCGGCATCGTCTTCGACAGCACCGACAATTCCGCCCGCACGCCGTGGCGTGACAGGAACTGGCTCAACGGCCCGCCGGGGTCCGAGCGTTCGGGGCCGTGCTTCGGCGGGTCGATGATGGCGATATTGACCGTGCCCGCGGCCTTGAGGAAGGGCAGGGCGGCCTTGACCGCGCGCAGCGCCTCGCGGCTTTCGTTCCAGCCGATCAGAATGCGGTCGACCTTTTCCGGGAACTCGTGTCCGTCCGGCTGGATCAGGACCGGCACGTCCGCCTCGAACATTGCCGCCTCGGTGACCGCCTCAAGGTCATGGCCCCGCCCTTCGCCGTAAGGCTTCGGCAGGACGACGAGATCCGAGAACCGGGTGCGCAGCGCGATGAGTTGGTTCACCGCTACCATCTGGGCCGACAGGCCCGTGACGGACCAGTTGAAACCGGCACCCTTCAGCGTCTTGCGGGCGTGATCTTCGAGGGCCAGCGCATCTTCCTGCGCCTGGGCGAGGCTGTCTTGCATCACCACGGCGGTCGCGCCGGCGTAGTAAAAACCCGGCTGCGTCATGTCGAGGCCAAGGCAGAGCGCGTCCAGATGGGCATCGTTCGCGGCTGCAATCCGCATTGCTGCACTAAACGCGGAAGTTGAGTTTTGGATATCCGTTACAACCGTGGTAATGGATCGGTAGGCCATGGGAGCAACCCTTTTGCGGACTGTGGCCGGGAAAACCAGCGGCCGGGGGAAAGTGTCGGGAGCATGGTGCAGGGCAGATGGCCGTTGCGCTTTGACTTGGGTCAAATCGCTAATTTCACAAAGCCCTGAGGGTTTTGACATGGATCAAGGTTACTTCCCCCCCGACACATCAAAACCCCAGTCAGTCGAAAAGCGCGGGCGGGTCTGGATTCGTCTCCTGTCCGAACCGCGTAGTGAAAGACACGAAGGGACGTAAAATGTGGGATTACCTCAAACTGGTGATCTTCGGCCTGATTGCACTTCTGGCCGCGATCGCCACCACCTATGCCCGCGATCTCGCCTATCTGGTCCACGCCATTCTGGTCGTGGCGATCGCGGGTGGCCTGTTCATCTATACGCTGCGGCGTATGGGGCATGAACCGGCTCCGAAAACCGGCTACCTCGACGGACCCATCCGGGTCGGGGCAGCCTTGACCGCCTTCTGGGGCGTCGTGGGCTTCCTCGTGGGGACCTACATCGCCTTCATGCTGGCGTTTCCCCAGCTCAACTTCGCCTGGGCGGAAGGCTTCCTCAACTTCGGGCGGCTGCGTCCGTTGCACACCTCGGCGGTGATCTTCGCCTTCGGGGGCACGGCGCTCATCACCTCGTCCTTCTACGTGGTCCAGCGCACCTCGGGTGCGCGGCTCTGGAATGATGGCCTCGCCTGGTTCGTGTTCTGGGGCTACCAGATCGTGATCCTGCTCGCCGCGACCGGCTATGTCCTCGGTTCCACGCAGGGCAAGGAATACGCGGAACCCGAATGGTACACCGACCTGTGGCTGACCATCGTCTGGGTGGGCTACCTCGTCCTCTTCATGGGCACGCTCATGAAGCGGAAAGAGCCCCACATCTACGTTGCCAACTGGTTCTACCTCGCCTTCATCGTCACCATCGCGCTGCTGCACGTCGTGAACAACCTGTCGATCCCGGTCTCGATCTTCGGCTCCAAGTCGGTTCAGGTCTTCGCGGGCGTTCAGGATGCGATGACGCAGTGGTGGTACGGCCACAACGCCGTGGGCTTCTTCCTGACCGCCGGCTTCCTCGGCATGATGTATTACTTCATCCCGAAACAGGCCAACCGTCCCGTCTTCTCGTACAAGCTGTCGATCATCCACTTCTGGGCGCTGATCTTCCTGTACATCTGGGCCGGTCCGCACCACCTGCACTACACCGCGCTGCCCGACTGGGCCTCGACGCTCGGCATGGTGTTCTCGGTCGTGCTCTGGATGCCGTCCTGGGGTGGCATGATCAACGGCCTGATGACGCTCTCGGGCGCCTGGGACAAGCTGCGCACCGATCCGGTCATCCGCATGATGGTCATCTCGGTCGGCTTCTACGGCATGTCCACCTTCGAAGGCCCGATGATGTCGATCAAGGCTGTGAACTCGCTCAGCCACTACACCGACTGGACCATCGGCCATGTGCACTCCGGTGCGCTGGGCTGGAACGGGATGATCACCTTCGGCGTGCTTTACTTCCTGTTCCCGAAACTGTGGAACAAGGCCGGGCTCTACAGCCTCAAGCTCGTCTCCTGGCACTTCTGGCTCGCGACCATCGGTATCGTGCTCTACGCCGCCTCGATGTGGGTGACGGGGATCATGGAAGGCCTGATGTGGCGTGAAGTGGATGCGCAGGGCTTCCTCGTGAACTCCTTCGCCGACACTGTGGCCGCGAAGTTCCCGATGTACCTGGTGCGTGGCTTCGGCGGGATCCTGTTCCTCGCGGGTTCGCTGGTCATGGCCTACAACCTCTGGATGACCGTGCGAAAGGCACCGCTGGCGCAAGCCGCGACGCCCTCCACGGCCCCGGCTGAATAAGGAGGACCAGAGATGGGAATTCTCGATAAACACGCAGTCCTTGAGAAAAACGCCACGCTTCTGCTGGTCGGATCTCTCCTTGTCGTCACCGTCGGTGGCATCGTCGAAATCGCACCGCTGTTCTATCTCGAGAACACGATCGAGGATGTAGAGGGCGTTCGCCCCTACTCCCCGCTCGAGATGGAAGGCCGGAACATCTACATCCGCGAGGGCTGCTACGTCTGCCACTCGCAGATGATCCGGCCGATGCGGGACGAGGTCGAGCGTTACGGGCACTACTCGCTGGCCGCGGAGTCGAAATACGACCACCCGTTCCAGTGGGGCTCCAAGCGGACGGGGCCCGACCTCGCCCGCGTGGGCGGCCGCTACTCGGACGAGTGGCATGTCGACCACTTCGTGGACCCGCAGTCGGTGGTGCCGGAATCGGTGATGCCGAAGTACGGCTACCTGCTCGATCGCCCGATCGACGGGGAATACATCGAAGATGTCCTGCGCACCAACGCCTTCGTCGGCGTTCCCTACACGGACGAGCAGCTCGAAATGGCGGTTCAGGACTTCAAGTCCCAGGCCGACCCTGACGGCGTCGTCTTTGAAGACAGCGACCCGGACGCGGTCGTGGACCGCTATCCGGGCGCGCAGATCCGCAACTTCGACGGGCAACCCGAAGTAACCGAAATGGATGCACTCATCGCCTACATGCAGATGCTGGGCACTCTGGTGGACTTCTCGGAATTCGAGCAGACGCCGGAAGACTGGATCCGCTGAGGAGGACATCATGGATACCTATTCGATCTTCCGGGAAATCGCGGACAGCTGGGTGCTTCTCGCCATGTTCCTGTTCTTCCTGTTCACGGTTCTCTGGGTGTTCCGCCCGGGGTCGCGTGAACTGCACAAGGACGCGGCTCAGGCCCCTTTCCGCAACGAAACCCCGCCACAGGGCGCACAAGAGTAAGGAGGCCCGGCTATGAGCGACAACAAGCACGACGAAGTTGAAACCACAGGCCACGTCTGGGACGAAGACCTCAAAGAGTTGAACAACCCGCTTCCGCGGTGGTGGGTCTGGACCTTCTACGCCACCATCGTCTGGGGCATCGGCTACACCATCGCCTATCCGGCATGGCCGCTGATCGACCGGGCGACGGGCGGCCTTCTGGGTTACTCGACGCGGACCGAAGTTGCCGCCGAGATCAACCGGTTCGAGGAAATGAACGCCGAGGTGCGCGCGCAGCTCGCCGGCATGGAACCGACCGAGATCGCGGCGAACGAAGCGGTCTACAACTACGCGATCCAGTCGGGTCAGGCGACGTTCTCGACCTACTGTTCGCAGTGCCACGGGTCGGGCGCCAACGGCATCGCCGAGGGGAACGGTTATCCCAACCTCCTCGACGATGAATGGCTCTGGGGCGGCGATATCGAGGCGATCACCTACACGGTGACCCACGGTATCCGGAACGAGGACGACCCCGACGCGCGGTATTCGCAGATGCCCGCCTTCGGCGACGACTACCTCACGGACGAGGAAATCTCGAACGTGGTGGCCTATGTCATGTCGTTGTCGGGGATGGAGGCTTCCGAGGGCGACGCGACCGAGGGCGAAGTGGTGTTCGTGGATAATTGCACGGCCTGCCACGGAGAAAATGCCCAGGGTGATCCAGATCAAGGCGCGCCGAATCTGGCCGATGCAATCTGGCTCTACGGCGCAAGCGAAGCCGCGATCGAAACTTCGGTCAGGCAGGGTCCGTTCGGCGTGATGCCGAACTGGAACACCCGCCTCGACGAAGCCGAGATCAAGGCTGTTGCGGCCTATGTTCACCAGCTGGGCGGCGGCGAGTAAGCCGGCCAGTGAAAGTTCCGGGGCCTCACTCCCCGGTTGAAGGCACCGATCCCTGATCCTGTTCGCGCGTTTCTCCGGGGTCGGTGCCAATTCACAGCAGAAGGGTCGGAGGGCTGCCTCCGGCCCTTTTTCGTGTCAGTGTCCGTGCATGACAGACGCCACGCCCTACCAGTTCCGCCCCGCGACCTGCGACGACCTGCCGATGCTGCGTCACTGGCTTGCCGCGCCTCATGTCGCGCGCTGGTGGGAGAATGCCGATCCGTTCGACGCCGAGGACATGGCCGATCCCCATTTCCGCGCCTGGATCGTGCATCACGCGGGGGCACCCTTCGCCTATGTGCAGGACTACGCCATCCACGGCTGGCCCGACCACCCGCTCACTTTCCTGCCGGAAGGGTCCTACGGGATCGACCTGTTCATCGGGCCGGAAGAGATGCTGGGACAGGGGCACGGCCCGGCCTTCGTCGCGCAGTTCTCGGGCGGTCTGATCGCGCAGGGTGCCCCGGCTGTCGGCGTCGACCCGGACCCGGCCAATGCGGGCGCCATCGCCGCCTTCGGGCGGGCCGGGTTTCAGCCGGTGGGCAAGGCGCAGGACGGCCCGCAGGGGCGCTACCTTCCCATGGTGCGCCTTGCGGGGGCAGGGTGAGAACCGGTTCAGGTGAAATCGTAGGACGGAGAGACATAGAGCACCACATCCTGAAAATCGGCGTCGCCGAGATCGCGCTGATCCTCGAATGCGATGACAAGTTGATTGGAATCAAAAGCGCTCGTCGCAGTGTGTTCCTTGCCGTCACGGTTCATGGTGGCGCTGTAGCTGTGGAACATTTCCAGCCAGACCATCGACCCGTTCACCTCGAAGTAGACGTAGGGTCCGTCCGAAACATTGGCCAGCCCGCCGTCTCCATCGACGAATTTCAGTTCGTCGGTCTGCGACAGCGACATGGCGAGATCGGCTCCGTCGCGTGCATAGAAAAAGGCGAGTTCATTGTCCGCGTCGACGCCGTCAATGGTCGTGTAGGGATTGTTGAATGTCGTCGACGTGTCGTCGTAGGCGATGCCCACATCGACGATGGTCCCGTTCGGCGTGACCTCATAATAGCCGAGGAAGCCGCGCGTCGACGTCAAGCTTTCGTATCCTGCAAAAAGATTGAACGAGTCCGCGTTTTCACCCAGCAGGAACGACGACTCAACGCGTCCGTTGTTCGTTCCCGACTCGATGGCAATCCCTTCACCCTTTTCAGGCGAACGGGGCAAATGCGTTATCACGGAGTCCCGCCCGTTGAAGCCTAACAGGACAGGGCTGAAGCTGAATTCCGTGTCGAAGTTTATTTCGATGGTCGGAAGGCCGTTCGCCGTGAATGTCATGACTGCGCTGCCCGAACCGTTCACGACGTCGAGATCGTCACCGGTCTGAAAGGGCATGCCGAAGCGCATGTTGTATATGAGAATCTGGTCGCCAAACCCGAAATTGTTGATCTGGTCGCCGTCGAGGTTCGCCCAGGAATCGAACACCCGGTCGCGGCCGTCGCCCAGTTCATAGGTGTCAGCTCCCGCGCCCCCCGAAAGGGTGCTCCCGGCCTCGTGCGCAACCAGTGTGTCCGCGTTGGTCCCGCCATTCGCTTGCTCGATGACCGTGCCGAAAGCGATGGCCACATCCTCATAGACCCCGCCCATCGAGGAATAGTACCCCTCCCGCAGATCAAGCGTGACCGCGTTGCTCTGCGCGCTCGCGTCCAGGATGTCATATCCGCCCGTGTCCCAGATCGTATCTGTGACCGTGGTCGTCCCCGTCGTGTTCGTGACGGGCCCGGTGTAGGTGGTGTCACCCGTGTTGGATGCGACCGCGCCCCAGATGTGCTGAAGCGCGAAGACGTCGAGATACATCATGGCCGACGTCTCGACCCCGGGGGAAAGCGCCGGGTCCAGATTGTAGGACATGATCGTGTGGTGCATGTCGTCATACGCCGCGATGCTGTTGCCGGGGTGATCGAGCCCGAGGCCATGCGCGATCTCGTGCAGAGCCGTGGACATGCCGAAAAAGCCCGTGAGGTCCATGTTGCGGTCGAACATGATCTGCGCGTCCCACTGGACCGTGCCACCGACGCGCCGGACCGAGGTATTCGCGCTCCCCGCCCAAGTCTCGGGCGCGGGGTCGGACAGGCCGAAGTGGAAATCGGGATCCGGGACGCCGGTGACCTCGTCGAAGTCTACGTTCAGGAACGTCTCGATATGTTCCAGCGCGGCGCGTATGACGTTCTTTTCCGTCTCGGTATAGGCCGTCCACCCGGTATAGCCGTTGTCGAGATCGTCCGCCGGGGGCGCGGCGCCTGCAAACTGGTAGGTCAGCGTGTATCGCGCATCGCCGTCACCGTTCATCGGGACGAATGGCGTGACGGAGGGGATGAGGAGCCCGTCGAGTATCTCCTGTTCGGAAAGTGGAAACATCTTAAATCCCTGAGCTGCGAAATGGCCGACTGAAAAATGTCTATGACTGCCAAGCTGCCACAGATTCCGCGTCCATGCAGGGAAAACCTGAATCCTAAGGTCAGTTATCGAGGATGACACGCACCCTTGCCAAAATTTCGGGCAGTCCTGTCTTGCTCACGGGGAAGCGATTGTCGGCCAAGGTCGCGGCGGGCCGGAGGGACTGACCCGCCGCAAGCACCTTTGCCGACCGAACCCGTCCTGTTCGCAATTCCGGGGTCGGTTCACCCCATCGTCTCATTGACGACGCGGTTCGCCAAGTGGGACGATCGCGACCATATCCGGCGCGGACGCTGCTTCAGACGGTCACAGGCGCGGGAAATCGCCTCGTTTCAGCTGCTTAAAAGGTGCGTCGGAAAATTAACTTACGTCGCGTAACCTGAATTGCTGCGACAGGAATTGTTGATCCAAGTCAAGGCTGGCATCCTTCCCGAAACCTAGAACCGGGACAACCCAACGTGCAGGACAGGGATTCCCATGTCGACAAGTGACAACCCCGAAGCCCCTCAGAAACTCTACGCCGCGCGCGAGCCGGTCTTTCCGCGCCGGGTGCGCGGCAATTTCCGGGCGCTCAAGTGGTGGATCATGGCGATCACGCTCGGCATCTACTACCTGACCCCGTGGATTCGCTGGGACCGGGGCCCGAACCTGCCCGATCAGGCTGTGCTGATCGACATGGCGGGGCGCCGCTTCTTCTTCTTCTGGATCGAGATCTGGCCGCACGAGTTCTACTTCATCGCGGGCCTTCTCATCATGGCCGGCCTCGGGCTGTTCCTGTTCACCTCGGCGCTAGGCCGGGTCTGGTGCGGATATGCCTGTCCGCAGACGGTCTGGACCGACCTCTTCATCCTTGTCGAACGCTGGATCGAGGGTGACCGCAACGCGCGGGTGCGCCTGTGGAAATCCAAGTGGGACTTGCGCAAGTGGCGGCTTCGGCTGTCGAAATGGGCGGTCTGGCTGCTCATCGGGCTCGCGACCGGCGGGGCCTGGGTGTTCTATTTCACCGATGCGCCGACGCTCCTGCGCGACCTCGTCACGCTGAATGCCCACCCGATCGCCTACACCACGATGGGCGTGCTGACCTTCACCACCTTCTTCTTCGGCGGCATCGCGCGTGAGCAGATCTGCATCTACGCCTGCCCCTGGCCGCGCATCCAGGCCGCGATGATGGACGACGACACCGTGACCGTGGCTTACCGCGAATGGCGGGGCGAGCCGCGCGGCAAGCATCGCAAGGGGCCCGAGGCCGAGAAGCTGGGCGATTGCATCGACTGCATGGCCTGCGTGAACGTCTGCCCGATGGGGATCGACATCCGCGATGGTCAGCAGCTCGAATGTATCACCTGCGCGCTCTGCATCGACGCCTGTGACGAGGTGATGGAAAAGATCGGCAAGCCGCGCGGCCTGATCGACTACATTGCGCTCAAGGACGAGGCGCATGAACGCGCCGGGGGCCACAAACGCTCGCTCATGAAGCACATCATGCGCCCGCGCACGATGCTTTACACGGTCCTCTGGGCCGGTGTCGGCATCGCGCTCACCGTCGCGCTCTTCGTGCGCCCGGACCTGCAACTCACCGTCCATCCGGTACGAAATCCGACCTTCGTCACGCTATCGGACGGCGCCGTGCGCAACACTTACGAGGTGGGCGTGCGCAACAAGCATGGCGAGACGCGGCCGTTCTATTTCTCGCTCGGATATGATAGCCCGTTCGACGTGGCCGTCGAGGGATCGGGCGAGCGTGTCCTCGTCGTCGACGCCGATACGCAGGGCGCAACGCGGCTTTACGTCACCGCGCCTGCGGGCAGCGACGAAGCGGCGGACGACCGTACCGAAATCCGTATCTGGGTGATCGACGGCGTGACCGGCGACCGGGCCTTCCACGACACCGTCTTCAATGGGAGAGGACAATGACCATGACTCACGAAGCCCCGGATACGGGCAAGAAGCTCACCGGCTGGCATGTTCTGGCCATCGCCGTGGGCGCGTTCTCGATCATCATCGGCGTCAACGTCTTCATGGCGGTCAAGGCGGTCGGAACCTTCCCGGGACTGGAGACCAAGAACTCCTATGTCGCGAGCCAGAAGTTCGACGGCGACCGCGCGGCACAGGAAGCGCTGGGGTGGGATGTCGTGCCCACCATGACGGGCGAGACGCTGATGCTCATGATCACGGACGAGGTGACGGGCCTTCCGGTCCGGGTGAAGGAAATCGGCGGCGTGCTGGGCCGTGCGACCCATGTCGCCGATGATCAGGAGCCGTTCTTCACCCGCACCATGTCGGGCGCCTACACCGCGGACGTGGGCGACCTCGACTTCGGCAAGTGGGAGCTGCGGCTCGAAGCGGTGGCGGAGGATGGTACGCCCTTCCGCCAACTCATCGAACTCTACGTTCCGAAGTACTGACCCATGGCCGCGCCGGTTTCAGCCTGTCCCGCCTGTGATGCGGCCCACTTCGCCGAGGAAACGGCGGGGCGCGGCTATGCCGGGGACGGGGGCGAGGGCAAGCGCATCATGTTGTCGCTGCCGCAGATCTATTGCGCGGCCTGCATCGTGGGTGTCGAATCCGGCCTCGCCAAGCAACCGGGCGTGCGCTCTGCACGGGTGAACCTGACGCTCAAGCGCGCGACGGTCGAGACCGATCAGGGCGTGGAGGCCGACGACCTCGCGGGCTATCTCACCGGCATCGGGTTCGAGGCTTATGAGCTTGACGCGGGCGCGCTGTCGTCCACCGAGACCGACAAGCGTTCGCGCGATCTGCTGATGCGGCTCGGGGTCGCGTTCTTCGGCATGATGAACGTGATGCTCCTGTCCGTGGCGGTCTGGTCCGGGGCATCGGACGCGACGCGCGATCTGTTTCATTGGGTCAGCGCCGGCATCGCGCTCCCCATCGTCGCCTTCTCGGCCCAGCCCTTCTTTACGAGCGCCTGGAGCGCGCTCAGGGTGCGCCGGCTCAACATGGACGTGCCGATTTCGCTCGCCATCCTGCTGGCCGCCGGGATGTCGGTCTACGAGACGATGCACTCCGGCGAACATGCCTATTTCGACGCCGCACTTTCCTTGACCTTCTTCCTGCTCGCGGGTCGTTACCTCGATCACCGCACCCGCGCCGTTGCGCGGTCCGCGGCCGAGGAACTCGCCGCCCTCGAAGTGCCGCGCGCCCACCGGATCGTGGGCGAGGCAGAAGAGGTCGTGGCGGTCAGCGCGCTTGCCATCGGTGATCTTGTGCGCGTGACACCGGGCAACCGCGTGCCGGTGGATGGCATGGTCGAGACGGGTGAATCCGAGGTGGACCGTTCGCTCCTGACCGGGGAGTCCTTGCCTGTCTTTGCTGGCCCCGGGGACATGCTGAACGCGGGCGAAGTGAACCTGACCGGCCCGCTGACCCTGCGCGTCGCGGCGGCGGGGCAGGACACCGCGCTGCACCGCATGGCCGACCTTGTGGCCATCGCTGAAACCGCGCGCAACAAATACACCTCACTCGCCGACAAGGCCGCCGCTATCTATGCGCCCGTGGTGCATCTGCTTGCGCTTGCGGCCTTCACTGCATGGCTCGTGATCTCGGGCGGCGACGTCCGGCTGTCGCTGAACATCGCGGTCGCCGTGCTCATCATCACCTGTCCTTGTGCGCTGGGACTTGCCGTTCCGGCCGTGACGACTGCGGCCTCCGGGCGGCTGTTCAAGAGGGGGATGCTCCTCAAATCCGCGACCGCGATGGAGCGGCTGGCGGAGGTCGATCATGTGGTTTTCGACAAGACCGGGACGCTGACCGAGGGCGCGCCGAAGCTTGAAAACCTTGGCGATCACGAGGGCGACGATCTGTCCGTCGCGCTGGCGCTTGCGCAAGGATCGTCGCATCCGCTGGCGCAGGCCATCGCGGCGGCGGCGCGCGCGGCGGGCCATGCGCCGGTGGGCCTGTCCCACGTCACCGAGGTTCCCGGACATGGGGTCGAGGGCGAGTGGAACGGGCAGCAGGTGCGGCTCGGTCGCGCCGAATGGGTCGGCGCGCATGTCCTTGGCCGCACCGCGACCTACCTCAAGATCGGCAAGCAGCCCGCTGTCGCCTTCACCTTCACCGACGCGCTGCGTGACGGCGCGAAAGAGGCGGTAACCGCTTTGAAATCAGCGGGTTGCGGAGTCACTCTGATTTCGGGCGATGCGGAGGACGCGGTGCGTGACGTGGCGTTCCGGCTTGGTATCGAGGACTACCGCGCCGGTATGCTGCCCGATGGCAAGGTGGCCGAAGTCGAGGCGCTCGCCGCCTCGGGCAAACGCGTGCTCATGGTCGGTGACGGGCTGAACGACACCGCCGCGCTGGCCGCTGCGCATGTTTCGATCAGCCCCGCCTCGGCGCTGGAGGCGGCGCGGGTCGTGTCGGATATCGTGCTGCTGGGCAAGAGCCTCGCCCCTCTTGGCGACGCGCTTATCACGTCGCGCAAGGCGACGCGGCGGATCAAGGAAAACTTCGCGATTGCAGCGAGTTACAACGCCATCGCCATTCCCGTGGCCCTCCTCGGCTTCGCCACGCCCCTGGCGGCGGCCTTGGCCATGTCGGCCTCGTCGATTATGGTCACCCTGAATGCTCTTCGACTGAAGGTCGGCAAATGAACGTGCTCGTCTATCTTATCCCGGTCTCGATTTTCCTCGGCGCGATGGGGCTTCTGTTCTTCTTCTGGACGATGAAGTCGCGGCAATACGACGATCCCGAAGGCGACGCGCGGCGCATCCTGTCGGGTGCATACGACGACGCACCGCCCGAGGGCTGATCCCGCGCCAACCCTCTGAGATCGCGGCGAAATCGCGATGCACAGGGCGTACACATCCTGTGCACACGCTGTACATACGATTCTGCATACCGGCGCGATTGCGCGGCGTTTCTCACTCCCGTTTCCTGTCCGCCTGTTTTTTGTGCGATGCGCCCAATCCCGCGCCGTGCGCGGCGGGCGGCGGGTAGAATCCGGCCCGCGCTCCGGACAGCCCCCTGACTCCCCCGTGGTGCGGAGTCACTGTGGCGGGAGGACAGCCGGAGGAATCATGAACCTGCACCCGGGGGCGATCGCGGAGCACGAGGCGAGCCAGCCGCGCGCGCGTGGACAGGTGCGCGTGACCTCCAAGCGGCGCGACGGGCGGAGCGTCATCGACGACCTCGCCATGTCCGGTTCCATGAAGCTCCTGTTTCCCCGTCCTTCGGGCGATGCGCTCGACGCGATGCTCATCAACACCGCGGGCGGCGTGACGGGCGGCGACCGGTTCTTTGTCGAGGCGGGCGCGGGGCCGGGCACCACGCTCACCCTCACCACGCAGGCCGCCGAACGCGCCTATGCCGCACGGGGCGAGACGGCGGGGCGGATCGAGACGCATCTGAGCGTGGCGGCGGATGCCCGGCTCAACTGGCTCCCGCAGGAGACGATCCTGTTCGACAACATGAATTTCGAGCGCGGGCTGACCGCCGATCTGGACTCCGGTGCGCGGTTCCTGATGGTCGAGCCGCTGGTGCTGGGCCGGGTCGCGATGGGCGAGCGTCTGCGCGCGGGGCGGTTTCGCGACCGGGTGGAAATCCGGGTCGGCGGGCGGCCCGTCTATCTTGACGGTGTCGCGCTGACCGGAGACGTGGAGGCGCAGATGGCGCGGCCCGCGACGATGAACGGCGCCCGCGCTGTCGCCGCGCTTGTTTATGCCGGACCGGATGCCGAAGCCTGGCTCGCCCCGATGCGCCGCCTGATGCCCGAGACCGGGGGCGTGAGCCTGCATTCCCCCGGGCTTTTGACCTGCCGGATCGTGGCCCCGGACAGCTTTGCGCTTCGCAAGGCTCTGATCCCCGCGATGCGTCTGATGAACGCTGACGAAATCCCAAGACCCTGGATGTTGTGACATGAACCTGACCCCCCGTGAAAAAGACAAGCTGCTGGTCGCGATGGCCGCCATCGTCGCGCGAAAGCGGCTGGAGCGCGGCGTGAAGCTGAACCACCCTGAAGCCATCGCGCTGATCACCGACACGGTGGTCGAGGGCGCGCGCGACGGGCGCTCGGTCGCCGAGATGATGCAGGCCGGTGCCGGCGTCATCACCCGCGACCAGTGCATGGAGGGCGTGCCCGAGATGATCCACGAGGTTCAGGTCGAAGCCACGTTCCCGGACGGCACCAAGCTCGTCACAGTTCACAACCCTATTCGCTGAGGAGACACCGCATGCGTTATCTTGTTGCCCTTCTGGCCACCACGGCCCCGGCGCTGGCCCATCCCGGTCACGGCGCGACGCTGCACCTGCATGAAAAAGACGGGCTCCTGATCGCGGGCATCGCATTTGTCGTGGGGGTGTCGCTGTCGGGAGTCGCCGTGGTCCGGGCCGTGAGGGCGCGGGCATGATCCCCGGTGAGATCATGGCGGCGGAGGGCGAGATCGTCCTCAACGCTGGTGCCGAGGTGACGGTGCTGATGGTCGCCAATACCGGGGACCGCCCGGTTCAGGTCGGCTCGCACTATCATTTCGCCGAGACCAACAGCGCGCTCGATTTCGACCGGGAGGCGGCGCGGGGCCTGCGGCTCGACATCGCGCCGGGAACGGCCGTGCGGTTCGAGCCGGGACAGTCGCGCGAGGTGAACCTCATCCCCATCGGGGGTGCGCGCAAGATCTACGGGTTCAACCAGAAAGTCATGGGAGAGCTGTGATGCCGATGACGCTGGAAGGGTCGTGCCAGTGCGGGGCGGTGAATTTCACCGTCCAGAGCCACACGCCTGTGCCCTATCAGCGGTGCTATTGCTCGATCTGCCGCAAGCAGTCGGGGGGTGGCTATGCGGTGAACCTCGGCGCGCTGGCCGACACGCTGTCGGTGAACAACTGGGAGGCGCTGGGGCTTTACCACGCGGTCCATGACGACGGCGAGGTGTCGGTGGCGGAGCGGTATTTCTGCGGCGTCTGCGGCACGCCCCTGTGGCTTTACGACGAACGCTGGCCGGAGCTGGTGCATCCGGTGGCGAGCGCCATCACCACGGCACTTCCGATGCCGCCCAAGCGCACGCATGTCTTTCTGGACGACAAGCCCGAGTGGGTCGAGATCGACGCCGGAGCGGGGGACCAGACGTTCGCGGGCGGACCGGATCTGTCCCTCGAAGACTGGCACAAGGCGAACGGGGTTTGGGTGGAGTGATGATGGCATCCCGGCATATCGGTCCCGCGCGGACCATAGGGTTGCGCCCGGCCCGAGGGGGGGCGCTTGCGCCCGCCCTGGGGGCGGGGCGGGCGCAAACCGGATCGCAAGCGATCCGGTGGGGTCAGAGGTGTTTTAGGATCACCACCAGCGCCAACAGGGCGAGGGCGGAAAGTTCTATTGCGAATACGAGGTTCCCATTCATGGGTTTCTCCTTGGTTGCGCACCGGACGATCCAGCGCAGGAGCCTTCTAAGAATCTCACATTTTGAATTGGGCGAATGCCCCACGCATAGCGTGTGTATTGGGGCAAGATGCTCGCTCAGCGTGTGTTCTGACGTGCACCGAGTGCCTGCCAACTGAACAACAGTCTTGAACGCGACGGAGACCGCCTAAATGCCAGCGATAATCAAACGATCCGACTATGCCGCGATGTTCGGCCCGACCACCGGCGACAGGGTGCGGCTGGCCGATACCGACCTGATCATCGAGGTCGAGCGCGACCTGACGGCGGATGCCGATGGCTACGGCGATCAGGTGAAATTCGGCGGCGGCAAGGTGATCCGCGACGGGATGGGGCAGAGCCAGTCGCCGCGCGCCGACGGGGCTGTGGACTGTGTGATCACCAATGCGCTGATCGTGGATTACACCGGCATCTACAAGGCGGACGTGGGCCTCAAGGACGGGCGCATCCATGCCATCGGCAAGGCGGGCAACCCGGACACGCAGGACGGGGTGAACATCATCATCGGGCCGGGGTCCGAGGTGATCGCGGGCGAGGGGCGTATCCTGACCGCGGGGGGTTTCGACAGCCATATCCACTTCATCTGTCCGCAGCAGATCGAGGATGCGCTGCATTCCGGGCTGACGACGATGCTGGGCGGCGGCACGGGGCCGGCGCATGGCACGCTCGCCACCACCTGCACGCCGGGGCCGTGGAACATCGCGCGGATGTTGCAGGCGGTGGATGGCGTGCCGATGAACATCGGGTTCGCGGGCAAGGGCAATGCGAGCTTGCCTGCCGCGCTGGAAGAACAGGTCATGGCGGGGGCCTGTAGCCTCAAGCTGCACGAGGATTGGGGGACGACGCCCGGCGCGATTGATTGCTGTCTGAGCGTGGCGGATGACCTCGATGTGCAGGTTATGATCCATACCGATACGCTCAACGAGTCCGGGTTCGTGGAGAACACGGTGGCCGCGATGAAGGGCCGGACGATCCACGCGTTCCACACCGAGGGCGCGGGCGGGGGCCATGCGCCGGACATCATCAAGATCTGTGGCGAGGAGCATGTGCTGCCCTCGTCGACCAACCCGACGCGGCCCTTCACGGTGAACACGCTGGAGGAGCATCTGGATATGCTCATGGTCTGTCACCACCTCGACAAGTCGATCCCCGAGGACGTGGCGTTCGCGGAATCCCGCATCCGGCGCGAGACCATCGCGGCCGAGGATATCCTGCACGACATGGGCGCTTTCAGCATCATCGCGAGCGACAGTCAGGCGATGGGGCGCGTGGGCGAGGTGCTGATCCGCACATGGCAGACCGCCGACAAGATGAAGAAGCAGCGCGGGCGTCTGGCCGAGGAGACCGGCGACAACGACAATTTTCGCGTTCGTCGGTATATCGCCAAATACACGATGAACCCGGCCATCGCGCATGGGATGAGCCATGAGATCGGGTCGATCGAAGTGGGTAAACGCGCCGATCTTGTGCTGTGGAACACGGCCATGTTCGGGGTGAAGCCCGAGATGGTGCTGATCGGCGGGATGATCGCGATGGCGCAGATGGGCGACCCCAATGCCTCGATCCCGACGCCGCAGCCGGTCTATTCCCGGCCCATGTTCGGCGCAATGGGGCGGGCGGTCGAGAACTCGGCGGTGACGTTCGTGTCGGCCTGCGCGCATGACAACTCCATCGCCAAGACGCTCGGGCTGATGAAGAACACGGTCGGCGTGCGCAACACGCGTGGGATCGGGAAGAAGGACCTGGTCCTGAACGACGCAACCCCCGAGATCGAGGTGCACCCCGAGACCTACGAGGTGCGGGCGAACGGCGAGCTTCTGACCTGCGAACCGGCCACTGAGCTGCCGATGGCGCAGCGGTACTTCCTGTTCTGAGGTAATGATGATCCTGCGCGCCCTCTCCCTCGTCCTGCTTGCCACCCCTGCCGTCGCTGCCTGTCCGGTGCCGGCGGATATGGACGGGGCGGGTGTGCGGTTCACGGCGGAGACGGGGGATGTGGAGACGTTTACGCGCTCCGCGGACGGGGTGACGCAATCCACCGTTGAGAGCAGGTCGAAGCCGATGGTGCGGGCCGAGCTGGCCAAGGGGCTGTACCTCACGCGGATTTACGACGTCGTGGACGGGGGCAGCGCGAACGAGGTGAGCTACAGCTACCCGACCGCGCTGGGCAATCTGCCGGAGCCGTTTGCGCAGGGCGCGCTGACGCTGACCGTCGAGGGCACGGATGATCAAGGGAAGTTCAAGTCGACCGAGACCTATACTTTCGGCGCGGCTTCGGGCCTGACCATCGGAACCTGTGCCTTTGAGATGATCCCGGTGGAGCTGACTTACGCCGGGACCGACCAGTGGGACCTGTTCCATTACCTGCCCGAATACGGGCTGTCCTATCTCGCGGCGACCTTCGCCGCGGACGGGGCCAAGACCGACTATTCCTTCAACGACGTGATGGGGCTGAGATGAACCTGCCGGTGGCGCAAAGCGTGACGCATGACCATCACCCTTCGCTTCGGGTGGTGCTGTCCTATGACGACCGGTTCCTGAGGCGGAAGGTTCTGACCGCCGATGGCGGCGAGCGGTTCCTTGTGGACCTCGGCAAGACGGCGAGCGTGAACGGCGGCGATGCCTTCGTGCTCGACGACGGGCGGCGGGTTGGTGTGGTGCCTGCGGAAGAGCCGTTGCTGGAGGTGACGGGCGGCGACCTCGTCCGCCTTGCGTGGCACATCGGGAACCGGCACACGCCCGCGCAGATCGAGCCCGCGCGCATCCTGATCCAGCGCGATCATGTGATGGCGGACATGCTGGGCAAGCTTGGCGCGACCACGCGGGAAGTGGTCGAGCCGTTCACGCCGGAGGGCGGTGCCTATGGCCACGGGCGCACCCACGGCCACGACCATTCCCATCCTCACGCCCACGATCACGGGGAGCATGACCATGCGCACGGATGACGTTCTGACACTGACCCAATGGCTGTCGCCCGCCTTTCCGGTGGGGGCCTTCACCTATTCCCACGGGCTCGAGGCCGCGTTTCATGCGGGCTGGGTGCAGGATGCGGCGAGCCTTCGGGCGTGGCTGACCGATCTGCTTACGCTGGGCAGCGGGCTGGCGGATGCACATTTCGTCGCCGCCGCGTATCACGGCCGCGCACCCTTGAACGAGATCGACGCGGCCGCGCGCGCGTTCGCGCCGTGCCGCGAGCGGCTCTTGGAGGCCGAAGCGCAGGGGCGGGCGTTCTGCGATGTGGTTGGGCATGTGTGGGACGCGGACCTTGCGGGCCTGACCTATCCGGTCGCGCTGGGCCGGGCGGTGGCGATCGAGAAACTGCCGCTGGAGCTGTCGCTTACCCTCTATCTTCAGGCCTTCGTGTCGAACCTCGTCTCGGCGGCACAGCGCCTTGGCCCCATCGGACAGACCGAGGCGCAGCGGGTGATCCGTGCGCTCGGACCGATCTGCGAGGAGACGGCGGCGGAGGCCGTGGACGGGGAGCTGACTCATATCGCGTCGTCGTCGTTCCTGTCGGACATCGCGGCGATGAAACACGAAACCCAGGGCTCGAGGATTTTTCGGACATGAACGGACCTTTGAGAGTCGGCATCGGCGGCCCGGTGGGCGCTGGCAAGACCACCCTGACGGCGGAACTGGCCAAGGCGCTGAAAGACCGCTGTTCGATGGCGGTCATCACCAACGACATCTACACGCAGGAAGACGCCGAGGCGCTGATGCGGATGCAGATCCTGCCCGCCGACCGTGTGGTCGGGGTCGAAACCGGGGGCTGCCCGCATACGGCGATTCGCGAGGATGCCTCGATCAACCTCGCCGCCATCGCGGACCTGACGGCGCGGCACCCTGACCTTGACCTCGTCCTGATCGAAAGCGGGGGCGACAACCTGTCGGCCACGTTCAGCCCGGAACTGGCCGATATCACGCTCTACGTCATCGACGTGGCGGCGGGGGAGGAGATTCCGCGCAAGGGCGGCCCGGCGATCACGCGGTCGGACCTTCTGGTCATCAACAAGCGCGATCTGGCCCCCTATGTGGGGGCGGATCTGGGGGTGATGGAGCGGGATGCGACCCGGATGCGGAACGGAAAACCCTTTGTTTTTTCTGCGTTGCGGCATGGCGAGGGCGTTGCGGAGATCGTGGAAGTCATTGAGAACATTGGAGGGCTTGAGCTGGCACCGCCCGGCTCTGCAAATGCTGCATAGCGGCATTGCCGATCTGGAGGTTTTCGCGGAGGGCCTGCGGGGGTATCTGGTTGGCCAAGGGAGAGAACCCAGAAACAACTCACTTTGAGGTCTCCAAGATGGCTTACACTGCAACCAACTCCGATTTCGCCGTATCCCACCCGGTCTTCGCCCGCGTGATCAACGCGCTGAAGTCCTTCGGGACGTCCTATGTCGAGGCGCGTTCGCGTCAGGCCGAGATCGCCGTGCTGGAATCGATGTCCGACGCCGAGCTGGCCGAACGCGGCATCACCCGCGAAGGCATCGTCCGCCACGTTTTCGCGGACACCTACTACATCTGATCGCGCACCACTCGCGAGACGCGGAGCCGGGCCTTTGGTCCGGCTTTTTGCGTTTCGGCGGTCCGGTGGCGCGGCCGGGGGCCCGTCGGTCGCTGCGAATTGAATTGAATTCCTGCGCCTCGTTCGCTAACTCATGGGTTAGTAAATGATCGAGGTGCCTGTCGGATGGTCAAGCTGCATGTCGCCCTCGCGACGGCGCTCAAGGAGAACGACGTGGCGACGCTGTTCGGCGTCGTGGGCGATGCCAACGCCTATTTCGTCGATGCCTATTCCCGCATGAACGGTGCGCGTTACGTCAGCGCCGCCAACGAAAACGGCGCGGCCCTGATGGCCATCGGTCACGCGATGACAACGGGCGGCGTCGGGTTCTGCACGGTCACGCATGGCCCCGCGCTCACCAACTGCGTCACGGCGCTGACCGAGGGGGTGCGGTCGAACACGCCCGTCGTCCTGCTCTGCGGTGACACGCCGGCCAAGGACAGGGAGAACCTGCAAAACACCGATCAGAAGGCGGTCGTTCAGGCGGCGGGGGCCGGGTTCGAGCAGGTGCGCGCGCCGGGAACCGCGCTCGACGATCTGGCGCGGGCGGTGCGGCGGGCGAAGGCGGAGCGTCGGCCGATCGCGCTCAACATGCCCGCCGATTTCCAGTGGGAGGATGTCAGCCACCGCGCCGTAAGCTGGGAGGTGCCCCCGCTCGGTCCCACGCGGATCGAGGGCGATGCGCTGGACGAGGCGGTGGGGATCATCGCGGCGGCCCGCCGGCCCGTGGTGCTGGCCGGGCGCGGCGCCATCGACGACGAAGCACGGGCCGCGCTTTTGCGTCTTGCACGCCGGATCGAGGCGCCGCTTGCGACGACGATCCGGGCGAAGAACCTGTTTCGGGGCGAGGACCATGTGCTGGGCGTCTGCGGCACGGTGTCGACGCCGCAGGCCGCCGAGGCGCTCATGACCGCCGATTGCATTATCGCCTTCGGCGCGTCGCTGAATTTCCACACCACGGGGAATGGCGGATATGTCGAGGGCAAGCGGGTGATCCAGGTTGCGGACCGGGCCTGCGACCTCGGGACCGGCGCGGTGGCCGATGTGGCCATCCTCGGCCAGCCTGCGGCGGTGGCGGAGACCTTTGCCTACTGGCTCGACGAGGCCGAAGTTCCCGCGTCGGGCTTCACGCGCGATCTGCCGGCCACCGGGCTCGACACCTCGCCCGCCGCCAAGCCGGCGACCACGCGGGAGGGAACGGTCGATTTCCTGACCACGCTGGCGCGGCTGGACGCGGTGCTGCCGGCCGAACGCACGCTTGTGACCGATGCCGGGCGCTGGATGGTGCGGAGTTACGGGCTGCTGACCGCGCCGCATCCGCGTGACTTCGTGACATCGGCCAGTTTCGGGGCGATCGGCCTTGGTCTCGCGACCGCGATCGGTGCGGGGCTTGCCCATCCGGACCGGCCCACGGTGCTGTTCAACGGGGACGGCGGCTTCATGCTTGGCAACCTTGCGGAGTTCAACGCCGCGGTGCGGGCGCGGATGGACCTGATCGTCGTGCTGTTCAACGACGGCTCCTACGGGGCGGAGCATATCCAGTTTTGCGACAAGCAACTGGACCCGGCGATCACGCTGTTCGACTGGCCGGACTTCGTTCCGCTCGCGCGGGCGCTGGGCGGTGACGGGGTGCGGGTCGGGTCAGCGGAGGACCTCGACCGGCTGGGCGAGGCGCTGGAGGGCCGCGACCGGGAGCGGCCTTTGCTGATCGACGTGCGGCTTGACCCGGATCATGTCGCGATGTGGTGACGCCATTTCGTCCCGTATTATGGGACAAAATAGGGGAATGCGTCCCGAGGGATGGGAGGCAAATCGCCTCAGCTCGCCCAATAAATCCTGCCGAAGCGGAATAATCCCTGATAATACTGGATTGCAGCCTGTCCGGGGCCAACTCACGCTTGTCCCACAAAGTAGGAGGTGTTAGCGTTTCAGCATCGCGGACCACTGCCGCGGCACATACGATCGCCGGCGACGGCGCAGGGAGGAATACATGACACACACCACAAACTGGACAGGTCTGTCCGCCGCCACGCTGCTTGCCGTGTCCGGCATGACTTTCGCGACCGGGGCACAGGCGCAGGACTGGCTCGACAACCTCGAGCCGATGACGCTGAAGCTGGCCGACTTCTCGGGCAACCAGGATGCCAACTTCGGCAAGGCCATGGTCGCATGGGAAGACTCGATCACCGAATTCACCGACGGCAAGATCACGTTCGAGAACTACTGGTCCTCGTCGCTGCTGGGCGCGCTGGACACGCTTTCGGGCGTGGGCGACGGGGTGGCCGATATCGGCCTTATCATCCCGTCCTACATGCCGCAGGAACTTCCCGTCGGCTCATGGCTGTTCGGCATGGGCGCGGCGCTGTCCGGCTCGACCGTGCATGACGTGGCCGCCGGGGGTGCGACCGCGCTTGAGACCGTGCTGACCTTCGAGCCGCTGACCGAGGAATACGCCCGCCACAACGTGAAGGTGCTTCAGGCCACGGCGACGCCCGCCTACAACCTGCTGTGCAACACGCCGATTTCGTCGCCCGAAGAGGCCGAGGGCAAACGCGCCCGCGCCATCGGGGCGGTCTGGTCGCAATCGGCCGAGGCGCTGGGCATGACGCCCGTGTCGATCGCATGGGGCGAAGCCTATGAAGGCCTGCAACGCGGCGTGTTCGACTGCATGGTCATCAACCCGAACCAGTATGCCGATGGCCTTGTCCTCAAGGACGTGGCGCCGGAATTCGTGCCGGTCACGATGGCGCAGCTTCAGGCCTCGACCTGGGTCATGAACCTCGACGTCTGGAACGACTTCCCGAAAGAGCTTCAGGATTTCATCACGCAGGCCAACGTGAAGGCCGCCTATGATATCTGGGCGGGCTACATGGACATCGAGGCCAAGGCGGGCGAGCTGATCGCCGCGGGTGAAGAGATTCACACCAACGATGTCTCGACGCTCGAACCCATCGTGAAGGAGCAGCGCGCGGCCTATGTCGCCGGGCTGGCCGACACCGCGCCGGATGCCGTGGAGAACCCGCAGGCCTTCGTCGACGATTATCAGGCCCGCATCGACTACTGGACCGAGGCGCTGGTCGCGGAAGGCTATGACGTGGCCGAGCGCACGCCGGAGGCCATTCTGGAAGCCTTCGCCGGTCTTTCCGAGGTGGGCCTGTCGGGCTTCTACGAGAAGTTCAACGCCGAGGTCACGCCTCAGCTGATGAAGTAACCAAGGTCGCCCGCCCCGGCCACCGGGGCGGGCGCTTGATGCTTGCCCGGACCTGATGTCCGGGCGACACTTGCCCCACATGTCCGATTTCACCGCACCCCCCACCGCCGCCGCGCGCCGCGACCCTTTCCCGCTTCGGCTGGTCGACGGGATCGCCAAGGCGTTCGCCTTGCTCGCCGCGCTCGCGCTGGTGCTGCTGGCGCTGAACGTCCTGGTGGACGTGATCGGACGGGCCGCGTTCAACAAACCTTTCACCGGCACGCTGGAATTCACCGAAAACTGGTGGATGCCCACGCTGACGCTCATGGCCTTCGCCTTCACGGAATACCGGCAGGAGCACATCAAGGTGACGATCCTTCTGGACACGCTTCCCGTCGGGATGCGCCGTGTGGTCGAGGGCGTGTTCGGCGCGGTGGCCACGATCCTGCTGCTCGTGCTGGCGTGGCATGGGCTGAGCGAGGCGCTGGAAGCGGCGGAGTATCGTCAGACCACTGCGTCCAGCCCGCCCGTCGCGGTCTGGCCGTTCAAGTTCGCGGCCCCTGTGGGCGTTCTTGCACTGGCACTTCAGATGGCCGCGACAAGCTATCGCTACCTCGCGGGCCACTTGCCGCGCGACGCAGGGCAGGCGGAGGGTGAGGCGGTATGACCAGTCAGACCGAAACCGTCGCACCGATGCGTGCCCTGTCTTGGGTGGGCGTGACGATTTTCGTCATCGGCCTTGTCGTGGCTGCCGGATCGCTTTGGGGGATGCTCGGGGCGGACCTGCCGAAAGAGATCACCGGGCTGCTGATCGTGGTCTTGTCCATCGTGCTGCTGCTCATGGGGATCCCCGTGGGGGTGGCGATGCTGGGGGCGGCGGTGGTCGGGCTCTATGCGCTGTCCGGCGGGCGCGTCGTGCGCTCGACGATGGAGAGCGTGGCGTTCGACGCGACCGCGTCATGGTCGCTGTCGGTGATCCCGATGTTCATCCTGATGGGCATGATCCTGTGGAAATCCGGGCTGACCACCTCGGCCTTTTCCGCCGCGCGGATGTGGCTGGGCTGGATGCCCGGCGGGCTGGCGGTGGCCACGAATTTCGCGGGCGCCGCGCTGGCGGCGAGTTCGGGCAGCACCATCGGCATCACCTATGCGCTGGGGCGGGTTTCGATTCCCGAGATGCTGAAGTCGGGCTATCACCCGCAGCTTGCCGTGGGCAGTGTCGCCGCCGCCGGGACGCTGGGCCAGATCATTCCGCCCAGTCTGCTTCTTGTCGTTTATGCGGGGGCGGCGTCGCTCCCGGTCGGGCAACAGCTTCTTGCGGGTGTCGTTCCGGGCGTGATCCTCGCCTTCGCGTTCGGGCTGATGATCGTGCTGCACGCGACGCTGCGGCCCGGCATCGCGCCGCGGGCGGACCTGTCGGACGTGACATGGCCGATGCGGATGCGGTCGCTTCTGGACGGGATGCCCATCGCGCTGGTCATCGTCATCGTGATCGGCGGGCTGTTCGCCGGCATCTTCACCGCGACCGAGGCCGGTGTCTGCGGCATGATCGTCGCGCTGATCCTCGGCGTGATCCATCAGTTGCGTCTCGGGACCGCGGTGCGCGACATCGCCCGGATGCTGCGCGAGGCGCTCGTGGGTACGCTGACCGGCACCGCCTCGGTCTTCCTGCTGATCGTCGGGGTCGCGGTGCTGACCCGCGCAATGGCGTTGAGCCAGGTGCCCAACTTCATCGCGAGCGGGATCGCGGAGATGGGGCTGGGCCGGGTGGAGCTGTTGTTCATCCTGATAGGGGCCTACCTGATCCTCGGCATGTTCATGGATACGCTGGCGATGATGCTCCTCACCATTCCCGTGCTGCTCGGCCCGCTGGCCTCCGTGGGTGTCGACCCGCTGTGGTTCGGGGTGTTCCTCGTCGTCATGGCGGAGGTCGGGCTGTTGACCCCGCCGCTGGGTATCCTCACGTTCATCGTCCATCGCATCGCGTCGGACCCCGAGGCGAACCTTGGCAACCCGATCTCGCTCGGCACGGTGTTCCTTGGGGTCCTGCCCTTCGCGCTGACTGCCATCGCGGTGGTGATCCTGCTCATCCTGGTGCCCGACATCGTCACATGGCTGCCGGGGGCCAGTACGGGCCGATGACGGGACGGGCCAGAAGCACGGCGAGGGAGAGGGCATGACCACGACGGAGCCGGACACCCGCAAGGCGCGCCGCGAGGCGTCGGACCGACGGATGCTGCGCGCCGCGACCGCGCTGATCAGCAAAGGCGGGATCGCCGGGGCGAAGCTGGCGCAGATCGGGGTGGATGCGGGCTACAGCCCCAACCTGCCGGTGCAGCGGTTCGGCACCAAGCTCGCGCTGCTCGAAGCGGTGCTCGACGGGATCGAAGAGCGGTTTCTGCGCCACGTGGAGGCGCGGGTCGGCACCCGGCGCGGGGCCGAGGCGCTGGCGGAGCGTATCCGGCTCCAGCTCGAGGCCGTGCGCGACATGCCTGAAAGCGCCGTCGCGCTCTATCACCTCATCATCGAAAGCACCGGTTCGATGCCCGATCTCAGGCCGCGGGTCGCGCGGCTTCAGCGGGCCTATCACGACAACCTGCGGCTCTACCTCGAACAGGCGGCGCTGGCCGGAGAGCTGGCCCCGGAGACGGATATCGACCGGGCGGCGCGGGTGATTTCGGGGGCGATCGGCGGGATGTCGATGCAGGCGATCGTGGAGGACCGCACGAGGGCCCTGGGCGATGACGCCGAGGCGCTGGCCTCCCATCTCCTCGCCCCGATCCTCGCGCGCTAGGTCAGGCGGCGGCGATGCGGGCCTGCGTCTCGCCGATCTCTTCACGGAGAATCGCCTTCCAATCAGCGATGCGGCCCTCGTCCACCTCGTCGGAATGAACGGCGATGGAAATGGCGAGGTCCGGTTCCTCGGCGAAGGCGCAGACGCCCATGCCCATCCCGAAGATCGAGCGATAAGCGCGTCCGCGGCTTTCGGAAAACCCGGTCTCGCGGGTCGTGGCGACCGCCTGACGCACGCTGTCTGCATCAAGGTTTTCGAACCCGCCGAGTTCGGGCGCGATGGTGCCGATCACACGTTCGACCGTCTCGTCCGGCAAGCCCGCGAGAAGCGCGGTGGCCCCGGCGCCGACACCGAGGTAGCGGCGCTGCCCGACCTCCACGGGAATGACGCGGATGACCGCGCGGCCCTCGGCCTTGTGCATGCAGACGGCCTCGAACCCCGAGCGGCGCATGAGATAGGTGGTCACGTTGGAGCGTTCCGCCACGCGGTCCACGCAAGCCGTCCAGGGGGCGAGCGCCAGCACCCGGTCGCTCACCGCGAGGCCCAGTTCGTAACTCAGCATCCCGACTTCGTACTTTCGCGAGGCGGTGTCGTAGGCGGCGAGGCCGGTGTCGGTCAGGCTTTTGAGAATACGGTGGGTGGTCGAGCGGGGCAGGCCCACGGCCTCGGAAATGGCGCGCAGGTTGCGCGGGGCGTCGCCGGAGACATGCGAGATCTGGCGCAGGATCGCGGCTGCCCGCCGGATCGCCTGTGTGCCGTCCTGATTTTCGTCTTTCATGCCCGGTCCCCGTGCGATTTCGAGCAGCCTACAGGCTCCCGTCCGTGCCTGCCACCAACTCTGCCGCCCGTTTGCGCAGGTCGGGTTTCTGCACCTTGCCAACGGCGTTCA
Organism: Maritimibacter sp.; assembly: GCA_002695005.1. Classification (GTDB taxonomy): domain Bacteria; phylum Pseudomonadota; class Alphaproteobacteria; order Rhodobacterales; family Rhodobacteraceae; genus Maritimibacter. The sequence goes on from NZNT01000020.1 coordinate 408,762, forward strand.
TCGGCAGAGCTTCGACGTGTTCGAGACGCTCGGGAAATTTCTGCCGGGCGAGGCCCGCGGCGGTGAGGTGGCGTGTCATGTCGTCGAAGCCGAACGGACCGTTGCCCACGACGAACGCCACGACCATCTCGCCCCGCTCGGGCTCGGGCGTGCCGACGACCGCGACCGCATCGACATGCGGGTGGGTGAGCAGCGCGTTTTCGATTTCCAGCGGGCTGATGTTCTCGCCCTTGCGGATGATGATGTCCTTGCGACGCCCGGTGATGACGACAAAGCGGTCCTCGACGATCCGGGCGAGGTCGCCCATGCGGAAGAACCCGTCTTCGGTGAAGGCCCCCGCGTCGTGGGCGGGGTCGAGGTAGCCGGGAAACATCTGCGGGCCGCGCAACAGGATCTCGCCATCGTCGAGCCGGTGGTCAACGGCCAGCTCACCATCCGTGTCCGTATGGTCCTCGGCCGCGGCGCGGTCCCGGATGCCGGGGCAGGCCAGTGGAATCTCGGTCGAGCCATAGGCGCGTGAGACGATGGCCTGCGGCCAAGCCCTGAGAGCGTCGCGCACGAGGTCCGGGGGCACCGAGGCGCCGCCGCAGATGAAGCGGCGCAGCGAGGGCAGGGCGGTGCCGGAGGATCGGCAGGCGGACAGGAGAGCGGTGAGGAACGGCGTGGCCCCGGCCATGAAGGTCGCCCCCTCGGCCGCGATCCGGGAGACGGCGCGCTCAGCGTCCCACTGGTCTTCGAGCACCGTCCGGCATCCGGTGATCCACGGAAACTCGAAGGCATAGATCGAGCCGCCGATATGCCCGATGGGGGAGGGGACGTAGAGCACATCCTCATCCCCGAGCGACCAGAAGCGGCCCGCGTGGCGCACCACGGCGTCGAGGCTGTCATGGGTGTGGATCACGCCCTTGGGCGCTCCGGTGCTGCCGGAGGTGAAGATGATGAGCTTGGCGTCGCGGCTGTCGGGCAGACGCGGCGCTGCCGGGGGCCCGTCCATGAGCGCGTCGAAGGTGAGCGGCCCGTCGCCGCGCACGGTGATGACGTGCTTGGGCGGCGTGGCGAGCGAGGCCACCAGACCGGGATAGTCAACCTTGCCCGCAGGCGGGATGAAGATCGCCTCTACCCCGCAGGTGGGCAGAATCGCCGTGAGTTCGGCGCGCCGGTAGATCGGCAGGAGCGGAACGACGCGGTAGCCCGTGAGCGCGGCTGCGAGGTTGATGATCGTCGCTTCCCACCAGTTCGGAAGCTGGAACGCGATGGCCGCGCCGGGCGTCAGCCCCAGCCGGTCCAGACCGCCCGCGAGGCGCAGGGCGCGGTCGACCATGTCCGCACGGGTGAGGCGGGTGTCGCCCTGCCGGACCACTTCGCGCATCGGGTCCGCGTCGCGGAGGTCCAGCGCGATCTGGCCCAGCGTCGGGCGGCGCTCGGCCCGGTGTCGCCCGGCCTGCCCCAACGCCGCCATGCGCGCGGCGAGCCGGTCCGTGGCCTCGCTCATGTCTTTTTCGACTTCGCGAGGAACGCCTCGACCCGCGCGCGGTGGTCGGCGCTGCGCACGGTCTGCGCCTCGAGCGCGAGGCCGGGGTCCATCATGGCATGGGCCAGCCGTTTGAGTTCCATGTTCATCACGATCTTGGTGCCGCGGATCGCCTCGGTCGCGCCGGCGAGCAGGCGGTCGCAGAAGGCATCGACCGCGTCGTCCAGCGCATCCTCGGCCAGAACGTGGTTCACCAGACCGATCTCGGCCGCTTTCCGGGCGGTCAGAATCTCGCCGGTGAACAGGTATTCCTTGGCGCGGTGCAGGCCCACCAGAACCGGCCAAATGATCGCGCCGCCGTCGCCGGCCACCAGCCCGATGGTGACGTGGGGGTCGCCGATCTTCGCGGTTTCGGAGGCGAAGGTCACGTCGCAGAAAAGCGCGATGGTCGCGCCAAGTCCGACAGCGGGGCCGTTGATACGGGCGATGACGGGTTTTTCGATGTCGAGGAGGGTGTAGATCAGCGCCCGCGCATCCTCGACCTCGGTGTCGAAGGTTTCGGGGGCTTCGATCACGCGCCGCATCCCGTCGATGTCGCCGCCTGCCGAAAAGGCCCGGCCCGCGCCGGTGATGACCACCACGTCGCTGCCGGTGTCGTCGCGGGCGAAGGCCAGCGCGTCCACGATCTCGCGATGCATCGGGCCGCCGAAAGCGTTGAGCACCTCGGGCCGGTTCATGGTGATCGTCAGGCGCCGTCCGGTGCGCTCGACCAGCAGGGTTTCGAATGTTGGCGTGTCGCTCATGGCTTTCCCCATCGCGTGTCAGCGTAGTCGAGGAAGGCCTGCGGTGCGCCCCCCATTTCGGCCCGGAGGGCGCGGGCGCGGTAGGTCCAGCGGTGGAGCGGGTGTTCCAGCGTCAGGCCCATCGCCCCCATGAACTGGTGCAGGTCATAGCCGATCCGGGTCGCGTGGCTTTGGATGTGGGCAAGGGCCAGCGCGGCGTGGGCGGGGTCGCGGGTGGATGCGGCGCGCAGGGTCAGGAGCCGGGCGCCGTCGATCCAGACGGCATCAGTGGCGAGCCGGTGCTGCACGCCCTGAAAGCTGCCGATGGGGCGGCCGAATTGCTCGCGCTCGCGCACATAGCGCAGGACCGAGGCGAGGCCGCCGTCCAGAACACCGCCCAGCTCGGCGGCGAGCGCGATCTGCCAGAGGGTGCGGATGGTCTGCGGGTCGGCGTCGAGGGGCTGCCAGTCGAGGTCTTGCCCCGCGACGCCCATCGGGTAGGCGTAGAGGCTTTCGACCGGTTCCGCCTGACCGTCCAGCCGGGCGAGGCGCACGGCGTCGGGAGTGATCGACACCAGCGCGCGGGCTTGCGGGAGGAAGCGGATCGCGCCGGGCGCGTCGTCCACCACGACCGCGAGCGGGCGGGGGAGGTCGTCGCCGAGGAAGGGGCGCAGGAGCGCGGAGGCGGCGCATTCAATGACCACCGGCACTCTGGCGACGTCATGCACCATCGCCGCCGCGGCGACGGTGCCCAGATCCTCCTCACGCGCGGCGTCGAAGAACCCGGCCTCCTCCAGCCGGGCGTCGAGCGCGTGGCCGTAGTCGTACCGGCCCCAGCCTTCGACGGTGTGAAACCCGGCTTCGACCTCGTCGCCGAGCATCTGTCCGAGGACGGTCGAGAAGGTCGCCTGATCCTCGTTGAACGCAAGCCGCATGGTCAGGCCCCCTTGGGCAGGTCGAGGTGGCGCCGGGCCACGAGGTTGAGCTGGATCTCGGCGGCCCCGGCCGCGATGCCGGTCACGATGGCACGCTCGTGGTGGGCCTGAAATGCAGCGTGGTCGGTGCCGGAGTAGCAGTCGGGAAGGAAATCCATCCCGAAATCCGTGACCTTGTGATCGGCCTCGACCACCGCGACGCGGGCGAGGTTGGCCGCGGTTCCCGGCGGCTCGCCCCGCGCGCGCTCATCGACGACGCGGTAGACCAGCATCCGTGCCGCATCGCAGGCGGCGGCGGCCTCGGCCGCGCGGGTGCGGATGACCGCGTTGTCAAAGCCGTCGCGGGCCTTGAGCTGTGCGACCATCGCGTCCAATTCGCGCGACGACATTTCGTAGCGTGGGATGCCGACCCGTTCATTCGCGAGCGCGTAGGAGATGATCGTCCAGCCTTCGCCTTCGTCGCCCAGACGGCAGGACGCGGGGACGCGGACGTCGGTGAAGAACACTTCGTGGATGTCGCCGTGGCCGATGAGGCTGGGGATCGCACGGACCTCGATCCCCGGTGTGTCCATCGGGACGAGGAAAACGGCGATGCCGTTACGCCCCTCGCCGGTGCGGGCGAGCAGGAAGCAGGTTTCGGCCAGCCCGGCGTAAGAGGTCCAGATCTTCTGCCCATTGATGACGTAGTCGTCGCCGTCGCGCAGCGCGCGGGTGCGCAGCGAGGCGAGGTCGGAGCCCGCGCCCGGTTCGGAAAAACCCTGACACCAGATCGCGCGCCCTGCGGCCATCGGGGGCAGGTAGCGCTGTTTCTGGGCGTCGGAGCCGTAGCGCATGAGGACGGGGCCGATCCAGTTGACGTTCATGTACTGACCGCCGCGCGGCTCGCCCGCCGCCCACATTTCCTCGCCGAGGATGAAATGCTCCCATGTCGGGCGGTCCGCGCCGCCCCATTCGGCGGGCCAGTGCGGGACGAGCAGCCCGGCCTCGGCAAGCTGCGGGCAGAACGACAGGCTGAACTCGGTCTGTTCGCGTGACCCCGGCCCGTGTCTTGCGGTAGCGTCCCAGTCGGAGGGCAAGACGCGGTCGAGGAAATCGCGCACCCGCGTGCGAAACGCGTCGTTTTCATCCGACCACGCGAAATCCATTCCGTATCCTCCCGTATCGTGGGACAAAATGCCCCGACTTTCTGTGGGGAAAATGCCGGTCCGCTATCGCCATGTCAACACTGCTGCGGTTGACCCGCTGCAAATCGAACGTATAACTTGGGCGATAGCCGACACGAACTGCGCTGGCCTGTGCGAAATCGCTTCATATCACAATATGGAACGAGGTCGCTGGAGGAGGACAATGGAACTCACGCCCACGGACGAGGACGAGGCGTTTCGCATCGCCGCCCGCGACTGGCTTCTCGCCAATCGCCCGACCCAGACGCCCCCGCGTGAGGGGCAGGCGTCGCGCGAATTCGCGACCGCGTGGCTTGCCAAGTGCCATGCCGCCGGGTGGTCCGGTCTGGCCTGGCCCACGGATTATGGCGGGCAGGGGCTTTCCCCGGCCCGGCTGATGCTGTGGTACGAAGAATATGTGCGTGCGCGCGCGCCCTCGACGCTCGATTGCAGCTTCGTCGCGCTCAACCATGCCGGGCCGACCGTGATCGCACGCGGGACCGAGGCGCAGAAGGCGTTTCACCTTCCGCGCATCCTTGAAGGCCGGTCGATCTGGTGTCAGGGCTTCTCGGAGCCCGGTGCGGGGTCGGACCTCGCGGCCCTGCGCACGACCGGGCGGGTCGAGGGGGATGAGCTGGTGGTGAACGGCCAGAAGATCTGGTCGAGCTATGCCGATATCGCGGATTACCAGGAGCTTCTGATCCGGACCGAACCGGGGTCAAGCCGGCACAAGGGGCTGTCATGGGTGATCTGCGACATGACCCTTCCGGGGATCACTGTGCGGCCCATCGCCAACATGGCGGGGGTCACCCACTTTGCCGAGGTCTTCTACGACGACGTGCGTATTCCTCTGTCAGATGTGGTGGGCGCGTTGCACGACGGCTGGTCGGTGGCCATGACGACGCTGGCGTTCGAGCGGCGCACCGCCGCGCTCGCGCTGCAACTGGAGCTGTCGGTGAAGGTCGAAGACCTGATCGCGATGGCCGGGCCTGCGCCGGGATCGGCGACCGCCGAACGGCTGGCCGATCTGCGCGCCGAGGCCGCCGCCCTGCGCGCGATGACATGGCGCACGGCGCTGCGCGAGCCCGCGACGCCCTTCGACGGCTCGCTCGTGCGGCTGACCTTCGCGGAACTCGCGCAACGTATCCACCGCGCGGCGATGGATATCCTCGGTCCCGCCGGGCTGACCGACAGCCACTGGTCCTACGATTATCTCGAGAGCTATTCCGAAACCATCGCGGGCGGGGCGGCTGAAATTCAGCGCAACATCATTGCGGAGCGCATCCTTGGACTGCCACGGGAGCCACGGCCATGAGTTTCGACCTGACCCCCGGCGAAGACCTGCGCCAGATCCTCGACGCGGCGCAGTCGATGCTCGACAGCCATTACCCGGTGGCGCGTCTGCGGGAAGGCGGGGCGGACGACCTTGGGCCGTTGGAAGACTTCGGCGCTTTCGTGCTGGCCCTTTCGGAGGCGGACGGCGGGGCGGGGTTCTCGCTCATCGAGGAGGCGCAGTTGCATGTCGCGCTGGGCCGTCACCTTGTCACGCCCTCGGCTCTGGCGACGGCGGTGGCGCGGCGCGTCGATCCCGAGGTCACGGCGGCGATGGGCGTGGTGGACGGAGACCAGTGGCTCGCGGTTGCGCCGGAGGGTGCGACGCATGTCTTGGTCCGGTCGGGGGAGGCCCTGACCCTCGCGCCGCTCGAAGGGCAGGTGGCCGCCACACCTTTTGGCGCCGGGCTGCCCACGGCGCATGTCGCGCCCGCACCGGACAATCGGCGCGCGGACCCGGCGACCGATCACCTCGCGGGCCTGCTGACCGGGGCGCAGCTGCTGGGTGTCGCGATCGGGGCGCGTGACCTTGCCGTGGCCTATGCGGGCACCCGTGAGCAGTTCGGGCGGCCCATCGGCAGCTTTCAGGCCGTGAAACACCATGCCGCGAACATGGCGCTCGGGATCGAGATGGTGTCTGCCCAGCTCGACATGGCGGCCATCGCGCTGCGCGACGCGCGCGAGGATGCGGGGTTCCAGGTCGCGGCGCTGGCCCGGCTCGCCCCCCGCGTCGCGCTGGAGACTGCGCGGTCGGGCATCCAGATTCACGGCGGGATCGGGTTTTCGGCCGAGGCCGACGCGCATCATTTCCTCAAGCAGGCCCATATCCTGCGTCAGTTCCTTGGGCCGCGTGATATACTGGACGAGGCCGCGCCGCTTGCCCCCTATGGAAAGGACAGCCCATGAGAACCGCCCTGATCACCGGCGCGTCGAGCGGCATCGGACTCGCCACCGCGCGCAAGTTCCTGAGCGAAGGCGTGGCCGTTGTCGGCGTGGGCCGCGACCGGGCCAAGCTGGACGCGGCGGTCGCGGGCTGCGCCGACCTCCCGGCGCCGTTCCTGCCGCTGGCCGCCGATATTACAGCGGACGACGCCCCCGCCCGCGCCGTGAAGCTGGCGATGGATGAGACGGGGCGGCTCGATCACCTCGTCAACAACGCAGGTGTCGGCAGCCCGCAGCCGGTTCACAGCACCGATGACGAGACGCTCGACAACTTCCTGAACCTCATGCTGCGCGCGCCCTTCCGGCTGGCGCGCGAGGCGCTGACCGCCTTCGGGGATACCGCGACCATCGTGAACGTCTCTTCGACCTATGCGCTCGTGGGCGGGCTGCGGGGCGGGGCCTATTCGGCGGCCAAGGCGGGGCTGAACGGTCTGACGCTCCACATGGCCGCGCAGTATGGGTCTGCTGGTATCCGGTCGAACGCGGTCGCGCCGGGGGTGATCCCCACACCGATGACCGAACACCGGCTGGAGGTCGAGGCGTTTCGCAGGATGAATTACGACATGACGCCCGCGGCGCGCTGGGGCACGGCGCAGGATGTGGCGGAAGCGATCTGGTTCCTGTCCTCACCCGCCTCGGGCTGGATCAACGGCCAAGTGCTCGCCGTCGATGGCGGCTGGACGACCACCAAGTTCCTCACGGAATCTGCTTTGACCTCAGAGCGCGACGACCAACCGGCGGACTGGAGTCATTCCGGGCGGTGAAACAGAGCAGGGCGTGATCGCTCGGGTGAATTTCAACGCAACCGACCGGATCAAAGACAAGTATCAAGATGTCCCCCGAAATCGTCCGACTGGCGGTGATGCTGCACGGTCGATTTCCGCGAACGCCCGGACCCATCGCGCTTGGCGGCTCGCCGCGCGCAACGTAAACTGCCGGGCATGGGATATGTGACGTCGCTTTTCGCGCGCAAGGTGGTCGCCGCGGCGGGCGGCGGGATCGATGCTGCGGCGATGCTGGCCAGTGTCGGGATCGCCCCCGACGACCCCTGGGACTCCGGGCAGATGGTTCCGGCGGAGCGTTACTATGACATGCTGGAAAGCATTGCCGCTCGGATCGACGTGACCGATTTGCCGGTGCGCGCGGGCGCCTCGATGCGGCTGGACGAATACGGTGCGCTGGGATTGGCGTTCAAGGCGGCGACGACGCTCGGGACGTCCTATGCGCGGGTGGAACGCTATGCGCGGCTCTGGACCAGCGTCGTCGAATACGAGATGCGGCCGGCGTCGGGGGGCACGCTGTTCATTCTGCATCGGGCGGGCGAACGGCGCCTCGGGATGCGGCTTTCGAACGAGGCGACCCTCGTGAGCGCGGTTGCCATCGCAAGAGAGGTCTGCCCGGTGCCGCTCGCGCCCGTGGAAGTGCTGATCCGCCATCCCGCCCCACGCAGTCTTGTCGCGCATGAGGACTGGTTCGGCTGCCCGGTGCGCTTCGGGGCCGAGCTCGACGCGATCCTCTATGCCGATGAGGTGCTGGCCCGCCCCAACATCCTTGGAGACGAGGGGATCTCGCAATACCTGACCGCGCATCTCGACGCGGAGCTGTCCGAGATCACCCATGAGCCCGAGCTCGTGGCGCAGGCGCGCGCCGCGATCGCCCAGGCTCTCAGCGACGGGGCGCCCAAGATGGGCGAGATCGCCGGCAGCCTCGGGCTCAGCGCACGCTCCTTTCACAGGCGCCTCTCCGAGCACGGAATGAGCTTTCAGGCCCTCACCGAGGAAACGCGCCGCGACCTTGCCGAGGGGCTCTTGCTGGATGAGAGCCATTCACTGGCTGAAATCGCGTTTCTCACCGGTTTTTCCGAGCAGAGCGCCTTTACCCGCGCCTTCAAGCGCTGGATCGGCACGACGCCCGCGACCTACCGCAAGGACATGGCCCGCCGCTGACGGGCGCATTGGCGACGGCGGTCAAAAGGCTGGCATCGCCGGTCAATACCGCGCGGCATCCCCGCGCCTATCCCTTGGCGACCGAAACCGAAGCCAGGGAGACACCCCATGAAAGATCAAGATATTCTCGTCATCGGCGCAACCGGCAAGACCGGCCGCCGCGTCGCCAGCCGCCTCGAGGCGCGCGGCATCCCCGTGCGCCGGGGCTCGCGCAGCTCGGCGACACCCTTCGACTGGGAGGCGCCGCAGACCTGGGCGCCTGCGTTGCGCGGGGTCCGTGCGGCCTATGTCACCTACTTTCCCGATCTCGCCTTTCCCGGCGCCGTCGAAAAGCTCGAGTCCCTATGCGAGACGGCCCGCGACATGGACGTCGAGCACCTCGTGCTGCTGTCTGGCCGTGGCGAACACCACGCGCGGCTGGGCGAAGAGGTGGTGCGCAAGTCCGGCCTCGACTTCACCATCGTCCGGGCGTCCTGGTTCGCGCAGAACTTTTCCGAAGGCTATCTGCGCGATCCGATCCTGGCCGGCGTTCTTCCGATGCCCGGCGGCAATGTCGCCGAGCCGATCCTCGATATCGACGACATCGCCGATGTTGCCGTCGCGGCGCTGACGGAAGAGGGCCACAGGGGCGCACTCTACGAGGTGACTGGCCCGCGGCTGATGTCTTTCGCCGACATGGCCGCCGAGCTCTCGCAGGCCACCGGTCGCCAGATCCGGCATGTCCCGATCAGCTTCGAGGATTTCCACGCGAACGTCGCCCAGGCTGGCGGTGACTTCGTCGCCGACGTCTTTACCGCCATTGCTCGCGAAACGCTGGACGGGCGCAACGCCCACACCACGGACGGCGTGATGCGCGCGCTCGGCCGGGCCCCCCGCGACTTTGCGGAGTTCGCCCGCGCGGCCGCGCAATCCGGCGCCTGGACAAGCGCCGCCTGACATCCCGTTGAAAAGGACCATGACATGACACCCACACGTTTCGAAAAGATCGCGCTCGGCCTCGCTGGCCTCACCGCGCTCACCATCGGCGCTTTCATCCTGTTCGCGCCGCACGCCTTCTACGCCAGCTACGGCATCACCCTTGGCGACGACGCCAGCCTGCTCAGCGAATTGCGCGCGCCCGGCGCCGGACTCGCGGGGTTCGGCTTGCTGATGCTGCTCGGCATCTGGCGGCACGCGGTCCTGCCGATTGGCATGACAGCGGCCCTGACGGTGTTCATCGCCTTTCCGGTCGGGCGGCTGGTCGGGCTTGCTGTAGACGGGATGCCCTCCGGCAACGTCATCGGCGCTCTCACCGTGGAACTGATCATCGCCGCTTTGTGCCTCGCCGCCTTTCGCCGTCGCCTCTGGCGGCCGGCGTCCGGCCTCTCGACGGCGCAGCCCGCGCGCTGAGACTGCCGCGGCGGCGCGGTCCGCGTTTGCGCGCCGCCGCAAATCCCAATCGAAACCTCCATGAGGAGACAAGCCAATGATCCAACAACTCTTTGAAATCAGCCTCGTTGCCGCAACGCTGGCCACGGGCCTCGTCGCAGGGGTGTTTCTCACCTTTTCCGATTTCGTGATGCGCGCGCTTGGCCGCGCCGAGCCCGCAGCCGGGATCGAAGCGATGCAGATCATCAACCGTGAGGTCTATCGGTCGCTGTTCATGACGCTCCTCCTCGGGCTGACGATTGTCTCGATCCTGCTCGCCGTCGTCGGTATCTTCCTTGTGGGACCTGACGTGGCGCTCTGGCTCTTCGGGGCCGCCGGGTTTTACATCGTCGGGGTCATGGCGGTCACCGCGCGAAAGAACGTGCCGATGAACCAGCGCCTCGACAGCATGGAGCACCGGAGCGCCGACGCACACGCGTATTGGACCACCTACACGCGCGACTGGACCCGCTGGAACCATCTGCGCTGGGTCGCCGCGCTGGCCGCCGCGATCGGCTACCTCGGTGCGACCATCACGGTCGCCGGACCGTTATGACCGGGTGCGGGCAGGGTCGGTCGGCCCCGGTCCTGCCGCATGGTTCGAAGGACAAGGCATGATGGATGAACCGCTGACCTTTCGCCCGGCGTGCGAGGCCGATCTGTTCGGGATCGTCGAGATGCTGGCAGATGATCCGCTGGGTGAACTGCGTGAGGATCTGCGGGCGCCGCTGCCCGAGGCCTACCGCGCGGCCTTTTGCGCAATCGAAAGCGATCCGAACCAGTTGCTCGTCGTGGCCGAGCGCAACGGGGCGCTCGTCGGCACGCTGCAACTCAGCTTGCTGCCCGGCCTCGCCAGACAGGGCGCCTGGCGTGGACAGATCGAGGCGGTGCGGATCGCGCGCGATCATCGGGGCGGCAAGCTTGGCGAAGCGATGTTCAACTGGGCGATCGACGAATGCCGGGCGCGCGGGTGCTCGTTGGTTCAACTCACCACGGACAAGGCCCGGCCAGACGCCCATCGCTTCTATGACCGTCTGGGCTTTGAGCCGACACATGTCGGCTACAAGCTGAAGCTCTGAGGTCGGGCAGCGGACCATTCTTTCCCCCGGAGCACGCCGCGCTGGTGCGGCGAGCCGAGGCCAGACCTGGCCGAGTAGGGCGGGAAGCTGCTTTTCGGTGCGTCCGTCACGAACTGGCGACATGGGCGGGAACGGGCCATGAGCCAGGTCATGGCGTATTGGCCGCTCCCCGCCTGCCTGGTCGCGTCACGACGTCCTCAAAAGCGCCCACCCGACGAGCACGAACCAGACGATTGCGCCAAGGCCGAAAACCGCGCCGACCGCGTCGCCAATCGGGGCGATGACGGTCGCCAACCCTGCCACGCCGGCGATGAGCCCGAGCACCGTGATGCTTCGGGGCAGAAGCGCGCCCTTGCTGGCCGCCAGGCTCACCGTCGCGATCCAGGCGCCGCCCGCGATTTCGTTCCCGCCGCCCAAGCCGAGCTCGACCGTGCGAAGCACGGACCACATCTGCGCGGCCCCGTCCGGGTCCGTCGCGAAGAGATGTGCGGCCGTTTCCACCGCCACATTGGCGATCATCCCCGCGCCCAGCACCAGCGTCGCCCAGATCAGGCCAAGCGCTCTGGTCACATCCGCAAAGCCGGGCCGGGACGCGGCGAGCCTGCGCGCGAGGGCGACGGTGAGTACGGCGAGCGCGAGGGCGTTGACCACATAGATCGTCAGGTTCCACGCGATAAGGATACTGGCCCCGCCGTCGTCGATGAACCGCACGACCTGGGCCGGGTCGATGTTCGCCGTGCCGAAATTGAGAGGCGCGAAAACGGTCAGGAGAAGCGCGAAGCCGATGACATAAGTGATAGCGCAAAGAAGTGCGGCGAGACCGCCGGTTTTGGACAGAGTCATTTGAATACCTTTCAGGTTGAATGTGAGGCGCCGGAGATGCGCTCGGCGAAATGATCGCGCAGGCGTCGCGTGCCGCGCGGTTCGCCGACCATCTCCACGCCCAGTGCGGTGAGGAAAAACGCGACCGGGCCCCCGATGCGGCGCGGCGTGATCTTTGGCAGAACGGCAAGCGTCATGCGGCGTAGACCGTCCGGGAGGCAGGTGATGCGCGCCGGGCGGCCTGCGACCTCACAGGCCAGCGCCGCAAGATCGCGGTGGGTGAAGATGTCGGGTCCGCCCACGTCGAGCCACGGTGTGCCCGCGTCCACCGCGTCGGCGACGGCCCCGGCGAGGTCGGCGCCGTGGATCGGGTTGATCCGAAGCGCCCCGTCGCCGAACAACCAGACACGGCCCTGCTGCGCCATGGCGAGGAAGTCTTCCATGTCCGAGAAATACCCCGATGGCGCGATCACCGTGCTCGCGATCTCTGCGGTCTGAAGCGCCGCGACGAAGTCCGACTTGGCGTCCACCAGGGGCACGCCGCGCATCTTGTCCGCATTGAGAACATGGACGTAGGCGAACCGCGGGACGTTTGCCGCTTCGGCTTCGCGCAGCAGGTTGAGGTTCGCCTGATAATCCACGTCGCGATACCCGAGCCCGTCTGCCTGCCGGGTGATCCCGAGGGCGGAAACGACGAGGTCAACACCCTCCATCACCCCGACAAGGGATGCCGGGTCCGTCGCCTCGGCTTCGATGAGCGTATCGGCGGCCAGACCCTTGGCGCGCGATCTGGAGCGCACCAGAGCTGAGACATACCAGCCGCGCCGGGCGTATTCGGCACAGAGGTAACTGCCGAGGTAGCCGGTCGCACCGGCGATCAGAACATTTCCCATCCGTCCCTCCATCACCGAACCGCCACGACGAGCGTCGAGACGAGCATGAGGCTCGTGACCGGTCCCCAGAGCATCCGCTCGAGCGTCGATGGCGTTGCCCAATTGGCAAGGCAGGTCAGGACGCCGAGCGCGATCACCCCCCAGAAAAACGGTTTTGGCAAGCCCAGTCGCAGGATCTCGGCACGGTCGAGAACCACCGCGGCCATGAGCGCGAGAAGCCCGGCTTGCGCGACGGCCAGCCCGCGCAAGAGCGGGGGCAGCACACCGTCGATTTGGCCGCCGAGCGTGGCCTGCCCCCAAGGTGCACCAAACGCGAGGCCGACGTGCATGGCCACGGGCAGTGCGGCAAGACCCGCGTAAGTGAAAGCGAAAGCCTGTTTCATGACTTTGGTCTCCTTTTGATGAACCGATCCAGAACCTCGATCGTGCGCAGGTCTTGAAAGATCGGACGCCGCGGCTTGCGCGGGGCGTCTTTCGCGACTTGCCCGGTCAGAATTTTGTGCAGCGCGTCAAAGCGGTGGCGGCGGTGTTCGAGCAGCAAGGACTGCGATCTCCAATCTCCGTTCATCACGCTCACCCGACGACCCGGTAGCCGCGCCCGCGCAGGCACTCGATGACGATGGATTGGCGGCGGTCCGAGACGCTCACCGCGCTGGCGACGCCGCCGGTCAAGGCTCCCGCCACCGCGCCGCCAATCGCCCCGCCGAGCGGGTCGTGATCATCGTCCAGCGCGCCGATGAGGGCGCCCGCCCCCATGCCCATCGTTGCTGCCGCCATCGTTTCATGGTCGAACTGCCTTTGCGATTTCGCAAGCGTCTGACAGGCGGCAAGGTCAGACTGGAACGCGGCGGTCTGCGGCCCGTCCAGAATGGGAGTGTAATTCGCGCCCATGTCGTCGCAGGCGGCCAAAGTCGCCGCCGCGAACAGGGACAGAAACACAGGTTTCATATCGTATCCTCGATCTTCGTTTCGATGACGAGGACATAGGGGAGCGCCCCCGCTCACGGCATGACCGGGCCGATCAGAGGTTTGACACTTGGTAACAGAGGCGCGTCAGGTCGCGTCGCGATAGGCCGTCGGGCTTTTCCCGGTCCAGCGTTTGAACGCGCGCACGAAAGAGGACGCCTCGGAAAAGCCGAGCAGATAGGCGGTCTCGTTCACCGACACCTTGCGCGCGGTCAGATAGTCGCGCGCCATGCGTTCACGGAGCTGGTCGTGGATTTCGGCAAAGGTCACGCCCTCGTCTTTCAGCCGCCGATAGAGCGTCTGCCGGCTCATCCCGAGCGCGCGGGCCGACTTGTCCATCGACAGCGCGCCCTTGTGGAGATCGGGCAGGATCTGCGCCTCGATGCGTGACCGGATGCTGTCGGACTGGGCGAGCTCGGCGAGCATCGTGTCGGCGTGACGGGTAAAAACACCGAAGACATATTCATTGCCAGGCTCGAACGCGCTCTCGGTCGTGGCCCAGACCGGATCGATGCGAAGTGCGTTTCTTTTGGCTTCGAAGGTGACGGGGATGCGAAAGAGTTCTGGATACTCGCCAACATGGGGCGGAGGTGCGTAGGTGACCTCCATCGCAAGCTCGAAATTGATGCCCTCGAACGAGCGCCGGAACTCGCTGATGAACCGCGCGAAGGACGCCTCGATCGAGATGTAGTCGGGCCCCTCCACGGGAAGGTGATCGACGATCCAGACCTCTCCCCGCTCCCGGACAAGCTCGAACCGGTCGCGGTCTGCGAAGGCCAGATTTTCGGCCATAAGCCGCAAATAGCGGTTCAGCTGCTCGATGGAATGGGCGAGCGAGGACGACGTATGCACGATCTGGCCGACCACCGACATGGTCTCCAGCCGGGTCTCAAGCGTGTGGCGCAGGAGGAGCGCCGTGTCGCCGGTCGCCGCAATCCCCGCCCCGATGAGCGACTGATACGACGCCACCGGCACGCGATTGTCCTGATCGGCAAGGTCGTCTTCGCCTAGCCCGATTTCCGCAAGGAGCGCGGCGCGGTCCGCGCCCCGTGCCACCGTGTAATCCAAAAGCGCCGAAACAAAGCCCGCCGCCATCATCGTGTCGGTCATGAAATGAAACCTGAGGTCAATTTGATGTCACCTTAGGTCATCGTCCTGTCGTGGCAAACCCTTTAGTATTCGCCCAATCACTAGACGGAAAGGACGATGCAATGAAACGCAAGATACTCAAAACCGCAGGCGTGCTGCTTGGCATTGCAGCGCTTGGATTTGCCGGGCTTATGGCCGCGACCTCGGGCGATGCGCCGGTCACGGACCTCGTTGTGCACGACGCAGACCTGCCCCGGCTCACGGTGAACGGCATCACGCTTCATGGCGAGGTGATCGGCGACCCCGGCGCGCCACTCGCCATTGTCCTTCACGGTGGACCCGGAGGCGATCATCGCTCGCTCAAGGCGCTGGCAGCGCTCGAAGAAACGCACAGGGTTCTTTTCTTCGACCAACGCGGCGCGGGGCTTTCTGAGCGGGTCGCGCCAGAGGATCTGACCCTTGCCGCACAGCTGTCAGACATCGACGCTCTGGCCGAGCAGTTTTCGCCCGACGGGCAGATCACCCTCATCGGGCACTCTTTCGGCGCGATGCTGGCGCTCGCGTATATCGGCGCGCATCCCACCCGCGTCAGCCGCGCGGTCTTGATCGAACCGGGATTTCTGGACGCGGCAGGGTATGAGGCGTGGGAGGCGCGGCGGGCCGAGATGTCACGGACATTTCCCGTTGTTCGCGCGGGCCTGCTCGCCGGGTTTCAATCTCGCAACGTCACCGCCACGGATGAAGCCGCGCCACAGGATTATGTCGTGGGCACCGTTGTGCATGCCTTCGCGGACCACCCGGACAACCCCTACCATTGCGCGGGCAAGCCATACGACGCGCCCGCGTGGCGGTTCGGCGCGACCGCGAGCGACACGTTCTGGGCCGATCCTTCGGTGATTTTCCCGGCGCTCGATGCTGCGTTCAGTGCGGATGTGCCGCTGCTCTTCGTCGCTGGCGGCTGCAACGACTGGACCGGAGAGGCGCTTCAAGCCGCCCATGCCAGCCGTTTTCCGACCGCCGAACTGGCCGTCGTCGAGGACGCCGGACATGACGTGATCTGGGATCAACCTGCCCACGCGCTCACTGCCATCCGCGCTTTCCTTGACTAAGCGCCGCTGCACTGCGCGGGCAGTCGCGGGACGGGGTCGCGCGGGGCACCGTCCACCGTCACGCCGGTAAATGCCTTCTGAAGGTGCCAGTTGCGGTCCAGATACAGGGTCGGCGGGCCCCTGGAACCGCGTCTTGTGTCGTCGTTGTTGAAGGCCTGCAGATCCGAAGCGGTCAACCAGTCCGGTCTCTGGATGGGCATCGGCAAGGTTCCAGCAGACCCTGCTGACGCAACACCATCCCAAGTGGGGGCGCGTTGCATCACCTTCGCGCGCTGGACCTGCTTCTCCGGAGGCCGCGTGGAAAACCTTCATGCCCGGTATCTGCGGAGACCTCCCGCCACGTTATGAACGTCTGCGCGAGAAACCGGTGTCAGGTAAAACTGTCAGCAAAGAGAGCTTTGTTGCATCTTGTTTCAAGTAAGTCTGGAGCGGGCGACGGGAATCGAACCCGTATCATCAGCTTGGAAGACAGATGTTTAAATGTAAATTTATCTCATATTTTCAATTACTTAACCTCACACCAAGAAGTAATTTGTAGGCAAAATGTCGGAAAGGAATTTTTGGAGCGGGCGACGGGAATCGAACCCGTATCATCAGCTTGGAAGGCTGAGGTCTTACCATTACACAACGCCCGCGCAGTGATCTCGTAACTATGACATCACATTTCCGGGGTCAAGATAGCCCCCGGTAGACAGTGAACTCTAGGTCAGTATCGGCCCATTCCGGCCATTGGGAGTGTTTTTGAGTGCTGCGAGGCAGTTCCGCATTGCGGACGTTGGCGTCTGCCTTCAACGAACCTTTATGGTCGCCCTGAGGTGCCGCCGAAGCGTCATCACAACGCCGTATCAGCGCCCGATGATCTCCACGCGGCGGTTCTGTTCGCGGCCTTCTTCTGTCTCGTTGCTGGCCAGCGGATTGGATTCGCCCCGACCTTCGGACGAAATCGACACGTTGGTCAGAATGTCCAAGCTGGCGAAATAGGCCCGCACGGCCGCGGCACGCTCTTGCGACAGTGTCAGATTGTAGGCGTCGCTGCCGGTGGCATCGGTGTGGCCAACAACGCGAAAGGCGGAGAGATTGGCGTCGGCGATCTGCATGGCGAGTTCGTCGAGCGCGGCCTTGGCATCAGGCATGAGGTCGTTGCTGTCATGGGCAAAGAGCACGGCGCCGTCCAACGTGAAGCGTAAGGCAGAACCAATGGCCGCGACCGCATCGACGTCCGCCCCGGCAAATGAGGTGCCACAGCCCTTTCCGTCATCGGCAAGGCGCACAAAGCGGAAATCAGTGCCGTCTTGCGCAGCGCCTGCGATGTCTACCTCGGCCCGCCCGCCGGTAATAGCGCCAATGTCTGTCCATTCCACACCATCGGTAGAAATGGCGAGCGACATAGCCTCGACTTTCGGCCCGACCTCAAACACGTATAGGTCCGGCCCCTCGACATCCACCAGCGCGTTGTCGGTAAACTGCAAGACCACATTCCCGTCGCAGCCGAGTGACAGGAAGCTGCCATCATTCACATTCCCGGAATAATTCGGTGCGCCCAGCGTAGCGGCGGGATCTGTGGCCGAACTCTTGATCGTTCCGCTGCCGACTGTGCTTGAGACAACCGCATCGGCGAAGGAACGATCGCCCTGAGGCAGAACGACAGTCCCACGGGTGGCGTCGCTATACTCGGTCTGCTGTGCGGCGGCAGGGGCGGAGGCGAGGCAGAATGCGAGAGCGCGAATGATATGGGACATGAAAAATCTCCTTATGAGAGGAGGAAAACCGACGAGTGCGGCATGGGTCAAGCCCGGAGTTCGGCAGGACGAAAGACGGCTACGCCGGACGCCAACCGGTGCGCGGCGAATGATGTTCGATGCGGGGTTATCAGCGGGTCTGTCCACCTTGGACGGCCTATTTCGGTCGATTGTGTTGAAAAAGTCCCCATCCCTACAAGTGCAGGCCTCCGGCCAGAACTTTGTTCTCCAACGGTCGGTTTTGACCCTATGACAGGCGTTTAAGGCAACTGACAAAATCGGGCGTTCTCGCAAGTCTGGCCGTTTTGAGACGGCTCGAGTTTTGCAACACAATCGGCCCATAAGAGACATTCATTCGTTTTCGCCTCAAAGCGACTTGAATAGAACCCTTAGCCCACAAATTCTTCGGGGCACATGACCTCGAGGGAAAACTCGATCCCGTCGATTTCGCCCGCAATTGTCACAGGGAACGAGAGGCCGTCGACGCTCGCCGGGACCGTCGCCCCGAACTGCCGCGAAATCTCGTCGGTGCGGATTTCCATGCTAACGACTCCACTCGGCAAAATCGCGGCCTCGAAAGCTGGCATGCCGTTCGCACCATGCGTCCGAGCGGTTACAAACGGCGCGCGTTCGCACAGGACGGGCGCGTCAAACTCGGTGCTCCCGAATGCACCGGAAACCGAGCCATTCGGGTTTTCGACAGGTTGCGCGCCAAGAACGGTCGGAGCCGTCAGTAGAAAAAACGGCAGAAAGATCAGTCGTGACATGTGGCGCTCCCGCTTTTTAATTGGACGCTCGAATAAACCCAACGGTGTTCCCCTCAACCCCTAACAAAGTTAAGAACCTACCGCAAACCAGCCATCATACAGCGTTAGCGTCGCCTCGTCGCGGTTAAGTGCATTGCTGCGCTCCAGACACTTTCTACTGCAGAAATCGAATAAACTTAGAACACAGCATGCTCCAACAAAACGGACGTTGGTACAGAATGCAGCGAAGGTCAGCTCTCCGCCCATTCTGTAGAAGAACATCCTTTGTCTACTGCAGTGATCCGGTGCGTGAGAGATGCGCATGCGCCTTCCTGGTCAGGCTTCGCGCGTCTCCTGCGGTGCAGGAAAGATCTTCGCCAGCTTTCGGAGGTTCTAGGCGGCGGCGAGGAAAAATTCGTCGTTTTCACCGCATGGGTCACGTAGTGGAAACCGGCCTAAGCCAAGAATGAGTTTGAGGTGCGCGCATAGCATCTCGATCTTTTTCCGAAGCTGCATCGAGAACGTCATATTGCCGGTTCATGGCGATGTCGCGGGCGATCTGGCGGGCGCCTTCATGTCCTTCACGGGAGATGGAGCGAAAGTCCATGTTCGGGCAGGAGCGCGTTTTCAATGGGCGAATCATATCTGCACAGCGCTCTTGTTTTACGAGGGTTTTTTGCCGCCGCGCGACAAGAAGACCGGGGCCGCCAGAGACAGAACAAGGAACGCAACCGAGATAGGGCTCTTGAAGAGAAACCATGGGTCGGCGCCGGAAGCCGAGAAAGCTTCACGGGCGCTGCGTTCTATGGGACCCGCGAGGATGTAGGCGATGACAAAGGGCAAGACCGGCACCTGCATCTTTCGCATGAAGAAGCCGAATACACCGAACCCGAGCGTCGTCCAGATCGCGAACATCGAGGTTTCCTGAAAGTAGATTGCGGTCATGGCCACGAGCAGCACGACCGGCAAAAGGTAGTGCGCCGGTATCTTTGCAAGCACGCCCATCGCCCGCATGAACGAACCGCCGACCGTCCAGTTCAACAGGTTACCCAGTGCCATCAGCGTGAATATCCCGAAGGCCGTCACGAGCTGCGGATTGATCTCATTTTCCGTGAATGTGAAGACTGCGGGGCCAGGATTGAACCCCCCTATGCTGTCGGCCGCGAGGATCAGGAAAACAGCGGCCGCGTTGCCAGGGATACCAAGGGACAAGACCGGAATGAGGTTCGCGCCGGAGACAGCGGAGTTCGCCGCCTCGGTCGCAGCGATGCCTTCCGGCACACCGGTCCCGAACTGTGGGTCTTCCGAAGCGGTTATTGCGCGGTGGCGGCGCCTGGCAAGTGTATAGGAGAGCGTCGCTGCAAGCGTCGATCCGACCCCTGGTAGCGCGCCGATCATGGTCCCCACGACAGCACCACGCCCGATATAGGGAACGATCCGGCGGATGTCGCCCCGCTGAAGACCGTCTATCGCCCCGCGGTTCTCGACGTCCTTCACCTTCAGGGCATGCTTGTTCCGCCAGAGTTCTTCCAGTGTCGACAGGATTTCACCCACGATCAACACGCCAAGAACGGCGGCGGTCAGCGAGAACCCTTCTCGCAATGCCGGAATCCCCATGGTCAGGCGCGGGGAGAGGTCACTTCCCGATGCAATAAAGGCGGCGATCAATCCGAGGCTCACGGAAAGGAGCCCCTTGCCGACAGATGCCCCCATCACCGCGGCGATGAACGATATCGACAGGATGAGGAGCGCGGTCTTTTCCGGCAGGTCGAGGTAGCGCTCGACGATCACTGCGAGGAATGGTGCACAGACAAACAAAACGATGTCCGAGAATGTATCCCCCGACACCGACGACAGCTGCGCGATCCTTAGTGCACGCTTCGGCTGGCCGTTTTGTGCCATTGGATGACCATCGAGCGTGGTCATCATGGCGTCCGGCGTTCCCGGCAGGTTGAAAAGGATCGCGGGGACGGCTCCGCCGAGCGTGGCGCCCTTCATGATCCCGATCAGAAACGCGAAGACCGGCAAGAGGGCATCCGGTGTGAAACCGAAGGCAGAAATGAGTAACGGCAGCGAAATCGCCATCGCCATTGGTCCCGCAAGACCGGGCGTCGCGCCAACGGCGATGCCCGTCAGAAGCCCGCCCATGAGCATGACAATGGCCACAGGAACCCCGATCCCGAAGATCGAAAACAATTCAGGTCCATTCAGGACCGACATGATCCCGAGGCCGATGTATTGAAGCGTCTCGCTCATTGATCGCCGTTCGGGGGCAACAGAAGATTATCGAAAGCAAGATCGAAGACACCAACAAGCGCAAGCGCCGCGGCAAGCCCGATCATCACCGCGTTTGACGTGACCCGCTTTTCGACAAGCGCGATCAGAGTTGTCACGAGGCCGGTGCCGCCCAGCACGAAGCCGATGTGCTTCCAGGGGGCCGTGTCGCGCAGGTTCCGGTATGTGTCGCCCTCCCCGCCAAAGACCGCGACCGCAAGCGGGCCTGCCCAGATCATGACGCCGAAAGAAACGGCGCAGGCGGTGAGCGCGACCAGAAGGAAAGCGAAAGTGCGCTGTTCGAGGGCCCCGGGCATGTCGCCCTTGCGGGCTTCCAGCAGAAGGATCAACCCCGAGAGCGCCATGAGACCGAAGGCGATCCCTGGCGCCATTGCGTCGCCGATCGACAAGCGGCCCCGCTTGGATTCCACGAAACCGGACACGGTATCGTTCGGCACCCAGGCGAAAAGCGCGAAGAGTGCCAGCGCGACGATCACGGCCCCGAGGGCCATATTCTGATTGATGCGTCGCACTGGCCTGATCCTGACGTCGCGGATTTATCCGTTCACCGCTTCGATCAGCGCTGCGGCGTCCTTGACGGAATGCTCCATGAAGATATCGAGGTCTTCACCCGTGACCACGGCCGCGCCGCCGAAAGCCTTTGTCAGCATGGCATTCGCGTCGGTCGAGCTGTCGTTTGCCACGGCACGGATTGCGTTCCCAAGCGCTTCGCGCGCGTCAGGGTCCAGATCGCCGGGGGCAATGAACATGAAGTAGCCGTCGAGCAGGTAATCGCTGCCAAGTTCGGTGATGACCGGCGCGTCCGGGGTGTCGGCCAGCGGCGTCTTGATGCCACGTGCGATGTTTGTCATCTCGCCTTGCTGAACCGGTTTGGACTGCGCGCCTGCGACCCAGCCAATGTCGACATCACCGCCGCGCAGGCCGTCCATGACGCCCTTGCCGCCGCGCACCTCCACAATGTTGAAGTCGATGCCGACTTTCTGGCCGAGGTGCCATGCCATATCGGCTTGACGGTCGGACGCTGTGGCGAAGCGGATCGGGGTCCCGGCCTCGGCGGCGGCTGTGACCTTGTCCCAGCTGTCGAAATCTCCGCCATCCATGGCGACCATACCCATCTGGAATTGCGCCGTGGTCGCGAGAGGGGTGAATTTGTCCAGCTGCACAGAAGGATCACCGGAGGCGAGCGCCGAGTAAGTCAGCGTTTCGGAAACCACCATGCCGATTGCCGTGCCGTCTGCGGGGGCATCCGCCAGTTCAGCAGCGAGGTTGAGGCCGGAGTTTCCCTGCGCCTGCTGCGGAATCACCGTCCAGCCGAATTTTTCCTCCAGCCCCTGCGCGATCAGGCGGGCCTGGGTATCTGCTCCACCACCGGCCGCGAAGCCGATATACATCGTGATGGGACCCGGCGGCGTCCAGCCCTGAGCCTGAGCTGAGAAGGGAGCGGCGCACAGTGCGGCAGCCGCGACGAGCGGTTTGAAAATATTGGTCATGAGATCCTCCCTTGGATGGGAGATTCGTGAAGCAATAAGGTGGACAAGTCAACGAAAAAGGTTGACTTGTCCACTTTATTGCGAAATGGCTTTGGGTGGGAGGATACCAGAATGCCGAGAGATCGTGACGGAAATGGCGAAAGGCTGGACCCTATCGAGACCTTTCTGCCGCTCGCATATCAGATTCATCAATTGGATCTGAAACTGGCCGCGCAAGCCCGGTCGGTTATCGCCGGCCACGGGGGCCTATCGCTGCCACAGTGGCGTGTTCTGCGCGTTATCGGCATGCGGGTCGCCACGAGTTCAACCGCCGTTCGCAAGTCGCTGGGATTCGACAAGAGCCAGTTCTCGAAGACGGTCAGCAGCATGGTGGAGGCCGACTTGATCCGTGTCGGTCCGCACGCGAGAGACCGGCGGCAATCGGAGCTCAATCTAACACCGAAAGGACAAGCCGCGCTCGATCAACTCGGGCCCGTATTGGATGACCGCAACAAGCACCTCTTGGCAACGCTGTCACCGACTGAACGCAAAGTCATCGCCACCGCACTCGCGAAGCTGAGCCGCGCCGCCGAAATCACGGAATTCGACAACGAAGACCCGGAAACATGAACAGATCAAAGAACCTTCTCGTCATCATGTCGGACGAGCATCAGGCCCGCGCGATGTCCTACCTCGGGCATCCGCTGGTCAGGACGCCGAATTTCGACAAGCTCGCGGCCCGGGGCATCACGTTCACGAATGCCTACACCCCGTCGCCGATCTGCGTGCCCGCCCGCGCGGCATTCGCGGCCGGTCGATACGTGCATGACATACGCTTGTGGGACAACGCGATGCCCTATACCGGTGAGCCGCGCGGATGGGGGCATGCACTACAGGACAAGGGTGTGCGGGTCGAATCCATCGGCAAGCTGCACTACCGCGATGAAGCGGACGATGCCGGTTTTGACGTCGAGCACATCCCGATGCAGGTCGCGAACGGTGTGGGCATGGTCTGGGGCTCGCTCCGGCGCGAAGACGAAAGGGTCACCAAGGACGGGCGGATGCTCGGCCCCTATGTCGGCCCCGGCGAGAGCAACTATACACGCTACGACAAGGCAGTCGTTTCTCGCACCCGCGACTGGCTTGCAGATGCCGCCGCACGCGACAGGGACGAATGCTGGTGCCTGTATGTCGGTTTGGTCGCCCCACATTTTCCGCTGATCGTGCCGCAGGAATACCTCGACATGTATCCGCTCGACAGCCTGCCGCCCATCAAGAGCCGCCCGGATGATGGATACATCCAGCACCCATGGGTCGCGAAACAGAACAACGCGCTGCGCGGGGACAATGCGTTCAAGGACGAAGAAGAGCGGCTGACCGCGATCGCCTGTTACTTTGCACTGTGTTCTTTCCTCGACGAGAATGTCGGGCACCTGATGTCGGCCCTTGAAGAAACCGGTCAGCTGGATGACACGACGATTATCTACACGTCGGATCACGGCGACAACGTTGGCGCGCGCGGACTCTGGGGCAAATCCAACATGTATGAGGAATCGGTCGCGGTCCCGATGATCGTTGCCGAACCCGGCACCACGGCTTCGACATGCGCAACGCCCGTCAGCCTGCTCGATGTCTCGCAAACCATCATCGACCATTTCGGCGCGTCATTGCCGGGGGATCGTCCCGGCCAAAGTCTTTATGACATCGCCGATGAGCCCGAAGATCCGGACCGCGTCATCTTTTCGGAGTATCACGCCGTGGGCGCGGTCTCGGCCGCCTACATGGTGCGCAAGGGCAAATGGAAGCTCATCCATTACCACGGCTTCGCTCCCGAGCTTTTCGATCTCGACGCCGACCCCGAAGAACTGACCGATCTCGGAAGTGATCCTGCATATGCAGAGGTGGTTGCCCAGATGGAGGCGCACCTCGAAGAGATCTGCGACCCGGAGGCGATGAACGACCTCGCCTTCGCCGATCAGGACGCGATGATCGAGCGATATGGAGGGCGCGAGGTTGCAATGAACATGGGGGCGCCCGCCGCGACGCCGCCGCCCGAAACCTGAGGACACGGACCGATGAACGACATGCCCCGCACGACCAACATCGACGCGGCGCTGGACGCCCTGCGCGCTTTGCTCGAAGACAAGCTTTCCACCGGCACGTCGATCCTCGATCAGCATTCCCATGACGAGGCTTACACGACGCCTGTCCTGCCAGACGCCGTCGCATTCCCGGAAACCACCGAAGACGTCGCGCAGATCGTTCGTATCTGCGCGGAGCACGACTGTCCGATCGTGCCCTATGGTTTCGGCACCTCCCTGGAAGGTCAGATTGTCCCGGTGTCCGGTGGGATCAGCCTGGACATGAGCCGGATGGAGCGGGTCATTGCGATCAACGAAAGCGACCTCGACGCAGTCGTGCAGCCGGGCGTGCGCCGGACCCAGCTGAACGACGCTTTGCGTGGCACCGGGCTCATGTTCACCGTTGATCCCGGCGCTGACGCGTCGATGGGTGGCATGGCCTCGACCCGCGCATCCGGCACCAACACGGTACGCTACGGCACCATGCGCGAAAACGTCCTCGCGCTGGAAGTCGTGCTGGCAACCGGTGAGGTTATTCGCACCGGCAGTCGCGCGCGGAAATCCTCATCCGGCTATGACCTGACGAACCTGTTCATCGGGGCCGAGGGCACGCTGGGCATCATCACGGAGCTTACCGTCAAGTTGCACGGCCAGCCGGACACGATCCTGTCCGCGACCTGTGCGTTCGAAACGGTGGATGACGCGGTGAACACAGTGATCCTTGCGATTCAGATGGGCCTTCCCCTGGCGCGTATCGAATTGCTCGACGATGTGCAGATGAAAGGGATGAACTTGTTCAAGCCTGAGCTCGGCCTGCCGGAGAAGCCGCACCTTTTCCTAGAGTTCCACGGAAGCGAAGCCGGTGTCGCCGAGCAAGTCGAACTGTTCCAGTCCGTCGCCGAAGAGCATGGCGCGAGTGACTTCGCCTCATCGACCAAGATGGAGGAACGCAATGCCCTTTGGGCAGCGAGACACGAGGCATACTACGCCGGACGCGCGCTGAAACCGGGCGCGAAAGGTCTGATCACCGATTGCTGCGTGCCAATTTCGGCGCTGGCGGAGTGCATCGCACGCACGAGGATCGAAATCGAAGAAGCCGGTCTTGTCGCTCCGCTCGTGGGTCATGTCGGAGATGGTAATTTCCACCTGAATATCCTGATCGACCCCGACGACGCGAGTGAGCTTGATCGCGCCAAAACGCTCGCAGCAAAAGTGAACGAAATCGCCCTGTCCCTTGGCGGGACCGTGACCGGCGAACACGGAGTTGGATTGGGCAAAAAGAAATACATGAGTGCGGAACACGGTGGTTCCTATCCGTTCATGCAGCTTTTGAAGAGAAGCGTTGACCCAAAGGGCATCCTGAACCCTGGAAAGCTCGTCTGATCGTGGCTTGGAATGGGAGGGTCTTGACCGGGTACGAGGTCGAACGTGGAGGCCCATCGAATGCGGCCGGCATTTGTGTTGAAAGCACAATGCTGCAGAACGAGCACATTGCTCCACCGTATAGAAGCATGCACTCTGTTTTGACGGTGCGCTGGACCGCGATTATGGACGTGCTGCGATGAATTCGCTTGTTCAAAAACCGGACATATCTGCCGAGTGGAACGACGGTCTGCTTCCTTCCCAAGATTGCCTGACCCCCGCCGAAAGTGCCCGAACGCGCGCCTCCGCAATCGCCCGGCCACTGCGCAGGTTGAAAATTCCGAGCGTCGGGCGATCGCTCAACCTGCGCCGGTCGGCGCGAACAGCCAGCCTGGCTCAAATAGCGGCTGTGTGAAGCTTCAGTGGCGAGACGACCCCGTACCACTTGTTTTCGGAGGGCGGCAACGACCCGGAACGTTCGGTGGTTAAGCACACGTTGTTCTACGCGGGTCTCTGCAGCAGCGTCGCCTGCCCCAACCCTTCTCGAGGTCTCCGCGCTCACTTGAACTTGCTTGCTATTGCGGCCCTTGCCTGAGACCCGATCAAAAAGTCCGGCAGCGGGATACTCGGCCGGTCCGAACAGCGCGAGCCACTACCGTCCTCACTGAAACCTTCCCAAAACGGCGCGATGCCAAAGTCAAAACTGCCATTGCGGAAGTTCATGTTGCATGTTACATGTAATTTGAATGCAGCGGGAGGAACTGATGAAGTGGAAGGCTTTCTGCGCGGTCGATGACCTAGAGGACGGCGACATGCGGAGCTTTTGTCACCAGCCGAAGATCGCGATCTATCGCGTTGGCGATGAATTCTTAGCGACTGGGGCAATCTGTACGCACATGGAGTCGGACCTGACCGAAGGGTATCTCGACGACGATGTCGTGGAGTGTGCGCTTCACGCCGCGACCTTCAATGTTCGTGACGGGCGAGCGCTTTCCCTGCCGGCCACAGAACCTCTCACGACCTATCCGGTTCGTGTCGAAGGCGGGATGGTCGAGGTTGGGTTCGAAAATGACTGAACTCCGCCACATCGCCATTGTAGGCGCGAGCCTTGCCGGAGCCCGGGCTGCGGAAGGGCTGCGCAAGCAAGGTTTCGAGGGTCGGATCACGATGTTTGGCGAGGAGCCTTGGCGCCCTTACGAACGGCCCACGCTGTCCAAGACAGCTCTCCTGAACGAAGGCGAAGAACCCGTGTGGGTTCACCCCGCGACCTATTACGCAGAAGCCGGGATCGATCTGAGGGCCGGGCGCGCCGTGGAGCGGCTCGAGCGGCTGGACGAGGGGTTTCGGCTTTTCGTTGGAGATGAGGGTGTGCAGGCAGACAAGGTCCTTCTCGCCACTGGTGCGGCGGTGCGCAGGCTTGCGGGCACCGAGAACCTCACGCGTGTACATTACCTGAGAGATTGGCGCGATACGCAGACTCTGGGCAACGCCCTTCGGAAATCCGAGCGGGTGATCGTCGTCGGAAGTGGTTTC
Source organism: Maritimibacter sp. (assembly GCA_002695005.1). Classification (GTDB taxonomy): domain Bacteria; phylum Pseudomonadota; class Alphaproteobacteria; order Rhodobacterales; family Rhodobacteraceae; genus Maritimibacter. The sequence continues at coordinate 435,923 of NZNT01000020.1, forward strand.
ATCGGTGCCGAAATCGCGGCCACCGCTTCTAAGCTTTGTAATGAAGTCATCCTGATCGAAGCTTGTCCTGACCTGTTTCCCACGGTCGGATCGTTAGCGATACGAGAGGCGCTTCGCGCGGCACATGCGCGGGCCGGGGTTTCGTTTCGCACGGGCGTGGCCTGCACCGCGTTCGAGGAAACCTCGCATGGCGTTTCGGTTTCTCTCGACGACGGATCGCGCGTTTCAGGCGACATTGCTGTCGTGGGCATCGGCGTTGCGGCGCGGGATGATCTGGCCCGACAAGCTGGTGCAGAAACCGATAGTGGCGTGGTCGTGAACGCGAACTTCCAGAGCAATGTGCCGGGCCTCTACGCGGCCGGAGACGTGGCTGTGACGCGCGGTCCCGACGGGCAATTAACGCGAACGGGTCATTGGCGGGCTGCACAGGAGCAGGGGGCCGCCGCTGCGGCGGCGATGCTGGGTCTTGAGATCCCGCAGCTGTCGCTACCTTGGCACTGGTCCGATCAATACGAACATCGGCTTGACGCGTACGGCGACTGTCTCAGCGCCGACAAGAGCGTGTTGAGGCGTGAAGAAAATGGCGGTCTGACGGAATTCCATCTCTCTGACGGCAAGCTCGTCGGGATAACGGGACTTGATACCGCGCGGGTTTTTCGTCCGGCCGTGAAATGGATCGGACAGGATGTCTGGCCGAATGCCGAGGATCTCGCGAACCCCGCCATCCCAATCAAGAAAATCTCACTCGAGGTCGCATGACCTCGGGAATTTCACCGGACACGAGGAGGAGTCCAAGATGAAAATGACGAAACTGAAGGCCTTTGCCGCAGTAGCGGCCCTGACGGCTGGCGCTGCGGAAGCACGTGAACTTCGCTTCACCATCTCCCCGCCAGAGCCCTCTCCATGGGGCCAAGCCACGAAAGCGTTCGCCGAAAACGTGGCGGAGCTGTCCGGAGGCGAGCTTACGGTGAACGTTTTCTACGCCAACCAGCTCGGAAGTGAGCAGCAGACGGTCCGTCAGATCGCGCGCGGGCGACTCGACATGGGGCTGATGTCGAATACCGCGACGTCACTGCTTGTGCCGGAGTTCGCATTGCTGGCGGTGCCTTACGTGTTCGACAGCCTCGACCAGGCCGACTGCGTCGCAGACCAGCATCTTCTCGACACGTACGCGGAGCCCTTTGAGGCAGCAGGCGTGCGGGCGCTCGAGTGGGTCGAAGTCGGCCACCAGATCGTTTTTTCCAAGGAAGCGGTCGACAGCATCGACGCCTTGGACAACATGAAGGTCCGAGTCGCTCCGACGCAAACCGACACGATCTTTTTCGAAGCGACCGGGGCGAACGCCATTCCGCTCGGCGTGAACGAGGTTCCGTCCTCCCTGAAGACGGGAAGCGTGACGGCCGCCACGGTACCAGCCGTCTACGGCATGGCAATCGGACTTCCCGAGATCGCGCCGGAAATCACGATCTCGAACCACGTCCATCAGGTCGGGGCGATCCTGATTTCGGACCGAACCTGGGAGACGCTTAGCGACGAGGAGAAGGGCTGGGTCAGCGAGGCTTCGGCCGTCTTCAAAACGCTTCGACAATCGGTGCGGGGGGCGGAAAGCGCCCTAGTGGACAAGGCTGCGTCGATGGAAGGCGTTACGGTACACCGCCCCGACCTCGGCGCATGGCGTACGCTGGCACAGGAAAACCACCAGAGGATCGTCGATGCTATCGGCGGCGACGCCGACACAGCCTGGGAAGAGCTTCAGGCAGCCAAGAAATCCTGCGCGGGCTGACGCGCAGTGAACAAGTCCCCCGACCTGCCAAGAGGTCGGGGGCGTTCAAACCCTGAAGGACGGTGTTGTCGATGCGTTTGGCGCGGCGAATACATAGTTTTCTAAATCTCTTCGAGAATGTGGTCGCCGTCATCGCCTATTCGGTGGTCGGTCTGCTTCTGATGGGTGACGTGATCGGACGAGAAGTCTTTGGCCAGGGCATATTCGGGGCGCAAAAAGCGGCCGTGTATGCTTCGATTGTTGCGGGTTTCATCGGCCTAGTCATCGCTACATCGTCCAACAGCCAACTTCGGCCGGCGTTCCTCGACTGGGTGTTTCCATGGCAATTCATCGACCGACTCGGAGACCTTATTTCCGCGATTGTGTTTCTCGCGCTGTGCTACTTCGCGATCCAGTTCATCGACGCGTCCATCGCGTTCCGTGAGCGTGCCGCTGTGCTCTACTGGCCCTTGTGGCCCTTCCAACTGGTGGTTGCCTACGCGCTCGCCTCGTCTGGCCTTCGCCATGTGCTGTTTGCTGTCTGGCCCGCCCTCAAGACACCAAGAACGCAAGGACAAGAATGATGGCTGGCTTGGGTATCGTTGTCCTCCTCTTCGGCCTGATCGCGCTGAGGCAAAACATCGTGGTTATCTTGCTGGCGATAGCTGCCTACGTGCACTTGGTATGGGCCGACGGCGACCTGACTTACCTCGTCGAAGACATGTGGCTCGCGCTCGACAACGACGTGTTGCTCGCAGTTCCAATGTTTCTGATTGCCGGCAACCTTATGACGCGGGGGTCGATCGCGCGTAGGCTGATCGAAGTCGCGCGGCTGATAACGGCGCCTATCCCCGGTGGCCTGGGAGTCGCGACGATCCTGAGCTGCGCGATTTTCGCCGCGATATCCGGATCCTCGCCGGTCACGCTGCTTGCGGTTGGGTCGGTGCTGTATCCGGCTCTCATAGAAAACGGCTATTCAAAAAAGTTCGCTCTCGGCGCCCTCACTTCGGGCGGGACGCTCGGGATCATCATCCCGCCGTCGATCCCGCTGATCCTGTACGGCGTGGTGACGGAACACAGCATCGCCAGCCTCTTCCTCGCGGGCATCATCCCCGGCCTGATGTTGACAGCGGCCATGTCGGGTTACGCGCTGATCGTGAACCGCCACATTCCGACGGCCCCCTTCGACCCGAGGGCTCTGTGGGAGGCCCTGCGCAGGGGCATCTGGGCGATCCTGATGCCGATCATCCTGCTGGGGGGGATCTACAGCGGGATGTTCTCGCCGACCGAGGCCGCCGCTGTCGCTTTGTTCTATGGGTTGATCGTGGAAGCATTTATCCACCGCGAACTTGGCGTCAAAGATGTTTACCGGACGATGGTAGATACGGCCCGGACGCTTGGGATGCTGTTTCCGATTATTGCAGTGGCCTTGTCGCTCAAGAACGTTCTGACGATCGAGGGTATTCCGCAGATGATGGCGGACTGGATCGCGATCACGACAGGTTCCAAGGTCGCGTTCCTGCTTGCGACCAACGTGATGCTCCTAGTCGTCGGGTGTTTCTTCGATGTGGTGTCGAGCATATTGATCCTCGGTCCATTGCTCCTTGCCGCCGCGCAGACCTTTGGTATCGACCCGATCCACTTCGGCGTCATCATGGCCATCAACCTCGAGATCGGTTTCCTGACGCCGCCCATTGGGCTCAACCTGATTGTCGCGATGTCGGTCTTCAGAGCGAGGTTCAGCGAAATCTGTTTCGCGGTCATTCCATTCGTCGCGATCATCGGAGTGGTGCTCCTGCTCGTGACCTTCATTCCGCAGCTCAGCCTTTGGCTGGTGAACTGACATCCATTCAGAAGGGGGACAGAGATTTGTCCGACAAGACACAGGAAGCCGCCAGCCGGATCTGGGAGGCTACCAGAAGTGGCAAGACCGTAGACCCGGTGCGGGACCTCATAGGGGAAACCGATCTTGACGCTGCATACCAGGTTCAGGATTACCTTACCGAAAAGCGGCTCAGGGAGGGCGGTCGGATCGTCGGTCGCAAGATCGGCCTCACTTCGCGCTCCGTTCAGGTGCAGCTGGGCGTCGATCAGCCCGACTTCGGCATTCTTTTTTCTGACATGGATGTGCCAACGGGTGGCGAGATCCCGTGGCGCGACGTCATGCAGCCTAAAGTTGAGGCCGAGATTGCGTTCGTGATGAAGCGAAGCCTGACGGGCGTGGACGTGACGACGGCCGAAGTGATGCGCGCGGTGGAGTACGTTGTCCCGGCCATCGAGGTCGTGGGGTCGCGCATCCGCGATTGGGACATACGCATCACTGACACGATCGCCGATAACGCGAGTTCGTCTCACTACGTGCTCGGGCATACGCCGCGGCGGTTGAGGGACGTGGATATTCTGGATTGCGGCATGCACCTTCAGGTCAACTGCGCGGATGTCGCGACAGGCCTTGGACGCGCCTGCCTTGGATCACCCCTCAATGCGACGACCTGGCTGGCGCGCCGGATGGCGCAGGTGGGCAGACCGCTGGCCGAGGGCGACGTCGTCCTCGCGGGGGCTCTGGGCCCGATGGCGCCCGTCAAGCAGGGTGACTTCGCATCGGCAACGATTGAAGGCCTCGGAACAGTCTCCGTCGGCTTTTCGAAGGAGTAGGAAATGAGCAAGATCAAATGTGCCATCATCGGATCCGGCAATATCGGCACGGATCTCATGATCAAGATCATGCGCATGTCCGACGTGCTGGAGATGAGCGCGATGGTGGGGATCGACCCCGCTTCCGACGGACTGGAACGCGCGCGGCGCATGGGTGTCGCAACCACTCACGAAGGATTGGATGGTCTGACCCGGCTTCCCGAGTACGGTGATATCCGGATCGTCTTCGACGCGACCTCCGCGGGAGCGCACAAGCGACACTCAGAGGTCCTTATCGGAGACGGCAAGCAAGTCATCGACCTCACTCCGGCAGCGATCGGTCCGTACACGATCCCGCCCGTGAACCTTGAGGACTCGCTCGGTGCAAGTAACGTAAACATGGTGACTTGCGGCGGGCAGGCCACGATTCCGATGGTCGCTGCCGTGAACCGCGTAGCCCGGGTGCATTATGGCGAGATCGTTGCGTCCATCAGTTCCAGGTCCGCCGGACCCGGCACGCGTGCGAACATCGACGAGTTCACCGAAACGACCCGCGAGGCGATTGAAAAAGTTGGAGGGGCCGCGCGCGGCAAGGCCATCATCATCCTCAACCCGGCCGAGCCGCCCCTCATCATGCGCGACACTGTCTATTGCTTGTGCGATGAGGCGGATACCGACGCGATCCGAAAGTCTGTCGCGGACATGGTCGCGGAGGTGCAGGCCTACGTGCCCGGCTACCGTCTCAAGCAGGAGGTTCAGTTCGAACATGTCGGCGGAAACGACCCGCTGAGGATTCCCGAGATGGGCGGCGAGTTCACGGGCCTGAAGGTCACGATCTTTCTCGAGGTGGAGGGGGCGGCCCATTACCTGCCCGCCTATGCGGGAAATCTCGACATCATGACGTCGGCAGCCATGAAGACCGCCGAACGGCTCGCCGAAAAACGCAACTGGGTTGAGGAGGTGGCTTGATATGACCCGTTTGTACATTCAAGACGTCACGCTGCGCGACGGTATGCACGCGATGCGGCACCAGTACGACCTTGGACAGGTCCGCGCCATCGCGCAGGCACTGGACGAAGCCGGCGTGGACGCGATCGAGGTCGCACACGGCGACGGGCTGACCGGGTCGACATTCAACTACGGTTTCGGGAAGTGCACAGACGAAGCCTGGATCGAAGCGGCGGCGTCGGTGGTCAAGTCCGCCAGACTCACGACATTGCTCATTCCCGGTATCGGCACGATCGACGACCTGCGCCGCGCACGGGACATGGGCATCACGTCGGTTCGTGTCGCGACGCACTGCACCGAAGCGGATGTCGCGGCGCAGCATATCGCGGCCGCCAAGGACATGGGGATGGACGTGTCCGGTTTCCTCATGATGTCGCACATGAATACGCCGGAGCGTCTGGCTGCGCAGGCTGCCCTCATGGAAAGCTATGGTGCGGACTGTGTCTATTGCACCGATAGCGGCGGTCGCCTGACCATGCGGGACGTGAAGTCGCGGTTCGATGCCTACGCAAAGGCTCTGAAGCCGACGACCCAGCGCGGCGCGCATATGCACGAGAACCTGTCCCTCTCGGTCGCAAACTCCGTCGTCGCAGTCGAGAACGGGGCCTACCGTGTCGATGCCTCACTCGCCGGCATGGGCGCGGGCGCTGGCAACACACCGATCGAAGCGTTCGTCGCGGTCGCCGACCTTTATGGCTGGGAGCATGGTTGCGATCTGTTCAAACTTCAGGACGCCGCAGAGGACCTCGTGCGACCTTTGCAGGACCGGCCCGTCAGGGTCGACCGCGAAACCCTGACGCTTGGCTATGCCGGGGTTTATTCGTCCTTCTTGCGGCATGCCGAACGGGCCGCCGAAATGTATGGACTGGATACTCGCGCGATCCTGACGGAAGTGGGCGCCCGGGGCATGGTCGGCGGTCAGGAAGACATGATTGTCGACGTTGCGCTGGACATGGCGAAAGCGAGGGAAAGCGCATGACCTCGCCGCTTCCCCTCGACGGTGTCAGGGTTCTGGATGCGACGCATGTGATCGCTGGCCCTTACGCCACCTACCAGCTCGCGCTGATGGGGGCGGAGGTCACGCGCGTCGAGCGTGTCATGGGAAACGATTTCGTGCGCACGCACGGCGGGACGGAAGACATGCGGAAGCGGCGTCTCGGAGCGTCTTTCCTCAGCCAGAACGCCTGCAAAAGATCGATTGCGCTCAACCTCAAGGACTTTGACGCCGTCCGCGTGTTCAAGTCGCTTGCCCGCGAGGCGGATGTCGTGATCGAGAACTTCCGTCCAGGCGTCGTGGACCGCCTCGGCATCGGCTACGAGGAACTGCTCAAGGTTAATCCGCGGCTGATTTACGTCAGCATGAGCGGATACGGGGCCGAAGGTCCGATGGCCGAGTTTCCGGCCTACGATCATATCCTTCAGGGGTTCACTGGTCTCATGGCCATGACGGGAACCGAGGACAGCGGCCCGATGCGGGTTGGGTTCCCGATCACCGATTACATCGCCGGGCAGACCGCTGCGAACGCCGTGCTGATGGCACTTATTCAACGCGACCGGAACGGCGTCGCGTCCCAGAAGGTTGAGCTGTCCATGCTGGATAGTGTCGTGAGCATGATGTCGGCTTATGGTGTCGACTATCATACGACAGGCAATCTCCGAGGCCTCGAAGGAAACACCCCATTCTCAGCCAGTCCGTTTTCAGGTCGTTTTTCGACCCAAGAGGGCTATCTGGTCGTCACCGCGAATACAGGCCAGCAGGCGCGTGCGCTTTGCGAGATCCTGAAACAGCCGGGCTTACTCCGGGAGGATGACGACGACGCTGTGCGCGACGCCTTGGCGGAAGCCTTTTCGGCCAAGGCTGCTCTGGATTGGGAATCAATTCTAAACGAAGCGGGTGTCCCTGCTGCGGCCGTGCGCGACCTGGCGCAGGTGCTCGACCACCCCCAGCTCGCGTCCAACGGCTTGATGCGTGACCTTCCCGTTCCGCAGGTCGGCAGCAGTGTCCCGGTCAGCGGCTTGCCGGTGCGTTCGAGTGGCTGGGCGCAGCGCGAGCTGACGCCCGCGCCGGAGTTCGGTCAGGATACGCGCGCGATCCTGACCGCGCTTGGCTACGACTCCCGGCAAATCGATCACCTGCAAGCCAAGGGTGCCATCGACTATGAACCATCGTTCGAAATCGGAAGGACCTCGGAAATGTTCAAGGCACTGGTTGTCGAAAAGGACCCGGACGGCAAGACATTTGCAAAGGTCTCTGACCTGACCGAGGACGACCTGCCACCCGGAGAGGTGACCGTCGCTGTCGAGTATTCGAGCCTGAACTACAAGGACGGACTGTGTCTTGGTTCCGGCGGCGGGCTTGTTCGCGAATACCCTCATGTGCCCGGCATCGACCTTGCCGGAACGGTCGAGACGTCCTCGGACCCGCGCTACAAGCCCGGCGACAAGGTGGTCCTCACCGGTTGGCGGGTCGGCGAGATCCATTGGGGCGGATATGCCCAGAAGGCCCGCCTGAAGGCATCATGGCTCGTGCCGCTTCAGGACGGATTGACAACGCGGCAGGCAATGGCAGTCGGGACCGCGGGACTTACGGCCATGCTTGCTGTCCTGGCGCTTGAGAAACAAGGGCTCACACCGGAAGCCGGCCCCGTGTTGGTAACCGGCGCGTCCGGCGGTGTCGGGTCGGTCGCAACGTCGATCCTCTCGAACCTTGGCTATGAAGTCGCGGCGGTGACCGGGCGCCCTGAAGGAGCCGACTACCTGCGTTCGCTCGGGGCCAGTGAAATCGTTCCGCGCGACGAGCTTGCCGAGGTTTCCGAAAGGCCCTTGGAGAAAGAGCGTTGGGCGGGCTGCGTCGATGCCGTCGGCGGCCCCATGCTCGCGCGGATCCTGGGCCAGATCAAGTACGGCGGGTCCGTTGCCTCGATCGGCCTGGCAGGCGGTGCCGATCTTCCGGCGCGGGTCATCCCGTTTCTCTTGCGCGGCGTGAACCTGTTGGGAATCGACAGCGTGATGCAGCCCTACGACAGTCGCGTCGAAGCGTGGCGTCGTGTTGCGACCGACCTTCCCCTCTCTAGGCTCGAAGAGATATCGACCGTGGCCAGTCTCGAGGACCTCCCAGCATTGGGTGAAGCCATCCTGGCCGGGCGCGTCAAAGGTCGTGTGCTCGTCGATCCGAACCAGTGACCGGAGCCGGCCAGGCATCCGAACGCCGGGCCGTTGAACGCTTTACAACGCTCGAGGTTTGTCAGCGACGCCTAGGCCTGCGCTTCGATGGCCTTCAATCGGCTGTGCAGCCTGCGGATATGAAGCCGCGCGGCCTTTTCGGCCGTTTCGGAATCCCTGGCCGCTATGCCTTCGTAGATGTGCCTGTGATCTTCGGCGGTCTGGCTCAGTTCGTTCGGCGTAAGATGCGCTTTCATCGTGTTCATCGCCAAGCGGATCTGGGCCTGCAGATCGTCCAACGAACGTGCAAGCTCCGGGTTGTCGGCCGCGTCCCGGATCAGCGCATGGAACCGCATGTTCGCTTTCTGACGGGCGACCGTGTCCGCCTTGAGAATGAGGCTTTCGTGCTCCTCCATCGCCGCTCGGATGTCTTCGATTTCCTCTTCGCTCGCGCGCAAGGCGGCGAGGCTCGCCGCCAACCCTTCGAGGACTTCCCTCAGTTCGAAGAGCCGGATCGTGTCGGAGAGCTCGCAATTCACGACCTCAACGCCCCTCCGCGGCCGCTCGACGGCGAGCCGTTGGCGCGTCAGCTTCTGCACGGCTTCGCGAACCGGACTCCGGCTGACGCCGAGTTTTTCCGCAAGTGCGGGGGCGGTCAATCGCGTGCCGGGTGGGATTTCTCCCGAGAGGATCTGTTCCCGCAGGTGCTCATACACGTTGTCTACGATGCGGTTTGCAGAGCCCGCTCTGAAATCGGCCATATCCTGATATCCACACTGTCTGACGAGGTTGTATCTCTTCACTCGAAGATACCAACAGACGCATCCGTGACGCAATAGAAAACATGTTGCATGTTACATGTAATTATGGGAGAGTCTGACGAAAGTCGTTCCGGAAGAGGAGAATACATGGCTGCGCCGATCGAAGAGCTGGTGGATCTGGATCGCAACGAGATTTCGCCACAGGTGTATTGCAGCGAGGAGGTCTACCGACGCGAAGTCGAGACCATCTTCGCCAAGTCTTGGCTCCTTCTGGGTCACGAAAGCCAGGTCCCCAAAGCAGGCGACTTCTTCACGTCGTCCATGGCGGAAGACCCCGTGGTCGTCGTGAGGCAGCGCGACGGATCTCTGCGGGCGTTCCTCAACCAATGCAGGCACCGTGGCATGCGCGTATGTCGGTCCGAGGTCGGGAGCGCCCGGTCCTTTATGTGTCCCTACCACGGGTGGACTTACGGGCTGGAAGGCGATCTCAAGGCCGTGCCGCACGAGGAGCAGTATGGCGAAGGGTTTGACAAGCAAAGCTGGGGGCTTCGCCAGGTCACGCGCCTCGAGACCTACAAGGGTCTGATCTTCGGGTGCTGGGACGAGGATGCTGTTCCCATCGAGGAGTACCTTGGCGACAGTGCCTACTACCTCGATCAGCTCGTTGACCGCCTGGAAGGGGGGACCGAGGTGATCGGCGGGGTCCACAAGTGGCTCATCGACTGCAACTGGAAGATGCCGGCCGAGCAATTCGCCAGCGACATGTATCACGCGGCTTCCGCGCATGTATCGGCCGTGCAGGTGTTCATGCCCGAGGACTACGATCCGCAGGTTCACAGCATGGATCAGCGCAAAGGGGCGCAGTTCTGGACCGAAGGCGGTCACGGCGGGGGATATTTTTTCGCGGATACGCCGAACCCGGCCGTTTGGGTCGATCCGGTGGCGCAGGACTGGCTGCGTGACACGTTCGACGAGGCGTCGGAGCGACTGGGACGTTCGCGGGCAGCGCGCGTCAGCGGTCACAACACAGTCTTTCCCAACATGTCCTGGCTTAACGGGACGAACACGTTGCGGGTCTGGCACCCGCGTGGCCCAAACCAGATCGAGGTCTGGGCCTGGGTAATCGTCGACACGGCCGCTCCGGTCCACGTGAAAGACGCATTTCGCCGCGGAGCGCTGCGCGCATTCGGGCCCTCGGGGATGCTCGAGCAGGACGACGGCGAGAACTGGGTCGAGGTGCAGAAGGTGCTGCGCGGCTCCACCGCCGCACACAACCCCTTGTGCTACGGCATGCTAGAAGGTCGGGCAGACCAGGCCGAGCCGGACAGCGCGGCCAGCCATGGCCCCGTCTTTTCGGACAACGCGGCCCGCAACTTCTATCGCAGATGGCTCGAACTCATGACGGGGAAGAGCCAGCGGGAAATCGAAGACAGGGGGGTGGTCAATGGCTGAGGACCACGAAGAGTCAGTCGACATGGCGACGCATTTTGCCATCTCGCAGTTTCTCTACCGCGAGGCTGAATTGCTGGACGACCGGGATTTCCGGGGTTGGATGACCTGTTTCTCAGAGGACGTCCACTACTGGATGCCGCACCGCACGAACCGTCCGCCGCGAGAGCGGGCGCGGGAAGTGAGCGCCGCTAACGAACTCGCGATCTACGATGAATTCCATCAGGACCTCAAGGCTCGTGTCGCGAAAATCGAAACCGGCAAGGCTTGGGCAGAGGAGCCGCCGTCCCGCACCCGACACTTCGTGTCGAATGTGCGCGTGACGCGGAAGGACGCGGATTTTCGCGTCCGCTCGAACATCCTTGTCATCCAATGCCGTAACGACCTCGACGAACATCTTTTCGTCGGCGAGCGCTTCGACCTCTTGCGCTCCGATCCGGAAGGTTCGGGCGGCTTCAGGATAGCCGAGCGCAAGATAGTTCTGGATCAGGCGACGTTACGCGCGCCAAGCATCAGCATTTTCTTCTGAAGGAGACTTAGACGTGACAACTGTACTCGAGAAGCACACCGAGGAAAGCACTTCGCGTTTCGCGACAGTCGACAGCATCCGTCTGCACTACCACGAGGCAGGCGAAGGTGAAGCTCTGGTGATGTTGCACGGCGCCGGTCCGGGTGCCTCCGGCTGGAGCAATTACTGGCAGAACGTCGAAGAGCTCTCCAAGTCATACCGGGTCATCCTGCTGGACCAGCCCGGCTACGGCAAGACCGACAAGGTCATCCCGGAGAACGAGGCGCGGTCGGAGTTTTCGGCCCGCCTGCTTGTCGGGCTGCTGGACCAACTTGGCATCGACAAAGCGCACATGGTCGGCAACTCGTTCGGTGGCCGGACGTCACTCGTCATGGCTTTGCGGTATCCCGACCGGGTCGGGCGCTTGGTCATGATGGGTCCGGCGGGTGGCAGCCTGAACATTTTCATGCCGGAGCCGACCGAGGGCATGAAGCTGCTTCACGGCTTCTTCAAGGAGCCGGGGCCGAGCCGCGAGAAGATGCGTCAGATCGTCGATACGTTCCTGTACAACAAGGAGCTTGCGACCGATGCGCTCGTGGACAGCCGCTACGCTGTGGCAGTCGAACCGGAAACCCGCAAGTTTTACGAGCATTTCCTGTCGACCCCCGACAAGCGGGAGCCCGAACTCTGGCGCGAACTGGAAAAGATCAAGCACAGAACGCTGCTGGTCTGGGGCCGCGACGATCGGACGAACCCGTTCGAAGGCGGGCTGTTCATGCTCAAGCGGATGCCGGATGCCCGGCTTCACGTTATTCCCCAGTGCGGTCACTGGGTGCAATACGAGAAATGCGACGAGTTCAATGCAATCCTGACGTCATTCATCGAGGCGGCGTGAGCGTGGGAGGTTCTGAGATGAGTGTCTTTGCTTTGGGATACATCGGGTTTCGGACGGACGGTGCGATCGAGGAATGGCAGGCGTTCGGACAGGATACGCTCGGGATGAGCGGAACAGTGGAGAGCGGTGTCCTTCGCCTCAGGTCGGATGACCGGGCTTTTCGTCTTCAGGTCGAGAAGGGCGAGCCCGGCTTGGCTTTCGTAGGCTGGGAAGTCGCGAATGACGAAGCGCTGGCCGAGGTCGTTCGACGTCTCGAGGCGGCAGGTCATGAAGTGGAGCCCGCCTCGGCCGAAGATTGCCGGGCGCGCGGCGTTCGCGAAATGGTGCGCAGCGTCGACCCTGCGGGCACCCGCCTCGAGTTCTTCTATGGACAGATGTGTCCACAGTCGCCCTTCATCTCGCCGACCGGGACGCAGTTCGTTACAGGCGACCTCGGTCTGGGTCACGTGGTGTTCCAGGTGGATCGGTTTGACGAGACGCTGGATTTTTACCGCAGACTACTGGGTTTCCGCGTGTCCGACATCTGGCAGGGTGAGAACGGCACCGCCACGTTCCTGCACTGCAATGCGCGCCATCACAGCCTCGCCCTGCGCCCAGGCGGTGACCCAGGCAATCCGCGCATGATTCATTTCATGCTCGAAGTTGCGACCCTCGATATGGTCGGTATGGCGCAGGATCGTGGATACGACGCGCTGACCCGACGCATGGGCCGGCATTTCAACGACATGATGCTGTCTTGCTATTTCCGGACTCCGAGCGGGATAGAGGTCGAGTACGGCACCGGCGGTATCCAGATCGATGATGCGACTTGGACCGTAAGCCTGATCGACCGGCCGAGCGGCTGGGGACATCAGGCCCCGTGAGCCGCGATCCGAACCTAGATCGCGGGCCTGCCCAAAGGGTCCTCGTAACGGGTGCGGCCTCCGGCCTGGGGCGGGCCATTGTCGAGGGATTCCTGACACGGGGCGCCTCGGTCGTGGGTCTGGACCGATCGCGGGAACGCCTCGACGCGCTTTCGGCCAGCCTAGGGGGCGCACCTTTCGTGGCCGTCGAAGGCGATGTCACGAACTGGGAGGACAACCGCCGGGCCGTGGAGGCTGCCGTGGACCGTTTCGATGGCCTCGATTGTTTCATCGGAAACGCCGGTCTTTGGGATTTCGGCACGCGCCTGCTCGACCTGCCAGTCGAAAAGGCGGGCGAGGCATTCGACGAAGTGTTCGCGGTGAACGTCAAAGGCTACTTGCTTGGCGCGCGCGCTGCGGCGCCCGCTCTGGCCGAAGGGCGCCAGCCGTCGATGATCTTCACCCTGTCGAACGCGGCCCTGTATCCGGACGGTGGAGGCGTTCTGTATGTGACCTCAAAACACGCAGGCGTCGGGCTGACGAAACAGCTCGCGCACGAGCTCGCGCCCGATATCCGGGTCAACGCGGTCGCGCCAGCGGGCATGATTACCGAGTTGACCGGACCACCGGCCCTGGGGCGCGCCGACGAACGAATGCGCGACAATTGGGACCCCGCGGTTTTCGCGTCCCGCGTGCCGCTGGGCTTCACGCCGGACCCTTCGGACTACGTGGGACCTTACCTGTTCCTCGCCGACCAGGCCGCGTCTGGGACAATGACCGGAGTGGTTCTGCCTGCGGAGCTCGGCCTCGGTGTGCGCGGGATCCGGGCCCTGACCGGTGGGGGCGCCAGGAATGCCTGAGCCGGAGATCGGGCGCGTAGCCCACGGTTCCAAAGATGCTTCGCAAAGGGCGGACCTCGACTTCACGCTCGTTCGGATCGAGGGGTTCGCGTTTCGCGTTCCCGTCGAGATTCCCGTCGAGACATCGTTCGGAAAAATGCGCGATCGGCCTGCTGTGTTCCTGCGCGTGGAAGATGGCAACGGGAATTTCGGTTGGGGTGAAGTGTTCGCCAACTGGCCGGCCAGCGGTGCCGAACACCGCGTGAACCTGCTGATGGACGACGTCGCCGATCTCGTGCTTCGCAAAAGGTGGTCGACCCCCGCCGAGATGTTTCACGAACTCGAAGAGGCGACACTTATCCGCGCGCTCCAATGCGGGGAGCCGGGGCCCTTCGCGCAGGTGATCGCCGGGCTCGACATCGCTGTCTGGGATCTCGTGTCGCGGCGCGCTGGACTTCCGCTCGCGAAGCTTCTTTCGTCAGCCCCGGCGACGCGCGTGGAGACCTACGCCAGCGGCATCAAGATTGACGCGGCCGACGTGCTTGTTCCCCGGGCGAGAGCGGCCGGGTTCACACGCTACAAGGTGAAGGTGGGCTTTCATGAGCGCGATGTGGACAAGCTGGAGGACGCTTTCCGGCGCCTCAATCCCGGGGAATTGCTGTGCGCCGATGCGAACCAGGTCTGGTCATTGCCGATGGCCGCAGATTTCCTGAACCGCATTCGAAAGGCAGGTGTCGCGCTCGGCTGGATGGAAGAACCTCTGCCGGTTTTTGCCCCGGCGCAGGAGTGGGCGACGCTAGCAGAACTCGGCACACCGCTCGCCGGGGGCGAAAACATTGCCGGTTTCGCAGCATTTGACCGCGCCATTCGCGAAAGCGGCTTTAGCGTCGTTCAGCCCGATGTCTCGAAATGGGGCGGTGTCACGGGATGCCTCGATGTGGCAAAGCGTACCCGCGCGGCGGGCAAGACCTATTGCCCGCACTTTCTCGGCGGCGGTATTGGGCTCGCCGCTTCTGCGCATGTCCTGGCCGCGGCCGGGGGAGACGGGGTGCTCGAGGTTGACGTGAATCCCAATCCGCTGAGATCGGCGTTCCAATTCGGCGAGCCGCCTCATGGGGCCGGGCACTGGGTAATCGGGACCGAGCCCGGACTCGGTTGCACGGAATTGCCGGCCTCACTGTTGCCCTACCTTTCCCATCGCCGGGAACGTGCGGCCTGATGTCCACGCAGCTGGCGATTGTCGCCGCGCTCGCCGCGGCGGTCGTCTGGGCCCTGAACATGCACATCCAGCGAAAGGCTCTGGACACCACGGATCCGCTCCTCGGTGCCTTTCTGTCGGTCTCGGCTGTCGCCGGAGTGTGCTGGCTCGCGTCACCCTGGTTATTGGACTGGTCATGGTGGATGACGCCGGCCGCCGCGTTGTTCGCTGTCACCGGATTGCTTTTTCCCGGCCTCGGACAAACGTTGCAAGTCTACTCGGTCGCGCGTGTCGGCGCGACGCTGACCGCGTCATTGGGTGCGTTGACGCCGGCCTTCGCCGTACTGATAGGGATATCGATTCTGGGCGAGAGAATGACGCTTCCCGCGGCGCTTGGTCTAGCTCTCACGATATTCGGGCTGATCTGTGCGACCTGGACGCGGCGGGGGAAGCCGCGCGCATTCCCGTTATGGGCTATTGCTCTTCCGCTCGCTGCAGCCCTTGCGAGGGGCATTGCACAGCCGGGACTGAAGGTGGGTCTGGAAGACGTGCCCAGCCCGTATTTTGCATTGCTCGCGGCATCGAGCGCGGCCACACTCCTGCTCGGATCAATCGTCTGCTTGTCCAGACCCGCCGCGCTGGGAACGTGGCATGGTGGCAATGCGTGGTTCCTTCTGACCGGGGTCATCAACGGGGTTGGCATCCTAGCGTTGAACTTCGCGTTGAAACACGGGCCGCTCGTGATTGTCTCACCCTTGGCCGCAACAGTACCTCTCTGGTCGCTCCTCTTCGGGTTGACAATTTTTCGTAGGGAAGCCCTTGGACTTCAGCACGTCGTGGTCGCGTTTTTGATCGTTTCTGGGTGCATAATGCTGGTTGCGAACTGACGACCCGCGGATATTGGGCGCGCGGCCGGTGATAGCGAAACCTGGCTGTAGGCGGCGCGGGGACATGCCAGAAACTGCAAGAATAACGAAACAAAAGCCTGTGCCGAGTACATCCTCCGCAATTGTGAGCTCTGAGGGATGCTGTGGGGCTTTTTCCTCCAATTCTGTCGATGCACAAAAGTGGTTCCCCACCGGTCAGGAGACCTTCTGCCAAGGTCTCGTTCTTCGCGAAGAAATCTTTCTTGCCGGCGAACACGTACTCGTCCACCGCATAGGCGGCAAACTGTCGAGCTCCGCGGCTCAGGCTGGATTGCTGCGGACAAGGTCCTTCCAGAGAAACCGGGAGTCTTTGGTTTTTGCTTTTGAGTATGAGGACATCAATGGGCACCATCACAGGTGTTTGCACCGATCCAGTCCTCGATGTCCGTCTGGCGGTATTTCACCAGGCGGCCGACGTAATCGCGACGCGGGCCACCATACGATCACACTCTTGAAATCCTGCCCGGTTCGGACTGGCAATAACCTATGTGTGACCATAGATGCCCCTGAATACACACAGGAGCCGACAGAACTTGCGCCAGCGCCTTTCCGATTTTCTCGACAGACCATCGACGCGCTACGCGATCATCGGGGTGATCCTGTTCAACGCGGTCATTCTCGGACTTGAGACGTCCCAAACCGTCATGGACACCGCCGGCGGTCTGATCGTCGCCCTCGACACGGCCTGCCTCGCGATCTTCGTCGCAGAACTTCTGGCCAAGCTTTACGCCCGCGGCCTGCGCTTTTTCCGCAGCGCCTGGAATGTGTTCGATTTTCTCGTCGTGGGCATCGCGCTCATGCCGGCCACGGGCGCCTTGTCCGTCCTGCGGGCGCTGCGCATCCTGAGGCTGCTACGGGTGATATCCGTCGCGCCGACGCTTCGCCGCGTGGTGGAGGGGTTCATTTCTGCTCTCCCAGGGATGGCCTCGGTCTTCCTGCTGATGGGCGTGATCTTCTACATCGCCGCGGTCATTGCGACAAAGCTCTTTGCCGCAACCTTTCCCGAGTGGTTCGGTTCGCTTGGCAGCTCTCTCTACACGCTGTTCCAGGTGATGACCCTGGAAAGCTGGTCCATGGGCATCGTCCGCCCTGTGATGGATGTGCATCCAGAGGCCTGGATGTTCTTTGTACCCTTCATCCTGATCACCACCTTCGCCGTGGTGAACCTGGTGGTCGGCCTGATCGTCAATTCGATGCAGGACGCACACGCGGAGGAGACCAACGCCGCCACTGACGTTTATCGTGACGAGGTCATCCGTCGTCTCGTGGCCATCGAAGAGCAGCTGAAGGCCGCAGACGAAGGGGCTGACCGTCAAGCTTCCGAGGCTGCGGGGTTTTCACCAACCCGCTCGCGTGGGTAAGACGCCATCAGGAACGGCGATAGCATCCTGCTGTGTGGTTTGTCATTTCCGCTGCTTTTTTCCGTGCTCCCTATCGGGCAACCATATCGCGCCGCGAACGAAATCTTTTGAATTGGCGCGCAACTTCGCTATGAAGAGGTCCGCTCACTGCCGGAAGGTCACTTTGGGCGCATGACTGATCTGTCACCGAGCCGAGGCCGGCGGCAGCCCCTGCAATTGGAGACACAGAACTTGGACGGCACTGATTCACCGCCCTACGTTCCCCCTTATCCCGATCGGTTCGAGACCCCGCCTTCAACGCTGAAACGCGTTGCTCTGGCGCGCCGGAGCTTTCTGGATATCTGGTCGACGGCGGATTTCTCGCAGCGCATCGCCTGGGTGAAAGTCCTCACGCGCGATGTGGCTTTCGTCAATGCGCCGGATCTCGTGAAACAGGTGTTTCAGGACAATCACCCCCTGCTTCAGCGCAAGAGCCCGCAGATGCGTCATGCGCTGGAACTCCTGCTCGGCGACGGGCTTTTCGTGAGTGACAGCGAGGTTTGGGCGGCGCGGCGCAAGATCGTCGCGCCGATCATCCACGGCTCCAGAGTGCCCGACTTCGCACCGGTCATGATCCAGGTGATCGAGGAGTGCCGCGACCGTTGGGAGGCCATGGGTGAGGGCGCCGAGATCGACGCCTCTGCGGAATTCGCGTGGTTGACGTCAGAGGTGATCTGTCGCGCCATCTTCGGCCAGACGCTGGGCGAGGCCTATGCAGGCGAAATCGTGCTGGGATTTGCGGAATACCAGCGGCGGATCGACCAGCTCGACCTCGCCTCATTGATGGGTTTGCCGGAGTGGTTTCCACGGTTTCGCGGCTTCGGGGTGCATAAGTCGGCCCGTCGCATCCGGACCGTTCTGGACCGGATCATCGACCGGTTCGAGGCAGAGCGGACGCCCGATGACACCACGGTCATCGCGGCCCTTCTGGATGCGCGCGACGAGGCGGGTGCGCCGCTGTCGCGTGAAGTGATCCGCAACGAGGCCGCCGTGATCTTCATGGCTGGCTATGAAACGACCGCGAACCTGTTGTCGTGGGCGTGGTTCATCCTGTCGCAAGACCCCGTTTCGCGCAGGCGGCTCGAGGATGAACTCGACCGGGTCGTGGGGGACCGGGCGACGACCTATGACGACGTGGCGAACCTCCCGTACACCCGCGCGGTGGTTTCGGAAACGCTCCGGCTGTATCCGCCTGTTCCCATTCTCGCGCGTGAAGCGATTGGGGAGGTGAAGATCGGGCCGAGGGTGTTTCCCAAAGGTTCGCTTTTCATGGTCGTCGCCTGGCTGTTGCACCGCAACCCCACGCTCTGGCCCGATGCCGACGGTTTCCGGCCCGAGAGGTTTCTGGAACCCGACGACAGGTCGCGCATCAAGAAGCCCAACAAATATGCCTATGTCCCGTTCGCCACCGGCCCGCGCATCTGCGCCGGGATGGTGTTTGGCGAGGCCGAGGCCATTCTCGCACTCGCGGTCCTTGCACAGCGGTTCCGGCCTGAATTGAAGCCGGGTACGCAGGTGAAGCCGCACTGCCGGCTGACCCTGCGTCCCGGGGATTCCCTGCCAATGATCCTGCGCAAACGATAATGCCGGCCCCGGACCCGAAGAACCCCCGCTCGATTTCCGAGCTGTCGTTCGACGTCACCCGTGCGCCGCGCGATCCGCGACCGCCGCTCGCCTGGGCCTGGTCGGAGATGGCCGAACGCCGCCGAGCCTGGCGCTGGCATTGGCTCACCGATCCGCTGATGGGCACCGGCAAGCTGGCGATGCACCACCTGATGCGCCGGATGCCGGCCTCTGCCGCGTCGGGGGTGGGTGCCATGCTCGGGCCCGTGGCGCACCGGGTCAACCGCAGTGCGCCCTTCCTTGCCCATATGCGGGCGAACACCCAGAAGATCCTTGGCACTGACGCGGCGGGTGCCGATGCGGTGCTGGCGGACTGGTGGGTCAACACCGGTCGCATCTTCGCCGAGTTCGCGTCCGTCGAGAAGATCGCCCAGGCCAGCGATACCGATGCGCTGCGTCAGCAGCTGACGGCATTGGCCGAGCGTCACGGCACGATCATCTTCGTCTCGGTCCATGTCGGATCGTGGGAGTCGCTGTTCGGTGTGCTCCAACGGCTCATGAACCGTTCGGTGATCGGCCCGTATCAGCCGGAACCAAGCCGGTTCAGCAATCGCATCGTCGAGGAGTCCCGGAAGCGGCGCGGGATCTATGCGTTTCCGCCGGGCCGCAGGAGCGCGATCTACCTGTCACGCTTTCTGACGAACGGATCGGCGCACGGGTATTTCATGATCGACGAGATTCACAAAGGCTCGTCCCGGTTCCCGCAGCTCGGTCGGCCCGTGTCGATGGAATCCAACGCAGCCCGGGCGGTGAAGATCGCGATCAGGAGCGGGGCCACGCTCGTCCCCGTCGTGATGCCACGCCGCAGGGGCGTCGACTTCGACGTCCGGCTGTTCGACCCGGTCCCGGTCTCGGACGGGTCGTCCGAGGAGGCACGCATCCGGGCCACCGTGCGGGCGCTCAACGATGTGTTCGAGCCGGTTGTGCGCGATGAGCTGCGTCAGTGGTACATGCTGACGACGCTGAACCTGTGAACCGGGTTGTGCGTCGCCGCTAAAGGTCGATGACCACGTTGCCACCGGGTTCGGCGGCCCGGGACTGACACAGGATGATGGCCTGCTCACGCTGGCTTTTGGACAGGACGAAATCGCGGTGTTCGACTTCGCCCGAGACGAGGCCGCATTTGCACACGCCGCACAGCCCGTCGGAGCATTTCACGTCCACACGGTAGCCCGCGTCATTCAGCACGTCCGCCGCCGTTCGGTCTTCCGGCACGTCGAGCGTCTGGCCGGAACGGGCGAGGGTGAGCGTGAAAGGATGGTTCTCGTAGTCCGGCACTTCGGGCACTGAGAAGTATTCGAGATGGCGTGCCTCGTCCGGGAAACCCTGCCGCGTCGCCGCGTCGATCACGCCGCTCATGTAGCGGTCAGGGCCGCAGGTGTAGACGTGCCAGCCCGGGGCGTAGTCCGAGAGCAGGGTATCGAGGTCCGCGCGGGTGCCTTCGTCGGAGACATGCAGGCTTACCCGGTCGGCCCAGGGGGCGTTGGCCAGATCGTCGAGATAGGCCGCAGACACGCGCGACGGGACAGAGTAGTGCAGCACGAAATCCGCGCCGATGGCGTGAAGCCGGTGGGCCATCGCGATCATCGGCGTCACGCCGATTCCGCCGCCCATGAGGAACGTCCGGGTCGCGCTCTCATCCAGCGGGAAGTGGTTGATCGGCTTGGAGATGAAGATCTTGCGGCCTTCGCTGAAAATCCGGTGGAGCAGCATGGAGCCGCCTCGCCCTTCGTTTTCGCGCAGCACGCCGATCTGGTAGACCGAGCGGTCCGCAGGGTCGCCCGACATCGAGTACTGGCGCAGGTATTCCGGGGCCACGACGATGTCGAGATGCGCTCCGGCCTCCCACGGGGGAAGGTCGCTGCCGTCGAGCGTTCGAAACTCGTACTTGGTGACGTCCGGCGACATGGCCTCGGCCTTGGAGACGGTGACGCGCAGCACCGGGCTTTCGCCATCGGCGGTGTAGCGGTGGAGGACACTGTCGTCCCCCGCCTCGCGCCGGCGCTTGTACTCGTCCGCCGTGACCATCGCCTGATACGCTTCGATCCCTGCTTCGCGGTCCATCGGGAAGGGATAAGGCCACGGATGGGGGGCGAGGTTCGCGGGATAGACCGCGAGGGTCTGGTCCGCGTAGGTCAGCTTCAAGTCGGCTTGCAGGTCGCGGGCGTTCACGGGAGCCCGGGCGGGGCGGTAGCCGCCATCCTCGTACAGCTCGATGTCCCACCACCATTTCTTGACCGGGTTCAGCCCGCCGTTGTCGACCGCATCATCAAGCCTCGCCAGAAGCGGCGCGGCCTTCGGCAGGTTCATCGCGGCCCAGCGGAAAGGCTTCTCGGCGAAGAGCCCCTCAAGGTTCCACGGGCAGGTCTTCATGCAGCGCCCGCACATCGCGCCGCCCTCGGTGGTGATGCGGTAGGTCGCGCATTTCTGGCTGTCGGATTTCCAGATCTCGTAGCCGTTGAACATGAGTTTCGGACCGGCGGTGATCGCGCCGGAAGGGCATTCCCGCGCGCATTTGTTGCAGGACTCACAGAACGCCTGCATCCCGAAGTCGATGGGCTTGTCATGCGCCATCGGCATGTCGGTCGTCACCACGCCGGACTTCAGGCGCGGGCCGAGGAAGGGGTTGAGGATGACCTCGCCGATCCGGCTGACCTCGCCCAGACCGGAAAGCAGCAGGAGCGGCGGTTGAAGCACCTCGCCATCCAGAACCGTATGGGCTTTGGCCGAATAGCCAAGGTTGCGGATCTGCTTCGCGATGACCCCGCCCAGAAGCGAGAACCGCAGGTAGGCGCGCATCGACTGGGCGACGCTGATCCAGTCGTCGCCGCTCGCGCCCTCCATCGTCTCGTAGCCCTGATCCACGATCATGCTGATCGCCTGATCGTGGGGCGGGTCGATCTCGGCCCCCGTCGCGTCGTGGGAATACCATGTCCAGTCCGGGCAGCGGCTGACCCCGACCGCATCGATGCCGAGGAAATAGCTCGCAGCCTTGATGTTGGCGGCGTTGCGTTCAGCGTCCGTCGGGCGGGGTCCGTCGTCGGGTTTGCCGTCCTGCAACAGGACGAAGGCCCCGAGCATCCGCCGTTGCGCCATCGAGGGCGCGGCCTTGCGCGCGTAGTGCCCGCCCTTTGCCCCATCCTGCGCCGCCTTGCCCATGTCGCCGAACTGCGCGCGGGCGAACATGTCGGTGCGTTTGGGCACGCGGGCGACGTTGGGTTCGTCGATATAGGTCGTGGGCGTCTCCACCCGTTTGAGCGTTTCGAACGGGTGCGGGCCGTCGACGATGTCGCGCCGCGCGTAAGGATCGCCGTTCAGCGCCGAGCGCCGGAACCCGGCCCCGAGCCACCATGCGGGCCCCTTGGTGCGAAACGCGGGCTGGCGGGCGGCAGGCAGGAGCGCGCCGTCGTGGTGCAGGTCGAGGTCAGTGGTCACGACGGCCACGCCGAAGCGGTCGCCCAGGTAGGGCGCTTTGAGACGCCCGCCCTCGACACTGGCCAGACCGGCGGCCACGGTCAGCACGTTCAGGTCGACATCCGTGCAGGTCGCGGAATGTGCCTTGGCGTCCCAGCCCAGCAGGCGGATGTAGTTGGCGATGACCACGGCGGTTTCCGTGGCGCGCAGGCAGGCGCGATGGGCCTGCGCATCCGCAAGCCATTCGCAGCCCTTCTCGTCCGGTCGCGGGTCGCGCGGATGGTCGTAGAGAAAGACGATGGTGTGCTTGTGTCCGGCGATGGTGGTGGGCGGGGCCTCCATCGACTCCTTGAGGTCGGCCATGATCATGTCGATGCCCGAGGCCAGCGTCTTGGTCTGCTTTGTGCGCAGGTCGTGGGCGAGGCGCTCGATATCCGGATTGATCCGAGGCTGGTCGAGGAGCGCTGCGTCCGGCAGCGGGCCGACCCCCACCATCGCGGCATCGGAGAAGTACCCGAAGGCCTTGAGGTGATTGGCCCGCTCCGCCGGGTCGTCCGGGCACTCGGCCCGCGTCTTGTTCACGAGCCCGTCGCGGATCGCATCCATCATCGCCTGATAGTCACCCATAGCGTTCACGATGGAAGTGGGTGCATCGGGCCGACGGAAGTCTAGTGGCCGGTAGGGGGGCACCGAGGCGAGGTCGGGCATCGGTCCCCGCGCGAGCCGTTCGAGCGGGAAGGGCCCAAGGTGGACCGGACGGTTCTTGTCCGAGAAAAAACGGATGGTCATCGCCTGCTCTTCTCCTCCAAGCGCGGGGGCTGGTCGGGCCGTCGCAGCGACGTTCCGGCGCGTGCCGGCATCAGCGCCGAAAGTCCCGACCATCGCCTCCGAGTGCGGACCGCCTTCGACACTGCGTCGAAGCGGCCCAAGACTAGTGCGCCGCCAAGCGTGCGTGCCAATGTCGCGCGGGTCAATGCTGGTCCGAGACAGCCACCGCCACATCCAGAAGCGCCGCGCGGCCTTCGTTGCGGATCGCGTGAAGCGCGCGTTTGAGTGCGGCGGGAAGATCCTCGGCGCTGTCGACACGTTCAGAGAAGGCGCGGCTCGCCCCCGCGATGGCCGCGAAATCGGGGGTCGGTGCGAGCGAGGTCAGAGGCATCTCGTTGGCGCGCACCGCGTCGCCCTCCGGATAGGCTGTGACGACCGAGCGGCGCACCGCGTTCCACATCGCGTTGTTCTTCACGATGATAAGGACGGGCAGGCCCAGCGACTCGGCGATCTGGTGGCAGGCGACGGGATTGGCGAAGATGTAGGACCCGTCGCCCATCGCCGCGATGGTCAATTTGCCCGGACGCGCCAGCTGTGCCCCGAGCGCGGCAGGCAGCGCCCAGCCCAGCCCGCCGGAATGGGGGTTCGAAAACAGCCGGTTCGGCCCCTTCATGCGCAGCGCGGCGGGAACGAGGCCCAGTTCGCTGAAGATGACCGCGTCGTCATCCATGACCTCCGACAGGCAATGACTGAGCCATTCGGCACCCATCGGCTCGCTCGCGCGGGCCTCTGCGATCAGGGCGTCGCGGCGGGTGGCGCGATCTTGCGCTTTGGTTCGCAGGGTGGCGCGGCGGGACTCCAGCACCTCCGGGTCCGTCTGCATCGCCTGCGTGATGGCCTCGACAGTGGCCGCGGGGTCGCCGGTGATCGAAAGGTCGGAGTGGTAGCCGCGCACCGGCATCCGGGTGAAGTTCGGGTCGGCCCCGACATGGACGATCTTCGCGCCGTGGTCCGGCGATTGGGTCGCCTCGATCCACGGCACGCCGGAATCGATCACAAGGATCACGTCGGCCTCCCGCGTCAGATTGGGCGCATGGCCAAGTGCGGCGGGGTCGTCATGGGCCAGCAGGTTGCGCACGACGAAGGGTTCGACGGTGCCGATCCCGTGCGTGCGTCCAAGCTCTGACAGCGCGGCGGCGAGACGGCCCTCGGGATCTCCGCGCTGACAGATCACCAGCGGGTTCGTTGCGCAGGACAGGATGTCGGCCGCCGTCTGCACCGCGTCCGGGTCCGGTGCGGCAGCCGTCGCGGCAGGGCGCGGGGAGGGGTCCGAGCGGCGCGGGGCCTCGATCGTTTCGGCCAGAGGCTCACGCGGAAGGCTGAGGTAGACCGGTCCGCGCGGCTCGGACAGGGCAAGCGACACCGCGCGCGCGGCAAGCGCACCGGCCTGATCCGCATAGCGCATTTCATAGTTGAATTTCACTGCATCGCGCACGAGCGACGTCTGGTCATACATCTCCTGCCCGTACTGGATCGGCGTCATCCGGCTGCCTTCGTGCCCCACTTCGGTCAGGGGTGTGCGGCCCGACATCATCACCAGCGGCACGTTGTCGGAGGCGGCGTTGAGGACGCCCATCACGGCATTGGCGAGCCCCACGTTGACGTGAACCATGATCGACTGGGGCCGCCCGGTCGCAAGGTAATAGCCATGTGCCATGCCCACGCCCGCAGTCTCGTGCGGGACGGTCACGGGGGTTGGCATCTCGCCCGCGTCTCGGCCTGCAAGTGCCTCGATTGCCGAGGGAAAATCGGTTCCCGCATTGGCGAAGAGATAGTCGATCCCGCTCGCCTTCAGCCCTGCCAGGAGCGCCTGCGCCCCGGTCTGCGGCGTGGCCGTATCATCGTCGTCCATCAGTTTCCTCCCTCGGTCCGTTGCCGGAACGTGCCCATAAATTGTTCTTGTCATCCAACTTTAGCAACCGCAAACTGAGCGCGAATCTCATTTTGTGAGATTTTGGTTCGCTCTTGGGAGGGAGCGACGCAAACAGGGAGGAAAGAAAATGCGTAAACTCATTGCGACCGCAACTGTGGCCGCCGGCCTCGTGGTCGGCGCAGGCATGGCCGCGGCACAGACCGTGGGGATCGCCACGTCGAACCCCGGCTCGCTATTTCACAACATCGGAACCTCGGTCGCGAACGCGGCCAACAAGAACGGGCTCAACACGACGATTCAGCCCGCCACCAGTCCGAACCAGTTCATCCCCTTCGTGAATTCCGGCGGGATCGAATTCGGCGTCGCGAACCTTCAGGAGGTGAACTACGCCATCAACGGCGGCGAATGGTGGAACGGGGTCGAGAACCCGAACCTGCGCATCGTCGGGCATCTTCAGCCGCTCGTCGAAGCGATCTTCGTGCGCGCCGACAGCGACATCATGTCGGTGGCGGACCTGAGGGGTCAGCCGATGACCGACGGTTACACCGCACAGAACACGATCCTGCCGCAGCTCGCGGCCTTCTACTCGACAGCGGGCATGACCCGCGATGACGTCGAGAAGGTGTCTGTCGCTTCGGTGGTCGCGGGCGCGGATGCGTTCATGGCCGGCGACACGGTCGGCTTCATCTTCGCCCACGGCGCGGGCAAGGTGCGCGAAGCGGATGCCGCCGTGGGCGGCCTGCGCGCGCTGGGCGTCGGTGACGACAGCGACGAAGCGCTGGCAGCGGCGCGGGAGCATTGGCCGACCGCCTTCTTCACCGTCCTGCCCGAGGGTGCGATGCCGGGCGTGTTGGAAGACACGACCTATATCGCGTTCCCGCAGGTCGTGTTCACTCATGCCGGCGTCTCCGACGACGTGGTCTACGAGATGGCCAAGGCGATGTATGAGCAGGCTGCGGTCATGGGCGAGACATTCCCGCCGATGCGGGCCTTCAAGCCGGAGAACATGATGGGCGATCCCGGTATTGCCGAGTTCCATCCGGGTGCGCTGCGCTTCTTCGAAGAAGTCGGCATTAACTGAGGACCCCTCCGATGGCGGCTATGGATGAACGGGAGGCCGGGTCCGGCCTCCCCCCTTCGGTCTGGCGGCCGGTGGCCAACGTGCTGGCGGCACTGATGACGATCACGGCGATCTGCTGGGCGTTGTCGGTGAACCGGTACTTCGGCCTCGGTCTCTACCCGCAGCAATTCTTCGCGGCGATGCTGGTCTTCGTGCTGCCCGTCGCGTTCCTGACGCTGCCCGCCAGACAGGGGAGCGTGCGCACGAGGGTTCCCTACTACGACATCGTGCTCGCCCTCGCCTCCATGGCCGCCTTCGCCTTCATCGCGGTCAAGTATCCGCAACTCGTCCTGATGATCTTCGCTCGCCCGCTCGAGGTCTGGCTTCCGGGCCTGATCGCGATCCTGCTGACGCTCGAGGCGCTGAGACGCGCGACGGGCTGGGCGCTCGTCATCATCATCGGCGTCTTCATTCTCTACGCCCTGTTCGGCGACGTCTTTCCGGGCCGCCTTCAGGGGCGTCCGCAGAACTGGCAACTTCTGTCGGGCTACATGGCGTTCGATTCCAACGGCATCCTCGGGTTGCCGATGTCCATCGCCTCGACCGTCGTGGTGGCGTTCATCCTGTTCGGGGTCTTGCTCAACCTCACGGGCGGTTCGAAATTCTTCACCGACGCGGCGATCATCGGCATGGGCCGCTATCGCGGCGGGTCGATGAAAATCGCCGTGCTGGCGTCGGGCCTGTTCGGCTCGATCAGCGGCTCGGCCGTGGCCAACGTCGTCGGCACCGGCGTTGTGACCATTCCGATGATCAAGCGCGACGGCTACCCCGGACACAAGGCCGCGGCGATCGAGGCCGTGGCCTCGACCGGTGGTCAGCTGATGCCGCCGGTGATGGGGGCCTCGGCCTTTCTCATGGCCGAGTTCCTGGCGGTGCCGTATTCGTCCATCGTCCTCGCGGCACTGGTTCCGGCGGTCCTGTACTACATCGCGCTCTTCATTCAGGCCGACCTCGAGGCCGCGAAACTGGGTATCCGAGCCATCCCGAAGGAGGACATCCCGAGCCGGCGCAAGGTTCTGGTCGGTGTGCACTTCGCGCTCGCCTTCGCGGTGCTCATCTACCTGCTGTTCTGGCAACGCTACCAGCCCGAGCGCGCGGCACTCTGGGCGGCGCTGGCCCTGATCGGCACGTCGCTGGCCATCGGTTACGACGGTCTGCGCCCGAGCCTGCGCGTGATTTTTTCCGCGCTGTCGCGCACCGGGCTGGGGGTCGTGGAAATCCTGCTGATCTCGGCGGCCTCGGGCATCGTGATCGGCGTGCTGAACGTGACCGGCCTGAGCTTCAACCTGACTTATCTGCTGGTGCAGATCGGCGGTGGCAACGCGGTGGTGCTGCTCGCCCTCTCGGCCATCGTCTGCATCATCCTCGGCATGGGCCTGCCTACGCTCGGGGTCTATGTCCTGCTTGCCGCCCTCGTGGCCCCGGCGCTGGTCGAGGTGGGGATCGAGCCGATCGCGGCGCATCTGTATGTGCTCTACTTCGGCATGATGTCGATGATCACGCCGCCCATCGCGCTCGCCGCCTTCGCGGCCGCCTCCATCGCGAAGTCACCGTCGATGGCGACAGGCTGGGCAGCCATGCGCTTTGGCTGGTCGGCTTATGTCATCCCCGTGCTGTTCGTCTTCTCGCCGACCCTGATCCTGATCGGCGCGCCGTTGGAAATCGCGCTCGCTCTGGTGACGGCCATTATGGGGGTCTGGCTGGTGTCGTCGGCCCTTGCGGGCTACTTCTCGCAACGCCTGAGCCCGGTGAAACGGGGGCTGTTCGCGGCTTTCGGTCTGGCCGCCCTCGTGCCCGCAGGCATGTTCGAGGGCGCGATCTATTCCGACGCGCTCGGGGTTGTTGGAGGTATCGTGTTGATGATCACCGAGATGCGGCGTGACCGCGACGCGGCGGAGGTGCAGGCATGAGCGCAGGCGCCGGAAGTGCGGAGCGTATTCTGGGCATACTGGACCTGTTCTCCGAAAACAGGCTCGAATGGACGCCGGACGAGATGATGGCCGAACTCGGCTATACCCGCCCCACGCTCTATCGCTACATCAAGACGCTGAAGGACGCGGGCTTTCTGACGCAGAACGGCCCCCACGGGCTGACTCTCGGCCCACGCGTGGTGGAACTCGATTTTCTCATGCGCAAATCCGATGCCTTGCTCCTCGAGGGCGGCACGGTGCTGAAAAAACTCGCGGCCCGCCACCCGTCGACCGCGCTTCTGGTACGCTGGTACGGCAACAAGCTGCTTTGCGTGGCCTCCGAAGTGTCCACGCCGGAACCCAAGTCGAGCTATCCGCGCGGGCGGCCGATGCCGCTGGCGCGCGGGGCGATCAGCCGGGCGATCCTGGCCCACCTGCCGCGCCGTCAGATGCTCGCCAAGATCCATGAGAACCTGGCCGACCTGCGCGAACTCGGCCTCGGCGACACGGTGGACGAAATCGCCGAAGCCCTGCGCCAGATGCGCAAGGGCGGCGCGCTCGTCGCGCGGGGCGAGGTGACGGACGGTGTGGTCGGCATCGCGGCACCGGTCTTCGACGCGAGCCGCGCGCCTGTCGCTGTCCTGTGCATGACGGTCGACCGCGACACGCTTGACGACCGCAAATTGCAGGAGCTGTCCGATGTCATCTGGGCGGCTGGAACCCAACTGAGCGATGCCCTGACGCATATGCGAGTCGAGGACGTCGTCCTCGGAGAACTCTGAACGCACCAAGAGGTAGTGAGCGACATGAAAAAGATCGACATCTTCAACCACATCTGGCCGAAGCCCTTTCACGACGCGCTGATCGACCATGTCGGGGAGACCACGGATATCACGCGCCGCTCGGAAGCGGTGCCGATGATGACGAACCTCGACCGCCGGTTCGAGGTGATGGATATGTTCGGTGAGGATTACTGCCAGATCCTGTCGCTCGCCTCGCCGCCGTTCGAGAAATACGCGGACCCGGCCAAATCGCTCGACCTTGCCAGGATCGCCTCGGACAGCATGGCCGAGCTTTGCCAGCAGTATCCGGACCGCTTTCCCGGCTTCATCGGCTCGGCGGTGATGAACAACCCCGATGCCCTGGTCGAGGAGGCGCGGCGCAACGTCGAGGATCTTGGCGCGGTGGGGATGCAGATTTTCACCAACGTCGACGGCAAGCCGCTCGACCTGCCCGAGTTCGAGCCATTCTTCGAATACATGGCGGGGAGTGGCAAGGCGGTCTGGCTGCACCCCGCACGCGGCGCGAATTTCCCCGATTACCTGACCGAAGACCGCTCGGAATACGAGATCTGGTGGACCTTCGGCTGGCCCTACGAAACCTCGGTCGCGATGGCGCGGTTGGTGTTTTCGGGGCTTTTCGACCGTCATCCGGGCCTCAACGTCGTCACCCACCACGCGGGCGGCATGGTGCCCTATTTCGAGGGGCGCGTCGGCCCCGGCTGGGACCAGATGGGCGCGCGCACGACCGACCGTGACCTTGCTGCGGTGCGCAAGGCGCTCAAGCGTCCGCATCTTGAGTATTTCAAGGACTTCAAGGCGGATACCGCGACCTTCGGCTCGGCCAGCGCGATCCGCCATTCCATCGAGTTCTTCGGCGAGGACAACGTCCTGTTCGCCTCGGACGCGCCCTTCGATCCGGAGGCGGGCCCGATGTATATCCGCGAGACCATCCGCATCCTCGACGAGATGGACCTGTCCAACGAGACGCGGCGCAAGATCTATCAGGACAACGCCGTGAAGCTCCTCGGCCTGACGCTCTGAGGCCCGCCATGACCGATCAGACAGCACGCCATTTCATCGACGGGACCTGGGTCACGGACGGGGCGCTGGGCGACAGCGTGAACCCGGCGGACGACAGCGTTCTGGGCCAGTATCATGCCGGGTCCGCCGCTCTTGTCGCACAAGCGGCACGCACCGCGCGGGCGGCGTTCTTCGGCACCGACTGGGCACATGCCCCGCGCCAACGGGCGCAGGCGTTGTTCGAGTTCGCCGACCGGATGGAGGCGGTGCGCGACGAGATCGTCGACCTGATCGTGGCGGAGAACGGCAAGCTGCGGGCCGAGGCCTTCGGCGAGACGATGGGCTCGATTTCCGAGGTGCGCTACTACGCCGGCCTCGCGCGCAACCTGCGCGGCACGATGCAGGAAGTGATGCCGGGGCAGATGTCGCTGTTTCACCGGGAGGCTGCCGGGGTGGCCGGGATCATCGTGCCGTGGAACGCGCCCGTCACGCTTCTCGTGCGGTCGCTCGGCCCGGCGCTCGCGGCCGGCTGCACCTGCCTCATCAAGCCCGCGCATCAGACGCCGCTGGTTCATGCGCTGATCATGCAGTGTCTGGCCGATTGCCCGTCTTTGCCGCCCGGAGTCGTGAATTCCATCAACGAGAACGGGATCGAGGTCGGGCAGGCCATCGTGTCGTCGCCCGACGTCGACACGATTTCCTTCACCGGGTCGTCGGCAACCGGCAAGGCCATCATGGCCGCCGCCGCGCCGACCCTGAAGCGGGTCGGGCTGGAGCTGGGCGGCAAGGCGCCCGCCGTCATCTTCCCCGACGCAGACCTCGACAAGGCGGTGACCGAGCTGACCCACGGAGCGCTGACCATGGCCGGGCAGATCTGCGTGGCCGCCGCCCGGTTCCTCGTCCACGAGGGCATCGCTGCGGACTTTGAATCCCGGATCAAGGCCGCCTTCGCCGCCGTCCGGGTCGGGCCTGGCAAGGACCCGGACAGTGACATGGGAAGCCTGATCGACCGCGCGAACCTCGACCGTCTCAAGGCGATCATCGAACGTGCGGGGGATGAGGGCGAGATGGTCCTGCGGGGCGAGGCGCTGAACACCGGCGCCTTCCTCACCCCCACGCTGTTTCGCATCGACGACGTCGCCTCATCGCTGG
This sequence comes from Maritimibacter sp., assembly GCA_002695005.1. Taxonomy (GTDB): domain Bacteria; phylum Pseudomonadota; class Alphaproteobacteria; order Rhodobacterales; family Rhodobacteraceae; genus Maritimibacter. The sequence continues at coordinate 467,029 of NZNT01000020.1, forward strand.
TGCAGGACGAGCTCTTCGGCCCCATCGTGTCGATCGAGACCTTCGCGGATGAGGCGGAGGCGGTGTCCAAGGCGAATGCCACGCCCTATGGCCTCGCCGCCAGCGTCTTCACCACCGACCTGTCGCGTGCCATGCGGATGAGCCGTGCGATCCGCGCGGGGACCGTCTGGCTCAACAGTCACATGAGACTGGCGGCGGAAGCCGAGACGGGGGGCTTCGGCCAGTCCGGGCTCGGCCGGCTCCACGGCCCGGAGGGCCTGCATGATTTCATGGAGACCAAGCACATCTACCTCGAACAGGGGATGATCTGAGCGATGGCGGACCGGATCGAATACGACGTCATCATCGCGGGCGGCGGGCCGGTGGGCATGGGGCTCGCCATCGAATTGGGCCAGCGCGGCATCCCGGTCCTGGTGATCGAGCGGTATCCGGAGCCGCAGCCGATCCCGAAGGGCCAGAACCTGACCCAGCGCACGACCGAAACGCTCCATTTCTGGGGCTGCGAACGGGAACTCCGGGCCGCGCGCTCGATCCCGGATTCGGTCGGGATCGGCGGGCTGACACTCTACGGCCACCTGATGAGCGACTACCACTACGACTGGCTCAACCGGGCCAGCGTCAATGAATACTACTACACGACCAACGAGCGTCTGCCGCAGTACGAAACCGAGCGGGTGCTCCGTGACCGTGCCGCGCAGATCGACTGCATCGACATCCGGTATGGATGGAGCGTCGAGGCGGTGTCGGACACGGGCGATCATGTCGAAGTGGTCGCGACGCAGCGGGAGGGCGGCGCGCGCCGGACCTTCACTGCGCACTACGTCGTCGGGTGCGACGGCAGCCGCTCCACGGTGCGCGAAACCGGCGGCATCCCGCAGATTCAGTCGGACCATGACAAGCTGATGGTACTGCTGGTGTTCCGGTCGATGGAATTGCACGAGCTTCTCAAACGCTATCCGGGCAAGGCGTTCTACAACGTGCTCCACCCCGATCTGAAGGGATACTGGCAGTTCTTCGGTCGCGTCGACATTGGCAGCTTCTTCTTCCACGCCCCGGTTCCTGACGGATCGACCGACGCAGACGATTTCAAAGCGCTCTTGCAGCAGGTCGTGGGCCAGCCCGTCGACCTCGAGATCGACTATGTGGGGTTCTGGGATCTCCGCGTGTCCATCGCGACCCGCTACCGTGCGGGCCGTGTCTTCGTCGCGGGCGATGCGGCGCACAGCCATCCGCCCTATGGCGGCTACGGCATCAACACCGGCTTCGAGGATGCGCGCAACCTGGGCTGGAAACTCGCGGCCCGCCTTCAGGGGTGGGGGAGCGAAGCGCTGCTCGACAGCTACGACGCCGAGAGGCGGCCGGTCTTCGCCTCGACGGCGCGGGACTTCATCGAATATTTCATCGAGGAAGACCGGGCGTTCCTCGAAACCCACGATCCGTCTCAGGACAGGGCCGCGTTCGAGAATGCCTGGGCCAAACGTGCGGCGACCGGGGCCGCCGTGACCAACTTTGAACCGAACTACGAGGGGTCGCCGATCGTGGCGGACCCGGCAGGCAGCCCGAGTGCGCGAGGCACCCACAGTTTCACGGCGCGGGCCGGTCATCACCTTGCCCCGCAAACGCTGTCGGACGGGGCGAACGTGTTTGAGCGGTTGGGCGACGGATACACGCTGCTGAACTTCGGTGCGCCAGGTGCCGGGGCGGGCTGCGCCGATCTCGCGAAGCAAGCTGGTATTCCCTTCGATATCGTCGAGGACAGCGCCGACACGGCTTACGGCGCATCCCTGATCCTCGTGCGCCCGGACCACTATGTCGCCTGGGCGGGCGACGACCCGGCGGACTGCGTGGCGGCGCTGGCGACTGTATCGGGCCTTGAGCAGGCGGTCGACTGAGCCACAGTCGCGGGTTTAAAACCGATCCGCCGGGGTGCCGGATGCGTAAGAGGTGGAAGACAGCAGGATATCCGCCTTGAGCCAGACCGCTTCCAATCCATCCACCGTCTACTACGACGGCGAGTGCCCGCTGTGCCGGGCCGAGATCGCGCTTTACCGCCGCCATGACGGGGCGGGCGCAATCGACCTCGTCGATGTGCGGCGAAGCCCGGCGCGTTTGCCGGAGGGTCTTGGCCGCGAGGCGGCGCTCGGGCGGTTCCACGTTCGTGCGGCGGATGGCGAGATCCTGTCGGGCGCCGCGGCCTTTGCGGAGCTCTGGTCGCGCCTGCCGGGATGGCACCTGCTCGCGCGCTTTGCGCGACTGCCGGGCATCCGGGGGCTTATGGAGCTCGCCTATCGCGGGTTCCTTTTCGCGCGGCCCTTGATCGTAAAGATCTTCGTCCTGCTGTCGCGGGAGCGCCGGAGATGACCGAAACCACGCCGGCCCACGCCACGGGCGAAGCGTCGCCCCGCCGCGACTACTGGCGCGTGGGGTTCCTCGCCATGGCGCTCGCGATGGCGAGCATCCCGATCTACATCCACCTTCCAAGCTTCGCCGCCTCGCGGCTTGGCCTGTCGCTGGCCGAGGTCGGCACCATTCTGCTTCTCATCCGGATCGTGGATTTCCTGCAGGACCCGCTTCTGGGCTGGATGACGGATCGGTGGTCGCACCGGGTCGGTCAGTTCGCCGGCGCCGCGCTGATCGCGCTGGCGGTCGGCTGCATCCTCGTCTTCGCGGTCGAGCCCATAGGGCCGGCCGCGTTGTGGCTGACCGCGGGGCTGCTCGTCACCTTTACCGGCTACAGCCTCGGCACCATCCTGCTCTACGGTCAAAGCGCGGCCTTCACGGCGACCGCGCAGCCGGGGGCGCAGCTTGGCCTCGCCGGGGTGCGCGAGATGGGGATTCTCGTGGGTGTCACGCTCGGTGCGGCGGGGCCTGCGCTCTTGTCCGGCGTGTCGGCATCCGGAGACGGCTATGCGCCCTTCGGCATCGCCATCGCCCTTCTGGCCCTCGTGGCCCTCGTGGTGGCGCGCCCGCTCTGGTCCAAGGCGCAGCCTGCCAACGTGCGGCTGAACTGGTCGGGGTTCATCGGCTCGGGCGGGGCGTGGCTTCTGGTCCTGGCCTTCATCAACAACCTGCCGGTCGCGGTGACGTCGACGCTGTTTCTGTTCTTTGTCGAGGACCGGCTGGGTGTGCCCAACTTCGCCGGTCCCTTCCTGATCCTCTTCTTCATTTCCGCCGGGATCAGCGCGCCGTTCTGGAGCCGGATCACGCAGCGCGTCGGTGCCCGGCGCATTCTGCCGCTGTCCATGAGCCTCGCCATCGTGGCCTTCATCGGGGCCTTCGCGCTGCCAACCGGCGCCACGCTGGCGTTCGCGGTCATCTGCGTCGCCTCGGGCGTGGCGCTGGGGGCGGACATGGTCGTGCTGTCGGCACTGTTCGCGGCGAACCTGCAACGGGCGGGGCTTCAGGCCGGGCAGGCCTTCGGGCTGTGGAATTTTTCGTCCAAGGCGACGCTCGCCATCGCCGCCGGCGTGATCCTGCCCACGCTCCAGTTCTACGGATTCCGCCCGGGTGAGCCCAACACGGCGGAGGCGCTGACGGCCCTCAACCTGAGCTATGCCATCGTGCCCTGCGTGCTCAAGATCGCCGCGATCGTGCTGGTCATGGTCATGCCGCGCCGCATCCTCGACACCGAGGGCTGAGGCGCTTCGCAGTCCACCGGCTCAGGCAGAGGCGAGGTCCGCGCCGATCCGCAGGTTGCGAAGCTTTTTCCACGTCACCTCGGGGTCGATCTTGCCGTAGCCTGCGAAGGTGCCGAAGCCGCAGTCGGTACTGGCGACCACCCTGTCCGCGCCCACGATGTCGATGAAGCGCTGGAGCCGCTGGGCCACGAGCTGCGGGTGTTCGACGTAATTGGAACAGGTGTCGATCACACCGGGCGCGAGCACCTTGTCCGCCGGGATATCCGCATCGCGCCAGACGACCCATTCATGTTCGTGGCAGGGGTTCGCGCTTTCGAACAGGATCGTGTTCGGCCGCGCCGACAGGACCACGTCGATCACCTTTTCGAGCGGGATGTCGTGATCGTGCGGCCCTTCGTAGTTGCCCCAGCACAGATGCATCCGCATCCGGTCGGCGGGCAGCCCCTCGGTCGCCGCGTTCAGCGCTTCGACATTGGCCGCAGCGATCTTGACGAACTCGTCCTCGGACATGTCCTGGTAGCCGGTGTGAGCGGACATGGCGAGGTCCGGGCAGTCGAACTGAATGTCGAGGCCCGCGTCGAGGATCGCCTCGTATTCCGGGCGCATCGCGGCGACGAGCGCCTCGAGATAGGCCTCGTGGCTCGGGTAATAGCGGTTCACCTGGAACGCCGTGATAAGGCCGGGCGAGGCCGCGTTCATGAAGGCGCGCGTGCCGTCGCCCTCGGCCTCCAGCGCCTCCTTGAAACGGCGAATGTCGTCCAGCGCGGGTTGCAGGTCGACAAGCTTCACCTCGTCGATGCAGGAGGCGCGCGTGAACTCCTGGCTGCCCATGATCGCGCTCAGTTTCTTGGCGAGGGCCGGGTGCGCGGCGAGGTCCTTGGCCGGCTTGCGGTCGATGTGTCCGCCGAACCCGCTCAGACGCTCCTGCATGTAGGTGGAATAGCCGACCTTGCCCAATTCGCCGTCGGAGACGACTGAGACGCCGGCCTCCTTCTGATGCCGGACCGCCTCGTTGATCGCGGCCTGCACGGCCTGCTCGAACTCCGCCGGGTCATAGGGCTCGCCCTTGTCCTTGGCGAGCAGAAGCCCGGACAGGTAATCGCCGCGCGGCAGGCTTCCGACATGGGTGGTTTCGATGGTCATGATGAGGTCCCGTCTGGCATCCGATTTCGTCAGGCGCCATCTGACCACCGCGCCGCGCGGAAGACAACCGGCGAAGGCGCTCGCCCTTGCGCGCGGATACCGGATGACGGAACGTGGTGCTGCACTGCGGCGTTGGGGCCCCGACGGATCAAGGAGCAATTCGATGAGCAACTGGACCAAGGAAAACATCCCGGACATGACCGGCAAACGCATTCTGATCACGGGAGGCACCTCGGGGCTGGGCAGGACCGAGACTGAAATCCTTGCGGGGACCGGGGCCGAGGTGATCGTGGCCGCGCGCAACACCGACAAGGGCGACGACGTGGTGCGCAGCATCCGCGAGGCCCGTCCCGACGCGAAGATCGAGATGCGCCAACTGGATCTTGCGAGCCTCGCCTCGATCGAGTCGTTCGCACACCGGTTCACTCAGGATTTCGACCGGCTCGACGTGCTCATCAACAACGCGGGCGTGATGGTGCCGCCCTATGGCAAGACCGAGGACGGGTTCGAACTTCAGATGGGCACCAACCATTTCGGCACCTTCGCGCTGACCGGGCGTCTCCTGCCGCTGCTTCGGCAAACGCCTGACAGCCGTGTGGTCGTGACTTCGAGCATGGCCCACCGGCAGGGTGACCCGGACCTGTCCGACCTCGACTGGACCGAGCGCAAATACAACGCGTGGCAGGCCTACGGGGATTCCAAGATCGCCAACCTCCTGTTCACCTTCGAACTGGACCGGCGTCTCGATGGCAAGGGTCCCCGCGTCATCGCGGCCCACCCCGGTTGGACCGCCACGGACCTTCAGCGGCACTCGGAGGTCGCCAACCTGCTCAACCACGTCTTTGCGATGAAGCCGGAGCAGGGTGCGCTCTCACCGCTGCGCGCCGCGACCGACCCGACTGCGACTTCGGGCGAATACTACGGCCCCACGAAGATGGGCGGAATGCGCGGCTATCCCGAACACGCCACGGCCATTCCGCGCGCCAACGACCGTGACCTCGCCGCCGAACTCTGGGCCGTATCGACCGAGCGCACCGGTGTTTCCTACGACCTCGCGGCCTGAGCCGCAGCGCGTGCCTTTTGCATTCCTTATGCGGAGCGGCCAAGAATAGGAGCCGGGCGGGAAGCCGTGGATCAGAAGGACGGGTCAGCAGGTGGTCAAGAAAACAGGTGAGGTCGCGCTGCGTCAGAACCCCCACGCGGTCAGGGAGCAGCGCGAAAAGAACCTCGAGGTCGCCATCGGGCGGCAGGTGCGCGAGTTGCGCAAGCGTCAGCGCATGACCGGGGCCGACCTCGCGGGGCTCACGGGGCTGTCCGTCGGGATGCTCTCCAAGATCGAGAACGGCGTCATCTCGCCCTCGCTCAATACCATCTCCGCGCTGGCCCACGCCTTGCGCGTGCCGCTGATCCAGCTCTTTTCCGGCTACGAGGAAACGCGGGGTTGTATGCACGTCAAGGCGGGCGAGGGGGCCGAGATCGCGCGGGAAGGCACGCGGGCGGGCCACCAGTACAACCTTCTGGGCCATATCGGGTCGAACAACTCGGGCGTGGTGGTGGAGCCGTATCTCATCACGCTCGACGAGAACTCGCATTTCCAGACGTTCCAGCACGAGGGGATCGAGTTTCTCTATATTCTCGAAGGCAGCGTGAACTATCGCCACGGCGATCAGCGCTACCTTCTGGAACCGGGAGACTCGCTCTTTTTCGACTCGGACGCGCCGCACGGGCCCGAAGACATCCGGGCGACGCCGCTCCGCTATCTCTCCATCATCACCTATCCACAGACGCGCTGACCCGTTCGCGAAGTGCCCGGTTTTTGAGCATCTGTCCCGGCGGCGTGGCAAGTCTGCGCAGGGATTGAGCAGCGCGGGACCGCTTCCCGGAATTTTCCTCTGACGGTCAAAAGTTTCTTTATGAGAAACTAGGTTTCCCTCTAATGAAGGTGCGACGACGCGGAATCGCGTCTTGGCAACGTCACGAGGAGACTACCCATGTGCGGCATTGTTGGCCTGTTTCTGAAGTCCGACGATCTGCGCCCCAAGCTGGGCGACATGCTGACCGATATGCTCATCACCATGACCGACCGCGGCCCAGACAGCGCGGGCATCGCGATCTATGGCGACGAGGCGGAGGGGCGCATCAAGGTCACCGTGCAGGCGGATGCGCCCGAGACGGCCTTTGCCGGTCTCGAGGATGCGCTTGAAGAGGCCGGCTTCGCCGCCTCCCTGAAGGTGATCGACACCCACGCGGTCGTCACGCTCCCCACCGAAGCCGAGGAGGCCGCCGTCGCCTGGCTCGAAGCGCGCGGTCTTCGGATCATGGGCGTGGGATCGACGATGGAAATCTACAAGGAGGTCGGCCTGCCGCGCGACGTCGCCGCCCGGTTCGGCCTGCGTGACATGGGCGGAAGCCACGGGATCGGCCACACGCGGATGGCCACCGAGTCAGCCGTGACGACGATGGGGGCGCACCCGTTCTCGACCGCCGACGATCAGTGCCTCGTCCACAACGGCTCGCTCTCGAACCACAACCAGATGCGCCGCAAGCTCGCGCGCAAGGGCGTGTTGACCCGTTCCGAGAACGACACCGAGGTTGGCGCGGCCTATATCTCGTCGCGCATCGCCGAGGGGGCCACGCTGGGCGAGGCGCTGGAAGGGACCATCGACGACCTCGACGGCTTTTTCACTTTCGTCACCGGCACCAAGACCGGCTTCGGCGTCGTGCGCGACCCCATTGCCTGCAAACCCGCCGTCATGGCCGAGACCGACGACTACGTCGCCTTCGCCAGCGAATACCGGGCCTTTGCCGACCTGCCGGGCATCGACGCCGCGCGGGTGTGGGAACCGGAACCCGCCACCGTCTATTTCTGGGAGCGCTGAGATGCAGAGCTTGGACATGTCCTCCGTGGACCTGCGCACGGTCAACGAGACCTTGCAGGCCGCCGCGAAATCGCAAGCCAACGCGACCTACGAAATCACCAATCCGCGCGGATCGCACGCCGTCGCGGTCGGACTCGACGGGCCGCTGTCGGTCACTGTGAAGGGGTCCACCGGCTATTACTGCGCCGGGATGAACAAGACCGCCTCGGTCCGGGTGGTGGGATCGACAGGGCCGGGCGTGGCCGAGAACATGATGTCCGGCGAAGTGGTGATCGAGGGCGACGCCTCGCAATACGCGGGCGCCACGGGTCATGGCGGCCTTCTCAACATCAAGGGCAACGCTTCGTCGCGCTGCGGCATTTCCATGAAGGGCATCGACATCGTCGTGCATGGCAACATCGGCCACATGTCCGCCTTCATGGCGCAGAAGGGCAACCTCGTCGTGCTGGGCGACGCCGGCGACGCGCTGGGCGACTCGCTCTACGAGGCGCGGCTGTTCGTGCGCGGGTCGGTCAAATCGTTGGGCGCCGACTGCATCGAGAAAGAGATGCGGTCCGAACACATCGACATCCTCAAGGACCTGCTGGACCGCGCGGGCGCGGACGCGAAGCCCGAGGAGTTCAGGCGCTACGGCTCGGCGCGCCAGCTTTACAACTTCAAGATCGACAACGTCGACGCCTACTGAGGAGCGGACCATGACCCATCAGACATTGCCCCGACAGTCCTGGACCTTCTCCAACGACATCAACTCGGAAATCCGCCGCGCGGCCGAGACGGGCATCTACGACATCCGGGGCGGCGGGACGAAACGGCGGGTGCCGCATTTCGACGACCTGCTGTTCCTCGGCGCGTCCATGTCGCGCTACCCGCTGGAGGGCTACCGCGAGAAGTGCGACACGAGCGTGACGCTGGGCACCCGGTTCGCCAAGAAGCCCATCGAGCTCAAGATCCCGATCACCATCGCGGGCATGTCCTTCGGCGCGCTCTCAGGCAACGCAAAGGAGGCGCTGGGGCGCGGCGCCACGATGGCCGGCACCTCGACCACCACCGGCGACGGCGGCATGACCGAGGAAGAGCGCGGACATTCCGAGAAACTCGTCTACCAGTACCTGCCCAGCCGTTACGGCATGAACCCCGACGACCTTCGCCGGGCGGATGCGATCGAGGTGGTCGTGGGGCAGGGCGCCAAACCCGGCGGCGGCGGGATGCTTCTGGGTCAGAAGATCACCGAGCGGGTCGCGGGGATGCGTGACCTGCCGGTGGGGATCGACCAGCGTTCGGCCTGCCGCCACCCGGACTGGACCGGCCCGGATGACCTCGAGATCAAGATCATGGAACTGCGCGAGATCACGGGGTGGGAGAAACCCATCTACATCAAGATCGGCGGCGCGCGGCCCTATTACGACACGGCGCTTGCCGTGAAGGCCGGGGCGGATGTCGTTGTGCTCGACGGGATGCAGGGCGGCACGGCGGCGACGCAGGACGTGTTCATCGAACACGTCGGCCAACCCACGCTCGCCTGTATCCGGCCCGCCGTTCAGGCGCTTCAGGACCTTGGAATGCACCGCGAAGTGCAGCTCGTCGTCTCCGGCGGCATCCGCAGTGGCGCGGACGTGGCCAAGGCGCTCGCCCTCGGGGCCGACGCGGTGGCCATCGGCACCGCCGCCCTGATCGCGCTGGGCGACAACGACCCGCAATGGGAAGAAGAATACCAAAAGCTCGGCACCACCACCGGCGCCTATGATGACTGGCACGAGGGCCGCGATCCGGCGGGCATCACCACCCAGGACCCGGAACTGGCCAAGCGGCTGGACCCGACCGCGACCGGGCGACGCCTTCGCAACTATCTCAACGTGATGACGCTGGAATGTCAGACAATCGCGCGGGCCTGCGGCCACAACCATGTGCACAACCTTGAACCCGAGGACCTGTGCGCGCTCACGATGGAAGCCGCCGCGATGGCGCAGGTGCCGCTGGCCGGCACCAACTGGTACCCCGGCAAATCCGGCTTCTAGGACGACCGCGGACGGGGTCGCTGGCCCCGCCCGCGACCAACAGGGAAAGAGGGAAAGACGATGAGCAAGCTCACGGCATTCGCCAAGAAGACAGGCGTGAAATACTTCATGGTGTCCTACACGGACCTGTTCGGGGGACAGCGGGCCAAGCTGGTGCCCGCCGCCGCCATCGCGGACATGGAGGAGGACGGGGCCGGTTTCGCAGGCTTCGCCACATGGCTCGATCTCACGCCTGCCCATCCTGACATGCTCGCGGTGCCCGATGCCGACGCGGTGATCCAGCTCCCGTGGAAGCCCGAGGTCGCCTGGGTCCCGGCCGATTGCGTGATGGAGGGCGCGCCGGTCGATCAGGCCCCGCGCAACGTGCTCAAGCGTATGGTGGCCGCCGCAGCAGACTCCGGCCTCAGGGTCAAGACCGGGGTGGAGGCCGAATTCTTCCTCCTGTCGCCGGAGGGCGTCACGATCTCGGACCCGTTCGATACCGCCGAGAAACCCTGTTACGACCAGCAGGCGGTGATGCGCCGCTATGACGTGATCGCGGAAATCTGCGATTACATGCTGGAGCTGGGCTGGGGCCCCTACCAGAACGACCACGAGGACGCGAACGGGCAGTTCGAGATGAACTGGGATTTCGACGACGCGCTCGTCACCGCCGACCGCCATTCGTTCTTCAAGTTCATGGTCAAGAGCGTGGCCGAAAAGCACGGGCTGCGCGCCACCTTCATGCCCAAGCCCATCGAGGGGCTGACGGGCAACGGCTGCCACGCTCATATCTCGGTCTGGGACATGGACGGCAAGACCAACGCCTTTGCCGGCGACGGCGGCGGGCAGATCGGCGAGGTGGGGCTGTCCGAGCAGGGCGGTCAGTTCCTCGGCGGCATCATGAAACATGCCGAGGCGCTGGCGGCGATCACCAACCCGACCGTGAACAGCTACAAGCGCATCAACGCGCCGCGCACCATGTCCGGCGCGACCTGGGCGCCCAACACTGTCACCTGGACCGGCAACAACCGCACCCACATGGTGCGCGTGCCGGGGCCGGGGCGCTTCGAGCTGCGCCTGCCGGACGGGGCGACGAACCCCTATCTCCTGCAAGCCGTCATCATCGCGGCCGGCCTATCCGGCATCAAGTCCAAGGCCGATCCGGGCAAGCGCTACGACATCGACATGTATGCCGAGGGCCATACCGTCACGGACGCGCCGCGCCTGCCGCTCAACATGCTCGACGCGGTGCGCGCCTTCGACAATGACGCGGAACTCAAGTCGATGCTGGGCGACGGTTTCGCCGCCTCCTACGTCAAGATGAAGCATCAGGAGTGGAATTCGTTCGTCTCGCATTTCTCCCGCTGGGAGAAAGAGAACACGCTCGACATCTGAACGCGGGGAGTGCGCCCTGCCGGGGAGAAGACCCATGACATTCTCGGGACTGCGCGTCGTGAAGGAGGCGCTGACCGGCCACAAGGGCTGGAAACCGCTCTGGCGCAATCCGGAGCCGAAGCCCTCCTATGACGTGGTCGTCGTGGGCGGCGGGGGTCATGGCCTCGCCACCGCCTACACCCTCGCCGCGACCTACGGGATCACCAATGTCGCTGTGCTGGAAAAGGGTTGGCTCGGTTCGGGCAACATCGGACGCAACACGACGATCATCCGGTCGAACTACCTCCTGCCCGGCAACCAGCCGTTCTACGAGTTCTCGATGAAGCTGTGGGAGCGGCAGGAGCAGGACCTCAATTTCAACTCGATGGTCAGCCAGCGCGGGATCATCAACCTGTTTCACACCGATGGACAGCGCGACGCCTACCGCCGCCGCGGCAACGCGATGCACCTGTCGGGCGCGGACGGGCGGCTTCTGACACGCGAGGAACTGCGCGAGAAGGTGCCGTTCCTCAACTTCGACAACGCGCGGTTCCCGATCAAAGGCGGGCTGATGCAGAGCCGCGCGGGCACGGCGCGTCACGATGGCGTTGCGTGGGGCTATGCCCGCGCCGCCGATATGCGCGGCGTGGACATCATCCAGAATTGCGAGGTGACGGGCTTCCGGATGGAGGGTGGCCGCGTCACCGGGGTCGAGACGACACGCGGCACCATCGGGGCCGGGAAGGTCGGCGTCGCCGTGGCCGGATCGTCCTCACGCGTCATGGCGATGGCGGGAATGCGCCTGCCGATCGAGAGCCACGTCTTGCAGGCCTTCGTCTCCGAAGGGCTGAAGCCGACCATCCCGGGCGTCGTCACCTTCGGCGCCGGGCATTTCTACGTCAGCCAGTCCGACAAGGGCGGGCTGGTCTTCGGCGGCGATCTCGACGGCTACAATTCCTATGCCCAACGCGGCGGCCTGCCCACGGTCGAGGATGTGATCGAGGGGGGCATGGCGCTCATGCCGATGATCGGACGGGCGCGGCTCTTGCGGTCATGGGGCGGGATCATGGACATGTCGATGGACGGCTCGCCCATCATCGACCGCACCCATATCGACGGGCTCTATTTCAACGGCGGCTGGTGCTACGGCGGGTTCAAGGCAACGCCGGCCTCCGGTTATGCCTTCGCCCATCTCCTCGCCACCGACACGCCGCACGAAACCGCGCGCGCCTATCGCTTCGACCGGTTCACACGCGGGCATGTGATCGACGAAAAGGGCGTCGGCGCCCAACCCAACCTGCATTGAGAAGGCATCCATGCTGATCCCTCACCCGCTGCTCGGAGCGCGCGATGCGCAGGAGTTCACCTACCTCGGTGACGCGTCCCTGATGGACCGTCCCGACCCGAACGGGCCAGAGGCCGAGGCGGCCTTCTGCGACTACGTCTTCCTGCGCGACAACCCGGCGGGCGTGCACCGCGAGCTTTGGTTTCACGAGCAGGGGGACCGGTCGTGGCTGGTGGTCACGCGCGACACGGTCACCCATGAAATCCTCGGTGCCGAACTGGCGCGGGACGTGAAGCGGGGGGCGCAGACATGACCCGGCTCACCGGCGGTCTGATCGACCGCGAAAAGCCGCTCGACTTCACCTTCGACGGGCGGTCCTACTCGGGCTACGCGGGCGACACGCTTGCCGCCGCCCTGATGGCGAACGGCGTGGACCTGATCGGGCGGAGCTTCAAGTATCACCGCCCGCGCGGCGTGCTCTCCGCCGGGTCGGAAGAGCCCAACGCCCTCGTCACCCTGCGCGACGGCGCGCGGGCGGAACCCAACACGCGGGCGACGGTGGCGGAGCTTTATGCGGGCCTCACGGCACGCTCGCAAAACCATGTCGGGTCGCTCGAACGCGATCTGCTGGCCGTGAACGACCTCCTGTCGCCGCTCTTCGCTGCGGGGTTCTATTACAAAACCTTCATGTGGCCGCGCACCTTCTGGGAAAAGCTCTACGAACCGGCGATCCGCCGCGCCGCGGGTCTGGGTGCGCTGTCGATGGAGCCGGACCCGGACGCTTACGACAAGGGGTTCCTGCATTGCGATCTACTGGTCATCGGCGCGGGTGCGGCAGGGCTGATGGCCGCGTTGACGGCGGGGCGGGCCGGGGCAAAGGTGATCCTCGCGGATGAGGATATGCGGCCCGGCGGGCGGCTGCTGGCCGAGAGCGACTTGTTGAACGACGCCCCCGCGCACGAGTGGGTCCGGGCGGTGCGCGCCGAACTCGCGTCCTTCCCGAACGTGCGGTTCATGCCGCGCACCACGGTTTTCGGCGTTTACGATCACGGCATCTACGGTGCGGTGGAACGGGTGGCGGACCACCTGCCCACACCCGGTGACGGGGTGCGCCAGACGTTCTGGCGGATCACCGCGAAACGCGCGGTTCTGGCGGCAGGCGCGATCGAGCGGCACATCCCCTTTGCCGACAACGACCGGCCCGGCATCCTGCTTGCGGGTGCGATGCGGGCCTATGCGAACCGTTGGGCGACGCTGCCGGGTCGCGCGGGCGCACCTGTCGCGGTGTTCACCAATGGCGACGACGGGCACCGCACGGCGCGCGACCTCGTGGCCAAGGGCGTGCCTGTGCTGGGCGTCGTCGACACGCGCGAAGATGCGCAGGCCTTTGGTGACTACGAGGTTTTCCGGGGCGCGACCGTCACCGGCACGCGCGGTCGGCGTGGGTTGCGCGCGATCCAGATCACGCGCGGCGCCACGGCCACATGGCACGACGTGGGCGCGCTGGGCGTCGCGGGCGGCTGGAACCCCAATGTCCACCTCGCCTCGCACCATCGCGGGCGGCCCGTTTGGAAAGCCGATCTCCTCGCCTTCGTGCCGGGTGCGGACGGGCCGAAGGGCCTTTTCCCGGCCGGAGCGGTCGCAGGACGGGGCGGCACCGCCTCGGCGCTGGCGGATGGGGTTCGCGCGGCGACGACGGCCCTTGCCGATATCGGCATGACCGCCCCCAAGGTCGCGCTTCCAGAGGCCAGCGATGTCCCGCACGCGCAGGCCGCGTTCTGGCACGTCCCCGGCAAACGCCGTGCCTGGGTCGACTTTCAGAATGACGTGACGGTCAAGGACATCGCGCTCGCCCATACCGAAAACATGCGCTCGGTGGAGCATCTCAAGCGCTGGACCACGCTGGGCATGGCGACGGATCAGGGCAAGACGTCCAACATCGCCGCCCTCGCGGTGATGGCGGAGCAGACCGGCCAGACGATCCCCGGGACCGGAACGACGATCTTCCGCCCACCCTATACCGGCGTCTCCCTGTCGGTGCTAGGCGGCGGGGATACCGGCAAGCATTTCCGGCCCACGCGCCTCACTCCGACGCATGACTGGGCGGCGGCGCAGGGTGCGACTTTCGTCGAGGTCGGACCTTGGATGCGCGCGCAGATGTTTCCCCGCGCGGGCGAGGGCCACTGGCGCGAAACGGTGGATCGGGAGGTCACGGCGGTCCGCTCCGCCGTCGGCATCTGCGACGTGACCACACTGGGCAAGATCGACGTGCAGGGGGCCGATGCGGCCGAGTTCCTCAACCGCGTCTACGCCAACATGATGGCGACGCTGAAGGTCGGGCGGGTGCGCTACGGCCTGATGCTGCGCGAGGACGGGCATCTCTACGATGACGGCACCTGCGCCCGGCTGGGCGAAGATCACTTCGTGGTCACGACCACCACGGCCAACGCGGGCGCGGTCTATCGCAACATGGAATTCGCCCGCCAGTGCCTCTGGCCCGACCTGGACGTTCAGCTCATCTCGACCACCGATGCCTGGGCGCAGATCGCCGTGGCCGGGCCCAAGTCGCGCGCGCTCCTTGAGCGGATCGTGGACGACACCGACCTGTCGAACGAGGCCTTCCCCTTCATGGCCTGTGCCGCGCTCACAATCTGCGGCGGCCTTCGCGCGCGGCTTTTTCGCATCTCGTTCTCGGGCGAACTGGCCTATGAACTGGCCGTGCCCGCCCGCTACGGCCATGCGCTCATGGAACGCTTGGCCGAACGAGGGGCGGACCTCGGTGTCACACCATACGGCACCGAAGCTTTGGGGGTGCTCCGGATCGAGAAGGGCCACGCCACCGGGGCCGAGATCACCGGGCAGACCACCGCCTCGATGCTCGGACTGGGCAGGATGGTCTCGGCCAAGAAGGACGCCCTCGGCGCGGTCATGTCGCGGCGCGAAGGGCTGGCGGCTGAGGCTTGGCGACTGGTGGGGCTGAAACCTGTGGGGGGTGACGGGCCGATCCTGGCCGGGTCGCACCTGTTCACCGAGGGTGCGGTCCGCACCTTGGACACGGATCAGGGCTGGGTCACATCGGCCTGCTACTCGCCCAATCTCGGCCGCCATATCGCGCTCGGCTACCTCGAACACGGCGACACGCGCATGGGCGAGCGGATCGTCGCGGCCAACCCGCTCGAAGGGCAGGAAATGGCGGTCGAAGTCGTCTCGCCCGATTTCGTCGATCCTGAAGGAGTGCGTCTGCGTGACTGACCTGACCCCCGTAACGGCCCTCGGCGCCTCGACCGCGCGGCGTGAAAGCTTCGGCCCGCTTACCATCACCGAGGTCCCCGATGTCGGCCTCGCCTCGCTCGCGCTGCGGCAGGGGCAGGCCGTGCCCACGCCCTTCGGCCTGACCTTGCCCGCACCGGGACGGGCGGTCACGGGCAAGACGGCGTCCGCCTTCTGGACCGGGCCGGATCAATGGATGATCGAGGGGCCGGGGCAGGGCGAGGCGGATTTCGCAGCACGGGTGCGGGACGAAGCGCCGGGCTGCATCGTCACCGAGCAGACCGACGGTTTCGTGGTCGTCGAGATTACGTCCGACGCGGGCGCGGCCCCGCTCGAGGCGCTCATGGAAATGCTGGTGAACGTCGACCCCGGGACGTTCGGCCCGGGGCAGGCGACCCGCACCGCCATGCATCACCTGACGGTCTTTCTCCTGCGACGGGCCGAGGACCGGCTTTCGGTTCTCGTCATGCGCAGTTTCGCGCGCGCCGCCTGGCACGCGCTGGCCGAGACCGCCGGACGGCAGGCCCGCTAGACCGCCCGCGTCAGCCCGAAACGTCGAGCCCGTCGCGGAAGTCGTTCCACCCGGCATCGACGGACGATGGCGTGTCCAGCCAGTGCTGGAGCGGCCCGCCCGTCACCGGATCGGTCGCCGGGATGGGCAGCGACATGATGAGCTTGGCGGCGGCGCGGAAGTCGGCGTCGCTCACGAATTCTTCCTGGATGTTGTCCCAGTCGCGGCCCTCGGGGTAGCCCCCGATGACCATCACGTCGTCGGAATTGCCCGTCATGGCGTGCGATACGCCCGCCGGCATCACCACCACGTCGCCCGCCTCGACCCGGACCTGCGTGCCGCCCTTGCCGAACAGCTCCAGCTCCATCCAGCCGTCGGCGACGCCGAGGCATTCGTGGGTCGTCGAATGGAAGTGGTGATAAAGGTAAATGCCCGGATAGTGCCAGTTGTTGAGCCACCCGTTTGTCTGGAACCGGCCGCGCACGGCGTCCATGCCGCCGCCCGGAACGCCGCCGCGATGGATGAGCAGCGGAAAGCGGCTGTTGGGCACGCGGCCTCGCGGCATCGATGTATGTACTTCAATATTGCTGGTCATGAATGTCCTCCCCTTACCCATGCGTAACATGGAAACGACAAGGGGCGACTCGCGCCGCCCCTTGTCATTCGATCAGTTGCCACCCCAGGCGCCGGGGTAGTTGGCCATGTCCTCGCACCCGCACATGGCGTAGTGCAGCGGCGGCATCGCCGGGTTGACGTACTCGTCAAGGTTGTCCTGCGTGATGGCCGGTTGCGGCAGCACCCACTCCGGACCCGGCAGCGCCTCGCCCTCGATCACACGGGCCGCGGCGATAACCGCAGTGCGCCACTGGAACGTCGGATAGGTCGGCGCGATGGCGGTGAGGCCCTCGTCCTGCCACTTGCGCAGGAAGTCCTGCTGATCCTCGCCCACGAAGACGGGGATCTCGTAGCCGGAATCTTCGAACGCTTCGATGGCGGCCACGGCAGTCGCACCCGCATCCATCCACACGGCGTCGATATTGCCGCGCATCAGGTAGTCTTCCACGATGGATTTGGTCTTGGCATTGTCCCCATCGGTGAACTCGGCACCCACGATGTTCAGACCGGCTTCGTCGAGAATGCGGCGACCGGCGGAATAGCGGGTCTCGAGCACGTCAACGCCCGGAAGAATGCGCAGCATCAGGACGTCCGCCCCTTCTTCCACATTCTCGGCGATGAACTCGGCGCCTTGAATGCCGAAGCCGTAGCCACCGACGGGGTGCACGAACGTGACCGGGCAGTCGGTGTTCACGCCTCGGTCGAAGACGATGACCGGCATCGCCTCACAGGCACGTTCGACCGCGGGGGTCAGCGCCGCCGTGGTGTTGGGCGACACGATCATCACGTCGCAGTCACCGCCTGCGAGCAGGTCGTCGATGTCGGCGATCTGCTTGTCGTCCGACCCTTCGGCGTCGACATGGATGAACTCGGCGATCGAGTCGTGGTTTTCGACCTCTTCGGTCATGTTGGTATAGCCCACGACCCGCCACGGGTTGTTCACCCCCGCGTTCGAAAAGCAGACCGTCGCCGGGCCTTCGATGCCCAGATCGGCGGTCTCGACCATGCCGTCACCGATATGCTGAAGCCACGGCTGGCCTTCGGGGCCCATCGGCTCGGCCTGCAACTGCTCCTGCTGTTTTGCGAATTCCTCCGGGTCGTCGAAGTTCTGGGCGTGAAGGGGCGCAAGGCTGAGGGCCAGCGCTCCCGTCGCCATCAGGAAATGTTTCATCTCTCTCTCCCTAGTGGTTGGGGGGACGCACACAGGCGCACCCCTCAGGTTCCCGTCTGTTTCCTTCGGTGCATGGCGAGCGCGACGGCCGCGATCAGAATAAGGCCCTGCACCACCTGCCGGACGGGTTGCGGCAGGCCGAGGAAGTTCAGAAGTGTGAAAATGGCGGTGAGCGCGAGCGCGCCCCCGACGGCGGCAGGAACAGAACCCCTGCCACCCAGGAGTTGCGCGCCGCCCAACACGGCGGCCGTAATGGCTTGAAGCTCGTATCCGGTGCCCACGTCGGTCGACACGCCCGCGAAGCCACCCAGAAGGATGCCCGCGATCGCGCCCGACAGGCCCGAAAGCATGAAGGCGGTGACGCGCACGCGGTTCACGGCGACACCGGCCAGCCGCGCGGCCACCGGGTTGTCGCCGATGGCGTGGACATGACGGCCAAGGTTGGTGCGGTGCATGAGCCAGGCGAAAAGGCCGACGACCACCACCAGCACGATGACCGATATGGGGATGAACCGGACCAGCGGAACGTCGCGGATCAGCTCGCGCCCGAAAAAGCGGAACGTGTCGGGCAGGTAGCCGCGCGGGGCACCGCCGGACCACAGGAACGCCACGCCGTTGAGCGTGATCATCATGCCCAGCGTGGCGATCAGCGACGGCACGCGCAGGAAACACACGATCAGCCCGTTCAAGGCCCCGACGCCCAGCCCGATCCCCAGCATTACCGGGATCACCCAGTAGGTCGCGGTCGGATCGTTGTTCGTGAGCATCGAGGAGCCGACCACGACCAGCGTGATGAGCGAGCCGACCGAAAGATCGAAGCCGCCCGAGGTGATGACATAGACCTGCCCAGCGGCAAGGATCGCCAAGGGTGCCGCGCGTTTGAGGAAATTCATGTAACCCGTCGGCTCGACGAACCCCGGATTCATGAAGATGATCGCGACGATCAGGGCCGCCAGCAGAATCCAGACCGGATTGATCTGCGGCAGGCGCCGCTTTGCGTTCTGGGTGTCGGGCCGGTCCGTCATGCCACGATCCTCTTCGACCGGATGGCATAGAACGCCACGGCGGCGACGATGATGATGCCGCGCAGCACCTGCTTGGCGAAACTGTCGACGCCAGCGATGTTGAAGACGCTGTCGATGAGCGAGAAGATCAGCATCCCCGCCATCGTCCCCCAGATGCCGCCACGTCCACCGGCCAGCACGGTGCCGCCGATCACCACGACCGCAATGCTTTCGAGGTCATAGACCCCGTCCGACCCGATCCACGGCGCGCCCGAGCGCAGGCGGGAGGCGAGGTAGAGGCCCGCGATGGCCGCGCAGACCGAGCAGATGACGTGGGAGAGGACCACGATCCGCCCGGTCTTGATGCCCGCGAACCGCGCGGCCTCTTCGTTGCCGCCGACCGCGTACATGTCGGAGCCGAACTTGGTGAATTTCAGCACGGCCCACGCGATCACCGCCATCGCGGCGAGGAACAGGAGCGCCAGCGGGAACGGCCCGACCTCGCCATAGGCGAAGACCTGAAACGCCTCCGGCACTTCGCCTGCGAAGTTCGACACGAAGGCCGACAGGCACCCCTGAATGATAAGGCTCATCCCCAGCGTCGCGATCAGCGGATTCACCTTGAGCCCGCTCACGACGAGCCCGTTGGTCACACCGACCACCCCGCCAAGCGCGACAGCCGCCAGCACGGCGGGCACGATCATGGCGGGCGAGCCGTCCATCACGACCGAGGCCAGAACGGCGGTGGCCGAGATCAGGCTCGCCACGCTCAGGTCGATGGAGGCCACGAGGATCACGAACGTCTGGCCGATGGCTGTGATCCCAAGCGCGATGGAGCGCCCGAGAATGGCGATGAGATTGTCGAAGGTCAGGTACTGCGCCTGATCGGTGGCGAGCGCGATGCCGACGTAGATGACGAACGCGCCCACCAACAGGATGAGCGGCGCCCAGCGTTCAAAGCGAAAGCCGGTTTTGCGGGGCGGGGCATCCTCGGCGATGCTCATGCCGCCACCTCCCCCTCGCCGGTCGCGGCGTGCATGATGTCCTGCTCGCTCGCGCCGTGGCCGAACTCGGCGGTGATGCGCCCCTCCTGCATGACCAGCACGCGGTCGGCGGCGCCGATGACTTCGGGCAGGTCGGACGAGATCATCAGGATGCCAGCGCCCTCGCGGGCAAGGTCGCGCATCAGGTGATAGATGCCCGCCTTGGAATTCACGTCGATGCCCCGCGTCGGCTCGATGAAGATCAGGAGCTTGGGGCGCATCGACAGCCAGCGGGCAACGATGGCCTTTTGCTGGTTTCCGCCCGACAGCGCGCGGATGTCCTGATCGTAAGACGCCGCGCGGATCTCCATGTGATCCAGCAGATCGTCCATGCGCCCGGTATCGGCATTCGCGTTGCGCCGGTCGCTTGCCCAGAGCGGCGCGAAGGCACGCGATGTCAGCATCCCGTTGTCCCGTACGGACTGCATGAGGACGAGGCCCTCGCTCTTGCGGTCGCCCGGCAACAGGCCGACGCCGCCGGTGATTGCCGCCCGCGGGTTGCGAAAGGACACCGCCGCGCCGTTCAACGTCACCTCGCCGTGGTCGAAGGGCGTCTCACCGAACAGCGCCATCGCGAGCGCGACGCGCCCCGCGCCCTGTATCCCGGCAAGCCCCACGATCTCGCCCGCGCGCACGTCGAGGTCGATGTCATGCAGCACCGTGTTCCCAGCGCCGCGCACGGTGAGGACGGTCTCGCCGATTTCTTCGGGCGTGGCGGGCGGCGCGTAGAAATCCTCGATGTCGCGTCCGACCATCGCACGCACGATGGCATCCGGCGCGGGCACCGCGTCGAACCGCGCCGCGACCTCGCCGTCCTTGAGAACCGTGACCCGGTCGGCCAGCCGCGTGATCTCACGCATCCGGTGGGTGATATAGATGATCGCGACGCCACGGTCGCGCAGCGTATCGACGGTGGTGAAAAGCTCCTCGCATTCCGCCTCGTTCAGCGCGGCGGTCGGCTCGTCCATCACGACGACACGGGCACCGGTCGAAACGGCCTTCGCGATCTCGACCACCTGCTGCGTGGCCACGTCCAGCTCACCTACCGTGCGGTCCGGGTCGATGCGCCCGGCGGCGGCGAAGAGCGCAAGCACTTCCTTTGTCTCGGCCCGCATCTTCGCCCCGTCGATCAGGCCGAAACGGGTGCGCGGCTCACGCCCCAGAAACAGGTTCTGCGCCACGGTCCGTTCGGGCAGCAGCGAAAATTCCTGGTAAATCACGGCGATCCCGGCGCGCAACGACTCCACCGGATGTGCGAAATGGACCGCTTCGCCGCCCACATGCACCGCGCCGCTGTCGGCGTGATAGACGCCCGACAGGATCTTGATGAGCGTCGATTTTCCCGCCCCGTTTTCCCCCACGAGCGCGTTCACCTCACCCGGCCGCACGTCGAAACTCACGTCCGAGAGCGCCCGAACGCCCGGGAAGGTCTTGGTGATGCCGCGCATTTCGATCACGGGGTCGGTCATGCGGCCTCCCACGCGCGGCGGATGGTGTCGTGGCTTTCGCGAAACAGCGTCTCGAAGTCGGGAAACAGTGGACGCCAGACGCGGGTGGCGGCGGCCAGCTCCGGCACGCCCGCGCCGAAGGCTTCGACCACGACATGCCCGTCGAAGCCGGTGTCCCGTACCGTCTTCAGAATTCCGGTAAAGTCGATCTGTCCGCGGCCCACGACCCCGCGGTCGTTCTCTGAGACATGCAGCACATGCAACTTGTCGCCCAGATGGCGGATCGCGTCGTGCTGGTCCCGCTCCTCGATATTGGCGTGGAAGGTGTCGTACATGATGCCGAAGGCGGGGTGGCCCACCCGGTCGGCATAGGCCCGCGCCTGATCCATCGTGTTCAGGAAATAGGTCTCGAACCGGTTGAGATGTTCGAGGGCGAGGATGTAGCCGCCCTTCGCCGCACGTTCGGCCATCGCGCGATGCGCTTCGACCCCCCAAGCGATCTCGTCTTCCGTCGGCCCCTGTCCGGTGAAATGCCCCATCGGCGCGTGGAACGGCCCGCCGATGGTCTCGGACCCCAGTGCCTCGGCGCAGTCCTGAATCCATGACAGGTGGTCCAGCCCGCGCTGGCGCACGGCGGCGTCCGACGACAGCGGGTTCGCGTCCGGGTCCGGCACGATCGAGGTCTGCGCCCGGCTCAGCCCCAGCGCGTCGAGCTTGCCGCCGAGCCACGCATAATGGTCGGGGTCGCCGCGCATCACCGGGATCTCGACATGGTCATAGCCGATCTCGGCGATCCGTTCGATCTGCGGAAGATGCTCGTCCTCGATGTGACCGCCGAGGCAGAGGAGGTTGATACCCAGTTTCATGGTGTCACCCAGCTGCTGTCATTTGCCGAGGACCGCACGCAGGCCTCGATGAACCGCATCCCGTCCAGCCCGTCCTCGATGGTCGGAAAAAGCAGGTCGTCGGGCAACGGCGCGCCTTCCCGCCGCGCTTGGATCGCCTGCGCCGCCGCGGTGTAGAGGTTCGCGAAGGCTTCCAGATAGCCCTCCGGATGCCCGCCGGGGATGCGGCTCGCGGTTGTGTTTCCCGCCGTCGCGCCCGCGCCGTTCCGGGTGAGAAGCCGCTTGGGTTCGCCGAAAGGCGTGAACCAGAGCGTATTGGGCTCTTCCTGAGACCATTCCAGCCCGCCCGCGTCACCAAAGACGCGCAGGCGCAGCCCGTTCTCGTTGCCCGGTGCCACCTGACTGCACCAGAGCATGCCCTTCGCGCCGCCCTGCCAGCGCAACATGACATGCGCGTTGTCGTCGAGCGTGCGGCCCGCGCCGAACGCATCCAGATCGGCGGCCAGCCGGTCGAGCGTCAGGCCCGACACGAAACAGGCGAGGTTGTAGGCATGTGTCCCGATATCGCCGATGGAACCACCGGCCCCCGAGCGTGCCGGATCGACGCGCCACTCGGCCTGTTTGCCCTCGGCCGGACCGGTCATCCAGTCCTGCACATATTCGACATTCACCAGCCGGAGCTTGCCCAGGTCGCCCGCCGCGATCATCTCGCGCGCCTGACGGATCATCGGGTAGCCCGTGTAATTGTGCGTGAGCATGAACAGCGCGTCGGAGTGGCGCGCGGCCTCGGCCAGTCGCGCGGCATCCTCCATCGTGGCCGTCAGCGGCTTGTCGCAGATGACGTGGATTCCGCGTTCGAGAAAGGCGATGGCGGCGTCGGCGTGAACATGGTTCGGGGTGACGATGGCCACCGCTTCGATCCCGTCGTCGCGCGCCGCCTCGGCCTCGGCCATCTGCGCGAAGTCGTCATAGCTGCGGGCCAGCCCCAGCGCCTCGGCGCTTGCCCGCGCCCGCTCGGGCGTGGAACTCAGCGCGCCGGCGACCAGCGTGTAATGCCCGTCGAGCCGCGCGGCGATCCGGTGGACGCCGCCGATGAAAGCATCACCGCCGCCGCCGACCATTCCAAGCCTGATCGGTGCGTTCGCCATGTCAACCCCCCAGTCCCAGCATCCTGCGGTTCGCCGCGTCATCCGCGCCGCCATCCGCGAAATCGTCGAAGGCGCGTTCGGTCACGCGGATGATGTGGTCGCGCACGAACTGCGCCCCTTCGCGCGCCCCGTCCTCGGGGTGTTTCAGCGCGCATTCCCATTCCACGACCGCCCAGCCGTCGAAGCCCATCGTCGTGAGCTTCGAGAAGATCGCGCCGAAATCGACCTGTCCGTCACCGGGGCTGCGGAAGCGCCCCGCACGGTTCGCCCAGGACTGATAGCCGCCATAGACGCCTTGCTTACCCGTCGGATTGAACTCGGCATCCTTGACGTGAAACATCCCGATCCGCTCGGCGTAGTCGTCGAGGTTGGCGATATAGTCGAGGCATTGCAGAACGTAATGCGACGGGTCGTAAAGCATCTTGGCCCGCGCGTGCTGATCCACCCGGTCGAGAAACATCTCGAAGGTGACGCCGTCATGCAGGTCTTCGCCCGGATGGATTTCGAAACAGATGTCGACACCGTTGTCCTCGGCATGGTCGAGGATCGGACGCCAGCGTTTCGCCAGTTCATCGAAGGCGGCCTCGACCAGTCCCTCTGGCCGCTGCGGCCACGGATAGACGTATGGCCAGGCCAGCGCCCCGGAGAACGCGCCCAGTGCGGTGAGGCCGAGGTTCTTCGACGCATCCAGCGCCAGCTTCACCTGGCGCTCCGCCCATGCCTGCCGCGCCTTGGGATCACCGTGGACCGAGGCGTCCGCGAAACCGTCGAAGGCGATGTCATAGGCCGGATGAACCGCGACAAGCTGGCCCTGAAGATGGGCGGACAACTCGGTCACGACGATCCCGTTCTCGGCGGCCTCGCCCTTGAACGTGTCGCAGTAATCGCGCGAGGTCGCAGCCTTTTCGATGTCGAAAAGCCGGTCGTCCCAGCTCGGCACCTGCACGCCGTCATAGCCGCAGTCGCCCGCCCAGCGTGTGATTTCGCGCCACGAATTGAACGGGGCTTCGTCCGACGCGAACTGCGCCAGGAACAGGGCGGGACCCTGAATCGTCTTCATGTAACCTCCCAACGGCCCCGTCTCCCGCAGGGCCTTGTGCGGCGGCACCGTCCTCCCGGCACCGCAGCAATGTATGAAATCGATTACATCTGATTCACTCCTCGTTTGCAATGAAAAATGTAATCGATTAACAAGCCACGGGGTTCAGGAGACGACATGAGAGCACGCGCAAGGATCAAGGACGTGGCCTCGCTCGCTGGCGTCTCCACGGCCACGGTAAGCCGGGCGCTGTCTTCGCCCGACACCGTCGGACCGGCCACCCGCGAAAAGGTCATGGAGGCGGTCAAGGCCACGGGCTACCGCATCAACGCCGCCGCCCGCGACCTGCGCCAGCGCCGCGCCCGGTCCATCCTGATCCTCGCCCCGGACCTGTCCAACACCTTCTTCGGCAAGATCTTCGCCGCGATCCAGGAAGAGGCGAGCGACGTGGGGCTCACGGTCCAGATCTCCGACAGCCGCATCGGGCGCGACCGTCTGCTGTCACTGGGCTACGACGGGCGGGCCGACGGGATCGTGCTGCTCGACGGGGGCATCGACCCGGAGGTCGTGAACGGCTGGAAGCTGCCGCTGGTGCAGTTGTCCGAATGGAATGACGAATACCGCGCGCCACGCCTCGGGATCGACAACCGGGCTGCCGCGCGGCTCGCCGTGGATCACCTCGCCGACCTCGGACACCGCGACATCCTGCATGTCAGCGGCCCGGGCGAGAACGTGCTCGGCGTCGAGCGGCAGGAGGGCTTTCTGATGGCCGCCGCTGACCGCGGGATGACCGCGACGGTCTTTCCCGGTGCCTTCACGCTGGAAGCCGGGGCACAGGCCGCGCGGCACTGGGCGGCGCTGGCGACCCGTCCGACCGCCGTTTTCTGCGCCTCCGACGAATGTGCGCTTGGCTTCATCTCGGAATGCGTCCACGCCGGGTTCGACGTGCCCAGTGACGTGAGCGTCGTGGGCTTCGACGACATCGACTTCGCCGACCGGTTCCTGCCCGCGCTCACCACGATCCGCCAGCCTCGCGCGGATATGGGCCGGGCCGCGGCGGCGCGCATCATCCAGATGGTCGAGGGCCGCGCGGCGGGGTCGGACAATGTCGATGCGCTCCCCACCGAACGGCTGGAGCCCGCACTGATTATCCGGTCCAGCACCGGCACACCCAAACGCAAGCCGGGCGCGCCGGCCTGATCGGGTCACGCGGCGGGTGGTTTCCCGCCGGTCCGTGCTGTCCTGACATCGCTCGCATGGCGCAGCCCCCGCAGCCATGTATGGTGGCGCCATGACCCTCATACGCCTCATCGCCGCGCTCTGCCTCATCGCCACCGCCGCCGGCGCACAGGATCGCGACGCGGTGGAACGACAGTTCCGCGCATGGCTCGGGTCCACGATCTGGCCCGAAGCCGCGTCGCGCGGCGTGTCGAGGCCGACGTTCGATGCGGCCTTCGACGGCGTGACCCTCAACTGGGATCTGCCCGACCTCGTCCCGCCCGGCACCACGCCCGAAACGCCCGAGGCGCAACGCCAGGCGGAGTTCGGGTCGCCCGGAAAATACTTCAACCGCAACGGGCTGGATGGCGCGACCTCGGTAGGGCGGGTGATGGCCGCCCGCCATGCCGAAGCGCTTGCGGCCGCCGAAGCCGCGACCGGCGTTCCGGGGCGCATCGTGCTCGGCGTCTGGGGGCGTGAGAGCGGATATGGCCGGGTGCCGATCCGTTATGACGCCTTCGAGGTGCTGGGCACCAAGGGTTTCATGAGCACCCGCGCGGCCTATTTCACGCAAGAGCTTCTGGCGGCGCTCGAAATCGCCGAAGCGGGCCACCGGGCGCCCCGCAGCATGAAAAGCAGTTGGGCGGGGGCACTGGGCCAGCCGCAGTTCATGCCGACCAGCTTTCTCGACTACGCGACCGACGGCGACGGGGACGGCGACCCCGACATCTGGACCTCCGAAGCCGACACCATCGCCTCCATCGCCGCCTACCTCGCCCGCCACGGCTGGGTGGCCGGGCGCGACTGGGGGTTCGAGGTGCGCGTCCCCGACAGCGTGAGCTGCACGCTCGAAGGCCCCGATCAGGGCCGCACCATCGCCGCATGGGCGGACATGGGAATTACGCGGGTCAGCGGACGGCCCTTTCCCGAGCATGAGCGGGCAGGCGAAGGCTACCTGATGATGCCCGCAGGCCGAAAAGGCCCGGCATTCATCGTGACACCGAATTTCTATGTCCTGAAGGACTACAACACGAGCGACCTCTACGCGCTGTTCGTGGGGCATGTGGGCGACCGCATACGCTACGGTATGGGCGACTTTTCGGCGCCGTGGGGCGAGGTCGGCGGGCTCTTGCGCTCCGACATCGCCGACATGCAGCGCGCGCTGGTGGCGCAGGGGCATGACGTGGGCGGCGTGGACGGGCTTCCCGGCTACAAGACCCGCCGTTCGATCGGGCGCTGGCAAGAGGCGACAGGCCGCAACCCGACCTGTTTTCCCGAGGCGGACATGACGGACACGCTCGCCCGCTGACCCTCAGGCCCCGATGATCGCGAACGCGGCCCAGTAGCTCGGATGACGTTCAAGCGGGACCGTCGCGCCCTCAATCACCTCGAGTACCGTTTCGCGCAGTGCGGCGGCGTTCGACAGGTCCGGGCGTGCCGCGAGCCGCCCGACAAGGCCCGACGATATGCGCGCCGACGCTGTCGAATAGACCGACCAGTGGGTCACGAGAAGGGCGCGCGCGCCGGCGTGAAAGAAACTCCCGGCAAGCCCCGACAGCCCCGCCTGACCCGGCGTCTCGCCCGCCGCCGTATTGCAGGCCGACAGGACCACGAGCCGCGCGGACAGCGTGAGCCGCGCGATCTCTGCCGGGGTCAGCAACCCGTCATCCTCGAGGCTGGCCGTCTCCGGTGGCGTCAGGACCAGACCGGGGGCCACCGCGCCCCGCTCGCCCGCGATCAGCCCGTGGGTGGCAAAGGTGATCACGTCGTATCCTGACAGCGTGCCCGCCGCATCCCGCGCCTTGATCGCCCGCTCGGTGGCCTCGCCGCGCAGGAGTATGTCGCCGCGCCCGATGGCCGCGCGCATCGCCTCCACCTCGCAGGCCGTGTCGGCGAGACGGTCGAGCTTGCGCAACTCGGCGGGGGCGGCAAGGCGGATGCCCTCGCGCAGCGGCCCAAGGACCGTATCTCCATCGCCCGCCGCCCCGCGCAGCGCCGCGACCTGGATCGCCGCGCAGGCGATTGCGCCCGTGTTTCCGACGAGCGGATCTCCGACCCCGAGGAAGGTGGTGCCGACATGCCCGTCCGCGCCCGCCCGCAACGTCCGGAAGGCGGGGATCGACGGCAGCACCGACACCGCGTGGTCGCGGATGAACCACGGTGCGCTGGCAAGGTCATGGGGGCCGGGTGCCGTGACGAGCGCGGCGAAGGGCAGGTTCAGCAGATCACCCGGCGGCGCGATGATGACGGTGTCCGCCCCGTCGAGCGCGGCCGCGATCCCGCCGAAAAGGTCGGTGTAGAGGTCATGCGCGACGGCCCAGTCAAAGACCGGCTCCTGCGGCGTTGCGGTGGGTGGCAGCATCGAGCCGCGAAAGAGCGGGCCGGAAAACGCCGCGCCGCAGCCCGGATCGCTCACCGCCATTTCACACCGCAGCGCGGCCACCCGCTCGACCAGCGTGGCGCGGCGTACTTCGCGCACCGGTCCGACCGTCACGCTGTCGGCGGTGATGGCGATGGCACGGTTGGAGGAGCCGTCCAGGCCGGGCAGCCGTTCCGGCGACAGGCCGGGGAGGCTGAAGGTCACGAAAACCTCGCCGGGCGCAAGCCGCGCCTGTATCTCGTCCAGTCCCAGCGCGTCGATCCCGCCCGCCCCGGTGAGCGACAGGTCCGATTCGGCCAGCGCCGCGTCCGCATCAGCCAGGGCAGCGGTGGCCCGCGCCTCCCGCGCCCGCAATCCGCTCAGGTCCGCATCGGTCGCATAGGCCTGCGCGATGGCGGAACGGAGGCGCGAGATGTCTTCCTGCGCGTCCTGCCGGGTCTTGAGAAGCACCGCGAGCGCCGGGTCCTCCTGCACGAGCCGCGCGGCCATCGACGTCACGGCCTCGGCCGCGCGGTTAACCTGCGTCCACTGGATCGCCCGCAGCGCCGCATCCACGTCGGCGCGCGCCGGTGCAGGCGCGTCGAGCAGGAGCCATGCGTAGAACTGGAAGTCGAAGCCATTGTCGGCCAGCGCGTCGCGGTTCTCCGGCGCCTTGTGAATCTCCACCGCCGCGCCCAGTCCGGCGAGGGCAGTGTCCCGGTCGCCTGCCAACAGCGCGTCGATCCCGCGTGTGCGGGCGATACTCGCGATGAGCGGCGCGGTGGGGGGCAGGGTTGCCGCCGCCGTCACCCCGGCCTCGTCCAGCAGGTCGCGGGCGGCGGCCCGGTCGCCGAGCGCATAGAGGTGGTCTGCCACGTTGTAGAGCGCGAGCGCGCGGTCGGCGTGGTCCTCGGGGTAGTTCTCACGGACGGACGCGGCCCAGCGATAGGCCGCCTCGAACGGGGCGTCGCCGGTGATCCGGGCAAGCTGCGCGGCGACCTCGTCCAGCCGGGCTGCGGTGGGCCGGTCGCCGGGGGCGAGACCCGCCTCCCGCGCGTCCGCCAACGCCGCGCGCCCGGTGTCGATATGCGCGCGCGCCGTCGCAACATCCTCGCGCGCCACCGCGAGTTTCGCCCGGTTCGTTGCCTCGATCATGCGGTCGACGGGGCTAAGCACGGCCCATTCCCCGGCGGGCATCAACGCATCCGCGCGCACATAAAGCGCATCCGACAGGCCAAGATCCCCGCGCTGCCACGCATTCGCGGCCAGGTCCGAGAGCAGGAACGCCCGGTCGCCCGCGCGCGCCTTGCCCGCCTCCGCGATGGCCAGCGCCTCCTGCAATGTCGCGGCGGCCCGGGCATACTGTCCCAAAGCCGCTTCCGCCGCCGCCCGCTCCCGCAACGCCTGCGCGACCCGGGCGTCGTTGGGCGGATAGACGACACGAGCCAGCGCTACGGCCATCTGCGCATAGCCAAGCGCGACCTGCGACTCCGCACCATAGGTCCGGCGCTGCGACAGGGTCAGGACGTTTTCCGCGATCTCCGCAAGCTGCGCACGCTCGTCCTCTGTCACCTCTCCGGTCCCGGCCCATTCCCCCAGCGCATCCGCCGCAGCCCCGAAGTTCCCCGCGAAATAGTTCAGCGTGAAAAGCCGGAACAGTGCGGTATGCGCGAAGACCTCGGCCTGATCCGCGGGCACGACGACCTGCGCGATCAGGATGCGCGCGCGGATGAGGTGGGCGACATCCTCGATCTTCCCGGCCTCTTCCAGCGCTTCCTGCCGCTCGAAAAGCGTGTCGATCAGCGTGGTCGCGGAATAGCCCCCGGTGACCGCGATCATTTCCTCCATGAAGCCGACCATCCGCCCGTAGTCCTCCAGCGCGAAGGACAGGTCGACCGCCCGTGCGGCGGCGAGCCCGTGGTTCGCCTTGCCCCGCGCCATCGTCATGGCCTGTCGGACCGCGTCGATGGCGGCGGCCCGGTGGCCGGCAGCGTCGAGGGCAGAGGCGTGGAAAAACGCCACGCCCAGCCCCGGCGCACTCGCTTCAAGGCCCGCCGTCGCCGCAAAGTCCACGGCGCGGGTCGTGGTGGCGAGGATGGTGTCGGCATCCTCGCCCGCCGCGCCCATCAGGACGAGCAGGTTGTTCAGGGCCCACAAGTAAGCCTCGGGTTCGGCTGCCGCCGCCGCCATGTCCACCGCAAGGGCGTCTTCGGTCAGCGCCCGCGCCGTGGCGAGATCCCCGGCCTGATAGGCCGCGATGGCCTGCTGGTTCAGGGCGTCGATCCCCTGCGCCCCGGCGGGCGGGGCGAGGAGCAGGGCCAGTGCAAGGGCTGCGGCGCGGCTGCTAGCCCCCCACATGCCCGGCGATCCAGTCGAAATACGACGACAGCCGCGTGTAGACCGCATACAGGTCTTCATGCGCGCAACGGGACTCGGCCGAAAGCGGCTCACGCCCCCAGCTGACGATCCCGACCTGAACCCAGTCGCCGTCCGGTGCCTGCATCAGGAGCGGTCCCCCGGAATCCCCCGAACACGACGTGCGTTTGCCAGACGGGACACCAGCGCAGACCATGTTCTCGGTCAGGCGCGGGTTAATGTTGGTGGACAGGATCGAGAACGCCTCCTCGAGCACCTCCATCGGGATGCCGTTGGACTCCCCCACACCCAGAAGGAAGCCGCCCAGTTCGCGCCGCGCCTGTTCCGCCATCCCCTCGTTGCAGGTGGCGTTCGGGACCACGTCGATTGTCGTCTCCATCAGCACTTCGGGAAAAGTGCCGTCATCCAGCATGCCCCAGCCGATGACCATCGCCGGCGCGTTCGGGATCATCTCGCCCTGCGGAATAAGGGGCACCGTGCCGACCGGCCCGGACGGTTCGTTGATGGGCTGGTCCAGCTGGACCAGCGCGATGTCATTGTCGAACAGGTCCGGGTCGTAGGCCTCGTGCGGGATGACGCGCGCGACCCCCCACAGGTCGCCCTGATAGACGACATGGGAACTGGTGCGCACGAGAAGATCCTCGGGCGCGAGCGCGTTGTTGTCCTCGTCCACGACGCAATGTGCAGCGGTCAGGACCCATTGCGGCGTGATCATCGTGCCGCCGCAGAATTGCGAAAGGAACACCCCTTCGGCCGTGTCGTCGAGCTTTGCCGGATCGTGAAGGGAAACGGCGGCGGGCCAGGCCCCCGGCTCGGCGGGCTGGCCGCCCACGATCCGGGTGTCGCCCGACGGCTCGGCCATCGCGCGCATTCGGGTGACATAGTCGCGCACGGTTTCTCCGGCCGGATCAGCGCCTGATTGGGCGAGGTCCTGCGCGGGTGCGGCCGTGGCAAGCAGCGCCGCCGCGAGTGTTGCTGGAATGATCAGTTTCAATGGTTCGTCCTCCGTGTTGTCAATTTCGCTGCTCGCCTGCCAGCGCAATGGCCTTGGGCACGACTGTCCAGTCGAAGGCCTCGACCCAGATGTCGGGTGCGCCGCCGAAGCCCGTGCCGCCCCGCAGGCTGCGGGTGCGCGTGAGGCGCGTCAGAAAGTCGTCCACCGCCGCGGCCCGCGCCCCGCGCGTCAGGGGCGCGCCGTCGCAGGTCTCGACGAGACCGGTGAGGTTCAGGGGCGCCGCGTTCTCGGCCGCCTCGCCGACGACGATGAACATGCGTTCCTCCCCGGCGCTGTAACCTGCGGGGCTGTAATTCCCCGCGCAGTCCGAACAGATCCACACATCCTGCCCGAGCGCGACGGCGGCGGCGGTGTCCTCCACCCGCGCGTAATCCGCGTGAACGCAGTAATGCGCGTCGATATGGATGCGGTTCACGTCATACGCGCCCGCGATCGTGCCCTGTGCCGCCACGCTCAGGGTGTCGCATTGCTTGAGTTCGGCGCGTGGCGTCAGGGGGCGCGCTGCGTCCGGTGCGCGTCGGGCGACGGCCGCAAGGCATTCCTCGGTCGGGTCGACATTTGTGCCGAGCGGGGCGAGGTCGGATGACGCGACCGGCGCCACGCGCGCCGCGACCGGCACCGGCGTTCTGAACATGATGGACCCGGCATCGGCAATGGCACCGAAGGCATGGGCCATCGTCTCGGCCCGCGCGATCCGCGCGATGAGCGGTGCGAGCGGGGCCTCGCCCGGTGTCCAGCGCAGGCCGATGGGCTGGCCCTCGATCGCGACACGGGGCCCGAACCAAAGCGACGCGCCGTCCCATCCGACTGCGACGTCGTAATCCTTTGCGTCGAGACGCAGCGACAGCTCCGGGGTGTCGAGCGCCTGCAACAGCGCGACATGGGCAGTATGATCGGCAGCGAGGGGCGCGCCCGTCGCGATCTCCACAGGCGGGGCGAAAACGACCGCAAGATCGACGGGGCGGGCGATCACCTCGGCGAACCGCGCGTCGGCAGGAAGCTGACCGGTGGCAGGGCAGGGCGCGTCGGCCTCCGGCCTGCACGCCGCGCTCACCGCCGTAAGCCGCGCATCGCGGGCGCCAAGGTCTGACAGCTGCGCCCGCCCGATCCAGTCCCCCGCCGGGCCGTTCGCTTCCGCCAAAAGGCCCACGAGCGTCCCGTCGAGCATCCCGTGGATCTGTCCCGCGCCGATCCGCCCCCGCTCTACCGGGAAACGGCGTGCGGATGCGCCGTCCGCCGCGCCGAAGAGGGGCCGGTCGATCAGGTCGCCCTCCCACAATGGCGTCTGAAGCCGCGCACCGCCGGGAATGCTGCGGTCGTTCATGTCGGCGAGCACGGCCTGAAAGAGCTGGCGAAAGGTCCAGTCGCCGCCGTCGGCCAGACGCGCGGCGAGCTGCGAGGAAAAGAGCCCGTACCAATCCTGCGTCGCGCCGGTACCGCCGAAATCGAGCTCATGCGCCCGTTCGGTCGATTGCGCCGCGTAAAAGGCGACGATCCCGCCGGGCAACCCGGCCCCGCCCGCTTCGTCGCGCCCCTCGCCACGCATCGGCGGCGCGATGCCCGTCGGCGGATCGACGTAGCGCGCGACAAGTCCGGACGACCCCGCGCGTAACCCGGTGCCGGAATTGCAGCTGTCCATCACCAGCCAGACATCCGCGCCCGTGGCCCGGATCGCATCCAGCGCCGCGCCGATCTCGTCATCCGTGATCGCGTTTACGAACAGGCCGGTTTCCCGCGCCCGGTTCGTGGCGTCCGCGGGCAGAAACACCTCGTCCTGCCCGTCCGTCTCGTCACCGTTCAGGTCTTTCTGGCGCGAGCCGTGGCCGGAGAGATGAACGTAGACGAGGTCGCCCGGCCCGACATGTCCGGCCCGCTCGCTCAGCGCGGCAAGGATCGCTGCCCGCGTCGGACGCGCCGCGCCTTCCGTGTGGTCCGCCAATACCGTGATGTCGCGAACGCCGCGTGACGCGAGCGCCTCGCCCAGAAGGCGGACGTCGTTCGGCGGTCCTTTCAGGTCGTCGATCCCCGACCCCTCGGCATAGTCCCCCACGCCGACAAGAAGCGCCGAAACCTCGGCCCGCGCAAGGGCGGGGCCAAGCCAGACAGCCAGGCATAGGGTAATCCTCGCGAGCACCTTCACCCGCCCCCCTGTTGGGCCTTCCTCAAAAAGCAATTCGATTCGCAATGTCCCAGCTTACGCCCGCTTCGTGAAAAGCCAAAACGACCGGGATGGCTTTACAGGTGCCCCGGACCAGCTAGCATGGCCGGAGTTGCGCCAGAGGTTATTCCATGTCCGTTTTCCGCCTGATCCTCGCCCTCGTTCTGGCGGTCTCCCTGCATCTCCCCACGCGCCTCGCGGCCCAGACCACGGATGCGCTCGCCGGTCTTCAGATCGCCCTCGCGGACCCGGAGGCGCTGCCCCCGGAGGAGGTCATCGAGCGGATCGACGCGGCGCTGATCGACGCGTCACTGGCCGATCCCCGGCTCATCTTCGACCTTCAGATGCTCAAGGCGGACGTGCTCGAGGATCTCGGGCGCCGCGACGAGGCCGCGTTGCTCTATGCGCAGCTCGGCGATTTCGCGGCGCGGGAGCGCGAGACGCTGGAGCGCGATCCGGTCGCGCTTTACGAAACGGCCATCACGCTGTTTCGCGACACCGGCGACCTCGCCTCGGCCGCCACAGCGGTGGAGCGTATCCTCGGCGAACAGCGCGACGCGGGCGCCGGCGCCGATGCCATCGCGGACACGCAGGACCGGCTCGCGGCCCTCGCGCGGGAGACCGGCGATACCGCGCTGGCGGAAGAATACGCAGCGGCGGCGCAGGCCACCCGGACTACGCCCGCCCCAAGCAGGTCGGTCGATGATGACGGCGGCTATCACGAGGTCGAAGTGTTCTATGCCACCGACCGCGCGCGGGGGAACGAGGCCATCCCGGCAGAATTCTATTCCGGCCAGCGCGGTACGCTGGAGTTGGGCATCGCGACGGTGACGATCCCCAACGATCACCAGACCGCCATCGTGGAGTCCCCGACGATCTGGAAGCTCCAGTTCGGCCCGAACCCGGCCAAGCATGTCGTTCTGCAAAGCGTGACGCCGGTCACCGACGGGGATTTCTGGGACGGGATGCGCACCCGGCTCGAAGATCGTGCGGCGGACGACATATTCGTCTTCGTCCACGGCTTCAACGTGGCGTTCGAGAAGGGGATGCGGCGCACGGCGCAGATGGCCCATGACATGAAGTTCCCGGGCGTTCCGGTGCTCTATTCCTGGCCCTCTCGCGGATCGGCCTTTGCCTATGTCGCAGATGCGGCGACCGTCAGGGTCTCGGCCCGGCGGCTGACCCATTTCCTCGACGATATCGTGGCGCGGTCCGGGGCCGGGACGATCCACCTCGTCGCGCATTCGATGGGCAACCGCGCGCTCACCGATGCGCTCGAGCTGATGGCGCTGCGCCGTGATGTCGGGCCGGGTGATGCCCCGCCCTTCGATCAGGTGATCTTCGCCGCGCCCGATGTGGATGCGGGGCTGTTCTCGGCCATGCTGCCGACCATCCGCCCGCTGGCCGAACGGCTTACGCTTTACGCCTCCGACCGCGATTTCGCTCTGGCCACGTCGCGGCGGCTTCACGGTCGCGCGCCGCGTGCGGGGCAGGGGGGCGACGACCTCCTCGCCCTCGAAGACCTCGACAGCGTGGATATGTCCGCGCTGGGCGACGACATGCTCGCGCATACCTACTACGCGTCGGACAGTTCCGCGCTCGCCGACCTCGTGACGCTGTTTTACAGCAACGCCGAGCCCGCGCGGCGCTGCGGCCTGTCGCCCCGTATGCCCGACAGCGCGGCGGTCCCGGTCTGGACCTATGCGGCCGACAGTTGCGCGGACAAGGCGCTGGTCGAGGTTCTGACGAAGATCAGGCGCGGGCGCATCACGAGCCTCGACCTCGCCCAACAGGTGCTGGCCGACACGGTGCTTGACCCGGCCCTGCGCGCCACGCTCGTTCCCGTTGTGCGGCGGCTCATGAGCCGGTGAGCCTCAGCCCCCGAAATCCGTGAGCGGTGCGCCAAGGTTCGCCTCGATGCGCAGGAGCAGATCGGTCAGCAGGGCGCATTCGGCTTCGCTCAGTCCCCCCAACGCACGTGCGGTATGCGCGAAGGCGAGGTTGCGCACGGCGGCATAGCTCTCCCGCCCCCGGTCCGTGAGCGCGAGCGAGCGCACGCGCCGGTCCGCGTCGCCCTTGCGCCGCTCGACAAGCCCGTCCGCGACCAGCCGGTCCACCATACGGCTTGCCGTCGGCTGCTCGATCATCGCGTAAGAGGCGATGTCGCTCATCGTCACGGACCCGTTGACCGCGAGCACCGCAAGCACCCGCCAGTTGGAGATCGAGATTCCGTGGGGCTTGAGGTCCGACTTGAGCAGCTGGTTGAGCTGAAAGGCCGTGCGGTTGAGCAGGTAGGGCAGGATGCGTTCGAGGACCACGGTGTCGTCCGCATCCGAGCCGCCGTCCATGTAAGGGCGCATCGGAGGGGTCATGGCAAGGCTTCGGGTCATGGCGCGATACGTCCTGCAACACACTCGAATTCACCGGTCCGCAATACCCCGCGCCGGAACGTGGGTCCACCAATGCACAATATAGCTGAAGCTTTCGGCGACGACATGCGGAGGCGTTGACCCTGACTTGGGCGCGGGCGACAGTCAGCGCTAACAGGACGGGCCGCCGACTCGCGCGGCCCTGCGCAAGGTGGAGTGACGCATGACTTTTCTTGGGATCGACCTCGGCACATCCGGGCTCAGGGCGCTGCTCGTGGACGACGCAGGCCAACCTATCGGGGCGACGGAGCGGCACTACAAGGTGAGCCATCCCCATCCCGGCTGGTCCGAGCAGGACCCGGCCGACTGGATCGCCGCCCTCGAAGGGGCCGTGGCGGAACTGGCCCAGAACCATCCGGCGTTTCGCGACCTCGCGGGCATCGGCGTGGCGGGGCATATGCACGGCGCGACGCTGCTGGATGCGCAAGGCGCGGTGCTGCGCCCCTGCATCCTGTGGAACGACACCCGCTCGGCGGAAGAGGCGCGCCGGCTGGACGGGATGCCGGGTGTGCGCGCGGCGTCGGGCAACATCGTCTTTCCCGGCTTCACCGCCCCCAAGCTCGACTGGGTGCGCGACCATGAGCCGGAGGTGTTCACGCAGGTCGAAACGGTGCTCCTTCCCGCGGCCTACCTGAACTTCTTCCTCACCGGCACGCCGGTCACGGATATGTCCGACGCGGCCGGCACCGCCTGGCTCGACACCGGCGCGCGGGACTGGTCCGACGACCTGCTCGCCGCCGGTCACATGCGGCGCGACCAGATGCCCGCCCTTGTTGAGGGTTCTGACCGCGCAGGCGTGTTGCGACCCGAGTTGCTCGAAGCCTGGGGCCTTACCGGGCCCGTCACGGTCGCGGGTGGTGCGGGCGACAACGCGGCGGCGGCCTGTGGGATCGGCGCGCTGAACGAGGGGCAGGGCTTCGTCTCGTTGGGCACCTCCGGCGTCCTCCTCGCCGCGCGGGACGGCTATCGCCCCGCGCCGGAAACGGCGGTCCATACCTTCTGCCACGCGGTGCCGGGGCGCTGGTATCAGATGGGGGTGATGCTCTCGGCTACCGACAGCCTCAACTGGCTCGCGGGCATCGCGGGCACCACGCCCGCCGGGCTGACCGCCGATCTTGGCGATGCGCTCGCCGCCCCCGGCACGGTGCGGTTCCTGCCCTATCTCTCTGGCGAGCGCACACCGCACAACGACGCCGACATCCGGGGGGCCTTCACCGGCCTGTCCGCTGCCACGACCCGCGACGACATGACCCGCGCGGTGCTGGAGGGCGTGGCCTATGGCCTGCGCGACAGTTTTGAAGCGCTGAAGGCCACCGGCGCCCAGATGGACGGCCTCATGGCCATCGGCGGCGGCGCGGCCTCGCGCTACTGGCTGCGCCTCATCGCGACGGTGCTGGGGGTGCCGCTTGCGCTGCCCTCGGGCGGCGAGTTCGGCGCGGCGTTGGGCGCGGCCCGGCTCGGCATGGCCGCGACCGGACGCGATGTGCAGGAGATCATGACCGCGCCGGACGTGGGCGAGGTGATCGACCCCGTGGACGACCTTCGCGAGGTGTACGAAAGCGCCTATCAGGCCTTTCGCGCGGCCTATCCGGCGATCCGGTCCATCCAGTAGGGATCAGACGAGCGCCGTATCCGCGTGCAGCTTGTGAACCACGTCCATCATGCCCGACAGCCCTGTCTTCGCATAGATGTTGCGCAGATGGGTGCGCACGGTGGGCATCGAACAGTCCAGCCGCCGCGCGATTTCGGCGGGCTTGAGCCCGTCGGCCAACGACCGGCACACCCGCGCCTCGGCCCGCGTCAGGTCGAAGTGATTCTCATGCGACAGAAGCGGAAGCACCGCACGCGGGTCATAGTCGGACACATGGCCGAGCATCCGCGACACCAGCCCCTTCTTGCGCAGCGACCATAGAAAGGCGAGTTCGGAGGCGAGAAGCTCGGTCACAGCCGGGTCCGCGCAGGCCATGAAGAGGATGTCCGCGTGACCGTCGGACTTGCCGAGCAGGACCGTGAACTTCTCGAAATACTCGCCCGAATAGGTCTTGAGCCCTCCGACCTCGCCCTCGGCGGCCGTCGCGACCAGCGCGTTCAACTTGCGGCTGTCGACGCCGCCCACGTCCACGATGATCTCGGCTTCCGGCGCATCGTCATAGAGCCGGACGAGCGCGAGTCGGTCCGCCTTGGTCGCCACCGCGATCGCCTCCGCCATCGAACGGAAGTCGGCCTGTCCTGACAAAGTGAGGGTCGCCATGTGACCGACTCGCACGAAACAGCCGAGGTCTGAGGTGATGGACGCCGCCGCGATCCGGCGGTGGTTGGCTGGCATGACCATGGGGAAACCTTCCGAACTGGGTACTTAACGGGGCCATTCAACTAAGAAGGTGTATCCAGATTGGGGAATATTTGAGGTATTTTTGACGAGGCCGTTAACCTTTGGCGGGCCTGCCAACGTCGCAGATTGCGAATTTTTGGGGCGGAACGTCCCGGTTCCGGGCTGATTGTGTCCGAGGCCCGGCAATTCTGTGACCAAACAGTGCAAAGGACAGGTTCTCCTACCCCCGGACGCCGGACAAGAACAACCCAGAGTTGTATCTCTCATCCGTTTGGATGATGTAAGCCGCCGGGCAATCCGACACCTTTCTGAGCATTGAAGCGGGCCACTGTGGCTTCGTCAGTAACCAGGAGCAGTCATGTTCAACATCATCAAATCCACCCTCGGTCGTTTCCGCAAAGACGAAAGCGGCGCAACTCTCGTGGAATACGGGATCGCGCTGTCCCTCGCCATCACCATCGGCGCAGGCGCGTTCCTCACCCTGTCCGGCGACGTGTCGGAATCGATGGGCGCCGCGTCTTCGGCCCTGCCGGACGCCCCTGCGGCCCCGAGCTGATCCGCCCGAGGGGCACGCGCCGCACAGCAGAAACAGGCGTAAGGCGCGTGCCCGTTTCACTCCGCCCGATCCATGAGGCGGAGACGTGTTCAATCCGTACGAGTAGAGCAGTTCATGCGTATCGCCCCCATCCTCCTTGCCAGCAGCGGCATCGCCCTTGCACTCGGCTGCGCCGTCGTCGCCCAGCGTGTGCTGGGGACCGAGACGCCGGTCGCGCAGGTGGCCGAGACACCGGAAACGGTGGTCCTCATCGCCGCCGCGCGCGACATCAGGTTCGGTGAAGCGATCCGGCGCGACGACCTCGTGCCGCAGACCTGGCCCGCCGATCTCGTCCCCGACGAAGCCTATGACAGCGCCACGGCGCTTCTGGGGGTCGAGGGCACCGCGCCGCGCCGCGCGACCCAGACGATCCGCGAGGGGGAAGTGATCCTCGCGCGAAACGTCTCGGAGTTCGGGGCCACGGTCACCATCGGCTCGACGCTCGCCCCCGGCACCCGTGCCGTTGCGATCCGGGTCAACGCCGACACCGCCGTCGGCGGCTTCGTCAGCCCCGGTGACCGCGTGGACATCGTCCTCACCGAAGGGCGCGGCGACACGCTGCGCACCGGCGTCATCCTTCAGGACACCCGCGTCCTCGCCGTCGATCAGGACACCGAGGCACGCGGCGCGCGCATGGCCCGCACCATCACAGTCGAGGTCGCGCCCCGCGACAGCCAGCGGCTCGTCCTCGCGCAGGAAGCGGGGCAACTCAGCCTCATCCTGCGCCACGAAGGGCCCGAGGAGCGCACCGACGCACCCGACCAGATCACCATGCGCGATGTCTGGGGCGACCCGGAACCGGAACCGGAACCCGAGGTCGTCGTGCAGGCCCCCACCATCGACCCGACCACCGTTCGCGTCCGCCGGGGCGTCGCCTCGGAAGAGATCGTTCTGAGCCAATGACCCGCCGCCCGCCGTTCAATCGCTGCCGTCCGCTCGCGGACGAAAGCGGCGCGATCCTTGTCGTCTTCGCGCTCATGCTCGCGATCTTCGCTGGGATCATGGCGCTGAGCTACGACTTCGGCCGGGTCGCGGCCACGCAATCCGAGATGCAGAGTTTCGCCGATACCGTGGCCCTCGCCGCCGCCGGCGAACTCGACGGCGGACCCGACGCTATCGAGCGGGCCGAACGCGCGGCGACCACGCTCATCACCGACCTCCAGACCTACGGCGACGGCGGCGCGACCCTCGATGCGGACGACATCACGCTCGCCTTCTACGCGCTGCGCCCGGATGCGCAGGGGGCCGTCGCGCAGACCTCCACCCCACAGGCTGCCCGCTTCGTCTCGGTTCGGCTGGACGACCGGGGCGTCGCCCCTGTCTTCGGCGCGGTCTTCGCGGCGCTTGGCGGCGACACCGCCGGGCGCGATACGGCGGGGGCTCACGCGGTCGCGGGGTTCACCCGCTACGCCTGCAACGTGACCCCGCTGATGATCTGCGCCCCGTCCGCGAGCTTCGACATCAGCGCGAACGTGGGCCGCTCGCTCGACCTGCACCTCGCCGCAGACGCGGGCCAGTTGGCTGCGGGAGCCATCGCGCCGCTCGACCCCGTGGCCGATCTCATCGGTCTGGACGGGGTTTGCGCGGGACTGTCCGGCATCGGGCTGGACATCTGCATGATCGCGGGCGAAGCGGACAAGCCCGTCTGCCTTGCCGACGACGGGGTGTCGGTGCGCGACAGTCTTTTGTCCGTCAGCCTGGATGCCGCGCTCAACATTCCCTTCGACATCTACGACGGGCCGGCGGGTGACCTCTTGGGCGATGCGCTTTACCCGGCGGCCTCCAACGTGCTGTCCTCCTTCGCGCCCTCGGCGGGAAGCTGTCTCACCAGTTCCAACGCCACGCTTGGCGCGAGCCTCGGCTTGCCGCTTGACGATTGTCAGTCGGGCGGAAGCTGCGGTGTGCTGGGCGATGGCGACTGGGCCACGGGGCGCGACCTCTACATCGAGGCCAACTACGGCGGGGACGACCCGCATCCTGAGGCCGAGACGCGGTTCGATCTCTACGTTGCCGAGCTTGAGGCCGCGCTTGAAGGCGACACCGGCTCCGGCTCAGGCGGGCTCGTGGGCGGTCTCCTTGGCGGTGTTGGTGATGTGCTCGACCTCGACGTCGGCCCGACCTGCACGCCGGAGACGTCCGAAGACCCGGCCCGCCGCGTCATCTCCGCCGCCGTAGTCGATTGCGGGGCGAACGCCGTCACCGCCGGGTCGCGCGACGTGCCCGTGCTGGGCTATGCCGAGCTGTTCCTGATGGCCCCCGTCGGGCTGGACGGCACCGACGGTCTGGCGGTCGAGATCGTGGGCCAGATCGGCCCCTCGCCCGCCGACAACGTGACGGGCGCCGCGCTGCGCGATGTCGTGAGACTGTACGACTGATGCGCGCCCGGTCCCATATCCGGCGCTTCGCCCGGCGCGAGGATGGCGCGGTTCTGGCCGAGTTCGGCCTCGTCCTGCCGCTGATGCTCGTGCTCTTTGCCCTGTCGATCGAGGCGGCGCGCACGTTCTGGGCCTACCAGGCGACCATCGCCGGCGTGCGCGATGCCACGCGCTACGTCACCCGCGCTCAGGACGGGGCGATCTGCGACTCGGCCTCTCCCGACCTCGATGCCTGGGGTCCGGCGCTGACGGATATGGTGCGCAACGCCGCCGACGGCACGCCGCTCTTCCCGTCCTCGATCACCGTGTCCTCGGTGGTCGCGAGCGTGGCCTGCGTCGCGGGCGACTACCGCCAGTCGGTCGTGCCGGTCGCCACCGTCACGGCGGCGCTCGAGATCACCTATCCCTTCGCCCGCGTCTTTCGCCTCACAGGGCTGGAGCTTCCGACCGCGAACACCGTAGTGCGCGACAGCGGCAGGATTTTCGGCACATGAACGCCCGCCGCCTCATATCGCGCGCGCGCCGGTTCTGGCGCGACGACGCGGGCAGTGCTCTTGTCGAGATGGGGTT
Source organism: Maritimibacter sp. (assembly GCA_002695005.1). Classification (GTDB taxonomy): domain Bacteria; phylum Pseudomonadota; class Alphaproteobacteria; order Rhodobacterales; family Rhodobacteraceae; genus Maritimibacter. The sequence continues at coordinate 508,866 of NZNT01000020.1, forward strand.
GGTGATGCCCCTGTTCCTTCTACTCGCCTTCGGCCTGATCGACTTTGGCCGCCTCGCATTTTCCTATGTGATGGCCCAGAAGGCGACCGAGCAGGCGGTGCGTGCTGCCGTGGTCGCAAGCCCCGCCTGTGAGGGGCTTGCGACCCGGAATACGCGCGGGCCGCAGGCCGCGCAGGTGGTGCCCTTCGGCACCGCCTGCCGCGCCCAGACCGGGCTTTGCGCCGATCCCGGCCCGGTCAGCTGCACGGCGGACGCGGGAGAGACCGGGCAAGCGATCCATGCCCGCATCCAGGCGCTCCTGCCGACGAATGCCACCGCCGCGAACCTGCGCTTTTCCTATGCCTTCGACGACAATCTCGGGTTCCTCGGCGGCCCCTACACGCCGCATGTCACCGTCGAGATCATCGACCTCGGCTTTGAATTCGTGACCCCCATCGGCGCGCTCGCCACCCTCCTGTCGGCCAATGACGACGGACGGGTGGGGCAGGGCTTCGCCTTTCCCAGCATGAGCGCTTCGCTCCCCGCCGAAATCCTGCGTGATGGAGACGCATCATGACCGACCCAGCCTTCGCCAGCCGCCGCGCCCCCGCACCCGCCCTCGTGGCGGACTCGCCAGCCGCGGCCCCGTCACCCCGCCGCACCCGCACCCTCATGCTGGGCGGCACGCCGGGCGTGGCCGAGATGGTCGCGCGCGGCCTGGCCCGCGACGAAAACCTCGACGTCGATTTCCGCCCCCATTCGCTCGCCGACTACATGACCCGCGCCGATGCGGATCTGGCCGGCGTGGAGCTTCTGGTCTTCGAAGTCCGGCCCGGCGACGACACCGACCTCGCCGTGATCCGCGAGCTCAAGCGCCACTTCGGCGACGCGCTCCAGATCCTCGGCGTGACCGGTGACGCGCTCACCCTCGCGACCGCGCGCAATCTGATGGACGCTGGCGTGGCCGAGGTGATCCCGCTGGCCAGCACCCAGCCGCAGATGGCACAGGCCGCGCCACTCGACGATGCCCCCGACATGCCTGCGACTCAGGGCGGTAACGGCCACAACGGCATGATCCTCGCCGTCGCCGGCGCTGCGGGCGGCATTGGCACGACGAGCTTTGCGCTGAACCTCGCCACGCGCCTCGCCGCCCGCGAGCGTAAGTCCACCGACCCGGCCCCGCGCGTGGCGGTCGTCGACCTCGATTTCCAGAACGGCGTCCTCGGGGCCTCGATCGACATGACAGACGGCGGGGCCTACCTCGAAATGTTGCAGGGGCAGGCCGATCCCGACCAGCCCTTCCTCGACCGCGCGCTCGCGACCTACGGTCCGGGCGGGTTCGACGTGATGGCCGCGCCCGTCACCCTTGCGCCGCTCGACGCCATGACGCCCGACCTGGTCGCGCGCCTGCTCGACACCCTGCGCACCGCTTACGACCACGTCATCCTCGATCTGCCCCGTGCGCTGGTCGACTGGGTCGATGCCGTGCTCGCCCGCGCCGACCGCTTCTTCATCCTCGGCGACACCTCGGTCCACACCGTGCGCCAGATCCGCCGGATGATCGACCTCTACACCGACGACCATGCTGCGCTGCCGGTCGAGGTGGTCATGTGCCGCGAGAAAAAGCCGGGGGCCACTCACCTGCGCGAGGCCGAGCATTTCCTTGGCCAGCCCCTCGCCACATGGCTCCCCCGCGACGACCGCGCCGCGGGGCGTGCCCGCGACCACGGTCAGCCGCTCGCCCTCGCCGCGCCGCGCTCCGCCGTCGTGCGCGCGATGGGGCCACTCACGGAAGCGGTCCGCGCCGATTTCGCCAACACCAGCCGCCGGAGGGCCTGACATGCCGATCTTCAACGACTTCCGGAGCCGGCGAAGCCCGGCCCCTGCGCCGCAACCTGCCCCGGTGCCCGCAGCACCCGCGCCGGCCAACGTCGTGCCCCTGCCTGACCCCGCCCCGGTCGCCCATTCTTCGGCGGGTGAGGCGGCGGACTGGTTCGACCTCAAGCACCGCCTGCACGAGGTCATCCTCGAAGAGGTCAACCTCGCCCTCATCGAGGAAGCCGACGCCAAGGAGCTGCGCCGCGCGATCTCGGCCCTCGTCGTCACCCATCTGAACGACCGCCAGATCCAGATGGGCTCGGACAGCTTCAAACGTCTGGTGGGCGAATTGATCGACGAGGTGATCGGCCTCGGCCCGCTTGAGCCGCTTTTGGCCGACGACACCGTGTCCGACATCCTCGTGAACGGGCACGACCATGTCTTCGTCGAACGCCGCGGCCTTCTCGAACGTGCGCCCACGACGTTTCGCGACGAAAAGCACCTCCTGCGCATCATCGACAAGATCGTGAGCCGCGTGGGCCGCCGGATCGACGAGAGCCAGCCCTGGGTCGATGCGCGCCTGCCGGACGGGTCACGCGTGAACGCGATCATCCGGCCCTGCGCCATCGACGGCCCGTCGCTGTCGATCCGCAAGTTCTCGGCCGACAAGCTCACGATGGACAAGCTGGTGGAGTTCGGCGCGCTCAGCCGCACCGCCGCCGATTTCCTGCGCGCCGCCGTGGGCGCACGGATGAACATCCTGATTTCCGGCGGCACGGGGTCGGGCAAGACGACGATGCTCAACGCCCTCTCCTCCCACATCGACCTGCGCCAGCGGATCGTGACGATCGAGGATGCCGCCGAGCTTCAGCTTCAGCAGGAGCATGTCGTGCGGCTCGAAACCCGGCCCGCCAACGTGGAGGGCGCGGGCGAGGTAAGCCAGCGGCTCCTCGTCAGGAACGCGCTCCGGATGCGCCCCGACCGTATCGTCATCGGCGAGGTGCGCGGGTCCGAGGCGTTCGACATGCTGCAGGCGATGAACACGGGCCATGACGGGTCGATGACCACCATCCACGCCAACACCGCGCGCGACGCGATCAGCCGGCTGGAACAGATGGTGGTGATGATCGGCAACGATTTCCCGCTTTCCGCCGTGCGCCATCAGGTGTCGGCAGGCATCCACCTCGTCCTGCAACTCAACCGCCTGTCGGACGGCTCGCGCCGGGTGACGGGGATTTCCGAGGTCTACGGGATGGAGGGCGACACGATCCTGATGCAGGAGATCTTTGCCTTCCGCCAGTCGGGCCGCGACGCCGACGGCAATGTCATCGGGCGTTTCGGCCCGACCGGCGTGCGCCCGCGCTGCGTCGAGGCGATCGAGGCCGCGGGCTACCCGCTCCCCGTCGGGGTCTTTACCGCTGCGGAGCCGGTGTGATGGCGGGCCTCACAACCCCCGCGCTCCTTGTGGGCCTTGCCGCGCTGGCGCTGATGCTCGTTGGCCTCGCGATCTGGCAGGCGTTGCGCCCCGGCGGGGCCGGGCAGGCGCGGCTCGACCGGATGCGCCGGATGCAGGCGGACCGAAGCGAAGGCGGTGCCGAACGTCTGCGCAAACGGAGCGAAACATCGGGGCTGGAGGCGCTGCCACTTCTGCGCGTCCTGCCCGTCCGGATGCGGCAGGCCGGGATGAGCCTCGCCCCCCGCGTGCTCCTGATGCTCTCGGCCCTTGTGACCTCGGTGCTTTTCGTGGTGATGCAGGGCGTGACCGGACCGCTTCTGGCCTTCGCCGCCGCTGCCGGTGTGGGGGTTCTCCTCCCCGGCGTCGTGATCGGTATGGCCGGGCGAAAACGGGCCGAGGCGCTGACGAAACAACTGCCCGAGGCGCTCGACCTGATGAAACGCGGCCTGTCCGTGGGCCATCCGCTCAACGTCACGATCCAGAATGTCTCGCGCACCTTGCCCGCGCCTATCGCGGACGAGTTCCGCCTGCTCGCCGATCAGGTGGCCTATGGTGACAGCCTCACGGACGCGGTCGACGACATGGCCGCCCGCATCGACATCGAGGATTTCCACTACCTCGCCGCCGCCGTGCAGATCCAGCACGCGACCGGCGGCAACCTCGGCGCGATGCTCGAAACGCTGGCCCGCGTGATCCGGATGCGCTTTGCCATGCGGCGGCGGGTGGCGGCCGTCAGCTCCGAGGGGCGCATCACAGCGTTTATTCTCTCGGCCATGCCCTTCGTCATGTATCTGGGGACCGTGCTGACCGCGCCCGACTATTACGCGTCCGTGCGCGACGATCCGATGTTCTGGCCGCTTTGCTTCACCATCGCGGGGCTGGTGATCGGCAACGGTCTCCTGCTGCGCAAACTCGTGACCTTCCGCGTGTGAGGACCTGATATGCCCGGTGATTTCGCCTCCGACCTGACGATGCTGCTCAACTCCCCGGTGCTCCTGCTGGTGATGATGGGGATGGCGCTGGGCCTCGTCCTGCTCGCGCTCTACACCACCGTCGCGATGCGCGACCCGGCGGCCGAGCGGATGCGCGCCGCCTCGGCCACCTACGGGCGGGCTGCGAAACGGCGCGACCTGCTCAAGACCCCCGACCGGGTGCCGGAGGGGATGCTAAAGGCGCTCTTGCCCGAGGAACGCGCCGAACGCACCCAGATCCGTGACCAGCTGCGCCGCGCGGGCTTCGACGGGCCCAATGTGCTGCGCAACTTCTTCGTGTTGCGCCTGATCCTCGCCACCGCCGCGCCGGTGATCGCGGTGCTGCTCGTCGCGCTCGACCGCACCCTTGGCCTGCCGCTCGTCATCGACAGCTGGGTCGGCGGGCTCGGTTTCATCGCCGCCTCCCGCATCGTTGCGATTTCCACCGCCATCGGCTTCTGGACCCCGACCCTCTGGCTCAAGCGCAAGATCAAACGCCGGCAGGGCGAGATCGAAGCAGGCTTTCCCAACGCGCTCGACCTGCTCCAGATTTCGACCGAGGCGGGCATGGGCTTCGACGCCGCCATGACCCGCGTGGGACAGAGCCTCGACACGGTCAGCCCCGCGATTTCCGAGGAATTCCTGCTCTGTCAGGCCGAGATCCTCGCCAGCCGCGACCGCAAACAGGCGATGGCGGACATGGCCGAACGCATGGGGGTGGAGGAGGTCACGGCCTTCACGCAGGTCGTGGGCCAGTCGATGGATTACGGCACCTCGATCGCCCGCGCGCTCAACGCCTATGCCGCCGAAATGCGCGAGGCGCGGGAGATGAAGGCGATGGAAAAGGCCAACCGCCTGCCGGTGCAGATGTCGGGCGTCATGTCGATCATGATGCTGCCCGCGCTCTTTCTCATCACGCTCGGGCCGACCGTTCTGCGCTATCTCTCGGTCTTCGGGGAATGAGCGCGGCTCAGGCCGTCATGCGGCGGGCGAGCAGGCGCACGGCGAACAGCGGCAGACGCGCCATCGGGTCGATCCGGCAACTGCGCCGCAGCCGGTCGAGCGTTTTCGGACAATCCTCCGCCGACACCGGCGCATTGCGCCCGGCCCAGGTCCAGGGGTCGAACCCAGGGTGGAAGGTGCGACCGTCAAGGATCGGGGTCCACTCGGTATAGATATGCTTGGAATTGTCGAACAGGTGATGCACGCCGCGATGGCGCGCGAAAGCACGCGCCTCCGCCTCGGTGTCGAAGGTGACGACAAGCCCCAGAACCTCGTCCGGGTCGTTATGCGGCGCGACCGAAAGACCGGCGCGCTCCAGCACATCGCGGATAATGGCGAGCCGTTTGCCGACGCGCGACAGCGACCGGCGCAACCGGCGCAGCTGCACGCGCAGGATCGCGCCCTGAATCTCGCTGATCCGGTAATTCCCGCCCACGAACATCGGCCCGCGCGGTTCCGGCGCACCGGCCCCGCGATAGGCCCAGCCCATGTCATGCGCGTTGAAGGCACGGGCGTGGATGTCCGGGTCGCTGGTCAGGACCGCGCCGCCTTCGCCCACCGTCATGTTCTTGTATTGGTTGAAGGAAAACGCTCCGGCCTGGCCGATCGTCCCGCAGGCGCGGCCCTTGTAGCGCACCCCGACCGCCTGACAGGAATCCTCGATCACCACGAGCCCGTGCGCCCCGGCCACGGACATGATCCGGTCCATGTCGCAAGGGCGGTTGAGCATGTGGACCGGGATCACCGCGCGGCTGCGCGGCGTGATCTTGGCGGCAAGGTCATCGGGGTCCATCGCCAGCGTCTCGTCCACTTCCACCAGCACCGGCACGGCGCCGACGAGGAGCGGCGCGGCGACCGTCGCCATCCATGTATAGGCCGGGACGAGCACCTCGTCCCCCGGTCCGATCCCCGCGGCCTGCAAGGCACAGACCAGCGCCGATGTGCCGCTCGTCACAGCAAGCGCATGGGTCGCGCCGGTTTCATCGCACAGCGCGCGCTCGAACCGGGCCACTTCCTGCAACGGCCCGGAATTGCGCAACAAATCGCCCGCAGCGATCACCCGGCCCACGGCCAGCCATTCTCTCAACCCAACGCGCGCCACCTGTTCACGGCTCCCATGTTGCCGGCCTGCACCGATCCGTCGCCCACCCGCAACGGTTCCTGTTCAGACCGCGCGAGACGTGCTTGTGTCAAACCGATATATGTACTTTTGGCCCATAATTTGTTGGCAACAAGGAAATGATGACGCCGGAGTCGCTCGACACCCTGCCGGACGGCACGCAGATCACGGCGGACGTTGTGATCGTTGGCGGCGGGGCCTGTGGCCTGACGCTCGCCCGCACGCTCGGCACCCGTGGGTTCGACGTGGTCGTGCTGGAAAGCGGCGGGGTCGATCCCGACCCGGCGCATGAGGCGCTGAACCGGGTCGAGATCGAAGACGATGACATGGGCGACGCCGCGCGGCTCTATCGCGCCGCTCATCACGGCACCCTTGCGCGCGACTGGGACCCCGAGGCGCAGCCTTACGGCCTGCGCCTGCGCGGGCTCGGCGGCGCGACGCAGGCCTGGGCGGGCAAATCCGCGCCTTTCGATCCGGTCGACTACGCGCCGCGCGATTGGGTGCCGCTCTCGGGCTGGCCGGTGGACGCGGACACGCTCGCGCCTTTCGTCACGCGGGCCGAGGCGCTGCTATGTCTGGGGCCCGCCCACTACGGGCCGGACCTCTGGCCGGTTCTGGGCCGCGACGCCCCGCGCAAAATGCCGGACCCGGCGGCCTTTCGGTCGATGTTCTGGCAATTCGCCCGATCGTCCCGCAACCCGTCCGAGATCATGCGCTTCGGGGCCGATTTCCTCGCCGACCCGCCACCCAACGTGCGGCTTATCGTGAACGCGACGGTCACGAAGCTCGCGCTCGCCCACAACGCCCGCACCGTCGAGCGGGTCGAGGTGGCAAGCCTCACGGGCCGCCGCGCCAGCCTGACCGCCCGCGCCGTCGTCCTCGCCGCCTCCGCGATCGAGAACCCGCGCCTCCTGCTCCAGTCGAACGACGTGGCGCCCGCCGGGGTCGGCAACGACCACGATCAGGTCGGCCGGCACCTGATGGACCATCCGACCGCCCCGGTGGCCCGGTTCGACGCCCGCGCGGCGGGGCAGATGGCGGCCCGGTTCGGCTTTTTCAGCCATCGCGCGGGCGGCATGGCGCATCTCTACCAGCACGGCCTCGCGCTGACCGAGGACCATCAGCGGCGCGAGAAGCTCCTCAACGGCGCGATCTTCATGACCGAGGAACGCGCGCCCGACGATCCCTTTGCGGCGATCTCCCGCCTTCTCAAGGGGCGCAGCAGGTCGGTCTCGGCGGATCTCGTCACTGCGGCCAAAAGCCCGCTGCGCATCGCGCAGGGCTCGGCGGTCAAACTGCTCGACAGCGGACGCCTGCCGCAGGCGATCAGCCGGCCCATCGTCGAAACGGCGATCCGCCTGTTTCCCAACACCGTCGCCACGCAGGTGCGTTATGGCCGCCTGCCGCACAAGTTCACGGGCCTGCGCGTCGAGGCGATCAGCGAACAACCCCCGGACCCGGCCAACCGCGTGACGCTGGGACCGGCCCGCGATGCGCTGGGCATGCCGGTGCCGGTCGTGCGGTGGCAGGCGGGTGAGGCCGCGCGGCGCAACCTCCTCGCCATGGGCGAACTGGTGAGCGCGTCCTTCGCCAAGGCGGGCCTTGAGGCGCCCGAGCCGGTCGATTGGGTGGCCGCGCGCGATCCGGCATCGGCGCGGGTGATCGACATGGGCCACAGCCTCGGCACGACCCGCATGGCCGCGAGCCCCGCGCAGGGCGTTGTGGATGCGGAGTGTCAGGTGTTCGGGGTCGAAGGGCTCTTCGTCGCGGGCGGCTCCGTCCTGCCCACCAGCGGCCACGCGAACCCGACGCTGATGATGCTCGCGCTGGCCCTGCGGTTGGGCGATCACATCGGCGACCGGCTCGCCAGCGGGCGATTGCCTGGTCCGTAGCCTGTCAGCCGAGCGCGCCGCGCAGGGCCGCGAGGTGGCGCTCCAGCAACGCCTGCGCGCGCTCGGGGCTGTCGGCCTCGGTGTAGCACCGGAACTCGGGCGCGTTGCCCGAGGGCCGCAGATGCACGACCTCGCCGCCCGCGAAGGTGACGCGCAGCCCGTCGGTCGTGTCCATCGCGGTCTCGTCGCTGCCCGTGTCGAAGAACGCAGCGCGGCGGGCCGGATCCTCCGTCATCGCCTCGATGAACGCGCCCGAGGCCGCGCTCTCGATCCCCGTCAGCCGGTCCGCCGCCGTGAAGCGGGCGGGCAGGGTGGCGACCAGCTCTGACAGGGACGTGCCCTCCGCCACCGCGCGCGCCAGCGGCGCCACGATGGGAAGGACGCTGTCGCGCGTCATCAGCGGGGGCAGGGGGCCGGCCGGTCCCGCCGCCTCGAAGCCCAGCAGGAACCCGCCGTTCGCCTCGTATCCCACGACCTGCGCCGCCGGATCGGCCGCGCGCACCGCCTCCATTCCCGCGATCACGAAGGGGGAGCCGATGCGGGTGAGGTCCACGCGCCCGAACCCCATCCGGCTCACGGCGGTGTTCGACGAGACCGGCGTCACGATCACCTGCGCCCCCAGCATCTCCGCCGTCAGCGGGCCCAACACATCACCCGGCACGATCCGCCCCGTGTCGTCCGTCACCATCGGGCGGTCGGCATCCCCATCGGTCGATATGAGCGCCGACAACCCGTGTTCGGCGCACCAGCCCGCGAACATCTCGCGCGTGTCGGCGTCCACCGCCTCGGTATCGACCGGAACGAAGCTGTCCGACCGGGCGAGCGGCACCGCCTCGCCCCCCAGAGCGGTCACGAGCCGGGTCAGGATGTCGCGTGCCACCGAGGAATGTTCATAGACCCCGACCCGCAGACCCGCGAGCGCGGCCGGCCCGAAGGCTTTGACATAGCGCGCCGCATACAGGTCCGGCAGGTCGAGCCGGGGCTCCTCGGCGGCGTCGAGCCCCTTGGCCTCGCGCCCGAGCGCCGCCGTGATGCGACCCTCGTCGCCCTTGGTGATCTCGCCCGTGGGAACGTAGAACTTGAGCCCGTTTCGATCCGCCGGAATGTGGCTCCCGGTGACCATGATCGCCGCCGTCTCCCCCGCCATTGCGGCCAGTGCCAGCGCGGGTGTCGGAACTTCGCCCACCGGCACCACGTTCACGCCCTCGCCCTTGGCGGCCCCGGCCACGGCGTCGGCGATGCGCGGAGAACTGTCGCGCAGGTCCCAGCCAAGATGGATCGTGCCGTTATGCGGGCAGGCGGCGAGGAAGGCGCGGGTGTAGTCCGCCACCAGCGCGTCGGTCAGCTCCGTCACCAACCCACGCAAACCGCTCGTTCCGAATTTCGGTGCCATGTCCTGCCTCGCCTCAGTGGATCGCGCCCTTTGTCCGGTGCGACCCCCGCAGGGTCAAGCCGCCTTCTCGCGCACCGCCCGCGCCGCGTCTTGCACGATGGCCGAAATCTCGCGCAACTGGCCCGCCAGCGGGCTCGACTTACGCCAGATCATCCCGACGGTCCGCTTCGGCTGCGGCTCGGGAAACCGGTCGAGCGACACGTCCGTCGCCCGCGTCTCCACCCCCACCGCCATCTCGGGTATCAGTGTCACGCCGATGCCGGAGCCCACCATCTGAACCAGCGTCGACAGGCTGCTCCCGTCCAGCGTCTCGCGCGGCAGCGCCGAGCGCAGGTTGCAAAACGACAGCGCCTGATCGCGGAAACAGTGCCCCTCTTCGAGCAGCAGGAGCCGCATCTCGCGCAGCCCGTCGCTGTCGGGCACCGGGCGGCCCGCATCCGCCGCCGGGCGCACCAGCACGAAATCCTCGTCGAAAAGCGCCACCTCGGTCAGCGTCGGCTCCGACACCGGCAGCGCCACGATGGCCGTATCCAGCCGCCCCTCCTGCAACTCCGTCACCAGCTTGGAAGTCAGCGTTTCGCGCACATGGATGTCGAGCCCCGCATGTTCATGCGAGAGCCGCCCGATGATGGCGGGCAGGAGATAGGGCGCGATGGTCGGGATCACGCCGATCCTGAGCCGCCCGACAAGCTGCCCCTGCGAGGCGCGGGCGAGGTCGGCCAACTCGTCCACCGACCGCAGGATATCGCGCGCCTGCCGCACGAAATCCTCGCCGAACGCCGTGAGCCGCACCTGCCGCGCCCCGCGTTCGACCAGTGGCGTCCCCAGTTCCTCCTCCAGTTCCTTGACCCGCATCGAGATCGCGGGCTGCGAGATCGCACAGGCCTCCGCTGCGCGGCCGAAATGGCCGTGCCGGGCGAGCGCATCGAAGTAGCGCAGCTGTTTCAGGGTGATATTCGTCATAACGGGAAATTATCGCTCCAATCAGAAAACGCAACTTAAACATATGGTCGCACGGTGCTAGAACGATTCTAGGAAAGAGGAGGATGGGCACCGGACCGAGTCGGGTGTCCCTCAGCCGCGCAGGCCGAACGCGCGCAGCACCTCCGCGAAACAAGACGAATGATAGTCAAAGGGAGAGACTCATGGACGGATCCAACGCAGCCAAATGCCCCTTCGTGGGCGGCGCCGCCGTCACGCAGGACGCGATCACCAACCGCCATTGGTGGCCGAACCAGCTCAACTTCAAGATCCTGCACCAGCACGGGAAATCCCCCGACCCGATGGGCGAGGATTTCGATTACGCCGAGGCGTTCAAGTCGCTCGACTACGAGGGCCTGAAAAAAGACCTCACCGCGCTGATGACCGACAGCCAGGACTGGTGGCCCGCCGACTTCGGCCACTACGGCGGCCTGATGGTGCGCATGGCTTGGCACGCTGCGGGCACCTACCGTGTCGGTGACGGCCGTGGTGGCGCGGGCGCCGGTCAGCAACGCTTCGCGCCGCTGAACTCCTGGCCCGACAACGCCAACCTCGACAAGGCCCGCCGCCTGCTCTGGCCGATCAAGCAGAAGTACGGCAACGCGATTTCGTGGTCCGACCTGCTCGTGCTCGCAGGCAACGTCGCGCTGGAGTCGATGGGCTTCAAGACCTTCGGTTTTGCCGGTGGCCGCGCGGATGTGTGGGAGCCGGAAGAGGACGTGAACTGGGGCGCCGAAGACACCTGGCTCGGCACCGACAAGCGGATTTCGGGCGATCGTGACCTCGACAACCCGCTGGCCGCGACGCACATGGGCCTCATCTATGTGAACCCCGAAGGGCCCGAGGGCGAGCCGGACCCGGTCAAGGCCGCGCATGACATCCGCGAAACCTTCGCGCGCATGGCAATGAACGACGAGGAAACGGTCGCGCTGATCGCCGGTGGCCACACCTTCGGCAAGACGCACGGCGCGGGCGACGCGGCCCTCGTGGGCGCCGAGCCCGAGGCGGCGGGCATGGCCGAAATGGGCTTTGGCTGGACCTCGACCCACGGCACCGGCATGGGCCCCGACGCCATCACCGGCGGCCCGGAAGTCACCTGGACCAAGACGCCGACGCAGTGGTCGAACAACTTCTTCGAGAACCTGTTCGAATACGAGTACGAGCTGACCGAAAGCCCGGCGGGCGCGAAGCAGTTCGTGGCCAAGGACGCGCCGGAGATCATCCCGGACCCGTTCGACCCGAACAAGAAACACAAGCCGACCATGCTCGTCACAGACCTGTCGCTGCGCATGGACCCGGCGTATGAGAAGATCTCGCGCCGCTTCTATGAAAACCCGGACCAGTTCGCCGACGCCTTCGCCCGCGCGTGGTTCAAACTTACCCACCGCGACATGGGGCCGAAGTCGCTCTACCTCGGGCCGGAAGTGCCGGACGAAGACCTGCTGTGGCAGGACCCGATCCCGGCGGTCGATCATCCGCTGGTCGACAGCGCCGACATCGACGCGCTCAAGGCCAAGATCCTCGACTCCGGGCTCTCCGTGTCGGACATGGTGAAAACCGCATGGGCCTCGGCCTCGACCTTCCGGGGTTCGGATAAGCGGGGCGGGGCCAACGGTGCCCGCATCCGTCTGGCACCGCAGAAGGACTGGGACGTGAACGAACCGGCCGAGTTGACCCGCGTTCTGGGCGTCTACGAAGGCATCCAGTCCGACTTCAACGCCTCCGCGTCGGGCGGCAAGAAGGTGTCGCTCGCCGACCTCATCGTCCTCGGCGGCTCCGCCGGGATCGAGAAGGCGGCCAAGGATGGCGGCATGGACCTCTCCGTGCCCTTCACGCCGGGCCGCATGGATGCCACGGCGGAGCAGACGGATGTCGAAGGCTTCGAGCCGCTCGAACCGATGACCGACGGGTTCCGCAACTACGAGAAAGCGACCTATGCCGTTCCGGCCGAAGCGCTCATGGTGGACCGGGCCCAGCTCCTCACCCTGAACGCGCCGGAAATGACGGCGCTCGTGGGTGGCCTTCGGGTGCTCGGCGCGAACCACGGCGGGGCGCAGCATGGCGTTCTGACCGACAAGCCGGGCGTTCTGTCCAACGACTACTTCGTGAACCTGCTCGACATGGCGAACAAGTGGTCGGCGCTGGACGAGGGCGAGACGACCTTCGAGGCGAAGGATCGCAAGACGGGCGCGACCCGGTGGACCGGCACGCGCTGCGACCTCGTCTTCGGCTCCAACTCGCAACTCAGGGCGATTGCCGAGGTCTATGGCCAGAACGACTCGAAAGAGAAGTTCGCGGCGGACTTCGTGAAGGCCTGGGTCAAGGTGATGGACGCGGACCGCTTCGACGTGGCCTGATCCTCACCGGACCGACAGCACAGGCGGCGGCCCTCCGGGGCCGCCGTTTTGCGTGGGGCAGGGGCCTTGCACACAGACCCCACCGGGCTAGTCTGCCGCCATGACCAAGCGCATCCTTTTCGTCTGTCTCGGAAACATCTGCCGCTCCCCCACCGCCGAAGGCGTGACGCGCCACATGGCGCAGGCGGCAGGGATGGAGCTTGCCCTCGACAGCGCCGGCACCTCAGGCTGGCATGTGGGCGATCCGCCCTATGATGCGATGCAGGCGGCGGCACGGGCGCGGGACTACGACCTCTCGCGCCAACGCGCGCGGCAATTCGACCGGGCGGATTTCGACACCTTCGACCTTATCCTCGCGATGGACCGCGAAAACCTGCGCGAGGTTGAGGCGATGCGCCCGCCGGGCAACGACACGCCCGCGCGCCTGTTCACGGACTACGCGCCCGACACCGGCATGGACCACGTCCCGGACCCTTACTACACCCGCGATTTCGACGAGACGCTCGACCTCGTGGAAGCCTGCGCCAAGGGTCTGCTTGCGGAAACCTAACCGCAGGCTTTGGCCGCGATGTCCCCGTAATCCTTCCACTTGAGCCAGAAGGCCCAATCGTTGTCGTTCCCGCTCTGCCGGGTTTCCTGGCTCTTGTGCGGGTCTGCGAAAAAGGCCGCGCCCTTGCGCTGTTCATGCGGGGCCAGGATCTGATCGGCCACGCCCTGGATGCAGTTGCACAGCGCGGCCGTTGCGGCAGAGCGGTCTGACTTCATACAGGCGCCTTCGATGATCCCCGCGCCCTGCGCGGGTCCGGCCAAAGGCAGGGTGACGGCGACGGCGGCGCCGAGAAAGATCTGTTTCATGTGTCGATCCCTGACTGTCGAAACGAACATGTCCAATGGGCACGGAATGTAGCACGGTTGCGGACGCCGGAAAACCGGCAGACTGTCACAGGGGCGTCAGGACCGCGCTCTTGGCCAGCGCCTCCACGTCCTCGCGGCGGCACAGCGCGGTGGCATCCGTCATCACGGCGGCGGAGGCGGCGGCGCAACCCTGCACCAGCGCAGCCTCGGGCGCGGCACCCCGCGACAGGGCCAGCGTGAAGGCCCCCACAAAGCTGTCGCCCGCGCCGACCTTTGATTTCACCGGCACGTCGATCGTGTTGCAGTGCCAGCGCCCCGCGCGGGTGGCCAGAACCGAGCCGCCCGGACCAAGCGCGAGCACGACGATCGCCGCCACCCCGTCCGCCACCAGCGACTGCGCGAAAGCCGCCACGTCCGCCTGGCTGTCGAGGCTGCGCCCCGCCAGCTCCGCGCTTTCCGCCCCGTCGAGCCGCAGGACATCATGCCCCGCGCGCCCGGCCGTGAGAAGCGCGCGCAGGGGCGGGCCTGAGGTGTCCAGCACCAGCCGCGCGCCGCGTGCAACCACCGCGGCGGCCAGCTCGGCGGGAAAGTCGTCCGCCACCCCCGGCGGCTGGCTGCCTGACAAAACGACCAGCCCGTCCGCGGGCGCGGCCTCGGCAATGGCCGCCAGAACCTCCCGCGCGATCTCGTCGCTCCAGAGCGGGCCGGGCATGACGAAGCGGTATTGTTTGCCGTCCGAGGCGTCCGTCACCGCCAGCGACTGCCGCGTGTCGCCGGGAATGTCGAAGACGAGCGGGACGAGAGGTTCCTGTTCCAGCAGGTCACGAAACTGCGCCCCGGTATGCCCCGCCAGCGTGACGAAGGCGGTCGCCCGGCCGCCCAGCTCGCCGATGGCCCGCGCCACGTTCACCCCGCCGCCGCCGGTGTCCAGCGAGGGCACGGCGCAGCGCAACTTGTCGCCCGCGCGCAGGTGATCGACCGAGGTTGAGACGTCGAGCGCCGGGTTCAGCGTGACGGTGAGAATGCCTGTCATGGCCCGACGCTACCCGCCGTCCGCAAGGGTGTCACCAAGGTTTCGCGCAATCGTCACGGGCGCGTTTCAAACCTGTCCATCCTGTCGCCATCGGACATGCAACAGGAGACATCCCATGACCCGCACGATTCCGCTGGCCCTTACGGCCACGCTTCTCGCCACCGCCGCCGTCGCGGCCCCCGTGGAGCTGGGCCCGCGCCCCTTCTACCTCATCGACCGGATGGAAGACGGCGCGCTCAAGGACAAGCTCATGGCCTGTCAGGACATGGACATGACGGCACAGAAATTCTCGATCGGCCACCGTGGCGCGCCGCTCATGTTTCCCGAACACACCGTCGAATCGAACCGCGCCGCCGCGCGGATGGGCGCGGGTATCCTCGAATGCGACGTGACCTTCACGGCCGACAAGGAGTTGGTCTGCCGCCACGCCCAGAACGACCTGCACACGACGACCGACATCCTCGCCTCCGACCTTGCCGGGACCTGCACCACGCCCTTCGCGGGCGCTTCGGGCGACACGCCGGCCACCGCCGAATGCCGCACCTCGGACGTGACGCTGGCCGAGTTCCGCACGCTGACCGGCAAGATGGACGCGGCCAACGCGATGGGCGAAACGGTCGAGGCCTATATGGACGGCACCGCCGGTTGGCGCACCGATCTCTATTCGGCGATGGGCGGCACGCTGATGACCCACGCCGAGTCGATCGCGCTGTTCGACGAGCTTGGCGCCGACTTCACTCCCGAGCTGAAATCGCCCGCGGTCGAGATGCCGTTCGACGGGTTCAGCCAGGCCGACTATGCCCAGAAGATGATCGACGAATACAAGGACGCAGGCATCGCGCCGAACCGCGTCTGGCCGCAGTCCTTCAACCTCGAAGACGTGCTTTATTGGGTCGAAAACGAGCCCGAGTTCGGTCAGCAGGCCGTGTTCCTCGTCGAATGGTCCGAAGGCTTTGACGAGCAGAACGCCGAGACGTGGAACGAGGACTTTGCCGCCCTCGTCGATCAGGGCGTCAACTACCTCGCCCCGTCGATCAACATGCTGGTCACCGTGAAAGACGGCGAAATCGCCGCGTCGGATTACGCGAAGGCTGCGAAAGAGGCGGGCCTCAACCTCATCACCTGGACACTGGAACGCTCCGGCCCGCTCACCACGGGCGGCGGCTGGTATTACCAATCGGTGTCGCAGGAGATCGACAACGACGCCGATTACTTCACCGTGCTCGACGTGCTGGCGCAGGACGTGGGCGTGGAAGGCGTGTTCTCGGACTGGCCCGCGACCGTCACCTATTACGCCAACTGCATGGGTCAGGGCATGTAAGAGGTTTCGTCGCGGGCTTGCGCCCGCGCCGACCCGTGCGAGGGGGCTCTGCCCCCTCGCGCTCCCCCGAGGTATTTCGGGACCAGAGAAGAGGCGCGGCTCAGGTCGCGCTTTGGTCGTTCTGCGTGAAGATGCGGCCCCAGCGGATGCGGGACCAGAGCCGTTCGTGGACGGCATAGCAGATGAAACCCACCAGCGCGGATGACAGGGCAAGCGCCCCGCCGGCGGTGAGCGAGCCGGTGGCGGCATAGCCGAGCGCGGTGGTGGTGACGAGACCGAGGAGTTGCCATGTAAGCGCTTTGGCCAGCGTGCGACGCGCGGTGTCCATTCCGGATCTCCTTCTTTTATCGTTGGGTGAGAACGGCTTACCGGCTGGACGCCGTGGTGCGAAGTCTGTTACTTGTAAACGAAAGCCATCGTCTGTTCAGGAAAGACAACAACGCACATGAAAGTGGACAAGCGCGACCGCGCCACCCTGTTCCGTGAACGGCTGATCTCGGCCATGACCGTCGCCGGGGCGTCACGCGCCGGAATCGCGCGGTCCACCGGCGTCAATCGCTCGACCATTTCGCAGGTTCTGGACGCGGGCGCCGCGCGGCTCCCCTCGGCGCAGCTTACCGCCGATCTGGCGCAGGAGCTGGGGGTGTCGACCGACTGGCTCCTCGGACTCACCGACCGACCCGAGCGCCCGGGCGATGCGATCGAGGCGGCCGTGCAGATGACCGAGGCTGACCGGACGTCTGCCGACGAACAGCTCCTCGACTGGTATCGCGAGGCGGCGGGATACAAGGTTCGCCATGTGCCCGCGACCTTGCCCGACATGCTCAAGACCGAGCCGATGATGCGCTGGGAATACGAAGGGTTCCTCGCCAAGACAACGGATCAGGCGATCTCGGCCATGCGAGAGCGGCTCGACGTGTTGCGCACCCGGTCCTCGGACCATGAGATCGCGCTGCCCGTGCAGGAATTCACCGCCTTCGCGGCGGGAGAGGGGTATTATCGCGGCGTGCCGCGCAAAGTGCGCCAGGAGCAGCTCGACCATTTCGCTGCGCTGCACCATGAGTTCTATCCGAGCCTGCGGGTGTTCCTTTACGACAGCCGCCGGGTGTTCTCGGCACCGATCACGATTTACGGGCCGCTCGTTGGGGTGATCTATGTCGGGCGGATTTACCTCGCCTTCCGCGAAAGCTCCCGCCTGCGGTCCCTCGTCGAACATTTCGACTGGCTCGTGCGCGAGGCCGAGGTCGACGCCCGCGATTTCGGAGACTACGTCGCCGGGCTCACGGTCACCTGACCCGGATCAGCCGGTAATCGCGTTGCCGCACGAGCGGGTAACTCACGAAACCGCGTCATTCATCCTCGTCCTCACCCGACTTCTCGCCGGGGAAGGCGGCCCCGAGCGCCACGCCGACGCCGGCCCCGATGGCGATGCCCGCGCCGATGTTGTCCATCGCCGTACCGAGGGCCACGCCCAATCCGATGCCAAGGGCGACCGCGGCCCCCATGTTCACGTCGTTCACTCCGCGCGGCTGCTGCGCACACCGGCGGCGACGGCCCCGACAGCGGCACCCAGCGCCACGCCCCAGGCCGCACCTTCCGCCGGCACACCGTTTGCGGCGCCGAACGCGGCGCCAATGGCGATCCCGAGGGCAACGGACACACCCATGTTCAGTTTCATCTGAGCCTCCTTACGCGTCGATTCACCCCCAACGCTAACACCGCGACCCCTGCAAAACAAAACCCGCCGGCGCGATTTTGCCCACTTCCACGCCCATCGGAAGCCTGATATCTGCACGCCCTATGACTGACCTCGCTCACATCCGCAATTTCTCCATCGTCGCTCATATCGACCACGGGAAATCCACGCTCGCCGACCGCCTGATCCAGGCCACGAACACCGTGCCGGATCGCGACATGAAGGAGCAGCTCCTCGACGCGATGGATATCGAGCGCGAGCGGGGCATCACGATCAAGGCCAACACGGTGCGCATCGAATACACCGCGCTCAATGGCGAGGATTACATCCTCAACCTGATCGACACGCCCGGCCACGTCGACTTCGCCTATGAGGTGTCGCGGTCGATGCGCGCGGTCGAAGGCTCGCTCCTCATCGTCGATTCCACCCAAGGGGTGGAGGCGCAGACCCTCGCCAATGTCTATCAGGCCATCGACGCGGACCATGAGATCGTGCCGGTCTTCAACAAGATCGACCTGCCCGCCTCTGACATCTCCCGCGTGGCCGAACAGGTCGAGGATGTGATCGGCATCGATGCGTCCGGCGCCATTGCGGTGTCGGCCAAGACCGGCGTGGGCATCCGCGAGGTGCTGGAGGCCATCGTTCACCGCCTTCCGGCCCCGGTGGGCAGTGGTGACGCGCCGCTCAAGGCGATGCTGGTCGACTCGTGGTACGACCCCTACCTCGGCGTCGTCGTTCTTGTGCGCGTCATGGACGGCAAGATGAAGAAGAACGACCGCGTCACCTTCATGCAGAACGGCACGGTCCACCAGATCGACCGCATCGGCGTCTTCCGCCCCAAGATGCAGGACGTGACCGAGCTTGGACCGGGCGAGATCGGCTTTATCACCGCCTCGATCAAGCAGGTGCGCGATACCAAGGTGGGCGACACGATCACGCATGAGAAGAAGGGCTGCGAAACCCCGCTCCCCGGCTTCAACCCGTCCATCCCCGTTGTGTTCTGCGGCCTGTTCCCGGTCGATAGCGCCGAGTTCGAGGATCTGCGCGACGCCATCGAAAAGCTCGCGCTCAATGACGCCTCGTTCAGCTATGAGATGGAGACCTCGGCCGCGCTGGGCTTCGGCTTCCGCTGTGGTTTTCTGGGCCTCCTCCATCTTGAGGTCGTCCGCGACCGGCTGGAACGCGAATACGATATCGAACTCATCACCACCGCGCCCAGCGTGGTCTACAACGTCTATCTCAAGGACGGGACGATGCAGGAACTGCACAACCCGGCCGACATGCCCGACATGACCATCGTGGACCATGTCGAGGAACCGCGCATCAAGGCGACGATCATGGTGCCCGACGAGTTCCTGGGCGACGTGCTCAAACTCTGCCAGGACCGCCGCGGCATCCAGCTCGACCTCACCTATGCCGGGTCACGCGCGATGGTGGTCTATGACCTGCCGCTGAACGAGGTGGTCTTTGATTTCTACGATAGGCTGAAATCGGCAACGAAAGGTTACGCGAGCTTCGACTATTCGATCGAGGGCTACCGCGCCGACAACCTCGTCAAGATGCAGATCCTCGTGAACGACGAACCCGTCGACGCGCTGTCGATGATGGTCCACCGCGACCGCGCCGAACAACGCGGCCGGGCGATGTGCGAGAAACTGAAAGACCTCATCCCCCGCCACATGTTCAAGATCCCGATCCAGGCGGCCATCGGCGGCAAGGTCATCGCCCGAGAAACGCTCTCGGCACTCCGCAAGGACGTGACCGCCAAGTGCTACGGCGGCGACGCCACCCGGAAGAAGAAGCTTCTGGAGAAGCAAAAGGCCGGCAAGAAGAAGATGCGTCAGTTCGGGAAGGTCGAGATTCCGCAGGAGGCGTTTATTTCGGCGTTGAAAATGGACTCGTAGATACGGCACAACTTTGGAAAGCACGGACCCTACTTAGGAATGAATATCCCAAGTACTGTTGAAGAATTTGATAAGACAGTATCCAAGCTAGAGCGGCAATGTGGTTTTGCTATTCGTTCGCTCGCTTTCTTGACTGATCTATCTGACAACGATCTCCGTTGGGATAAATACAGAGACAGTTACTCTGGTCACGTATTGGAACTGGCAAGAATTTCTATCGAGCAATCCCTAATGCTTTTCTGTAATCGTGTTTGGGATCATCGCCGGGACGTACGGTCCATACATATGGCGATGAGGATTTCTGAATCTATTATGGAGGAATTGATCTCTCGGCAGGAAACCGGTCAGCCCGACCACGATAAAGTTCTGAGAAAGAATTCTCAGTTGAATCTTGCTGAAATCAAGAAGAAAGTGAAAGTCTTAGGTGATAGTGACACTCGAAAAGTCCTGAGAGTAATACGGTCCGAGAATTTGGCTCATTCAATTGATGATAGCAAAGATCGGCAGAATCTTTATTCGTCCAGGAGCGAGTATGAAGGTCATGGCGTTACAGGCAATGATTTGTTCCATTTCGCTGAGGTGAGCTTAGAAATAATAAACCTGTTAGTGCGTATTCGCGACGGCAGCGATATGTTACTCAGAGAAAGATTAAATACGGCCCGAAACCAAACGCAGGAATTCTGGAACTGCATGCCGATCCTGCGTAACGTAGAATCTTTCAAATGAAATGCATACAACCTCGAGGCAGCAACTGAAGCCCGCCCTACGCCAACGCACCACCATGCCATTCCGTCACACCATCATGTCCATCCCCGGCACGAAACGCGGGTCGCGATGCACCGACGAATACGGCCAATCCCCGGGCCGCGCGACAAATCCATGCTTCACCGGGGGGCTCCGACCGTTCGTCACTGAAATCGGTCCACTGGACCGGTTTCCGGGCGCTCCTCACTCCAACAATACCTGAGATGCGCCGTGACATCGGCCGTGTCCCGGATGCGGGGCTCCGGGATGCCGGTCCTCTCGCAACCGCCGCCGACGGCCTGCACACGCGCGCAGGGGACTGACCGGGCGGCTGTACATACAATCGTATGCACAGGAGTCATACGCGGTGTGTACGCGCTGTGCAGACGCTGATCCGGGGAACCGGGCGGGCCTGCGGGCCGTTCTCAGGGCAAAGGAGAGACGCCCATGACCGAGACCGCCCTGACCCTCGACGACGCCGAAAAGACCGCCGACCTCGCCCGTGTGGAGCGTGTCGCGCGCCTGCTCGACACCCGCTACGGCCTCCCCGGTACGCGTCTGCGCTTCGGTCTGGACTCGCTCATCGGTCTCATTCCGGGCGTGGGCGACACGGCCATGATGCTGCCGTCGCTGTGGATGATCGCGGTCGGCTGGAAACACGGCGTGCCCGCCGGAACCCTTGTTCGTATGGGCGGAAACGCCGCCATCGACTATGTCATCGGGTCCATCCCGCTCGCCGGCGACCTGTTCGACCTGGTGTTCAAATCGCACCGCCGCAACGCCGCGCTTCTGCGTGAGGCCCTGGGCGGCGCGCCCTGAGCCAGCCGGAACCGGGCGGCCGCGCCCCGCGTTTCCCCCGAAAGGAGATATACGATGAAACATGGTTGGAGACTTCTTCTCATCCCCCTCTGGGCGCTCTGCGCCGCCGGTGTCGTGGTCATCGCGGGCCTCGCGGTCGGCTTCATGACCTGGGTCACCTTCGCCGTCGCCGCCGTCATAGGCCTCGCCATCGGCATCCCCGCCGGCCTCTGGAACACCCATAAAATAAAGCGCGAAGACCCCGATTGGGATCATCGCCGGGAAATCCCGGCCTGAGGCGAAAAACCGCGACGGAAAACGTCTGGGCTGGCGTATGCTATGGAGACAACACTCCGGAGCGACGCCATGCCCAACGGTTACACCCGCCTTCAGATCGCCCTTCACTGGGTCATTTTCCTGCTTATCGCCGCGCAGTTCCTGTTCCATGACGGGATTCAGGCGGCATGGCGTGCCGTGATCCGCGGCACGGATGCGACCTTCAGCGTGATGGCCGCGCAGCATATCTTCACGGGCCTGCTGGTGCTGGCGTTGGTGGTCCTGCGGCTCGCCATCAAGCTGCGGCGCGGTGCGCCCGCGATGCCGGCGGAGGAGCCCGAGATCCTAAAGCTGACAGCGCGCGTCACCCATTGGCTGCTCTACGGCTTCATGATCCTCGTGCCGGTCTCCGGCGCGGCCGCGTGGTTCGCGGTGAACGAGAACGCGGCGCAGGGGCATGAGCTGTTCAAGTCCATCCTGCTCCTGCTGATCGCGCTGCATTTTCTGGGTGCCCTGTTTCAGCGCTTCGTGCTGAAATCAGACGTGATGACCCGGATGATGCGCCCGAACGCCTGATGCGACTCGTCCTTATGCTTCATTCGATGATCGGCACCACGCTTGCCGGCGTGGGCGTGGTTATCGCGCTCGTCTCGGGCGTTTCCGGGCTCTGGCCGCTGGTCGGGGCCGCGGCGGCGGGGTGGCTGGTCGGCTGGCCGCTCGCCATCGTCATCGCAGGACGCATTCGGTGATCTGAATGACGTAGATCAAGGACGGCGCGGTCCCGCCGGCGCAGTGTCGCCCCGAAACGCGTAGTCATTTTGAAAAGGAGCGGGACCCATGTTCCTCTTGCTCGCACTTTACGCCATGGGCGGCACGACGCTCGCCGGAGTCTTCATCGTCGCCGCGCTCACGGCAGGCTACACCACGGCGCAACCGATCATCTGGGCCGCCGTCGCGGGCTTCATCGTCGCGTTGCCGGTGGTCTGGGTCGTGAACCGCAAGCTGCGCGGCTAGGCGAAAGCGGTTGCAAGGGCCCGCCCGCTCCGGCTATTTCGGCGCGAGCGGCCCCTTAGCTCAACTGGATAGAGCAGCGGACTTCTAATCCGCAGGTTGAGGGTTCGAGTCCTTCAGGGGTCGCCAGTGTCACTCAAAGCCCCCAGATCGCCTTGGCACCCATCCACAGGCCCATGCCGAGCATCATCAGGTTCTCTGTCAGCGAGACGAACCCGAGCGGGACGTTTGACGATCCGCCGACACAGGCGCATTTGAGTTCGCGTTTGTCGATGTAGACAGCCTTGAACACGGACACCGCGCCAATGGTGCCGATGACGATCGCGACCGGGGCGGAGAGCCATGTGAGCGCGCCGGCCACCATCAGGATACCCGCGAACGCCTCGCCGAACGGGTAGAGATAGCCATAGCGCACCCAGCGGCGGGCGAGCAGGTCGTAGTTCAGGAACATGGTCGAGAAGCTCTCCACGTCCTGAAGTTTCTGAACGGCGAGGAAACACATCGAGATCGAGATGAACCATTCGAGTGCGCGGACCGTCAGGACCGTTCCGAAACTCGCCCAGCTCACGCCGAGCGCCATGAGAAAGGCGACGGCGAAGATCGCGATGACGGGCTGGTAGCTCGTCTCGTCCTCCCCCTTCAATGGCTTGCCGAAATGGTCGCGCAACTCGTCGTAGCCGCCGATCCGCTCACCGCCGATAAAGGTCTGCGGCGTCGTCTTGACCCCGTGTTCGTCCATGAAGGCGTCGGTTTCTTCGCGGGTCGTGAGGGGATGATCTTCCACCTCATAGCCTTCGCGCTCCAACAGGTCCTTGGACTTCAGGCCGAAGGGACAGAGATGGTCGGGCATGACCATCCGGTAGAGTTTCGCGGTGCGGGTCGTCGTGTCCCGGGGCATGGCCGGCCTCCCGGTCTGTGTGAACGGTTTACGTTCTCACAACGCGGTGGACCGGCAGGCTTGTTCCGGGCGCGGTCAGGATGGGACGGCGATGTTCACCGTGACTTCGTCGTCGATCCCGAGCGTGACGAGCCCATCTCCGCCCTGGAACTGGTAGATGGCGAGGGTGTTGCCCGCGTCGTCCGTCACCGTCGTTTCCGTGTTCTGCCAGTCCCCGACCAGTGTGAGCGTATCGCCGGTTTCGCCGAGGATTGTCGCGCTGTCACCCAAGGCGGCGTCGAGCAGCAGCTCAAGGTCGGTGTCGGCGGTGTCGGACAGGTTCATTATGTCGCCGGCCGAAATGATGAGCGCGTCGTTCGTGCCGTTGGTCAGGTCCACCGCCTCGATATTCGACCCGGCGAGCGTCTGGATCAGGTCCGGCGCCGCCCCCGTGGCGAGTTCGAGCAGGTCACGGCCCGCGCCCCCGTCGAACAGGTCGGCGCCGAGGTCGTCGATCAAGGTGTCGTCGCCGGCGCCGCCAATAAGGGTGTCGTCGCCATCGCCGCCCTTGAGGATGTCGTCGCCGTCGCCCCCTGCCAGCCGGTCGTCGCCGTCAAAGCCCAGGATAAGATCGTCCCCGTCGCCGCCTGAGATGTCGTCTGCGAAATCGCTGCCGAGCAGGAGGTCCGAGCCGTCCGAGCCCGTCGCGGTGCGGGCTGCGCCGTGTTTGGAGATGAACTCGTTCGAGTTGATCGTCACGCGGTCTTCGTCAGTTGCGATATTGCCATCCAGATCGAAGGTGGCGGTGGCGGAAAACAGGTTTTCCTCGCCGAGCAGGTCGCCGATCCCGGCGATCTCGGCCAGGGCCACGTCGAAGTTCAACCCGTCGGAGGTGAGGGCGTCATCCACGGCTCCAGGCGCGAATGTCTGCGCGGCTCCGTCCGCCGTCAATTCCAGCGTGAACTCCACGAGTTCCGCCGCGAAGAGGGGGGATTCCTGGATCGCGGCGAGCAGGGCTGCGGAATTGCCCACGGCGGTCGGCGTGCCGTCGCTGTCCACCTGTTGCAACTGGGTGGTGTTGAACCCGGTGCCGATGCCGAAGGCCTGGATGTCGAGGTCGTAGTCGGCGTTGTTCAGCGTGGCGAGCGAGGTCGTCCAGTCGGACCCGCTCGGGATGCCGTCGGTCACGAAGTAGAGCACGTTCGTGTCGCCCGCATCCTTGCTGTCGAAGAACGCGTGGGAGGCATCCATCGCCTCGTGCCAGTCGGTGCGTGGGCCGCTGCGGAACGTAAGCGCACGGATTGCGGTAAGGAGCTGGGGATCATCGGTCTCGTAAGTGAAATCCTCGTAGACCCCCTCACCATACTGCACGATCTGCACGTTGACGGTGGTCTGCGAGCCTTCGAACTGTTCCGCAAGCTGTTCGACCGCGTCGTAGATCGCGTTCTCGATATTGGTCCAGCCGGTCGATCCGACCGAGCCGGAGGCGTCCAGCGCGAAGGAGAGGTTGATCGTCGTCGCCTCGACCTCGCTCACGCCGATGGCCACGTTACCAGCGGGATCGTTGCCCACCGGGTCCTCGGAGATCGCCATGGTGACGGTCTGCCCAGTGTCTCCGGTAAAGCTCTCCTGCGCGACCTCGAGTGTGATCGTGGCGATGTCGGTCGCGTCGCCGTCGGACACTTCGACCTGAAAGCTGTCGACGCCCGTGTAAGCCTCGTCGGGCGTGTAGCTATAGCTGCCGTCGCTTTCGACCGTGACCTCGCCATGCGCGGGTCCGGCCGAGAGGGCGAAGGTCAGGTCGTCGTCCTCCACGTCCGTCGCGATGACGCTGCCCGTAACCTCGGTATCGACCGCGACCTCGACCACCGCGTCCTGCGCCTCAGGCGCGTCGTTCACCGGATCGACCTTGACCGTGACGGTCCGGGTGTACGTCAGGCCGGTGCCGTCCGTGACGGTGTAGGTGAAGCTGTCGGTGCCGTTGAAGTCGGCGTCGGGCGTGTAGAGCAGCTCGCCTTCGCCGTTTTCCGCGACGGAGCCGTTGGTGCCCTGGGTGAAGGCGCTGACGCTGACCGCGTCACCGTCCACGTCGGGGTCCGCGAAGACCGGGGTGATGGCGACGACGGTGTCTTCATTGGTGGTGGCCGTGACGTCCTGCGCCACCGGATCGTCGTTCACCGGGGCGACCGTGACCGAAACGGTCCGGGTGTCGGTGCCGCCGTTCCCGTCGCTCACCGTGTAGGTGAAGCTGTCGGTGCCGTTGAAGTCGGCGTCGGGCGTGTAGATCAGCCGGCCCTCGCCATCGTCCGCGACGGAGCCGTTGGTGCCCTGCGTGAAAGCGCTGACGCTGACCGCGTCGCCGTCCACGTCGGGGTCCGCGAAGACCGGGGTGATGGCGACGACGGTGTCTTCATTGGTGGTGGCCGTGATGTCTTCCGCCACCGGATCGTCGTTCACCGGGGCGACAGTGACCGTTATGGTCGCCGAGGCCGTGCCACCGTTCCCGTCGGTGAGCGTGTAGGTAAAGCTGTCCTCGCCGTGGAAGTTTTCCTCCGGCGTATAGGTGAAGCCGCCGTCGCCGTCATAGACCGCGCTGCCCTGGTCCGGATCGGACATGGACAGGAGCGTGACCGCATCGCCGTCGGCGTCGGTGAAGGCGATTGCCGGGTCGATCCAGACAGGCGCGTCCTCGTCGGTCTGTGTCGTCACGTCATGCGCCACGGGTGCGTCAGGGACCGGCGTGACACTGACCGTCAGGGTTGCGGTGTCGGTGTTCCCCTTGCCGTCCGAGACCGTGTAGCTGAACGTCTCGGACCCGAAAAAGTCGGGCGGCGGGGTGTAGGTGAAGGTGCCGTCCGCGTTGCCGGAGCTGAATGCCTCCTCGCTGGAGAAGGACCAGTCGATCACCTGGAGCACATCGCCGTCCGCGTCGCTGTCATTGTCGAGCACGTTGATGGTGACGGAGCCACCGTCCTCAACGACCGTGAGCACGTCGTCCCCGGCTTCGGGCGCATCCTCGGTGGCGGTGACCGTGAACGTCACGGTGCCGCTGTCGGTGCCGCCGTTCCCGTCGGAAATCGTGTAGGAGAAGCTGTCGGTGCCGTTGTAGTCGGGCTCGGGCGTGTAGGTGTAGTCCCCGGTCTGGTTGTCGAGGTCGAGCTGGCCGTGGCTAGGCCGGGTGTTCACGATGACGATGAGCCCGTCGCCGTCCCCGTCGCTGTCGTTGGTGAGCACGTTGCCCCCGACGGCGGCGCCATCCTCGCTCGCGTTCCTGGCGTCGTTGCGGGCCTCGGGCGGCGTGTTGGGCGTTTCGGTGTCGCCGTCTCCCTGCGTCTGGGTTGCGGGGGTGCCGGGGCTGCCGCCACCGCCACCGCCGGTCGACCCGGGCGCGAAACCGCCCGAGGTATCGTCGTCCGGGTCACTGTCGTTGCCCTGCGTGCCGGTGTCGTCGCCGAGGTCCGGTCCCGAGGACGGGGCGCCCGACGAAGAGACGAGTTCGACGAAGGTGCCACCGGCGTCCACCCTCTCGAACGCCAGCGCATAGGCGCGGGCCGCGTCGAGCAGGAGCGTCTGGTCATCGGCAAGGTCGTCGGCGGTGCGGATCACTTCGCGGGTTTCGCCCTCGACGGGCGAGACGATCCACTTCGTCTCGATATTGTCGATGGTGGCGATCAGGTCACCGTTCAGGTCGCGCAATTCGATGGAGCCAATGCCCCCGTCCGGGTCGGTGTTGAGCGAGACTTCGACGGTCGAAATGCCGTTCTCGGTCGTGATCTCGACGAGCACGGTGGTGCCCCGGATGCCCATTGTCGCGGTGGGCGTGTTCACGTCCATGCCGCCGGTCTTGGCCACTTCGCCCGCGATGAATACGAAGCCGCCTTCGATCAGCGAGAACGCCCCGCCGTTTCCGTCGTCGGCCTCGGCGTCGAAGACGAGCGAGTCGATGACCATGCGGGAGTTGGCAGCGAGGGTGAAGATCGTGCCGTCCACGAAAGTGACCGAAAGCGCGCCGCCGTCATCGGTGATGAGCACGTCGTTCTGATAGATCTTGGAGCCGATTTCGAGCTGGACGCGTGTGCCGTCCGCGCGTTCGGCGAAAGACACGCCTTCGAGCGTTTCGACCTGTCCGATGGGACCGGTCGCGGGGGCGCTGCCTGCCTGCGCATACTGGCCCGGCGCGATCGGCCCTGCGAGGCGCGCGGCAAGATCGCCGCGCAGCACCGCACCATTGTCGGCCACGAGGTCCGGGGCTGTGTCCTGTCCGAAGTAATCCACGAGCCGCAGGTCTGCCGCACCCGGCGTGGAAATGACCAGATCGGCGCCGTCGCGGGCGAAATCGGCGGTGAAGATCGGGCGATCGTGGATGGGGAGCGCCGCGCCGTCGGTGACGACGAACGACTCCTCTAAGACGGCAGCTGCGCCGCGCTGGAAATCACTATCGCGCATGTTGACCCGTGCCCTGAAAATTATCTGTCACAAATTTGCCTTATTTGTTTACACGATTCGAAATGAAATTGCATCTGCGGCACAACATCGTTTCCGACAAACCTTTGCGGAGCGGTTCGGCGAAGGCATTGTTTCGATTGACCATTGACCGCCGGGGCCTGTGAGCCTTTGCTTGCAGGAGAAACAGGCGCGGGTGGTATGGCTTCGGGCAAATCGGGAACATGGATGCGGACAGCGGGGCGGCGATTCGGGTCGTCGCGGCTTCTGGGCCTGTTGCTCGTCGCCGCGTTGCTGGCCCTCCGGGTGGCCGATCCGGCCCCCGTGGCCGGCTTGCGCTTCGCGGCATTCGACCTCTATCAACAGTTAAAACCCCGCGAAATCACCCGCCAACCGGTGGCCATCGTCGATCTCGACGACGCGAGCATCGCGGAGCTTGGCCAATGGCCCTGGCCGCGCGACAGGCTGGCCGAAATGGTCGACAGGATCATGGCGGACGGGGCGGCGGCCATCGCCTTTGACGTGATCTTCTCAGAGCCGGACCGGCTGTCTCCCGCCCGGCTTGCGGAGCGGGGCGACGTGCCCGAGGGCCTGCGCGCCGACCTCGCCCGGCTTCCCGACAACGACCGGATCTTTGCCCAGGCCATCGCGCGGGGGCGTGTCGTGGCGGGGCAGACCAGCGTTCGGCTTGCAGGAAACAGCAGCTCGCCCTCCGCCGTGCGCGACGTGCCGCATGCGCTTCTGGGCGAAGACCCGTTGCCGTTCTTGCAGAAATACCCGCGTCTGCTTCAGAACCTTCCGGTGATCGAGGACGCGGCGATGGGGCACGGCGTGTTTTCCACACGACCGGACCCGGACGGGATCTACCGCCGCGTCCCGCTCGTCATGCTTGTCGAAGACACCCTGCGCCTCGGCCTTGCGCCGGAGCTTCTGCGCGTTGCGACCGGCGGTGATGCGTTTGCGGTGCGCACGAACGAGGCGGGGATCGAGGGTGTCGTGGTCGCGCGCCAGCTTGTGCCGACCGCGGGCGACGGATCGGTCTGGCCCTACCTGACGCCGTCTTCCGCCGACCGCTATGTCTCCGCCGCCGACGTGATCAGCGGGCGGATGGAGCAGGGGCGACTGCGCGGGCACCTTGTCTTCGTCGGAACATCGGCCATCGGGCTTGAGGATTTCCGGCCGACGCCGCTGGGCGTCTCGATGGCCGGGGTGGAGATCCATGCGCAGGTGCTTGAGAACATCCTCTCCGGCTCGCTTCTCGACCGGCCCAACACGGCCATCGCGGTGGAGCTGGTCATCACGCTCCTGCTGGGGCTCGTCATCGTGATCCTCGTGCCCGCCTTCCGCGCGACCTTCGTCATGATCCTCGCCGTGGTTGTCATGGCGGGCTATGCGGGGGCGTCGTGGTATGCCTTTTCGGCGCAGCGGGCGCTGCTCGACCCGACCTTCCCGATCCTCGCGGCGGTGCTCACGCTCATGCTCATGGCGAGCCTGAACTACATGCGGGAGGAGCGGATGCGGCGCCAGATCCGCTCGGCCTTCGGTCAGTATGTCTCACCCGACCTCGTGGACCGGCTGTCCGACAATCCCGACGCGCTGACGCTGGGCGGCGAGCGGCGCGAGCTGACGTTGCTCTTTTCCGATGTGAGGGGCTTCACGACCATCGCCGAAAGTTACCGCAAAGACCCCGTGGGCCTTACGAACCTGATGAACCGGTTCCTTACGGCCCTGTCCAACGCGATCCTGGACGAGCGGGGGACGATCGACAAATTCATGGGTGACGCCGTCATGGCGTTCTGGAATGCGCCGCTCGACATCCCGGACCACCCCCGCGCCGCTTGCCGGGCCGCGCTCGCCATGTACGCGCGGGTGCAGGCGATCAACGAGGAGCGCAAGGCCGAGGAAGGCGAGGACGTGCTGCTCATCGACGTGGGCATCGGCATGTCGACCGGCCCCTGCACCGTGGGCAACATGGGCAGCGATACGCGCTTCGACTACACGGCGCTGGGCGACACGGTGAACCTCGCCTCGCGGCTCGAAGGGCTGTCGAAGAACTACGGTGTGGGGATCATCCTGTCCGAAAGCGTGCATGACGCGGTGGGCGATGACTTCGCGATGCTCGAACTGGACATGGTGCGGGTGAAGGGCAAGACGCTCCCCGTGACGATCTTCGGCTTGCTGGGCGATGACGGGCTGCGAAGCACCGACGGCTGGGCGGCGGTGTCTGTGGCCAATCACCGGATGCGCGTGGCGTTCGCGACGCAGGACTGGGACGGGTGTGAGGCGGCGCTGACCGCGCTTGACGCGGCAGGCGAGGCAGCAGGCCTGTCGCTCGGCGGCTACATCGCGCTCTACCGCGACCGGGTCGCCGCGTTCCGGGAAAACCCGCCGCCTGCTGATTGGGACGGGGTGTTCGTGGCGACGGAGAAGTAGGCCGGTCAGGCCAGGGCAAGCGGTCGCAAGTCTCTGACAGGTCACGGGAAACTCCAGGAGTATTGCAGAGACGTCGAGGGCCGGCCGGCGCTGCGTGCCGCCCGAAGAGCGATCACCGCTCCCTAAGCGCCTCGTCCCGCACCCGAAGGAACGGGTTGAGCAGGTAGTCCAGAACCGTCTTGCGCCCCGTCTGGATGTCGATCTGAGCGACCATGCCGGGGCTGATCTGATTGCCGCCAAGGTCCGTACGGTCGGTCCGCACCGTCACCTGGAAGAACGAGTTCCCGTCTGCGTCGGTGATGGTGTCCGCCCCGATCCGCTCCACCGTCCCGTCGAGCGCGCCGTAGACGATGTAGTCGAAGGCGGTGATCTTGACCGACGCCGGATCGCCGGGCTGGATGAAGGCCACATCTTGCGGCGTGATACGCGCCTCGATCAGAAGGTGGTCGTCCACCGGCACGATCTCGACCAGCGGATCGCCGGGGCCGACGACCGCACCGATGGTGGTCACGTTGAGCGTGTTGACGATACCGCGCACCGGCGCGCGCAGGATGGTGCGCGTGACCCGGTCTTCAGCCGCGCGCAGCCCTTCGCGCAGGACAGACAGTTCCGCCTGCACCTTGGCGAGCCGTTCGCGGGCGGTGAGAACGTAGGCGCGGCGCGCGGTCTCGATCTGGGACTGGGCTTCCGCGATGGCGGCGTCGAGCCGGGGGAGGCGGGCGCGGCTCACGGCCAGTTCGCCTTCCAGTTCCGCCAGCCGGGTTTCAAGCCGCAAGAGCTCGATCTGTGTGACCGCGCCGCTCTCGACGTAGTCGCGGGTGAGCCGGACCTCCTCGGCGAGGGGCGCGATCTGACCCTCGAGCTTGGCCACCATCGCCTGTGCTTCCACCCGCTCCGCGCGCCGTTGGGCCAGCTTGTCGTTCAGCACGTCGAGCTCGGACGAAAGCTGCGACCGGCGCGAGGTGAAGACTTCCCGCTCTGCCGCGACCGCGTCCGGGGCGCGGGCGGTCAAGCTGTCGGGGAACCCGAGTGTCTCGCCACCTTCGGCTTCCGTACGCACGCGTATCTGCTCGGCCATCAGAGCCGCTTCCTGTTCAAGGAACTCTCCCCGCCGGGCCCCCGCCGTGGTGTCGTCGATGCGCAGGAGCGGCGCGTCAGCCTCCACCGTCGCGCCCTCGGCCACGAGGATGTCGCGCACGATGCCGCCTTCGAGGCTCTGGATCACCTGCACCTGCTGGCTCGGCACCACCCGGCCTGCGCCGCGCGTGACCTCTTCGATCTCGAATACGGCGGCCCACCAGATGAAGGCGGCGAGGCCGGCGACCAGCACGATGAGCAGCGCCGTGCCCTTGCGCCCTTCACCCTGGGGCGCGGTGCCGGTGCGGTTCACGAAGTCCTCGTCGATGGCCGGGCCGAACATCACCGGGCCTCCTGGCTGTGGGTGAGGGCGGCCTGCTTGAGCGTGCCGAGCACCTCCTGGCTCGGCCCGTCGAGGACTTTGCGCCCCCGGTCCATCACCACCATCCGGCCCGCGAGCGCGGCGAGGCCCGGACGATGGGTGCAGAGAATCAGCGCGATCCCGTCGTCGCGCAGCGCCGAGAGCCGCTCGGTCACCTGGCTTTCCATGTCGCGGTCCATCGCGTTCGTCGGCTCGTCCAGAAACAGGACAGGCGGTCGGCGCAGGATCAGGCGGGCAAGTGCCACGCCCTGCCGCTGCCCGCCCGACAGGTTGCCGCCCCGCTCCCCGATGAAGGTGCCAAGGCCGTTGGGCAGGCTGGCCACGAAACTGTCCATGCCCGAAAGCGACAACGCGCGGGCGATGTCCTCGGGCGTTGCGCGGGGCGCGCCGATGGTCAGGTTCTCGCCCAGCGTGCCGGTGAAAAGCTCAGGCTCCTGCGGCAGGTAGCCGACCCCGCGCCGCAGCTCCGCCGGGTCGTATTGCGTGGCGTTCTGGCCATCGATCAGGATCGTGCCTTGCCCGGGGGCGAGAAGGCCGCACAGGAGCTTGCCCAGCGTCGATTTCCCCGATCCCACACGGCCCACCAGCGCCACGATCTCGCCCGGTGCAATGTCGAGCGTCAGGTCCGAGACGGCAGGGGTCAGGCTGCCGGGATAGGTGAAGCTGAGCGCCTGCGTCGCAACCCGGCCCTCGGCCACCGTGAGCGGGCTGGAGATCGTGTCGCCCCGCTCGGCGGGCACCGCCATCAGCTCCGAGATCGAGCGCATGGCGCGGCGGGCGTATTGCGCGCGAAACACCGTCTGCGCAATGGCGCCCAGCGGCGCGAGCGCACGGCCCGACAGGATATTGGCGGCGATCAGCGCGCCGATGGAGATGCGCCCGTCCGCGATCAGGAACACGCCCCATGTGATGATGCCGATGCTCACCCCCTGCTGGATCACCATCGTGCCGTTGGAGGCGAAGTTCGACCAGAACCGCGAGCGGCCCGAGACGCGGGCGGCGGCGGCAGTGGCGGCGTCCCATTCCTTTTGCATCACGGGTTCGGCGTTCAGCGTCTTTACGGTTTCCAGCCCCGCCAGCGCCTCGATCAGCACCTTCTGGCGGCGGTTCGCGGCGGACTGGGCGCGGGCCACGGCGTTGCCCATCGGGATCTGCGCGCCGATGGCCAGTGCCAGCATGATCGGGATCGCGATGAGCGGCACGAAGGCGAGGGGGCCGACGATGAGCCAGAGCACGGCGATGAAGATGCCGATGAAGACGAGGTCGATGAGCGCGACGAGGCTTTGCGAGCCGAAGAACTCCCGCACCGTGTCGAAGTCGCGCAGGAAGGTGGCAGTACCGAGCGCGCCGCCGGGCATGTCGCCGGGCCGCAGGCCGAGCGCGTGGCGAAAGAGCGAGGCCGAGACGCCAACGTCGAGCCGCCGCCCGATCCGCTCCAGCACCCCCGCCCGCACCGAGCGCAGCGCGAAGTCGAGCGTGACGGCAAGGCCTACGCCAAGCGCCAGCGTGGTCAGCGTGACGAAGGCGAGGTTGGGGATGACCCGGTCGTAGACGTTCATCACGAAGATCGGCATGGCGAGCGCCAGCACGTTCACCGCGAGGGCCGCGATCACGATCTGCACCCAGGCCCAGCGGTTTTCGCGCATCGGGCGCCAGAACCAGTGCCCGGACGGCCCCGAATCGCTGTCCTCTGCCCGGTCCTGCGGCGTGACCAGCATCGCCACGCGGCGCGCGCGGTGGCGCAGTTCCCGCGCGGTGAGGTCGCTTTCCAGCCCACCAAGGGCGGTCTCGACGATCTGGAAGCGTCCTTTGGCGGCGCGGGCAAGGACGAACGGCGTGCCTTCGAAATCGAACAGGATCGCGGGGAGCGTGGCCGGGTCGATCCGGTCCGGTCGGCGCGTGACCATGCGACCGCGCAAGCCCGCGCTCGCCAGTGCCTGTGACAGGATCTCGGGCCGGCGTGTGTCCTCGCCGCGCGGCAGGCGTGCGCGGGCGGCATCGTCGGTCCAGGCGCGGCCGTGATGGTCGGCGAGCCAGGCAGCGGTCGCGAGACCGGCCTCGGCCCCGTCCCCCCCTGTCACCGGCACACTCCCGGTCATTTCAGGGCCGGGATATCCGTGGAGAACACCGAGAAGTGACCGTTCGACACGGCGCGCCGCTCAAAGTCGGGCATCAGCGGCACGTCGGCGGACCGCACGCCGAAATGGCTGGCCAGACGGCTTTCCACCGCGAGGATCTGGTACTGGTTGAAGGCATAGGACGCCTCGGCGCTCACGTCTTCGAACCGGGCGTTGAACCACGCGGCCTCGGCATCCAGCACTTCGATGAGCGACCGCGTGCCGGCCTGGAACTGGGTGAGATACTGGTCGGCGGCGCGGCGCGTGGCCGACAGCTGCCCGTCGAGCAAGACGGTGCGCTCGATATTGGCCAAATAGGCGTTCCACGTCGTGCCGGCCAGCTCACGCACGTCGAGCACGGCGCGGTCGCGTTCGGCCATCGCCTGCACGGTGCGCATGGTGGCTGCGCGTTGCTGCGCCTTGCGCCCGCCGGAGAAGATTTCCCATTCCGCGCCGAGGGCGACATAGGCGTCGAGAGACCGTCCCGGCACGCCGTTCTGGTTGAA
This sequence comes from Maritimibacter sp., assembly GCA_002695005.1. Taxonomy (GTDB): domain Bacteria; phylum Pseudomonadota; class Alphaproteobacteria; order Rhodobacterales; family Rhodobacteraceae; genus Maritimibacter. Next base: position 543,308 of record NZNT01000020.1, read on the forward strand.
CCCGGCATTGGCCCCGGTGCGGGCGCTGACTTGCGGCAGGGTGCCGGAGCGCACGATTTCCTCGTCGTATCGGCGCTGCTGCACCACGCTGTCTGCGGCCTTGACCCGGTGGCTTTGCTTCGTGGCGCGGGCGACGAAGGCATCGCGCGTGAGGGGGAGGCTGCGGACACCCGGCAGCGACATCGGACCCTTGGGCGGGTGGCCCACGACCGCCTCGTAACGCACCTCAGCGTCGCTCAGGGCCTGTTGCACCTCCACCGCCACGAGCTTGGCGGAGACGAGCCGCTGGTCCACTTCGAACCGGTCGGACGAGGGCAGGCGCCCGCCGTCGACGAGGTCGAGCACCTGCGCGCCGATTTCCTGATGTTTCAGGATGTTCTGGCGCGCGACCGCCGCGAGGTTGCGGTGGCGCAGCACGTCGATATAGGCCTCGACCGCATTCAGCGAGAGCGACTCCGAAGCGTCCAGCAGGCGAAAGATCGAGCCGTCCACGCGCGCGGCGTCCCGGTAGACCGCATTGGCCCGGCGGAACCCGTCGAAGATGACGTAGCGCGCCTCGACATTCGCGCGCGCACCGGCGGTGACGCGGTTGTTGTTGGCGGGGGCAAGGCGGGCCGGATCGTTGTAGTAATACGCCCCGGCTTCGGCCGTTGCGGTCACGGTCGGCAGAAAATCACGCTCGCGCCCCAGAAGGTCCAGCGCGGTCGCCTGCACGTCGGCGCTGCGCACCCTTGCCTGCGGATTGTCCGTCACGGCCGATTGCACGGCGGATTTCAGGCTTTCGGCCTGTGCGGTCCCTGCAAGCGCCAGACCAAGTCCAAGCGCAGCCCCCAGTGCCCCGATACGGCGCAGCATGTCTGTCTCCCCTACGCGCGCACGGATGCCCGCGAGAATCCCGTTATTCAAATGCATTAAAAAGCATAGGGAAATGACGACCGGGTGCAATTGTGTTGTCCGGCTGCGCCAGCGCGCCCGCAATCTGTGTCAGGCAAACCACAACAGGGCGGCGATGATGCCGACAAGGGTGGCCTGGTGAAAGAACTGGTCGATCCCGTGAAAGACCCAGTACTCCCGCTTCTTGTGATCGGGCTTGCGCCAGCGCTGAACATGATCCTTTGCAAAGTCGATGTGGTAATGGATCACGAATTCGATCAATCCGAGGATCAGGACAAGGCCGATGTCGAAGCCGGTCACGACCAGAACGATCACCGTCAGCAGGGCGTGAAGTCCGGCATGGGCAAGCCCGCCGGGATGGCCATATCGGCCCTTGTTCGAGATCATCCACATGTTCTGCCAGACGTAATCCGCCAGCAGGTGTTTGAGCTGCAAGAGTAGAAGGATCAGAAGGATTCGTTCCGGCGTCATGTTGCGCGATGCCTCAGTTTCTTGTTGGTGCGGTCCTGCATTTCGGCCAGCCCCGATCCGGCCACTTGTTCGCGGCAAGCGACAAGGGTGGGGGCGATGCACAGGTGGTCACGCACAGTGGTCTTCAAGAGAGGGTAGACGACCGCGCCCGTCTCGGCAACGCAAGGGGCAGGCCGCAAGGGCGCCGCCGCGTCAGCCGGCATGGTCCTTGGCGTCTTCGGAGGACGAGAGTTTCCGGTTCGCCTCGATCAGCTTTTCCTTCGTGGAGCGGGCGAGGTGGACCGACAGGCTTGAGGCGAAGTCCGCGTCGGTCTCGGCCAGCTTGCGCAGGGTCGTTCCGGATACCGAGAATACCCGCGAGGGTTCGGACACGCTGACGGTTGCCGAAGCGGGGGCCGCCTCCATCACGTTCATCTCGCCCACGAAGCCACGCTTGATCTCGGCGATGGATTTGTTGCCCGAGCTGACCTCGGCCGTACCGTGCAACATGAAGTGCAGGTGCGTGACGCATTCGCCTTCGGTGGTCAGGACCGTGCCCGGCTCCGCATTGAACCAGACCCCGCGGTTAAGCAGGTTGCGCGCCGTCGGTTTCGACATGCGCGGCAGGCCGTAGGCGATCAGGGTCTGTTCCTCGTCCGAAAAGCTCAGGCGGGAATTGAGGAAATAGATCCGGGCGATCCCGAAGACAGAAATCCCCGCCCAGGCGATCTGAAGCGCGGCCGACGGCCAGTTGAAGGCCGACGACAGGCCGAGCAGTACAAGGATGCTCGCCACGAGGTTCATCGCGGGGAAGACGTAGCCCGAGCCGCGTATGAGGCCGAGTTGCAGAAGCAGGTAGCCAGCGAGGTAAACCGCGACGCCGAGAAAGCCTGCCCACTCAAGCGGGGTAATGGAACCGAAAGCAATCATGGGGGACACGACTAGCCCGGAAACGTCTCTTTCCAAAGCGGAAAACACGGTCCGTGGCGAATAATTCGCGGGTTGAATTTCGGGCGGATTCGGCTCGTCGGGGGGCGGGGAAGCTGTTTTCGCAATGTGCTGCGATATTGGGCAATTGGTCGGAATAACGGGCTTATGTCCGCTAAGGCCCTGCCATACGCCGCGAAAACGATGAAAAAGGCGGGTGCGGATTTGCGACCTGCATGACCCTTGCGTCAACCGTGTCTGCGGCGGTCGCGGGGGCGACCGATCCGGGGCAGGACAGCGACGGGGATTTCGGACGGGCATGCAGAAACTTCAGATCGTCACCGACTATCTCGAACGCCTTCACGCCGAGATAGCGCGGAACGACTCGGGTGAGGTTGCGACCTATATCCCCGAATTGGGCCGCGCCGACCCCGACACGTTCGGCATCGCGCTCGTCACCCTCGACGGGCAGGTCTACACCGTGGGGGATTGGGATCACGCGGTAACGATCCAGTCCGTCTCCAAACCCTTCATGTACGGCGCCGCGCTCGCGGCCCACGGGCGCGAGAGGCTGGCTCGCCGCGTGGGGGTGGAGCCGACGGGGGAAGAGTTCAACTCCATCGTGCTGGACGAAAAGACGAACCGCCCCTTCAATCCGATGGTCAACGCGGGGGCCATCGCGACCTCGGAGCTCATGACCACCGGCGACCGCGAGGCGGCGGCGGAACGGATGGTCGAGACATTCTCGCGCTTCGCGGGGCGCCAGCTTTCCATCGATATGGACGTGTTCAAATCCGAGCATGATACCGGCCACCGCAACCGTGCCATCGCCAACATGATGCTCAACACGGCGATGATCCAGCAGGACCCGGGCGACGTGCTGGACCTTTATTTCAAGCAGTGCTCGGTGCTGGTGAACTGCCGCGACCTCGCGGTGATGACGGCGACGCTGGCGGCCCACGGGCGCAACCCGCTTACCCGCGATACGGTCGTGTCGCCCGAGAACGTGCGCGACATGCTGTCGGTCATGGCGAGCTGCGGGATGTACGACTACGCCGGGCAATGGGGCTATGACGTCGGGATGCCGGCCAAGTCCGGTGTGTCGGGCCTGATCGGCGGCGTGGTGCCGGGGCAACTCGGCCTTGCGGTCTATTCCCCCCGGCTGGACGAGGTGGGCAACTCCGTGCGGGGCATTCAGGTCTTTCGCCGCTTCGCCGAGGACTTCGGGCTTCACGTCTACTCGGAAAGCACCGACCTGCGCTCGGTTGTGCGGCGGCACTACCGGGCGTCTGAGGTGCAATCGCGCCATGTGCGTGAGGAGCGCGAGGTCGAGGTGCTGCGCGAGAAGGGGTCGGCCTTCGCGGTCATGCACCTTCAGGGGCCGCTCTTCTTCGGCGCGATGGAGCGCGTCGTGCGCCGGATCGACGCGCTGGTGCAGGATGGTGTGACCGAGGTGGCGCTGGATTTCCGCCGCGTGGCGCTGATCGACCGCGGCGGGCTCGCGTTGTTCGAACAGTTGATGACCGCGCTTCAGGACACCGGCGTCACGCTGCTGCTGGCCGAGATGGCGCATCGGGATGCGCTGCGCGAGTTGCTGAACCTCGTGATGACGTGGCCGGACGCCCCTGCGCGGATCGTGCCGGACGTGGACAGCGCGATGGAGGCCTTCGAGGACTCGGTGCTGGCCGAGGCGGGCGTCAAATCGGACACGCAGAAACTCAGCCTTTCGAGCCATGAGATTTTCGCGGGCCTGACCGCCGAGGAATCGCGGGCGCTCGAACAGGTCGCGGGAACCCTGAGCTTTGCCTCGGGGGACGTGATGCTGAAAGCCGGGGACAAGGCCCATGCCTTTCTCACCATAGCCAAGGGCACGGTCAGCGTGACCGTGGGCGTGGGCGCGGGGCGCACGCGCCGAGTCGCCTCCATCGGACCCGGACAGGCGATCGGTGAGATGGCGCTTCTGGATGGCGGCAAACGCTCGGCCAACGTCGTGGCGGACGGGCCGGTGCTGGCCTATGTCTTCGCCGTATCGGCGATCCGCGACCTGCTGCCGGAGCATCCCCGGATCATGGAGAAGATCCTCGGCAACATGGTCCTGAGCCTGAGCCAGCGCTTGCGCCGCACCAATGACGAAGTGTCGGCGCTGGAGTGAGCGGCGCTTCGCGGCGGTCTATTTCAGAACGATCACGTTGCGCTTGGCGCTGCCGGACTTGGTGCTCTCGATCGCCTCGTTGATCTGGTCGAGCGTGAAGCGGTTGGAGATCAGTTCGTCGAGCTTCAGCCGCCCCTGTTCGTAAAGGTCGACCATCCACGGAATGTCCCGGCGGATCACGGTGTTGCCCATCATCGTGCCGATGATGCCCTGCGCCGCGTTGCCCATGCCAAGGGGCGAATACTTCGCCTTTTCCGTCGCATGGGGCAGGCCGACCATGATGATATTGCCGCCGGGGGCGAGGTAGCGCGGGGCCGCGTCATAGACCGGCGCGACGCCGACCGTGACGAAAACCGCATCCGCCCCACGCCCGCCGTTGATCTTCTTCGCGACTGACCACGGTTTCTCGGCATTGCCCAGCACGCCGTGGGTGGCACCGAAATCGCGGGCCATGTCGAGCTTATCCTCGCTCATGTCCACGGCGATGATCTTGGCCGCCCCGGCGATACGCGCACCCTGAATGGCGTTGAGCCCCACGCCGCCCGCGCCGATCACGACGACGGTCTGGCCGGGGCGCACATGGGCCACGTTGACCACGGAGCCAAGCCCGGTGATTACCCCACAGGCGAGAAGCGCCGCGCTTTCCATCGGGACGGTGTCGGGTATCTTTGCCGCCTGGCTGGCCAGCACCACCACTTTTTCGGCAAAGGCGCCGGTCTCAAGCCCCTGATAGATCGGATCGCCCGAAGCGGTCTTGAGCGGGCCGTCGGTGAGCGAGTTGTAAGGCGTCTCGCAGGTGACGGGTCGGGCGGTTTCGCAGGACGGGCAATGCCCGCAGGCGCGGATCAGGGTGACGACCACGGTGTCGCCTTCCGCCAGCCCCTGCACGTTCGGCCCGACCTTGGTGATCTTGCCCGCCGCTTCGTGGCCATAGACGGCCGGGACCGGGCCGCCGAAGCCGCCCTCGGCAAAGGATATGTCGGACTGGCAGATGGCGACCGCGTGGATGTCCACCTCGATCTCGCCGGCCTCGGGCGGACGAATGGAAATCTCCTCGATGACGAGCGGTTGGCCGTGTTCGTGGCAGACGGCCGCCTTGATGGTTTCCATGATGTCCTCCCGCAGAATGAAACGCTGTTTCGCAAAATCCTTTTGCGCCCTCACGTCGCCGGGGGCAAGCCCCGTTTCGGCTACATCGCGTCCGAGAAGCCGTCCAACGCCTCGGCGAGCGCGCGCGGGGCCGAGAAAAAGGGTGAATGGCCAGTGGCGAGTTCGACGGTGTTCTCTGGCGCGAACCCGGCGGCCATCTGCCGCTGGTGCGCGGGCGGCACGGCCCGATCTTCGGTGCAGAAGACATAGTGTCGTGGCACATTGTCCGAAGCGCCGGTGAGTGTGGCGGGCGTTGTCTGGGTCGCGAGAGGTTGCCACCCGATGTGCGCCATCGCGTAGTCATAGGTGCCCTCCGGGCAATCGCCATAGAGCGCACTGGTCAGGAACTCGGGCTTGAACCGGAAGCTGAGCTTGTCCGGCGCCATTTCGAACGCGCCTTTCATCGGCTGCTCCGGCGCTTCGCCCAGCATGTCGACAAGGCTCTTGCCCGGCTGCGGGACATAGGCGGTGACGAAGACGAGGCCCGCGACGTTGCGGGGATCGCGCTCGGCGGCCTGCGTGATCGCAAAGCCGCCTGCCGAGTGTCCGACGAGGATCGTCGGCCCGTCGAGCGCACCCAGGATCGCATCGGCGTAGCTGTCGAGCGTGACGTCGGCGATAGGCGTCGGATCGTCGCCATGCGACGGCAGGTCGAGCGCGCGGGCGGTGTGGCCCAGCCGCTCTAGCTCGGGGATCACGTCGCGCCAGCACCATGCGCCGTGGTTGGAACCGTGGATAAGAAGAAACTGTGCCATCAGATATGTCCGATATCCTTGAGGAAGCCCATCAGGACTTCGGTGTATTCGTCGGGATTGTCCACGCAGGGCAGGTGGCCCGAGCCGCGGATCAGGTGGAATCTGGAGCCCGCGACCAGTTCGGTTGTCTCGCGCACGAGGTCGGGGGGTGTGGAGCCGTCCTCGGACCCGGCGATGCCGAGCGTGGGGAGTTTGAGCCGCGCGGTGGATTCGTACAGGTCGGTTTCGCCAATGGCGGCGGCGCAGCCGGCGTAACCCTGAAGCGGTTGGCGGACCATCATGTTGCGGAATGCGCCGACCGTGAGCGGGTCATGATCTCGGAACTTGCGCCCAAACCAGCGTTCCATCGTTGCGTCCGCGAGCGCCTCGACCCCGCCGTCGCGCACCGCGCCGATGCGCTCCTCCCACATGGCGGTGGTCCCGATCTTGGCGGCGGTGTTGGACACCACCATCGCGCGGATCAGGTCGAGCCGCTCGGCGGCCAGCCCCTGCGCGATCATCCCGCCGATCGACAGGCCCACGACCACCACGTCGCGCACGCCAAGATGGTCGAGCAGCCGGCCAGCATCCTGCACGAGGTCGCCCATGAAATACGGTGGCTCCGGCGCGGTGGTCAGCCCGTGCCCCCGCTTGTCGTATCGGATGAGCCGAAGCCCCTCAGGCAGCCGGTCTATCACCCGGTCCCACAGGCGAAAGTCGGTGCCGAGCGAGTTGGCAAAGAGCAGGGTGGGGGCGTCCTTCGGCCCCCGGTCGTCGTAATGTGTGTGGATGTCGGCGAGTTGCGCGATTTTCATGGCGTCCTCCCTTGGTCGTGTCAGTCCCGGCGCAGGCGCAGATGCGCCTTGATCTGGCCGTGATCGGAGGCGAGCTTGTTGTAAGGCGCCTCGGGGTGCGATCCGTCTGTGATGTGGTCGTTGAGCACCGAGAAATACTCCATATCCGCGATCCGTTTGTCGTAGTCCGGGTGGAAATGGCGGCTCAGAAAGATCTGGTCGATGCTCTCGAACACGCCCGCGAAGGCGGTGGTATAGACCATGTCGCGCAGGGATTTGCGCACGAACAGCTTCTCGGCAGAGTGGAGCCGCGACCGCTCCACCTGCTCGGTGATGCTCGACGCTTCCTCGGCGGTGTAGCGGTCGGAGTAGCTTTCGGCATCGTGGCGCAGCATCCACTGGTAGTTCTTGAACGGCACCTCGCCCGCGATGATCTCGGAACTTACCGCGTGCTCCCCATCGTTGAAGTCGCCCATGACGACGACGGGGTTGCCGTGCGCGAGTTCCGACATGACCTCGCGCCTCAGGACCCAGGCCTCGGCCATCCGGCGCACGGCGGCGCGCATGGACCCCATCGCGCGGCCCACGGCGTCGTAGCGCGTGAGGTCCTCCTCCGGAGCGAAGTCCGCGCCCGGCGGGGTGATGTATTCCCCGAGCTTGGATTTCAGGTGGCAGTTGAACAGGGTGATGACCGTGTCGCCCACCGGGATGCGCACCTTGAGCACCGGGCGCGACAGACGCCGTAGCCGGAAGCTGCCTGCCTCGAGGTCGCCGTCGAGGCCGCGCAGGGGCTGAAACGGGATGTCGATGGGCGCGTCGAAGTCCTGAATGATCTCCGGTTCCCCCGCGAAACCGAAGCGCGACAGAACCGCAAGGCCGGGGCGGCGCTTGCCCGGCTCTCCCGTGTCGGCGCTGTTGGGCGCAAAGGCGAGGGCCGCGTCGTCCCACGGCTCGACCCCGAGTTTGCGGAAGATGACCTTGCGGTGATACGCCTTGCCCTTGTCCGGGATGACCGCGTCGTTGAGCGTGCGCGCGCGGCTCGACGCCTCGGAGATCACTTCGCGCAGCGCCTCCTCCTCGAAGATCTCCTGAAACCCGATGACATCGGCGTCGAGATCAACAAGCTGGCTCGCCATCCAGTCGCGCTTCCACGCGTATTCCTCCGGCGTGTAGCTTTGGAATTCATAGTATTCCTTGTCCGGGCCGATCAGGTTCTTGACGTTGAACGAGGCGAAGGTGAAGTCCATCAGGGTCTCCCGTCAGAGGGTGGCGAGGGCTTGGGCGAAAACGGTGGGGTCCACGTTGCCGCCCGACAGGACCACGACGAGCGTGTCCGCGTCGAGCCTGTGTGCATGGAACAGCGCGGCGGCCAGCGCGACGGCCCCGCCGGGTTCGACGACCAGTTTGAGCCGCAGGAACGCCTGCGCCATCGCGCGCAGCGCATCGGCGTCGGGCACGGCGAGGCCTGGGCCACACAGCGCGTGCATGATCGGGAAGGTAAGCTCGCCGGGGGCCGGCGTGATGATCGAGTCGCAGATCGAGCCGGTCATCCGGTCGTTGCGCTGGATGCCGCCCGCGTCGAGCGACCGGGCCACGTCGTCGAACCCCTCGGGTTCAACCGGGCGGACCCGGAACCCCGGAGCCTCGGCCTGAAGCGCGAGTGCCGTGCCGGAGGTCAGCCCGCCCCCGCCGCAGGGGACGAGCACTTCGCCCTCGGTCACGTTGAGCGCGGCGGTCTGGGCCGCGAGTTCGAGACCGAGCGTCCCTTGCCCCGCGATCACCTCGGGTTCGTCGAACGGCTTAATGAGGGTCAGGCCGCGTTCATCGGCCAGCGCGGCACCGATCGCATCGCGGTCCTCGGTGGCGCGGTCGTAGGTCACGACCTCGGCCCCCATCGCGCGGGTGTTTTCCAGTTTCAGGACGGGCGCGTCGGCGGGCATGATGATCACCGCCGGAACACCGAAGTCCTGCGCGGCCTGCGCCACGCCTTGCGCGTGATTGCCGGAGGAGAAGGCGATCACACCGCGCGCCCGCTCGTCAGGGTGCAGGGCGGACAGCGCGGACCGGCCCCCGCGATACTTGAAGCTGCCGGTGACTTGCAGGCACTCGGGCTTGATCAGCACCCGCCGTCCCGCGATCTCGTCGAGGAACGGGGAACTGAGCAGCGGCGTCACCCGCGCATGACCCTGAATGCGCAGCGCCGCCGCCCGGATCATGTCGATATTCATGCGCAGGCGTCCAGCCAGGCGTGGATCACGTCGAGCGCCTCGGGTTCATCCAGAAAGGGCGCATGACCCCGGCCCGGCACGCGGGCGTAAAGCAGATCGGGCCGCCGCGCGCGCATTTCGGCCACCGTAGCGTCGGTCAGGACGTCGGACCCCGCGCCGTGCACCACCGCCAACGGCTTGCCGGCGAGCGCGTTGAACAGGGGCCAGAGGTCCGGCGTTTCGGCCTCCATCGCGGCGAGGAAGCTCTCGCGCAGGGCCGGGTCATAGCGTAACTCCAGCCCGTCCCCGGTCTCGCGGTAGCTGCGTTCGGCCTCATCGCGCCAGCGCGACATCGGCACATCCTCGAACCCGTTGACGGTTCCCGCGCGCACCTCGGCCATCTCGTCGAGCGTCTTTGCCTTGGGCGCGCGGCCGATATAGCTGTCGATGACCTTGAGCCCCTCGCGGTCCACGACCGGCCCGACGTCATTCAGGCAGACGCCGATCACCTTGTCGGGCTGCGTCGCGGCGAGGAACATCGAGATGAGGCCGCCGCGCGAGGTGCCGAGGAACGCCGCCCGTTCGATCCCGAGGTGCTGCATCAGGCCGATCACGTCACCGCCCTCGTTCGGCACGGCATAGGTCGACCAGTCCGCCCAACCCGATTGCCCGCGCCCGCGATAATCCATCCGGATCAGCCGCACACCCGGAAGGTGCAGCGCGACGAAATCGAAGTCCCGCAGGTTACGGGTGAGGCCCGACAGTGCGATAACCGGCAGGCCCTCGCCTTCGTCGGTGAAGGCGATCTCGATGCCGTCGGGAGTGGTGAAGTGCTGAATGTCCGTCATCAGATGGCCCTTGCGATATCCGGAATTTTGGAGAGGTCGGTCAGTTGTTCATGCGGGGGGTGGCCGAGCCGGTCCATCGGGTCGCCCGCGCGGTTCACCCACGCGGTGAAAAAGCCATAGCCACAGGCCGCCGAGGCATCCCACCCGTTAGACGAAACGAACAAAACCTCGTCCCGTTTGCAGCCGAACCGCTCCCCAACCAGTCCATAGACGACATCAGCGGGCTTGAAGATCCCCACGCTTTCCACGCTCAGAACGTCGTCGAGGAAGGCGCCGATCCCGGCGGTGTCCACCGCGCCGGAAAGCATGTCGGGGGAGCCGTTGGACAAGATGGCGGTGTTGAACCCGGCCTGTTTCAACGCGCCCAGCATGGCGGGGACTTCGGGGTAGGCCTCGAGCTCCCAATACAGCGAGAGCAGCCGTTCGCGCAGCGCCGCATCGCTCAGCATCCCCTGTTTTTCGAGCGCCCAGTCCAGCCCGTCTTGCGTCACCGTCCAGAAATCCGTGTGCTCGCCCGTGACCGCGCGCAGCCAGGTGTATTCAAGCTGCTTGCGCCGCCAGTCCGCCGCGACGGCTGGCCAGATGTCCGCCAGCGCCTCGTTCCCCGGCTCGCCCGCAGCGACCCGCGCGGCGGCGGCGACGTCGAACAACGTGCCATAGGCGTCGAAGACACAAGTGGTGATTGCCATGGTCGTCCCCCCTCATTTGGCGGGAGACTTGCATGGGCAGCGCGGGAGGGAAAGGGGTCAGAACCGGCCGGTGATGAGCAGCAGAACCCACCAGCCGCCGAGGAAGTAGGCCGACAGAATGGCGAGATAGGCCGGGATGGCAAGCCGCAGGTGGGCCAGCGTCATCGGCGGGCGCCCGGAGGGGAGGGGCGGCCGGATGACATAGGCCAGCGTGCCGATCAGTGCGAAGAGGAACAGCGCCGGCGTTCCGCTCGCCCAGCCAAGGCTCGCCATGCCCGCGAAGAACACGGCGGCGGGCAGGGGGCTCACTCGTGGCAGGCCGGGACGCACCAGAAGTTGCACGAGCGTCCCGCCGGGCAGGGGCCAGACGGGCAGGAGCGCGATGAAGTTGAATGCACCGATGGACAGCGCCGTTGTGCCGAACAATTGCTGGAGCGGATGGCCGGGGAACAGGTCGGACAGCGCAAAGGCCGCCACCATCGGCGCGAGGCCGAGCGCGGGGCCCATGAGCGTCACGAAGAAATGCGACAGGTCCGAGTCCTGCGGATCGGTCGAGACCGGCCCGGTGCGCGGCATCGGCAGGAACCGGAACCGCGCGCCGTCATGTCCGGCGAGCCGGTGGCCAAGGACCAGCCCCATCTCGTGTATGGCCAGAGCCAGAAAGACCGAAGCGCTGGTCAGCAGATCGAAGGTCAGCGCAATCGCCGCCAGCGCGGTGGCGAGGATGATCGCGTGCGATCCGGTGGCGCCGACAAGAGGGATGGAACGAGGCGCTACCATGGCGGGTCGCACGATCGCGAACGTGCCGGCGACCAACACCATGGAGAGCAGAAAAAAGGTCATGAGACCCCAAGGTTCACAGGAGGCCGGCCGGGCAGTATTTCGAGGGACGTGCCCGGCGCGGCCCTGCCTCATTTATGCCGGGTTCAGGGCATGTTGCGCAATATTCTAGACGGAAACTGATTGTTTCCCGGCTCGGTCACGAAGGCGCGGCGCGTTCTGGTGTTTCGCGAGCGGATTGCGGAATGGCGACACGGCGGAGCTTTCTGGACGCATGAAGTCTGGAAAAACCGCTGCGTCTGGGGGCATATTCGACAGAATATCAATGAATTACGCCAGCTTCGCTCGGCGAGATCGGCTTGCTTCGCGACAGGCGATCCGCCCTGGTTTCGCGCCGGCTATGCGTGGCGAAAGCGATGCGCGCCGGGCGGCGGCGGTATTGCACTCCACACACGCAGGTAGGCTTCGCCTGTGCCATGATGGGCTTTTTCGTGACCAAAGGCTAACCACAGCCCGCTGGACGCGCGCTGCCTTCGGTTCACAGAAACGGACGAAAGGCTGTGGATCGCGCTCAGATGTTCTCGGGCTGCGGCATCCCGAGGACGTGGTAGCCACAGTCGACCGTAATGATCTCGCCCGTCGTGCATTCGCCGTAGTCGGAGGCGAGGTAAACTGCGGTGCCGCCGATGGACTCCAGCGTCGCGTTCTTGCGCAGGGGAGAGTTTGCCTCGGTATGGCGGAACGTCTTGCGCGCGCCGCCGATGGCCGCGCCCGCGAGCGTTTTCATCGGGCCGGGGCTGATCGCGTTCACGCGGATGCCCTGTGGCCCGAGGTCGTTGGCGAGGTAGCGGACCGACGCCTCGAGCGCCGCCTTGGCCACGCCCATCACGTTGTAAAACGGCGTCACCCGGTTCGAGCCGCCATAGGTCAGCGTCAGGATCGTGCCGCCTTCGGTCATGTAGGGCTCGACGCGCCGTGCCACTTCGATCAGCGAGTAGCAGGAGATATCCAGCGAGTTCTTGAAGTTCCCGCGCGAGGTGTTGAGGAACCGGCCCGTCAGCTCGGACTTGTCGGAAAAGGCGACCGCGTGGACGAGGAAGTCTATCCGATCCCACCGCTCCCACAGCGCCGCGAAGCCCGCGTCGAGCTTGGCGTCGTCGGTCACGTCCATGTCGACGAGGATGTCCGAGCCAAGGCTGGCGGCCAGCGGTTCGACGCGCTTGCCGAAGGCCTCGCCCTGATAGGCGAAGGCAAGCTCCGCGCCCTCGTCCGCCATCGCTTTCGCGATTCCCCAGGCGATGGACCGGTCGTTGGCAACGCCCATGACAAGGCCGCGCTTGCCCTTCATCAACTCACCCATGTCCCCGTCCTTATCCCTGATATTTGCTCATGAGCATGGAGCCGTTGGTTCCGCCGAAGCCGAAGCTGTTGGTCATCACCGTGTCCAGCCCTGCGTTCTCCACGAGCTTTGTCGCCACTTCCGCGTCATTGATCGCGGGGTCCAGCGACTCCACGTTGATCGACGGCGTGATGAAATCGTTTTCCAGCATCAGGAGGCAGAAGATCGCCTCGAGCGCGCCAGCGGCACCCTGAGCGTGGCCCGTCATCGACTTGGTCGAACTGATCGGCGGGGTGCTGCCCTCGCCAAAGACGCGGCGCACCGCTTCCACTTCTCCGACATCACCGACGGGGGTGGAGGTGCCGTGCGCGTTGATATAGCCCACTTTGCGACCTTCGGGCAGTGTGGACAGCGCCAGCCGCATCGCCCGCTCGCCGCCTTCGCCGGAGGGCGCGACCATGTCATGCCCGTCCGAGGTGGCCGCGAAACCGGTGACTTCACCATAAATTTTCGCACCGCGTGCCAGCGCATGGTCGAGGCTTTCGAGCACGACCATCCCGCCGCCGCCCGCGATGACGAACCCGTCACGGTCATTGTCGAAGGCGCGCGACGCCTTGTCGGGCGTATCGTTGAACTTGGACGACATCGCGCCCATCGCGTCGAACAGGCACGAGAGGGTCCAGTCGAGCTCTTCCCCGCCGCCGGCGAACATCACGTCCTGCTTGCCCATCATGATCTGCTCGGCCGCGTTGCCGATGCAGTGCAGGGAGGTCGAGCAGGCCGAGGTGATCGAATAGTTGATGCCCTTGATCTTGTATTGCGTCGCAAGGTTCGCGCTGATCGTCGAGGACATGCATTTCGGCACGGCGAGCGGCCCGATCCGCTTCGGCGAGCCGGACTTGAGCACCGTCTGGTGCGCCTGGAACATCGAGGATGTCGACGGGCCGCCAGAGCCCGCGATGAGCCCGGTGCGCTCGTTCACGACGTCGCTCTCGTCGAGCCCCGCGTCGGCGATTGCCTGCCCCATGGCGAGATAGGCATAGGCCGCCCCCGGCCCCATGAAGCGCAGGGCGCGTTTTTCCACGTTCTCTTTCAGGTCGATATCCACGGCACCCGCGATCTGGCTGCGAAAGCCGTATTCGACCATGTCTTCGTTCGCGGTGATGCCCGAGCGGCCAGCCTTGAGCGACTCGGTGACCTCGGCGGCGTTCAGCCCGATGGGCGACACGACCCCAAGACCTGTCACGACGACACGTTGCATTTCTGGCTCCTTTTCTGGTGCGCCCGTCCCCGGATGGGTGTCGGTCAGCTTTCCGACAGCGCGACCTTCATGTCCTTGACCTGATAAATGACTTCACCGTCCGCCTCGACGATCCCGTCGGCGACCCCCATCGTCAGGCGACGGGTCTGCACGGCCTTGGTGAAATCCACATAATACGTCAGCATCTTGCGCTCGGGCCGGACCATGCCGGTGAGCTTCACTTCACCCACGCCAAGCGCATAGCCGCGCCCCTGCCAGCCGCGCCAGCCGAGGTTGAACCCGGTGAGCTGCCACAGGCCGTCGAGGCCGAGACAGCCGGGCATGATCGGGTTGCCGGGGAAGTGGCATTCGAAGAACCAAAGGTCCGGCGTGATGTCGAATTCCGCCACGACATGGCCCTTGCCGTGCTTGCCGCCATCGCCGGAAATGTCGGTGATGCGATCCATCATGAGCATCGGCGGCGCCGGAAGTTGCGCGTTGCCTTCGCCGAACAGCTCTCCCCGGCTGCACTTCAGCAGGTCGTCCTTGTCGAAACTCGTTGGATACTCTGCCATCAGGCCCCCGTTTCAGGTTTATTCGGTCACAAAGGTACGCGCGATCAACGCTTTTCGTCTATCACCGCCGTTTGCCGGGAAGCAAGGGCGGCCGGCGTTCGGGCCCGGCGCCCGGGGCGGGGAATCTCATTGAAAGGCACCGCCTTTCCTGCCTATATATACGGCCAGACGAGAACAGAGGTTTCGGATGACCGCACAGCAGGCACGGAATATGGGCCTCCACTGGCTCGAGAGCGCGGGGTTGCGCCCGACGCGCCAGCGCGTTGCGATCGCGTCCCTGCTCGTCGGTGACGGTCAGCACCATCATGTCACGGCCGAGAGCCTGTTCGACGCGACGCGCGCGGCGGGCGAAAAGGTGTCGCTCGCCACGGTGTACAACACCCTGCGCTCCTTCTCCGAGGCCGGTCTTCTGCGCGAGATTCTGGTGAACGGGACCAAGGGGTATTTCGACACGAATACCACCAACCACCCGCACTTCTTCTGGGAAGATACGGGCGAGTTGATGGATGCGCCCGAGGAAGACCTCGAGATTTCCGCCTTGCCGATGGCGCCCGAGGGCGCGGAGGTGTCCAAGGTGGACGTGGTCATTCGCCTGCGCTCCAAGACCTGATCAGTTCGGCGCGCGGGAGTCGACGACGTTCACATCGACCCCGTGCTCGATCAGGGCCTTCGCGGCGACCAGTACCTGGTTGAAGCCGCCGGTGGAGTCGAGCGCCTTGGATATCCGTGTCTCGTCATCACCCTGAAAGCCGGTCTCCGTCACGCGGATTTCCGTCAACGGGCCCTTTTCGTGAAAGCTCCAGCTCACCTCGGTCTTGGCATCGCCGGTGCCCCAGCGGATGTCAAAGCCGATACCGGGCCGGGCCGACACCACGTCGACGTCGATTCCCATGGCATCATCCGCGTGGCCGACATGCCACGTCAGATGCGCGTCCGGTTCGATTGGCCCCGAGACACGCGGAAACCAGAACCGCGTGATGCGGTCCGGGTCGGCGAATGCCTCGTAGCAAGTGTTCGGGTCAGCGGCGACCATGATCGCCGCCTTCGCGGTGTAGTCCATCATGGCGTTCTCCTTTGACAGGAAAACGCGAAGGGGCGGTGGGCGGTTCCTGCCCGTCACTCGGGCCGGCAAGAACCCCCGGACCGCATGGGTCAGGCGATTTCGACCAGTTCGATGTCGAAGGTCAGATCCTTGCCCGCAAGCTGGTGGTTCGCGTCGATGGTCACCTTTTCCTCGCTCACGTCTGTCACGGTCACCGGGATCTGGCGGCCGTCAGGCGTGGACATCTGGAGCATGATCCCGGTTTCAAGCGGAATGTCCTCGGGGATGTCGTTGCGCGGAATCTCGGTCACGCCTTCGGCGTGGTGCGGGCCATAGGCCTTGTCGGCGGGAACCGGGACAGTCTTGGTGTCGCCGGGCGTCATGCCGGGGATCGCTTCGTCGAGCCCGGGGATGATCTGGCCGGAGCCGACAGTGAACTCGAGCGGGTCGCGACCCTGCGAGCTGTCGAACACGCTGCCATCCTGAAGGGTGCCGGTGTAATGAATTCGGACGGTATCGCCCGATTTGACTTCGGTCATGAGTGCCTCGTTTTCGGGGGATGAGTTCTGCAAGGCCACGCGTCCGGCGCAGGTTCTTGCGGGGTGTCCCCTTAACATAGGCGCATGTGATTTGATGTAAACCGGGTCGGCGGGAGCAGGCCGTGGTTTCCACCGGGATCAGGCGACTCCCCTCAGCCCATCCGCGGGCCCGTGCCCGTCATCGCGTACCGTGAAGGTCGAGGTTTCTGACACCAGTGTCTCGGCCTGCTTTCTCAACGCCTTCACCGCCGCCGAGCTTTCTTCGAACATCGCCGCGTTGCTTTGGGTGACGTGGTCGAGTTGCGTGACGGATTGATTGATCTGTTGCATCGCGTCGAATTGCTCGCGCGCCGACGTTGCGATTTCGCTCACAAGTTCGCCCAGACGCCCCACATGTTCGTCGATATCGGACAGTGCGCTGTCGGAGGACCGGACGAGGCCGACGCCGTCGTTCACGCGCTTGACCGAGTCGGTGATGAGCTCCGCGATTTCGCGCGCGGCGTCCGAGGACCGCTGCGCCAGCGCCCGCACTTCCGAGGCGACGACGGCGAAGCCGCGCCCGCTTTCGCCCGCGCGCGCGGCTTCGACGCCCGCATTCAGGGCAAGGAGGTTGGTCTGGAATGCGATGTCGTCGATCACGGCGGTGATCTTGGAGATCTGGGCAGAACTGTCCGCGATGCCGTTCATCGCCTCGGACGTCGAACGGATCACGTCGCGTCCCTTGGCGGACCGCGCGCGCGTCTGGTCCACGGAGTCGGCGGCCTCCTTGGCCCGGTCCGCCGACCCCGCCACGGTCGCGGAAAGCTCGGTCATCGCGGCCGCAGTGCGTTCGAGCGATTGGGCCTGCTGTTCGGTGCGCTGGCCGAGCTCTACGGACGCCGAGTCGATCCCCTCGACTTCGCCCAGGGTGGACTGTGCGCCCACGAGGATCGAGGTGATGAGGCTGGAGATCTGCTCCATCGCCTCATTGAAGCGTTGGCGCAAACCTTCCTGTTCCTTTGGCATCGGCTGCGTAAGGCGATAGGTGAGGTCGCCCCGAGACAGCGCGGCGATCCCGGCGTCGAGGTCGAGACCGGCGAGTTTTCGGGCCGTAATGTCGGTGGCGAACTTCACCACCTTGTAGGGCTTCCCGAAAGCGTCGAAGATCGGGTTGTAGGTCGCCTGAATCCAGATATCGGACCCGTCCTTGCGCAGGCGCCGGAACTCCGCCTCCTGATATTGCCCCTCCGCAAGTGCCTCCCAGAACGCCCGATACCCGGCGCTCTCGCGCTCCTGCGCAGCAACGAACAGCGCGTGTTGCTTGCCGACGATCTCGTCGAGTTCATATCCCATCGCGTCGAGAAAATTGCGGTTCGCTGTCAGGATCTTGCCGGTCAGGTCGAACTCGATCACCGCCTGAGATCGGGCGAGCGCCTCGAGTTGCCCGCGCATGTCGAGTGATCTCGTCTTCACCTGGGTCACGTCCGAGGCCACTTTGATCACCCCTTCCACATGGCCGTCGTCGCCGATGATCGGGTTGTACGAGGCCTGAATCCATACGTCGGCCCCGCTGCGTATCACGCGCCGGAACTGGTCGCTGCGTGCCTTGCCAGCGCGCAGGTCGTCCCAGAACGCCTGATACCCCACACTGTCCGCCTCTCCCTCCGGCATGAAGATGCGGTGATGTTTGCCCACGATGTCATTCGGGTCGTAGCCCATCAGCGCGCAAAAGTTTCCGTTCGCGGAAAGGATCGTGCCGTCGGAGGCGAATTCGATCATGCCGGCCGTCTTGTCGATGGCCGCGACGGTCGCCGAGAGCCGGCGTTCGGACGCGACAGCCTCGGTCACATCGCGCGCGAACTTGACCACATGAGTCACCGTGCCGGTGGCGTCGCGGATGGGCAGGTAGTTCGCCTCGAGATAAACGGGAGCGCCACTGGCGCGCCGCCGCTTGACCCGGTCGAGAAACGGTTTGCCCTCGGCCAGCCTGGTCCAGAAGGACGCGTAGGCCTGCGATTCAGCATCCTTCTCGAACAGGAATTTCGCGTGGCGCTGACCGACGATCTCATCGCGCGTGTAGCCCATCGTGTCGAGAAAGGCGTCGTTCGCGTCCTCGATGATGCCGTCGGCGGTGAAACGGATGGTCGCGAAGGACGACATCATGGCCTCGGCGACGGCATCATTGTCGCTCCGGCGGGGCGCGGACCGGGATTTGCGGAACATGGGCGGTTCTCCAGATATGACAGGGCGTCAATATCCGGCTTCCCCTAACAGCCGGTGAACGTCTGCAAGTCTATCCGTTTCGCGTGGTTCAGAACCATTGCCCCGGCTCCATCAGCCCGAGATCGAGGAGCTGCTGGGACGTCCAGTCAAAGGGTACGGAGTTGTGCCATTTGAAGGTGTGGATGTCATAGGTCGACCCCGCGTTCAGCTTGAGTGCCTTGGCGGTCCGGAAGCTCACGATCGCAGCGGTCAGGTTGTTGTGCCACGGGCAGGCATAGGTGTTGTATTCCTCGTCATTGAACGTGTTGTCGGCCCGCAGGACGAGGTCGCGCTTGGCCTTGAACAGCCCCACCCGGTCGATCTTGCGCCGGTCCTTTGGCACATGCTCCTCATACCGCCAGCGCAGGCCGCCGAAGAAATCCAGTTGCCGCTCTTTCGGATAGTTGTGGTTCTCCGGGTCCGGGCGGCCGAGCGCGTAGTAGCCCGACTTGTCGATCCAGGCGTGGTCGAGCGATACGGCGTTCGGGTATCGTTTCAGGTCGCCGGCGTAGAGGTCCACGACATAGGTGAGCATGGCGCTGCGCCGTTCCTCGGTGTGAAACACAAGAAGTTCGTTCACGTTGCGCGTCTCGCAGAACGGATAGAACAGGTATTCGCCGTTGTAGCAGTAGTAGAGCCAGACGCCCTCGGCGATGTCGATGACCGCGTTCACCGCCTTCTGAACGTCCGACATCTCGAGCACGGGGTAGTCGACCCGGTGGATTTCCTGTTCCAGCGTGTGCGGCAGTTCAAGCTCTTCGGGGCCGAACACGACGATGCTCTGGAACCCGGTGAGCTGGTGGTAGCGGATCGTGCTGTCCACCTCGATCAGGTCCTCGACGAAGATCAGCGCGACGGGCCCTTTGGCGAAGGCCGCCTTGCCTGTGTCGATGAACTGTTCGAGCGATGGATAACGCATGTTCTGCCCCGGTTGGGTCCTTCTGCGGGAACCGTGGTAAACATTCCCTGAACCGCTGCCGCTTTGCAACCGTTGCAGCACCCCGCCAACTGCGGTAGGACGCCGCCTTGATCCCGACCCCGGAGCGCGCGACATGACCGATCAGACGGCGGACCCGAAGAAACTGTTCATCCGCACCTATGGTTGCCAGATGAACGTCTACGATTCCGAACGGATGGCCGAGGCGATGGGCGGCGAGGGCTATGTCGAAGTCGGCTCGCCCGAAGAGGCCGACATGATCCTTCTGAACCCCTGCCACATCCGGGAAAAGGCCGCCGAGAAGGTCTATTCCGAGCTGGGGCGCTTCAAGGATCTCAAGGACGCGAAGCCGGACCTCAAGATCGGCGTCGCGGGCTGCGTGGCGCAGGCCGAGGGGCAGGAGATCATGCGGCGGCAACCGATGGTCGACCTCGTGGTCGGTCCGCAGACCTATCACCGCCTTCCGGAGATGGTCGAAAAGGTCGGGCGCGGGGAAAAGGCGCTCGACACCGATTTTCCCGCTGAGGACAAGTTCGAGGTTCTCAAGAACCGGCCCAAGGCCCGGCGCGCGCCGACCGCGTTTCTTACGGTGCAGGAAGGCTGCGACAAGTTCTGCGCCTTCTGTGTCGTGCCCTATACGCGCGGTGCCGAAGTCAGCCGCCCGCCCGAACGCATCCTGCGCGAGGCGCAGGAACTGGTTGAGCGTGGGGTGCGCGAGATCACCCTGCTCGGCCAGAACGTGAACGCCTATCACGGGCGCGGCACGCATGGCGACTGGTCGCTGGCCAAGCTGATCTGGGCGCTCAATGACATTGACGGGCTGGAGCGTATCCGCTTCACCACCTCGCACCCCAACGACATGGCGGACGACCTGATCGCCGCGCATGGGGAGTGCGAAAAGCTCATGCCGTACCTGCACCTGCCGGTGCAGTCAGGGTCGGACCGCATCCTCAAGCGGATGAACCGCAAGCATACGGCGGAGGAATACCTCCGGCTGATCGAGCGCATCCGCACCGCGCGCCCCGATATCCTGATCTCGGGCGATTTCATCGTGGGCTTCCCGGAAGAGACCGGCGCTGATTTCGAGGACACCCTGTCGCTCATCCGCGCGGTGAATTACGGGCAGGCGTTCAGCTTCAAGTATTCCTCGCGCCCCGGCACCCCGGCGGCGGAGCGCCCGCTGGTGGACGAGGCCGAAGCGTCGGACCGGCTCCAGCGCCTTCAGGGTCTCATCAACGAACAGGCGCGCGGCGTGATGGAGAGCATGGTGGGGCGTGAGGTCGGCGTGTTGTTCGAAAAACCGGGCCGGATGGAGGGGCAGATGGTGGGCAAGTCCGACTATCTCCACGCCGTTCATGTCAGTGACGAGGGAATCGCTCCGGGCGACCTGCGGCGGGTGAGAATCACCGGCGCCGGACCCAACTCATTGGCAGGCGAGGTGGTGTAGGCTCCACTCACTAACACTAGGAATTGTGTGGATTTTCACTTCAATCGCAAGCAATGGCCAAACATGACACCCAATGTCCACATGTCTTGGACAATTTCGACCTGCCCAGCATTTACATAAAGACTTTCATCGGTTTAACCTTCCTCCAATAGATATAGCGCCGTCGCCACACGGCCATTTTGGGGGATATGGAGTGAAATACCGAGTTATTTCCAGAGTCAGGACCATGGCTGCCGCCGCCGTCCTCGGGCTCGCCGCCGCTGCCGGGGTGACATCCACGGCCGAGGCGCAATCGCAAGTCACCGTCACCGGCAAGATCAACTGGGGCCTCTGGGTGGACCCGGACGGGTGTATGCACTGGTGGGCCGATGGTGGCGTCGAGGGTTACATGGTGTCGCGGCGCGACCCCAAGACGGGCCGCCACATGTGCCTCGAAAAGAACACCTGTGCCGTTCAGAACACCGACGTGCTCTTCGCGACCGATAGCTACAAGCTGACCGCGCAGGGCCAGCAATGGCTGCGTCAGTTCTTCGCGGGCGCCGGCGCCTTCGCCTATGCCGTCTACGGTCACACCGACAGCCGCGCTTCGGATGAGTACAACATCCGCCTGTCGCAGAACCGCGCCAATGCCGTGGCCGGTGTCGCGCGCCAGTCCGGGGCGGTCGTCGACCGTGTCGTGGGCTTTGGCGAGCGTCGTCCGATCGCGCCCAACAATTCGGCGGCGAACATGCAAAAGAACCGCCGCGTGGAAATCGTCTGCTACAGGTACCCGAACCCATGAAAATCAGAACCGTAATGATCGCGCTTCTTGCGCCCGTCGTCGTGGCTGGCTGTTCCGCCACCGCCTATACCGGCGGCGCGCCCAAGCTGATCGCCACCAACGTCGACCGCACCATCGGCGACGCGCCGGGGCCGCGTGACGGCATCGCCGCCGTCGCCGTGCTTCCGGATGGCTGCGAGGCCTGGATCACCGACGATGGCCTCGAAGGCTACGGCGGCGACCGATCGGACCCCAAGTCGGGCCTGCCGCGCTGCACCAACGAACTTCCGCGCGGTGCCGTCATCGGCGAATGGCGCGTCTCGCCGGACCTTCCGGATTACCTGCCGCGCTGACCTGCGCCGCAGCCCAGACACGACGAGGCCCGGCCAGCGCCGGGCCTTTTCATTTGGCGGGTCCAAAGCGTTCCTTGAACGCCTAAGGAACGGTCGCCACACGCCTCCCGCGCGCCCTTTTTGTATCATTCGCGTGAAATCAGCGCACTAATGCTTGCGTGGGAACAAGGGGGGAGGCACCATCGTTGGTACAGGCACCCGTGAAACGGAGATTTACTTGGGACTTGATGCGCTGAACCCGCCAAAATCCGAAGACATTCACGAAACTCTGCTGGAGTTCCCCGACAACCGATTGCTTATCGACCTGTGCGGGGAGTTCGACCGAAACCTCGCCCAGATCGAACACCAGATGAACGTGCATATCCTGCGTCGTGGCAATCAGCTTGCCGTGGTCGGCGATGGCGACGCGCGCGGGCAGGCGACCGCGGTGCTTCAGGCGCTTTATCAACGCCTCGAACAGGGCAAGCAGATCGAGGCCGGCGATATCGACGGCGAGATCCGCATGGGCCACGACGCGGGCGATCTGCCCGGTCCCGACGCCCAGATGGAACTGTTCAAGGGCGGGCGGGTCGAGATCAAGACCCGCAAGAAGCTGGTGGAGCCGCGCACGGATGCGCAGAAGGCCTATGTCAAAAGCCTGTTCAAGAAAGAACTCGCTTTCGGGATCGGTCCGGCGGGCACCGGCAAGACCTATCTTGCCGTGGCGGTGGGCGTGAACCTGTTCATCACCGGCCATGTCGACAAGATCATCCTGTCGCGCCCTGCCGTCGAGGCGGGGGAGCGTCTGGGCTTTCTGCCCGGCGACATGAAGGACAAGGTCGACCCCTACATGCAGCCGCTCTACGACGCGCTGAACGATTTCCTTCCCGGCAAGCAGGTCGAAAAGCTGATCGCCGAGAAACGGATCGAGATCGCGCCACTCGCCTTCATGCGGGGCCGGACGCTGTCCAATGCCTTCGTGGTGCTCGATGAGGCGCAGAACGCCACGACGATGCAGATGAAGATGTTCCTGACCCGTCTGGGCGAAGGCTCCCGCATGGTCATCACCGGCGACCGCAGCCAAGTCGACCTGCCGCGCGGCGTGAACTCGGGCCTGCACGATGCCGAGGCGCTGCTCAAGGGGATCGACGACATCGCGTTCAACTACTTCACCGCGAAGGACGTGGTACGTCACCACCTCGTGGCCAAGATCATCAACGCCTACGACGCGGCAGACCCGGCCAAGGGCTGACACTGTCGAAAGGGGCGGGCAGCCGGGGGCTGCCCGCGCATTCTTGTCTGCGTTCAAGCCACGCAGGCTTTGAGGGGTCGGCCCCTCAAACTCCCCGAAGCATGTGCCGAAGCAGAGAAGGGTCAGGATATGGCGTGGACGCCGAACGATATGGGGTCGCTTGACGGTAAGGTTGCCATGGTGACGGGAACCAGCGGTCTTTGCACCGCGATCGTTACCGGACTGGCACGGGCCGGGGCGCATGTGATCATGGCCGGGCGGTCGGTCGAGCGGGGCGAAGCCGTGCTGGACAAAATCCGGGCCGAGGTGCCGGGCGCCGATCTGAGTTTCCGGCAGGTGGACCTCGCCGATCTCGCCTCGGTCAAGGCCTTCACCGCCAGAATGCTGGCCGAAGTCGAACAGCTCGACATCCTCGTTTGCAACGCGGCCGTCATGGCCGAGCTTGGCCGGAGCGAGACCAGAGACGGGTTCGAGATGATGTTCGGGGTCAACCATCTTGCCCATTTCGCGATGGTGGTCGGGCTCTTGCCGCTGTTGAGTGCGAGCGGTGCGCGGGTGGTGAGCCTGTCCTCCGGGGCGCACAAGTATGGCGAATTCGATTTCGACGACCTTCAGAGCGAGCGGGCGTTCAAGCCGATGGTCGCCTACGGCAAGACCAAGCTCGCCTGCCTGATGTTCGCCAAGGAATTGCAACGGCGCAGCGCGGCGAACGGATGGGGAATTCGCAGCGTGGCGGCCCATCCGGGGTTCGCGCGCACCCAAGGGGTCCATGACCGTCTCCGGACCGTGCCGGTGCTGGGGTGGATCGCGGGCAAGACCGTGGTGCCGCTACTGAGCCACCCGCCTGAGAAGGCCGCTCACGCGATCCTGTTCGCGGCGACCTCGCCGGACGCCGAGGGGGGCGGCAACTATGGCCCGCAGGCGTGGAATGGCCTGAAGGGGCCGGTGGGACCGGCCTCCACCACCGATTACGCGCAGCGCGCGGACATCGCGGAGCGGCTTTGGGAGGTCAGCGAAGACCTGACCGGCGTGCGACAAGCGGACGTGATGGCGGATTGAGTGTTTGCGCCCGCGTGAATGGCGGATAAGAGCGTCGCCATGATCGTGGATGTCGTATGCGAAGATGACCGCTGGGAGGCGCTGGGGCTGGAGGCCCTGGCCGAAACCGCCTGTGCGGCGACGCTCGCGCGGCTGGGAGTCGAAGGGGCGGAGATCGCGCTGCTCGCCTGCGACGACGCCCGCATCGCGGGCCTCAACACCGAGTTCCGCGACAAACCCACGCCGACCAACGTGCTCTCCTGGCCGTCCGAGGAGCGGGGGGCGGAGGCACCCGGCGGTGATCCGTCTCCGCCCAAGGACCTGGAACTCGGCGATATCGCCATCGCCTATGACACCTGTGCGCGGGAAGCCGCCGAAGCGGGCAAGCCGATGGCCGACCATGTGACCCACCTGATCGTCCACGGAACCCTGCATCTGTTGGGTTATGACCACATAGACGACAAAGATGCGGCCCTGATGGAAGGGCTCGAGACGGAAATACTTGGCAAGATGGGTCTCGCGGACCCATATGGGGATGCGGAGGCCTGACCTCCGGCCACTTGGAAAGGACAGATGGGCGATACCGACGGCTCTTCTAGCGCGGCGCAGAGCGCGCGCGACGATGAGGATAACGCAAGGCACGAAGGTTTCTTTGGACGGATCATCGGGGCGCTCAGCCCTTCGGATTCGGATGAGGAGGGCCAGGCCGACGAACCGGGGCGCGCGACCGATGGTGCGCGCAGTCTCCCCTTGGGTATGCTCAACCTGCGGCGCATGCGCGTCGAGGACGTTATGATCCCGAAAGTGGAAGTCGTGGCCGTGCCGGAGGACATCACACTCCCCGATCTGGTCGAGAAGTTCCGCGAGTCGGGCAACACCCGTCTGCCAGTCTTTCGCGGCACGCTGGACACGCCCGTGGGCCTCGTCCACCTCAAGGATTTCGCACTGAAGCACGGTTTCAACGGCGACAGCCCGGATTTCTTCCTGGGCGACCTCGTGCGCCCGCTGATCTACGCCCCCCCGTCCATGCCCATTGGCGTTCTGCTTCAGAAGATGCAGACCGACCGGATGCACATGGCGCTCGTCATCGACGAATACGGCGGGGTCGACGGTCTGGTGACGCTCGAAGACCTCGTCGAACAGGTGATCGGCGAGATCGAGGATGAGCATGACCTCGAGGAAGGCGCGCTGTGGATGCAGGAGCCGTCCGGGTCGTGGCTCGTCGAGGCGCGTGCGCCACTTGGCGAGTTCGAGGAGGCCACGGGACTCGACCTCTTCTCGGACGAGATCGAGGAAGAGGAAATCGACACGCTGGGTGGGCTGGTCTTTCTCGAGGCGGGCCGGGTGCCCGCGCGGGGCGAAGTGATCCCCCACGAGTCCGGCGTGGAATTCGAGGTGGTGGACGCCGACCCGCGCAAGATAAAGAGACTGCGAGTCAGGATGCCGGGCGAAGCAGGGGAGTAGTCCATGCGCGCGCAGATGCAGCGCCTCGCGGGGGCGAAATGGAAAGGGCTGTTCGCAGCCCTTTTCTTTGGCGGTATCGCCGCGATCGGTCAGGAACCGTTCAAGATCTATTCGCTCAGCGTCGTCGCCTTCGCGATGGGTCTCGGCCTCGTGCTGGAAGCGCCGGGATGGAAGCGGGCCGGGCTGCTCGGCTGGATGGTCGGGACCGGCTATTTCATCGTTGGGTGGAGCTGGCTGGTGCAGCCGTTCCTCGTGGATGTGAAGGCACATGGCTGGATGGCGCCGTTTGCTGTCGTCCTGCTGGCGGCGGCGATGTCGAGCTATTGGGGCGTGGCTTCGGCGCTCGCCCATTTCGTGCGTCCCCGGCTGCGCTGGATTGCCCTGCCGGTCGCGCTGGGCCTCGCGGAATACACGCGCGGCTGGGCCTTCACCGGGTTTTCCTGGGGCGGGCCGGGGCTCATCTGGATGGAAACCCCCGTCGCGCAGCTCGCGGCATGGGTCGGGGCCTATGGTCTGGGCTGGGTGACGCTCGCGTTCGCCTCGGCGATCTATGTCGCAATCTACGGGCGCTGGCGCATGGCAGCGGTCGTTGTGGCGGGTCTCGTCCTTGCCGGGCTTGGCGTCCTCGCCGACCAGCGCCCGCTGCCGGACCGCGCCGACGCGCCGATCGTCCGGCTGATCCAGCCCAACGCGCCCCAGCACCTCAAATGGGATCAGGACTGGGTGATGACCTGGTTCGAGCGGGCCGTGGCGCTGTCCTCCGCCGACCCGGACGGGCCAGCGCCCGACCTTGTCGTCTGGCCCGAAAGCTCCATCCCGTCGCTGCAAGGGCAGGCACCCGGACTGGAGGCGCAGGCCTATGAGGCCGCGCAGCCCGCCCGCCTGATCGCGGGGATACAGCGCCGGGAAGGCGCAACCTACCGCAATTCCATCGTCTACTACGAAGGCCCGGCAGAGCCCGCCTGGATCTATGACAAGCACCACCTCGTCCCGTTCGGGGAGTTCGTGCCTTTCGGCGACCTGCTCGCCAAGGTGGGCATCCGCGGCCTCGCGCAGCAGGAGGGGTTCGGCTTCTCCGAAGGCACCGGCCCGGAGATCCACCAGTTGCCGGGCGCGCTGGGCGCCGTGATCCCGCTGGTGTGCTACGAGGCGATCTTCCCGCGCGACATTCGCGGGGCCGAAGGGCGGGCCGACTGGATTTTGCAGGCCACCAACGACGCGTGGTTCGGCACGTTCTCCGGCCCCCAGCAGCACCTCATCCAAGCGCGCTTCCGGGCGATCGAGTTCGGCCTGCCGCTGGCGCGTGCGGCCAACACAGGGATCAGTGCCATGATCGACGCCAAGGGCAACGTGACCGCCTCGCTTCCGCTGAACGAAGCCGGGTTCCTCGACGCGCCGCTTCCCGCGCCGATGCCGGAGACCCTCTATGCCCGGATCGGGGACATCCCGTTCATTGTGGCGCTTTCGGCGCTGTTTGCGGGGCTTTTGGCCTTTGCCCGGCGCAAATCCGTTGACCCCGTGACCGCCCCCCTGTAACGCAAAGTGACTTAACCGCCACAACGGCTTCCTGACGTGGCGGGTTTAGCATAACGGAGCACTTTTCATGGCACGACCCAACTACACGTTCACCTCGGAATCCGTTTCCGAGGGCCACCCGGATAAGGTCTGCGACCGGATTTCCGATGCTGTCCTGGACGCCTTTCTCACCGAGGACCCGTTTTCGCGCGTGGCCTGCGAAACCTTCGCGACGACAGACCGTGTCGTGATCGGCGGCGAGGTGCGCGGCCCGGCCAGCGTCATCGAGCGCGTCGAAGACATCGCGCGCGAATGCGTGAAAGACATCGGCTATGAGCAGAAGGGCTTTCACTGGGCGAACATGACGGTGGACAACTACCTCCACGCCCAATCCGCCGACATCGCGCAAGGCGTGGATGCGGCCGACAACAAGGACGAGGGGGCCGGGGACCAGGGCATCATGTTCGGCTTCGCGACGGACGAGACGACCGCGCTCATGCCTGCCCCGATCCTCTACAGCCACAAGATCCTCAAGCGCCTCGCCGAAGCGCGCAAGTCCGGCGAAGCACCGCAGCTTGGCCCGGACGCCAAGAGCCAGCTTTCGGTGCGGTACGAGAACGGGCGGCCGGTCGCGGTGACCTCGCTCGTGCTGTCGACCCAGCACCTCGACGCGTCCATGACCTCGGACGACGTCCGCGCGCTCGTGACGCCTTACATCAACGAGGTGATCCCGGACGAATGGATCACGGACGAGACCGAATGGCACGTCAACCCGACCGGCAAGTTCGTGATCGGTGGGCCGGACGGCGACGCGGGCCTTACGGGCCGCAAGATCATCGTGGACACCTACGGCGGGGCTGCGCCCCACGGCGGCGGTGCCTTCTCCGGCAAGGACCCGACCAAGGTGGACCGCTCGGCCGCCTATGCCGCGCGCTACCTCGCCAAGAACGTCGTCGCGGCGGGGCTGGCCAACAAGT
The DNA here is from genome assembly GCA_002695005.1 of Maritimibacter sp. Lineage (GTDB taxonomy): Bacteria > Pseudomonadota > Alphaproteobacteria > Rhodobacterales > Rhodobacteraceae > Maritimibacter. The sequence continues at coordinate 571,630 of NZNT01000020.1, forward strand.
GCACGCTCCAGCTTTCCTATGCCATCGGCGTGGCCAAGCCGTTGTCGATCTACGTCGACACCCACGGCACCGGCAAGGTTTCGGAAGCGGCCATCGAGAAAGCCGCGGCACGGGTCATGGACCTCACTCCGCGCGGTATCCGCGAACACCTCGGCCTCAACAAGCCGATCTTCCAGCGCACGGCGGCCTACGGCCACTTCGGGCGCCCGACGGAGGATGACGGCGGGTTCTCGTGGGAAAAGACGGACCTCGTGGACGCGCTCAAAGCCGCGGTCTGAACGACACCGAAAAATGACGAAGGCCCCGGTATCGACCGGGGCCTTTTTCCTTGCGCCGACCCGCCCCCTTCTTCGGTCTCAAAATACCTCGGTGGGGGGTGC
>NZNT01000021.1 GCA_002695005.1 Maritimibacter sp.
GAATCCGCGGAATCGCGCGGATTCAGCGCCGGAAATGGAGAATTCCCTGTTAATTCCCTGTTAACCGCCAAATCCAGCCAAAACCGAACCCGCGAAAATGGCGAACTGAGACACAGACCGGAAATGGGCCGTGAATGGTGGGAAAGGTGCGTCTCAGGTAAAGCGGGACGCAGGCAAGCCGCCGAAAACGCGGGGGAAAACGGCGCCAAACGTCGTGCAGGGCATGAGACCGGGGTCGGTGGCGGAGGGAACGGGACCCGGATCCAACGTTCTCCACCTTTAACACAAAGTTTTCAGATGGTTGGCATTCACTTGAGCCCGCTAGCCGCCTGCCATAGGTAGTGCCGCTCACCGTTGATCTTGATGAACACCTCGTTGAGGTGCCACATCTAGCGACTGGAGCGCATACCTTCGATCCGGCGTTTCCTACAGGCCCGCTCTGACAGTTCCTCCCGATGTTGAACCGACCTGCCAGACAGGTCCGCCGCCCCTCAAAAAAAGCTCTTCGATCAAGAGGTCAGACAGTGAAAGGCACCTGCACCATCATCTCAACGGGTTGGGGCATCGCCTCAGTGGCCAGTTTCTTGCTGGCGTCGAAGAAGGGACGCTCCACGACGGTCGCAGTGGATTCGCCAGAGTGTGTCAGGACCTGCAACTCCGCGCCCAGATCGGCAGCCTCTAGCGAAACCATCGCCAAGGCGATGTTCTTCTTCAACCGCGGCGAATAAACGGCCGACGTCACTTTACCCATGGATTCACCGCCCAGATTGATATTCCAGAAAGCGGTGTTCGGGCGGGACATGGGTTCACCGTCAATGATCAGGCCCACCTGCTTTCGCGTGATCCCGTTGTCGCGGATGCGCTGCAGGGCGAACTTCCCGATGAATTCGGCCTCCATGTCCAAGTTTACCAAACGATCCAGGCCCAACGCGAAAGGGTTCGTGTGGATATCGGCATCGGCGTGATATGACAGCATGCCGCCCTCGATCCGGCGAATGGTCGAGGTGTGTCCGGGCTTGAGTCCCATGGGCATGCCCACAGCCATGATCCGCTCCCACAGGGCATCACCGTAGATTGAGTCGCGCAGGTAGATTTCATAACCCAGCTCGCTGGACCAACCGGTCCGCGACACGATCAGCGGGATGCCGTCCAGTTCGGCCTCCATGAACCAGTAATAGCGCAGATCGCGGATTGCATCGCCAAACAGCGCCTGCATGATTTCGCCGGATTTCGGGCCCTGCAGTTGCAGCGGCGAGACGTCCGGCTCGGCGATGGAAACCTGCAGACCCGAATGCACGGCCACGCCCTGAGCCCAGAGAAGAACGTCACTATCGGCCAGCGACAGCCAGAAGTGGTCTTCCCCCAGTTTGAGGAGGATCGGATCGTTCAGGATCCCTCCGTTCGCATTGGTAATCAGGACGTACTTGCACTGCCCAACCGACATCGCCGACAGATCGCGCGGCGTGAGCATCTGTACGAATTGTGCCGCGTCAGGGCCAGTGATCTCGACCTGGCGCTCAACGCCGACGTCGCACAGGATCGCATCGTTCAGCAGGTTCCAAAAGTTCTGTTCCGGGTCGCCGAAATCGCGCGGGATGTACATGTGGTTATACACTGAAAACCCCTGCGCGCCCCAGCGCACCGTTGCATCGAAATACGGTGACTTGCGGATTTGAGTGCCAAAACCAAATTCCTGAAACTGCGTCATTTTCTACACCCTATCTGTGCCTTTGGCGCTGGCCGTCGGCGCGTTGTCTTCTAACAAGGATGTAGCGCTTTCGGCTCGAAAACATGGCCTGAAGTTAGGGCGTTTCGAAGTCTGCTTGGGCTTGGATTTAGCGCTTAATGGACCAATTGGTCCTGTTGGCTCAGCGCTTGCTCTGGGTGACCAGTTTCGCAAGGTTCGGTTGCTCGGCCTTGATAAGACGCGTCGCGAAATAGGTCATGTACCGGTCGATTGACAAATCCGCCGAAAGCAGGTCATCCATCAAGTTCTGAAAAGCAGAAAAGCTGGGTGCCACCACCGTCATCACATAATCGATACCACCACCGGTCGCGACGCAGTTGATAACCTCATCTATCGACCTAATGTGGGTCTCGAACTTACAGAAGTCGGCCCTGCGGTGGTGCGACAAAGAAACGGTAACCACCACACGGGTCGCGTCGATCACCCGCTCCAGCACGATATCAGCATGGTAGCCACGGATGTATCCGGCCGACCGCAGGCGCGTCAGCCGCGCCCAGGCAGGGGTAGGAGAAAGATTGACGATCTCCGCCAGCTTGGTCTTGCTGAGTTGGCCATGCTTTTGGACGGCGCTGAGAATGCGAATGTCCGTCTGATCCAGCCCTTCACGTTCTCGCATTTGCTGAAGCCTTCCGTCCCTATCGATGTCCGGCCCTTCTAGAAGGAGCCAACTGCTCACTGACGCAATCTTATGTGACGAGGTGGACCAAGAACGGGTAAATTTGCGACGTGTGAAGATAGTAGAGCGTCACTTTGGTCCGGACTCAATCAGGCCACTTCCGATTGACTTCGAATTGCACCAAGCCAAAGGCCAGTTTTTCGGGGAGTTTGACCGTGCGCAAACAGGGCGGGAGGAAACGGGCCATTGGCACCAGGGCCAGCCGATCAAAGTTGGGCGTTTCGAGATGCGGGTGGCCGTACCACCCAAGATGATCCTACCGGAGTTGATCGAACATGACGAACAGTATGTTCTTGGCTTTCATGAATCCTCCCTTCGCGTCGCAGAGCGGGCCGAGTTCATCGAATAATAACGCTCCACAGGTCGGCTGAAATCACGGTAAGTCTTCTGTCCACGGTGTGGACAAACCCGGCGCGCCCGTAGCTGCACTCATATGCCGCGCAGTTTGCGAGGTCCGATGAAGGCCCAAGGAGAAGGGAATTCTCCGACGGGAACCTCGATCAGGCCGGGGCCACCGGCAGCGTGACCTTCTTTGAGGCATGCGGTCAGCTCGTCTGGCGTTTCGGCCCGCGCGCCTCGGATGCCGAACGCTTGGGCAAGCTCGACAAAGTCGGGATTATCGAGGTCCGATGCGATGGGCCGGTTGCCATATTTGTGGATCTGGAACCGCTGGACGTTGGCAAAGCAGTTGTCGTTGAAAATGATCGTCTGCGCCGGAATGTCGTGCTGCTTGGCGGTCGCGAGTTCCTGGATGGTGAACATGCCGCCGCCATCGCCCGCGATGGTCACGACCTTGCGGTCACGGCAGGCATCCGCGGCACCCAGCCCGGTCGCGACGCTCCACCCGAGCGTGCCTTGGTAGCCAGGTGACAGGTAGCCGCGTGGACGCTCGACGGGATACATCGCTTCGGCCACATAGCCGACCTGCGTCAGGTCGCTGACTAGAATGCCCTCGGGTCCGAGATAGCGCACTATCACGTCGAGCCACGCTTTTTGCGGCGCAAGGGTTTTGGCCAGTTCGGCTTGGACCGCCGCGCGCATGATCGCGACCTGTCCTTGCCAGTCGGGGCGGTTGTTCGTCTCCGCGCGGGCCGTCAGGTCCGGCAAGGCATCCGCGAGGTCCGCCAGCACCTGAACGTCGGCGCTCTGCCCGCGCAAGAATTCTGGCGGATCGACGTCGATATGGATCGACGCGAGATCGCCATCCACGCCCCATTGCGCGAGCTTTGCACCGAGACGTGTGCCGAGACCGATCACAAGGTCGATCTCAGGCCAGAGACGTCGTGCCACGGGCGGTAGCAGCGAAGCGGGATCGGAGGCAGGAACCACGCCGCGCCCTGTCCGGTTCGCAGCCACGGGCGCACCGATCTTTGCCGCGAGCGCCTGCACAGCGCCGCTATGATCCAGCGCCCCGGAGCCTACGACGATCATCGGACGTTTCGCCACCCGGATCAGTTCGGCCGCGCGTTTCAGGTCATCGGCGTCGATGGTGGGTTTCGCCGTCGCAGGCACCGCCCCCGGCGCGCAGTCCTGTGTCCAGACGTCGACCGGGACTTCGATGCCGACCGGACGCGGTCGCCCCGACACCAGCGCCTTCATCGCCTTGTCGATGACCTCGCCCCCGGTCTCGCCTTCGTCCAGACGTCCCGCGCTCTTGGTCAGTTGCGACAGGATCGACAGCTGATCGGGTATTTCGTGCAGCTCGCCCAGTTCCTTGCCGTACCCCCAGGCCGAGGTCTGGCCGACGAGCATGAACACAGGCGCATTCACCGCCCATGCAGTGGAAAGTGCTGCGGTGGCGTTCAGAAACCCCGGCCCCGGCACGATGCAGCAGACCTGCGGTTTGCCCGTCGCCATCGCCGCACCAAGCGCCATGTAGGCCGCGCCCTGTTCGTGACGCGTGTGGATAGGGACGAGTTTCTCCTGCTCATCGTACAAAACGTCGAAGAAATCGTCATTCTGGACGCCCGGCAAGCAATAAATGCGCGAGAACCCCTCTTCGATCAGGCGGCCGACCATGCGTTTGGCGACAGTTTCGGTCATCTATGTCTCCTTGGAAGCGGCGGCGCGTCAGGCTGCCGCGTAATGGCAGGCCACGGTGACGTTTCCGAACTGCTGGGGCGCGGGGGCCTCGGCATTGCAAAGGTCCGTTGCGTGGCGGCATCGGGTGCGGAAGGCGCAACCGGATGGGATGTTGGCAGGATCTGGTGTGATCGCGTTGCCCAGCTCGGCGGGCGGCAGCTCCGCGCCCGGATCAGGGGTGAGCGACGAACGCCAGAGCATCCGCGTATAGGGGTGGCGTGGGGTCGCCAGCACTTCGGTGGTCGGGCCGGTCTCGACCACCTCACCTAGATACATGACTACCACACGCTCGCACATCCGTTCGAGGACGATGAGATCATGGGTGATGAAGACCAGCGAAATGCCCGTTTCGGGCCGCATAGCGAGGAGGAGATTGAGAATCTGGGCCTGTACCGAGGTATCCAAGGCCGAGGTCGGCTCGTCGCAGACCAGCACACGCGGCTGGGGCGTAAGGGCGCGCGCAATAGCGACGCGCTGCGCCTGCCCGCCGGATAACTGGCTGGGATAGGTGTGGCGGTAGCGCTCCGGTAGTCCGACCTTGGACATGAGATCGAGGGCACGTGCTGCGCGCTCCTTTGGTGTGCCGATCCGCATGGCGTCCAGCGGCAGGCGCACGTTCTGCTCGACCGTCCGGCGCGGGTTGAGTGAGCCGAGCGGATCCTGAAAGATCGGCTGGACCTCACGCGCGAAGGCACGTGTGCTGCCGCCGGTCAGGACCGCGCCGTCCATCCGCACCTCGCCCGAGGTCGGCGTGTCGAGGCCGAGCATGATCTTGGCGAGCGTGGACTTGCCACAGCCCGACTCCCCCGCGATTCCGACGCTTTCGTTGGCACCGACGGCCAGCGTCACGCCGCGCAAGGCCTGTACCTGTTTGGGTTTTCCATCCTGTCCCCGGACCGCGAAAGACCGGGTGACGTTTTCGACTTCGAGCACTGAATTCATCCTTCGGCCTCGAGCGCCGCACTCGCCGGGGTCGGCGCGGCCTGCGCGGTTTTTCGGTCCATGACGCAGCGCCAACGGCGCGCGCCCTCTTCGCGGATCGGCGGTTCGCGGTGGCAATCGGCATGGGCCGAGGGGCAGCGGCTACGGAAATCGCAGCCGACCGGGGTCGCGGTGAGCGCAGGCACCTCACCGGGGATCGACAGAAAGCCGCCGTTAGACGCATGGGCCGGGGCGCAATCGACGAGACCGCGGGTGTAGGGGTGGATGGGATGCGCGAAAATCTCTTCGCAGGTCCCCTCCTCCACCACGCGGCCCGCGTACATGACGACCACTCGGTCAGCCATGCGCGACACGACGCCGAGGTCGTGGGTGATGAGCAAGAGCCCGATGCCGGTGTCGCGGGCGAGATCCTTGAGCAGCCGCAGGGTCTGCGCCTGCATGGTGACGTCGAGCGCGGTCGTCGGCTCGTCCCCGATCACCAGCGCCGGTTCGCACATGAAGGCGAGCGCGATCATCACCCGCTGCCGCAAGCCGCCGGACAACTGGTGGGGAAACTGCCTCATCCGATCCGCAGCCGCGGACACGCCGACCCGTTCGAGAAGGTCAATGGCGCGCACCTCCGCCTCTGCCCGACTGCCGCGTTTGTGCGTGAGGTAGGCCTCGCACAATTGCTCGCCGATGGTCAGTACCGGATTAAGCGAGGACATGGGGTTTTGAAACACGATCGAAACGCGGTCGCCGAGCAGGGCACCGAAGGCCTTGTCAGTGATATCGCGCGTTTCGGTGCCGTCGATCACCACCGACCTACTGCGCATCCCAGCCACGCGCGGCAGCAACCGCACGGCGGCGAGCGCGGTGATCGTCTTGCCCGACCCGCTTTCACCCACGAGGCACACGATCTCGCCCGCGCCGACCGACAGGTCCACGTCGCGCACCACGGCAACACGGCCTCCGGTAAGTTTCAGGTCGATGCTGACCCCGGACATTCTCAGCGGCTGGCTCATCTGCGGTCCTCCGGTGCGGCAATGTCGCGAAACCCATCACCAAGCACATTGATCGCAATAACGAGGCCGAGGATTGCGACACCCGGCGCGATGACCAGATGCGGACGGAAGAACATGTATTGCCGCCCCTCGGAGATCATCAAACCCCAGGAAGGGTTCGGGGGGCGCACGCCCAGTCCGAGGAAACTCAGCGCCGCTTCGATTACGATGGCGAGCGCCATTTCCAACGTCAGCACAACGATCACCGCATTCATCAGGTTCGGCAGCAGCTCGCGAAAGAGGATGCGAGCGGTCGAGGCCCCTGCGGCCCGCGCGGCCAGCACGAAATCCTGGTTGCGAAACTGCTGCGAGAGCGTGCGCACGACGATTGCATAGCGGTCCCAGAACAGAAGCGACAGGATGATAACGAGCGTGACGAACGAGCTGCCGAAGGCAGACACCAACGCGAGCGCCACGAGCAGCCCCGGCATCGCGAGTTTCACGTTGACGATATACATTACCACGGCATCAACGCGGCCACCGAAGTAACCGCCTAGGAGGCCGATGCTGGTCCCAACGATGGCCGACACGAGGGCTGCGAAGAACCCGATCATGATTGAGATGCGCGCGCCGAAGATCAGCCGGGACAGGTAATCGCGGCCAACGGAGTCCGTGCCGAGCGGATGTTGCCAGCTTCCCCCGTCCTGCCACACCGGCGGCGCGAGCTTGGCCAGCAGGTTCTGATCCAGCGGGTCGAAGGGTGCGATCAGCGGTGCGGCGACTGCCATGAAGACGTAAAGCGCGGTGACAAAAGCGCCGATGATGAAGCCCCTGTGGCCCACAGCGCGCATTACCATAAGCTGACGCGGGCTGAGCGTCGGGTTCCCGGCGCGGTCGGAAGGGTTGGCCATGGTCACCCCCTGAGCCTCGGGTCGATCCATGCGTTCACCGCGTCCGACAGGAGCGTTAGGAATACGTAGACGATCGAAACGATGACCACGATCGCCTGCACGACCGGGAAGTCATTGGAGAGGATCGAGGAATAGGCGAGAAGCCCCAAACCGTTGATCGAGAACACGCTTTCCACGATCACCGATCCACCGAGTAGAAAGCCGAGCGTCACCGCTGAGAGCGACACGACCGGCAGGATCGCATTCCGCAGAGCATGGCGCATGTACAGGCGGCGGGTAGGGATGCCTTTGGAGCGGGCGGTGCGGATGTAGTCCGCGCCCATGGCGTCGAGCACCCCGGACCGGGTCACGCGCACGAATTGCGGCATGATCGAAAGCGCGAGCGTAATGACCGGTAGGACGAAATGCGCAGCAGTGTCGTCACCAGCGACTGGCAGCCATTTGAGTTTGACCGCGAAGATCACCAGCATAACGAGACCGAACCAGAAATTCGGCACCGCCTGACCGAAGACCGCGACCACGGCGATCAACCGGTCGGTAAACGTATTGGGGTTGGCGGCTGCCAACACGCCGAGCGGCACACCAATGGCGACGGCGACAACAAGTGAGGCGAGCGCGAGGATAATTGTCGGTCCGGCGCGCGTAGCGATTAGCGAAGAAACGGCTTCGCCAGTGAACAGCGAGGTTCCGAAGTCACCGCGCAGCAGATCCCAAAGCCAGTTGAGGTATTGTATCGGCAGAGGCTTGTCCAAACCATAGGCGCGGGCCACTTCGGCCAGTTGTTCAGGGCCAGCCGTATCGCCTGCTAGTTCGCGCACTAGATCGCCGGACAGGCGCAGGAGCGCGAAGCCTAGGATCGAGACCGTCAGGGCCACGAGCAAAGCCATCGGGATACGGCGGAGTATCACACGGATCATTGTCTGGTTCCAATTGGTGGGATGCCCGGCCCCGATGGCCGAGCATCATGTCTGCCTGAACCAGCTTATTCTGCCCAGGTGAAATCGTTGAGATAGACAGTATAGGGCAGCATTCGGTTCCCGTTCATCTCGAGCTCCGCCTTATGCAGGAAGACGATCGGGATTCCGGACATCGGGATCATGTAGCCTTGCCCAACCGATGCATCGAGGACTTGTGCCACCATACTGGCCCGCTCCTCGCCCGTGTTCATGCTGGAAATCGCCTTGTTGATTTCGGTCACTTCTGGATCGTTGAGCAAATCGCGCGCGTCCGAATTAAAGAACGGCTGGAACGCGAGCATCGAGTCCGGCCCCTTACCGCCGTTCCACGCGGCGAGCAGGATTTGGAACTCTTCATCCGCTTGGCTCTTGCGGAAGGCCGCGAAGGTCTGGCCGATGATCTCGACGTCCACACCTACCTGCGACAAGTAGCCGCCCACGACCTCGGCGAAATCCTTGACCGAGTTGAAAGTATGGATCGTGACAGAGAAGCCGTCACCATATCCTGCTTCTTCCAACAACGCCTTGGCACCTTCGGGATCGTAGGCCGGAATCGGCGTGTTGTAGGCGCAGTCAATCTGGAAATCCCAGCACAGGTGATCGACCGTGCGCGACGGCTCCTGGCCGCCGGTGCGCGAGGTCTGGACCGCGTTGCGGTCCACGGCCTTGATGAGTGCCTGACGCACGCGGGGATCGGCGAGCGCCTCCTGCCCCGACTGCCCGTCGGTGTCCAACATCATGTAGATGTAGGCGATCGACTGCGACAGCGTCACCTCGTAATCGGGAGAGGACGCGATGGCCTGCGCCTCCTCGAAGCGCGCGTTACGAACGAAGTCGAGGTCGCCGGACATGAGCGCCGCTGTCTGCGCACCGATGTCGGGCACGGCGCGGATCTGGACTGTGCCGATGCTGGGGGCGGGCCAGTAGTCCGACGCCATGGCGTAATCCTCGTTCTCGGAGAGCGTCAGCTGGCCGTCACTGGTCAGCTCCGTCACCTCGTACATGCCGGTCCCGACAAGGTTGTTGCGGAACTCGGCCTTGTCTTCGAGCGGGCCGTGGATGTGTTCGGGCAGGATGTGACCCCCGGACGACAGGAGCGACAGGATATTCGCGGTCAGCCCATTGGTTTTTAGTTCGACCGTATGATCGTCGACCATCACCGCCTCGGCCAGCCAGCTCATCTCGCTTTTTTGGCGGACCTGAGTTTCAGGCGCGATGATCCAGTTGAGCGTGTAGACGATGTCGTCCGCAGTGAATGGCTCGCCGTCGTGCCACGACACGTCTTCACGCAGGTTAAAGCGCCAAGTCGTCTCGTTCACCTGCTCCCACGAGGTAGCCAGCATCGGCTTGTACTCTCCCGACTCCTCTTCAAAGGCCACCAGCCGGTCGAAGACCATCTGCGACAACATCTCGATCTCGGGCTTGTAGTCGGCATAGGCATCGACCGTGGAGATGGGGTATTCGAACGCCATCCGCAGAGTGTCGTCATCCTTCCCCGCGAAGGCGGGCACCATGCCGACTGCGAGCGCTATAGCTGCTACGGCTAACTTCGTTTTCATGTTCATTCCTCCCTGAAAAAACTCAAGTGTTCGTGGTTTCACGGACTGATTTGGTCAGCCTTCTGGTCAGCGCGTCTGCGTCTGGAGCTTCCTCCATCCGGGCGCGCAGTTTTGCGACAAGTCTGTAAATCTCGGAGCGCTCCCCGGGTTCGAGCCCGTCCAGAAGCCACAGGTTGCGGGACAGCATGATCGGCTTCACTCGGTCGAAAAGTTCTTGCCCCGCCTTGGTCACGAAAGGGGCGCCAAAGCCACGCTTCTGGCTCCCCGCCGGCCATGAAATCAGCCCTTCATCACGCAGGCGGCGCAACGCCCGGCTGATCTGCGCCGCGCTTTCGGCGGTGCGGTCGGACAGGTCGGACCCGTTCATTGGCCCGCGCACGCACAGGGTCGCAAGACAACGCCACTCCACCGGAGTGAGTCCGAAAGGCAGTTCGAGCAGCGCGCGGGTCTGGCGCTCCAACTCGTTGTTGAGCCAGTCGATCCTCACGGCGAGAGAGTCGGCGAGCGCATAGTCACCATCACTCAGATGACGCGGCACCTGCCCCTCTTCTTCACGCATTTTTGCCATCAAAACCTCTCCCCGTGCCGATTAATTTAACATGTGAATTTCTTCTTGCAACAACAAATTTCATCTGAAATAACAAATTGCAGACGAAATTAGAGGCTTTGGCCGTACACATGAGTGACCTGATAAACGTGCGCGTAAAGACGATGACGTGGGAAGCCGAGGGCATCATGCGAGTCCTATTGGCGCCGGTCACAGGCCGGCTGCCGCCTGCTGAGCCCGGCGCTCACGTCGACCTACATCTGCCGGGTGGCGCTGTACGGCAGTATTCGCTCACGGCCGGATCGACACCGGACGGATACGTGCTTGGCGTCCTGCGCGAAAAAGCGTCGCGCGGCGGCTCGAAGGTCGTTCACGAGGCGCTCAGACCGGGTCAGGTGGTCGAAATGTCGCCGCCCCGGAATACATTCGCGCTCGACGACAGCACAGCGCCGGTGCTGCTGATTTCCGGTGGCATCGGTGTCACCCCGATCCTCGCGATGGCGGACATGCTTGCCGGGACGGATCGCGACTGGTCCATGACCGCTTGCGCCCGCGAGCGTGACGTTCTGGCCTTTTCTGACGAATTGGCCGCGCTTGGCGCGCGCACCCGGTTCGACGACGAAGACGGACCGCCCGACCTGTCGGCGATGATCGCCGGCGCCACGCGCGAGACACACCTCTATTGCTGCGGCCCGACCCCGATGCTCGACGCCTTCGAGGAGGCCGCGCTGTCGGCAGGCTTTCCGACGGACCAGATCCATCTCGAACGCTTCGCCCCGGCGAAGCCCAAGGCGGGCGCTGGGGAGTTCATCGTGGAGCTCGCCCGCAGCGGCGAGTCCATCGTCGTTCCGCCGGACAAGTCCATCCTTGATGTTATCGAGGACGCGGGGATCGAAGCCAACAATTCGTGTCGGGTCGGCGTCTGCGGAACCTGCGAGACGCAGGTGCTTGAGGGCGAAGCCGACCATCAGGACATGATATTGACAGAAGAAGAACGCGCGGAGGGGCGGATGTTAATCTGTTGCTCACGCGCAAAGACCGGAACGCTTGTTCTGGATTTATAGGAGGAGGAAAGACCATGACCCTTCAGACCGCATACGATCTGAGCGAACCCAAACACGACGCTGCCCTGACCGAGGTCGAAAAGGGCACCCCGATGGGCGAGCTTCTGCGCCGCTACTGGCACCCCGTGGGGCTGAGCGAGGATGCCACCGCAACCCCCAAGCTTATCCGCGCTCTGAGCGAAGATCTGATCCTCTTTCGCGATGGCCAGGGCCGCCCCGGTGTCGTCCATCCACGCTGTGCGCACCGCGGCTCGTCACTCTATTACGGCAAGGTCGAGGATCGCGGTATCCGGTGCTGCTACCACGGCTGGCTGTTCGACGTCGAAGGCAATTGCGTCGAACAGCCCTGTGAGCCGAATCTGGGCGAACGCAACCGTGGAAACGTGCGCCAGCCTTGGTATCCCTGCGAGGAACGCTATGGCCTGATCTGGGTTTACATGGGCCCGGCGGAAAAAAAGCCGCTACTGCCCCGCTACGAGTTGCTAGAAAACCTCGATGAGGGCGAGTTCCTCGAAGCCGATGACAACGGGATCGGGATCGGTGGGCCGAAGGTCGCGGATTTCAACTGGTTCCAGCACTTCGAAAACGTGCTCGACCCGTTCCATGTAGTCGTGCTGCACGCTACGTTCTCGGGCACGCAGTTCGTGCCGGAGATGGCGGCGATGCCGGATGTGAAATTCACCAATGAAGATCTCGGCGTGCGCTGCACCTCGTTCCGCGACCTGCCGGACGGCGGCAAACTGCACAGAATTTCCGAGGTCATCTTGCCCACCTTGCGCGTCGTGCCGAGCCCGCGTCTGACTGCCGGTCGCTGCACCATCCTCGGCTGGGTTCTGCCCATCGACAACACGCATTTCACCGTCTACTCGGCGGGCCGCGTCAAGGCCGAAGGTGATCTGCGCCGTATCCGGTCGAAGATGAACGACAAGTACTGGGACGAACTGACCGAAGACGAGCATCAAGTCTATCCCGGCGATTACGAGGCCCAGAAGAGCCAGGGAGATATCACATCGCACAACCATGAACAGCTCGGCACAACGGATCAGGGCATCGTTATGCTTAGGCGTTTCATCAAACGTCAGGTCAAGATCGTGGAAGACGGTGGCGATCCGGTCGGCGTGGCCTTCGAGGACGGAAAGGAGTGGCTTGAGACGCCGGCGGGAAACTGGTTTTCCAAGGCTGCGGGCGCCGATTGAGGGCTTTATTGTTCTGGCTCGGTTCGACGACTTCAATTTGGTCGCGAAGCTATAGCGACAGTCACGCATGGTGCCAGGAGGAACCGACATGGACGACCAGACAGAGGACGCGACCTCGATCGCGGCAGGGGCGGCGATCTTCGGAAAGCTCAAGGCGCTCGGCGTCGATCATGTGTTCGCCAATTCCGGCACCGATTTTCCGCCCGTCATCGAGGGCCTGATTGCCGCCGAGCGGCAGGGCATGGACCTGCCGGTCCCGATCACCTGCCCTCATGAAAGCGTCGCCGTGGGCATGGCGCACGGCTACTACCAGATGTCGGGGCGCGCGCAGGCGGTGATGCTGCATACGAATGTGGGCCTCGGCAACGCCGTCACCGGCCTTATCAACGCGTGGTGCGACCAGATCCCCATGTTCGTCATTTCGGGACGCACGCCGGTCATGGAACAGGACCGCTTTGGCGCCCGCTCGACCCCGATCAACTGGGGGCAGGAGATGTTCGATCAGGCGGGGCTCGTGCGCGAAGTCACCAAATGGGACTATGAACTGCGCTTCCCCGAGCAGGTGCCCGACCTCCTCGACCGGGGCTACGCGATTGCCAATTCGACGCCCAAGGGTCCGGTCTACCTCAGCCTCCCGCGCGAAGTGCTGTGCGAGCAGACGCCGCTGGCCGGGATCGACGCGCCCGCGCGCCTGACGCCCGCCATCGTGTCTGCGGAGCCGGACGCGCTCGCCCACGCCGGCGAACTGCTGGCCGGGGCGAAGAACCCGCTCATCATCGCGCAGCGCGGCACGGGTAGTCAGGCCGCGTTTGACGCCTTCGCCGGTTTCGTCGACGCACGCGCCCTGCCGGTCTGCCAGTACTGGCCCAACACCATCGCGCTCGCGACGGACCACCCGATGTATGTTGGCTTTAGCCCCGACGCCTTCCTCGAAGAGGCGGACGTCGTGCTCGTCCTCGACGCGCTCGCGCCGTGGTGGCCGGACAGGGTGAAGCTGCGCCCGGACCTTCGGGTGATCCAGCTTGGCCCCGATCCCCTGTTCAGCCGCACCCCCGTGCGCAGCTATCCGGCCGACGTGACACTCGCGGGTGAGACCGGGCCGACGCTCTTGGCTCTAATCGACGCGGTCTTGGCGCTCCCCGCCGATGAAATCGCGCTCACCGCCCGCAGGGAACGGATCGCGCAACACGCCGGGCAACAGCGCGCGGCCGCAGCGGAGGTTGCGCAGAAGGGCTGCGCCAGCCCGATGACGAAGGCATGGGTGGCGCACTGCCTGAGCGAGGCGATAGCTGGCCGCGATACCGCCGTTTTCCACGAACTCGGCTGTCCCTTCCCCCATCTCACCCTCAAAAACCACAAGAGCTACTTTCAGGAGCCGCATTCCGGCGGCCTCGGCTGGGGACTGCCGGCGGCCCTCGGCGCGCAGCTTGCCGCACCGGACAAGCTGGTCTTCGCCACGATGGGCGACGGCAGCTACATGTTCGCCAACCCCACGGTCTGCCATCAGGTCGCCGAAGCCTATGACCTGCCCGTGATCGTGCTCGTCCTCAACAACGGCGAATGGGGCGCGGTGCGCCACGGGGTGAAGGGGCTCTACCCGGAGGGCGAAGCGGCGAAGGCCAACGCGGTGCCGCTCACCGCGCTCTCCCCCAGCCCCGACTTCGCCCGCACGGCCGAGGCGAGCCGCGCCCACGCCGAAACCATCGAGGACGGACATGGCCTGCCCGCCGCCATTGCCCGCGCGATCGAGGTCGCGACGACGGAGCGGCGGCAGGTTCTGCTCAACATCCGCATCGCGTGACCGCTACCGCCGGTTCTCTCACGTGTTCGCACACATCCCGCCAGCGGACATCTACTCGCGCGGGCTTGCGCGCGACGAAGGTGAAAGCCGCGGAGTGCTCTCTGGCAGCTGGTCGCGGATCTCGGCGCGGTCGGGTTGGTGACTAGGTGTTTGATCCCACGGTTTGATGTTGCGATCCTATCTCAGGAATCGGCGTAAGGGTGCCGCTTGCGTTTCGACCTTTCTGATCTCCATCTTGTCGAAGCCCAGCAGGCTGCAAATCTTAGCTAACGCCAATGCCCGAATTTCAGGGTAGCTCAGTTATTCGAAGGCCAGAGCGGTGCGATACTCGATCTCCTGAAGCCATCGACGATCCGCAGGTATGACAGCAAATGCTTGGACGTCGTTCCGAACACCCGGATCACATCCTCTTCCGACCGGTAGTCAGGCAGGATCAGCGGATCGCCCTGGTTCCAGTCCGCCGGCGTCGCGGCACGCGTTTCCTCGCAGACCTGCAAGGCCTCGAAGACCCTGAGGATCTCTTCTACGTTTCGTCCAATCTGCATTGGGTATTCGATGATCATGCGGATACGCATCTGTGGGTCGAGAACGAACGATTTCCGGATTGGGAAAGCTTCCGCTTCGTGCGCATGGCAGGCCCCGAAGAGGTCCAGCAGCTGACCACTTGCGTCCTGGCCGGTCGGAAACCACACATCATGACCGTAAAGGTCCATGACTTCCCTGTGCCAGAGCTGTTGCTCCGCGATGCTGGACCCCGAGAGACCAAGCGCATTGACGCCCAGTGCAGCGAAGTCTTCGCCGTTCGCCGCGATGGACCCAAGCTCGGTCGTGCATACCGGCGTCCGAGCGGCCGGGTGGGAGAAGAGATAGGTCCAGCTCCCCTCGGCCCAATCCCAGAATTCGATCGGGCCGTGCGTCGACTCGAGATGGAAATTCGGGAAGATGTCGCCAATTTCGGGAAGCCAGCGGACCTTCTTCCTGTATGCGTTTGGCAACCTCATGATGCTGCCATCCCAGCAACGTGGAGCGAAGAACTGAATCGTCATTTATTGCAACCTCTGTCCTGCTAGAAGCAATCCGGCACGTCTTGGTCGATGCCGTCCCCTTGCCTTCGATCTATGCAACTAATTGGGGTAAGAGTTTGGCAATACTTTTCCTTCAGTTGTTGAAAACCTCAGGAATCTTGCAGAGTATGGCAAAAACATGGCGCCCAAGGTTCAATTTAACGATTACTTACAAACTTGTGGCGCGGGCGCATCAAACGAGATCGAAACACATTGGGTGCAATTCATGTGTCGTATCGCACCATAGGTTGCATCAAAATTAGTGCGCCCGCGAGCGTCGAACACGTGACCTGCCCATAGGGTTGCCATCCCATTTGGATATGGTCATTCACCTGCTGGGCCAGCCGATTATGCAACTCATCAGCGTCCATTTCCCTGTAGAAGGCAGAAACGACTGTGTATTCAGTGATTTTGGACATTACGCCTCCTCCAAAGCTCGGTTCGGCGACAGCGTAGGGAAAACCGGAAAGCAAAGAAACCTTCGCTTCCTCCAAAATTGCTCTATCGGATCTTCGGGTCGTCACTCCACCCGTCGGATCGTGAACGGAATCGGCTCGCTCTGGGACTGCAGCGGTGGCTTCCCCTCGACCCAGCCCGGACAGTGAGTGTACCTCGCGCTGAAGGTAAAGCTGGCGCCCGGCTGCAGTCCGGTCAGAGTGCGGGCCGTGACATAGGTGTCTTCATAGGGCAGCCAGGCGTTGTGGCCAGCTGGGAAACCGAGCCGCTCTGCATGAGCGGAAATCTCGGCGCCTGCAGACTAGTTCGAACCAGTCCCAGCTAGGGCAACTTCACTGTCCCTTATTCCGCGCAGAGGCCGTGCCGCTCGGTCAGGGCGGCAGCACGGTTGGCTTGGAAAGAGCGCTGCCAAAAAGTCTTGGTTCCCAGTCAGAGCCGTTCGAGTATGGCGTCCGGAGCGACAAAGCCATTTTGCCTTCAATCCGATGTCGCGGACAGCCTTTCCAATAGGCCACGTACGCTGGACACATGCCAACGCCCACCTCGGCGCGCGAGAACGCCCCGCGCGTTCAATTCCTGCGCAACGGCCCGCAGGGTCGTATGCCCAGCCAGCCGGATCTCTTCGACAACCGGCGCCAGCGCCTCGGCAAAGTCATCCGCATTGGCAGAAACGGTTTCGCGGAGCGCCGCACCTCCCTTCCCCGCACGTCTCAGAGCAGACGCGCCATTCGGATTGCCCAGCTTCACGCCCCGCGCCTTTGCTGCTGCCAAAGCCTCCTTGGTGCGTTTCGAGATGGCCTCCCGCTCCTGCTGGGCGACCAGCGCCATGATCCCGACCGTGAGATCGTTGGCTTCGGGCATGTCGACCGCGATGAACCGCACGCCGCTGTCGCGCAGGGTCAGGAGGAACGCTGCATTGCGAGACAGGCGGTCGAGCTTGGCGATAAGGAGCGTTGACCCGGTAATCTTCGCGAGATGAAGCGCCTGCTGCAGTTCTGGTCGGTCTGCTTTTCGGCCACTTTCCACCTCGGTAAACCGGGCCACCAGCCTGGCGCCCTTTGACGCCGCAAAGTCATCGATCGACTTTCGCTGCGCTTCGAGCCCCAATCCCGACTTCCCCTGCCTTGCGGTCGAGACCCGCTCGTAGGCGACGAACTTCGGGGCGACATCGGCCATGTACAAACCTGCGCAACGTTGGTTTGGCAGGGTTGTACGATACGAGGCGGCGTTAGTGTAGACGCTTGAAGACCTTCACAGCCGGGCGGCATCCTCGTCGATCCGAATGACACCCGGCTCACGGGCGTCATCCTCCTTGTTGTCAGGATAGACCGTGACGATTTCGATCTTCGTGATCGGATCGGCATTCGGGGCAGTGTCCAGACCGAGGCGCGACCGGGCCGCTGGGGTCAGTCCCAGCTCCGCCATGAATCGGCCCATCAGTTCCATCTGCTTGTTGGCAACCGCGAGCCAGGGCGATTGCTGGACATAGCCGCTGGGCGTCTTGAGAAGCGCCGGGGTTTCCGCGAGCTTTTCCTCCGCCTCCACCCATCGGGCATAGGCCTGGCAGTACGCGGCCAGCACCGACCGGTCAGCAAGCGTCAGGATGCCTGCAGTGTGGAGCGGCGTGGCCAGGCGCCGCCATTCTTTGTGGGCCACCTCGTTCAGGTGGGACGGACAGCGCGGCAGTGCCTTGAGCGAGGATGTCGCGAGGCTGCCGGATTGTGCATAGGGTTTCCGGCCGCGTCTCATGTCTGATCCAACTCTTCGCGTGGTTCCGGCCTGGCTTCGATCTGCGCAATCTCCCTCTCAGGAACACCTACGCGTTGACCGCGCCGAGCGACGTCATCGAGCAAGAGGCTCAACCGATCCCGGGCGCCGGTGTGATCTTTTGGCGAAGCCGTCTGAGCGGGCGGCTGATCCCGCCAGCCTGCCTGCGTCTTGAGATAGAAGATCGCGGAGGTCGTGTCCCCTGCCCGGGCCTTCTGGAGCAGCCCGTTGGCGACGTGCGCGATGGCTTTGGCCTTCCCCTTTTTGTAGCGCGCAAGAACCTCCTCGTCGCGGTCGCAGATCGCGCGGAACGTGTTGCGTGCAATGCCGAAGTAGTCGGCGATCTGGTCCTGGTTCAGGAGCGCCGCGAGGGTCTCCACCTCGCGACATTGGTCCTCCGTCAGAACTATGCGCGGACGGGCCATCAGAGCACCAAACCTTGCCTGCCACCGACGAGCAGCGGCAGTCCGGCAAACGGAACGCCCAAGACGAGGCACAGGGCACTGGAGAACAAAGCAGCGAGAACCCGGACAGTGTGGGGAAAGCGGTGCATCAGCCCTCTCCCCGTTCGACTGCGACCATCTCGAATGACTGGCCAGTTTCTGCAAGCTGCGCGGCCTGTCCGGTGTAGGCTTGCCAGCGCAAGACGCAGACATCCACGTAGGCCGGATCCAGCTCGACGGCCAGGCACATGCGCTTCGTGCTCTCGGCCGCAATGATGGAGGTTCCGGATCCCGCGAAGGGCTCGTAAACCGCCTGCCCCACGCTCGAATTGTTCAGCATTGGCCGGCGCATGCACTCGACAGGCTTTTGGGTCCCGTGAACGGTTTGGGCATCCTGGTCCCGGCTGGGGATGGACCACAGCGTGGATTGCTTGCGGTCGCCGCTCCAGTGGCCCTTGCCGCGCACCGCATACCAGCAGGGCTCGTGCTGCCAGTGGTAGTGCCCTCGGCTCAGCACATGCCGGTCCTTGGCCCAGATGATCTGGGACCTTATATCGAAGCCAGCGGCTGTCAGGCTTTCCGCCACCGTCGTCGCATGCAGTGCCCCGTGCCAGACGTAGGCCACGTCCCCCGGAAACAGCGCCCATGCCGCCCGCCAGTCGGCGCGGTCGTCGTTGAGCACCTTGCCGGTCCGTTTGGTCTTGGAGGCGCCCGCGTCGTTGCGCCAGGCCGGGTCATACTCGACGCCGTATGGCGGATCGCTCACCATGAGATGCGGCTGCACGCCGTCAAGCAGCCTGTCCACGGTCGCCTTGTCCGTCGCGTCACCGCAGATGATCCGATGGTTGCCGAGCAGCCAGACATCACCAGGGCGCGAGATCGGCTCGGCCGGCACCTCCGGGATGTCCTCTTCCTTCGGGTCGACCTCGCCGAGGTTCAGGAGGTCATCGAGTTCAGCGCCGTCGAAGCCGATCGCTTCCAGATCTACTCCGAGCTCAGACAGGTCGCCAAGTTCCAGCGACAAGAGCTCCTTGTCCCACCCGGCACGCTCGGCCAGCCGATTGTCCGCAAGAATGTAGGCGCGCTTCTGCGCCTCCGTGAGATGCCCAAGCTCTATGACCGGGACAGTGGACAGGCCCAGTTTGTTCGCCGCGAGCAGGCGGCCATGCCCTGCGATGACGCCATTCTGCCCATCGACCAGCACCGGATTGTTGAACCCGAACTCCCGGATCGATCCGGCGATCAGCGCCACCTGGTCAGCCGAATGCGTGCGCGCGTTGTTGGCGAACGGAATGAGCGCCGCGACCGGCCGGTGTTCGATCTGTTCTGCGCCTTGAACTGCCATTCAGGCCCCCGTCGGAAAAATGCTGCCTCTCCCCTTACTCTATCACAAATCATAACCCATTGTAATATCGACATTAATTGAAATATGGCGACACAGACCGCCATCCGTCGTCACGAGGTTGGACGTCTTAACGCATGCAACCCGGCCTTAGGCCGCAGGGCCCGGGACAGATGGGACAGAAGAAAACCATTTCTTCCTCACGCGCGCGCACGGGGAAAAAACGGTTTCTATCCGTCCCATCTGTCCCACATCCGGTTCACCGGGGATCAGGCGCATTGACAGCGGCGCACGGAATGGTTGAATCCCAGTGGGGAGGAAGACAGGGCGATGGGCCACGTTCATCTCGGTGTCCTGCCACGGACACGCAAATGGAAAGATGTCGTCGAGTCCCTGAGTTCCGGCGCTGCGGATGAGGTCGTCGTAGCCACCAGTGCAAAAGCAGCCGAACGAGATCTGTTGTCCGCCACGGACAGCCCGGTATTCGTCGAGGCTGTCCGGCTGCTTCTTGCCATCCCTAACGCTGCGCGAGCGGACGACTTTGGAGATGCCCTCAGGGCCCTTGGCCTCGAGGTTGGCAACAGACCTGAACTCCTGGACATAACCATGGCCGTTGATAGGCGTCTGGACGTTGTCCGTCGCATGGCCGGCGGAGCGAACGACCTTGGCGAGATCGCGGCACGAGCGCTGATCACAACATTCTCCGAAACAGTGGGCGATCAGTTGCCGGGCCTGTTCGAGGCTACACCGGAGGATGTTCAGGCAGCGTCCAAGAAGCTTTCCTGGTCGCGCGGAATTGCTGGGTTGTCCCGCGCCTTCTATTCGCGATTGCTCTCACAATCGCTTTCATACTGGCTGGACCGGACCCTCGCCCAGCAGGTGGGGCCCGGGGATCGTTTCTCGGGCGCCACCGCGAGAGGGGCGTTCGACGTCGCCCTTAACCACTACGCCCATGAATCGACGCGCATCATCCAAGAATTCTCTGGCGGGTGGTATGGCAAGACCATTCACGACAAGGGAGGCATTTCCTCCCATGACGCGGCCGTGTTCGGGGCGGTTGCGCTGAAGAAGATCGTCTCGGAATTGCAGGTGAGGCGTAGCCAGTGACCGACGCGCTCGTAAAATTCGATCCGGAGAAGCCCCCGATCAACGTGCGGTTTCGTGGCAGATTTCCAAACTTCTTCCTTGATGCTGACAAGCTCAGAGCCAAGGCCTTGTCCGAGATCGATCCCCTGTGCGACGACTTTCTGGAAATCGCATCGACTGTTTTCGTGGCCGACAGCACCGTCAGCCGGGGCGGCGACAAACGTTCGGGGATGGGGCAAGACTGGCGTCGCGAGTTTTCTTTCAAGATTCCAGTTCGGCAGCCGGAGTTCTGGCAAAGACCGGATGTGACCGAAGCTTTGACAGATGCCGTGTCTTTCCTGACCGAGGACACAGTCCACTTCGCGTTCAAGGAAGGGGACTTTTCCCAACCGAAAGAACCCTTCCTCGAGTTCGACCCGGCTGGGCCGCGGTTCGAAGCAAGCGAGGTCATCTTGTTCTCCGGCGGGCTCGACTCCTTTGCTGGCGCGCTTGAGACGCTGGCAACGACCAGCGACAAGGTCCTCCTGGTCAGCCACCAGTCCGCACAGAAGGTCATCTCGCGACAGGATGAACTGGGCGCGTATTTGGCAGAACGGTTCCCGGGTCGCGTCCAACATCTTCAGGTTAAGGCTCGACGCCGTGGTGCGGAGGGAAAAGAGACGACCCAACGGTCGCGCTCCTTGCTCTTCACGGCCCTCGGGTGGGCCGCCGCCAAGGCCCTGAGAATTCCTCGCCTGAGCTTCTACGAGAACGGAACGATCAGCCACAATCTTCCCATCAGCCCCCAGGTTGTCGGGACGATGGCCACGCGGACGACGCATCCTCTGTCGTTGAAGAAACTGAATGATCTCTTGGAGCTACTCGGTCCCGGCCAGACCCGCATCGAGAATCGTTACGAATGGCTGACCAAGACGGACGTCGTTCGTAGGATCGAACAGAATGGCGGGACAGAGAAGATTGCGCGCGCGGTGAGCTGCACGAGTGTCCGTGAACAGGACACTCTTCGCACGCATTGCGGTGCGTGTTCTCAATGTTTGGACCGACGTTTCGCAATTCTCGCGGCAGGTTTGGAAAAATACGACCCTGCGGAGTGCTACGCCACCGACGTACTCTTCGGCGAGCGAGAGCGGGATCGGTCGGTCACGCTGGCGCTTGAATGGACGCGCCATGCACTCCGCTTTCGCGACATGGATGATCGCGATTTCCTGTCCACTTTCGGCCATGAACTCATGCGCATCCTGCGGGGACACGACGATCTGGAGCGAGCCGATGCCTTGCGCAGGGTCCGTGATCTCCATGTTCGCCACTCCGAAGCGGTCGCGCACGTTCTGGAAGGAGCATTGAAGGATAGGGCTGCCGACATCATAGCGCGACGGCTCCCGGAGTCGTCTCTTGTTGCGATGCACCTCGGGCAGCCGCGCGAGGGGGATCCCGGCCTGGCTCAAGACCCGCGCGCAGGTTCAGCGACTGTGCTTGAAACCAACGACATCGTCGAGGAAGACCTCGTTCCGGACCAAAACAAGCCGTTGAAGGTGGCTTTTTTCGAAGAAGAAGGGAAACCGGTCGTCGCGGTCCAAGGTCTTGGCCGCATCGCAGGCGCCCCGGCGCAGATTCCGCACGCCTTGAAGCCTCGTTTCGATGAGGCCAGGGCAAACGGTTTGTTGCAGGATGACCACCCGTTTCATCCCCTCCCAACGTTAAGCGCGTTGCGGGACATGGATCCGAAAACCATCCGAAAGAACGTCCAACGCTGTCGGGCGCAACTGAAAGAGTTCTATCTGGACGTCCACGGTGTCGAACCGGATTGCGTCCTGCTGATCGAGAGCAAGCCGCCGAAGGGTCACCGCCTCGATCCGGGCCTACAGGTGACACCGCGCGAACGAATCAACTGACCCCATTTGGCTGCGAGCAACCTACTCTGCGTAGCTCGATTGAGCGCCGAAAAACTGTGTGTCACGCCAAAAAGCCCCGAATGTCACGCCATCGCGCTTGACAGCCCTAATACACAGGCCTTTCAACCGTAGTTTTGTCACACCTACCGCCATCGAGCGTCACGGCGCCAAACGGGACTAAATACCTGATTAGTAATAATATTTCTGGGACATCCACACGAGACCCGGAGGTATTCATGACGACAGACCAACCGTCCAGAACCTGGGGCGCGGGCGATCTTCGCTCGGTCGCTTCCGAACGCGCGTTGGCCGAGCGCTGGAACAAATCTCTACGTACCCTGCAGAGGTGGCGGAGCGAAGGCTATGGCCCGGCGTACATCCGCATCGGCGGCACTGTTCATTATCGCTTCGAGGACGTTCTCGCTTTCGAGGATCGTCAGCGCCGCGGCGGGGAGGAAGACTGATGCCTCTCTCCACCGCAAATCCCAAGCAACAAGTCGATCCCGGCATGATCGACAGTTTCGTCCAGATCGTCTTCGGGTACCTCGACGGTCAAGTCCCGGTCCGGTTGCTCGCCGAAAAGGGCACGCCTGCCCAGAAACCAAAGGCTTTCACGCTCCCCTGCTCCGGCCTGTCCGAAGCCTTGGTCGCACCAGCTCAAGGCGCGGTCCGGAGTGCTCGCGCCGTCTACGTGGTCCCCGGCACGGTCGCCACAGGCAGCTCTGGAAAGGCCAAGGACGTCAAGAGCACGGGTGTGGTCCTCGTCGATCTCGACGACGGAGACATCATGAAGAAGCGGGAGCATCTGGAGCACGCCCTCGGGCCTGCGTCCATGGTGGTTGCATCGGGCGGACGGACCAAGGACGGCCAGGAAAAGATCCATCTGTACTGGCGCCTGACAAAAGCAGCTGAGGGGGCCGAAATGGAACGGGTCCGCTCTGTACGAGAACGGATCGCGGCCCGGGTGGCTGGAGATCCGTCCTTCAAGAGCCTCCACCAGCCGATCCGAGTTGCTGGCACGATCCACGGGAAGCACGGACGGTTTTCGCTTACGCGGATCGTGTCGATCAGCTCCGTAGAATACGAACTTGGCGACCTCGAGGACCGTGTAGCGGCCATGCCTCAACTCGCCGCTTCTTCGGGGCATTCGATGAAAGTCGATGCTGCCCGCGATGGCCCTGGCGCGCACGATCTCATGACGCGCACGATCCGCGAAGGCGCGGTCGACGAGGTCACGCGGTTCGAAGCGCTCTCGAAGGTCATCGGCCATTGGGTAAGAACCGCGCGGTTGGGCCGCTGCAGCATCGACGAAGCATGGAGAGCGGTCGTCGACCACAATGCTGCGTCGATCTCACCGCCCTGGGACGAAGCGCGGCTTCGGCGCGAATTCGATGCTTTGCTGGAGCGGGACACTGGAAACCACTCACACCCGAACCGGGCATACGATCCGAACAGCAGACTAACCACAAACTTCAGCGACGACACACTCGCTGCACTGTTCGTCGATCGCGAGGGTTCCGACTGGCGGTATGTCGCAGCTTGGAAGGCCTGGTTGATCTGGACTGGCGCATGTTGGCAGCGCGACGAAACCAGCCGCGTTCGCGAGCAGGTGCGCCAAGCATGTCGAGCCGCGGCACTAACATGCGAAAAGCCGAACGACGTACATCGAATTTGCAGCGACAAGACTATCTCGGCCGTGGTCCGGATAGCCGCGAGTGACCCTTCGATTGCCATTCGGACGTCGGACCTCGACGCCTTTCCGATGCTCCTGAACACGCCGGCCGGTGTAATCAATCTGGAGACGGGCGAAGTACGGGATCATGACCGGGACCTTTTGCTGACGCAGACAACCGCAGCCGCGCCGGGCCGCGGCTGTCCGCGCTGGATCCGGTTTCTCGGGGAGATCACAAACGGGGACGCGGATCTACAAGCGTACCTGAAAAGGCTAGCCGGTTACCTCCTGTCTGGAACCACCTCCGAGCAGATGTTCGCGTTCTTTCACGGTGCCGGGGCAAACGGCAAATCCGTGTTCATCCAGACGCTGGCCTCTGTACTCGGCGACTATGCTGCAACCGCGACGCTGGACACGTTCATGGCGTCCGCCACCAGCAAGCACCTGACCGAGCTGGCAGGACTACGCGGGGCCCGCATGGTCATCGTGCCCGAAACCGATCCGGGCCGAGCTTGGGCCGAAGGGCGCATCAAGAGTGTAACGGGCGGTGAGACAATCCGCGCGAACTTCATGCACCGGGATCATTTCGAGTTCGTTCCCCAGTTCAAACTCATTGTCGCCGGCAACCATCGACCATCGTTGACCGGCACAGGCGAAGCGATGCAGCGCCGACTGCACCTCGTTCCCTTCGAGGTCACAATCCCGGCCGAGCGGCGCGACGTGCACCTTCTGGCGAAGCTTCAGGAAGAACGCGACGGCATCCTCGGATGGATGCTCGAAGGTTGCGCCGAATGGCGCGAACAAGGCCTTTCGCCTCCGTCTGGCATCCTCGACGCAGCCTCAAGCTATTTTGCTGAGGAAGATCTGGTCGGCCAATGGATCGAGGAAAACTGCGAAACTGGTTCTCAATGCAAGGCAACCGCTCAGGCATTGTTCATGAACTGGTCCCATTGGGCCGAGGCGGCCGGCCACCCGAAAGGCACTAAGAAGAGCCTGGGCGAGGCCTTGAGACAGAGGGGTTTCAAGAGCGGCAAGGTCATGCGCACGAGGGGTTGGTTCGGACTGCGGCCCTCCGGAAAGGCACCGGAGTGCCGGGAGGGTCAGTAATGAACCCGCTTGCCCCCGGCCGAATGACCCCACAGGAACGCCGCGCTGCTCTCTGCAAGCTCCTGGCCCTCGGGTTGGTCCGTTTGCGCATGCGAGACAGCGGCCGAGTTCCCGCCGAAACCGGAGACATTTCCCTACACTCTCCGCCCGACCAATGCCGTCATGCAACTCCAACTCATGAGGAGACCACATGATGCCTGACCCGATCCCTGCCCGTCTGGCCGCGTTGAAGACGACCTCCACACCAGACCTGAAGTCCCAGTGGCGCGACCTCTTCGACAGCGAGCCGCCTCCGTTCAACCGGCGATATCTGGAAAGCCGGCTGGCCTACCGCATCCAGGAACTGGCTTACGGTGGGCTCAAGCCCGAAACCGTCAAACGGCTGGAGAGGCTGGGCGAGGAACTCGATGGCGGCGACCGCAAGAAGAGCCGCATCCGCGCGGACCTAAGGCCTGTCGCGGGCACCCGTCTGATCCGCGTATGGCAGGGCGTCGAGCACGTCGTCACCGTCACCACGGACGGCTTCGAATGGCAGGGTCGTCCCTACAAATCCCTGTCCGCCATCGCGCGCGCCATCACCGGCACGCGATGGAACGGATGGGTCTTCTTCGGGCTCAAGAACAGGAGAAAGTTATGACCGACAAGATCACCCGAAAGCTGCGCTGTGCGATCTACACGCGCAAATCGACCGAGGAAGGTCTGGAACAGGAGTTCAACTCGCTCCACGCCCAGCGGGACTCCTGCGAGGCGTTCATCGCCAGCCAACGCTCCGAGGGCTGGGTGCTGGTTCGTGATCAATACGACGACGGTGGCATCTCGGGCGGTACACTAGACCGCCCTGCCCTGCAGCGCCTGCTGGAGGACATCGAAGATGGGCTCGTGGATGTGGTGGTGGTCTACAAGATCGACCGCCTCAGCCGATCGCTCGCCGACTTCGCCAAGCTGGTCGAGGTGTTCGACCGCAACGGCGTGACCTTCGTCTCCGTCACCCAGTCGTTCAACACGACCACATCCATGGGGCGGCTTACGCTGAACATCCTGCTGTCCTTCGCCCAGTTCGAACGGGAGGTCACCGCCGAGCGCATCCGCGACAAGGTCGCGGCGAGCCGCAAGAAGGGCATCTGGATGGGGGGCGTACCGCCTTACGGATACCGTGTGGAAAGCCGGAAGCTGGTTGTGAACTACGCACGCGCCGAGAATGTCCGGTGGATATTCGCGCGCTTCCTCGAAGTCGGGTCAGCCACGATCTTGGCACGCGAACTCGACGCGCGCGGCATTCGCACGCCCATGGGCAATCGGATCGACAAGAAGTACCTGTACCGCATGCTGAACAACCCCGCCTATATCGGCGAAGCGGTCCACAAAGGCGACAGCTACCCCGGTGAGCACGACGCGATCATCGACCGCGAGACGTGGGACCGGGTTCACAACATCCTGCAGGAAAGCGCGCGAAAGCGCGCCGCACGGACCCGCGCAGACACGCCTGCACTGCTGAAGGGGCTCCTCTTCGGGCCTGATGGCGCTGCCTTTTCGCCCACACATACTAGGAAGGGCGACCGGCTCTACCGCTACTATGTCAGCCAGACGGTGCTGAAGCACGGCGCCGGATCCTGCCCGGTCGGCCGGGTGCCGGCGGGCGAGATCGAGATGGCCGTCATCGACCAGCTGCGGGCGGTGTTCCGCCAGCCGGAGATCGTCGCGGGCACATGGAAGGCGGCGCGCAAGCATGCCGACGACATCACTGAGGCGGACGCGCGGGAAGCCCTTCAGCAGCTCGACCCGCTGTGGGACGAATTCTTCCCCGCCGAGCAGGCGCGGATCGTTGGGCTGCTGGTCGAGCGCGTCGACATCGGCACGGACGGGCTCAACGTGCGTCTCCGCGTCGACGGGCTCAGCGGTCTGGCCCGCGAGATGCTGGCAGGCGACATCGGAGAAGCTGCATGACCCGCGGGGCTCCGATCCCGGAGACGATCACGCTCCACGTCGCGTTCCGCGTCGTAAAGCGTGGCGGCCGGAAGGAGATGCACATGCCCGAGGCCGCCACGCAACCGCGCCGGACCGACAGCACACTGGTCAAGGCGCTAGCTCGCGCCTTTCGGTGGAAGCGCATGCTGGAGTCGGGTGAATTCGCCAACGTCGCTGAACTGGCCGAGCGCGAGGGGATCGCGCCCTCATACATGACACGCGTTCTCCGAGTCACGCTCCTCGCACCCGACATCGTCGAAGCCATCCTGGACCGGAAGCAGGGGCCGGAGGTGACGCTGGCGCGGCTCCAGGAGCCCTTTCCGCTGATTTGGGCAGAGCAACGCGGCCGCTTCGGCTAACGGCCCAAAGCTGCCATCCAATTAAAAGATCGCAACGCTGCCTTTCGTTCACGGCGCAGCAATCCAATGGTTTGAATAACGGCAACGCGGACGAAGCTGACATCCGGCCCGAGCTCGACAGCGACCGATCCCAGCCCGAAGCGGCGCTGCTCGCGATGACCGTCACAACGTTGCCACTCAGGCACGATGAACCGCACCCGGGCAGCCCACCTTTCAGCGATTGGCAAATTCAGCCACACCCCATCAATATCTTGCGTCGGGAGCCCTCATGGATTCAGATAGCAGTGAGCGGTTCAGACCGGCGCGGCGATCGGTCGACAAGAATTTTGAGGGGGAACCATGGCGGAGGAATTTGTCCCGCTTACGATCCAGCAATACTCGACTGACGCGTTGGCAACCGACCGGCGCCGAGATATCACCTCACTAAACTTCCCGCTGCTTGGCCTGTTTGGTGAGATCGGCACGCTGCTCAGCGCGGTCAAAAAAAAGCAGCGCGATAGCATTGCCTTCAAAGCGTATGCTGGGGCGGTCAACGAGGAACTGGGAGATGCCCTCTGGTATCTCAATCTGGTTGCCTGCAAGGGTGGCATCTCGCTGGCTGAAATCGTCACCAATATGGGTCATGACGCAGAAGACTGGGTTCTGGCAACGGATGCGGACCTGACCTTCGAAGCGCTGCAGCCCCCGGTCATCGAATTTAAGACGACACCCACGGCCGAGTTCGAACGCACTCTGACCCGGTTGGCAGCAACCGTCGGTAAACTGATGCACGAGCAGGAGGAAGAGGAACTCATAAATGATAGGCGACGCCTCGGGCCATGTCTCGTCAGCGTCCTCGACGCGCTCGTCAACGCTGCAACCGAAGCTGGCGTGACCCTTGAGGCCGCGGCAGTTAAAAACCTGAAAAAGACCAATGACCGCTGGCCCGTGCACCGGCAGTATCCACCCTTCTTCGACGCGGACGCCCCGCAGGAAGAGCAGTTGCCGCGCGCGCTCGAGATCGAGGTTTTCGAGCGTGAGGTAGGCGGCAAACTCTATGTCTTTCAGCGCTGCAACGGCCTCAACATCGGTGATCGCCTGACCGACAATGCCATGGCACCGGATGATTACCGCTTCCATGACGTGTTTCACTACGCCTATGTCGCGGTCTTGGGTTGGTCCCCCGTCACGCGCTCGCTATTCAAACTCAAACGCAAAAGTCTGCCGAAGATCGATGAAGCACAGGACGGGGCACGCGCAGGCCTGATCGAAGAAGGCATTGCCACGTACATCTTCGGGCAGGCTATCGATCTCAACTTTTTCGCCGATCACAAGCCCGGCGATCTGCCTTTCGATCTTCTGAAGCAGGTCCGGCAATTCGTTGCCGGCTATGAAGCCGAGGACTGCCCGCCCTGGCTCTGGGAAGACGCGATTCTGCAGGGTTACGCGGTGTTCCGCTATCTAAAGGAACACCGGCGAGGCAAAGTCATCATCGACGCAGAAAACAGAAAACTATCCGTGGAGGCACTATCATGAAGACACCCCATAGCTTTGTCGCGGCCCTGAGCGATGTCAGCCTGCCCGATGTCTTCAATCCTTATCGGGATCAGTGTCCGCTCCATGACCGCCACGACGCCCCCACCCGTCGCCGCCAGAATCTGGAGGCTTGTCTCAGCAGCGCGGTCAGCCTCGGTGCCGATACCATCTGGATCGCCCGCGATCTCGGCTATCGCGGGGGGCGCCGGACCGGTCTGCCGCTGACCGACGAAGCGCATCTGTCCAATGCCGCCGACCTCTTCGGCGGCGTGGCTTTGCAACAAGCTACTAAGGGACCAGCCCTCGCCGAGCGAACCGCGTCCGTTACCTGGGACTTACTGGATCAGATCGGTCGACCGGTCATGCTCTGGAACGTGTTTCCGTTCCACCCGCATGACGCCGACGAGCCCATGTCCAATCGCTGCCACCGGAAATCCGAGCGGGACGCCACCTGGCCCTTTATGACGGCCCTGATCACCATGCTCCAGCCACGGACCCTGGTGGCAATCGGTCGTGATGCCGGCCATGCGTTGGCCGATTTGGACTGCCAGGTCGAAACCGTACGACACCCCAGCTATGGTGGACAGGCAGAGTTCATTAACGGCATTCGCAAGATTTACGATCTACCAGACACGCGCCGATTGGAAACCACCGCCCCCTTGCCCTTTGTGGAATTCGCCTAAGCCGCGACCGCCAGTTCCGCGTCCACCTGATCGAGCAGGCTCGTGATATCGCCGCGGCGCGTAGTGCCGCCGGCGCAGGTCCGCATCTGGTCGATCTGCGCGTGGGACGACAGCACCGTCAGCGATCCAACCTCGAGCCCCGTCTCTGCCGCCACAAATGACAACAGCCGACCGAGGCCGATAAGGTTACCGAGCAGCTTCTCGATATAGTAGTGGTTGCGATACATCGCCGTCAGGTTCACGACGTCCGGGCTGCCAGGCATGGTCTTGAAGCTCAGATAGCTAAGACATTGTCCGCCATAAGGCGACCGGTTGAGGTCCCGGGCCGGGTCAAACAACGCCAACTCAAACTTGTTCCGAGATGTGACCGCCGGATCGGCCATACGCTGCACCAGGTCCCATAGCGGGTTGTTGTGCGGCGCTCCGTCCCAGCTGGTCATGCGCTCGAAATAGTAACCCGACCACTTCTCCTTGTCGCGGACCTTGGGCAATATCTTCTCGTGAAACTCCGTGAAGAACTCCGGCGCGCCATGCCGGCGGTATAGCGCAGCGGGGAAGATCGTGTTGGCGATGGACTGCAAGGACTTGTCATGCTGACGTAAGAAATCGTCGACCGGCTTGATCCCCGGATCGGCAAGCCCGGTCCCGTTGACTGGGTCTGCCACCGACATGATTACGTTGTGAGCCTCATGGCCGGGTTCGGCATCGACGACCCGGACTGCCTCTCGCCAGGTGGTCAGGCAGGTGGAGTCAGGCCGCAGCGGCACAGTGTGGTACATCAGTCTCTTCCGTCAAAATCGCCATATCAAACAAGTTCTTCTCAACGAATGCCCGGGAAACCCAGGCATAGCCGTCCTGCCCCCAGCTTGATCCCCAGCTGTTGCGGATCAAAACGACATCCGTCGACCCCGTCGAACCATGTCCCACGGCGATCACTGCGTGCCGGGGCACCGGGAACACATCATCACCATCAACATAGTCGATGACCCCCTGAACTGGCGGCTGGAAGAATGCCATCGTGAGTTTCATCAGGGTGATGACCGGTTTTCCGTTATCCAGCGCGCCGGTAATCCTGTCGAAGCCGATGCTTTGGCGCCCGCCGTCACGCCCGAATATTTCGCCCACCGACGCCGGTGGCGCGTAACTCGTCAGATCAGGGGGCAGAGTTGCCAGGTATGGCCAAGAATATTCAAGGGGTTGTCCATCCAGCCGAAGCGCCTCGAGCATCGGTTCGAGATAGGTTCCCCGGTCTGGCGGTTGCCCGGCACGCTTCTGCGCATGGAAAAAGGCATATTCGCTCGAGAGCGGCTCCCAGGCCGGTCGGCACGCGGCATGTGCATCACTGGCCGCGAAAGCGAGACAGGTCGGACGATCACCTTGATCCCGCACCTCGCCGAACTGAGCCCGAAGGTCCACCACCGCCGTGACCATCATTAGGCCGCCTCCAAACGCTGTCGACGTTCTGCACGCGACAGGCCGGCTTGCTCCGGCCCCGTAAAGTCGAGATCGATCTCAAGCCTATTGCGACGCTGTTCGAAGTCCCAGGGACGTGCTTCATCGATGACCATACGGCCCCGGAACTCGTCGGGTGGTTGCGCAGTGATGCGGCGGATGCCGGGCTCGCCAACCCTTTCTTCCGCCTGATCCTCCACGGCGTTGCCAACAACTACGAACCCGCTGTCGCGCAGCTGATCGAGGTTCCATAGATAGCCGCCATTGCTGTGCTCCGTCAGCTTAAGCACGAAAAGATCATTTGCACTGCCATCGATGCGGGCACCAGCATCGCGCTCCGTCAGCAACCAAACATCACCGCGGTAGTTCTGTGGCCTGAACTCCGCGAGCAAAGCCTCCTTCATCACCCGTGGCCGGGTCTGCAAAAGATCGCGGGCCTGCTTCTGCGTTATCATTTTGTACCGCACAAAGGTCCAGCATAACGCTTCGTAGCTGGCCCCAAGCCGAAGGCTAAGCTGATAGACCGTACTTGGCCGATGGAGATCAGCCACCACCCAGCCCTGCAGGCGCATATGCAGCGCCAGGAGCCATTTCGGCATCATGAACCCGACGGCAAACGCGTCCGCTTCGACTTCCTGGAACGCATGACCCGGCTCGAGATTAACCGGCATCCGCCGCAGTATGCTGTCCTCATCATCAAGGCTTGGCTCATGGTCAAGCATGCAATGCCCAAGCTCATGGGCGGCAGTGAACCTCTGAATGGAAAGCGGTCGCTCTGTCGTCACCAGAATGCCGCGTGCCGGGATGCTGAGATAGGCCCCCAGCAAGCCCTCCAGCGGCCGAAGCATCAAGGGTACATTCAGCTGACTGATCAGACCGAAGACGTTCACCGCGCTGCGTTCGACTTCAAGCCTCGCTCGAAGGTCAAGCCGCTGATGCAGACGAGAGGCCGCCGCCGTTCCCTTTCTGACTGCCTGTGCATAGGGTGAAACCATCGATTACTCCGGTTCCGTCTCGGCACGGGTTCTTAGGTACTCGGCAAACCGACCAAGTTCGTCGCGATCCTTGCGGGACAGATCAGCGGCCTTCCGTGCTAGGTGAGCGACATCAACCGGATAAGACGACGCCGTCTCATCTTCGCCGGTGAAATAGGCAGCCGGCTGACGATATAGCTTGGCCAGTCGGTTGAGTTCCAGGACTTCAACACGCCGCGTGCCGCCTTCGATTTCCGACAGGGCCGTGCGCGGTATCTTCAAGTATTGCGCCACCTCATCCTGTTTCAAGCCAAGGTACTTTCTGGCCTCCCGCAGACGTTCCCCCAGCTTTCTCCGGGCTTCGCGATCCTCGTTATCGTCCTTCCTGCCACTCATCACTTGGTCCCACCCTGCTTTTTCTGCCACTGGTTTTCCAGCCGTGGCAGCAGGTGATCGAGCGCGTCCTGGACGCTGGCATATCCGCCGGCCCGCACAGTGGCATCCGGCGGCGGAAAGCCCAGCACCGGTTCGACGGAACAAAGGATCCCGACGGCAACCAGCGAGTCAATCGGTACCGGCGCCGTCACGGCCTGTGCCTGTTGCGTCGGCATCGCGATCCCTAGCATGCTGGCCTCCGTATCAGCCGCCAGCAAAAGTTCATCGGTCAGGAGCAGTTCGAGCTCATGAAGCGGGAAGACCATCTGTTCTTTGGTTGGGGCGGATGTACTACTCATATCAATGTGTCTGATGTTCCGGGTCCACACAGATATATCGTCGGATTTTCCAACATTCAAGTCTTTTCGTTCTGGATAGTCGACGTCGCGGACGCGATCTATCACGAGCTACCATCGTAACTTGGCTATGGGCATCAGAACCCGCCATCCGTGAACGTACACGTCGTTGCGGAGCCTGTGGCAGCAGATCACTGCATCGAGAAAGGTCAAATGGCCGGTTTGGGCCGGTCGCGACATGTGACGCGAGCCAACCATTGTGGCTTTGCAAAGACTGGTTCCTGCACAACTCGGTTGTTCGTGAGAGGCGCAGCGAACGACCGCTCTCCGCCCCAAGTGCTGGGCGGCCCGTTCCGGCCTATTCTGTTGAAAAACTCCGCTTGCATGAAGGGCTGGCCGCTGATTCAATTTGGCTGCGGCAGCTTGAGGTGAACGGCGATGATGGGGTCCCGACAGGAGGCGCAAGGCGCTCTCTTCTACGAGTTCTCGATCGAAACGCACGTTCCGCCCGACCACATGCTCAGATCGGTTGATCAATTCGTCGACCTGGCCAGCATCCGGCAGCACCTGGCACCATTCTACAGCTCGACCGGACGACCGTCGGTTGATCCGGAGCTGATGATCCGCATGCTTCTGGTGGGTTACATCATGGGCATCCGGTCCGAGCGCCGGCTCTGCGAGGAGGTCCATCTCAACCTTGCCTACCGCTGGTTCTGCCGCCTCGATCTGACGGTCCCGGTGCCGGATCATTCGACCTTTTCCAAGAACCGCCACGGCCGCTTCCGCGACAGCGACCTGTTGCGCCAACTCTTCGAGTCCGTGGTGGCGCGCTGCCTTGAGGAGGGCCTCGCCAGCGGCCAGCGCCTCGCCGCGGACGCCAGTATTATCGCGGCTGACGCGAACCGACAGAACTCCACGCCGAAGTCGGACTGGCAGCCGGGCAGCATCGACCCCATAGACGCGCCCCGGGCTGTCAGGGAATATCTGGACACACTCGATGATGCCGCCTTTGGCGCAGCGAGCCCGGTCGAGCCGAAGTTCACCTCCCATTCCGATCCCGCTTCGCAATGGACCGGGGCTCGAGGAGGTCCGGCCTACTTTGCCTATTCTACCAACTACCTGATCGATACCGACAACGGCGTGATCCTTAATGTGGAGGCCACCCGGTCGATCCGCCAGGCTGAGGTTGGATCGGTGCGGACCATGATCGACCGGGTGAACGATACCTTCGGCATCGCACCGGAACGGCTGATCGCCGACACCGCCTACGGCACCGGCGTCATGCTGGACTGGCTGGATCAGCAGCGCGGCATCGCACCCCATATCCCGGTGGTCGACAAGTCAGCCCGTAGGGATGGGACATTCGAGCGCGCCGACTTCGCCTATGATGCCGAGAGGGATGCCTACATCTGCCCGGGCGGCAAGGAGTTGAGGCAAAGCCGCCGGGCCTTCACGAAACCCCGAGAGATGAAACCCGATGACGATGGCATGCTTCGCTACCGCGCCGGCAAGGCCGATTGTGATGCCTGCGACCTGAAGGCGCGCTGCTGCCCCAAGGAGCCGTCTCGAAAGGTAACCCGATCAATCTTCGAGCCCTCCCGGGATCGGGCGCGTGCGATCGCTCAGACGACCGACTACGCGATCTCCTGCAAGCTCCGGAAGAAGGTGGAGATGCTCTTCGCGCATTTGAAGCGAATTCTGGGCCTCAGCCGTCTCCGGTTGCGAGGCCCGAGCGGCGCACGAGATGAATTCCACCTCGCAGCCACCGCACAGAACCTCCGGAAGCTCGCAAAGCTCCTTCCGACGCCACCGGTCTCCTGTTGAGGTAGGTTAGGCACAGGCACCGCAAATCATGGGCAAGGGTCAACGCGATCACCGAGCCGGGTTTTTCAACGGAATAGGCCCTTAGCGGACGTTCGGTCCAAACCCGTCCAATGGCTTCTTTATCTCATAACCTATCTAAGGCGTGAAAACCGGCAAGTCGGACGGGGCGCGCCTGCGCCCCGCCCTTCGGCATAGCAGGAAAATGCCGTTATTGCCCCGAGAGGGCCGCGTAGACCGCGCTCTCGAAATCCATATACCCTGGAAAGGAGACCCCATCTGCGAACGGCAGGATCTGCGTTGCCCAGTAGCCGCCGATCCCATTCTTTCGATCTATCCAATAGTAGCTGTTCGCCAGCCCGGCCCAGCCGATGGCGCCGGCCGGGCGCCCGGTGGACGCGTCTTCGGTGTTGACCATGAAGGTGTAGGACCAGTCCTTGGGTATGCCCGGAAAGAACTCTGCATCATTCGAAAGCGAGGGAATGACGCCGGGCAGCATGGTGACTTTCTGCGGTGGGACAAGTGCGCCCTGCACGGCCCATTCGACGGTTTCGGGTTTCAGGACCCGCCCGTTCGGACCGGCACCGTCGTTCAACCACATGCGGATAAACTTCATGTATTCCGGCACAGTCGCGTAGAGCCCGTGGCCGCCCATGTGGACCTCAGGGTCATCAGGTAGTGCGAAGTCGTCCATCGGGGTCAGCCCGCCATCCTCGCCCCGCGCGTGGATGGTCGCGGTCCGCTCCTTCATGTCGGGCGTCCGGGTAAAGGCGATATCCTGCATGCCGAGCTGGTCGAAGATCCTCTCTTTCATAACCTCGCCCAGGCGTTTGCCGCGGATGCCTTCGACGACCTGTCCGACCCAGTCGATGTTCGTGCCGTATTCCCACTTCGTGCCCGGATCGAATAGCAGCGGGGTTTCGATGCAGGCGCGGCTGCCGGTGACGACAGAGGGCTGGCCCTGCTCTTCGGCGAGGCGCTTATAAGTCTCGTTAAAGAAATCATAGCCAAAACCGGCCGTGTGCAGCATCAGTTGGCGGGTCGTGACATCACTTTTGGGGGCGCGCAGTCTGGGGGTGCCGTCCGCGTCGAACCCGTCGATCACCTTCAACTCACCGATGGCCGGGGCGTAGTTTTTCGCAGGCGCATCGAGGTCCAACAAACCCTCCTCGACACATTGCAGGGCTGTGGTGCCAGCGATTGCCTTGGTGGTCGAGAAGATGGCGAAGACCGTGTCCTCCGTCATTGCGTCGCCGTCCAGCCGCCGCTCTCCGGCCGCGCCGGCGTAGATATCGCCATTGCGGTCTGTTGCCATCGCGACAACCCCGGGCACACGCGACGGACCGGTGCCCAGTCCGTTCAGAACGGCGTCACACCGGATTTTCAGATCGTTTGGGTTGATGTCCTTCATTGATTCCTCCCTTGAAGATGTGAAGAGAAGAATGCGGAACACTGATCGGCCGCGCTGTTCGCAACCGGTATGTTCTGTCCGATTTCGGAAACGAAGTCAGTGCGGGCGGACGCGTCGTGCGACCCGACCACGCGTCTGCGACGGCGTTTCTCCGAACCTTTCTCGATACCGGCCGGCCAGAGCGCCGAAGTTCGAAAAGCCCCAGTCTGCGGCGATCACGGCGACGGTCACATTGGCTGGCAAAGTTTCAAGATCCCGGCGAAAGCCGTCAAGCCGCCGCGCCACGAGGAATGCCCGAGGCGAAATACCTCGAAACTTCTGAAATCCGCCGGACAGTGTCCTTGCAGAAACGCCGACACGCTTGGCCACATCGCCGATTGAAGGTGCTTCGCGCGCTTCGGCTTCCATGATCTCCTCGGCCGCGCGAACGTAACCGGGGGCTGCACAGCGGGCCCCGGTCTCAAGGCTCAACCCAGCGGCCGATGCCCACTGTCGCAGAAGTTCGACGCAAAGCATCTCTTCGATATGCCGCACCAAGACTGCGTCGGATGAGACTTCGCCCGCGCGCGTTAAGGCACGGGTGGCATAATCGAGAAGCGCGGGCCAGGCTGAGTTGGGGCCGCCGATCTTGACACGGCTCGTCCACAGGCGGTCATCCGGCACGAAACCGAACCACCTCTCGGCCGTATCAACCATCGCCTGATGCGGGATCGTGAGGTTCAGCTGCATATGGTCGGGATCACCCTCAAGCCAGTATTCGGCTCGGGAGCAATCTACGACAAAGCTTTCCCCGGCAGCGGTTGCAATAGAGCCACCATCGGTTTGATGATCCAATGCCCCGCGCAGGGTGTTAAGAACAAGGATGTTTCCGGCATCAGGATCGAAACGGTCAAGGTGAATGCCGGTGCCGTAGGCAAACCGGGTCATGGTCACACAGCCCGCCTTCGCCGAAATCATGGTCGCATCCGGCAGGGACAAGCGATCCAAAGGCCGCACCCGATATCGCATATAGACCGACCGGCAGAAGTCCTCCACTTCGTCCCAATCAGCTGAATGGGTTTTCTGCCGGTGCCTGATCGGCGCCCCTAACGAATCCAAAACAAGTGCATGTTCCAGCAAAACCCCGCTCCTCCTCGTGGTTCCATTCTCAATGTAACACGATATTGGCGAGGTAGACATCGGGCATTGGTCGTAGAGAAATGAACGTGTTGGTGGGGACGCGCCGACACGGTCGCGATCTGGCGTAGGTTCTGATCGAGCGCGTTGTCCCCCCGGCGTGTGAGGCTCTACAATGCCGACATTGGTTCAAGCCGCAGCGAATGACCGCTCCCCGCCGTTGGTGCTGTTTTCTGCATCGCGGCAAGTCGCTTAGGTCTCGCCTGAGTAGTTGCCAGAACGTGTTTGGATTTCAGGCCCAACAGACAAAGTGAGACCGGCGTCGAAGTGAATTTTCGACCAGCGGAAATCCCTCGGTGGATCAACATCTTACAGGGTCTGCACTAAATCGGCACAGTCATGAGGTCTGGAGAATATCGGCCCTGAGAGACCACTTCCGGGCCTCCCGGCCCGCGGGCCAGTGCTCAGCCCTTCCCGCATAACCCTCGAAAACAACGCAAAAATCCAGCCGCAGCCGGATCGGGAGAACGCTTTCGCGGGGGCAAGTGGCGGAGAGACAGGGATTCGAACCCTGGAGACGGTTTCCCGCCTACACACTTTCCAGGCGTGCGCCTTCGACCACTCGGCCACCTCTCCGTGCCGCGCTATGTATCCGCTCCCGCACCCGGCTTGCAAGGGGGATTTGGGCAGTTTTTGCGCCTTTCCCTTAGTCGCCGTCCGGCGCTTCCCAGGCCTCCGGTTCAGTCCCGTGATCCGGGTCCCGCCGCGGGTCGTCCGGCTCGGCGTTCCTGACGCCGGTCGCGCCGCTCTCGCGCGCCACAGGGCCGTGCAAGCTTTCGGGGTTTCGGATCCACAGATCGCGCTGCGCGAAGGGAATTTCGATCCCCTCTTCGGAAAACTTCTTGGCGATGGCGTGGTTTAGTTCATCGCGCACGTTCAAGATGAAGAAGACGTCCGACAGGATTGCGCGGATCTGGAACATGAGCGCGTCGGCGCCGAATTCCATGAACCCCACCTGCGGCTCGGGGTTCACCGTGACCATCGGGTGATCCATGACGATTTCTTTCAGGATCTCGGCGACGCGGTGGGTGTCAGAGCCATAGGCCACGCCGATGTCGATCACGAGACGCCCGACCCTGTTGCCGCGCGTATAGTTCGTCACGACGCCGGAGATCAGGTCGGAATTGGGGATCACCACGTCCGTCCGGTCGAACGTCTCGATCCGGGTCGAGCGCACGGATATGTCCTTCACGATCCCCATCTCGGTGCCCACTGTGATCCAGTCGCCTTCGGAAATGGGCCGCTCGATCAAGAGGATGATGCCGGAGACGAAGTTCGACACGATGTTCTGAAGGCCGAAGCCGATGCCGACCGAGAGGGCGCCGAACACGACAGCGAGCGAGGAAAGGTTGATGCCAACCGATGTGATGGCGATCACCGCGGCGAGGAAGATGCCGAGATACCCGATGCCCGAGGTGATCGCGTTGCGCCCGCCGATGTCCATTTTGGTCTTGGGAAGGACGGTGGTTTTCAGCATTCCCTGGATGAGGCGCGTGAGCGCGACGCCGATCAGGAAAACGATGATCAGAAAGACGATGTCGGTGGGTGAAATCACCGTCTCGCCGAAGGTGACCCCGCGCATGACGGTGCCCCAGATTTCCCAAAGATCGGTTTCCCGCGCGCCCCAGATCAGGGCGAAAAAGGGCACCGAGAGAATGACCGAGACGAGGCTTGCGAGGACTGGAGTCAAGGCTTCGCGCGCGTCTTGCGTGGTGCCGCCGCGGATCATGCCCCACAGGTCCACGAAGAAACCATGAAGGACAAGGAGGAACCCGATCATCGCGAAAGAGAGGGCGGTGTTGAACACCACGGTACCGGCAAGGATGGCATAGCCCAACGCCGCCATGATCGGGCCCACGATCCCGACGATCATCAGCAAACGGCCCGCGAGCGACAGGGTACGGTCGATGAAGTTCGGGCCCTCGTCTTCGCCTTCGCCTTCTACCGACTCGCGGTGGTTGAGGAGGAGCCGGCCCAGACGGACCATGAGCACGCCGGCGAACACGATCACGGGGAGTTCGAGAACCGCTGTGGTCGCCTCCGAGTATCCCTCGAAGGCGGCGAGTTCATGGACAAGCTGATAGGCGCCATAGGCGAACCCCAGAAGAGCGGCTTCCAGCCGCCCCTCAGCCCGGGCGATCTTGCCGAGATTGAGGACCTGCCATTCCGCACCCGGCAGACCGAAGACACGCGACCCGAGCCAGCGCGCAACGATCAGGTTCACCCCGACGGCGAGGATGAGCTCCGAGATGAGTTGGCCACGCAAGCCCATGAGCCCGGACATGCCAAGTGCCAGAAGCGCGGCAAGCAGCCCCAAAAGCGGCACGACCATCTGCCCGAGCGAAATGAGAAAGCTCCACACACCCCGCGCCGGCCCATCGCCACGCGACCGTACCCGCACGCCCGCATTGATGACCCACGACCGGCCCCGAACGATGAGGACGAAGGCGATGACGAACAGTATGATGACGGGGATAAGGGCACGGCGGAATTGCGTGCGCTGCGAGTCCGTCTCGATCGAACCGATCGTGCCGCGCCAGGCCTGATTGAACGTGTCGGCGATGTCCGATGCCGCCTCGCTCCAATGCGACGGGTTTACCGGGCTTGGCCCGATCGTGAACAACTCTGCTGTCTGGCGACTGCGCAGAAGGTCGTCGATTGCCGAGATGATCGTATCGGCCCGGGCGAAGGCCACTTCAGCGGCGCGCACCGGTGTTTCGAGTTCGGACAGCTGTTCCTGGAGCTGCGCGCGCTGTGCTGCGAGCGTGTCGCTTTCCGTCTCACCCTCGGCCGGAGCCTCTGGAAGAGCTGCGATCTGATTGCGCAGCGCCGCGATGCGCACCTTGTTTTCGTCGCGCGCGGCAGCGAACCGGCTGCGCCACTCGTCGACCTCGGCCCGCAACGCTTCGAGCGCCTGATCCGACGCCCGCCCGGTTTCAAGCGCATGCTCGGCGCGGGCTGCGACGCGCGCCCATTCTTCATATGCCGGACTATCCGAAGGCGCCGTGATCTGTTCCATCATCTGCTCGGCGGCAGATACGTTCGGATCCTCGACAACTGGCGCGGCGATTTCGGGTTCGAGCGCCGGGTCTTCCTGGTTTGTCGTGTCCTGGGCCCAGAGGACCCCGGCCATCAGGACCAGCAACGTCAGCGCGAGCCCGAGGCTATGAATGCGCAACATCATGCGTCTTCGAAAACCGTCGGAATGTCACGCTTGTCCCGGTCCAGAAACGCTGGCACAGGCAAACCTTTTTCACGCAGGAAATCCGCATTGTAGAGTTTGGCCTGATAGCGGGTGCCATAGTCACACAGGATCGTCACGATGGTATGGCCCGGCCCCATTTCGCGCGCCATCTGAACGGCGCCCGCGATGTTGATTGCCGACGAGCCGCCGACGCAGAGCCCCTCGTTCTCGAGCAAGTCAAAGGCATAGGGCAGCGCTTCGGCATCCGTCGCGCGGTAGACCATATCGGGGGTGATCCCCTCAAGGTTCGCCGTAATGCGCCCCTGCCCGATCCCTTCGGTGATCGACGAGCCTTCGGAGGCGAATTCGCCGGTGGTGTAATAGCTGTAGAGCGCCGCACCCTCAGGGTCCACGAGCGCCACCTTGACCCCCTTGGGCTGGAGTGACAGGGCCAGCCCGCCCAGTGTGCCGCCCGACCCCACCGCGCAGACCACGCCGTCGACCTTACCGCCGGTCTGGTCCCAGATCTCGGGCCCGGTCGTTTCCTCGTGCGCGCGACGGTTTGCGACGTTGTCGAACTGGTTGGCCCAGATCGCGCCCTTGTTGTCCGAGCGCGCGATTTCAGCGGCAAGCCGGCCGGAGTATTTCACATAGTTGTTCGGGTTCTTGTAGGGGACCGCCGGCACTTCGACGAGCTCGGCGCCCGCGATCCGGATCATGTCTTTCTTTTCCTGGCTCTGCGTCTCGGGAATCACGATGATCGAACGAAACCCCATCGCGGATGCGACGAGGCCAATGCCGATGCCCGTGTTGCCCGCCGTGCCCTCGACGATCGTGCCGCCGGGGGCGAGTTCCCCACGCTCGATCGCATCGCAGATGATAAAGAGCGCAGCGCGGTCCTTGACCGACTGCCCGGGATTCATGAATTCGCACTTGCCGTAGATGTCGCAGCCCGTCTCTTCCGAGGCTTTCTTGAGCTTCACCAAAGGCGTGTTGCCGATCAGATCGATCATATCCTTGCGGGTGTCCATGAGGCTGCCTCGTCCTTCGCTGCGTCTGTTTTCTTGGTATGTGACCGGCGGGCGGGTATCAAGCGCCCGCGCGCAACCGGTCGCGGTTGAGCGCCAGCCAGAGCACCGAGATGACGAGCGGCCCCGAGGCCACCTCACCCGTGCGCACCATCTCGATCAGGCTGTCGAGCGGCACGACGTGAGAGCGGATATCCTCGTTCTCTTCAGCAGCCCCCGCAACCGTGCCATCCTGGTCGGCAAGATAGGCTTCGGCGACGTAGGAGTAGACATACTCAGCCACCATGCCCGGGCTTGGGTAGTGCCCGCTGATGAAATGGAGTGTGCCAAGATCAAGCCCGGTCTCTTCTTGTGCCTCCCGCCGTGCGGTCGTCTCGACGCTTTCGTCCGGCTCGACGCGGCCTGCGATGGGCTCAAGCACCCAGGGCATCGGATCGCCTCGCAGGTGCGGCCCCACACGAAACTGTTCGATGACAAGAGCGGTGTCGGCGACCGGGTCATAGGGCAGCACGGTCACTGCATCGCCGCTTACGAATCCCGCGCGGGTCGCGGGGTCGCTCCATGACCCGTCGAACCGGCGAAAGCTCAGGTCTTTTTCAACAACTGTGAAATAGTTGCCGTAAGGCCTGCTGTGCACAAGAGTCTCCACATCCTCCTGCGACGTGGCCGCGCTGCGCACTGTCGCGGGCAATGGAGCGGCTGCGCGCACCCTGCTGGCCGCACGAAGCCAGATCTGGCTCATGCGGGACGCCAGCGTTTCGGCGTCAATCCTGCCGAAGTAGTCCATCGCCTCCTCAGCGGCGGCCAGCCAGCGCGGGGCATGGCGGGCTTCCCACTCAGCCAGCGACCATGGGCCGCCCGCCTCGGGCGGCGACGAGGGCCGATAGCGAACCGCGTCACGCGGACCTTCCGCAGTTTCTACATTGGCCGGCACGAGGTCGTAGTCGAACCCACCTTCGAAGAAATCGAGCCGGGCGCGGTGCGTGGGGTCGAGCCCGTCAAGCAGCAGCCCATTTGAAGACCCGTCCGGGTCATCGATGAGCACAGGGTAATCGGCTCCCGCAACCCAATGTGTCCGGACGCCCGCGAGCGTCGCCGGGATCGCGCGCACGCCTTCCGGATCGCCAAGCACGATGTCGCGCAGAGGGCGGCAACGTAGTGTCCCGAAGACGAAAAGCGGCGCTTCGTTCACCGCGACCGCCGAGCCACCCAGGCTGTGATGGAACCAACGACGACGCCACCCACGAGGATCGCCACCACAACATCCGGCTGCGCCACCTTGAGTCCGTAGTCCAGCATAGCCTCGAACACGCCCGCCACCGCTTCCATCACCGTCGCGTAGGAATTCCGCAACGCCCGGTCGAGCATGAGCTCCGACGCGAAGGCAAAAAGCGTCAGGAGCGTCTGCACCACGGAGGAGGTCAGCCCGATTGCAATGGGGCTTCCGGTCCCTTTTTGCAGTTTCGGACCAGTGAAGAACCAGCCGACGATCAGCCCCATGAAGGCCGCGACAGGATGCAGCCAGGTAAGGGGATAACCCTCGTCGAAATAAGCCCGCGTGAGTTCCGAGACGCCCACGCCCAGGACTGCAAGCAGAAGAGCGGCCACCAGCCCGGCGAAGGTCGGCATACGTCTCGCATTCAGTCGCGCCATGTGCGGTCCCCTTGGTTTACGCGGGCTTTCCTATCGTGACCTGGACGACATCGCAATTCTGCGAATGGAACGCTGCCGCGCAGCCGGCAAGGTAGAAGTTCCACATCCGCCGGAAGCGGTCATCGAAACCAAGGGCCGAAACCTGATCCCATTTGTCGTTGAACGTTTCGAACCAGCGGCGCAGCGTCTGGCTATAGCTCTCGCCGA
Organism: Maritimibacter sp.; assembly: GCA_002695005.1. Classification (GTDB taxonomy): domain Bacteria; phylum Pseudomonadota; class Alphaproteobacteria; order Rhodobacterales; family Rhodobacteraceae; genus Maritimibacter. The sequence goes on from NZNT01000021.1 coordinate 43,453, forward strand.
AGGCAATCTGGTCGCGCAACGCGAGTCCCGCTTTTTCGATCTCTTCCCGCAGCACGGTCTTGGAGGGGAGCATACCCCCCGGGAAAATGTATTTCTGGATGAAATCCACGCCCTTGCGATACCGCTCGTAGCGGCGTTCGGTCAGTGTGATGATCTGGAGCGTCGCACGCTTGCCGGGCTTGAGGCATTTCTTGAGTGTTTCGAAATAGACCGGCCAGTATTTCTGCCCCACTGCTTCGAACATCTCGATAGATGCGATGCCATCGTATTGCCCGGTCTCGTTGCGATAATCCTGCAATTTGAAGGTAACCATGTCGGAAAGGCCAGCTTTTTCAATACGCTCCACGGCGTAGTTGTACTGTTCCTGGCTGATCGTCAGGCAGGTGACGCGCAGCCCCCTTTCCCCTGCCGCATATTCCGCGAAGCCACCCCAGCCGCATCCGATCTCGAGAACATGATCGCCCGGCTGAGCACCGATCTGATCGACCATGCTCGCGTATTTCTGGGTCTGCGCTTTCTCGAGGCTCTCCTGCCCGGTTCGGAATAGCGCGGAACTGTAGGTCATCGTTTCATCGAGCCAAAGCGTGTAGAAGTCGTTGCCAAGGTCGTAATGAGCCGAGATGTTCTTTTTCGCCTGCCGTTTGGTGTTGCGCTGGAGCCAATGGCGGAACCGCTCGTAGGTGCGCACGAGGCCCGCCCCGTTGAAGCCGGCATAGAGCACGTCGTTGCCGTCCTGAATGAAGTCGAGAAAGGCCTGAAGATCCGGCGTTGACCAGCCGCCCTCGATATAGCTGTCGCAAAAGCCGAGATCGCCCTCACGCACGAGGCGGGCGAAGACGTCGTCGGAATGGATATGCACCTCGGCGACCTGCCCGATAGCCTTGCCCTCGGCGCGGAAGACACGCCCGTCGGGCATGACGAAGTCGATGCGACCCTTGCCGATCTTCCCGGCGATGTGAAAGACCTGCGCGAAGTAGCGGGGCAAGCCGTGCTGCCCCCGTGTCGAGGTGTGGATCATCCCTTGGTCCCTGTCATTTTGCTCAGGTGAGCGGATTTTTTGCGTTACGGCAAGGCTTTCTTAGCCGTCGTTTGCACCGGATCGGTTCTGGTATGCTTCGAGCGCGGCTTCGCGCCCTTCCTTCAAATCAACGACGGGTTCGGCAGGATAGTTTCGGTCCGGTCCCATGTTCCAACGGCGCGGGATCGCGGCGAAGTAGTCGCGTGCAGTGTCCGGCGGGTGCGGTTGCCCTTCGGCGATCCAACGGCGGATGTAGATCCGGTCCGGGTCGAATTTTTCGGCCTGAGTGGCAGGATTGAAGATGCGAAAATACGGCGCGGCATCCGGGCCGGATCCCGCCACCCACTGCCAGCCCATCGCATTCGACGCCGGGTCCCAGTCGGTGAGGCAATCGTCAAACCACGCCTGCCCGACGCGCCAGTGAACCATGCAATGCTTGGTCAGGTAACTCGCCACGATCATCCGCGCGCGGTTGTGCATGTAACCGGTGACATACATCTCGCGCAGCGCAGCGTCCACGAAAGGCTCGCCGGTGCGCGCCTGTTTCCACGCCTGCACCTCGGCCAGCCGCTCATCCTCGCGCCACGGGAATTCATCCCAGCCCTCGCGCCAGTTGTCAGTGAGGATTTGCGGATAATGGAACAGCAGATGATAGGCGAACTCGCGCCAGACGACTTCTTTCAGGAAATGTTCGGCCCCAGCCTTTCCGGCGTCCACCGCGCGCAACCCGGCGGCCCAAAGCTGGCGCGGGGAGATCTCGCCATAGGTGAGATATTCCGACATCCGGCTGGTCGCGTCCTCGGCGGGAAGGTCGCGGTCGGTCTTGTAGCGTTCGATCTTCTGGCCCGTGAAGGCACCGAGCCGGGCCTGTGCCGCCGCTTCGCCGGGATTGCTGTGTTTGGCGAGGATGGCGGCACCCCGATTCATCGCCGCCCCCATCTGCCAGTCCTCGAGTAGGTCAGTTTCTGGCCAGGCCTGCGGCGCCGTGATCTCCGGCACGGAAAGCGGCGAAGCGACTTTGCGGTCCTTCACGGCCCGCCAGAAAGGCGAATACACCTTGTAGGGGCCGCCGCCCTTTGTCTCCACCGTCCAAGGCTCGAAGATCAGGTGACCTTCGTGGCTCTGCGCCGTGATCCCGGCGTCTTTCAGCGCTGACTTGACGTCGGTGTCCCGCTCGATCGCTTCGGGGTCGTAGGCGCGACTCCAATGGACTTCTCGCGCACCGGTCTCCTCAATGACTTCGTTCAGCACGTCCAGCGCGCGGCCCCGGCGCAGGACGAGCCTGAGGCCCCGCGCTTCGAGCGCATCCGCGAACACCCGAAGCCCCTCGCCCAGCCGCCATTTCGCAGCGGCCCCCAGACTGTCGACCGTGTGGTCGCGGATGAACAGCGGGATGACCGGCCCCGCCTGAGCAGCGGCGGTGAGAGCAGGATGGTCGGAGAGCCGAAGGTCGCGGCGCAGCCAGAGGATCACGGGTTTGGACATCATGGGGGCAATACGCGCCAGATCGCGTGCCGGTTCACCGCCCTTCGGCAAATTCCTTGAATGCTTCCATGTTGTTGCGGGTCTGTTTCTTGAACATGCCGGGCGTGACGATTGCCATTACCTTGAGCAGGAAATTCGACGGCTGGAACTCGCACAACATGGTCCATTCGGTCGCGCCGTCGTCCAGCTCCTCGAAATGGTTCTCATTGCGGTTCCACATGCCATCGGCTTCGTAGACGGCGGTGAACCGGTCCGGAAGCGCCCGCACTTCCAGCGTTTCGACCATTTCGATGGTGCGGCTGCCCATACGGAACACGAGTTTCGACTGCGATCCCTCCCGCCCGGGCTCCCCCGACAGATGGGTGAAGGACACGAGCCCCTCCTGCCACTTGGCGAGGTTGTCTGGGTCGTCGAAGAGCGCCACGACAGCGTCGCGGGGGCGGTCGATCACAATGCGTTCGATGTATTTCATGGGGCCTCCGGCATTGGCTAGTGAGGCGATTTGCGCCCGGACTGTCAAGCGGAGGGTTCCCCCGGCACCCGTGGGCGCCGGGGGCGAGGATCATTCAGCCGCGAGGGCGTCCTTGACCATTTGGCGTTCCGAGGAAAGCCCCTTCCAGATCGCGAAGCACATGATCAGCAGGATGATCGTGAAGGGTAGCCCGGTGGAGATCACCATGGATTGCAGCGAACTCAGGCCCCCGGCCGAGAGCAGGAGCACGATGGCCACCGCGCCCTCGAAGATGCACCAGAAGACACGCTGGGGAACTGGCGCATCGACCTTGCCACCCGCAGTAATCGTGTCGATGACCAACGAACCGGAGTCCGAAGATGTCACGAAGAACACGATCACGAGGATGATTCCGACGAGCGAGGTGACCCCTGCGATCGGAAGCACGTCGAGCATCTTGAAGAGCTTGAGCTCGAGCGAGGCGTCCTGAGCGGCGGTGTAGCCGTCCTGAACAACCTGCTGGATCGCGGTACCACCGAACACGGCCATCCACAGCACGCAGACCATCGACGGAATCAGCAGCACGCAGATAATGAACTCGCGCACCGATCGACCGCGCGACACTCGGGCGATGAACATGCCCACGAACGGCGACCAGGAGATCCACCATGCCCAGTAGAAGGATGTCCAGCCCTGCATGAAGTTGACGTCCTCACGGCCCACCGGGTTCGAAAGTGCCGGCAGATACTGGAAGTAGGCCACGAGATAGTCGACGAAGCCCGTCAGCACGGCCACGGTCGGTCCGACGATCAGCACGAAGAGCAGCAGAATAGCTGCAAGGCCCATGTTGATCTCGGACAAGATCTTGACCCCGCCGTCGAGACCCCGAACGACCGAAATCAGTGCGACCGCAGTGATGGCCGAAATCAGGATCACTTCCGTCGTGGCCCCCACCGGAACACCGAACAGCTCGTTCAGGCCCGCGTTCGCCTGCGTTGCACCGAAGCCCAGCGATGTCGCAAGCCCGAAGAGCGTCGCAAAGACCGCCAGTGTATCGATGATGTGACCCCACCAGCCCCAGACGCGCTCACCGAGGAGCGGGTAGAACGCCGAGCGGATCGTCAGCGGCAGGCCCTTGTTGTAGCTGAACAGCGCGAGCGCCAAAGCCACGACTGCATAGATCGCCCAGGGGTGCAGACCCCAGTGGAAGATCGTCGCCGCCATGCCGAGCCGGATCGCTTCCGCCTCGTTTCCTTCCGCGCCGCCCAGCGGAGCCCAGTCGGTGCGGACACCATCTTCGACAGTGGTGCCTCCGAGGGCCGTCGAGAAGTGCGTCATGGGCTCCGACACGCCGTAGAACATCAGCCCGATGCCCATGCCCGCGGCAAACAGCATCGCGAACCAGCCGATGTAGCTGTAATCCGGTCGCGCATCCACGCCACCCAACCGGACGTTGCCCAGAGGCGTAACGATCAGGAGAAGGCAGAAGATGACGAAAAGGTTCGCAGCCCCGAGGAAGAACCAGTCGAAACTCTTGGTCACGAACGAGAACATGGCCGAGAAAGCTTCCCCGGCCTGTTCCGGCAGCGCCAGCGTGTAGAACACGAAAGCGATGATCGCGAGCCCGGAGATGAGAAACACCGGGTTGTGAATGTCGAGCCCGAAAGGCCCGATATTCGTTTCAATATTGTCCTGACCGATCTCGTATTCGGTCTCGATGATATCGGAATGACCGGATGGTTCCGGTATCCCTTGTCCGTCGGTTTCCGCCATGTGACGTCCTTCCCTGTTCGCTTTCGTTCAGTCGCCGCGCACGACCATGACCGAGCACTTCGCATGTCCTGCGACCTTGCCGCCGTTGGATGGCCAGACGTAGTCCACTAGTCCCGGAACGTGGCTCTGCATCACGACCAGATCGGCGCCCGTCTCGCCGACCGCCTTGAGCAACGCATCATCCAGTTCTGTCACCGGGTCATGCGACGTCATCGCGTGATGTTTCGTCCGGATGCCGTGCATCTCACCCTGCGAGGCTGCGAATTCGCCGAGCTTTTGGGCGAATTCCTCCGGATTGTGGCCAAGCTTGCCCGGCGTGCCGGTGCCGACCGCGACAAATGTTACGTCGCAGTCGTAAAGCTTGGCCAGGTCGGCTGTGACCGCGAGCGCGTGTTTCAATCCGTCAATATGCGCCAGATCTACCGGCGCCATGATGTTTTTGAACATGGTCCCCCTTTCGAGCGGGTCGGAGACCGTTTGCTGGCCAATCGCCCGCCTTTGTTGTCGTGACAGGAGGCACCCGGCACCCGCTTGGCGCCTCCCAGTGGGGAAAGGGTAGCGCGAATTTGGGGCGAAGCCAAAAAGAAAAGCCATTTGCGACATGGGTGTCGCAAATGGCCTCCCAAATGCCGCTCGGGCTGGCTCAGGCGTTCACGTCGACGACGACGCGGCCTTTCACCTGTCCCTTCAGGATGTCGGCCCCGAGTTTCGGCAGGTCCGACAGCGTGGCCGGGTGAACCATCGATTCGAGCTTGTCCATCGGCAGGTCCTTGGACACGCGCTGCCACGCGCGCTGCCGGTTCTCGAACGGCTGCATCACGCTGTCTATGCCCAGAAGGTTCACGCTGCGCAGCAGGAACGGCACAACGGTCGCGGGCAATGCCGCCCCGCCGGCCAGACCGACTGCGGCCACACTGGCCCCGTATTTCATCTGGCCGAGGACGCGCGCGAGCATCTCACCCCCGACGGCGTCGACGCACCCGGCCCAGGTCTCGGTCTCGAGCGGCCGCTTCGTCGTCTCGTTCAACTCCTCGCGCGGGACGATCCGACTGGCGCCGAGCTCCTTGAGGTAGTCCGCGGTTTCAGGGCGCCCGGTGACGCCCGCAACCTCGTAGCCGCGATTGGCAAGAATGGCGGTTGCGACAGAACCGACGCCACCGGCGGCCCCCGTGACCAGAACTTCACCTTTGTCCGGCGTCAGACCATGATCTTCGAGCGCCATGACCGCGAGCATGGCGGTGAAGCCGGCCGTGCCGATAGCCATTGTCTGCCATGTGGTGACACCATCGGGCAAAGGCACCAGCCAGTCCGCCTTGACCCGCGCCTTTTGCGCGTAGCCGCCCCAATGCACCTCACCCACGCGCCAGCCGGTCAGGACAACCTTGTCGCCGGGTTTGTAGCGGTCGTCGTCCGAGCTCTCGACCGTGCCGGCAAAGTCGATTCCCGCGACATGCGGATATTGGCGCACGAGACCACCGCCTTTGGGCGACAGGCACAAACCGTCCTTGTAGTTCACTGTGGAATATTCCACCGCGACGGTGACGTCGCCGCCTGTGGGCAGATCGTCTTCGGACAATTCGGTGATGTTGGCCTCGGCGAGGCCGTCGTCGGTCTGGGTCAGAAGCAGGGCTTTGAACATTTGGTCCTCCTGTTGGGTTCCGCCCCGGTGTAGGACGGTCGTGCTGGCCATGAAAGGGCAGCGTCCGGAAACCGTGGCGCATTCCTTGAACGACAGGCTGCTCGGCAGAGACGAATTGCGGCGGTTTCCCTGAAAGGGGCGCGGCAAATCCACCGACGAATTCGCACTTCCCCCTTCTCAAAACGCAGTCCTGCGCCTATATCTTGCTCGTCCCGCAAGGGACTATGGACATAAACGTGCTCATAATAAGCGGATCGGACCCGGGGGCGGTACCCGGCGGCTCCACCAAACACTCTCGTTGGGGGTTCTTGGGGCCGAAACAGGATCGACGAACGTGTAAAAGAGTGGCTTTGTCCCGGTGAGATACCACCGTTATCGGTTCACAATGCATAATTGCCAACGACAATCGTGCTCCGATCGCTCTGGCTGCCTAAGCAGTCCGAAAGATCGAAATCTAAGCCCTTGGGCCTAGCAGCTTAAGGCGGGGTTCGCAGGCACCTGGCAACAGAAGCCTGCATTTTCATTTGTCTTGCGCCCGTTACCCGCCTCTGGCCCAATCACGCCATGCAACCGCCTGCGCTCGCCCCCCTCACCCGCGCTTTCACACGAATCGGACTGCTGTCCTTCGGCGGCCCCGTCGCCCAGATCGCCGTGATGCACGAAGAACTCGTGGAGCGGCGCGGCTGGATCGACGAGGCACTGTTCTCTCGCGGTCTCGCCTTCTGCATGGTTCTTCCGGGTCCGGAAGCCATGCAGATGTGCACCTATGCTGGCTGGCGACTGCGCGGTGTTCCCGGCGGTCTCATCGCGGGCGCATTGTTCGTGCTGCCCGGCGCGGTGTTCATGGCCGTTGTTACACTGGCCTACCTGAGCTGGGGGCAGACCCCTTTCGTCGAAGACGCCTTTCTGGGTATCAAGGCCGCGGTCATCGTCGTCGTTGCACGCGCGCTTGCCCGGATGGCGCGCAAGACGCTTGCCGGAGTGCAGGCTTGGGGCCTCGCCGTGCTCGCCTTTGCTGCCCTTTTGTTCGCGGTACCGTTCCCGGCCGTGGTTCTCGCCGCCGGGCTCTTCGGCTATCTGACGGCAAACGGGCGCGGCGGGCTGGAGCCGATCGGTTGGCGGAGCACGCTTGGGACTGCGGCTCTGTGGACCGCGCTCTGGCTCATGCCCCTCGCCATACTCTACGCCACCGGAACGCAGCCGCTTGCCGATATCACTGCCTTTTTCAGCCGCCTCGCCGCGGTCAGTTTCGGAGGCGCCTATGCCGCTCTCGCGTGGATGGCGCAGGCACTGGTGGAGACGCAAGGCTGGCTCACACCTGAGCAGATGGTGGACGGGCTGGGGCTTGCCGAGACGACGCCGGGGCCCCTTGTGCTCGTCACGCAATTCGCCGGGATGGTGGCTGCGAGTCCCGGTGGAACCGGCGCGGCGCTCATAGCGGGCGGCTTCACGCTCTGGGCAATCTTCATACCCTGTTTCGGCCTTGTCTTCACGCTTGCCCCCCATCTGGAGGCCATCACGGCCCACCCCCGCCTCGCTGCTGCGCTTAAAGCTGTATCCGCGGCCATTGTCGGCGTCATCGCAAGCCTCGCGCTTTACTTCGCACGCAATTTCTTTTTCTCTGACGGGAGCTTGTCACCAGATAGCCTGTCGCTGCCCGCCCTTGCTCTGTCCGCAATCGCGGCCTTGTGCCTTCTCGCCGCTCGCCTGTCCCTGCCCCTGACATTGGCCCTTCTGGCCATAGCCGGCGCGCTCGCCGGCACCCTGTGGTAAAAGTGACCGGCCCGCCTTTTCATCGCTTTCGAATCCCGTATGGTGAGGGCATCTGATCCTGGGAAACACCATGTCGCGGTCCATCGATTACGGGAACCTGATGCACGACGCCATGCGGAGCCTGATTCGTCAGGTCCTCTCCGATGTGGCCGAGAACGGTCTGCCCGGCGCGCATCATTTCTTCATCACCTTCGACACGATGCATCCCGAAGTGGAGCTGGCCGACTGGCTGTCGGACCGGTTTCCCGAGGACATGACCGTGGTGATGCAGCACTGGTTCGACGACCTGGACGTGACCGAGGACGGCTTTGCCGTAACGCTCAACTTCGGCGACTCGCCGGAGCGTATGTACATCCCCTTCGACGCGATCCGCACCTTCGTGGACCCATCTGTTGAATTCGGCCTGCGGTTCGAGACGCAGGACGACGACGAGGCAGAAGAAAGCATCGCCGGCGCTGGTGACCTCGAAGCAGATGAGGATGACGAGGACGGCACGCCCAAGGATGCCGAAGTCGTCAGCCTCGACAGTTTCCGCAAGTAAGGGCTTTTCTGTCCCGGCTTTGCATGCCGTTGCATACTGCAATGTCGTTGAACCTCGCGAAACACTTGCTATGAAGGCTCCAGATTCCCATCCGGAGGCCTTTTCCAATGTCTGAGACCCGCACCGAAACCGACAGCTTCGGCCCGCTCGAGGTTCCTGCCGACAAATACTGGGGCGCGCAGACCCAGCGTTCGTTGATGAATTTCCCCATCGGGTGGGAGCAACAGCCCGTCGCGATCGTGCGTGCGCTCGGCGTCATCAAGAAGGCCTGCGCTCAGGCCAACACCAAATCTGGCGCGATGGACGAGACGGTCGGGAATGCGATCATCGAAGCCGCCGGCGAAGTTGTTGCGGGCAAGTTCGACGACAATTTTCCGCTCGTCGTGTGGCAAACAGGCTCCGGCACCCAGTCGAACATGAACGCGAACGAGGTCATCGCGAACCGTGCGATCGAAATCCTGGGCGGCACCATCGGCACCAAGGACCCGGTCCATCCGAACGACCATTGTAATATGGGCCAGTCCTCCAACGACACCTTCCCGACCGCGATGCATATCGCCACCGCCATGTCGGTGCGCGACGTTCTCCTGCCAGGGCTGGAAAAACTCGCCGCCGGACTTGAGGCGAAATCCGAGGAATTCAAGGACATCATCAAGATCGGGCGCACCCACACACAGGACGCCACACCCCTCACGCTCGGACAGGAGTTCTCGGGTTACGCCCATATGATCCGTCAGGGCATCGCGCGTGTGAAAGCTGCGCTGCCGGCGATCTACGAGCTTGCGCAAGGCGGGACCGCCGTTGGCACCGGACTCAACACCCGGCCCGGCTGGGGCGAGGAAGTCGCGGCGAACATGGCCGAGATCACCGGCCTGCCCTTCGTCACCGCACCTAACAAGTTCGAAGCTCTGTCGGCCCATGATGCGATGGTCTTCATGTCCGGTGCCATCGCGACGGTTGCCGGGTCTGCCTACAAGATCGCCAACGACATCCGGTTCCTTGGTTCCGGCCCGCGGTCCGGCCTCGGCGAATTGATCCTGCCGGAGAACGAGCCCGGATCCTCGATCATGCCGGGCAAAGTGAACCCGACGCAGGCCGAGGCGCTTACGCAGGTGGCCGCGCATGTCATGGGCAACGATGCCGCCATCAAGTTCGCAGGAAGCCAGGGCCACTTCGAGCTCAACGTCTACAACCCGATGATGAGCTACAACCTGCTCCAGTCGATCCAGCTTCTGGGCGACGCCGCCGACAGCTTTACCGAGCGGATGCTGAACGGCATCAAGGCCAACGAGGAGCGGATCGAGAAGCTCATGCGCGAGAGCCTGATGCTCGTCACCGCGCTCGCACCCACCATCGGCTACGACAACGCGACCAAGGTCGCCAAAACCGCGCACAAGAATGGCACGACACTCAAGGAAGAAGCCATTGCGCTTGGCTTCGTCGACGAGAAGACCTTTGACGAGGTCGTGCGGCCCGAGCAGATGATCGGCCCGAAAGCCTGATCCGCTCCCAATGAAGTTGCGAGACGGCGCGCCAGTGGTGCGCCGTTTCTTTTTGGTGCCATCAGCGCTGCCGCGATGGTAGCAAGCGTGAAACGCACCCTGTTCGGATCGTCCCTTGCTCCTCGTCACCATCTGGCCGCTCTTCGCGCTGATCTGTCTGGGCTTCGCACTCGCCCGCGCGGGGTTCCCGTCAGCAGAGTTCTGGCCGGCGGCTGAGCGGATCAACTACCTTGTGCTCTTTCCTGCCCTTCTGGTGAGCAACCTCGTCGCCGCGCCCCTCGCCGATCCGGCGATCTGGCGACTGGGCGGCGCGGCGGCGGTGACGATCTGCGGCGCGGCGGCACTCCTTTGGCTGGCCCGGCGGATACGACCGCACCCGGCCGCGCGCTTCGGCCCTTCGCTTCAGGGGATCGTGCGATTCAACACCTACCTCGGCCTCGCCGTGATCGCGAGCCTCGGCGTCTCCGGCGGGCTGGAGCGCGCGTCAGTCTATCTCGCTGTCGGTGTGCCACTTGTGAACGTGTTGGCGATCATGGGGCTGAGCGAGGGCAGTATCCTGCGCTCCCCCGGTCTGCTTCTGCGCACGATGGGGCGGAACCCCTTGATCCTTGCTTGTGTCGTAGGGATCGCGCTGGCGCTCTCGGGCTTGGGCCTGCCGTTCGGCACCGACCGCCTGCTCTCGCTTCTGGCACAGGCAAGCCTTCCTCTCGGTCTGCTTTGCGTCGGAGCGGCGCTGCGGCCCGAGGCGCTGCGGCGCGACGTGGGAGCGCTTTTCTGGATCTCGGGGCTGAGGCTGCTCGTGATGCCCGTGTTCGCGTTTGGCGTGGCACAGCTGTTCGGCCTCACCGGGCCGGAGGCCGTCGTGCTCGTCACCTTCTCGGCCATCCCGACGGCGCCTTCGGCTTACGTCCTCACCCGCCAATTGAACGGAGACGCCTCGCTCATGGCCGGCCTCGTCACGGCGCAGACGATGGCGGCGGTCCTGACCATCCCGCTCATTCTGATGATGCTCGGTCTTGGCTGACGGCGCGAAGCGGGGCTTTCCCCCACCCGCGCCTTTCGCCATCATGGGGCCATGTCCAAGGTCACCAATCTCAACCAAGCCCGCAAGGCCCGCGACCGCGCGGAGAAGCGGCGCGTGGCGGATAAGAATGCCGTCAAATTCGGGCGCACCAAAGCCCAGAAGCGTCGCGAGGAAGCTGAAGCCACCAAGGCACGGCGCGAGATCGAAGCGCATCGCAAAGATGACTGACGCCCGCCCACGCAAGCATTCGGTGACGCTCCGGGGCCACAGAACCTCGGTCTCGCTCGAGGACGACTTCTGGGAGGCATTTCGCGAGATCGCCGAGGCTCAGGGCAAAGGGATCAATGAACTCGCCGCCGAGATCGACGAGGCGCGCGGCTTGTCCTCCGGCCTCGGGTCGGCAATCCGCCTTTACGTCCTGCGTCACTACCGCAGCTAAAGACGGCAGACTTCGGCGATCCGGTCCGCCCGCGCCTCGACCATCCGGCGGCCCTCGGCGATGGCCTCCTTACCCCGAAAAAGCTCCAGCACCGTAAGGTCGTCGAAAGCTGCGTCCAGCACGACGTGTGGCGGTTCACCTGCGAAACGGGCCCGGCGGATCTGCTCGGTCATGATGTCGATCGAGGCATTCAGCACGGTGAAGTAATTCGGCGCAGCACGGCTTTCCGCATCCGCGTCGATATTGAGCGCCTCGGCAATGGCCTCCGGCAGCACCTTGGTCCAGCCTGTTCCGCCCTCGTCCTCGGTAGGTTGCTCTTCCCACGTCCGGCCCGGTCGCGTGGCATTCGGATTGACCGCAATGATGATCTCGGCCCGTTTGGCAAAGACGGCGGAGACCGGCACCGGGTTCACGAGGCCCCCGTCAAGCAGCCACATATCCTCATGCCACGTCGGTGTCATCACGCCCGGGATACCAACCGAGGCGCGTATGGCCGGATAGGTCGGTCCGCTGTCGAACCAGATTTCGCGGCCCGTCCGCATGTCGGTCGCAACAGCGGTAAACGGGAGGTCGAGATCCTCGAGCCGTTCTGGCACCCCGATGTCCTCGAGCATCCGCGTGATCTCCTGCGCTTCCACAAGGCCACCCTTGAACCGCGGATCAATGAGGCCGAAGAACCGGCGCGGCGTCAGCTCCAGCACCCAATCGCGCAATGCGTCGAGCCGACCAGAGGCCCATGCGACCCCGACAAGCGCCCCCATGGAGGTGCCCGCGACCACGCCGGGGCGCACGCCCATCTCATCGAGCGCTTCCAGCACGCCGATGTGGCACCATCCGCGCGCGCCGCCCGAGCCGAGCGCCAGGCCGATGACAGGGTCTTTTTTCATGGCATCCCCCAAAATATGTGGTTCGAAACGGTCCGCCGGTGGGTCAAAGCCGACACCGGCCTCGCGTCACGTTATCGCGAAATCACAACGGATGCAGGGACGAAACTGAACCGAATCCGCCCCTCGCCCGTTTCCATCGAAAGAAAGGACTTCATCATGCGTGCCAAGGCTATCTTGTTGTTCGTCGCCGCCGTGGCCTTTGCTCTCGGGCCGTTCATGGTGCCGGGTTTCGGCGGCTTCGATCCGGAACTCTATCCGAATCCCCAGGTAGACCCGCCGGTGCAGCCTGCGGGTTACGCCTTCGCGATCTGGGGACCGATCTACATCTGGCTCGTGGCCTCCACCGCATACGGGCTGTTCAAGCGGCACGACGTGGCCGACTGGGATCCGATGCGCCTTCCGCTTCTGATTTCGCTTGTGATCGGCACCGCTTGGCTGCCCGTCGCCATGATCTCGCCGATCTGGGCGACAATCCTGATTTTCGCGATGCTGATTCCGGCCGCGCTCGCCATGCACCGTGCTCCAAAGCGGGACCGCTGGTGGGCCGTCGCGCCGGTGGCTTTCTATACAGGGTGGCTGACAGCAGCGTCCTTCGCCTCGCTGGGCCTGACGGGTGCAGGATTCGGTCTGGTGCTGGGCGAGGTAGGCTGGGCGCTTGTCTGTATCCCGCTGGCATTGCTTACCGCGTTTCTCATCCATGCAGGACGGCGTGAGGAATGGGTCTATTTCCTGAGTGTAATCTGGGCACTTGTCGCCATTGCCGTGAAGAACTGGGGTGACGTGTGGAGCGTGACTGCCGCCGCATCGGTCGGGATCGCTATCCTGTCGTGGCGCCTCTTCACGGTGATGAGCCGGGGTCGCTCCGGCTCACCGGTCACAGCATGATCGGCCACGCGCTGGCGCCATTGCTATCTGGCACGCGCCGCGCACGCCCTCGCAAGCAGTCCAGAATTATTGGGTTTCAGCGAATCTGAATTCGCCATCGAGGGAAAAAGGCGGACGCAATCCTCTCGCGCTGTCTTAACACCGAGGCAACCACGCAGATGCCGTGCGCCTATCCAGTAGGCGCAATCAGGCGCGCCAATTCGGCGACACCCTCGCTCATCGGGCGCGTGGCCCGGATCACGTCATCGATCAGAACCCATTCAGCGGCGTCCACGTCATCTGCCGCCCTCGGAGACCCCGACAGATAACGGCAGGCGATCGCGTGGAGCGCGTAGTGAAATCCCTCTGCGCGCACGTCGATCACGTCGAGCGTTTCCCCCGCTTCCGCCTCAACGCCCGTTTCCTCGCGAAGCTCGCGCAGGGCTGCGGTCGCCACATCCTCGCCCGCCTCAACCCGGCCACCGGGATAGCCCCAGAGTCCCGCGTCCGGCGGATTGAGCCTGCGCACAAGGAGCACCTGCCCTGCCTCTACCACGACTGCGAGCGCGGCGATGGTGGCGGTCATTCCGCCGCCGTGCGCTTCTGGTGCAGCATGTCCTTGAGGTAATGCCCGGTGTGCGAGGCGTCGACCTGTGCCACATCCTCGGGCGTGCCGGTGGCGACCATCGTTCCGCCGCCGTCGCCGCCCTCGGGGCCGATGTCGAGGATCCAATCGGCTGTCTTGACCACGTCGAGGTTGTGCTCGATCACCACGACCGTGTTCCCGGCCTCGACCAATTCGTGAAGCACCTCGAGCAGCTTCTTCACATCCTCGAAGTGCAGGCCCGTGGTCGGCTCGTCGAGGATATAGAGCGTGCGGCCCGTCGAGCGTTTCGACAGCTCCTTGGACAGCTTCACGCGCTGCGCCTCGCCGCCCGACAGCGTCGTCGCCTGCTGGCCCACCTTGATGTAGCCCAAGCCTACCCGCATCAGAGCGTCCATCTTCTCGCGGATTGACGGCACCGCCTGAAAGAAGCCCTGCGCCTCTTCAACCGTCATATCAAGAACATCAGCTATGCTCTTGCCTTTGAACTGAATTTCCAGCGTCTCCCGGTTGTACCGCTTGCCTTTGCACGTCTCGCATTCGACATAGACATCCGGAAGGAAATGCATCTCGATTTTGATGACGCCGTCGCCCTGACAGGCTTCGCAGCGCCCCCCCTTCACGTTGAAGGAAAACCGCCCCGGCTTGTAGCCGCGCGCCTTGGATTCGGGCAGGCCCGCAAACCAGTCGCGGATGGGCGTGAAGGCCCCTGTGTAGGTCGCCGGGTTGGAGCGCGGCGTGCGCCCGATCGGGCGCTGGTCGATGTCGATGACCTTGTCGAGGTGTTCGAGCCCCTTGATCGTCTCGCAGGGCGCGGGCGTCTGGCGGGCGCCATTGAGCTTCATCGAGGCCGCCTTGAACAAGGTCTCGATGGTCAGGGTCGACTTGCCGCCGCCCGACACGCCGGTCACGCAAACGAATCTCCCAAGCGGAAATTCGGCAGTGACTTCCTTGAGGTTGTTGCCGGTCGCTTTCACGACAGTCACGGACTTGCCGTTGCCCTCGCGGCGGATGCCGGGCACAGCGATTTCACGGGCGCCCGAGAGGTACTGCCCCGTCACCGAAGCCGGATCGGCGGCAATCTCGCCGGGTGTGCCCTTCGACACCACCTGACCGCCGTGCACACCTGCACCGGGGCCAATGTCAAAGACGTAATCCGCCTCGCGGATCGCCTCCTCGTCATGCTCGACGACGATGACCGTGTTGCCTTGGTCGCGCAGGTTCTTGAGCGTGGTGAGCAGGCGCCCGTTGTCACGCTGGTGCAGACCGATGGACGGCTCGTCGAGCACATAGAGCACGCCGGTCAGACCAGAGCCGATTTGCGAGGCCAGACGGATGCGCTGGCTTTCGCCCCCCGACAGGGTGCCGGAGTTGCGACTGAGGGTAAGGTACTCAAGGCCGACGTTATTGAGGAACCCAAGCCGTTCGCGGATTTCCTTGAGGATCGCGCGGGCAATCTCGTTCTTCTGCGCGCTCAGCTGATCGGGCACTTTCCGGCACCAGTCATAGGCTTCGCGGATCGACATCTGCACCACCTGGCCGACGTGGAGCAGTTCTTCGGGATTATCCGAAGGTCCGATCTTGACTGCCAGCGCCTCTTCCCGCAGCCGGTAGCCGCCACAATCGCCGCAGGGACGGTTGTTCTGATACCGCTCGAACTCCTCGCGCACCCAATTGCTGTCGGTTTCGCGGTAGCGGCGCTCCATGTTCGGGATCACGCCTTCGAAGGGGCGCGTCACTTCGTAAACGCGCCCGCCCTCGTCGAAGCGGAACTTGATCTCTTCGTCGCCGGAACCGTGCAGGAACACCTGCTGCACATGAGCAGGAAGGTCTTTCCACGGCGTCTTCATGTCGAATTCATAGTGGCGCGCGATGGACTCGATGGTCTGGCGGAAATAGGGCGACTTGCCCTTGCGCCACGGCGCGATGGCCCCGTCGTAAACCTGAAGCGCGGCATCCGGCACCACCAGCCGCTCGTCGAAAAAGAGCTCCTGCCCAAGGCCATCGCAGGTGGGGCAGGCCCCGAAAGGCGCGTTGAACGAAAACAGGCGTGGCTCAATTTCCGGAATGGTGAAGCCGGACACCGGACAGGCGAAATTCTCGGAAAACGTCTGACGCTCCGGCTCGCCCTCTTTCGGCGCCGTCTCAAGAATGGCGATTCCGTCCGCCAGGTCGAGTGCAGTGCGCAGGCTGTCGGCCAGCCGCGTCTCGAGCCCTTCGCGCACAATGATTCTGTCGACCACCACGTCGATGTTGTGGCGGAATTTCTTGTCGAGGACCGGCGGTTCCTCCAGTTCGTAGAATTCGCCATTAACCTTGACGCGCTGGAAGCCCTGCTTGCGAAGCTCCTGAAATTCCTTGCGATATTCGCCCTTGCGGTCACGCACGATGGGCGCGAGCAGATAGGCCCGCGTGCCTTCTTCCATCTCCATGATCCGGTCGACCATGTCCTGCACCTGTTGTGCCTCGATGGGTCGGCCGGTGGCCGGCGAATACGGCGTCCCGGCGCGCGCGAACAGCAGGCGCATGTAATCGTAAATCTCGGTCACGGTGCCGACTGTCGAGCGCGGGTTCTTTGAGGTCGTCTTCTGCTCGATGGAAATTGCCGGGGACAGACCGGTGATATGGTCCACGTCCGGCTTTTCCATCATGTCGAGGAACTGCCGCGCATAGGCCGACAACGACTCCACATAGCGCCGCTGCCCCTCGGCATAGATCGTGTCGAAGGCCAGCGACGACTTTCCCGAGCCTGACAGGCCGGTGATGACCACCAGCTGATCACGCGGGATATCCACGTCGATTGACTTGAGATTGTGCTCGCGCGCGCCGCGCACTTCGATGAACTTCTGTTCGGGCATTACTCACCTCGCGGGGGGACAACCCCATAGATAGGGCAATCAGGCCCGGGCGCAAATGGAAAATGAGAACGAAGTGTGAACATGGGCGTTCAATTCCATTCTTCGCAAAAGCCCGCCTATGGGCTACGCTTCCCCCAATTCACAAGATCAATTTGGGGACCATCATGCTGCGCGCACTTTTCATCGCTTTGCTTTTCATGACCACTTCCTTTGCGGCATCAGCACAAGAGCGACCTTCGGCGATTCTCGTTCTCGATGCATCTGGCTCGATGTGGGGCCAGATCGAAGGGGTGAACAAAATCGTCATCGCGCGCGAAGTGGTGAGCGACCTTCTGGGCACGCTCCCCGAAGAACAGGCACTCGGTCTCGTAGCCTACGGTCACCGGACCAAGGGAGACTGCGGCGACATCGAACTCCTGTATGAGCCCGGCACGGACCGGCAGGCCATCGCAGACGCGGTGAACGGGCTGAACCCGAAGGGCAAGACGCCGCTGTCGGACGCAGTGCTTCAGGCGGCCGAGGCGCTCAAATACACCGAGGAAGCGGCCACCGTGATCCTCGTTTCGGACGGGATCGAGACCTGCGACGTGGACCCCTGCGCGCTCGGGCGGCAATTGGAACAAACCGGCGTAGGCTTCACCGCGCATGTCATCGGCTTCGACGTGACCGAGCCCGAGGCGCAGGCTCAGCTTCAGTGTCTGGCCGAAGAAACCGGCGGAATGTATCGCAGCGCGTCCAACGCGGGCGAACTGTCCAGCGCGCTGGAAGAGGTGGCGGTCGCGGAACCCGCACCAATGCCGGAGCCGGAACCCGAGCCTGCGGTGTTCGATGTTACCTTCCGCGCGACCAACGGCCAGGGCGGTCCCATCATCGCGGACGGCATCGTCTGGACGATCAACGCAGGCGATGAGGTGCTGTCAGACAAAGTCGAGGCGTCCATGCCAGTCCATGCCATCACCGAAGGCACCGCGGGCTCCGCGTCGGTCATCCGCCTGCTGGATGAGGCGACGGGTTCGGCCAGCTTCACAACCGGTGGCGGGAACATGACCGTTACTGTCGCCCTGCCCGAATACGTCCCGCCCCTGCCCGACGCCACGGTGGAAGCGCCCGCCACGGCTCCGGCCGGGTCGATGGTGCCCGTAACATTCACCGGCCCTGAGGAAGACAACGACTACATCGCCTCGGCGACCGCGGACAAGGAAGACGACTATTACGATTCCTACACCTACACCCGCAAAGCGGAGGACGGCGTGGTCATGGTGCGTATGCCCCCGACGACCGGGCCGGCTGAATTGCGCTACAAGCTTGGCGATGGCGGCGACGTGCTCGCCCGCACGTCCATCGAAGTGACGCCCCTCGACATCCAACTCACCCCGCCGAGCGAGGTCACGGTCGGCATGGTGCCGGAGATCGAATGGACCGGGCCCGACTATCAAAGCGACTACATCACCGTCGCTTCGCTCGATCAGGGCGACGGGTATTACGAGACCTATGCCTATACGAACAAGGGCAATCCCCTGCCCCTTCCGATGCCGACCGAGGCTGGGACCTATGAATTGCGGTATGTGTTGTCGGCGTCCCGCACCGTCGCGGGCCGCTCGGAGCCGTTCGAAGTAAGCGACACATCCGTGAGCCTTGAGGGCCCCGCTGAAGCCCCGGCAGGATCGGACGTCGAGATCACCTGGACCGGGCCGGATGCCAAGAACGACTACATCGGGATCGGCCGCGTCGGCCGGGACGAACGCCCCTATCTCACCTATGCCTACACGCGGACGGGCAACCCGGTTACGGTCAAGGCCCCAATCGAACCGGGCGATTACGAGATCCGGTATTTCCTTGGACAGGACCAATCCGAACTTGCTGCGGTCCCCCTGACGCTCACCGCCGTGGGCGCATCGATCACTGCGCCGCCGACCGCAGTAGGTGGGACCCAATTGTCCGTCGAGTGGACCGGTCCGGACTACAAGTCGGATTACATCGCGGTGGCCGAGGCAGGCGCGGCTGACGGGGACTACGTCACATACACCTACACGAATGAAGGTAACCCCCTTGATGTGCAGATGCCGACGGAAGGCGGCGAATACGAAATCCGCTACATCGCCAGCCAGGGCCAGGAAATGCTTGGCAGTACGCCGATTTCCGTCCAGACGGCGACGGCCAGCCTGTCAGGACCGGACAGCGCTCCTGCCGGCAGCACGATTTCTCTTTCGTGGGAAGGCCCGGCGACTCACAACGATTACCTCACTGTCGCCGAAGTCGGATCGCCTGCGGGCAAATACCTCAACTACGAGTATGTTCAGAAGGGCAGCCCGCTCGACATCGACGTGCCATCCGTGCCCGGCACGTACGAACTCCAGTATGTTCAGAACGGTCGGCCGACCAAAGTCTTGAACACCGCGCCGATCTCTGTGACCGACGTGACCGCGTCTCTCGGCGCGGCGCTCGCGGGTGACAAGATCGAGGTGACGTGGGACGGACCGGGATACCGCCGAGATCTCGTGGTCATCGCATCTCCGGACTCGGCCATCGGAAAATATGTCGATTATGCCTACGCCCGAGACGGAAGTCCTTCCGTCCTGGATGTGCCAGAAGCGTCGGGCACATACGAGTTGCGCTACATCCTGACCGGCACGACGAACCGGATCCTCAAGAGTGTCCCCTTCACTGTACCGTGACGGTCTTTCGGCCCCTTGACGTATTCATTATTTGGAATATATGTTCTCAAACACGAATGAAGGATATGTAAGAATGCTGAAAGCCATGTTCGGAGGGCGCACAATGCCCGGTCTCTCGCCCAAGGACGCCGTCGAAAAGGCCGCTGCCGGCGAAATCACTCTCGTCGATGTCCGTGACCCCGGTGAGCTTGCCATGTCCGGCAAGGCCGAGGGCGCGCTCAATATTCCGCTCGCGGTCATCCGGATGCAGGCCGACCCCCGCAGCCCGGATTATCATCCGGACCTCGATACTTCGAAACCAGTCGCGGTCTACTGCGCGTCCGGCGCACGCTCGTCGATGGCCGCGCAGGTGTTCGAGGGCTTCGGTTTCGACGTCTCGAACATCGGGGGCCTCGGGCACTGGCAGATGGCCGGTGGCAAAATCACCCGCGGTTGAAATCGGATCAAATTGAAGCAAATCGAGGCGACCCTCCCGAGGGTCGTCTTCCTTTTGTTAAGGTCTCGCGCAGACCATGGCAGGCATGAGTTCCCAGTCCGGACAGCCTGCCATGCAACCCATGTCACTCAAATCCTATGCGAACGCCACCGTCGCCGTCTGCATCGTCTGTGCCGTGCTCTTCGCGGGCGCGACGATCCTGCTCTACAGCCTTGTCGAACGCGTGGACGGTCAGATCAAAGCCTATGAGCGCCAGTCGGACCCGAGCGTGATTGCCCTAACCGATGTGGTCGGCGACCTCGGGTTCGGAGGGATGATTCATTCCTTCAAGAACTACCTCCTGCGCGGTGGGGACGAAATGCGGGTTTTTGACCGCAATACCGGAGCGATCCTGACCAATCTCGAAAAGCTCGAACGACAGCTCGGCCCGACCTATGGGGGAGAAATCGACGCCATCCGTTCAATGGTGCGGGAGTATGAGGCGCAAAGCGAAGTGGTGCGCGATATCCGCCAGCTCGATTCGGATATCGAAGGGATCGACGATGTTGTGCGCGTCGATGACACCCAAGCCGCCGTTGCAATGGTCGCGCTGACAACAGGTGTGATCGAGGGCGGGCCGGAAACGAAATGGACCACGCTTTTCGCATTACGCTCGGCGCTCGGCTACGATGGCATGATTCACCAGTTCAAGAATTTCGTGCTGCGAAAGACACCTGGATACGAAGCGGCCGCGCGGGCGTCAGCCGACCGTGCCCTGCTGGCAATCGACCAGTACCGTGGGTTCCCCATCACACCGGCTGAAGATGTCGCACTGGCCGACCTTGCCGAAGCGGTGGCGACTTTCCGTGCGAATATCGACGTGGCGCGTGACATGATCGACGCGGGCGCGGGCGCTGCAGAGATTGACACGGCCGTGCTCGTTCCGAAAGAAAGCGCCCTCTCGGCATTCGCGACGTTGGGTCAGGAAATCCAGCGACAGACACATGCAGAGCTTGTCGGTCTCCATCAGCAGATGGACCTCCTGAAACTCGGCGCGGTCGCGCTCGCGGTGCTCCTCTGCGCAGGTGTCGCAATCTTCAGCCTCGGCTTGCGTTGGACAATTCAGCGGGTCGCAGTCGCGCCGGCTGCCGCCATCGCTGAAGGGCTGGGACGACTCGCGGAAGGTGAAACCCATGTTGACCTCAGCGCCTATGCCAACGACACGGAGATCGGTCAGATCGCCCGCGCGTCACGCCGGTTCCGGGAAGCGCTCGTTGACAATATCCGCAAGAGTGAAGACCTGCGCGGTCTGAATGCGGAGCGTGACGACATGCTTCAGGAAAAAAGCCTCATGGTCGCGGAACGGGCGGATATCGCGAGCCGGCTTAACGACATCGCCCACTGGCGCAATTTGCGCGAGGAAGAACTGCGCCGCATGCATGACGACGCCGAAGTCGTCATCGCCGGGATCGAGCGCGGTAGCTTCAGCCTGCGACTGGACGACGCCTACAAGGACGAAGCGCTGGCGCTCCTCGCCCGCGACCTCAATCGAATTCTGGACGAGGTCGAGAAGAGCCTGATCGAGCTGCACGCGCCCGAAACGGGGCCAGCAGATCCCGTCGCACCGGCCGACGCAGCCCAAGCTGCGACGCTCTTGCGCCGGTCGATGGCACATGCGCTCGATACGCTGAACGAGGCCATCGACGAGGTGCGGCGCGAAGCGGACGGGTTGAAGCGCGGCACCTGAGGGCGCCGCGCCGACGCGATCAGAAGTGAATCGCGCGCCCGTACGCGTCGAGCACGGATTCGTGCATCATTTCCGACAGCGTTGGGTGTGGGAACACGGTATTCATGAGCTCTTCCTCGGTGGTTTCGAGCGTGCGCCCGACCACATATCCCTGAATCAACTCAGTCACTTCGGCACCGACCATATGCGCGCCAAGAAGCTCGCCGGTCTTGGCGTCGAACACCGTCTTGACCATCCCTTCCTGCTCGCCGAGTGCGATTGCCTTGCCATTGCCGATGAACGGAAACTTGCCAACCTTGACCTCGTAACCCAGCTCCTTGGCCTTGGCCTCGGTGTAGCCGACGCTTGCGACTTGCGGGTTGCAATAGGTGCAGCCTGCGATGCTTTCCGGCTTGACCGGGTGGGCGTGTTTCCCCGCGATCAATTCGGCAACCATGACACCCTCGTGGCTTGCCTTATGGGCAAGCCAGGGCGCACCGGCGATGTCGCCGATGGCGTAAAGCCCGACGACCCCGGTCCGACAGTATTCGTCCGTCACCACATGAGTGCGGTCGACCTTGACCCCCAGTTCCTCCAGCCCAAGCCCCTCAACGTTACCGACAATCCCCACGGCCGAGATCACGGTGTCGAATTCCTCGGTTTCCGTCTTGCCGCCCTTCTCGATATGGGCCGTCACCTTACCTTTTCCCCGATCGAGCTTGGTCACGGTCGACTTCTCCCGGATCTTCATGCCTTGCTTCTCGAACTGCTTCCTTGCGAAAGCCGATATCTCGGCGTCCTCAACCGGCAAGACCCTGTCCATAACTTCGACCACCGTCGTGTCGGCGCCCAATGTATTGAAGAAGCTCGCGAACTCGATCCCGATTGCGCCTGAGCCAATCACGAGGAGTTTCTTGGGCATCCTGACCGGCTTCAACGCGTCCTTGTAGGTCCAGACCAGATCGCCGTCCGCTTCAAGGCCCGGGAGTTGCCGGGCGCGCGCGCCGGTCGCCAATATGATGTTCTTGGCCGTGAGTTCCTCGGTCCCCTTGTCGGTCTTGACCGAGACCTTGCCCTTGGCGGGAACGCTGCCCGCCCCCATGAACACCGTCACCTTGTTCTTCTTGAGGAGATGCGCGACACCACCGGACAATTGTTTGGCCACACCGCGCGACCGCTCGACCACTTTGTCGAGGTCGTAATCCGCCTTTTCCACCGACAGACCGAAATCCTTGGCGCGATGCATCAAGTGGAACACTTCGGCCGACCGCAGAAGTGCCTTGGTGGGAATGCAGCCCCAGTTGAGGCAGATACCGCCCAGATGGTCCCGCTCGACCACAGCGGTCTTCAGGCCCAGTTGCGCCGCCCGGATCGCGGCCACATAGCCGCCCGGACCGGAGCCGACCACGATCACGTCAAAGCTGGAGTCAGCCATCTATTTCTCCCTCGCGAAAAAGTAGTTTACCCTTAAACTATTCCCGCGGGGCGTTCAATCGCCTCGAAAAACCGCGCGAAAACAAGGGCCGCCAAGCTAGCCAGCGGTAGCGTATAGCCTAGACGATTCGGGCGAATTGGTCAGGCGGACATTTCACGCAACATGGCGCCATAGCCGCCTTCGGCCACGAAGGCCGCTTCCGGCTTGGTCGTGTCACGCGAAAGCGCCTCGTTGCGGTACGGAAAGCGGCCAAAACGGCGGATGACCTCGCGGTGGACCTTGGCGTGCAGAAGGTTGCCCTGCCCGGTCTGTGGCATCCGGGTGTGCATCAGCCGAACGCAGCGGTCCTGGTCGATCAGGCTCTCGGAATGCATGAGGGGCATGTAGAAGAATTGCCGTGCGGGCTCGTCGATCTTCATGTCCCAGTGTTTGTCGATGGCGCATTTCGCGGCGGCGAGCGCCACCTTGTCGGTCGAAAACGCCTTGCCCTGCCCCCGGAACATGTTGCGCGGAAATTGATCGAGCAGGATGACATAGGCGAGTGCGCCACTCGGATAGGTCAACCAGAGCGAATAGGCCCCGCTGGTCGCCTCCCGCCAAGCTTCACCGAATCTTTCGGTGATCTCGCGGTCGAGTTCCTCCGAACCCTCGTACCACCCAGACGGTCCCACCTCATCCAGCCAGTAGTCCAGAATATCGTTCGGATTGGCCATCTTACCCTCCTGGGCCGTCCTCTGTCCCTGCCTCGACGTTACAAAAGATTTGCAATCAGGCAAGGAAACTAAACGTTAACGCATTGTGCCCGGCGACTGTGTGTCTTCCATGTCGGCCTCGTTCTGCTCCGCCACATCTTCGAGCGCATCGGCATAGAATTCGGTGGCGACTTCCATGCCCACGAGCGAAGTCTGCGGCGAGACGACCGCGTAGCTCGCCGTCTCATCCACCGGGGTCGAGGGGCGCCGCGTCGTGCGCCACAGGCCGTAGATGACCACGCCCGCGCAAAGCACCGCGAGGACAATGAAGAAGCCCGAGGCCCCAAGAGGTCCCATGATCCAGCCAGCCGCGAGCGGACCCGCGATGGCGCCCACGCCATTGACGAACATGAGACCGGCAGCGGCCGACGACATGTCGTCGACCTCGAGAAAGTCGTTGGTATGTGCGATCAGCAGGCCATAAAGCGGGCTCAGCATCCCCCCGATGAAGAACGCGGCCAGCAGCAACAGGATGAACACCGGCGCCAGCCAGGCCGCGACCGAGGCGACCACTGCCACGCTCGCGGCGCCGATGATGACAAGCCGCCGGTCCATGCGATCGGACAGGAACCCGATCGGTACCTGAAACACCAGACCACCGACATAGAACATGGCCACGAAAATCGACAGTTGCGACACGGGAAGGCCGGCCTCGGTGCCATAGACGCCCGCCATCCCGAAAACCGCAGCATTCGCGCCGCCGACCAGCACCATGCCGACCATGCCAAGCGGAGAATTCGTGAACAGTTCACGAAGCGTCATGCGCCGGGCAGTATCGAAGGCCGGGGTCGGCGAGATGGAAAGAAGGATCGGCGCGAACGAGATCGAGACCAGCACCGAGGGAAGAATGAACAGGATGAAGCCCGAGGGATCGCCAAAGGCGACAAGGCCCTGCGCGGAGATCACCCCGATCATCTGCACGATGAGATAGAGGGCGAGTGATTGCCCCCGCGTTTCGTTCGTCGCCTGGTTGTTGAGCCAGCTTTCCGCCGTCACATAGACGCCGGAGAAGCAAAACCCGATGAACAGGCGCAGGAAGGACCAGGCGATCGGATCGGTGAGTGTCGGATAAAGGATGAGCACCGCCGATATGAACGAACACAGCGCTGCGAAGACGCGTACATGGCCAACCCGCCGGATAAGCTCCGGCGCAGCCCGTGAGCCGAAAAGGAAGCCGACGAAGTAGCTGGACATCACGATGGACATCTGGAACGTCGAGAAGCCTTCCAGTCCGCCACGGATGCCCAGCAGCGTGCCCTGAATGCCGTTGCCGACCATCAGCAGCATGATCCCGAGCAGCAAGGCCCAAGACGTTCCAAGTACCTGAATCATCGCGCGCTCCCTGATCGGATCACGTTTCGCGTAACAGGCCCGGCCCCGTGTTTCGAGACCGAAACGACGCTTCGGCGGGACTTTGCGTCAGAGCGATGTGACCCAGAGGATCGTCGCATCCTCCTGTGAAACCGAAATGACGTTATGGCCCATGGAAGCATCGTAATAGGCGCTGTCGCCGCGCCGCATATCAACTGGTTCATAAAATTCGGTTATCAGGCGGATTTCTCCGGTCAGAACGTAGAGAAATTCCTCGCCATCGTGGCGCACCCAGCCGTCGAATTCCTCGAACCGACGGGCGCGCACGCGGGCACGGTAGGGAAGCATGGCTTTCTTCGTCAGTGCCCCCGCCAACAATTCATGCTCGTATGTCGCCGTGGGATGCGCCTGCCCTTCGCCGGTCTTGGTGACCGTCATGCGACCCGAAACCCGGGCGTCCTGCGGCGGCGTGAAGAGTTGCGGGACCGAGATCTCCAGCCCGACCGCCAGCTTCTTGAGCGCCTCGAACGTCGGCGACATCTGACCGTTCTCGATCTTGGAAAGCGTCGAGCGGGCAAGTCCCGCCTGACCAGCGGCCTGTTCCAGTGTCCAGCCGCGCGATTTGCGCAGCGCGCGCACGCGTTCTCCGAGGTCGAGCGGCTGCGGATCGGGCGCAGGTTCGCCGCTTTCGCGGGCGAGCCGGATCAGGCTCGGGGTCTTGAGGTCATCGTCGGCCATGCGCCGTTTTATCCCCGGGGGTCAGGCTATTGCAACTCCCACCACTTCTGCGCAAGGAAAGCGCATGGATGCGACCTTCGACCAAGGGCCAGCGCTGCCGCCGCCGCCCGACCCCTTCAACATGGCCGGATATGTGTTGGCGGCCGGACAGGCCACACCCGACAAGCTGGCGCTTTCGGTGCTGGGTGACCGACGCGATGACTGGACCTTTTCACGGCTTACCCGAGCGGTGCGGGGCATAGCGGCCGGGCTGCTGAAACAGGGCCTGACACCCGGAGACCATGTGCTCTTGCGGCTCGGCAACACCGTAGAATTTCCACTGGCCTTTCTGGGCGCCATCGCTGCCGACCTGATCCCGGTGCCGACCTCCGCAATGCTGACCGAAGCTGAAATCACCAAAATGGCGGCGCAGGTCGAGCCCGCGCTGATCATCGCGGGGGGCGGCATCGCCCTGCCCCATCCGCTGCAATGCCGGGTTCTGGACGAAGCCGTCTTGCACGATCTGGCCGCGGGTCCGGAGGCAGACTTCGCTCTCGGTGATCCCGAGCGGCCCGCCTACGCGATTTTCACCTCCGGCACCTCCGGCACGTCGCGGGCTGTCCTGCACGCCCATCGCGCGATCTGGGCGCGGCGCATGATGTGGGAAGGGTGGTATGGCCTCACCCCCGAAGATCGCCTCATGCATGCAGGTGCGTTCAATTGGACCTACACGCTCGGCACCGGCCTCATGGACCCGTGGGCGCGCGGAGCCACAGCGCTCATCCCGGCGCCGGGAACGCCGCCCACAACTCTGCCGCAGTTGATCGCCGACGAGGCAGTTACAATCTTCGCCGCCGCGCCTGGCATCTATCGACAGATGTTGCGCGCTGATATGCCGCCGACGCCCGCGCTGCGCCACGGGCTCACGGCGGGCGAGAAGCTGGCGGCCCCCATCCGTGCAAAGTGGGAGGCGGCGACGGGCACCCGGCTGCATGAGGCGTTCGGCATGTCGGAATGTTCAACCTTCGTGTCCGGAAGCCCCGCCCACCCGGCACCATCGGGGACACTGGGCTTTCCGCAGTCCGGCCGGCGGATCGCGGTGATAGGCGAAAACGGTCCCGTTGGGCGAGAAGAACCGGGCGTTCTCACCATCCACGCGACTGACCCCGGCCTGATGCTGGGCTACATGGGTGCCGGGGATGAGACCCGTGCTCGGTTCAGGGGCGAATGGTTCCTGACCGGCGACACCGTGTCGATGGGGAAGGACGGAGCGATCACCTACCTTGGCCGCGACGATGACATGATGAACGCAGGGGGCTTCCGCGTCTCACCGGTCGAGGTCGAAAGCGCCATGATCCGCCACCCGGACGTGCATGAGGCGGCGGCGGTCGAGGTCGCTGTGAAAGAGACCGCGCGCGTCATTGCCTGCGTCTATGTCCCGGAGCCGGGGCGCTCCCCGAAAAGCGCCGATCTCGCGTCCCACGCGGCGGGCAGCCTCGCGGCCTACAAATGTCCACGCGTCTTCGTGGCGGTCGAGGCCCTGCCAAAAGGTGCCAACAACAAGTTGTTGCGCCGCGAATTGCGTGATCGCTGGGCTGCAGGCGAACTTGGCCCGCAAGCCTGACCTGCTCACACCTGCGCGATCAGAGTGACTCTCTCGTCCGAGCGGATTAATCAGGGGACCATGATAAAGCTTTACATCTTCTCCGACCCGATCTGCCCCTGGTGCTACATTGGCAAGGCCCGGCTTGACGCCGCGCTCGAGCAACGGCCGAACCATCCGTTCGAAATCGAATGGCATCCGTTCATGCTGAACCCGACGATGCCCGCCGAGGGCATGGACCGGCGCGCTTACCTCGAAGGGAAGTTCGGCGGCAAAGAGGGCGCGGTGCAAGCGTATCTCCCTGTGGTTCAGGAAGCCGAGGCAAGCGGCCTCCAGATCAACTTCGACGCCATCGGGCGCACGCCGTCCACACTGGACGCGCACCGGCTGATCCACTGGGCGCATCTTGAAGGCCGGCAGACCGCGGTCGTTTCTCGTCTCTTCAAGTCCTATTTCATCGACGGTCAGGACATCGGGGACCGGACGGTTCTCGCCGACATCGCCGAGAGCACCGGCATGGACCGGGCCGTGACCGAGCGGCTGTTCGAGAGCGGTGCGGATGCGGATAACATCAAGGCGCGGGACATGGACGCCCGTGAGAAGGGCGTAAGCGCTGTCCCGACCTTTGTCATCGCCAACCAGCACGTTGTACCCGGTGCGCAGCCTACGGACCTCTGGCTCAAGGTGATCGACGAGCTCGTGACACAGGTCGAAGGCGAAGCCTGAACGCACACTGCTCGTGCGCCATTGGGACTGGCCAAGCCCCGAGCGCCGATGTATGCCATCAGCACACAATT
Source organism: Maritimibacter sp. (assembly GCA_002695005.1). Taxonomy (GTDB): domain Bacteria; phylum Pseudomonadota; class Alphaproteobacteria; order Rhodobacterales; family Rhodobacteraceae; genus Maritimibacter. Next base: position 71,742 of record NZNT01000021.1, read on the forward strand.
TCTAAAGGCACATGTCCGTCACAACCGCCCCCACCAACCGCCTCGGCACGTTTGAGCTTGTCGCGCTATTGGCCGCGCTCATGTCGCTCATGGCGTTCTCGACGGATTCGCTCCTGCCCGCGATGACAGACATCGCAGCCGAAATGGCGCCGGACGACAAATCGCGCACCCAGTTTCTCATCAGTTTCTTCCTGCTCGGTGGTGGCCTCGGCATGCTGATCTTCGGGCCGCTGGCCGACAGCTTCGGCCGGCGCGGCGCGCTTCTGGCCGGTGTCGGAACCTACATGCTGGCCGCCGTCGCTGCGGCCTTCGCCCCCAACCTCGAACTGCTGATCCTGTCGCGATTCCTGATGGGGTTCGGTGCCTCTGCCGCCCGGATCGTGTCGCAGACGGTCACACGCGACCTTTATTCGGGTGCGGATCAGGCGCGGGTCGCGTCACTCATCTTCATGTTCTTTGTCGTCGTGCCAGCCGCCGCCCCTTTGATCGGCCAGCAGATCATCGTTTTCGTTGGCTGGCGCGGGCTCTTGGGCGCCTATGTCGTCTTCGGCACGGTGATCCTGACCTGGTACCTTCTGCGCCAACCCGAGACACTCGACCCCGCGCACCGGCGCGCTTTTCGTCTCAAGCCAGTCATTGCGGCGGCACGCGAGGTGCTGACCACACCGGTTTCGGCCCGCTACCTTGCCGTGCAGGTGATGATGTACGGCCAGTTCATCGCTTACCTCAGTGCCGCCGAGCAGCTTTGGGTCGATGCCCTCGGCGTTGGTGAGGCCTTTCCGATCTATTTCGCAATCATCGCGCTGCTGTCCGCCGGGGCGGGCTTCGTGAATTCGCGGCTCGTCATGCGGGTCGGGATGCGGCGGATGCTGATCGCGGCTTTCGGCTCGCAAACCGCCTTCGCGGGACTCGCATTCGTGCTCTGGACCTTCGGCGGGATGGAGACGGCAAGCGACCCGGTGCGCATCGGCGTCTTCATGGCCTGGTCGTTTTCGCTCTTTTTCATCAATGGGCTGACACTGGGCAACGTCACGGCCCTGGCGATGGAACCTTTGCCACACGTCGCGGGCACGGCAGCGGCGGTGATCGGCGCCTTCGGCATGGGGCTGGGTATGCCCATTGCGGCGGGCATTGGACAGGCCTTCGACGGCACGCCGCGTCCGATCATGCTGGGCGCCTTCGCCTGCTCGATGGTCGCCCTGGCCCTCGTAGCATCGGACATGACCCGCGAACGCCGTCAGCGCGAGAGATAGACCTCGCGCGCGCCACGGGCCGAATTCCACATCGTGCCGAGGGCGTGGTCGGGCGAAGCAAAGCTGTAGATACCTTGCGAGCGCCGGTTGCCCGACCCGAAGGTCCATGTGAACTGCGGCGCCACGTTCATGTCACAGCCCAGCACAAGGCCGAAATCCTCCACGTTGACCGCGACCGCGTGCGCCTCTTCCGGAATCGCCTTCTGCTTGACGAAGTCATAGCGCAAGGCCTTGCGCGGTCCCCGAACGGGCTCCAGCCGGGCCTTCTGGCCCCCGCTGGAGATGTAGAGACGACCGTACTCAAGCGTGATGGTCAGGGGGAACGTCTGTACACCCGTGGTCACGCCCAGCCCTGGCGCGGTGCCTGTCCACTGTCCTTCGATCATTGGCCCCAGCTCGGCCGGCGACAGGCGAGAACCATCAGAGCCGTAGCTGCAAACCTTGTTCTCATCATCCTGCGAGATGGCGGGAACGGCCATGAGGAAAAGCGCGAGCGCTGTGGCGAAGGAGCGATGTATCGTGGCACGGACAGTCATGTGGTGTCGGTCTCCCAAAGGCCCGGACGGATCATCGGCGCCGAATACGCCCCGTCCGGAGGTCATGAAAATGCATGGGAAGCGAACCACGGCAACGCGATCGGGTCAACGGCGCGACACGCCTTGTGGTCCTTGCGTTGCCGGTGCCTGAGGTCAGGCGTTCTTTCGGGCCTTCGCCTTTTTCTTCTCCGCCACGACCTTTTCGGCAAGGTCACGGGCGATGGCGAAGGCCCCTTTGATCTTGTCGCTGTCGCGTTTCCAGTCACGGCGCACGATGATCTTGTTGTCCTTGACCTTGGCAAGCCCGTTCTGTGCTTGCATGAACTCCACCAGCCCTGTTGGCGAGGCGAACTTGTCGTTGTGAAACTGGATCGTCGCGCCCTTTGGTCCACCGTCCAGCCGGGCGATGCCCGCCCGCTTGCACATGCCCTTGATGCGCACGATCAACAGAAGCGTGTTGACCTCCTTCGGCAGCTTGCCGAAACGGTCGATCAGTTCGGCTGCGAAACCCTCGAGCTCTACCTTGGTTGTCAGGTCTGACAGCCGCCGATAAAGGCCGAGACGCACGTCGAGATCCGGCACATAGCTTTCCGGTATCATGACGGGCACGCCGAGGTTGATCTGCGGTGCCCAGGTCTCGTTGGCTTCCGTCAGCCCTTCCAGCTCGCCGGAACGGATCTTGGAAATCGCCTCTTCGAGCATGTTCTGATAGAGTTCATAGCCGACCTCGTTCATGTTGCCGGACTGTTCTTCGCCGAGCAGGTTCCCGGCGCCCCGGATGTCGAGGTCCTGGCTCGCGAGCGCAAAACCCGCGCCAAGCGAGTCGAGCGATCCCAGCACCTTGAGTCGCTTTTCCGCCCCCGGCGTCAGCGGCACGCGCGGCTTGGTCGTCAGGTAGCAATAGGCGCGGGTCTTGGCACGGCCCACCCGACCGCGGATCTGGTATAGCTGCGCGAGACCGAACATGTCGGCGCGCCAGATCACCATCGTGTTCGCCGTCGGGATATCGAGTCCGGATTCCACGATGGTCGTAGCCACCAACACGTCGAACTTGCCATCGTAAAAGGCATTCATCCGGTCGTCGAGCTCGCCCGCGGCCATCTGCCCCGTCGCGACCACATAGGTCACCTCCGGCACCTGGGTCTTCAGGAAATCCTCGATCTCCGGGAGATCCTTGACCCGCGGCACCACGAAGAAACTCTGTCCGCCCCGGTAGTGCTCACGCAACAGGGCCTCGCGGATCGTAACCGTGTCGAAGGGCGACACATAGGTCCGGATCGAAAGCCGGTCGACCGGCGGGGTGCCGATGATCGACAGGTCGCGCACGCCGGTCAGGCTCATCTGAAGGGTGCGCGGGATCGGCGTCGCGCTCAGGGTCAGGACATGCACGTCAGAGCGCAGTTCCTTCAGCCGTTCCTTGTGCGTCACGCCAAAACGCTGTTCCTCGTCGATCACCAGAAGCCCGAGGTTCTTGAACCGGGTCCCCTTGGACAAGAGTGCATGGGTGCCCACGACGATGTCGACGCTGCCGTCCTTCATGCCCTCGCGGGTACGCGTCGATTCCGCTTGGCCCACAAACCGACTGAGTTGCCCCACCTGGATGGGGAAGCCTCTGAAACGCTCGGCGAAACTCTTGTAATGCTGCCGGGCCAGTAGCGTTGTGGGCGCAATCACCGCCACCTGCATGCCGGTCATCGCTGCAACGAAGGCCGCCCGCATCGCCACCTCGGTCTTGCCGAAGCCCACGTCGCCGCAGATCAGCCTGTCCATCGGAGACCCCGCCGACAGATCCTCGATCACGTCCGCAATGGCAGAAAGTTGGTCGTCTGTTTCGGTGTAGGGAAAGCGGGCCGCGAACTCTTCCCACGCGTGGTGGGGGGCCTCCAGCACCGGAGCCTTGCGCAGCGCCCGCTCGGCCGCGAGGCGAATGAGCTTGTCGGCGATCTCCCGGATGCGCTCCTTTAGCCGGGCCTTCTTGGCCTGCCAGGCGCCCCCGCCCAACTTGTCTAGAAGGCCCTGCTCATGGCCGTACTTTGACAGAAGCTCGATGTTCTCGACCGGGAGGTAGAGCCGATCGCCACCCGCATATTCCAGCAACACACAGTCATGCGGCGCGCCAAGCGCCTCGACCGTCTCCAGCCCCCGGTAAATACCAACGCCATGATCGACATGAACGATCAACTCGCCGGGGCTCAGGCTTTGATGTTCGGTTAGGAAATTTTCCGCCCGACGCTTGCGTTTGGGCGCGCGGATGAGCCGGTCTCCCAGAACGTCCTGTTCCGAGATGACGGTAAGCCCCGGCGCCTCGAACCCGTGTTCAAGCGGCCAGACAGCGAGGTAAAGCCCGCCCTTGTCCAGGGGCACATCGCGAAAGTCGGCAATCTCGGTCTGTGCGGTAAGGCCCTCGTCGGCCAGAAGCCCGCCGACCCGCTCGCGCGCGCCTTCAGAATAGGACGCGACGACCACCGGCCCCACGTCGCGCCGCACACGAATATGCTCCGCCAAGACCTCGAAAAGATTGATTTTTTCCTGCTGGCGCTCTGGGGCGAAGTTGCGCCCGATCCGCCCGCCACCATCCAGCACTCCAGCGCCTGTCGGTTGCGGCAACTCGGTCAATTGAAGGACGCGCAGATCCGCGAGCGCGCCAGTCCATGCCTCTTCGTCGAGATAGAGCTGCTCCGGCGGACAGGGCTTGTAAACCGTGTCGAGCCGGTTGCGATCCTTCATCGCAGCGGCCCGCGTGTCGTACTGATCCGCAATGCCCTCCCACCGGGCAATGCGCGCAGGGCCGGTCTGGTCGTCCAGCATGACGCTGGCACCGGGCACATAGTCGAACAGTGTCTCGAGGCGCTCGTGAAAGAACGGTAGCCAGTGTTCCATGCCCGCGTGCTTGCGCCCGGCGCTCACAGCCTCGTAAAGCGGATCGTCTGCGCCACCCGCGCCGAACTCCACCCGGTAATTCCGCCGGAAACGCGCAATTGCGGTCTCGTCCAGAATGATCTCGGACACGGGAGCCAACTCGACGGCGGACAGCGTCTCGGTGGTCAGCTGCGTGACCGGGTCGAACCGGCGCGCGCCGTCCAGCACGTCACCGAAGAGGTCGAGCCGCACCGGCCCCGCCTCTCCCGGCGGAAAGATGTCTATGATGCCGCCGCGTACGGCGAAATCGCCCGGTTCGGTCACGGTCGGCGCCTGACTGAACCCCATGCGCACAAGGAAGGACCGAAGCCCGTCCACGTCGATCCGGTTGTCCACGCTCGCCGACCAACTCGCCTCCGCCAGGACTTCACGGGCAGGCAGGCGCTGGGTGGCGGCATTGAGCGTCGTAAGCAGGACGAAAGGTCCGGGCACCCCATGTGCCAGCGCTGCCAGCGTTGCCATGCGCGCGGCGGAGACATCGGGGTTGGGCGACACGCGGTCATAGGGCAGGCAATCCCAGCCCGGAAAGGTCAGCACCGTCACCCGCGGGGCGAGAAAGGCCAACGCGGCCTGCATCGCCGCCAGCCGCTTGTCATCGCGCGCGACATGGACCACCGGCCCGCCGCTCTTTTCCAGTTCACGGGATACAAGGAGGGCGTCGAACCCTTCGGGCGCGCCCGACAGTGTTATGTGGTCTCGGCTGGCCATGAGGGGGGACCTAACCTGCGCGGCGCGGCTGTCAATGGCTCATTGGCCAAGCGCACCGTAGGTCATGTTCTGATACATGCCCCAGAGCGCTGTGATGAAGATGGCGATCATACCTATGAACTGCGTCGCGATCCGGTGGCGGTGCATGTATTTCCTGAGTGCCTGGCCCGAAAGCACGTTGTCCCGGATGACGCGCGCGGAGTTCACCGACAGCGCCCCCACGAAAATCATCGGCGCACCAAGCAGGAACACAGCCTGCGCGAACTCGACGTCATAGTAAAAGCCCAGCATCGCCAGCGTCGTCATCAGCATCGCCCCGATCCCGATGATCCAGAGGCCCGAAACGCCCGCGACGTACAGCAGCCGGTTGCAATTGATCCGCACCATGTCCTCGAGATCGACCTCGGCATCGCCGCCGTTCCGGCTAGCGCGCTGGATCATGTCGTATGGTACGCCCAGAACGTAACGGCTCGTCTGCGACCAGACGGCGGCCAGCGCGATCCAGTACCACAGGTTCGAAAAGCTCCGCATGTCGATGAGTTCGAATACGGCTGAATACCAGTCCACCGTGCTGCCCTGCCCGTTCTGGGGATCGTTTTGCGGGACCATACGCGCCTCGTTCGCGGGGCGCTACCCCTTGAGGGGGCGGTTTTGGCGTGGCACAGAAGGCCAGACGCCAAAGGATGCAATCATGACACGCACCACCGCCCCGTTTCCCGCGACGCGCCTGCGGCGCAACCGCCGCTCACCTGCGCTGCGCGCACTCGTGCGTGAGACGACGCTGACGACCGACGATCTGATCTGGCCGGTCTTTCTGATGGAGGGCGAGAACGAAACCTATGACGTGCCATCCATGCCCGGCGTCAAACGGATGACCACGGATCTGGTGGTCAAGGCCGCGCGCGAAGCCCATGACCTCGGCATCCCCGCGATCTGCCTGTTCCCGTTCATCGAGCAGGACGTGAAGACCGAGGATTGCGCGGGCGCCTGGGACCCCGACAACCTGTCGAACCGCACGACGAAGGCGATCAAGGACGCGGTGCCTGACATCGCGATCATGACCGACATCGCGCTCGACCCCTACAACATCAACGGACATGACGGTTTCGTCGTGGACGGCGAGATCGTGAACGACCGCACGGTCGAGGCGCTGGTCAGGATGGCGCTGGCGCAGGCCGAAGCCGGCGCCGACATCCTCGGACCCTCCGACATGATGGACGGCCGGATCGGTGCGATGCGCTCGGCACTTGAATCCGACGGCCAACACAACGTGTCGATCATGTCCTATTCGGCTAAATATGCCTCGGCCTTCTACGGACCCTTCCGCGACGCGGTCGGGGCGTCAGGGGCGCTCAAGGGCGACAAGAAGACATACCAGATGGACCCGGGCAATTCCGACGAAGCGCTGCGTCTCGTCGAACGCGACCTCATGGAAGGCGCGGACATGGTGATGGTGAAGCCAGGCATGCCCTATCTCGACATCTGCCGCCGGGTGAAGGATCGGTTCGGTGTGCCCACCTACGCCTACCAGGTCTCCGGTGAGTACGCGATGCTGCAAGCGGCGGTCGCGAACGGCTGGCTCGACGGTGACAAGGTGATGGTGGAAAGCCTCGCGAGCTTCAAACGCGCAGGCTGCGACGGGATTCTCACCTATTTCGCGCCGGACGCCGCAAAACTCCTGAACGCCTGACGCATCTTCGGTTTCAAAGTACCGCGGGAGAGCGCGAGAGGACTGGCCCTCTCGCATCGCGGCGTGCCGCCAAAGGTGGGACGCCGCAAGTCCTGCTCAGCACCTTCAAGCGTCCGCTCGCTCCGCCAGTTCGAGCCATTCATCTTCTGCCGAAGCCAGCTTTTCCTGCCGGGCCACCAGCGCTTCGGTCGCTTTCTTGAACTTCACGGGCTCACGGGTGAAAAGCTCCGCATCCGACAACAGTTCTTCGAGTTTCACGATCTCGGCCTCAAGCCTCGCGATCTCGTCTGGTAGCGCCTCGAGCCGATGTTTCTCTGTGAAAGACAGGCTGTCTTTTGGGGCCTTGGGTGACGCTTTACCCCCCGCGGCCTTCGCCGGTTTCGGCTTTTCGGTGGGCGTCAGGTCCGGCTCATCCGCGCTGCGTTGGGCGAGGTAGTCGGACCAGCCTCCGGCATAGACGGTCGCACGCCCGTCGCCTTCCATCGCGACCGTGGTGGACACCGTCCGGTCGAGGAAATCGCGGTCGTGGCTCACCAGGATCACGGTCCCGTCGAAGTCCATCAGGAGTTCCTGCAACAGGTCCAGCGTCTCGACATCCAGGTCGTTGGTCGGTTCATCGAGCACCAGCAGGTTCGACGGTTTCGCCATCAGCCGCGCGAGGATCAGCCGCGCCTTTTCCCCGCCCGAGAGCGAGCGGACCGGCGCGCGGGCCTGTCGTTCGTCGAAGAGGAATTCCTTGAGGTAACCCACCACATGCTTGGGCTGACCGCGCACGAGGATCTGGTCAGCCTTCCCTGACACGCGCATTTCGGGATCACCCGCAAGGTTCTCCCACAGGCTCGCATTTTCGTCCAACGTCGCACGGTTCTGATCGAACACGGCCATCTCGATCCCGGTGCCCAGAGTCACGGTTCCGGTGTCGGGGTCTTCCTGCCCGATCAGCATCTTGAGGAGCGTGGTCTTCCCGGCCCCGTTCGGACCGACGAGCGCGACGCGATCACCCCGGTTCACCAGAAGCGAGAAGTCGCGCAGGATCGTCTTGCCGTCGTAGGTTTTCGAAATGCCCTTGGCATCGATGACCTTGCGGCCCGACTTCGGACCGGAAGCCAGTTCCATCGCCGCCGCACCCTGCCGTTTGATCTGGGATGCCCGTTCGGCGCGAAGATCGCCGAGCGCGCGCACCCGGCCCATGTTGCGCTTGCGCCGGGCCGAGATGCCCTCGACCGCCCACCGCGCCTCGGACTTGATCTTGCGGTCGAGCTTGTGGCGCTGCATGTCCTCGTCTTCCCAGACCTTGTCGCGCCAGGCCTCGAAGTTCGAGAAGCCCTCTTCCTGCCGGCGCACCTGCCCCCGGTCGATCCAGAGAGTCGCGCGGGTGAGTGCGTTCAGGAAGGCACGGTCGTGCGAGATGAGCACATAGCCGGTGCGCGTCGTGGACAGCTCGTCCTCCAGCCAGCGGATCGCTTGAATGTCGAGGTGGTTGGTCGGCTCGTCCAGCAACATGAGCTCCGGCGCCTCGGCCAGCAGTTTGGCCAGCGCGGCCCGCCGCCGCTCCCCGCCCGAGGCCGTCGCCACAGCGACCTCCGGGTTGAACTTGAGCCCTTCGGCCACACGCTCCACGCGATATTCCTCGCCCGCCTCCAATCCGCTCGCCGCGAAGTCGCCCAGCGTCTCGAATCCCGCCATCGACGGGTGCTGCTCCATATAGCCCACCGCGACACCCGGCGGCAGGATACGCTCGCCGTGATCCGGCTCGACCAGACCCGCCATGACCTTCATCAGCGTCGATTTGCCCGACCCGTTCCGGCCCACGAGCGCCACGCGGTCGCCCGGCTGCACCACGAGCGACAGGTCGTCGAACACGGGATCGCCGCCAAAGGTCAGGGAAATGTCGGAAAGCTGGAGGAGGGGTGCACGCGCCATGACGCTCACCTAGTCCCGGCCCGTGTCGCCGTCAATCGCCCGCCAGCAACCTGAGCGCCCGCGCCCGGTTTTCCGGCACCTTGGCGATCTCGACAGCGGTAAAGACATGAAGCGTCTCCATCACGCGGTCCACGACGAGATGGTCGGACACCCAGCCGCCCATCAGGAGGTAGGTGCGCAGAAGCGGGGGCATCTGGCGCTGAGCTTCGGCCCCGTCTATCTGGCCCACCGGCAGTGTCACGACGTCATCCGATCTGCGGCCCGGTGCGAGGTCAGGCGGCGCGACATGTCGCGCGGCAAGCAGACGCAGCGCATCCGCATAAGGGGTCGCATCGGTGCCGTGAAACGACGAGCAGCCGAAGAGGAACGTCGCGCCCTCCGCGTCCACGATCCGGGTCAGCGCCGCCCAGCCGAGTCGCACAAGGTCCGGGTCCTGAACGCCGGGTGCGATGCAGAACCGCCCCACCTCGATCATCGGCCCTTGGCGGGCTGCGAGGCGTGCCAGGTCGTAGACCTGTCCTGAATACCCGGTCACGACATCGGACCCCGAGGCGAAGCGTTGAAACCGAAAGGTGGCCTGAAGCACCCCCTCCCGCTCGATCAGGGCATGTTCGCAGCGGCAGTCGACGGCGTCAGCGTCCAGGCCTTCGTCACGCCGGAACGCGCGGCCCCGCAGGCGCTGCGCCGACTCGACATCCGCCGGACCCGCCGCCAGCCGGACACTCAGGTTTCCACGGGAGAGCAGCGCGACCATGCCGCGCCGCCGTCAATTGCCGAGAATGTTGTCGAGGTTGATACGACCGATGTTGCCCAGAAGCTGCCGGATGAAGCCGATGCCTGCGGTGTTCGACGTGGTCACGCGCCGCGACAGCGTCACGACACGGCCCTCTTCAAGACCGAAGCGCTCGATGTTCTCGACCAGACCGTCCTCGGTGAAGCTGATGCGCAGAACCTCGCGGTCGATCTCTTCCTTGGCCTGATACCCGACCTGTTCGAAGCGGGACTGGACATAGTACCAGGCTTCCTGCGTCAGGAGGCCCTCTGCCCCCGGACGTCCGACGATCGCCCCAACGGTTTCGCGGGTATCGACGCCGACCATGATCTCTTCGACGTCCTGATCGGTGGGAAGATAGCCGTGGTTGGAATAGATCGGTGTGCAGGCCGACACGAAGCCGACCACCGCAAGAACGGCAATGGCGCGCAGCACCCTGCCCGCCTTCGTCCCTGTCTCGGTCATACCGCCCCCCTTGCCTTACCGATCTTTCTCTTGGACAACGGATTATAGAAACATCGCACCGCGTTCAAGAAACGAAAGTCCCTATGACGGCATCCGACGGCAATATAGAGTATGGTCCGGTCTTTCGCGTGGCAGATTTGGACAAATCTCGCCCTCGTGAGATCGAACTGGGCCTAAACGAGCGCCAGATGAACGCGCTCGCAGACGAGTTGGGAATCGCAGAACTGCGCAAGGTCCGCTTCGAAGGCACCCTCAAACCGCTGTCCAAACGCGACTGGCGCTTTAGCGGCCATCTCGGCGCAACGGTCGTCCAGACCAGCGTTATTTCGCTTGATCCAGTGGTGACACGGATCGAGGAAGACGTGGAACGCACCTGGATCGCCGGAATGGAGCCGGTAACCGCCGAGGAAAGCGAAGCGCCCGAAGATGTGGACCGCGAACCGCTGGGGCGTGAAATCGACCTTGGATCGGTGCTCGTCGAAGCCCTGTCCCTCGCGCTTCCGGACCATCCGCGCGGCGCGACGGAAGAACTGGGTGAACAGGTCTTCACCGAACCGGGCAAGGACGCCATGACGGACGACGACGCCCGCCCCTTCGCGGGTCTTGCAGACCTGCGCGACAAGCTGGCAGGCAAGGACGACGAGTGACGAGTCGGGTGGCATCGGCGCGTCGGTCCCGGCCCGGCACGGTGCAGCGGGCGCGGAGCCCGGCAACCCGCCTTGCAGCCACCCGTGAAAACCCTTGCAAAACAGCAGAATCGCAGTATGTTCCGGCCCTCTTTCGAAAGATGGGTTGGAACCGTGCGTTTTAGCGCGTAAGAGGCGGTCAGACTCGCGAAAGATGAGACTGGAACAACGGGCTTCGGCCCCTGACGAAACAGGGCAACGACACCGAAGCCCCCGCAAACATCGAGGTTGAGACATGGCTGTCCCTCAGAACAAAGTCACCAAGTCGCGCCGCAACATGCGCCGTTCGCACGACTCGCTTGTGGCTGACAACCCCAACGAATGCCCGTCCTGCGGCGAGCTGAAGCGTCCGCACCATGTGTGCCCGTCCTGCGGTCACTACGCCGACCGTGAAGTCGTCGCGATGGCCGACGACGTGGATTTCGACGACGAAGACGCGGCGTAAGCCCACCACGAGGCTTACCCCATGACGGATACGACGGACCCCGGCTCCCGGACGTCGGCCTCCGCGCAGGGGCTGCAGCGCATTATCATTTCGGTCGACGCCATGGGTGGCGATCGCGGACCGGCGGCTGTTGTCGCCGGTCTTTCCAAGTCTGCGCGCAAGAACAAGCATATCGGCTTCATCCTCCACGGTCATGCCGCGGAGCTCGAACCACTCGTGTCCAAACGCCCCGAACTGCGCGGCATCTGCGAAGTGCGCAATGCCGAGGGTGTTGTGACGATGGACGACAAGCCGGCGCAAATCATGCGCACCGGCAAGAACACCTCGATGTGGTCCGCCATCGACTGCGTGAAGAATGGCGAGGCCGAGGTGGTCGTATCGTCGGGTAACACCGGCGCGCTCATGGCAATGGCGATGCTCCGGCTTCGCAAGCTGCCCGGCGTGTCCCGCCCTGCCATCGCGGTCTTCTGGCCCTCGCAGAACCCGATGGGCTTCAACATCATGCTCGACGGTGGCGCAGACATCCGCGCGGACGAGATGGACCTGCTCCAGTATGCGCTGATGGGCGCCTCCTATGCCCGCAACGGCCACGGCATTCAGCGCCCGCGCGTGGGGCTGCTGAACGTCGGCACCGAGGAGCACAAGGGCCGTGCCGAGATCAAAGCCGCGGCCGAGCTCATTGCCGAAGCCGCCCCCGTCGCCCATTTCGATTATATAGGCTTCGTCGAGGGCGGTGATCTGCTGTCGGACCGCGTGGATGTCATCGTGACGGACGGGTTCACGGGTAATGTCGCGCTCAAGACAGGCGAAGGCACGGCCAAGATGGTCAACGAGGCTCTGAAAGAGGCGTTTCTCGCAACGCCCCTGTCTCGGATCGCGGCCCTGCTCGCGACGACTTCGCTCCGGCGGCTCAAGAAACGCATGGACCCCCGCAACTCGAACGGCGGCGTATTTCTGGGCCTCAACGGTACCGTCGTAAAAAGCCACGGCTCTGCGGACGCGACCGGTTTTTCGGCGGCCATCAAGCTCGCCTTCGACCTCGCGCAGTCCGGCTTCAACGAGAAGCTCGCAGCGCGGGTTGCATATACTCCCGGAGACACGCAGGATACGCCAGCGTTGATCGAAAACAAAGCGAGCGGCAAAGAATGACAACACGCGCCGTGGTCCGCGGCGTCGGGCACTACCTGCCTGAACGCGTGGTCCCGAATTCCTGGTTCGAAGAGCGGATCGACACCTCGGACGACTGGATTCGCAGCCGCTCGGGGATCGAACGCCGTCACTTCGCTGCCGAAGGCGAAACCACGTCCCATATGGCCATCGCCGCGGCGATAGAGGCCCTGCGCGACGCGGGTATGAACGCGGATCAGGTCGATGCTGTCATCGTCGCCACGTCGACGCCCGATCTTACATTTCCCTCCTGTGCAACGATGGTGCAATCCGGCCTTGGCATGACCCGTGGCTTCGCCTTCGACGTGCAGGCGGTCTGCGCAGGCTTCATCTTCGCGCTCGCCAATGCAAATGCGCTCATCGCTTCGGGTCAGGCCAATTGCGTTCTGGTCATCGGCTCCGAAACCTTTTCGCGCATCCTCGACATGGAGGACCGGTCCACCTGCGTTCTTTTTGGCGACGGCGCGGGCGCGCTCCTGCTCGAAGGCACACCGGGCACGGGTGAAAACACGGATCGCGGCATCCTGTCTTCGGACCTGAATTCCGACGGCCGCTACCGCGAGATGCTGTATGTCGACGGTGGCGTTTCCACCACCGGCACGGCGGGCAAGCTCAGGATGCAGGGCAACCCCCTGTTCCGTCAGGCGGTCGAGAAGCTCGCGGCCACCGCCGACGCGGCGCTCGACAAGGCGGGGCTGACCCATGACGACGTTGACTGGATCGTTCCGCATCAGGCCAACATCCGGATCATCGCCGGCACGGCGAAGAAGCTCGGCATGACGATGGACAACGTCGTCGTGACGGTACAGGACCACGGGAACACCTCAGCCGCGTCGATCCCGCTGGCACTGTCAGTCGGCAAAGCCAAGGGACAGATCCGCGAAAACGATGTCGTCGTGACCGAAGCGATCGGCGGCGGGCTTGCCTGGGGGGCGGTCGTCATCCGCTGGTGACGCCGCACGATCCCTGACAATGGCCTCGCTCTGGAGGAAACCGTCCGGCCACAGTGCGTGCAGGCAATGAACCGCAGATCAAACCCGACCTCCAAGTCATTGATGTTGACTTGAAAAAATATCGGCCCCATGCTGCGGAAAACCATCTCGGGGGACGGTATGAGTGAAAAGACGCTGACGCGCATGGATCTGAGCGAAGCCGTGTTTCGCGAAGTTGGCCTGTCGCGCAACGAAAGCGCCCAGCTTGTGGAGAGCGTGCTGGGCTACGTTTCCGACGCCCTCGTTGAGGGGGAAACGGTGAAAATCTCGTCTTTCGGCACCTTCTCGGTGCGTGACAAGGCGGCCCGCGTCGGGCGTAATCCCAAGACGGGCGAAGAGGTTCCGATCTCGCCGCGCCGCGTTCTCACTTTCCGTCCGTCGCAGATCATGAAGGAACGGGTTGCAGCGGGGAACAAGCGCTGAGCCCGAAACAGAGCAGTCAATGAACGGGCAAAGACATGGAACAGAAGTCACCTGACGCCTTCCGCACGATCAGCGAGGTGGCCGAGTGGCTCGGCGTGCCAACGCACGTCCTGCGCTTTTGGGAAAGCCGGTTCACGCAGGTGAAGCCGGTCAAACGCGCCGGTGGCCGACGCTACTATCGCCCGAGCGACATGGAACTGCTGGGCGGCATCCGCAAACTTCTCCACGAAGATGGCATGACGATCAGGGGTGTGCAGAAACTCCTGCGGGAAGAGGGCGTGAAACACGTCGCCGCCATGTCGCCCCCGCTCGATCTCGAGGGCGGCGACGCGGACAGCAACGTCGTGTCCCTCGATCAGGGCCGTCGTGCCTCCGGATCGGATGTCGAGGAGGCGGAACTCGTCGAGGATACCTCGGAAACCGTCGAAGACGCCCTCGCGCCCGCCGTGGACGAGGCGATGGAAAGTGGCGAACTCGCCCCGGTCGATCCGGAAGAGGACCGCTCTGTCACGTTCGGCACCGAAGAGCCGGCGGCTGAGGAAGTCGAAGCCCACGCCCCGCATCTGAGCGACGAAACCCTGACACCTGCCGAGTCCGATCCGAGCGACGACATAGAGGCGACGCCGGGCGAAGACCCACTCGCCGCCGAAACCGCTGCCGACCCGGAGGGGGTCGAAGCGCCACTCGACCCGCCAGCACCCGACTCGCCCCCCGAACATTCGCCCTTCGGCACATGGGCAAAAGACGACACGCCTGCCCCGGGCGCCATTGCGGCGGCGGACCTCCCATCTGAAGACGACCCGGTCGCTGACGAGACGCTGGCGTCCGAAGATCAGACCGACGAAGCAGCCAGACCGCCGGAACCCGGCGGCAGCGATGTTCCCACTTGGGATACTGCGGTGGAGGTAAGCGGGAGCGACGACAGCGATATCTTGCCGGAGCCGGAAGCGCCCGCGCCCGAGACGGAAAGCCCGCATATCTCGCGCGCCGACCCGACGCCTGAAATGCACGAGCATCCAGAGCCGGACGAGGTTGCGACGAGCGAACCGGAAGACTCGGCCAACGTGTTCTCCCAGGACGCGCCGTCGGCGGATTGGGAGATGCCCGTTGCCGACCCCTCGCCCGACGAAACCATCGAAGCCTCGCAACCATCCGCTCAGGAGTACAGCGAGCCAGACCCCGCTCCCGACTGGCAGCCACCGATCCCGGACGAGCCCGCAACGCCGGAGGACGACACCACCCCGGTGGCCGCGCCCTATGAGTCGGAAACGCGCCCCGCCGAAGATGAGATCGCGTCTGAACAATCCGATGACCCCTTCGAGGCGGCGCCTGAGCCTTCGGACAACTACGACAGCCCCGTACTCATCATGCCCGACCTGCCCGATGACCCCGCCGACGGCACCCTGCCGCCCGACATCGCCCCTGTCGCCCCGCGTCTGAGGATGCTGCGCGCCCACCAGGCGACCTTGCCATCGGCGACGCTTCAGGCGCTTGCGGACCGGCTTGCTACCCTGCGGTCCGAACATGACGGAACCACCCTGCGATAGGGGCGGAATTCATGCCGATCCGGTCTTGCCCACGCGGCGAAAACTGCTATGACACACCCCACGTCGGGCTATGGCGCAGTCTGGTAGCGCGTCCGTCT
Source organism: Maritimibacter sp. (assembly GCA_002695005.1). Classification (GTDB taxonomy): domain Bacteria; phylum Pseudomonadota; class Alphaproteobacteria; order Rhodobacterales; family Rhodobacteraceae; genus Maritimibacter. The sequence goes on from NZNT01000021.1 coordinate 87,366, forward strand.
GGGGGACGGAAGGTCGCAGGTTCAAGTCCTGCTAGCCCGACCAATCACCGAACCGCCCGCCCTTTCCGGGGCGGGCGTTCGTGTATCCGGGGATTGCAGTTGGGGGACGAGGCATGACAGGCACCGGCGTTCTACCGGCACAGGCAATCCGCGCGATGATCGCCCAGGGCACCCTCGCCGCCGATCCCGCCGTGATCCCAGAGCAAATTCAACCCGCTTCGCTCGATCTCCGTCTGGGTGACGTAGCCTACCGCGTGCGCGCATCCTTCCTCGCAGGCGACCAGCGCAGCGTGGCGGAGCGGCTGAGCGAATTCGAAATGCACCGCATCGACCTGACGGACGGTGCAGTGCTGGAAAAGGGCGCGGTCTATGTCGTCCCACTGATGGAGCGCCTTGCCCTCCCAGACGGGATTCAGGCGGTCGCCAATGCGAAAAGCTCCACCGGGCGCCTCGACCTCCTCACGCGAACCATCACCGACGGTGGCACCGAGTTCGACCGGATTGCCCCGGGCTACCACGGGCCGCTTTACGCCGAGATTTGCCCGCGCAGCTTTTCCGTCCTCGTGCGGCCGGGGATGCGCCTGAACCAGATCCGCTTCCGCGCAGGTCAGGCGATCCTCTCCGACACCGACCTCGCCGCACGTCACGCCGAAGATCCCATCGTGGACGGAACGCCGCTCATCGACAACGGTCTCGGCTTTTCGGTCGATCTGCGGCCCGCGACAGGCGACCTCGTCGGCTACCGCGCCAAACCGCATACGGGTGTCATCGACCTCGACCGGATCGGTCACTACGATCCGGCGGAGTTCTGGGAACCGATCCACACCACCGAAGGCCGCATCATACTTGACCCCGGTGCCTTTTACATTCTGGTAAGCCGTGAGGCCGTGACCATTCCACCCGACTGCGCGGCGGAAATGGCCCCCTACCTCGCGATGGTCGGCGAATTCCGGGTGCACTACGCGGGCTTTTTCGATCCGGGCTTCGGCCACGGCATAGCCGGCGGTGCCGGGTCACGCGGGGTGCTGGAAGTGCGGTGCCACGAAGCCCCCTTTGTCCTCGAACACGGACAGGTGGTCGGGCGGCTGGTCTATGAGAAGATGGCAGAAACACCGGAAATGCTCTACGGCGCCGACCTCAAGTCAAACTACCAGGGCCAAGGGCTCAAACTCTCCAAGCATTTCCGCAGCCCGGCCCTCTGACCTCTCTTCCGACTAGCGGATACGACGCGCCAGTTTCGCGCCCTGCTTGGCGCGTCGCGCGGCCTGTTTGGCGGATTTCGCGCTCGCGCGCTCTTCCGGGGTCATCTCTTCGCGCGTTTTGCCGCGGCGCGACGCATAGTCGATGCCCGCATTCACGCCGCGATTCACCGCACGGCCCATCACCATGCGCACGACCATCATAATCAATCTTTCAATATTCATTGTCCTGCCTCTGCTTTTTTTCGAGCCTAACAGAATGACGGCCAAAAAGGAATCACTCTTCGAAGAGCTCCGACTGGCCTTCGTCGTCTTCGTCCTCGTCGTCCTCGGAAGGCTCCACAGGCGGCGGCCGACTTTCGAGCAGACCGGCCGCACGCAATTCCTTGAGGCCCGGCAGATCGCGCGCGCTCTCGAGGCCGAAGTGGTCGAGGAATCCTTGCGTCACCACGAAGGTCACGGGACGACCCGGAGACATGCGGCGGCGACCGAACCGGATCCATTCCAACTCGATCAACAGGTCGATGGTCCCGCGCGACACCGAAACACCCCGGATCTCCTCGATCTCGGCGCGAGTTACCGGCTGGTGATAGGCGATGATCGCCAGCGTCTCGATCGCCGCGCGGCTGAGCTTGCGGGTCTCGACGCTTTCCTTGTGCATGAGGTAGCCAAGGTCCGGCGCGGTCCGGAAGGCCCAGGCATCGCCAACACGCACGAGCGTCACGCCGCGCCCCTCGTAGCGCTTGCGCAGATGGACAAGCGCCTCGGCCGGCTCGGACCCATGCGGCATCCGCGCGGTCAGTTCAGCCACGGTGACAGGCTCGGCACTGGCAAATAGCACAGCCTCGACCATCCGCTCCTGCTCACCCATCGGGGGAGCTTCGAACAGGCTCTGTGCCTCGTCTTCGGTCTCGGTTTCGTCAGTCATTCGGTTTCCTGCGAATCTGAATGGGCGAGAATGTCTCGCCCTGCCGGATCTCGATGGCCCCGGTCTTGGCCAGCTCCAGCGAGGCCGCGAAATTGGCCGCCGTGGCGGATCGGCGTCGCGCCGGATCGCCCGACCAGCCCTCGGGCAGGTAGGACATGATATCGGTCCATTCGCCCGCGAAACCGATCAGATGGCGCATCCGGTCCAGTGCCTCTTCCAACGTCATGACGCTCTCACGATCCATCACGAAGGGGCGGAATTCGTCACGGGTGCGGATGCGGGCGTAGCCCTGCATGAGGTCCAGAAGGGTCGCGGTGTAAGACACCCGCTTGCGCCGTTCCACCACTTCCACTTGCCCACGCGCGAAAAAATCGCGGCCCAACTGGTCTCGGCCCATGAGTCGGGCCGACACATCCCGCATCGCTTGGAGGCGTTCCAGCTGGAACGCCAGATGGGCGGCAAGCTCTTCGCCGGACGGGCCTTCCTCGCTCGGATCGGGTGGGAGCAGCAGGCGCGATTTCAAAAAGGCGAGCCAGGCGGCCATGACGAGGTAATCGGCCGCCAGCTCGATCCGCAGGTGCCGCGCCTTCTCCACGAAGCCGAGGTATTGCTCGGCCAGCGCCAGCACCGAGATTTTTCGCAAGTCCACCTTTTGCGTGCGGGAGAGCGTCAGCAGCAGGTCGAGCGGCCCTTCGAACCCATCGACATCGACGATGAGCGCCTCGGCGGCCATACGTTCGGACACCGACAGAACGTCTGCCTGGAAATCATCGTCGGACATGCGGGAAGCGTCACCCTGCCTGATGCGTCATCAGGCTCTCAAACTCCGCGTCCAGCGCCGCAATGTCAATGGGATCGGGGTCCTGACGCCAGCCAAGGGCCGCCTCCGCCCGTTCAGCAGCCTTTCCGGCAAGCCGCCCGGTGGCGTCGGCGACAGCGCGCATCTCGTCCATCTCGCCGTTGCAATGCAGGATCAGGTCACAGCCCGCCTGAAGCGAGTCCCGGCACCGATCCTCTAACGAACCGGAAAGGGCCTTCATTGAAATGTCGTCGGTCATCAGAAGTCCGCCAAAGCCGATCCGGTCCCGGATGATGTTGATCATGCGGGGCGACGTCGTCGCGGGCGCCTCCGCATCGATATCAACAAAGACCACATGCGCCGTCATCGCGAGCGGCAGGTTCGCGACGGACTGGAAGGCCAGAAAATCAGAGACATTGAGCGCCTTCTCGCGCGCCTTGACCACAGGCAGTTCCAAGTGGCTGTCCTTGGTCGCCCGACCGTGTCCGGGGATGTGCTTGATGACCGGCAAGACACCGCCATCCACAAGACCCGTGGCCACGGCCCCGGCGATATCAGACACCTTTACGACGTCCTCGCCGTAGCACCGGTTCGACAGGATGTCATGCGTCTCGGCGCGCACGAGATCCACGACCGGGGCGCAGTTTCCGTCGATCCCGCAGGCGCGCAACTCATGGGCAATAATGCGGTAGCGCAGGTACATGGCATCGGCGGCCTTGCGACGGTTCAGCCGCACCTGATCCAATGCCGGGAGCCATTCGCGCCAATGTGGCGCCCCCATGCGGGCCACCCGGCCCCCCTCCTGATCGATGAAAACCGGTGCATCTCGTCCGACAGCCTCACGCAGCTCGGTGGTAAGCCATGTGAGTTGCTCGGGGTCCTCGATATTGCGGGCGAACAGAATGAAGCCCCACGGATCCGCCTCCGCGAAGAAATCGCGCTCGGCGCGCGTCAGGCGCGGGCCTTCACAGCCAAGGATGAAGGCCCCTGCGCCCATCCTCAGTGGGTCACGACCGGGATGCAGGATGCCTTGCCGGCCGTCAAAGCGGCGCAGAGACGCCGCGCTTCCGACAGATCCTCGAACCCCATGGCGCGAAGACGGTAGAAGGTCTTGCCCCCGGACTGCGCCTTCTCGATCACGCGGGCCTTACCCTCGAGATACTCCGCGAACCGACCGCTCAGTTGATCCCACTCGGCGCGCGCCACGTCTTCGGTGTCGAAGGCACCAAGTTGCACAAGCCGCGTGCCCGCCGCGATCTCGGCCGGGTCGACTTCACGCGCCACTTGCTGTGCGGCCGCGAGCAGCGCGTCCGAAGACGGCGAGGCCGCCGAACGGGCCACGAGGTCGCTGGGACGCGGCACGGGGCGCGGCGACCTGGCGACACCCGGAACGTCTGGCTGCACGATCTCGCCACTGCGGACGGCGGCAAGAGCGCGTTCCTCGGCCTCGGGTGACATGGAAAGATCGGCCTCTTCACCAGACAGCGGCGCGGACTCGGCGGCGATCTGCTCGACGAGCGACTGGGCGGCGGCCTGCGCATCGTCCGGCGAGGCCGCGACATCCAGCGGCTCAGTTCCCAGCTTCGGCCGACTGTCGCCAGCTTCGGCGGTCGGTGTCGCCTCGATCTGTGACGGCGACACGGCGGGCGCGTCGTTCTCGTCCAGCGTATCTGCGGGCGGCGCAAGCACGAGTTGGTTCGCGGGGCCCTCGGCGGTGCCCTCGGCGGCCACGTTGTTTACCGCGAGGCCCTGATGCTCGGCATCTTCACCACCGGGGTTCTCGGGTTGGATTCGCATCGGCCCTTCGAGCGCGGCGATGACCGGGATTTCGGTGACGTCGCGCATGGCGAGCTTGTAGCCCCAGACCGCAAGCCCGGCGATCAGGGCAATCGACACGACCGCACCCAAGCCGTTCATCACGCCAGCGACACCGCCGCCGGAAGCCTCCGGCATGGGCTCATGGTCATAGTAGTGTGGTTGTGCCGCGGCCTGCGGCGGCTGGGCCTGTGCGGCATAGTAGCCTTGCGGCTGCGGCTGCGGCTGAGCCTGTGGCTGCGCAGCAGGATGATGATGTGCGTAGGTGATGTTCTGCGGCTGCGGCGCAGGGGCTTGCGCTGCGCGCGGTTGAGCCTGAGGCCGCGCCTGATGTTGCGGATGCGCGTAACCCTGCGTCCGGGGATGTGGCTGGGCATTCTGCGCATGAGGATGCGCTGTCGCCCGCCCCTGCTGCGGATGCGCCTGACGCGCGGGCTGTGGTTGCGGCTGTGGCGCAGGCTGAGGTTGTGGCGCCGGTTGCGCCCGCAACGGCGGTTCGGAGCGCGCCTGAGGCTGCGCCTGTCCGTGCCACGCCGGATCCTGAACCTGTTGGTCGTGAGAATAGCCCTGATGGTGCTGCGGATAGCCGGGATGCCCCGCGCCGGGGCCGCCCCAATTCGCGTTCGTCATTGCCTGCCTCGCTGTGGACACGCGCCGAAACCGACCACGCGCCCCTCGATCTGATGCCTCGCCCGCCCCTTGTTTTCTTGGAGATCAAGTCTCCGGGACTGGGCTTTCCTCGACCGCTCGGCTGCACCTGTTCGTCAGCGCATTTCCTCAAGCGGCGTCACGCCAAGAATACCAAGACCCGCTGAAATCACAACGGAAACGGCTTTCGGCAGGGCAATTTTCGCCGCTGTTGCTTGGGCGTCACTCTCCTGAAGGAAACGCAACGCGGGCGTATCATTCCCCTTGTTCCAGAGCGCATGAAATTCACTGGCCAGTTCATAGAGGTAGAAAGCGACGCGGTGCGGCTCATGCGTGCGTGCAGCGATCTCGACGAGGCGCGGCCATTCCGCGAGCTTCTGGGCCACCTTGATCTCGGCCTCGTCGGTGAGCGCGGGCGTACCCGGAACAACGCCCATGTCAGCAGCCTTGCGCAGCACGGAATGGACCCGGGCGTTGGCATATTGAACATAGAAGACCGGGTTGTCCTTGGACTGCTCCAGCGCCTTGTCGAAATCGAAGTCCAGGGGCGCATCGTTCTTGCGGGTGAGCATGATGAACCGGGTCACGCCCGGCCCCACTTCGTCCACCACATCGCGCAGGGTGACGAAGGTTCCGGCCCGCTTGGACATCTTGAACGGCTCGCCATTCTTGTAGAGCTTGACCAGTTGCGTTAGCTTGATGTCGAGCGGCACGCGGTTTTCAGACAGCGCCGCAACAGCGGCCTTCATCCGCTTCACATAGCCGCCGTGATCGGCCCCGAACACGTCGATCAGCTGGTCGAACCCGCGGGTCACCTTGTCATAGTGATAGGCGATGTCGGGCGCGAAATAGGTCCAGGCCCCGTCCGACTTCATGATCGGGCGATCCACGTCGTCGCCGTAATCGGTCGACTTGAAGAGGGTCTGCTCTCGCGGCTCCCAATCCTCTGGCAGCTTGCCCTTGGGCGGTTCAAGCGTGCCCTTGTAGATCAGGTCTTTGGAGCGCAGATCCTCGATCGCCGCTTCGATCCGGCCGGTACCGTAGAGGCCCTTTTCCGAGAAGAACACGTCCATCTCGACGCCAAGCGCCTTAAGGTCGGCCCGGATCAGCTCCATCATCGCCTCGGTCGCGAAATCGCGCACCTCCTCGAGCCAGAACTGTTCGCCCTTGCCGACAAAGGCGTCGCCCACCTTTGCCTTGAGCGCCTCGCCCACCTCGATCAGGTAGTCGCCCGGATATGTGCCATCCTCAAAGGCGACCTCCTGCCCGTGCGCTTCCAGATACCGCAGGTAAACGGAACGCGCGAGCACATCGACCTGCGCGCCCCCGTCGTTGATGTAGTATTCCCGGGTCACGTCATGGCCCGCGTACTCCAGCAGGCTCGCAAGCGCGTCACCGAACACAGCACCCCGCGTATGTCCAACGTGCAGCGGCCCGGTGGGGTTGGCCGAGACGTATTCGACGTTGACCTTCTGCCCCTGCCCCATGTCGGACCGGCCATAGCCCTCGTTTGCCAGCACGCCTTCCACAAGGGCGGCCCACACGCCGGGATCGAGCCGTAGGTTCAGAAAGCCCGGCCCCGCCACCTCGGCCGAGACGATGCGCGCATCCGCGGCCAGCTTGCCCGCGAGCGCCTCGGCAATGTCGCGCGGCTTCAGACCCGCGGGCTTGGCCAGAACCATCGCGGCATTGGTCGCCATGTCCCCATGCGCCGGATCACGCGGCGGTTCGACCGCAACATTCGCGAAATCGAGCCCGTCGGGCAGCGCTCCCTCGGCCACGAGCGCGTCCAGAGACGCAATCACGAGCCCACGGATATCGGCAAAGAGGTTCATGGCACACCTTTAGAGAAACCTCGCGCGGTCTACCACGACGACCCGGAAGGTCAACGCCCGACACTCCGCATCGTTGTCCAGAGCCTACTTCGCCAGCAGACGCGAGCGTGTATCCGAGCCCCCGATGAACCGGCCATGCGTTTCAATGGCGAAGCGGTCGGTCATGCCGGCGATATAGTCGGCCACGATCCGCGCGAGGGCCCGCTCGTCCGAAGCCTGAGACACGTCCTCGCGCCACTCGGCGGGGAGGTAGTCCGGGTTCTTCATGAACAGCGGAAACAGCTCATCAACGATCGCCGTCACCTCGGCCCGCATCTGCACCACGGACGGCGCGCGGTAGACCTTGCGAAACAGGAAGCCGCGAAGCTGTTTGAGCTCCTCCCAGATTTCGCCCGAAAACCGGATGATCTGCCGCCCGGCCATGCGCACATCGGTCGCCGAGGCCGGGTCGAGCGCCGCGATCTCGGCGCGCGATGTGGCGAGCACGTCCTCGACCATCACGCCGAATACGCGGCGCAATGCCTCATGCCGGCGGCGGTTGGAATCCAATGTCGGGTACATCTGATCCACCGCTGCATAGCTGCGCGCGATCATCGGGACGACGAGGATTTCCTCCTCGTCGATCAGCTTGGCGCGGATCGCATCGTGCAGATCGTGGTTGTTGTAGGCGATGTCATCGGACAGCGCCGCCACCTGAGCCTCGGCGCTGGCATGCGTGTCGAGCTCGAGGTCATGGCGCGCGTTGTACTCCGCCAGCGCCACGGGCAGCTCGCCCGTCACCGGCCCGTTATGTTTCGCAATCCCTTCAAGGGTTTCCCACGTCAGGTTCAACCCGTCGAACTCGGCATAATGCCGTTCCAGCGAGGTCACGATCCGCAGCGCCTGGGCGTTGTGATCGAAGCCACCATACGGCTGCATCAGCGCGTCCAGCGCCTCCTCGCCCGTGTGGCCGAACGGCGTGTGGCCAAGGTCATGGGCCAGCGCCACGGCCTCGGTGAGTTGTTCATTCAGACCAAGCGTGCCGGCGATCGTCCGCGCCACCTGCGCCACTTCGATCGAATGGGTCAGGCGCGTGCGGTAGTAGTCGCCCTCGTGCTCCAGAAACACCTGCGTCTTGTGTTTCAGGCGCCGGAAGGCGGACGAATGGATGATCCGGTCGCGATCTCTCTGGAACGGCGACCGGAACCGGCTTTCCTCTTCCGGAAATAACCGCCCGCGGCTCTCCGCCGGTTCACACGCAAACGTGGCCGTCATGCTGCCTCGATCTCTTGTTGCTCTGTCCCGCTATCCATATATTGCAACCAGACCACAGTTGAAACGGGTGAAACATGGACCTCAACCTGCCACCGAAAGTGACCGACCGCGCCTTTGCCCGGCTGGGCGAGATCGGGGCCGGCAAGGACGGCAAGGCCCTGCGCGTGGCCGTCGAGGGCGGCGGCTGCTCGGGCTTTCAGTATGACATCGCGCTGGACGAACCAGGCGATGGCGACCTTGTGCTCGAAGGCGAAGGCGAACGCGTGATCATCGACGAGGTTTCGCTCCCGTTCCTCACGGGCGCCGTGATCGACTTTACCGAAGAACTGATCGGCGCGCGCTTCGTGATCGACAACCCCAACGCGTCGAGCTCCTGCGGTTGCGGCACGTCCTTCTCGATGTGATCACCGGACCCAGGCCAACGCGGAAAGCCGTGGGTCATCAAAGGTTTCCGGCCCGAAGCTCAATCTGATATCGGGGAATTCGCACAGCGCCTGCGCGCCGTGAGCAGAAAGGTGGACGCGCCATGTCTGCCGGTCCCCCGGCGCGTTTTCGGCGAATGTCGCGCAGTCCAATACGGCGACGTTCGCGCGGCCCTCTAGATCACGCACAGACTGGTAACGGATCAGGGTCGCCCCGGCGGCCCGCGCACGCTCTTCCAACGTCTGACACGCGCCGTAGGACACCGGGTCCGTCCATAGCGCCACGTCTGCAGCAAGCGGCGCAGCCGTCAGGTCGAGTGCCCGACCGCTCGCCAGTTTCACGGAAAACGCCGTGTAGACCCCGGCATCCTCAGGCCAAGGCGTTTCAGGTGAGTCGGCGTAGAACAGGATGCGATAGAACACCATCTCGGCCACGGCCGCCTCCACCGCTTCGGACCCGTACCACACCCCCGGCGTCATCCCGGCCCGCCGAAAGCGCGAGCCGTGGGGATACGGTCCGTCATAGCGAAATGGCGTTGAGAGCAGGTAATGCAGGTGCTGGCACGGCTGGGGCACAGGCGGCTTCGCCGTTTCGAGGATTTCCTCCAGAACCGCCTGCTCATCGGATCCATCCACGATCTTCATGGTCGAGACCAGATGTTGCGCCTCCACCAGCCGCCACCCGCGCCCGGTCCAGGGCCGCAGCTCAGAGCGGAGCGCGTCGGCTGTCCAGGTATCCAACGACACGGACAAGACCCTCCACGCTTCCGATCGCTTCGGCGGGCGCCTGCCCCAGCGCTGTGTTCGGCCCCTTGAACCAGGCCTTCGATGCTCGCTCATCGCCCCCTGTGATCGCGTCAAGCGACCGGAACAGGCGCACGAAGAGGACCGCGAGTTCGTAGGGCTTTGTCCCCTCCTCCAAGGTCCACGCGCCCTTGGACATGCGCGAAATCGTGGGAGCCGACACGCCAATGACCGACGCCAGCCGCGCGCCGGTGAGGCCGAGCCGCTCGGCTGCGCGCAAGAGCGCCTTTGTCAGAACGACGCCCTTTTCCGGGGTTGTGGTGGGCTGCATGAGAACCTGAGACATGGCGACGATCCTTTCTGCTGAAATATTTATGGCAAATAACTCCAATTTGCAAGCCCGACACCCCAACACCGTGACGCTTCTCGCCCGCCACGAGTCGTAACCTGCCTTGTTCCTGCGCCTACGCCAGATACAACACGCTCAGAAGCAGGAGCGCGACATGAGCAAGGACCCCCTCGTCATCTTCACGCCATCGGGCATGCGCGGTCGCGTGCCAGTCGGAACGCCGGTGCTGGACGCGGCGCGGATGCTGAACGTGGACCTCGATTCGGTCTGCGGCGGGCGCGGGATCTGCTCGAAATGCCAGGTCGCGCCGGGGGTGGGAGAATTCTCAAAGCACGGCGTCACCGTCGCTGCCGACGCCCTCACGGACTGGAACGACGTCGAGGCGCGCTATGACCGCATCCGGGGCCTCAAGGGCGGGCGGCGGCTGGGGTGTCAGGCCAAGGTGATGAAGGACGTGGTGATCGACGTCCCGCCCGAAAGCCAGGTTCATAAACAGGTGGTGCGCAAGCGCGCCGAAGTGCGCGACATCGTCCTCTCGCCCGCCCTCAGCCTCGCCTATGTCGAAGTGGCGGAACCTGACATGCACCATCCGTCGAGCGACCTCGACCGGTTGCTCGATGCGCTCAAGGCCCAACTCGGGCTGGAAACACTGGGATTCGACCGCCACCTCCTTCCGTCCCTGCAAAAGACGCTGCGCAAGGGCGGCTGGTCGGTAACGGCCGCAATCCATGACGACGGCGCGCCCACCGTGGTCGCGCTCTGGCCGGATTTCTTCGAAGGTCCACTCTACGGCGTCGCGGTCGATCTGGGCTCCACCACCATCGCCGGGCACCTCGTAAACCTCGTGACGGGCGAGGTGCTGGCCTCGTCCGGCCTCATGAACCCGCAGATCCGCTTTGGCGAAGACCTGATGAGCCGGGTCTCCTACTCGATGATGAACCCCGGCGGCGCGGACGAGATGACCCACGTCGTGCGCGAAGGCATGGACAAGCTGATCGCGGATCTCGCGGATGAGGCCGGCGTGGAACCTGCGGCGCTGCTCGAAGCGACCTTCGTAATGAACCCCGTGATGCACCATCTGTTTCTGGGGCTCGATCCCTACGAATTGGGTCAAGCGCCCTTCGCACTTACGGTCGGAACGTCCCAGCGCATGATGGCTTCGGACCTCGGGCTGAGCATCGCGCCGGGCACCCGCGCCTATGTCCTGCCGCTCATCGCGGGCCACGTCGGCGCGGACGCGGCGGCGGTTGCGCTGTCCGAGGCCCCGCACCGGTCCGACGACCTCGTCCTCGTCGTGGACGTGGGCACCAATGCCGAGATCCTGCTGGGCGACAAGACCGGAGTGCTTGCCTGTTCCTCCCCGACAGGCCCGGCCTTCGAGGGCGCGCAGATCAGTGCGGGCCAACGCGCGGCCCCCGGCGCCATCGAACGCGTCGAAATCGACCCGGCGACGAAAGAGCCGCGCTTCAAGGTGATCGGCTGCGACCTGTGGTCTACCGAGGACGGCTTCGAAGCCGCCGTGGCGGGATCAGGCATCACCGGCATCTGCGGATCGGGAATCATCGAGGTCGTGGCCGAAATGCGTATGGCAGGCATCGTGGACGCGACCGGCCTGATCGGCTCGCCCGAGGCCGTGGGCACGCCACGCTGCATCGCGGAAGGGCGGACGTGGTCTTATGTCCTGTGGGAAGATAACGAACGCAAGATCACCGTCACCAACGGCGATATCCGCGCGATCCAGATGGCCAAGGCCGCGCTATATGCGGGTGCCCGGCTGCTCATGGACAAACGCGGGGTGGACCACGTTGACCGCGTGGTCCTCGCCGGGGCCTTCGGGGCGCATATCTCACCGAAACACGCGATGGTCCTGGGCATGATTCCGGACTGTCCGCTCGAGAAGGTTACGAGCGCAGGCAACGCGGCCGGCACCGGAGCGCGCATCGCGCTTCTCAACCGCGACGCGCGGCGCGAGATCGAAGGACTGGTGCGCCAGATCGAAAAGATCGAAACGGCGGTCGAGCCGCGGTTTCAGGAGCATTTCGTCGCCGCGACGGCCATGCCGAACGCCGCCGACCCCTTCCCCATCCTGCGCGCACTCGTGCCGCTGCCGGAGGTCGACTACAACACCGGCGGCGGGGGTGAAGGCGGACGTCGGCGCAGGCGGCGCAGCTAGGAGACTTGCCAGCGGTCCGGTTTGGCGGAAAACTGGCCCGGTCCGATACAGGAGCCAACCATGCGCACCATCGCCCTCGCCCTCGCCCTGACCCTGCCCGGCCTTGTGCAGGCAGAGGACTTTTCCAGCGCGATGCTGAAGGGCGCAGACCTGTCGGGCAACGACTACGCAGGCTCGGATTTCTCAGGCGCGTTCCTTGGCGAGGCCGACCTGTCCGGCAGCACCTTCGACGGAGCGAATTTCAAAAGCGCCCTGTTCACGGATGCGACAATGTCCGGCTGCTCGGCCAAAGGCGCGGTCTTCACCAGCGCGCTCCTCAAGAACACCGACCTGTCCGGCTGCACCCTTTCCGGGGCGGACTTCACGGGCGCGGTTCTGGAAGGCGCCACATTGGCCGGTGCGGATCTGACAGGCGCACGCTTCGTCTCGACGATCCTTACCGGCGCCGACCTGACGGGCGCGACGGTGAAAGACACGGACTTTACCGATGCCCGCCTGTGCGGTGCGACAATGCCCGACGGCACCCCCGGCCCCTGCTGACGCCCTCTTGACGGACCCCGCCGCGCGCCGTATCTCAGCCGTCACGCGGGTGTAGCTCAATGGTAGAGCAGCAGCTTCCCAAGCTGACGACGAGGGTTCGATTCCCTTCACCCGCTCCAAAATATTATCTTTTTTAATCAACGAATTAGCAAGGCGCTGAGGACATTCAGGGACACGCAGTTTGAGGAAAAAAGGGGAACGAAAGGGAACCTTTGGCCGGCTAAATGCCACAGTTTCTGCCACACCAGAACCACTCAATACTTCAGATTTCCTCCGAATCAGAAATCCAACGCGCCAACCTTCACTTGCAACACCTGTCGCCAGATTGACGTGCGCCGGCGATTGTGAAAGGTGTTCCAGCCCAGACACCTTCCCTTTCAGGCAGGTCAAATCAAAAAGTGTCGGGAGTACATGCTGAAGACCATATCCATTTCAGAGCAAGTCCTTTCACGATGAGACCGAACTGCTCTCGCCTCTCGCTCAAATAGGTTTGAGAGCCGTTCACCGCTTATCCAGAAGAACTACGGCAGCAACTCGGCGGTCAAAGAAGGAAATGCCCAATGGCGACTGTTGGAGGACCCACTCGGGATCGGTTGCGTATCGGTTTCTTCATCCCCTGGATCACCAAGGGTCGAGGTGGCACTGAGAACGTGGGACATATGATGGCGAACTCGATGCACGAGCGCGGTCACAGCGTCGTGGTGTTCACCTTCGACGATAAGGTCGGTGCATCGCTTTGGCCTTTGGCTGAAGGCATTCCAATCATCCACTTACGCGAAAAAGACGACGAAACGGCTCACTTGGAAATGGTGGACGTTGTCGCGAAGCAAGGCCTAGACCTGATGGTGGGCCTGCACCTGAACCGCGCGTTCCTGCGTTATGTACGCTGCGCTTTCGACCTGAATCTACCTCTCGTCTTGTCAGAGCATTGCGACCCAGCCTTGCCGCAGTCGCTCGGAACTTTTGGCAGAGACGAACGCATAATCATTATGTCCGGCGCAACTCTGATCCATATGATTTCTGACGAGTTTCGTGCCACATTGCCCAAAGGCCTACAGGACCGCATCCGTGTTGTGCCCAATACGATACGCGAACCTGACCCAGGCGCGCCGCAGCCACCACCACAAGCCGGTCGCACGATTGTCACCGTGTCTAGGCTCGTACCGCCGAAGAACACACAGCGTCTGATTGAAGTTTTTGCGGGCCTCGCGTCCGAGTTCCCCGAGTGGCGGCTTCGCATCGTTGGCGATGGACCCGAAATGGGAAAGCTTCGCCGGCTCGCACGAAAATGCAGAGTAAAAGATCGTGTGGACTTCGTGGGCGCATTGAAAGACCCCTACCCCGAGTATTTGGCAGCAAATATTTTTGCGACAGCGTCCCTCTTTGAAGGTTTTGGACTCACGCTTTGCGAAGCGAGCGCGCACGGCCTGCCTAGTGTGGCATATGGTGCCTGCCGTGGCCTACGGTCCCAAATCCGACACGGGGAGAACGGTTTTCTTTCTTCTGGTGGAGAAGAATTGGGTTCATTGGCCGACGACTTGCGCACTCTCATGGCCGACCAAGAATTGCGCGAGAAGATGGGAAGACGCGCACGTGAGATGTTCGTCTCGCGGTTCTCAAATGAGATTGTTCACGCAGGTTGGGAAGATCTTTTCTTTGAAGCCGTTGAACGGGGGCCGAACCGAGCGGCACCCCGACCAGAGCACGTGCGCCAAGTGAGGCTTTGGGACATGATTCAACGGCCGCTTCCGATCCAGGATTCAGCCCGCGGAGGGCACTAAGCCATGTCCGATCATTTTGAAGCGTTGACGAGCTTTTTCAGATTGCTCGACACGCGCCAGGTGGAATTCGATAGCAGCCGAGATATCCGCGAGCATGTCCTCTCGGTCCGTCGCGGGAAGAGCACGATCGGTCTTTTGACCGAAAACCTTGAGACCAAGTTCGCCGCGAACCTTCCATTACTCATGCCTAATGTTTCTGGGTTCGACGGACAGGCGGCAGAACAGGCAGAGCAATACTTCCTTTTTGGAACCATCTTTTCTGACAAGGCAACGTCCCATAAGGGTGCTGTCAAACTCCTGAACATGATGCCGAGCGGTGCTGCCCCCGTCTTCATGGAAGTCGGGTTTCTGGCGACCACCCACAGCTGGTCACACGCGTTCCGGGAAGGCAATCCGCAGTATGCCGCGCTCGGCTACGTTTATGACGACATGAGCCACTACTTCATGGCTGATTATCCCAACCGTCTGATCCAAAGACTGAACAGCGACCTGGAGCTGACGGACGAGGAACGCAAGCGCGCACGCGGGCTGATTGACCGGATGGTGGCGCGGCGCATCTCCAAATACAACGCACAGCCGATGGAGGCGCCGACCCTCCCCGGTGGTTACGCCCGGCGCGTGCTGGTCTGCGACCAGGCCTATGCCGATGCGTCGACCGTCTACGGCAAGGTCGACGAAGCGGCGTTTGAGGAGATGCTGTTCACCGCGCTCCGCGAGAACCCGGACGCCCAGATCATCGTCAAGACTCACCCGGATTCGAGCTGGGAGAAGTCCACGAGGACCGGCTACTACACCCATTTGAAAAGCACCGAGCGTGTCGTGATCCTGACCGATCCGGTGAACCCCTACACGGTCTTCGACATGGTCGATACGGTCTATGTCGGCACGAGCCAGATGGGGCTGGAGGCGCTGTTCGCCGGCAAGAAGGTGGTGACCTTCGGCGTGCCGTTCTACGCGGGCTGGGGCCTGACGGACGACCGGCAGGCGATCCCCCACCGCCACCGGACCCGCACGCTCGAGGATATCTTCCACGCCTTCTACGTTTGGTACACGATCTACCACGTGCCCGGTTGCGCGGTGCCCTCGCAGGTGGAGGACGCGCTCGACTTCATCGAGGCGCACCGGCCGTATTCTCTGCCCGAAACCGTGGCGGAGGCACCGGCCGATCCGAAGGTCTCGGTCATCATCCCGGTCCACGGGGTCGAGGCCTATATCGAGGACTGCATCCGCTCGGTCCAGCGCCAGACCCTGCGCGAGATCGAGATCATCCCGGTGAACGACGTCTCGCCCGACGGGTCGCAGACGATCATCGACCGGCTGGCGAAATCAGATGCACGTATCCGACCCATCGTGCTCGACAAGAACGTGGGACAGGGGTTCGCGCGCAACAAGGCGCTGGATGTGGCGCGGGGCGACTACGTTTGGTTCATTGACGGAGATGACTGGATCTCCAATCCGCGGGCTCTCGCGACACTGGTCGAAACCGCAGAGGCCAACGGCTCAGACATGGTGCGTGGCAAAAAGGTCGGCGAGGCAATCTTCGACGAGACAAACACGCAAATAGACCTGCGCAATGATCGCACCGAGCAAAACTTCAATGAATTCATTGGCCAGACAACCTATGCGGAAAGCCCGCACATTCTACATAACCGACACTTTTGGACATGGCTCTATCGCCGCGAGTGGCTAAATGAAAACGACATTCGGTTTGTCACGCCGCAGTGGGAAGAACGCGCATTCCTAGTCAAGTCACTCGCAAATGCACGCAGACTAAGCCTCACCACCTGTCCGGTAACGATGTATCGCGTGCGACCGGCGTCAACGGCACGACGCGAGCACGGACCGAAAGACTTCGAGCAAATGCTCAATAACTTCGAATCCGCCACTCAAACGCTAGCAGAACGCGGCGCGATTGATGCCGCTTCGCCTTTGAGACCGCACCTAGCGTTTCAATTGTCCCAATTCATCGTCCAGATGTTTCTGCGAGGCGCCTACGAGTACTACAGGAAGAAAGGAGGCAAGGCTCTCGAAGGGTTTCTGGAGCGCATTCGAAGAACTCTGGACACGTGTGACATGTCCTCGACTGATTTCGACGCGACGGCTGTCGCCGGCCGGGATGCGCACATCGTTTCGGGTGCGTTCGGGTTGATCATTGCAGCTGTTCGTTCGGGGCAGAATGAAATCCTTCGCGCCGCAACCGGGCTGCACCCGATCGATCAAAAAACCTTCATGCAAACAATGTTAGCCCCACCAACGAACAAGGTGGATGCGGATCTGCACTGCGCTCTGAACAGGTATGCCCGAAACGACCGCGTGCAAACGGCGAGGAAGCGGGCCGCCGCACCGGCGACAAAGCCCCGCATCATCGTTCATATCGGCGCGACCAAGACCGGCTCGACCTATATCCAGCACCTGATGGAAACGAACCGCCCGGCGCTTCTGCGCGAAGGCGTGTGGTATCCCGAGGTCGGCCTGTTCTGGCAGACGGTGCGCCCACACAAGCAGGCGGGGCATTCCGAGTTCACGCGCGCCGCCGTGCAGAACGCCGCCGGGCCGAAGGCACATATCGAACGGGGGCTGGCGCTGGCCGGGGGCAAGATCCACACCATCGTTCTGTCGAGCGAGGCGTTTTTCCTGCAACGCAACGCGGTGAAAATCGCGCAGTATTTCTCGGACTACCCGGTGGAGATGGTCTGTTACCTGCGCCGTCAGGACGAATGGGCCAACGCGCAATATGCCGAGTTCGTCGCGGGCGGGGCTGTGGGCCGGGTGGACGTGTCGTTCGAGGCATGGCTCGCCGACGAAGTGACGCGCGAGCGGCTCGACTAC
>NZNT01000022.1 GCA_002695005.1 Maritimibacter sp.
CTGCATCGTCAGACAGCCGCATAGACTGAAATCCAAACGAGCCAGACCCTCCGTTCAAGATCAGCCGCTCGTGTTCCAAATCATTTGACGACGGACAATGCTGATGCCGGAGGACTTGCCGTAAATGACATATGCGGCACCCTGCCCGCCGAAGTACGCGCGGGCCCCCACGATCAGGTCGTCGATCCCGTCGCCATTCACGTCGCCAGCGCCCGAAATGTTGTACGAGAACTGCGAGAGCGGCGCGCCGGTGATCTCCCACCCGTCCGCGGCCGTCAGGCTGGACAGGTCGATATCGGTGGTCGGGCCGCCCGCCTTGCCGAATACGACGAAGGCTGCCCCGGAATTGGGTACGCCGGGATAGCTGGTCCCGACTGCGCCGATCACGACGTCGTCGATCCCGTCGCCGTTCACGTCACCCGCATCCGACAGGTAAGCGCCGGAATAGTCACCTGCCGCCTTTCCGAGGATCGAGAACCCATAGGTGGGCAGCAGGGCGGAAAGGTTCACGCGCGCGCCGAACCCGGTCGCCGAGCCGCCGAAGACGACATAGGCCTCGCCCGCGCTGGTGCCGCCGTCATCGCCGAAGGGTGCCCCGACGATCACGTCGTCGATCCCGTCACCGTTCACGTCACCCGCGCCCGAGACGCTGTAACCGGCCTGGACGCCCACAGCGTCGCCCTGAATGATGAATCCGTCTGATGCGGCGAAGCTCGACAGGTCGATACTCGAGATCCCGCTCGATTTGCCGGAGAGTACATAAGCTTCGCCCGCGCCCGAGGCGCCGAACCTTGCCCCGACGATCATGTCGTCGATGCCATCGCCGTTCACGTCCCCCGCGTGCGCCACGCTGTGACCCAAGTAGTCGGAATCGACGTCGCCCTGGATGATGAACCCGTCCGAGGGGGTAAGGCTCGACAGGTCGATGTTCGCAAGCCCCGTCGACTTGCCGAAGATCACGTAAGCCTCGCCCGCGCCGGGGCCGCCGTCGTCGCCCAGGATCGCCCCGACGATCACATCGTCGATCCCATCGTCGTTCACGTCGCCAGCATACGACACGCTGTAGCCCGCTCGATCTTCCGCGGTATCGCCCTGAATGATGAACCCGTCCGAGGCGGCAAGGCTCGACAGGTCGATGTTCCCAAGCCCAGTCGACTTGCCGAAGATCACATAGGCCTCGCCCGAACTCGTTCCGTCGGCAAAAATCGCCCCGACGATCACGTCGTCGATCCCGTCCCCGTTCACGTCACCCGCGCCCGATACGCTGTAACCGGCCTGGTCGCTCGCAGCATCGCCTTGGATGATGAATCCGTCCGATGCGGCGAGGCTCGACAGGTCGACGTTCGCGATCCCGCTCGACTTGCCGAAGATCACATAGGCCTCGCCCGCGTTCGGTCCACCGTCTTCGCCGTAAGGGGCGCCCTCGATCACGTCGTCGATCCCATCGCCGTTCACGTCGCCTGCGCTGGAAACGCTCGAGCCCAAATTATCGAATGACGCATCACCCTGAATGATGAACCCGTCGGTCAGGCTCAGGCTCGACAGGTCGACGTTCGCGATCCCCGTCGACTTGCCGAAGGTCACGTAAGCCTCGCCCGCGTTCGTTCCACCGTCGTCACCCACGTATGCCCCGACGATCAGATCGTCGATCCCGTCTCCGTTCACGTCGCCGGCATACGACACGCTGTAACCGGCCCTATCGTATGCCTCGTCGCCCTGGATGACGAACCCGTCCGAGAGGGTCAGGCTCGACAGGTCGATGTTCGTGAGCCCCGACGATTTGCCGAAGATCACATAAGCCTCTCCCGCATTATCGCCACCGTCGTCGCCCTCTCGTGCCCCGACGATCACGTCGTCGATCCCGTCGCCGTTTCACGTCACCGGCAGCCGAGACACTGTAACCAGCCTGATCTTGCTCAGCGTCACCCTGGATGATGAAGCCGGACTCGGAGTCGAGAAGCGAAAGGTCGATAACGCGTGCAGTCATGATTGTGCCCCCAAAAAACACTTGGTGAAGTTGTGGCGGGCACCCGGGAATGCGCGCAATCTTAAAAATGTAAGAAAGAGTTAAAGAAGAATGCCGAATCCATCAACCCTTTCGGGCGCGACGCCGGCGCAGGTGGGTGGTCGGATGCGAACACCCTCGAACCCGAAAGGACGGAACCGTCGCGCGGGTATGGGCACCGGCGGGCCCGTGGTGGAACGTGCTGCGATGCCCACCTGAACGGCGGACGCATGTGACGCCCGAATCGCGCTTGCGAGGTCCGTTTCGGCGGCAGCGTCCACGCCATCGATCGTGACCATCACGAATTCATTGGTGCCCGGATCTTACAGCGTCCATTCGTGATTGTTGTTGTCCTAAGCCACGCCCGAGTGCTCGGCCTGGTGCTGGCAGACCAATTCGAACTGATCTCAGTTAGGGCAGGTTCGCTGCCCCTCAATCCGCGCAGAGGCCGCGCCACTCGATCAGAGCAGCGGCGCGGCAGGCCTTGACTTGGGGTCGGCTCGAGACGTTGCGTTCCAGATTGAAGTGGTTTGGGACGGCGGCGTGTACCGGGTTCAATAAATGAATCCTTACCGATGCTGGTCGATCAGGATTTGGTTTCCGTCCGGATCCGTGAGCGTTACACTCGCTGGTCCCGAAGAATTCTCATCCACTTCGCTCTGCAATTCGATGCCTCTATCCTTGAGATTCCGCTGCAGCTCCCGGATATCGGTGAATGGATCGGCCTCCTTTCCTTTCTGATCCCAGCCCGGATTGAAGGTCAGGATGTTTTGTTCGAACATCCCCTCGAAGAGGCCAATGACGTGCGTGCGGTTCTTGAGTACGATCCAGTGCTCTTCCACGTCGCCCGCGATAGGCGTGAAACCGAGCTTTTCGTAAAATGCCAGCGAGCGTCTAATGTCCTTCACGGCAAGGCTCACAGAGAAAGCGCCAAGGTCCAAGTGTTCTCCTCCTTTTCTCAACGCATCGAGGTTATCAGAACCTCCCACGCTGCCAACTGAGTTCGATAGGCTTAGGTGTCCGGACCGCTGGGTTTCGAGACATGAGATTTCGTTACGGCCCGCCTCTCGATTGAGGTTCGCCGTCATCGCAATCATCAGCCCCGTAAAAGTCTAATGGCGGTCGTCCGCTGCACTAGGGTCAGGACCCATTGATTTCCGGTGGGCTGCGTGATTCACCATTCAAAAATCGAGCGGTGAACATGTCTGATCTCTTTTGGCTGACAGTTGCGCAGATGCCGCGTCTTGAGTCCTATTTCCCGAAGTCCCACGGCAACCCGCGCGTCGATGATCGGCGTGTGCTGAGCGGGATTATCTTCATCAACCGGAATGGGTTGCGCTGGCGCGACGCGCCTGCGAAGTACGGCCCGCACAAGACGCTCTACAACCGCTGGAAGCGGTGGAGTGATAAGGGCATCTTCGCGCAGATCATGGCCGGCCTGGCCGCCGGGCACGGCGAGAAGAAGACGGTCATGTTTGACGCCACCTATCTGAAGGCCCACCGGACCGCGACCAGCATGGCCGCGAAAAAAGGGGGGGCGTGGACGCCTGATCGGCCGAACCAAGAGCGGCATGAATACCAAACTGCATGCCATCTGTGACAGCCAGGGGCGACCGCTCAACCTGTTCGTCACCGCCGATCAGGTCAGCGACTACATCGGCGCCTGGCGAGGCGGCGGGCTTTTGGTTTGTTTGGGGCGCGCAATGGGCTGCACGATCCCCCACTTTTCATGTGATCTGAAACTAAAATAGTGCCGCCGCCGTGACTCCCATCATATCCGCCCTGAAGACGGGCGCCCAAATAGATGGAGTGAACGATGAGACACACGACTAAGAGCCTTCTCCTTGCGGCAACGATTTTTTCGGCCCCCGGGATCGCGCTTGCCCAAAGCGACACCAACCCCATGGTGGGCGGCGCCCCGATGTTGGCGGAGCGGAACATTGTTGAAAACGCCGTGAATTCCGCAGACCACACCACATTGGTCGCAGCCGTTCAGGCCGCCGGTCTGGTCGAGACGCTTTCGGGCGAAGGCCCGTTCACCGTGTTCGCCCCGACCAATGCAGCGTTCGACAAGCTCCCCGATGGCACCGTCGACACACTGCTGATGGAGGAGAACAAAGATCAACTGACTACGGTTCTGACCTGTCACGTGGTGGCGGCCAATGCGATGTCCGATGCGATCATGGGTATGATTGCAGATGACAACGGCACCCACCCGGTCCCGACCGTCGGCGGCTGCACGCTGGACGCGAAAATGGACGGTGACAACATCACCCTGACCGACGAACAGGGCAACGTGGCGACGGTGACGATCGCCGACGTGCGCCAGTCGAACGGTGTGATCCACGTCATCGACACCGTCATGCTGCCGGCTGCCGAAGACGAAGCCATGAGCGACGATATGTCTGGCGACATGAGCGAAGAGGCCATGTCCGACGATGGCATGGCTGACGATATGTCAGACGAAGCGATGGCAGATGCGGGCGAGAACCCGATGGTCGGCGGCGCTGCGATGTTCGCCAACCAGAACATCATCGAGAACGCCGTGAACTCGCCGATCCACACCACGCTCGTGGCTGCGGTCAAGCAAGCCGGCCTCGTGGAAACCCTGTCGGGTGAAGGCCCCTTCACCGTGTTCGCCCCGACCGATGTTGCGTTTGCCGCTCTGCCGGACGGCACGGTCGAAACGGTCATGATGGACGAGAACAAGGATCAGCTGACCAAAATCCTGACCGCCCACGTCATTCCGGGCCGCCTGACTGCCGCTGACCTGACTGCGGGTCTTTCAGGCAATCAGTTCAACAACTTCACGACCGTGTCGGGCGACGCCCTGTCGGTCCAGAAAAGCCCCTCGGGCGATGCCTACGTCTATGATGAGAGCGGCAACGCCTGGGAAGTGACCACCGCGGACGTGATGCAATCCAACGGCGTCATCCACGTGGTCGACGGCGTGCTGCTGCCGCGTTAAGCAAAGTAGGCCGCAGAGTTGAATGGAAGCCCCGCCGGACACCCGGCGGGGCTATTTGGTTTGGGGCTATGCGGTGAGGCGGAATGGTTGTGTTCGGCCAAGAGCCGACCTTCATGCAACACGCAGCTATTGGCGGCTTGGGGCGGCCTGCTGCAAGACACGGTGCCTACACGGAAAAGGTTTTGCGTCCACATGGTCTGTTTCCGGCGTTAGCATCAAGGATCGCAATCAAGGAAACGGTGCGCTTCAGGCGGCGGGCCTGGAAACGCCGTATACCTGCCTGCCCGAAAAAGGTGATTGCACCTTGTCGACCAGAAACTGGGCAAGACTTGGGCGTGAGACGGATGAGCCGGCCGCGGGCAATGCGCCCCGTTCGGCACGGTATGCTGTTTCTTCCGCGTCAGACAAGAAACCGCACCGCGCGAAAATCACGTCGAGGTCGGATGCAAACAACCTCTCCTCCATACGCCGTGCACTGCGAACGACGTTGGGCACAAGGGCTCGCAAGGCTCTGCCGAACAGGTTGCCGGCGGGGAAGAGAAGAGCGGTAGATGTGAAAATGGCCCGCTTCAGCCCGGTTGCGGCGGCGGCCTCGGTAATCGCATCTGCTGACTTCCAGTAAATCGACGTCGCCTTTTTTGAGGGCCGGCGGCCGCCGAGCGCGGAAATGACGACGTCCTGGTCACGAAACGCATCGGACAGAAAATCCGGGTCGCACGGGTCGCCGACCAAGACAGTCAAGCGCTCATGCCGGGTCGTCGGGCGCTTTGCGTCCGAGCGCACGACCGCAGTGACGGTTTCACCTCTGGCGAGCGCTTCATTCACCACGAGCATGCCGGTGCGCCCATTCGCGCCCAAAACCACAACTTTCATTATCTCGCTCACTTTTTCCCTGAAATGCACATCGTGCAGGAAGGGATACGCAATACGAAAATGCATTTGAATTGACCAAATGCGTTGGCCGAGTATGCGATTCATGAATAGGTTGGCCCCATGACATTCGACTGGAATCTTGCCAAGACGTTTCTCGCCGTTGCCGACCAAGGCTCGCTCTCGGCGGCCTCGCGTGTGCTGGGGCAAACCCAGCCGACGGTGAGTCGACAGATCGCGGCGCTGGAACAGGCACTCTCGGTCAATTTGTTCGAGCGCACCGGGCGGTCGGTCGAGCTGACGCCGTTCGGTGTCGAGTTGGTCGACCATGTGCGCAAGATGGCTGCCGGCGCGAACATGGTTTCACTTGCGGCCTCGGGGCAAAGCCAATCGATCGAAGGACTGGTTCGGATTACGGCCTCGGAGCTGATGTCGGCATTTGTTCTGCCGTCGATCCTCGGCGCGATCAACCGTGAGGCGCCGTTACTTGAGATCGACGTCGTGGCCGACAATGACATTAAGGACCTCGTGCGGCGCGAGGCTGACATCGCGATCCGGCACGTCCGTCCCGAGCAACCCAACTTGTTGACGAGACGTATTCGCGACGAAACACTTCGGTTCATCGCCAGCCCGGCTTATCTTCAGGCCAAAGGACAGCCAAACATGGCTAATCTGTCGACCCATAAGATTTTCACTTTTGTCGACACGGATCGGATGCTCGATCATCTGCGGCCCCTCGGACTTGATCTGACGCGCGCGAATTTCCGATTAAGCTCATCCTCTCAATTGGTGGCTTTGGAGATGGCACGTCGCGGTCTGGGCATGATCATCGCACCGGACTGGCTTGCAAAGGGGGACTCCGAATTCGTGCCGGTCCTGGAAGATATAGAGGTCTTCACCGTTCCGACATGGCTCGTCACACACAGCGAGATGAAGTCAAACCGCCGCATCAGACTCGTCTTCGATCATCTGTCAGACAAGCTATCTTGAAAGCAGATATCTGGACTCGCGACAGCCAATGTCGCTTGGTGTGCACACCAGACATCAGTCAGCTTCGCAGAGACTGACCGCTTTCCGCCCGTTTCGCCGAAATAAGCATTCGGCCCTCAGGAGACATTCGTCGCCGACCCTGATGCTGCGGTGCGGCCCGCGGTTCCGGTCATTCGCCGCGCCCGCGAAAAGCAGAACGAGCCGAATGATCACAATGCGGACGAAGCGACCGGTTGGCGTTCGCGGTCAAGCCCGTGCAAGCTCATCCTGTTCAGGAGGTTCCCAGTTTGTCTCGATGTAATCGAACATCGGCCGGGACACCTTCAGCGATCCGTCTCTATCTGGGCTTGCGTTACGTCGCTCGACGCGACCCCAACGCACAGCGACCGGAACGTCGAGCACGTGAAGCTTGACAGCAAGGCTGTGTTCACCGGCGAACGTATAGTAGCTGTTTCGATGGTCCTTCCGCTGAAACCCGAGGTCGAGAATCGACGGGACATTCAAGTCCGCAAGTCTGATAATTTGCGACCTGATATGCTCCTCACAACGCTCGACCCTTGGCATGAACCACGCCGGAGTAAGCTCTTCGGGAGTATCATCGCCAAACAACGTAATCATCCACTTATCGATCGAGAAAACGAACCCATCGACTTCGTTCGCCAAAGCTTGAGCGTACGTCGTTTTGCCAGCGCCAGTGGAACCGCATATCAAGTGTATCAAGGGATTATCCGTTCAGAGATTATGGGCTCATCGCCACCTTTGCGGTTTCGATCCTCACGATCTTCGACCGCGTATGGTCAGGTGAGATTGCCTACCGAACCTGATACGAGACGATGTAACTCGGTTGAAAACTGGTTGAGAGCAGCCTCATCCCAACGTTCGTCAAATAGGTAGCCTGATCGATCACGACGGCTCCGAGCGGTCGGCGCTTCATAGGGACAACATTTCAAGAGGTCCTTTGGTCGTTACTTGATATGTTTTCCTCGTCGGCTAACCTTTGGCTTCAAGAACGCGACCGGAGGATTCTTATGGGGCTGAGCGCAAGAGATCACTCCGGCAGGAGTCAGCGGGCGGATTGGAGTCCGCCGAATATTTTCAGTTCGGTCGAACGGTTTGATTTCACAAACCGGACCGAGCACCTCAAGGTCTGCACGATACCATCCGGACCGCGCGGCCTCGCGGTTTTCGAGTTTGTCTCCTCCGGTCACGTGTCGGTCACGACCGAGGAAATTCGAACAGCGCTGGTTCTTCCAACCTCAGGCAGGCTCGAGGTCCAGGTGGGGGGACAACGGCAGACGACAGTTCGCGGCGGGTTTGCAGCCTTTGGTCCGATACGGCGCAAGACGACCACAGTCGCGCCAGTTCACAACGCTTTCTACCGGTCGCTGTCGATCGTTGCGCCGCAAAAATACGTTGCGAACGCAAGGCAAGCGAAAGCCAAGGTGCTTTCCCCTGGGATGTGTTTTCACTCGGAAGATACGACCGAAATTGGTTCACTTGTAGATTTCCTCGAGTACATGCTTTCCGACTTCAAGTCCCCGTGTCCCCTGCTGACGGCGCCAGGCGCGTATGCGGCGGCCGAGGCGCTTCTTGCGGAGTACGTAGCGCGTGCATTATCGACCGGACCGCCGAGTGCGGAGCCATCCACGCAGCACTCGAACAGGACCTTCAACCGCGCGCGCGAATACATGGCTGCGCACCATCAAGAGCCGATCACGGTTGTAGAAGTTGCGAGAGCCGCGGGCACAAGTGTCAGAGCACTTCAGTCGACTTTCAAGGCGCAGACCGGCAAATCTCCCCGGCAGATCCTGACCGAAATTCGGCTCGACCATGCGCGAGCCTTTTTGGAAAGCGGGTTGCCCGGAACAACAGTCACGCATGCGGCGTTCGAGGTCGGATTTTGCCACCTTGGCCGATTCTCGAGCGCTTATCAGCGTGCGTTTGGAGAACTGCCGTCAACCACGCTCAAGCGCGCGCAGCAACTGCCGTGATCTGAATCCTGAGGCCGACGCGACTCACTGCCGGGCCAGGAGCGATTTCGAACAGGTATGGCGCGACGGCAGTTTTGCTGGCTTCCGTGTGCCTAGAGCAGAGACGCACAACACGCGATACTACCCCCGAAGGTCGACACGAGTGCCTTGTGCCACGACTACTGTTCGTTCCGTTGCCCAACGAGCTGTTTATCGCGACCGGAGGTGCCTAGAACCTCTTTGTCGGCACGGCCTTTGAAGCTCTGCGCAATTCGGACAAAAGCCCGCGCATTTCGGATAGCTGAGCTGAAACCCTCTCGCTAGTTTTGAAAATGTGCGCTTTGAGAACTATCGCTCAATCGCGAAAACCTCGTGTCGACTGGGGAGTGATGCCAATGAAATTGTTGACCAATTTACCCGATTTGCAAGCGCTCCACCGATCTCACGTCCGGTTCTCTGCGCTGTTGGCAACATTCGCCCTGCTCCTTTCGGCGATGGCGGCAGAAGCGCAGGACATCCGCACGGAACGAATTTCCTTCTCCACGGGAACGTCCGGCACGGTCATCCGCGGAGAAATCGTCGGTGACGAAATCATCGACTATGTTCTGGGAGCCAGCGGTGGGCAGCGCATGGTGGTCGATCTCGCGGTCGACAACCCCAGCGCCTATTTCAACCTTCTGCCTGCCGGCGACCCGGCTGCCATTCATGTTGGCAACGTCTCCGGGAACCACTTCGACGACATCCTGCCCTCGAGCGGGGATTGGGTGATCCGTGTATATCTCATGCGGAACGCGGCGCGACGCGACGAGCGAACCGACTTCTCACTGTCGGTGCATATCGGCGGTACGGGCCATTCGGTTCAGGCGCCGGATTTCGCCGACGGCGATGCAGGCGGGCCGGACTTCTGGCAGGTCACCGGTGTCTCGGGTGGCGATCATCTCAATGTCCGAAGCGGGCCTTCGACACAGTATTCGATCATCGGACGCGTCGCGAACGGGCAGATTCTCCGGAACTTCGGCTGCCGCGGCAGGGGTAACGACCGCTGGTGCGAGGTCGAGCATGCCGCGGGTGGCTTGCGTGGATGGGTCGCCGGTCGCTACCTCAGGGAGTCGGCGGCGCCGGGTGCCGCCACCGCGCCGGCGCCGACCGGCAACGCATCGTCGGCGAGCGGCACCGATGTGGCTGCCGAAGCTTGTCGCCGCGCTCTTGCGACGCAGGCCAACCGTCCGACATCCGACATTGCGATCGCAGAAGTCCTCGAGGCGGAGGCCGGCATCGGTGTCACGATGACCATGGCAGGCGCGGACCGGCCCTGGTCCTGCATGTCGGATGCAGCGGGCAATGTGAAGGGCCTGATGTACATGGGCGAAGGTTGACCGGAGTGGCGACGTGGAGGTCAGTTGGTCCGGCGGATGCACGGTGCTCGACAATCCTGGGGGAACAGCATTCAGGGAGAAATCATCTGCTCGGAGAACCAGATCGACATATCTGACGCAAGCGTCGCACGGTTTTCATCGATAGGAACATAGAAGGCGTGCCAAGGATCGTGAGACCAAGGAGAACCAGAAAATGAGACATATCGCGGCCTTGGCTGCCATCGCGGTGACCTGCACCGCCTGTATGGAAACCGACGGCGGCAGCAGCCTGCAGACCGGTTCCGGCAATGACACCGCGGCGGGATCGGTTCGAGGCAGCGTGAGCGCGCGTCCTGGAGGCGGCTACACCTTCTTGCTGAACCGAGACAGGACGGTCTGCACCGCCGTGTTCGACGATGCCGCATCCGCCGGAGCGACCGAGCTTTCGGATCTGAATTGCAGCGGCGGAAACGAGGGCACTGCAACCATCATCTACGGCTCCGATGCGACACCCGACCGGGTTATCTATGCTGTCAACGGCGTCGGAGGCGGCACGATTAATTTGTGAGGTTCCGTCTCGGAGCGGCGCTCTTGCTTAGTCATTGATCCCAAGAGGAACACCTTCATGACGAGTCATTTCCAATATCGAAGCTTCGGTCTGCACACCGCAGCAATCGCCTGCCTGCTTGCCGCCTCGCCCGCGACGTCGCAGGAGCAGACCGAGGAGGACAAGCGGAAACTCGAGGCGTTTCTCGAGTTCCAGGCCAACCTGCCGAGTTTCCTGCCCACGGTGAACCTGATCAACGCCGAAACTCTGCCCATCACCTTCCCATTTCGCATGGTCGGAGAACAGATCGTCGTCGATGTCGATTTCGGTGACGGCGTCGCGCGGCCCTTCATGCTGGATACCGGGGCACCCACCTTCGTGACGGAAGAGATCGGCGCTGTGCATGGCGGCGACACGGTCATCGAGATGGTGACGATTGCCGGGGGCGGTGTCATCGAATGGTCACCCATGATGAAGTTTCCCTCCGTAACCATAGCGGGCGCACTCGAGATCACTGACGTCACGGGTGGTGTCAACTGGGCGACCGACGGGCCGTTCTACTGCATCACGCGCAACGGATTGATCGGCTCGCAGGCCATGCGAAACGCAGTCTGGCAGATCCACTACGGAAACGAAGAGATCACCGTTGCCGCGACTGTCGACCAGATCGACCACATAGCCGATGCCATCGTACTTCCGTTCACGATCAAGGAGGACGGGCTCTCGCCAACGCCATGGGTTGAATTGGGCTTGGGCGACGGCAAACTTGTGTTCATCGTCGACACCGGCGGCGGCGTTCCTTTGACGATCAACGCCGACGCCCTGGAAAAGGTCGGGCTCAGTTTACCCGAGGATGCGCCTGTGGCCGCCGGCATCTCCAGCGGCGCGGGAGGCGATTTCGATACGGCGCTGGCAGGGCTCACGGTTCCGATGATGTTTGGCGACACCGAGCTTCTGACGACCGCCGTCGTGGGTGACGGCCTCGCGCCGACCACCGATGGCAACATGGGCGCGTCGTTCCTGAAGAATTTTGTCGTGACTTTGGATTGGTCGACCCAGACGATGTATCTTGATCCGCTTTACGAGGGCGACCGCGTGCCGCTTCCGGGCGCGGCTTCGGTCGGGGTCGGGTTCCGTGGCGATGACCTCGCCGTGACGTCGATCGCAAAAGGCGGGCCGGCGGACGAGGCGGGCCTGACGTTGGGCGAGGTCGTGACCGCGATCGACGGAACTGATGTGACCGACATTTCTGCCGACGAGTTCTGCGAGTTGAGGAAAGCGCCGTTCGAGACGGTCACGACCGCGTCCGGCCAAGGCTACAATGCCGGCATGCTCGAAGGGTTCTTCGACAACCCTGAGTGAACGACACGCATGTCCGGGACCTGCGTTCCGGACATCGCATCACTTTTTGCAAGGGACAGGGCCCGGCGCGACACTTCCCTAGCAGATGGCGGCCTGAGTTAAGCGGTGCAGATAAAGTTAAAAAACCAAGGAACGGAGAAAACCGGAACATGAAGAACGTTATGGGAATTTGCGCCGGCTTTGTCGGCATCGCAGCTCTCTCGGGGTGTATCGAAACCAGCGATCCAGAGCCCGTGCAAGTCCGGCCCGCGGTCGGCAGCTCGTCGGATCTGTCGGCCTTCCAGGGCGCACGTGCCGGACAAGCCGAGAATGGCCTCGAGAATTTGGGCTACCAACTTGCACGTACCCAAGGTCTGACGGCGTATTGGTTCAACCAGGCAACGGGTGCCTGCGCGCGCATCGTCACTGCCGACGGTCGTTATCAGTCGGTGACGATGGTCCCTTCGGGAGATTGCTGACAATGGCGAGGGCGGTGCGCATTTCCAAAGCCGCATCGCCCGCATTTGTGCCGCGCGCGTTACGGCATGACGACTTTGGGATGCGATTTGCTTCTTGGGGGTTCGGTGAATGCTGAGCCGTCGTCGCCTC
Source organism: Maritimibacter sp. (assembly GCA_002695005.1). GTDB lineage: Bacteria > Pseudomonadota > Alphaproteobacteria > Rhodobacterales > Rhodobacteraceae > Maritimibacter. Next base: position 12,656 of record NZNT01000022.1, read on the forward strand.
CTCGCCAGCGGCGCGGCGACCCTCGCCGCAGCCCGCCTCGGTACGGCGGAAGAAGCCCGGATCGACATCGCGAACATGCTTCCGGGTGACTTCACCTGGCACCCGGAACGATCGCCGCACGGGGCGGTAGCCGTGATCGCGTCGATCCCGGAACAGCGGGTGCACGTCTATCGCAATGGTGTCCGGATCGCCGTATCGACTTGTTCGACTGGAAAGAGCGGACACGAGACCCCAACCGGCGTATTCACCATCCTGCAGAAGGATGCCGACCATCGGTCCTCGACCTATGGCGGGGCGCCGATGCCCAACATGAACAGATTGACTTGGGACGGTATCGCGCTCCATGCCGGAAACCTGCCGGGGTACCCTGCATCGCATGGGTGCGTACGACTTCCGCTGGAATTCTCCCGATTGCTCTTCACGGTCACGCATATCGGCTCGCCGGTGATCATTTCGGGCGCCAACAACGACCCGTGGGACCTGGTGCATCCCGGACTGGTTCTGCAGACTTTCGCAGAACAGGAACTCGAGACGGCCGTTAAGAGTCTCGAGGCACGCTCCCATCCCTCGGACTGGACCAATGAGCAGCCGTACCCAATCACCACTGTGCTGGCGACCGCAGCAGACCGGCGTCTGATCGTGATGGAGGACGGGCGCGAGGTCATGCAGGAGGAGATCGCGATCCCTGATGGGCGCCCATTGGGTGAACATGTGCTCGTGTTGAAGGAAAGGCGGGACGGCGGTCTGCGCTGGATGGGGGTCACGCATCATCCCGATCCTACGCACCCGCTTTGGCCCGAGGAACAGGTTTTGAACCGGCTGCGCATGTCTTCCCGGGCGAATGCCCATATTGCCGAACGCTTGCACCCAGGGATGACTTTCGTGGTATCCGATCTTGCCAGGACTCCGGACCGACGGTCCGGTGAAGATTTCGTGATCCTGACGGGCGAGCAACTCACCTCGCCCCGTCCGCCACGGCGTCCGGTACGTCCATGAAACTGGTCGCGGCCCTACTGTCCTTACTCGTCATGTCGGGTGCGGCCCTGTCGCAGTCCGGCAGCCAGGATCCCGACACATATCTCCCCGACACAGACTTCGTCGTCATCAGGGCCGACGGATCGGTGAACATGCGGGCGGGTCCAGACACGGACGCGAACCGGATACAGCGCCTGCCAGACGGCACGCTTATGCGCCGCGTGGCTTGCGAAGCCGGCGCGGATGAAAGCTGGTGCGAGGTCGAACTGGCAGACGGTAGCCTTGAGGGATGGGTCGCAGCGAGGTTTTTAATGCCATGGTACGGGGCCGATCCCTTCGCCCTCGAGAGTTCTGCAATTCCGTCTGACCGCCGGATCGAAGTTCGTGGCGAAGGAGCCTATGTGGGCACATTGGCCAAGGGCGAAATTCTGGATCTCATGCTGTCTGCTCCTGCCGAAACCGTGGTCGAGGTTGCCCTCGAGGCTGCCGCTTCCATCGGCACGACGGTTTTTCGCAGGATAGTGCGGCTCTCGCCTCCGGCCGCGGCACAAGCGAACTGGCGGCGCTGCTGCCCGAAGGCGGAAAACTTCTGATCCGAATAGCCGACATGGTCGGAGATGGCGGCAACTGGAAGCTGGATGTCGCATACGATTGACACCGGCAACGACAGACGGAGCGTGGCGGCAGGATCCGCATCTCAGTCCAGGCTGCTTTGGCTGGATATCGCGCGTTCCGTGGCGTTGCTTGGAATGGTCGTATTTCATTTCACGCGCGACCTCGAGAGCTTCGGCCTCATCGCCTCCGGAACGACCCTGACAGGCGGTTGGGCGACCTTCGCGCGCTTGGTGGCGGGGAGCTTCTTGTTTCTCTCCGGCGTGAGCTTCGTTCTGGCACATCGGGGCGGTTTCAGGACAAGAGCCTGGGCGCGCCGTTTCGTCATCATCTGCGGAGCCGCCGGTCTCGTGACGGTGGCCACGCTTGCAGTCTTTCCAACGCGCTTCATATACTTTGGCATATTGCACGCGATCGCAGCCGCCAGCCTGATCGGGCTGCTCTTTCTCCATTTCCCGGCCATGGCGGCGCTTTTCACCGGCCTTGCAATTCTTGCGATCGATCGATTTGTCGGACCCGGCATGTCTGAAAGCCAGTGGCTCGTCTGGACCGGGTTAAGCGTGGCGGCGCGGCCCTCACTCGACTTCATTCCGCTCGTGCCTTGGCTTGCGCCGTTTCTGTTTGGCATGGCCCTGGCACGCTTGCTTCCCAGCGAAACTTTCCGGCCGAGTTGGTCGACGAAACCATGGCTTGGCATAGCAACATGGCCCGGTCAGCACAGTCTGCTGGTGTATCTGCTGCACCAGCCAATTCTGTTGGGATTGGTCTGGGTCTTCGCGCAAATCTTGAAGTAGTGGCAAGGAAAATCCTCGGGGTCGCTTGGAAGCAACTCGAAACAGCCGGTATCCTGCGCTTGCCGACGCGCCCGCCTCTTGCGAGAATAATCCGGATCAGTCCCGGCTGGAGCCACACCCGAACATTCCGTCCTGTTCTGTGGCTCATCCGAAAACGGCAAAGCCTTCGGACAATCGCTGATAGATCGCCATGAGGCTTGCTGCAGCGATCATCGCAGCCGCAAACGCAGCAACAAGGAGCCATCCGGTCAGCGTTCGTATGCGCTGTCGTAGCCCGGCCGTGTCGATCTGCCCGCGCAAGATACCTTCTTCAGCTACGATACTGCCACAGGACCGGCCAAGTGCCAGAAGGACGATTGCCCCTGCAACATAGGCAAATCCGACCACGACACTGACGACGACCGTCTGTGCGTTTCCGCGATACAGTGCGCTTCCGACGATCAGCAGGGCATCCAGCAAACAGAGGGTCGCTCCCAGTCTGCAAACAAGCGACAGAGCGGCTGTCATGGATGTTGAGGGGTCGGTTGGTTCAGCGCCTTCGTCACCATGTTTGAATGCCCCTGCGATGAAACAGTTTCTTCGATGTTCTGAGCGTGTGATCGGGAAGCGCGATGTTGCAGGCCTCTCAGACAGATTTGATGCAGTCTCACCAACTTCCCCTTACGCGACGAGACCTGCTCCCTTTTGAGTCTGCTAATTTAGTTTAGCTCTGTTCAGGTTTTGGTCCTTGTTTGACCGGTAGCATATCCCGCGGGTGTCAGACCAGCGAGGCTTGAGTGCGGGCGGTGATTTTTGAAGTCCATGTGCCATACAGGGATAACCGCGCATCTCCGCAATCCGATCCAGTTCACGGGCAACACGCTCGCGAGACAGCGACGTATCCACAACAGCGGCCAGACAATCTTACGGCCTCTACACTGATTGAGCGCAGTCGAGAGGTCTGGAGAATAACGCCCCTTAGAGACCGGTTCTGAGCATTCCTCCCGACGGGCCGGTGCTCAGCCACTCCCGCATAGCCCTTGAATAGAACGGAAATATCCGGCCGCCGGGGGATCAGGAGAACGCTTTCGCAGGGGCAAGTGGCGGTGCTGGCAGACTAATTCGAACGAGTCTCAGCTAGGGCAGGTTTGCTGTCCCTTAGTGTGCACAAGGGCCGCGCCACTGGGTCAAAGCGGCGGCGCGGTTGGCCTTGAAAATGGGTCGGCTCGAGAGGCTGCGTTCCTGGTTGAAGTGGTTTGAGACAGAAGCATGAACGGAGGCGAACTTCTGGAGACTTCGCATGCGCCGGAACCGGAGCATGGCGCGTTCCCGCCTTCGGAACGGCAGGTGCGAGTTCTGAGCTCGGTTGTTTGCCTACCGCCCCGTTTCCTGCCGCGCATTGGCTCCGATTTCTTTCAAGGCGGCACCGTAAGACCGGAGCTTATCGGTCACGATCGACTCCGGCTCGCCATGCTTGCGCATCGCTTTCTTTAAGAACTTCAAAGCCGCCTTCCGGTCGCGAGTCTTGGTAACAAAGCTCTCCAGGACCTCTTCCTCGTGATCCACAGCGCGTCAAAGATATTGACGCTCACCGTTGATCTTCACGAACATTTCGTCGAGGTGCCCCCGCCAGCGACTGGAGCGCATTTCCTCAATCCGGCGCTTCCGGATCTCGGCCGCGAACATTGGACCAAACCTATGCCGCCAGCACCGGACGGTCTCATGGCTCACGTCGATCCCGCTCTCATGGAGCAGGTCTTCCACATTGCGACGTGAGAGCGGAAATCGAACGTACAGCATAACCGCCAACCGGATGATCTCGGGGGACGTCTTGAAGTACCGGAAGGGGGAGCGTTTCGTCATGGATAGTGGCTAGTCGGCGCCCTGCCCCACCCCAAGCCAAGTTCCTCTGACAGCACCCCCGCGCTCAGTCGGACAGCGACAACTCCATCCGACAATTCAAACCAGCCAATGTCAGCTGCGTTGGATTTTCCAGACGCAACCGCACCCCTATCGTTCCACTGCGCGCGTCGATGACCTCATCGATAACATCCAACGTAGCCATGAACCGCCCGCCGACTGGCTCTTGCGGAAGGATCGCGACCTCGTCTCCTTCCTGGATACGCCCCAGCACATCTAGGGGAAGGAAAGCCTCGACCCGAAGCGGATCGATCATCGCGATCGTAGCGACGGTATCGGTCTGGGCGACGTATTCGCCCACTGAAGTCTGAACATCCATGACCACGCCATCCAGAGGGCTGCGAAGCACGAGCCGTTCCAAGATCGTCTCCGCCCGCTTGAGCTCGAGTTCGGCAGCATTTTTGTCTTCGCGCGCCTCGGAAACCCGCAGGCGCGAAATTTCAAAGGCTGCTTCGGCTTGGGATATTTCCTGATCCGGAAGCACACCGCGCTCATTAAGGGTGCGGGCTCGGTCGAGATTGCTGCTTTCGAATTCGAACTGAGCTTGAGCCAATTCGACCGACGTCGTCGAATTCGCCCGCTGCCGCGCAAGCGCTGCCGTAGATTGTTCGATTGCCGAGTCCATACGTGCAATCACTTGGCCATCTTCGATCCGGTCCCCCCGGTCGATGCCGATTTCTTCGATGATCCCGGCGTCCGCCGTGCCCAGTTCCACAACTCGCCATGGCCCAATCAAGCAATCATATCCCTCGGCAGCGGCGGGCGTTGCCATGCTCAGGAGTAAGTGTGCGACGCGTAAATCAATCATTGTAGTTCCCAAGAATTGTAACGGCATTGCGGCAGGATCGGTCAAACTCGAACAAACGTCGCCGTAGCTGTCGGTCCGCTGAAATTTTTTTCTGATCTCGGACTTGAAACAGAAAGCGTCGAAGCGGCACGAGCCAGACATATCTGTGTGCAATGCGAACCACGAGACCAGGTTCGAGGGCGTCCTTATCCGGTACGGGCACGAGGATTCGACGGACACCCGGGGCCAAGGCCCAATCCGGCCAAGTATGACCGCCCATAGACACGACTGCGCGGGGGATCCGATCCGGCGGCACACTCGGCGCTGGCCATTCAATGGGTAGCCCGGTCGCCATACGTAGCGCGGCGGCCTCTTCCTGCCTTCCGCCGGACAGGACGACCCAATCGCCGTCAACTGGCTGGACCATATCCGATAGGTAATCGAGGTGGAGACAGCACTCGGCGCTTGGCTTCGGCGAGCGACCAAGGCTTTTCAGCCCGTAAGCCTGTTCGAGTTCCGCCGCATGCCGGTCGAGATCGCGCACGAAAACCGACATCCGCGGGAATTTGCGAAGTGCCGCCCTTAGTGGAATGCGATCGAGGGCGGGCGCCCGTTCCTTGGCCTCCCCGATCCGGAGGCGCGCGCGCAGGAGGTATTCAGGTTCCAGCGCCTCGATCGGCACGGGGCGGGCTGCGAGCAAATCGCCAACTTCGACCTCGCCGTCCCTGACGACAAAATCCTCGTTTTCGCACCACATGTGTAGGCAGGCCAAACCGGCCCGGACGGCCAGTTCCGCCCGCGCCGGGTTCGACCAGGCAAGGCCCATCGTGGACGTCAGCAAACTAAGCCGGTCGCGGCCGGCGGTCGTGAGTTCGGCCTCGCCCTCACGAAATCGAAAATCGTTCGCGCCGAACTGCGTTGCGACACCGAGAACGTCCCGAGACGTCAACGACACGGAGGACTCGCTCTCTTCTTTCCCCGTGAGGACGATCCCCGCGAGCGAGCGTTCGATCAACGTGTCCTCTCCATCCAGAACAAGGACGAGGTCGATGTCAATCGGCTGTGGCAATTGCGCCGCTGCCTCCGATGGGCCGAGCTTCGAGAATCCGCGACGAAGCCCCTGCTGGACGTCGCCGGCCAGTCGCCCCCTCAGAAAATCGAGGGCCGCATCCTGAGCAGAGACAAGGACCGCTTGCGCCTGATAGGCACGGACGCGGGAGCGAACCGTCATGTGTGGCCGGATGCGCGCGCAGCTTATGCCCATAGAGCCCAGCACCGAAGCAAGCTGACGCTCAATGTGCAATCGGTTTTCATCGAATGCGAGCACATGTACTCGCCCGCCGCGTGCGGCAACCGCGGTAATCGCATGGGCAATCGCGCCGAAGTCCCGACCAGTGCTCGCGGTTGCACGCCCCCCTAACGCGAGTGCCCTGCCCAGACGTCTTTGGGCAGATCCCCCCTGTTCTCCCAGCAGGGCGTCGAGCCGGGCCGCGTCGTATTGATCCGGTCGCGGCCGCTTCCGCGATTTGGGTTGCGCGGGCAAGGCGCGCGACAGAAGCGTGAACTCAGACATTGAACTCACTCAGGAACAGCTGGCGCAATCTCAGAAAAATCTGCTGGCCAAGCGGCACAGGTTCGTGCTGGAACTTGACCCGAATTTTCTCGCCGATCCGTCGACGCTGCTCGACCCGTTCCGGTTTGATCTCGAGATGGAAAACGTCCGTAAGCGCGGCGGGCTGACCGTCTTCGCCCTGCGCCACTTCGATGTCACCGCCGCCCATCACCGAAAGAGCCAAGGACGGCAGTTCGGTCGAAGATGCCGGCACTTCACGCACCAGTTCGCCGCCCCCCCGCACACCGCCGTCTCCAACGGAAAAAAGCTGGACATTCTCGAGTGAGGCGCGGACCAGATCGACGTCTTGCTGACGTATGGCGACCCTCACGGTCGCCTGATCCGGCGGAATGACGAAGCCAAGCCGTTCGCCGCGCATCATGTAGCGGTCGGTCAGATCACCAGACAAGGCTAGCGAAAACATCCCGCCGATACGCGCGTCCAGCGTCAGGGAGTCGATCCGGTCACGCGCTTCGGCGATCCGTCGCTCGACCTGATCGAGTTCAAGTTGCGTGACGCGTAAAGCTACCCGATCTTCGACAAACTCTGACTGGATCTGCGCGGCGAGCGCCTGACGTCGCGCGTGCAGCCGCGCCAGCTCGCCTTGGGTCCTGTCGTTATCGAGCCTGTAGAGAAGCTGCCCCGCCACGACAGACTGACCGTTCGCAACGGCGATGTCGCGCACGAAGCCATCTGAGCCCACGACGACCTCGCCCCCTTCCGGCACCCAGACGACGCCCCAAGTCAACGTGGACCGCGGCGCCGGAACGACGAATACGAGAAAAGCCAGAACGCCCGTAACCGCGACCGCACGCAGCAGGACGCGCACCCGTCCGCCCCGGAGCCGCGGAGAGAAGAAAAGGAACTTCAGCATCTGGTATACGGGCAGCAAAACGAACTGGGCGACAGCCCAGGCCGCCAGTGCGACGCCCACGAAGAACAACATCTGGGACACCGCAAGTGCGATCGCGAGGACGATGACGATCCGATAGAGAAACGCCGCAATGGCGTAGCACACCAGCCAGCGTTTTTCGCCCGCCTGCGTCTCGGGTGTAACGGAATCGTCGAGGAACAGGATGTATCGCTGGACGAGGTATTTGAAGTACGCGTTGCTCCGCGTGCCGAGGTTCGGAATGCCGATCATATCGGAAAGTATGTAGTATCCGTCGAACCGCAGCAGCGGATTCAGGTTGAATATCAAGGTGCTGACCGACCCGATGAGTGCCGCGTTATATAAGCCGGCACGCACCATTCCCGGCTCGACCCGTGCCCAGAGTATGATGGCCAACGCGGCGAGGAAGAGTTCGACATACATGCCCGCTGCGGACACGATGGCGCGTCGCAGCTTCGTGTGAAACTCGTTGGCGGCGGTCGCATCAACGTAAGGCACCGGGATCAACACGAGCAACATCATCCCCATCTCATGGACCTCTCCGCCCCATCGGCGGACAGCCAGGCCGTGGCCAAACTCGTGAAACAATTTGAGGACTGCGAAGATCGCCGTCATGGCCAGCACGTTCTCGGCGGATAACAGGCGATCCATCACGTTGGCTGACAGTTCGTCGCTGTGCAGAAGCGCCGTGGACAGACCGTAGCCGACGACCGTCAGCCAGACCAAAAGCCCGATGCGCGAGAAGATGGCGCGCCCCAAGGGGGCCAGTCGAACGAGCAACCTGTCGGGGTCGAAAAGGGGAAACCGGATGGCGAGCGGGGTTCGAAGCTGGGCGATGCGCCGACCGCGTTGAAGCTTTGCCGCCTGATCGTACAGGCGTTCGGCATCCGCCGATCCGTCGCCCACCATGAGACCAAGCGTCGACAACTGGGTGAGGAGCCGCGTTGCCTCGCCCTCGCCCGGCGCCAAGTCGCCCAGAATGTCGGACGACGCCGCCAATGCATCCGAGACGGACCTTTCGCCGTCGAGCAAACCCACGAAATGCCACGCTTCGGGCGTGACCCGGAATTGCCGCCCGGAGGTTGCATCGCGGATGATATACCAAAGCTGACCGCGCACTTCCTGACGGTCGACGCGGACATGGGGCGCCAGTCGCGGCTTGAGGGCTGCGAGGTGTTGCCAATATGGATTGATTGGATCAGCCGTCATTGCCCCGCCTCACGGCATCCAGCGCCACAACTGCATGCGCACCCAATTCTGCGCTCGGCGCGTCCAGGTCCAGATGAGCCGCGCCTCGCCCGCATGAATGCGCGCCGCGCCCTCCATACCGGGGCGAAGTTCGTCGACGGAGGCCTGCAATTCGGCCTCGACGACAAAGGCGTTTCGCCCCTCCTCAGGCACCGTGACGGGCGTGATAAGGGTCACCACGAAGGGCATCGGCTGCTGCGGGCGCGCCGCTAGGACGAGCTGCCCCTTCTGCCCTTCGCTGATATAGCCGATGTCCTCTTCATCGACCTGAAGGCGCACCTTGTAGCGGTCGAGCGGTGCGATCTGAAACAAGGCGTCGCCCAGTCGAACGCCCGATCCGAGCGACTGGGAGAGATCGCCCGAAAGGACAAGCCCGTCGAAGGGTGCGCGGATTTCGCTTTGCGAGAGTTTCGAACGGGCGAGTTCGATCTGAACATCCGCCTCGGCGATCTGCGCGTCGTAGACGCGCGATCTGGCGATGTCGCGCTCCGCTATCGCGCTTTGGCGTTCGGCGCCATACTGCTCGCGCCGGTTCTCCCACGCCGCGAGTTCGAGTTGCAGATCGCTGTCGTCGAGCGTGGCGAGCAACTGGTCTTGGGCGACAACGTCGCCCGCGCGAATGAACGCATCCGTGATGTAGCCATCGAAGGGCGCCGAGACGACGCGTTGCACCTCGCCTTCGAGCCGCGCTTTGGCGGGGAGCCGAAAATCGACCGTGAAGACCCAGAAGAACGCCACCAGACCCGCGAGCGCGAGCACGGCGAGCTTGCGGCCAACGTACCTTGGGCCGAGCAGTCGCCCAGCTTGCGTCCAGACAGTGTCGGCGAATTTCGTTACGATCCAGCGTTCGTCGCGTCGCCGGAGGTCGAGCACGCGCGCGGCTGCCAGCCCCGCAGCCTCGACGAGCCCCACGTCTTCATTGCCCACAACCTTATCTGGCGGGTATTCCGCCGTGATCGCGCCGAGCCAACCGCTGTCGTCATGCAACGGCACGCTGATGATCGGTCCACCGGACCCGCTCGCAGAAGCAAGCTCACGGTGCCGTACGGTGACTTGCGGCGCCTCGCCTTCGCCCCCTGCGCCATGCACGATAACCGCTTCTTGGTCCATAGCCTCGTCCATCGCGCCGACGATGGACCGGACGAGCGCCTGGCGGCGGTCCGGCTTTGCAACGTGGGACATGGCGAGGATCCTGCTCTTGCGACCGGAACGCCAGCCGAGCGAGACGCGTTGAGCACCCAGACGTTCCGCCGCTTCGGTCGCGAAGGCCAATGCCGCGCTGCGATACGACCCACCTTCCAGAGAGACGGCGATCAGGTCGAGAGCCGCCAACAATCTCTCAGCGTTTTCCGACAAAGCGGTGCGCGATTGCGCCGCGAACCGGTTTTCGAGCCATACGGAGCCCCATTGCACCCTGCGCAGAGACTCCTGCAATTGCCGGTCGTTTTGGAGGTTCACCGTATAGGCTGAAACGGCGAGCAGCTCGTCCCCCAGAATGACGGGATAGGCAAAAGCGGCGATCCCGGCAGCCTCGTCCCGCCTTACGATCCCGCTTTTCTTCTTGGCTGCCGATTGTGCAGCCTTCATCGCCGCCGCGCCGGGCGCCGCGCCTTGCGGCCAGAAGGCCCTCGGCTTCAGCGTCCCGTCACCGTCAGCGACAACGAGCGTAGCGTTTTGCGCACCGGGCAATTGCCGCGCCTGCAGGGCCAGCCAGCTTTCGAAAAAGGCGCCTTCGTCCCTGCCCGACAGCATGTTCCGCCACAGCGAACTGTCGAGTTGAAAGACTTCTGCGCTTTCGGTCGTGCCTTCCATCTAAGGCCACCGGACCTAGTTCAATTCGATTTCGATCCGTCCGCCACGGTTGCGGGCGCCGAAGAGGCCAGATCGATATTCACGTCGCCGAACCGGTTTTCGTACTCCTTCATCACCGCCGTCAGCAGGGTGAGGAGCCGCTTGGCGGCGTGCGGGTTGAGGATGATCCGGTCGGACAGCTTGATGTCGAGTTGCCCGTCTGTGGCGTTCCATGTCTGGTTCGTTCCGAAGAACAGCGTGAACTCTTCCCGGCTCGAAATCGCGTTCACGACGTTGGCGTAACTGGTCGACATCTGGTCGGAATTCCAGTTGACCTTGGGCGTCGGACGGGTCGGCTTCGGATCAGATTGATCGTTCATGTTCACTCCCGGTTTTACTTTATTTTACAAGCGTTTGTTTGCACGCTAAGTGCCCCTCGAGCCTAGCTGACGTGGGGGCACAAAGCTACTTTTTTTCCCGAACGGTCCGTTCACTCAGCGGCAACTTTCGTCGGGTCGGCGATGGTGTCGAGATCGTCGAGTTCATAGAGGAAATCGGGACGGGTCGACTTGCCGCCTTTGCCACCCTTGGTCTCGGTAGGCGCCGGGGTCTCGGGTTCTGGATCGGTGGTCCATTCGATGATGATCGAGCCGTCGTCGGCATCGTCATCCTCGGTGAAGCCATCGAAGTTCAGCCTCTCGCCTTCCGACAGGAACGGATCCATGACCGAGTGTTCTTCGGCGTCCTCGTGGTCGTAGTCGAGCTGGTGTCCGATCTCGTGCAGGAGCGCGGACAGAAGGTCCATCCCCTCGCCCATATCGGCGTCATCCTCAGGCGTGTCGTCGATGAACCAGCTGTGACCGGCGGCATTCATATCCACCAGAATGCGGCCGTCATCGCGGCTACTGGCAAGCTGGTCGCCAGCAAGATCGGTGAGCAGGAAGTCATCGACGCTGATGCCGAGGTCGGCGACCGTCACCCCAAGCTCTTCGGCCCACATCTCAAGCGCGACCGCCGCCATCTCCTCCAGTTCCGCCTGATCCAGTGTCTCGCCCGACTGGACGCTCGCCGTTTCCGCCGCCTGAATGGCCGAGACCTCTTCGATGTCGTAGGCCGGGTCGTCGCCCCGGATCACAAAGCTGTCGAAGATGGTGGTGCCGCTTTCGACAAAGAGGCCCACGCCGCCGTCATTGAGGATGGCGTTGTAGAGGTGGCCCGCAACTGAAGTTCCGTTGATCTCGACGTTGACCTGCGTGCCGCGCATGTTCAGCACGAATTCGACCGGACCGTCGGCTTCGTACGTCGCCGTAGCATCGACGCTGACCTTGCCGTTGGACACGTGGCCGATGACCAGTTCGTCTGTCGTGCTGTCGTAGGTGGCGAACTTGTACTCGTTGGTCGAGTAGTAGTCGAAGACGAAGCCCGACGATCCGGTGCCGTCAAGTACCGCTTCGAGCTCCAGCATCGAGAAGAACTGAACGTCCACGGGCCGCGCCGCGATGGCCGGAACCCCGGTCGGCGTCCCGACGAGCGTCGCGCCGGTCGTGGTCCACATCGCGGTTTCGGCGCTGAGGTCGCCCATATTGTCGGCGAAGTCGGCCGGCCATTCGAACGTGATCTCGGGCGGCAATTTCTGAACCTGCCAGTCGTCGAACCGCGTGATCGAATTGTCGGTGCCAAGACCGATGTAGCCGGTGTTGAGAGCCGCGCCGAAGTCGAGCGACGTGGCGTGGGCCTGATCGACGTAGAGCGTCGCGACTGTGCCGAACATCACGAGCGTCAGGTCGTAGTCCGTTTCGTGCTTCAGTTGCAGGTTCGACTGGGTCAGAACCTCCCATCCGCCAGCGGCTGTATGCTGACCGATCTGCAGTTTGTCGGTGCCGACATTGATGCCAGCGAACTTGAACTCGGTCTCGGACTGGACGTCGAAGAGGATGTATCCGTTCGACTTGAAGCCCGCCTTGTCCTTGTCCGCGTTGATCGTGGCGAGGATTTCCATGTAGGTCGGCTGTTGTTCGTCCAGCGGGAAGATGCTGACCGCGTCGCCGCCCAGCGTGGTCGACGCGTTGTAGACGCCGCCCTCGACCGACCAGGTCCCGGCCGTGGTTGCAAAGCCCTGACCGTTGCCGTTGCCGCCACCGCCGCCATTGCCTCCGCCACCGCCCTGAAGCGGTTCGTTCGCAAAGAGCGCCCGGCGCATGATCTCGCGCTGACCCTGAAGGTTGCCGGCCTGCGGGTCCGCCGGCGCGCCGGTCTGGTCGCCCCAGTCGAAGTCCTGCTGGCGCACCATGCCAAGCTCGCCGAACGGCTCATAGTTGCGGTCAACGTCCGGGCTATCGGTGCGCGCGTCGGCCACTTTGTGCATGAGGTAGAGGCCAAAGTCCGGCCCGGTCTGATCGCTGCCATCGGATTCCGAAAGGTCGAGCAGGAACTCGGCCAGATGCGGCTGGAGCGAGCGCGAGATGTGGAAGGCGCCGAACGGGCTGAAGGGCACGATGTAGGAGTTGAACTCTCCCACCCAGTCAATGGACCGGTCCGCCCCGGTGTTCAGGATCAAAACGTCGCGCCCTGCCCCGCCGTAGGCCTGATCGGCATAGGCTTGGAAGGCATCCGGGTCGGTGTTCAGCATGCCCGCCGTGTCGTGCTGGTCGTCCATGTTCAGAAGGTCGTTGCCACGCCCGCCATACATGTTGTCCCGGCCCGTGCCGCCGACGATCCAGTCGTTGCCGAGGTCGCCGAAGATACGGTCGTCGCCATCGGTGAAGAGGTCGACGTTTTCGTCCGGGAAGTTGGTCTCGGCGTCACCTTCCTCAGCGTCGAAGTTCAGAATGAAGTCGATCTCATTGCCGGTAAGTTCGTCGATCGGGACCGAAAGGCCGGTCGCCGGATCGACGAACACCCGGTCACGCGGGTTGTAGCTGTCGTAGGCTGCGAATTCCGCCGACACGTCACCGAAGTTGCCGTTGCCGTCACCGTTCGCGGCCGTCTTGCCCTCGTGGCGCAGGATGTTGCCGGGGTTGTAGATCGCGATGGCATACCAGAACGGGTCATCCTGTACGTCGTATGCGGGCCCACCGACCAACGCGCTGCCCTGCTGCGAGGATTTCAGGAGGTCGTTGATGCCGCCGAAGTCGCCGCCCTCGGCATCATAGTAGATCGACAGCGCCTCGGCGCCCGAGATCGCGTCGTCGCCGTCGCCGCCATGCATCCAGTCGGTGCCGAAGCCGCCGAAGATGATGTCGTTGAACTGCTGATCCTCGCCGGTCGTGCCGGTGCGGAAGGCGAGCAGGTCGACGGAGTAACGCAGGCTGTCGGCCTCGTTGATAATGTCGCGCTGGAGGTTGCCCGGCGTCGAAATCTCAAGGTCGACCTGAAGCTCTTCGTTGATGCCCCAGAGTTCCTCGACCATAAACGCGGTCGCGTTCGGGCCGCCACCCGGATCGGACGGCAGGCGGCTGACCTTCAGCAGGCCGTCATCGCCGAGGATGCCGTCTTCGCCCGAACCACCGTAGAGCACGTCATTGCCGCGCTCGCCGTGGAGCGAGTCGTTGCCGGCGTTGCCGAAGACCACGTCATCGCCGGTCTGACCGTGGATGAAGTCGTCGCCGTCCTCACCGAAGATCAGATCGCTGGCGCCGTAGCCCGAGACCGCCAGAAGGTCGGCCATCGTGAAGGTGCTTTCACCGGTGCCGAGATCAGCCGTGAACTGAGCCTGATAGCCGTAGTCCAGAAGGTCGACCGGGCGCGGGATGATCGTGCCTGAGGTGTCGTAGTTGAAGCTGCGGTAGTCACCGTTCGCATCGATGAGGCGATAGATGTTGCCGTTGTCGCCAAGGATCACGTCGCTGTCGAAACCCGCGACCTGGGAAGTCACGGCACCGCGTGCCAGCCGGGCCGCATCGCCTGCGGCACCGTAGATCAGGTCCGCACCATCCGGGCGGGCCGGGTCGGCCACGGTGTCGAAGATTCCCAGACCGAAGAGGCTGGACGAGCCGCCGACGATGTCGTCGGAGCCGAGGTTGCCGTAAATCCGGTCGTTGCCGCCGTTGCCTTCGATGTAGTCGTCACCGTCGGCGGCGTCTTCGACCACGCGGAAGTTGAGCTCGTAGCTCATCACTTCATCGGTCGCGAAGGCGAGATACTGCGAGGGCACCGAGAAGGACGGGTCCGCGCCTTGCGTCGGGTCGTATTCGCCCGCCGCCGCGACGCCGCCGCCGACCAGTTCTATCAGGCCGTCGCCCTGGATCACGTCATCGCCAAGCTGGCCCCAGATCTCGTCGTCATCCGCGCCGCCGACGATCAGGTCGTTACCGAAGCTGTGCGCACCCGCTGGGTCCGCCGCCGCGTCGTTCTGTATATCGGCGGAATGGTCGAGGATCGTGACCGTGCGGCCATTCACCATATCCGGGTTCTGTTCGTGGGCGTCACCCACGTTGGCGAGGATCGCCTGATCGATCAGAACCTCTTCGCCCAGAACGGCGGTGCCGAGGTCGACTTGTTCGACCGTATACATGGCTCCACCTGCGCCCACCTGACGAATGCGCGGGGATGCCGCGTCGGTCTGGCGCACGATGATGGCATTGTCGCCCGCGATCACGTCGTCGCCGGTGCCGCCGTCGAGCACGTCGGAGAGCTCGTCGAGGTCGAGCGGCGTCATGCCTGCCAGCGTCGGGCCGAGGTCGAAGTCGGCCGCGGTCTGGCCGCCCAACTCGTCGATCCCGCCTTCCACGTTGTGGCCGCCGATCAGATCATCGTCGCCAGTGCCGCCGAACATCAGGTCGTCGCCCTGCTGCCCCATCAGAATGTCGCTGCCACCGTTGCCGAAGGCAAGGTCAGCGGCACCGCCATCGCCTGCACCCGTGAAGGTCGCGACGAAGAAGTTGTTGAAGGCCACGCCGGTTCCGACCGCATTCACTTGGGCGAGTTGGTAGTAGAGCGTACCGTGGTCACCCATGACGAGGTCGGAACCATCGTCGCCGTCGACCTGATCCGGTCCGCCGCCCAGAAGGCCGCCGTCCCCGCTGTCGCCCCAGATCTGATCCGATCCGGTGCCGCCCATGATCGCGTCGTTCCCACCGTTGCCGAAGATCACGTCGCCCGCACCATCGTTCGGCGCGATGACCATGACCCGGTCGAGGGTCGAGAGGTCGCCGTCGAAGGGTGATAGGATACCCGAGCTTGCCGTGGCCAGCCCGTCGGTGACGTCGAGGCCCCAGTCCATCTGGCCGTTGTCGCCAAGAATGACGTCATCCCCTGCCCGCGCCGTTACGAGACCCAACAGGGTGTAGAGTTGCTCGCCATAAAGCCGGTCGGAGCCGAAGCCGCCGAGGATGAAATCGCCCGCGTCGTCGCCGGTGATGAAGTCGTCGCCGCCCGAGGCGGTGAAGGTCGACACCAGCGTAGACTTGTAGCTGACACCCGTGTCGATCGCGCCGTCAAAGGCCTGCGCGTCGTCGTAGGAGAGCGAGCCGTGGTCGCCCAGCAGGATATCGGACAGGCTCTCGCCCGCGCCCGGCGTGCCCACCGCCGTGAGCGCGCCGCCGTTCGCGAACACGTCGCCCCGGATCGTGTCGTCGCCCGTCGCGCCCATGACCACGTCAGATCCACGGTTGCCGAAGATCGTGTCGTTGCCGCCGAGGAGCGGCTCCTTCGTCGAGACTTCGACCCGCTCGCGGATCGTGTCGTTCGTGGTGTCGTAGAGGGCCACGCCTTCGTCCCCGAGGATGATGTCGTCGTAGCGACCCAGCGCGCCGACGCTGCCGCTGAGATCGGATTCACCGTGGATCACGTCGCTGGCGACGCCGCCCATGACGATGTCGTCGCCGTCGTTGCCCTCGATGTAGTCCGCGCCGCCGTCGGTCTCTGCCGTGTCGGTGGTCTCGACACGTTCCAGCACACCGGCGAGGAAGATCACCTCGCCCTGGTCGCCCAGCGCGATGTCGTCGCCCTCTTCGCCGATCACCTGCCAAACCAGGTTGTCGCCGTAGATCGTGTCGTCGTCCGTGCCGCCGATCAGGATGTCCGATCCCTTGGCGCCGAGGATATAGTCCTGGCCGCCGAGGCCGAAGGCATCGCTGCGCACCTCGTCGATAGTCGAGCTGTCGGCATCCTTCACGCGGTAGAGCACTTCGCCCTCGTCGCCGAGGATTACGTCGTCGTATCCGCCTGCGAAGCCCACGCTGATCGCGCCCTGCGTGATGCCCTCGCCATAGAGATTATCGCCCAGCACGCCGCCGATGATGATGTCTGCGCCTGCGTTGCCTTCGATGATATCGACGCCGCCGTCGGCATCCGCCGTGTCGGTCGACTGGATGATATCGCGCTCGCCGCCGATGAAGATCAGTTCGCCCTGGTCCCCGATGGCGATGTCGTCGCCTTGCTCGCCGATGATGGCCGCGCCGATGTTGTCGCCGAGGATCAGGTCGCCTCCGGTGCCGCCGATGGCAACGTCGGCGCCTTTGCCGCCGAAGATTTCGTCATCGCCGCCGAGGGAGAATTCGGTGCTGCGGATTTCGTCGATGGTGGTCGAGTCGGTGTCGGAGACGCGGTAGAGTACCTCGCCCTCATCACCGAGTATCGTGTCGTCGTAGCGACCGAAGCCGTTCGCGATGGCCGCGACGGTTGCCGCTTCACCGTAAAGGAAGTCGCCTGCGACACCGCCCATGATGATGTCGTTGCCGCTGTCGCCTTCGATAGTGTCGATCCCGCCGTCGAGGTCCGAGGTGTCGGTAGTAAAGACGGCGTTGCGCTCGGACACGCCGGTCGAGACGTCATAATCCACTTCGCCCTGGTCACCGATCAGAATGTCGTCGCCCGCGCCGGCCTCGATCACGCCGCCCGCGTTGTCGCCCCGGATCACGTCGTCGCCGCTGCCGCCGATGGCAACGTCGTCGCCCGCGTTGCCTTCGATCACGTCGGCCGCGCCGAGCGTGAAGGAGGTCGAGAAGATACGGTCGCGGATAGCGAGGTCGTCGTTCCACGTGTAGAGGACGACGCCTTCGTCACCGATCAGGATGTCGTCGCCTTCGGCACCGCCCAGTGTATCGGTTTCGCCGTTGCTGACGCCACCGATCACCACGTCGTCGCCTGCGTTGGCCGAAACCGTGTCACCGCCGCCCTCGCTGTCGGAGGTCGCGGTGGAGCGCACGACCCGGATCAGCGTCTCGGTCAGCGCCACGAGGCCCTGGTCGGCGATGATCGTGTCGGCACCGAACTCGGAGGTTTCCGGAATGAGCACAAGCGTCGTCAGGTCGAAGCTGTCGTCGCCATAGACGGTATCCGCCCCGCCACCGGCGAGGATGATATCGTCGCCCGCGCCGCCGGAGATGATGTCGGCATCGCCTGCCCCCACGCTCACGTCGGTCTCGACGATGTCGAGCGTCAGCTTCAGCGCGCCGGAGGCCTCGAAGTTCAGGTGGTCTCCGTCGGCGATCAGCGCATTGCCGTCCACCGTGGTCAGCGCGCCGGTCTCGACATAGGACAGACGGCCATCGTCGCCGACGATGATATCGCGCGTCTCGCCCTCGCCCGTGCCGCTGCGCCCGCCTTGCAGACGGTCGGCTCCGAGGCCACCAAAGATCACGTCGGCGCCGCCGCCACCCGTGACAATGTCGTTGCCGTAGTTCGCAGGTGCCGGAATGTCGGAGCCGACACCCAAACCGCCCGCGACGGTCGTGATCTCGGCCACCAGGGCCGTCTTGAGCTTGACGGTCTGCTGGCGGGTGAGTTTGCCGAAATCGCCGAGGATCACGTCATCGGACTGCGGAATCGTCCCGTCGTCGGGCAGATCGCCATCGATCGTGTCACCGCCGGTGCCACCGAAGATGATATCCGCACCCAACCCGCCAAGCAGAGTATCGGCAGCACCCTCGGCTGGGTCCGAAGGGCTGGCCGCCGTCATCAGCGATGCACCGATCGCTTTATCGTAGGAGAATTCAGCGAAGCCGTGGTCGCCGAAGATCAAGTCGCGACCGCCCTCACCGTCCACATCGTCGCTGGCCGCGCCGCCGAAGATCACGTCGTCGTCGATGCCGCCGAGGATTTCGTCGATGCCGCCGATGCCCGGCGTGAGAGTGGTCAGAACCTTGGGATCGAACGTCGGCGCATCGTAGCTTGCCGCCGCGCCATCGTCGGTCACACGGTCGGTGTCGCCAGCCTCGAAGACCACGACTTCGCCGTTGTCGCCGAAGATCACGTCCCGACCTGCCGCGCCGCGCAGCCGGTCGTCGCCTTCGTTGCCGAAGACGAAGTCGGTGCCGCTGCCCGCATCGGCGAAGTCATTGCCCGCGTTGCCGAATATGACGTCCGCGCCCTTGAAGCCGGTCATCACGTCGTCGCCGTCGAGAGTCGGAGTCCGCCCTGCTGCATCCGTCGTCAGGCCAATATCGAAGCGGTCGTCCTCGTTCGCGAGATCGTCGTACAGGTCGCCCCGGATCACGTCGTTGCCGTCTTCGCCCTGCAGCACGTCGTCGCCTGCACCGCCGGAGATGACGTCTCCGCCGCCCTTGCCCAAGCTGTTCTTGAGCGTGAGCGGCGCATTGGCCACGCTTTCGATCACCACACCATTCTCGATGATCTGGAACGGATCGCTCCCGGCGCGCATGAGCGGCGTGATCTTATCAGCAGCAGCGCGAATCGCGCTATCGCCCCAGACAAGGTCATCGCCGCCGTCGGCGCTGATCCAATCAACGTCTTCGCCGCCAGCGATGAAGTCGTTCCCGTCCGCGCCTGTCGGCGTAGTAACGAACGCCGGGTCGAGCACGCAGTTGTTCACGAGCAGGTCGAGGTCGCCCCAAATCGTGTCGCGGCCTCCATCGCCCGAGATAATGTCGCTGTCGCTGCCGCCCGCGATGATGTCGTCACCTTCGCGGCCCCACAGAACATCATCGCCTGCGCCGCCGCCGATGGCGTCGTCGCCCTCTTCGCCGTCAATCACGTCATCTCCGTCACCGCCACGCAGGATATCGTTGCCGATATCGCCGAGGATCAGGTCGTTGTCCGCCCCCCCATCGATGCAGTCGTCGCCCGACCCGCCGAGAAGGGTGTCGTTGCCCGCGCCGCCACCGATCACGTCGGCGCCGCTCTGACCCAGAATACGGTCTTCACGCGTACCACCGATGAGGATGTCGTTTCCGTCCGCACCTTCGAGGTCGGCGCGATTAGTGACTGCATTCGAGCTGCCCGGACCACTCGTGAAGCCCCCGTTGACGGAGGACGCACGTGTCCCGTCGAGGTAGATCGAGTCGTCGAACAGTCCGGCGCGACCGAGGATCAGAACGTCTGCGCCGAGATTGCCATAGTTCTGCGCCTCGACGTACTGGCCGTCGATGATCGCTTCGATCCAGAGGTCGCCGCTGTCATCTTCGAACACGAAGAACTGCTCTTCGACATCGTCGAGCGAGATCGCCCCGTCGACATCGTGAATCCGGTCAGCCGCATAGTCGCCCATGTTGAGGCGCAGGATGTCGCCGTCGAGGCTACCCAGCACCGGGGGCGGCGTGCATTCGATGGTCTCATCAATGAGCGGAAGCGACGGGCCGAACTCCCACCGCTTCTCCCACAGACCCCAGAGCGCTTCGACGTAGACGAAGAGGTTCGCCTCAAGCAGAACCGAATAATCGAACACACACAACGGGTTACCGCTATCGACCACGTTGCCGATGATTTCCGAGAAGCGCACCTTGAGGTCGCCGTTGGGATCGTTCCAATCGACTTCGAAAGTCCCCGCGATCTTGCCGCCTACCCCTGCCTCGGCCACGCCGATATTGATGGCGAGTGCCGCGGTGATTTCGCCGTAAAGCGTGATCTCGGCCGTATCGACACCGCGGTTCTCGAAGCTGTCGTCCAGGAAGTAGAACCCTTCGAGCAGGTCGAGCGGGTTCTGGAAATCGCCGTCCGCGAACTTACGGATACCGGCCGTGTCGTAGGCGGCATCAAAGTCGAAGGTGGCCGAGAAGGCCCCGCCGAGCGTGACCCCGATCGGGCCCCAGATCGAGAAGAACTGGGAATAGTCGAAGCCGAAGCTGAGCGGCGGCAGGTTGAGGCCGATAAGGTCAACGTCGCGACCGAACAACAGGCCCAGTGTCGAGAACGGATCTTCGAGGAACGGGAAGACAAGACCGACGCTGCCACCGGCCCCGCCGGACAGCAGGTTCGCGCCCTCACTGGCCGCACCACTGCCGCCAAAGCCTCCGGCGACCCCACCAAGAACGGACGACATGGCACTCGCATCGAAGCCGAGAAGATCACCGACAAAGTCCGTCAATCCTTCGCTGCCAAGAATGTCCGACAGCGCCTGCGTCGGATCGGTGAAGAGACCAATATTGCTGGGATTGGTCAGATCCGTCGTTGTGCTATCGCCGCCGAGTATCAGCGGATCGTTGATACCGAATTGCGAGTTCGGCCCGACGATCCAGAGGATCAGATCCTGCCCCGCGTTGTTCGGATCGTTGAAATAGTCACCCAGAGCGTTCAGCGAATTCAGAATGCCGACAATCGCTTCGATTGCGTCTACAAGCCCCTGATTCACAAGCCCGAATTCTGCCGCGATATCGAGAAGCGACACCTCGCCGTTGAGGTCGGAAATGACCGGGATCGGGCTCGTCAGCAAGTTGATGAGCGGCATGATCGGGTCGATGTAATCGTTCACGAACCCGACAATCGGTCCAAGCGTGCCAGTGAGGAATTCGCCGAGATCGAGCCCGACCTCCGCGAAGGTCACCTCTGGCGTTGACGGCAGAGACAAGGCGAGATTGTCGTAATAGTCGCCCGTGCCGATGGCCCATTCGAAACCCACCGTGGCGATCATCGACGGGAACTGTGCAGCGAGGTCGTCGCCTACGATGCCCCCCACCCCAAGACGCAGTTCGAAATCGGCATCAATCGCGACGCCAAAGCTCGCATCCATCTGGACGGTCCCAAGCTCGGCGATCCCCAGCTCTCCGTCACCGCCGCTGGTGCTAAGGTCAAAGGCGAAAACACCATACAGATCGTTGAACTGCGGGTTGGTGAACGGGTCGTCGTCGCCCATGCCGACGCCCAGTGCAGCCTCTTCGCGCAGGTCGATGCCCGTATCCTCGTCGAGGTTGGCGTTGCGTGCAGACGCCGCTAGGAACCCTAGCGAGATCGAGGTTTCGTTGGGCAGCGTGACAAAGGCTTCAAGCAGGATTTCCGGGGCATCCTCGTCGACGGCGACGTAGAGCCCCTCGTCGAGGTTGACGCCGATGCCGAAAAACAGATCCCAGATGAAACCGATCTGGAGTGCCCCGTCGATCTCGAGGCCAAGCGCAGGCACGCCGAAATCGACATCACCGACCTCGACCCCGAACTGACCCTTGAGGTCGAAGCTGACCTCGAAAGCCGCGGCCTGTTCGACAAGGTCGAGAAGGTCGTTGATGCCAGCGGCCGCGTTCTGGATGCCACTGTCGAGCAGGTCCCCGATGGAATTGCCCGCTTCGTCGAGGAATGAGATCACGAACTCACCCGCTTCGTCGATCTCGCCAAGCAAGCTGCCAAGAGTATCGTTCAGAACGGCAAGGATATCTTCAAAAATCGAGGCCAGAAGCTCGGGCGTCTGGTCGATCAGGTCGGTCAGTGGCTGGATCACGTCCGTGCGGATCGCGTCGAAGAAGTCAGACACGTCCTCGAAGGCGTCTCCGACCAGCGGAATATCGTCGATACCGTCGAGCCCGAGAAGCGACCCGTCGAACAGGTCGCCCAGCGTGCCCAACACGAGGTCGAGCCCTTCGACGAACAGCTGCACCGTGTCGAGCAGCCCGAGTTGGTCGAGGAAATCGCTTCCGAATAGGGTTCCGAGCAGATCGAAATCCGGAAGCTGGATCGTCATGAAGTCTTCAAAATCGGAGATCCCGCCGCCGATGTCACCCAAGAAGAACCCGAGGTCGTCAAAGCCCTCCAACAAGGCGTCGACACTCAAGTTGCCGATGAAGGTGGATTGCCCCGCAAACTGCACGTAGATCGGCAGGACCGTCTCGAAGTTGAAGTTGAACTGCGAGAAGGAGTCGATCACGCCGTCGAACAGGTCGCCGAAATCGAGGGTGCCGTCGAGGAAGTCGAGGATCGAAAGCTCGTCACCGATGCCGTCAATATCTGCGAGGGAGAAGGCGAAAATCTCGTTGTCGACCCCTGTCCCGCCGAGCGAGATCGAGCCGCCGTCGATCAGAGCCGCGAGGGGTCCGAGCGCGGCGATGAAGCTGACCTCATTCGCTTCGGCTGCCCCTGTCAGAGAGACGAACGTCTTGTCGGTGTTGATCTTGAGCGGATCGGTCGGGTCCGTGATGTCGATCCCGAACGAGAACCCGAGCGCCGCACCGAAATCGGCCGCGAGGTTGGCTGACCCAGAGATATTGGCGATGTTTTCGATGCCAGGAAGCGTGAGCCCCGCATCTGCGATGAATTCGGCCAGAGAGAAATTGAGCGGCAGGATGCCACTGAATGCCTCGTCCCATTCGATGTCGAACCCGATAACGGCGGGGGAATTGACGTCGAAGGTCAGGCCGAGCGCATCGTTGATCGTGGATCCGTTGATGCCGAGTTGTTCCAGCGCCCCTTCGAGCAGATCGCCAAGTCCCTGAATGGTTTCAAGGTCTGCGGCATTGAGGAAATCGACCACATCGTCGAACGCGTCGCTGATGCCGAGCGCATCGGCGAGGTTCAGGCCGACAAAGGGCAACGGCGTCCCGAGGAACGGCAGGTCGGTCAGGTTTTCGAGGAAGTCCGCCGCCTGATCGAAGACATACTGGATTTCGCCGAAGTTGAAATCGAGGAACGACCCGATCTCGAGCATGTCGGTGAGCGATGGCAGGATGATCGCTTCGGGGTCGAAGGTCAGGATATCATCGACGGCCAGTTCGAAGCTCGCGGCACCCAGTGCCGAATTGATGTAGTCCTCGATGTCCTGGAGGATTCCGAAGTCGTTGGTCGCACCAAGCCCAGAGACGCCGAAACCGGAGAACGACAGGTCGGCACTACCCGCGACCGCCACAGACCCACCGATCTGGCTCATCCAGCTCGTATCGTCGTCGTAGTCGGCGCCGCTACCGGCCTGGAACAGGTTTTCAAAGGTCAGGACGTTGGTGATATCGCCGGGCGAACCACCAAGGTCGAAGGGCGCGAAGCCGGTCAGTTCGCCGCTGGCCGTGGCACTCGCCCCGCCGGTGATCGTGCCGAAATCAAGCTCGAGGAACCCGAAGTCGACCGAGCCGGAGCCGGTCGCGGTCGCCGTGACGTTTGCCGACACGTCGACATCGGCGATGAAGCCGCCGCTTTGCGGGGCGGCCACCGCGCTCGCCCCGTCCTGAAGGCCCAGAATGCTGGCCTCGCCGGTCGGGTTCTCCGGGTCCGAGCCGCTGATGTCGAGCACACGGATCGCGCGCACGTCATCGCTCGTTGCGGCTATGTTGAGGCGCGAGCCGGTGAGGCCCGCCACGATGCGCCCGGCGATATCGCCGTTCAGCGCGATCTCGGCGTTGATAGCAGCAATCGTGTCTTCGATGCTCGTCTGCCCCGCATCGGATATCGTGATAACTTCGGAATAGGTCGTGCCGTCCGTCGTCGTGACCTCGACGGTGAATTCGACGCTGTTCAGGCTGGCTTCGGACGTATCGAACTGGCCGTCGGCTGCGAGGCCCGAATAAAGCGCCCCTGTGATCGTCCCGCCGGAGGAAATCTGCGTGCCGTTCTCAGTAATGACGATGCTGTCGACCGGCTCGAAGAAAGATTGGACGATGAGCTGCGTGCCGTTGGCGTCCAACTCGAAGAACTCGGACAGCGTGATACCGTCTTCGACTTCAATGGTCTGTAGCGCGGCCCGGATATCTTCCAACAGGTCCTGAGGTGTTTCGTTGGTGCTGTCCACGGCAACCGTAACCGGGCCGTAGGCCTGACCGTCCAGCGTGACGGTCAATTCCAGATCGCTGGCAAGAATACCATCGGCAGGCAAAGTGTCAGCGCCCGTAAACTGGATCTCACGATCGCCAATCAATTGGACCCGGCTGGACAGTTGGTCGTCGTCAAGGCCAAGGTCGGCCGCAGCGACGCTGTTGATCGAAGCGATGTCGAGCGACGTGCCGTTCTCAAGCACAAGACGGAATCCACCTAAGTCGTCGGCCGCGCCCACCACGGTGATGTCACCTGAGAAACCGGCTGCATCAATGGCGTCTTGCAGGTCCGACAGCAAATCGACAGCGGTCCCGTTGTCCAAGGTATCCGCCTGAAGCACTGTAACCGTGACCGGAGCGGCACCGTCGACGATCAGGTCGAAGGACGCGTCGCCAGAGAGCACGCCGTTGGACGGTGCAGCCGCGGCATTGCCGATCTGGCTTTCGCCAAAGCCGAGATTCTGGAAGTCGTTGTCGCTACCATCGTTCACTTCGGAAATCGTAAGCAGCGTGTAGCCCGGCGCGCGGATCACGATCCGGCCGTTCGCGTCCTCTTCGACGATGAAGGTCGGCTCGCTCCCCGATGCAAGCCCCGCCCCTGCAACCGCATCGTCGATGGACGATTGCAGTTCCGCCACCAAGGCAGCCGTATTCGCATATGAACCCGCGTCCACCTCCACTTCGAAGGCCGGGATGCCGTTCACCTTGAGCTTGAAGCGCGCCGAGTTCGTGAGGTTCGTGTTGACGCTGTTCGCGCCCCCGGCCCCGAAGAGCGTCGTCAGGCCGAGCCCGATCTCGGCGGCCTTGACCGAAACCTCGGCATCGCCCCCAAGGTCGACGCCGAACAGGAAGTCCAAACCAAGATCGGCGGAAACATCTACGTTTCCGCCGGCATCGAGATTGAAGTTTTCGAGCGTTCCGAAATCGAAACCGAGGTCCACGTCCTTGGTGAACCCGGTGTCCCATTCGAAATCGAGACCGAAGGTCAGTAGCGTCCGCCCGTCATCCGATATCGTGAGATCGGGAAGGATCGATCCGGCCAGCACCGCCGCGAAATCGCTGTCGGTCAAAAGCTCCTGCAAGCTGTCGAAGCTCGGCACTTGCCCGGCATCGGGCACCGTCGTGATGAGGTTGTTGATCAGGTCTTGAACCGGCGCCGCCCAGTCGAGCAGATCGGCGGCCGTGTCCTCTGCGTCTCCCAAGAGCGACATCTTGTCGACGAACGGCAGATCGAAGCCGAACAGTTCGGACGAATTCTGGAACTGCAGGAGGAACGAGCGGATTTGCGCGAGATACGTGACGATCTCGTCCGCGCCCAATTCGTTGAACACGCCGAAGTAATCGTCGAAGGAGGTATTTGTCGAGACGATCGGGGCGGTCCGCGGGTCGGCCGTGCCATCGGCGTCGAAGTCGCCCACATCGAACAGGGTTGCGGACAGGGTGATTTCCGCGTCCGCTGCGGCCAGCGTGATCGTATCCGCGAGGTCGTCGATGAGCCCGCCACCCACGCCACCGGTGTCGATCGACACCTCGAGCACGGCGTCCATCGCGCCCGAAAGCGAAATGTCACCGTCCGTGACGGTGATACCGGAGAGCGTGTCGAGCGTGATGAAGCTGGCCAGCTCGTATTCGGCGGTAGCTTCGAGTTCGAAGGACCCGCTGGCTAGAATTTCGAGGAAGCCGATCTGAAGCTGAAACTCGGCCAGTTCGCCCCCTGCACCCGCACCGGTCGCTTCGGCAAAAAGCGACGCGGAGGAGGACACCACACCGATCCCGGTGTTGTCCGAGAAACCAATGAACAATTGTTGGTAGTTGTCTTCCGGCGTACCCAGATCGCCATCGCCACCCGGATTGGTCGTTTCCGTCAGGCTGAGATTGACGCGCGCTGTCGTGTCGAAGGACAGCCCAGCGGATAGATCTACACCGGGCAGCCCGGCCGTTCCGTTCGCGTCGACGCCATAGTCGCCAGCCAGATCGACGCCATAGGACAAGCCGATCAAGTCGGCGCTGCGCCCGAGGTCGAAGCTGAACAATTCGACCCGTTCGATGCCGAAGGACAGGTCGAATTCAAGGGCATAAAGCCCGTTGCCGACGTCAGTCGCAGGATCGATGGAGATGTCCGACACGTCGATGCTGATTTGCCAGCCGGCAGTGTCGCTCACCCGCGCATCATCGGTCAGGTCCGGCAAGGTCAGGGTGAGGTCGAACGCGGAATCCAGTGAGAAACCCCGGAAGGTAGACGCCAGGTCGTCCAAGGCGCTGGCATAAGCATTGCGAAGGACGTCGGACAGAGTCAGGCCAGCATCGCCGTAGTCGATGAGGTCGAGCTCACCCAGATCGATGTCCGCCTCGTCAAAGACCTCGGTGAAATCGCCTGTATCTGCGAGCTGCGTCCCTATGGCCAGAAGGTCCGCGAGGTTCACGGTCTGGTGCTCGCCATCATCGGAGCGGTCGAGCAGAGCGGGGAGGTCGACGTCGATGTCCGCTTCGCCTTCGAATTCTTCAAGCGTATCGAACGCGGCGATAATCAGGTCATCGATCTGAGCGCCGAGTCCGTTGAAGGCGTATGGATTGTCGAGGAAGTCCTGAATGGTCGCGTCGTCACCGAATGACCCAAAAGCATCCGCTGCCAGCAGCATGCGCGGTTCGAACGCTTCGACCCTGTAGGCGTGCTCCCCGATCCGGGCCCTCCCGAGCAATCGCTCCGAGCAGATGCGATTTCGTATCTGGTGCTGTCCGAAGTAACGACCGCGCAGTGCGCCGATGTCCCGAAAATGCTTCGACATGTCCATTCTCCCCAGATGCGAGCAGCAAGAATTGAATTCGGTGCCGTATGGGCAGTCCCCGCGCATGTTGAAGCGGAAACCCCAGTCGGAAAAATTTCTCAATCGGAAAAATCACTCGCTGTGATCGGTCAGACGTCCGAACACCACACAAGCTTACGCCGGGGAAGCAATAAAATCCATGTTTCAGCGGGAACCCGCCTGCGATTTTGCGGGTTTCCCTCTCCGTCATAGACAGATCGGGCCTGAGTACGAGACCGGGGTGTCTGTAGAGATTTGTTAAATTTTCGTTACGGATTATGTACTTCAGAAGTAACTGGTACGATGAGTCCCGACGTCAATAACGACAACCGACGCCGTCGGCAGCTTTCTTCCGAACCGGAGCAGTAGTCGACAAAAGAGCCATGTCTGGTAAGGTTTTCCGGCAGGTTTTAGCTGCCCCATTCTCGCCACGTTCTGCGGAAACAGATTTTTTCAGCCGTCGATCATTCTAGAAACGACCGTAAACGCCCTGGTGATTCCTGAACGCATCACTGGTCTTTTGATGGTGGGAAGAATCCAGATGCTGGCGGCCCCGCACCCATCCGGCCGAGACGGGCTAAATTGGGGCGGACCAATACTGGAGTGCAGTCAGCATGCTTGTGGTGCCGATAATCGCGCAGGCTGCACGGCGGGTTTTCAACTTTAGATTGTAATTCAGAAGTGAATTTGGTGCGTGTGCGCCAAAGGGCAGATCGCATGTTGTTTGGCGGCCCCATAGCGAGGCCGCCAAAGATATCAAGCGAAGAGGATATCGCTTCCGTCGGTCCCAGCAACGAAGTTGGTGACCTGCAGGATTTCGTCGGCAACGCCGTTGCCATCCGTGTCAAAGCTCACCCAGGCAGAGATTTCGCTTCCACCGCCCAAGGTATTATCCAGTCCAAGCGCATCGAACGAGAACCCGAGATCCCCGCCACCGAGATCCACGAGACCGGCGGCAATCTCGGCCGCGGTATCGAGCACGACCACGTCGGTGCCATCTACCGTCAAACGGAACTCGAACACATCGCTGGGGAACACCGGCGACGCTTCGATCGCTTGGATGATCTGCGTAGGCGAGGAAAACCTGTCAGCGCCCGCACCGGTATTGTCGATAGCGCTCAGGGTGTTCAGCTGAACGCTGCCAAATCCTATCGCGGTAATCGCGACGCCCTCGGCATAGAGCTCGCCAACCTCGTCCAGGTAAAAATTGGCGACGGAGGAGCCAATCTCTTCCGTAGGGTCGTTGGGGTCGATCGCGCGGGTCGGAGCCCCGTCCGAGATGAAGAACAAAAAGTTGTCGTCACCTTCTGCACCACTGCCGGCAAAAAACTCGACGGCCCTGTCGAGGCCGAGTTCGTAATTCGTGAACCCGTCGAGCTGGGTGGCGAAGGTCGCTGTGCCCGCCACATCGTCAAGCGCGCCGGTGGTGCCGTTCCAATCCGCGAGCGTGAAGGTCTCGGTGCGAACCCAAGTGTCCAGAACATTCAGGCTCGGGTCCACATTGTACCGGCTGATGTTATTTTCGCCAGAAAACTGGACGAGTTGGAAAGTTACGTTGGTGCCGCTCCCAGCATACTGTGTCGCGATCGAGTCGATGGCGAGTTGCACGGCCTCGAGTTGTTGCTCGTATTCGGGATCGCTGATCGAAGCCGATCCGTCCAACACAAAGCTGACGTTCACGTCGGGCTGATCGAGGCTACCGAAATCGATCCGTACGTCGACTTCACTTTCGGTGTTGTAAGTGCGACCCTCGGTCGTCAACGACAGGCTGATCTGCTGACCGTTGGCGGCCGCTATGAGCGCATCAGTACCGGTTTGGGTCAGCGGGTCGATAACTTGAACCGTCAAGCTGGCCTGGTTGCTGACGGCGCCATCGTTGTCTTCGACCGTGTAGGTCGAGCCACCGGCCACACTATCGTCGGTCTCGTCGCCGCCAATGTTGTCGGCCGTGAAGCTGATGACGTGGCTCGCGCCCTGTGGGACCGCAGAGCCCACACCCCCGCCGAGGTCACCGGTAACCTGTAGCGTCGACGAGACAAGCGTGCCGTCGATATCATAGTCGTCGTTCAGCACCGCGACCATAACGGTGTCGCCGGATTCGACATAGACCGGCTCGACCGCTCCGCCGTCGTCAACGGCCACGGGCGCATCGTTGACCGGCGCGACACTGATGGTGACCGTCACCGGGTCGGTGTCGAATTCTCCATCGTTTGCGACGTATGTGAACGTGTCGTCTCCGAAGTAATCCGCATCGGGCGTGTAGCTGAAACTGCCATCCGCGTTGAGGACGAGGGAACCGTTCGCCGGCCCGGATACGAGGCTGACCGTCAATGGATCGCCGTTCGCGTCGGTATCGTTTGTGAGCACTCCGTTTGCCGCAGACACGACCAGCACGTTGTCTTCGTCTACAGAGTAGGCATCATCCACGCCGACTGGCGCGATATTCGCTAAGGGTGCAGTGCCTGAAAGTTTCTGGCCGTCGACGCGCGCGCCGAACCTCATTTCACTGAGCATGGCAAGCGACAGATCGCCGGATGAAGATGACAGGGTGAAGGTCGTATCGCTCACCACGTCCTGCCCCCGGCCCGGCGCTCCGAAGGCGACGCCGCCATCGAACCCGTTGCCACCCTTGGTGATCGGCCCCTTGAGATTGGTTCCGCGACCGACATCGTCGACGCTATTTTCCTCGAAGGCCTGACCGGAGACCGTGCCCCCGGACACCGACAGATCATCGGCGAAAAATCCGTCTGCGAATTCGAAATACAGCGCTCGCAGATCGCCACCATCGGACGAGACATCGAACTGCAATTCGGTGAAACCGGTGTCAGGGTTGAAAACCTCTACTACGGTAATATCGATCCCGGGATCGCCCGGCAGATTGAACGTGAATGACATGAATCCCTCCAGTTAAGTCAATTGACCTGAGCAGCACGCGTCAGACCTGAGCGGCTTAATTCGCGGGGGATCTGCTCACCTTCGGCAGCTCACGGGAAGGGATGCCCACAACAGCGGTTGGGCATTGCAGAAATTTCCCCTACGTCAACAGACTGGCCGCAAAATGCCGAGCACGCAACTCATATTCACGTCCAACCAAGTGAGATGCAGCACAGGCTCGCAGTATCAGATGGATTCTGAGTTGGCGCTTCGATGACGGCAAACCATCGCAAAGCAACTAACTGAATTCCGTCCCAACTTGGCCATTCGCCTTCTGCTTTTACCGTGGAACAGGCTTGCTAGGCAAAACCAATACGGCCTTCCGCGTTTGCTGAGATCCAAATAAGTGAGGCAGAAAAAAACTTGCGTTCCGTGACGTTAACGCGAAACTTAGTCAAAGCTATCCAGGACAGCGCATGAGCTTATTCGACTACGGAGATTCGGCCGTTCAAAGCGACGCGAGCACGGACCACCGCATTCTCGGTAGTCTGTCTGAGCGCGAATGGACTCGCCTTCTTGCGCATGTCGAGCAATTGAAATTCATGTCCGGCGACTACCTGATTCGAGCCGGACAAATCGACCGGTCGCTTTTCATTCTCCTGTCCGGGACGGTTGCGGTCACACAGGAACAGGACGGAGACCTCGTCGAACTCGCCCGGTTCACCGAAGGCGACGTGATCGGTGAGATCGCATTCTTCGACGGCGCCCCGCGCAGCGCAGATGTACGCGCAGAGAGCGACGGCACGGCCGTGCGCATTTCCCGTGACAAGTTCGAGTATCTCAGCGCGTGGGAGCCAGATCTTGCGCGGACATTGCTTTTAGATTTGGGCAGCGTTCTGGCCGCGCGTTTGCGCGAGACGACGCAGGCACTTCAAGTCTCACACGGCAGTTAAGGCCCGCTTGCCGCCACGCCAAGGAATTACCCAAGATGGCTGACGTTCAGACGAAACCTTTTCCGAATTACCAGGAATTGCCCGCACGCCTGCCGAACATGATCTGGTGGGCACTACGCCTGTTCGTAGCTGCCGCCACGATATTCGTCATGTACCTCGTCGTCACCGACCCCGAGCAGGGGATGACGATTTTCTGGCGCCTTCTTGTGCCGACGCTGCCGCTTCTTTTCGCCGCAGCCCCCGGCATCTGGCGGCAGGTGTGCCCCATGGCGCTCGTAAATCAGTTGCCTCGCACCTTTGGCATTTCACGCGAGCGTAGGTTGCCGCCTTGGCTGAAGAACGTGGCCTTCCTGATCGCGACCGTCTCTTTCTTTCTGCTCGTCAGCCTTCGTCACCTGTTCTTCAACGTCGACTCGGCATCGCTCATCGTCCTGATGGTGGGCGCGCTCACGCTGGCCTTTGGTGGAGGGCTCGTTTTTGCGGGCCGGAGCGGTTGGTGCGGCACGTTTTGCCCACTCGCGCCGATCCAGAAGGCTTATGGCCATGCGCCACTTCTCGTCGAGCGCAACGGGTACTGCCCGACCTGCCTCGGGTGCCAGAAAAACTGCTACGATTTCAATCCGAAGGCGGCCTTCCTCACGGATCTCAACGACAAGGATCCCTGGTATGCCGGGCATAAGCGGTTCTTCGTCGCCGCACTGCCGGGATTTGCCATCGCCTTCTTCACTGCGCCCGACCCGCACGAGGTCGGTCTTTTCGCCTATTACAGCTACCTCTTCATATGGATGGTGGGGACCATGGGTTTCTTCTTCCTGTGCCGAAGCCTCATCCGCCTTTCGAATTTTCGTGCCTCCGCAATTGCCGCGATGTCGGCCCTCGTCATTTTCTACTATTTCACCGCTGAGGGTATTGTCGCGACCCTCGCAGCGCTTTTGGGCGCCGCGCCGCCTGCCTTTGGTCCGGCGATCATTCAGATCGTGGCGCTCATCGTCGCCGCCTCGGTGTTGTGGAAGGGGTTTCAGGCCGAACGCGCTTTCGATGCGTTGAATGCAGAGGCTTCGGCTGGGCGAACGTCGGTTGATGTCGGCAAAGCCAACGCGGCCGCACGCACCAGCGAAGGGCTGGTCACGGAAAAAACTTCGGGCCGCAGTTTCGCTGCCGATCCGACCAAATCGCTTCTGGAGGGGATCGAGGCAGCCGGGCTTTCCATCGACTTCGGTTGCCGCATGGGCATGTGCGGCGCCGATCCGGTGGTCGTCGCCGAAGGGGGCGAGCATCTGGATCCGCCGAACGACACGGAACTCGCCACGCTCCGCCGCCTGGGGCTGGAAGGGCGCGCGCGGCTCGCGTGCGTGTGCCGCGCAGCCAAAGGTCCGGTGGTCATCGATCTCGAAACCGACCCCGCGAGCCTGCCAGAACCCGAGCCGACCTTGGACGCGGTCGATCATGCCGCGGTGACGGGCATCCAGAAGATCGTGGTGATCGGGAACGGTGCGGCGGGCAGCACTGTCGCCAACGAACTCCGCCGCTTGGGACCGAGCGCAACTATCGATCTTGTCGCGCAGGAAAACCACCCGTTCTACAATCGCATGGCCATCGGGCGGCTACTCTACGAGACACAAGGCATCGAAGACCTCTACTTCGTGTCTCAAGCCGCGATGGCGAAGAAAAACATCAACGTTCGCCTCAACACGCTTGCGCGTTCGATCAACCGTGAGGCTCAAACCGTCGCATTGGGCACTGGCGAGATCCTTGCCTATGATCGCCTGTTTCTCGCAAACGGCGCACAAGCCTTTGCGCCGCCAATTCCCGGCATGGACAAATCCGGGGCCTTCGTCCTCCGTGAGGCTTCGGATGCACAGGCAATCCGGGCCTGGCGCCAGAGCGAGGATTGCCAAAATGCCATGGTGCTCGGCGGAGGCGTTCTGGGCGTCGAAGCGGCTGATGCGTTGCGCAAACTGCGGCTCAAGACCACCATCGTTCA
This sequence comes from Maritimibacter sp., assembly GCA_002695005.1. Classification (GTDB taxonomy): domain Bacteria; phylum Pseudomonadota; class Alphaproteobacteria; order Rhodobacterales; family Rhodobacteraceae; genus Maritimibacter. The sequence goes on from NZNT01000022.1 coordinate 45,779, forward strand.
GCGTTCGGCCCGTCTCATGGACAGAGAGCTGGACGAGAAAGGCAGCCGCATTTTGCAGACGTTCCTTACGCGCATCGGCATCGACGTGATCACAGGTGCCTCTGCCGAGGAGTTGATCGGCGAGGATCGCGTGCGTGAGGTTCGCCTAACGAATGGGAGCCAGCAGCCCTGCGACCTGTTCATCGCCTGCGCGGGGGTGCGCCCTAACGTCGAACTTGCCCGCGAAGCCGGACTCAAGGTGGACCGAGGCGTTTTGGTGGACGAACACATGCGCACCTCGGACCCCAACATTTTTGCAATCGGAGATGTGGCCGAGCGCCCTCGGCAAATTGGTGGGCTGTGGACCGTAGGGACATCGCAGGCTGAAATTGCCTCATCGGCCGTATTCGGCATCGTCCGCACCGCGCACCCGCCGGCGCCGCTCGTCAGCCTCAAAATGGAGGGGATCGACGTGAAGGGGTTCGGCATCAAAGAAGCGGGCGAAGGTGTCGAAGAAATCTATGATCCAGACGAGCCTGAAAACATTCACCGCCGGCTGTTCATCACTGGAGGAAAAATCGTCGGTGCCGTTTTTGTCGGCCCCCCAGGCACGGGAAAAGACGTAGGTTTGGCGATCCAAGCCGGTACCTCTGTTGAACCGATACTGGACCGCCTACGAAAATTCGATTGGGCGGCGCTGTCTGAGTTGTGACACTGTACTGGGCCTGAACACCTGAACTACCACTCCCCCCAATCCAATTCCAACTGGACTAGTTACGCGAACAGAGCGTGACTGCTCCCACGCCCGGCCGTCCCGGGCGCGCCTCGGTACCGGGGCCGGCATTGGACCGGCCCGGCGAACAGAGGAGACAATCATGACCAAACCCAAACAGACGAAGAAGGCCAAGGTTCGCGCGATGCTGGAGCGGGCGGACGGGGCGACGCTGGACGCGATCTGCAAGGCGACCGGGTGGCAGGCGCATTCGGCGCGGGCGGCGCTGAGCGGCTTTCGCAAGGCGGGCCACACCGTTGAACGCTCCACCCCGAGCGACGGCAAGGCGGGCGCGGCGCGCTACCGGATCACGGCGTCGCCCGCGCCGGCCAAATGATCCGCGTGGATGAGCTCGAGACCATGGACCGGGGCGCGCTTCTCGTGGC
>NZNT01000023.1 GCA_002695005.1 Maritimibacter sp.
GCTCCACCGCTTGTGCGGGCCCCCGTCAATTCCTTTGAGTTTTAATCTTGCGACCGTACTCCCCAGGCGGAATGCTTAATCCGTTAGGTGTGTCACCGACAAGCATGCTTGCCGACGACTGGCATTCATCGTTTACGGTGTGGACTACCAGGGTATCTAATCCTGTTTGCTCCCCACACTTTCGCACCTCAGCGTCAGTATCGAGCCAGTGAGCCGCCTTCGCCACTGGTGTTCCTCCGAATATCTACGAATTTCACCTCTACACTCGGAATTCCACTCACCTCTCTCGAACTCAAGACTAGCAGTATCAAAGGCAGTTCCAGGGTTGAGCCCTGGGATTTCACCTCTGACTGACTAATCCGCCTACGTGCGCTTTACGCCCAGTAATTCCGAACAACGCTAACCCCCTCCGTATTACCGCGGCTGCTGGCACGGAGTTAGCCGGGGTTTCTTTACCAGGTACTGTCATTATCATCCCTGGCGAAAGAGCTTTACGACCCTAAGGCCTTCATCACTCACGCGGCATGGCTAGATCAGGCTTTCGCCCATTGTCTAAGATTCCCCACTGCTGCCTCCCGTAGGAGTCTGGGCCGTGTCTCAGTCCCAGTGTTGCTGATCATCCTCTCAAACCAGCTATAGATCGTAGACTTGGTAGGCCATTACCCCACCAACTATCTAATCTAACGCGGGCCGATCCTTCACCGATAAATCTTTCCCCCGAAGGGCGTATACGGTATTAAACCCAGTTTCCCGGGACTATTCCGTAGTGAAGGGCACGTTCCCACGCGTTACTAACCCGTCCGCCGCTAAGCCCGAAGGCTTCGCTCGACTTGCATGTGTTAGGCCTGCCGCCAGCGTTCGTTCTGAGCCAGGATCAAACTCTCAAGTTGAAAACCGATTACTCGGTTATCCTTGACGTTCGAACCTCTGCACATCAATTCCAACCGGCTAAGGTTGGAACCGTCTCTGTTTGTTGTGCTTCAGTACCAAAGGTACCGAAAGCCGTCCAAACAGTGAAGCTGACTATCCATCATCGCTAGGGCTCGAAAGCCTTCGCTAGGTAGTTTGATATGCAGTTGTTTGTTCATCGAATGAACCAAACCGCCCACATATCTCTTCAGATACCATCGATTTCAAAGAGCGTAGAGACAAAAACCCGACTGGTGCGCCCTAACTTCTTCGGCGCGCCCGCCTGATCTAGCCTCTAATTTTTTGCCTCGCTTCCCTCTGGAGCGTCGCTCCGTCGTTCCGTCTGGCGTTCCGTTGTGCGCCTCAGCGCCGCCGGTGAGGGGGGTTCTACGGTTATGGGCCGTACCCCGCAAGTGCTTTTTTTCAGAAACATGAGATTTTTTGCCGGAAAGATGTAAGGCACTGTTTTTATTATATCTTTTTGTGTGTTTTTCCTCCTGATACCCCTTGGAGGTCCGGAAATCTTGGGCGCTAACAGCGCCAAATCACCCTCAACCCCCCCTTATCCACAGACTCACCGGGACTCAGAGACCCGTTTCACCCCCGATTCAGCCGTTTCGAGCCGGGAATCTCCCCGTGAATCGCTTGTGAGAGTCGGTGACTCGGTGGAATCGGGGGGTGAATCGGCGGATTTTTGTGGCGCAGGCCCCGATTCAGGGGTGAATCGGGAGGCGATTCATATGCGCCGGGGGCGATTCACCCGGAAATCCGGGTGAATCGGGGGTTTCAGGCGTTCGCTGTCTGGCGGCTGCGCTTCGGAAAGCGAATCCGCACTGCGAGAAGCAGGACGATTCCGACAAGATAGAACACCGGCTCGAGCTGGATGCCCTTGCGCAGGAGCAGGAAGTGAATCCCGCCCAGGATGATCGCCGGATAGAAGAGCTTGTGGATCTGCTTCCACGTCCCGCGCAGTTTGCGCATTGACCAGTTATTCGACGTGACCGCCAGCGGGATGAGAAGCGCGAAGGCCCCCATGCCGATGGTGATGTAGGGCCGCTTCACGATATCGGCCCAGATCTGGCTCCAGATCTGCACGTCGAGAAACAGCCACACCGCGAGGTGACAGACGATATAGAAGAACCCGACGAGGCCGAGCGCCCGGCGGAACTTCACGAGGTTGATCCGGGTGAACCGGAACAGCGGCGTAATCGCCAGCGTCGCGATCAGAACCTGAAGACCGAGGAGCCCGATCTGATGCTCCATCGCCTTCACCGGGTCCACGCCGAGGTTGCCGGTGACACCCTGATAGAAAAGCCACGCGGGCGGCACGACCCCGATCAGGTAGATCGGCCAGGCCGGGATCTTGCGCAGGGCGCCGTTTGTCGTGCGTGCGAACTCGGACATCAGAACTTCTCGGACAGGTCCATGCCGGCATAAAGGCTGGCGACCTGATCTTCGTATCCGTTGAACATGAGCGTGTCCTTGCGGGCCGCAAAGATGCCGCCGCCGATCACGCGTTCCGTGGCCTGCGACCAGCGCGGGTGATCCACGTTCGGGTTCACGTTACTATAGAAGCCGTATTCCCGCGCGTTCGCCTTGTTCCAGGTTGTCGGCGGTTCATCCTCGACCAGCGAGATCCGAACGATCGACTTGATCGACTTGAAGCCATACTTCCACGGCACCACCAGCCGGATCGGTGCGCCGTTCTGTTTCGGCATCGGCTCGCCATAGATCCCGGTGGCCATGAGGGTGAGCGGATGCATCGCCTCATCCAGCCGCAGACCCTCGACATAAGGCCATTCGACGACCGGGAACTTCACGCCCGGCATTTCCTCGGGGCGATAGGCCGTCTCGAACGCCACATACTTGGCACCCGACTGAACACCCACTTTTTCCAGAAGCTGGTTCAGCTCGAACCCGTTCCACGGGATCACCATCGACCAGGCTTCCACACAGCGGAAGCGATAGATGCGCTCCTCGGTCGTCATGCCCTCGGTCAGATCGGCATAGAAATAGGTGCCGGGGCGGTCGACCAGCCCGTCCACTTCGATGGACCACGGGTCGGTGGTCAGCATGTGGGCGAACTTGGCCGGATCTTCCTTGCCGGTCCCGAACTCATAGTAGTTGTTGTAGTTGGTGATCTCTTCGAACGTATTCGGCTCGAGCTCGTTTTGTGCGAGCGCCGGGGCCGCGATGCCGCCGGCCATGAGGCCCGCCGCGCTCGCCATGATCTGCCGGCGGTTCATGTAAAGTGCTTTCGGCGTGACGTCGTCACGGGTCAAATCGGGTTTGTATCCCATCGGGTCCTCCATCGTCCTTCTTCTCCCGTCTTACGGAAGGAACGAGACGCGGCCCAATAAAGGTGCATCACGATAGCGCGTGAGTACTGTAACTCGGGTATATCTCGTTCATCGGGATCGAACGCCCATCACCCTGCACGATCCGCACATGCCGCCGCCGCATCTGGCGCGGCTCCGCGACACCAACGGAATGGGCGATCGTCTCGACCTCGCGGATCATGTTGCGCGCGAAACTCGCCACCTTGGTCGCCTTGTCCTTGGGCACGAGTCCCTTCTGCAAACGCGGGTCGTGGGTGGTGACGCCGGTGGGGCAGGTGTTCTTGTTGCACTTGAGCGCCTGAATGCAGCCGAGGCTGAACATGAAACCGCGGCCCGACACGACGAAATCCGCCCCCGCGCAAATCGCCCAGGCCACGTCCGACGGGTTCACCATCTTGCCCGACGCGATCATGCGGATGCGGTCGTGCAGCCCCCGCTGGTCGCGAAGATCGACGATCCGGGGCAACGCCTCGCGGATCGGCATCCCCACCAGGTCGATCAGCGGCATCGGCGCGGCCCCGGTGCCGCCCTCGCCCCCGTCGATGGTGATGAAGTCCGGCGCGGAGTCGGGACCGCGCCGCATGATGCAATCGAACAGGTCCGAGAACGGGTCGACCGCGCCCACCACCGTCTTGAACCCGACGGGCTTGCCGGTGACCTCGCGGATATGGGCGATCACGTCGAGCAGATCGTCCCAGTCGTCGATCTCCTCATGTCGGTTGGGCGACTCGCTCGCCTCACCGATGGGGATACCCCGGATGCGCGACACCTCTTCGTCCACCTTGGCCGCCGGAAGGATGCCGCCCTTGCCGGGCTTGGCCCCCTGCGCGAGCTTCAGCTCGAACATCTTTACCTCGGGATGCGCCGCCACATTGCGCAGCATCTCGTCCGACAGCTTGCCGTTCGCGTCGCGCACCCCGTATTTCGCGGTGCCGATCTGATAGACGATGTCGCAGCCCCCCTCGAGGTGATAGGGCGCCATGCCCCCCTCGCCGGTGTTCAGCCAGACCCCCGCCTTCTTCGCCCCCATCGACAGGGCGCGCACGGCAGGTTGCGACAGCGCGCCATAGGACATGCCGGAAATGTTGAAGAAGCTCGGCGCCTCATAAGGCTTCGCCGCCGTCGGCCCGATCACGATCGGCGCGGTCTTGGCATACTGGAACCCGAGCGGCGGAAAGGCCGCGTTCACGAAGATCGTCGTGCCGGGCATCGAGATGTTTCGGGTGGAGCCGAAGGCGACCGTGTTGTCCTTGTCCGACGCGGCCCGGTAGACCCAGTCGCGCTGCGCCCGGTTGAACGGCATCTCCTCGCGGTCCATCGCGAAGAAGTATTGCCGGAAGAATTCCCCGAGGTTCGTGAAGATATGGCGAAAGCGCCCGATGACCGGGTAATTGCGCCGCACCGCGTCCGCCGTCTGGAACTTGTCCACGAACCACCAGAGCAGGACGATCAGAACGCCAAGCCCGATCAGGAAGACAAAGAACATCGCGAGATATTCAAGGATCCAGAACGTCGTGGTCATGTCGTCCATGTCGCCCTCCCCGGCGTGCGCCTATTCGGCCGCGACCTTTTCCACCTGCGACGCATGGATCAGCAGGTGGTTCTTGTTGAGCCTGTAGCGTTGCACCGTCTTGTCGACGACGTAATCGCGCGCCTTGGCCCAGGCGAAGAAGTCGTCCTCATTCTCGTTGTCCACTTCGACGAGCAATGTGGGCGTGTGGGTGGAAATGGTCTGCTCCAACCCCGAGAGCGCCATCATCTCCATCCCCTCGACATCGATCTTGATAAGGTCAGGCGTCACGCCTTCCAGCAGGACGTCGCCAGGCACCACCATAAGATCGCCCTCGCCCGACAGCATCTTGGCCCCGCCAAGGTTGCGCTCGCGCTTCTGCATCGCATAGCCCTCCTCGGCCTTGTCCGACAGGCCGACCCCCAGCTTGGCGAGGTCGAAGACATCCTCCAGCCGGTTGATGAGGACATTATGTATGAGCAGGCGGTATGCCAGCAGGTTCGGCTCCACCGGAATGACCCGGCCGGCCTTCAGGATGAGGGCCGCATATAAGGAGTGGTTGCCGACGTTCGCCCCGATATCGACAAAGGTGCCGCCCTCGGGAAACAGCCGCTTGAGGTCCTTGAGCTCCTTTTGCTCATAGAACTGGCCGCGGCGGTGGTTTCTCTGGATCGGGTCGTTGACCATGTCCACGCAGAAACTCACCCGCGTCTCCTCGATCAGCGTGTGGATGATGGTCACATCATGCGCGCGAAACGGTTTGCCGAATTTGATCTTGCGGAGAATGCGTTCGACTTCGGGGCTCATCTCGCCTCCAGCTTGCTCGTGCCGCCGGGGTCTCATGCCCCGTTTGCGGCGATCATGCCGCGCGCGAGTCGCAGGAACAAGGGAAATCCGGCTGGCCCGCCCCCGGCAGTATCCCGCGCGTATGAAAAAGCCCTGAAGATCGGCAAAGCCCGGCCAGATACGCCCGCCCGGATCGGTGCCTGTCCGCCACATGGCGAAAGCCCGCCTTTGACGGTCCGGTTTCCGCCGCCCCCGCGCGGCCCTTTTCGCGGCCCGGCGCTCAAATCCGCCGCCTTGCCTCGCGACGGATGCGCGGGCGCCCCGGTCATGTCCCTCTCGCCTCACCCGCAAGAACGGGACCACACCAACAACGGAGACAGACATATGAAACTCGCAAATCTCGCCATCGCCGCTTCCCTCACCATCGGGTCGGTCGCCATCGCTCAGGATGTCATGCCGATCGACACGGACGGAGACGGCATGGTCGCCCCAGAGGAGCTGATGGCCGCATTCCCGGACGTGAACGAAGACGTCTTCACGGCCGCCGACACGAACGGCGACGGGATGCTCGACATGGAAGAGCTCGCGTCCGCCCAGGAAGACGGGCTCATCCCCGAGGACGAGGCCTGACCCCGACCTCGCCTCACCGAGCGGCCCCTGCCTCCCCCCGGTGGGGGCCGCTTCAGTAGTTGAGCCCGGCGCGCTGGTAGATGAATGACAACAGCCACGCAGGCCCGATCAGCAGGAACTGCACATCCTTGAAGAACGACGGCTTCTTGCCTTCGACCTTATGCCCCCAGAACTGTCCGACCCACGCCAGCACGAACAGGATCAGCGCGGTCGCCCAGATCGGCAGCGGCACGACAGTCTCCAGAAGCAGGATGATGAGGTAGCCCGCGATCAGCACGATGACGAAGCCCAGCGCGAGCGGCGGCGACAGCATCGCGTAGTAGGCCAGCGCCGCAATCGCCACAGGCCAGAGCAGGTTAACACCCGCGACCGGCGGGATCGCATAGATCAGCGCCATGACGCAGACGAAGATCACCGGCACACAGATCCAGTGGACCTTCTTGTTCGTCTCGTTCTGATGGCTTTCACCGTATTCGGCGAGCAACGCGTCGACTTTTCGCATATCGGCCCCTCCCTGCTGCAAGCCTAAGACCAGTCCGGCCTGTTCTCAAAGGCCGTAGTATTAAGGTGGCGTCACGTCAGGATTGAAGGGCGGGCCGGACCGGTGATGTGAGCATCGGCCAGTTTGAGCCGACGCAGGCGATATTCCGCCCTATTTTTCAGGAACTTATAGCGAACTGAGCAAGCCAGTCCGCCCCGCCTCGCTTTCCCTCTTTCCAACGCCGCGCGCACGCTGAATATCGCCCTGCGCCGCGCGTGCGGCGTAACCTTATTGTGGAGACACACATGAAGTCGCTGAAATTCACCCTTGCCGTTCTCGTGCTGACAACGGGAGCCGCCTTTGCGCAGGATCTCGACGCCGACGGCGACGGCTCCGTCACCTATGAGGAAGCCACCGCGCTCTACTCCGGCATGACGGAAGAGGATTTCGCCGAAGCCGACACCAATGACGACGGCGTGCTCGACGCGGACGAAGTCGCGCTGGCCGAAGAATCCGGGCTTTTCGCTGCTGATTGACCCGGTATAGCCCGGACCCCCATCTCCCGGGCAGGACGCCCCCGCCGGTTAAACGGCGGGGGTTTTCGTTCGGTGGGTCAGCCTTTTGGCCCGATCCCGTCGAACAGGATGGCCAGCATCCCGTCCACTTCCGCCGCGTCGTCCCAGTCCCGCTCGGGCTGGAGGATCGAGCGATGGATGAAATACCCGGCGATGAGCGAGCCGACGGTGCGAAAGAACCGCTCCCGGTCGGTTGGCGTGACCGGCCCCATGATGCCCACGACCTCGGTCAGTTGTTGAAACAGCGGCGTCGCCTCGGCCACGATCAGGTCCCGCAACTCGCGGTTCACCAGCGCCTCCTGAAACAGGATACGCACGAGCGGCTCGTAATGGGTCATGAAGGCGAGCCGCGACAGCATCACCTCGCGCAGGATCAGCCGGGGCTCGTCCCGGTGCTGGTCCAACAGCGCGACCGCCTGCTGCTCGGCCGCCGGGGTCAGGATGTGGCGGATCACCGGCGCGGCCAGCCGAAGCAGCAGGTCACGCTTGGTGGGGAAATGGCGAAAGATCGTCGCCTCCCCGATCCCCGCCCTCTGCGCGATCATCTTGGTCGATGTGCCGTCGAACCCCGTTTCGGAAAAACAGTCCAGCGCGGCGAGGATCGCGAGGCGCTTTTTCGGCGCCATGCGACCCTCCTCCTTCTCGACAGCTTCGACAACCGCCTTCGCGGCTTCTGTTTCCAAATGACTCATTCAGCCGTTTCTGGCAGGGATCGCAGCCTTGATCCAGATGAGGACGAGTCCGACGACCGCAATCGTGCCGATGAGCATCACCGGATACGCAAGGTCGACCCCATGCACCGCGCCCCGGTAGGCCGCCCCGATCCGCTCCAGCCCGGCCCAGCCGGTGAGCGAAGCGAGCCATTCCGGCGCCGCCGCCGCCGGGGCCATCACGCCCCCGATGGCCGACTGGTAGAAGGCGAGCGGCAGGAGGATCGCGATCATCCACAGGCCCAGCAGCGACAGAAGGCCGATGAACCCCCAGGTGAGGGCAAGCGCGGTGGGCCAGACCACGGCCCAGGCGGGCAGGAAACTCTCCCACCCCGCCGCGGCGCCCACGACCAGCGCAAGGCAGAGCGAGGCGACGCCGGTGATCGCCACCGGCAGGATCGTCCGGGTCATCGCCGCACCCCCGCGCCCCTCCATCGCCCGCGTCGCGAGCGTCATCATGATCGCGCCCACCAGCGCGGCGAGCCAAGTGGTATAGAGCATCGCGAAGGGCGCCTGGAGTTTCGCCATCGGCCCCATCTCACCCAGCGGCGTCACCGTGGCGGCGACCGGCATTTCGCCGCTCGGCATCTGCCCCTGCTCCATCGCCAGCCGCATCGAGGCGACACCGGCGGACATGGCAGCGGGCAATATGCGCTCCAGCTGCTGCGCCGTCTGGACCTCCGCAATCGTCGCGGCGGGGGATGTCACGATCTCGAACTGCGCCTGCGCGCCCTTGAACGCCTGCGACGAGAAGTCCGGCGGAAAGACGAGCACGACACTCACCTCACCCGCCTCCAGCGCGGCCACCGCCGCATCCCGCGCCGGATAGGCTTCGGTGCGGAACGGAAGCTGACCGCCAAGACCCGACAGCATCCGCTCGGACACCTTGATCGGCGGCATCGGCAGCCCCTCGTCCTGGTTCACGATACCCAGCGTGACGGACTGGGCCGAACGGGCCGGGTCCATCGGTGCGGTCAGGTTAAAGACCGAGAACAGGAGCATGATCGCCACCGGCACGATCAGCGCCTGTTTCGCCATCGGGGCGGAGATGAAGGATGAAAAGAAAGTCGCCATTGTGAGCCTCCCGAATGATGCGAGTGTTCACTCGCATTTGCATGGGAGTGATTACTCGCATTTCTCGGGCCGGTCAAGACAAACGAAAACGGGCGGGGTCTCCCCCGCCCGTCACAGCTCTCGTGTCTGGCCTTTTAGTGAACGACGGCGTCATCCGGCTTGGGGTTGTTCGAGTTCCCCACCCGATCCCCGATGATAAGCCCGTCCGCCCCGGCCGTGACCGGCAGCGTCTCGCCATCCAGCACCTCACCCGAGAGGATCATCTCGGCAAGCGGGTCCTGCAACGCCTTCTGGATCACCCGCTTGAGCGGGCGGGCACCATAGACCGGGTCATAGCCCTGATCGCCGAGCCAGACCTTCGCGTCATCATCGACCGAGAGCGTGATGTTGCGCTTGGCCAGACGCTTGGCGAGCAGGCCAAGCTGGATCTCGACGATGCCCGACATATCCTCCCGGCCCAGCCGGTCGAAGATGATGGTCTCGTCCAGACGGTTGAGGAACTCGGGCCGGAAATGCGCCCGCACCGCGTCCATCACGTCCTGCTTGGCCTTCGACGCATCCGCGCCGTCCGGCAACTGGCTCAACGCCTGCGCCCCGAGGTTCGAGGTGAGCACGATCAGCGTCTGCTTGAAGCTGACCGTCCGCCCCTGCCCGTCGGTAAGCACACCGTCGTCGAGCACCTGAAGCAGCACGTTGAACACGTCCGGGTGCGCCTTTTCGACCTCGTCGAACAGGACGACCTGATAGGGCTTGCGCCGCACCGCTTCGGTCAGAACGCCACCCTCGTCATAGCCGACGTAACCCGGAGGGGCACCGATCAGCCGGGCCACCGAGTGCTTCTCCATGAACTCCGACATATCTATGCGCACCATCGCGCTGTCGTCGTCGAACAAAAACTCGGCCACGGCCTTGGTCAGCTCGGTCTTGCCCACGCCGGTCGGCCCGAGGAAGAGGAAGCTGCCCAGGGGCCGCGCCTCGTCGTTCAGCCCGGCCCGCGCACGCCGCACGGCATTGGCCACCGCGCGCACCGCCTGATTCTGGCCAATGACCCGCTTGTGCAGACCATCTTCCATGCGCAGGAGCTTGTCGCGTTCGCCTTCGAGCATCTTGGAGGTCGGGATACCCGTCCACCGCTCGACGACCTGCGCGATCTGTTCCGGGCGCACGGCCTCTTCGACCATGATGTCGTCCTCGACGCTCTCGGCCTCGGACAGCTTGCGCTCCAGCTCCGGGATCACGCCGTAGGACAGCTCACCGGCCTTCGCGAGATTGCCCTCACGCTTGGCCGAGTCGAGCTCCGCACGGGCGCGGTCCAACTGTTCCTTGAGGTCTCGGGCGCCCTCCAGCTTGGCCCGCTCGGACTGCCATTTGGCCGTCATGCCAGCGGATTCCTCCTGAAGCCCGGCAAGCTCGGATTCGAGCTTTTCCAGCCGGTCCTTGGAGGCCTTGTCGTCTTCTTTCTTGAGCGCCTCGGCCTCGATCTGAAGCTGAAGGATATTGCGGTCGAGCTGGTCAAGCTCCTCGGGCTTCGAATCCACCTCCATCCGCAGACGGCTGGCGGCTTCGTCGACAAGGTCGATCGCCTTGTCCGGCAGGAACCGGTCGGTGATGTAGCGGTTCGACAGGGTCGCCGCCGCCACGAGGGCCGAGTCGCTGATCCGCACACCGTGGTGCAGTTCGTACTTCTCCTTGATGCCCCGCAGGATCGAGATCGTGTCCTCGACCGTCGGTTCGTCCACCAGCACCGGCTGGAACCGACGGGCGAGCGCCGCGTCCTTCTCGACATACTTGCGGTATTCGTCGAGCGTCGTGGCACCGATGCAGTGAAGCTCCCCACGCGCGAGCGCCGGTTTGATGAGGTTCGCAGCATCCATCGCGCCATCGGTCTTGCCGGCCCCGACGAGCGTATGCATCTCGTCGATGAACAGCACGATCTCACCGGCGGCGGCGGTGATTTCGTTCAGCACGGCCTTGAGCCGCTCCTCGAATTCACCGCGATACTTCGCACCGGCGATCAGCGCGCCCATGTCGAGCGCGAGCAGCTTCTTGCCCTTGAGGCTTTCAGGCACGTCACCGTTCACGATCCTGAGGGCAAGGCCCTCGGCAATGGCGGTTTTACCGACGCCCGGATCACCGATGAGGACCGGGTTGTTCTTGGTCCGGCGGCTCAGGACCTGCATCGCGCGGCGGATTTCCTCATCCCGCCCGATGATCGGGTCGATCTTTCCGTCCTCGGCCGCCTCGGTCAGGTCGCGGGCATACTTGTTGAGCGCTTCATAGCTGTCCTCGGCGCTCGCGCTGTCGGCGGTGCGGCCCTTGCGCACGTCGTTGATCGCGGTGTTCAGCTTCTGCGCTGAAACAGCCCCGGCCTCCAGTGCCTCCTTGGCCTTGGATTTCACCAGCGCCAGTGCAGTCAGCAACCGCTCGACCGGCACGAAACTGTCGCCCGCCTTCTTGGCGACCTTTTCGGCCTCGTCCAGCACGCGCGCCGTGGCATTGTCGAGATAGACCTGCCCCGCATCCCCGGTCACGACCGGGATACGGCCGACAGCGGCGTCCACCGCCTCGACCACGCGCTCGGGCGACCCGCCGGCCTGACGGATCAGGTTGGCGGACATGCCTTCTTCATCATCCATGAGGGCCTTGAGCAGATGCTCGGGCGCGAGTTTCTGATGGTTCTCGCGCATCGCGATCGTCTGGGCGGCCTGAATGAACCCGCGCGACCGTTCCGTGAATTTCTCCAAATTCATCGTCTTTTCCTTTCTCCAAGCGCCCCATGTCTCGTGGTGCCCGCTCTGCGGCACACCCCTGTCAGGGCCTCGCGCTATAAATGGGGAGACGGGGCGCGCCTCGCAAGACTGTGATCACAAAAAGTCGCAGCACTTCCTTCAGGTTTCAGAAACTGAAAACGAACCGAAAATTCATGCCTTTCGGTCACTGTCCGCATCGAGGGGGCAAAGGACCGAGTATGAAAGTCACCAACATCGACATCCGCGATCTGAACTGGGACGATCGCACCCGCTGCTTCCGCGGCTCCGTTTCCATGACCATGATTCCGGGTCACGACGGCCGACCGCGCAACGTCAATTTCATCTGTCAGGCGCACCGGGCGCCCGACTGCCCCTCGTCGCTCATCACTTACGATTTCGTCACCCATGCGCTCGAACAGGCCCGCGCCATGCCCGGTTTCCGGCGGGGGGAGGAGCAGATTTCGGTCGACATCACAAGCGCGGTGGGCCGCCTGCCCCTGTCTCCACGCGCGGCTTCGGCATAGCCCTGTTCGCGCGCCGGTTCCGTGCTATCCTGTCCCGACAGGGGGTGTCATGGCGACCATCGCGGACATTCGGGCAAAGTCCGGCTTGAGGCAGATCCTCGAGGGTCAGCCTCAGCATGTCCTTCTGGCGGTGCTCCTGACCATCGGGGCCGTCGCCCTCATCGCGCCCGTGCCCGATGCGCCCCGCCTCCTCGGCCTCACCGGCACCGGCTGGGCCACGCTGTCCATCGCACTCGCGCTGACCCATCAGGTCGTGGTGGCCTTGGGCTTTCGCCTCCAGCTTCACCGGGCGCTTTTCACGCGGCTGTTCGGCGCCCGCGACCTTGCCATCTGGACGGCGATCTTCATGCCGCTCCTCGCCGCACGCCCGATCACGCTGATCCTGACGGGCTGGGCGGACACCGTTCCGATCACCGGCCTGCGCTGGCTGGAAATTCCCCTCGGCCTCGCCCTTCTCGCTCCGGCCATCTGGGGCATGCACTCGACCCTCGTGCATTTCACGCTCCGCCGCGCCGTCGGCGGCGACCACTTCCGCGAGGAGATCCGCGCCCTCCCCCCGGTCCGGGGCGGCGTGTTCGACCATACCGACAATGGCATGTATGGCGTCGTCTTCCTGGGCTTCTGGGGCATCGCGCTCCTGTTCGGATCATGGAACGCGCTGGTCGTCGCGGCGTTCCAGCACGCCTACATCTGGGTCCATATGTACGCGACCGAAGCCCCCGACATGCGCCGCCTCTACGGCCCTTGACCTGCGCCGGTCGCCTGACCAAAAGGGCCGAAACCGAAAGGACGTGCCATGACCGATACGCTCTCGAAATCCGATGACCGCCTGATCGTGGCGCTCGACGTGCCCAACGCGCTCGCCGGGCTGGAACTCGCGCAGCGGATCGGTGATCCAGTCGGGTTTTACAAGATCGGGCTGGGGATGCTGACCGGCGGGGGCCTCGCGCTCGCCCGTGAACTCATCGACGAGATGGACAAGCGCATCTTCCTCGACATGAAGCTCTTCGACATCGGCAACACGGTCGAGGCGGCGGTGAAAGGGCTCGCCCATTACGGCCTCGACTTCCTCACCGTTCACGGCGACCCGCAGGTCGTGCGCGCGGCGCAGGAGGGCAAGGGATCGTCCGACCTCAAGATCCTCGCGGTCACGGTGCTGACCTCGCTCGACCGCGACGACCTCGACCAGATGATGATCACGCCCGGCGACGTGCAGGAGATCGTGGTGGAACGCGCCCGCCGCGCGATGGCCGCCGGGGCGGACGGCGTGATCGCCTCACCCCATGAGGCCGCGATGATCCGCGCGCTTCCCGAGGCGACCGGCAAACTGATCGTCACGCCGGGCGTCCGACCCGCAGGGGCCGAAACCGGCGACCAGAAACGCGTGGCGACCCCGGCCAAGGCCATCTCGGACGGGGCCGACCACATCGTCGTGGGCCGCCCGATCAAAAGCGCGCCAGACCCGCGGTCCGCCGCCGAAGCCATTCTTGCCGAGCTGCCCTAGAGGGATTCCCCAGCGGAATTCTTCGCCCTTCATGGTATCCTCGGGTCATTGATCCGAAGGACATTGCCATGACCCAGCCCGATACCGGCCTTCGCGAAGAGGCTCAGAACGACCTCGTCCTCGAATACCTCAACGTCCGGCGCGCGCTCGGCTACCTCGGCTTTCTCCTGCCCGCCATGCTCATCGCCTACGCGCTCACAGCGAAGGGCACCTTCGCCCCTTCGATCAGCGAGTTCTATTACACCCACATGGGCGACATCTTCGTCGGCATCATGTGCGCCATCGGCGTGTTCCTGTTCACCTACAAGGGCTACGCCCGCCGCCCGGAGAAGGGGGAGATCCTGTCGGACCGCTGGCTGTCGCGCATCGCGGGGGCCTTCGCCATCGGGGTCGCGATATTTCCCGTGCGGGTGGAGGCCCCGATGCTCTGCACCGAGGAGGGCATAAACCTCGGGATCGAATGTCACCCGAACCTGTTTCACTTCGGCTCGGCCACCGGCTTCTTCGCCGCTCTCGCGATCCTGTCGATCTTTCAGTTCACCAAGGGCGACCGGGACGAGGAGGGCCGCATCCGCTGGACCGGCGACAACCTGATTTTCGTGGGCTGCGGCGTGGTCATGATCCTGTGCCTGCTGGCGCTCGTGCCCTACGTCCTGATCGACGCCGCGACCGAGGCGCTCGCCCCCTGGAAATACATGTTCGTGATGGAGACGGTCGCCTGCGTCGCCTTCTCGATCTCATGGCTCGTGAAGGGCAAGCAACTCGGCGCGATCCGCACGGCGGTGGGCCGGATGGCCCCGGCGGGTGTCAGTCCTGATTGATGTCGCGGTGAAAGGTCTGCGTCTGGCCTTTGCGCACCCCGAAGGCCCGGCGCAGCACGATCCAGACGACGACCGAGAACACGGCGAAGATCACCAGCGACACCGGCAGGCTGAGGACAAAGCCCAGCGCGAATATGATGCCGACCAGCGCCGCGCCCAGCGCGAAGCCGACGAAGATGAAGCCGGGGGCGAACAGTTCGAGGATCGCGAGGACGAGCGCCGCCGCGATCCAGACCCACCAGATTTCCCAGATCATCATGTCGAGCGTCCTTTCAGCATCCCGAAGGCATTCTTGAACGCATCAACTGCATCGGCGGGGAGCAGGATCATCTGGTTGCCCGGCCCGTCACCCACCTTGGTCAGCGCCTCGACCTGCTTGAGCGCCACCTGGTATTGCGCGGCCTCCAGCCCGTTATCGGCGATGGCCTTGGCCACGACCTCGGTCGCATAGGCCTCAGCATCCGCCTGAATCCGCCGCGCCTTGGCGATCTGTTCGGCCGCGTAAAGCTCGGCATCCGCCGACAGCTCCACCGCCCGTTTCTTGCCTTCAGCCTCGGTCACCTGCGCACGGCGGGCCCGTTCGGCGTTGAGCTGCTGGAGCATCGCGTCGCGGGTCGCCTGATCGAGGTTCACGTCGAGGATTTCCGCCCGCGTCACTTCGATCCCCCAGGCATCGACCGCATCCTCCACCTGCGCCTTGATCCTTAGGATCAACTGCTGACGGTTCGACTGGACGTCGTCGAGGTCCATCATCCCGATCTCGCTCCGCACGATCCCGGCGACGGTGGTGGAGATCGCCCCGTCCACGTCACGGATTCGGTAGACGGTCTTTTCCGGGTTGAGGATGCGGTAGAACACGCTCGTATCCACCTGCACCAAAGCGTTGTCGCGGGTGATCGCGTCCTGGGTATTCGTCGGCAATTGCCGTTCGAGGATCGACACCTTGTGGCGCACACGGTCGAGGAAGGGGATGATGAAGTTGATCCCCGGCCCGAGCACGCTTTGCAGCCGCCCGAACCGCTCGACCACGAACTTCTCGGACTGCGGCACGATCCGCACACCCAGAAAGACCGAAACGATCAGGAAGATGGCAACCAGCAGCAGGACGATGTTAGCCCCGACAAACTGAGACAGGAAATCCTCGGGGGTCATAGGGTCGCTCCGCTGCTGAAATGCTCGCACACTATGCTGTGGCGCGGTCTGCTCATCAAGGCAAGATATGCGGTCCTTCAGCCCTCACAGGTCGTGCATCTCCTCCATCGCCTCGGCGACCCGCATCCGGAAATGCGGGATCACGTCATCGCGCAGCACCCATTCGGCCGGGTGTATCAGGGCGATCTCCTGCCCCTCGTCTCCCAACCGCAGGTCCCCGGACACAACCTGGGGTAGTTTCGCGGCGAAACTCCAGGCCGGGTCGGGGCGCGGATAGAACCTGCGCCAGATCAGCGCTTCGGGCGGGATCATCAGACCGGTTTCCTCGGCCGTTTCGCGCAGAACGCAGGCTTCGGGGGTTTCCTCGCCCTCGCGCCCGCCGCCGGGCAGGTCCCACAGGCCGGGCCAGGGGATCGCCGGGTCGTCGTCGCGCCGGATCGTCACCAGTTTGCCGCCGATGAGCAGGATCAGTTTCGCACCTGTGAAATTCATGGGGGAACGATAGCCGAGTTCGCGTTATCATCCAGCCCGAGACATCAGCCGTATCCGCCAAAACGGAGAACCACATGATCCCGCACATCCAAGGACTGCACCACGTCACCGCCTTTGCCGGCCCGGCCCCGGAAAACAACGCCTTTTTCACGGACACGCTCGGCCTGCGCCGGGTCAAGACGACGGTGAATTTCGACAACCCCTATGTCTATCACCTGTATTTCGGAGACAAGAACGGCACGCCCGGTACGGTCATGACTCATTTCCCCGACCGCAAGTGGTCGCAGGGGCATCGCGGCACCGGCGAGGTTGCCATAACCGCCTTTGCCGTGCCGCGCGGGTCCCTGGGCGACTGGGAAAAGCGGCTGACCGACAGCACGCGGGTCGAGGTGTTCGGCGAAGCGCAGCTCCGCTTCCCCGGCCCGGACGGCGAAACGCTGGCGCTGGTCGAAAGCGACGACACGCGGACCCCGTGGACAGCCCTGCCAAAGGGCATGGCGATCCGCGGCTTTCACTCGGTCACGCTGATGATCGCCGACCCGCGCCCGACGCTCGATCTACTGACCGCGATGGGCTACGCCGAAGCGGGGAACGAGGGCACGACCACGCGCCTCACGATGGATGCGCCGGTGGGCGTGATCGACGTGATGGCCGCGCCGGACATGCCAAAATCCGTGGAAGGCGCCGGATCGGTCCACCACATCGCCTTCGCCACGGCGAACGACGAAAGCCTGCTGGCCGTGCGCGAGGCGGTGATCGACGCGGGGATGCGGCCGACCGAGGTGCGTGACCGCAACTATTTCCACTCCATCTACTTTCGTGAGCCGGGCGGCGTGTTGTTCGAGGTCGCGACGCTCGACATCGGGTTCGACGCGGATGAGCCGGTGGAAACGCTGGGCGATGCGCTGAAGCTTCCGTCTCAGCACGAGCATCTGCGCAGCGAACTGGTCAAGACGCTGGAGCCGATCGACGGGCTGGACCTGAGCTAGCCGATCAGCGAGAGCGCATATGCGATCACGGCAAGCACGGTGCCCGCGAGAATCACGCGCCAAGGAGTCTTGACCCCGGACATACGCTCAACCCGCCAGGTCACGGCCAGCATCGGAACGGCCAGAACGCTGGCCATGACGAAGGCATAGCCCGTGCCATAACCGAGGTCCGGTGTGACCCGAAAGACGAGCACGGCGTAGCCCAGCGCCACGGCGAGCGTGCCGAACCCGATGGCAAGGTAAAGCGCGCGAAAGACAAGCGTGACCCCCGGTGCCTCGGGGTCTGCACTCGCGCCCATTGCGTCCTTGTGATAGCCATGAATACCGCGCGCGAGCCCGTATCTGGCAGCCATCGCGACAAGCACCAAGAGTGTCAGGATGTGAAAGATGGTCTCGGCAATCTGCATGTGGAATCCCCCCCGATGCCCAATGCATTTCACTCTGGCTCTTTGCGGCCCCCACGTCCAACGCGTTTCGTCGCGCCCCTCAGAACGGCGGCTTCGCCTTGACCGTCGTGCCCTTGCCGCCGTCGGGATGGCGAAAGCGAAGGCTTTCGGCGTGCAGCATCAGGCGGGGGAAGTCGCGGGCCGGGCCTTCGGCATAGAATGGATCGCCCAGGATCGGGTGGCCAAGCTCCAGCATGTGGACGCGCAACTGATGGCTGCGCCCGGTCTTGGGAAACAGCCGCATCCGCGTCGTCCCGCCTTCGCGTTTGAGAACCTTCCAGTCGGTGAGGGCGGGCTTGCCCTTGTCGAAATCGACATGCTGTCGCGGGCGGTTGGGCCAGTCGACGATGAGCGGCAGGTCCACGGTTCCCTCGTTCCCCTCGACGTCGCCCCAGACGCGGGCGATGTAGGTTTTCTTCATCTGCCGCTTTTCGAATTGCAGACCAAGGTGGCGCTGCGCGTGCGGGGTCAGAGCGAACACCATCACGCCGGAGGTGTCGCGGTCGAGCCGGTGAACGAGCAGCGCCTCGGGAAACGCGGCCTGCACACGGGCGAGCAGACAATCGGCAAGCTCTTCGCCCTTGCCCGGTACCGACAACAGGCCCGCCGGTTTGTTGGCAAGCAGGACTTCGTGATCCATGTGCAGGACCTCGAGCGGATCGTCGGGCGGGATATAGCGTTCGTCCATGCCCGCGCTTTCGCAAAGCAGGCCGGATTGCGCAAGCCTAGCGTTGGCCGCCGGTCAGGACGAGCCGGAGCGCAAGGGCGGCATAAACGGCCGCGCTCACCCGGTTGAGCAGGCGCGCATGGCGGGTGAGTTTCGCGCCCGCGACACCGGCCGCGACGCCGTATCCGGCGGTGATGAAGAACCCCGTCGCGGCGAAGAGCGCGCCCAGCGCGAGGATCTGCGCCCAGAGCGGCCCCGCCTCGGGGGCGGTGAACTGCGGCAGGAGGGCGAGGATGAAGAGCGCGACCTTGGGATTGAGCGCATTGGTCACGAAGCCGCGCCAGACGGCCCGGCCAAGTCGGCGTGCGCCCTCACCGCCCTGCGCGGCCCCCGCGCGCCAGCTTTTCCACGCGAGCCAGAGGAGGTAAGCCGCCCCCGCATAGCGTACCGCGTCATAGGCCAGCGGAAAGGCCGCGAGGAGCGCCGACAAGCCCGCCGCCGCCAGAATCGTATGCCACAGCGCGCCCAGCGCGACGCCGAGCGCGGCGGCGGCCCCGACACGCGGCCCGCCGGACACGCCAGAGGCCGTGGCGAACATCACGTCTGCGCCGGGGGTGAGGTTGAGCACGACCCCGGCCCCGAGAAAGGCGAGCACGGAGGCCGGATCGAGCCCTAGGATCATTCGATCTCGCTTTCGGGGATCGCGTAGTAGTCCCCCTTGTCCTCTAGGTGGATATGGGTCGAGGTCGTGAGCCCGGTGGCCCCGTCCAGCGTCCCGGTCATCACCGACGTCATCTCTCGCCCGCCCTGCTGCCAGAACAGCGACGACCCGCACTTCACACAGAAACCCCGCCGCGCCTCGGGTGAGCTCTGGAACCAGGCGAGCGTGTCACCGGCAATGGTCAGATTGGCGGTCGGGACCTGCGTCGCCGAGAGGTAGTGTCCCGTCGTCTTGCGGCACTGGGTGCAGTGACACGCCATGCTGGGTCGCCACGGTCCCTCGGAGGCATAGGTGACCTCCCCGCACAGACAGCTCCCCCGTTTCATTCGGTGTCCACCTGCGGCTCATCCCCGGGGATGGTGTAGTAGTCGCCCTTGTCGGCGGTGAAGATATGGCGGAACCCGGTCACGCCCGTCGGCCCGTCGATGGCGCCCAGCGCGACCCCGATCTCGTCCGACCCGTTCGCCTGCCAGAACAGGAACGACCCGCAGGTCGGGCAGAACCCGCGCCGGGCCGCGTCACTGGCCGCATACCAGCGCGGGTTTCCGGTGATTTCGATGTCCGTGAGAGCGACCTCGCCCGAGGCCCAGATATGCCCGGATTGCTTGCGGCACTGGGTGCAGTGGCACGCGCCTGCGTCGCGCAACGGTCCCGAGACGGAAAACCGGATCGCGCCGCAGAGGCAGGAGCCGGTCAGCATTTCCCGAAGACCTCATCCAGCAGGGCGGTGAGCACCGTCGCGTCTTCCTCGGTGAAGGCGTCGGGCCGGTCGCTGTCGATGTCGAAGACCCCGATGACCGCGCCCGCGCCGTTACGAACCGGCAGGACGAGTTCGGAGCGGGTGGAGGAGGAACAGGCGATGTGCCCCGGAAACGCTTCCACATCCGCCACAAGCTGCACCTCCCCCGTGCGCGCCGCCGCGCCGCAGACGCCGCGCGAGAACGGGATCGTCAGGCAGCCGTGTCCGCCCTGGTAGGGCCCAATCTTGAGCAGCTCCGGTTCGGTCACCCGGTAGAACCCGGTCCAGTCGAAGCGGTCGTCGAAATGATGCACCTCGCAGGCCATGGTGGCCATGAGGGCGACCTCGTCGGTTTCCTCCTCGGTCAGGGCGCGGATGCGTTGGGTGAGTTCGGCGTAGTCCATGCGGATCTCCGGTTGGAGAGGCCGGGGGGCTGTCTGCCCCCCGGACCCCCCGAAGGTTTCTTGAAACAGAGAAGATCAGACCCGTTCGATGGCGATGGCCGTGCCTTCCCCGCCGCCGATGCAGATCGCGGCGACACCGCGTTTGAGGCCGCGTGTCTCAAGTGCGTTAAGCAGCGTCACGATGATGCGGGTGCCGGAGGCGCCGATCGGGTGGCCCAGCGCGCAGGCGCCGCCGTTGACGTTCACGATCTCACGGTCGAGGCCCATTTCCTGCATGAAAGCCATGGGGACGACCGCGAACGCCTCGTTCACTTCCCACAGGTCGACATCCGCCGTGGTCCAGCCGATCCGGTCGAGAAGTTTCTTGGCCGCCGGCACCGGCGCGGTCGGGAAGAGCGCGGGGGCCTGGGCGTGTGACGCGTGACCGAGGACGCGTGCGCGAATCTTGAGCCCGGCCTTGTCAGCGACGGCTTCACCGGCCATCACGAGCGCGGCCGCGCCATCCGAGATCGACGAGGAATTGGCTGCCGTGACCGTCCCGTCCTTGCGAAAGGCCGGTTTGAGCCCCGGGATCTTGTCGGGCCGCGCCTTGGCGGGCTGTTCGTCTTCCGACACCACCACGTCGCCCTGGCGGGTCGAGATCGTGAAGGGCGCGATTTCGCCCGCGAAGCCGCCGGATTTCTGCGCCTCCAGCGCACTTTCGAGCGAGCGGATCGCGTAGTCATCCTGCGCCTCGCGCGTGAACTGGAACGCCTCGGCGCAATCCTCGGCGAAGGTACCCATGAGGCGGCCCTTGTCATAGGCGTCCTCGAGCCCGTCGAGGAACATGTGGTCGATGACCTGCCCATGCCCGATCCGCGCGCCGCCGCGCATCTTGGGCAGAAGATAGGGCGCGTTGGTCATGCTCTCCATCCCGCCCGCGACCATGATGCCGGTCTGGCCGAGGGCCAGCTGGTCGAAGGCGACCATGGCCGTTTTCATGCCCGACCCGCACATCTTGTTCATGGTCGTCGCCGGCACCTCTTCCCCGAGGCCAGCCGCGAATCCGGCCTGCCGCGCGGGGGCCTGTCCCTGGCCGGCGGGCAGGACGCAGCCCATCAGAACCTCTTCGATCCGGTCGGGGCCGGCCCCGGCATCGGCCATCGCCGCCTTGATCGACGCACCGCCGAGGTCCGCTGCCGGAACGCCGTCGAACACGCCCTGAAATCCCCCCATCGCGGTCCGTGCCGCGCCTGCGATCACCACGTTTTCCATCGCGTCCTCCTATCAGGTTTCTGTCGGCCGCTTACGGGTTGGTAACGAAGCTTGCCTAAGGTCGCCCGCATCAAAACGCCTGCGAAGGAGAATGGCAATGGAGCTCATGTCGAGGGATGTCGGGGATCTTCGGGTCGTCACGGTGGCCGACGCCCGGATCGATGCGGCTGTTGCGATCCAGTTCAAGGATCAGATGCGCGCGCTGATCGACACCGGGCCGGACCGCGTGGTGCTCGATCTGTCCTCGGTCGCATTCGTGGACAGTTCGGGGCTGGGTGCCATCGTCGCCGCGATGAAACAGGCGGGCGAACCACAGCGGCTCGAGCTGGCTGGGCTCACCCGCAACGTGGCGAAGGTCTTTGCCCTGACCCGGATGGACCGGGTCTTTACCATCCACGCCGACGTCGCCACGCTTGAGGGGCTGGCCGATGCAGGCTGAACCGCTGCGCTTCATGGGACACGCCCGCGACCGCCACCGGCCCGGCCCCTTCGCGGGAAACGGCGGGCTTCACCTCCTGTTCCCCGCCACCGACATGGCCGTGCGCCGGGCGCTGAGCACGGCTGTCTCTGCTGCCGAAGCGATGGGCGTGGGGCCGGATGCATCGGGGCTGGTTGAGCTGGTGCTGGCAGAGGTGATGAACAACGTGGTCGAACACGCCTTTGCCGACCGGGGCCACGGAATCATCGAGCTTGAGGCATGGCGCACCGGTCAGGCCCTGTCGGTGCGCATCCGTGACGACGGCGTGCCGATGCCGGATGGCGAAGCGCCGCCGGCCCGGCACCATGACCTCACGGTCGTGTATGAGGACCTGCCCGAAGGCGGGTTCGGCTGGGGGATCATCCGCGATCTGACGCGCGACCTGCGCTATCGCCGCGACGGGGCGCGAAACGAGCTGACCTTTTCCATCGACCTCGACATTTCGATCGACGCGGGCTGAAGGTCCGAGGCGAGACCACGTCGGGAATTATTAACCAAGCCCGACCCATTTGCCCCCGAAATGCCCTATTGGCTCCCAAACGCGAACAAAAACCGCGGTCATAAACATCCTCGTAGCTGCAATGCTTCCCTCGGTGCCGCGTGTAACAGCCCCCACCCAGTGCGCGGCACCGAGGTTCTCACCCCCAAGCATTGAAAAGCGCACCGCCGGTTACACGGCGCGGCTGACATCCTGCGGGACGTTCAGTTGAGCTGGAAGTGCAGCGGGTAGTGACCATCCTCGAAATCGCCGAAGAGATCTTCGACATCCGGATGGGTCACGGGTTCGCCCGAGTAATCCTCGACGAGGTTCTGTTCGGAGACATAAGCCACATAGTAGCTCTGATCGTTCTCGGCGAGCAGGTGATAGAAAGGCTGATCCTTGGGCGGACGGCTATCCTCGGGAATGGCCTCATACCATTCGTCCGTGTTCGAAAACATTGCATCCACGTCGAAAATAACACCCCGAAAGGGATGCTTGCGGTGGCGCACGATCTGGCCAAGGTGATATTTCGCGTGCGTTTTCAACATAAATCAACAGTCCCCACACCACTACTAGACACTCAACCCGGCGCTGTCCATTACCGGGGCGCGCGATTCAGGGGAAACAGATTGTGAACCTCGTTCTTACAGTGTTGGAAATCGTGGCGCCCGTGTTTTTGCTGGCCGGAATCGGCTTTGCATGGGTCCGCCTCGGCCACGAATACCGAATCAATTTCGTCACGAAACTGGCGATGACGCTTGGCACCCCGGCCCTCATCTTCACCGCCCTCATGCAAACCGAGATCGACCCGAGCGCGCTCACCTCCCTCTCGCTCGCCACGGCCGCCGCCTATGCCGCCGTCTGCCTCGTCTTTTTCGTGATTCTGAAGCTCCGGGGCCTGAACCTGCGCAGCTACCTCGCCCCGCTGACCTTCGGCAACACCGGTAACCTGGGCCTGCCGCTCGCGCTGTTCGCCTTCGGCGATACCGGGCTGAGCTATGCCGTCGTCGTCTTCGCAATCATGGCGATCGGGTCGTTCACCTTCGGCCTGTGGCTGGTGTCGGGCGGCGGCTCGCCCGTCGCCGTGCTGAAAGACCCGATCCTGCTCGGCACCCTCGCGGGCACCCTGTTCCTCGTGATGGGATGGCAGACGCCCACGTTCCTGACCAACACGCTGGAGCTTATCGCCCAGCTTGCGATCCCGCTCATGCTCCTGACGCTCGGGGTCGCCGTGGCCCGCCTGCGTCCCGCCGGGTTCCTGCCGGCCCTTGGCATGTCGCTGGTCAAACTCGTCGCGAGCGTGGCCCTCGCCCTCGGCATCGGCCTTGCCTTGAAACTCGAGCCGGTGGCCCTCGCCGTGCTTGTCGTGCAGCTTTCCACCCCCGTCGCCGTGTCGAACTACCTCCTCGCCGAGAAGTACGACACCGACCCCAACGCGGTCGCCGGGCTCGTCGTCGTCTCGACGCTCCTGTCCGTCCTCGCCCTGCCCGTCATCCTCGCGTTTTTCGTCTGAAAAGACCGGCCATTTCCAAATCGCCCCATATCCGCTATGCTTCCTTCAAAATAAAAGAACATAGCGAGAGGCAGATGAGCAGGTTTCTCCGCGCGATAGCGATGCTGGCCGTCACAGCGGCCCTGATTTCATGCGGGCAGAATTTTTCTGCGCCGCGCAACCTCGACGATGCCTGTGCCATCGTCAAGGAACGGCCCAAGTATCTGCGCGCCATGACGGCGACAGAGCGCAAGTGGGGCGTGCCCGTGCCTGTTCAGATGGCGATCATCTATCAGGAATCGAAGTTCATCGGGAACAACCGGACCCCGGTCAAATACGCGCTCGGCGTGATCCCGATGGGCCGTCAGAGTTCCGCCTACGGCTATGCTCAGGCGCTCGACGGGACGTGGGAGGAATACCAGAACGACCAAAGACGGCGCAGCGCGAAACGCCACGACATCCGCGCGGCGACTGATTTCATCGGCTGGTACATGACCCAGACGGTCGAAGAGACCGGGGTGCAGCTGGGCGACGCCAAGAACCAGTATCTCGCCTATCACGAAGGCCGCTCCGGCTATCTGCGCGGCAGCCACAACAGCAAGTCCTGGCTCCTGCGCATTTCGGATGAAGTGGCGGCCCGCGCGGCGATCTACGACATGCAGCTCAAGTCTTGCGGCAAGCGCTAGATCTGGCGCCCTTGCAGGAGTTTCGGCAGGTCGCCGGTCAGCCCGGCGGCCTCGCGGATGAAGCCACGCCGCAGACCGGGCAGCGCGTTCACCACGCCAAGCCCCACCTCGCGCGCCGCGCGAAGGAGCGGATTGTCGTTCGAAAACAGTCGGTTCGCGCCCTCGGTGGCAAGCACCATCTGCATCACGTCGAACCGCCGCCACGCCTGATACCGGTCGAGCACGTCGCGCCGCCCGAAGTCCTCGCCGCGCCGGCGGGCAAGGGTCAGCACCTCGGCCAGCGCGCCCACATCCTTGAGCCCGGCGTTCAGCCCCTGCCCCGCGATCGGATGCATCCCGTGCGCCGCATCCCCGACGAGAGCGACGCGCTCCTCTACGAACCGCTCCGCCACGGTGAGGTTGAGCGGATAGGTAAACCGCGCCCCTGCCAGAGAGATGTCCCCGAGGAAATCCCCGAACCGGGGCCGCAGATGATCAAGGTAGCCGGCCTCGTCCAATGCGTGAACCCGCGCGGCATCCTCGGAGGTTTCGGTCCAGACGATGGAGGAACGGTTGCCGGTCAAAGGCAGGATCGCGAGCGGTCCGGGCGGCATGAAGAACTGGTGCGCGGTGCCGTGATGCGGCAGCTCATGAGCGATGGCGGCGACCAGCGCGGTCTGGCCGTAATCATGGCCCCACCGGTCGATCCCGGCGCGCTGCGCGGTGCCCGAGGCGCGTCCGTCACATCCGACGATGAGCCGCGCGGTAATCTCGCGCCCGCCTGCAAGCGTGACACGCGCCACGGCCCCGTCGGCCGCCTGCGCCACCACCGTTTCACCCGACAAGAGCGTCACACGCGGATGCGCCGCGACAGACGCGGCCAGCGCCTGCGACAGGAACCGATCCTCGACCATGTAGCCCATCGGGCCCTCGTCGATCTCGGCATGGTCGAATTCGAGCACGAAGGGCCCCGGCCCGGCGTCCGGCTTGCCGTCCGATATGCGGATTTCGAGAAGGGGCGTGGCGTTCTCGGCCACCCGCTCCCACACCCCGATGACCTTGAGCAGCCGCTGCGAGGCAAGGGCGAGCGCATAACCGCGCCCGTCGAACGAATCCTCGCCCCGCGCACCCGCCGGCAGCGCGTCCACGACGGTCACGTCGAACCCGGTATCCCCCAGCGCGAGGGCCAGGGCGGGGCCGTTCAGCCCGCCGCCCACGATCACGATATCTGTGTCGGTCGTCATGGGGTCTTTCTGCGCCGATGCGCCGGGATTGTCCATGCGCCCCCCTGCCGCTACCGTCCCCGAAACGGCGCGGGGAGAGGCGAATGTCGGACGATTGGTTATGGATGAGCGCGGCGGACCTTGGGCGGGGGATCGGCGCAGGCCGGATCGACCCCGTTGCGCTGGCCGAGGCCCATCTGGACGCGGCCGAGGCACATCCAGACGGCACCCGCATCTACGCCCGCCTCACCCGCGAGCGCGCATTGGCCGAAGCCGGCGCGGCGGCGGCGCGCGCCCGTGCCGGTCAGCGGCTGGGCCCGCTGGACGGTGTGCCGGTAAGCTGGAAGGATCTGTTCGACACGGCGGGCGTCGCGACCGAGGCGGGCTCGGCCCTTTTGCGGGACCGGGTTCCCGAGCGCGACGCCGAAGTGCTCGCCACCGCGACGTTGGGCGGGCTCGTCTGCCTCGGCAAAACGCATATGTCGGAATTCGCCTTCTCGGGCCTCGGGCTCAACCCGATCACCGCGACCCCGCCGAACATCCACGACCCCCAGGCCGCCCCCGGCGGCTCGTCCTCCGGTGCGGCGGCCTCGGTCGCTCACGGCCTCGCCCCCGCCGGAATCGGGTCTGACACCGGCGGCTCGGTGCGCGTGCCCTCGGCGTGGAACGATCTCGTGGGCCTCAAGACCACGCATGGGCGGCTGTCGCTGCGTGGCGTCGTCCCCCTCGCCGCCCGGTTCGACACGGTGGGGCCGCTGTGCCGGACGGTGGAAGACGCGGGCCTCCTGCTCGCCGCGCTGGAAGGTGGCCGCCCCGCCGATCTCACCGGCGCGACGCTCTCGAACGCCCGCCTCCTCGTGCTGGAAAACGGCCTCGCCGACTGCCGCGACGCACCTGCCGCCGCCTTCGAAACCGCCGTCTCGCGCCTGTCGAAAGCCGGAGCGCAGATCGACCGCGCTCATATCCCGGAGCTCGACTCGGCGCAAAGCATGTCGGGCGTCCTTTACACCACCGAAGCCTGGGGCACCTGGGGCGACCGGATCAGCGCGGACCCGGACGCCATGTTCGCCCGCATCCGCGAGCGGTTCGAGGCGGGGGGAAAGGTCTCGGGCGCTGACTACGTCGCCGCCTGGCGCCGCCTCGACGCGATCCGCGAAACCGTGCGCGCCCGGGCCGCGGGCTACGACGCGCTCATCCTGCCCACCACACCCAACATGCCTCCGAATGCCCGGCGCCTGCTGGACGAGGACGACTATTACGTCACCGAGAACCTGATGACCCTCAGAAACACCCGGTTCGGCAACCTGCTCGAAGGCGCCTCGCTTACCTTGCCCACCGACACACCGGGCGCGGGCCTCATGTTCCTTGGCAAGCCGATGGGCGAAGAACGGCTGCTCCGGCTCGGAGCCGCCGCCGAGGCCGCACTGGCCTGACCCCTTCTTCGGTCCGAAAATACCTCGGGAGGGTCCGGGAGGGCAGCGCCCTCCCGGCGGGTCGACGCGGGCGTCAGCCCCCGGCGAAACGCTCTCAACTCAAAAGCCACATAACTCCCCGGATTCCCGCCTTTTTCTGGACCGGGACGCACAATCCCGTTATCCTGTATCTAAATCGGGGCGTCAAAGACCCCGGCACTTTGAGGCATATAGAACGATGACGGCGTTCCCCGAGCGGTTTTCGAACCTGCCAGAATACGCGTTTCCGCGTTTGCGGAGCCTTCTCGACGCACATGCGCCGGGGGGAGAGGTCGTTCATATGACCATAGGTGAGCCGCGCCATGCGAGCCCCGCGTTCGTGTCGCGCATCATCGCCGAGACGGCCGACGATTTCGGGCGCTACCCCCCGAACGAGGGCACGCCGGAACTGCGCGGCGCCTTTACCGACTGGCTCAACCGGCGCTACGGCATCGACGTCGACCCCGAAACGCAGGTCATGGCGCTCAATGGCACGCGCGAAGGGCTGTTCAACGCGGCCATCGCGCTCTGCCCCGAAAAGGTGCGCGGGCAGACGCCTGTAATCCTCATGCCCAACCCGTTCTATCAGGTCTACGCCGTGGCCGCCGCGACCGTGGGGGCCGAACCGGTGTTCGTTCCCGCGACCGCCGAGACCGGGTTTCTGCCGGACTACGCGAGCCTGCCCGCCGACATCCTGACGCGCACTGCCATCGTCTATATCTGTTCGCCCGCCAATCCGCAGGGCGCCGTGGCCGACCGCGATTACTGGGCCAACCTGATCGCGCTGGCCGAGAAGTATGATTTCCGCATCTTCGCGGACGAATGCTATTCCGAGATCTACCGCGACGCCCCGCCCCCCGGCGCGGCCGAGGTCGCGAGTTTCGGCGGCGCCGACCCCGAGCGTGTGGTGATCTTTCATTCGCTGTCCAAACGCTCCAACCTGCCCGGTCTGCGCTCGGGTTTCGTGGCATCAGGCCCGCAGAACATGGCCCGCATCCGCCAGTTGCGCACCTATGCGGGGGCACCGCTCCCGCTGCCGCTGCAACACGCGGCCGCTGCCGTCTGGGCGGACGAGGACCACGTCATCGCCTCGCGCAAGCTGTATCAGGACAAATACGCCATCGCCGACGCGGTGTTCGCGGGTGATCCGCTCTACAACCCGCCGCAGGCCGGGTTCTTCCTCTGGCTTCCGGTCGAGGATGGCGAGGCGGCGGCGATGAAGCTCTGGACCGAGACCGGCATCCGGGTGCTCCCCGGCGCCTATCTCGCCCGCGAGGTGAACGGGACCAACCCCGGCGACCAATTCATAAGAGTGGCGCTTGTCGCCACGAAAGAAGAGACGCAGCGCGCATTGGAAACGATGCGCGACTGTCTCCGCGACTGAGGACGAGGACACACATGGCATACCAGATCAGGGAACGTGATCCGATTTTCGACGAAGCCACACAGGCGATGATCGAACGACGGGGCAAGGAACTTCTCGGCCTCGCGCTGGTCGCGGCAGCGCTCGCCGTCGCGCTGATCCTGGGCAGTTACTCGCCCGACGATCCCGGCTGGATGTCCGCCACCGAAGGCCCGGCACAGAACATGTTCGGACAGACCGGCGCGACCATCGCCTCGCCGCTCGTCATCATCCTGGGCTACGGGGCGTGGGGCTTCGCCATCGCCTTTGCCGCCTGGGGCCTGCGCCACATGTTCCATTCCGGCGAAGAGCGGTTCATGGGCCGCGCCATCTTCGCCCCGATCGCCATCGCCCTCGGCTCGGTCTATGCCTCCACCCTCGTGCCCTCTGCGGGCTGGACCCATTCCTTCGGCCTCGGTGGCCTCTTCGGGGATACCGTGCTGGGCGCGATCCTTGGCGTGGTGCCCGGCTCTGCCGCCTTCGGCCTGAAACTCCTCGCCGTGCTGGCGAGCTTCGCCGCACTGGTCGTGGGGGCCTTCTCGCTCGGCTTTACCCGCTGGGAACTGGGCCGGATCGCGCGGTTCATGATCGTCGGCGTGGTGATGAGCTATGCCGGCATCCTGAAACTGGCCCGCATGGGCGTGCGCGGTGCCGCCGTCGGCGCCCGCGCCGGGGCCGGGGCCGCCGCCAGTGCCGCAGGCGCCGCCGCCCGCGGCGTGCAGGAGCGTCAGAGCCAAAGGCGCGATGCCCAGACCACATGGACCCCGCCGCAGGGCGATGCGCTGGTCGAGGATGACCGCGACTTCGACGCCCCGCCCCCGATGGCGGCCAAACGCGTGATCCGTGCCGAGCCGCCGATGGAGCCTCCGGTGCGCCAACCGGCCCCGGCGCAGGCGCAGCCGCAAATGCAACATCAGCCGCAAGTCGCCCCGCAACCGGCCCCTGCGCCGCAACCCAAGGGCGGGCTTCTGTCGCGTATGCCCGGCCTGATGAAGCGTCAGCCGGACCCGGAGCCGGAACTGGTCGACAACACGTTCCACGGCGCGGTGCCGGAGACGGACGACAACCCCGACCGCATCTCGGCCAAGATCGCCAATGCCCTGCGCAACCGCACCGCGTCGGCCTCCGGTCATGTCGCCCCGGCCGAGGAGCCGCCGACCACGACCGAACAGATGATCGCCCGTGCCGCCGCCCGCGCCCGCGCCCAACGCCCGCAGACCATTCTGCGCGCCGAGCCGGTGATGCGCGCCGAACCGCCCGTCACGGCAGGTGCGGCCCCCGTGCCGCAGGCGCCGGAGATGGAGGGCGGCAACATCTTTTCGGACATCGACGAAGCGCCGATGGTCGAAGCCCCGTATGACGAGGCCGCGATGACCCAGGCCGAGGCGGAGCCGCTCCACCTCGACTCCGCCATGCGCGCCTACGACCGCCCGCACGAGCCGGGCCTCGTCGATGGCTGGACCCCCGGCCCCGAGGACGACTTCGCACCGGATTACGAGGCCGACTTGCAGCCGGAGCCCTATGCCCCGGCCCCGGACATGTCCGCCCCGGCCCAACCGCAGGCCTATTCAGCACCGCCGATACCCGAACCCAAGAAGGTCGTGCAGCACCCGCCGCGCAAGGCACACAAGCCCTCCAGCCGCGCGATGGCCGAGGCGCAGCCCTCGCTCGCCTTCTCGGACCCCGAGCAGACCTATGAGCTGCCCCCGCTGTCGCTCCTCACCAACCCGGTGAACATCGAACGCCACCACCTCTCGGACGAGGCGCTCGAAGAAAACGCGCGGATGCTGGAAGCGGTGCTCGACGACTACGGCGTGAAGGGCGAGATCGTCTCGGTCCGCCCCGGCCCCGTTGTCACGATGTACGAGCTGGAGCCCGCGCCGGGCCTCAAGGCCAGCCGCGTGATCGGCCTCGCCGACGATATCGCACGCTCCATGTCGGCCCTGTCCGCCCGCGTCTCCACCGTGCCCGGCCGCAGCGTGATCGGTATCGAACTGCCCAACGCGAACCGCGAAAAGGTGGTGCTGCGCGAAATCCTGTCGGCCCGCGACTTCGGCGATACGAACCAGAAACTGCCGCTTGCGCTGGGCAAGGATATCGGCGGCGACCCGATCGTGGCCAACCTCGCCAAGATGCCCCACCTCCTGATCGCGGGCACCACCGGCTCGGGTAAATCCGTGGCGATCAACACGATGATCCTGTCGCTCCTCTACCGGCTCACGCCCGAGGAATGCCGCCTCATCATGATCGACCCCAAGATGCTGGAACTCTCCGTCTACGACGGCATCCCGCATCTCCTCTCCCCCGTCGTCACCGACCCGAAAAAGGCCGTCGTCGCGCTCAAATGGGTCGTGGGCGAGATGGAGGAACGCTACCGCAAGATGTCCAAGATGGGCGTGCGCAATATCGACGGTTACAACAGCCGCGTGGCCGACGCGCTCGGCAAGGGCGAGATGTTCTCGCGCACCGTCCAGACGGGCTTTGACGAGGATACGGGTGAGCCGATCTTCGAAACGGAAGAATTCGCGCCCGAAAAGATGCCCTTCATCGTGGTCGTCGTGGACGAGATGGCCGACCTTATGATGGTCGCCGGGAAAGAGATCGAGGCCTGCATCCAGCGCCTCGCCCAAATGGCCCGCGCCTCCGGCATCCACATCATCATGGCCACGCAGCGCCCCTCGGTCGACGTCATCACCGGCACGATCAAGGCGAACTTCCCCACCCGGATCTCGTTCCAGGTGACATCCAAGGTCGACTCGCGGACCATCCTCGGCGAACAGGGTGCCGAACAGCTCCTCGGCATGGGCGACATGCTCTACATGGCCGGCGGCGCGCGCATCACCCGCGTTCACGGGCCGTTCGTGTCGGATGAAGAGGTCGAGGAAATCGTCACCTACCTCAAAAGCTACGGCCCGCCCGAATACATCGGCGGCGTGGTCGAGGGGCCGGATGACGAAAAGGCCGACAACATCGACGCCGTTCTCGGCCTCAACACGGGCGGAAACACCAACGGCGAGGATGCGCTTTACGATCAGGCGGTCGCGATCGTCATCAAGGACCGCAAGTGCTCCACCTCCTACATCCAGCGCAAGCTCGGCATCGGCTACAACAAGGCTGCGCGACTCGTGGAGCAGATGGAGGAGGAAAGCCTCGTCTCGCCCGCCAACCACGTTGGCAAGCGCGAGATCCTCGTGCCCGAGCAGTAAGCGATATCGGGACGCCGCTATGGCATAACAGGCGGCGTCCTGCTCACATGGCAGGGAACCGGGATGGATTCCCGGCAGTTCAGACCTAGATGAGAGCCATGAAACAGATTCGCCTTCTCGCCGCCGCCCTCGCGCTGGCCGCCACCACCCTGCCCGCCGCGGCGCAACAGCTGTCGCTGGGCGCACTGTCCAACTACCTCAACAGCCTGACGACCGCGCAGGCAGAGTTCACGCAGATCAACGCCGACGGGACGATCTCGACTGGTACGATCTTCATCAAGCGTCCGGGGCGCGCACGGTTCGAATACAACCCGCCCGAGCAGACGCTGGTGCTCGCCTCCGCCGGGCAACTGGCGATCTTCGACGCGAAATCCAACACCGGGCCCGAGCAATACCCGCTCGAACGGACCCCCCTGAACCTGATCCTCGCGCGCAACGTCGACCTCACGCGCAACAACATGGTTGTGGGGCAGAGCTATGACGGCACCGCGACCACGGTGACGGCGCAGGACCCGGAAAACCCGCAATACGGCAATATCCAGCTGACCTTCACAGCGAACCCGACCGAGTTGCGCCAATGGGTCATCACGGACGACGCGGGCCAGCAGACCACCGTGATTCTGGGCGAATTGCGCCGCGGCGGGTCGATCTCCGACCGCAATTTCTCGATCGTGGCCGAGGTCGACAGCCGCAACCGCTGACGGTCTTTCCGGTCTCCAAATATCCCGGGAGAGCGCGAGAGGGCAGCGCCCTCTCGCCCGCCGCGTCGATCTGCCGAAGGCAGGAAGGCGCAAAACCTGCGCGGGGCGTCAGCCCCGCACCTCGTCCTCAGTCGTCGAGCTTACGCGCCTCGTCGACCAGCATGATCGGAATCCCGTCGCGGATCGGAAAGGCGAGCCGCGCCGAGGCCGAGACGAGTTCCATCCGCTCCGGATCGAACTCCAGAGGGCGCTGGCTCACCGGGCAGATCAACGCCTCGAGCATGTGCCGATCATACTCGGTATCGCTCACTGAAGGCTCCCTTCTCCGCCGCCGGAAGCCAGCGCGAATTCCATCAGGGTGACGAGCGTTTCGCGCCGGGTGGTCAGCGACGGCGCCTCCAGCAGCGCCTGCTTGTCCTCCGGGTCGAACGGGCAGAGCATCGAGAGTGAATTGATCAGCAACTCGTCCTCCGCGTCCTTCATGCTGCCCCAGTCGGTGCGCAGGTCGGCCACGTCGAAATAGCGGGCGAGCAGGTCGAGGAATCGGTCGCGGTCGAGCCCCGGGTCTTTCTCGGTGCGCCCGAGGTCACGTTCGAAACTGTCCCAGTTCACCTGCGCGCGCCGGTAAGGGGTGAACCCCTCCACCTCTTCGGTCAGGCGGAACCGGCTCACGCCCGAAAGCTGCACCATGTAGCGGTTATCGTCCGTCTCGGTGAAGGACGTGATCCGCCCGGCACAGCCGATGGTGTGGAGGCGCGAGCCGTCCGCGACCGCCGGCTGGATCATCCCGATCAAGCGCGCGGTCGTCTTCAGCGCATCGTCGAACATGGCGAGGTATCGCGGCTCGAAGATGTTGAGCGGCAGCCGCCCGCGCGGGAGCAGAAGCGCCCCCGGCAGGGGAAAGAGCGGCAGGACCTCCGGCAAATCGGTGCGCGGGATCATCTCAGACGAGGATCATCGAGCTGAGCTTGCGGCGACCCGACAGCGCCACCGGATCATTGGGCGGGAGCGCCTCGAAGATGGTAAAGAGCTGCTGTTTCGCGGCCGCGTCGTTCCACTCCCGGTCACGCCGGAACAGTTCGAGCAGTTCGGCCACCGCCGCCTCGGTCTGACCCGAGGCATAGAGCGCTTGAGCGAGGTCGAAGCGCGCCTGATGGTCGTCGGCATTCGCGTCGACCTTGGCCTTGAGTTCGTCCACGGGACCCGCCGCTTCGGCCTGCCGGGCGAGTTCGATCTGGGCATGAACCGCCTCGATCTCGGGCGCTTCCGAGATCTCGGCCGGGACACCGTTCAGGACTGCCTCGGCCCCCTCGATATCGCCCTTGGCGACGTGGCAGCGGGCGAGCCCGGCATAGGCCACGGCCATCTTCTGATCCGCCTCGATGATCGCGGCGAAGGTCTGCATGGCGTCGTCGACCGCGCCGGTTTCCAGCATTTCCTCGGCAGCGGCGACCGCATCGGCGAGGCCCCCGTCGCCTTCGGGGCCGGAGGCTGCGATCTTTTCGACGAACTGCTTCACTTCGCTGGGCGCGAGCGCCCCCTGGAACCCGTCAATGGGCTGGCCGTCGGCAAAGGCATAGACGGTCGGGATCGACTGCACCCGCATCTGCGCGGCGATCTGCTGGTTCTCGTCCACGTTGACCTTTACCATCTTCACCTTGCCGCCCAGCGCGTTCACGGCCTCTTCGAGCGCGGGGCCAAGCGTCTTGCAGGGCCCGCACCACGGCGCCCAGAAATCGACGATGACCGGCACCTCCTTGGAGGCTTCGACGACCTCGACCATGAAATCGGCCTCGGTAATCTCTTTCACATGGCCGCCCGCGGGCGCGCCACCACTCGTCTGACCCAGTTCCAGCATGTCAGGCTCCTTTTGTCCGTCTTGCGCCCAATATGGGCGCGCATGTCGTCCGCTCCAAGCCCGAAGCGCTGCGTCATCGCGGCGCTACAGGTCGAATGTCGCCAGCACCGGCGCGTGGTCCGACGGTTTCTCCCACCCGCGCACGTCGCGCAGGATGCGGCTGCCGTGGGCGGCGTTGGAAATGTCGGGCGTCGCCCAGATATGGTCGAGCCTGCGGCCCTTGTCAGCCGCGTCCCAGTCGGGCGAGCGATAGGACCACCAGGAATAAAGGTTTCCTTCGGGGATGTCCTGCCGCGTGATGTCGACCCACTTGCCCGCGTCCTGCACCGCGCCGAGGTGATCGACCTCGACGGGCGTATGGCTCACGATCTTCAGCAGTTGCTTGTGATTCCACACGTCATCCTCGCGCGGGGCGATGTTGAGATCGCCGACGAGGATCGCCTTTTCAGGGCGTTCGCCGTGGAACCAGTCGCGCATCTCGGTGAGGTAGTCGAGCTTCTGGCCGAACTTCTCGTTCACCTCGCGGTCCGGCTTGTCGCCGCCGGCGGGGACATAGAAGTTATGGATCGTCACCCCGTTCTCCAGCGTCGCCGCGACATGGCGGGCATGGCCCAGCGCTGCGAAATCCTTGTCCCCCGCGTCGGTGAGCGGCAGTTTCGACAGGATCGCGACCCCGTTGTAGCCCTTCTGTCCGCGCGCGATCATGTGATCATAGCCCCGCGCCTTGAAGATATCGTGGGGGATCTTCTCGACCGGCGATTTGCACTCCTGAAGGCACAGGACGTCCGGTTCCTCCTCCGCCAACAGGCGCGAGACGAGGTCCGCGCGCAACCGCACGCTGTTGATATTCCAGGTCGCAAGTGTGAAGGACATAACCACTCCCGTAGAGATTCTGCGGGCACCCTATCCGGGGGCCCGGAGCAGTTCCACCCGCGAACATTACAAGTTCCGGCCGCTTGGAACAGCCGCGTAAAACCCCGCGTTGCTCCGGCATGCCCGCCCGGCGGGATCTAGACTTCTAGAACGAGAATTCGAAAAGGATAGAAACCATGAACATCTCAACCAAAGCCCTCCAGCATTATGATGCGGTGGATGCCTACCCGACCCGTCTGCCGGATCGTGAACTGATCTCCGAGCGCACCGACCCCGTGCTCTGGAGCGACTGGTCGGAAGCCGCGCCCATCTCTCGGGATGAAGCGGATCATTATGCCAACAACGGCTACCTCGTGCGCCACGACATGTTTTCCGAGGATGAGCTCGACGTGCTGGTCGACACTGCCCAGCGTCTGCGCGACACCGACCCGGCACAGCGCCCGGCGGATTTCGTGACCGAGCCGAATTCCGACGACGTTCGCACGGTCTTCCGTCTGGACGAGCATTCGCCGATCTTCGCGCGACTCGCCGCCGACACCCGCCTCGCCGGTGTGGCCGAGTTCCTGCTCAATGACCGTGTCTATCTTCACCAGTCGCGGCTCAACTACAAACCCGGCTTCAAGGGCAAGGAGTTCTACTGGCACTCCGACTTCGAGACATGGCACGCCGAAGATGGCCTGCCCCGGATGCGCGCCGTGTCCGCCTCGGTCCTGCTGACGGATAACTCCAAGCTGAACGGCCCGCTGCTGTTGATTCCCGGCTCGCAGAACGAATTCATCGCCTGTCTGGGCGAGACACCCGAGAACAACCACGAAAGCTCGCTCAAGGCGCAGGAAGTGGGCGTGCCGCAACCGGACACGATCCGGGCCTTCGCCGACACCCTCGGCCTCGACGCGGCCGCCGGTCCCACCGGCACGGTGGTTTTCTTCGACTGCAATACGCTGCACGGCTCGAACGGGAACATCACCCCGGACCCGCGCTCCAATGCGTTCTTCGTGTTCAACGCGATCACGAACCGCCCGGTGGAACCCTTCGCCGCGCCGGAGCCGCGCCCCGCATGGCTCGCCAACCGCGACCGCATCCGTGCGATCGACCCCGTCGAGGGGCGCATCGCGCGCGGCTGATGAAAGCGAAAGGCCCCGGAGGACCGGGGCCTTTCCTGTGTCGTTCGCGTTCGTCTCAGAACGTCGGAAGCACCGGCAGCGGCTGACCCAGCCATTTCTGCGAAATCTCGTCCAGCTCTCCGCCCAGCTTCTTGTGCAGGATAAAGACATTGACCCACTGGAGCAGATCGTAGTTGCCCTTCTTCACGCCGATGAACGCGGGGCTTTCCTTCAGGATGAACTTGGTTTCCAGCATCATCTCCGGATTCTTCTCGGAAATCTCCGCGGCCGCCGTGTTCCCCGAAACGAGCACATCCACCTGACCCGACTGGAACGCCGACAGGGTGGCGGCATTGTCGCCGAAGCGCACGATCTCGACGTCATCGGGCGCGATCGAGGTCAGTTCGAGATCCTCGAGCGTGCCGCCTGTCAGGCCGACCTTCATGCCCGACAGGTCCTCGGGCGCGCTGATCTCCATCTCTGCCGGCGCGAAGGCGCCCGAGAAGAACGGCGCATACGCCGCCGAGAACCAGATCGACTTGGCCCGGTCCGGGTTTGCGCCCATGACGGAAATCACAAGGTCCACGCGGTCCGTCTCCAGAAACGGGATGCGCTGCTTGGACACGACCGGCACAAGCTCCAGTTCCACGCCCAGGTTGTCGGCGATCAGCTTCGCCACATCCACGTCGTAACCCACATGCTCGCCCTCTTCTCCGAGCGAGCCGAAGGGGGGAAAGCTCTCCGGAACGGCGATCTTCACCACGCCGGCCTCCAGAATGTCCGTCAGCTCGGCCTTGGCGGGCGCCGTGAACGGCAGCGCAAGCGCGGCGGCGGCCACGAGCGTCTTGATGGTTTTCGCAATCATGTCTGTCTCCTCTGTTGATTGACTCAGGCGGCGACCGGAAGCGGTGCCTTTTCGTCCTTTACGGTTCCCAATCGCTTTTCGAGATGCCGCGACCACAGGGTCAGCGGATAGCAGAGCACGAAGTAGATCAGCGCCATGATGGGGAAGATGATGAACGGCTCGGACCCGTCGACCGGGGCGTTGGCCCAGCGCTTGCCGATGGCCATGAGGTCGTGAAAGCCGATGATATAGGCCAGCGAGGTGCCCTTGATGATCTGCACCATGAAGCCGACCGTCGGGGCCAGCGCGATGCGCACGGCCTGCGGAATGATGACGAGGCGAAGGGTGGGCACGAACCGCAGCCCCAGCGCCTCGGCCCCTTCCCACTGTCCCTCGGGGATCGATTCGACCGCCCCGCGCCAGACGTCCGACAGGTAAGCCGAGGAATAGATGATGAGCGACACGACCGCGGCGGTCCAAGGGTTCACGTCGATGTCGAGCAGACGCGGCACGCCCAGCCCGGTCAGGAACAGCATCATCAGAAGCGGGGTGGACTGGAACAGCCAGATATAGCTCACCGCGAACCGCTTGGCGGCCTTTGAGGGCATGATCCGCATCAGCGTGATAATCCCGCCGACGATCCCGCCCCCGAGAAAGGCGATCAGGGACAGGTAGATCGTGAACTGCGTCGCCTCGACCAGCTGGAACAGGATGATCCCCTCGGGCTTGCCGAGGATGGTGATGAACGCCTCTTTCATCGCGCGGTCTTCCACCGGAACGCCCGCACCTCGATCACCTGCATCAGCGCTTTGAACGCCAGCGATAGCAGGATGTAGAGCACGGTGAGCGAGATATAGACCTCGAACGACCGGAACGTCCGGCTGTCGATGTAGAGGCCCGCGAAGGTCAGATCCCGCACCCCGATCTCGGAGATGACGCCGGTGGTCAGGAACAGGAAGATGAATTGCGAATTGAGCGAGGCGAACATCTGCGCGATGGACTGCGGCAGAACGATCCGGACGAACCGCGTGAACCGCCCGACGCCCAGGGCCTGCGCGGCCTCCTTCTGCCCCTGATCGACGGTCTGGAACCCGGCGCGCAGGATCTCGGCGAAATAGGCCGAGAAGTTGATGGTCAGCGCAAGCACGGCATGGGCCCAGAACGGCCAGACATAGCCCAGCAACAGCGGCAGGCCGAAAGCCACGAAGAACAGCTGGACGATCAGCGGCGTGTTGCGGATGAAATCGACCCAGGCCGCGGCGACCCATCTGAGCACCGGAACACGCTCAAAACGCGACAGCGCCAGCCCCACGGCGAGCATGAAACCGAGCGTCGCACCGGCAAGCGTCAGCCCCGCAGACATCCCGACACCCTCGGCCAGCAGCCAGAGATACTCCGGATTGCGGTATATTTCGAAGAACCGTAGCTCCATGTCCCCTCGCGCGGTCGGCCCGGACAGGAGGCCAAAAGCACGGGGTTCGCTCAACGCGCGCGGGGCGATTTATCATGAAGAATCCGGGTGACGCCCAATATCTGTGCGCGCAAACAGCCGCTGCACAAACGCGACCCCGAAAAAAAAGACCCGGCGCGTGGCCGGGTCAGTCCAACAGGGAGGATGCCGTGCCATTGCCCCGACACGGCGAGGGGATCACTCGTATTGTCGCCTTATAAGAAACAATACCATGTTGACTTCCAGTTTACTTCCGAAAGCAGGCGGCAATAAGGCAGGTTTCCACCCCTGTTGCGGTCACGCCACAAGCCGGTAACCGCCGGATTCAGTCACCAGCAGGCGCGCATTGCCCGGATCGGGCTCGATCTTCTGGCGCAGGCGATAGATGTGGGTCTCAAGCGTATGGGTCGTGACGCCGGCGTTGTAGCCCCAGACCTCATGCAAAAGGACGTCGCGCGCGACCACGCCTTCCTGACTCCGGTAGAGGAATTTAAGGATGTTGGTCTCTTTCTCGGTCAACCGGATCTTCCGGTCGTCCTCGGTCATCAGCATCTTCATCGCGGGCTTGAACGTGTACGGCCCAAGCTGGAACACCGCGTCTTCGGATTGCTCGTGCTGGCGCAACTGGGCGCGAATACGGGCGAGCAGGACGGGGAACTTGAACGGCTTGGTCACATAATCATTGGCCCCCGCGTCGAGGCCGAGGATCGTGTCCGCGTCGCTGTCATGGCCCGTGAGCATCAGGATCGGGCACTTCACCCCCTGCTTGCGCAGAAGCTTGCACAGCTCGCGCCCATCCGTGTCGGGCAGGCCGACGTCGAGAATCACGAGGTCGTGGATCTGTTCCTTGGCCTTCTGCATCGCGTCGGCGCCGTTGGCGGCCTCGAACACGTCGAAGTCTTCTGTCATGACCAGTTGCTCGGCCAGTGCCTCGCGCAGGTCCTCGTCGTCGTCAACGAGCAGGATGTTTTTCTGGGTCGCCATGGTGGTTCCTCCGTGTCATTTTCCCAGACCTCGGGTCTCGTCACGGGTCCGGCAACGTTTGTGGCATTACGTTCACGCGCTCGTGTCGGGATCACTGGAAATGTTTCACTTTTCCGTGGGCCAGACCTATTGAGGGCGACGGAAGGACCGAGATGACGCTGCAACCGACCCGCACCGAACTGACCGCCCGCGCCCGCGCAGACCTGCGTATGGGGCTGCCCGTGATCGTGGAAATCGACGGGCACGCCGGGCTTGTCGCGGCGGCCGAGACGGTGTCGGCAGACCGGCTCGCGGACCTGCGCGGCTTCGGCCAGCCCGTCCTCGCGATCACACCGCGCCGGGCCGATACGCTCAAGGCGCGTGCCTATTCCGACCACGTCGCCCGCGTGCATCTGCCTGAGGGCGAGGGCGTGACCTGGGTGCTTGGCGTGGCCGACCCCAAGGACGACCTGATGAAGCCGATGAAGGGCCCGCTTTCGACGGAGCGGGGCGGGGACGAACGCATCGCCCGCGCCGCCATCGCGCTCGCCAAATCCGCGATGCTTCTGCCTGCCGCGCTCGTTGTGGATGTGCCGGATGCCGCAACGCTGGCCGTCACCCACGGCCTCACCCGGCTCGACCTCACCGACCGGCCCGACGACCCGCCGGTCACGGCGCTGGAGGAGGTCGTCTCGGCCCGCGTGCCGCTCGAGGTGTCCGAGGCCGGGCGGCTGCACATCTTTCGCCCCGAGGACGGGGGGGAGGAGCACTACGCGGTGGAAATCGGCCGCCCCGACCGCGATCAGCCGGTGCTGGCGCGCCTGCACTCCGCCTGTTTCACCGGCGACCTGCTCGGCAGCCTCAAATGCGATTGCGGCCCGCAACTGCGCGCGGCCCTCGCCGCGATGGGCGAGAACGGGACCGGGGTGCTGCTGTATCTCAACCAGGAAGGGCGCGGAATCGGGCTGGCCAACAAGATGCGCGCCTATTCGCTTCAGGATCAGGGCTTCGACACGGTCGAGGCCAATCACCGGCTGGGGTTTGAGGATGACGAGCGCGACTTCCGGCTCGGGTCCGAGATCCTCTCGCGCCTTGGCTTTTCCTCGGTCCGGCTGATGACGAACAACCCGGCCAAGGTCGCGATGATGGAGGCGAACGGGATCGCCGTGACCGAGCGGGTGCCGCTTCAGGTCGGGCGCGGGGCGCACAACACCGCCTATCTCGACACCAAGGCCGCGAAGTCGGGCCACCTGCTGTGATCCCCCGCCGCGCGGACATGGTCGTGACCCGCTGGGGCGCACGCTTCGCCGGGCGGCGCTTTCCGGTCGCCATCGGGCGCGGCGGCATCACCACCCATAAACGCGAAGGCGACGGGGCCACGCCGGCGGGCGTCTGGCACCTGATGGGCGGTGGCTACCGCGCCGACCGGGTCCGGCCGCCCGCCGCCCCGTTCCCCATCGGCGCGACGGGGCCACGGGACCTGTGGTGCGACGACGCGGAGCATCCGGCCTACAACCACCCGGTCCACGCGCCCTTCGGCGCTTCGCATGAGCGTCTGGCCCGCGCGGACGGGCTGTACGATGTGTTCATCGTCACCGATTGGAACTGGCCCGATGCGACGCCCGGCGACGGCTCGGCGATCTTCATCCACTGCTGGCGTGGCCCGCGCAAACCGACGGCCGGCTGCCTTGCCTTCCGGCCCGATCACCTGCGCTGGATACTGGAGCGTTGGACCCCGCGCTCACGGGTGCTCGTCAAGGCCTGACAGCCTCTCCTCGCGATGAGAGGGCACCGGCCTCGAAGAGCGTCAGCCGTAGACTCGTTCCCCGAAAATGGCCGAGCCGACGCGCACATAGGTCGCGCCTTGCGCCACGGCTTTCTCGTAATCGCCGGACATGCCCATCGACAGCTCGTCGATCCCGTTGCGCTTGGCGATTCTGGCCAGCAGCGCGAAGTGGAGCGACG
The DNA here is from genome assembly GCA_002695005.1 of Maritimibacter sp. Lineage (GTDB taxonomy): Bacteria > Pseudomonadota > Alphaproteobacteria > Rhodobacterales > Rhodobacteraceae > Maritimibacter. Next base: position 41,633 of record NZNT01000023.1, read on the forward strand.
GCTCTTCGTCGACCGGCGGAATACACATGAGCCCGTCGATGGTCAGGCCAAGGTCCCGACACTCCGCGATGAACGCATCCGCCTCGGTCGGCAGCACCCCCGCCTTCTGGTCTTCCTCGCCCGTATTCACCTGGACGAACAGTTTGGGACACTGTCCCAGCTCATCCGCAAGCCGCGCAATGGTCCGGGCGAGCTTCGGGCGATCCACGGTCTCGATGGCGTCAAACAGCTCCATCGCCTGCCGTGCCTTGTTTGTCTGGAGCGGGCCGATCAGGTGAAGCTGCACCCCCTCGTACCGCGCGCGGAGGTCCGGCCACTTGCCGGCCGCTTCCTGCACCTTGTTTTCTCCGAACAGCCGGTGACCCTCTTCCAGCACGGCAACGACCCTTTCGAGCGGCTGGACCTTGGACACGGCGATCAGGCGGGTCGCGCCCACGTCCCGGCCCACGCGGGCCTCTTCGTCACGAATGGTCTGGAGAATGTCGGACAAGGACATGTCGCGGGTTCCTCTCGTTTCGTCCGGATTTGCTCAGTGACAAATCACGAGAGGCCCAAAAAGAAAAGAGCGGGCACAAGGCCCGCTCTTTCCCATTCAAATCCGGTTGGATCAGAATGCCATGGACACGCCAGCCCACACCGCGGTCGAAGCCGTGGTGAAGTCGCGAGCAACGCCGGCCTCGAGGCCAACACCGCCGCCGAGGTCGTAGGAGGCTTTCGCACCGTAGTCGAGGCCACCGAAGCCAACAGCGTCGGACTCGACGAAGGCGGACACGGCGTAGGGGCCGGTCGCGTAGCCGAGGTCGGCACGGTAGTAGACGCCGGTGCCGATGTCGAAGGTCGCTTTGACAGCGCCGGTGAAGCCACCGATGGAAGCGGACGCACCAGCGGCCACGTCGATGACGTTACCGTCGGCGTCGTTCGCGTCACGAGCGACAGACGCCCAGACCGAATAATCGCCGAAGGAGTAGGTGCCTTTCACGCCGACATCGCCAGCAGTCGTGGCAGTCGAGCCCGGAGCGACGAGAACGCCGTAGGCTTCGAGGCCGAAGTTGCCCCAGGTGTTCGTGTAGGTCACGGTGATGTCTTGGTCACCGGGGGTCGTGGCGTCGCCGTCAGCGTTCGTGTCGTAAGCGATCGCGACTTTGCCCCAGGAACCGGACAGGTAGACGTTGGCGCCGAGCACAACACCAGCCGCCGGCGGCCAGTCGTTGGCACCGAACTGAGCGTCCGACGGATCTTTCTGCATGGACTGACCAGCGGCCAGAACCGTCACGGAGGCGCCGGCTTCGAGGCCTTGGTCCGTGGTGGTCATCATGCCGGCGGTGAAGAGCGCCGAGATTTCCGGGTAGAGAACAGCAGTGGTGATGTTGTAGCCGAGACCAGCGTAAGCGCGGCCGGTGAACGACACATCTGCAGCGGCGAAACCGGTGGTGCCCACCAGTACCGTCGAAGCAAGGAGAATCTTTTTCATTTCGTTTCCCTCGTTTATCTAAAGGTGCACCTCAATTCAGGGGAATCCGAATTGAGTATGCTGTTTCCTCGCTCTTTCCCGGTTCTGATGCAAGCGATGCAGACGGCGCCAAAAGAATGTGCCCCCGGATGGTGCAGAGTTGCCACAGTCGCTTTCGGCCCTGTCCTGCAAGGCCCGGCGGACACTGCAGGATAGCCGTATATATAGAACGCGCGCGGCGCCCGGGCGCTACAGGTGGTCCGGGAAAACGCTTGCCCGCGCTTTTTCGCTTGGGTAGGTAGGAGCAAACCACTGGATCGGGGCATTTACATGACATACGGGCGTTTCACCGTGAAGGCAGCTATCCTTGCCGGACTCGTGGCGCTGACCGGCTGTTCCGGCGGGTTGGGCAACCTCTTCGGCGGATCGACGCAGACGGTTCAGACGGCAGACGGCACCGTGGTCGCCCGCCCGGACCGCGCCCGCCGACCGCAGGAACGCTCGACGATCTGGGATCTCTTCGCCGATCGCGACAATCCCAACACCACCGTCGAGGTGAACTCCTACCTCTGGAATGCCTCGCTCGACGTGCTGTCCTTCCTGCCCGTGCAGACGGTCGATCCCTTCACCGGCGTCATCGTCTTTGGTTACGGCGTCCCGCCGGGGGGTGGCCAGGCCTACCGCGCCACTGTCCACGTCTCCGATCCCGCGCTGGATGCCCGCAGCCTGAACGTCGCGCTCCAGACCCGCGGGGGCCGCGCCGTGTCGACCGCGACTCAGCACGCGATCGAGGATGCGATCCTCGGCCGGGCCCGTCAGCTTCGCATTCAGGACTACAACCTGTAACCGGCTGGACCCCCGGTCCACATCCCACTATTCAAACGCCGGGCAACAGCCCGGCGTTTTCATTTCCGAAGGACCAATCCATGTCCCGCTACGACGCATCGACCATCGAGCCGAAATGGCAAACCGCCTGGGACGAGGCCGGCACCTTCGCCGCGACCCGCGATCCGAACAAACCCAAGTTCTATGTGCTCGAGATGTTTCCCTATCCCTCGGGCCGCATCCACATCGGGCATGTGCGCAACTACACGATGGGCGACGTGGTCGCGCGCTACAAACTGGCGTCCGGCTTTTCCGTCCTGCACCCGATGGGCTGGGACGCCTTCGGGATGCCGGCTGAGAACGCCGCGATGGCGACCGGCGGCCATCCGAAGGACTGGACCTACGACAACATCGCCGAGATGAAATCGCAGATGAAACCGATGGGCTGGTCGCTCGACTGGACCCGCGAATTCGCCACCTGCGACCCGGAATACTACGGCCAGCAACAGGCGCTGTTCATCGACTTCCTCGAAGAAGACCTCGTCTACCGCAAGAACGCCGTGGTGAACTGGGATCCAGTCGACATGACCGTTCTGGCGAACGAGCAGGTGATAGACGGCAAAGGCTGGCGCTCGGGGGCCGAGGTCGAGCGGCGCGAGCTGACCCAATGGTTCTTCAAGATCAGCGATTTTTCCGAAGAACTGCTTGAGGCAATCGACACCCTCAAGGACTGGCCCGAAAAGGTCCGCCTGATGCAGGCCAACTGGATCTGCAAGAGCCA
>NZNT01000024.1 GCA_002695005.1 Maritimibacter sp.
CGCGGGCAAGCCCGCGCCCGCCAGGGGCTTTGCCCCTCGGCCCGCTTTGGCGGGCCTCACCCCAAGGTTTCGGGAAACAGAGAAGGGGCGATGTCAATCCTCGAAATCCGGGGCGCGTTTCTGCAGGCCTGCCATGACCGCCTCCATCTGGTTCGAGGTGCCGATGAGGTCCTGCTGGACTCGGCTTTCGGCGAGCAGCGTGTCGCTGGCCGAGGTCTGTTCCGTTTCCGATATCAGGCGCTTGGCTGCGCGGATCGCGTCCGGGGATTTTCCCGCGATGGTCTTGGCGAGTTCCAGTGCGCGGGCGAGGGGGTCTTCGGCGATTTCCGTGACCACGCCCCAGTCGAGCGCTTGTTCGGCGCCGAAGGTTTCGGCCGTGTAGGTCAGGCGGCGCAGCACGTCGCCGCGCATGAGGCGGCGGGCGAGGTGCATGCCGCCCATGTCGGGCACGATGCCCCATTTGAGTTCCATGATCGAGAAATGCGCATCGGGGGCCGCGATGCGGATGTCCGGGCCCAGCGCGATCTGGAACCCGCCGCCCAGCGTGTGACCGTTGATCGCGGCGATCACCGGGACGGGGCATTCGGCCCAGACCATCGCGGTCGCCTGAAACTTGTTGGCGATGCCGTGGCTGCGCGCCATCAGCCCGTCGCCCTGCGCATCCTTGGCGATATTGGCCATCGAGGCCATGTCGAGCCCGGCGCAGAACGCCTTGGGCCCGCCGGTCAGCACGACGGCGCGCACGCCTTTGGTCTGCGACACCTCCTGACCGGCGGCGATGATCGCGTCGATCTGTTCGGGGTCCAGCGCGTTCATCTTGTCGTGCCGGTTCATGGTGACGAGGGCGACGTGGTCCTCGATCTCGATGGTCACGCGGTCGGTCATGTGGGTGTCTCCGTGAGCGGGACGGGCACCATCGTGCCCATGAGTTTCGCGATGAGGGTGCGGGTGGTGCCGGTTTCGGCCCAGACGTCGGCCTCGACGATCGTCAGGCGGCGGCCGGGGCGGATCACGCGGCCGGTCGCGACGAGCCGGTCGCCGCGGCCGGGGGCGAGGAGGTGGATCTTCATTTCCGAGGTGACAACCTCGTTGTTCGGCGGCAGGAGCGTAGAGGCGGCATAGCCCGCCGCCGTGTCCCCGATGGAAAAGGCGAGGCCCGCGTGGGTCTGGCCCTGCTGCTGGAGCGTGCCGGGGGGGATGGTCGAGGTGACATCGACCACGCCGGGCGCGACCGAGGTGAGGGTGGCGCCCAGTGTCTCCATCATGGGCTGCCGGGCGAAACTGGCCCGCACCCGTGCCTCGAACGCCGGGTCTTTCGGTGTGAATGTGGTCATCTTGCCTCCCGTCGCGGTCATCCTGTCGGCGGGCGGGGTGCGGGGCAAGCGTGACGCGACGGCGGATCAGCGGGGCATGGGGATCGCGATAGTGCGCGGGCCGGTGAGAACGGCGACGGCATCGGCTTGCATGAGCCCCGCGAGCGCCGGATCGTGGGTGCGCAGGCCGCCGGTATAGGTGCCGTAAGCGGGCAGGATCAGCCGCGCCGCGTCGCGCAGCAGGCAGGGCCGCGCGCGCCCGCCGACTCGGGCCTTGGGGTGGTAGTGGCCCGACACCTCGCCCTCGGCGCCCGGTGTCGCGATGTGGCGGAAGGTGAGGGGGCCGTGGGTCACCGCCGCGCGGTGGTCGCCGCCCAGTTCGACGGGGCCGGGGTCATGGTTGCCCTCAATCCAGATCCAACGCCGACCGGCCATCAGCCGGGTGAGCCATATGGCGATCGTGTCGTCCAGACCGTGCGCGGCCGCGTCATCGTCGAAACTGTCGCCGAGGCAGATGACGGTCGTGGCCCCGGTCGCCTCGATGTCCGCCTCCAGCCGGGTGAGCGTATCCTGCGCCTCGTAGGGGGGCAGGAGGGCACCGGCGCGGCGGGCGTAGCGCTCGGAGCGTCCGAGGTGGAGGTCGGAGATGCACAGGAGCCCCTCATCCGGCCAGAAAAGCGCGCCGGATGCGCGGAAGACGAGCGGGGCGCCGCGGAAGGTAAAGGCGTGGTCGTTCATGTTCCGTTCTCTGCCCGTCCGCGCCGCGATTTGCAAGGGGCGGGTGGTGGCGCGGGCGTCACTCCAGCCCGGCCTCCTGCATTAGGCGTGAGGCTTCCGCCTCCATCAGCGCCTCGCGCCCGGCGCCTTCGACGGGCACCTTGCCGACTTCGAGAAAGAGCGGCGCGGCGAAGGGCGTCACCCGGTCCAGAACGACGTGATCGACGCGACCCTGCGTGCGCTCCAGCATCTCTTCGATCCGGCCGAAATCGATGAGGCCGCGCATCGCCTCCTCCCGCGTGATGTCGAGGAGGAGGTGGTCGGGGTCGTAGCGTTTGAGCGTGTCATAGAGGATGTCGGAGGAGAATGTCGCCTGCCGCCCGGAGGCGCGTTTGCCGGGGAAGTTGTGAGGGGTGAGGCCCGCGATGTTCGCGACCGCCTTGAAGCTGCGTTTCATCAGGGCGTTCTGGGACAGCCACCCCTCGAGCCCTGCGACCAGCCCGTCGCGGGAGAACAGGAATTCAGGGTCTTCGACCGGGTGCAGGCCCCAGATGAGCGTGGCGTAATCGGTGGCGACGAAGCCCAGCGGGCCGAGGCCTGCGTCCTCCATCCGTCGGGTGAGGAGGAGACCCAGCGTCTGCATCGCGCCGCGTCCGGCGAAGCCGTAGATCACCGTCTGCGCGCGGCCATCGTGGGGGAAGCTTTCGACGAGGATTCGGTCGGCCTCCGGCAGGTGGCTCACCGCGCGTTGCAGCGCGATCCAGTCCTGCGTGTGGCCGGGCAGCGCCGAGAGGTCGCGGCGGTGGATCAGGTCGAGGATGCGGGCCGAAAGCTGCGTGGAGGTGGCGAATTTGGAGCCGGCGAAGACCGCGATCTTGGGCTTGCGTCCCCGGTCGTTCGAGACGTCGACATGCATCTCCTTGAGGCTTTCGAAGCGCACGATCCGGCCGCCCATAAGGAAGGTGTCGCCGGGGATGAGTGAGGCGGCGAAGCCCTCTTCGACCTCACCCAGGAACTTGCGGTTCTGGCGCATCCGGACCTTGAGCGTGTCGGTGTCCTGAATGGTGCCGATGTTCATACGGATGAGCTGCGTGGCGCGGGGGTCGCGCAACTGCCACAGCCCGTCGGGGCGTTGTTTGAGCCGTTGCCAGCGGTCGTAGGCGCGCAGGGCGTAGCCGCCGGTCGCCACGAAATCGAGCGCCTCGTCGAACTGTGTGCGGATGAGGGTCGCGTAGCCGCCGGCGCGGGTGACTTCGGTGTACAGGTCATCGGCATCGAAAGGGCCGGAGCAGGCGACGATCAGGATGTGCTGGCACAGCACGTCGCGGGGGCCGGGGCCGCGCGGGTCGCCGTCAAGATCGCGGGCGATCACCGCCTCGAGCGCGGCGCGGCATTCGATCACTTCCCAGCGGTTGGCGGGGACGAGCAGCGCCTTGGACGGGGCGTTATAGCGGTGGTTGGCGCGGCCGATCCGCTGGACGAGACGCTTGACGTTTTTGGGCGCGCCGACCTGCACCACAAGGTCCACGTCACCCCAGTCGAGGCCGAGGTCGAGCGTGCCGGTGCAGACGATGGCGCGCAGGTCGCCCGCGACCATCGCCGCCTCGACCTTCTGCCGCTGTTCGCGCGCGAGGGAGCCGTGGTGGATACCGATGGGTAGTCCTTCGTCGTTCGCGAGCCAGAGGTTGTGAAAGAAAATCTCGGCCTGCGCGCGGGTGTTGTGGAAGATCAGCGTCGTCTTGTGCTTGCGCACTTCGTCGAGCACGTCGGGGATCGCATAGGCCGCCCCGCCGCCCGACCACGGGGGCGGGGCGGTGGTGGCAAGCATGGAAATGTCGGGGTCAGGGCCGGGGTCGGCGGTCAACACCGGGCAGCCGCCCGCCATGAAGAAGCGGGAGAGGGCCGGAGGGTCCTCGACCGTGGCGGAGAGGCCGACGCGGCGGAGGCCGGGTCGCAGCGTCTCGAGCCGCGCGAGGCAGAGCATGAGCTGATCGCCGCGTTTGGATTCCGCCAGCGCGTGAAGCTCGTCCACCACGACACGTTCAAGCCCGGCGAACATCCGTGGCGCATCCTCGTAGCTCAGAAGCAGGGCGAGGCTCTCGGGCGTGGTCAGCAGGATTTCCGGCGGGTCGGCTCGCTGGGCCTTCTTGCGGGTCTGGGTGGTGTCTCCGGAGCGGTCCTCGACACGGATCGGCAGGCCCATTTCCTCGATCGGGCCGGTGAGGTTGCGGCGCATGTCGGCGGCGAGGGCCTTGAGTGGTGAAATGTATAAAGTGTGCAAGCCTTTGCGCGGTCTGTCGGTCAGTTCGACCAGAGTAGGCAGGAATCCTGCAAGTGTCTTGCCCCCGCCGGTGGGCGCGACAAGCAGTGTCGCCGGGTCCGCCGCGCGGCCGAGCATCTCCATCTGGTGCTCATGCGGCCGCCAGCCTTTCGCGGAGAACCAGTCGTCGATGATGTGGGGCAGGGCGCTCATGGGGTGAGATTAGGCCCGCAGCGCGCGGAACAAAACAGGAAACCGGCGACGGACGGGCCCGCGTCGCGCCAATCAGCTTGGACAGTATCGGAAGTTCCTGAGGGGCAGGGTGTTGCGTGCGACCGTGGCCCCGCGTGGACGGAGCGGCGCGCCCGGTCGGGCGCGCCGTTTTCGCATCAGTGGACGATGACCTCGTCCTTCACGAACATGTTGGCCCAGGCCCGGTCCACAAGGTCGGGGGTCATCCGGTAGGGGATGCCTTCGAAGTCGCAGATCGCGATCATCTGGTCGATTAGGAAGATCGGCTGATAGTTCGCATAGATGTTGTCGATCGTCGGGTATTTCTTCTTGAGCAGGTGGATGAGCGACGCCTCGTCCAGCGCGATCCCCTTTTTCTTGGCTACCAGGGCGAAGATCTTGAGGAAGTTCTCCTGGCTCGGCCCGTCGATCTTGATCTTGAAGAAGATCCGGCGCAGCGCCGCCTTGTCGAAGATCTCGTTCGGGTGGAAGTTCGTCGAGAAGATCACGAGCGTGTCGAACGGCACCTCGAATTTCTCGCCCGATTGCAGGGCGAGGATGTCCTTGGATTCCTCGAGCGGCACGATCCAGCGGTTGATGAGCGACTGCGGCGGTTCGGCCTGGCGCCCTAGGTCGTCGACGATGAAGACACCGCCGGAGGACTTGAGCTGAAGCGGCGCGGTATAGGTGCGCGCGGTCGGGTTGTAGACGAGGTCGAGCATGTCGAGCGTCAGTTCACCGCCGGTGATGACCGTGGGGCGCTGGCATTTGACATAGCGCCGGTCGTACTTGTTCGACGTGCGGCGCAGGGAGTTGGGGTCGTCCAGCTGTTCCTCGGCCGCCGTGTGGACGATGGGGTCATAGACGGTGATGACCTGCCCGGAATAGAGGATCGCGCGCGGGACGTAGATCCGGTCGCCGAGCGCATCGCGGATGCCGTTGGAGATCGACGATTTCCCGTTGCCCGGCGGGCCATACATCAGGATCGACCGGCCCGAGCCGACCGCGGGGCCGAGGTGGTCGAGCAGTTCGCCCGGCAGGATCAGGTGGCCCATCGCCGCCGTCAATTGCGCGCGCGTAATCTGGATGTTCTTGATCGACTGGCGTTTGACCTGTTCGGCATACTTGTCCATCGGCACCGGCATCGCGCCGTAATATTCCGATTGCGACAGCGCATCGAGCGCGCGGGCCTTGCCGGCGTCGGACAGGCGATAGCCCATCTCGTTGCCCGAGGTCGCGTGGAGGGTGCCGGTCGCCTCGACCAGCCCCGCGTCGCGGGCGCTGTCGACGAGTTCCTGCGTCACCCGCGTGGGCAGGCACAGGATACGCTCCAGCTTCGTCACATGTTCGACGCTCATGCGGAACATGGTCTTGAGTAGGATGTCGCGCATGAGGACCGAAGAGAGCCCGGTGTCCTCCATGTTGCGGCACGGCGGGGGCGGTTCAACGCCTGCGCTCGCCATGTCGGGTGTCTGCATGTTCATCGTGTTGCTCGCTGCCTGATTTTTGTGCCTGATTCGACCTGCATTGTTCCCTCCGGCACGAAAAACACCGTATAGTCCCGGGCAAGGTGCCGGAGGTTCCTTCAACAAAACCTAAGAAATCGACAAAAAGAGGGCAGAATGGGCAAGATAAATGGCCGGATGCTTGCGGGCATCCTGGTTGTGATCTGGGCGGCGCTCGGCGGTGCAGCGGTGCTCAAGGGCGGCTTTTTCCTTGGCAAGCACGAGGGCGACACGCTCCACCTGCTTCAGATGGTCCTCAGGATGGCTGAGGGCGACTGGCCGCATCTTGATTTCGTCACGCCCATCGGCGTGCTGGCAATGGCCCCGATCGCCTGGCTCGTGTCACTGGGGATGGGTGTGGGACACGCGATCCTTTTGTCGCAAGTCCTTGTCGGCCTGATCGCGTTGCCGGGAGCGTGGTACGTTGCGCGCACGAGGTTCACGGGGGCGGCGCAGCCGGTGTTCGGGGCGCTCATCCTGATCCTCATCCTCGCCCTCGTGCATGGCGAGACGGTGCAGGCCGTGTCGATCTCGATGCATTACAACCGCTGGGCCTGGGCTGCGGCGTTCCTTGCGGTCGCGACCGCCGTGTTGCCCGCACGGGGCGGGACGCGGACGTGGGACGGCGTGGTGATCGGGGCGGCGATGGCGGTGTTGCTGCTCACCAAAGCGACGTACCTCATCGCCTTTCTGCCGCCGGTGCTGGTCGCGTTGATCGGGCGCAAGGCGTGGCGAAGTGTCTGGGTGGGGCTGGCGACGGGGCTTGCCATCATGGCGGCCGTCACGGTTGCGGCGGGGACGCCGGTCTTCTGGCTCGCCTACCTGCGTGATCTGGCCACGGTCGCGGCCTCGGACGTGCGTCCGCAGCCGGGGCTGCCGTTCAACAACGTGGTCGGTGCACCTGCGTATATGGCCGGGAGCCTCGCGCTGCTCCTCTCGGTGATCTGGCTGCGGCAGGCGGGGCGCACGCTCGAGGGGCTGGTGATGCTGATCCTCGTGCCGTCGTTCTTCTATGTCACCTACCAGAATTTCGGCAACGATCCCCAGTGGTTGCCGCTTCTGGGCCTGATGCTGATCGCGCTCGTCCCCGAGGACGAGGTGCGCAACGGCTGGGGCTGGGAGATGGGGCAGGCGATGCGGGTGACGGCGGTCGCCGTCTTTGCCTTCGGCGCGCCGTCGGTCGTGAACCTCGCCTATTCGCCGTTCCGTCACCTGACGGAAGACCCGGAGGAATACACCGCGCTCATCCCCGGTTCGGGGCAGCATGAGGATATCGTGACGCCGACGATCCGCGCGCATCGGGTGGATGCCAAGGTGGCGCTGGACGGGCCGGGAACGGTCTACGCGCCCTATTGGGACGAAGAATTCCGCGAGGGCGAAGTGACCGACTGGCGGGGTGAGACGCTGCCGATCTGCACGGTCGAGGTCGGCACGGTGGCGTGGTTCCAGGTGATCGCGGACGGGCTGGTGGAGACGGGTGTGACCGAGGGCAAGACCGCGTTCATCGCGGACATCCTCAACGGTTTCTGGCTCTACGGTGCGTTCGAGCCGTTGCCGGACAACGCGCCGTGGTACTACGGCGGGCTGACGGGGCTCGCGAATGCGGACTATGTTGTGGTGCCGCTGTGTCCGCTCTCGCTGACGGTGCGCCACCAGATCCTGGGCGAGTTGGAGGAGGCGGGCACGGCGCTGGACGAAGTCGCGCGCACGGAGCAGTTCATCCTCTACGCGGTGGAATAGGCAGCGTCAGACGCCGGTGAGCGCCACGAAGACGAGATAGGCGACAAGGCCCGCGCCGAGGCAGAGGCCCATCGGAAAGTCGTCCCGCTCCCAGCTTTCCCAGCCGGGGGTGGCGCTGCGCACGAAGGACAGGCGCTTGGCCAGCCGGTGCAGCACGAAGCCCCCGATGATGGCGGCGGCGAAGATGTAGGCGAAGACGGGCAGGTCACCCAGGGCCACGAAGGGGGCCATGACGGCCGCGAACTTGGCGTCGCCCGCGCCCAGAAGGCCGGCGGCGTTCATCACGAAGCCGATCAGGAGCACAACGCCGAGATGGGCGTAGCGCCACAGGTAATCCGTGAGCGGCATGACCGACGTGGCGACGAGCGCGATGCCCACCACGGCATAGACGGCGAACAGCGCCATCACCGACTTGTTCGGGATTTTCATCCGGCTCATGTCGCTGACCGCCACCCAGACCGAGATCACGGCGGCGAAGGGCAGGAAGGCGAGGCCGAAGAGCGCGTCCTGTACGCTGGTCATCCGTTCGTCACGTTCGATTCCAGCGCGCGCATCGCACGGACCGCCTCTTCGAAGTGTTGCGGGTGCGTGTCGATCGCTTCCTGGAGGAGCGTCTTGCCGATGGTCACGTCGCCCTGCTTGATCGCGGCGAGGGCGAGAGTGTGCAGAAGCTGTGCGCGTTCGATCTGGCTCATATCCACGACGGGCATGTCGTAGCGGCCCTGTGCGCCGCGCGCCATGACGAGGTTGTTCTTGGCGGTGAACATGGACGGGTCGTAGGTCAGCGCCTCGCCGAACAGTTGCTCGGCCCCGTCGTAGTCGCCGCGCGAGAGTTTGGAATAACCCCAGTTGTTGAGCGTCCCGGCCGGTTGGGTGGTCAGGCCCACGGCGGTCTCATAGAAACTGTCGGCGCGCTTCCAGTCTTCCTCGCTGTCGGCGACCATTGCTTCGAGCTTGTAGCGCTCGAAGGATTCATGCGTCGGCGGCACCTTGTCGAGTTCGGTCTTGGCCTTGGCCCAGTCACCCGAGCGGATATAGGCATCGGCCAGCGACACGCGGTCTTCGGCGGTGCCTTCGGGGCTGTTGGCGACGGTGTTCCAGACCGCGGCGGCCTCGGAGGCCTTGCGCGCGCGCACCAGCGACTGGGCGAGCCCGCGCTTGAGGTCGACACGGTCGGGGGATTGCGCGACGGAGCGGCGGAAATAGGTCACCGCCTCGTCCGGGTCGCCCACGGTCAGCATGATATCGTTGAGATTGCTTTCGTCGATGACGTTCACACCGGCGACGGCGCGTTCGACTTCCTCGTCGCTCATCTGGCCTTCACAGCCGGCAAGCATGACGAGCCCCGCTAGGGCTGCGGACACGACAACGGGATGGCGCATGGCCTGTATCCTTTTCCTGCTCTCCTCGGCGGTTCCGCTTTTGTCTGTCGCGCCGTTTTCCGGCGTCTATTGCGTTGCGAGCAGTAGGTAGTCACCCCGCCCGCGCCGCATCAGCGCGAATTCCGCAGTCTCTTCCGGTTCATCATACGAGAGGTTTTCGCGTTTTGCGAGCGCGAGGTTGAGGTTTTCGCGGATGGAGTCCGATTTGCCACTGTCCGCCCCGAAGGCGATCTTGAAGACACGCACCGCTTCGCCGACCTGCCCGGTTTCCATGAGCACGACGCCCAGATTGTTCCAGGCGGGGGCGAAGGAAGGGTCTTCCTTGACGGCCTGCCGGAGCAGACGTTCGGCCTGTCCCAGCCGCCCGAGGCGCAGGTTGGCCGAGCCCATCGCCGAGAGGGTATCGACGGAGATCCCGTTTTCGGCTGCGGCGCGCAGGTAGGCCCGCATGGCAAGCTCGTATTCGCCCGCTTCCATGAGCCGGTGGCCCACGATCAGCCCGTCGACGCTGTCCTCGCCCGCGACGCGCGCGTCGGGGGCGTAGCCGTTGTTTCCGCGATTGCCGAGGCCTGCGGCGTTCTCGCAAGCGGCGAGCATCGTGCCCGCCGCCAGCAATGCGATGATGGATGTGCTTGCCCGCGCCATTCGGCGTGCCCCTTGGTCCTGCCCGGGCGCGCCGTTTGGTCGCGCGCCTCAGAAGCTGATGTTCTTCAGCGTCTTGTACACTTCGTAGACCGCCGGGCCGATCAGGATGATGAGCAGCGGCGGAACCGTGAGCAGCATTGTGGCAAGGGTCATCTTCGTCGGCAAGGTGTTTGCCTTCTCCTCGGCCCGCATCACGCGCTTGTCGCGCATTTCACCGGCATAGACGCGCAGTGCCTCGGCGATGGAGGTACCGAAAGAGGTCGACTGGATGAGCACGGTTACAAAGGATTGCACATCGGGCACGCCACAGCGTTCGCCCATGTCGCGCAGCACCTGGATGCGGTCCTTGCCGGCCTTGATTTCCCAGCTCACGATCTCGAATTCGTCGGCGAGGCTGGGGAAGCCCGGGCGGATTTCCTTGGCGACGCGGACGATCGACTGATCGAGCGACTGACCGGCCTCGACGCAGACGAGCATCATGTCGAGCGCGTCGGGGAAGCCGTTGGTGATCTCTTCCTTGCGGCTCTCCACCCGGCGCGTGACCCAATAGCGGGGCGCGACGTAGCCGACGGCGGCCGGGACCAGCACGGTCATGACCATCTTCTGGGTCGAGGTTTCGCCGTCGTTGGTGAGGAAGGAATAGATCAGGCCGGCGAACAGAAGGCCCAGGCCGAGGGCGAACTGCGCGAAGTGATAGGTGCGCACAGCGTTCTTGCCGGGATAGCCCGCCTGAAGCAGCTTGAGCTGGATTTGCGAGTATTCCTCGCTGTCCGTCGGCTCCAGGAAGGATTTGTATTTCTCGAGCTTGTCGCCCATCCCGGTTTCGACCCGGCGCAGGGCCATATGTTCTTCTTCCAGCTCGGCCTGGCTCTTCTTGAGCCGGTCGAGCGGGTCCTCGTCGCGTTTGAACAAGAGCGGCAGCGCGCCGATGATGAGCAGGACGCCGAGACCGCCGAGCGCCATCAGGGGCCCGAAGGGACCGAACTGGTCGGTCAACAGGGTCGTGAGCGTGTCGATCATAGCGCGGTCCTTACACCTTGATGTTGGTAAGCGCCTTCATCACGAAGTAGTTCGCGATGAGGAAGCCGACACAGACGAGGGCGGCGGGAATGAAGAACCCGGTTTCCTTCACGTCGTCGTAATAGTTGGGCTGGATGACGTTGATCATCACCACGGCGCCGATCGGAAAGCCCGACAGGAAGGTGCCCGACCATTTGGCTTCGGCGGTGATCGCCTTGACCCGGCGGAACAGCTTGAAGCGAGAGCGGATCACCTTGGCGAGGCCGTCGAGGATTTCGGCGAGGTTGCCGCCCGAGGTCTGCTGGATCGTCACGGCCACCGCGAGGAAGCGGAGATCCTGCATGTCCATGCGTTCGGCCATTGCTTTGAGGCTGTCGCCGATGTCGCGGCCATAGGCGCTCTCATCCGCGATGACGCCGATTTCGGAGCCCAGCGGATCGGGCACTTCCTTGGCCACGATCTGAATGGCGGAGGTGAAGGGGTGGCCGACGCGAAGGCTGCGCACCATGAGTTCCACGGCGTCGGGAAGCTGTTCCTCGAACAGCGCCATGCGTTTCTTCGCCTTGCCGTTGATCCAGACATAGACACCGCCCACGCCCATGACGATGGAGAGCAGGACGCGCACCCCGGTCCCGGCCGTCGTGCCCATCGTGAGGCCCAGGTAGGCCACGACGCAGACACCGGCCATCAGCATCATGAGCTGTTTCGGCGAGAAGGCGATGTTGGCCTTTTGTGCCTTTTCGGCCAGCAGCGAATAGAGCGGCAGCCCCTTCGCGTTCATGTGCTGGTGCATTTCCTTGCGGAGCTGTTCCAGAACCTGTTCGCGGCCCGCGCCCTTTTCCAGCATGTCGAGGCGGCGGTTGACGCGGCTGTTGAGGCTGATGGATTTGCCGAAGACCGTCAGGTAGATGCCTTCGACCAGCAGGAGCACGGCGATGAAGATCACGCCGTAGATGATGATATCGGACGAGAACGGCATCGCGTTTACTCCGCTGCCAGAGGTTCGAAGATCGACGCCGGGAGGTTGTAGCCCCACTGGCGGAAACGTTCGGAATAATGGGACCGCACGCCCGTGGCGTTGAACCGGCCGATGATCTTGCCTTCGGGGGTGAGCCCGAGGCGCTCGTAACGGAAGATCTCCTGCATCGAGATGACGTCGCCTTCCATGCCCGTGATCTCGGTGATCGAGGTCATGCGGCGCGAGCCGTCCTGAAGGCGGCTGGCTTGCACGAAAAGGTTCACGGCCGAGGAAATCTGCGAGCGGATCGCCTTGATCGGCATCTCGATCCCGGCCATTGCGACCATGTTTTCAAGACGCGAGACCGCGTCGCGGGCCGAGTTGGCGTGGATCGTGGTCATGGAGCCGTCGTGGCCGGTGTTCATGGCCTGAAGCATGTCGATGACTTCCTCGCCGCGCGTCTCACCCACGATGATGCGGTCGGGACGCATCCGCAGGGCGTTCTTGAGACAGTCGCGCTGGCTCACCGCGCCCTTGCCTTCGACGTTGGCCGGGCGGCTTTCCATCCGGCCCACATGGGTCTGCTGAAGCTGAAGTTCCGCCGTATCCTCGATGGTCAGGATGCGTTCGGAGTCGTCGATGAACGAGGACAGGGCGTTGAGCGTCGTCGTTTTACCGGAACCGGTACCGCCCGACACGATGATGTTCAGGCGGGTGGCCACCGCGGCTTGCAAGTAGGCGGCCATCTCTTCCGAGAAGGCGCCGAACTGCACGAGGTCGTCGATGGCCAGCTTGTCCTTCTTGAACTTACGAATGGACACGAGGCTGCCGTCCACCGCGATCGGCGGGACCATCGCGTTGAAACGCGAGCCGTCGGAGAGGCGGGCGTCCACGGACGGGTTGGATTCGTCCACGCGCCGGCCCACGGCCGAGACGATCTTGTCGATGATGCGCAGCAGGTGACGTTCGTCCTTGAAGGTCACGTCGGTCAGGCTGAGTTTGCCTGCGCGTTCGACAAAGACCTGCTGCGGGCCATTCACCAGAATATCGTTGATCGTGTCGTCCTTGAGGAGCGGCTCAAGCGGGCCAAGGCCCGTCACCTCGTCGAACAGCTCGGAGTTGAGCGTCTGCCGTTCCTCGCGGTTCAGCACCACGTTCATGTCCGACAGGACTTCGGAGGCGATCGCCTGAATCTCGGCGCGAAGCTCCTTCTCCGGTGCGGTTTCCAGCGCGGAGAGGTTGAGGTTGTCGAGCAGTTGCTTGTGCAGCTCGACCTTGATGTCCATCAGCTTGTCGCGCCGCTTGCGCTCCTTGTCGACGGGAGTCGGGGTGGCTGCGACCTTGTCCTCGACCACCGGTTTCGGCGCGGGCTTGGGGGCGGGTGATTTGGGAGCGGGCGCGGCGGCGGGCCTGGGGGCGGCGGGCGCGGTGGCGCCGCCGTCGATGGACTCGAGCTTGGGGGCGCCGCCCTGGGGCTTTGCCGGTCCGCCGGGCTTTTTATACTTGGAAAACACCTGTTGGCTCCTACTTCCGGGCCCGCTTCTTCTTGCCCTTCTTGCCGGACGCTTCTTCTTCGTCGGCGGAGAGGGCATGAAGTTGCTCTGCGAGCTTCTGTATTTCCTTGCGCAGCGGGTTCTTGAGCGCGGCCTCGGCCAGCGGGACGCCGTGGTCGCCCGCCTGGATGATGGGCTTACCGCCGTCGGGCATCAAAAGCTCGATCTGGATGTCGAGGCTTTCGGCCATGCGCTTTACCCGGCTCTTGCCGTTCAGGTCGGTGAACTTGGGCGCGCGGTTCAGGATGTAGCGCAGCTTTTCGACCGGGAGGTCCTCGGACTTGAGCGCGCGGATCATCCGCAGCGTGTTCTGGGCCGAGCGCATGTCGAGCTCGACGGTCGCGAAATAGACGTGCGCGGCCTGAAGGACGGTTTCGGTCCACTGGACCACTGCGGTGGGCATGTCGACGATGACATAGTCGAAATTGGCCCGCGCACGGCTGATCAGCGCCGCGACATCGGCGGGCGAAATCAGGTCCAGGGGCAGCATTTCCGAGGGCGCCGTGAAGACGTGCAGATGCTCGTTGAAGGTCAGGAGCGCCGCCATGAAGCTTTCGTCGTCGGCGCTCTCCATGTCCGCGAGCATCTCGTAAATCACTTCGCGCCGGGGGAGGTCCAGATAGGTCGATACGCTGCCGAATTGCAGGTCGAGGTCGATGAGGCAGACGCGCGGGGCGTCCTCCTTGGTAATCGTGGCCAGTTCCCAGGCAAGGTTCACGGCGACGGTCGTGGCACCGGTGCCGCCGGCCAGACCGTGGACGGCGATCAGCACACCTTGGCGGTCGACCCCCGACGGTTGCGGCACGTTCGGCGCAGCGGCCTGAGGGACGACTTCAGGCTCGGGCGCACGCAGACGCTCGATGGCGTCATGCAACGCACCGTCGGGGAGGGGGTAGGGGATGAACTCTTCCGCACCGACCTTGAGCAACTGGTGCAAGGCGATGGGGCTCACCTCTTCGGCGATGACGATCGCCTTGATGTTCTTCGCGGCGGCCTGACGGATCACCTCGGCGATCTGCGCGAGGTTCGCTTCGTCCTGGTCGTCCATCGCGATGGCGATGAATTCGAGCGAGTCGGAATCCGGTTGCTGAAAGAACGCGATGGCGTCGGCGATCGACAGATCCCCCCACGACTCTCCCAATTCGGACTCCATGTCCTCGATCAGAAGGTCGAAGGCCTGCACGTCACGCGAGATCGTGCAGGCGACAATCGGCGCCAACTCCTGATCCAGCACTGCGGTGCTTCCACTCATACCTCGTTCCTTTCGCCTGCGATTCTCGGGTGGCCTGCATTATGCCTCGCTCGACCCGGGCAGGGCCGCACGACTCGGGCGCACGGACTGCTCGCAAGTCCGAAATTTCACAGCCAAGTTGGGCGACATTTTGTCCGAATACGCGAAATTATGCGGTGTTTTGGGACGATGACGGGAGCGTGTACTCGCTGTTTCCCAGTCAAAAACGGCGAAACAACCCGTTTCGGATCGTTTCGCCGCCTTAATTCTTTGCTTTGAAAGCGTTTTTTTTGGTTGGCTCGGGGTCAGCCGCCGCCGGTCGAGGCCGCGAGCAGGTCCTGAAGGCCGCCGTCCTGTCCGGGCGGAAGCGAGGTGGCCGAGTCAACGTACTCGCGGAAGATGACTTCGGCGTATTTTCCGTTGAGAATCAATGGATCGTCCTGCACGAAGCCCGACACCTCGGTCACGGTGCGCCGGTTGCGGCGTTCGCGATCCTCGGTGGGTACAAGCGGCTGCGTCTCGCCATAGGTCACGACCGCCTCGACCCGGCTGCGGCTGATGCCGACGCTGGCGAAGTAGTTGACCACCGCCTGGGCCCGGCGCAGGCCGAGCTGGCGGTTGTAGGTGGAGGAGCCGACCTTGTCGGTGTGGCCGTAGACGCGGAAAGTCACTTCCGGGAATTGCTTGATGAAGCCCGCCTGTTTTGCGAGCACCTGACGCGCGTTTCCGTCGATCACCGCCGAATTGAAGGCGAAGTTGACCGTGTCCGGCACTTCCCTGTTGAAGCGTTCGGCCAGGTCGATGACGTAGCTGCGCTGCCCGGTCTGCACGAGGTAGTTGTTCTCGGTCGAACTGCCGAATTCGGCCCGGTCCGGGATCGCGCCGGCTTCGCCGAAATACTCCCGGTCCGTCGCGCAGCCAGCGGCAAGTGCGAGGGCGGATGTGGCCGCGAGAATCCGGGCGGTACGTTTCATGGCCATGCTCAATCCTCCATCACGTAGCCATAGGAACCGGTGAAGTCCTGCCGGGCCACTTCGCCCGCAGCGCCCGTGGTGGGCCGGTTCGGCGCGGCGGTGTTGCCACGCAGGAAGAGGTCGGCCTCCGATGGCGGCCGGACCCGGTCGGTCGGGAGCGCCAGCGCCTCGCCCCGGGTGGGGGAGACGAGGTGGGGGGAGACGATGATGACCAGTTCGGACTGCGACCGTTCGTAATCGGCCGAGCGGAAGAGGGCGCCGAGGATCGGCACGTCGCCGAGCCACGGAACCTGACCGTTCAGGTCGCGGAAGTCGTCCTGCAAGAGCCCCGCGATGGCAAAGGACTGTCCGTCGCGCATCTCGACCACGGTCGAGGTTTCGCGCCGTTTGAAGGCGTTCACGCTGATCGAGCCGTCACCGTAGGAGACGGAATTGTCGAGGCCGGACACCGACGCGGTCATTTCGAGGTTGATGATGTCCTGATCGACCACCCGCGGCGTGAACGTGAGCTCGACACCGAAGGGCTTGTAGTCGATGACGATGGCGCCGTTTTCCTGCACGGAGGGGATCGGGTATTCGCCGCCGGCGAGGAAGCTCGCCTGCTGACCGGAGAGGGCGGTCAGGTTCGGCTCTGCCAGCGTGCGGACCATCCCTTTGTTCTCAAGGGCTTCCAGCATGATGTTGAACTGCACCGCCGGGGTGCCGATGCCGAAGCCGAAGCTGCCGAAGCGGTCGTTGGCCGAGACGGGTGTGGTCGAGGCGTCATTGTCGAAAGCCGCGGCGAAGTTGTCGCCGTCCGACAGGACACCCGTGCCGATGGAGCCGAAGGGCGTGCTGATGCCGAGCGAGGAGGCCAGCGACTTGGTCACGGAGCGTTGCATCTCCGCGAAACGCACCGTGAGCATCACCTGCTGCGTGCCGCCCACCGAGAGCAGGTTCGACACCTTCTCGGGCGCGTAGCGTTCGGCGAGGTCAAGCGCGCGGTCGAGTGCCGCGGCGGAGGTCACGGTGCCTGACAGCACGATGCCGTCATTGGCGGTGCGCACCTCGATCGGTTCGCCCGGCAGGATCTGGCGCAGCCGTTCCTTGAACTCCGACAAGTCAGGCGTGACCTGCACCTCGACGTTCGAGATCAGCGTGCCGTCCGGGGCGAGCAGCGTGAGCGTCGTGCGCCCCTGCGACTTGCCAAGCACATAGATCGTGCGGTCCGACAGGGTGGAAATATCGGCGATGCCCGGATTGGCGATCGAGATTTCGGCGAAGGGCTGGTCGCTCTCCACCACCACCGCGCGGTTCATCGGCACGTTCAGCGTTTCGGCAACGCCTCCGTCCATGACCCGTAGCGTCTGGGCCTGGGCGGCAGTCGGAACGGTTGCCACCGTCAGCGCCAGCCCCGCAAGGGCGGCCTTCAAGAATCGATTGAATCCCATGTGATCCTGCCTCTCCGATCACGTCACGTTCTGCTCGGTTCCGGTGTGCCCGAGGGCGTCCGGTCTTCGTCTTTCAGGCCCGGTTTCCGGGTCCGCCTGTGTGGGTATGTCGCCCGGTTGGTCCGGATCAATTCACCCATGATGGCGCCACCATGCGCCAGAATTCATATTTTTGCAAGAATCAAGGACTTGGCCCCCTCAATTCTTGTGGACAACCCGCAACATTGCGGATTGCCCCCATGTCACACACCCAGTCCGGCCGATCAGTTCGTCGGGCAGGGGACGGGCACTTCGACCGTCTCGGCGCCCTTGCGGGTGCGGATGGTGCAGACCTTTTCCTCGACCGGAGCCTCGATCTCGGCGGTCTCGATGCCAAGGAGCGTGTCCTGGTCGATCTCGACCGCTTCGGCCACGCTTTCGTCCTGCGCGCCGACGAGGGAGAGCGACATGCGCCCCGTCGCCTGGGCCTGCGCGAGCGCGGCGACCTGTTCCGGCGTCGCTTCGACCGTGACGGTGCGCGCCACGGTGGGGGCGGTGCGGTCCTGATCGGCCGTCTGGTCGATCGCGATGATACGGATGTTCGTCTGGATCAGCTTGGTGACGTCCTGCGAGGTCACGCTGTCGGACGAGCCGCGGCCGGTCCAGTAAATGTCCACCTTGTCGCCCGGACGCAGGAAGCCCGACACGCCGGAAGCCACGTCAACGCGAATGGCGAAGGCGCGCATCCCGGCACCGAGACGGGCCGACACGCCCGCATCCGCGCCTGCCGCCGTCACCTTGACCTCAAGCAGCGCTTCGTCCTTTTCCATCGCGCGCAGGACGGTGCGATAGCGCTTCTCGCCCTGCGGAAACAGTTCCTCGGCCGTCTTGAACGCGCCCTCGGGGATCGCGTCGACGGGGAAACGCACGAGGCGGATGTTTTCATCCGTGATGCGCGTGCCGTAGCCCAGGCTTTCGTTCACGACAAAGATCTCGGCCGTTTCGACCATCTGGGCGCGGGCGGCGCGTTCCTGTTCGAGCGCGGCCTGATAGTCCCCGATGTAGTCTTTCGCCATGTAGACGGCGAAGCCCGCAAGGCCCAGCCCGACCACCAGTACGAGTCCAAAGACAGCTCGCATATCGTATCCTTTCCCTTGCTCGCCGGGTTCGGCCCGGCAGACAGGTTGCCCTTACCCTGCTGCCAGCAGAATGCGGCAAAAATCTGGACAAACCGTGAATTGGCGACGATTTTGTTCAAATCAGAGACAAACAGATCGTCCCCGAGAACTGGGAAAGGGCCGCGTCCATCGGACACGGCCCCATTCCGGAGGTCTTTCGGATGACGCTTAGTGCGTCATGATGGTCATCGCGGAGAGCGAGGACGAGACCTTGTCGGCCAGGGAGGTCGTGCCGCCGGAGACCGAGGTCAGAACGGCGATGCCGAGGCCCACGATGGCGGCGGTGAGGACAACCCAGTCCACGGTGACGGCGCCGTCTTCGTCTTTCTTGAAGCGGTTGAAGAAGTTGATGAGTTTCATTGTC
>NZNT01000025.1 GCA_002695005.1 Maritimibacter sp.
GAATCCGCGGAATCGCGCGGATTCAGCGCCGGAAATGGAGAATTCCCTGTTAATTCCCTGTTAACCGCCAAATCCAGCCAAAACCGAACCCGCGAAAATTGCGAACTGAGACACAGGCCGGAAATGGGCCGTGAATGGTGGGAAAGGTGCGTCTCAGGTAAAGCGGGACGCAGTCAAGCCACCGAAAACGCGGGGGAAAACGGCGCCAAACGTCGTGCAGGGAATGAGACCGGGGTCGGTGGCTGGGGTGGTAGGATTCGAACCTACGATACACGGTACCAAAAACCGATGCCTTACCACTTGGCTACACCCCAACAGTGCGCGTGTTCCTACTCAAACCGACCTTGGGCTGCAAGCCAAAAAATCCGGACGCCCGCCTCATTCCTTGATCGCGTCGGAGCGCAGGAGATCCTCGCGTTCCGTGTCGCGTTCGGCGTCCACGATATTCTCCAGATCGTGCTCCAGCGTGGCTTCGACATTCTGGACCTCGCTCGTGCCAGGGCTGGCCGCCGTGGCCTGCGGGGGGGCCGCGTCCGCCTCTGCCTCGGTGTCGGACATGAGCAGGCGGTAGGTCGGCTCCGGCATCTGGATTCCGGCCTCGTCGAAAGCGAGGAGAACCTGCCGGATCGCCTCGGACCGGGCGGCGAGCAGCCCCGTCTCGCGCTGGTCGATCCAGGCGGTGAGGTTCATGCCGATGTCGGAGCCGCCCAGCTCGGTCGTCCAGATCGAGACGGCGGGGGTGTCGAGCACGAAGGGCATCGCCTTGAGCGTCTCTTCGGCAAGCTCCCGGGCCTTGGCGAGGTCGGTGCCGTAGGCCACGCCAAGCGCGAAAGCGAAGCGGCGCTCGGGGTTGCGCGTGTAGTTGATGATCTTGGACTTGAAGACGGTCGAGTTCGGGATTCGGATGTGGTTGCCGTCGAAGCTGAGCATGATCGTGGCACGGCTGGTCAAACGGATGACCTTGCCCTCTTCCCCGTCGATGCAGATCGCGTCATTGGGCGCGAAGGGCTGGCGCACCGACAACAGCACCGAGGCGATGAAGTTCTCGACCGTGTCGCGCACGGCGAAACCGATGGCGAGGCCGATGATCCCTGCCGCGCCGAGAATGGTGGACAAGAGCGCGGTGGCCCCGAGGATGTCGAGCGCGACGACCACGGCGGCCACGATCGCAGCGATGCGGATCACCGCGCGGATGATGTCGGCGATGAAGGCGTTTGGCGCGAGCCTGTCCCACGGCTGGCGCCGCCGGGCGATGAAGAAGCCGATCCAAAGGACGATGGCGAAGGCGATGAGCGCCACGCCGACCAGCGGCATGAAGGCCACGGCCTGCCAGAACCTGAGTTGCACGCGCTCCACCATCGGGGTGAGGCGGCGGCGCACGTCGGTCGAGATGCCCACCTCGTTCTCGATGGCGACCACCCCTTCGACCCGGCCCACTAGACCGTTCAGCGACTCGGACTGGCTGACGTCGAGCGTGGTGCCGCGCAGGGTGACGATGCCGGATTTCACGACGACCGTGACATCCTCGTATCCGTCGAGTTCGTGCAGGATGTCGCGGATCTTGGTGGCGATGGCCGCGTCGGCCTGGGCCTGTTCGCTGGTCGTGCCGGTGCCGGTGGTGATCGTGCCGTCCTGCGCGGCCGCCGGGGCGGCAAGGCACAGGATGAGCGCCAGCAGTCTGAATAAATGCATGTCCGTCCCCGAAAAATCCCCCGCCAGCTTATCCAGAGGTTTCCGCGATTGGGAACCCCCGAAGTGGGGGGCGGGCGCGCAAGAGGGACGGTCCCGCAAATGCAAAAGGCCGCCCCGAAGGACGGCCCTTTCGCGACTGTCGGTGCGCTTACGCGGCCTTGGCGCGTGCGGCGGCCCGCTTGCGGTTGCCACGATGGAACGGGAGATCAACCTTCTCCGTCGCGGCGGTTTCGACAATCGATTTGATCCAGCGTTGCTTCGACATGGGTGCCTCTTTTTTTTTTCGTCTCGGGGCGCGTGGCCCCTGTGTTTGCTGAGGACCATGAAGCGCCTGAAATCGGGCGGAGATTGGGCAGGTTCGGGGAAAGATACGGCCGCTTTAGGGGCCATTTTGGAAACAATCGCCCCGGACGCTGCGGATCGTCAGAGCCGAATCGCGGAAATGAGGCGGCCGTAGTCAGCTTCCTTGCGGTGGACCGAGCGGCGGTAGGAATAGAAGCGTTCGGGGTCGGCATAGGTGCAGTGGCGGGTCCACTCCGCATGGCCAACCCCGGCCTCACGCAAACGATGTACGCCGAAGCCCGGCAGGTCGAACTGCACACGGTCGCCCTGCCCGCCCGCGAAGAAGCGGCCGTTTTCGGGGTCGTCGTCCATGAAGCGGTCCATGAACTCCGGTCCCACTTCGTAATTGGCCTGGCTGATGGTGGGGCCGACCACCGCGCGGATGTTCTCGCGCGTTGCGCCTTCGGCCACCATCGCGTCCACCGTGGCCTCCAGCACGCCTTCGAGCGCACCACGCCAGCCGGCATGGGCCGCGCCGATGACGCCGGCCTCGGGGTCGGCGAAGAGCACCGGTTCGCAGTCGGCGGCGAGCACGGTCAGCACCAGCCCCGGCGTGCGGGTGACGAGGGCGTCTGCGCGCGGCTTGGTGCCGTTCTGGGGTTCGGTCACGACGACGACGTCCGGGGAATGGACCTGATGCACGCCGACCAGCGCCTCCGGCAACGCGTCCATCGACGCGGCCACGCGGGCACGGTTCATCTCGACCGCGCCTTCCTGATCGTCGGACCCGCCGCCGCAGTTCAGCCCGGTATAGATACCGGACGAGGCGCCGCCCTTGCGGGTAAAGAACCCGTGGCGCACGCCGTCGAGGGCCGTGGAGGTGATGACTTCAAGGTTCATGTTTCGAGTCCCGGCAACATGGGCGCCCCTTCGGGCACGAACGCGAGGATCTTGAACAGGGTTCCCATTTCATCGGGGTGCGTCAAGCGGCGATGCGCGGCGACGTGGCGGGAGAGCGGCTCGCCCTCAAGCCGCCGGGCGAGCGCCTGCGCGCGTGCGGTGATGCCCAGACGTTCGAGGAACACGCCCTGCGGCGTGAGGCGCGAGTGGGTCAGCCGCGGCGCGGCCTGTGCCAGCGCCTCGAAATCCACATGGGAGGTGAGGTCAGCCTCGCCCGGGTCAGCGAGCGGATCGGCGGTGTCGTGTTTCGCGACGGCTTGGAGCGTGTCGCCCAGAGAGTGCCAGTCGCCGTAGTCGATGATGAGTGCAGCGCCCCCGGACGCGGCGATGCGCGCGTCGATCTCGGCCATGACCGCCTCGCCCGCCGGGCGCAGCTCCACAAGGTCGCCGTCGCGGGCCTCCGCGAACCGGTCGAGGGCGGTGAGCGAGACCGGCCCGCCGAGGCCGAAGGTGAGAGCGTCGTCGGCCAGCCCAACCTGCCGCTCGCGCCACGCGCCATCGTCGCGCTGGAACTGGCGCACGGGGAGCGCGTCGAAGAACTCGTTGGCGACGAGGAAGATCGGCCCCGGCGGCACGTCTTCCAGCCGGTCGGCCCATGTCACGCCGTAGCCTGCGAGCGTGGCCTGCTGGCGGGTGCGCAGCGCCTCGGACGCTTCGACCAGCACCACGCGCAGGGCGTCGTGGAATCCCGGCACGCCGCGCGTGGCGCGCAGGATGTCGGCCATGAGGGTGCCGCGACCGGGGCCAAGCTCGGCCAAAACGATGGCCGCGGGCGACCCCTGATCCATCCACCCCTGCGCGAGGCACAGGCCGACCAGCTCACCGAACATCTGGGAAATCTCAGGCGCGGTGGTGAAATCGCCTGCGGCGCCGAAGGGGTCGCGGGTGGTGTAATAGCCGTGCTCGGGGTCGAGCAGGCATTCGCCCATGTAGTCGGCCACGCTCATCGGGCCGCTCTGGGCGATCCGCGCGCGCAGTTTCGCCGCGAGGCTCATCCGCGGCTGCGCCGGGCGGCCCAGATCAGGATGGCGAGGCCGCCGACGATCATCGGGAGGGTCAGAACCTGCCCCATCGTCAGCCCCGCCTCGCCAAGACGGACCACATGGCCCCAGGGATTGTCCGGGGTGATGAACTGGGCGTCGGCCTGCCGGAAGAACTCGACGATGAAGCGCGACACGCCGTAGCCCAGCACGAAGACGCCGGTGAGCATCCCGGGCCGCTTGAGCCAGCCCATCGCGAAGGCGAGCGTCAGGAGGATGATGCAGAGAACCAGCCCCTCAAGCCCCGCCTCGTAGAGTTGCGAGGGGTGGCGCGCGCAGGGATCGGTACCGGTCGCGCAGGACTGCGCGGCGGGACCGGGAAAGATCACGCCCCACGGCGCGTCGGTGGGACGCCCCCAAAGCTCGCCGTTGATGAAATTCGTGATCCGGACGAGGCCCAGCGCAGGCGGGGTCGCGATGGCCAGCAGGTCGAAGACCGACCATGTGACCAGCTTGTATTTCCGCGCGAACAGGATGAGCGCGATCATCACGCCGAGGAAGCCGCCGTGAAACGACATGCCGCCCTGCCAGATCTTCACGATGTCGACCGGGTTCTGAAGGTAGTATCCCGGCTGGTAGAACAGCACGAAGCCCAGTCGCCCGCCCGCGATGATGGCGATCACCATCCAGGTCACGAGTTCTTCGAGCTGCGCGCGGGTCATGCCCGGCTGCTCGCCCGCCCAGAGCCGGGGGCGCGAGATCGCCATGCGGATGATCCACCAGCCAATCGCGATGCCGACGATATAGCCGAGCGCGTACCAGCGGATGCCGAAATGCATCCCGAAAAGGTCGAAGCCGAAGGCCTCGGGCGACAGGTTCGGGAACTGGATCGCGGCTAACATGGGCGTTTGGTGCGCCGGGGCGGCGGAACTGTCAACCTGTCGCACGCGTTGAGAATCGTAGACGTGTCGCCCATATACATGTGATGCATGGGGCCAACCGGCGCTTGGACCGAGCGGCCCTTTGAACAGGAGATCGACATGCAAACCCGAAACAAGGTGCTGGACGACCTGTCTCAGCTCATGACGAACGCAATGGGCGTGGCCCAAGGCGCGCGGACCGAGGCCGAGACGGCGATGAAAAGCTGGATGGACCGCTGGCTGGCGGATCGCGACTTCGTGACGCGCGAGGAATTCGACGCCGTGCGCGCGATGGCGCAGAAGGCCCGTGAGGAAAACGACGCGCTCAAGGCGCGGATCGAGGCTTTGGAAGCGGCAGGGACGGCCAAGAAGACGGCCAAGGGCTGATGCGCCCGCTCGCAGCCATCCTGTGCGCGGCGCTGATCGCGATTGCGGGCAGTGCTTCGGTCGCCTGTGACCTGCCGTCGAATGCCGCCGCGCTCATGGCCGATGCCGGTCGGGCCGTGAATACCGAGCGTGAGAACGGCGGCGTGAAGGCTCTGCGCCGGGATGCACGTCTTGATCGGGCCGCGCAGCGCCATGCCTGCTGGATGTCTTCGAGCCAACGGTTTTCACACGAAGGGGCGGGCCGCTCCCAGCCCTTCGACCGGATCGCGTCGGCCGGCTACACGGCGCGGCTGTCGTCGGAAAACATCGCCCACGGGCAGGGCAGCGCGGCCGAGGTGGTCAAGGACTGGATGACGTCGGGCGGTCACCGCTCCAACATCATGCGCGCGGATGCAGTCGATTACGGTGTCGGCGTTGCGCTGCTGCGCTCCCGGCCCGTCTGGGTGATGCTCTACGCCGCGCAGTAAGTCGGATCAGGACAATTCGGACGGTTTGGTCGCCGGGGTATCAGCGCCCCGGCGTTCTTTTTCTGCAAGCCCGCTTATTTCAGGATCGGGGGTTTCGACGGGTCCGAGCCCGGTGCGGGGCGCACTGACGGCGCCTCTGGCTCCGGCTCCGGTTCCGGCATGTCGAACCGCAGACCCACCTTGGCGAGACGTGTCGTGACCTCGTCCCCCGACGCGAAGAAAGCGACGTCGAGCCGCTGGTCGGCACCGGAAAATGTCATCGCCTCCTGCGCGGCACGCGCGAGGGCGCTTTCCGATCCCTCGGCCGCGTCGATGAAAGCGAGGACGAGGCCTTCGCTCTGGTCGTCATAGAGCGCACGGGCGAGCACCGCGTGGTCGCACAGCCCCGCTGCCACCGCGAGTTTGGTGGACAGCCCGGTGATGAGCCGGTCTGAGAGGCCTGTGGGCGGTTCCAGCGCACGCACCTGCCCCTCGACCTCCTCCGGTGCCGGGCCGAGCGTCTGGGCGAGCCAGTCGACGGCGGCGGCCGGAATGAGGATCGACGAGGGCGCAACGCCGAGGTTCACGCCCAGCCCGATGCCGGAGCCTGCGACCATCGCCGCGATCACGCGCCCCGGCAGGGCGGCGTAGGGCGCCGGGCCTTCGGCGAAGGCCGCCAGCCGGTCCTCCTGATCGAAGACGAGGACATAGCGGTCGGGCGGCGCGTCTTCGCCTGCCTCAAGTTCGAAAAGCTCGGGATTGACCGACTCGCCGCGCGATTCCTCCTTGAGCAGGAGAAACAGTTCGCCGTCGGCCAGGTGCCCGTAGAACGCCAGCCGCGCGCCGTCGTCCTCCAGATCCGCCTGCATCGCCGCATGGGCGGTATCGAGCACGGTTTCCTCGGTCATGGGTTCAGCACCTCCGCGACGCGGGTTCTGAGCACCGGGACAAGCTCGGTCTCGAACCACGGGTTTTTCCTGAGCCACCCGGTATTGCGCCACGACGGATGAGGCAAGGGGATGATGCCCGGGGCGTGATCGCGCCAGCCGCGCACGGTGTCGGTCATCGAGCCGCGCGCGCCGATGTAGCGCCGCTGGGAATAGGCACCGACGAGCAGCATCAACTCGGGCGCGAGTGTTTCGTCCACCGTGTCATGCCAGGTCGCGGCGCAGACGGGCGGGGGCGGCAGGTCCGCACCGCGCGCGTCGTAGCCGGGAAAGCAGAAGGCCATCGGCGTGATCGCCACGCGCGACCGGTCGTAAAAGGTCGCCCGGTCCACCCCCATCCAGTCGCGCAGCCGGTCGCCGGAGCGGTCGTCGAAGGGCACGCCGCTTTCATGCACCCGCATTCCGGGCGCCTGCCCGATGATGCGCAGCCGTGCGCCGGGTTCGAACCACGCCACGGGGCGTGGGGCATGTCCGGTCTTCGTCGCACGGAACTGTTCGGCACAAATGCGGCAGGCCCGGATTCGGTCGGGAAGTGACGGCACGCCTTGCATAACAAGAGCTTAAACCTTCCCCGCATAGGCAACAATGCCCCGATCCAGTCCGGACATTAACCACGGATTGTTCACGAACGTGCCCCATTTCCGACCCTATGGGCAGGGTATCCATGCTGCGGGTTAGTCCCAAGAGCAGTGTTTTTTGTACGAGTGCCAAGTGGAAATAAGACATTGAAGAACTGAGGGTAGACATGGCGACGAGCAGGCTTTCAGCCTATTATATCGGCACCTATGCCGATCTCGACCTCGCGGAGGGGGACACGGTGGCGCAAACCGCCGGTCGGCTTGTGGGCTATCGTCTGGGCGACTCACAGCATCCGGCGCATTCGCGTGAAAACACGCTGCTGCTCGACAACACCTCTGACGCGGTCGCTGACCGGTTGACCTGGGGCGGCAAGGTGGCCGAGATGGTCGCCTCTCTGCACGTTTCGGTGAAGCTCACCTATATCGACCGCAAGACCGACTCGACCTGGATGGTCGTGTTGCAGGACACCCTTGGCCGTGTGTTCCTCACCCCCTTCGCAGACGGGTCGGAATTTTCCGAGGCCTTCGTCGAGAAGCCCATCGAAACCATCGAGATCGAGACCATCACCGGTGAGCATTACCGCGCCGCCGTGCGTGAGCTGGCCGATCAGGGCTATGTCTGTTTCGGCTCCGACACCCGCATCCAGACGCCCACGGGCGAGAAGAAGGTTGTGCGGCTCAAGCCCGGCGATCTGGTCAATACCGTCGACAATGGTCCGCAGCCGATCCGCTGGGTGGCCATGCGCCGCCTCGGCCCGCTCGAGCTGCGCAAGAACCCTGCGATCCGGCCAATCCGCGTGCGTCAGGGGGCGCTCGGTCACGGGCTGCCGGAGCGCGATGTGCTTTTGTCGCCGCAACACAGGGTGCTCGTCCGCTCGCGCCTCGCCATGGGCATGTTCGGCACGACCGAAGTGCTGGTGGCGGTCCGCTCGCTTCTGGGCCTGCCCGGCTTCGAGGTCGCCGAGGACGTGGGCGGCGTGATCTATGTCCACCTTCTGTTCGACGACCACGAGGTGGTCATCGCGGACGGTGCCCCGATGGAGAGCCTGTTCCTCGGGACCGGCGCACGGGAGGCCGTTGGCCAGGAGGCGCTGGAAGAGATCCGGGCGATCATGCCGGAACTGGTCGACATGATGATCGCCGGACAGGGCACCCCCGCCCGTCCGCTGACCGAGCCGGAGCGCGCCGCCGAGATGGGCGTGATCCACCGGGACCGGAACGTGCCGCTGGTCGCCGGCTTCTGAGGCCGACCGCGCGGCATTGAGCCGCCCCGCCCCTTCCGCTACATCAGCCGTTAACCTCTTTTGGAGAGCGGCGCATGTACCGGGTCTGGAACTTCATCGCGAATTACTCGGTCCTGCTGATCGGCGGGGCGCTGATCGCGCTGGTCTGGGCGAACATCGACCCCGTGGGGTATCGCCACTTCGTAGAGTTCCCGCTCTGGTTCAACGGATGGATCGGCGAAGAAATACACCGCTGGGACATGGCCTTTGGCCCGGGTGCGGAGCTTTATGAGACCGGCGACGTGGAGCGGGTGCTGACCATCCATTATCTCGTCAACGATCTGCTCATGGCGCTGTTTTTCTTCATCGCCGGCAAGGAAGTGTGGGAAGCGGTGGTCCTGAAACGCGGGGCGCTGCGTGGGCGCAAGGCCGCCACGCCGCTGGTCGCCACGGCGGGCGGGATGATCGGGCCGGTCGTCGTTTATCTTGGGCTCGCCGCGATCCTCGGCTCCGACACCTATGACGCGGTCGCGAATGGCTGGGCGATTCCGACCGCGACGGATATCGCATTTTCCTATGTCGTGGGGCGAATGGTCTTTGGCGCGGGGCATCCCGCGGTTCGATTCCTGCTCCTGCTCGCCATCGCGGATGATGCGGGCGGGCTCATCATCCTCGCGCTGTTCTATCCGAGCGCGGCAATCGCCCCGGTGTGGCTGCTGTTGTCCTTCGCGGCGGCATTCGGCGCTTTCGTCGCGTTCAACTGGCTGCCGCGCAGGCTCGACCGGGGGGACCAGAACCGCCCGCGTTCGACCTGGGTGCGGCTGCACCTGTCGTGGTATCCCTATGCGGTCGCCGGGCTTGTCAGCCTTTTCGCCTTCACCCAGTCCGGGCTGCACCCGGCGCTTGCGCTCTTGCCGCTGATCCCCGCCCTGCCCCATGCCGACCGGGCCTTCGGCATCTTCGCCGAGGCCGAGACGCATCTGCATGACGTGCTGAACGAGGCCGAACATGCGCTTCAGGTTCCCGTCGAGGTGATCCTGTTCCTGTTCGGGCTGGTGAACGCGGGTGTCGTGGTCACGGCGATCGGCGCGCCGACGTGGCTGGTGCTTGGCGGGCTGCTGCTGGGCAAGCCGGTGGGCATCGCGCTCGCCGGTCTGCTGGCTGCGCGCGTCTTCGGGCTGGGCCTGCCGGACGGGATGCGGACCGCCGACCTCGTGGTCGTCGGCCTTGTCGCCGCCATCGGCTTTACCGTGTCGCTGTTCTTCGCCGCCGTCGCCTTCGATCCCGGCCCGGTGCAGGAGGCCGCCAAAATGGGCGCGCTCTTCAGCTTCGTGGCGGTCATCGCCGCGCTGGTGGCGGGTAAATTGTTGCGGGTTGAGAAACGCGCGGTCTGAAAACCGGGACTCAAAGGCCGATTGTTTCGCACGATATGGTTAATTTCGTCACGATCACGCCCCATTCATCGACAAAGCGTTGTCTTGAGGGGGCTTCATCCGACATAATGAGGACAGATTGGCCCGCTATAGCCTCTCGTTAACGATGTCTGGGTCACAACAGACACCGAGGCCGCAGCAGTAACCGGGGTTCGAATGATCGAATTCAACAACGTTTCCAAGTCCTATTGGACCGGCGTGCAGCGCAAGGTCATCCTCGA
This sequence comes from Maritimibacter sp., assembly GCA_002695005.1. GTDB lineage: Bacteria > Pseudomonadota > Alphaproteobacteria > Rhodobacterales > Rhodobacteraceae > Maritimibacter. Next base: position 10,070 of record NZNT01000025.1, read on the forward strand.
CCATGCGTCGTTTCGCGTCGAACTCGGGAATTCGCTCGGCATCCTCGCGCCCAACGGGACCGGCAAGACGACGATCATCCAGATGATGGCAGGGCTGGAAAAGCCCGACGAAGGCGAAATCCGGCGCACGAGCCGCGTGTCCTTCCCGCTGGGCTTCATGGGCGGCGTGGTGCCCAAGCTCTCGGCCAAGGAAAACGCCCGCTATATCGCCAAGCTCTATGGCCTCGACCCGGATTACATCGAGGCGTTCACGCGCTGGCTTTGCGGGCTCGAAGAATACTACGACTTCCCGCTCGGCACGTATTCGTCGGGCATGAAGGCGCGGTTCACCTTTTCCCTGCTCCTCGCGCTCGAGTTTGACATCTACCTTATCGACGAGGGGATGCCGCAGACGACGGATGCGGAGTTCAACCGCAAGGCAGGCGACGTGCTGCGCCAGCGGTTGGAAAGCGCGACGGTCGTGGTGGTGAGCCATCAGGCCCAGACGCTTGAGAAATTCTGCCGTTCGGCGGCGGTGCTGCACAACGGGCAGCTCTTCATGTTCGACACCTTGGAAGAAGCGAAACAGCTCTATGACTACTCCACCCAAGGCTAGGAAATTCCGCATCCGCCGCCCCACGTCCGGGGATGAGGCAGGCGGGGACGCGCCCGCGACGGCGCAGGAACGGCCTGCCGCTCAACCGACGGCGCAGCCGCGTCCGGCCGCCCAGCAGCCCGCGCAACGTCCGCCCGCGCCCAAAGGTGCGGCCCTGCGCCCGCCCCGCCAGCTCAACCAGATGGAGGAGGCCGCGCTCGAAGGTCAGGAAGACGGCTTCGGCAGCGCCCCCTTCCCCGGCGCCGCCGCCTCGCAGGGCGGTCAGAAACCGCAGCCGACCCCGTCGCGCCGCGAGCCGCCCGAGGTCGAGATCGGGCGCATCAAGCAGGAGGGCCTGACGGGCCGCCAGTTGCGCATGGCCCGCCGGGTCGCGCAGAAGCACGGGCTTCCGGCCACGTCCGACTATGACGCCGTGCGCCTTTTGCGTCAGTCCGGGGTCGACCCGTTCCAGACCGCCAACATGCTACAGCTCGTCTCGTCCGAGGAGGAAGAACCGCGCAAGCCGCCGCAGGGGGCCGAGGGCCGCGTCCAGCTTCCCCAGACGATCCAGCCGCAGCAACAGCAGCTTCCCTCCACGAACGTATTGGACGCCGCTGACCGCGCGCGGTCGATTCAGGACATGCAGGAGCAGATCGTGCGCCGCCGGCGCAAGAAGCTGTTGCTGCTGGCCACGCGCCTTGCGGCGCTGGTCCTGCTCCCGACGCTTCTCGCAGGTTGGTATTTCTATGTCGTGGCGACGCCGATGTATGCCACGAAATCGGAATTCGTGATCCAGAAGGCCGAAAGCGGCGGCACGGCGATGTCGAGCCTGTTTGCGGGCTCCGGCCTCGCCACGTCGCAGGATTCGATCACGGTGCAGAGCTACCTCACCTCCCGCGACGCGATGCTCAGGCTGAATGAGGAACTGGGGTTCAAGGAGCATTTCTCGGACCCGTCCATCGACCCGATCCAGCGGCTCGACGCGAACGCGACGAACGAGGAAGCCTACAAGACCTACAAACGCAACGTGAAGATCGGCTTCGATCCGACCGAAGGCATCGTGAAGATGGAAGTCGTGGCCGCCGATCCCGAAACTTCGGCGGCCATGTCCGAGGCGCTGATCCGCTACGCCGAGCAGCGTGTCGACAACCTGACCAGCCGCCTGCGCGACGACCAGATGGCCGGGGCGCGCGACAGTTATGAAGATGCGGAACGGGCGATGCTGGAAGCGCAGGCCGATGTCCTGCGCCTTCAGGAGAGCATGGGGATCTTCGACGCGACGTCGGATGCGACCTCGATCATGGGCCAGGTCAACACGTTCGAAACTCAGTTGCAGCAAAAGCGGCTCCAGCTTCAGCAGCTTCTCGACAACCCGCGCCCGAACCAGGCGCGTGTCGAGGGTGTGCGCGGCGACATCGCGCGGCTTGAGGATCTGGTGGCGGACCTGCGCGCCCGGCTGACGGAGCAGGGCCAGCAGGGCGGCGACAGCCTCGCCTCCGTATCCGGTCAGCTGACCATCGCGCAGACCAACCTGCAAACGCGCACCGCGCTCATGCAGCAGGCTTTGCAACAGCTTGAAACGGCGCGGATCGAGGCGAACAAGCAGACCCGCTACCTCGAGCTCGGGGTGCATCCGGTTGCGCCGGACCAGCCGACCTATCCCCGCTCCTTCGAGAACACGCTTCTGGCGTTCCTCGTTTTCGCGGGCATTTACCTGATGGTGTCGATCACCGCGTCGATCCTGCGCGAGCAGGTGACGAGCTGACGCGTGCCGGGGCCGGTCAGATCGGCCCCGGACGACGCTCCTCCGACAAGAGCACGTTTGCCTCGACCTCGCCCACGCCCGGCAGGGTCATGATGCGACGGCGCAGGATGCGCTCGAAATCCGACAGGTCGCGCGCGACGATGCGCAGACGGTAGTCGTAGAGCCCCAGCACATGATGGACGAGCTGGACCTCGGGGATGGCGGTGACCGCCCGCTCGAAATCCTCGAGGCTGACCCGCCCTTTCGCGGCAAGCTTGATGCCGAGGAACACGGTCACGCCGAAGCCCAGCGCCTCCCGGTCGATTTCGACCCGCCGCCCGGCGAGGATACCGGCATCCGACAGCCGCTTGACCCGGCGCCACGCGGCGGGTTGCGACAGGCCGAACCGGCGGCCCAGCGCCCCGGCAGACACAGTGGCGTCTTCGGACAGTGCGCGAAGGAAGGCGCGGTCGATGTCGTCCAGCGCGGTCACAGCGGCAGCGCCTCGCGCTCGACGATGGTGGCGACCTGCATCAGCGCCTCGATCTCGGAGATATGCGGCAGGGTCAGGATGCGCTCACGGTAGATCTGCTGATAATGCCCCATGTCGCGAGCGATGACGTGAAGCCGCACGTCGACCTTGCCCAGAAACGTCTGGATCTGCGTCACCTCGGGCACGTCGCGCGCGGCGGCGATGAATTCGTCGAAGGCGCGCGGATCGGTCTTGTCGAGCGTGAAGCGCAACGACACCTCGACGCCGTAACCCAGCCGGGACCAGTCGATCACCGCGTGCTGCCCTCGGATGACCCCCTCGCGCGTCATCCGGTCGAGCCGGCGCGAGGCCGTCGCGGGGGTGACGCCCGCAAGCTCGGCCAGCGCCCCGGCACTAAGGCCCGGGTCCGCCAGAAGGCGCCGCAGAAGCCGTCGGTCCGTATCGTCGATGCGCATGATTTTCTCGTGCTTGGTCAGGAGAACGCATGACTTGATCGCAGATCGGGGGTTCAGCGTCAATTCTCACGGGCAGTGGGCTCATGGAACCGCCAAATTCCCCGACTAGCGCAGGATCGCCGCGCCTGCTATTCTTTCCCCAAGAGCACAAGCGGCGACACGACCGCAGGACATACGGGCAATTCATGGCTGAGCAGACGATATACGTCTATGCCAAGTCGGGCGTGACCATCACGCATGCCGACGGGAGCCCCACTAACACCGCCGACATTTTGGGCGCCTCACTCTGGGGCAACGCCTTTTCGTGGGAAAACCCCAACGACCTCACGATCACGCTGCCCACGGATCATGCCGAAATCACCTTCGAGGACAGCGACGGGGTGATCAGCGATGACCCCTTTTCGGGCTCGCAGGTCACCGACCAGTTGCTGACAGCCCCGGCGACGATCGACGGCACCACCTATACCCCCAGCACGTCGGACATCCGGTGGCAGAACCCTGCGCCCGTCAATGTCGAGAACGAGTTTCAGGTCACGCTCTTCGGACCGGATGGCACCTCTTACACGATGCTGGGCATCTCGATCACCGAGGGCTATTCGACCAATGTCGTGGGGGTCACCTTCGCCGGTGGCCATCCACCCCCGGGCACCACGCTTACCTACATACGGGGCGAGTCCTCCTATGGCGGATCGGGGGGCAGCACCGAGATTTCCGATACAGTGCCCTGCTTTCTCGCGGGCACCCGGATCGACACGGCGCGCGGCGCGAAGGCGGTCGAGGAGCTGCGTGCCGGGGACCTCGTCCAGACGCTTGACCGCGGGCTGCAACCGCTTCGCTGGGTGGGCGCGAGCACGGTCTGCGGCCTCGGACCACAGGCCCCGATCCTGTTGCGCAAGGGCGCGCTCGGCAATCACGCGGACCTCTACGTCTCGCCCAATCACCGCATCCTCGTGCGCGCGGCGGCGGCCGAGTTCTATTATGGCTCCACCGACGTACTGGTTCCCGCCAAGGCGCTGGTCGACGGCCGGGGCATCCGGCCGGCCCCACGGCGCGAGGCGCAGTACATCCACCTGCTCCTGCCCCGCCACGAGATGGTGTTTTCCGAAGGGCTCGCAAGCGAGAGCCTTTTCACCGGCGCTGTCGCGATTGGCGCTTTCGACGAAACGGCACGGGGCGAGCTGCTGGCGGTCATGAAGACCTGCGGTCAGCGTGCCAGCCAGTTGAATCGGCCCGCCCTGTCCGTGCAGGAGGCCCGCGCACTCCTCGCGCTCTGCCGGACGCCTGAGCGGGGCATGCGGGCCGCCTGAGTCCGCACATGAATTCTGCAGTAATTCTCATTTCGGCAAATGATGGATACTCATTTTTCGCAGAACGTCGCCAGATTGCACGAATTTTCACTGAAACAGGCCTAGTATGCCCGCCGAACGACAGAAAAAGGGAGCATGCCATGAGCCTGCGCGTTTATTACGATCGCGATTGCGATGTGAACCTCATCAAGGACAAGAAGGTCGCCATTCTCGGGTACGGCTCGCAGGGCCACGCCCATGCGCTGAACCTGCGTGACAGCGGCGCCAAGAACGTGGTCGTCGCGCTGCGCGACGGGTCGCCGTCGGCGAAGAAGGCCGAGGGCGAAGGCCTCAAGGTCATGGAAATCGCGGAAGCCGCCGCCTGGTGCGACGTCATCATGTTCACCATGCCCGATGAGCTTCAGGCCGAGACCTACAAGAAGTACGTCCACGACAACCTGAAGGAAGGCTCCGCCATTGCCTTTGCCCACGGTCTGAACGTCCACTTCGGCCTGATCGAGCCCAAGCCCGGCGTCGACGTCATCATGATGGCGCCCAAGGGTCCGGGCCACACCGTGCGCGGCGAATACGTCAAGGGCGGCGGTGTGCCCTGCCTCGTGGCCGTTCATCAGGACGCGACCGGCAAGGCGCTTGAAATCGGCCTGTCCTATTGCTCCGCCATCGGTGGCGGACGTTCGGGCATCATCGAGACGAACTTCCGTGAAGAGTGCGAAACCGACCTCTTCGGTGAGCAGGCCGTGCTGTGCGGCGGTCTCGTCGAACTGATCCGCATGGGTTTCGAGACGCTGACCGAAGCGGGCTATGCCCCCGAGATGGCCTATTTCGAGTGCCTGCATGAAGTGAAGCTGATCGTGGACCTGATCTACGAAGGCGGCATCGCCAACATGAACTACTCGATCTCGAACACCGCCGAGTACGGCGAATATGTTTCGGGCCCGCGCGTCCTGCCCTACGAGCAGACCAAGAAGGCGATGAAAGAGATCCTGACGGACATCCAGACCGGCAAATTCGTGCGTGACTTCATGCAGGAAAACGCGGTCGGCCAACCGTTCTTCAAAGGCACCCGTCGTCTGAACGACGAGCACCAGATCGAAGAAACCGGCGCGAAGCTGCGCGGCATGATGCCGTGGATTTCGGCCGGCAAGATGGTCGACAAAGAAAAGAACTGATCCTGACAGGGCGGCGGCGGTCCCGCCGCAACGTCAATGTTCGCGATTGATTGACCCCGGCCAGTGGCCGGGGTCTTTTCGCCTCCGGAGGGCCCATGACCACACCGCGCATCACCCCGGCCAGCTGGGCCATTCTCCTGACCCTCGGGCTTGTCTGGGGGTCCACGTTTCTCATCGTCGAGATCGCATTACGCGGCGTGCCGCCCGGCTGGGTGTCTGCTGCCCGCGTGGCCTTTGCCGCCGCGCTGATGCTGGTGGTCTGGGGGGCCAAGGGGTTCCGGCTGTTCGAGGGGCCGGTCGGTCCGCGCACATGGGCGCTCCTCGTCTTCGTCTGCATGCTGTCGGCCACGTTTCCCTTCCTGCTCCTGCCGTGGGGCCAGCAGTATGTCACCTCGGCCTTTGCCGGGATCACGATGGCTTCGATGATCTTCATCGTCCTGCCCATGGCGCATTTCATGGTGCCGGGTGAGCGGATGCAGTTGCGCTCCACCATCGGGTTCCTGATCGGCTTTGCGGGTGTCGTCATCCTCATCGGGGGCGAGAGCCTGACCAACCGCGGGGACACGATGGCGCTTTGGGGCGGGCTGGCGGTGTTCGGGACTGCGGCCTGTTACGGCGTCGGCTCGATCTACATGCGCCGCCTGCCGCCCTGCGACCCGTTGGGCCTGTCTGCGATGGTGATGATCATCGGCGCGATCGCCACGGTTCCGGCGGCCTTCGCGCTGGATGGCCCGCCGCCGATGCCGGACCGCGAGACGTTCATCGCGCTCGCCGTGCTCGGGCTGATCCCAACGGCCGGGGCGAACTTCCTGCGGACCGTGCTGATCCGCTCGGCGGGCCCGACATTCCTCAGCCTCGTGAACTACATCGTTCCGGTGATCTCGGTGGCCCTCGGCGCAGCCGTTCTGAGCGAGGCGTTGCCGCCGACCATGCTCATCGCGCTGGTCGCGATTCTGGGCGGCATGGCGATCAGCCAGTGGGAGTCGCTGGTGCGTGTGGCGGGCAGGCTGCGCGCGCGGGCCTAGCCCGCCGCACGCTCCACCTCGGCGACGATCCGGTCCACCACGTCGACGAGGAAGGCTTCGTCCTCACACTCCGCCATCACGCGGATCAGCGGTTCGGTCCCGGACTTGCGGATCAGGAGCCGGCCCTTGCCGTTCAGCTCCGCCTCGCTCGTGGCGATCACTTTGCGGACATTTTCGGCCTCCAGCGGCGCCTGCCCGGCCTGAAACCGCACGTTTTTCAACAATTGCGGCACCGTTTCGAACACCTGCGTAAGTGACGACGCGGGCTTGCCGGTCTCGACCATGGCCGCGAGGAACTGAAGCCCCGCGAGCAGGCCGTCACCGGTCGTGGCGAAATCGGTCATCACGATGTGGCCCGACTGTTCCCCCCCGAGGTTGAAGCCCTTTTCGCGCATCCGCTCGACGACGTAACGGTCGCCCACCTTGGTCCGCTCCAGCCCGAGGCCACGACCCGCAAGGTAGCGTTCCAGCCCGAGGTTCGACATCACCGTGGCCACCAGCGCACCGCCCTTGAGCGTGCCGAGGTCGGCCCAGCGCCCGGCCATGAGCGCCATGATCTGATCCCCGTCCGCGACGCGGCCCGTCTCGTCGATGATCATCACGCGGTCGGCGTCACCGTCGAGGCAGATGCCCACGTCCGCGCCGTTGTCTACCACCGCCTGAGCCGCCGTAGCGGTCGCTGTCGAGCCGCAGTTCAGGTTGATGTTCTTGCCGTTCGGCTCCACCCCGATCTCGACCACATCGGCGCCGAGCTCCCACAACGCTTCGGGCGCTGCGCGGTAGGCGGCGCCATTGGCGCAGTCGATCACGACCTTCAGACCGTCGAGCCGCTTGTCCGTCGGGAAGGTCGTCTTGATAAACTCGACGTAGCGATGGCGCCCTTCGTCGATCCGGCGCGCGCGCCCGATGTTTTCCGGTTCCGACGGCTCCACACCGTCGGCGACAAGCGCGGAAATCTCGTCCTCGGCAGCGTCCGACAGCTTGAACCCGTCCGGTCCGAAGAACTTGATGCCGTTGTCCTGAAACGCGTTGTGGCTGGCCGAGATCATGATGCCGAGGTCCGCGCGCATGGAATGGGTCAGGTGCCCCACGGCGGGTGTCGGCACGGGGCCGAGGAGCAGCACGTTCATGCCGGTCGAGGTCAGCCCGGCGGTCAGCGCGTTCTCGATCATGTAACCGGAGAGCCGCGTGTCCTTGCCGATCACGACGCGGTGGTCGTTCTTGCCGTCGCGGCGGAAGAAGCGCCCCGCCGCCGCCCCGAGCTTGAGCGCCATTTCGGCGGTCATCGGGTAACTGTTGGCCTTGCCCCGCACCCCGTCGGTTCCGAAAAGCTTGTCCGCCACGGCTCAGTCTCCCCCGTTGAGCGCGGCGTGCAGTTTGAGCGCCTGCGCGGTTTCCTTGGTATCGTGAACGCGAATGACATGCATCCCCTGCGCGGCGCCGTGGAGCGCGACGGCGAGCGACCCGCCCACCCGGTCTTTCGCTTCTTTCGCGCCGCCGATGGTGCCGATGAAGGTCTTGCGGGAGGCCCCCAGCAACACCGGCAGGCCGAGGTCGTGCAAGAGCGTCAGGTGGCGCATCAGTTGCAGGTTGTGGTCGAGCGTCTTGCCGAAGCCGATGCCGGGGTCTGTGACGATGCGCGCGCGCTTCACGCCCCGTTCCACGGCAAAGGCGATGCGGGCTTCAAGGTGGTCCATTACCTCGCCCACTACGTCGTCATAGGTCGGGTTCTTCTGCATCGTGTCGGGCAGGCCCTTGGCATGCATCAGGCACACCGGCACGTCGCGCTCGGCGGTGAGGTCGGCGAGTTCCGGGTCGAAGACAAAGGCCGACACGTCGTTGACCATGTCGGCGCCCGCGTCCAGCGCCGCCTCGGCCACCCGCGCCTTGCGCGTGTCGATCGAGATGGGCGTGGTGATTCCAGCGTCCCGGATCGCCGCGATGACCGGGGCGGTGCGGCGGATTTCCTCGTCCAGCGCGACTTCGGCCGCGCCGGGGCGGGTGGATTCGCCGCCGATGTCGATGATGTCAGCGTCGTCCGCCATGACGCGGGCGCGGGCCACCGCGTCTGCCAGCCCGGCATGGTCGCCGCCATCGGAGAAGCTGTCAGGCGTCACGTTCAGGATGCCCATAACGCGGGGCCGGTCGAGCGTGAGACCGCAGAGGTCCGGGCGCGGATCGGACAGCCGGGCGCGCGCGCTCACGTCGTCGGGGCCGTTCACCGTGTCGAACCATGCGCTGGTCATGCCCGCGAGGGGCAGCGCACCGCGTGGGCGTGGTCCGGTGCGCGCGATCGGCTCGGACCGGCTCACGGCGTCTCCCCGATCACGATGGTGCGGGTGGGCAGGTCCGTCTCGGGCACCGGGCATCCGACGCAGAGGATTTCCTCGGCCTGCATAAGCCCCGCGAACCACGCGGTGAGAGCGAGCGGGTCGGTCACGTCGGCTTCGTCCCCGTCAACCGCATCCAGCACGATCTTGGAGGGGGCCCAGACGCAAATCTGATTGTGCTTCATCGCCCAGTCGAGTTCGGTCCGCGTGCCGACGACAACGCAGCGCCGGTCACGCGCCGCCAGCACCCAGGCGTTCAGTTCTATGGCGAGCAGGTCGATGCGTCGCTGCGGCAGGTCGCGCTTCGCATCGGGCACGGGCATATCAGGGGGGCCGACGCAGAGGATCGCGGGGGCTGATCCCGCCTCCAGCCGGTCCAGGAGGGCGATGAGCGCGGGGGCCGCGACGGCCTCGTTCGACAGATGGACGACGATGGGATGCGGCAGCTCCTCGCCCGAAGGCGCGACCGGGGCGCTCTGGCCGTGGGATCGCACGATCTCGACCCCGAGCGCGCCGGGGCCACGGTCGAGCTTTTCGATACGCACGAAGACGCGCAGCGTCTGCGGTTCGAACAGGATGCGGTCGGCCACGCGTTCGGCCAGCGTTTCGAGCAGGTTCAGCCGCTCGGCGGCAAGTTCAAACGCAATCGCCTCGCTGATCGTGTCGTAGGAGAGGATCTTGTCCACGTCATCCTCGACAGGTCCGTCGGGTGCGCGGACCTCAACGACGATGTTGAAGCGCAGGCGCTGGGTCGTTCCCCGCTCCTGCTGAAAGGCACCGATTTCGGCCTCGACCACATGATCGCGCAGCGAAATCCGGTCCGGCGGGGCCGCCGGTTGACCGGAGGCTTCGGAGCGGGCTTCGGGGTGTTCGAAGGCGAGACGGGATTCAGAGGTCATGCGGGTCTCCTTGGCGGCGGAAAATGCCGCAAGGACCCCGGAATGGAAAGCTGAAAGTCAGCGATAGAACTTGTGTACGCCAATCTGCGCCGTATGCGCGAGGCGGCTGGCCCAGCGCGGCGAAACGGCGGTCGTGTGGTAGAAGGTGGCACCGCCTGTGAGCGTGCGGGGCGTGCCGTCCAGCACGACGCGCGCCACCTTTCCGACCCGGTCCCACGCCGCGCGGTTGTTCACCGTTTCGGGGTGGCCATCGCAGGTGAAGGAGAACTGACAGGCGTGACGCCGCCCGGTGCCCTGATTCACGACGCCACAGACGGTGTTCGGAAACCGTGCACTGTCGACCCGGTTCATGATGACCTCTGCCACCGCGAAGAGGCCCTTGTGCGTCTCGCCCCGCGCCTCGAAATACAATGCCTGCGTCAGGCAGCGCCATTGCTCGCCCCCGGTCGCAGTGGGCTGCTTGGAGAGCCACACCTCATCGGGCGGCTGGGCCGGTGCCTTGGGCTTTTTTCGCGGGAAGAGCGAGCGGGCGGGCGCGAGGCGCGTGATTTCTTCAAGCCGGGAGGGCGACATCGTCTCAAAGCTGGCGCGCTCCTGCCCGACCAGCGAAGTGAGCGCATCGGCGGCGTTGAAATTCGCTTCGGCATGCGCCGAAGGCGTCAGACCCAGTGCCGCGAGCGCGGCCATGACAATGTTTCGAACCATATCAAGATCCCCCGGAACCCGTCGCGGCGGAGTTTGCTTCCGCTCATTATCGTGGGCGTTCATAGGGCAAAAACCGGCTCAGGTCCAGTTTTGAGGGTGTCGCAGGCGTTCACCCAACATGTTGGGAACGTCCCGCAAGTGCCTACAATCTGTGGATAAGTTTCGGGATTCTCTTTGTGATCAACGAGTCACACGGGCCCGACCGATGCCCCGGTCCGAGATTGCCAGATGGGCGGCGGCGAGGCGCGCAACGGGCACCCGGAAGGGCGAGCAGGAGACATAGTCGAACCCCGCCTTGCGACAGAAGGCGATTGATTCCGGGTTGCCCCCATGCTCCCCGCAGATCGCGAGCGTCACGTCCGGGTTGCCGCTGCGCCCGCGCTCCGCCCCGATCTGGAGCAGCTCACCCACGCCTTCGATGTCGAGCATGTGGAACGGGTCCTCGGGATAGACCTTCTGCTGCACATAACGGCCCATGAACCGGCCCGCGTCGTCGCGCGAAAGGCCATAGGTCATCTGGGTCAGGTCGTTGGTGCCGAAGGAGAGGAAGGCGGCGTGCTGCGCGATCTCGCTCGCCCGGAGTGCGGCGCGCGGCGTCTCGACCATCACGCCCAAGCGGTAGGTGAAGTCCACCCCGCGCTCGACCCGGACGGCGGCGGCGATGGCATCGACCTGCGTCTTGACCAGCTCCACCTCGCGCATGGCCGACACGAGCGGGATCATGATTTCGGGCACGACGGGCGCCCCGCCCTCGGCATTGGCGTCGATCGTCGCCTCGAAGATGGCGCGCACCTGCATTTCGTAGATTTCCGGCACGGTGATCCCCAGCCGCACGCCGCGCATCCCGAGCATCGGGTTGAACTCGGTGAGCGCCTCGATCCGCCGGGTCACGTCCGAGAGCGGGAGGTCGAGGGCATCGGCCAGCTCAAGCATCCCTTCGCGGCCCTGCGGCAGAAATTCGTGCAACGGCGGGTCGAACAGGCGGATGGTGACCGGCAGGCCGGACATGATCTTGAACAGTTCGCGGAAGTCGGCGCGCTGCATCGGCTCGATCCGTTCGAGCGCCGTGCGCCGGTCCTCGGGCGTGTCGGCGAAGATCATTTCGCGCATGGCAAGCAGCCGGTCGTGTTCGAAGAACATGTGTTCGGTCCGCGCCAGCCCGATGCCTTCGGCTGCGAACATCCGCGCCTTGGCGGCGTCCGCCGGGGTGTCGGCATTGGCGCGCACACCGATGTCACGGGCATTGTCGGCCCAGGCGAGCAGCGTCTGGAACGCCTCGCCCAGCTCGGGTTCGAGCATCTGCGCGGCCCCTGCCAGCGCTTCGCCGGAGGTGCCGTCGACGGTGATGATGTCGCCCTCTCCGAACACGCGTCCGTCGCGGGTGCGCAGGGTCTTTTTGCGCCGGTCCAGCACGATGTCGGATGCGCCGACAACGCAGGGCAGACCAAGCCCCCGCGCAATCACGGCGGCGTGCGAGGTGATCCCGCCCCGCTCGGTCAGCACGGCCTGGGCTGCATGCATTCCGCGAATGTCCTCGGGCGTGGTTTCGCGGCGCACGAGGATGCAGGGCTCGTCCTGCGCGGCAGATGCCTGCGCCGCGCGGGAGGAGAAGACGATCTTGCCGGTCGCCGCGCCCGGGCTGGCCGCGATCCCCTGCGCGACGGTGTCGCGGCGTCCGGCCGGGTCGACCTGGCTGTGCAGAAGCTCCGGCAGCGAGCGCGGGGGCACGCGCATCACCGCTTCATCTTCCGAGATGATGGCGTCCTGCGCCAGCTGGACCGAGATATGAAGGTTCGCGCGGGCCGTGCGCTGCACCCGCACCGCGTCGAGGATGTACAGGGTTTCGTTCTCGAGCGTGAACTCGATCTGCATTTCCTCACGCAAACGGTTGCGGCACAACTCGCCATACCGTTTCAGGTCGTCAAAGACATGCGGCAGCTCTTCCTCGATGGAGCGGCCCCGCTCATCCTTCGCGAGGTACATGACGTCGCGCGAATCCGGGTCGCCCAGCGCATCTCGCCCCTGGCTCTGGCACAGGTAGCGCCCGTGAAGCTCACGTTCGCCGGTCTGGCCGCTGACGAACTGGATCACCCCGGACCCGGACATTTCCTTGCCCAGCCCGATGGCCATCGCCTGCACCACAAGGCCGAGCCCGGCGTCGGCGGGCGCCCCGCGCGCTTCGCGCAGAAGACGGGCGGTCGTCCCTTCCCACGCGCGGGCCATGGAGCGGAGCACTTCGCACAGCTGCGCGCCCGGGTCCTGCGGGAACGGCTCGTCCGTTTCGTCCTCATAGGTCGTGAGTGCGCGGGTCAGAGCCTTTGTGTCCGACGGCCCGTCCAGCTCGAACTCGTCCGGGTCGAGCCGGGCGACGTGGATCGCGTATGAGCGGATGAAACGCAGGTAGAGCGCGGTCGCGGCTTCCTCGCCATGCGTCTCGGACAGCCGCCGGTGCGCCGCGTCATTCATGCCGATGTTCAGGATCGCCGAGGGCCCGCCCCAGTCGGGGTCTTCGGAAGACGGGCGGACGGACACGAGCGGCGAGGCGTCGAACAGCCCCAGAAGCTCATCCATATCGGGAAGCTTGCCCTGCGAGACCTCGTGCACGGTCGCGAAATCGAGCGCGACGGTCGTGGGTACAGGCATGTCCAGCCGGATCAGGCGTTGCAGGCATTTCGCGCGCCCACCGTGGCGGTTCACGTCGATCGAAGCGGTCGGCGTGATTTCGGTGAACCCACGGTTGAGAACCATATTCTGCACTGCAGCATCTCCTGATGCCCTCAACATAGCGCTAACATGAACACTTACAACATTGTCCTAACCCGTTACGAAGTTTTACTTACCCTCGATCCGGGTCAAATCTGCAACAGTCATACAGATATCACGGATGCGCGCCAAGAGATTCAAGCGGTTACGACGCACGATCTGATTTTCGGTGTTGATCTGAACCGCATCGAAGAAGGCGTCGATGGGCGCGCGTAGATCGGCCATGGCGGCCATCGCACCCGCAAAGTCCTCCTGCGCCATCGCCGGGTCGATCTTCGCAGCCGCGGCGTCCAGCGCGGTGAAAAGCGCTTTCTCCTCAGCGGCTTCCGCGAATTTCGGGTCCGCCCCGAAGGAATACTCGACCCCGTCCTTCTCCTCGGCTTGTGCCAGAATGTTATTGGCCCGCTTGAACCCCTGGGTCAGGTTCGCCCCGTCCTCGGTGTTCAGGAACGCTGCGAGCGCGTTGGCGCGTTTGACCAGCAGGGTCAGATCGTCACTCGCCGGCATGTTCAGGCAGGCGTCGATTACGTCGTGGCGGATGCCCTCGCCCTTAAGGTGGACCTTGAGGCGGTCGTGGAAGAAGGCGAGGAGGTCTGCGGACAGGTCCGGCACGTCGGTCTTGAGCGATGCGAGCGCCTCGGCCCCGTCCTTGTCTGCGAATTTCTTCAGCACCGTCTCGATGGCCGCGGCGAAGACACCGTGATCCGCGATCTCGTCGATGATCATGTCTACTCCGTCAGACGGCACCTCCTCGCGGGTCGCGTCCTTGAAGCGCAGAAGTTGCATGTCGACGAAGCGGTCCAGCGGCATCCGGATCTCGTTGGCCAGAACCAGCCGGATCACCCCCAGCGCGGCGCGGCGCAGCGCGTAGGGGTCCTTGGAGCCGGTCGGTTTCTCGTCGATGGCCCAGAAACCCGTGAGCGTGTCGAGCTTGTCGGCGAGCGCCACGGCGACGGACACCGGCGCGGACGGCACATCGTCCGACGGGCCGAGCGGTGAGTAATGGTCACGGCAGGCGTCGGCCACGGCATCGGACAGACCGGCGCGCTGCGCGTAGTAGCGCCCCATGATCCCCTGCAATTCGGGAAATTCGTAGACCATTTCCGAGGCTAGGTCGGCCTTGACCACCTTGGCGGCCAGCACAGCTTCGTCCGGCGCGGCACCCACTTCGGGCGCAATGCGGCGGGCGAGCGCGGCGATGCGGTCGATGCGCTCCGCCTGGCTGCCAAGCTCGCGGTGGAAGGTCACGTTGGACAGGCTATCGGACATGGTCGCCATGCCATGTTCGGCCACCGTGCGCAGGTCGTTCTCCCAGAAGAACTTGGCGTCCGACAGGCGTGCGGCCAGAACCTTTTGGTTGCCTGCGAGGATCGTCGCGCCGTTGTCGGCGGTTTCGCGGTTGGCGACGGTGACGAATTTCTCGATCCGCCCGGTCTTGGGGTTCTTCACCGAAAAGAACTTCTGATGTTCCTTCATGGAGGTCTGGAGCACCTCGGGCGGCAGGTCGATGAAATCGGCCCCGATGTCGCCCATGAGGACGAAGGGCCATTCGACCAGCCCGGCCACCTCGGCCAGCAGGCCCTTGTCCTCGACCAGCTCGAAACCCGACGCAAAGGCCGCCTGCGTCGCGTCGTGCCAGATCGCATCCGCCCGGGCTGCGGGGTCTAGCAGCACGCAGGCCTTGCGCAGCTTGGCCTCGTAATCCTCGAAGGACGACACCTTGATGGCGCCGGGCGCCATGAAGCGGTGGCCCTGCGTCGTGTCGCCGGATCTGATCCCGTCCACGTCGAGCGGAACGACCTCTGCCCCGTCGTCGCCTGTCAGGATGCACAGGATGGAATGGAGCGGGCGGACCCAGCGCAGGCTTCCGTCGCCCCAGCGCATCGATTTGGGCCACGGGAAGTTGCGGATCGCGCCTTCGAGCACCTCGGCCACGATTTCGGCCGCCGGACGGCCGGGTTTCTCGATCACGGCGAACCAGACCTGCCCCTTTTTCTCGTCCCGCGCCTCAAGCTGGTCCTTGGTGAGGCCGGTGGCGCGCAGGAACCCTTCCAGCGCCTTCTCGGGCGCATCCACGCGCGGCCCCTTGCGCTCTTCGCGCGTGTCGGGAGAGACGGCGGGCAGATCGGCGAGTGTCAGGCACAGGCGGCGCGGCGTGGCGAAGGCGGCGGCGCCGCCATAAGTCAGACCGGCCTCGACAAGCCCGTCTGTGACGAGCCGCTTGAGGTCATCGGCGGCTTTCGCCTGCATCCGCGCAGGGATTTCCTCGGAGAAGAGTTCGATCAGCAGATCGGCCATGTCGCACACCCAGTCCAGGGGCGCCGGGGTCGGCGCCGGTCCGGGTCGGCATACCGAAGGGGGGATGGGAGGTCCAGAGCCTCCCGCCCCTCTTCGGCGAAACGATCAGGTGACGCGGGCGATGGCCGAACGGAACGTCGTATCGAAACGGCCCGCGAGGGTTTTCGTGTCCGGTCCCGCGCGGCGCGGCACGATCCGGTAGCGCGATTCCACGAAGCAGTAGACCGCGAAGGCGATCAGCCCGATGCCGAGCAGACCCAGCAGGATCTGGCCGAAGGGTTGTGCGCGGACTGCCTCGAACGCCTGATTCAGGCCGCCAGCCTGCGACGGATCTGCGTTGAGCCCGGCGATGATGAGAAACACCCCGATAATGGCAACGACGATGCCATGCGCGATGAGACCCGCCTTGATGACCGGGTCGAGCTTCTGGGAGCGCGGCGACTGGCGCATGTGCTTTTTGTACATTTCGCGCAGGGCCTTCACGCCGTAGTAGATCCCGGCGCCGATCGTTATGGCGCCCAGAGCGACGACGACCCACTTGCCCCACTGGTCCTGCTGCATGAGCCAGGAAACGAGCGTGCGGACCTGTCCGCCATCTTCTCCCGATCCGCTGGAACCCATCGCCTGCCGCGCTGCGGTGACGGCAAGGCCCAGATGGATCAGCCCGGTCACGAAGAGCCCCGTGCGGGCGATCATGCCCTTGGCCCCGCCCCCGTGCAGTTCGAGGTCCTGCCACGCCGCGATGAAGCGCCAGGCCGCGTAGGCCAGAAGCCCCACCGCGATCACCCACAGGAGCGGCACGCCCCACGTCGTGGACCGCAGGGAGGCCAACGCCGATGAGGTGCCTTCGGCGTTGCCGCCGGTCCAGGCGGCGAGGAATGTCAGCACGCCAAGGATGACATAGGTGACGCCACGGGCGGCATAGCCGAAGCGCATGACGGGGGTGACCCACTTTGGGGCGCGGTCGAAACCCAGGGTATCTGACACGGGACTTGCTCCTATCTCGGTTGCAATCCCAATGCGTCCCGCCGGGTAAAGTTCCTGCGGGGCCCCGCGATCACTCGATAGGTTCGGACGTGTCCTCGGCGAATTTCTCGTTGAGCTGGTGCCATGCAAAGGCGCGACCGTCGGGATAAACGGCAATCACGCGGTCCACGCCCTCGTGGATGTCCTTGGCGCTCAGAAACGCGATGGCCTGTCCGTCCTCAAGGTCCGTCCCGATCTCCTGCGCATCGAAGCAGTCGAACCAGCCCGGCGCGTTGAGTGGCGTCGGCTCGGGGTATTCGCGATAGGTTTCCTGAATCGTCGGGCTGGACATGCCGGCGGTGAAACAGGCGCGGAACCGGATCGGGCTGGAGGTGCCGTCGATCGCGCGGATATCGTCCGCGACGATCTCTTCTTCCAGGCCCGTGGAGATGTTGACGAGCGTGAGCGTCACCTCCTCGGCGGCCACGCGATCATAATAGGCATAGACCTGCGTGTAGTAGAGGGCGATGCCGAAGATAAGTGAAAACACGACGATGAACCCCGCGACGATTTTTCCGTTCACGCGGCACTCTCCGCGCTGAAGCCGCCCGCTTCGGTCTGCACGAAGGCATCGGCACAGAGCTTGGCGAGCGTGCGCACCCGGCCGATATAGGCCTGCCGTTCCGTGACCGAGATCACGCCGCGTGCGTCGAGCAGGTTGAAGATGTGGCTGGCCTTGATGCACTGGTCATAGGCTGGATGCGCCATGACGATGCGCTTGCCGGTCTTGGGATCGTCGACCGGGTGATCGAGGATCGCCTGACACTCGCGCTCGGCGTCTTCGAAATGGCGCAGAAGCTTTTCCGTGTCGGCCGCATCAAAGTTGTGGCGCGAGTACTCTTCCTCCGTCTGGCGAAACACGTCGCCATAGGAAAGCGGGATCGGCGCCTGCGGATCGTTGAACGGCATGTCCATCACATGGTCGATGCCCAGCACATACATGGCGAGGCGTTCGAGCCCATAGGTCAGCTCGCCCGACACCGGGCGGCAGTCATGGCCGCCGACCTGCTGGAAATAGGTGAACTGGCTGACTTCCATCCCGTCGCACCAGACCTCCCACCCAAGGCCCCATGCCCCCAGCGTGGGGCTTTCCCAGTCATCTTCGACGAAACGGATATCGTGGAGCGCCATGTCGATCCCGATGGCCTCGAGCGAGCCGAGGTACAGGTCCTGAAGGTCCGGCGGCGAGGGTTTGATGAGCACCTGGAACTGATAATAGTGCTGAAGCCGGTTCGGGTTTTCGCCATAGCGCCCGTCGGTCGGACGGCGCGACGGCTGGACATAGGCCGCAGCCCAGGCGTTCGAGCCCAGCGCGCGCAACGTCGTGGCCGGGTGGAACGTGCCCGCCCCCACTTCCATGTCATAGGGTTGCAGCACGGCGCAGCCCTTGGTCGCCCAATAGGTCTGAAGCCGCAGGATGATTTCCTGAAAGCTTTTCGGTTTGGTCACTTCGGCCATGTCGTCACCTCGCGCGATGTCGCGGTCTCAATAGGACTGCCACAGGTCGGGGTCAATCGACCCGCCCGATATTGACCTCGCCCGAGGCGTCGTGAATTACTTGCCGGGATGTTCAATTAAAGGCCTTGGAGGGCAACAGGGGACAATGAAGCGCGTCATTACGGCGATCACCCTTTACGCGGGTTTGATGGGAAGCACCTCTGCCTTTGCGCAAGGCACGTTCTGGATTCAGGTCGAGGCGAATACCACGCTGAACGAGGCGCTGGCCGCCACCCGCAGTTACGACGCGGAGCTCGACGATGTCGTCGGCTATCGCCTCGGCGCGTCCGGCTGGTATGCCACCGCGCTCGGTCCGTTCTCCGAGGACGAGGCCGCCGCGACGCTGCAACAACTCGTCGTCGCCGGCGAGGTGCCCCGCGATTCCTATGTCAGCGACGGTGCCACGTTCGGGCAGCAGTTCTGGCCGGTGGGCGCGAACAACACCGCGCAGCAGGCCGAGCCCGAAGCGACGCCCGCACAGGCGACCGATGAGACGACCGCCGAAGTCGCGCCGGAGCCCGAGCCCATCGTTCCCGAAGAAACCCCGCAGGAGGCACGCCGTTCCGAGGCGCAGCTCGACCGTGCGGCGCGCGAGGAGATTCAGATCGCGCTCCAGTTCGAGGGTTTCTACAACGCCGGTATCGACGCGGCCTTCGGGCCCGGCACCCGTGCCGCCATGTCCGCGTGGCAGGAGGCCAAAGGGTTCGAAGCGACCGGCATCCTCACGACCCGGCAGCGCACCAAGCTGATCGACGACTACAATGCGGTTTTCGACAGCCTCGCCATGGCCTCGGTCACGGATCGGGACGCGGGCATCGAGGTCATCATGCCCACCGCCCTCGTCGAGTTCGACCGCTACGAGGCACCCTTCGCGCATTACGAGGGGGACGACGGCGTGCGCGTCGTTCTGATCTCGCAATCCGGCGGGCAGTCGTCGCTGTACGGGCTTTATGACATCCTGCAATCGCTGGAAGTGGTGCCGCCGCAGGGCGAGCGCAACCGGCGCGAGAACAGCTTCGAGATCAACGGCGCGAACCGCGAGATCGTCAATTACACCTATGCCGAAGTCGTGGACGGGGCCGTGAAAGGCTACATGCTGATCTGGCCCACGGGCGACGATCAGCGGCGCAATATCGCGCTCGACGCGATGAAGGACAGCTTCGCCTCGACGGGGGCCACAGTGCTTGACGACAACGCCGGTCTGGATGAGGCCATGCAGAGCGTGGATCTCGTCTCCGGTCTGGAAATCCGCCGCGCGGACCGCGCGCGCACCGGGTTTTACGTCTCAAGCGACGGCACCGTTCTGACCACCACCGAAGCCGTGGCCGGCTGCTCCGATCTGACGCTCGACGAAAGCTACCCGGCATCGGTCGTCGCCACGGATGAGGCGCTGGGGGCAGCCATCGTGAAGCCCGATCAACCCCTCGCCCCCCTCGGCGTTGCCAGCCTCTCAGGGTCCGAACCGCGCATCCAGTCGGACCTCGCGGTCGCTGGCTTCTCCTTCGGCGGGCGCTTGGCCTCGGCCACCCTGACCTTCGGCACACTCGCCGACATCAAGGGGCTTGACGGTGAGGACAGCGTCTATCGCCTCGACCTCGAGGCGCAGGACGGCGACGCGGGCGGGCCGATCGTGAACGGCGCGGGCCTCGTGCTCGGCATGCTGAAGTCCGACAGTGACGGCAGCCGCCAGTTCCCCGAGGAGGTCTCCTTCGCCACCAAGGCCCCGGCGCTGGCCGCGTTCCTCGAAGCCAACGGCGTGACCTCCACGCCGGTCGATGGCGCACAGAGCCTCTCGCCCCACGCCCTGTCGGTGAAGGCCGCCGACATGTCCGTGCTGGTCAGCTGCTGGGAATGATCCCCGCAGGGTCCGCCGCCCGACAGACCGGGCGGCGGCGCTCGGGTGCTTTGGCCCGCCGGTCTTTCCCGGTCCCGGAATAGAGCGCGCGCGTCAGCGCGCTCGTTTTGACAGCGGCTAGCTCAGGTCTGCGAGCGCCCGGTTGAGTGCGGCCCAGAGCGGCTCCAGCGGCTCTACCCCGACCGACAAACGCACGAAGCCCGGTGCCACCTCGTCGCCCCAGCGCGCGCGCCGCTCGGCGGTGGAATGGGTGCCGCCGAAGGACGTCGTGGAGGCCAGCATTTCGCAGCCGTTTATTAAGCGCTCGGCCGCCTCCCGGTCGGCCAGCGTGACGCCGATCAGGAAGCCGAACCGCGTCATCTGGCGGCTGGCCACGTCATGCGCGGGATCTTCGCCCAGACCGGGATAGCGAACGGCGTCCACGGCCGGGTGGCCCGCCAGCCGTGCCGCGATGGCCTCGGCGCTGTTGCACATCCGCTCGAACCGAAGCTCGAGCGTGGCGAGCGAGCGATAGAGGAGCCAGGCCTCGAACGGACCGGGGATCGCGCCGGAGAGTTTTCGCCACTGGCTCACACCGTCGATCAAGTCCGCATCCCGGCTCGCCACATGGCCGATCAGCACGTCGGAATGGCCACCCGGTGCCTTGGTGTCGGAGGCCACGACAACGTCGGCGCCAAGATCGAGCGGGCGCTGGCCGAAGGGGGTCATCGTCGTGTTGTCCACTACGCTCACACCCCCCGCAGCGCGTACCGCCCGGCAGGTCTCAGCAAGGTCGATCACGTCCAGTCCGGGGTTGGAGGGGGTTTCGAGAAAGACGAGTGCGAAGCCCTCGAACCCGCCCTCGGCGATGCTGACCGTGGGCCGGGTCACCACCTCGACCCCCAGCTTGGCGAGGTAGCCGTCGGCGAGGAGCCGGGTCGTATAATACCCGTCCGACGGGATCAGCACCCGGTCGCCCGCCTTGAGCACCACGAAGAGCACGGCCGCGATGGCCGCCATGCCCGACGGGAACACGCGCACCGGCGCGTCCTCGATCAGGCCCAGCGCGTCCTCCAGCGCCTCCCATGTCGGGTTGTCCATCCGACCATAGCCCGCGACCCCCGGCTCGGGATCGCCCGGCAGGTTGAACATCGACGCCATCGTGAGCGGCAGGGCGAGCGGATCGCCCTTGGCCAACCCGTACGTGCGCATGTGGTGCAGGCGCGCGGCCTTTTCCTTGTCCGACATCAACCCCTCCAGAATCTGAGCGTGAACAGAACGTAGACCGACAAGAGTTCCAGCCGCCCGACCAGCATCGCGGCGGTCAGGAGCCATTTGGCCGTATCGTTCAAAGTCGCGAAATTGCCCGCAGGCCCGATCGTGTCGCCCAGCCCCGGTCCGATATTGGCGAGGGCGGACGCGGCACCCGAGAGCGACGTCACCATGTCCAGCCCGGTCATCGACAGGAGCACGGCAAGCACGCCCAGCGACACGACGAACATCACGAAGAACGCCATGACCGAGGACAGGATGGCCTCGGAAATCGGACGCCCGTCATAGCGCGGCGTGAAGACGCCGTGGGGCGCGAAGATCTGCTGAATACGCGCGCGGATCGCGGCGATGAGAAGCTGGTAGCGGAAGATCTTGACCGAACAGGCCGTGGAGCCGGCGCAGCCGCCGATCAGACCGAGGAAAAAGAACGCCACGACCGGGAAAGTGCCCCAGAGCTGGTAGTCCACGCTCGCATATCCCGTGCCGGAGATGATCGAGGTCACGTTGAATATGCCTTCGCGAAATCCGTGCTCGAGATGGTCGCCATTGGCCACGAGCCGGTAAAGCGTCATCGTCAGCGTCACGGCAAGGATAACGCCCAGATAGGCCCGGATCTGCGGGTCGCGGAACAACGGCTGCGCGGTGCCCGCGACAAGCTGGATGTACCGCACGAAGGGCAGAGAGGCGAAGATCATAAAGACCGCCGCGACGTATTCCGGGGCGCCCTGGTAGAAGCCGAAGCTCGCGTCATGGGTCGAGAAGCCACCTGTCGACATGGTCGTGAAGGCATGATTGATGGCGTCGAAGGGCGTCATGCCCACCAGCAGATAGGCCAGCACGTTCGCCACCGTCAGCCCGAGGTAGATCCAGGTGATCCGCCCCGCGATCTCGGCAGCACGGGGCAGCACCTTGCCCATCGTGTCGAACGCCTCGGACCGGAAGATCTGCATCCCGCCCACGCGCAGTTCCGGCAGAAACACCATCGCCACGACGATGATCCCGATGCCCCCGAACCATTGCAGCATCGAACGCCAGACGAGCAGCCCTTCGGGCAGCGTGTCGAGACCCGAAAACACGGTCGAGCCGGTGGTGGTCAGCCCCGACATCGCCTCGAAGATCGCGTCCACGGGGCGCGCCTGGATTTCGCCGAAGATGAAGGGCAGCGCCCCGAAGGCGGGCAGCGCGACCCAGACCATCGTGGTGAGCAGAAAGGTCTGCTGGATCGACAGCCCCTGCCCCACGCCGTTGGCCGTCGCGATGGACATGGCGGCACCGATGGTCACGGTGATGATCGCAGATTGCAGGAATACGGTCCAATCGGGCCGCCCGAAGAAGAAATCGACCATCATGGGGATCAGCATCGTTGCACCCAGCGCGGTGACGAGCAGACCGATGACGTAAACCACGGGGCGCAGATCGAACATGCGAAAAGCACTGGCCCCGACCGCGCGTGGTGTCAAGCGGCGCCCGCCTCCGGCCCGACAGGGGCGATCATGGCGGCATCCTCGCGCAACAGCGCGAACTCATCGCGGCTCAGACACGGGTGCGCGGGCGGAGCATAGGCGCGGGTCACGTCGCTTACGCGTTCGGCACCCTGGAGCTTGGGCATCAGGAAATGAAGCGACCGGCGCGCAGCGGGATCGAGCGCCTGTCGGGCCTGCGCATCAGGGTAGAAGGGCGTGACCAGCACACCGCCCGTATCGAGCACGGCATGTTCGGCCAACAGCAGGTGGTGATAGACCGGCGAGGCCTGTCCACGCGCAACGCGCAGACCGGGTACGCCGCCCTCAGCAAGCCAGCCTGCGGGCACCAAAGCCGCGTCGCGCCGGTCCACGACGATGAGCGTCCCCGGAGCGATGAAAAGGCCTTCACGCGCGCCGAACGTGCCGGGCTTGATCCGCACGGGCCGCGCTGCTTCCGGCGCATCGCGAAGCCGCGTTTCAGCGCACCACAGGACCGGCAGCGTCCGGCCATCGGTTGCCCGCACGGCATCGCCCGGACCCAACGCCTCGACGCGGCGCGGCCCGTCGGGCGTCGCGATCTGCGTGCCCGCGACGAAGCCGGCCGGGATCAGTGGCCCCGCATCGGGCATTATGTCAGGCCCTGAGCCAGTCATGGATGAATCCTGTCGCGCGGTTTCATGGTTAATACAGGCTAGTGCAGAACCACGGAAAAATTCGGGCAGGACAATGACCTCTGCGCGACGGCGCCGGTGCCACTTTGCTTGACAACTTGTCGCACCCCCTGCGACCGTAATCGGGGACAGGGGAGGAAACGGTCGCATCCGGGACGGGGGATGCGACGTCGGGAGCCTGTCATGCACAACATTCGTTACCTGCCCTTCATTGTCTTCGTTCTCGCCGTGCCGGTGGGCATCGCCCTCGCCTTCACCGCGCCGTTCTGGGGCGGCGTCGTCGCGGCGCTCGGGCTGGTGGGCAGCGTGATCGGTACCTACGACCTGCTCCAGCGCAAACGCGCGGTGCTCAAGAATTATCCGGTTCTGGCCCGCGCCCGGTTCTTCCTCGAGTCGATCCGGCCGGAAATCCGGCAGTATTTCCTGGAAAGCGACCATGAAGAGGTGCCCTTCTCACGCGAACAGCGTGCGCTGGTCTATCGCCGTTCAAAGGGGCTGGAGGGTCTGCGTCCTTTCGGCTCCCTGCGCGACCAGCACGGGGTGGGCCACGAATGGATCAACCACTCGCTTCAGGCCCGCCACCTTGCCGACCACGACTTCCGCGTGACCTTCGGGGCGGAGACCTGCGAAAAGCCCTATTCCGCGAGCGTGCTCAACATCTCGGGCATGTCTTTCGGTGCGCTGTCGCCCAACGCGGTGGAGGCGCTCAACATCGGTGCGAAACGCGGCAATTTCTGCCAGACCACCGGCGAGGGCTCGATCAGCCGCTTTCACACCAAGCATGGCGGTGACCTCGTCTGGCAGATCGGCTCGGGCTATTTCGGCTGCCGCGACAAACAGGGGCGTTTCTCGCCCGACATCTTCGCCGAACGCGCCACGCTGGAGCAGGTGAAGATGGTCGAGATCAAGCTTTCGCAGGGGGCCAAGCCGGGCCACGGCGGCATCCTGCCCGGGGCCAAGGTCACGCCCGACATCGCCGAGGCGCGCGGCGTCCCGCCCGGTGTCGACTGCCTTAGCCCGCCCTCGCATTCCGCCTTCTCCACGCCGACCGAAATGGTCCGCTTCATTGCGAAATTGCGCGGACTGTCCGGGGGCAAACCAGTCGGGATCAAGATGTGCGTCGGCCACCCGTGGGAGGTCTTCGCCATTGCCAAGGCCATGGTGGAAACCGGCGACCACCCGGATTTCATCACCATCGACGGTTCGGAGGGCGGCACCGGCGCGGCCCCTGCCGAATTCGCCGACCATATCGGCGCGCCGCTGCGCGAAGGGCTGATGCTGGTCCATAACGTCCTCGTGGGCCTGGGGCTGCGCGACAAGATCCGGCTGGTCTGCTCGGCCAAGCTGATTTCGGCCTTCGACATGGCGCGGGTGTTCGCGCTGGGAGCGGATACCTGCAACATGGGGCGCGGTTACATGTTCTCGCTGGGCTGCATCCAGGCCCAGACATGCCATACTGGGCGCTGCCCCACGGGCGTCACCTCACAGGACCCGGGCCGCTACAAGGCGCTCGACGTGCAGGACAAGGCAGAACGCGTTCACCAGTTCCACGAAAACACGCTCAAGGCGCTGGCGGAAACCATAGGCGCGACAGGGCTGTCCCATCCGCGCGACCTCAAGCCCGATCACCTGATGATCCGCATCAATGCGCGCGAGGTGCGCTCGGCGCGGTCGCAATACGACTGGGTGGGCCCCGGCGAGCTTCTCGATCACAATGTCGCGCATCCGGCCTTTGCGAAATTCTGGGACATGGCGCGCGCGGACAGTTTCGCCGCCGCCGTCTGAGCCTCAGCCCGGTTTCACGTCAACCACGACGATCCCGGTCTTCTGTTCCGTGGCGACATGGGCATAGGCGTCGGCGATGTCATCGAGCGGATAGTGGCTGTCGATGACAGCGCGATACCGGCCATCCGCGAGCATATCGCCCAAAAAACCGATCACGTCACGCGGGTCGCGCGGCATCCCGATCGCCACACGCCGGGTACGGGCGATGGCGGACCAGAGCGCAAGCCAGGCCGTCTGACCCCAAGGGCCGAGGTCGGAGGCATAGAAGGCGCCGTCGGGTTTCAACAGTCGGCGGCAGGCGGGATAAGTCGTCTTGCCCACCGCATCGAAGACGAGGTCGTAACGCTCGGGGCGACGGGTGAAATCCTCGCTCGTGTAGTCGATCACAAGATCCGCCCCGAGGTCGTGGGCGAGCGCCATGTGCTGCGGCCCGACCACCGCTGTCACAGTGGCGTCGCGCACCTTGGCCAGTTGCAGCGCGGCGGTCCCGATCGCACCCGACGCGCCATAGATCAGCGCGTTCTGCCCGGGACCCAATCCGAAGGCTTCGAGGTTGCTGTGCGCATACCATACCCCCTCACCCACCACCGCCTCGTGAAACGGGATCGTGTCCGGTAGCCGAGCAATGGCACCGTCGGCCGCCACCGCCACGAATTCGGCATGGCAGCCATTGCGCACAGGCGACAGGCCGAAAACCCGGTCGCCGGGGCTGAAGCCGGTGACACCCGCCCCGACCTCGGCCACGCGGCCTGCGAAATCCACACCCAGCACCGGCTGCTTCGGGCGCATGAGCCCGGTCATGGGGCGGGCGAACCACGGATGGGCGCGCAAGGTTTCGCGATCCGTACGGGTGACGGTCGTCGCGTGAACCTCGACCAGCACTTCGCCGGTCTGCGGGACCGGACGCGGCAGGTCGCGGATTTCCACGACATCCGCCTGTCCGTACTTCGGCGCAAAGGCTGCTTTCATAACCCGGTCCTCCCGGGCGACAGCTTACCCCTGATGGATCAGCGTTGAGAAGAGGCGCGGGTCGAGCGACTGTGCGCGGAATGTCTCGCCCTCGGTCAGGATCGACACGGCGTCATGGCTGTGCAGGCTCTCCTGATGGCTCGCGACCACCCGGAAATCCCCGATGCGGTCGTCGGCCTTGAGTTGCTCGGTAAAGAGCCGCGCGGCATCCTCGACGAAGATCGGGTTGGCGGCGTTGAGCTCGGCGAACGCCTGCTCGTCCTCGCGTTTGACCATGACCTGCGTTTCGGTCGGCACCGCGGCGCGGCACAGGTCGATCAGATCTTCGAACCACAGGCAGCACTGGCCCGGCGCAAGCTCCACCGACACCCGCGCGACGGAGCGCTGCGAATGCGGCGTGGCGAGCTGCCCGCGCGATTGGCGGGCATGTTCCGACAGTTCCAGCGAGCAGGGGCAGGTGGACGAATAGACATAGTCGAGATGCATGAACTTGCGCCGCACGCCCTGCGCCTCAACCAGTTCCAGCGCGATGTTGTAATACTGGTAGCCTTCCAGCCCGGACCGCAGGCTTTTCACCCGCATCGGGAAGGAAAAGGACATCTCGATGCGCGCATCCAGCGAGTCGAGATCGGTCTTGTAGTCGTCCAGCGCCCGCTCGATCACCTCGAACGAGAACGTTTCGTCCGCATGGACATAGAACGAGCGCATGATGCGGCTCATGTTGATGCCCTTCTTCTCGGCCTCGAGGCTGACGGTGCCCGTCACCGAGGTTTCGAGCTGAAGGTCGCCGTTGTCACGGGTGCGGTAGCGCAGAGGCAGGCGGAAGTTCGAGATGCCGACATGCTGAATGTCCTGCCGCTCGCCTTGAATGAGCGAGGCAGGGCCGTTCTGAAGGTCCGGCAGGCTCGCCTTGTAAAGCTCGTCGACCACGAAATCAGCGTCATACTCGCGCGACAGCGCAGGGTAGTTCGACACCTCGCCACCCGGCAGGAGCCGCGAGATCACGGGGTCCAGCGCTGCCACCTCTTCCGGCGTCGCTCCCCGTGCCCAATCGCGCAGAACCCGAAGCGCGTCTTTCGCATCCTCGGTATCCGGCGCGGCAAGCACCTTCGGCGTTACATGATTCATGACCGGCCCTCCCAGGTCAGTGAGGCCCCCGATATGGGGTTCGCCTCGGGGATTTACCAGTTTACGCTGCCCTTGTCGCCTTAGATCACCGACAAGGCTTGTTCGATATCCGACAGAATGTCCGCCGGATCCTCCAACCCGCAGGAAAAACGGATCAGTCCGTCCGAGATTCCCAGCACGTCCTTCTGTTCCTGCGGGAGGCGTTGATGGGTGGTCGTGGCCGGGTGGGTCGCGATGGATTTGGCATCAGCGAAGTTGTTGGAAATGATGATGAATTCCAGCGCATTCTGGAACCTGAACGCGCCCTCCTTGCCCCCTGTCACCTCAAAGGCGAGGACCGTTCCGCCCGAAGGTGCCTGCCGTTTCGCCACCTCGTACTGCGGGTGCGAGGGGTGGAGTGGGAAACTCATCCGGCTGATTTTGGGGTGGTCCGCAAGGGCGTTCGCGATGAACAGAGCTGTCTCCGACTGTGCGCGCACGCGCAGATCGATGGTCTCCAGCGCCTTGAGATGGGTCCAGGCCGCGAAGGGGTTAATCGCGCCGCCTGTATGTTTCATGTAAGCCTCGATCGGCCCCCGGATAAGCGCGCGCGAACCACAGATCGCGCCGCCCAGCATCCGCCCCTGCCCATCCACATGCTTGGTCGTGGAATAGACCACGAGGTCGGCCCCGAGCCGCGCGGCATAGGAAAAGACCGGCGTGATCATGGCGTTATCCACCACGACGAGCGCCTCGTTGCGATGCGCCACGTCGATCACATGGGCGAGGTCGATGACCTCCAGCGTCGGGTTCGATATGGATTCGAGGAAGACAAGCCGGGTGTCGGGCCGGATCGCCGCCTCCCAGGCCGCATTGTCGGTGCCGTCGACCAGCGTCACCTCGACTCCGAAGCGCGCCAGCACCTCCTCCAGCACATATAGGCAGGAGCCGAAGAGCGCGCGTGACGAGACGACGTGATCCCCCGCCTTGGTCAGCGCCATGAGCGCCCCGGTCACAGCGGCCATGCCAGAGGTGCAGGCGAAGGCGTCCTCGGTCCCCTCGAGCTGCGCAAGACGGTCTTCGAACATCCGGTTCGTCGGGTTGCCGTAGCGGGCATAGATGAACTCGTCATCCCCTGCCTCCACGAACCGCGCCTCGGCAGCCTCGGCCGTCGGGTAGCAGAAGGCCTGCGTCATGAACATCGCCTCGGACAGCTCGCCATACTGGCTGCGGCGCGACCCGCCGTGCACCGCCCGGGTGCGCTTTGAATATTTGTCCATGCCGTGTCTCCAACAAAAAACGCCCAACCGGTAAAGCCGGGGGCGTTCATCGTCCCAGACCTCTTTAGCGGTTTGATTAACGTGGCCCGCAATCCGGTAACAAATCGCCACGACCCCTGCGATAGCCCCGCCCCCGCCGCACGTCAAGATGAACGGGGTGTTACGCAGCCGTTACGCAAGGGTTAAGCAGGCTTCACGCGGGCGCGGCACTGTTGTTCTGACCAGAGCAGCGGGGCACGAACGGATGCCGCACATAATCGTCAACGCGACCGCCGACGGGCTGGATTACGATGCCGGAGCGCTCGCCCGGGCCCGCGCCGCGCTTCCCGCCCATGCCCCGGTCGTCATCCTGATCCACGGCTTCAAATACGCCCCCGGCACGCCGGGTCGATGCCCGCACCGCTCCATCCTCGCCGAAGGCGCACCGCGTTCGCACTGGAAGGTCGCGGCATGGCCCCGACATCTCGGGTTCGGACCATCAGAGGCGCTTGTGATCGCGTTCGGCTGGACCGGGACCGGCACGATCTGGCAGGCCTACCACCGTGCCGGCAGCGCCGGTCGTGCGCTTGCGGATTTCATGGACGGGCTCGACCGACCCTCTCATATTCTCGCCCATTCGCTGGGCGCACGGGTCGCGCTGTCGGCCCTGTCCGACGCCGCGCCGGGCAGCGTGGGCCGGATCATCCTCCTCGCCGGGACGGAGTTGCGGTCCGTGGCGCGGGCGGCGATGGCGTCGCCCGCGGGTCGGGTGGCCGACGTGCTCAACGTCACCAGCGCCGAAAACACGGCCTTCGACCTGATGCTCGAGGCCGTACTCGGCTGTCGCGGGCGGTCCATCGGGGCGGGGATGGGCGAGGTGAGCGGCTGGGTCGACCTGCCTGTCGACCGGGCCGCGACGCGTGCCCGCCTCGCCCGTCTGGGCCACCCGATTGCCGCCCCAACGCGCCGGATCTGTCACTGGAGCCTTTACCTGCGCCCCGGCCTCCTGCCCTTCTACGGCGCGGTGATCCGGGGACGCGTGCCCGTTGCCCGGCTGGCCGCTCCACTGCCAGTGCGCGAGTCCCTCCTGCCGTTCGCGTCCCGCGCGGCATCCTGACACCGCCCCGAAACGCGCACTGCATGTGCGGACTTGTGACGCCATAATGCTTGAACCTTTTCGCCACGGCTGCACAGATAGGTCCGAGCCACACCTATCACCCGCAACGACCGCGACCTGCGCGCGGAGAAAGGCGAGACATGACCCAACCCATTGCGCTGCATTACTGGCCCACGCCGAACGGATGGAAGATCACCATCGCGCTTGAGGAAATGGGCCTGCCCTATGACGTGCATTATGTGAACATCGGCAAGGGTGAACAGTTCGAGCCGGACTTCCTCAAGATCGCGCCGAACAACCGGATGCCCGCTATCGTGGACCCGGACGGCCCGGACGGCGAACCCGTCTCGATCTTCGAATCCGGCGCGATCCTGCAATACCTCGCGCGCAAGACCGGGCAATTCTGCGGCCCGACCGAGCGTGACCGCATCGCGGTGGACCAATGGGTCATGTGGCAGATGGGCGGTCTAGGCCCGATGGCCGGACAGGCGCACCACTTCCTCACCTACGCGCCCGCGATGGACCCGCCCAACGACCTGCCTTACGCCAAGGATCGCTACCGGGCCGAGACCGGGCGGCTTTATGGCGTGATGGACAGGAAGCTGGGCGAGACGGAATACCTCGCCGGTGACTTCTACTCCATCGCGGATATGGCGTGTTACGGCTGGGCGTCGCTGTGGGAGCGGCAGGAGCAGACGCTGGACGACAAGCCCAACCTCGCCCGCTGGCTCGACACCGTGGGGGCGCGTGAGGCGGTCAAGACCGGCATGGCCGTGGGCGCCGAACACCGCTCCAAGCTTCAGGACGACAAGGACGCGCAGAAGGTGCTGTTCAAGCGGTGAGCGCGTCAGGCTAGGGATGCGCCGCGTCATCCTTCATATCGGGCTGCCAAAGACCGGCTCGTCCTCGATCCAGGCGTCGCTGTCAGGCGTGGATACGGGCGACGTGCGGGTCGTGCGCTTCGGAGAGAACCTGTTTCACAACCTGCCGCTCTCGACGCTGCTCTCCGACGATCCCGCACGGATGCGCCAGCATCTCAACCGGGGCCACAGCCCGGAGGCGATCGCGGCACGGCGGGCGCGGTGGGACACGGCCTTTACCGAAGAACTCGCCCGCGACACCCCGACGCTCGTGCTGTCTTCCGAAGTCATCAGCAACGCGGGCGACGCGGCGCTTTTGCGGCTCAAGGACCGGATCGAAGGTTCCGGACGGCGGCTGGAGGTGTTCGGCTACGTCCGCGAGCCGATGGGCCTGTTCGGCTCCGCGCTGCAACAGCGGCTCAAGCAATTCGACCGGCTGCCGCGCGACTTCGATCCCTTTCAGTACCGAAAACGCCTTGCCGTCTGGGTGGACGCGCTTCCGCCGGATCAGCTTACCTTGCGGGATTTCGTGCCCGCGAATCTCACCGGCAGCTCTCCGGTGCGCGATTTCGCGGACTTTTGCGCGATTCCCGGGGACGCTTATCGCGAAAAGCAGCGCAACGAGAGCCTGAACGCCGAAGTGACGCGGCTTCTGTATATCTTCAACGGCGCAATGGCGGTTTCGACGGGGCGCCCGCGACTGGCCGAGGCACGCAAGCGGTTCCTGCGGCTCCTCAAGCAATCCATCGACGGGCCCCGGTTCAAAACGCCACTCGCCTGCATCGACCCGGAGCGGCTCGCCCTGGAGCTCGAATGGCTCGCGGCCCATACGGGTCTCGACTACCGCGCGCACGTTGCGGAACACCGCCACGCGATGCTGACCGCGCCGCTCGACGACGAGATGCGACGGCTGGCGCCAGAGACACGCGCCCGGCTTGACGCTCTCGTAAACGAGGCCGGGCTGACACTGCCCCCAGGCGCTGGTCCGGCGCGCCAACTGGCGGCACTCTATCTCGACCTTCTCGCGCCGGAGACGCCCGCGCCGCGCAACAGCCGCATCAAAAAACTCCTGCGCACGTTCAGGTTGCGTTGACTTTGTGCGCGGTGTCGGGTGTTTTCTGGCCGAGTGCATTACACTCCCACGAACCATGACCAGATTAACGCCCGTCCATTGAATACTTCCGTCCCGCGCTTCGCGACACTCCGATGGCACTGTGCCATGCGCCCGGCGCGGCAGTGTGTCTCCCGGCCCCGTCGCCGCACCTTCGTCGGTCGGGCCAGACCCGACATTGCAGAGAGGACACCCGCATGAGGAGCCGGCCCTACCTCTCGATCGTCGTCGTGGCGCGCAACGACGACTACGGCGGCGATTTCCTCGCCCGTGTCACGTTCTTCGCCCGGATGCTGCGGCGACAGGCCGAGCGCCACCCGGACCTGTTCGAAGTGGTCGTGGTCAACTGGAACCCGCTCTCCGACCGCCCCTCCATCGCGGACGCGGTGGACTGGCACATGAACGCCGACGTGCGCATCATTACCGTCGACCGCGCGACGCACGACAGTCTCGCCGGTGGCGCGAAGCTGCCTGTGCTGGAATTTCAAGGCAAGAACGTCGGCATCAAGCGGGCGCGCGGTGATTTCATTCTCGAAACGAATGCCGACATCGTCTTCACCGATGAATTGATGGATTTCATCGCTCAACGAAGGCTGCGCGACGACGCGTTTTACCGGGCCGACCGCTACGACTTCCGCGACTTCCCCGGCCGCACCGGCCCCGTGGACGCGGCCTATGCCGAAATCGGCCACCATGTGTTCGAGGTGCTTGCGCGCAACAAGCGGTACGCCACGGGCTTTGCCGATCCCGCCACCCGCAAGGGCACCCAACCCATCGAAGGTGAAGTGCTCTCACACGACGGCACCGTGCTCACCCACGACTGGTCCCACGACCCGCACATGCCGTTCCTGCGCTACGCCGTTCACAACAATGCAGCAGGCGATTTCATACTCGCCAGTCGGGCCGTGTGGGAGAGGATGGGCGGATTCTGGGAGCGGGTGGATACCTTCACCCACCTGGACAGTTTCATCGTCTACCGTGCCCGGGCGCGCGGGATCGTGCAGGTCATTCTACGCGCCCCTATGGCCATTCTTCACATGGACCACTCGCGCGCCGATCAGGCGTCCAAGCCCCGCACGGACGAAGCACGGGTGAAGAACGATACCTGGGAATGCCTGCGCGACCGCTCAAAGGGCTACAACGCGCAGAAAAGCTGGGGGCTGGAGCATGTGACGCTCCCGGAACGGCGCATCGCGCGCCGTCCGCTGGGCCAGATGTGGGAGCGGCTTGTGCGGCGGGCGGGTTGACGCTTATTCGGCCTTTTCGGCCTCGTCATCGTCCTCGATGCCGTATTTCTTGAACACGCCCGACTGGGCCATGAAGAAGATGAAGATGGCCAGCGGCAGACCGAAGGTCTTGAAATTGACCCAGGCGTCCGTCGACATCGTGCGCCAGACGCCTTCGTTCAAGACTGCGAGCCCAAGGAAGAACAAGGCGAGGCGGCGGGTCACGATCATCCAGCCTTCGTGTTCCATCGGGACGGAATGATCCATCACCACCTTGATATAGCTCTGCCCGCGCAAAAGGCCAAAGCCCAAGACGAGGAAGAAAAAGACATACAGAATCGTCGGCTTCATCTTGATGAAGCGCTCATCGTTAAGCCAGAGAGATATGCCGCCCATCACCGCCACCAGCACGACGGTCGCGATCTGAATGGCCGAGATCTTGCCGGTCACGCGCCATAACAGGAAAGTCGAGAAGGCCTGAAGCGGGATGAACCCGGCGGTCACGGCCAGGAAGCCCTCGTATTCGCGCCCGCCCACGGTGAAGCTCATGTCCCGCACGAGCATGTAGCCGACGAAGAACGCGATGATGGGTCCGTATTCCAGAATTGCCCGCAGCCACGGATTCACAGTCCGTTCGGAGGTCTTGGACGTGTCCTGCCCGGTGCTTTCGCTCATGTCGCTCATGCTGTCGTTACGCCCCTGTCGCTCGCGTGGATCACCCCTATTTAACCACCCATTTCCACGATTACAGCCCCTGCTGCGATGAGGGCCATGAGCGTGACGCGGCGTGGTCCGGTGGACTCCTTGAGGACCAGCCAGCCGATCAGTGCGGCGAAAACAGTCGAAGTCTCGCGCAGAACCGCGGCCTCGCCCACATCGTCGAGCCTCGTGGCCAGCATCACCGACCCGAACGAGAAATACGCGATAAGCCCGCCGGTGAGGCTCCGCAGGGCGAGCGGGCCGGGTGTGGGGCGATCCTTCATGCGCGCATATCGGATCGCGCCGACGATGGCGAAGGTGATTCCGTCGAGCATGAAGAACCATGCGAGGAAGGTGAACGGGTCCGGCGTCGCCCGGATGCCATAGGCGTCGACGGTGGTATACAGCGCGACGAACAGGCCAGTGATCACGGCCATGACGAGCGCCGGCTTGAGCGTCTCGCGGTCCACCTGCCAGTGCCGGAGGTTGTAGAGCGCCAGCCCGTAGATCGCCGTAACGAGCAGCGCGACCCCGATCCACTGAACGACCGTGAAGTGCTCGCCAAACAGGAAACCGGCGCCGATCACCGTGAACAGCGGACCCGTGCCACGCACGACCGGGTAGACCACCGTGTAACTGCCGAGCGTATAGGTCACGCCTTGCGCGATCTTGTAGAGAATATGGATCACCACGATCAGCGCGAATAACGGGATCAGCGACGGATCGGGCCACGGCACGACGAAGAGCGCGAAGGGGGTGGCCATGATGCCATAGGAGGCGTCTATCGCCCCGCGCGACAGCCACGGGTCATGGCGTCCCTTCTGCAACGCACCGAAGAGGGCGTGCAGCAGGGCCGCAAGGAGGGCCAGCGCAAGGGCTGCGGTATGTCCGGCCTCGGTGCCTTCGAGGCCGCGAATCCAGTCGCTCATCCGCGCTGATTACAGCGAGACCCTCCGGGGTGCACGGGGCATTCCATTGCGCCGGTCGCGCGGATCGAGCTGGGCGAGGCGTGCAGCAGTCGCCGGATCGATGGGAATCTCGATCTGGCCGATCGGCGTCGGGCGCGCGGCCTTGTCCTCGGCCCGGTTAATGCGGCGTCGCGAAATAAAGGCCTCGATGTCGAGCGGTTCACGCCAGGCGTCGTCGATCATTGCGATATCCGCGAGTTCGTGTGTCGCATCCGCCAGCATGCGCCAAGTGAGACGGCGCATGAACTCATCCGTGCGGAACGGACCCAGAAGCCCGGCTTCGGCCACCCGCACCTCGTCCCCGGCACGGATCAGCGCAGCCGCCCCGACCACCTCCCAGTTGGCGAACAGAACGGCGCGGGCGAGCACATCGGCCATGACCGAATACCCCGGTTGTCCGTCCTCGGGATAGGGGTCGGAAATGGCCAGTCGACGCGCCTCGGCCACGAAGGACATCGCGGTGCGCGTGCCCTTGAGAAGGAGTGTCGGTTCCGATGTCTTGCGACGGGCCATACCCACTGTCTGCTCGTTATGGGTTAGGAAAACCTAACCATTGTTGCGATCATCATCGCACATAAACGGCAATTTTGAAAACAATTGGGCAGATCGGCAGGTTATTTACCAAGATCGCGAAAAGCCGTCACGCAGGGTTTCTCCGCCTCTGCAAGCCTGAGAAGGACCGGCGAAAGGGGCCTCCCGGCCCCTCACAACCCGGTCAGCGCCCGCGCGAAGTCGTCGGGGTCAAAGGGCGCAAGGTCATCAATCTGCTCGCCAACCCCGATTGCATGGATCGGCAGGCCGAACTTGTCGGCCAGCGCGACGAGCACCCCGCCCTTGGCGGTTCCGTCCAGTTTGGTCATGACGAGCCCGGACACGTCCGCGAGCTTCTGGAACGTCTCGACCTGGCTCAGCGCGTTTTGCCCCGTGGTGGCGTCCAGCACCAACAACGTGTTGTGCGGTGCGCTTTCGTCCTTTTTCTTGATGACGCGCACGATCTTGGACAGCTCGGCCATCAGGTCCTCGCGGTTCTGAAGCCGGCCTGCCGTGTCGATCATCAAAAGGTCCGCGCCATCCGCCTGCGCCTTGGTCATCGCGTCGTAGGCAAGGCTCGCCGGATCCGATCCTTCGGGCGCGGTCAGCACCGGCACGCCCGCGCGTTCGCCCCAGACCTGCAACTGCTCCACGGCGGCAGCGCGGAACGTGTCGCCTGCCGCGATCACCACCGATTTTCCGGAGGCGCGGAACTGGCTCGCGAGCTTACCGATGGTGGTGGTCTTGCCCGCGCCGTTCACGCCGACCACAAGCACGACCTGCGGCCGCTTGGAATAGATCGGAAGCGGGCGCGCCACCGGCTCCATCACCCGCGCGATCTCGGTCGCGAGGATTTCCTTGATTTCCTCGACCGAAACTTTCCGCCCGAGCCGCCCTTCGGCGATGTTGGCCGACACGCGCAGCGCGGTATCCACGCCCATATCCGAGGCGATCATCAGCTCTTCGAGACTTTCGAGCATGTCGTCGTCCAGAACCCGGCGCACGACTGTCGTCTTGGTCCCGCCCCGGCCCAGCAGCCTGCCAAGCAGGCCCGGCTTTTCGGCGGCATCGCCATCCCCCGGCCCCTCGCCCGGCGCAGGCAAGTCGATCTCCATCGGCGTCACGTCGGGTTTCGGGTCGGCTGGCTGCGGCGCCTCGCGCGGCGGCGTGCCCGGTGTCACGTCTGGCGTCGGCGGCACTTCCTGCGGCCCCGGTTCCGGCACGCTGGGCGCATCGGGCACAGGGTCGCTGTCCGGCGTCGGCACTTCCGTCGGTGGCGTGTCGGGCGTGGGTTCCTCCGGCGGCGTCACCGGGTCCGGCTGCGGCACGTTCTCCGGCACCGGTTCGGGCGTGGGCGCTGGCCCCGGTTCCGCATCCGGCCCCGGCGCAGGGCGCGGCTGCGGTTCGGATGCCACGACCTCCTCGGATTCGCCCCCGTCCTCGACGATCGCCTCGAGCCCTTCTTCGAGCTTCGAGGAGGATTTCGTCAGCCGATCCTTGAGTTTCTTGAAAAACGACATTTCGCCTCCGGTCTTCGCTTCCACCTAATCGCGATTTCACGGATTTGGAAGCCTCAGGCGGACAGGATCATCGCCTGTCCGGCGATGTAGAAGATCCAGACCGCCCAGCCCAGCCGCCAGGTGAGCGGATTTTCCTCGTCCAGCCGGAACAGCAGGAACGCAAGCAGCGTGTCAGACGCAATGAAAAAAGCCGCACCGAGGAAGGCTGTCCCGATGGGAAGGGTGAGCGCGGCCAGCCCCATCAACGTGATGAGCCCGACATAGACCCGTACGGGCCACGCAAGGTGGCGGGTATAGGGGATGAGCCAGACCTCGCCCAGCACCGCGAAGGCCACGAGGAACACGGCCATCGGCGTGTTGACGATGAATGCCTCCCAGAGCGGCGTCTGCGACAGCACGAGGAAATGCAGCGCATAAAGCAGATGCGCCAATGCAAACGCCGCAAGCCCGAACAGGAACGCCTGTTGCCCGTGACGCGAGAGCGCGCCGTCTCCGACCGCTGACAGGAGCAGCCCCGCAACGAGAAACGCGGTATTGCCCGAAAGCCACGCCGCGCCGGCGAACACGGCAAGCGGCAGCACCTTTACCAACGTGCGCGGCCAGGATGGCTCATCCTCGGTCAGGGGAAGATAGATCATCGCCGCCAGGATACCGGTCCAGACGAGAAGCGGTGCGATCATGCAGGTCCCTCCACGCGGCGCAGAATGGCGCACGCGGCCCATGCGTCAAGGTTTCATTCGCCGCGAGGTGAAGCGGGGCTTTCCGCGGCGCGGCACGACGCGTATCATTTGCCCATGGAACATCCCGTCCGCGCCTATGCCGCCGCCACCCTCGCCCCGGTCGCCCTGATTGCGGCGGGCGCGCTGGCGGGCGGAGTGTGGGTCTGGGTGGCCTTCGCTTACATGACGGTTTTCACCTTTGCGATGGACCAACTCATCCGGGCGGTCGACACGCCCGCCGACCCGACGCGGGAGCTTCCGGCCGCCGACGGGCTGTCCGCCCTGCTGGCGCTCTTGCACTTCCCGCTCCTGTTTCTCGTCCTGCGCGCACTGGCCACCGGCGGGCTGCACCCGGCGACATGGTTCGCGCTCTTCGCCGCCGCGGGGCTGTTCTTCGGACAGGTGTCGAATTCCAACGCGCATGAGCTGATTCACCGGTCCCGCCGCCCGCTCTTCGAGCTAGGCAAATGGGTTTATATCTCGCTCCTTTTCGGCCACCACACCTCGGCCCATACCAAGGTGCACCACCGCTACGCCGCCTCCCGGCAGGACCCGAACTCGGCCCGCGAGAACGAGGGGTTCTACGCCTTTTCCCGCCGCGCGTGGCTGGGCAGCTTCGTGGAAGGATACCGGGCTGAGAAAGCCGATCTTGCGAGACGCGGCACGGGCGGGGTCAATCCATACGTCATCTACTGCGCGGGTGCCCTCGCCTTCGTGCTGACTGCCACACTCGCCTTCGGTTGGGCAGGCCTTGGCGCCTACCTGCTCATTTCGTGGTACGCCACGACACAACTCCTGCTATCGGATTACGTCCAGCACTACGGCCTGACCCGCGCTACGCGTGCGAACGGCAAGCTGGAGCCTGTGGGGCCGCAGCACAGTTGGAACGCGGGCCACTGGTTCTCGCGCCACCTGATGCTCAACGCGCCACGCCATTCCGACCACCACGCGCATCCGGCCCGCCCCTACCCGGCGCTCGCCGCCCATGACGACGCGCCAACGCTTCCCTCGACGCTGCCGGCGATGGCCGCCCTCGCGCTCTTTCCGAAACTCTGGCGCCGGGTGATGAACCCGGTGCTCGCCGCCCACAAAGGACGCCCCGCATGATCCGCACTGCCCTCTTCGCCGCGCTCCTGCCGCTCGCCGCAACCGCCGCCGAGACCGAGCGCCTGACCCCGCAGCAATTCGAGGACTACGTCACCGGGAAAACCCTGATGTACGGTTTCGACGGCCAGCATTACGGGGGCGAGGATTACCTCCCCGACCGCAAGGTCCGCTGGTCTTTCCTCGATGGCCGCTGCAAGTCCGGCTACTGGTATCCGTCCGAAGGCGACATCTGCTTCGTCTATGAGGACAACCCCGACCCGCAGTGCTGGTCCTTCTATCTGCGCGGCTCGACCCTCGTGGCGCAATTCGAGAACAACCCCGAATACGAAGAACTCTACGAGACGGGCGAGTCCGAAGAGCCGCTCCAGTGCCTCGGCCCCGAAGTCGGAGTCTGACGCCCCGCTTCTTCGTTCCGCAAATACTTCGGGGGAGGCGCGCACCGCGCGACGGGGGCTGGCCCCCGACCGCGACGACCTGCCGGAGGCAGGGCGGCGCAAATCCTGCGCGGGCGACAGCCCGCACCTTTTTCGACATTTCAGAAGAGCGAACCCTGCTCTGGCGGCGTATCCTTGGACTTTTTCGAGGTCTTGGACGGCGTCGATGGCTTGGGCGTCGCCTCGCCCGCGCCGCCGGCGACGTCCAGCCGACCATCCGCAAACTCGATTTCGAGCGCCTTGGCCGCCGCCGCGCCGTCGCGGGTCGTAACCACCGCCCCGTCGCCGCGCACCACGGCATAGCCGCGCTTGAGCGTTTCGGTATAGCCCAGCGTCTGTCTCATTCGGTCGAGCGCATCGAGCCGCTTCTGCCAGCCCTCCACCTGCGCAAGTCCGACGCGCGAAAGCCGGGCTGCGAGCGCGTCGAAGTCCCGTTCCTTGCGCGCCCTCGCCTCCCCGATCCTCCCCGGGTCGAGGCGCGGCGTGAGGCGTGCGAGGTCGCGCCGCCGCGCCTCCACGGGCCGGGCCAGCGCCGGACCCAGCCGCCCCGCGCGGTCCGTCACGCGCTCGCGCAGCGTCGTCACGCGGTTGGTCAGGACCGAAGGCCGCAGCCCTCCCGAAGCCCGGTTCAATCGCACATCCTCATGGCGAACCTTGGCAATCAGCGCGGCGGGGAGCCGGTCGCCCGCCCGGTCGAGCCGCTGGCGCGGCGTATCGAGCAGCGCCTCGGCGCGCGGCAGGGCGCGGGCGAGGTCGGTGAGCCGCTGACCTCGCCGGGTGATGCCCTGCGTGAGCGCCGCGGTCAGCCGCGCCTCCTGCTCAGCAGCCCATGCAAGCAGATCGCGCCGCACCGGCACCGCGATCTCGGCGGCCGCCGTGGGGGTGGGCGCGCGCCGGTCGGCGGCATGGTCGATGAGGGTGGTGTCAGTCTCGTGCCCCACGGCGGAAATCAGCGGAATATCCGACGCCGCAGCGGCCCGAACGACGCTTTCCTCGTTGAAACCCCACAGGTCCTCGACCGACCCGCCGCCACGCGCCACGATCAGCAGATCCGGGCGCGGCAACGCCCCGCCCGGTGCCAGCGCATTAAAGCCCTCGATCGCGCGCGTCACTTCCGGCGCGCAACGCTCACCTTGCACGGCGACGGGCCAGATCAGGACTTTTCGGGGAAACCGCTCACGCAGCCGATGCAGGATGTCACGGATGACCGCGCCCGAGGGCGATGTCACCACACCGATCACCTCCGGCAGGAACGGCAGGGGCCGCTTGCGCTCGGCTGCGAACAGCCCCTCGGCGGCCAGCGCCGCCTTGCGTTTCTCCAGCATCGCCATGAGCGCGCCCATTCCGGCGGGCGCGATATCGTCGATGACGATCTGGTATTTCGACTGCCCGGGAAAGGTGGTGAGCCGTCCTGTCGCGATCACCTCCATACCCTCTTCGGGCGGGGTCGCGATCCGGGCCATCACGCCCTTCCAGATCACACCCGAAAGCACGGCGCGGTCGTCCTTCAGATCGAGGTAGACATGGCCCGAGCGCGGGCGCGACACGCGCCCGACTTCGCCCCGAATGCGGACGTGGCCGAACTCCCCTTCGATCATGCGTTTCACCGCCCCGGACAACTCCGAGACGGTGAATTCCGGGGCGTTGCCCCCGATGCCGGAATCTTCGATCAGGTCAGACATGGGCGGACCATGCCCGACCCAGAGGCCGAAGAAAAGGTCAGGCCGCCTGACGGTGGTGCGTGCCCTCGTTCACCTCCTCCACGATCTTGTCGCAGAAGGCGTCGAGGTCGCCGGGGTTGCGCGAGGTGATGATGCCGTTGTCGGTCACCACGGCGCTGTCTTCCCACAGGCCGCCCGCGTTCTGCACGTCGGTCTTGACCGAAGGATACGAGGTCATGTGACGCCCCTTCGCGATCCCGGTCTCGACTAGCAGCCAGGGTGCGTGACAGACGGCTGCGATGGTCTTGCCGCCCGCGAAAGCCGCGCGCACGAAGGCCAGCGCCTCGGTATTGACCCGCAGCAGGTCGGGGTTGATCTGCCCGCCCGGCAGGACGAGTGCGTCGTAGTCCGCGGCCTTTGCGTCACCCAGCGCAAGATCGACCTTCACGGGGCGACCCCAGTCGCTCTCGTCCCAGCCGTTGATCTCGCCGCCTTCTGGCGCGATGACATGGACCTCGGCCCCGGCCTTCTTGAGCTTGTCGAGCGGCACTTCCAGCTCGGACTGTTCAAAACCGTGGGTGGCGAGGATGGCGATTTTCTTGCCGTTCAGATCGGACATGACGTCCTCCTTTTCGTTTCCGTT
Source organism: Maritimibacter sp. (assembly GCA_002695005.1). Classification (GTDB taxonomy): domain Bacteria; phylum Pseudomonadota; class Alphaproteobacteria; order Rhodobacterales; family Rhodobacteraceae; genus Maritimibacter. The sequence goes on from NZNT01000025.1 coordinate 51,311, forward strand.
GCCCTCTAAACGGACACCCCGTCGCCCCTGTTCCTGCCGCCGTTGCGCCCGGCCATCCCCCGCCGGCCAGTCGTTACCTGCGTCCGTGTCGTGGACGAAATAGTGGGCGCAGTCCGCCACGCCGCGTTGCCCGCGATGCACGGACACGCCAAGGCGCACCAGCGCGGCCGCGCCAACACTTGTGGTCGCGGCTCCCACGAGCGCGAAAGCGCGCAGTTCCTGTTGCACCTCGAACAGCACGAGACCGACGCCGAGGCACGAAAGCCCTGCGCCGATCCCCGCCCATATCCAAAGCGACCCGCGCACCGGGCGTCCCGGCCAATGTGTCTGGGGCAGGTGTTCCCCAAATTCCTCGGCGTAGCGTTGCCGTGCCGCGAGGTAGTGCAGCCGGTTGCGGACCTTGGCCGCCGGGCCGTCACTGACCGCGTGGCGAAACGGTCGCCCAAGCACGTCGTCGCAGAATGTCCCGTAATCCGGCAGCTGCAGATGGAGATGCCACGCATCGACAACGCGCGACGGCGTCAGCGGCTCGCGCGCCACCATCGCAAGATAGGCGAAGCGCAGATACTCGCGCACCGCCTTGCAGGCAAGACCGTGGGCCATCCCTGCTCGGTGGCCAGCCGATCCGCAAAGCCTTCCGCCCCGAGATTTCCGAAATCATACACCCCAATTCGTGCGCAGAGCGCCTCATCGATCATGTCGCTACCTTGCCCCGGCCCCGCCATCTGCTATTCCCCGTGCAAAATAGTAAGGGACGTGCCCGATGAACATCCTTATCCTCGGCGGCGGTGGCCGCGAACACGCCCTCGCCTGGGCCGTGATGCAGAACCCGAAATGCGACAAGCTGATCGTCGCGCCGGGCAATGCGGGCATCGCCCAGATCGCCGAATGCGCCACCTTCGACGTCGAGGACGGCGAAAAGGTCGTCGACTTCTGCAACGTGAACGCCATCACCTTCGTCATCATCGGCCCCGAGGCACCGCTGGCAGCTGGCGTGTCGGATGCGCTCGAGGCTGCCGGCATCCTCGCCTTCGGCCCATCGCGCGCCGCGGCCCAACTCGAAGCCTCCAAGGCCTTCACCAAAGAGATCTGCGACGCGGCCAACGCGCCTACGGCCGCCTACGCCCACTTTACCGAAGCCGAACCTGCGAAAGCCTATATCCGCGAACAGGGCGCCCCCATCGTGGTCAAGGCCGACGGTCTGGCGGCCGGCAAGGGCGTGATCGTCGCGATGGACGAGGATACGGCGCTCGCCGCCATCGACGACATGTTCGGTGGCGAATTCGGTGCGGCAGGGGCCGAGGTGGTCATCGAGGAATTCATGACCGGCGAAGAAGGCTCGCTCTTCGTCCTGTCGGACGGCGAAACGCTCCTCCCCATCGGAACGGCGCAGGACCACAAACGCGTGGGCGACGACGACACCGGACCCAACACCGGCGGCATGGGCGCCTATTCCCCCGCTCCGGTCCTGACCGATGCCGTGGTGCAAAAGGCGATGGACGAGATCGTGGCCCCCACCATGCGGGTCATGTCCGAGCGCGGGAGGCCCTACAAGGGTGTGCTCTACGTGGGCCTGATGATCGAGGACGGCCAGCCCCGCCTCGTGGAATACAACGTGCGTTTCGGCGACCCTGAATGTCAGGTGCTGATGATGCGGCTGGGCGCACAGGCGCTCGACCTGATGCTGGCCTGCGCCGAAGGCCGCCTCGCGGGCCGTCAGGTGAATTGGGCCGACGACCACGCCATGACCGTGGTGATGGCGGCGAACGGCTACCCCGGCGCGTATGAAAAGGGGTCGGTAATCTCCGGACTCGACGCCATCGAGGAGACCTCGAAACAGATGGTGTTCCACGCCGGCACCCGCGAACGGGACGGCCAGATCACCGCCTCAGGCGGCCGCGTCCTCAACGTCACGGCGCGCGGCGACTCGCTGCAAGCGGCCCGCGACACGGCCTACGCGATGATCGACCAAATCGACTGGCCCGAGGGTTTCAACCGCTCCGACATCGGCTGGCGCGCACTCTGAGCATGGCTGCGCCCGAGACATTCCGCTGGAAGCCCGCGCTGTTGGCCCGCGCGGATACCCTGACAGTAGACGGCACCCGCCTCGCGCTCGACGACAACTGGACCCTCGACGCGGCCTTGGTCGAGGACGCGGCTTTCACCAACCAGGTGATCAAGGGCAACCGCATGGTGCGCCTCGACCTCTACACACCAGAGCTGCGACGGTCGATCGGCTACACCGGCGGACGCGTCGGCTACGACGCCGATCCTGACGCCCGCACCCACCTCGCCGCCTGCGCCGCGACCCTGCGTGCGCTGGCCTTGGCGCGGCCCGGTCAGCAGATCGCACTCGGCGTGATCCGGGGCGGGCGCTGGGGCATGTTCCTCGTGGGGCTCGGCACGCTCCTCGGCGGCCTCATCCTCGCGGTCGCTGCGCTGGCCTCGGGCATCGGCTCGGACCGCTTGCTCGAAGCGGCGATCCCGACGCTGTTCCTGATCCTGTTGGGCGCCGTCCTCACCTATGGCAACTGGCCCTGGCGCAAACGCCCGCGCATCAATCCCGCAGCCCTGGCTGACACGCTTGATGAGATCCTGTCGCGAAGCGCGCCCGACGCCTGATCTTCTTGGGTCCGAAAATACCTCGGGGGTGCGGGGGCTGGCCCCCGCTCAAGCCTGTGGGCCTATGCCCACGCCGCAACAACAAAGGTCCGTCTCCGCCTCACGCGCACTCAAGATACGGCGCGAAGCTCTCGGGCCCGGCATAGTCCCCGACCTCCGTAGACACCAGACCGGCCCCGTCCCAGATCGTCTCGACAATCCGGCTCCAGTCGGCATTGGCGGTAAGGATCGCAGGCGGCGTGCCCGCGCAATGGCGCACACCACCCTCGATTTCCGGCGTCCCGAGCAGGTGGTTCGTCACCCCCTCGACAGCGGCGACAGGTGTGAGCACGGCCTTGCCCCCATTCATCTCTACCCGCGCCAGCCGCAGGATGCGGGCGAGGTGTGGGCGGTCGACATAGGCAACCTCATCCACACCGTCCCCGTCGAAATCCGCGATCCCGGCGATGGCGAGCCAGCGGTGACGTTGCCCGATCGGTTGCGTGTTTCCGATGGGCCGCGCCCATTCCCCGTCAAAGTCGAAGATCTGCACCATCGCGCCCACCCGAAAGCCCGAGAGCACGGCGACCACCTCCGGCGTGCCGTCGCCGTCGAAGTCGTGCAGCCGGGGGGCGGTATCCTCGAACACCGCACCGTCGAAGCGGATCACGTTATGGGAACCGTCATCGTAGTCGATACGCAGCCCGGCATATTCGCCGTTCTTCACTGCGCCATGTCCATAGGCATCGGTCGGCTCGACATAGGACGCGCCCGAGACGTCCTTGGCCTGGGCCGCGCCGGCGAGCGCGAGGACAGCGAGCGTGGAACGTATCAGCATGGAACCCTCCGCCTGTTCGCATCCATGCTGCCGGGCCAACGGCGCGAAGGCCAGCGCCGGGCGCCCTCGCCACGCAAACGTGACCGGCCGGGGCCGGGCGACTTTCCCGAGGACGCGCCTCAGGCGGGTCCGAGACGAGAGAGCGCGCGCGTCAGCGCGCACCGCTTGCCAACAGAGGGTTCAGATCTGCTTTTCAGGCATCTGGACGACAAGGCCGTCGAGTGCGTCAGAGACCTGAAGCTGGCAGGTGAGGCGCGAGCGTACCGGATCGGGCTCGTAGGCGAAGTCGAGCATATCCTCTTCCATCGCCTCGCGGCCCGGCAGCTTTTCGACCCACTCTTCAGCCACATAAACGTGGCAGGTGGAGCAGGCGCAGGCCCCGCCGCAGTCGGCCTCGATACCAGGGATGTCGTTGTCGCGGGCGCCTTCCATCACGGTCAGGCCGTTGGCGACGTCGACTTCGTGTCGGGTGCCGTTGTGCTCGATGTAGGTGATCTTCGCCATGAGGGTCTCCGAATGCACTTTTGCGGTGTTCTAGCCAAGGGACGCGCAAGGGTCCACCCCGGTTCGCCACCTGTGCCGCCTTGCGCACCGCCCCAAAATGTTCTTACTTTGTTCACATGCTCTACCCCGCCCCTCCCACCGCCCACGCCGGGCCACGCGGCTGGCCGCGCCCGCCCCACGCGGTGCCCCACCGGATGCTCGACCGGCCGCCTGAGGGCGCGCGGATCACGGTGGCCGGCCTCGTACTCGTCCGCCAACGTCCCGGCACCGCCAACGGGGTGGTGTTCATCACGCTGGAGGACGAGACGGGGATCGCCAACATCGTCGTCTGGCGTGCGGTTTACGAACGCTTCCGTCGGGCGGTGGTCGCGGGTCGCTGTCTGCGCGTGACCGGAAAAATCCAGCGTCAGAGCGGCGTGGCCCATATCGTCGCGGATCAGGTCGAGGATATCTCCTGGATGCTCGACAGCCTTGCGCAGCCCCCCGCCCGGTCCGCCTTCCAGGACTAGCCCGGTTACACAAATCGCGCTATTGTCGCGCCAAACAGTCCGCAACAAGGACGCCGAGCAGTATGTATCGCGTATTTTTCAGCACCACCGGGGCCATGGCAGCCCTGTGTCTCGCCCTTGCCGGCTGCGCCCGGACCGGTCCGACGCAGGAGGTCACCCGCGCCGACTTCGGCGATGAGGAGATCATCACCGACTTCACCCTCGGCCCCCCCGGCGCGCGCCCCGGCGCGTGCTACGGCAAGGATGTGACCCCCGCGACGGTGGAGCAGGTCACGGAACACAAGCTGGTGGAGGAGGCCAGGATCGGCCCGACCGGCAACATCATCGCGCCCGCGAAATACGAAACCGTCACCGAGGCCAAGATCGTGGACGGGCGCGAGCCGATCTATTTCGAAACCCCCTGCCCCCCGCGCTGGACGCCGGAGTTCATCGCCTCGATCCAGCGCGCCCTCTCGGCACGCGGGCTTTACGGCGGCCCCGTCTCGGGCACGCTGGACGAAACCACGCGCAAGGCGATCCGCACCTTCCAGATCGGTGAGGGGCTCAATTCGGCGATCCTGTCGACGGAAAGCGCGCGGCTTCTGGGGCTGGTGGAAATCGACCTGTCCTGAGACGCGCTCAGGTCGTCAGCTCGGCGATCCTGTTGAGAATCCCGACCACCGGCGAAATCACGCCGGAGAGATAGACCGTTGCAGCATCAGGCCGCATGATCCAGGCACCGGCCTGTTCGACGATCGAGCCCTGTTCGAGCTTGGCGTGCTGGTCGATATAGGAAATCGGGCCGAGATAGGCGAGCAGGGTCGCCTTGAACAGCGTGAACACGACGAGGACGAGGAACAGGCCGCGCCACGGAAACCCGCGCCGGGACCGGACCTTCTTGACCGGGACGAGCAGGCCGTTGCGCTCCTCCAACTTGACGAATCCGCTGGACAGATTGCGGTGCCCGCGTTCGATGCGCTGCACCCGATGCTCGAAATTCTTGTGCTTCATGTCCGCCATGACGGCTGACCTTTCGCCTGTTCGCGTGAAAACTATACTGACCACTATATGTTTAATTCCGGCGGCAATATGACACGAACTGTGCGAAATTAAGCGGGCTTGCGCAGAAGGGTCAGCGTGGTCCAGTCGCCATGCTCGGCACGCCGGTCCAGGGTGAAGCCTGCTTTCTGGTAGGCCGCGATGACCTCATCGGCCTGCGGATTGAGGATGCCGGACAGAATCGCCCGCCCCTCGGGCGCGACCGCCACACCCATGTCCGGGGCCAGCCCGATCAGCGGACCCTTGAGGATATTGGCGAAGACAAGGTCGAAGGGCTGCGCGGCCTTGAGGTCGGGATGGTCGAAGCCTGCGGCCTCCACCACATGCACCCGGTCCTCGACCCCGTTCGCGCGCACATTGGCCTGGGCCACCTCCACCGCGACCGCGTCTATGTCCGAGGCGATCACCGGGTTGGGCCAGATCTTGGCCGCGGCCATCGCGAGCACGGCCGTGCCGCAGCCGATGTCGGCGACGTTGCGCGCGACGATTCCCTTGTCGGCAATGATGTCCAGAGCCTCGAGGCAGCCCAGCGTCGTGCCGTGGTGACCGGTGCCGAAGGCCATCGATGCCTCGATCCTGAGCCCCACGCGCCCCTGCGGCAGCCGCTCGGCATCATGTGCACCATAAACGAAGAAGCGGCCGGCCTCGACCGGCTGCAATTCGCGCCGGACATGAGCGACCCAGTCGACTTCCGGCAGTTCGGAGACAGCGAAATCCTTGGCGCCATGCATCGCGGACAACAGCGCGAGCCCGGCATGGTCCGGTTCTTCCGTGAAGTAGCCGCCGACCTCCCACAGCCCGCTGTCGTCCTCCATCTCGAACACACCGATTCCTGTGGGTTCGGGGATGAGCGTCTCCATCGCCTCGCCCAGAGCGTCGGCCTTGGACTTGCCTAGGAGCGTGGTGAGCGCGGTCCATGTGGGCATCGGGGTCTCCTTCGGGTTCGCCCCGCCCTAGCGACCGCCATCAGGGGGGTCAAGCTGGCGCGTTACTCTGTCGTCTCCTCGACGATCTCGCTCACTGCGCCGGTAAAGGTCATCGCATGGTCGAACGCGCCTGTTTCGAGAAACAAAAGGACCTGCGCGATGACGGTCGGATTGGACATGAGGAAAGTATGGGTAACCGGCAGGACGATGTGGTCGCTCATCCCCTCGATCCGGGTCGCCTCTACCGCTACCTTGCCGTCGTCCGCCCCTTCGAGCATCGCCGACAGGATCGGGTTCAGCGAACGGTTGCCCGCGATCACCCCCAGTTCGAATTCCGGCAGGCCAAGCAGGTTCGGCGTGGCATCAGGCCCGGTGCCGAGTTGCAAACCCGCAGGCCCCATCATCCATTCGTAGGGCGCGAACCCGGCGAGGTCGTCGACCACGGATGAGCCCTTGTTGGGCGGGGCAAGCATGACGACGCGGCCCATATTGTCGGGCCGGTGATCCTCCAGCCACGCCCGCACAAGGATGCCGCCAAGGCTGTGGGTGACGAAATGGACCCGCTGGGCGCCGCAGGCCTCCACGGCCGGGGGCACGGCGGCCTCCACCAGCTCGGCAATGGGTGCTTCGGTCGAGGGGTAGTCGCGGTTCACCACGTCGTAGCCCGCCTCTTCCAGCGCTTCCTCCATGACGAGGAGCGAGGCCGAGGTCCGGGCGAGGCCGTGCAGGAGCACGACGCAGTCCGCCCGCGCCGGCAGAGCCAGCGCGGACAGGACCAGTGTAAGGGTAAGCAGCCGCCTCACGCTTACGCAGGCTCCTCAAAAAAGACCGGCGAGAAGACGCGGATCACCAGGCCGCCGATACCGATCAGCAGCACCGCGAACACCGCGAGCCACCCGATGAACGGGATCAGCATGACAAGCGCCAGAAGTGCCGCCCCCACGAAGGCCGCGATGGCCCGGTCCAGGGTCGAATCCGGCAGCCCCTGCCCGGCCAGGTTCACGGCCCAGACGCCCAGCAGGTAAGCCCCGGTGACGTAGCCCGCAAAGCCCAGTGCGACGGCAAATGCAATCGAGAGCGGAGCAAGGAAGATACCGATGCCCGTCATGGCCAGCACGACGGTCGAGCCTGCGGCCACGGCGAGGCCCAACGCCCCCATCCACAGGCTTCTCAGCGGTGAGGCGAGCGCACGCTCGCGCAGGGTGGCGGTAAAGCCCGGTGCGAGGGCGGCGACGAGCGTGGCAACCAGCGTTGTCAGGATGACACCACCGAATAGCCCGGTCAGCTTGGCCCAGAATCCGGGCGTGGCCTGTTCCGTCGCAGCCTCGATATCCTCTTCCCAACCTTCGACACTGCGGAATTCCACCCGGTCGGCGGGCGCCACCCGTTCGGGCACGTTCACGTCCTCTTCGTCTTCGGCATAGAAGATGACGGTGCCTGCGACGCTGGCGGCTTCGCCCCAGTCGACATTGGCCCCGGCAATCGACAGATCGCCCGCAATCTCGCCATTAACCTCGATGGACTCGCCGCCCAGGATGGCGCTGCCCGCGACCGTGCCGCCGAGCATCACGTCTCCGCCCATGGCGCGGATGTTGCCCTCGATGGTGTCCGAGAGGGTCACGGAGTTGCCCATCGCCGTAACGCCGCCCGCCACCGGGGCGTTCACCTCAACGTCCATACCGGCCGCGTAAAGGTTTCCGCCGATAGCCTCGTCAACCGAGACCAGCCGTCCGGCAAGGTGGGCGCTGCCCGTGACCTCGCCTTCGACCTCGACCCGGTTGCCGGCGGCGAAAAGATCGCCCTCGACGGCTTCGCCGACCGAAGCCGTGCGGCCGGCCGCATAGACGTCCCCGCCGAAGGTCATTCGGCTCGTGTCCTGCGCGGCGAGCGGTGTCGCCGCCACCATGAGAATGATGAGTAGGAATTGGCGCAACATGATCTGTCCCCGTTCTTAATGTTACTCCCCTTCACATAGGTGCGATGGGTCCTGGTTTTAAGACGCGATGCGACGGATCTGCGAAATACGTTGACGAATTAAGTTTGGACCCTAATGATTAGGTTCCTAATCACCTTGATGGCAAAAATGACTGATACGGATCTTCGCCTGAACGACACGCCAGCGCCGAGCCTTGTCGAGCGCCACCCAGACCTTTTCGCCGGCATCGACCCGCACGCGTTGCGCGCCGCGCAGGACCTTCTGCGCGTCTCCAAGCGTCTGCTAGGTGGGTTCGCGGACAGGTTTCGAGAACACGGACTTTCGCCGGGGCGCTATTCGGTCCTGATGACGTTGCATGCCGCAGGCGGACCGCTCGCCCCATCGGTCATTGCCGAACGGATCGGTGTCACGCGCGCCTCCACCACCGGGCTCGTCACCGGCCTCGCCCGCGATGGTTTGGTCGAATACGGCAGCGCTGGCGAGACCGACCGACGGCGCAAGACCGTTGGGCTGACCGAGGCGGGCACCGCCCTCCTCCTGTCGATCCTGCCCGACATTTTCGCTCGCATGACCGCACTGGTCGAACCGCTCACGGAAGCTGAATGCAAAACGCTTCAATCAATTCTCGCCCGAATCGAGGCCGACCTCGGCCAAGACGCCACTTCGGAGACACGACATGACTGACACGATCACCCGATCCGTCTTGCGGCCCTGGTTCCTGATTGGAATTCTGCTCCTGACCTATTGCTATCTCGGGAACTTCTTTGTTCTTCCCAGCTATCTGAGGTTCCTCGAACATGGAAGCACCGGCAACAACGGCACGGGGCCCGACTACGCACTGATCTGGGGCGCGGCGAAGACGATCCTCTGGATGCTGTCCTTCCACCTCGGTGCGGCCTGTTTGACCTTTGGCGCCCTGAGCGGGCAGGGCGCATCTCGCCGGTTCCGCGTCGGTCTCGGGATCGGCACGGTGGTCTGGCTTGGCCTTTGGTGCATCCCCGCCCTGCCCGGGCCCTATACGGCCTATTTCGCCGGTATGGGCCTGATCATCCTGCTTGTGATCGTGGCACTCTTTCTCACCACCGGCGGCGGGCGTGCCGATGACTCCAGTGCGCGCAACTGGCGGGTGGCCAGCTATATGTTCTTCGCTTTTGCGACGTGGGACATCTGCGGGCTTGGCAGCGTCGGCGGCATCCTGGACCCCGAAGGCGCCGCACGGTCGGCGAGCCAGTCACTCGTGGTCACACAAACCACGAAACTCATTGCCGAGCTTCTCATCGGCTGGGCGCTGGCCCTGACCGCGGCGGTATCAGCACGACGCCCCCAGTCCACATGAGGTCAAAAAGAAAGGGCGCCCCGAGGGACGCCCTTTCGAACTGATCCGATGGATCGGCTTACATCATGCCGCCCATGCCGCCCATGTCGGGCATGCCGCCGCCGCCAGCGCCTTTTTCTTCCGGCTTGTCGGCTACCATCGCTTCGGTGGTGATGAGCAGGCCGGCGATCGAAGCGGCGTCTTCCAGAGCGGTGCGAACCACTTTGGCCGGGTCGATCACGCCGAAGGCGAACATGTCGCCGTATTCTTCGGTCTGCGCGTTGAAGCCGAACTTGACGTCGTCGCTTTCACGGATCTTGCCCGCGACAACGGCACCGTCGACACCGGCGTTCTCGGCGATCTGGCGAAGCGGGCTTTCCAGCGCGCGGCGCACGATGGCGATACCGGCAGTCTGGTCGGCGTTTTCGCCTTCGAGACCTTCGAGCACCTTGGCACCCTGGACGAGAGCGACACCGCCGCCCACGATCACGCCTTCCTGCACGGCCGCACGGGTCGCGTTCAGGGCGTCATCGACACGGTCCTTGCGCTCTTTCACTTCGGTCTCGGTCATGCCGCCGACCTTGATGACAGCCACACCGCCGGCGAGTTTGGCAACACGCTCCTGCAGCTTCTCCTTGTCGTAGTCCGAGGAGGTTTCCTCGATCTGCGTGCGGATCTGGGACACGCGGGCTTCGATCTCGGCCTTGTCGCCAGCGCCGTCAACGATCGTCGTCTCTTCTTTCGAGATGTTGATGTTCTTGGCGGTGCCGAGCATGTCCATCGTCACGGACTCGAGCTTCATGCCCAGGTCTTCCGAGATCACCTGGCCACCGGTCAGGATCGCGATGTCCTGAAGCATGGCCTTGCGGCGATCACCGAAGCCCGGCGCCTTGACGGCCGCGATCTTCAGACCGCCGCGCAGCTTGTTGACCACGAGGGTGGCCAGCGCTTCGCCTTCGACGTCCTCGGCGATGATGAGGAGCGGCTTCTGCGACTGGATGACCTGCTCGAGGAGCGGGACCATCGGCTGCAGCGACGAGAGTTTCTTCTCATGCAGCAGGATGTAGCAGTCTTCGAGCTCCGCGATCATCTTGTCGGGGTTGGTCACGAAGTAGGGGGAGAGGTAGCCACGGTCGAACTGCATGCCTTCGACGACATCCACTTCGGTTTCCATGCCCTTGTTCTCTTCGACGGTGATGACACCCTCGTTGCCCACTTTCTGCATCGCGTCGGCGATGAAGCGGCCGATGGCGGTTTCGCCGTTGGCCGAGATGGTGCCGACCTGAGCGACTTCGTCGGAGTCATTGACCGGACGGGCCGCAGCCTTGATCGCTTCCACGACCTTGGCAGTCGCGGTGTCGATGCCGCGCTTGAGGTCCATCGGGTTCATGCCGGCGGCAACCGATTTCATGCCTTCGGTCACGATGGCCTGTGCCAGAACGGTCGCGGTGGTGGTGCCATCGCCGGCTTCGTCATTGGTGCGGCTGGCCACTTCTTTGACCATCTGCGCGCCCATGTTCTCGAACTTGTCTTCCAGTTCGATTTCCTTCGCCACGGACACACCGTCCTTGGTGATGCGCGGGGCGCCGAAGGATTTTTCGAGGACCACGTTACGGCCTTTCGGGCCGAGGGTCACCTTGACCGCATTGGCCAGGGTGTTGACGCCGCGCAGCATTGCGTTGCGGGCTTCGGTGTCGAATTTGACTTCTTTAGCCATTCGTCAGCTCCTGAATATCTGGTTAGAGGGTCCGGCGATCAGGCAATGATGCCCATGATGTCGGATTCTTTCATGATCAGCATCTCTTTGCCGTCGAGCGTGATCTCGGTGCCGGACCATTTGCCGAACAGGATCTTGTCGCCTTCCTTGACGTCCATCGTGATGCGGTCGCCGTCGTCGTCCTTCGCGCCGGCGCCAACAGAGACAACCACGCCTTCGGCGGGCTTTTCTTTCGCGCTGTCAGGGATGATCAGGCCGCCGGTGGTCTTTTCTTCGCTTTCGACGCGCTCGACGAGCACACGGTCGTGCAGGGGAGTAAATGCCATTTCAGAGGCTCCTCAACTCTCATTGTTCCCGTTAGCACTCACGATACGCGAGTGCTAACGGCGGATAGGTAGGCAGCGGAGCACATCGAGTCAACAGCGCGTGAAGCAAAAATTTTGCGTTTCGCGTAAAGACGTTGACAGGTGAGACGCCTCGTATGGAAACTGGGTCGTACATTCAACCGGAACCCGGGACATTCCATGACTTTTAAGCATTTCGCCGCCGCCCTGGCCCTGATCACCACCCCCGCCATCGCCCAGAACGAAGAGGTCCACCCCTACACCAAGTCCAACATCGCGCCGGTCATGTTCGAGTATCTGGACGAGGCCGAAGACGGCTGCTGGACGTCGGCCGATCAGGCCGCTGATATCGCCAAGCGGGCGCTAGACGGGGTCGGCATCGCGCATACCGACGACCCGGAGGAGGCTGCGACGACGCTTTTCCTTTACGTCGACGCCTCCCGCGACGGGGGCTGTTACGGCAACATGCTCCTCGACCTGCGCGGGCCCGCGACATGGGCGGGCGAGGAGGTCCGGGTGATCCTGCGCGACAGCGGCGCCAACTTCGAAGGCTATGACAACCTGAACGCTGTGATCCCGGCGATCATGGACCATTTCGTCGGCACGGAACTGGGCGGCTTTCCCGCCGAATGACGCCCGTTTGACATCGCGCGGCACGGCCCTCACGCTGCACCTGCACTGCGAAAGGACGCCCGATGCCCGCACGCCTCGCCACGGCTCTGACCCTCGCCTTCGCCGCCCCGGCACTGGCGCAGGAACAGACCCCGCTGACCGAAACCAACATCTCTCCCATGACTGTCATCGTCACGGACATGACCGAGGACGACTGCTGGACCGACCCCGGGGCCGCAGCCGATATCGCACGCGCGGAACTGGGCAAGACCACCATCGAACTTGTCGAGACCGAGGCCGAAGCTGAGACGGCCTTTGTCATCGCGGTGCAGGCGCGGCGTGCCGAAGCGGGGTGCTATGGCTCCGTTCGGCTCGCGGTCGGCGCGATGATTGACTGGAAGGACAACGGCGAGGTCGCCGGGACGCTTCAGGCCGTCTCCAACATCTTCGAAGGGCGCGAAACAGTGGACGAATTCGTGGCCGACGGCCTTGCCCAGTCCATCCCGGCGCTGGCCGACTACCTGCCCGACACCTGAGCGCCCCAACGTCACACTTGTCCGTCGGTCCGCACCGCGCGACGGTCGGCGCGGGAGGACACGCGATGACATTTGCGGCGACGCAGGACGACCTGATTTCGATGGACGAGGCCCTGTCGATGAGCGGGCTCGAATACATGGAGCGGATGGTGGCGGGTGAATTCCCGGGTCCGCCCATCGGACAGGTGATGAACTACGTCGCGACCGAAGTCGCCCCCGGACGCGTCACTTTTCGCGGCACCCCCACCTTCGAGTACTGCAACCCGATGGGTGCGGTTCACGGCGGCTGGTACGGAACGCTTCTGGACAGCTGCATGGCCTGTGCGGTGATGACCACGGTGCCCAAGGGCTCGACCTACACGACGCTGGAATACAAGATCAACATCGTGCGCCCGATCCCGTTGGGCACAGAGATCGAGGCGGTCGGCACGATCCAGCATGGCGGACGCTCGACCGGCGTGGCCAACGGCGAAATCCGCGGCGTGGCGGATGGCAAGCTCTACGCCACCGGCTCGACCACCTGCATGGTCATGCAGATTGTGGCGCCGGCGTAGCGCCCTCCTCCGACACCTCGGGCGTCCACTCCCTTTCCGACGGATCGTGGCCCCGCCGGCGTTTTGAGCGCAGCACGAAGATCTTGCCCCAGCCGTGAAACGTGCCCATCGAAGGCGCATCCGGGTTCGGCGGGAACCGTGTGTGCCAGTCTTCAGGGAGCGTCAGGCCCACCGCCTCGGCCTTGCCCAGCATCCAGTGGAGCGAGACGAAGGCGCGAGGCCGGGCAGCGGTGAAGCCCGCTACCTGCCCGCCCACGTCGCCGTGGCTGCCGGGAAACCAGACCTGCTCGACCCGCCCCGGATACTCCGCGCTCGTGTCCCACAAGAGCGGCTCGTAGGCATCGCGCGTCTCGTCCCGCGCCAGAGCATGGTAGCCGTGCAGCACATGTGTATCGAGATTGGCGTCGTGGAAGCGATGGCGCGGCTCGTACAGCCGCCAGATCACCGGCCAGGTCAGGCCCAGCGCCTTCACCGTATCCCAGACGCCGATCATCTCGATGGTCGTGTCCTCGTGGCAAAAGGCCTGTGAGAAAGCCCGCGCGCTTTCGGTCATCTCCTCGGCCTCGTAATGGCGATAGGCCTGTAACACGTTGCGCTCGGTCGCATGTTCGGCCTTCAAAAGCCCCACCCGCCCGATCAGACCGGAGAGCGAGCGCACCGCGAAAGCGCCGCGCGAATACCCGAAGAGAAAGATCTTGTCGCCGGGCCTGTAGCGCGAGGCGAGCACGCCATAGGCGCGCCGGATCTGCCGGTTGATCCCCTTGCCCGTCGCCACGGTCCAGGCGCTTTTCCACCCGCGCCACTGGATGCCCGCCTCGTAATAAACCGAAATCTTGGCCCCGTGGCCCGAGCGGCGCACTTCGTCCATCATGCGGTAAACGATCCCGGCATTGGTCTCTTCACCGGGTTCCAGCGACGACATGGTGCCGTCCAGCACGATGACATGGGTGACCGGTTCGCGCGCCGGCGTGTCGGCACCCGCCGACAGCACCCGGCCACGCAGCCATTTGCGGAACCGGGTGAACCCGCCATCGGTGAGCCCGTGGAGCGCGCGGTTGAGCCTTGTCTTCAGTGACATGACCCGCCCCTGATCATCACTTGGCGTCCTGGATCATCTGCCACACGCGCATCGGCGTGTAGGGCATCTGCGGTTCACGCACGCCAACCTGCCACAGCGCATCCGTCAGCGCATTGCCGATGGCACCCATCGAACCAACGGTCCCCGCTTCGCCGCAACCCTTCATCCCCATGACATTCGCGGTCGAGGGAACCGGCTCGGTCGTGAATTTGAAGAACGGAACCAGCTCGGCGATCGGCATGGCGTAATCCATGAAGGAGGCGGTCAGCATCTGCCCGTCCTCGTCGGTCACGAGATGTTCCATCATAAGCTGTCCCATGCCCTGCACGACGCCGCCGTGGACCTGTCCCTCGACGAGCATCGGGTTGATGAGGTTTCCGAAGTCGTCCGTCACCGTATAGCGGACAAGCGCGCTCTGGCCCGTCTCGGGATCGACCTCCACCTCGGCGACATGCGCGCCGTTCGGGAAGGACCGCGCGGGGAGTTTGGCGGTCTCGGTCACGCGCAAGATGTCCTCCCGCCCTTTCGACTTCGCCAGCGCCGCCGCGTCCAGCATCGTCGGGGTCAGGTTGGAGCCCTCGATGCGGAACACCTCGTCATCGAATGTCACCGCGCTTTCGTCCACGCCCTCGAGTTCGGCGAGGAAAGCTGTGAAATTCCTGACGGTCGTCTCCACCGTCGTCAGCGTGACGTTGTTCTGAACCGTCACCGAGCGCGACCCGCCGGTGCCGCCGCCCCGCGCGATGCGGTCACTGTCGCCTTGCACGATTTCGATCTTGTCGACCGGAATCCCGGTCTGATCGGACAGGAACTTGGCATAAACCGTCTCATGCCCCTGTCCGTTGGACTGGGTACCAACGTACAGCAGCGCCCGCCCGTCCTCGGTGAACTCAAGCGTCGCGTCCTCCTCGGGCGACCCGAGGATCGACTCGATGTAATAGGCGAGCCCGATACCGCGCAGCTTGCCCGCCTTCGCGCTCTCTTCCGCTCGCTTGGCATATCCGCCGAGGTCACACTCTTCGGCCACCCGCGCCAGTACGCGGTTGAAGTCGCCCACGTCGTAGGTTTCGCCCGACACGGTGTCATAGGGAAAGGCCTCGGGCGGGATGAAGTTCTTGCGCCTGAGATCCCAGGCATCGACACCCAGAATGCGCGCAGCGCGGTCCATCATCGTCTCGAGCAGATAGATCGCCTCGGGCCGCCCGGCTCCGCGATACGCATCCACCTGCACGGTGTTGGTATAGACCCCCTTGGCGTTCTGCCACGCCGTGCGGATGTCGTAGACGCCGGTCAGCACACGCGCGAACAGGTGCGACTGCATCATTTGCCCGAACTGGGAATTATAGGCGCCCAGGTCCGAGACGGTGTCGACCTTGTAGGCGGTGATCCTGAAATTCTCATCGAAGGCGAGAGTCGCGGTATGACGCACGGCCCGCCCGGCATTGTCGGACAGGAGCGACTCCGTGCGATCCGCCATCCAGCGCACGGGGTGTCCCAGCGCCCGCGCCGCCTGACACAGAACGATGTATTCCGGGTACATCTGCCCCTTCATGCCGAAACCACCGCCGACGTCCGGATTCGTCACCCGCAGATCCTCGGGTGCGATGCCCAGCGCCGAAGAAATCTGGTCTTTCGGCCCCCAGACTCCCTGCCCCGACAGCGCGATGTGAAGGCGTCCGCCCTCCAGTGTTTCGGCATAGGCCCCGCGCGGTTCCATCGACACGGCGGCCACGCGGGTGTCTTCGACATTGCAGGTCACGACGTGTGCGGCCTCGGCAATCGCCGCCTCGGTCGCGTCGCGGTCGCCCAATCCGTAGTCGTAGGCGAGGTTGTCCGCCACATCGTCATGGACCAGCGGCCCGCCCGGCGCGATGTCGATATGCACGTCGAGTTCGTCGAGCTCCAGCTCGATCATTTCAGCGGCGTCGCGGGCGGTGTCGATGGTATCGGCGACGATGAAGGCCACGGCCTCCCCCACGAAGCGCACCTTGCCCTTGGCCAGCGGGGGTCGCGCAGGGGTCGCACCCTTTGAGCCATCGATGTTCTTCACGGTCGCCGCGTACATTGCCATGCTCACGCCGGCTGCCTCCAGGTCCTCGGCGGTGAGCACCAGATGCACCCCATCCAAAGCCCGCGCCTCTTCGGCGTCGAGCGTGGTGATGGTGCCATGCGCCACTTGGGACCGCAGGAAATAGCCGTAATACGATCCTTCGGGAGCGATATCGTCGACGTATCCCCCCTCGCCTTTCAGAAAGCGAACATCCTCAAGCCGTGCATAAGATTGAGACTTGCCGAACTTTTCCATGATGACTCCCGCGCGTTGACGAACGTCACCCTAGCTTTGCGTCGCGCGATGTCCACCCCGGCGCACCGTCACGATTTCATGCGCCCCGTAGCCATTGAATCGCGTATTGGTTGCAGTGGAGTAAGCACCCATCCCGTCGAAGATAAGAAAGTCGCCCTCGTCCACGTCGCCGGGCAGCCCGACCTCACCCGGAAGCCGGTCGAGCGAGTCGCATGTTGGCCCATAAAGCACCCGCGGATGAGGCGCGCCATTGCGCGGGCGGCCTTCGGACGTGACGGTCCGCAAACGGGCATATGGCCCCATGATCGGCACCTCGGCGAGCAGGCCATAGATGCCGTCGTTGAGGAACAGCCCGCCGCATTCACGCAATGCCTTCACCCGCACGGCCAGTGAAAAGGATTCGGCTACCATCGCGCGCCCCGGCTCACACACGAGACGCGGAGGGGTGTCGGGAAACGCCAGTGCCGTGGCGCGGGCGATCTCGGCAAAGATCGGCTCCAGCGCGGCCCCTTTGCCACGGTCGGACGGAAAGCCGCCGCCCACGTTGAGCCGGGAGAGGCGCACACCGGCCTGCCGTGCGACCTCTGCACAGGTCTCGATGTACCGCCCCCAGGCGCCGGGATCGGTGCATTGCGTGCCGGGATGAAACGTCATGGCCGGGGTGAAGCCCGCCTCGACCACCGATTGCAGGAGCGTCACGCAGCCCTCCGGCGGCTCCCCGAACTTGGCGCCGAAGTCATAGGCGGCGCCCGGCACCGGCAGGGCGAGCCTGACGGAGACTTCGCGCCCTTCAGGCACGCGGCCGCTGAGCTTGGCGAGTTCCCCCGGACCGTCGACGGAATAGGAGGCGACATCGGCCTCCACCGCCGCGTCGATCTCCGCCCGGCTGCGGACGGGGTTGTTGTAATGGAGCGCGGCGCCCGGCACCGCCGCGCGCACCAGCGCGATCTCGGCGGGCGAGGCCACGTCAAAGGCGCGGATACCGGCCTGCGCCAGCGTGTCGATCACTGCCGGATTGTCGTTGGCCTTCACCGCATAGGTCACGAGCCCCGGAAACCCGGTGCGAAACCGCCGCGCGGTATCCGCGAGAGTTTCCGGCGAGAAATAAAGCACCGGATGATCCGGCGTTACGGATTTCAGATGATCGATCTCGGTCGACCAGATGCGGGAATACCTGCTCATATCCTGCCCTCACGCGTATTCATTTGGAAAGCGTGAGGCCGAGTTCCGTCGATTCATAACGACAGAACGGGCGTTTCGTGCTTTTCTTTCGTCAAAACGACGAAAGAACCGACGATATGGACGAAACCGACCGCCGCCTCATCGCACGGCTGGGCGAAAACGCCCGCATCCCGGTCGCGACCCTCGCCCGCGACCTCGACCTCGCGCGCTCCACCGTGCAGGCGCGGCTCGAACGGCTGGAACGAACCGGCGTCATCGCGGGTTATGCGCTCAGGCTGGGAGATGCGGCCAAAGCCGATCAGATCCGCGCCACCGTCCTTCTGGCCCTTGAACCGCGTGCCACGGCGGCGGTGATCGCCCGGCTGGACCGGATGCCGGAAGTGGAGGCGGCGCATACCGCCTCCGGCCGCGCCGACCTCGTGCTCACGCTGGCGGCGCCCACGACCGCCGCGCTGGACCGGGCGCTGGACCGGATCGGAGAGATTGACGGTGTAAAAGGGTCAGAGACGCTGATACATCTATCGACCAAGATACAAAGGCCGGGCTGACCCGGCGACGAGAGGAATGGACGCCGAGATGCAGATCAAGACACGCGCCACACGCCCGATCGAAGGCCAGAAACCCGGCACGTCGGGCCTGCGGAAAACGACCGAGGTCTTCTCGCGGCCTGACTTCCTGCAAAACTATGTGCAGGCGATTTTCAACACCATCGAACCTGCGGGCAGAACCTATATCGTCGGCGGCGACGGACGTTACTTCAACGACATCGCGATCGCCAAAATTCTGCGGATGGCCGCGGCGAACGGGGTGAAGAAGATTATCGTCGGGCGCGGCGGATTGCTCTCCACGCCGGCAGCCTCGCACCTGATCCGCAAATATGGAACCGACGGCGGCTTTATCCTGTCGGCGAGCCACAACCCCGGTGGCCCCAAGGGCGATTTCGGGCTGAAGTACAACACGGAAACCGGCGGGCCGGCGGCGGAAGCGATCACCGACGCGATCCATGCCGAGACGCAGACGCTCACCGAATACCACATCGCGCAGGAAGATGCGCCCGAGATCACGGAGGAGGGCACCTTCACCCTTGGCAACATGACGATCGAAGTGGTGGACCCGGTGGCGGATTACGCTGACCTCATGGAAACGCTGATCGACTTCGACGCGATCCGCGACCTGATCTCGCGCGGCTTCACCCTGCGCTTCGATGCGATGCATGCCGTGACCGGCCCCTATGCAGTCGAGATCCTCGAACGTCGGCTCGGCGCGAAACACGGCAGTGTCGTGAACCGCCGCCCTTCCCCCGATTTCGGCGGCGGCCACCCGGACCCGAATCCGGTATGGGCCAAGGACCTGGTCGATCACATGATGGTCCCGGACGGCCCGGATTTCGGCGCGGCCTCGGACGGGGATGGCGACCGCAACATGATCATGGGCCAAGGCATCTACGTCACACCCTCCGACAGCCTCGCCGTGATCGCGGCCAACGCCCATCTTGCCCCCGGCTACGCCGACGGGATCGCAGGGATCGCGCGCTCCATGCCGACGTCGGCCGCCGCCGACCGCGTGGCCGAGGCGCTCGGCATTGCCGCGCACCAGACGCCCACAGGCTGGAAATTCTTCGGCACCCTGCTCGACGCCGGACAGGTCACGATCTGCGGCGAAGAAAGCGCCGGAACAGGGTCCAGCCATGTGCGCGAAAAGGACGGGCTCTGGGCCGTGCTCCTCTGGCTCAACATCATCGCGGCGCGCGGACAGTCCGTGCAGCAGATCATGGAGGATCATTGGGGCCGTTTCGGGCGCA
Source organism: Maritimibacter sp. (assembly GCA_002695005.1). Taxonomy (GTDB): domain Bacteria; phylum Pseudomonadota; class Alphaproteobacteria; order Rhodobacterales; family Rhodobacteraceae; genus Maritimibacter. Next base: position 71,107 of record NZNT01000025.1, read on the forward strand.
CCTATTACTCCCGCCATGACTACGAGGCGGTAGACAGCGACATCGCCGGCACGATCATGGACGATCTGCGGGCTGCCCTCGAAACCCTGCCGGGGAAGAGCTTTGCCGGTCTCACCGTGACCGAGGCGCGCGATTTCGACTACACCGACCCGGTCGATGGATCGACCGCCACGTCGCAAGGCATTATCCTCGGTTTCGAAGGCGGCGCGCGCGCCGTGCTGCGCCTGTCGGGCACGGGGACGCAGGGGGCGACGATCCGGCTCTATCTGGAGAACCACGAGAAACCGACCGGCAATCTGCGCCAGGACCCCCAGAAAGCGCTGGAGCGTGTGGCCCGCGCCGCCGACCAGATCGCGGACCTCGAGAAGCGCACGGGCCGCAGCGCGCCGGACGTGGTGACCTGACAAGACATCCGCCGCCCCGATCCCGCGCATCATTCCCGGCTTTCGAGTCGCGGTCGTCACGCCTCCCGCAATAAAGCGCGGGCGCCAGCCCGCACAATTTGGAAGCGCCGCCTTCCCCTTCCCGGCCAAGGCCGTTATCACGCCATCGACCGAAGCCACCCAGGAACGGGGACAATCTCATGGCCATGGACAAGACCTTCGACGCCAAAACCGCCGAGCCGCGCATTTCCGCGGCCTGGGACGAGGCGAACGCCTTCGCTGCCGGGGCCAACGCCTCGCGGGACGAGACTTTCACAGTCATGATCCCGCCGCCCAACGTGACCGGCGCGCTCCATGTGGGCCACGCATTCAACAACACGCTTCAGGACATCCTCGTGCGTTGGCACCGTATGCGCGGGTTCGATACGCTCTGGCAGCCGGGTCAGGACCATGCGGGCATCGCCACCCAGCTTCAGGTCGAAAAGATGCTGGCCAACACCCAGCAACCCTCGCGCCGGGAACTCGGGCGCGAGGCCTTTCTCGACAAGGTGTGGGAATGGAAGGGGCAGTATGGCGGCACCATCGTCGAACAGCTCAAGCGCCTCGGCGCCTCCTGCGACTGGGACCGCAACGCCTTCACCATGGCCGGGGCCGATGGCGACCCGCGCACGGGGCATGAGAACTCCCCCAACTTCCACGACGCGGTCATCAAGGTCTTTCTCGACATGTATGAGAAGGGCTACATCTACCGCGGCAAGCGGCTGGTGAACTGGGACCCGCATTTCGAGACCGCGATTTCCGATCTGGAAGTCGAGAACATCGAAGTGCAGGGCCATATGTGGCACTTCAAATACCCTCTGGCGGGGGGCGAGACCTATACCTACGTCGAAAAGGACGAGGACGGGAACGTCACGCTCACCGAAGAGCGCGATTACATCTCGATTGCCACGACCCGGCCCGAAACCATGCTGGGCGACGGGGCTGTGGCGGTCCATCCCAAAGACGAACGCTATGCCCCCATCGTGGGCAAGCTCTGTGAGATTCCGGTGGGTCCGAAAGAGCATCGCCGCCTGATCCCGATCATCAGCGACGACTACCCGGACCCGGACTTTGGCTCGGGCGCGGTCAAGATCACCGGCGCGCATGACTTCAATGATTACGGCGTCGCCTCGCGCGGTGGCATCCCGATGTACCGGCTCATGGATATGGCCGGCCAGATGCGCGCGGATGGCGAAGATTACGCCACCTGTGCCACGCGGGCGCAGGAGATTGCCGAGGGCGCGGATTTCACCGGGGCCGAGGTCGACACGCTCAATCTGGTCCCCGACGACCTACGCGGGCTGGACCGGTTCGAGGCACGGGAACGAGTTGTCGAGCAGATCAATGCCGAGGGACTCGCCGTCACCATCGCCAACGAAGACGGAGACATGGTCCCGTTCGTCGAGAACAAGCCGATCATGCAGCCGTTCGGCGATCGCTCCAAGGTCGTGATCGAACCGATGCTGACGGATCAGTGGTTCGTGGATGCTGAAAAGGTCGTCGGCCCCGCGCTCGACGCCGTGCGCGAGGGGCGCACCAAGATCATCCCCGAAGCGGGCGAGAAGACCTATTACCACTGGCTCGAGAACATCGAGCCCTGGTGCATTTCGCGCCAGCTCTGGTGGGGTCATCAGATCCCCGTCTGGTACGGGCTGGACCTGAGCTACACCGATTACGTCAGCGCCGATGGCGATCTGGACGAGATCGAAATGCTCAAGGTGCTTTTGGGTGGCCTCGTCCATCGGGGCGAAGTGCATCACGCCGCCGAGACGTTCGAGGGCGTGGTCGACGCGTTCACCGACGAGATCGCGGATACGCCGGTGCCGATCAATCACATGCGCATCATCGAAGTGGCCGACAAGAAAGAGGCCATCGACGTTCTGGCTGACACGCTCGCCCGCTACACCGTCGATCAGGACCCGTCCAAGCTGGTCTATCCGGTCTGGCGCGACCCGGATGTGCTCGACACATGGTTCTCGTCCGGCCTGTGGCCAATCGGAACGCTGGGCTGGCCGGATGAGACGCCGGAACTGGCCAAGTATTTTCCGACCGACGTGCTCGTCACCGGGTTCGACATCCTGTTCTTCTGGGTCGCGCGGATGATGATGATGCAGCTCGCCGTGGTCGACAAGGAGCCGTTCCACACCGTCTATCTTCACCAGCTCGTGCGAGACGAGAAGGGCAAGAAGATGTCCAAGACGACCGGCAACGTCATCGACCCGCTGGAGATCATCGACGAATACGGCGCGGACGCGCTGCGCTTCACCAATGCTTCGATGGCGGCCATCGGTGGCGTGCTGAAGCTGTCCGAAGAGCGGATCAAGGGCTATCGCAACTTCGGCACCAAGCTCTGGAACGCGGCCCGGTTTGCCGAGATGAACGACTGCAAGCCGGACCCGGCGTTCGACCCAGCGGGTGTGACGGCCACGGTCAACAAGTGGATCGTGGGCGAGACCGCGCGCATCCGCGTGACGGTGGACGAGGCGATCACCGCCTACCGGTTCAACGACGCGGCCAACGGGCTTTACGCCTATGTCTGGGGCAAGGTCTGCGACTGGTATCTGGAGTTCGCCAAGCCCCTTCTGGCCTCGGACGATGCGGCCGTTGTGGCCGAGACGCGGGCGACGATGGCCTGGGTCATCGACCAGTGTCTGATCCTGCTCCACCCGATCATGCCGTTCATCACGGAAGAGCTCTGGGGTCAGATCGCGGCACGTGACACGCTGCTGGTCCATCAGGACTGGCCCACCTACGGCGCCGAACTGATCGACGCGGATGCGGACCGGGAACTCAATTGGGTCGTGTGGCTGATCGAGGACGTGCGTTCGGCGCGCGCCCAGATGCATGTACCGGCCGGGCTGAAAATTCCCATGATCCTGCGTGATCTGGACGACGCGGGCCGGGCGGCCTTCGCCACCAACGAGACGCTGATCCTCAAGCTGGGGCGCATCGACAGCGTGACCGAGATGGCCGACCTGCCCAAGGGCTGTGTGACCATTCCGGTCGAGGGCGGCACCTTTGCCTTGCCGCTCGCCGACATCATCGACGTGGACGAGGAAAAGGCGCGGTTGGAAAAAACGCTGGGTAAGCTGGAGAAAGAGATCGGGGGACTGAAAGGCCGGTTGAACAACCCGAAATTCGCCCAGAACGCCCCGGACGAGGTGGTGGCCGAAGCGCAAGGCAACCTCGACGCGCGCGAGGACGAAGCGGCCAAGCTGCGCGAGGCTTTGGCCCGACTGGCCGAGATCGGCTGAGGGGTTGCGCCGGGGCTGGTGCCCCGTCGCGGTGGCTCGCTACGCTCGCGGGGACGACCTCCCCGGGGGCGTGAGGGATGAGGAGGTGCGAGGGGGCTGTCTGCCCCCGCGCGCTTCGCGCCCCCCCCGAAGGTTTCGGGAAACAGAGAAGGGGTTCGGGACGTCATTCCCGCTTGCGACCCAAGTGTGGCGGGGCTACTCCCGCCCTATGCGCATCATTCGTGATTTTCAGTTCGTCGAAGATCGGGACCGGGGGGCATCGGCTGCCATCGGGAATTTCGACGGCGTGCACCGGGGCCACCAGTTCGTCATCGACATCGCGCGGCGCGAGGCCACGGCCTCGGGCGCGCCGCTGGGCGTCATGACGTTCGAGCCGCACCCGCGCGAGTATTTCGTGCCCGGTGGCGATCCCTTCCGGCTGATGAATGCCGAAGCGCGGGCCAACCGGCTCGACTGGCTCGGCGTCGAGTTGCTTTATGAACTGACCTTCAACGACACCCTGTCTGCTCTCACGCCCGAGGATTTCGCGCGGCGGGTGATCGTGGAGGGGCTGGGCCTGAGCCATGTCGTCGTGGGGGCGGATTTCCATTTCGGGGCCAAGCGCGCCGGGACCACGGAGACGCTTATCGCTCTGGGCGAGGCGCTGGGCTTTGGCGTGACCGTTGCGCCGCTGATGCGCGATGACGACGTGGAGATCAGCTCCACCGCCATCCGCGAGGCGCTGACCGAGGGCCGCCCGCAGGATGCCGCACGGATGCTGGGGCACTGGCACCGGGTGGACGGCGAAGTGATCCGGGGCGACCAGCGCGGGCGCGACCTGGGCTATCCCACGATCAACATGTCCATCGCCGGACTGCATCCGCCCAAATACGGGGTCTATGCCGTCAAGGCCGACGTGCTGACCGGCCCGCACGCCGGTGAATACGGGGGCGCGGCCTCCATCGGCGTGCGCCCGACCTTCGGGGAAAACATCCCGAACATCGAGACGTTCCTCTTCGACTTCCGCGGCGACCTTTATGGCGAGCATATCTCGGTCGCCCTTGTCGATTACCTGCGGCCCGAAGAAAGGTTCGAAGATATCGACGCGCTCATCATGCAGATGGACGCGGATTGCGCCAAGGCGCGGGCGGTCCTCGCCGACCTTTGACGAGCTCAGGCGCTGCGGGCCGCGCGCTCCACGGCCTGCCCCACAAAACACCCTTTATCACGCACGAAGGCGAGGAGTTCCTGATCCTCGGCGGTGGCCGCGGCGACACGCGCGCGCACGGCAGATGACAGTGAACGGCGCGTCACCCCGTGGGTCGAGACGTTGAGCCGTGTGGTTCCATCCCAGCTCACCCCGAGCCATGACTGCGCGACACGGTTGGCCGCCTCCATCTCCTCCACACAGCCGACGAAGGCGAAATGCGCCTCGATATTGGCGCGGGCGGCGGCAAAAGTGGCTGTGTGGTCGGCCGACAATTCCTGGCACTGATGATTGCAGATCGCGCGCGGGTCGTTGTCGATCAGAAAGAGCGCGAAGTCGTCGAGTGTCATCTCTGCCGCCTGCTGGTGCCATTTCTCCCCGACCGTCTCGCGGAAGTAATTGTAGCTCGACACCATCCGGTCGATGGGATCGCGGATGAAGGTGAAACAGGTGGGCGAGCCTTTCTCGGCGGCCTGATAGGCCGCATTGATCCGCGCGAAGGAATAATGCCCGCTGATGATGCGGGTTTCGGGTGCGTCCAATGCGGCGGCGATGTCAGGCAGGAAGGTATCCCCGTCGTTGATCTTGGGAACCGCGTCACTGCCCAGAACCGAGCGCATCTGGATCTGGATCGACGTTCCCGCCGCCTTGAACAGATGGACGAAGGCCGGCGGCTTGATGTGGTGGACGGGCGGATTGGTGACGCTGGTCAGCATGGCGCGGCCTTTCGGGTCGGACCCATGAAGGGACCGTAGCGGTTATGGTGCGGTCGGTCCATTCCGGCGGGGCGGGCGCAATTGATAGCGGACACTCAGAAATCCTTTCCGCTCATCTCATGGGCCAGCGGGCCGGGCGCCAGGCGCATAGCGAGCTCGGAAAACGAGCTCCAGGTCGAGGCGAGCAACCGGGGTGCGCGGCCCAGCAGGATCGCATCGGCCAGCGCATAGGCCAGCTGCTCGGGCGAGCGGTCGTACAGGTCACGGTGCAGATGCGTCGCCCGTTCGCCGAACGTCGCCTCGAAGGCGCGGTAGGCCTCGGGCGTGTCGGCAGCGACGAAGATTCGGTCCGCCTCCCCCGCCTTGCGAAGCGTCTCCACCCGATTGAGGAAGGCCGAGAAATGGCTCTTGTCACGCCAGAAACCAATCTCTGCCTGGCTCTCCTCGGTCCAGTTCTCGGTTGATTCGTAGCTGAGATGCGCGTCCTTCGCGCCGCCGACCATGCGGACATGGACGCTGACATCGTTGGGCGCGCGCACGGAGGCGACGAGGCCGCGCACGCGCGCGACCGGCGTGAGGTCGCGCAGAAAGGCGTTCTCGGCCTCCCAACTCGTGCCGCCGCAGTTCAGCACATAGGCCGAGCGGGCATAGAGGTCCCCCGCCCATGTAAGGTCGATGGGCGCGTCCTTTTCCGCCCCGGCCTCGATTTCCATGTAGTTGTAGACGCGGGCACCGAGCCGGGCGGCATCCGCTGCGAAACTCTCCTCGATCACCGCGCCGTCGTAGTCGAAAAGGTCCGTAAGACGCGCTTCGCAATGATCGTCGGGCTGCCACACTACCACGAGTTCGCGCCCGGTCGCCTTGGCCACAGCAGCGGCAGATCCCATCGCGCGCAAGCGGTTGCCCAACCCGTGCTGGGCGTCGATGAAAAGCCGCGTTCGATGCGGGACATAGGCCGGGGCGCGGATATCGGGGGCCGGCTTGGCGTCGCGCTCCTGCTGGCGCAGGGCGCGCCGCACGTCCTGTTCGTTGAGCGCGGCGGCGGGTTGCGACAGGAGGCACCGCAGGCGCGCGTCCTCCAGCCCGAGAACCGCTTGTCCGAACCGCCATGACGCCATGACACGCAGCGCAGTGTCGTCGGCCCGTTCGGCCACGAAGCGCGGCACCTCGTTCGGGTGGCTCGCACGACGGCGCAGGATTTCGGATCCGTCTGGCAGGGTCGTATGGGCGAGCGGCAGCGGTTCCAGATGCGGCTTCCAGTCCGGCATGAGTTCGACGAGGTAGCGATTGCGGCGGATGCCGAAATGCGGATCGCCCGTAATGAGGTCCAGCGCGCTGCCGGAGCGGCGGTTCACGCCCTCATCCAGCCGCTCCTCGTCCCCGTGCGGCTGATGATAGATCGTGTCCTGCACCACGTCGCGTCGGAGGGCGCCTTCGGTTTCAAGACGGTCGTAGAGGTCGTCATCGTCCCAGCCGTAGGAGGTGATGAACTCGTTGAACCCGCCCACACGGGCAAGCGCGGCGCGGTGGGTGTAGAAAAACCCGTTCGTGTGCTGCTGATCCTTCGTGGCGAGCTTCCAGTTGCCCGCGATGAACCCGTCGTCGGGGAGCGGGTTGCGGTCGAAAAAATCCGGATTGATGAGGATATCGGCGTCCGCCTTGACGATCCGGTCGTAACGCGACAGCCGGAAGCCCGCGTTATAGGCGTAAGACAGCGTCCACTTGTCCTCCCCCTCCACACGGACCACGCGCAGGCGCGGGTCCCGGATGCCGCGCGCGGCGAGGTCCCCGGCCACCGGCGTATCCGAGGACCAGTCGACGATGAGGATCTCGCTCAGCTCGTCGAGCGCGATCCACGACAACACCGCCTCGGCAAGGTTGTCGGTCCGGTTGCGCGCGCAGGAGACGAGGCTCACCCCCGGCTTCGCAATGGCTTCGAGGCGCGGCAGGGTCGTCGTGGTCGGCGACCGCATTTGCCCCTCAGGGCGCGCGGGTTCCGCGATGTCGATCGCGCGCAGCGCGCCGGAATTGAACGCGGCACCACGCTGCCGCACCTTCGTCAGAATATTGAGTATATCCAAGTTTTCTTGCCCGATGAGATGTCTCACCCCGGCAGCTCCCGGACCGACATTGGCGCAAGTGTTAATTCCGGTCAACGCGGTCCGAATTATTTTATGCAGTTTTTTGTTCTACAGAAGGAAAACGCGTTGTTTCGGATAATAATTTTTCAGACACCCAGAATATTAACCTTTCGTTAACCCTTTTTTGCATCCGACGGAAATACAGGTCCGTCAGTGAAAAAATTAAGGAATAGTTTGTCTCAGGACACTTGCCTCCGGGGGCTTCGGCTACGCGAGACCCAGCGCCTGAGGCGTTTGGCGCGGTGTGTCTTGAATGGCCCACACTTAACGGACGCGCGACAAATCGGACCTTGCGCGATCCGCCTGAAACTCTACGGTCCCTAAACCATCGAATACCATTTCTGGACGGAAAACATGAAAACAGCACTCGTACTCGGCGCCGGCGGCTTTATCGGCGGGCATCTCGTGAAACGCCTTAAGCGCGAGGGGTTCTGGGTGCGTGGCGTGGACCTTAAATTCCACGAACATGCAGAGACGGAAGCGGACGATTTCGTCATCGGCGATCTGCGCGAGCAGGACGTGGTGCGTTCGGTGATCGACCGGCGCTTCGACGAGGTCTACCAACTCGCCGCCGACATGGGCGGTGCGGGCTATGTATTCACTGGTGAGAATGACGCCGACATTATGCACAACTCGGCGACCATCAACCTGAACGTGCTGGACGCCTGCCACAAGCGCAACATCAAGCGGGTGTTCTACTCATCGTCGGCCTGCATGTATCCCGAGCACAACCAGCTCGACCCAGACAACCCGAACTGTGCCGAGGATAGCGCCTATCCGGCCAATCCCGACAGCGAATACGGGTGGGAAAAGCTGTTCTCGGAACGCCTCTACCTGGCCTACAACCGCAACTACGGAATGGAGTGTCGGGTCGCGCGTTATCACAACATCTTCGGCGTCGAGGGCACCTGGGACGGCGGCAAGGAAAAGGCCCCGGCCGCGCTGTGCCGCAAGGTCGCGATGACGCCCGAGGGCGGCACGATCGAGGTCTGGGGCGACGGGCTGCAAACCCGGTCGTTCCTCTATGTCGACGAATGCGTCGAGGGCTCGACCCGGCTGTTGCGCTCGGAATTCGAGGGACCCGTGAACATCGGGTCGGAAGAGATGATTTCGATCAACGACCTGGCCAGGATGGTGATCGACCTGTCCGGCAAGGATATCTCGATCCACAACATCCCCGGCCCCGAGGGCGTGCGTGGACGCAATTCCGACAACCGGCTGATCCGCGAAAAGCTGGATTGGGAGCCGACCGAGACCCTGCGCGCGGGGATGGAAAAGACCTACGCCTGGATCGCGGGCGAGGCTGCGCGCCGCCACAACCTCCACTGAACCCGCGGCCGGAACAGACCCTGAAAAACCAAAAGCCCCGCGATTTCGCTGGGCTTTGACGTTCTCCGAAAGTAGAGAAATGGTGCGGTCGAGAAGACTCGAACTTCCACGGGTGTTACCCCACAGCGACCTCAACGCTGCGCGTCTACCAATTCCGCCACGACCGCACTGTCTTGGCTTGGTGGCGCGCTGAATAGCGCGGGATTCGTGGGATGTGAAGAGGGGAAATCGCATTTCTTGGCAATGATACGCAGGCAGCCTGAAATTCGCACATGTACGGGCAAAACCGGCGCGATGCAGGCGAATGCGCGCGACAATCGTTGCCTCGCGGCACCGTGCCGGCCCCGGTAGACGCCCATATTCAACGGGGTGTCATCGCTCACGGTGGACGGGAGGGACCACAATCTCACCGAACGCCCCTCGCTCGCCCACGGGGTGTTCGATGACTACGGCATGAGCGGCAACACCCATTCGGTCGCGATATTCGGGACCTCGGCAAGCTGGCGCACCGGTGCCGGCGTCGCTTGTTATGCCGGCGTGATCGGCGGGGCGACGGGCGACGAGGTGGCCGGCGGGGTCGCGATCGAGCACGACAACACCGACATGCTTTACGATATGACGGGGATCGGCGCTCTCGTCGCCAACTTACACCTTCAGGCGCGGCTGGATTGCCGGTCGCGCCGGACGGCCCAGGCGATATAGGCCAGAGCTGCGACGACCATCGCAATGGTCAGTGGCGCGCCGAGAGTGTTGGCCGACCCCGGCTCACCGCTGCCGAAGACCACTTCGTTCATGATCCGTCCCGGCACGAGGGTCAGGCCCCCGGCAATCCCGAGGCCCCAGAGCGCGGTACCTTTCATGATCCCCTGATGCGCCTTAACGTTACCCCGGCGGATCTGGCGGATGGCGTTGAACAGGTTGAAAAGCACGAGAAGCGAAAGCGCGTGTATCGGGCTGAACGGGCCGATGAGCTGGTTCTCCATGATCCAGAAGGATGAGACCGCCGTGACCAGCATGTTGGTCACCCAGGCGTAGCCCGTGATCCTGTGCAAAAGGTCGCGTTTCCTGCGGAAAAGCGCGAAGGGCGTGAGCAGGATCGATTCCGTCGCAGCTATGACGTGGATCTGGACGGCGAGGTCTGCTTCGAAAAGCGGCGTGAGGTCGAACATGGGTCTCTCCATGGCTTGCGTTGCGATGGGAGACGGGTGGCAGGCGGCGCGGTCCGGCGCGAGCCTTGTTACGCGAATGCGGCGTCGAAACGCGTGTATGGCAAAGGATTGCCGTTCGCGAAGCGTGAATGGCAATCGCGTTACACGTTCAACCCGAGCCTACGCGCGGCTTTCATTTTCCGCTCGAATCCGATGGCCGAATAGGCCCGCTCGGCCTCGGCGGACCAGAGGCGCTTGCGGTCGACCTCAAGCCCGGTGGCCTTGGTCTTGGTCTCCGCCGCACGGGCGCGGGCCAGCGCCTCGGGCACGCGCGCCGGGTCGCGGCCCAGCCATCGGGCCAAAGCCTCGCCGCTGGCGTCGCCTTCGAGCAGATCATCAAAGCTGCAAAAGGCATAGCGGCGCGGCGAAAAGCCCGGCACACGCAGCAGGACGAGGCGCCGGATGCCCAGAAGCTCGTTCCAACGGTCCATCTGGACAGGCCCCTTCTGCCTGAGGAAGGCCACGAAGGCCGCATCGTCATCTTGGAAATTGTCACGCGACATCCACCGCACGTCACGGCGGCGATAGCGGAAGTCGACGAACTCCGACATGAGCGTCTTGCGCGGATGGCGGTAGGTGCAGATGAAGCGCAGGCCGGGAAAACGCAACGGGCGCAGGGCGACCGGGAAATGGCCAAAAGCCACTTCGCCGTCCTTCAAGCCCCGGATGACTTCCGCGTAGGGCCTGTTCTCAATGGTCGCCGTAGGCGTTTCTATGTTGACGGAAAGCGGGAAATCCTTGGTGCGCAGCACGTCGTTCAGTCCGACGTGGAAGCCCGTATCGGTGAAGCCGAGCTGGGCGAGGAATTCGGCCGTGAAATAGGTTCCGGCCTTGGGAATCGTGTTGATGTAGACCTTCATGTCCCGTCTTCGATGCCATCCCTGCCGGGTCTTGATACTGCAAGCAAAGCGCGGGGGAAACGGGCATCGTCTTGTCAGCGGGCGGTCCGTGGGGGAAACTGCGGTCTGGCAGAAAGGGAACCGACGTGACGCGCACGCCACTTCAGATCGCACGGCAGGAAATGGCCGCACTCGCGCGCAGTCGCGGCGCATGGGTCGGGCTTACCGCGACCGGCGTGATTCTTGGTCTGGCCGGCCCTTTCGGCACCGATGAGTTCATGCGCCCCCTTCCCAGAATCCTTTACTGGATCATCGTCGCCGCCATCGGTTTTTTCGTGGGGAGCGCGGTGGCCACGGTCGTCGCCGAAACCCTCCGCGCGCGCAGGGTCGGGCTGTGGACCTCGGTGATCGTCGCGGGGGCCTGTGCGGGTGTGGTGAACTTTACCCTTCTCCTCGCCGTGAATGCCGGCGTGTTCGGTGTCGAGTTCCTCGAACTGGAACCGCTTCTGATCCTCGGGGCGAACGTCGTCGTCATCTCGATCATCATCGCGGCCGCCTTCGTGGCCATCGAACGGCAGATAACAGGGGCCGAACCGGGCGAGATGAAGGGCTCCGGCCCAGCCGCCCCCGCCCCGCCCCGGCTGATCGACCGGCTGCCAGTCGACAAACGCGGGCGGCTGATCTCGGTCTCGGTGCAGGATCACTATGTCGAAGTCGCGACCACGAAAGGGGCCGAGCTGATCCTCTTGCGCCTCAGCGACGCGATGGGTGAGACGGGCGCGGTGTCTGGGATGCAGGTGCATCGCTCCCATTGGGTCGCGACCGGCGAGGTCACGGCGGCGCGGCGCGACGGTGCGCGCGCGATCCTCACCATGTCGGACGGGCGTGACATCCCCGTGAGCCGCACCTATGTCCCTGCGGTGAAGGAGGCGGGGCTTCTCCCGTAGGCGCATGGTCGAGTGGAAAATCACGGACGGGCTGACCGACTACGATGAAGCGGTCGCATTCATGGAGGCGCGAGCGGCGGCCATCGCGGCGGGCGAGGCCGAGGAGCTTGTCTGGCTGGTCGAGCACCCGCCGCTCTACACGGCCGGCACGTCTGCCAAGCCCGCCGACCTCGTCGATGCGGACCGTTTCCCGGTCTACGAGACCAAGCGCGGGGGCCAATACACCTATCATGGCCCTGGTCAGCGCGTGGCCTATGTCATGCTGGACGTGGGCGCCCGCGGACGCGACGTGCGCGCCTTCGTGAAACAGCTCGAGGATTGGGTGATCGCCGCGCTGGACACGTTCAACGTGACCGGCGTCATCCGCGAGGGCCGCGTCGGCGTCTGGGTGGTGCGCAACGACAAGCCCCTCTCGGCCACCGGCGCCCCGCAGGAGGACAAGATCGCGGCAATCGGCGTGCGCCTGCGAAAATGGGTGAGCTTTCACGGCATTTCGGTCAACGTGGACCCAGACCTCGACCATTTCACAGGGATCGTGCCGTGCGGCATCACCGAACACGGCGTCACATCCCTCGTCGATCTGGGTCTGCCGGTCACAATGGCGGACCTCGACGTGGCGCTGCGGCGCGGCTTTGATACGGTGTTCGGCTAGTCCACCCGCTCGGTCACAAGCTGTCCGCCCGCCGCAACGGTCCGCCCTCCCGTCGCCACGTCGCCCGACATGGTGCCGGTAAGGTAGAGGCCGAACGGCCCCACGACGTCCCCGAAAATCACACCATCGACGGCATAGGCCGTGCCATCCGTATCGGTGATCGTGCCATCGGCATTGACCAGAAGCGCCCCCGTGGAAGAAGACCCCTCCGGGTCCGCAATCGCGCTTGTCCTGTCGATCCGGCCATTCGTGAGCGCGATGGTGCCGGCGACCTCCCGCGCCGTGTCGCTGTTGACGAAATCCTGCGCAGCGCCGCTGAGCGCGGCCCCGCCCGCGTCGAACGTGGCGTTCAGCGTCGTATCCCCGATGAAATCGGCAAGGGCCCGCCCGCCGTCCTGCGGCGATAACAGGAGCAGACCCTCATAGGTCGCGCCACCACTCGTCGGCACCGAAGCGGCGGTGGACGGCAGCCCGGAACTTGCAAAAATGAGGCGGTTGAAGCCGCTCGCGAGCGGATCGAGGGGCGAGGAACAGGCGGCAAGCATCAGCGCGGCAGCGGACAGCAGGATCGGGCGCATAGTCGAGTCTCCGGAAAAAACGAGAGGCCGTGTATCGGCGTTAGCGAAAAACCGCCCACCGCTCAAGGCGCATTGCCGTGAACCGCGCGGGACGGGTTCGCCAGCCTGCGCCATTGCAAAACGCGATGCGCCACATCGGGAACAGGTCGCCGCGTGGCCCGTCGCCCCTGCGGCGGGCGCCAGAGGCACACTCCGGCGGCAGGCCGCACTGCGAATTACGGGCGCCTTCGGCCGGGTCTTCCGGGTCTTTATATCCAGCTATGACAGCCTCCGGCCCATGCGGCACAATTAGCGAAGGGGCCTGGTATCATAGAGGTCGTGACGTGTTTTACCGGCGGTGCCGATGCGTGACGCACACATCCGTCACGAAGGTGGCACGGATACCTCCGAAAGATGACTCGCCAGAAACGATCCGGACGATCCGATGCGCGTGATCGCCCCGTGTCGCAGGGCCGCGCCTCGCGCTATCGTGGGCGGATGCGACCAAGCGACCTGTTGCGGGACATTTGCATCCACCCCATCTTGCGGCCAAAGTCACGTCAGCGCCGGGGCGTCTCGATTCCCCGGCACCGTATCGAATGCAAGCAACGAGGAACGCCATGAAAGCCATCCTGTCTACCGCCGCCGCCGTTATCGCCCTGTCGGGCGCAGCAGCCTTTGCCGAAAGCCACGAAGCGATGGGTGACGCCGCCGCAGGCGAAAAGGACTTCCGCAAGTGCAAGTCCTGCCACATGATCTCCGACGCCGACGGCGAGGACATCGTGAAAGGCGGGCGCACCGGCCCGAACCTCTATGGCGTGATCGGCCGCACCGCCGGCACCTACGAGGATTTCAACTACGGCGACTCGATCGTGGCCGCCGGTGAAGCGGGCCTTGTCTGGGATACCGAGAACATCGTGGAATACATGGCCGACCCCAAGGCCTTCCTCGCCGAGTACCTTGACGACGACGGCGCGCGCTCGAAGATGACCTTCAAGCTGCGCGACGGCGAGGACGTGGCCGCGTACCTCGCCACCTTCTCGGAAGAAGGCGAGATGGAAGAGGGCGAAGAGTCCTGATCCAGACCGGGTCCGCCCGTTGATCCAGCGCCCCGCCGATCCATTCGGCGGGGCGTTTTCGTGAGCACCGGCGCTTGTGTCAGGCCCTGCGGATCACATGTCCCAGCAGCCCGCCGTTGAGCGTGTAAGACCTCTCCGCGACCCACCGATGCGCCGAAAGCGCGTCACGGATCACGTCGCGCGGTACATGAGAGGTATTCGTGGCGTCGGCATGTGTGACGAGCATCACGCGCGTGTGGCGCCCGTCCGCCCCGCCAAGCCAGGCGTCGAGCTGTGCCGGCGAAGAAATCGTCACCCGTTTGAGTTTGAACCCAGTCATCGTTTCGCGGCCCTCGCGCCAGTTCACCTCGTCACCTGCGCCAGCATAGCGCGCAGGCCGCGACCGGCAAAACGCCCAATCCGCCGCCAAAGGCCCCGCGCCGGGGCGCGTCCTTGACACCGATCAATCCGCCCGCTGTGCGACAATATGCCCGGAACCGCCGGTTGGCCCTGACGCAGACGCGTTTTCTCGTTGGTTTACATGCAAAAAGGCGCAGATTTGATCGCCGTGAGCGTTGCCCTGTTCACATTGTCGCAGTAAACACACTTCAATTCCGCAGGGGGAATCCCCTGTGCGCGAGGACAGTTTAAGGGAGACCTCAATGGCGGACGCAGCCATCCAGGGCCATGACCACGAAGACAACCGCAGTTTCTTCACTCGCTGGTTCATGTCCACCAACCACAAGGATATCGGCATCCTGTACCTGATCGTGTCGGCTCTCGTCGGCCTGATCTCGGTCAGCTTCACGGTGCTCATGCGACTCGAGCTGATGGACCCGGGTGTCCAGCACATGTGTCTCGAGGGCTTCCGGCTCTTTACCGACGCAAGCCAGGAATGTACGCCGAACGGCCACTTCTGGAACGTGATGATCACCTACCACGGTGTGCTCATGATGTTCTTCGTCGTCATTCCGGCCCTGTTCGGCGGCTTCGGCAACTACTTCATGCCGCTTCAGATCGGCGCGCCGGACATGGCGTTCCCGCGGATGAACAACCTGTCGTTCTGGCTTTATGTGACCGGCACGGCGCTTGGTGTGGCTTCGCTCCTCGCCCCCGGCGGCAACGACCAGCTTGGGTCCGGGGTGGGCTGGGTGCTCTACCCGCCATTGTCGACGACCGAAGGCGGCTATTCGATGGACCTCGCGATCTTCGCGGTCCACGTCTCCGGCGCCTCCTCGATCCTCGGCGCGATCAACATGATCACGACGTTCCTGAACATGCGTGCCCCGGGCATGACGCTCTTCAAGGTTCCGCTGTTCTCCTGGTCGATCTTCGTGACCGCGTGGCTCATCCTGCTGGCCCTGCCGGTTCTCGCCGGCGCGATCACCATGCTGCTGATGGACCGCAACTTCGGGACGACCTTCTTCGACCCGTCAGGCGGTGGTGACCCGATCCTCTACCAGCACATCCTGTGGTTCTTCGGCCACCCGGAAGTGTACATCGTGATCCTGCCCGGCTTCGGCCTCGTCAGCCACGTCTTCGCGACCTTCGCCCGCAAACCGGTCTTCGGCTACCTGCCGATGGTCTGGGCACTGATCGCCATTGGCGTGATCGGCTTCGTCGTCTGGGCGCACCACATGTACACGGTTGGCATGTCGCTCCAGCAGCAGTCCTACTTCATGCTGGCCACGATGGTTATCGCGGTGCCGACCGGCATCAAGATCTTCTCGTGGATCGCGACGATGTGGGGCGGCTCGATCGAGTTCAAGACACCGATGCTCTTCGCCATCGGCTTCCTGATCCTGTTCACCATCGGCGGCGTGACCGGCGTGGTGCTCTCGCAAGCAGGCGTCGACCGGGTCTATCACGACACCTACTACGTCGTGGCGCACTTCCACTACACCATGTCGATGGGTGCGGCCTTCACCATCTTCGCCGGGATCTACTACTGGCTGGGCAAGATGTCGGGCCGTCAGTACCCGGAATGGGCCGGCAAGGTTCACTTCTGGCTGTTCTTCATCGGCGTGAACCTCACCTTCTTCCCGCAACACTTCCTGGGCCGTCAGGGGATGCCGCGCCGTTACATCGACTATCCGGATGCCTTCGCATACTGGAACAAGCTGTCGTCGATGGGTGCGTTCCTCTCCTTCGCCTCGTTCATCTTCTTCTTCGGGATCATCGCCTACACGCTGATGGCCGGTCGTCGCGTGACCGAGAAGAACTACTGGAACGAGTACGCGGACACGCTCGAGTGGACGCTGCCCTCGCCGCCGCCGGAGCACACGTTCGAACAGCTCCCCAAGCGCGAAGACTGGGACAAGTCGCACGCCCACTAAGGGCTGACGGCTGAGACAACCGAAAGGCCCGGGCGGAAACGTCCGGGCCTTTTTCGTAAGGGACGATGATGTTGCCACCCCCCGCCCTGCTGATCCTGATCCCGCTGCCGGCACTGCTGGCCGCCCTGCTCGGCCTGCGCGCGTCATGGGTGACGGTCGCGGGACTGATGGGCAGCACCGCCTACATGCTCGTGGCCGTGTTCTGGCCAAGCGGTCCCACACCTCTCGGTGCCGATGCCTATTATGTGGTGGGCTTCGTCGCCTTCGTGCGCACGCTGGTCATCATCGCCTTTGTCCTGATGGTCGCCCAGGTCGTGAAGGAACGGCTGGGGCGCGAGGACCGGCTGACCACGAACACGCTGTACCTGATGGTGCTCATCGGCGGGGCGGCCAGCCTCCTGCCATTCACCTTCCCGCCCGACCGGCGGGGCGGCTGGGCGCAGGTGGTGGCCGAGATCGGGGCCTATGTCCTCCTCGCAGGGTTGGCCGGGCTCGTCCTGACGATCATCCTGCGTCCGCTGATCCGCCGCATCCGGAGGG
This sequence comes from Maritimibacter sp., assembly GCA_002695005.1. Classification (GTDB taxonomy): domain Bacteria; phylum Pseudomonadota; class Alphaproteobacteria; order Rhodobacterales; family Rhodobacteraceae; genus Maritimibacter. Next base: position 88,292 of record NZNT01000025.1, read on the forward strand.
CCGCCTGATGCCCTATGAATGGGAGCACCCGATCACCGACGCCCCGCACACGGATGCACGTGGGCGCGACGCAGGCGGCGCGCCCATCGCGGTGCTTCACGTCTGGCCCTTTCGCTCGCTCCCCAAGCGCGGCTTCGCCTTCGCCATCGGCTTTGCCTATGTCTTTCTGATGATCCCGATCTCGGCATTTGTCGGCACGGTCGCCATGTGGTGGCTGCTTTTCCCCGGCCTCATCGCGATCTTCGGCCTGTGGTGGTTCATCGGCAAAAGCTACCGCGACGGAGAAATCCTCGAAGAACTGACTATCTGGACCGACCACGTCCGCCTGACCCGCACCGGGCCGCGCCGCACCTATGCGGAGTGGGAGGCGAACCCGCATTGGGTGACCGTGCAGAAACATGCGAATGGCGGGCCGGTGAAGGACTACATCACGCTCAAGGGCAACGGGCGCGAGGTTGAGATCGGCGCGTTCCTGTCCGAGGACGAGCGCCCACCCCTTTTCGACGATCTCGACAGGGCCTTCACGCTGGCCAAATCACGGCGCGGATGAAGTCGGCCTGACGCCTGCGCGCAGATCTTCGTGGATCGTCTCGACAATGAAACGCGCCGGGTCGCCACGCGGGGTCAACTCGTCGATCAGCGCTTGCTGCACGTCGTCCTTGCGCGGAACCGAGCCGTCCAGCAGCCCCTCGATCAGCGCCTCGATGTCCTCGATCCGGGTGGCGGGCAACTCATGCGTCCCACGCGCCACCCTCTCGCCCAACGCGTTCCACGGAGAGTGGTCAGGGCGTGACAGCCGGATCACAGGTTTCTTGAGCAGCTGGTATTCCATCAGAAAGCTCAGACCGTCGACGATCAGGATGTCCGATGCGGCGAACGGGCCCTGATACTCGCCAGTGCGCAGCTGGCCGGTATTCCCGAGCGCATCCCAGGCGGCGAAAAACGCCTCATACCGCGCCCGCTCGTCACCCGTGGTCGCGTTGATGCGGGACAACAGGCCGGGGTGCGGGCTGAAGAGAAAGTCGATGTCGGGACGGCGCGTGGCCAGTGCGAGCATCTCGTCGCAGACTTGCGGGAAGACACCGAAGTTGTTCCAGCCCGTCGAAATGGCGTGATGTGCGCTCCAGATCGTGCGCTTGGCATTGCCGGAGGCGATGGGCCAGCTTGGTCGCGCGTTCTGCACTTCGGTCACCTTGGGATGGCCTGAGACTGTCAGCCGGGCACCATCCAGCCGGTCATGCGCGCGAAGGATGTCGCGGCTCGTCTCACAGGCCACGAACTGCCGGGCGAGGAGGTCTTTCCGCGTGTGACCGATGATGCCGCCACCGGACGTGATGAGCGGGGCGATAGCATAAGGCACATAGTATTGCGTGGCGAACGTCAGATGCTCAGTCCGGAAAACCGGCGGCACGTCCGCCTGCCAATGCGACTGTCGGAAGATCACTTCAAGATCGAACGCCTTCATCCGGGCGATATCGACCTCCGGCTCGTCATCGTTCAGGCGCACATGCCCCACGCCCTCGGCAGCAAGGCACGCGCTATTGTGATCTTCGTCTCCGAACGTCTCGGCGCCCGGAAACCGGCGCGCAATCGTGAACACGACGGGTTCGAACCGAGGATCGTCGCGCATGAGGGCATGGACGGCTCGGAGCGCGCCCCAGGCTTCGTAATTGTGGACAAGAAATCCGACCCGGATCGGCTGACCGCGCCGTCTCAACATCGTGGCGAAACGGGCAGCCCCCGCACTGTTTCCGGCGGCGACTTGCGCGAACTCGTTCACCCGCGCGGTGAGGGTTTCGAGCGTGTCGAGCCGTTCGCCGATCTGCGCCGTCTCGCGCGTCAGCACATCCTCGGCCATATCGCGGGCCGACAGTCGCGTTTCGATCGCGCTCAGGGTCTCACGCTGTGCCTTCAGCTCGGCAGCGATGCGATGTGTCGCGTCGGTGAGTTGGTCGATCCGCTTGTGAAGGCCAGCGCGTCGGCGCAGTCGCAAAATCCGGTCTGCCAGGGATGCGATGCCCCGCGTGCGCCCCCCGAAGTGGGGCGCATTCATGTCGTCATTGGCGCTCATCAAGCCCCCGGAACCGTTTGCGTCAAAGGGCCTTGCGCTATCCACAGGCCGTTAACGCGAAGATTATCCGGTATTTTTCGCCCGGAAAAGCCCGAGGTGGGCCGCTCACCCCAGTTTGGATTTCACCCGGGGACCGACCGCGCCAAAATCCATCTGGCCCGTATATTTGGACTTGAGCACACCCATGACTTTGCCCATGTCGCGGATTGATGTCGCACCGACCTCGGTGATCGCATCGTCGATGGCCTTGTCCACTTCGGCCTCGCTCAACTGGCGCGGCAGGAATTCCTCGATCACACGGATTTCGCGCAATTCCTGCTCGGCCAGTTCCAGCCGCCCGCCCTCTTCATAGGCGCGCGCCGATTCCTGGCGCTGTTTCACCATCTTGCCCAGGATGCCGAGGATCACGTCGTCGGTGAGCGCCCCCGCCTCGTCCCCCTCGCCACGCATGGCGATCTCGCGGTCCTTGATGGCGGCGTTGATCAGGCGAAGTGTGGAAAGACGCTCTTTGTCCTTCTCCCTCATCGCCGTCTTGAGAGCCGCGCTGAGCCGATTTCGCATAGGGGAGACCCTTTCAGAATTTCCGTCACGAAGTGCCGAAATTACACCTTCGCGCTGGGGGAAACAAGCGCGACCTCCTCTTGACGCTGGGACGGCGCACCCGTAACACCTGCGCGATCCGATCCGGGAGCGTCACATGCCGACCAAGACAAAACCGACCGCCTGCCTCGCCCTCGCAGACGGAACCGTTTTCTACGGAAAAGGCTTCGGAGCAAAGGGCGTGACGACCGCCGAACTGTGCTTCAACACGGCGATGACGGGCTATCAGGAAATCATGACGGACCCCTCCTATGCGGGGCAGGTCGTGACCTTCACCTTCCCGCATATCGGTAACACCGGCGTGAACCCGGAAGACGACGAGACGCAGGACCCGGTCGCTGCCGGCATGGTGGTGAAGTGGGACCCGACGGAGCCCTCGAACTGGCGGTCGGCCGAGCCTCTGTGGGACTGGCTCGAGAAGCGTGGCCGCATCGGGATCGGCGGGATCGACACCCGGCGGCTGACCCGCGCGATCCGCCAGCAGGGCGCGCCGCATGTCGCGCTTGCCCACGATCCGGACGGCAACTTCGACCTCGAGGCACTGGTCGCCAAGGCGCGGGAGTTTCCGGGCCTCGTGGGCCTCGACCTCGCCCGCGACGTGACCTGCGCGCAGAGCTACCGCTGGGACGAGATGCGGTGGGCCTGGCCGGACGGTTATCCGCGCCTCGAGCAGCCGAAATACAAGGTCGTGGCCATCGACTACGGCGCCAAGCGCAATATCCTGCGCTGTCTCGCCTCGGCGGGATGCGACGTAACCGTGCTGCCCGCTTCCGCCACGGCGGAGGAGGTGCTGGCGCATGAGCCGGACGGCCTGTTCCTCTCCAACGGTCCCGGCGATCCGGAGGCCACTGGTGCCTATGCCGTGCCGATGATCCGGTCGGTTCTGGACGACACCGACCTCCCGGTCTTCGGTATCTGTCTCGGTCACCAGATGCTCGCTCTGGCTCTCGGAGCGAAGACGATCAAGATGAACCACGGCCACCACGGCGCGAACCACCCGGTCAAGGACATGACGACCGGCAAGGTCGAGATTACCTCGATGAACCACGGCTTCACGGTGGACAGTCAGTCGCTCCCCGAAGGTGTGCGCGAAACGCATGTGTCGCTGTTCGACGGATCGAACTGCGGGATCGCGATGGACAGCCGGCCGGTCTTCTCGGTGCAGTATCACCCCGAGGCCAGCCCGGGACCGATGGACAGCTATTACCTGTTCGACCGGTTCACGCAGGCCATCGAAGCACGCAAGGGCGCGTGACTCGCCCGGCCCGGTGATCTTAACCAAACTTTAACCAACCGTGCCGCACAGTGCCCTTTGGATCGGGGAGCACGATGCCGGACGGTATACAGCGCAGCCATGCCTATCGGCCCGTAGCGGACAGGTTCCTGCCCGCCGCCGCGGCGCGGGCGGAGATCGCGGCACCACGCCGCGATGTCAGGCCGCACACCCCGGCCCGACCTTCGCTCGCCGTCGTTCCCTCCGCACCGCCCCCCCGGCCCGGCCTTGGCGCATTGCTGGTCGCAACGGGCGATCTGCGGGCCGACGATCTGGCTGAAGCGCGGGCGGCCCGGCGCGGCACGACGCTTCGGTTGGGCGACGTCCTGCTCTCACGCGGACTGCTGACAGCGCCCGCACTGTTTCGCGGCCTCGCACGGCTGTACGGAACGACACTTGCAGACCTCGACAGTGACCCTCCGGACGTTCGTCTGATCGACGAGGCGGGGCTGGACCTCTGCTTCGCCAACCGCTGCGTCCCGTGGAAGCGGGTGGGCGACACAACCATCATCGCCTGCGCCTATCCCGACCGGTTCGCCCGGATCGCCCCGCAGCTTCCCGCGCATTTCGGACGCCTGCGCATGGTCGTGGCGAGCGGCGCGCAGGTGGAGGCCGCGCTGATCGGCCTGCGCCATCGCCACCTCGTCCAGCGCGCCGAAACGCGCGTGCAGGGCGACATGGCCTGCCGGACCTGGAACGCGACCGGCACCGCGCGGCTCTGGCTCATCCTCGCCGGGCTTCTGGCGCTCGTTTTTCTCACGTCCCCCCTCACCGGCTGGGCGATGCTGACCGGCTGGGCGGTGGCCACCCTCGCCGTGAACAGCGCCGTGAAACTGGCGGCAATCGTGCTCCATACCCGCGCGAAGCGGACGCCGGCGCCGGAGGTGCCGGCGCCCGGCCCGCATGACCCGCGCCGCCGTCCGGTGGTGACGATCCTCGTGCCGCTCTACCGCGAACGCGAGATCGCCGGGCGGCTGGTCAAGAGGCTGGAGCGGCTGACCTATCCGCGCGAACTGCTCGACATCTGCCTGATCGTCGAGGAGGACGACACGCTCACTCATGCCACGCTCGCCGCCGCCCGCCTCCCGGCATGGATGCGGCAGGTGACGGTGCCGCGCGGGGGCGTGCGCACCAAGCCGCGGGCGCTGAACTTCGCCCTCGATTTCGCGCGCGGCTCGGTGATCGGGGTCTATGACGCCGAGGATGCGCCAGCGCCGGATCAGATCGACCGGATCGTGGCGCGGTTCTCACTGGCCCCGCCCCGCGTCGCCTGTCTCCAAGGCGTTCTGGATTATTACAACGCGCGCACCAACTGGCTGTCACGCTGTTTCACGATCGAGTACGCGACATGGTTCCGCCTGATGCTTCCCGGCATGGCAAAGCTGGGCTTCGCGGTGCCGCTGGGCGGCACGACACTGTTTTTCCGCCGCGCCGCCCTCGAACATCTCGGCGGGGGGGACGCGCATAACGTGACCGAGGACGCCGACCTCGGGATGCGTCTCGCAAGGCTGGGCTACACGACCGAGCTCGTCAATACCGTCACGCAGGAAGAGGCCAACTGCCGCCTCTGGCCGTGGATCAAGCAACGCTCGCGCTGGATCAAGGGCTACGCCATGACCTATGGCGTTCACATGCGCGCCCCGATGCGGCTCTGGCGCGAGCTGGGCCCACGCGGGTTCGCAGGGTTCCAGATCGTGTTCCTCGGGACCCTGTCCCACCTGCTGCTCGCGCCCGTGCTGTGGTCCTATTGGGCCTTCGCGCTCGGGATCGGCCACCCGCTCGCCGCAGCCATGCCCGTCTGGATGATCTGGACGATGTTCGCGACCTTCGTCCTGTCCGAGGCAGTGTCCATCGCGGCGGGGATGATCGCGGTCTCCACGCCCGGTCGGCGGTTCCTGCGGCCTTGGGTCGTGACGCTGCACGTCTATTTTCCCCTCGCCTCGCTCGCCGCGCTCAAGGGGTCGGGCGAGATCGTGCGCCACCCGTTTTACTGGGACAAGACCCAGCACGGCCATGACGACCATGACGAGGCCGCGCAGGCGGCGCCGATCATACCTGTCGCGAGTCGAGCTTGAGGCGGGTCTCGAACGCCTTGGAGATATGGGTGCGCAGTGCCTCGTCCGCCGCATCACCGTCCCGCGCCTCGATCGCGCGCACGATCGCGTCGTGTTCCTCCAGCGCCACCTCGGACCGGCCCTCGACGGCCAGCGACGTGGTGGCGAGCAGCGCCATCGTGCGATGCACCCGATCGAGCTGCTGGAGCAGGTAACGGTTGTGGGAGGCCAGGTGGATCTGGCGATGAAACCGACGGTTCGCCCGTGCGAGCGCTTCGGGGTCGGCGATCAGGGCACGGTCCTCCTCGACCATGTCGCGCAGCACTTTCTGCTCCTCTGGTGCCGCATGCTGGGCCGCCAGCCGCGCCGCAAGCCCCTCGAGCTCGGCGCGCACGGTGTAAAGCTCGGCCAGCTGGTTGTGGTCCAGCGACGCCACGATGAGCGAGCGTCCGTCGCGGTTGAGAAGGCTCTGGGTCTCAAGCCGCTGCAAGGCTTCGCGGATCGGCGTGCGCGAAACGCCGAACCGGTCGGCCAGCTCGCTCTCGACCATCCGGTCGCCGGGACGGTAAATTCCCTCGTCGATGGCGTCGAGGATCAGCTCATAAGCGTCCTTGGTTCCGCTGCGCGGTTCGGTCACGTCGTTCCCCCCAAATTTATCCCGCGACTATGCCGGTCTGTCGCTGACAATCAAGCGATGGGGGCGTTTCGGGGTCGCAGGCGACACCGTGCCGCATTATCTAGGGGGCATGGTAGCCGACCGCTTTTCACACGTCACCGCCTGGGTCTTCGACCTCGACAACACCCTGTATCCGCCCTCGGCGCGGCTGTTCGACCAGATCGAGCTGCGCATGATCGACTGGGTGATGCGCACCCTCGCCGTCAACCGGGCCGAGGCCGACCGCCTGCGCGCTGAGTATTGGGCCAGCCACGGCACCACGCTGGCCGGGTTGATGGAAGTCCACGGGGTCGATCCCGAAGGATACCTGCACGAGGTCCACGATATCTCGTTCGATGCGCTGAAGGTGGACAGCGTGCTCGCCGAGCGGATCACGGGGCTACCGGGCCGCAAGATCGTCTATACCAACGGCTCCGAGCCCTATGCGCGCAACGTGCTGGCCGCACGCGGGCTGGGCGACGTGTTCGATGCGGTGTACGGCGTGGAACACGCGGGCTTTCAGCCCAAACCGCGGCGCGTGGCGTATGAGACGGTGTTCGCCGCCGACCGGCTTGACCCCGCCGTGGCCGCGATGTTCGAAGATGATCCCCGTAACCTCGCCGTGCCGCACGCGATGGGGATGCGCACCATTCATGTGGCGGACGCACCCGTGACGGCGGATCACATTCACCACCACACCGATGACCTGACGGACTTTCTGTCGCATTTCGCGGGCTTGGCGCAGCCCGGGCCGGAGCGTAGTTACTGACCATGGAACGGCGCGAGGCGGATATTTTCATCTCCGGCGGCGGCATCGCCGGGCAGGTGGCGGCGGCGACCTTCGCCGCGCGGGGGTTTTCGGTTGTGATGGCCGACCCAGTGCCACCGGTCACCGAAGCCGATCTCGACGGCTCCGACCTGCGCTCCACCGCCTTCCTGCAACCGGCCCGCGACCTGTTCGAGGCCTGCGGGTTGTGGTCCCTGCTGGAGCCGCATTCGCGCCCGCTCGACCACCTGGCCGTCATCGACACCATCGGCTGGCCCCCTGTCGAGCGCGAGCGGCGAGTCTTCGCCTCGGCCGACGTGTCGGGCGAACCCTTCGGCTGGAACCTGATGAACTGGCTCGTGCGGCGCGAGCTATGGCGCTACCTTCAGGACGCGCCGGGGATCACCATGCTTTACGGCACGGGGTTCAAGAGCCTCGTGAACCGGACGAGCGAGGTGATTGTGGGGCTGACCGACGGCTCGTCGGTGCGTGCGAAGCTCGCCGTGGCGGCGGATGGCAAGCTCTCTCCCCTGCGTGAGGCTGCCGGGATCGGCGTGTCGACCACGCGCTACGGTCAAAAGTCGCTCGCCTTCACGGTGACGCACGACCTGCCGCATGAGAATATCTCGACCGAGATCTACAACGAAGGCGGGCCGTTCACGATCGTCCCCCTGCCCGATATCGACAACCGCCCGGCCTCCGCCATCGTCTGGATGAACAAGGGGCCGCGCTCGGTCGAGCTGATGGAGATGGAGGTGGACGCCTTCGAGCAGGTCATGTTCGAACGCTCCACGGGCCTCCTGGGCTGGATGACGCTCCAGGGCCGCCGGTCGATCTGGCCGATCCTGACGCAAACCGCAGACCGGCTGGCCGAGGGGCGCGTCGCGGTGGTGGCGGAGGCGGCCCACGCCCTGCCGCCCATCGGCGCGCAGGGGCTGAACACGTCGCTCAACGACATAGCGGAACTGCTGGACCTTGCCTGCCAGCACCCAGAGGATCCCGGCGCGCCCGAAGTGCTGCGCCGGTATGCGGAAGCCCGCGAGCCCGACATTGCCCGGCGCGCGCGCGTCATCGACCTGTTCAATCGCGTGGCCGGGTCTGGTGACGCGGGCGTGCAGGCCGTGCGTCTTCTGGGGCTTCGCGCGGTTCACGATATCGCACCAGTGCGGCGCGGCGTGATGCGGGCAGGGCTTGGCCCGACCTGACTGCGGCGCCCTGTCGCGCGGTATTCACATATCTTCGATGCGAATTATCTCTGCACCGGGCACAGAGCCCGGAGCCAGGAGAGACGCATGACCCATTCCGATCCCGCCACCGACCGCAAACACGCGATGGTCGGCTTTCTCATCGCCGCGCTGATCGTGGCCGTGCTCGCCGTAGCACTGCTCTTGTTCGGCCTGCCGGGCGTCGGGCTCGTGATGGTCGCGGCGACGCCCATCCTTTTCGTGGTGCTGGTCCTGCTGTCCATCGGCCGCTAGGGAACCGGACCGCATTCATGGGGGTTCGATAGAAAAGGAGAGCCCCAATGAACCAACAGGATCACAAGTCAAAAGCCGCCGCCGTGCCACAGGAGCAACAGGCTCAGATCGGCCTGCTGCTCGCCTCGCTCGTCGTCGTTTTCGCCATGATCGGCATCGTGCTTGCCGGCATGTCCGGCGTCGTCTTCGTTACCGAGCTTGTTCTGGCCTTCGTCGCCGGATACCTGCTGCGCGGCGCGCGACGCTAGACGACCGCGTCCAGCGCAGCTTCAAGCCGGGCGACCGAGGCATCGACGTCATAGAGCTTGTCGAGGCCGAAGAGGCCAAGACGGAAACTCTTGTAGTCGTCGCCCTCGCCCACCATCAGCGGGACGCCCGCGGCGATCTGCACGCCTTCGCCCATGAACGCCTTGCCGGTCTGGAACTCGGGATTGTCGGTGTAGACCACGACCACGCCCGGCGCCTCGAAGCCCGGTGCCGCGACGGATTTGAAGCCCCGTTCCGCCAGTGCCGCGCGCACCCGCCGTCCTTGTTCCCACTGCGCCTCTTTCACCTTCTCAAGCCCGTAGTCGCGGGTCTCATGCATCGCATCGCGGAAGGCCCGCAGGGCATCCGTCGGCATCGTCGCGTGATAGGCATGACCGCCGTTGGTATAGGCCTCCATGATTGCGATCCATTTTCCAAGGTCGATGGCGAAGCTCGTGGACTTGGCGGCTTTCGCGGCCTCAAGCGCCGCCTCGCTCATCATCACCAGCCCGGCGGAGGGCTGGGCCGACCAGCCCTTCTGCGGGGCCGAGATCAGAACGTCGACGCCCAGCGCCTTCATATCCGCCCAGATCGTGCCCGAGGCGATGCAGTCGAGTACGAAAAGCCCGCCGGCCTCATGGACCGCGTCGGTCACGGCGCGGATGTAGTCGTCCGGCAGGATGATGCCCGACGAGGTTTCGACATGCGGAGCGAAAACGACGTCCGGCTTTTCCTCGGCGATCTTCGCGACAACCTCGTCCAGCGGACAGGGGGCAAAGGGTGCCTGCGGGTCGTTGCCGGTGCGCCGGGCCATCATCACGGTCTCTTCGCCGGGGATCGTCCCCATCTCGAAGATCTGGCTCCAGCGGTAGGAGAAGAAGCCGTTGCGGATCACCATCGCGCGCTTGCCGGTGGCGAACTGGCGCGCGACCGCCTCCATCGCGTAGGTGCCACCGCCTGGAACAACGGCCACCGCGTCGGCCTTGTAGACCTCGCACAGCCCCGCCGAGATGTCGCGCATCACCTGCTGGAACGCGCCGGACATGTGGTTGAGCGAGCGGTCGGTGAAGACGACCGAGAATTCAAGCAAGCCGTCGGGATCGATGTCGTTGCGCAGCGCCATGGGGGCCTCCGTTGTTCGGGTTCTCCCGGGAAATAGCGGGTTTCACGGCCGGAATGCGAGCGGTTTTTCAGCGGCAGTAAGACCCGGAGCGGTAGCGCGCTGTATCGAAATGAAAGTGGTTCTTGTGGAACCGGTCCGATTTGGGGCCCAGCACCGTCCCGAAGGGACCACAGGCCACCCGGTGGAGTTGCTGCATCAGCGACCCGTGCTGCGGGTCGTTCCAGTGGTCCAGCACTGTCAGCTCAACGCCGTTGGCCAGCGTGAAGCCCCCCACGTCGACCGCGTGGCCCCGCCCATGCTCGCTGATCTTTGCGCCGCGCTGATTGTTGCGGGTCCGGCAGGCGTAGCTCGCGAAGATCGTGACTTCCTGCACGCCTCCGCCCAGACGCTTGGTCAGCGGGACAAGCGCCTGACCCACCCAGGCATTGAAGACGACCGCCGTCTGGCAATCCACGGTGATGGGCTGGCTCAGCGCCACGCCAGAGACCGATGTCACCTTGACCGGCTCGGACACGCCGCAGCCGTTGACCCGCCCGGGGATGGACTGAAGCTTCACGCCCTTGATCTCGGGCCTTCCGCAGACTGACCCTGCGCGGGTGACGCGCCGCGCGTCGTCGCCTGACTGCGCCATCCCGGTGCGCTGGACGGTATTGCGCCGCACGAGGTTCTGGGGCCTGGGTTTCGGGACGAGTGATCGGGCGACGGCGAGCCGCGTGTAGCTCCCGGTCCCCGCCGCCGTCATCTGCTGCACCTGCGTATTCGCACCGGGGCGCGGGCGTGGCTTCAGGATGTTGTTCACGAGGTTCGCGATGGGGTCGTTCACCACCGCCGGAGCCTGCTGCGCGGCCTGCCCGCCGGGACGTGGCTTGGGAATGAGCGAGCGGGTCGGTGCCTCGGCGGCCAGCGTCGTGGCGAAGAGCGCCGCGATGAGCCCCGTGCCTATCGCGACCGCCGCCCTCATTCGGTCTTCACCCGCCCGAAGTCCGGCGCGTCGGTGTCCTGCCCGGCCTCGATGATGCCCCGCCGGATCGCCCGCGTATGTGTGAAATAGTCAAACAAAAGGTCCCCATCCCCGGTGCGGATGGCCCTCTGAAGTGCGAAAAGTTCTTCCGTGAAGCGGCCGAGGATTTCCAGCGTCGCATCCTTGTTCGTGAGGAATACGTCGCGCCACATGGTCGGGTCCGAGGCCGCGATACGGGTGAAATCGCGAAAACCTGCGGCGGAATACTTGATGACCTCGCTGTCCGTCACGCGGCGCAGGTCGTCGGCCACGCCCACCATCGTATAGGCAATGAGGTGCGGGGTGTGGGACGTGACGGCGAGGACAAGGTCGTGGTGATCCGCGTCCATCTCTTCCGTATAGGCCCCCATGCCGCGCCAGAGCGCCGCGAGCCGGTCGACGGCGTCCCGGTCCGATCCTTCGGCGGGCACGATCAGCGTGAAGCGGTTGTCGAAGAGCGCAGCGAAACCGGAGCGCGGGCCGGAATGCTCGGTGCCGGCGAGCGGGTGGGCCGGGACAAAATGCACGCCCTCCGGGACATACGGCCCCACCGCGTCGATCACCGCGCGTTTGACCGAGCCGACGTCGCTCACCGTCGCGCCGGGGGCAAGGTGGGGGGCGATCTCTTCGGCCACCGCGCCCATCACGCCAACGGGGACGCAGAGCACGACGAGGTCGGCCCCCGCGACCGCTTCCGCCGGGGTGTCGACCACGCGATCCACCAGACCGATCTCACGGGCCACGTCGCGCGTCTCGGGCGAGCGCGCGGTTCCCACGATCTCGCCCACGAGCCCGCCGCGCCGCATCGCATGCGCCATCGACCCCGCGATGAGGCCGAGGCCGATCAGCGCGACACGGTCGTAGAGCGGCGCGTCATCCGGCATCGGCAACGCTCCCTTTGAAAGCGCCGATCAGGTGCGCGACCCGGCGGCAGGACGGCTCGTCCCCCACCGTGATCCGCAGGCAGTGGGGCAGCTTGTAGCCCGACACCCGACGCACGATGATCCCGTTGGCCTTGAGGTAATTGTCCACCGCCTCGGCTTCGTTCTCATCGGTGAATCGCGCCAGCACGAAGTTGGCGCAGGAGGTGTCCGAGGGCACGCCATGCTCCGCCAACGCCTCGGCCATCCAGGCGCGCAGGCGGGCGTTCTCCGTACGACACTTTTCGACATGCGCCCGGTCGCGCACGGCGGCCTCGGCCACGGCGAGCTGCGTGGTGGAGAGGTTGAAGGGGCCGCGGATGCGGTTGAGCACGTCGACAACCTCCCGCTGGGCATAGCCCCAGCCGATGCGCAGGCCGCCCAGACCGTAGATTTTCGAGAACGTCCGCGTCATCACGACGTTCGGGTGCCTGTCGACAAGCGAGGCACCGCCATCGAAGCCCTCGACATATTCGGCATAGGCGCCGTCCAGCACCAGCACGACATTGCCCGGCAGTTCACGCGCCAGGCGCGCGAGCTCCTTCTGCCCGACCATCGTGCCGGTCGGATTGGCCGGGTTCGCGATAAACACCACCTTGGTCTTGCCGGTCACGGCCCGCAGGATCGCGTCCACGTCCACCACGCGCTCGCGCTCGGGCACCTCGACGGGAGTCGCGCCCGCGGCCCGGGCCGAGATCTTGTACATGGAAAATCCATGCTCGGTGTAGATCACCTCGTCACGCGGGCCAGCATAGGCCTGACAGATGAAGTTGATGATCTCGTCCGACCCGACGCCGCAGATGATCCGCTCGGGGTCGAGCCCGTGGACCTCGCCGATGGCGAAGCGCAGGGACTGATGGTCCGTGTTCGGATACCGGTTCAGGGAATGGCCCGCGCGCACATAGGCCTCGGTCGCCTTCTCGGACGGGCCGAGCGGGTTCTCGTTCGAGCTGAGCTTCACGACGTTATCGATGCCATCCACTTTGGAGGCGCCGGACTCGTAAAGCCTGATGTCCATGATGCCGGGCTGCGGCTTGGGCAATTTGGTCATTTTCATCCCCGGAGTTGAGCCCCCGTCTTAACGGTCATGGGGCCACAGGGCTAGAACAAACCGTAACCATCGGGGGGGCGCAAGTGCCTGAAACCACGATGCCACATTGTCCGTTCGGCGGGGTTTTTTGTCGGACCGGCGGAGGACGGACGGCCGCCCGCGCGGCACTCTGTCCAGATCACACCACCACCATAACGGAGACACACCATGATGATCGTGCATGTCGATTTCGACGTCGATCCGGCGGAGCGGACCCACGCGCTCGCCGTGCTCGAGATGGAGGTCGGAGAGGTCCGCGCCCTGCCCGGCTGCCGTCACTTCGCACCCTATGCCGACCCCGCCCTGCCCGGCCGCGTCAGCATCGTTCACGAATGGGAGGATGAAGCGGCCCTCGCGACCTATCTCGCCTCCACCGCCTTCGCCCGTTCGGGCGAGGCGCTGCGCCCGATCATGACCGGCCCGCCCTCGTCGCGCCGGTTCCGGGCCGAAATGATTGAAGAGGTCGCCTGAACCGCTAGCATCGAGCGATGAGCCAGCGCCCCGCCTTCTGTCATACCGGCGAATACCCGGCCGCGCCCGAACAGGTGTTCCGGATGCCCCGGCATTACCTGCTCTATGCGACCTCTGGCACCATGCGGTTGGTCGCCGGTGGCCGGGCCTGGACCCTCCCACCGGCGCGGGCGGCGCTCATCGCCGCGGATGAACCGATCCGCGTCACGCTGGCCCGGCCGCTCACTGCCTGTTCGGCCCTGTTCGACCCGGCGCATTACCCGGCCCCGCCCGACCCGCTTTCGGTGTTCGAAATGTCACCGCTCGCGCGCGAACTGGTGTGCGCCTGTGCAGGCTGGGGGGATGACGCAGCACCCCTGCCCAACCATGCGGCGACGCTCTTCGCCGCGCTCCAGTCGGAAACATGGCGGCTCGCCGCGACCCCGACAGCGATGCAGATGCCGGTCGCCCGGACCGATGCCGTGGCCCGCGCGCTGGAGCTGTCGGAGGCGGACATGGCCGGCACACCGCGCTTCGACGCAATTGCCGCAGCGGTCGGCCTGACCCCACGCACGCTCGCCCGCCGGTTCGACGCGGAACTCGGGATGACGTGGCGCATGGCTCTGCGCCGCCTGAGGATCATCCGCGCCGCCGAGATGCTGGCAGTAGCCGGCCCCGGCGTCACCGAGGTCGCCTTCGCCGTCGGCTACAACGCGCTATCGGCCTTCAACGCCGCGTTCAAGGATGTGACGGGACTGACCCCCACCGCCTTCCGGGCCTCTTGCGCGGGCGCAACTCAGCCGGTCTTGACCGTCGGGGCGCCCGTGGACATGTCGGTGCCCAGATAGGGCTGGCCCGACTGCTTCCAGTTGGCAAAACCGCCGTCGAGATGGGCCATCTTCTCGAATTTCTTGGACAGGCAGATTTCGGCAGCCTTGCGCGAGCGCATGCCGGAGCCGCAATAGAGCACGACGTGCTTACCCAGTCCGGCCGGCAACGCCTTTTTCGAGATGTGGCTCATGGGCGCGAGAAGCGCGTCTTCGATACTCTCGAACATGAACTCCGCCGGTGTGCGCACGTCTATCAGAACGATGGTCTCGTCCTTCAGCCCCTGCGCGACTTCCTCGGGCGTCCAGGTTTCGAGTGTCTTGCCGTTGATCTCTTCGGTTTTCATTTTGCGCTCCTGTGTATGCGTTTGAACGCATCTAGGCACCGGCGCGCCTCAGAAAAAGACCCAATCAAATTTTTGAATGTGTTGTGCGGTCGCCGGTTCAGTGCGGCAACGTGACGACCACGGCTCCGCGCCTGGTCGCGACGATCGTATGTTCGTACTGCACGCAGGGCGCAGCCGGTTCACTGTAAAGCGTCCAGCCGTCGTGGCCCTGTTCGGCCCAGTGGCCACCGCGCGAAAGGAACGGCTCGACCGTCAGGACGAGGCCGTTGTCGATCCGGCGGCGGTCGCCGCGCTTGGGCCATGTGGCGACTTCTTCGGGGTATTCATGAAGCGAACGCCCGACCCCATGGCTCGCCAGATTGCGGATCAGTGTATACCCGCGGTCCGAGGCGAACTTGCCGATGGCCTTGCCGATCCCGGCGATGGGCTTGCCCTCGGACACCTGTGCGATGCCGATCTGCATGGCGCGGTGGCCGTCCTTCATCAGCCGTTCCATGTCGCGCGATTTCGGCGCGACCTGATAGGTGGCGCCAGTGTCCGCGAAGAACCCGTTCTTAGAGGCCGAGACGTCGATGTTCACCAGATCGCCCACCGCGATCACACGGTCGCCGGGGATGCCGTGGGCGATTTCCTCGTTCACGCTGATGCAGGTCGCGCCGGGAAAGTCATAGACCGACTGGGGGGCCGAAACGGCGCCGTGACGGTCGAGGATCGCGCGCCCGATCTCGTCCAGTTCGCGGGTGGTCATCCCCGGCTCGAGCGCGGCGGCCATCGCGCGCATCGTGCGGGCACAGATCGCGCCGATCTCTTTCAGCCCTTCGAGTTCGTCCTGCTGCGTGATCGTCATGTCAGGCGCCCATGCGTTCCAGGACGTTGGCGAAGGCCCAAGGTTCGTTTTCGACAAGTTCTTCCGGGAATTGGCTCTGCCGATCGGTCAGCGGCGTCCAATCCGTGTAATGCGCCTCGACCGGGCCAAGGTAGGGCATCTGCACCTCGAGACAGCGGCGATGATCCATTTCGTCCGTCTCAACGATCCCGGCCTCGGGGTTCTCCAGCGCCCAGACCATCCCTGCGAGCACCGCCGAAGTTACCTGAAGCCCCGTCGCGTTCTGCATCGGCGCAAGGGTCTTGGTCTCGTCGTTCGACAGGCGCGAGCCGAACCACATGGCATTCTTCGCGTGGCCGTAGAGCAGCACGCCCAGCTCGTCGATCCCGTCCACGATCTCATCCACGTCGAGGATGTGATGCACCTCCTGCACCTGCCCCGAGCCGAACATTTCGTGCAAGCTGAGCACCGCATCGTCGCAGGGGTGATAGGCATAGTGGACCGTCGGGCGGAACGCCGGGTCGTCCCCCTCGCCCACGGTGTAATAATCGGCAATGGACACCGCTTCGTTATGCGTGACGAGAAAGCCAAACTGCGGCCCCGGCGTCGGGCACCATGTGCGGATGCGGGTGTTCGCGCCCGGCTGCTCCAGCCAGATCGCGGATTTGCAGCCGGTCTTCTGCCGGTGGCCGTTCGGCGGGAACCAAGGCTCGAAGCTGCCCCAGCCAAGCTCGGCAGGCTGGAAGCCTTCGGCGATGAAGCCCTCGACCGACCATGTGTTGACGAAATGCCCCGGCTGGCGCGGCTCATGGCGCACCTGCGTGTCGCGCTCCGCGATATGAACGCCCTTGACCCCCAGTGTCTGCATGAGGGCAGCCCATTCGCCGCGTGTCTGCGGATCCGCCTCGGCGCCGAAGTCATCCGCCAGCCGCAGAAGCGCGGCCTTCACGAACCAGCTCACCATGCCGGGGTTCGCGCCACAGCAGGACACGGCGGTGGTCCCGCCCGGATTGGCCGCCTTCTCGTCCCGAACCTTCTGGCGCAGCGCATAGTTCGTGCGCGCCGCGTTGTCCTCGGTGGCGAAGTAGAACCCGGCCCAGGGTTCGACCACTGTGTCGATGTAGAGCACGCCATGTTCGCGGCAAAATTTCATCAGGTCGAGCGACGAGGTGTCGACCGACAGGTTCACCACGAACCCCTTGCCGTCCTCGAACAACCCGCCCAACACGTCGCGGTAAGTGTCGGGCGTCAGCGTTTCGGCCATATGCGCGTACCCCGTCGCCTTGGCCGCCGCGCCGTTGACCTCCGCCGGCTCGATGATCGTGAGCTTGTCCGCGTCGAACTGGAAATGCCGTTCGATCAGCGGCAGCGTTCCCTGCCCGATAGAGCCGAAGCCGATCATGATGACGGGGCCGTCAATCGTCGCGTAGACGGGATGGGACATGGGCACGCTCCTTTGGTCCGGGTCGGGGCCCCGTATCGCAAATGCGCGCCAATAGGGGAAGGGTCGGCGCGTCAGGGGGCAAACGGCCGGCGGAACCGGGGTCGGCAATTGCCCGGCGTCATCTTTGAAGCGAATACCCGGATCGAGCCCTGGTTGACCGATGGTGCGGTTGCAGGACCGTCTGCGGCAAAGCCTCAATCCCTGCTGTCAAACTCATTGCGCGCTCGTTTGACATCGGCATGCCGCTCCGCGGCCCATCCGGTCAGCGCCTTCAAGAGCGGCAAGAGCTCGTGACCCATGTCGGTCAGCGTGTAGCGGACGGCGATGGGCGGGCCTGGATCGACGCTCCTCGTGACATACCCGTCGCGTTCGAGGCTTCGCAGGTTCTCCGTCAGGACACGCTGCGTGATATCTCCGATGGTGCGCTTCAGCTCGCCGAAGCGAAGTGTCCCGTCTTCCAGAGACAGCACGATCAACACCTGCCATTTGCCCGTGACCTTCGAAAGGACCTGCCGGACCGGGCAGCCATCCACGTCGGCTTTGGTAAGGGCGGTTACCTTGAGCATACCTGGTTCCCAATTAGTGCGTAATTGATACCTAGTCCGAATTTGATACCAACTGATCCTTCATGAAGCAATGGTTGAAGGAATCATCACATGACCGCTCAAGAACTGGTCCTCGCCGCAGTCGCAGCAATCTTCACTGAATACGATGTAGAGGCCGCAAGTGACCTGCTTGCACCAGACTACGTCCAGCACAACGTCGCCGTGCCGACGGGAGCCGACCCGATCCTGGGCTTCATCCCGGTGCTCGAGGAAAGCGGGATCGAACTGACGACTCATCGTGTCGTCACCGAAGACAACATCGTTGTCCTGCATAACACCTACCACAACGCTCAGGCACTCGGGGCCCAGACCCTCGTCGCTTTCGACGTGTTCCGTGTCGAAGACGGCCAGGTCGTCGAGCACTGGGACAATCTTCAGGAGCCGCCCGCCGAAACCGTATCGGGCCGTTCCATGACGGACGGGCCGACCGAAGTGGTCGATCCTGCGTTGACGGCGGAGAACAAGGCTTTGGTTTCGGGGTTCATCGAGGACGTGCTGCATGGCGCGAACCCGGAGCGGATCACGGACTACATCTCGCCGGGCCTCTATATGCAGCACAACCCGATGGTCGGCGATGGACTCGATGGACTAGGCGCCGCGCTTGCCGCGATGGCTGAAGCGGGACAGCCGATGACCTATTCGGAGACTCACTTCGTGGTCGCGGAAGGAAATTTCGTCTTCGCCGTGTCGGAGGGGGCAATCGGCGAGACTCCGACCGCGTTTTTCGACCTGTTCCGCGTGGATGATGGCAAGATCGTCGAGCATTGGGACACCGTTTCCGAGATACCGGCCGAGATGCCGCACGATAACGGCAAATTCTGATTTCGATGCATCCTTTGTCTGACGACGGGGGATGCAACGCGTCGGCTTTCTCAGGGATCTTGTCCCGCCCAGCCGATCCTCAACCGCAACGCAGCACACCCCGCTCCCTGCGCCAAACGAAAAAGGGCCGCCCAGCCGGGCGGCCCTTTCCGTAATCGTGTCGGCCCAGATCAGTTCTGAGCGTAGAATTCGATGACGAGGTTCGGTTCCATGTGGACCGGGTACGGCACGTCGGACAGGCCGGGCGTGCGCACGAAGGTCGCCTTCATCTTGGAATGGTCAACGTCGAGGTAATCGGGCACGTCGCGCTCCGGCAGCTGGCTGGCTTCAAGAACCAGCGCCATCTGCTTGGACTTCTCGCGGACCTCGATCACGTCGCCTTCCTTCACGCGGTAGGACGGGATGTTCACGCGCTGGCCGTTAACGAGCACATGGGCGTGGTTCACGAACTGACGGGCGGCAAAGATGGTCGGCACGAATTTCGCGCGGTAGACCACGGCGTCGAGGCGGCGCTCGAGCAGGCCGATGAGAAGCTCACCGGTGTCGCCCTTGAGACGCTCGGCCTCGGCGAAGATGCGGCGGAACTGCTTTTCGGTCATGTCGCCGTAGTAGCCCTTGAGCTTCTGCTTGGCGCGAAGCTGAAGGCCGAAGTCGGACATCTTGCCCTTGCGGCGCTGGCCGTGCTGGCCGGGGCCGTATTCGCGGCGGTTCACCGGGGATTTCGGACGGCCCCAGATGTTTTCGCCCATGCGGCGGTCGATCTTGTACTTGGCAGACGTGCGTTTGGTCACGGCTGATCTCCTTTATGGGTGGCATTTCGACCTGATCCGAAAACCGGTGCCCACTGTTCGGGTCGAGATCGCGAAGCGGTTTCGACCGTGGGGCGCGGTGGCCGGGGGGCCTCGTGCCGTTTTAAAGGGCGTTGTCCTCTCCCCGGACCGGCGAACCGGCTGCCCGGGTTGACAGGCTGCCTCTTGCGAGGGCCACCAACACCAATGAAAACCGGCCCCACGCGGGGGCCAGATGGCGGGCTTATAGCGGTGTGGGGCGGGGAGTCAACGGCCCAGGCAGCGGATAAGCCCGCCCCGGCTTTACTTGCGCGCCCATGCAGCTATCATCACCGCACAATCATGGAGCGTTTATGACGTGATGCGACAGGGAGGCACGGGCCTCCCACGGCAACGAGGACCAGGAATGGACCGCCCCGTTCGGCGGACAGGTTTCGTTGCGCCACACCCCTCACGACTGACAAATCGAAAGACGCACCCATGACACGGGACTATTCCCAGCTTTTCCCCTCCGCCACGCCTGCTACCGCGCCCTCCGCGCTCGCCCGGCTCGGCTGGCAGCCGTTCTTCGCGGCCCAGATCGACGCCGATACCCTCACCGCCACCCCTCCGGTCCGCGTCACCGCCGTTCATCGCAGCGGCCTGCGTGTAACCGGCGACGGGATCGAGGCGGAGCTTCCACCGGACGAGGCGGTGACCGTGGGCGACTGGCTCCTCTACGACGCCGACCACCCGGCGGACTCCGTCCTGCTCGAACGAAAAAGCGTGATCCGCCGCCGTGCTGCCGGGCGCGAGGCGAAAGTGCAGCTCATCGCCGCCAATATCGACACGGTGTTCATCGTCTCTTCCTGCAACGCCGACTTCAACGTGGCGCGGCTGGAACGCTATGTCGCTCTGGCCTTCGAGGCCGAGGTCGATCCGGTGATCCTGTTGACCAAGGCCGATCTGGCCGCCGATCCGCAGGATTTCGTGACGCAGGCACAGGCGATCTCCTCCCGCGTGCCGGTCATCGCGCTCGACGCGCGGGGCGAGGCACCGCGCACGGCGCTGGCGCAATGGGCCAAACCCGGGCGCACCGTGGCCTTCCTCGGCTCGTCGGGTGTGGGGAAATCGACGCTGACCAACGCGCTCGCGGATACCGAACTCGACACGCAAGGCGTGCGGGAGGATGACGCCAAGGGCCGCCACACGACCCGCCACCGCCAGCTTTACCTCACCGACACCGGCCCCGCCGTACTCGACACGCCGGGGATGCGCGAGCTTCAGCTGACGGACGTCGCCGCCGGGCTGTCTGAGCTTTTCGACGATATCGAAGACCTCGCCACCCGCTGCAAATTCCGCAACTGCGCCCATGAGGGCGAACCGGACTGTGCCGTCCAGGCGGCCATCGCCGCGGGCGAACTGGACCCGGTCCGCCTCACCCGTTTTCGCAAGCTGGCCGCCGAGGAGGCCCACAACACGGCCACCGTCGCGCAGAAACGCGCCCGCGAAAAAGGCTTCGCCAAACACGTCAAGCGCGTCACACGGGAAAAGCCGAACCGGCGCTGAGGCGGGTCAGGCCCCCATGATCGCCGCTTCGGCCTGCGTCAGCAGACGGCGGGCCGGGGCGGAATAGGCGTCAGCCCCTTGTGCGAGCGATGGCATCGCGCCAAGCAGTTGCTCGCGCTGCACGTCCTCCACCGCGTCCAGCGCCTCGCCCTCGGGCAGGAAGCTCTCGGTCTCCAGCCCGTTGGCAAAGACCACCTCGTGCCGGTCAAGCAGCAGGTGGATGTAGGTGACGGAGGTCACCGAGCGATCACGCGTCACGCGCCGGTCGTCGATCAGGTCACGCGCGGCGACCAGCACCTCGTTCGTGCCGAACAGCGCCTGCGCCCGAGCCCCCTTGAGAAGCATCCGATGCGCGGGCGAGACGATCAGGTCGCCATCCGGGCGCTCGTCGCCCAGCGCGCCCTGGCGCACACGGACGGGCCGCAATTCCGGCATGGCATAGAGCCGCGCGCCCGAGACACGCTTCTCTCCGATCCACAGCACGTCCTGAAGCCCGTTGTCCTTGGTCTGGATGCGCGTGCCCTCGCGGATCTCCTCGACGGCGATATCGCCGTCGGCGGTGCGAATGCGTGTACCCGGGGTGAAGCAGATCACGCCGGTCGGCTGATCGGTCAGCCGGTTCATGACGGCGGCCTCTATCTGCGCCTGCACGACCCAGAGGTCGCGGTCGCTCGGCGGAAGCCCGTCGGAAAACATCAGGAGCGTGCCGCGCCCCTCGACACCGTTCATCATGGTCACCGGATAACTGCGAAACCCGTCCGTCACGGTGAAGCCCATGTCAAACAGGCTGTCCTCGTCCTTGTTCGTTTTCGGATGTGCCGGGGAAGACCCCGTCAGGCGGCGCACCTTGCGCGCCGCGCGTCTGCGAATGTCCGCCTCCTGCTCGCCAAGGTCGAGCCGGATCACGTCCTGCGGGCCATCCACCCGCAATGCCGTGCCGGACCACCGCCAGCTTGCACCCACACCCAAGGAGCCACGCGGAGCATCCGCGAGACCGTCAACTTCGGTTTGGGACCAGGAAATGACGAACGAGCCGATAATGCCCGTCTTCATAACTGTTCCTGCCTCTACTCGTACACGGCCTCTAAGCGGGCCGATTTGTAATGATAAAATCGTATCACGACAGGAAACGGGTGTTAACCGTTTTGTACGTTAATTTCCGATCACTACATCAAAAGGATTAGAAGCTGATGCGAAACTGCATCGTTCCCACCAGCTGACCGCCGGGCTGCGCGGTGAATTCGGGGGTGAGATAGGTCGCGCCGTAGAACAGGCTGAAGTTCCGCTCTTCCAGCAGCACGCCGCCCCTCAGACGTGCGCGTACCGGGGTAAGCGTGTAGCCGGGCGATGGCAGGAAGCTCGACGAAAAGACCCGCGCCACGTCCGCGCCGAACAGGACCGAGATCCCCGGCTCGTTCACCCGCTTGAGCACCTGGTAGGGCTGTCCACTGACATAGTCGCGGGCGATCACCCCGTTGCGGAACCCCGGCCCGACGAGCAGGTCAAAGCCCACGCGGGCGTAGCTTTCAAGGCCCACATGTGCGCTGGCGAAGGGTCGAAAAGTCACCGCCTCGTCGATCACGATGTTATAGGCCGCCTCGGCATGGCCCATCGGGCGCAGGCGGTTGCCCACCTGCCCCGCGATCACGCCCGGCGCGAGCCGGTCGAAGCCAAGCGTGCGGTGGAACCGGTCCTGAATCGCGAGGATCCGGGTCGCGGGGCCAACCGCCTCGACACCCGCACCAAGCGACAGGTCCCATCCGCCCCGCGCGAAGTGCGTGAACAGTCCTGCCCGGATCGCGCCCGCTGCGGGCCGGTCGCCGGGGGCCGGCGTGCGCGTGTTGGCGGGGGTCACGATCTGCGTGCCGATCCGGGCCTCGAGGAGCGTGCCGAAGCCGGTTGGCAGGTCCGTCGTGCCCTCGGGTCCGAACAGAAAGGACGTGGTGGTCGAGAAGCTCTGCCACCGGTCCTGCCCGTCTCCGGTGGAGTCGTTCGTCGTGACGTTCGCCCATCCGAGATAGGACCAGCCGCCAACCTGCGCCTGGGCCGGAACAGCAGCGAGCGCGAGGCAGAGCGCGGCGCAAAGGCGCAGGGCGAAGGACGACATAGGAGGCTCCCGGTTGAAGGACGAATAGGCAGAATACAGGCGGCGGGCCGATTCGGCTCAATTGTTTTTCGGGACGGATAGTCCCGATTGCAACGCAGGATCGACGTTTTCTATGGAAACCCGCCCGGCTGATGATACTTTTCCGATATGCTCAACAAGCTGGAAATGTTCATCGCGCTCGCCAACGAACGCCACTTCGGCCGCGCCGCCGAGACCCTCGGCATCACGCAGCCCACGCTGTCTGCCGGGATCAAGCAGCTTGAGGCCGAACTGGGGGTGAAGCTGGTGCAGCGCGGCTCGCGGTTCGGCGGGCTGACGCCCGAAGGGGCGCGCGCGCTCGACTGGGCCCGTCAGATCGTGGGCGACGCGCGGCGGCTGCGCGACGAGATGCGGTTTTCGCGGGAGGGCCTTACCGGCCACCTGCGCCTCGCCGTGATCCCCACAGCGCTCACCTGGGCCTCGCGCCTGTCCGCGCGGTTCTCGGCCGCCCATCCCAACGTGACCTTCACGATCCTGTCGCGCACCTCGATCCAGATCCTCGACATGCTGGAAAACCTCGAAGCGGACGTGGGCCTGAGCTATCTCGACAACGAGCCGTTGGGGCGCGTGCAGGTGCAGGAACTCTACCGCGAGGATTACGCGCTGGTCTGCGCGCCGGACGATCCGGCGGCCGGGCTGGACCAGATCGGCTGGACGGATATCGGCGAGCGGATGCTCTGCCTGCTCACCCCGGACATGCAAAACCGCCGGATCATCAACCGCGCTTTCATGGAGGCCGGGCAGACGCCCAACGTGCGCATGGAGTCGAACTCCACCGTCGTGCTGGTGAGCCATGTGGAACAGGGCGGCTGGTCCACGGTCCTGCCGGGCGACATGGCCGCGTCGCTCGCAACGGGCCGGGGGGCAGCGGTGGTTCCCATCCGCTCCGACCGCCCGGGGCCGAGCGTCGGGCTGGTCGCGCCGCATCAGGAGCCGCAGACCCCCGTGCTCCAGGCACTGTTGGACGAGGCGCACGCACTGTCCGTTTGATAGAAATTTCCTATCGGTTAACGGAACCGCGATATTGAAAACCCACAGCTTCCGTGCAATGGCTCCGCCAGTTTTGGAGGACCCATGCAAGCCAGCACGCCAGCATCCGCGCCCGATCTCGCGGCGATTCAGGAAGTGATCGACGCCCACACCCATCTCGAAGGTCCGCTCCTGCCGATTCTCCACGGCATGATGGAGGCGTTCGATCACGTCCCCGAGGACGCGGTGCAGCCCATCGCCGACACGCTCAACATCGGGCGGGCCGAGGTGCATGGCGTCATCAGTTTCTACCATGATTTCCGTACGTTGCCCGCCGGCCGCCACATCGTGAAGATTTGCCGCGCCGAAGCCTGTCAGGCGCTTGGCGCGAACAGGCTGGCGGATGCGGTGCTGGCCAAGCTGGGCACCGGCTGGCACGGTACGACGCCGAACGGCGCGGTCACGATCGAACCTGTCTATTGCCTTGGCCTCTGCGCCAACGGCCCCGCCGCGATGATCGACGACAAGGTCGTGGGCGCGCTGGACGTGGCCAAGCTCGAAAAAGTGATCGCGGAGGCGGGCGCATGAAGATTTACCTGTCTCAAGATGCGGTGGCCCGCGCGCTCGGTGCTGACGATGTCGCCGCAGAGCTCGCCAAACATGACGTCGAGCTGATCCGCGTTGGCTCGCGCGGGATGACGTGGCTCGAGCCGCTGGCCGAAGTCGAGATCAACGGCGTGCGCCATGCGTTCGGTCCGGTAACGGTCGATGACGTACCGGCGCTGATCGACGGCACGCTTGCTGGCCACGGCCCCACCGAAGAAATTCCGTTCTTTGCGAACCAGACCCGTCTGACGTTTCAGCGCTGCGGCGTGATCGATCCGCTCGATCTGAACGCCTACCGCGCGCACGGGGGCCTTGTCGGACTTGAGCGTGCGCTCGGGATGGAGGGCCTTGGCGTTGTCGAGGAAGCCAAGGCGAGCGGTCTGCGCGGACGCGGCGGCGCGGGCTTTCCCACCGGCATCAAGTGGGAGACGGTGGCCAAGGCGAGTGCGGACCAGAAATACATCGTCTGCAACGCCGACGAGGGCGACTCGGGCACTTTCGCCGACCGGATGATCATGGAGGGCGACCCGTTCAGCCTGATCGAAGGGATGGCCATCGCAGGCGTCGGGGTCGGTGCGACCAAGGGCTATGTCTACCTGCGGTCGGAATACCCGGACGCGATCCGCATCATGAACGAGGCGGTCAAGGTGGCCCGCGCACATGGCGTGCTGGGGGCGAGCCTGCTGGCTAAGGGTCCGGCGTTCGACATGGAAATCCGCGTGGGCGCCGGGGCTTATGTCTGTGGCGAGGAAACCTCGCTGTTGAACAGTCTCGAAGGCAAGCGCGGCGTGGTCCGCGCCAAGCCGCCGCTGCCCGCGCTCGAGGGGTTCCTGGGCAAGCCGACGGTGGTGAACAACGTCATCTCGCTCGCCACCATTCCGGTTATCTTCGAGAAGGGTGCCGCGCATTATGCCGATTTCGGGCTGGGCCGGTCGAAGGGGACCATCCCGCTCCAGATCGCGGGAAACGTGAAACACGGCGGGCTCTACGAGATCGCCTTTGGCCTGCCGCTGGGTGAGATCGTGAATGACATCGCGGGCGGCACCCGTTCGGGCCGGCCGGTGAAAGCGGTGCAGGTCGGCGGACCGCTGGGCGCCTATTTCGCGCCGGGCCAGTTTGACACGCCCTTTGGGTATGAGGAATTCGACGGTGCCGGTGGCCTGATCGGTCACGCGGGGCTTACCGTGTTCGACGACACAGCCGACATGCTGGGCATGGCGCGCTTCGCGATGGAATTCTGCGCGGTCGAAAGCTGTGGCAAGTGCACCCCCTGCCGGATCGGCGCGGTGCGCGGCGTCGAGACCATCGACCGGATCGCGGCGGGCGACGAGAGCGCCAAGGAGCTGCTCACCGATCTGTGCGAGACCATGACAGACGGGTCGCTTTGCGCGTTGGGGGGCTTCACCCCCTACCCCGTCATGTCCGCCCTCACGCTGTTCCCGGACGATTTCGCCCGGTCGAAGGAGGCGGCGGAATGAAGGTTTCGAATTTCGTCTGCGCGAAATCCGACCGGGTGGGGGGCGCTGCCCCCAACACCCCCCGGGATATTTCCGAACCGGACAGACGGGGGCGCGGCGCATGAGCGAGAGCGTGAAGGGCCCCGCATCCTATTTCCCGTCGATCGAGGCGAAATACGGACAGCCGATCGACCACTGGCTCGGGCTGGTGGCGGGCAAGGCCGGTATGAAACATATGGAGATCGTGAGCTGGCTCAAAGCCGAGCACGGTCTTGGACATGGGCACGCGAACGCCATCGTGGCGCATGCGCTGTCAACGCAGAAAGGATGAGACCATGAAGGACTTCATCATTCCCTGGAACGACGCCGATATGGGCACGCCCGCCAAGACCGGCGCGCCCGTGACGCTGACCGTGGACGGCGCCGCCGTGACCGTGCCCGAGGGCACCAGCGTCATGCGCGCGGCTTACGAGGCCGGAATCACCGTGCCCAAGCTTTGTGCAACGGATAGCGTCGAGGCCTTCGGTTCTTGCCGCCTCTGCGTGGTCGAGATCGAGGGGCGGCGCGGCACGCCCGCCTCCTGCACGACACCTGTGGTCGAGGGGATGGTGGTGCGCACCCAGTCCGCGAAGGTGCAGAAGATCCGCAAGGGGGTGATGGAGCTTTATATCTCTGACCACCCGCTCGACTGTCTGACCTGTTCGGCGAACGGCGACTGCGAGTTGCAGGACATGGCGGGGGCCGTGGGTCTGCGCGACGTGCGTTACGAGCCAGGCGAGAACCATTTCGACCCGACGGGGACCGGCGCGCTGAGCATGGCGGATGCCAAACGGCGCGAGGGCGACGGCAATTTCCGCTATATCCCCAAGGACGAGTCGAACCCGTATTTCACCTATGATCCGTCAAAGTGCATCGTCTGTTCGCGCTGCGTGCGGGCCTGTGAAGAGGTGCAGGGCACCTTTGCGCTGACCATCGAGGGGCGCGGATTCGAAAGCCGCGTGTCGGCAGGAGGTGCGGTGGACGACTTCCTGACGTCCGATTGCGTGTCTTGCGGGGCCTGCGTGCAGGCCTGCCCGACCGCGACGTTGCAAGAGAAAAGCGTGGCCGAACTGGGAACGCCGACCCGGTCGGTCGTCACCACCTGCGCCTATTGCGGTGTGGGCTGTTCGTTCAAGGCCGAGATGAACGGCGATCAGCTTGTCCGCATGGTGCCTTACAAGAACGGCAAGGCGAACCGGGGCCATTCCTGCGTCAAGGGCCGCTTTGCCTATGGCTATGCCGAGCACAAGGATCGCATCCTGAGCCCGATGATCCGGGAGTCCATCGACGACCCGTGGCAGGAGGTGTCATGGGACGAGGCCATAGGTTTCGCCGCGAAACGTCTGAAATCATTGCAAAAAGATTACGGGCGGCGTTCGGTGGGGGTCATCACCTCTTCACGTTGCACGAATGAGGAAACTTACCTCGTCCAGAAGCTCGCGCGCGGCGTGTTCATGAACAACAACACTGACACCTGTGCGCGCGTGTGCCACTCGCCCACCGGCTATGGTCTGGGTCAGACCTTCGGCACCTCGGCCGGGACGCAGGATTTCGACTCGGTCGAGCAGACCAACGTGGTGATCGTGATCGGGGCGAACCCGACCGATGGGCACCCGGTGTTCGCCTCGCGGCTGAAAAAGCGCCTGCGCGCCGGGGCCGAGTTGATCGTGATCGACCCGCGCCGGATCGACCTTGTCAAATCCGCGCATGTCGAAGCCGCGCATCACTTGCCCCTGCGCCCCGGCACCAACGTGGCCGTGGTGACCGCGCTGAGCCATGTGATCGTGACCGAGGGTCTCATGGATGAGGATTTCATCCGCGAGCGCTGCGACTGGAACGAGTTCCTCGAATACGCGGATTTCGTGAGTCAGGAGCGCCATTCGCCCGAGGCCACCGAGATGCTGACGGGTGTGCCCGCCGAGACGCTGCGCGCCGCCGCCCGCACCTTTGCCCGTGGTGGCAATGGCGCGATCTACTATGGCCTCGGCGTGACCGAGCACAGCCAAGGGTCCACCACCGTCATGGGGATCGCGAACCTCGCCATGCTGACCGGCAACATCGGGCGGCCCGGCGTGGGCGTGAACCCGCTGCGCGGTCAGAACAACGTGCAGGGGTCCTGCGACATGGGGTCGTTCCCGCATGAGCTTCCGGGCTATCGCCATGTGAAGCTGCCCGAGGTGCGCAAGACGTTCGAGGCCGCCTGGGGCGTGACCATCGACCCTGAGCCGGGCCTGCGTATCCCGAACATGCTGGACGCCGCCGTGGATGGCACCTTCAAGGGACTTTACTGTCAGGGTGAGGACATCCTGCAATCGGACCCGGATACGAAACACGTCGCTGCAGGTCTTGCCGCAATGGAATGCGTGATCGTTCACGACCTTTTCCTGAACGAGACGGCGAACTACGCGCATGTGTTCCTGCCGGGGTCGTCCTTCCTTGAAAAGGACGGCACCTTCACCAATGCCGAGCGCCGCATCAACATGGTGCGCCGCGTGATGGCACCCAAGGCGGGCTATGCTGACTGGGAGGTGACGCAGTTGCTCGCACAGGCGATGGGCGCGGATTGGGAGTATGCCCACCCGCGGGAGATCATGGCCGAGATCGCGGCGACCACGCCGACCTTCGCGGGCGTGACCTATGAGCGGATCAACGAACTGGGATCGATCCAGTGGCCGTGCAACGACGACGCGCCCGAGGGCACGCCGCTGATGCATGTCGACGAGTTCAAGCGCGGCAAGGGCCGGTTCATGATCACGGAATACGTGGCGACGGACGAGAAGACCGGGCCGCGGTTCCCGCTGCTGCTGACCACCGGACGTATCCTGAGCCAATACAACGTTGGCGCGCAGACACGGCGAACGGCGAACTCGACATGGCATGAAGAGGACGTGCTGGAGATCCATCCCCACGACGCCGAAGTGCGCGGCGTGAAGGAGGGCGACTTCGTCAAGCTGGCCTCGCGCTCGGGCGAGACGGCGCTGCGCGCGACGCTGACCGACCGGGTGTCGACCGGCGTGGTCTATACGACCTTCCACCACCCGGACACGCAGGCCAACGTCATCACCACGGACTTTTCCGACTGGGCGACGAACTGCCCGGAATACAAGGTGACGGCGGTGCAGGTCAGCCCCTCCAACGGGCCGACCGACTGGCAGGAGCGCTACAACGCGCAGGCCGAGCAGTCGCGGCGGATCCTTCCGGCGGCGGAGTGAGCATGACGGACGCGGCGAAATCCCGGCCCGGGCTGGCCGTCTCGTCCTCCGGGGCGCGGACGGTGACCCGGACCTTGCCGGAGGAGACGCCGGTGGCGATCTCGTTCGACGGGACGACGCTGGCCGTGATGATGGCCTCGCCCGCCGATCTTGAGGACTTCGCCTATGGGTTCGCACTGACCGAGCGGGTGATCGACCGGCCCGAGGACGTCGAGACGTTCGAGATCATCCAGTTCGACGCCGGGATCGAGGCGCGGTTTCTGCTGCGCGATGACCGATCGGAACAATTGCGCGCCCGGCAGCGCGCCCTGATGGGACCGGTGGGCTGCGGATTGTGCGGGATCGACTCGCTTGAGGGTGCGCTGCCGGCGCTGCCTGCTGTGGATGCCGACCCGCGGTTTTCCCGCGATGAGGTCGCGCGGGCGACCGATGAGTTACGCGCGCACCAGCCGTTGCACGACCTGACCCGTGCGGTTCACGCAGCGGGCTTCATGGTGCCCGGCGAAGGGATCGTCATGGCGCGCGAGGATGTGGGGCGGCACAACGCGCTCGACAAGCTGATCGGGGCGCTGGCGCGGGCGGGGATCGACCCGGCCAGTGGCGCGATGGTCATCACCAGCCGCGTGTCGGTCGAGATGGTGCAGAAGACGGCGCAGGCCGGATGCGCGGTGATCGTCGCGGCCTCGGCCCCCACCGCCCATGCCCTGCGCCTTGCCGACGCCGCGCAGATCACGCTCGCCGCTTTCGTGCGTGGCGAAAGTTTCGACCTCTATTCCCACCCGCACCGCATCCAGACGGGAGCTTCCGATGTCGCCTGAGAAAATGGTCACGATGGCCAACCAGATCGCCACCTTCTTCATGACCCAGCCGGGCGAGGATCAAGCGTCGCGGGTTGCCGATCACATCAACGACTTCTGGGAGCCCCGGATGCGCCGCCAGTTGCTCGACTATGTGGCGGCGGGCGGAGAGGGCTTGTCGCCGCTATTGATCGAGGCGACGAAAGAGGTGCGCGAACCGGCGCAGTAAGCGTTGCGCGTTCCCCCGACGTGGGCGAGGGTTGAGCGACCCTGATCGGAGCCGCTCGATGACTGAACCCGTTTTTCATCCCGATTTCGGCAAGACCGACCGCATCCAGCGGCAGGCTGTCTCGCCGCGTAGCCTTGGCCCACTGAGGTTCCTGATGAAGCTGGGCGGATGGCTTAGCGGGCGCGGGGTGGAGAAGGCCGTCAGCGCAACGGGCCAGAAGATCTGGGTGTTTCGCCCCGAGGCTGCAGGGCCGCATCCTGCGATATTGTGGATACACGGGGGCGGGCTGATCTTCGGTCATCCGCTGATCGAGAAGCCCTTTGCCCGCGACGTGGCGCGGGAGCTGGGCGCGGTCGTCGCCTGTCCGTTCTATCGTTTGGCGCCCGAAGACCCCTACCCTGCCGGTCTGGAGGACGTTTATGCTGCGCTCCAATGGCTCGCGGCGCAGCCGGGCGTGGACCCGACGCGCATCGCAGTCGGAGGGGACAGCGCGGGGGGCGGTCTGGCGGCGGCGCTTACGATCCTTGCGCGGGAGCGGGGCGGGCCGGCGATCCGGTTTCAGCTTCTCCATGAGCCCATGCTGGACGAGGCCACGCGCCGCGCCGCCGCGCCGGACCCGGAGACGCTGCGCCTGTGGACGCCGGAGATCAACACATGGGCCTGGGACGGATACCTGCAGGACGTGCGCGGGCCGGTGCCTGAAACCGCCTCGCCGTCGCGGATCGAAGACCCGGCCGGATTGCCCGCCGCCTGGGTCGGGGTCGGCACACGGGATCTGTTTCACGCCGAGGCGCGCGACTATGCCGACAGGCTCTCTGCGGCCGGTGTGCCCGTCACGTTCCACGACGTGCCAGGCGGGTTTCACGGCTTCGCTCAGGTGCGCAAGGACGCGGCGGTCTCTCGCGCGTATGTGGCGCGGATGAAGGCCGCGTTGGCGGATGCGTTCAAACGCTGAAACCCGGTGCTGTCCGGTCACGCAGATCGGCCACCGTCACCTCTGACAGCTCCTGCCGGAACCGGGCGCGGGCAGCGTCGAGCGCGGAACTGAGCGCGGCGTTGGCCGCCTGTTCCAACTGGCAGCCCGGCGCATCCTCCGACCGACCGACGGCGAAGAGGGACGGCTCGCCCAGCGCGTCATAAAGCGCGAGGAGCGTGATCTGGTCGAGCGGCCGGGCCAGCGTCCAGCCGCCACCGTGCCCTTTGACCGAGGCCACGAACCCGGCCTCACGCAGCCCGCCCATCGTGCGGCGCACGACGGCGGCGTTGGTGTTCAGCATCATTCCGATCTGCTCGGACGTGGCCGGGCCGTCCAGATCCTGAAGGTGGAGGAGCGCGTGGAGGACGCGGGAGAGGCGGTTGTCTGTGCGCATGGCCTCAATCTAATCGCGGACCTTACGAAACAAAAGAGGTTACATGATATTGACTCCGGCAATTCATGATACATATGATGTTACATGATATGAAGGAGACGAAGATGCCCGACACGCAAGACCTCAGGACGTTCTGGGAAAACAGATACGCCACCATGACCACGCCGACGAATGGCGACCCCACAGGTGTTCTGAAACGTCATTCCGACGGCCGGTCACCAGGCCGCGCGCTCGACATCGGCTGTGCGCGGGGTGACGATGCCTTGTGGCTGGCAGGCTTGGGATGGCGCGTGACCGGCGTGGACGTCTCGCAGACCGCGTTGGACATCGCACAAGGTCGCGCGGAGGCGGCGGGCCTTGCGGACCGGGTCACGTTCGAACGCCACACCATGCCGGAGAGCTTCCCAACCGGCTCCTTCGACCTCGTCTCCGTTGTCTTCTTTCACAGCCCGATGGCGTTCGACCGCGCCCGCGTGCTGGAACTCGCCGCCCGGGCAACGGCTCCGGGCGGGCTTCTGATCGTCGCAGGTCACAACACGGCACCCAGTTGGCGCCAGCCTGAGAGCCATGACCACCCGGCCTTTCCGACGCCGGAAGAGGACCGGGCCGCCGTCGCGCGGGCGGGGCAGGACTGGCGCGACATCGAGGTGGGCCTGTCCAAGCGCGAGGTGACCGGGCCGGAAGGCCAGCGCGACATCGCGGCCGACAGCCATGTCATTCTCGAACGGATGAAATGACGTATTCATCACGTCGCCTGACAGGGCCGTTATCCCCATGATCCTGCCGTCCTGACCCCTCGTAATGGAATGCATACGGACGACAGACATACATGGAGGTTACCTGTCATGAAGACCCTTGCTACTGCTGCTGCCCTCGCCCTGATGACCGCCGGTACGGCCCAGGCCGAAACCATCGCCGAAATCGCGGCGGGAAATGACGACTTCTCGACCCTCGTGGCCGCCGCCGATGCCGCCGGCCTCGTCGAAACGCTGGGCAGCGAAGGCCCGTTCACCGTCTTCGCCCCGACCAATGCCGCTTTCGCTGCGCTGCCCGAGGGCACCGTGGAAGGGCTGCTCGAGCCCGACATGAAGGACACGCTGTCCTCGATCCTGCTCTATCACGTCGTTGCGGGTGAGATCATGTCCGGCGACATCGCGATGGGCACCACGGCGGTCGAGACCGTCAATGGCGCCACGATCTGTGTCACCGCGTCGGATGGCGGCGTCACGCTGGCCGACGGCGCCGGCGGCGAAGCCACGGTTGTGAGCGCGGACATCGATGCCGACAACGGCGTCATCCATGTGATCGACACGGTCGTCATGCCCGGCGAGATGGGCGCGTCCTGCTGATCACGGCAAAGCGGAAAACTTTTTTCGCAATCATGGGAACCAACATCGCCCCCCACGCGTAATGTAGGTGTCCCATGACTGTCCCAGCCGGGGCCCCCTAACCCCGGCACGGTGCGGATCTCTTCCCGGAGATCCGCACCTTTTTATTTTCAGGGGTTCAACCACAGTCGAATGAGCGCGGCCTCGGGTGTTTCGCGCCCGCCGTTTTCCACGCCGGCCGACCAGAGCGGCTGGCCTGCCGCGTAATGACCGGGGGCAAGGCCCCCTGCCTCGCACTGGCTTACCGCACGGATGCGCGTGCCGGAGGCGATGGCGTCGGCCAGAGCCGCGTGGATCGCCGGGTCGTGCATGATCGTACCGGAGCCGAACACCCGCAGGACCGCCCCGTCGAGGGCGGCGAGCGCGCCGCGCAGGGCTTTGGCAGGCAGTCCCGGCGTGAGGGCCAGCATGGCGAGGCGGCGGTCCGGGTCGAACCGAGTGCGCGCGGGCGGGTCGGCCGGGTCCTGAGCGACGGCGCGGAACGCATCGTCGCCGCGCGTATCGTGCTTGATGAGTCCGCCCGCCTCCATGATCCGCTGCGCGAAGGCGCATTTCACGCCGGTCCAGCCGGGTGCCAGCAGCGTGGCCACCGCGAGGGTGAGATTGGCCCGCGCCCCCTCCCCCGCGCCCAGAGGCGCCATCGCGCCGCAAAGCATCACGCGCACGTCGCGCCCCGCCAGCGCCTGTGCCAAGGCCGCACCGGTGAAGGACATCGTATCGGTGCCGTGGGTGACGAGGATGGACGCCTTCGGGTGCGCGTCGATCAGGTCGAGCATCCGGTTCCAGTCGGCGGGCCCTACGTCCGCGCTGTCCAGTAACGGGTCGAAGACATGGGTTGTTAGCTGCGCGCCGGTCGGCATGAGGGTCGCCACCGCGCGTTCGACGCGGCCTGTCTCGGGCACGAGGCCGTCGGGCGACGGGACCATGCCAATGGTGCCCCCGGTGTGGATCAGGACGATCTCCATGCCCCCGGTATGACCGCCGGTCGGAGGCGCATCAAGCCGCGGGTGCTTGATCCTCTGCCCCAAACCCGCCAAGACTGTCGGCGACCAAGGGGGACTGCATGGCATTGCCGGTCGGCACGCAATTCAAATACTGGGCTCTCGCCGCCGTCGTGTTCTTCGTCGTGCTGTGGTTTCTGGGCGATGTGATCATGCCGTTCCTGATCGGCGGGGCCATCGCCTATTTCCTCGACCCCATTGCAGACAAGCTGGAGACGTGGGGCTTCAAGCGGATCTGGGCGACCGCGACGATCTCGGTCCTCGCGATCATCGTCTTCGTTCTTCTGATCCTGCTCGTCGTGCCATCGCTCATCAATCAGGCCGGACAGCTGGTGAACGTCGCACCGCAGATCGCGCAGAACATCCGTGACTTCCTGATCGAACGATTCCCGGATGTGGTGGATCAGGACAGCGTGCTGCGTCAGTCGCTGGACAGCCTCGGCTCCACCTTGCAGGAACGCGGCGGGCAGCTGATCGACGCGCTTCTGAACTCGGCGATGGGGATCGTGAACGTCGCGCTGCTCGTGGTGATCGTGCCTGTCGTGACCTTTTATCTCCTGTGGGACTGGGACCGGATGGTGGCGGCGATAGACGACCTCTTGCCGCGTGACCATGCGCCGGTCATCCGTCATCTTGCGAGCCAGATCGACCGGACGCTGGCCGGATTCATCCGGGGGCAAGGGACAGTCTGCCTGATCCTCGGCACTTTCTATGCCGTCGCGCTCATGCTGATCGGGCTGCAATTCGGCCTGATCGTGGGGGCGGTCGCGGGGCTTCTGACCTTCATTCCCTATGTCGGCGCGCTGGTCGGCGGGGCGCTGGCCATCGGGCTGGGCCTGTTCCAGTTCTGGGGGGAGTGGTGGCTTCTGGGCGGCGTGGTGGCGATCTTCCTCGTCGGGCAGTTCGTGGAAGGCAACGTTCTTACCCCGAACCTCGTGGGCACGTCCGTCGGCCTGCACCCGGTCTGGCTGATCTTCGCCCTGTCGGCCTTCGGCACCGTGTTCGGGTTCGTAGGTATGCTGGTCGCCGTGCCGGTCGCCGCTGCGCTTGGCGTCGTGACCCGCTATCTCATCCAGCGGTACAAGGAGGGGCGGCTCTACAAGGGGCTGTCCGAGGGCGCGCTGCTCCCGCAGGACCAGAACGACGAGACCTGACATGGCCGAACAACTGACGTTCGATCTTCCCGTGCGCACGTCGCGGGACCGGGGGGATTTCTTCATCGCCGAGTCAAACGCCGTGGCGCTGGCCGCGGTGGAACGGTGGAAGGACTGGCCCGGACGCAAGATGGTGCTGACCGGCCCGGACGGGTCGGGCAAGAGCCACCTTGTGGAGGTCTGGGCGACCCTGTCGGGGGCCGAGATCGTTCCCGCCTCTGCCCTGCCCGACACCGAAACAGCCGCGCTTGCCGGGCGCTCGGTCGCGGTGGAGGATGCGGACCGGGTCGCGGGGGATGATGAGGCCGAGGCGGCGCTGTTCCACCTGCACAACCTCGTGCTGGCCGAGGGTGGCGCAGTCCTCTTCACCTCGCGCGCGGCCCCGTCGCGCTGGGGGCTGGACCTGCCCGACCTTGCCAGCCGGATCGAGGGCACGCCGATGGTCGCCCTTAGCCCACCCGATGACGCGCTGATCTCGGCGGTGCTGGTCAAACTTTTCGACGACCGGCAGATCGCGGTGGCGCCGAACCTGATCGCCTATCTCGCGCCGCGTCTGCCCCGGTCGCTCGCCGCCGCGCAGGATTTCGTGATGCGGCTCGATGCGCTGGCCCTTGCCGAGAAGCGTGACGTGACCCGCGCGCTGGCGGCGCGGCTTCTGGACAGTGAAGGCGGTGAGGGGTCATAACGTCATAGAAAGGTTACGAACGTGCCCGATACCCCGCATATGACCCAGACCCATATCGACGCCGATTTCCTTGAGACGGCGTTTCCAGAACCCGTGACACTCGACCCGACCGATTTCGACGGGCCCAAGCGTTTCTTCAATCGCGAGCTGAGCTGGCTTGGCTTCAACTGGCGCGTGCTGCAAGAGGCGGAAAATCTGCGCGTTCCGCTGCTGGAGCGGCTGCGGTTCCTGTCGATCTCGGCCTCGAACCTCGACGAATTCTACACCGTGCGCGTCGCGGGCCTGCGCGAACTTGCCAACAACGGGCATACCGCGCCGGGCGCCGATGGCCTGTCGCCCGCCGAACAACTGGTCAAGATCAACGCTGATGCGCGCGCGCTGATGTCGCGCCAACAGGAGGTCTTCAACGAGCTGGCCCGCGACATGGCGGCCACGGGCATTTCGATCTGCACGCGCGAGGCGCTGGACGAAACCGACCATACCTTCCTCGAAGGCGTTTTCCTGCGCCGCGTCTTTCCGGTGCTCTCGCCGCTCGCCATCGACCCGGCGCATCCGTTTCCGTTCATCCCGAACACCGGTTTCGCGCTGGCGCTGCAACTGGAGCGCAAGGGCGACAAGCGCAAGCTGCGCGCGCTCCTGCCGATCCCGCACCAGATCGACCGCTTCATCCGGCTTCCGGACCGGGACGGGTCGATGCGCTACCTCCCGCTCGAGGAATTGCTGCTTCTCAACCTCACAAGCCTGTTTCCGGGCTATGTGACCAAGGGACATTGTGCTTTTCGCGTATTGCGGGACAGCGACCTTGAGGTCGAGGATGAAGCCGAAGATCTTGTGCGTGAGTTTGAGACCGCGCTCAAACGCCGCCGCCGGGGCGAGGTGGTGCGCATGAAGGTCTCTGCGGACGCACCGCCCGAATTGCTTACCCTCATCAAGCGCGAGCTTCACGTCACGGATGAAGAGGTGGTCGAGGTCGACGGGCTTATCGGCATCTCGGACCTGTCCGAACTGGTCACCGACGACCGGCCCGACCTGCTCTGGACCTCGTTCACGCCGCGCATCCCGGAGCGGGTACAGGACCACGACGGCGATATGTTCGCGGCGATCCGGCAGAAGGACATGCTGCTCCACCACCCTTACGAGACCTTCGACATGGTGGTGCGGTTCCTCGAACAGGCCGCGCTCGACCCGGACGTGGTGGCGATCAAACAGACGCTCTACCGCACCTCACGCGACAGCCCGATCGTGTCGGCGCTGTGCGAGGCAGCGGAGGCCGGCAAGTCGGTGACCGCGCTGGTCGAGCTCAAGGCCCGGTTCGACGAGGCCGCCAACATCCGGCAGTCGCGACGGCTGGAGCGGGCCGGGGCGCATGTCGTCTATGGCTTCATGAACTACAAGACTCATGCCAAGATCTCGACCGTGGTGCGGCGCGAGGGCGACGACCTCGTCACCTATACCCATTTCGGCACGGGCAACTATCACCCGATCACCGCGCGCATCTACACCGACCTGAGCCTGTTCACCTGCGACGACGCGCTCGGACGCGACGCGACGCGGGTGTTCAACTACCTGTCGGGGTATGCACAGCCCGAAAAACTCGAGAAACTGGCGATTTCGCCGCTCACGCTCAAATCCAAGCTGATCGAGATGATCGACGCCGAGGCCGATTATGCCGAGGCGGGCAAGCCCGCCGAAATCTGGGCCAAGATGAACTCGATCATCGAAGAGGACGTCATCGACGCGCTCTACCGGGCCAGCCAGAAGGGCGTGAAGATCAGCCTCGTGGTGCGGGGCATCTGCGGACTGCGGCCCGGCATCAAGGGACTGTCCGAGAACATCCGCGTGAAATCCATCGTGGGCCGGTTCCTCGAACACAGCCGGATCGTGTGCTTCGGCAACGGCCACGGCCTCCCCTCCAAGAAATGCCGGGTCTTCCTGTCGTCAGCCGACTGGATGGGCCGCAACCTGAACCGGCGGGTCGAGACGCTGGTGGAGACGACGAACCCCACCGTGAAGGCCCAGATCGTGAGCCAGGTGATGGCGGCAAACATGCACGACGTGGCGCAAAGCTGGGTGATGCAGCCGGACGGCAGCTTCCTGCGCCCGGACCTGAGCGCCAACGACACGCCGTTCAACTGCCACCGGTTCTTCATGGAGTATCCGTCGCTTTCGGGCCGGGGAAGTGCGGGGGCGGCCGATGTGCCTGAACTGGCCCACAGCCACGACTGAGGCCAAGGCGGGAACATCCGCGCGCCGAGGCGATTGACCCCGTGAAACGTATCGGCAGCGACCAGATCGGGGTTGCCGCACCGCCTTGCCACGGTCCATAACCGGGCGAGGCCACCGGGAGTGACGCATGGACGGCACCGAGGATCGAAACTGGGAACCCTTCGGACGGCCGCTGTTCAAGGACCCGGCCGCGCGGGATCTGAGCCGGGTCGGCGTGGTGGATATCGGGTCCAACTCAGTCCGCCTCGTCGTTTTCGACGGCGCGGCCCGCTCGCCCGCCTATTTCTACAACGAAAAGATCATGTGCGGCCTTGGCGCCGGCATCAACCAGTCGGGCCGGCTGAACCCCGAGGGCCGGGACCGCGCGCTGAAGGCGCTCAAACGATTCCAGCTTCTGGCGAAGGGGATGAAGCTCGCCCCCCTGACAGCCGTGGCGACCGCCGCCGTCCGCGATGCCGAGGACGGGCCGGAGTTTCGCGAGGACGTGCTGCGCGAAACCGGCCTGCACATGCATGTCATCGACGGGCGTGAAGAGGCGCGTCTGTCGGGTCAGGGTGTGCTTCTGGGCTGGCCGGATGCCGACGGGCTGATGTGCGATATCGGCGGCTCGTCGATGGAGCTCGCCGTCATCAAGGATGGACAGGTCGGAAAGCGCGTCTCGTCGGGTCTGGGCCCGCTCAAGCTTGAAGGCGTGAAGGGCGGCAAGAAGGCGATGCGCAAGCATATCACCGCCGTCCTCGCGGAACTGGCGGAAGAAATGGGGACCGAGCACAAGCGGCTCTACCTCGTCGGCGGGTCCTGGCGGGCCATCGCGCGGCTCGATATGTATCGCCGCGACTACCCGCTGACCGTCCTGCACGAATACCGCATGTCGCCCAAGGCGCTGGCCACGACGCTCAAATGGGTGGGAAAGACGGACCTGGACGAGGTGCGCAGCCACACCGGCACGTCATCGACGCGGATGGCGCTGGTCCCGACCGCTGCCGAGGTGCTCAAACGGCTGATCCGCACGTTCCACCCCAAGGAGATCGCGGTGTCGTCCTACGGGATTCGCGAAGGGCTGCTCTATGAGCAGATGCCCGACCGGCTGCGCCAGCGCGACCCGCTGATCGAAGCCTGCCGGTTTTCCGAGATGAAGGACGCGCGGATGCCGGGGTTCGGCAAGTCGCTCTATGCCTTCATCCGGCCGCTGGTCGCGAATGAGCCGTCGCACCGGCGGCGTCTGGTCAAAGCCGCCTGCCTGCTCCACGACGTGACGTGGCGCGCGCACCCGGATTACCGGCACGAGGTCTGTTTCGACAACGTGACCCGCGCCAACCTCGGCGGGCTGACCCACGAGGAACGGGTGTTCCTCGGCCTGTCGCTGCTGCATCGCTACAAGAACAGCCGGGAGAATAACCGCTTCGACCGGACCTTCGGTATCCTCGACGAAAAACTGATCGCCAAGGCCGAGATGGTCGGCAAGGCCATGCGCTTTGGCGCGATGTTCGCGGTGGACGAGCCGCACAAGAAGGCGGCGCTCGCCTGGCGACCAAAGCGCAAGGAGCTTTTCCTCAAGATCGAGGCGGATGCGGCGGGGCTTTTCGGTGAAGTGGCCGAGGCGCGCTTTCAGAGCCTCGCGCAGGCGCTTGGCGGCGAGGGCTTCGTGAAGATCGCGACCTGACCGGTCAGATGTCCGTGCCTTCCGGGGCCTCTTCGAGCGGCACCTTGCGCCGGATGATGATGTCACCGTTCGGCAGCATCTCGGGCTTTTCGTATTCCGGCAGTTCTTCGAGATCCTTGAGCATGTCGCGCCAAGCCTCGGTCAGCGGCTCGACCTCCTTCGACAGGCCGTCGAGCAGGAGGCGGAACGCCTCGGACATCATCTCGGCCCCCTCGCGAAGCTGGGGGTTGCTCTCGTCCTCCTGAGCGGCGACGGGCGCGGCCAGAAGGAGGGCGGCGATGGTAAGGGGCAGAATCCGTGTCATGCCCTGAATATGGGGCGCAGGCGGCCCCCTGCCAAGATCACAGGTCGATGTCGAGCGTAACCGGGAAGTGATCGGAGGCCGTCAGCAGCGCCTCGCGCAACTCGGGCGTCTCGTAGCAGACCGGGTCGTCGAACGGGTGCCAGATGCGCCAGTCCGGGCGTGGCTCCATCAGGTCGGGCGAGACCATGATGTAGTCGAGAAGTGCCTGAAGATAGCGTTTTTCCGAGTGAATCCAGAACCGTGCGGTGACCGGCATCGCCCCCACCCGGCGCGACACGGCGAGGCGGGCGTGGGGGTCGTAAAGCTCGGTCTGCCCGGTTTCGCCCAACACGATCTCGACCCCGGAGCGCCCGAAGAGCTTTTCATATTCGTCGAGCCCCGGACCGTCGTTGAAATCGCCAAGCACGATCAGGCTGTCGCCCCGGTCGAGGTGGTCGTTCACGCGCTGTCGCAGCCAGATGCACTGGGCCATCTGCTTGCGCCGGTTCTCGATGGCGAGCCGCATGACCTCCTGCGCGTCGGTCGCGCCGTGGGGAGCCTTGGACTTGGCGTGGACGCCGATCAGGTGAACATCGCGCCCGGTTTCGCGCAGGGTCAGGCAGGCTTCCAGCGGCGGCTTGGACCAGCGCACGAGGTCGGGGGAGGCATCCACGTCGAGGTCGAAGCGAAACACGCCGTCAAAGCGCGGCGCATCCCGCGTGCCTTTCTTGCCCGTTTCCTCGCCCCACGGCTCATGCACAGCATCAAAGACGTCGGGGTTGTAAAGCAGCGCAATTTCCTGCTGCGTGTCGTTGCGAAACCCCAAGAGCGCCTTGCGCGCCCGCAGGCCATAGGCGCGGGCGAAATTCTCAAGCGCGCGCACGGTGGAGCGGGTCCGGTTATCGTCCGGGGCCTCGATCACCATCACTGCGTCCGCGTCCAGCGCGGTAAAGACGATGCCCAGCGCGGTAAGCTGATCCGCCCGCGTCACGTCGTAGCGACCGGACCAGCCGCCATCCTCCAACAGCGCGCCTTCGTCGTCGAACAGCCCGTCGAACCATTCCACATTGTACGTCGCGATGCGGACCATCAGGCGCGGCTTTCGCTGATTTCTTCCCAGGCGCGGTTGACGGCGATGAGCTGTTTCTCGGCGAGCTTGACGGCCTCTTCCGGCACACCGCGCGCGATGAGCTGATCGGGGTGGGCCGCGCGCACCTCGGCCCGCCAGGCCTTGCGGATTTCGGGGAGCGGCATGTCGGGCGAAACGCCAAGCACTTCGTAAGGATTGGGCTCGGCGCCCGGCACGAACCGCGCGCGAAGCGACCGGAAGCGATTGCCGTCGATACCGAAGATGTCAGCGACGCGGGACAGAAAGATGTCCTCGTTCGGGTGGTACTGTCCGTCGGCCATCGCGATGTGGAACAGCCCCTCCATCAGGTCGCACAGCGCCGGGTCGGCACGGCCATACATGGAGGCGATCCGCTCGGCATATTGCTCGAACCCCGCCACGTCCTGCCGGGCGAGGTTGAAGATGCGCGCGGCATTGGGTTCCTCGCTCGGCGGGATGGTGAAGACCTCGCGAAAGGCGGACACTTCGTTGCGCGTCACCAGCCCGTCCGCCTTGGCCATCTTGGCCCCGAGGGCGATGACGGCAATGGCGAAACCGGCGGACCGTTCGGGCGGCGTGCGCAGACGCGAGAAGACCTCGGACAGGCTCTCGCCCGAGGTCAGCGCGGACAACGCGTCGGTGATGCGGGTCCAGATCGACATGGGGGGCAGTTAATCAGAGATAACGTAACGACGACAGGGCGAAAGCTCAGGTAAGCGTCACTTCCGCACCCGCAGACCGGATGCGCGCGGTAAGGCTCACGGGCCCCTCTTCGACCGTCACGCGGGCGTCGGAAAACAGCGGCTCCAGAGCGGCGGCGAGCGCGTCCGCCTCGGGATGCGAGAGCGTCAGGGACACGAGCCGCGCGCCGCCGTCCGGGATCGCCGGGGCGGGGTGCGGACTGTCCCACTGGATGAGGCTGGGGAACAGGCCGTCGAAGGGGAGCTTGCCGTCCGCCGGGACCGCCATGCGCCAGGCATAGGGACCGCGCGAGAGCGCCACGCCTTCGCCGGTGCCCGGCGGGGCGAGGTCCAGCGCCCCGGCCAGGTCG
The DNA here is from genome assembly GCA_002695005.1 of Maritimibacter sp. Classification (GTDB taxonomy): domain Bacteria; phylum Pseudomonadota; class Alphaproteobacteria; order Rhodobacterales; family Rhodobacteraceae; genus Maritimibacter. The sequence goes on from NZNT01000025.1 coordinate 130,609, forward strand.
TCCACGCGGAGCACCCAATTGGTCAGCGCTGCGGCCCCCGTGCGGCTGTCCAGATCGAAGAAGCGGGGACGGCCCGGCGAGGTGGCGTCCGGGTTGACCGCGATGACCTCGAGATAATCTTCGGGGCCCATCGACATGAGCCGGTTGTGCGTACCCATCGCCACATGATCGCCGCCGCCGTCCATCGGTTGCCCGAGCGTCGTCTCGACAAGCTCCACCCCGCTTGCCAGCGTGGCCGCCGTGACCACGAGGTGATCCAAATTCGCGCTGATCATCCCATTTCTCCCGCGCAGCACTATTGCATGACGTAAGGGGAAACGAAAATGGTATCTGCGGAAAGTAACTTTACGGTAACTTAGGATGCGAGCGCAGCGGCGAGGCGGTTCTGCGTCGAGATCACGCGCGCCAGGTCGATGGTCGTCACCTGCCCGTCGCGCACGACTTGCCGCCCCTCGACGAAGAGATGCTTGACCCGTGTGGGGCCGGCGAGCAGGAGCGCGGCCGGATCCCAGCTCCCCGCGCTTTCGATGCCGGCAAGATCCCAGATCGCGATGTCGGCGCGCTTTCCGACCGCGATCTGCCCGCAATCGTGGCGCCCGAGCACCTCGGCCCCGCCCCGCGTCGCGATGCGCAGCGCCTCGCGGGCCGACATCTTGTCGGCGCCGTGGGCGACCCGCTGAAGGAGCATGGCCTGGCGCGCCTCGGCCACGAGGTTGCCTGCGTCGTTGGAGGCGGAGCCATCGACGCCCAGCCCGACCTTCACCCCTGCGTCCCGCATGGCGCGAACCGGGGCGATGCCGGAGCCGAGCCGGCAGTTGGAGCAGGGGCAGTGAGCGACCCCGGTTTTCGAGCGGGCAAAAAGGTCGATCTCGGCCCCATCCAGTTTCACGCAATGGGCGTGCCACACGTCGTCGCCTGTCCAGCCCAGATCTTCGGCATACTGACCGGGGCGGCAGCCGAACTTTTCCTGGCTGTAGGCGACATCTTCGTCGTTCTCGGCGAGGTGGGTGTGCAGCATGACGCCCTTGTCGCGGGCAAGGAGTGCTGCGTCGCGCATCAACTCGCGGCTCACCGAGAAGGGCGAGCAGGGGGCGACCCCGACCCGGACCATCGCGCCCTCGGTCGCGTCGTGATGCGCGTCGATCACGAGGATACAGTCGGCAAGGATATCGGCCTCACGCTCCACAAGGCTGTCGGGTGGCAAGCCACCGGCGCTTTCGCCGATGGACATGGCGCCACGTGTCGGGTGAAAGCGCATCCCGATCTCCTGCGCCGCTTCGATCGTGTCGTCGAGGCGGGAGCCATTGGGAAACAGGTAGAGGTGGTCGGAGGTCAGCGTGCAGCCGGACAGCGCGAGTTCCGCGAGCCCGGTTAGGGCCGAGACGCGCATCTCTTCAGGCCCGAAGCGCGCCCAGATCGGGTAGAGCGCCTTGAGCCAGCCGAAGAGCAGCGCGTCCTGTCCGCCCGGCACGGCGCGGGTGAGCGACTGGTAGAGGTGGTGGTGGGTGTTCACGAGACCCGGGGTGACAAGGCATCCGGTCGCCTCCACGATCTCACCCGCGGGGATGAGGGACGGGCCGACCTCGGCGATCATTCCGTCGGCGATACGAATGTCGCAATCGGACATTTCTGTCCCGCCATCATCCATCGTCAGGACGGTGCGGACGTTGCGAATGGTGATGTCGGTCATCCCATGACCCCGGATAGGATGTCGAGCGCAGCAGCGTGGAGTGCCGGTGTCGCGGCGGCCACTGCCCGCCCGCCGTCATGTACCGGAGCGCCGGTCCAGTCGGTGACGATGCCGCCCGCTGCTTCGATCACGGCGATGGGCGCTTGAATGTCGTAGGCATTGAGCCCCGCCTCGACCACGAGGTCCACCTGTCCGGCGGCGAGCAGCGCGTAGGCGTAGCAATCCATTCCGTAGCGGGTGAGCTTGCAGCGGGCGGCAAGGTCGTGGAACGCCGCGCCTTCGGCCTTGGTCCCGACCTCGGGAAAGGTGGTGAAGATCGTCGCCGCAGAAAGGTTTTCGGTCCGGCGCGTGGCGAGCGACCGTGTGCCGTGCGGACCGGTCATCGTGGCGCGTCCGAACCCGCCCGCGAAACGCTCGCCGATATAGGGCTGGTCGATCACGCCGTAGCGCGGGCCATCCGCGTCGCCAACCGCGATCAGCACACCCCATGTGGGTGTGCCCGAGATGAAGGCGCGGGTGCCGTCGATCGGGTCCAGCACCCAGATCAGGCCGCTGGTCCCCGCCTGGCGCCCGTATTCTTCGCCAAGGATCGCGTCATCCGGCCGCCGCTCGGCCAGGACAGCGCGCATGGCGCGTTCGGCGGCGCGGTCGGCTTCGGTCACCGGATCGAAACCTTCAGTCAGTTTGTTGTCGGAGGCGAGTCCCGCAGAGCGGAACCACGGCAGGATCGCGGCCCGGGCAGCGTCGGCCATGGCGTCCGCCGTGGCGATGAGGTCTGTATGAAGGTCTTCAGAGATCACGGGGCTTTCACCGAAGGAGGAACCCCTTCGGCGGTAGTCACATGTCCTGCATCCGTCAAGCGGTCAGGCTGCGTCGGAGAGAACCCGTGCGAGTTCGAACAGCCGGCGACGCTGGTTTTCCGGGATGGCATAGTAGCTGCGCACCAGTTCCAACGCCTCCTTGTCGGCGAGAATGTCGTCGGGCAGCGCGTGTTCCACGCCGTCGTCGACCCCGCCTTCGAGCCCTTCGAAGAAAAAGCTCACTGGCACGGACAGAGCGTCGGAAATGTCCCACAGACGAGAAGCCGACACCCGGTTCATCCCGGTTTCGTACTTCTGGATCTGCTGAAACTTGATCCCGACCTTCTCGGCCAGTTGTTGTTGCGTCATACCCACCATCCAGCGACGGTGACGTACCCGCTTTCCTACATGCACATCCACCGGATGTTTCATCGAAATCGTCTCCCAAACACGCGCGCACTATCAATAGTGAGCGACAGTTTCCGTTCAACCACAACCTGTCTTTTTGGCCAAACGGTTTTCATGCAGCTTTACGCTTAAATTACAGATACTTAGAGAATTATTTACCCCATTACCGCGTGGGACGGCATTCCACCTTGATCCAAAACTTTTCGCCTTATGCGTGTATTGCAAAATGCAAAATCAGCGGCCAGCAAGGCTGCCTGCACGCGTTTTGGTCGCTATGCGTCCCACTCCCAACTGTGGGACCCGCGGGTCCCGATCCCATGATCACGCAGCGTCGTTGTCGCCTTCGGCCGGACTGATGGATAGCCTTGCACCAAAGGAGGACGGCATGCGCGCTTATCAAGTTATATCATATGAGACTAACCCGGAGTTAGTAGAAACAAAGGAACCCACTCCCGGAAACGGCGAATTGTTGCTGGAAGTAGCCGCCTGTGGGTTGAATTTCGGCGACCTGCTGATGGCCAAGGGCCAGTATCAGGAGAAGCCCGAACTCCCGTTCACACTGGGAATGGAGGTCGCGGGCACCGTGCGTGCGCTGGGGCCGGACACCGATGGGCCGGCACCGGGCACGCGGGTCATCGTCGGCGGAGGCTCGGGCGGGCTGGCCGATTTCGGGACTTTCCCGGCGGCCAAGGCGCTCGAAATCCCCGATTCGATGACGTTCACCGATGCGGCGGCGTTTCAGGTGGCCTATGGCACCTCCCACGTCGGCCTCGACTATCGCGCCGGGCTGAAGCCGGGCGAGAACCTCCTCGTCCTCGGGGCGGCCGGGGGCGTCGGCATGACCGCGATCCAGATCGGCAAGCTCATGGGGGCGACCGTGATCGCCTGTGCGCGCGGCAAGGAAAAACTCGCAGTTTGCAAAGAGGCTGGGGCGGATCACCTGATCGACAGCGAATCGGACGACCTGCGCGAAGCGGTGAAAGCCGCAGGCGGGGCCGACGTGGTTTATGACCCCGTGGGCGGCGAGCAGTTCAAGGCGGCGCTGCGGGCCTGCAACCCGGAGGCGCGCATCCTGATCGTGGGCTTCGCCTCGGGCGACATCCCTCAGATCCCGGCCAATCACCTGCTGGTCAAGAACATCAACATCATGGGCTATTACTGGGGCGGCTATAACCGCTTCAAGCCCGAGGTTCTGCGCAACAGCATGGCGACGCTGCTGGACTGGTACGACCAGGGCAAGCTCAAGCCGCATGTAAGCAGTGCGCTGCCGCTGGAACAGGCGGGCGAGGCTTACGAGCTTCTGCGCTCGCGGAAGTCCACCGGCAAGGTCGTGGTCACCACCGGGCGCGGCTGAGCCAGCCCGGAATAAGCCTGACGCAACATGTGGAGGAGCGCCTCGGGCGCTTCTCCACGACAGCTTTCCGCCACATAGAGATTGACGTTGTTCACGGGCAGGTCCGGGAGCGATCCGCCGTGCTCGATCGGCTCCAGCGGGTCCATCTGCGTACCGGCGAGCCGGGCATGAACGGCGAGGTCGGCCACGACGCTCGCGTCGATGGTGCGGCTCATGTCGCTGGTCACGGCCATTTCCCAGGGAATGCCCGCCTCGTCCAATGCCGCTTGAACGCCCGGGCGGAATTTGCACCGTTCTTCGAAGGCGAGCCGCAGGGGCCGCTGCTTCCACGCCTTGCCGTTCGGCGCCCCGACCCAGGTGAGTGGCAGGTGGCACAGCGTTTCGCCGTTCCCCTCCCCGTCCTGCTCGGTCGTCAGGATCACGTCGCACGCCCCCCGCACGAATTCCTGCTTCAGCGCCCGCGTAAAGGAGGAAATCAACGTGATCTTCATGCGCGGAAACTCAGCGTTGAAGCGTTGCAGGACCGGGGGAAGTGCGGGCAGCACGATGTCATGGGGCACGCCCAGCGTGATTTCGCCCTCGAGCCCGCTGTCGGTGAGCTTGCCCAGCACCTGGTCGTTCAGCTCCAGCATCCGGCGTGCATAGGAGAGGAGCTGTTCCCCCTCCCCTGTCAGTTCGATGGAGCGCCCGCTTCGGTCGAAAAGGGACTGGCCAATCCCCTCCTCCAGCCGCTTGAGCTGCATGGACACGGCGGACTGCGACAGATGAAGCAGACCCGCCGCGCGCGTCACGCCCCCCACGTCAGCCACGGTGACGAAGGCGCGCAGGGCGGTGAGATCGAGGTTCCGGGCCATATCACAATCCTTGATGCAAGACTTCAAAATCATTCGTTTTCATAATCCACCAGATTGCAGCATATATCAAGCATCGTAATCAATCGTGCAAAACACATCACATTTGGAGAAACGCCATGTTCGCCGCGTCCCGCCATATTCCCCGCACCCGCCGCGGCCGTTTTTCGGCTCTGGACACGCTCGGCGCTGCGATCTCGGCCCGCCGCGAACGCCGCGCCCTGGCCCGGCTCGATGACCATCTGCTGGAAGATATTGGGCTGTCGCGGCGCGATGCCTGGTCCGAGAGCAGGCGCCCGTTTTGGGAGCTATCGAGCCGTCATCACCGGTAAGTCATCGTTTCGGGGGCCTCATGCCCCCGGAAATCCTTGAAAAACCCGGCCCGCTCGCCAATATCTGGTCCAAGTGTGGGTGTATCCCACAGGGATTGGCTTCATGGAGGCAGCATATGGCTGAACAAAGAACGGTCCGCGCCGGTGCAGGTGCCCGCGCGGCACAAGTCGACGAGGGCCTTCGCGCCCATATGAACAAGATCTACGCGACGATGTCCGTGGGTCTGTTGGTGACCGCGGGCGTTGCCTGGGCATTCGGCACGGCCGAACCGCTCCAGTCGCTTCTGCGCGACCCGGTGACACTGTCGCCGAACATCTTTGGCTGGATCGTGATGTTCCTGCCGCTGGTGATGGTCTTCGCCTTCGGCGCGGCGATCAACAAACTATCCGCAGCTGGCGCACAACTCTACTTCTACGCCTTCGCGGCGGTGATGGGTTTGTCGATCAGCTGGATCTTCATGGCCTTCACGGGCTTCTCGATCGCGCAAACCTTCCTCATCACCGCGATCTCCTTTGCTGGCCTCAGCCTCTGGGGCTACACCACGAAGAAGGACATCTCGGCTTGGGGGGCGTTCCTGATCATGGGCCTGATCGGTCTGATCATCGCGTCGATCGTGAACATCTTCCTCGCCTCGCCCGCGATTCACTTCGCGATCTCGGCGATCGGCGTGCTGATCTTCGCGGGCCTCACCGCCTACGACACCCAGAAGCTCAAGAACGAGTACATCCAGCACGCCCACGCGATGGACAGCGAATGGCTGGCGAAGTCCGCCATCATCGGTGCGCTGAACCTGTACCTCGACTTCGTGAACCTGTTTATGTTCCTGCTTCAGTTCCTCGGCAACCGCGAGTGACGATGACGCAGGTCTGACGGCCTTGGGGCCGGTCCTTCGGGGCCGGCCCTTTTCTTTGACCATTGTTGCCCCAAGACGCGAACTGACCCCGCATTCGGCCCATTGTGGTCACATTCACTGATTAGCGATGGCGATGGGGCAGAATAGTAAATGAGGGTTTAACATGACCACGATCACTCTTGTCGGCGTCGGCGCGTTCTTTTCGGGCGTGGCGCTGATGTATCTCGTGATGAGCCGCACGCAGAACAAGCGGCGTCTCGAATCGATGGGCGGCAACGAAGCCTGATCGCCCACCAAGGTTCGGAAGGCCGCGCTTCGGTGCGGCCTTCCGCCATTGTCAGAGCACCTTGCGCATCTGGACTGCCGGGAACCCCACACCCGGCGCGAGCGACAGCTCCACCTCGCCGAGATCGGCGAATCCCATCCTTCGATAGAACCCCCGCGCCGTGAGCGTGGACAGGCACGACAGCACCCGGACCCCGGCCTCCCGCGCCGTGTCGGCTGCCTGCGTCACGATGAGCCGTCCGAGCCCCGCGCCCGCAAGGTCCGGATGCACGGCGACATGGCGCACATGCGCCCAGTCGAGCGGCGCGGCCCCGCCCGCTGGCCCACGCCAGGTCCAGCCGCCGGCCGCGACGATCTCACCCCCGCCCGCCTCGGCGACGAGGTAGCCAGGCGCCGCGAGCAACTCGGGCTGTGCCATCGTGATGCGTGGCAGGGCGGCGTCCAGCACGGCAGGCGGGTAGTCGGGCGCGAGCAGGCGCGCATAGCTCGCCGCCAACAGCGCGCCGAGCGCCTCGGCGTCGTCCGCTCCGGCGCCTCGCAGTGTGAAGGGAGGTGGTGTCGCGGTCTCGCCCGCATAGCAATTCAGTCTCATCCTGTTGGTCCTCTCGTTCGGGGGGCTGAACGGGGTCCGGACGGATGATGTCCTCACAAAGAAAAACCGCGCGGCCCCGGTGGGTCGCGCGGTTATTGTCTCGTCGCCGAGAAAGGGCTTACTTGATCTTGCCTTCCTTGTACTCGACATGCTTGCGCGCGACCGGGTCGTATTTCTTTACGACCATCTTTTCGGTCATGGTGCGCGCGTTCTTCTTGGTCACATAGAAGTGGCCCGTGTCCGCGGTCGAGTTCAGGCGGATCTTGATCGTCGTCGGTTTCGCCATTTTTCCAGCTCCTCATCGGGCGCGCACTGCGGCCCGGGTAAATCCTTGAAGCCCGCCTTCTATAGAAACGCGGCTCCGAGTCAACCACCGTCGCCGCACTTTTCGCAGCCCTTGGCCCGCGATTCGGCCGCAGGTCCAGGATCACGCAACGATTGTGGCTCAGGCCGCGTCCCGTCCTCGGCGCGCAAGCGACTCCCACAAGGCACCGACCGGCGCGCTGTGGGGGCAAACCGCCCCCTCAGACGCCTCACCAGCAATAGCCCTGCCCTTGGCGTCATCGCCACCCAAGGCATGTGCGCCCACCGCGGCGTCCCGGCGTAGCCGGGGCGGCGCAAATCCTGCGCGGGCGCCAGCCCGCTCATTCTGGAAACGGCCCCCTCGTGAATATGCGCGGATGGCCTGTAAGCCGGATTCTGTTCCCCGGGGCGGACCCCGGTTCGACGATCATTCCTCTAAGCCGCGTGTCGCCACGCGGCTTCAGCTGCCAACCCGGACCTCCGGGCCAAGACGGCCCTGCCCACGCGGGGCGCGAGATCCCTATTCGGCATTGCTCCCGGTGGGGCTTGCCTTGCCGGTTCCGTTGCCGGTCCCGCGGTGGGCTCTTACCCCACCGTTTCAGCCTCACCCCGACATGCGGGGCGGTTTGTTCTCTGTGGCGCTTTCCCTCGGGTTTCCCCGGCCGGGCGTTACCCGGCACCGTTGTCTTGTGGAGTCCGGACTTTCCTCCCGCGTCGGGGAAGCCCCCGACACCGGCGACCGTCCGGCCATCCGCGCCGGGTGGATTTAGGCGGCGGGGGCGTCCCGGTCAACGGGGAAGCGTGTGGCGAGGTCGCGCATCAGCGCCACGTCATGCCCGTCGAGCGGCCCGCGCGCCCAGGGGCGAAAGCGCTGCCGCGCGGCTTCGAGGATCACCGCACACCCCTCCTCGACCGGATAGCCGAAGACTTCGGCGGCGGCACGGAATGCCTGGTCTGAGACCTCGGCCAAATCTCCGGCAGGGTCCGGCCAGACCGCCTGACCCTCAAGCGCGAGCCGGCGCCAGTCGAAGCGTCGGCCCGGGTCACCCTTGCGGCCCGGCGCGAAGTCCGAGTGGCCGATGACGCCCGCGACGGGAATGCCCCAGCGCGCGCGGATGTCGGAAACCAGTAAGGTGAGCGCCTCCATCTGGGTGGACGCGAAGGGAACGGTGCCGGAATTGTCCAACTCGATGCCGATGGAACGTGAATTCACATCGTCCCGTCCGGCCCATCGCCCCTGCCCCGCGTGCCAGGCGCGCGCCTCTTCCTCGACCATCTGCCAGAGCGTGCCGTCCCGCCCGATCAGGTAGTGGCAGGACACCTCATGCTCGGGTGAACACAGCCGCTCCAACGCCGCCTCGGCGCTCGCCATCGCGGTGTAGTGGATCACGATCAATTCGGGCGTCAGCCCGTCGCGGCGCGGGCCGAAATTGGGGGAGGGCCGCCAGTGGCCCGCGTTACTCGGAGACGCCGGGCGTCTCGACGTCGACATATTGCGTCACCACTTCGGTAGCACCCTGGCGGGCGGCGCGGAATGGCGCCGGGTTCCAGAAACAGGCAAAACCGTCCCCGTCCGGGTCGAGCCCTTCACGGTCGCGCTCAGGGCCGCCGCTGTTGAGGAACGCTTCCTGCGCGAGGTCGCTGTGGGAATACTTGGCGCAATTGCGCTCGAACCGGGCCTGCGCGTTGAAGCCCGAGCGGCTGTAAAGCTGCTGCCCGACGGCGTTATTCGTGGCGAGCGCGAATTTCACGACCGAGGCACCATTGCCGCCTTCGCGCTGGGGCACCTGCGTCGGCTGGATCACAACGTATTGCGCGCGGTTTTCCGCAAGCCTCTCGGCATCGGACTGGATCGTCTCGCGCGAGGCGACCGCCTGGAAGTTCTGCTCGTCGGAGATCACTTCGGTGTTCGCCGCGGCACCCGCTTCGACGGCGACTTCGGAGGTCGATCCGCCGGTTGTCGCGGCCGGGGTCGTCATCGCGTTGAGCGGCGCGCCGGTCTGATTGCCCGAGCTCAGGCCAAGCAGTTGCGAGGTCTCGGCGGCAATCGCGGCCCCTTCACTGTCGAGAGGCTGGCTTCCCACAGCGGAGGCCGGCGGCAGTCCCGAGCCATTCGACGCGCGCGCGGTGGTGTCCACTGCGCCCGGCCCGCTTTCGGGGATCGGACCGGCACAGGCGGCCAGAACGACGAGGGAAACTGTGGCTGCGACGCTACGCATGGATCTTGTTCTCCGGGGTGAAGTCCGGGCCGTTTACCACCATTTCTCCGGCTTGGAAACAAAACCGGCCGCGCCTTCGAGGGCATAGGCGACATTCAGCAAGTCGCCCTCTTCCCACGGACGCCCGATCAGTTGGAGCCCGAGCGGGAGGCCCTGCTTGTCCAGCCCGGCAGGCACTGAAATGCCCGGAAGGCCCGCGAGGTTCACGGTCACGGTGAAGACATCGTTGAGATACATCTGCACCGGATCGGCTTCGGCCATCTCGCCCAGCCCGAAAGCCGCAGAGGGCGTCGCGGGGGTGAGGATCGCGTCCACGCCTTGATCGAAGGCCTCGTCGAAGTCGCGCTTGATGAGGGCGCGCACCTTGCGGGCACGGTTGTAATAGGCGTCGTAGAAGCCCGCCGACAGGACGTAGGTGCCCACCATCACACGGCGCTGCACCTCGTGGCCGAAGCCCTCGGCGCGGGTCTTTTCGTACATGTCCACGATGCCTTCACCGGCGGCGAGCTTGGCACGGTGGCCGTAGCGCACCCCGTCGTAACGGGCGAGGTTGGACGAGGCTTCGGCGGGCGCGATCACATAATACGCCGGCAAAGCGTATTTCGTGTGGGGCAGCGAGATATCGACGATCTTCGCGCCTACGTCCTTGAGCATCGCTGTGCCTTCGGCCCAGAGCTTCTCGATCTCGTCCGGCATCCCGTCCATCCGGTATTCCTTGGGAATCCCGATGACCTTGCCCTTGATGTCGCCCGTGAGCATCGCTTCGAAGTTCGGCACCGGAATGTCGGCCGAGGTCGAATCCTTCGGGTCGTGCGAACACATGGCTTCCAGCATGATCGCCGCGTCACGCACGTTCTTGGTCATCGGTCCCGCCTGATCGAGCGACGACGCGAAGGCGATGATGCCCCAGCGCGAGCAGCGCCCATAGGTCGGCTTGATCCCCGTGATGCCGGTGAAGGCGGCAGGCTGGCGGATTGAGCCGCCGGTGTCCGTGCCGGTGGCCGCGAGGCACAGATCGGCGGCCACGGCGGAGGCCGAGCCACCGGAGGAGCCGCCCGGTGTGAGTTGGCGGTCGTCGACCTTCCACGGGTTCACGGCGTCGCCGTAAACCGAGGTCTCGTTCGACGAGCCCATCGCGAATTCGTCCATGTTGAGCTTGCCCAGCATGACCGCACCCGCATCGGCGAGGTTCTGGCTGACGGTCGACTCGTATTCCGGCTTGAAGTTTTCGAGGATGCCCGAGGCCGCCTGACTGTCCACGCCCTTGGTGCAGAAGAGGTCCTTGATCCCCACCGGGATACCGCACAGTGACGGGGCTTCTTCGCCGCCCTTCAGGCGCTCATCGGCCGATTTCGCACGCTCCAGCGCAATTTCGGGTGTCTTGTGGACAAAGGCGTTCAGAGCGCCGGCCGCGTCGATTGCGCTGATGCAGGCCTCGGTCAGTTCCACGCTCGTTACGTCGCCCTTCTTCAGCGCGTCGCGCGCTTCGGCGATGGTCAGCTTGTTCAGACCGGACATCATTCCACCACCTTCGGCACGGCAAAAAAGCCCTCGCGGGCATCGGGGGCGTTCTTGAGGATCTTGTCGGCCTGATCGCCCTCGGTCACCACGTCCTCGCGGCGTTTCAGGCGCTGGGGCGTCACCGAGGTCATCGGTTCGATCCCGTCCACGTTCACCTCGTTCAACTGTTCGATGAAGCCGAGGATGGTGTTGAATTCGTCCGCCAGCGCGGGAAGCGCGTCATCCTCGACCCGGATGCGGGCGAGATGCGCCACCTTGCGCGCGGTGTCCTTGTCGATCGACATATCTGCCTCCGTAAACGTCCGTGGCGGTTTAGCCCCGAGCGGCCTTACCTGCAAGCATGTGACGGATGTAGAAACTGGCGAACCAGCCGAGCAGGAAGGCGTTCAGAAGGTGCCACAGGAAATGGGTGCCAATGGGAACCTGTCCGCAGACTCGTTCGTCGAGGCTGCGGAAGGTGATCGACAGCGCGAGAAGCGCGAAGCCCGTCCAGAAATCCCACGCGAGCTGGCCCGAGGCCATGAGCGCGAAGAGGCCGATCCAGAGAAGTACGGGGATGTACCCGGTCGAGCCCCTGAGCCACGGGGCCAAATCCCCGATCGGATAGGCGAGCGCCATGAAGGGAAAAAACGCCAGCGTGATGACAGCCGCCATCGGAAGCGACTGTTTGAACAGGTCGTAAGTCGCCGCGAAGGTGAACAGGAGCACGAAGATCAGGATCGGCGCCGTGTCCATCGCCCCCGCCCAACGGGTCGCGAAGGTGTGAAACAGGAATGACCCGATGCCGATGGCGAAAAGCACGATGGCCATCGCCTCGGCCAGTGGCAGGTTCTTTCCCTGCGATTTTCGCCAGACGATGAAGCCAGAGATCAGAAAGGCGATGTTGGTGAGCGCGTTGATCGGCTCGGCCCAGAAGCCGAACCCCACCCTCTCGCAATAGGCGTCGATCTGCGCGGTCCAGTCCATCGACATCACTCCCGGTTTTGTTACGCTCCCTGCAACAACAGGAGGTATCCCCATGAAGATCATCTGGCACGGACACGCAAGCTTCCGCATCGAAATCGAGGACCAAGTCCTCTTGATCGACCCGTGGCTCGAAGGCAATCCCATGCTGCCCGAGGACCAATGGGCGGCGGCGACCGAGGGCGTGACCCATGTGCTCATCACCCACGGCCATTTCGACCACGCCAATTCGGCGGTCGGCATCTGCAAGGACAAGGGCATTCCCTGCGTCGGCATATTCGACCTGATGGGGTTCTGGGAACAGAAGCATGGGCTCGAGACCGTGGGTTTCAACAAGGGCGGCACGGTGAAACTGGGCAATGTCGCGGTCACGATGGTGAACGCCACCCATTCGTCCTCCGAGGCAACAGCGGACGGCCCGCGCTACATGGGCAACGAATCGGGCTACATGATCTCTGGCGAAGGTCACACGATCTATGTGAGCGGGGACACCGACATCATGGCGGACATGGCGTGGATGGGCGAGATTCACAAACCGGACATTGGCATCCTGTGCGCCGGGGGCCATTTCACGATGGACATGGCGCGTGCCTCCTACGCTGCGAAGAAGTATTTCGACTTCAAGACGGTGATCCCGTGCCACTACCGCACCTTTCCTCTGCTGGAGCAGTCGGCCGCGGTGATGAAAGCGGAACTGAAGGGTGTCGAGGTGATCGAACCGGAGGTGATGCAGGCCATCGATATCTGAGGTTTCGCGGCAGCTTGCTGCCACGACCAGCTGGGGGAGGCCAGCCTCCCCCAGACCCCCTCCGGGATATTTTGGACCGGAAAGAAGCCTAGCGTTTTTTGCTGAAAAAGGATTTCAGGAGCGCCTCAGCCTCGGCGGCGGCGATGCCGTCGTAGATCTCGGGCACATGATGGCATTGTGGGTGGCTGAAAACCCGCGCACCGTGAGCCGTGCCGCCGGACTTGGGGTCCGACGCGCCGTAGTAGAGGCGGCGGATTCGCGCGAAGGAGATGACGGCGGCGCACATCGGACACGGCTCCAGCGTGACGTAGAGGTCGTAATCCGGCAGGCGCTCGGTCTGAAGCGCGGCGCAGGCGGCACGGATCGCCAGTGTTTCGGCGTGGGCCGTCGGATCGCTGAGTTCACGCGTCCGGTTGCCGGCACGCGCGACGATACGGCCCTCCGGGCCCACAAGCACGGCACCCACCGGCACCTCCCCGCGCGCGGCGGCGGCGCGTGCCTCGTCAAGCGCGGCATCCATATATGAGCGAAACCCGGTCACGCCCCTTCTTCGCCCGCCCCGCGCCGCTGGACAAGGGAACACGCGCGCCCTATCGGGGGAGCATGACGGACAAGACCCCCCCCGGCGACCGGATCGCCAAGGTGCTTTCGCGGGCTGGCGTTGCCTCGCGCCGGGAAGCCGAGCGCATGATCGAGGCGGGGCGGGTCGCCGTGAACGGCAGGGTGATCGACAGCCCTGCGCTGAACGTCACAGCCCGCGACAGGATCACGGTGGACGAAAAAGAGGTCAGCGAACCCGAGGCCCCGCGCCTTTGGCTTTATCACAAGCCCACCGGCCTCGTGACCACCGAGCGGGACGAAAAGGGCCGCGACACGGTGTTCGAAAAACTTCCAGAGGACATGCCCCGGGTGATGAGTGTCGGACGTCTCGACATAAACTCCGAGGGGCTGCTGCTCCTGACCAATGACGGCGGCATCAAGCGCAAGCTGGAGTTGCCGTCTACCGGTTGGGTGCGCAAATACCGCGTCCGCGTAAACGGCAAGCCGGAAGAGGCCGTTCTCGAAAAGCTGCGCAAAGGGATTACGGTCGACGGCGAGCGGTTTCAGGGGATGGCGGTCACGCTCGACCGGCAGCAGGGCGCGAACGCCTGGCTCACCATCGGCCTGCGCGAGGGCAAGAACCGCGAAATCCGGCGCGCGATGGAGGCTGTCGACCTGACGGTGAACCGGCTTATCCGTATCTCCTACGGCCCGTTCCGCCTGGGCGAGCTGAAGGCGGGCGCGGTCGAAGAGGTCAAGGGTCGTGTTCTTCGCGAACAACTCGGGCTCGAGGCGCCCAAGGATCCGACCGGCACGGCAAAAAAGACTCCCGTGCGCCGCCGCAAGCCACCCCGCAAACGCTGACCCCTTCTCTGCTTTTCAAATACTTCGGGGGTGCGAGGACTCGCCCGGCATATCGCGGCGACCTGCCAAAGGCAGGGCGGCGCAAATCCTGCGCGGGCGCCGGCTCGCACCTTTTGGACGGGCCGGTACATCGGCAAGGTTCCCCGACTTTTCGGGAATCAACTGGCCCGCGCGGGTCATCGCCCCTATATCTGTGAGAAGTTGTGGGAATGTCCGGCCGAGGGGGTCGTTTTGTCCGGTTCCGGTTTGCAGAAGCTGTCCTATGTGCTTCTCCTCGCGCTCATCTTGTATGTCGCGATCACGGGGGGTGGCTGATGGCCCAGCGTTACGGCGGGAAATTCAGCCCGGACGGGTCCGGTGAACAAACGCCGCCACCCGCGAAGAACCCGTTCGATGGCCAGACCCGATCGCGGGCCGGAGGGCGGGTGAACCTGCTGTTCCTGATGCCCCTGCCGCTGGCGGTCTCCGCTTTTTTCCTGGAGCCCGCTGGCCTTGCGATGCGGCTTGTGGCCTTCGGTCTCCTGATCCTCGCTGCCTGGCTTACGCGGGAAGGCGTCCTGGCGCATGAGGCCTATGATGCACGCAAGATCGCGCGCCGGCCGGGTGCCCCGCGCAAGATCCTCGGCTCGCTGACCACCGGGCTCGGCCTCGCGCTGGCGGGGTTCGTGGGCGGCGGCGTGATGAATGCCGTGATCTTCGGGGTTCTGGGCGCTGCGCTTCATTTCATGGCCTTCGGGCCCGATCCTTTGAAGAACAAGGGAATGGAAGGCGTGGACGAGTACCAGACCGATCGGGTCGCCCGCGCCGTGGGCGAGGCGGAGAAGCTGCTCACCGCGATGAAAGAAGCTATCGTACGCGCCCGTGACCGTGAGTTGGAGCGGCGGGTGGACAGCTTTCAGGCCACGGCCCGCGCCATGTTCCGCACGATCGAAGACGATCCGCGCGACCTTACGCAGGCGCGTAAGTACCTCACCGTCTATTTGATGGGCGCGCGTGATGCGACGATCAAATTCGCGGATATCTACAGCCAGTCGCGCAGCGCCGAGGCACGGACGGATTACGTCCAGCTCCTCGACGATCTTGAGCGGAATTTCAACGCGCGGACACAAAAGATGCTTACCGACGACCACGCTGACCTGAACATCGAAATCGAGGTTCTGCGGGAACGATTGGCCCGTGAGGGCGTGGTAAGTCACTAGGACAGGGACAAGGTTATGGACGACAAGACATTCAAGAAAGCAGGCACTGAGACGCGGGACGTGGAAGAGGTGACGGCGGTCGTCCTGCGCGAGCCGTCGAGCGCGCTGGTGCCGTTCGAATCCGCAGATGCGCCGCAAAAGGCCGAGATCACCAAGCGGATGGGCGAGATCGACATGGGCAACAGCCAGTCGATCATCGAGTTCGGATCGGGCGCGCAGGCGGAGCTTCAGACGATCAGCCAGGAAATGCTGTCAGGCGTGCGCAACAAGGACGCAGGCCCTGCGGGAGATTCCCTGCGCGATATCGTCACGACGATCCGGGGCTTTTCCGTCTCCGAACTGGACATGCGCCGCAAGCGCACGTTCTGGGAGCGCATCATCGGCAAGGCAGCCCCGGCAGCCAAGTTCGCGGCACGATATGAAACGGTGCAGGACCAGATCGACCGGATCACCGACAACCTGCTCAAGCACGAGCACGTCCTGCTCAAGGACATCAAGTCGCTCGACAAGCTCTATGAGAAGACGCTGGAATTCTACGACGAACTGGCGCTCTACATCGCCGCCGGCGAGGCCAAGATCAAGGAACTGGACGAGACCGTGATCCCGGCCAAGGAAAAGGAAGTCGACGCCGCCCCCGAAGAACAGGGCGTGCTCAAGGCACAGGAATTGCGTGACCTCCGGGCTGCGCGCGACGACCTCGAACGCCGGGTCCACGACCTCAAGCTTACCCGGCAGGTGACGATGCAGTCGCTCCCTTCGATCCGGCTGGTGCAGGAGAACGACAAGAGCCTTGTGACCAAGATCAACTCGACGCTCGTGAACACGGTGCCGCTGTGGGAAACACAGCTGGCGCAGGCCGTGACGATCCAGCGGTCGGCCGAGGCTGCTGCGGCCGTGAAAGAGGCCAACGACCTCACAAACGAGCTGCTCACCTCCAACGCGAAGAACCTGCGCGAGGCCAACAAGGTCATCCGGCAGGAGATGGAGCGGGGCGTGTTCGACATCGAGGCGATCAAGACGGCCAACGCCGACCTTATCGCGACCATCGAGGAAAGCCTCCAGATCGCCGACGAGGGCAAGGCCAAGCGCGCTGCCGCCGAGGAAGAACTGGTCAAGATGGAAGGCGAGCTCAAGGACACGCTCGCCTCGGCCAAGGCCCGTGGCACGTCTTCGGGACACAACATGGGCGAAGCGGTTCCCAATTGACTTTGAAAACGTCCCTCCTCCCCGCCGCGCTGGTCGTGGCGGGGCTTTTGTCCGGCTGCGATGTGCCGGGAAGCGGCGCAGTGGCGACCGCGCCCTCCCCTTTGCCGCGCCCGGAGTCGCAGGGCGTGCCCGAGGCGGACGGGTTGTCGCCCGAGCTTGTTTCCTACTACGGACGCCTGCAACGCGGGCTTCTGGCGCAGGGGCTGTTGCGCACCGACGGGGGCGGGCCGGATGCGCCCTTCACCGCGCGCGACCTGACCCGCAACTTCCTGCGCATCGCGTTCTATGAGGAATATGCAGACCAGGGCGGCACGCTGGTGGCGCGTGAAAGCGCGTCCAAGCTGCACCGCTGGGACAAGCCCGTGCGCCTGACGCTCGAATTCGGTCCGTCGGTCAGCCCGACCAAGCGCACCCGCGATTCGAACGAGCTTGCCGGATTCGCAAGGCGTCTGGCCCGTGTGACCGGCCATCCCGTCTCGGTGTCGCGGGGCGGGAATTTCCACGTTTTCATCCTGTCCGAGAGCGAGCGGCGCGCGCTGGAGCCGCGTTTGCGGCAACTGATGCCCAACATCTCGCGCACCGCGCTGAACACCGTCATCAACCTGCCGCAGTCGACCTATTGCCTCGCCTTCGCGACGGACCCGGAGCAGGACGGCACCTACAATCAGGCCGTCGCGATCATCCGGGCCGAGCACCCTGACCTGCTGCGAGCCTCATGCATTCAGGAGGAAGTGGCCCAGGGGCTTGGGCTGTCCAACGACTACCCGCTCGCCCGTCCGTCGATTTTCAACGACGACGAGGAATTCGGGTTGCTTACCACGCATGACGAATATCTTCTCAAGATGCTCTACGATCCGCGCCTGCGCCCCGGCATGACCGAAGGCGAAGCCCGGCCCATCGTGGAACGGATCGCCGCCGACTTGATGGGCGGCACTTCATAGGGGGACAACTATGGGTATTTTCGATTTCCTGACGGGCGAATTCATCGACGTCATTCACTGGGTCGACGACACGCGCGACACGATGGTCTGGCGGTTCGAGCGCGAGGGCCACGAGATCAAGTACGGGGCGAAGCTCACCGTGCGCGAGGGGCAGTCGGCGGTTTTCGTGCATGAGGGGCAGTTGGCGGACGTGTTCACGCCGGGGCTTTACATGCTCGAAACCAACAACATGCCGATCATGACGACGCTTCAGCACTGGGACCACGGGTTCAAGTCGCCGTTCAAGTCCGAGATCTACTTCGTCAACACGACCCGGTTCACCGACCTCAAGTGGGGCACGAAGAACCCGATCATGTGTCGCGACCCGGAGTTCGGCCCTGTGCGTATCCGCGCTTTCGGCACCTACGCCGTGCGCGTGACCGACCCGGCCAAGTTCCTGCTGGAGATCGTCGGCACCGACGGCGAGTTCACGATGGACGAGGTCAGCTTCCAGATCCGCAACATCATCGTGCAGTCCTTCAGCCGCGTGATCGCCGGTGCGGGCATTCCCGTGCTCGACATGGCCGCGAACACGATGGAGCTGGGCGAGATGGTCGCCAAGGAGATCACCAAGATCGTCGCGGATTACGGCCTCGCGATCCCCGAGTTCTACATCGAGAACATCTCGCTCCCGCCCGCCGTGGAGGAGGCATTGGACAAACGCACGTCGCGCGGGCTTGCCGGCAACCTCGACGAGCACATGAAATGGTCCGCCGCGGAAGCGCTGCAAAAAGGCGGCGCTGCATCCGAAGGGATGGGCGCGGGCATGGGCATGGGTCTTGGAATGGCGATGGCGCAGGGCGCGCAGTCGATGCAGGGCCCGTGGGGCGCTGCCCCGGCACAGGCGGCCGCACAGGCCGCGCCCCCGCCGCCGCCTCCAGCCGAGAAGGTCTGGCACATCGCCACGAACGGCGAAACGCAGGGGCCGTTCAGCCGCGCCACGATGGGACAGAAGGCCGGGACCGGGCAGATCACGCGCGAAACGATGGTCTGGACCGCCGGTCAGGATGGCTGGATGAAGGCCGAGGACGTCGCGGACCTCGCCACGTTGTTCACGGTGATGCCACCTCCGCCCCCGCCGGGCGTCTGAGACGCGCGCAAGCCCCCGTGTCAGCCGTTGTCGAGATGGCTGAGCATGAGGGCGCTGCGGCAACCGTCGGAGGGAAAGACATAACCGTCGTCGCGCGTCGCCGGAAAGGGGCGCGCGGGGGCGATCTGGCTGTCACGGGCCAGTTCGCCATCGACGCAGAGATCCTGCGCGAAGTTTCCGATGTTGAAGCCAAAACCGGGGTCGCCGCAATTCTCGCCAAAACCGTTCATGTTCCACGCCTGCGGCATGTCGGCCATGGGGCCATAGACCACAAAGGCGGATTGCGCCGGCGAGAACGTGAGCGTCCAGGTCGTCTCTTCCGTCAACTGGCCCAAGGCCCAGCGGCCGATGGGCTCGCCGTTCCGGAACCCCTCGATTACGAAGCACTGCACGTCGTTCTCGCGCACCAGCCGGCCCCCGGGACGGTCGCTGTCGAAGGCGATCCCGCCCTGCATGACGTAGCCGCCCGCACCTTCCCAGGTGAAGCTGTAGGCCACGTCCTGACCCTGCGCCGGAGCGGAGAAGGTGGCGGCGAAAGCGATGCAGGCGGTGGCGAAACGCAGGACATGACAGGTCATGCGCCCGACGATAGGGGGCCTGCCGGACGATGCAACCACCCCGCGCGACGGATCGCCGGTTTGCGCGGGACGGGCCGCGTGCTAGGTCTCATGCGAACCTCGCCGATCCACCGTCTTGCGACCCCTGTCGATGCCCCGTTCCGTCTTACATTTACGCCTCGCCCGGAAGGTGCGGCCATGACCCGGGTGGCCCGGTCGCCGGACTGCGCCAACAGCCCAAAAGCCGCGCGGGCCGAGGACATCGCGCTCGCGCTCATGGGCGTGGGTGATCTGGACGCATCGGTTCTGGCCGAGGGGGCCGCGTGGGACAGGTTCGGCGCCGGAATCACCGGGCGCGCGGCGATCACGGCTGCCACGCTCGAGGTGCCCCGGCACGAGTGGATCGAGATTTCCGAGGTCGTCACCCACGGCAAGGCGGGCTCGGTCTCGGGCCGGTTGCAACGGGACGGCGAGGCCCCGCGCATCTTCTGCCACGTCATTCGCTTCACCTCGGCCTCGGCCGCGACCATCGCCCAAATCGTGAGTTTCGATCATGCAGGATGAGACAAATCCCCTCGACGTGACCCGCCCGGAGGAAGAGCACCGCTTCCCCTGTGACCAGTGCGGCTCGGACATGCGCTTCGACGCGCAGGCGGGAGAGCTGAAGTGCGACCACTGCGGCAACACCCGCCCGATCGAGGGGCACGGAGGCACGGTCGCCGCGATCCGTGAATTGGACTTCCGCGCGGCACTGGACGCCAAGCTCCCCGAGGCGGAGATCGAGGACACGCGCGTCGCCTCCTGCCCCAACTGCGGGGCGCAGGTGGAATTCGACGCGAACACCCATGCCAGGGAATGTCCGTTCTGCGCCACGCCCGTCGTCACCGACACCGGCACGCACCGGCATATCAAACCCAAGGGGCTCCTGCCTTTCGCCGTCGAGGAACGCGACGCCCATGCTGCCATGAACAAATGGCTCGGTCGCCTCTGGTTCGCGCCCAACGGGCTCAAGCAATACGCGCGCAAAGGGCGGCGCATGTCGGGAATTTATGTGCCCTACTGGACCTTCGATGCCGACACCAACTCACGCTACACCGGCGAACACGGGACCGTTTACTATGTGACCAAGACGGTCACGCGCAACGGCAAGCAGGAGCAGGTGCGCGAGCAGCGGGTGCGCTGGCGTCCCGCCTCGGGCCGGGTCGCGCGGTTCTTCGATGACGTGCTGGTGCTGGCCTCCCGCTCGCTGCCCAAGAGCTTCACCGACAACCTCGCCCCCTGGGACCTGTCGGGGCTGGAACCTTACCGTCCCGAATACCTCGCAGGCTACCGGGCCGAGGGCTATACCGTCGAGTTGCCCGAAGGCTATGACGAGGCGCGGGACTATATGGACCGGGTGATCCTGCGCGACGTGAAGTTCGACATCGGCGGCGACCGGCAGCGCGTTCATTCGGTCGACACGTCCGTGGCAGACGTGACCTTCAAGCATATCCTGCTGCCGGTATGGCTCGCCGCTTACAAGTATCGCGGCAAGACCTATCGCTTCGTGGTGAACGGACGCTCCGGCAAGGTGCAGGGGGAACGGCCGTGGTCGTGGCTGAAGATCACGCTCGCGGTGCTCGCGGGCCTCATCCTCGCCGGAATCATCGGTTTCATCGCGAGCCAGTCGCAATAACACCCGCCGGACAAGAGGCCCCATGACGCAATTCGACACGCTCACCGACATTCTGACCGCACGCCATTCCTGCCGCGCCTTCCGGCCCGACCCGGTGCCGCGCGCGGATGTGGAGGCGGTGCTGCGCGCGGCACAGCGCGTGCCGAGTTGGTGCAACGCGCAGCCGTGGCAGGTGGGGATCACGTCGCCTGAGCGCACCGATGCGCTGCGCACCGCGCTTCAGGACGCCTTCGCGGCCGGAGCATCCCCGGACATTCCGTTTCCCGAGGGCTATACCGGCCATCACCGCAACCGGCGCCGCGCCTGCGGCTGGCAGCTTTACGAAGCCGTGGGCGTCGAGAAGGGCGACCGTGAGGGGTCGGCCCGCGAGATGATGAAGAACTACGACTTCTTCGGCGCGCCGCATGTCGCCATGATCTCGTCCGGGCGCGAGTTGGGCACCTATGGCGCCATCGACTGCGGCGGGTTCGTCACCGCCTTCACGCTCGCCGCGCAAGCGCGCGGGATCGCGACGGTGGCACAGGCCGCGCCTGCCGCCTTCTCGCCGGCGCTCCACGACTTCTTCGGGCTGGGCGAGGACCGGCTGGCGCTCTGTATGATCTCGTTCGGGTATTCGGACACCGACCACCCCGCCAACAGCTTCCGCACCGCCCGCGCGCCGCTCGACGAATGGGTCGACTGGCAGGAGTGATTGCGCGACCCTCGCCGGTCCGCTAGGGATGATACCGCTAACATCGGAGCGACCAAGATGATCCTGTGCTGCGGCGAGGCCCTGATCGACATGCTGCCGCGCGAGAGTGCGGCGGGCGAGCCGGCCTTTGCCCCCTACCCCGGTGGCGCGGTGTTCAACACCGCCATCGCCTTGGGGCGTCTCGGCGTGGAGACGGGGCTTTTTACTGGGCTGTCTACGGACCTGTTCGGCCAGATGCTCGCCGCCTCGCTCGCCGCGTCCAACGTGGATGCAACGCGGGCGGCGCGATCAGACCGGCCCACCACGCTGGCCTTCGTCACGCTGGCGGGCGGTCAGGCGTCCTATGCCTTCTACGACGAGAACACGGCGGGGCGGATGCTCTCCGATGCTGACCTGCCGGGAATGCCGGAAGAGGCCGAGGCGCTGTTCTTCGGCGGCATCTCCCTCGTGGTGGAGCCCTGCGGTGCTGCCTATGAGGCGCTGGCGCTGCGTGAGGCGGGGCGGCGGGTCGTCATGATCGACCCCAACATACGCCCCGGCTTCATCACCGACGAGGTGCGCTACCGCGACCGGATCGGCCGGATGCTGGCCGCCGCCGACATCGTCAAGATCTCGGACGAAGATCTCGACTGGCTCGGGCTTGGAATCGAGGAAATCCTCGCGGGCGGCACCGCGCTCGTCTGCCTGACCGAGGGCGCCAAAGGTGTCACAGCTCACTGGTCGGGCGGGTCTTGCCGCGCCGGGGCGCAGCGGGTCGCGGTCGTGGACACGGTCGGCGCGGGCGACACATTCAACGCCGGCCTGCTCGCCGGTCTCGCCCGGGATGGTCTGCTCAACCGCGCCGCGCTCGATGCACTGGACGCGGAGACGATCGCCCCGGCGCTCGCCCTTGGCAACGCCGCCGCCGCCGTCACGGTGTCGCGCGCCGGGGCCAATCCTCCGTGGGAGCATGAGCTGTGAGGGCGTTGATCCAGCGGGTGAGCGAGGCAGCCGTGCGGGTGGATGGCGAGGTTCTGGGCGAGATCGGCCCCGGCCTGCTCATCCTCGTTTGCGCGATGGACGGCGATGGCGAGGCCAATGCCGACACGCTCGCCGCCAAGGTCGCGAAACTGCGCATCTTCAAGGACGATGCGGGGAAGATGAACCGCTCGCTTCTCGACACCGGTGGGGGCGCCCTCGTCGTAAGCCAGTTCACGCTGGCCGCCGATACGTCGCGCGGGAACCGCCCCGGCTTCTCCACCGCAGCCCGGCCCGAGGAAGGCGAGCGGCTCTACGAATACTTCGCAGACCAACTCCGCGCGCAGGGGATCGAGGTGGCGCAGGGGCGCTTCGGGGCGGACATGAAGGTCTCGCTCCTCAACGACGGGCCGGTCACGATCTGGATGGAGTTCTGACCGCGCCCTGCCGCGGCACCCCGCCAAGCTCTGAAATCGCGTAACCGCCCGGATAGCTGGGCCGTTTGCGCGCCGTGATGAGGCGCGGCGTCTTGCGGCGCGGCAGCCGCGCGAGCACCCATTTTCGCAGCGTCATCGCCCGTTTCACCAATCTTTGCGTACCCGGCGGCGGCGGCTCGAATCCCATGGCGAGCAGCAGCGGCGTGTCCATCAGCGACAGCGCGACGGGACGCCCGAGACCGAAGAGCGGGCGCGGCAGGTAGAAACCGAGGAGCAGGTCGAGGGAGGCCACGGCAATGCGCTTGTTACTCGCCGCGAACCGGAAATGCGCGTCCTCGTAGGCGCGGTTGAGCCGGTCGAAAGCCTCAAAGCTCTCCGGAATCCCGGCAATCCCCATACGGGCCCCGAGGTGGCGGTAGTAATTCGTCCAGGCCCGCGTCTCATCATCCGTGAACGGACGTTTGGCGTAACGCCCGCACCACCGCACCGGCTCACACACGAAGGTGGAGAGCACATAAAGCATGTCGTCGTTCGAGATGCGGAACCGCCCGTGGATCGCATTTATCCGCGCCACCGCCTCGGCCCCGCGTGGCGAGTCGATGCCGTGCTCCATCGGCTCGGACAGGAGCAGCTCGGTGTCGTCGTAGCGCCGGCGCGGCTCGGCCTCGAATTTTCCGGTCCGTGCGAGCAGGCCCGAGATGGACGGCACGGCATAGGTGCGAAACAGCGCGAACTCCAGCGCGCGCTCGATATCCCAGCCGAATTCGATCGCGCCGAGCCAACGTGCGATGGCTTCGTATTCCATGTCCGGATCGCGCCCGAGGCCGCTCGTTTCGGTGATCGGTTCGCCCTGATCCATGTTCTCGCCCGTCTGTTCGCAGGCAGTATCGCGGCTCATACCTTCGTCAGCAAGGGCTGCACGGCACGCGGCATGACCCCACGTCAATATCCGAGACAAATGACGCCCGCACAGCGCTGTGGTATGGGAGCAGGGGTATCGGTTGTTGCCGGAATTACGGCAGAATTCTAAAGAGGTTTCATGGAAAGCGGTTTTGCGCCTCCGCGTTCGGAGGGACTATTTTCGGTCATCGAGAATCACGGCGACTCCTTGTCCAACATCGCGCGTGTTCACCTCAACCGGGGCGACATGCTCATGGCGCAGGGGTCCGCATCCGAGGCGCTCTATCTTATCGAAACAGGCCGGTTGAAGGTCCGGCGCGACGGCGTCGAACTCGCCGAAATCGGGGCCGGATCGCCCGTTGGCGAAATTTCGTTCTTTACCGGCGAACCGCGCACCGCCGACGTGATCGCCGCACGCGACACGGTGGCGCTCCGGATCACGCAGGACGAATACGTTGCGATGTGCGCGCGCCATACGGGGCTTCAGCCCGCCATCGCCAGATTCCTCGCCACCCGCCTCGCGGCCACCAGCGCGCGGGTTCGGGCCGAAGCGGTGCCGCCGCTTGCGCGCACCATCGCGGTGCTGCCCGCCGGAGACGCGCCTTTGCCGAATGGCTTCGTCGAGGCCATGATCGCGCAATCGGAGGGGCTTAAGGTCAGCCTGAGCGACGCGCGAACCGCCATTGGCGACGACCTCGACGACCCGGCCGCGACCGCTTGGTTCAACAACCTCGAACAGGACGGACGGCTCGTCATGTTCGTCGTCGCACCGGGGGAGGACGACTGGGGCCTGCGCGTCCTGCGGCAGGCGGATCAGGTGCTGACCGTGGCGAAGGCCGGGCCGGTGCCACCGCTCTCTGCGCTGGAACGGGCCGCCGCCGACGTGGTGGAGGAGTCGCACCGGCGGCTGGTGATCGTGCATCCCGAGCACCGCGACTGGGTGAGCGGGACGACCGACTGGCTCGACAGCCGCCCGGTGTTCATGCACCACCACGTCGCGGCGGGGCGGACCGAGGATATCGCCCGGCTCGCCCGGTTCCTGTCGGGGACCGCGCGGGGATTGGTCGCGGCGGGCGGCGGGGCGTTGGGCCCGCTCCATACCGGCACCTACGAGGCCTTCCGCCAGCGTGACATGCAATTCGACATCTATGGTGGCACCAGCGTTGGCGCAGCCATGTGCGCGGCCTTCGCGATGGGGTTGACCGGGGATGAAATCGACCGGCGCACGGGCGAGATCTTCGTGGCGGGTCGGGCATTGTCGACGCTGACGGTGCCGCGCTACAGCCTGCTCGACCATACCGTTTTCGACCACCACCTGCGCAAGCACTACACCGACGGGCTGATCGAGGACCTGTGGTATCCCTATTTCGCAGTCTCCACGGACCTGTCTGACAACTCGCAAAAGGTGATCCGGCGCGGGTCCGTGTGGCGGTCGATCCGCGCGTCCGCCGCCATTCCGGGGGCGCTGCCGCCGTTCTTTGACGGCACAGGATCGATGCTTGCCGATGGCGGGGCGATGGACAATCTGCCTTTCCGCACGATGCATGAGCTCAAGAACGGACCGAACCTGCTCATCAGCTTTGCGCGCGAAGGGCGGCAACCGTTCGACGTGGCCTATGACAAGATTCCGGGCCGTCGCCCGCTCCTGCGTCGCCTGTTCTTTCCGTTTGGCAAAAGACCGCCCCGCGTGCCGGGGATCGTCCCCGTCGCCATGCGCACGCTTCTGGCCCGGCAGGCCGCACAGCCGCTCGACATCCGGGCCGAGGATTGGCTCCATCGGCCCACGGTGCCCAAGGGGACCGGGTTCATGGACTGGAAAAAACACCACGAATTGTATGAAGGCGCACGCGACGAGATGGGCGCGATCCTTGATGACGGAACGACGGTGCCCGCGGCTTTCGCCGCCGCGCTGGCTGAGGGCTGACGCTCAGTCGAGGAAGGTCCAACTGTCGGCCCCGTCGAAACGCCGGATACGGATGCCTTCGATGTCCGCGGGATTGTCCGCGAGCCGCAAGTTGAAGGCGCGGTTGCCATCGGTCAGGCCTTGCCAATGCGTGAGGCACCCACAAGTCGGGCAATGATGGAAAGCGAGCGATTTTTCTCCGCGCGCATAGCCGATGGTCGTCCCCTCGCCTTGCAGAAATCGCGCCTCGGCTGGCGGAGAATAGCCCCAGAGGGGCGAATACCTTCTACAAGCCGAACAATTACAGTCGTTCAGCTTTTCCGGCCGCGCGATCTCGAACCGGACCGCGCCACACAGGCAGGTGCAGGAAATGATGTCGGACATGGCGGCCTCCGGGTGTTGACCCGGAGGCTACCATGAACCGCGTCAGCCATCCACGCGGATGCGCGCGTTGGTCGGGTCGTGGGGGCTGTCCTCGACCACTTCGCAGTCCCACAGCCCGGTCTGCATCCGGACCTTGAGCTTCGTGCCCACCTCGGCGAATTCGGGGGTAACATAGCCCATGCCGATGGACTTGCCGAAGACGACCGAATAGCCGCCCGAGGTCAGGCGCCCGACGCGGGTCTCGCCGTCATAAAGCGCCTCGCGCCCCCAGGGATCGGCATCCTCCGGCCCGTCGATCAGGAGCGTCACGCATTTGACGCGGATGCCGGTGTCCTCCATCGCGCCTTTGCCGTGGAAGTCCTTGTCCAGGTCCACGAAACGGTCCAGCCCTGCTTCGAGCGGGGTCGCGTCCCGGCCCAGTTCGGTTCCGAAGGCGCGGTAGCTCTTCTCCTGCCGGAGCCAGTTCTGCGCACGCACGCCGGCCAGTTTCATGCCGTGTTTCTCACCCGCCTCCATCAGCCGGTCCCACAGGTAGTTCTGCATCTCGATCGGGTGGTGCAGCTCCCAGCCAAGCTCGCCGGTATAGGCCACGCGGATCGCCATGACCGGGCACATCTTGAGCTCGATGTTGCGCATGGACAGCCACGGGAACCGTTTGTTGGACAGCGCCGTTTCCGGGTCGGCGTCCACGATCAGCTCCTTGAGGATGTCGCGGGCATTCGGGCCGGCCAGCGCAAAGACGCCGTAGCGGGTGGTCACGTCCTCGACGTTGATCCGGCCGAATTCGTCCTCCTTGTCCTCGACAGCCTTCAGCAGAAAATCCTCGTCATAGGCATGCAGGCCGCCCGCGGAGACGAGGTAGTAGCTGTCCTCGCCCTCCCGCACGATCGTGTATTCCGTGCGCGTCGTGCCCGCATCCGTCAGCGCGTAAGTCAGGTTGATGCGGCCCACCTTGGGCAGCTTGTTGGTGGTGAACCAGTCGAGGAAGGCGGTCGCGCCCGGCCCCGACACGCGGTGCTTGGCAAAGGCCGAGGCGTCGATCAGCCCGGCGGTATCGCGGATCGCCTGCGCTTCGGCCTTGGCGTATTCCCACCAGCCGCCACGGCGGAACGAGCGCGCGTCGTGATCGAAGCTCTCGGGCGCGTCGAGCGGGCCGTAGTAGTTCGGGCGCTCGAAGCCGTTCACGACGCCGAACTGCGCGCCCAGCGCCTTTTGCCGGTCATATGCGGGCGCGGTGCGCAGCGGACGGCAGGCGGGGCGCTCTTCGTCCGGGTGGTGCAGGACATAGACGTGGTCGTAAGCCTCTTCGTTCTTGCGCGCGCCGTATTCGGTTGTCATCCAGTCCTGCCCGAACCGCTTGGGATCGAGGCTAGCCATGTCAATCTCGGCCTCGCCCTCGACCATCATCTGCGCGAGGTAGTAGCCGGTGCCGCCCGCCGCCGTGATCCCGAAGGAAAAGCCCTCGGCCAGCCACATGTTGCGCAGGCCCGGCGCGGGACCGACGAGCGGATTGCCGTCGGGCGTGTAGCAGATGGGGCCGTTGTAGTCGTCTTTCAGACCCACGGTTTCCGAGGATGGAATCCGGTGGATCATCGACATGTACTCCTCCTCGATCCGGTCGAGGTCGAGCGGGAACAGGTCGGCGCGGAAGCTGTCGGGCACGCCATGCTCGAAGCGGGCCGGTGCGCCCTCTTCGTAGGGGCCGAGGATCCAGCCGCCGCGTTCCTCGCGCACATACCACTTGGCGTCGGCATCGCGCAGAACCGGGTGCTGTTCGTGCGACTTGCGGTATTCGACGAGCGCCGGGTCCGGTTCGGTCACGATGAACTGGTGCTCGACCGGGATCGCGGGCATCTTGATGCCGAGCAGTTTCGCCGTGCGCTGCGCGTGGTTGCCGGTGGCGGTGACGACATGCTCGGCGTGAATCTCGAATTCTTCTTCGGTGCCGATCAGGTTGCCGCCCTTCTCGCCCATGATGCGGCCCTTGACGATCCAGTGCTCGCCCGCCCATTCATAGCTGTCCACCTGCCGCTTGCGCAGGATCTCGACGCCCCGCTGACGCGCGCCCTTGGCCATCGCCATCGTCACGTCGGCCGGGTTGATGTAGCCGTCGGTCGGGTGGAAGATCGCGCCCTTGAGGTCGTCGGTATGGACCAGCGGCCAGCGTTCCTTGATCTCGGCGGGCGTCATCCATTCGTAGGGCACGCCAACAGTCTCGGCGGTCGAGGCGTAGAGCGCGTATTCGTCCATCCGCTCCTGCGTCTGGGCCATGCGCAGGTTGCCCACGACGAAGAACCCGGCGTCGAGCCCGGTCTCTTCTTCCAGTGTCTTGTAGTATCTCACCGAGTAGTCGTGGATGTGGCTCGTCGCGTAGCTCATGTTGAACAACGGCAGCAGACCCGCCGCGTGCCAGGTCGAGCCGGAGGTCAGCTCGTCGCGCTCCAGAAGCGTCACGTCCGTCCAGCCCGCCTTCGCCAGGTGGTAGGCAATCGAGGTGCCGACCGCACCGCCCCCGACAATCAGCGCTTTCACATGTTTCGCCATACCGCGACTCCTCGATTCATCCGCGCTCACCATGGCGAATTCAGAGAAACGCGGGCAATTTGCCCCGACGCTTCGCGGTGCGAAAACGACCTAGCGGGCGTGACGGGCAAGGAAGCGGTCGACGGGAAGGATCGGGCGCAGGATGCCGGCCAGTTCGTCGAGCGTTTCGTCCTCGGGATCGAAGAGCGCGAAACAGACGAAATCCTCGATGATCGCGGCCTGTTGCTCATACCCGTAGGACAGGAATTCACGGCCCTCTTCAGAGACCCAGAAATAGGGGTCTTTGGACTGTACGCTCTCGCCCGCCGAGACGAGGGGGGAATAGTTCGTCCGGGCACGGTTCTGCCATTGCCAGACATGCACGAGTTCATGGGTCATCAGGAGTGAATGGGGATAGAGCGCGCTTTCGGGCAGGCCTTTGTAGGCGTCCTCGGGATACCAGCGGTAGGAGAAGTAGATGTTGTCGTCGAGCACGAAGGCCGCCGGCCAGTCCCAGTAACGGCGCGGGCTGGGCTTGCGCACACACAAATCCTCGGGCGCCTTGCGCACGGCCGGAGCGGGCGGCGGCGCTTCGTCCGGCTCCCTGAGCGCCGGATAGTCGCGGGGAAGCGGCGTGAGCCCTGCCCCCGCGAGCACTTCGATCCCCTCAATCTCGATGGTGTCGCCGAACAGGTCCTTGGCGAAGACCGTTTCGTTCTGCGTGAGAGGCCGCGCGCAGGCAGAAGTCAGCGCAAGGGCTGCGAGAACGAAGACATGGGACAGGCGCACGCGGAACCTCGATTGCTGCTCGTCCGGCGAAGGTAGACGATTCCCCGCCGGATGAAAGCCCACAAGCCCGTCAGACCGGGGCGCTGCGCGGGTCGATCAGTTTCGCCATGACGCTTGCCGATGAAACGCGACCGATTGGGGCGCCATTCTCGACCACGGAAAGCGGCCCCCCCTGCCCCAGCCGCTCCATGACCTCCTGCACCTTGGTCCCGGCGTCGATCTCGCCCTCGCCGCTGCCGGGCTCCATCACATCGCGGGCGGTGAGCACGCCGAGCGGGTTCATCTGGGCGACGAAATCGGCGACGTAGTCGTTGGCGGGGGCGGTGAAGATCTCACGCGGGGTTCCGCACTGGACGATCCGCCCGCCCTCCATGATCGCGATGCGGTCGCCGATCTTGAATGCTTCGTCGAGGTCGTGGCTCACGAAGATGATCGTGCATTTGAACCGGGCTTGCAGATCGAGAAGCTCGTCCTGAAGCCGGGTGCGGATCAGCGGGTCGAGCGCGGAATAGGGCTCATCCATCAACAAGATCGGCGCGCCGGTGCAGAACGCGCGCGCCAGCCCCACGCGCTGCTGCATGCCGCCCGACAATTCGCCCACCATCCGGTCGGCCCAATCGGTCAGCCCGACGATTTCAAGCTGCTCGTCTACCTTGGCGGTGCGGTCCGCCTTGGACTGACCGCCCAGTTCCAACCCGAGACCCACGTTGTCGCGCACTGTGCGCCACGGCAGCAGGCCGAACTGCTGAAACACCATCGACACCTTGTTGAGCCGGATGTGGCGCAGGGTCGCAGAATCCGCGTTGGTGACGTCGACCATCTGCTCACCGTCGGACACCCGCACCGATCCGCGCACGACCGGGTTCAGCCCGTTCACGGCGCGCAGGAGCGTGGATTTTCCAGAGCCGGACAGGCCCATCAGGACGAGGATTTCCCCTTCGGCCACGTTGAGCGCGCAATCATGAACACCCAGAACCTGCCCGGTCGCCTCCTGCACCTCGCTCCGTTCCTGCCCCTTGTCCATCAGCGGCAGCGCGTCCAGGGGATCGTCGCCGAAGACGATCGAGACATTGTCGAATTCTACAGCGTTGCTCATTTGCGTTCGATCCTCAGCATGCGGTCCAGGATGATGGCGACGACGACGATGACGAAGCCGGATTCGAAACCAAGGGCCGTGTTGACTTGGTTGAGAGCACGCACCACCGGCACGCCCAGCCCGTCAGCGCCCACGAGCGCCGCGATGACCACCATGGACAGCGAGAGCATGATCGTCTGGTTGAGGCCCGCCATGATCTGCGGCAGCGCATAGGGCAGCTCGACTTTCCACAGGAGCTGCCGCCCGGTCGCGCCAAAAGCCTGCCCCGCCTCTTTCAGCGCCATCGGTGTCGAGGATATGCCCAGATGCGTCAGCCGGATTGGCGCAGGCAGAACGAAGATGACGGTGGCCAGCAGGCCCGGCACCATGCCGATTCCGAAAAAGACGATGGCCGGGATGAGATAGACGAAGGTCGGCAGCGTCTGCATCAGGTCGAGCACCGGACGGATCGTGGCATACAGTCTGGGGCGGTGCGCCGTCGCGATCCCGATGGGAACTCCGATGGCCATGCACACGATACAGGCCGACAGGACGAGCGTGAGGCTCTCGGTCGTTTCCTCCCAGTATCCCTGGTTCAGGATGAACAGGAACCCGAGCACGACAAAGAGGACAATCTTCCAGTTCTTCTGGAGGAACCATGTCAGGATGCCGAAGACGGCCACGATGATCAGCGGGTGCGGCGTCTGAAGCACCCAGAGGAAGGCCTCGATCATCACCTCGCCCATCAGCGAGATCCAGTCGAAGACCGGGCCGCCCACGTCCTGCAACCAGTCGAAAACGTCGCGCGCGACCTTTCCGACCGGGATTTTCATGTCTTCGAGCCAGTCCATGTGTCCCCTATCTGGCCACGTCCGCAGCCGTACCGATCCAAGTGTATTCGTAAATCGCCCGGCGTTGCCCCGCGGCGTCTATCTCGTGGGCGGCCAGAAGCACGCCCAGGTCGGGAGCATATTCCAGCTCCCGCGTCGTAATTTCGCCGCCCGGCCGCGCGGTCATTTCGCGCACGGTCCAGACCTCGTAACTGCAATCGAGGATTTCGCGCGTCCGGGTGCCCAGATGATTGAACAACAGGCGCGCGGACGTCTCTTCCCCGGCCTCGTCCCGTTCGATCAGGTCGAAGGTCAGATCCCCCGCTTCGTCGAGGCGGTCGAGCGTTGTGACCGCCGGGTCGTACGCCCTCAGGCGCAGGGCGCCCGCGTCGTTGATCGCTTCCGGTGCGAGAGCGTGGGCATAAGCCAGAGTCATGGCCGAGGCGTTTTCGTCGGCATCACGCATGAGGCGGACCTCGAATAGCCCGGCCCCCCGTATCTCGATATCGCTGCGCAGAAAGCTGGGTTCGTTCTGGACGAGGATGACGCCTTCGGTCAGGTCCGCCCGTGTCGGACAGGTCGCGAGCGCAGGGCTGGCCACGAGGCAGGCAAGGAGCGCGAGCTTCATGGGATCAACTCGTCCATGGTGCCCTCCAGAATACGGTCATACGCCACAACACCAAGCGTACCCCCCGCCGGGTCGATCTGTTCCGTGCGTATCACGATGCCCAGATCGGGCGCGTAGTCCCACAAGAACAGGATCGGCTCCATCCCTTCGATCTCGGATTCGTTGCGCAGAACCCAGGTGTCATAGGCGCACTCGCCGATCTGAACCCGGCCTTCGCCTTCGTAATACAGGTGGTATTCTCCGGATGAATAGCGGGCGCCGTCGACAATCAGGCGAAACGTCGTGGCGAAATCACCGGTTTCGTTGACGTCGAGTGCCCTGTCCATGTCGTCGAGGTATTCGAAAGCAACCGTGCCGTTTTCGCTGTCCTGAGCGCGCACGGCGAGCGCGTTTTCGTAGGTCGAGGACCGGCGCACTTCAGTCCCGCCGCGCGACATCCGGCGGGTCTCGGTGAGCACCCCGTCGTCGTGGAGATAGGACACGCCGAAGAACGGGTCGTCGCGCACGAGCGTCACGCCCGAGTCGAGCTGTGCCCGGACCGGGCAGTCGGCCAGCGCGGGGCCGGCGAACAGGAATGCGAGTGCGATCAGCCGCATGGAGAAAAGGCGGCGGAATGTCCTCCGCCGCCTGTCCGGGATTATTCCAGCGCCGCCGAAACGGCTTCGACCGCATCACCGCCGTCCACGGTGGTCACGCCGTCGAGCCAGCTCTTCCACGCGTCCGGATTCGCTTTCAGCCATGCCTCGGTCGCGTCATCCGCCTCTTCGCCATCGTCGAGGATCTGGCCCATGATCGAGTTTTCCATCTCGAGCGTGAAATCCATGTTGGCGAACAGCTGGCCAAGGTTCGGGCATTCTTCCGAGAAGCCCTTGCGCGTCACGGTGTGGACGACACCTTCACCACCAAAGAAGTCTTCGCCGCCCGTCAGGTACTCGAGCGAAAAGTTGGCGTTCATCGGGTGCGGCTCCCAGCCGAGGAAGACGACGGGTTTTTCGTCCTCATAGGCGCGGCGCACCTCGGACAGCATCCCCTGCTCCGAGCTTTCGACGATCTTGAAATCCTCGAGCCCGTGTGCGTTCTCTTCGGTCAGGCTCACGAGATAGGCGTTGCCTTCGTTGCCCGGCTCGATTCCGTAAATCTTGTAGTCCAGCTCTTCGCCGAATTCCGCGATATCGTCATAGGACTGAAGCCCGGCCTCATAGGCATAGGTCGGCGTCGCGAGCGTGTACTTGGTGCCTTCGAGGTTCACGTTGATCTGCTCGATCTCACCCGATTCGAGATAGGGCGTGATGGCGCTGGTCTGCGCGGGCATCCAGTTGCCAAGGAACACATCCACGTCGTCGCTGTCGAGCGATGCGAATGTCACCGGTACCGACAGGACCTTAACGTCAACTTCGTATCCAAGCGCTTCCAGCACATGCTTGGCGGCGCTCGTCGTGGTCGTGATATCCGTCCAGCCGACATCGGACATCGACACGCTGTCGCACTGAGCAAAAGCCGGACCCGCGGCCGCGAGTACGGCAAGCGCCGAGATGGTCGTTTTCATTGTCATCGTAATCTCCCTGTTTTTTTATTGATTGACGCGTCAATCAAAGAAGAACACTTTAGCGCCCGCGTTACAAGGGTGTCATATGCCAAAGGTTGGAATGGAGCCTATTCGCCGAGAGGCGTTAGTGAAAGCGACGATTGCTGAGATCGGCGCAATTGGATCGTTGGAGGTGACCGTCAGCCGAATCGCCAAGCGTGCAGGCATGTCGCCTGCCCTCGCGCATCATTATTTCGGCTCCAAGGATCGCATTCTTCTGGCCGCGATGCAGCACATCCTGTCGGTCTACGGCCACTGGGTGCGACGAGAACTGGCGCAGGCGATGACGCCCCGCGCCCGGCTCGATGCCATCATCCGGGCCTCGTTCGAAGCGGGCAACTTCGAGCCCGCCGTCATCGCGGCCTGGCTCAATTTCTATGTCCATGCTCAGGGCGATCCGGGCGGCGCACGACTTTTGCGAATCTATCATGCCCGGCTGCGCGCCAACCTGCTTCACGACCTGCGCCCCCTCGTCGGGGCCCGCGCCGAGGACATCGCCGAGACACTCGCCGCCCTGATCGACGGTGTCTACATCCGCCACGCCCTGGGCACGCCGCCCGACGGTGTTTCCGCCACCGCCCGCGTCACTGACGTGCTCGACCGATTGTTGGAGGCTACATGACCAAACCGAACATCCTGATCCTGATGGTGGACCAGTTGAACGGGACGCTGTTTCCCGATGGTCCGGCCGACTGGCTGCACGCCCCGAACCTGAAACGGCTCGCGGCGAAATCCGTCCGGTTCCAGAACGCCTATACCGGCTCGCCGCTCTGCGCGCCGGGGCGCGCCGCGTTCATGTCGGGGCAGCTTCCCAGCCGGAACGGCGTCTATGACAACGCCGCCGAATTCCGGTCGGACATTCCCACCTATGCACACCACCTGCGCCGCGCGGGCTACTACACCGCCCTGTCCGGCAAGATGCATTTCGTCGGCCCCGACCAGTTGCATGGGTTCGAGGAGCGTCTGACGACCGACATCTACCCGGCCGACTTCGGCTGGACGCCGGATTATCGCAAGCCCGGTGAGCGGATCGACTGGTGGTATCACAACATGGGGTCGGTGACCGGTTCGGGCGTCGCCGAAATTTCCAACCAGATGGAATACGACGACGAGGTCGCGCATTTCGCCAAGATGAAGGTCTATGACCTCGCACGCGGCAAGGACGAGCGGCCGTGGTGCCTGACCGCCAGCTTCACGCATCCGCACGACCCCTATGTGGCGCGCAAGAAGTACTGGGACCTCTACGAGGATTGCGAGCATCTGCTGCCCGAGGTGCCCGCCTTGGACTATTCCGATCACGATCCCCATTCGCAGCGCATTTTCGACGCGAACGACTGGCGCAATTACGACATCTCGAACGAGGATATCCGGCGGTCCCGCCGCGCTTATTTCGCCAATATCTCCTACCTCGACGACAAGATCGGGGAAATTCTCGAAGCGCTGGAGACCACGCGGCAGGAGGCGATCATTCTGTTCGTCTCGGACCACGGCGACATGCTCGGCGAGCGTGGATTGTGGTTCAAGATGAGCTTTTACGAGGGCTCGGCGCGTGTCCCGCTCATGATCTCGGCGCCGGGGCTGGAACCCCGGCTGGAAACCACGCCGGTCTCGACACTCGACGTGACGCCGACGCTGGGCGACCTGGCGCAGGTGCCGATGGCCGACATCGCGCCCTGGACCGATGGTGAAAGCCTCGTGCCACTGTGCGACGGCATCCCGCGCGAAACGCCGGTGCTGGCGGAATATGCTGCCGAGGCCTCTTACGCCCCGCTCGTCTGCCTGCGCTCCGGCCCCTACAAATATGTGCATTGCGAGTTGGACCCGCCGCAGCTTTTTGACCTCGCCTCGGACCCGCATGAACGGGTGAACCTCGCGAACGACCCGGCCCATGAGACTGCGGCACGCATGTTCGCGGAAGACGTCGCGCGCCGCTGGGACATGGCGCGCTTCGATGCCGACGTGCGCGCCTCGCAGGCGCGGCGCTGGGTCGTCTATGAGGCGCTGCGCAACGGCTCCTACTACCCTTGGGATTACCAGCCGCTTCAGAAAGCGTCCGAACGCTACATGCGCAATCACATGGACCTGAAC
Source organism: Maritimibacter sp. (assembly GCA_002695005.1). Classification (GTDB taxonomy): domain Bacteria; phylum Pseudomonadota; class Alphaproteobacteria; order Rhodobacterales; family Rhodobacteraceae; genus Maritimibacter. Next base: position 166,430 of record NZNT01000025.1, read on the forward strand.
GATGTCGAGGAAAGCCAGCGCTTTCCGCGAGGAGAATGACGATGATCGACCCGAAACCGACCGCCAGCCATTTCATCGACGGCGCCTATGCCGAGGACGACAATGGCGCGCCGATCCCGGTGATCTATGCCGCGACGGGCGAAGAGATCGCCCGCATCCATGCCGCCACCCCCGCCCTCGTCGACCGCGCGATCGCCGCCGCGAAGCGCGCGCTGCCCGCATGGGCCGCGATGACCGGGACCGAGCGGGGGCGTATTCTGCGCCGCGCCGCCGACATCATGCGCGAGCGCAACCGGGAGCTGTCGGAACTTGAGACATTCGATACCGGCAAGCCCTTGCAGGAAACGCTGGTGGCCGACGCGACCTCGGGCGCGGATGCGCTGGAGTATTTCGGCGGAATCGCGGCGACGCTGACCGGCGAACACATCCAGCTCGCAGATGGCGATTTCGTCTACACCCGGCGCGAGGCGCTGGGGGTCTGCGTGGGCATCGGCGCGTGGAATTATCCGACCCAGATCGCCTGCTGGAAGGCTGCGCCAGCGCTCGCCTGCGGCAACGCGATGGTGTTCAAACCCTCCGAGACGACGCCGCTCTGCGCGCTCAAGGTGGCCGAAATCCTGAAAGAGGCGGGTCTGCCCGACGGCGTTTTCAATGTCGTGAACGGCGCGGGAGACGTGGGCGGTGCGCTGGTCGCGGACGACCGGGTCGCCAAGGTCTCGATCACCGGATCGGTGCCTACCGGCAAGAAGGTCTACCAAGCCGCCGCTGCGGGCATGAAGCACGTCACGATGGAACTGGGCGGAAAATCCCCGATGATCGTGTTCGAGGATGCGGATGTCGAGAACGCCATTTCGGGCGCGATTCTGGGCAACTTCTATTCCTCCGGTCAGATCTGCTCCAACGGAACCCGCGTCTTCGTGCATCGCGACATCAAGGACGCCTTCCTGACCCGTCTGGCCGAGCGCATGGGCACCGCCGTCATGGGCGACCCGATGGACGAGGCCACGAACTTCGGCCCGATGGTGAGCGATGGCCAGATGACCATCGCGCAGAACTACATCGCCAAGGGCCTTGAAGAAGGTGCGCGACTGGTCGCGGGCGGCAGGCGTGTGGAGCGTGACGGCTGGTATCTGGAACCCACCGTCTTTGCGGATGTCACCGACGACATGACCATCGCGCGTGAGGAGATTTTCGGCCCCGTCATGTGTGTGCTCGACTTCACAGACGAGGCCGAGGTCATGACCCGCGCGAACGCCACGGAATACGGGCTGGCCGCAGGGGTGTTCACCCGCGATCTCGCCCGCGCGCACCGCGTGGCCGCCGCGTTCGAGGCGGGCACCTGTTACATCAACACCTATAACGACGCGCCGGTCGAGGCGCCCTTCGGGGGCGTCAAATCCTCGGGCGTCGGGCGCGAGAACTCCAAGGAAGCCATCAACCACTATTCCGAGATGAAGTCGGTTTATGTGCGGATGGGCGACGTGGAAGCGCCGTTCTAGGCATCGAAAGGCCTGAAAGATGCAAGCGGACTATGTGATCGTCGGGGCCGGTTCCGCCGGCTGTGCCATGGCCTATCGGCTGGGCGAGGCCGGGCATTCGGTCATCGTGATCGAGCACGGCGGGTCGGACGCCGGGCCGTTCATCCAGATGCCGGGTGCGTTGTCCTACCCCATGAACATGTCGCGCTACGACTGGGGCTTTCGCTCGCAGCCCGAGCCGAACCTGAACAACCGCGATATGGCCGTTCCGCGCGGCAAGGTCATCGGCGGCTCGTCCTCGGTCAACGGAATGGTCTATGTGCGCGGCCACGCCAAGGATTACGACCATTGGGCCGAGTCGGGGGCAACGGGGTGGGGCTACGCCGACGTGCTCCCCTATTTCCGGCGGATGGAGACGTGGCACGGCAAGGGTGACAGCGACTGGCGCGGCACGGATGGGCCACTTCATGTCCAGCAGGCCCGCCAGTGGAACCCGCTCTTCCACGCCTTCGTCGAGGCCGGACGTGAGGCCGGCTATCCTGTCACCGAAGACTACAACGGTCATCAGCAAGAAGGCTTTGGCGCTTTCGACATGACGGTCTGGAACGGTCAGCGCTGGTCGGCCGCAAACGCATACCTCAAGCCCGCGATGGCCAAGTGGGACGTGAAGATCGTGCGCGGCCTCGCCAAGCGTGTGGTGTTCGAAGATCATCGCGCCGTCGGGGTCGAAGTCACGCGGCGCGTGGACGAGACCATTCGCGCCAACCGCGAGGTGATCCTTGCCGCGTCGTCGATCAACACGCCAAAGCTCCTCATGCTGTCGGGGATCGGTCCGGGGGCCGAGTTGCAAAAGCACGGGATCGCAGTGCGCGCGGATCGGCCCGGAGTCGGGCAGAACCTCCAGGACCATCTCGAAGTCTATATGCAATACGCATCGAAAAAGCCGATCACGCTCTACCGCTATTGGAACCTGCTCGGCAAAGCCTGGGTCGGGGCGCAATGGCTCTTTACCCGGACCGGGCACGGCGCGTCGAACCAGTTTGAAAGCTGCGCCTTCATCCGGTCTCATGCCGGCGTCGACTACCCCGACATCCAGTTCCACTTCCTGCCCATCGCCGTGCGCTATGACGGAACGGCAAGCGCCGAGGGACACGGTTTTCAGGCGCACGTCGGTCCGATGCGGTCGAAATCGCGCGGCGCCGTGACGCTCGCCTCGACCGACCCCGCAGACGCGCCCAAAATCACGTTCAACTACATGAGCCACGACGAGGACTGGCAGGACTGGCGCCGCGCCGTCCGCCTCACGCGCGAAATCTTCCGCCAGCCGGCGATGGGTGAATTCGTCAAACACGAGATCCAGCCCGGCGGCGGCGACACGGACGCCGAGATCGACGCCTTTGTGCGTGAACATGCCGAAAGCGCCTATCACCCCTGCGGGACGGCCCGGATGGGGGCGAAGGACGACCCCAATGCCGTGGTCGATCCGGAGTGCCGCGTGATCGGGGTCGAGGGGCTGCGCGTCGCCGACAGTTCGATCTTCCCGCGCATCACCAACGGCAACACCAACGCGCCCTCGATCCTCGTGGGCGAAAAGGCGGCCGATCATGTGCTTGGGCGCACGCCCCTTGCGCGCGACAACCGGGGGCCTTGGCTCAACCCGGACTGGCAGACCGCGCAGCGGTGACATAGATCAGGGTCATGGCTGATGATCTGACACTCGACGCCCGTGAGGGCCTCCCCGCCGAGATGCGTGTGCTCGTGGAGGAATACCCACGCGACATGTGGGAGGGACACCCGAACTTCTCGGGCCTGACCGCGTTCTGGTTGCAAATGCACGGCAAGTTCCGGTCGGTGCAGACCGAGCTCTTGCGCCTCTCGCAGGACTACCTCGACGGCAAGGCCGAACCGATGCGCTACGGCGCGATGACCTCGCGCTACACCGGGTTCTTTCTGGAAGGCCTGCACGGTCACCACAACATCGAGGACCACCATTATTTTCCGCAGATGATGCAGTTGGACGGTCGGGCCGAGCGGGCGTTCGATCTGCTCGACGCAGACCATCAGGCCCTGTCCCACCACATGAACGCGCTTGCGGATGCCACGAACGCGGTGCTCAGACCGCTCCAGGACGGCAAGGACGTGCGCGATCCGGCGGGCAAGCTGCACGGCGTCCAAAGTGATTTTCAGCGGTTCCTCGACCGGCATCTGACGGATGAGGAAGACGTGGTTGTGCCGCTGATCCTCGCTCATGGCGAGAATTTCCACTGACTTGATCCGCGTCAAAGTGAGCGCGCGCTCAGGCTCCTAGTCTCGGTCCACACGCTGACAGGAGACACAGATGGCACATACGCCCCACGAACTTCACGAAGAATTCCCCGATCTCGCCGATCGCATGACAGCGCTCAAGACCGAGGACAGCCACTTCGCCCGTCTCTACGAGGAATATCACGAGGTGAACCGCGCGGTGCACCGCGCCGAAACCAACGTCGAGCCGACGGATCAGTTCACCGAGGAAAAGCTGCGCAAGGATCGCGCGAAGCTGAAGGATGAGCTTTACAAGCTTTTGACGGCCGAGGCCTGAGCCTCAACGCTCGCGCTGGCCGAGCCCGATACGTTCGGCCAGCCGCGCGACCAGCGGCTTGCGCCGGGCCATGATACTGTCGTCCATCGCCCAGTGCGGCGGCTCGGTGCGCGAAACGAGTTTCGCCTCCACACGCTGGGTTTCCTGCATCAGGCCCAGATCGGCCGAAATCACTTCGGTCGCAGCTTTGGCGAATTCTTCGAATTCGTCGCGCTCTTGGATGGTCGCATCGGACAATAGGCAGGACTTTCAGGTCAGGGTGCAGTGGCTCACATTCAGTATCGCTAGTCTCACCTACCGTAACTGAGTTTCCGCTACCCGACCAACGCTTTCTTGCATTTCAAAGGGAACTTTATCGCGAGGTCAGGCCGTGCCTTCGTCAGCGACCTCCTCCGGGTCGCGTCCCTCCTCCACAACCTGCTCGAAACGCTCGAAAAAGCTGTCGACCATCTTCTTGGCGAAGCCGTTGACGACCCGGCTGCCCAACTGGGCCAGTTTGCCGCCGACCTTGGCGTCGACCTCGTAGGACAGTTCTGTACCGCCCTCGACGTCCTTTAGCGAGACGTCCGCGCCGCCCTTGGCGAAGCCCGCAACGCCCCCCTTTCCCTCACCGACGATTCGGTAGCTTTCGGGCGCGTTGATGTCCTCGAGCGTGACGGAGCCTTTGAAGGTTGCCTTCACCGGCCCCACCTTCTGCTTCACAACCGCTTGGAACCCTTCGTCCGGGGACCCTTCGAGTTCTTCGCACCCCGGAATGCACGCGCGCAGCGTGTCCGCGTCGTTCAGATGGTTCCAGACCGTCTCACGATCAGCCGCGATCGTCCGGCTTCCAGACATTTCCATGGGGCACCTCCCTGTTCACCGGACCGATCCTAGACGCGGGGTTCGCGGCGGTAAAGCGCCCGCGTCACCGCGCGATATCGTATGGGAGCAGCCCGCGTCGGTCGGGATCGACACGCAGTTTCCGCTCCAGCGGGGGAACCGAACGCTGGTGGCAGTCGTGGCGTTCGCAGATGCGGCAGGAAATGCCGATGGGCTCGAAGGCCGCAGCATTCGTGACGTCCAGATCGTCGGCATAGACGAGCGAGCCCGCATGTTTCACCTCACAGCCCAGCGCAATGGCGTAGCGGCGGATCGGTGCCTTGAAGCTGCCGCCGGTTTTGGACACGTCGCGGGCGAGCGAGATGTAGCGCACACCATCGGGCGTCTGGGCGAGCTGGCGCAGGAATTGCCCCGGCGTCTCGAAGGCGCGGTGGACGTTCCACAGCGGGCAGGCTCCGCCGAAGCGGGCGAACTGAAGCCGCGTGGCTGAGTGGCGCTTGGTAATCGTGCCGGCCTGATCGACCCGGACGAAGAAGAACGGGATACCCTTGGCGCCCGGCCGCTGGAGGGTGGAAAGGCGGTGGGCCACCTGCTCCACCGAGGCCCCGAAGAGGTCCGCGAGCCGTTCGAGGTCGTGGCGCGTCTCCTCGGCGGCGGCGAGAAACCGGGCATAAGGCAGGAGCGCGGCGCCCGCGAAATAATTGGCCAGCCCGATCTTGGCGATGGCGCGCGCCTCGTCGGACTGGAACCGGGCAAGGTCGAGCGTCGCCTCAAGAAGGTCATTCTGGGCGATAAGCGCGACCTGGTGAAGAAGTTGAAAACGCCGCGTTGCCGGGGCGGACAGCGCCGAGAGCGTGATGCGCCCGGCCTCCGCGTCGTAGCCGCGCAACGCACTGGTATCTGACAGCACAACCTCGATCCCGCGGCGGGTGAGATAGGTCTCCGCCGCCGCTTCGGGCGTGGCGTCACGGACGAAATGCTCGGCGGCGCGGTCCACCGCGTCGATGTAGTTGTCGCAGTAATGAAAAAAGTCGCGAACCTCTTCCCACGGGCTTTCCTGAACGGTCCCGCCTTCGCGCCCGAGCGCCTCGTCGAGCGAGGCGAGCCGCTCATGGCCTTGGCGATAGGCGCGATGCACCTCGAGAAAGGCACGCGCGAGCGCAGGGGCATTGGAGGCGACAAGACGCAGATCGGCCACCGGCGGGGCCGTGTCGGCAAACACCGGGTCCGCCAGCGCCTCGCGCATATCCGAGACCAGCCTTTCGGCATCGCCGGTGGACAACTCCGCCACGTCGAAGCCGAATTCCTGCGCCAACGCCAGCACCACGCCGGTCGAGACCGGGCGGTTGTTGTTTTCCATCTGGTTGAGGTAGGGCAGACTCACGCCCAGCTTCTCGGCAAAGGCCTTCTGCGTCAGGCCCAGCCGGGTGCGCGTCTCGCGCAGCTTGACGCCTGCATAGAGTTTCTGTGTCGCCATGCGGCCCTCCCTTTGCAAAAACGATCTGTAGTCTTTGCAAAAGAGTGCGGCAAGCTTCAGGCCAGAGCGGCCAGCCGGTTTTCGCGTCGGATCACGATAAGGATCGACAGGACAGCCATCACAGCAGAGGCGAGCATCAGCCACAGGAGCGGATCGGGGCCGCTCTCGGTCGTGAGACGCGAGCCCACGAAAGCCGAGATCGCGGCACCGCCACCGATCATCAGAGCCCCGCCGAGGCCGGACGCGCTTCCGGCGAGGTTCGGACGCACGGACAGAAGGCCCGCGTTTGCATTCGGAAGGGCCATGCCGTTGCCGAGGCCCACGAAGCCCATCAGGCCGAAGAAAATGTAGGCATTGCTCAGACCCGCGAGGTGAAGCGAGATCGACAGAAGCAAGCCGCCGAGGAAGATACCGGCACCCATCAGAATCATCACATTGATCCCGGTGCGCACCGAATACCGCCCAGCGATGAAATTGCCGAACAGATACCCGACAGCCGGGGCGCCCAGCAGCACGCCGAGGAGCGAGGGCGAGATGTGGAAGATTTCGCTCCCGACGAAAGGCGCACCGCCGAGATAGGCAAAGAAACCGCCGGAACAGAACATGGCGGCAAGGCTGTAGCCCCAGAACCGCGGGGAGCGCAGGAGTTCCGGATAGGCACGCAACTGGTCCATCAAGCTCCCCTCTCCGCGCGGATGGGTTTCGCCCAGGTCGCGCAGGATCAGGACGAGCACCGCGACGCCGAGAAGGATCTGGAGCAGGAACGTGGATTGCCAGCCGAACTGATCGGACAGGAAACCGCCCACGGCGGGCGCGGCCATCGGCACGATCGACATGCCCATCGTGACATAGGCGATCATGGACGCGGAGCGTTCGGGTGGGAGCATATCGCGGATCACGGCGCGGCTGAGGACGAGGCCGGTGACCACGAAGGCCTGCAACATCCGGAAGATCAGGAACATGACGACGTTGGTGGACAACATGCATCCGAGGCTCGCCAGAACGTAGATCGCGAAGCTTACGATCAGGACGGGACGCCGACCGAAGCGGTCGGAAATCGGCCCGAGGATCACCTGAAGCGCCGCATTCACAGCGAGATAGATCGCCACCGACAGCTGCATGATCTGGTAGCTGGTACCAAGATCGTCCGCCATCACCGGCAGGGCGGGCAGGAAAACGCTCATGGAAAGCGCTGCCACGCCGGTAATCATGATAAGCGTCAATACATGCGGCGGCGTCGTGCGATCGAGGAGCCGCGCGGGAGGAAATTCACTCATGCGAGAGGGTTAGTCCCGTGTGATGCCCCTGTCGAGGTTGTTTCGGGAGCGGTGGCGCAGAGTTGTACGGGACTTTTCTGCGCTGCCGCACAGAACATGGCTCAAACGAACAGGTCTCCGTCGGCGAGATCGGCGCGCGTCGTGTCATGCACGACAAGCACGTCGCCACCGCCGAAATCGAACCAGATATCGTCTCCGCGCTGCTCGGAACGTGCCAGAACAGCTTCGAGTGTGCCGTGACCTTCGACGCGGATACGGTCGCGGTCGGTCTCGAAGTCGCGGATGTCGTCATGTCCGCTCGTGAAGATAAAGGTATCGGCCCCGCCGCCGCCGCGCAGGATGTCGTCGCCCGGCCCGCCGTTGATCGTATCCTGCCCGTACCCGCCACGAACCCGGTCGTCACCGGCGCCTGCAAGCAACGTGTCGTTGCCCTGTTTTCCGTTGAGCATGTCGTCGCCCGCGTTTCCCCGGATGGTATTGTCAGCCGGGTTCCCTGCCAGCCGGTCATTGCCGCTGCCGCCCGCCGATGCCTCGATCACCGTGCCGAAGGCGACCGCAACGTCTTCATAATGCGCACCGAAGCGGGAATACTCACCCTCGCGCAAATCCAGTTTGACCCGGTGAGGGCGCGCGCTCGCATCGAAGAGGTCCCATCCGCCCGTGTCCCAGATCGTGTCGGTCGTGGCCGTGCGCGGCCCCGTGTAGGTCGTATTGCCGCCGTTGTGGCTGGCCGCCCCCCAGATTTCCTGAAGCGCCAGCACGTCGAACACCGCCATCGCGTCCGAGCCTGCGCCGGAGCCGGGATGCGGATCATAAGCCATCGTTGTCCACTTGTTCGTGTCGAACCGGTCCGGAAGAAGGTCACTGTCGAAAGAATGGCGCAGACCCAGCGCATGGCCGATCTCGTGCAGGACCACCGCGTGGCGGTCCGACACGATATCGAAATCGCGATCGAAAACGGCGAAGCTGTCGACGGCCTCTATTCGACTGCCGGAGGTTTCGGCCTTCCACCCGCCTTGACCGGCGATACCGTCGTCCAGGGCCGCAAATGCGAAATCCATGTCTGGGTTCGTGGTCGCCGACACTTCCACGAAATCGACATTCAGGAAGGTTTCAATATGGGCAAGGGCGCGGCGGACCGCAAAGACCTCCCCCGATTGCCATGACGCAAAGCCGGAGAACGACGCGGAACCCGAGAACTCGAACGTCGCGGCCCGATCGTTGAAGGCGTAGCTGATCAGGTGCCGTGCCTCCGGCGCGTCGCCATTTATCGCCGCGCTCGAGCGGAACAGCGGGAAATGCAGAGCGGACAGAATCGTGGATCGCGACGGTATCGCCATAGGATTTCTTCCTTCGTTCCAGCGCTCGCGGTCCGCGTGTGAGCGGCCGGGCGATGGCGAAGGTCCTATGAGATGAGAGTCAGCGCCCGCTTAACGCGGGAACAGGAAATCGTTAAAAATTTAAGGTTTACGAAGGGTTTACGCGGTGAGCGCGTCGTCGAGCTGGTCGAGCGTGACGCCCGAAAGCGTGAGGGTGTCACCGCCGAAGTCAATAATGACGCGACCACCGGTCTCGTGCGCCTGGGACAGGATCTGTTCGGCAGTTCCGAAGCCCTCGAACCAGAGCGCGTCGGTCCCGGTCCCGAAGTCCGTAATCCGGTCAGTGCCGTAGCCTGCGCGGAACACGAAGGTATCCGCCCCTGCCCCGCCGGTCAGGATGTCATCGCCTGTCCCGCCGTCGAGTCGGTCCGCCCCGCGCCCGCCGAACAGCCGGTCGTTTCCTGCGCCGCCCAACACGATATCGCGTCCGCCGCCACCGTATACGACATCGTCTCCGTTCTGCCCGTCGACCCGGTCTCGCCCATGCGTCCCGCGCAACTCGTCATCGCCGTTGCCGCCGTGGATCACATCGGCCCCACGCCCGCCACGGATCGTATCGGCCCCGTCGCCGCCCTCGACCTCATCGGCACCGGTGCTCGCCCGGATCTGGTCTGCGCCTGCGTCACCGAAAACCGAATCGTCACCGCCGAGGCTGAACAGCGTGTCGTCCCCACCGCCGCCCTCGATCCGGTTTGCCGCCTGGTTGCCGGTGATCCGGTCGCCGAAATCGCCGCCCAGCGCGTTTTCGATCACTGAGCCGAACGCGATCGTCACGTCGTCATGGGTTCCGAAGCGCGAAAACGCCCCTTCGCGCAAATCGAGCCGCACGGACCAGTCCGCGTCCCGTGCATCGAAGACGTCGGTGCCGCCGGTGTCCCAGATCATGTCGACCTCGACCCCGTCCGGACCCGTGTATCGCGTGTGGCCGGGTTCGCCCGCCACGCTGCCCCAGATATCCTGAAGCGCGAGGACGTCGAAGATCATCATCTCGTCCCCCACCACCCCGGTGTCCGGGTTCGCGTGGTAGGACATGACAGTGTATTTGTTGTTCTCGAACGCCTCGTCCATGTGATCGGCGTCGTGGGAATGTTGCAGTCCCAGCGTGTGCCCCAGTTCATGGAGGATGATCCCGAGCGAGCCGTTCACGAGGTCGTATTCACTGTCGAAAACGGTGAACCCGTCCCACGCGGTAATGTCTTCGTCCCACCACGAAACCTGATAGCCCCCGTTTCCCACGATCTCGCCCGGCAGCGACACCTGGCCCACGTTGAGGTCGGGGTCCGCCTGTCCCGTGACCTCGGCAAACCGGACGTTGAGGAAGCTCTCGATATGGTCGAGCGCCTCCCGGAACCTTTGCCGTTCCGCCAGCGTCCAGGCCGTCCAGCCAAGATAGCTCCCCGTGACGGGCAGGTCGTTCGGCTGGCTCGTGGTCGCGAATTGATAGGTAATTTCGTATCGGGACTGCCCGGTTCGGTTCACCGGATTCAGCCGGTTGAACACCTCATACTGCATCGCACTCAGAATCGAGGTCGTACTCGTCACGGACCGCTCCCATTCGTCAGGTCCCCACCCTTCGAACGGACGTGCCGCCGCAGGCACATGCGGCACATCTTGAAGAAATCGTTAACGGTGGATTGTGTCCCAAATGGGCAAAGGTCTGGGCTGATCGGCGGAATTGTTCAGGCGACGCTCAGGTCGTGAGCGCGTCCTCGACAGCGGTGAGCGTCGTGTCTTCGATAATGAGCCTGTCGCCCGCGCCGAAGTCGAATATGACGTCGGACCCGGCCTCGCGTGCGAAACCCATCACGGCCTCGGCATCACCGAAGCCCGTGACCGCAAGGCTGTCGTTGCCATTGCCGAAATCGGTGATCGTGTCGGTGTCGTAGCCCGGGCGAAAGACGAAGGTGTCGGGGCCGGGCCCTCCCCGCAGGCTGTCGTCACCGGTCCCGCCATCAAGCCGGTCCATCGCGCGCCAGCCACGCAGGTCGTCATCTCCCGCGTCACCGAAAAGCGTATCGCGCCCGCCGCCGCCTTTGACGAGGTCGTCGCCCTCCCCGCCCCGCACCGTGTCACGCCCGCGCGTGCCTTTGACCGTATCGTTGCCTTCCCCGCCGTCGACCACATCCGCGCCGCGACCGCCGCGCAGTGTGTCGTTGCCGGTCTGACCCTCCAGCCGGTCGTCCCCCGTGGTGCCGCGCAACAGGTCGCCACTCGCTCCACCCCTGAGAATGTTGGCGAGCGCGTTGCCGATAAGCGTGTCACCATAAGCGCTGCCATAGGCGCTCTCGATATCGGCGTCGAAGGCGATCGCCATGTCCTCGCGCCCGGCCCACTCGGAAAACGCCCCGCCCCGCAGATCAAGCTCCACCCCCCGGCCCCAACCCCGCGCGTCGAGGCTGTCCGTGCCGCCGGAGTCCCACACGACGTCGATGCCGGCCACACGCGGGCCGAGATAGGCGGTATCGCCCCCGTTGAAATCCGCAGCACCCCAGATGTCCTGAAGCGCCACGAGGTCGTAGACCATCATCCGCGTCGTGTCGGTGATGCCCGGCGTCGGGTCGTCCGTATAGGACATGAGGCTGTAATGGTTGGTATCGAAGGCCGGATCGAGCGGCACGCCCTCGAAGGTATGGTCAAGGCCCAGCGCATGGCCGACTTCATGCAGGATCAATCCCTGCTGGCCCGAGGCAAGGCCGATGGTCCGGTCGAAAACGGCGAAACCGTCGTAGCGGGTGATGCGGACGTTGAGGCTCGAGTACTGCGGCCCGCCCAACCCGGCGATGCCGAATCCTGTCGTCACCTTGCCGAAGTTCAGGTCAGGGTCCGATGCGCCCGACACCTCCACGAAATCGACGTTGAGGAACTGCTCGACCGTGGCAAGCGCGGCCCGCACGGCGGCCTTCTCGGCCCCGCCGAACGCAGTCCAGCCCGTGAAGCTGTACCAAAGGTCGCCCGGCTGTGCCGTCTCGAACTCATAGGTGATCCTGTAGCGCCCGTCGCCGCTCGTGTTGATCGGCGCGAGCGCATAGATCCCCGGAAACTGGAGCGACTGGATGACATCATTTCGCGTGGGCATCGACCCGACCCCGTATTGCCGATTGCGAAGTCCCGTTTAGGACATTTCGCAGGCCGGCCCCAGACTCGCGCGGATCACAAATGGCGCAAGCCGCCGCGCTGGCGAAAATCCGCCCGGGGCGCGCCGAAGAGTTTGCAATTATTCATTTCGCAGATCGACCCGCACAAAACCTTTGCAAATTCGCCGGAAACCGTTTGGGTCTGACGCAGGTTGCGGCTAGTTTGCGCGGAAATCAAGGAGGGCCGTCCGATGAAAGATATCCTGCAACAGCTCGAATCCCGGCGCGAGGTCGCCCGGCTGGGCGGCGGACAGAAGCGGATCGACAGCCAGCACGGCAAAGGCAAGCTGACCGCACGCGAACGGGTGGAGCTTCTGCTCGACGAAGACAGCTTCGAAGAATTCGACACCTTCAAGGCCCACCGCTGCACCGACTTCGGGATGGAAGAGCAGCAGTATCCCGGCGACGGCGTCATCACCGGCTGGGGCACGATCAACGGCCGCCTTGTCTATGTCTTCTCGCAGGATTTCACCGTCTTCGGCGGCTCGCTCTCCGAAACCCATGCCGAGAAGATCTGCAAGATCATGGACATGGCGATGCAGAACGGCGCGCCGGTCATCGGCCTCAACGACTCGGGCGGCGCACGCATCCAGGAAGGTGTGGCCTCGCTCGCGGGCTACGCCGAGGTGTTCCAGCGCAACATCATGGCCTCCGGCGTCGTGCCGCAGATATCGGTCATCATGGGGCCTTGCGCGGGCGGCGCGGTCTACTCCCCCGCCATGACCGACTTCATCTTCATGGTGAAGGACACGTCCTACATGTTCGTCACCGGCCCCGACGTGGTGAAGACCGTAACGAACGAGGTGGTGACGGCCGAAGAACTCGGCGGCGCCTCGACCCATACGAAAAAGTCCTCGGTCGCCGACGGCGCATTCGAAAACGACGTTGAGGCGCTGACCGAAGTGCGCCGTCTCGTCGATTTCCTGCCGCTCAACAACCGCGACAAGGCGCCCGTGCGACCGTTCTTCGACGAGCCCGAGCGGCTCGACCATTCGCTCGACACCCTGATCCCGGACAACCCGAACGCACCTTACGACATGAAGGAACTGATCCTGAAGGTCGCGGACGAGGGCGATTTCTACGAGATCCAAGAAGACTTCGCCAAGAACATGATCACCGGTTTCATCCGGCTCGAAGGGCGCACCGTGGGCGTCGTGGCCAACCAGCCGATGGTGCTGGCGGGCTGCCTCGACATCGACAGCTCGCGCAAGGCCGCGCGTTTCGTGCGCTTCTGCGACGCCTTCGAAATCCCGATCCTGACCTTCGTCGACGTTCCCGGCTTCCTCCCCGGCACCGGGCAGGAATACGGCGGCGTCATCAAGCACGGCGCGAAGCTCCTGTTCGCCTATGGCGAGGCGACGGTGCCGAAGGTCACGGTCATCACCCGCAAGGCCTATGGCGGTGCCTATGACGTCATGGCGTCCAAGCACCTGCGGGGCGACTTCAACTACGCCTGGCCCACCGCCGAGATCGCGGTGATGGGGGCCAAGGGCGCGACCGAGATCCTCTATCGCTCCGAACTGGGCGACCCGGAAAAGATCGCGCACCGCACGCAGGACTACGAAGACCGCTTCGCCAATCCCTTCGTCGCTGCCGAAAAGGGCTTCATCGACGAGGTGGTCATGCCGCACTCGACCCGCAAACGGGTCAGCCGCGCCTTCGCGTCGCTGCGCAACAAGAAGCTCGCGAACCCGTGGAAGAAACACGACAACATCCCCCTGTGAGGGATGTCAGGAGGGAAGCGTGATGCGTCACCGGACGGTTTTGTTCAGCCTGCTGGCCACCAGCCTGGCCGCGCTGGCATTGCCTGCCGTGGGCGCGGAGGAGATCCCGCTTCCCTCCGGCCACAGCGTCAGCTTCAACGACGTGATCTGGGGCCAGCCGGGCCCGTCCGGGCTTACGATCCGGTTTCGCTTTCTCGACCCGGCCCTGGCCGAGCGGGCGGATGAGGATGGGATCATCATCGCCACCGAAGACACCGAATACCTGTGCGAATTCTATGCGCTGGAACGGATCACCGAGAACGGACCGCAGCCGCAGCAGATCGTCATCTCGATCTCGGACCGGCCCGTGGCCTTCGGCGAACCGGACCCCGACGTGACGCAGATCTTCGAAGCCTACGCCTTTCGCGACGGCACCTGTATCTGGGAGATGTTCTGATGGCGCTTCCCTACATGACGAAGCACCGCGGTTTTCCCGGCCGCCTGCCCGGCACGGATTTCCAGTTCACGGTGCGCCGCGCCAACAAGAAGGGTGCGACCGCGATCACCCGGCGCGAGCGGTATGCCGACCGCCGCCCCGCCGACAAGCGCGCGGACATGGGCTTCATGGCCGCGCTGTGGGACTATTTCGGCGAGGAGCCGTTCGAACGCGGCAACCTCGACGCGGGCCGCCTGTCCTGGCTGTTCGGGCGCGAAGTCGTGCCCGCCGAGGACCCGTTCGACCCGGCCAGCTATGAGGCGATGCTCCGGATCGACCGCCGCGTCGCCGAGGCGAGCTTTCCCGACATCTTCGGCGGCGATACGGATTTCGGCTTTGACGGGTTCGATGACGACGGCTGGGACGACGAATGAGCAACTTTTTGCTAGCCATCCGCAGTTTTGCGCAAGGATTGGCGCATTGCCCGCGCGCCGGTTTTTCGCACTGTTCGCGGGGCGCACTCTTTGACAGCGTGACACACATGGCGGGCGCTCTATCCCGGTGTCCCGCCTGGTTTAGTCAAACCGTTACCCTTCCCCTTCTGCCCGGGTTGGCCTCCCCCGGCCAACCCGGGATTTTCTTTGCCGCTCCGCCACTTGGCGTTGAGCGACCACTCCCCCACACCTGCGGCTCCGCCGCCAACCAGACGTAACGAAGAGGGACAGGACATGTTCGAGAAGATCCTGATTGCGAACCGTGGCGAGATCGCGTGCCGCGTCATGAAGACGGCGAAAAAGATGGGGATCAAGACGGTCGCCATCTACTCCGACGCGGACCGCCATGCGCTCCATGTCCAGATGGCCGACGAGGCGATCCACATCGGCCCGCCCCCCGCGAACCAGTCCTACATCGTCATCGACAAGGTGATGGAAGCGGTGAAGGCATCCGGCGCGCAAGCGGTGCATCCGGGCTACGGCTTCCTCTCCGAGAACGCCAAGTTCGCCGAAGCGCTCGAGGCCGCCGGCGTCGCCTTCATTGGACCTCCCAAGGGCGCGATCGAGGCGATGGGGGACAAGATCACCTCCAAGAAGCTCGCGCAGGAAGCCGACGTGTCGACCGTGCCGGGCTACATGGGTCTGATCGAGGATGCCGAGGAAGCCGTGAAGATCTCGAACGAGATCGGCTACCCGGTGATGATCAAGGCCTCTGCCGGTGGCGGCGGCAAAGGGATGCGGATCGCGTGGGACGACCAGGAGGCGCGTGAGGGCTTCCAGTCATCCAAGAACGAAGCCGCCAACAGCTTTGGCGACGACCGTATCTTCATCGAGAAGTTCGTCACCCAGCCGCGTCACATCGAGATTCAGGTGCTCTGCGACGGGCACGGGAACGGCATCTATCTGGGCGAGCGGGAATGTTCGATCCAGCGCCGCAACCAGAAGGTCGTGGAAGAAGCCCCCTCGCCCTTCCTCGATGAGGAGACCCGACGCGCGATGGGCGAACAGGCCGTGGCACTGGCCAAGGCCGTGGATTACGCCAGCGCCGGCACGGTGGAATTCATCGTCGACGGCGACAAGAATTTCTACTTCCTTGAAATGAACACCCGCCTGCAGGTGGAACACCCGGTGACCGAGCTCATCACCGGCGTCGATCTGGTCGAACAGATGATCCGCGTGGCCAATGGCGAGGCTCTGTCGATCACGCAGGACGACGTGACCCTCACCGGCTGGGCCATCGAGAACCGGCTCTACGCCGAGGACCCCTATCGCGGGTTCCTGCCCTCCATCGGTCGACTCACCCGCTACCGCCCGCCCGAGGAAACAGCAGCCGGGCCGCTCGTCACCAACGGCAAATGGCAGGGCGATGCCGCCGAAGGCGAAGTTGCCGTGCGCAACGATACCGGCGTCTTTGAGGGCGGCGAGATCAGCATGTATTACGACCCGATGATCGCGAAGCTCTGCACATGGGCGCCGACGCGGGCGGAGGCGATCGAGGCCATGCGCATCGCGCTCGACAGTTTCGAGGTCGAGGGGATCGGACACAACCTGCCCTTCCTGTCCGCCGTCATGGACCACCCGATCTTCGTGTCGGGCGACATGACCACGGCTTTCATAGCCGAGGAATACCCGGAAGGATTCGAGGGCGTAACGCTTGAGCAGGGACAGCTGGAACGCGTCGCGGCTGCCGCCGCCGCGATGTACCGGGTCACCGAAATCCGGCGCACCCGCATCTCCGGCCGGATGGACAACCACGAACGTGTCATCGGCACCGACTGGGTCGTCACCGTGCAGGGCAAGACGTTCCCGGTCACGATCGCTGCGGACAAAGGCGGCTCCTCGGTCACCTTCGCGGATGGCAAGACCATGCGCGTGGCCTCCGCCTGGAAGCCGGGCGACCAGCTCGCCCATATGGACGTGGACGGCGACCCGCTCGTCCTCAAGGTCGGCAAGATCACCAGCGGTTTCCGCCTGCGCACACGCGGCGCGGACATGCGGGTCAACGTGCGCACACCGCGCGCCGCCGAACTCGCCGCGCTCATGCCGGAAAAGGTCGCGCCCGACACCTCCAAGATGCTGCTCTGCCCAATGCCGGGCCTCGTCGTGAAGGTCGATGTGGAAGAGGGGCAGGAGATCCACGAGGGGCAGCCGCTGTGCACCATCGAGGCGATGAAGATGGAAAACATCCTGCGCGCCGAGAAGAAAGGCGTCGTGACCAAGATCAACGCGGTGGCCGGCGACAGCCTCGCCGTGGACGAGATCATCATGGAGTTCGAATAGAGCGATGATCCGGCGCGGCGACAGGACGGACAGACCCGGCCCGCGCCGCGTGCGGGGGCCTGACGCATGACCATGTCGCTTTCGCAGACAGGACAAAGCGTCACGGTCGGTCGGCTGACCTTTCCCCTGCTGTCCGTGGCCAGCGCCCTGATCGTTTTCGCGGTGTTGCAGGCGCTGGTCCTGCGCATCACCGGCGGGGTTTTCGAGTATCCGCTGGACGATCCCTACATCCACCTCGCGCTGGCCGAGACCATCGCGCGCGGCGGCTACGGTGTGAATCTGGGCGACGTGTCTTCACCCGGCTCATCCGCGCTCTTCCCGCTCCTGCTCGTGCCGTTCTCGGGGACGGAGCTTCACCGCTACCTGCCGCTCTTGTGGAACGTGGTCGGCATGGGGGCGACCGCGTGGCTTTGGGGCCGGCTTCTGGCCGAGGCGGGATACCGTCAGGCGGGCTGGCACTGGCTGGGATTGGCCGCCGCGTTGCTCGGACCCATCGCCGTCATGATCCCGATGGTCGGCTATGTCGGGATGGAGCACACGCTTCACGCCGCCGCCGCGATGGCCGTGATCCTCGGGCTCTATCGCCATTTCGACGGGCGCAGCGGGCTTGTCCTGATCTGTGCCGGGGCGTTCCTCGGCACGGCGCTTCGGATCGAAGGCGCCGCACTCGCGCTGCTGGCCGCCGGGGCGCTGTTTTTCACCGGCGAGCGGCGCGCGGGCGTCACCGTCGCCGCACTTGGGCTGCTGCCGCTTGTCCTGTTTGCCGGGCTGCTCGTCTCCCTCGGGCTCGACCCCCTGCCCTCGTCGGTGCAATCCAAGCTCGCCCATGGCACCTCCGACGCGCCCGGTTTCCTCGCGCGCCGCCTGTCGGTGGTCGCCAACAACCTCGTCCCGGCAGCGGGCAAATTCGTGCTGATCCTCGCCATCGCGGCGTTGATCGTCTGGCGCGCCGCGCCCACGATCAGGTCGGGCCGGTGGAGCGCTTTTGCCGCCGTCGTGGTGCTGGCCGCCGCCGCGCACCTCGCCGCCGGTCAGATCGGCTGGCTCAACCGCTATGAGCATTACATCCTCGTCGCCACCGCCGCCGGGCTTCTCGCCATGCTGCCCAAGGCGTTCGGCGCACCGGGGCCGGGGTGGATCGCGACCGGGGCCGTGGCGCTCGTGGTGCTGGGCGGGTTCATCACCTACCGCATCCCGCTCCTGTTCCACCTCCTGCCCCCTGCCGCGCGGGCCATCCACCTGCAACAGGGCCAGATGTCCACATTCGTGAAGGACCATTGGCAAGGGCCGGTGGCGGTCAACGACCTCGGCCTCGTGAGCTGGCAGAACGACGCCTATGTCCTCGACCTCTGGGGCCTCGCCTCATCCGAGGCGCGCGAGATCCGGCTGACCAACGCGACACCCGGCTGGGCGGGCGACCTGACCGACAAGTACGACGTGCCGGTCGCAATGGTCTATGACCACTGGTTCGGCGACGGGCTGGGAGACGACTGGGTCAAACTCGGCTCCCTGGACCTCACCGTGCCCGGCGGGTTCCTCGGCGGGCACAAGGTGGCCTTTTACGCGACCGATCCGGCAGCCGTGGACGACCTGCGCAGCGCCGTGGCGGGCTGGACCCCCACGCTTTTGCCGGGCACCGAATTCAACTGGGCCGAGGGCATGGCACCATGAGCCGGGTCAGCCCTCAGCGCGCCAGCCGCTCGTCCTGCATTTCCTGTAGGCGCAACGGCATCTTGTCGATCGAGCGCGTGATCTCGCGCACGCTCCACGGGAACGGCTTGCGCAGATATTTCTGTCCGTCCTTGCCGATGAGCACGATCATGAAGCCGCGCGGGCGCAGTTCTGTGCGAATCGGTGACAGCGTATCGGGGTCGGTGTCGGTGATGACCAACACGTCGCGGTCGATCAGATCCTCGGGCCGGTCCGTGATGAAAGCGAGCTGCTCAAGGTATCGCGGGTCGTTCGCGCTGTCTGCAAAGACGACGAGCGGCCGCGCTTCCCACAGGAAATCGGACAACTCGAGGTCCCCCGCCTCCACGATCTGCAATTCCGGCGCCTCCTCGGCGGCCATGACAAGTGGGGCGGCCAAAATCATGATCCCGGCCAAGGCTGCGGTTTTGAACATCTCGTCTCCTTCGCCTCTCAATATAGGTGCAGGAGACACCCGAACAAAGAGCCGGATTTTCGGCGCGGATGAAGGAGTTAGCCTATGAGCGACCAGAACGACTGGAAGGCGCTGGCCGAAAAGGAATTGCGCGGACGCGCTCTCGACGATTTGAACTGGGAAACGCTCGAGGGGATCACGGTCAAACCCGTCTATACCGAGAACGACACGAGCGATCTGCCCCACATGGGCAGCCTGCCCGGCTTCGGCCCGTTCACGCGCGGCGTGAAGGCCACGATGTATGCGGGACGGCCCTGGACCATCCGCCAATACGCGGGTTTCTCGACTGCCGAAGAGTCGAACCAGTTCTACCGCAAGGCGCTGGCTGCGGGCCAACAGGGCGTCTCGGTGGCCTTCGACCTCGCCACCCACCGGGGCTACGATTCGGACCATGAGCGGGTCGAGGGCGACGTCGGCAAGGCGGGCGTGGCGATTGACTCGGTCGAGGACATGAAGATCCTGTTCGACGGTATCCCACTGGATCAAGTCTCCGTGTCCATGACGATGAACGGCGCCGTGATCCCGATCCTCGCCAATTTCATCGTGACCGGCGAGGAACAGGGGCACGACCGCGCGGTTCTTTCGGGGACCATTCAGAACGACATTCTGAAAGAGTTCATGGTCCGCAACACTTATATCTATCCGCCCGAGCCCTCGATGCGGATCATCTCGGACATCATCGAATTCACCTCGAACGAGATGCCGCGCTTCAACTCGATCTCGATCTCCGGCTACCACATGCAGGAGGCCGGCGCGAACCTCGTGCAGGAGCTGGCCTTCACGCTGGCGGACGGCAAGGAATACGTCAAAGCGGCAATGGACGCGGGCATGGACGTGGACCGTTTTGCCGGTCGCCTGTCGTTCTTCTTCGCCATCGGCATGAACTTCTTCATGGAGGCCGCCAAGCTGCGCGCCGCCCGGCTCCTGTGGTATCGCATCATGGAAGAGGTCGGGGCCAAGCAGGAACGCTCCAAGATGCTGCGCACCCACTGCAAGACCTCGGGCGTGTCTCTGCAAGAGCAGGACCCTTACAACAACGTGGTGCGCACAGCATATGAGGCCATGTCGGCAGCACTCGGCGGCACGCAGAGCCTGCACACCAACGCGCTTGACGAAGCCATCGCGCTGCCCACCGAGTTCTCGGCCCGGATCGCGCGCAACACGCAGCTCATCCTTCAGGAAGAGACCGGAATCACCAACGTGGTGGACCCGCTGGCTGGCTCCTACTACGTCGAAAGCCTCACACATGAGCTGGCCGAAAAAGCCTGGGACCTCATCCGAGAGATCGACGAGATGGGCGGCATGACCAAGGCCGTGGCTTCCGGCATGCCCAAGCTTCGGATCGAGGAAACTGCGGCGCGGCGCCAAGCCGACATCGACCGGGGCGACGAGGTCATCGTCGGGGTCAACAAGTACCGCAAGGACCACGAGGACCCGATCGACATTCTGGACGTCGACAACGTGCGCGTGCGCGACGGTCAGGTGAAGGCGCTGGAACGCATCCGCGCGAGCCGCGATCAGGCCGCCTGCGACGCGGCGCTGGACGAACTCACCCGCCGCACGACGCAAGGCGGCAACCTGCTCGAAGCCGCGGTGGAAGCCGCCCGGGCCCGGGCCACAGTCGGAGAAATCTCCATGGCGATGGAAAAGGAATTCGGCCGCCACCGCGCGGAAGTCAAAACGCTCGCCGGTGTCTATGGTGCCGCCTACGAGGGCGACGAGGGTTTCGCTGCGATCCAGAAAGACGTGGAAGCCTTCGCCGAAGAAGAGGGCCGCCGCCCCCGGATGCTCGTCGTGAAAATGGGTCAGGACGGCCACGACCGGGGCGCCAAGGTCATCGCGACCGCTTTTGCCGATATCGGCTTCGACGTCGACGTTGGCCCGCTGTTCCAGACTCCAGACGAGGCCGCGCAGGACGCGGTGGACAATGACGTCCACGTTGTCGGCATCTCGTCACAGGCGGCCGGGCACAAGACGCTCGCACCCAAGCTGATCGAGGCACTGAAGGCGCAGGACGCGGGCGACATCATCGTGATCTGCGGCGGCGTGATCCCGCAGCAGGACTATGAGTTCCTCAAGAAAGCAGGGGTGAAGGCGATCTTCGGACCGGGGACGAACATTCCCGAGGCGGCCAAGGATATCCTCAAACTCATCCGTGCCGCGCGCAAGTAAAGCGTCACCGGGAGACGACTGTGACGGGCCGGGCATACGCCCGGCCCGATCTCGTTACGGCATGTTCCAGTCCCGCGAACGTTGCTCCCACATCTTTTCCCCGATGAAACAGTCGTAGCTGCCGCCCGCCTCGTATTGCACCGGGATGATCTGCTCTTCGGGCGGCGCGGACCCGATGAACACTTCCATCACCAGCTTCTGCAACACGGCGTCCGCGAAATCCTCCCACCCGAGCACCGGAACGACAAAGGCCCCCGGCCCACCGATCACGCAGTCGCGGTAGTAGACGTCGAGGTCGTCGATGCTCCATTGGCTCCACAGCCCGTCCTCGGTCAGAAGCGGCAGGCCGTTGATGACGATCCCCTGCGCCACGGTCTCGTCCCGCATGCGCTCCACGCCCCGGCCCTGATTGTTCGGCCCGTCGCCCGAGACATCGATCACCCGCCGGATACCATCGAAGTCATTGGAATTTAGCGAGGCCGTGGCAAAGGCCAGCGCCTCGGAGATCGAGGTGCGACGCATCGTGGGATTGAACGTCAGCGACAGCGCGTCGGCAAAGGTGGCGAGGTCGTCGCCCGTTTCGACCAGCTGCCACGGTACGATGACCCGCTGGCTCCCCGCCCATTCGACATAGGTGATCGCGATGCGGCCCATCGCGCCCGAGGCGACCGCATCGGCCAGCGCCTCGGACCGCAGCGCGGCGGCATAGCCCCGGCGCTGGATTTCCAGTTCGTCATAGCTGACCGACCGCGACACATCGACCATCAACGCGAGTTCGAGGTCCACGAGAAGCGGCTCGGCACGCGCGGTGGTGGCGGAAAGGACGGCGGCGGCGAGGAACGGGAAGCGTTTCATCCCGTCAGCATGTGCGCCCGCCCGCCGCGCTGTCCATTCACAAGACGGTGGTCAACCGCCCTCGCCCTTGGTGCGCACGGTGTAGCCCGCCGCGCGCGCAGCACGCATCTCGGCCTGCGCCCGACGATGGGCGAAGTCGTCCTGCCCCACATGCATCCGCCCGGGCAGCGTGTAGTCGGGATCGAACGGCGCACTTTCCCCGTAGCCGAAGGCGCTGTCCTGCACGAACACCCGGTCCCGCATCCACGGCCAGACCTCGCGCCGCAGGAACAGCTGATCGTCAACGCGCGAGTTCAGAACCTTCTCGCGCGATTTGGCGAAGTCGAGGATGCGCTTGCCCATCCGGGGAATGTTGCCGCGATGCGCGCCCCAGAGACCGGCGAGCACCAGTTCGGAATGGGTCAGGAAATCGCGCATGACATGGAACGGCTGGCCGGAGTTCAGCCAGTCCTGAACCGCCACCCGCTCGCGCACACTCGGCACGCTGTCGGCGTCACGCACGACGTAGATGTCCACGTTCTTGTCGTCCTCCACGAGGAAGCGCCAGAACAGGCCATAGCGGTTCGCGGGCAGTTGCGGGACGAGCCGAAGCTGCGCCCCGTTCGCCCGAAGCTCGGCCTTGGCCTCCTCCGGCACCGTGTCGTCGATGTAGAACCGGGGCGTCCAGCCCGGGTAGACATAGCGCGCGACAATGGCGTTGCGGATCGCCCCCTCGATGTAACGCGCGCCGGACCCCCACAGGGAATAGGACAGCACGTTGCGCTCCGGCGTCTCGGGGTTGAAGCTGTGCAGCACAGGCGCGGCCCGGTCGGTCAGGACGCGCGCTTCGGCCTCCTTCAGCTCCAGCGCCCGGATCGACCAGCGCCGGTTTTCCTCGATATTGCCGCGCCGCCCGTTCAACTCGGACAAATAGCTTGCCCTGAGCACGTCGGGGATCGGCGTGTCGGGGTCGCCCGCAACCGCCAGCGCCTCCTCCACCGCACCGGCACGGGTGAGCGCCGAGATGTGGTTGGACGCGTTCTCACGGTTCGGGTCGAGCCGGTAGACCGACCCCGTGATCTCAACCGCCCGCGCGGTATCGCCGGTATTGAAGGCATGGGCCCCGAGGATGCGTTGGGCGGGGAGGTAGTCGCTCGGCGCCGTTTCCAGCACCTTCGCTTCTTCCGGCGTGAGTGTCAGGGTGCCGCGTCCCAGGATTTCATCGACAAGCTCGGCGTAGCCCATACGCACCCCCTACATCGGCCAGAAGATCAGGATGAGCGGGATGGACACGGCCACCACGATCGCCTCGAGCGGCAGGCCCATGCGCCAGTAATCCCCGAACCGGTAACCGCCGGGGCCGAGGATCAGCGTGTTGTTCTTGTGCCCGATGGGGGTGAGAAAGGCGCAGGACGCCGCGACCGCCACGGCCATAAGGAAGGGGTCCGGGTTCTTGTCCATGACCTGCGCCATCTGGATGCCCACCGGCGCGGCCACGATGGCGGTGGCGGTGTTGTTGAGCACATCCGACAAGCTCATCGTCACGACCATGAGGATGGTCAGCACCGCCCAGGCGGGCAGCCCCTCGGTGAGCGAGACAAGCCCGCCCGCGATAAGCTGCGTACCTCCGGCTGTCTCCAGCGCGGCACCCAGCGGGATCATGGAGCCCAGTAGCACGACTACCGGCCATTCGACGTGGTCATAGACCTCGGACAAAGGCACGATCCCCGTGAGGACATAAAGCGCCACGACCGCGCCCAGCGCGACCGGCAGATAGACCCAGCCAAAGCTCGCCACCGCCACGGCAAACGCGAACAGGCCGATGGCGAGCCACACCTTGCGCTCCTGCGTGACGGCAAGGCCCCGTTGAGCGAGGGGCAGCGCGCCCAGCCATTCGGTCACCGCCGACTCCTGCCCCGAGGGCACGAGCAGCAGCAGGATATCACCCGACTTCACCGGGGTCTTGGCGATCTGGGAGCGGAATTTCTTGCCCGACCGGCGGATGCCCAGAAGCACCGCCTGACGCCGCCAGTTCAGGCCGATGGCCTGCGCCGTCTTGCCGTTGATCCGGCTGTCGTCTGTCACGACCACCTCGATCTTGGCCAGCCCCGCACCGTCCGCCCGCAGCCGTTCCTCTCGCTTGGTGTCGGCGAACTTCAGCGACTGGGCAGCCCGGAATTCATCCAGCGCCTCGGGCGTGGCTTCCAGAACGAGCGTATCGCCCGCCTCGATCCGCGTCGTGCGCTGGTTGCCGTACTTGCGCTTGCCGTCCCGGATCAGGCCGAGGATCACGACATCCGCGCTTTCGGCGGCCTCATAGATCTCTTCCACCCGCTGTCCGACGAGCTTGGCCTCCTCCGGCACGACGAGTTCGGCGGTGTAGTCCGAGTAATCCTCCATCGGGTCGATGGCCGCCCCGCCCTCCTCGGCCCGCGGGATGAAGCGCCACCCGACGAAGGACACTAAGACGAGGCCCACGAGCGCGGTGAGCGCGCCCACCGGGGCGAAGTCGAACATGCGAAACGGCTCTCCCAGGCTCTCGCCCCGGATCGAGGCGATGATGATGTTGGGGGGCGTGCCGATGAGCGTCGCCATGCCACCGAGTATCGTCGCGAAAGAGAGCGGCATGAGGCTCAGCCCCGGCGCGCGACCGGCCTTGCGCGCGGTCTGGATGTCGACGGGCATGAGCAGCGCCAGCGCGGCCACATTGTTCATGAAAGCCGACAGGACCCCGCCGATGGCCCCCATGATCGCGATATGCGCGCCCAGCTTGCGCGAACTGTCCACGAGCGTCCGGGTGATGAGGAACACCGCGCCGGAACGCACGAGCCCCGCCGACACGATCAGCACCAGCGCGACAATCAGAGTGGCCGGGTGGCCGAAGCCGGAAAACACGTCCTCCTTCGGCACCACGCCGATGAGGGCGCCGAGGATCAGGGCACCGAACGCGATCACGTCATACCGGATCCGTCCCCACAACAGCAGGGCGAACACCCCGCCGAACAGCGCGAACAGAATTGTCTGATCCAACGTCATGCCAAAGGCTTAGCGCCTTGGGCGCGGCAGGTCACGCGAGAACGACGGGGATCAGCGAGGCGACAAGAAGACCGGCCATGGTCCAGTTGAACACGGTCAGCCGCCGGGCGTCCGTGAGCCAAAGCCGCACGCGCCCGCCCAGCACCGTCCAGACCGAGACCGAGGGCAGGTTCACCGCACCGAAGACCAGCGCGACCGACACCACGGCGAGGAGCGAACGATCCGGCGCATAGGCCGCAATGGCGGTCAACGCCATCGACCACGCCTTCGGGTTGGCCCACTGGAAGGCGGCGGCCTGAAGGAAGGTCATGGGCGCGGCCTTGGCCCCTGTCGCGCCGGGGGCGGCGGCATGGGCGATCTTCCACGCGAGCCAGCCGAGGTAGAGCACCGCGACGACCTTGAGCACGGTGTGCAGTTCGGGCACCCGGTCGAACACGGCCATCAGCCCGGCACCGACCAGCACGATCATCACGGTGAACCCGATGCCGACCCCGAGCATATGCGGCACGGTGCGCCGGAAGCCGAAGTTCGCGCCGGATGCCATGAGCATCAGGTTGTTCGGTCCCGGCGTGAGCGAGGACACGGCGGCGAAGCCCACAAGGGCGATGAGGAGTTGCGCTGTCATGGCGCAAGTATTTCATCCCATTCGCCGCTATTGGTTGCGAATTGGTGTTGCGATCGGCTTTTCGGTGCAGCTATTCACGGTCATGGACAGAATTGACCAACGAATATTGCAAGAGCTGCGCCGGGACGGGCGCATGGCCAACACGCAGCTTGCGGAGCGAGTCGGGCTGTCGCCCTCGGCCTGCCTGCGCCGGGTGCAGGCGCTCGAAGCCGCCGGCGTGATCCGGGGATACCGCGCCGTGACCGACCCTGCCAAGCTGGGCGCCGGCTTCGTGGCCTATCTCACCGTGGGTCTGTCCGCGCATACCAAGACCGCCCAGAGCCGGTTCGAACAGGCGATGATCGCGAGCCCCGAGGTGCGGGAGTGTCACAACATCACCGGCACGGTGGAATACCTGCTTCGGGTGGAATGCGCCGACCTCGCGGCCTACAAGACCTTTCACACCGACCGGCTGGGCACCGTGGACGGGGTGAACCAGATCGTCACCCATGTGGTCATGGGATCGCCCAAGGACGAGCGCGGCTGAGGGTTTGCGCCGGGGCTGCGCCCCGTCGCGGCGGGGCCTCGCTTCGCTCGGCCGGCCCGTGTCATCGACGCGCCCCATTCGCAACGACAGGGCGCGTGGCCGGGACGGGACCGGAGGGCCAGCCCTCCGGACCTCCCGAAGTATTTGGGGAACGAAGAAGCCGGGACACGGGCTTGCGAGCCCCCCGCGCGGTGACATATAGAGGCGCGACGCAATGAATACGCATGGAGGCATGCATGGCCGGTCACTCAAAATGGGCGAATATCCAGCACCGCAAGGGACGGCAGGACGCCGCGCGCTCGAAGCTGTTCTCGAAGCTTGCCAAGGAAATCACCGTGGCCGCCAAGATGGGCGACCCGGACCCGGACAAGAACCCGCGCCTGCGGCTTTCCGTCAAGGAAGCCAAGTCTAACTCCGTCCCCAAGGACGTGATCGACCGCGCGATCAAGAAATCGCAGGCGGGCGATGGCGAGGATTTCGAGGAGATCCGCTATGAGGGCTACGGCCCCAATGGCGTTGCGGTGATCGTCGAGGCGATGACCGACAACCGAAACCGGACCGCGTCGAACGTGCGCTCGACCTTTTCCAAGAACGGCGGAAACCTGGGCGAGACCGGATCGGTCGGCTTCATGTTCGAGCGCAAGGGCGAGGTCGTCTATCCGGCTTCCGTCGGGGATGCGGACACCGTGATGATGGCCGCGATCGAGGCGGGCGCGGAGGATGTGGAGAGCTCGGAGGACGGGCATGTGATATATTGCGCTGACACCGACCTCAACGACGTGTCGGGTGTGCTGGAGAGCGAACTCGGTGAATCCGAGTCGACCAAGCTGATCTGGAAGCCCACGACGACCACCGAAATGGACCTCGAGTCGATGCAGAAGCTCATGAAGCTGATCGACGCGCTCGAAGATGACGATGACGTGCAACGCGTGACGACGAACTTCGAGGCGTCCGACGAGGTGATGGACCAGCTCTGATCGCGGGCTAGTGGAGCGGACCGCGCGGGGCGTCTGCCGGGGTGACGGCGAGGCGCGCGAGGGCGACGCCCGCCTGTTCGGCCAGCGCGACGGCCGCCGGTGCCATGTCGGCCCGGACCAGAAGCGCGGCCATGAGCATGGCGTCATCACGCTCCCCCGCCAGCGCCGCCTCCACGATCCGCGCGACGCAGGCCTCGTCCGCGCCCAGACAGCGGCAGCCCATCGCGTGACGCATGAGCGGACGCCGGCCATAGGTCAGGCATAACTCGCACAGCGCGCCAATCGCACCGAGCGCCGCGCGCCCGCCGGACCCTGCCGTATCCGCGAGGAAGGCCGCGCGATCCGGCGCGTCCACAGGCTGGCACCACAGCCTGAGGCACAGGACCGCCCCTGCTTCTACCGCGTCCAGCTCGTCGAGAGAGCCGACCGCCGCGCCGCCGCGCGGGGTCGTCAGGCCGCCGTCCATGCCAGCCTCATTTGGTCAGGATGAGTTTGCCCGCGCGCGTGATGCGCAGGGTGTAGAGGGCGTCGCCCAGCATGATCTTGGCCGTGCGCCCGCCAAGCGTGAGCTCGTCGGCGCGGTGCAGCGGACAGGGGGCTTCGCGGCTGCTTTCGGGGGCGGTCATCGCGTTCATCGTGCCGCCTCCTCGCCGGTTGTCAGGCGATCCAGCAGCCATTCGATCCCGTGTCCCTGCCCCAGTCCGGCTTCGGCGAGCATCGCGATGACCTCGCCCCGGTCGTTCGGAGTGGAGTCTTCAGTCGGCGCGTCGGTGCGCCGCGCCTCTCGTGTGTGCGTCATATCCATGTCCTCAGTCTGACCTCTGGCTGGACCTGACAGGTTGGCTGGAGGGGCCTTTTCCTAAAACTGACAAATTTACTCGGATTAGTCAATCGCCCCGTGACGCACCGTTCGTGGTTGCACGCAGTCGCGCGCCGGGGCCACGGTGCCCCATGACCGAAGCGACCTCCGACAGCACCCCGAACCCCATGACCGGCATCTTCTGGATGGTGGTGACGGGTCTCCTGTTCGTAGGCTTCACGGCCCTGGTGAAATCCATGGACGGTCGGCTACCGGCAGCCGAGTTGGGCTGGCTGCGCTACGTCCTTGGCCTTGTTTTCTTCGTCCCGTTCCTGCCCCGCATCCTTGCCATGCGGCTCGACCGCAAGACGCTGGGCCTGCTGGTCACGCGCGGCGTGTTCCATACCGCCGGAGTCATCACATGGTTCTTCGCCATGTCGCGCATCCCGCTGGCCGAGGTGACCGCGATCAACTATCTGAACCCGGTTTTCGTCACGATCGGTGCGGCGCTTTTTCTGGGGGAAAAGCTCGCGGCACGGCGGATCGCGGCCATTGGTGTGGCGCTCGTCGGCGCTCTGGTGATTCTGCGTCCGGGTGTGCGCGAACTCGACCCGGGGCACTTCGCGATGATGTTCACTGCGGCATGTTTCGCGGTCGCCTACCTGATCCTCAGCCCCATCGCGAAACGGGTGGAGCCCTTCGTCATCGTCACCATGCTGGCGGTGACCGTCACCATCGGACTTACGCCCTTCGCACTCTCGGTCTGGGTGACTCCGACGCCTGGCGAGCTGGGGCTGCTCTTTGTGATCGCCGCCTTCGCGACCGCCGGGCACTACACCATGACACTGGCGTTCGCCGCCGCGCCGCTGACGGTCACGCAGCCGGTCACCTTCCTGCAACTGGTGTGGTCGGTGCTGCTGGGGGCCGTGCTGTTCTCGGAAGGGATCGACCCTTTCGTCGTGGCTGGCGGCACGCTTATTATCGCGGCCGTGACCTTCATCACATGGCGCGAGGCGGTTCTGAAACGGCGCGTGACGCCGGGCGCGAACGAAACGAAGCCCTAGAGCATCCCCGGCACGACCTGATCTGGCGGCCGGTGACCATCATCGAAGGTCTTGATGTTGATGATGACCTTTTCGCCCATCTCGATACGGCCCTCGACGGTCGCGGACCCCATGTGGGGAAGCAGCACCACGTTGGGCAGTTCACGCAGGCGCGGGTTCACCTCGTGCCCATGTTCGAACACGTCGAGCCCGGCCCCGCCCAGCTCGCCAGCCCGCAGCATCCGCGTGAGGGCGTTCTCGTCGATGACCTCGCCCCGCGAGGTGTTGATGATGACCGCTTCCGGCTTCATCAGCCTGAGCCGCCGCGCGTTCATCAGGTGAAAGGTCGAGGGCGTGTGCGGTGCGTTGATCGACAGCACGTCCACGCGGCTCACCATCTGGTCGAGGCTCTCCCAGTAGGTCGCGCCGAGTTCCGCCTCGATGTCGGGGTGCAGCGGCTTGCGATTGTGGTAATGCACCTGCATCCCGAAGACCGCCGCGCGCCGCGCCACGGCCTGACCGATCCGGCCCATGCCGAGGATGCCCAGCCGCTTGCCCGCGATCCGGGTGCCCAGCATGTTCGACGGCGACCAGCCGGTCCATTCGTTCGCGGCCATCTGGCGGATGCCTTCGGGCAGCTTGCGCGCGACCGAGATGATGAGTGCCAGCGCCATGTCGGCAGTATCGTCGGCCGAGACGCCGGGCGTGTTGGAGACGAGGATGCCGCGCTGGCGGGCTGTCTGGACGTCGATGTGATCGACCCCGGCACCGTAATTCGCAATGAGCTTGAGCTGCGCCCCGGCCTGGGCCAACAACCCTTGGTCGATCTGGTCCGTAAGCGTCGGGACAAGCACATCCGCACGGCGCATCGCATCGGCGAGCGCATCGCGGCTCATCGGCACGTCGGTCTCGTTCAGCTCGACGTCGAACAGCTCTCGCATCCGCGTTTCGACTGCCTCCGGCAACCGTCGCGTAACGACAACACTCAAGGGCTTACGAGCCATTCACTGCCTCCCCGGACTTTCTTTTCAAGCGCGTCGGTGGCATCGTGTCAGGGAACGCAAAAAGGCACAAGCGCAGGATAATAAAATTGCGCGGCCAATAATCGACAACGCGCGTTCGCGGGCAGAGCAATGACGAAGATTGGCGCATTTCTGGCGTTTTCGGCTCTCGTGGTGGGTCTCCTCGTCTCGGGTGTCGAAGCACGCGCGGCCGAAAGCGGGGCCGAGCGCGGCCCTGTCACAAACCTGCCCATGCCCCGGTTCGTCTCGCTCAAGGTAAGCGTCGCCAACGTGCGCCGCGGCCCGTCTCTCACGCACAAGATCGACTGGGTGTTCACCCGGCGCGGGATGCCGGTCGAGGTGACGGGCGAATTCGGCCATTGGCGCCGGGTGCAGGACCGCGACGGGGTCGGCGGCTGGGTCCACTACTCGCTCATCTCGGGCGCGCGCACCGGCATCGTCGAGACCGACCTGGTGCCGGTTCTCGCCCGCGCGATGCCGGACGGACAGGTCAAGGCACGGCTCGAAGCGGGCGTGATCGTCAATTTGGATCGCTGCGGCCCGGCGTGGTGCCGCGTGAAAGCAGGGGGGTATCGGGGATGGATGGTGAAGTCCGCACTATGGGGCGTCCGACCGGACGAGGTGTTCGAATAGGAATCGAAGAGGTCGCCACACCGGCCTCCGCCCGCATGTTGATGAAGCAGGGCCGGCGGGTCATCCTGATCCATGCCGAGCGTGACAGGCTCGACGCCGTCACCTCCGGCAGCGCCACGTTCTTTCCCAGACTCGCCGAACGCGCCCTGCGTGAAGGCCTCCAGACCCGCGTCGTGCGCGCGCAGTCCAAGGTCGCCGAGATGCTTTCGAACCCCGCCCTCGGCAATATCCACATCATCTTCGGCGACGCGCCGCGCTACGCCCCCGACGCGCTCCACGTCGGACCCGGCCCGGTGTCGGGGTTCTGGTATCTGGACGAGGTGGGCGTGGGTGCCAACAGCTCCGTGCGCTTCAACCAGTTCGCCCCGGAGCGGATCGAGGCCGAGCCCGCGACCTATTTCTTCAACGGCGTGACAAGCTGGATGCTGGAGCACAACGTCTCCCCCATCCGGCAGGCCGCGCGCGTCGAGGGCGGGCTCGACCGCGCCCGCGCCACCATCTTCTGCCAGGAGATCGAGCGGCACCACTTCCGCCAGCATTTCCTCACCACCGAGCAGATGATCCGCACGGTGGCCGAGCATGAGACTGAACGGCTGATCTACCTCAAGCCCCATCCGGCGCAGTCCAAACCGATGCGGCGCGACATCATGGCCGTCGCACAGGAATATCCCAACGTGGTGTTAACGGACGCTTCCGTTCATGACCTCGCCGCCGCAGCCGACATCGTGGTCACGCAGAACTCCGGTGCGGGGTTCGAGGCCCTGATGCAACGCAAGACGGTCGTGACCTGCGCCAAGACGGATTACTGGCAGGCCACGCTCACTGCGCGCACGACCAAGGAACTCGTCGAGGCGATGGACTATGGCCGCACCAGCATGAAGGGCTTTCCGTTCGAGAAATTCCTCTACTGGTTCCTGCACCGCCACCTGCTCGAAATCTCCAAGGACGCGTTTGCCGAGCGGGCGTGGGAACGGATCAGCGACAAGGTCTTTCCGTAGCCCCGACCTTGCGCTAATCAGACCCCCCAAGGCTTGAGGGGACGAGATGGCCAGTCACACCCGCATGAATCTGTCCGCCGGCATCGCCTCGTCGTTGGTGGCCCTGACGCTCGTCGGGCTGAAGGTCTGGGCTCTGGGTGATACGGGGGCGCTGTCCGTCGCGGCCTCGCTCGCCGACAGCGCGATGGACCTGATGGTGTCGCTGGGCGGACTCGCCGCCATCGCCTATGCCGCCCGCCCCGCCGACGATGATCACGCGTTCGGACACAGTTCTGCCGAAGACCTCGCCGCGCTCGGCCAATCGCTCTTCATCATGGTGTCCGCCGCCGTCATCGGCTGGGCTGCCGTCGCGCGGCTCTTGTCCGACGATCCGGTCACGCTCGCCAACGAAGGGCGCGGGATCGTTGTCATGTCGGTGTCCATCGCGCTCACCATCGCGCTGGTCGGCTGGCAGCGTTTCGTCGCGCGGCGCACCGGCAGCCGCGTGGTGCGCGCCGACAGCCTGCATTACCTGGGGGACCTGCTTCCCAACCTGGGCGCCATCGTCTCGCTCTGGGCCTCGGCGGCCTTCGGGCTGGCCAGCATCGACAGCATCGTGGCCATCGGCGCCGCACTCATGCTGGTGGTCGGCGCGATCAACATCTTCAAGGGCGCGTGGGACGCGCTCATGGACCGCGCCGCCGACGACACCACCATCGCGGGGATCGAAAGCGTGGTGCGCGACTTTCCGGGCGTTTACGGCTTCCACGACCTCAAGACGCGCATGGCCGGATCTGTGACCTTCGTGAACCTGCACATCGAACTCGACGGAAACCAGACGCTTGACGAGGCGCACGCCATCGGCGCGGCCCTGCGGCGCAAGCTCCTGAACGAGTTTCCCGACACCGACGTCCTGATCCACAAGGACCCGGTCGGGGTGGAACCCCACCCCGAGGACCCGTCGCGTCAGACCTGAGCGCCGCCTACTCCGCCGCGATCAGCCCCCGGCCCCTCAGAAGCGCCCCGACCTCCGGCATCTTGCCCCGGAACGCGCGATACAGGTCGTCGGCCTCGACCGTGCCGCCACGCGACAGGATGTTCGCCTCAAGGCTCTTCGCGGTCTCGGCGTCGAACGCATCGCCCGCCTCACGGAACGCCGCGAAAGCATCCTCGTCCATCACCTCGGACCACATGTAGCTGTAATAGCCCGAGGAATAGCCGTCGCCCGAGAAGACATGCGCGAAATGCGGCGTGGCATGGCGCATCCGGATCGGGCGCGGCATGCCAAGGCCCTCGAGGATTTCCGCCTGTTTCTGCATCGGGTCCGCAGGGGCCGCGCCCCGGTGGAATTCGAGATCGACCATTGCCGAGGCGACATATTCGACCGTCCGGAACCCGGCGTCGAAATTTGCCGCCCCGATCAGCCGCTCCAGCATGTCCGCGGGGATCGGCTCGCCCGTCTCGGCATGGGTCGCGAACTCACCCAGAACCTCGGGCACCTCCAGCCAATGCTCGTAAAGCTGGCTCGGCAACTCCACGAAGTCGCGTGCGACCGAGGTGCCAGACAGGCTCTCATAGGTCACGTCCGACAGCATCTGGTGGAGCGCGTGACCGAACTCATGAAACAGCGTCCGCGCATCGTCCCAGCTCAGAAGCGCGGCCTTGCCAGCCTCGGGCTTCGCGAAGTTGCACACGTTCACGACGATGGGCCGAACCTCGCCCTCCATCCGGCTCTGGGATCGCATGGCGGAACACCACGCCCCCGACCGCTTGGAGCCGCGCGCAAAGTAATCGCCCATGAAGACGGCCATGTGTTCGCCGTCCCGCGTCACCTCCCACATCCGCACGTCGGGGTGATAGGACGGCCCGTCCAGCGCCCGGAACTCCAGCCCGAACAGCCGGTTCGCGACCGAGAACGCCGCCTCGATCATCCGGTCGAGTTGCAGGTACGGCTTCACCTCCGCCTCGTCGAGGTCGAGCTCGGCTTGCCGCCGCCTGGAAGCATAGTAGTGCCAGTCCCACGGCTCCAACGGGCCGGCATGACCGTCCGCGTGCAGCATTGTCTCCAGCGTCTCCGCATCGGCCAGCGCCGCCGCGCGCGCCGGGGTCCAGACCTCCGTCAGCAGGTCCGCGACCGCCTCGGGCGTCCCGGCCATTTCCGTCTCCAGCTTGTAGGCGGCGAAACTCTCATAGCCGAGGAGCTTGGCCCGCTCCTCGCGCAGCTTGAGGATCTCGGCGGCGATGCCCCGGTTGTCGGTCTTGCCGCCATTGGCCCCGCGCGACGTATAGGCCTCATAAGCGCGCCGCCGAAGCTCGCGCTTGGGCGACGTCGCCAGAAACGGCGTGATGAGGGAACGCGACAGCGTCACAACGGCTCCGCCCACGCCCTTCTCCGCACCGGCGGCGCGCGCCGCATCGACGACGTAGCCGGGCAGACCCTCAAGGCCGTCCTCGCCCAGCTCCATGAACCACCCGCGCTCATCGGCGAGCAGGTTCTGCGTGAACTGCGTGCCCAGCACCGCAAGCCGCTCCATCACGGCCCGGTAGCGCGCCCGGTCCTCACCCTCGAGAAGCGCCCCGGCCCGCACGAAGCGCCGCCGCGTGATGTAGAGGAGCCGCGCCTGTTCGTCCGTCAGGTCCAGACCCTCGCGGTCCTCCCACAGCGTCTCGATCCGCCCGAACAGCGCCGCATCCAGCAGGATGTCCGAGGCATAGGCGGCCAGCTTCGGCGAAAACGCCCGCTGCAATTCTTCGCGCTTCTCCGTCGCATCGGCACCGGCAAGGTTGTAAAACACCCCCAGCACCTTCGACAGAAGCGCGTCCGAAGCCTCCAGCGCCTCGATCGTGTTGGCGAATGTCGGCGCATCGTCCTGCGCCCCGATCTCCGCCACCCTTGCGCGCGCCTCAGTCAGCGCGGCCTCCATCGCAGGCTCGAAATCCTCGTCCGAAATCTCCGCGAAGGGCGGCAGCGCGAAAGGCGTGTCCC
This sequence comes from Maritimibacter sp., assembly GCA_002695005.1. Lineage (GTDB taxonomy): Bacteria > Pseudomonadota > Alphaproteobacteria > Rhodobacterales > Rhodobacteraceae > Maritimibacter. Next base: position 201,285 of record NZNT01000025.1, read on the forward strand.
AGTCAGAAAGCAGGGGGTTGGTCATGGCGCATCTCCTTTTCCCACACAGCTAGGGACGCCGGGGGCAAAGGTCCAGTGCGCCCCGCGCGCGAGTCGGGACCGGGTCAAGGATCGCCGCAGGCGACCGCGGCCTGCCGCGGCCCGTCCTTGACGCGGGCGCGTCTCGCATCACGCTCGGCATGGCGACCTGAGGGGGCAGACCGCCCCCTCAGGCGCTTCCCCAGCAAACGCTCCGGCATACCCGCACCGCGCACCCCTTCGGCAAGGGAGCCCACCGCGCGTGCCTGCCGCAGGCAGGGACGCGCAAGACCTGCGCGGGCGTCAGCCCGCTCCGCTCGCCACCGGCTCCGCCCCGGACCCGCAGACCGGGCAGTCGTCCCGACGTTTCAGCTTGATGATCCGCGTGTCGGCATAGAGCGCGTCGTAGATCAACATCCGACCGCGCAGCCCCTCGCCCGACCCGGCGATCTCCTTCACGGCTTCCACCGCCATCATCGACCCGACCACACCCGGCAGCGGCCCGAGCACACCGGCCTCTGCGCAGCTCGGCGCAAGCCCCGGCGCGGGCGCTTCAGGGAAGATGCATTGATAGCACGGCCCGCCCCGCGCCGGGTCCCAGGTCGAAATCTGGCCTTCCCATTGCGTGAGCGCCGCCCCGATCACCGGCTTGCCCAGCCGCGCCGCCACGCGGTTGACGAGGTAGCGGGTCTCGAAATTGTCCGAACCCTCGAGGATCAGATCGTAGTCGCCGAAAAGCTCCGTCGCGATCTCCTCGGTCAGCCGTCGATTGTAGGGCCGCACCACCGCGTAGGGGTTCTGCGCCCGCATCGCGGCTTCGGCCGAGAACACCTTGGGCGTGCCGATGGAACTGTCCGGGTGGATGACCTGCCGCTGGAGGTTGGAGTTGTCGACCGTGTCGTCGTCGATCACCCCGATGGTCCCGACCCCGGCGGCAGCGAGGTAGAGAAGCGCGGGCGAGCCAAGCCCGCCGGCGCCCACGACAAGCACCTTCGCATCCTTCAACGCCTTCTGCCCCGGCCCGCCGATCTCGCGCAACACGACATGGCGTGCGTAACGGTCGAGCTCGGTGTCGGAGAACGGGCCATCCGCCGCCGCATGGGCGGGCGCGGCCCGCGCGCGCAGGGCCGCAAGGCCGCGCCGGTAGACCGCGATCAGGATCAGCCCGCCGACCAACGTGGCCCAGGCAGCGAAACTGCCGCCGAACAGGCGCGGGATGGGATGGTCGGGCGGCAGAACGGCATGGGCCAGCAAAACGGCGGCGAGGAGGATACCGACGAGCACCCAGCGCCGCGACCGTGGCACGTCGAAGGCCCAGCCAGCTCCCCAGATCGCGGCGACCGCAAGCAGGACGAAAATCATTTGGTCCCCGTGGACCCGAAACCACCCGCGCCGCGCTGGCTCTCGCCCAGCGCCCCGGCCACCTCATAGACGGCCTGCACCACCGGCGCGACGATGGCCTGCGCGATCCGGTCGCCGTGCCCGATGGTGTAAGGCTCGGCGCCGAAATTCACCAAAAGGACGCCCAGCGGCCCGCGATAATCGCTGTCGATGGTGCCCGGCGTGTTGGGCAGCGACAACCCGTGCCTGAGCGCGAGGCCCGAGCGCGGCCTGATCTGCATCTCGTAGCCCTCCGGTATCTCGACGCGCAGCCCGGTTGGCACGATCCGCCGCTCCATCGGGGCGAGCGTCAGGCCCGCCGCGCGGTCCTCAGTTGGCAGGTTCGCGCGGATGTCCGCCCCGGCTGCCCCGCCCGTGGCATAGGCGGGCAGCGCCACCGCCGGGTCCGCCCAATCCTCGCGCAGCACGCGGATCACCGGCGCGCTCATGCGAGCGCCTCGGCGATCCGGGCGGCAAGCTTGCGCGCGACCTCGTCCTTGCCCATGCGTGGCCAGTCCTCGGCTCCGCCCTCGGAAATCAGGATCACCGCGTTTTCCGAGCCGCCCATGATGCCGGTCTCGGGCGAAACGTCGTTGGCCACGATCCAGTCGCAGCCCTTGCGCGCGCGCTTCGCGGTCGCGTGCTCCACCACGTCATGCGTCTCGGCGGCGAACCCCACGACCAGTTGTGGCCGCCCGTCTCCCATCGCGCTGACGGTGGCGAGGATGTCGGGGTTCTCGGCAAAGTCGAGCACGGGCAGCGCCCCGGACCCGTCCTTCTTGATCTTGCGGTCCGACGCGCTCACCACCCGCCAGTCCGCGACAGCGGCGGCAAAGACGGCGGCCTCGGCGGGAAGCGCGGCCTCGACCGCCTCCAGCATCTCCTGCGCCGTCTGCACCTCGATCACATGGACCCCGGTGGGCCGCACCACATCGGCGGGCCCTGTGATGAAGGTCACGCTCGCCCCCAGCGCCGACAGCGCCTGCGCGATGGCCGTGCCCTGCGCGCCGGAGGATCGGTTGGCGATGTAGCGCACCGGGTCGATCGGCTCATGCGTCGGCCCGGAGGTGACCACAACATGCTTGCCCGCGAGCGGCCCGCCTTTCAGCGCGGCCTCGATGGCATCGGCGATCTCGTCCGGCTCCACCAGCCGCCCGGGGCCGAACTCGCCACAAGCCATCGCGCCCTCGGTCGGACCCGCGAAGAGCACGCCGTCGTTCCTCAGCGCGGCCACGTTGCGCTGCACCGCCGGATGCTCCCACATCCGCACGTTCATCGCGGGCGCGACCAGCACGCGTTTGTCGGTGGCAAGCAGCAGCGTGGAGGCGAGGTCGTCGGCCAGCCCGTTCGCCATCTTGCCCAGCAAGTCAGCGGTGGCGGGCGCGACGACCACGAGGTCGGCATCCCGGCTCAGCTCGATATGACCCATCTCGGCCTCGTCGGTGAGCGAGAAGAGGTCGGTATAGACCTTCTCCGCCGACAGTGCCGCCGCCGACAGGGGCGTGACGAATTCCTGCCCCGCTTTCGTGATGACCGGCACCACCCGCGCGCCGCGTTCGCGCAGGGTGCGGATGAGCGTCAACGACTTGAACGCGCCGACCCCGCCGCCGATGATGAGTAATATCCGTTTCCCTGCGAGCATCCGGCCCTCTTTTTCGACCTTGTTAGGGCGTCATCGCCATCCGCACAACTATTCGAAGGCCGCGCAGGGGTCGCCCCGGTCCACGCCCGGCGCGTCGATGACCGTGTCGAAGGTGCCCTCGGGCGTTCCGCCATCCTCGCCCTGCCCCATCGTGACCACGATGATCTGCGGGCGCACGCGGGCGATATAGGCGGGAACGCCCCAGTCCTCGCGTGTGTGTCCATTGCCCGCGATCACCGCCACCGGCCCGCCGGTTTCCTCCAGCGCCGTGATCGCCGCGCGCGCCAGCACGGCGTCACGCAGCCGTTGCAGGTCGACCATCCCCGGCAGCATGTCGAGGGGCAGCGCACCGCAATGCGCCTCCATCTGAAGGTTGAGCCGGTCGGCCAGTTCCTCGGCGGACAGGTCGTCGGTCAGCCCGTAATCCTCGGCCCCCTCGCCAAAGGCGACGGCGACCCCGGTGTCCATCGCCTCGCGCGTCTCCTCACGCGGCACGGCGGCGCCATAGACGTCGGCCCCGCGCGACGCGGCGAAGATAGGGTAATACATGTCGAAATCGGGCCACCCGGCCTCTTCCCAGCCCAGAAGCTCACCCAGCGCCTCCGGGTCGTCCAGCCGGTCATCGCGCACCTCGGCGGCCTGCGCCTCGGTCAGCATCTCGAAGACGACCGCGCGGGGACGGATGTCGCGGATCGCGGCGGCCTGCGCTTCGTGATGGGCCGGGTTGTCATGAACCTCGCCAAGCACGAACACATCCCCCACAGCCCCCGCCAGCGGCCCGGCATGGGCCGCGACGGGCAACAGGAGGGGGAGGAGCAATCGCCACATCCAATCAATGTGGCGGCTCGGCCCTCGGGCGGCAAGTGCTTCCCCTCGCCCGCGCGCTTTGCTACGCGTGCCCCATGCCGGTCACGCTCCCCCCTCTCACGCTGATCGTCGGAGGCGCGGCTTCCGGCAAATCCGCCTATGCTGAACGGCTGATGGAGGCCACGGGCCGCCCGATGATCTATGTCGCCACGGCCCAGGCTTTCGACGAAGAAATGCGCGCCAAGATCGAAGCGCACAAGGCCCGGCGCGGCGCGGGCTGGACCACGGTCGAGGCCCCGCTGGACCTCGCCGCCGCACTCGAGGCGAGTGATCCGGACGCTGCTGTGCTGGTCGACTGCGCGACCCTGTGGCTCACCAACCACCTGCTCGCCGATCACGATCTCGCCAGCGCCGAGGCCGCGCTCGTCGAAGGCCTCGTCGCCTGCCCCGCGCCGGTCGTCGTGGTGACGAACGAGGTGGGGGCGGGAATCGTGCCGGACAACGCGCTCTCGCGCCGGTTCCGCGCCGCACAGGGCCGGCTCAACCAAACCCTCGCCACCCACGCCGACCGCGTCGTGACCGTCATCGCGGGCCTTCCACTCGCCCTCAAGGGCGGGTTGCCGGAGGGGCTCGAATGACCCGGTTCTGGTGGGTGCGACACGGCCCGACGCACCAGAAGGGCATGGTGGGGTGGAGCGACGTGCCCGCCGACCTGTCCGACACGGCCGCCATCGCGCGGCTGTCGGACCACCTGCCCGAAGCCCCGGTGATCTCGTCCGATCTCGTGCGCTGCATCACCACGGCGGACGCGCTTCAGTCCGACCGACCCCGCCTGCCCCATGACCCCGACCTGCGCGAGCTGAACTTCGGTGCGTGGGAGCTTCGCACCGCCGCCGAGGTCGAGGCAGAGGACGGCGGCGCGATCCGCACCTTCTGGGACCGCCCCGACCTCAACGCCCCACCGGGCGGCGAAAGCTGGACCGACATGACAACCCGCGTGGGCCGCGCCGTCGACCGGCTGCGCGCGAACCAGCCCGGCGACGTGATCGTGGTCGCCCATTTCGGCGCGATCCTCGGGCAGGTGCAGCGCGCCCTGCAATGCCCGGTGGGCGAGGTTCTGGGCCACCGGATCGACAATCTTTCGGTCACCTGCCTTGCCCATGCCGGTGACCGCTGGCACGCCGAAGCGATCAATCACATTCCGTGAAATCCGCATCACTAATGGCGACTTTGCCGATGGCATTGGCGCGGCTACCGTCGCCCCATGACCTACGATCTCTTCATCGGTGACCAGACGTTTTCCAGCTGGTCCATGCGCGGCTGGCTCATGTTCGAAGCGTTCGGCCTTCCGGTCCGTACCCACATGATCGGCCTCTACGACGGGACGATGGCCAAGGATCTGGCCGACCTCGCCCCGGCGCGCCTCGTGCCCGTCATGCGGACGCCCGAGGGCATGGTGGTGGGCGAAACCCTCGCCATGGCCGAGACGCTGGCCGAACGTCACCCCGACGCGGGCCTCTGGCCCGCCGACCCGGCGGCACGCGCGCTCGCCCGCTGGATGGTCGCCGAGATGTGCGCGGGCTTCTCCGCCTTGCGCGGCGCCTGCCCGATGCAGCTTCTCCACCAATACGAAGGGTTTGCGGTGTCGGACGCAGTTCAGGCCGACCTCACCCGGATCGAAACGCTCTGGGCGCTGGCGCGGGAACGGCACGGGGCGGACGGCCCGTGGCTTTTCGGTGCCTACTCGCTCGCCGACGTGTTCTACGCGCCCGTCGCGGCCCGGATCGCGGGCTACGCCTTGCCGGTGAGGACGCAGGCACAGGCCTATGTTGCCACTCACCTCGCTGATCCGGCGTTCAACGCATGGCGCGACGAAGGCCTGAAGAAGCAGTACGACCCCGTGCCCTACGCGATGGACCTGCCGACAAAGCCATGGCCCGGCCCGTAACCTGCCGGCGTTAACCATTCCCTAACCACCGCGCCGCTACGGTCCGTTAACCAGGATCGGAGGGGGCCGCATGGTCGCACGCGCCTATACCGTGGCGTTCGAAGGGGTCGAGGCGCGCAGCGTCGAGGTGCAATGCGCCCTCTCCGCCGGTGTGCCCGCCTTTTCCATCGTGGGCCTGCCGGACAAGGCCGTGTCTGAGGCCCGCGACCGGGTGCGCGCCGCGCTCTCGGCGATGGCCATCGCGTTGCCCGCCCGCAAGATCACCGTGAACCTTTCGCCCGCGGACCTTCCCAAGGAAGGCTCGCATTTCGACCTGCCCATCGCACTGGCCCTGTTGGCCGCCATCGGCGTCATTCCCGAGGAAGACGTGGCGGGCACCGTCGCGCTGGGAGAGCTGTCCCTCGACGGCTCGCTGATCCCCGTCATCGGCGCGCTACCCGCCGCGATGGCCGCCGCCGAGGACGAGCGGGCGCTGGTCTGCCCCCAGGCCTGCGGGGCCGAGGCCGCGTGGGTCGGGGCCGCCAACGTCCTCGCCGCCGCCTCGCTCGCCGCCGTGATCCAGCATTTCACCGGGCAATCCCCACTGGCCCCCGCTGACCCCGGCGAGGTGCGCGACGAGGTCGGGGGCCGCGACCTGTCCGACGTAAAAGGGCAGGAGCGGGCCAAGCGGGCGCTGGAGATCGCCGCCGCCGGACGCCACCACATGCTGATGACCGGCGCGCCGGGGTCGGGCAAGTCGATGCTCGCGGCCCGCCTGCCCTCGATCCTGCCACCGCTCACGCCCGCCGAAGCGCTGGAAACCTCGATGATCCATTCGCTCGCGGGGCTGATCGACGAGGGCGGCATTTCCCGCACCCGGCCCTTTCGCGACCCGCACCACACCGCCTCGATGGCGTCCATCGTGGGTGGCGGGCGGGGCGCGAAGCCTGGAGAAATCTCGCTGGCCCACAACGGCGTGCTGTTCCTCGATGAACTCCCCGAATTCGCCCGCCCCGTGCTCGAAACCCTGCGCCAGCCCGTCGAGACCGGCGAAGTGGTCGTCGCCCGCGCAAACGCCCATGTCCGCTACCCCTGCCGGTTCATGCTGGTCGCCGCCGCCAACCCCTGTCGCTGCGGGCACCTCGCCGACGCATCGCGCGCCTGTGCCAAGGCACCGGCCTGCGGCGACGATTACCTGGGCCGCATCTCCGGGCCCCTGCTCGACCGGTTCGACCTGCGCCTCGACGTGCCGCCGGTGGACATCGCCGACCTCGACCTCGCCCCTTCCACCGACACCTCGGCCGTGGTCGCGGAGCGCGTCGCCGCTGCCCGCGAGATCCAGTCCGCCCGTTTCGACGGCCACGCCCAAGTGCGCACCAATGCCGATGCCGAAGGCAACCTGCTCACCGACATCGCGACACCCGCGGCCGAGGCCCGCGACCTCCTCCTCAAAGCCGCAGACCGCTTCAGCCTTTCGGCGCGCGGGTATCACCGGGTGCTGCGCGTCGCGCGCACCATCGCCGATCTGGAGGGGGCCGACACCATCGCCAAACCGCATGTGGCCGAGGCGCTGTCCTACCGCTTGCCGGGCACTCTCTACGCCTGACACCCCGCGCCCGCCTGAGCGCGCCAGCGCGAGGCAGAGAGCGCGCGCCTTTGGCTCGCTCCGTTTACCAACAGCTCAGGGCAGAACGCGGCGCACGAAGGCCGCGACACCTTCCAGCGCGTCCCGCGACTCGGGCACCCAGCCGTCGAAAATCTGGAACACATGCGGGGCGTTCGGCCATGTCTGCACGGTCACGTCCCCGCCGGCCGCGCGCAGAACGTCCGCCATGCGAAACGCATCGTCGCGCAGGATCTCGTTCTCGGCCACCTGGAACAGCGCAGGTGGCGGGCAGTCAAAATGTGCAAACAGCGGCGAAACATGCGGATCGCGCGGATCGGTGTCCCGCAAGTACCAGCCGATCACGTCGCCCCTGCGCCGCGCGGGCAGCATCGCCTCGGCCCGCTCGTTGTCGCGAACCGACGCGCCGGCGAAGGTAAAATCGACCACGGGCGACAGCAGCGCGACCCCGGCAGGCACCTGCCCCTCGGCGCAGAGATCCGCGAGCAGTCCCAACACGAGGTTCCCGCCCGCGCTGTCCCCCGCGAGCACGATGTCCTTTGGTGCGTAGCCCTTTTCAAGAACCCCGTCCCAGGCCGCGCGGATGTCCTTCACCGCAGCCGGGAACGGGTCGGCGGGGGCCACACGGTAGCGCGGTGCAAAGACCTCGACCCCCGTAAGCCAGGAAATCCGCGCGCACATCGCCGCATGGGTCTCCGGCGAGCCCGCGATGAACCCGCCACCGTGGACATAGATCACCAGCTTGCCGGGGCGAACCGGGTGCGATCCGGGACGGGCCGCGATCCAGAGCCCGCCGCGCCCGACCGTCGCGTCCCGGCACAGGGTATGCGGCGGCGCGCGGAACCAGCGGCGTGCACCCGCCTCGAGCATATGGTGGTTCGCCTCGGGATTTTTGGCGTAGGTCAGGAAAGGCTTCACCGCCAGCCGCGAGACGACCGACAGGATTGAGAGCCGCAGGCTCACGCCCGCCGCGCCTCGATCGCCTCCCAGATCTTCGCGGTGATGTTCACACCGTCGAAGCGCTCCAGTTCCTGGATGCCGGTGGGCGAGGTCACGTTGATTTCGGTCAGCCAGTCTCCGATCACGTCGATGCCGACGAAAATCTGCCCCTTCTCGCGCAGGAGCGGACCGATACGCGCGCAGATCTCCCGGTCACGGTCGGTCAGCGCGACCTTCTCGGGCCGCCCGCCGACATGCATGTTCGACCGCGTCTCGCCCTCAGCCGGCACCCGGTTGATCGCACCCACCGGCTCGCCATCCACAAGGATCACCCGTTTGTCGCCTTTGGAGACCGCGGGCAGGAATTTCTGCGCGATAAGCGGCTCGCGGTTGATGCCTGCGAACAGTTCGTGAAGGCTCGACAGGTTGCGATCATTCGGGTCGAGCCGGAACACGCCCGCGCCCCCGTTGCCGTAAAGCGGCTTGAGAATGATATCACCATGTTCGTCCTTGAAGTCGCGCAGGTCGGCCAGAGACCGGGCGATCATCGTGGGCGGCGTGAGATCGGGGAAGGTCAGGACGAGCAGCTTCTCGGGGTAATTGCGCACCCAGAACGGGTCGTTCACGACCAGCGTATCCGGGTGGATCAGGTCGAGGATATGGGTCGTCGTGATGTAGCTCATGTCGAACGGCGGGTCCTGGCGCAGCCAGACCACGTCGAAGGTGCTCAGGTCGACCGTCTGCTTCTCGCCCTTGGTGACATGATTGCCCTCCTCGCGCCGGACCGTGATCGGCCAGCCGGTGGCGAGCACACGTCCTTCCCGAAAGACCAGCGCATCGGGGAGGTAGTAAAACAGTTCATGGCCCCGCGCCTGGGCCTCTTCTGCGATCCGGAATGTCGAATCGGCTTTGATGTCGACCGTTTCGATCGGGTCCATCTGGAGGGCGACTTTGAGGGCCATGGATCACTCCGCACTGTTTGCCATTACATGGCGCAGCCGCCCGGCAAGCACAATGGCCGTCACATCGTGATGTTTTCGAGCGTCTCCATCCGGCCCGCTCCGTCCACCATGGCGAGGTCGAAGCGCATGGCCGCAAGACCGCCCCCGGGCACGCCTGCGAGGAACTCGGTCGCGCTCTGGCAGATCCGGCCCAGCTGGGCCTGCGTGAGCCGACAGGCGGCCCGCGCAAGATCCCGCGCCTTCTTCACCTCGACGAAGACGAACCCGTCTCCGTCGCGAAACACCAGGTCGATTTCGCCGCCGGACCCGCGCCAGCGCCGGGCGACGACGCCATACCCCCGACGCTCATAGTCCCGCGCGACCGACTCTTCAGCCGCCAGTCCCGCTGCATAAGAAACCCGTCCGCTCATCATCACTCCTTCTCCAGCGCCAGTGCGGCCTGGTAGACCTTTCTGCGCGGCAGGCCGTAGGCCTCCGCCACCGCTGCCGCGGCGTCCTTCAGGCTCATGTCCGCCATGGCCTGCCGGAGCGCCGCCTCCATCGTTTCTTCGCCCACGACCTCCTCGCCGCGGTCGAGCACCACCACGACCTCGCCCTTCAGGTCGCGGTCGGCCAGCATGTCGCGCACCTCGGCCAAGGTGCCGCGCAGGACCTCTTCGAATTTCTTCGTGAGTTCCCGGCAGACCGCCACCCGGCGCTCATCCCCCGCAACCTCGCACAAAACACCCAACAATTCCCTAACGCGCCTCGGGCTTTCGAACATCACCAGCGTCGCGGGCACATGGACCAGTTCCTCGATCCACGTCCGACGCGCGCCTGCCGATGAGGGGGCGAAGCCCGCGAAGAGGTAGCGGTCGGTCGGCAGGCCCGAGATCGACAGGGCCGCCGGCACCGCCGAAGCCCCCGGCGCGCTCGTCACCAGCGCACCGGCCGCCGCCGCCTCGCGCGCCAGCGCGTAACCCGGGTCGGCGATGAGCGGCGTGCCCGCCTCGCTCACATAGGCCACCGACTTCCCTTCGCCCAGAAGCTTCACCAGTCCCGCCCGTCCGTTCGGCCCGGAATGGTCGTGATAGGGTATAAGCGGGCGACCGCCCACCGCGATCCCGTGAATGTCCATCAGTTTGCGCGCCGTGCGCGTGTCTTCGGCGGCGATCACGTCGGCTGCGGCCAGTATGTCCAGCGCGCGCAGCGTGATGTCGCGGGCATTCCCGATGGGGGTCGCCACGAGGTAGAGACCCGGTGCGAGCGGTCTGGGCTCCGGTTTCAAGGGTGGACCTGCCTTTCGTGTGGTCTATTATGGGCGCCGAATGCCCGGGCTGCTGCATGCCCGCCGGATCGAAAGACAAGCGGGAGAAGGATGCCCCCCATGTTTGCTGTTTTGGAACGCGCCCGCAAGCTGCCGGCGCTCGCTATCGCGCTGTTGACCACCCTTGTGCTGGCGTCCTGCGGCGCGACCATGTCCAACACGGGCGGGCCGCGAATCGATACCTCGAAACCCGTTCCCGTGGCGCTTCTCGTGCCCGGCGGGTCCTCGTCCGCCACCGACAATACGCTGGCCGCCTCGCTCGAGAATGCCGCACGCCTCGCGATGAGCGAGCTCAACGGCGTGACGATCGACCTGCGTGTCTACAACACCGCCGGGAGCGCGGGCACGGCCTCGCAGCAGGCCCAGACCGCTGTCGCGGACGGCGCCAAGATCATTCTCGGCCCGGTCTATGCCGAAAATGCCGCGGCCGCCGGTGTCGCCGCCAGACAGCGCGGCGTGAACGTGCTGGCGTTTTCCAACAACCCGAGCGTGGCGGGCGGTAACGTCTTCATCCTCGGCAACACCTTCCAGAACACCGCGAACCGGCTGGTGAGCTATGCCGCGCGCCAGAACCGCGGCAACATCATGGTGGTCTATGGCGAAAGCCCCGCCGAGGTGCTCGCCCGCGATGCCATCCTGCGCGCGATCTCGTCCACGCCGGGGGCAAGCCAGGCCGGGTCCACCGGGTTCGAGGTGAGCCAGAACGGCGTGGTTCAGGCGCTTCCGCAGATTTCCTCGACGATCAAGAGCTCGGGCGCCAGTTCCGTCTTCCTGACCTCGGGCACCGACGGCGCCCTGCCCTTCGTGACTTCGCTCCTGCCGGAGAACGGCGTGCGCCCCGGCGACGTGCAATTCATCGGCATTCAGCGCTGGGACATTCCGGCCAACGCGCTCACCCTGCCGGGCGTGCAGGGCGGCTGGTTCGCGCTGCCGGACCCGGACCTGTCGGTCGCGTTCACCCGTCGCTATCAGGCGGCCTACGGCACCTCGCCGCACCCGATCGCCGGTCTCGCCTATGACGGGATCGCGGCCATCGGCGCGCTTGTGAAAGCCGGCAATGCCGACGCCCTGTCCGGCGCGGCCCTGACCCAGAGCCAGGGCTTCGTCGGCGTCAACGGCGTGTTCCGGCTGCGCGGCGACGGCACCAACGAACGGGGTCTCGCAGTCGCGCAGATTCAGAACCAACAGGTGGTCGTGATCGACCCCGCTCCGAAAAGCTTCTCCGGTGTCGGTTTCTGAACTTCTTGAAACACGCACCGACGCCCCCGATGGCCTGATCGCCTCTGCCGAGGACATCTTCGACCGTGTCGCGGTCGAGGCCGAGATCGCGGCGTCCGCGGGTGACACCACGGACGCCGCGACGATCCGCAAGGCGACGGTGACAGCGCTGAACGCGGCGCGCAAGAACGGTCGGACTGTCATCGAGCAGGCGTTTCTCGCCAATCCTCGCTCGGCGCGCGACGCGGTGCAAAGCTACGCCTGGCTCACGGACTGCCTCGTCCAGACCGTGTTCAAGGTGGCGACCGAGCGGCTCCATCCGCTCAACAACCCCACCTCGTCACAGCGCATGGCGGTGCTCGCCGTCGGTGGTTACGGGCGGTTCGAAATGGCGCCGTTCTCGGACGTCGACCTGCTCTTCCTCACGCCCTACAAGATCACCGCCTGGGCCGAGAGCGTGATCGAATCCATGCTCTACATCCTGTGGGATCTGCACCTGAAGGTCGGCCACAGCTCGCGCACCATCAAGGACTGCCTGAGGCTGGGCAAAGAGGATTTCACGATCCGCACCGCCATGCTCGAAGTGCGCTACGTCGATGGCGACACGGCCCTTGCGCAGGAACTGGCGTCGAACCTCTTCGAAGACCTGTTCGACGGCACCGCGCCCGAGTTCATCGAGGCCAAGCTCGAGGAACGCAAGGAACGCCACATCAAGCAGGGCGGCCAGCGCTACGTCGTCGAGCCGAACGTGAAAGAGGGCAAGGGCGGTCTGCGCGACCTTCAGACGCTGATCTGGGTTGCCAAGTACCTCCACCGCGTCGTGCGCGCCCGCGAGTTGCGCGACGTGGGCATGTTCTCGGACGAGGAATACGCGATCTTCGCCGAGGCCAACAATTTCCTCTGGGGCGTGCGCTGTCACCTGCACCTGCTGACCGGCCGGGCGATGGACCAGTTGACCTTCGACCTTCAGGTCGAGGTTGCCGACCGGATGGGCTACGCCGACAAGGGCGGGCGTCGCGGGGTCGAGCATTTCATGCAGGACTATTTCCTGCACGCGACACAGGTGGGCGAGCTCACCCGCATTTTCCTCACGGGGCTGGAAAACGAGCACCTGAAGAAAGAGCCGATGCTCGTCGGCCTCTTCAAGCGGCGGCGCAAGATGAAGCCGGGCTTCAAGATGGCGAACGGGCGGCTGACCTTCGAGGATGAGGAGACATTCCTCGCCGACAAGCTCAACCTCCTGCGCATCTTCGAGGAGGGGCTGCGCACCGGCGTCCTGATCCACCCCGACGCGATGCGCGTGGTGACGGCGAACATCGACCTCATCGACGACGAGATGCGCGCGAGCCGCGAGGCCTCGCGCCTGTTCCTCGACCTGCTGCTCAAGCACGGCAACCCTGAGCGCGCGCTGCGTCGGATGAACGAGCTTGGCGTCCTCGCAGCCTTCGTGCCGGAATTCGAGCCGATCGTCGCGATGATGCAGTTCAACATGTATCACGCCTTCACGGTGGACGAGCACCCCATCCAGTGCATCTCGGCGCTGGCCGAGATCGAGCGTGGCGAGCGGGTCGAGGACCTTCCAATCTCCTCGCAGGTGCTCAAGGCCGGCGTGAACCGCAAGGTGCTCTATGTCGCGCTGTTCTGCCACGACATCGGCAAGGGGCGGGAGGAAGATCACTCCATCCTCGGTGCCCGCATCGCGCGCAAGGTGGCGACGCGGCTGGGGCTCACCAAGGCCGAGGTCGAGACGGTGGAATGGCTCGTGCGCTACCACCTGCTCATGTCCGACGTTGCCCAGAAACGCGACCTGTCCGACCCGCGCACGATCCGCGGCTTCGCCAAGGCGGTGTCGAGCAAGAAGCGCCTCGACCTGCTGCTCGTTCTGACCGTCTGCGACATCCGCGGCGTCGGCCCGGGCACCTGGAACAACTGGAAGGCCGCGCTGCTGCGCGACCTCTACCGCCAGACCGCGACCGCGCTCGACGAGGGGATCGAGGCGCTCTCGCCCACCGCCCGCTCGGACCAGGCGAAAAAGGCCCTGCGCGAGTCGCTGGGCGACTGGGACAAAAAGGCGATGCGGGCCGAAACCGGGCGGCACTACGACACCTACTGGCAAGGGCTCGGCACGCCGGAACACGTCGTCTTCGCCAACCTGCTCAAGGGGCTTGGCGCGGACGAAATCCGCATCGGCCTCACGCAGGACCACGACCGCGACGCGACGCGCGCGGCCTTCGTGCTGGCCGACCACCCCGGCATCTTCTCGCGCCTCGCCGGTGCGCTGGCGCTCGTCGGTGCCAACGTGGTGGACGCGCGGACCTATACGACGAAAGACGGCTACGCCACGGCCGTCTTCTGGGTGCAGGACCACGACGGCCACCCGTTCGAGGACATCCGCCTCAAGCGGCTTGAGGACATGATTCACAAGACGCTGTCGGGCAAGGTGGTGGCCCGCGAAGCGATGCGGTCACGCGACAAGATGAAGAAGCGCGAACGCGCCTTCAAAGTGCCGACCAACATCACCTTCGACAACGAAGGCTCCGACATCTACACGATGATCGAGGTGGACACCCGCGACCGCCCCGGCCTGCTCTATGACCTGACCCGCACGCTGGCCGACAATCACGTCTATATCGCCAGCGCCGTGATCGCGACCTATGGCGAGCAGGTGGTGGACACGTTCTACGTCAAGGACATGTTCGGGCTGAAATTCTTCTCCGACGCCAAGATGAAATCGCTCGAGAGGAAGCTGCGCGAGGCCATCGTGAAGGGCGCTGAAAGGGCCGACACATAATGGCGGCGATCCGGCTCGTGCGCGGATTTCTCACGGTGGGCGGCTGGACGGCGATGAGCCGGGTGCTCGGCTTCGTGCGCGACATCGCCATTGCGGGGGCGATGGGCGCCGGGCCGGTGGCCGAGGCCTTCTTCATCGCTTTTTCGCTCCCCAACATGTTCCGCCGGTTCTTCGCCGAGGGCGCGTTCAACACGGCCTTCGTGCCGATGTTCTCGAAAAAGGTCGAAGCGGGCGACCAGCCGATGGAGTTCGCCCGGGACGCGCTCACGGGTCTCGCCTCGATCCTGCTGCTGCTCACGGTCATCGCCCAGATCTTCATGCCCGCGCTGGTGCTGCTGATGGCCTCGGGTTTCGCCGCCGACGAACGGCTCGACCTCGCGACGCTCTATGGCCGGATCGCGTTTCCTTACATCTTCTTCATCTCGCTCTCCGCGCTGGTTTCGGGGCTTCTCAATGCCGTGGGCCGGTTCTCCGCCGCTGCCGCCGCGCCCGTGCTCCTGAACGTGATCTTCATCGCGGCCATCGCGCTCGCGTCTTACGCAGGCTACGACATCGGCCTCACGCTCTCCTGGGCCATCCCCATCGCGGGCGTCGCGCAACTCGCGCTGGTCTGGACCGCTGCCGCGCGCGCCGGCTACCGCCTCCTGCCCCGCCGCCCCCGCATGACGCCGGAGCTCAAGCGCCTCGCCATCATCGCGGGCCCCGCGGCCCTCGCGCAGGGGGTGGTGCAGGTCAACCTGCTGGTCGGGCGGCAGGTGTCGTCCTTCTTCGACGGCGCGATTGCATGGCTGAGTTATGCCGACCGGCTCTATCAACTGCCGCTGGGCGTCGTGGGGATCGGCATCGGCATCGTGCTCCTGCCCGACCTCTCGCGCCGCCTGCGGGCCGGGGACGAGGGCGGCAGCCGCTGGTCGCTGTCGCGCGCGGGTGAGCTGGCGCTGCTCCTGACCATTCCCTCCGCCGTGGCGCTGGTGGTGATCCCCCTGCCCCTCGTCTCGGTCCTGTTCGAACGTGGGGCTTTCAGCGCCGACGACACCGCCAAAACGGCCCTCGCCGTGGCGGTCTACGGCCTCGGCCTGCCTGCCTTTGTGCTGCAAAAGGTGCTTCAGCCGGTCTACTTCGCGCGCGGCAACACCAAGACGCCGTTCTACTTCGCGCTCCTGTCGCTCGTCGTGAATGCGGCGCTGGCCATCGGGCTCGCCCCCGTGATCGGCTATATCGCGGCGGCCTTCGGCACGACCTTCGCCGGGTGGGCCATGACGCTGGCACTCTGGGTCGGAACCGCGCGGATGGGCGAAAGCACCCGGTTCGATCCGCGCTTCTGGCGGCGGCTCTGGGGCATCCTCGGCGCGTCGGTGGTGATGGGGGCGGAGCTTGTGGGCGCTGTAATCGTGCTGGGGCCGATGCTCGGCACGCCGGGGCTCAAGATCGTGGCCTTGGTGATCCTGATCCTGTCGGGGATCGTGACCTACTTCCTTGCTGGCCGACTGTTCGGCGCGGTGCTGCTCTCGGACATCCGGGCGATGGTCCGGCGCGGCTGACTGACCTCAAAGCGCCAAGGCTACCCCCGCTGGCGCAGCCGCGCGACGATACGGTCCCAGGAGCCAGGAAACAGCAGCGCTGCCAGAAAGAAGCCCGAGACGAACCCGGCAATCTCCGCGACCCAGCCGGTGCCGGCCCCGAAGAAGAAGCCGAAGACGAACTGAATGGCCAGCAGCGCCCCGATCAGCGCGAAGGCCTGAATCTGGCGCCCGCCCGTCTCGCCCAGTTGCGTGTACAGAACGAGCGTGAAGGCCCCCACCAGCGCATAGGCCCCCGGATATCCGCCATAGAGCGGCACCCGCGTATCCCAGACGATCCCGTAGACCAGCGCCCCGATGATGGAGGCACCGAGGAAGATCGCCAGCACTTTCCACTGGCCCATACGCTCGGCCACCATCTTGCCAAGCGCAAGCACGAAGACGATGACGAAGACCGCCTGCGTGAACGAGCCTTGCAGGAACGGATAGGTCACGAAGCGCATCAGGTACTTCAGCCGCACCGTCTGGTTCTCGACCATCCAGGCCAGAAGCGGCTCGTAGAACCCGTAATCCTCGATCATGGTAAGGCGCAGCCCCGCCGCATCCGCACCGCCCACGAAGCCTGAGCTGGTGGCGAGAAAGATCAGCTCCACGATCGCGATCAGGGCCGCAAGCGCGACCACCACCGGGGGCAGCGGGTTCACCGGGCGCGTGCTGTTGGGCTCGAAGGTCATGCTGGCTTCCTTGACGGGGGTATCCCGCGTAGGTAAGCGAGCCGGGCAGAGAAATCCAGACGGAGTTCGCCATGTCGGACCAGACCTTCCCCCCGCGCGTGTTTTCCGGGATCAAGCCGTCGGGCGGCCTGACCCTCGGCAACTACCTTGGCGCGATCAAGCGGTGGGTCGAGATGCAGGAGGATCCGACCTATGAGACGGTGTTCTGCGTTGTCGACATGCACGCCATCACCGTCTGGCAGGACCCCGCCGACCTGACCCGCGCCACGCGTGAGGTCGCGGCCGCGATGATCGCTTCCGGCATCGACCCCGAGAAGTCCGTCCTGTTCAACCAGTCCCGCGTGCCGGGCCATGTGGAGCTCGGCTGGCTCTTCTCCTGCGTCGCGCGGGTGGGCTGGATGAACCGCATGACCCAGTTCAAGGACAAGGCGGGCAAGAACACCGAAAAGGTCTCGCTCGGTCTTTACGCCTACCCGGCCCTTATGGCCGCCGACATCCTGCTCTACCACGCGACCCACGTTCCCGTTGGCGAGGATCAGAAGCAGCACGTCGAGCTGACCCGCGACATCGCCGCCAAGTTCAACCACGACTACGGCGTGGATTTCTTCCCGCTCACCGAGCCGGTGATCGAAGGCCCCGCGATGCGCGTGATGAACCTGCGCGACGGGTCCAAGAAGATGTCGAAGTCGGGCGAGAGCGACATGGAGCGCATCAACATGCTCGACGATGCCGACACCATATCGAAGAAGTTCAAGAAAGCGCGCACAGATCCCGACGCATTGCCCTCCGAAGTCGCAGGACTGAAAGACCGCGCCGAGGCGAAAAACCTCGTCGACATCTACGCGGGCCTCACCGACACCACCGCCGAGGCGGTGCTGGGCGAGTTCGGCGGCGCTGGCTGGGGCCGGTTCAAACCGGCACTGGCCGAGCTCGCGGTCGAGAAGCTCGCCCCCGTCTCGGACGAGATGCGTCGGCTCCTGGCCGCCCCCGATGAACTCGACGCGATCATGGCACGCGGGGCGGAACGGGCGGGCGCAATCGCCGACCCGATCCTGTCCAAGACCTACGAGATCATGGGCTTCGTGCGCTGAAGACCGGCGGCGCGGCGGCACCCCGCCGCGCCCACTCCGGCCCCGTCAGGCACGACAGTCGTAAAACCCCCGGTATCCCGCCGTCAGCCCGGCGTCGAGCGTCAGGACCATGTCGGCCTCGGTCTGTTCGGCGGGCCGGCCGATCGCGTCACCGTCCGGCGTCGTCAGCCGGATCTCGGCCCCCTCGGTCCGGAACACACCCTCCTCCGACTGCGGCAGGTGCACGAGGTCGCCGCTGATCCGGATCAGCGCGACCTCCTCTCCGTCCACCGTGCCCATGGCGGCAGAGGGCGGGCTGTCCGTCGTGAAGGTGAAGGCACAGGTCCGGCCCTCAGGCAGGCCGGTTTCAAGGTGTTCGGGCGTCAAAGGCTCGACGTCGAGCGTGGCGACCTCCGGCGTGCGCAGCGCCTCATCAAGCGCGACCACCTGCGGGGCGGACTCCGGCGTTCCGGCCGGACCATCCCCGCGCGCCTCGATATCGTCGATCAGGTAGCGCATCTCGGCGATTTCCTTGTTCTGGGCATAGACGATCCCCTCGGCCAGATGCTGCACGCGCGGATCGGACAGGTTCGACCGGTTCGACGTCATGATCGCGATGGAATGGTGCGGGATCATCGCCCGCATATAGGACAGGTCGCCCACGGTCGCCTGACTGCGCACGAGCCAGAGCATCGCGCCGAAGACCACGACCGAGCCGGCGAAGATCGCCGTGTTGAGCTTTCGGCTTTCGTACATTCCCAGCATGTAGGCGAGCATGATGATCGCCATCGTCGCGCCCATGAGGACGGCCATGTAAACCCGCGTCTCCGAAAAGAAGACATGCCCCCACAGGAAGGTGTTGAGGTACATCAGCACGAACATCACGACCGTCGAGGTCGCGATCATCGCCGCGAATTTCCAGTAAGACAAAGCGCTCTCCCTTCTCCCGCGCCGATGCGGGTTATGGGAGACGAACGTCCTTCCAGCGCTGGAAGGTTCCGGTTCGGCTCAGTCCTTGGCCCGGACCTTTTGCAGGAGCGGCATGAGACTCGACATATCCGGACCGCGGGTCATGCCCGTGACGGCCTTGCGCAGCGGCATGAAAAGGCCCTTGCCCTTGCGCCCGGTCGCCTCTTTCACGTCGTCCGTCCAGGTCTTCCACGTCGTGTCGTCATAGGGCGGTTCGGGCAGGAGCGGCATGGCGGTCGCGATCATCTCGCGGTCCTCGTCCTCGATCAGCGGCTCGGCCCCGTCGCGGCAGAGCACCCACCAGCCTTCAAGGTCGTTGAGCGTCGTGATGTTTTCTCGCGCCACCTCCCAGAACCGCGGGGCGAGATCGTCCGGCACGCCCAGCGCGCGGATGTCGTCGGCCACCATGTCGAACGGCTTGGCCGCGTTGATGTGGGCGGTGAGCGGCATCAGGTCGCGCTCGTCGAACTTTGTGGGGGCCGAGCCGAAGGCGGACAGGTCGAACCCTTCGACCACCTCGTCGATGCTGCCCCGCAGCTCCACCGGCTGCGACGACCCAAGCCGCGCCATGAGCGAGATCAGCGCCATCGGCTCCACCCCCGCCGCGCGCAGGTCGCGCAGGGACAGGGTGCCGAGACGTTTCGACAGCGCTTCGCCCTGCGGGCCGGTCAGCAGCGAGTGGTGGGCAAAGGACGGCACGTCGCCACCCAGCGCCTGTATGATCTGGATCTGCGTCGCCGTGTTCGTCACATGGTCCGAGCCGCGCACGACATGGGTGATCCCGAAGTCCACGTCATCACAGACGCTTGCGAGCGTATAAAGGAACTGCCCGTCCGCCCGGATCAGCACCGGGTCCGAGACGGAGGCCGCGTCGATGGAAATGTCGCCAAGGATACCATCGGTCCACTCGATCCGCTCGTGATCCAGCTTGAAGCGCCACACCCCGTCGCCGCGCTCGGCCCGGAACGCTGCCTTTTCGTCCTCGGACAAGGCCAGCGCCGAGCGGTCATAGACCGGCGGCTTGCCCATGTTCAGCTGCTTCTTGCGCTTGAGGTCCAGCTCGGTCGGCGTCTCGAACGCCTCATAGAACCGGCCCTTCTCGCGCAATTCATCGGCGGCCGCGTTGTAGCGGTCGAGCCGCTCGGACTGCCGCTCTACCCGGTCCCATGTGAGCCCCAGCCACTCCAGATCCTCCATGATGGCATCCGCATATTCCTGCTTCGACCGCTCCGGATCGGTGTCGTCGAGACGCAGGATGAACGTGCCGCCGGCCTTGCGCGCGATCAGGAAGTTGAACAGCGCCGTGCGCAGGTTGCCGACATGGATGTAGCCCGTGGGAGAGGGCGCAAAACGGGTGGTGGTCATGGGTGTCTCCTTGGCCTTGCCCTTTTTCACAAGCGGCGCGGTTTGTCCATCCGCTCGCGCTGGACCTTCGCGGCCCCCTGCCCCATGAAGGGGCGATGACGGACGGTTTGCCCCCCTCGCTCGAAAAGATCGAGACCATCGCCCACGACACGGTGGACGCGCTACCGGAGGCGTTTCGCGGCCCTGCGCGGTCAGTCGCCATCCGGGTGGAGGACTTCCCGTCCGACGACATGCTCGCCTCGCTGGAGATCGAAAGCCCCTTTGAACTCACCGGGCTTTACGAGGGCATCCCGCTCACCGAGAAATCCGTCTTCGACCAGCCCGGCGGGCCGGATGTGATCTGGCTCTTCCGCCGGCCGATCATCGACGAATGGGCCGACCGCGGGGATGTGGAGATCGGGGCGCTCGTCGCACATGTCATGGTGCACGAACTGGCCCACCATTTCGGCTGGTCCGACGACGATATCGCCTCCATCGACCGCTGGTGGGAGTAGTCAGGCTGGCGTGACCGGGTATTTCTTCGCCAGATCGTCAAGCCCGGTGCGGATGATCTCCCTCAAAACGCCTTCATCCACATCTGCGAGCTTGTTGAGGTAAAGGCAGGATTTACCCAGCTTGTGCTTGCCCAGCCGCTCCAGCATCGCTCCGTAATTCTGATACCCCGGCATGATGTAGAGCACGAGGTTCGCCTTGCGGGGCGAAAACCCGGTGGCGCACATGTCGCCCTCGCGCCCGCTGTCGTATTTGTAGTGATACGAGCCATAGCCGATGATCGCCGGCCCCCACATCTGCGGCGTCCACCCCGTCACCTCGCGAAAGATCGCGTCGAGCGCGCGGGCATCCTCCCGCCGTCGCGCAGGTTCCGCCCGGTCGATGAACTCCGACACCGCCGCATCGGTGGGCCTTGTCTGGTTCTCAGCCATGTCTCCTCCTCACATTGCCGTGATTACCCGCTTTCCCGGACGTTACCATATCACGGGCTGCCTCCGGCCCGCATTCTGACGGGATAATACCATGACACGGATTTCAAGCCCGGCGATCACGCGGCGCGGCGTGATGCTGGGCGCTGCGGCCCTGCCGCTCCTCGGCGGACCGGCGCGGTCGGCTGCGGATTTCATGATGCCAACGACCACACGGTTCAAACGCTTCAAGCTCGGCGCGTTCGACATCGTCACCCTGCTCGCGGGGTCCGAGAAGCTGGAAGGCCCGCATGACTGGTTCGGCACCAACGTGAGCGAGGCGGATTTCGCCGCCGCCTCCAACGCGGCCAACATCCCGGCGGACTGGTCGCAGACCTTCTTCACCCCGACGCTCGTCAACACCGGCAAGTCGCTCGTCCTGTTCGACACCGGCCCGGACGCGGCAGGCACCATCGCTGCCTTGGAAGCGGCCGGGTACTTCGTCGAGAACGTGGATGTCGTCGTCCTCACCCACATGCACGCCGACCACATCGGCGGGCTGCACGGGCCCAATACCCTGACCTACCCCAACGCGCGCTACGTCTGCGGCAGCATGGAATACGACGCATGGGACGACACCGGGACCGAGGTGTTTGACGACCTCATCGTGCCGCTGGCCGACTGGATCGAGGTCCTCTCGGACGGGCAGGAGGTGGTGCCGGGCATCACCGCGGTCGAGGCGTTCGGCCACACGCTCGGCCACATGGCCTTCATGGTGGAAAGCGAAGGCAAACAGTTCCTCATCGGCGGCGATTTCGCCTGTCACTACGTCTGGTCGCTGGCCTACCCGGACTGGGAGGTGCGCACGGACGAGGACAAGGAACAGGCGGCCAAGACGCGGCGCAGGCTGCTCGACATGCTGGCGGCTGAGCGGATGCCCTTTACCGCCTATCACATGCCCTGGCCCGCCGTCGGCTTTGTCGAGCCACGCAGCGACGGCGGCTTCCACTACATGCCGGAAACCTACCAGCTCCTCGGCTGAAGCCCTCAGGCGCGGTGCGCGCCCTCGGCCAGCCCCGACACGAAGTCGAGCACTTCGGCGGGCGACTTGCCCTTGCCGATCAGCTCCACGATGGCCGAGCCGACGACGGCCCCGTCGGCCACCTTGGCGATGGCTTCGGACCGCTCGGGCGTCTTGATCCCGAAGCCCACGATGACCGGCAGATCGGTCTGCGACTTGATCCGCGCCACCTCCGGCCCGACGTCGCCCGCCTCGGCCTCCGCGGCGCCGGTGATCCCGGTGATCGAAACGTAGTAGACGAAGCCCGAGGTGTTGGTCAGCACCTTGGGCAGGCGCTTGTCGTCCGTGGTCGGCGTGGCGAGCCGGATGAAGTTCATGCCCGCCTTCTGCGCCGGGATGCAAAGCTCGTCATCCTCCTCGGGCGGCAGGTCCACGACGATCAGACCGTCGATCCCGGCAGCCATGGCATCGGCGAGGAACCGGTCCACGCCACGCGAATAGATCGGGTTGTAATATCCCATGAGAACGATGGGCGTCGTGTCGTCGCCCTTGCGGAACTCGGTGGCCATCGCCAGCGTCTTTTCCAACGTCATGCCGCCCTCGAGCGCACGTTGACCAGCCAGCTGGATCGTCGGGCCGTCGGCCATCGGATCGGTGAACGGCAGGCCCAGTTCGATGATGTCGACACCGGTCCCCGGCAGGCCCTTCATGATCTCGAGCGAGGTCTCGGTATCCGGGTCGCCCGCCATGATATAGGCCACGAACGCCTTCTTGCCCTCGTCGCGCAGAGCCGCGAATTTATCGTCGATGCGAGTCATGGTCGGTCCCTTTTTCCGTCCCGCCGTGATTGCGCCAATGGCGGGGGAAAATCAACCAGCATCAGGCGCGTGTGGCCCGGCTGTGGCCCGCTTGTCCCGGCTCGGGCGCGCAGGGGCATGTGACCGGCCCGCCCTGTGCAGGGGGCGCTTGCACGAACCCCGCCTAACCCCGCCCGATGAAGGGCATCTTGGTGGCCATCAATGTCATGAATTGCACATTC
The DNA here is from genome assembly GCA_002695005.1 of Maritimibacter sp. Taxonomy (GTDB): domain Bacteria; phylum Pseudomonadota; class Alphaproteobacteria; order Rhodobacterales; family Rhodobacteraceae; genus Maritimibacter. Next base: position 224,516 of record NZNT01000025.1, read on the forward strand.
GCCTCGGCGGGTAGCGTCGCCATGTTCATCACGGCATCCGCCACCAGTCCCACGTCCATCGACGGCGGCGGTTCCTCCCCCGCCGCGCGCGCCCTCTCGACGATCCCATCCAGAAGCTCGGTGCGCGCGTTCCCGATGTCGATCTGCCCGCAGGCGATGTCGAAGGGCCGCCCGTCAAGGCTGAGGGTCTTGGTCAGCCCCGTGACCGCGTGTTTCGTGGTGGTGTAGGTCACCGACCCATCGCGCGGCGCATGGGCCGAGATCGAGCCATTGTTGATGATCCGCCCGCCCTGCGGGTCTTGCCGTCGCATCAGGCCAAAGGCCGCCCGCGCGGCATAGAACATCCCGTCGAGGTTCACCGCCCGCGCCCGGTGCCAGTCGTCCAGCGAAATCTCGTCGATGGGCGCGGCGGGCGTGAAGATACCGGCATTGTTGAAAAGGACGTTCAGCCCCCCGGCCCGCGCCGCGAAATCGGCAAACAGCCGCTCCACATCCTCCGGGTCGGTGACGTCACCCGGCAGGACCACGGCGCGGTCTTGCCCCGCCGCGACCTCCTCCAGCTTGTCCTGCCGCCGGGCCATCAGCCCCACGGTCCAGCCCGCGTCGAGGAACCGCTCGGCACAGGCGCGTCCGATGCCACCCGACGCGCCCGTGATCAGGATACTACTCATCCGCCGTCTCCGCCTCCAGTTTCAGCCGGGCGACAGGCTCCGGCAGGTCCGCGACACCCAGCGCCTCGACCGGCCGGGCCAGCGCATAGCGCGTGCACCAGAGCAGCCGTTCCTCCGCCCGCGTGATCGCGACATAGGCCAGCCGTTTCCACAACGGCACCCCCGCCTCGCTGCGCCCCATATAGGCCGCCGCCGACAGGTCCGGCGCGAACACCTGAACATCACGCCACTGGCTCCCCTGCGCCTTGTGGATCGTCACCGCCGCCCCGTGCAGGAACGCGGCCCCCATGTTGGCCGCGAACGGGATGAACGGCTCTTCCTCGTCCAGTTGCTCGATCTTCACGATGGAGGCGACCGAGATGTTGGGGTCTTCCGCCCCGACGACGTGGAGCCGGCTGAACCCCGGCTTCTTGCCCTGCCCCCGGAACACCACCTGCGCCCCCTTGATCAGCCCCCGAGCCTCCAGGTCGATGCGCTTCTTGCGGTGCTTTAGCGGCAATTCGATCCCGTCACAGATCAGCGGCTCCCCGGCCATAAGCCGGTCCCCGGGCGCGCCATGAGCCGCCCGGAACGCATGGATCAGCCGGATGCGCGTCTTGTTGCGCCACACGAGCACCGGCGAGCGCGCCATCATGTCGGCATCGACGCGCGGCGCAATGACCACCCGGTCGTCCTTCGCGGCAGCTTCATGCACCAGCCGCTCGAACGCGTTGAAATCCACGCTCTCGTCGCCCAGCGCATGGGCAAGGTCGAGGATCGGGTTGTCCGTCTCCTGCCGGTGAACCCGCGACAGCATCATGACCGAGGGCTTGGGCAACCGCTCGAACACCATCTCACCCGACTGGCCGACCGGGGCCAGCTGCGCCGGGTCGCCGAACAGCACGAGCGTCGGAAAGATCTCCTTCAGATCTTCGAACTGCTTTTCATCCAGCATCGAGCTCTCATCGATGAACCCGATGTCCAGCGGGTCCTCGCGCCGCTTCCAGCCGGTGATGAAGTCCGAACCCCGCAGACCCGCCGCCGCCAGCGCGCCGGGAATCGACTTCTGCGTCTGGTAGAAGGCATACGCCCGGTCGAGCGCCGCATCCGTCAGCGCCTCGATCTCCGGACGCTCGGCCTGGCCGGCCAGCCACTCCGCGATCTGCTCGTATTCCGGGTCATAGACCGGGGTGTAGAGGATGCGGTGAATCGTGGTCGCGGGCACGCCGCGCCGCCTGAGCACACTCGCCGCCTTGTTGGTGGGCGCGAGGATCGCCAGCGTGCGCTTATCCTTGCGCTTGCGCCCCTCCCAGTCGCCCGAGACGACCTCGACCCCGGCCTCCTCCAGCGCCTCATAGAGCTTGGCCAAAAGCAGCGTCTTGCCCGACCCCGCCTTGCCGATCACCGCCATGACGCGGGCCTTGCCCTCGGCCATCGGGGTCAGGTGGCCCTCGTCGATATCCACCCCCGCCGCGCGCAGAAGTTCTGCCACGCGGTCGTGGGCCTCGGCCTGATCGTTAGAGAGCTGAAGGGCGGGAAGCGACATGCGCCGATCCTATCCCGCCCTCCCGGCGAGGACCACCCGGATCACACCGCCTGCGCGAGCTCCGGAGCGGCCCCGCCCAGTGCCAGCGAATAGCGCAGCCAGCCCTGCGATGTCTCCCGGCTCACACCCACCTTCGCCAGCGTGGGCGCGAATGCCGCCGCGTCCATTGACCATAGCCCGACCCCGATCGCATCGCGCCCTTCGCCCGACCTGCCCAGCACCTCGGGCTCCAACCCCATCAGCCGGTAAATCCGCTCCATGCGCGCATCGAACACGCCCACGAAATGCTCCAGCCCGAACCGCGCCATCAGCTCCCCGGCCCCCAGCGCCAGCGCCGGGGCGACGCGCCGGTCAGCACCGGGGGACAGGCAGAACCGCGTGCATTCCCAGATGAAGGGCGACGTGATCGGAGCGCCGTCGTTGAGGAAGTCGAAATGCTCGTTCACCATCGTGCGCCCGGTGGTCGGCAGAAACCGCATCGACCCGCCATGCGCCCCGTCCGGCCCCTCCCAGATGACGTAAAGCGGGTTCAACGCGTCGTACTGGTCGCGCTCCTCGCCCGCGGCGTTCACCGTCACATCCCAGCCCAGACGGCGCGAGAACTGCTCGGCCCGGTCGGTGAACATGGATCGCGCGAGGCGGGGAAAGCGGGCAAGGTCGCTGGCATAGAGGTAACGAAGCATAATGAGTCTCCCGATATATCCGTCGGGGCCACTCTGATCCGTGCCGGTAAACCGTCCTTCACCGCAGCGTACGGTGCGCCTTAACGACCCGTTACCCGGGCGTTCGCCGCTTCCCATTCCCGCGCCGCTTTGCCACTCTGCGCGCAAAACCCGGAAAGGAACCGCCATGCCCTATCACGTCCCCTCCTCGCTCACCCTCGCGCAGGCCGAGGCCATCGCCACCGGCGCCTTCGCCTTCGCCACTGACAACGACCTCGCCCCCCTGGCGCTCGTGGTCTTCGACGCGGGCGGCAACGTCGTCCTGTCCAAACGTCAGGACGGCGCGGGCGCGACCCGGCTTGCCGTGGCCCATGCCAAGGGTGCAGGTGCCGCCGGCATGGGCGTGCCCTCCGCCAACCTCTTCGCGATGTTCAAGGATAATCCGGGCTTCGCCGCCGCGATTTCCGTCGCCGCGAAAGGCGACTTCGCCGCCCAGCCGGGCGGCGCGCTCATCGTCGACGGCGACACCGTCATGGGGGCGGTCGGCATCTCCGGGGACACCGGCGACAAGGACAACGCCGCCGCCGTCGCCGGGATCGAAGCTGCAGGCCTGTCCGCCGGCACCTGATCCCTTCTTCGGTCCAAAATACCTCGGAGGGGGCGTGGGGGAGGCAGCGCCTCCCCCGCCCGCCGCGACGACCCGGCGTCAGCCGGGGCGGCGCAAATCCTGCGCGGGCGCCAGCCCGCACAATTTCGCAGTTCAGACGATGATGATCCCGGTGGATAGCGCGCGCGCGACGGCATGGGTCGTGTTGAGTGCGCCCAGCTTGTGACGTCCGCTTTCGATATAAACCCTGAGCGTATGCTCCGAGATCCCGAGCTCCGCCGCCGCCTGCGCCCGGCTCAGGCCACGGGCGAGACACCGGATCGCCGCCAGCTCTCGCGGGCTCAGGCTGGGCGACACGACACCCTCGGCCCCTTCGAATTCCAGCGCCTTCCGGTTGAACTCATGCGCCAGCACGATCAGGTCGCGCCCGTTCTCCTCGACGAAACGCGCCCAGTCCTCGTCCGACGCCTCGCCGTTCAGCGTGAACAGGGCGAACTGTCCCTGCGGCCCGTGCAGCGGGATCGAATATCCCTGGTTGCCGAGGCCATAGGTCATCGCATCCTCGAGCATCGCGCGCGCGGGTTTGGACGACCAGTCGAGGTCTTTCCAGTTGGCCGGGGTGAAGCGCTGGAAACAGCCGAATATCACGGGGTCCATACGCAGGTAATCCATCTCCAGGTAGCGGTCGACCCAGGCCGAGGAATAGGTCCCGGCCCCGAACCGCTCGCCGTCCGAATTCACCCAGTGATAGACGCAGTGCCTGACGTCGAAGATATCGCAGATGTCTTCCGTCGCGGTCTGGAACGCCTCAAGCGTGTCCGCTTCCTGCAAAGAGGTAAGTAACGCTTCCAGCCGTGCCCTCATGTTCCCCCGCTGCCGCTGCGGCTTTCGCCCGCGCGAGGGAATCCAACTCGGCCAGCACGATCAGACTTGCGTCATCGAGCGCATCGGCCGAGGCCCCCATCCCCTTCGCATGGGCGAACGCTTTCAGGTCCGTGAGTACATCAATGAGCCATTCGTGCGGCATGTAAAGGCTCCCGTATAGGTTGAAGTCGATTCAACCCTAAAATGATGAACACTTCGTGGAAATTCGCGTCTTTACCCTCCCCATTTCTGGCGAGGCTGCTTTAAGTAAGTATCTGAAAACGCATGATGCGCGACGCAGCAGCCGGGTGATTCGCCCCCGGCGTCACCAGTACGACGCCATGATCTCGACCGCCCAATCCGGCTCGCGCAGCGCGCCGCGCGGGCGATAGCCCGACCAGACCGGCTTCACGTCGAGCACCGGGGTTCCGTCCACCGCGTCCAGCCCTATGACATGGAGCGCAAGGCCCTCGACCCGGTCCAGCCGGCAGATGCTCACCCCGATCCGGTTGGGCCGCATCCGGCCCCGCTGAGCGAGGATGCCGACGCGCGGCCAGTCCTCGCGCCCGCGCGGATGGCGCGCCGCCGTCTCCATCGGCTCGTCCGCGTGAAGGTGGAAGTGGAACACCACCTCGATATGGCTTTGCAGTTCCAGCCCCATCGTGGCCTCGGGCGAGAACACCTCGGGCGACAATTCGATCACCGCCCGCTCGCGGCCCCAGTTGTCCTTGGTCGCCGTCACGCGGCCGCCCCGGATGTGGCCGATGGGCTGCATATGAATCGTCTCACGCGTCATGGTCCCCTCCCCGATTCAATCGCACCAGAGAACCGCGAACCCGCGCAAAAGAAAAGCGCGCCGCCGAAGCCGCGCGCTTTCCGTCAATTCGACCGGCCTCACTTGGCGTCGAGCACATCCTCGAGCGTGCGCAGACCCGTGCGCGGCGACTGCACCAGCACGGCCATGTTGCCCGGCTTGTGCTCGTTGCGCAGCATCTTCACATGCGCGGCCGGAATATCGTCCCACGGGAACACTTCCGACATGCAGGGGTCGATGCGCCGCTCGACCATGAGCTTGTTGGCCGCCGCCGCCTGTTTCAGATGCGCGAAGTGCGACCCCTGAATGCGCTTCTGGTGCATCCAGACATAGCGCGCGTCCATCGTCAGGTTATAGCCGGTGGTGCCCGCGCAGATCACGACCATGCCACCCTTCTTCACCACGAAGGTAGAGACCGGGAAGGTCGCCTCGCCGGGATGCTCGAACACCATGTCGACGTTGTTGCCCTTGCCGGTGATCTCCCAGATCGCCTTGCCGAACTTGCGGACCTCGCCGAACCATTCCTTGTATTCAGGCGTGTTCACCGTGGGGAGTTGCCCCCAGCAGTTGAAATCCTTGCGGTTGATGACGCCTTTCGCGCCAAGACCCATGACGAACTCGCGCTTGTCCTCTTCCGAGATCACGCCGATCGCGTTCGCGCCCGCCGTATTGATGAGCTGGATCGCGAAGGAGCCGAGGCCGCCGGACGCGCCCCAGACCAGCACGTTCTGACCGGGCTTGAGCTCATGCGGGTGATGGCCGAACAGCATCCGGTAGGCGGTGGCGAGCGTCAGTGTGTAGCACGCGCTTTCTTCCCACGTCAGGTGCTTGGGGCGCGGCATGAGCTGCTGGGCCTGCACGTTGGTGAACTGCGCGAACGACCCGTCGGGGGTCTCGTAGCCCCAGATGCGCTGGCTGTCCGAGAACATCGGATCGCCGCCGTTACATTCCTCGTCGTCGCCGTTGTCCTGATTGCAGTGGATCACGACCTCGTCCCCCACCTTCCAGCGCGTGACCTTGTCGCCCACGGCCCAGACGATGCCCGAGGCGTCCGACCCGGCGATGTGGAAATCGGCGCCATGCACGTCGAAAGGCGAGATCGGCACACCGAGACCGGCCCAGACACCGTTGTAGTTCACGCCGGCCGCCATCACGAGGACCAGAACCTCGTGACTGTCGAGCACGGGCGTATCCACGACCTCCACCTGGAACGACTTGTCGGGTTCGCCGTGACGCTCGCGCCGGATCGCCCAGGCGTACATCTGTTTCGGGACGTATCCCATCGGCGGGATTTCCCCGATTTCGTAAAGGTCTTTCTCCGGCGCTTCGTAGGCGGAGATGGCGGGCGCGTCGTCGAGTGCCATGTGGGCCTCCTGGTCAAACAACAGATTGCCGCGATGCAGAATCGCGGGTGCTGATGCAGCATTACGGACGGGCTCGCAACATTGCAACCCTGATTACGGGCTTTTTGTAATTTTATGTCGCGTCGGATTCGACCGACAGCGGCCTGTCCGGGCACAGATGCGCGATGGATTGCGCGTAGTAATCCAGCACCGCGCGCTCATCCGGGTTCACGGTGATGCGCCCCTCGTCCTCCACAAGCACACGGCGGACGAGCAGGATCTCGACCCCCTGGTTCACCGGGTCGATACTGAGCGCGCGCGGCATGTGGATCTGCGCCCCCCGCTCGCGCATCTCTCGCACCAGCCGGGTAAAGCGCTCGGCCACCTCGGCCCGCGTCAGCCCGTCCTCGCGGGCCAGGACCGTCGCGACCACGGGCACTGGCAGGACCGGCACCACCGCCCGGATCCGCGCCATGATCCGACGGGCAAGCAGCATGGTCGTGCGTTCACCGACTTCCGGGTGATCATAAAGAAACGCGGTCAGCGACAGAGGCTCCCCCACACTCACGCTGGCATAGCCAAACCGCCGGAACCGCCCGGTCACGCGCAGGATGATATGGCCGACCACATGGCGCACGATGTCGAAGGCGCGCAGCCGGAATCGGCGCACCCCGGTCTTGCCGGCGGCCAGCAGCACCCGGTCCTCCATCACCCTGTCGTAGTTGATCGCGACCGGCACAAAGACCACGTCGCGCGTCTCCCCCGGTTTGAAACCGTCGAGGATATAGGACATGAGCCCCAGCTTCGGCTCCCCCACCGCCCCGGTGAGGCTGAGGCCCCCTTCCGGAAACATCCCCTGCGTCGTCCCGCTCTCGACCGACATGCGGATGTATTGGGCCAGCACCTTGCGATAGAGCGCGTTGCGGCTCTTGCGGCGGATGAAATAGGCGCCCATCGCCCGGATCAGCACCGAGAACGGCCAGACCCGCGCCCATTCACCGACCGCATAGGACAGGTGCGACCGTTTCCCGGCAAGCCATGTGACCAGAACGTAATCCATGTTGGAACGGTGGTTCATCACGAAGACGACCGTGGTTTCCGGCGGAATGGCCTCGATCACTTCGGCGTCGATCTGGTCGATCCGGACACGGTAAAAGCCCTTTGAGATCAGCCGGGCCACCCGGATCGCAAAGCCGAAATACAGGAACGCGGAAAAGCGCGGCACGATCTCGCGCGCATAGCGTCGGGCAAGCTCGAACCCCACCTGCTCCGGCACGCCCTCCTCCCGCGCGTGCTCCTGAATGGCCTTGTTCACCTGCGGGTCATAGATCAGCCGCTGGATCATGTCATAGCGGCGCGCGATCTTGAACGGCTCGATGGGCCGGGTCAGCCGCTGGTTCAGCCGGGCCACCGCACGCTCCATCCGGCGGCGAAAGAACCAGCGCACGGACGGAAACAGGAAATGGGACGCAAACGTCACGGCCGCGAAGGCGAGGATGAGGATCAAGGCCCAGAGAGGCAATTCCACCGTGCTTGTCATGGCTTTTCTTGGCCTGCCACGCGCGGTCGGACAACCACAAACTCCGCAGCGCCCGTCCCGCCCCGGTCCGCGTGTGCGAAATGCCACCCCCGAAACGAGGGGTAAGGGATTCCGGATTTCATGCTATCGTGAGTTATCCAAAGCAAACAGGGAGGGAGTCATGGGGAGCTCCGCTTTGAAATCAATCGTCGCCGCGGGCGCGGCCTCCGCCGCCGTGCTGGCCGGGTCGCTGCCGGCCGCCGCACTGGACCGCCGGGTCACGATCGTCAACAACACCGGCTACACGATGGTCCGCTTCTATGCCTCGCACCGCGACGCGAAAAGCTGGCAGGAGAACATCTTCGGGAACAAGGTGCTCGCCAACGGCTACAGCGTCTCGATCAACATCGACGACGGCACCGGCTACTGCATCTTCGACTTCAAGGCCGTCTTCGATGACGGGGACGAGGTCGAGAGCTGGGGCAACAACGTCTGCGAGCTGTCGACCTTTACCTTCAATCCCTGAGCCGGCAAAGGGCCGCGCACGATTGTAACCCGGAAATCGGGGCTTGCGTAATATTGTTGCTTTGCGATAAATGCTGCACCGCAACATGAAAGACGAGTCACCGATGCCGACAGATCAGCCGACCCGAGACCGCCAAGCCGATCGTCCGTGGCTGTTCCGCACCTATGCGGGCCATTCCACCGCCACGGCCTCCAACGCGCTCTACCGCTCGAACCTCGCGCGCGGGCAGACGGGGCTGTCGGTGGCCTTCGACCTGCCGACCCAGACCGGCTATGACAGCGATCATGTTCTGGCGAAGGGCGAGGTCGGCAAGGTCGGCGTGCCGGTCGCGCATCTTGGCGACATGCGGATGCTGTTCGACCAGATCCCGCTCGAACAGATGAATACCTCCATGACGATCAACGCGACCGCCCCGTGGCTGCTCGCGCTCTATATCGCCGTGGCCGAGGAGCAGGGCGCGGACATCACCAAGCTGTCGGGCACCGTTCAGAACGACATCATCAAGGAATACCTGTCGCGCGGCACCTATGTCTGCCCGCCCGCGCCGTCCCTGCGCATGATTACCGATGTCGCGGCCTATACCCGCGAACACCTGCCGAAATGGAACCCGATGAATGTGTGTTCCTACCATTTGCAGGAAGCGGGCGCGACACCGGAGGAGGAGCTCGCCTTCGCCCTCGCCACCGCCACCGCCGTGCTCGACGACCTCAAGGGCAAGGTGGACGAAGCCGACTTCCCGGAAATGGTCGGGCGCATCTCGTTCTTCGTGAACGCGGGCATCCGCTTCGTCACCGAGATGTGCAAGATGCGCGCTTTCGTGGAACTGTGGGACGAGATCACGCGCGAACGCTACGGGGTGGAGGACGAGAAATTCCGCCGCTTCCGCTACGGCGTGCAGGTAAACTCCCTCGGCCTGACCGAGCAGCAGCCGGAGAATAACGTCTACCGCATTCTCATCGAAATGCTCGCCGTGACGCTGTCGAAAAAGGCCCGCGCCCGTGCCGTGCAATTGCCGGCCTGGAACGAAGCACTCGGCCTGCCGCGCCCGTGGGATCAGCAATGGTCGCTCCGTATGCAGCAGATCATGGCTTTTGAAACCGACCTTCTGGAATATGACGACCTGTTCGAGGGCAACCCTGCGGTCGAGAAAAAGGTCGCGGAACTCAAGGAAGGCGCGCGCGCCGAACTGGCCCAGATCGACTCGATGGGTGGCGCGGTGAAATCCATCGAATACATGAAATCCCGGCTCGTGGAATCGAACGCCGAACGCATCGCCCGGATCGAGGGCGGCGACACCACCGTCGTCGGCGTGAACAAGTGGACCGACGCCGCGCCCTCCCCCCTCACCTCCGGACCCGAGGCGATCATGGTCGCCGACCCCGAGGCCGAGGCCGATCAGGTCGCCCGCCTTCGCGACTGGCGCGACACCCGCGATGACAGCGCGGTTCAGGCCGCGCTGGAAGAGCTTCGCGCGGCGGCCCGTTCGGGCCAGAACGTCATGCCCGCCTCCATCAAGGCCGCCAAGGCGGGGGCCACCACCGGCGAATGGGGCGACGCGGTGCGCGCCGAATTCGGCCAGTATCGCGGTCCGACCGGCGTGTCGAAAAACCCCTCCAACCGGACCGAGGGTCTCGACGATATTCGCGACCGGGTCGCCGCCGTTTCGGATGCGCTTGGCGAGAAACTCAAATTCCTCGTCGGAAAACCCGGCCTCGACGGCCATTCCAACGGCGCCGAACAGATCGCCGCCCGCGCCCGCGATTGCGGCATGGATATTACCTACGACGGGATTCGCCTGACCCCCGAGGAAATCGTGTCCTCCGCCGCCGAGTCCGGTGCGCACGTCGTCGGATTATCCATCCTGTCGGGGTCGCACGTCCCGCTGGTCGAGGATCTGATGGACCGGATGCGCGCTGCGGGACTGGGCCATATTCCCGTCGTCGCAGGCGGTATTATCCCCGAGGCCGACGCCGAGCGCCTGCGCGCGATGGGCGTCGCGAAAGTCTATACACCGAAGGATTTTCAGCTGAACGCGATAATGGACGACATCGTGACTTTGGTCGATCCGAAGGCCCGCGCTGCGGAATAGTCCGCGCCAGTGGCGAATTGGTTAATGCAGACAACCGCCTAGCCGGCCTCGCCGCCGCACAAATCATTGTGTGCGGGCACTATCTTTCGTATTGATATACTCGTAAGTAGCGTTTTGACTGCGATATTAATTGCGAAACCAAGGACCACTCACATGAAAATCAACCTTAAAGGGTTATCCAGAAAAGAGCTCGAGAAACTCCGCGCCGATGTCGACAAGGCCCTGGAACGGGTCGAGGAAGACGAAAAGCGCGCGGCCCTCGTCGCGGCGCAAAAGGCGGCCAAGTCGTTCGGCTATTCTCTCGAGGATCTCTCGGACGTGAAAGCCGGCAAGCCCGCCAAGGCCAAGAAAGCCGGCGACGGTCGCAGCAAGGTCGCGCCGAAATACCGCAACCCCGACGAGCCGACCGTCACCTGGACCGGCCGCGGGCGCAAACCCAAATGGGTCGAGGCGCATCTCGCCAACGGGGGTAAACTCGAAGATGTCCTGATCTGAAACAGCTCGGCCCGCGCGGGGGCAATTGCGCGGGCCGTCTTTCGGTCGGATAAAAGAAAAACCGGTGCCGGTAGCGCCGGTTTTTCTGTGCCCGATCACGGGTTTTCATCCCCGCCCCGGCCGATATGATCGCCGCCGAGACTTACGGGAGTTCGAGATGAAAACGCGCAAACTGGGCCACACCGGCCTCGACGTATCCGCCATCGCCCTTGGCTGCATGAGCTTCGCCGGGTTCTACGGCGCCTCCAGCCGGGACGAGGCGTTCGCAACGCTGGACGCCGCCCGTGACGCCGGGATCACCTTTCTCGACACCGCCGAGATGTATGGCAAGGGCCTCTCGGAAACCCTGATCGGGGAGTACCAGAAGGACCAGGGCCACCGCTTCCAGATCGCGACCAAGGGCGGCATCGTCATCGGCGCCCCGCGCGGCACCGCCGACAATTCCTATGACCACCTGCGCGCCCATCTCGAACAATCGCTGGAGCGGCTCGGCGTGGACAGCGTCGAATTGTTCTACGTCCACCGCCGCGAATTTCCCCGCCCGATCGAAGAAGTCACCGAGGGGCTGGAGCGGATGCGCGAGGAGGGGCTGTTCACCGGCTTCGGCTTCTCCGAGATTTCTCCCGCCGCCCTGCGCCGCGCAGCCTCGGTCGCCCCTGTCTCGGCCGTTCAGAACGAATACTCCCTGTGGACGCGCCTGCCGGACCTCGGGATGATCCAGACCTGTAAGGCGCTTGGCACCACCTTCGTCCCCTTCTCCCCCCTCGGGCGCGGGATCTTCAGCGACCGCACCCTCGACCCGGCCTCCTTCGGCGACACGGACTTCCGCAAGAACAACCCCCGCTTCGTCGCGCCGAACTTCAGCCACAACATGGACCACGTCGACGCCCTGCGCACCTTCGCGCGCGATCGCGGCTGGACGACCGCCGCCGTGGCGCTCGCCTGGACGCTCGATCAGGGCGACCACATCGTCCCGATCCCCGGCACCCGCAGCCCGCAGCACCTTCTGGAATGGGCGGATGCGGACGAGATCATCTTCACCGACTCCGACCGCGCCGCTCTGGACGAGATCATGCCGGTGGGCTGGGCGCACGGCGACCGCTACTCGGACGCGCAGATCGTCGGGATCGAACGCTACTGCTGAGGCGCGTCCTGCGCCACCTCGCCGGACCGGCGCGGCGCCCGCCCCTCCTCGTGCTTGAACAGAAGCGCCAGCGCCAGCGCCGTCAGGACCAGCCCCGCCAGCGCACGCGGGTCCGGCAGCCCGTGGCCGAAGGCGACCTCCCACACGATGACCCAGCCGGGGGTGAGATAGGTATATGCCATGACCTTGGCCCCCGGCAGCCGCATCGAGGCGAAGTTCAGTGACACGAAGGTCATCCCCATCGCCCCGACGGACAGATACCCGAGCGCGATCCAGACCAGCGGGGGCAGGCCCGCGAAATCCGTCGCCGCCAGGTCGCGCCAGCCATAAAGCGTAAGCACGACCGTCCCGGCCGTCAGCACGAGGAAAGAGGATGACACCGCGTTCTCCCCCCGGCTCAGGCGGCGCATGAGCGGGACGTAAAGCGCATGGGCCACACAGCCGAGGAAATAGACCGCCTCGCCCCGCCCGACCTCGAAGGCCAGAAGCCGCGCGGGATCGCCGCGAAAGATGACCCAAAGCGCCCCAACCGCGCCGACCAGAAGCGCCAGCGCGATCCGCCGCGTCGTCACCTGCCGCAGAAGCACCCATGAAAACAGCGCCGTCATCACCGGCATCAGCGTCATCACCGCCGAGGCCGACACGGGCGCCGCCGTCTTCAGCCCCTCGAACATCAGGACGAAATAGGTGCCGAACACCCCGCCCAGCAGCAGCCAGCGCCATGGCGCGCGCGCGTCGGTCAGGCGGATCTTGCCGGTCACGAGGCCAAGCAGCCCCACGAAGACCGCCGCGCAGGCGAACCGCATCGCCTGCATCGCCACCGGGTCGATCAGGTTCGCGGTCAGCGCACCGAGCGTGAACGACCCCGCGACGAGGATCGAAAACAGCAGCATCGCGCCGTGGCCCTTGAGCGCCTCGGTCCCGCCGTAGCGCGCGCTCATGCACAGTCCTTGAGCGAGGCCTTGAGGTGCTTGGTCAGCGCCTGAACCTTGGCCGTGCGATGCAGGTCCACATGGGTGACGAGCCAGAGGCGTGATGCCCATTCCTCACGCGAGGGCAGCACCTCGACGAGTCCCTCACCCGCCTCGCCCACCGGCGAAAAGCCCAGCCCGATCCCGGCCCGCAGCGCCGCGAAGTGGCTCAGATCCTCGTCCGCGCGGAACACCACCCGGTCACGCGGCACGTTGGCCGCGACCCAGCGCATCGCGGGCCCGCCGGACTGTTCGTCGTCCGGGCCGATGAAATCATGCTCCAGCACGTTCGCCTCGGTCGGCATCCCCCGCCGTTCTATATACTCTGGCGCGGCGTATAGAGCGGTCTGGAGCGTGGCGAGCTCCTGCACCACGTTGTCGAGCTCCTTGGGCGGGTTGCCCGCCCGGATCGCCACATGCGCTTCGCCGTACTCCAGCCGGAAAATCCGCCGCCCCGTGCGATAGACGAGCCGCAGGTCGGGATAGCTGGACTGGAAATCTGCGAGTGCCGGCATCAGGCGACGGGTGAACGAAGCCAGCGTCGTGACCACCAGCTCCCCCTGAACCGCGCTGCCCTGCCCGGACAGGCGCGAGGCGAGCTGGGCGAACTGGTCATCCGTCGCCTGCGCCACCCGCGCCAGATCCTCACCCGCTTCGGTGGGCGTATAGCCGCGCGCGTGGCGCTGGAACAGCTTGACCCCAAGCCGCCCCTCCAGCGCGTCGACATGGCGGATCACGGTCGCATGATGCACCCCCAGCGCCTGCGCGGCCCCGGACACGGTGCCATGCCGCACGACTTCAAAGGCAGTGCGCAGCCCATCCCAATCCTGCATCTCTTTTCCTGTGCATTCGCGAACAATTTACGCCAAGACAACCACGCTCTGTGGAGGGCTGCAAGGGTGGGGAATCCCGGAATGATGCGAACCGCCAGGGCGGCGCAGTATAACAATGCGGTTAATCGGGAGTTGAAGTCCCACAATATTCAAGGGGCCGCCATCGAACTTCCCACGAATAAACTGCGCGGGTAACATGACCGAAACGGAGGGCCCATGAAAATCACCGCCAATACGCCCGACCTGCTCGTGGTCGAGGATCGCCCCGTCCTCCTCGCGATCCTGCTGACCGTCTTTACGCTGGTGTTCGTCGGCGTGGGCATCGGCCTCCTGATGGCGGGCGAGCTCTGGGGGCTGATGTTCGCGGGGCTGGGCGGCGGAATCGGGACGTTGTTCCTGTTCATCTTCGTGCGCCGGGTGCAGGTCGTGTTCCACAGGCCCGAGCGCTACGTCGAAATCCGGCGCAAGAACATGTTCCGGTCGCGCGTGGTGCGTCACCGGCTGGACGAGGTGACGCGGGCGGTGCTGGAATCCAGCCGTTCCTCCGAAGGCACCACGACCTACCGGGTCACCCTCGTCATCGAGGAAGGCCAAAGCGCCGGGATGCACCCGATCACCTTCTCCTATTCCAACTTCGGCGGGCACCGCCGCTGCGCGGGCGAGATCAACGACTGGCTCGACTCGGTGCGCGGCGTCTCCGCGGCGGCCTCATAGCACCGCCCCCTTCCGACCGCGCGGGTGCGGTGCTATCCGTGCCCGGGCCGAACCTTGATGCAGGACGCCGATTTGACACTTTGCCTGACACTTGGGGGATTGCCCCGCACCGCCCACGGCGTGACCGCATGAAGGTCAGCCGCTCCACGCCCGACCGCCTCGTCCTCGAACACCGGCCCCGCACCCGGATGCTGCTGCTCGCGGTCGCCGGGATCGCCGCGCTCACGGTCGGCGCGGTGCTCGCGATCGTCGGCAGCTGGCTCGCCGTCCTGCCGCTCGCCGCCGGCATCGTGCTCGCCGCGCTGGTCCACTTCGACTTCCCGGCCCATGCCAGCGTCACGCTGGACCGGCGCACCGGACAGGCAGAGGTCATCTGGCTCGACGGCGCCGGGATCACGCGGCAGGGCGCGCCGCTGGGCGACATCGCAGGGGCCGAGGTCGAGACGATCCGCTCCCACGAAGGCCCCGCGATGGACCGGGCCGTGCTGATCACGCCCGCCGCCCGCATCCGCCTCACCCGCGATTTTCACGAAGGCCCCGCCCCCGCCACGGCCGTCGCCGCGATCAACGCCTGGCTGGGCCGATGAAGGTCCGCGAGAGCACCCCGGACCTGCTCGTCGTCGAGTATCGTCCGGTCTGGATGGGCCTCGGCCTCATCGCCTTCATCCTCGGGTTCGTGGTGTTCGGCATCGCGATCCTGTCGGACGGCGACACGCTCAGGGGTGTCACGGTCCTCCTGCTCGGCCTCGTCTGCGGCGGCATCGGTTTCGGCGCCTTCGTGCGCCGGGCGCAGGCGGTGTTCCATCGCCCCGAAGGCTGGGTCGAGATCCGACGGCGCAGCGTGTTCGGCACCCGGAAGGTGCGTCACGACCTCAGCGAAATCTCCCGCGCCGTGGTGGAATCGCTCTCCGACTCCGCCCGCGTCTCGCTCGTGATAGATGCGGGCGAAAGCGCCGGCACCCATCCGATCACAACGATCTATTCCTCGGGCGACAAGCAACCCGTCGCCGACGCGATCAACGACTGGCTCACCCGGGCCCGCGCCCCCTGAGCCGCGCTCACCCGCCGTCCCTGGGATCGAAACGCGCCACGGGATGATCGTCACGCCCGCCCGCCGCGTCCCACTCCGCCTCCAGCGCCGCCCGTTCCGCATCCATGAGCGCGACCACATCCGTAATCCGCTCCCCGCCCGCGCGCATGTGGTCCATCAGCCGGTGGGAATGAAGGATCGTTGGCCGCGCGTCCTCCGGCTCCCAGGCATCCAGCAGGGTCACCCGCCGCAGGTTGAACTCCGGCGGCAGGACGTAAAAGCGCAGGTCGCTCTCCCACAACAGATCCTTGAGCACCGGCTGATCCCGGTACAGCCCCGCCGCCACATAGCGGCGCACCCAATCGGCAAGGAAGGCGTCCATCGCGGGCGACCGACGGTAGAGCATCACGCCCGAGTTGAACTGCGGAAAGGCATAGGGCGTCGTCACGGAAACCCCTGCCCGGATCAGGTCCGAGGCCCGGCGCACGTCATGGGCCAGCGCGAGGTCGAACCGGTCGAGCAGGTCCCACAGATCGCCCAACGGGCGCACCACCAGCGTATCGCAATCCAGAAACAGCGTCCGCGCGAACCGGGTCAGCGACAGGCAGTCGAGTTTGGAGCGGTCGTGCGGATTGGCGATGAGATGCACGGCATCGAAGAGCCCCGCCGCCACCGCTTCGGGCGCATCGGTGAACAGATCCACCGGCAGATCCGGCTCCACCGCCTTCAGCGACCGCGCGGAGGCCGTCGCAAGATCGCGGTAATCCGCCCCCGTGGCCACATAGATGACGCCCCTGTCCATGGGCGGATCAGGACATGATGCGCGGGCGCGTGCAAGGCCGAAGGCATCTTCGTTTTCGCCCCGGGCTTGCGCCCGGCGCGACCCGCTGGAGGGGCGCTGCCCCTCCAGACCTCCCCGAAGTATTTTCGGAACGAAGAAGAAAGGCGTGGGCGAGCGTCGCCTCGGGCGCTTGACTCGCCGGTCTTGCCCCCTTAATGCCTGCCACAACTCCGGAAGTCGCAAGCTTCCGGTCCCATGGCTTATGCCGGGATCGCCCTCCGTCAGCGCGTTGCGCCCACGGGGGCGCTACTGGTTTGACCTTGGTGACGCGCGCACCCGCCCCTATCTGGGGAGCAAACGATGAACGGCGAAAGGAGCCGCAATGTTTGAGAGCCTTTCAGATCGCCTGTCCGGTGTCTTCGACCGGCTGACGAAGCAGGGTGCGCTGTCGGAAGATGACGTCAAGACCGCGCTGCGCGAGGTGCGGGTGGCACTGCTGGAAGCCGACGTTTCGCTCCCCGTGGCGCGCGATTTCGTCGGACGGGTGCAGGAAAAGGCGACCGGGCAGGCCGTCACCAAATCCGTCACCCCCGGCCAACAGGTCGTGAAGATCGTGCATGACGAACTCGTCGCCACGCTCACCGGCGACGAGGACCCCGGCAAGCTCAAGATCGACAACGCCCCCGCGCCGATCCTCATGGTCGGCCTTCAGGGCGGCGGCAAGACGACCACCACCGGCAAGCTCGCCAAGCGGCTCAAGGAACGCGAGAACAAGCGCGTCCTCATGGCCTCGCTCGACGTTTACCGCCCGGCGGCCATGCACCAGCTTGCCGTGCTGGGCGAGCAGATCGGGGTCGACACCCTCCCCATCGTCGAGGGGCAGAAGCCCGTCGACATCGCCAAGCGCGCCAAGCAGCAGGCGACGATGGGCGGCTATGACGTCTACCTGCTCGACACCGCCGGTCGCCTTCA
This sequence comes from Maritimibacter sp., assembly GCA_002695005.1. Taxonomy (GTDB): domain Bacteria; phylum Pseudomonadota; class Alphaproteobacteria; order Rhodobacterales; family Rhodobacteraceae; genus Maritimibacter. The sequence continues at coordinate 242,076 of NZNT01000025.1, forward strand.
GATCGACGAAGTGCTGATGCAGGAAGTCGAGGACGTGTCCAAGGCGGTCAATCCGCGCGAGACGCTCCTCGTGGTCGACGGCCTCACCGGCCAGGTCGCCGTGGAAGTGGCCGAAGAGTTCGACGCCAAGGTCGGCATCTCCGGCGTGGTCCTGACCCGGATGGACGGCGACGGGCGCGGCGGTGCGGCGCTGTCCATGCGCGCCGTGACCGGCAAGCCGATCCGTTTCGTCGGCGTCGGCGAAAAGCTCGACGCGCTCGAAACCTTCGAGCCGGACCGCATCGCGGGCCGCATCCTCGGCATGGGCGACATCGTGGCCCTTGTGGAAAAGGCGCAGGAAACCATCGAGGCCGAGCAGGCCGAGAAGATGATGCGCCGGTTCCAGAAGGGTCAGTTCACGATGAACGACCTCAAGACCCAGTTCGAGCAGATGATCAAGATGGGCGGCATGGAGAACGTGATGGGGATGCTCCCCGGCATGGGCAAGGCCGCCAAGGGGCTTAGCAATGCCGGGCTCGACGACAAGATGCTCAAGCGCCACATCGCGCTCATCAACTCCATGACCAAGCACGAGCGGCGCAATCCGCAGATCCTGCAAGCCAGCCGGAAAAAGCGGATCGCGGCGGGCGCGGGGATGGAGGTCGCGGACCTCAACAAGCTCATCAAGATGCACCGCCAAATGGCCGACATGATGAAGAAGCTCGGCAAGATGGGCAAAGGCGGGATGCTCAAGAACGCCATGAAGGGCATGTTCGGCAAGGACGTCTCGGTCAAGGATCTGCAAGACCCCGCGAAGATGGAACAGGCCGCCAAGCTGCTTGGCGAACAGGGCGGGATGCCCGGCATGGGCGGCATGGGCGGCGGATCGCAGCTTCCGTCGGACCTTTCGGGCTTCGGCAAGAAGAAGTGATGACTGCGCCCACATATCCCTGGGAAACCGCAACGCGCGGTCCCGCGGCCGATTTCGCGGCCCGCCTGCGTGACATGCTCCCGCAGATCGACACCGCGCGGCTCACCCTGCGCGCCCCCGAACTGGGCGACTTCGCGACCTATGCCGAGATCATGTGCAGCCCCCGCGCCGAGCATATGGACGGCCCGATGAGCCGCGAGGATGCCTACCTCGATTTCACCTGCACCGTGGCGGGCTGGCTTCTGCGCGGGCACGGCCTCTGGACCATCACGGCACGGCAGGGCGGCGATGTGCTGGGCTTCGTTCTGGTGAACATGGAGCCGGGCGATCAGGAGCCGGAGCTGGGCTTCTTCCTCACCGAGGCCACCGAGGGTCAGGGCATTGCGGCCGAGGCCGCGACGGCGGCGCGTGACCATGCATTGGGCGCGCTCGACCTGCCCCGCCTCGTCTCCTACGTCGCCCATGACAACGCCCGCTCCGCGCGACTTCTCGACCGTCTCGGCGCTTTCCGCGATGCGGTGGCGGAAGAGGCCGTCTCGCACGACTGCCGCGTCTATCGCCATGCCCCCGCGGGCGGCGATGGCGGGATGGAGGCCTACGCATGAACGCACGCACCCTCACCCCCGGTATGCACGATCGTATGTACAATTGTCATACGCGCTATGCACGCGCTGTGCCCCCTGTTTCTCTGGCCGAAGGAGCGCCCGAATGACCACCGATGTCACCGCGCGCGCGGCCGAGATCCTCAAGGACCACCGCGCCTCCATCGACCGGCTCGACGCGATCCTCGTCTACACGCTGGGCGAGCGGTTCAAGCACACGCAGGCCGTGGGCAAGCTCAAGGCCGAACACGACCTCCCGCCCTCCGATCCGTCGCGCGAAGCGGCCCAGATCGCGCGGCTGGAGGACCTTGCACGCCGGGCCGACCTCGACCCGGAATTCGCCAAATCCTTCCTGAACTTCATCATTCAGGAAGTGATCCATCATCACGAGAAACACCAGGATTCAGGGGCCTGAGCCCCGTCCATAGCTAGCATCAGGAGACTTCAACAATGGCTATGAAAATTCGCCTCGCCCGTGGCGGCACCAAGAAACGCCCCTTCTACCGCATCGTCGCGGCGGACTCGCGCATGGCGCGCGATGGCCGCTTCATCGAGAAGCTGGGCACCTACAACCCGCTTCTCCCGAAGGATTCGGAAGACCGGGTGAAAATGGACATCGACCGCGTGAAGGCCTGGCTCGCCGAAGGCGCCCAGCCCACCGACCGCGTGTCGCGGATGCTCGAAGCCGCCGGCGTGCTCGAGAAGAAAGAGCGCAACAACCCGAACAAAGCGAAGCCGGGCAAGAAAGCCACCGAGCGGGCCGAGGAAAAGGCTGAAAAGGCCGCCGCCGCTGCCGAAGCCGCCAATGCGCCGGCCGAAGAGGCCCCCGCCGAGGAAACCGCGGAGTAAGCTCCGGGTTTGGCTTGGAAATACCATCGGCGCGGGGTTACATGGCCCCGCGCCGTTTTCGTTGAGGGGAGAGCGACTTGAGTGACGCACGCATCTGCGTCGGGGCCTTCGCCGGGGCCTTCGGGGTCCACGGCGACGTGCGACTGAAAAGCTTCTGCGCCGAGCCCGAGGACATCGCCACCTACGGCCCGCTGTGGACCGAGGACGGCGCGCGCAGCTTCACGCTCTCCATCGACCGGGCGGTCAAGAACGGCTTTGCGGTGCAGGTCGACGGCATCCGGACAAAGGAAGACGCCGACGCGCTCAAGGGCCTGCGCCTTTACGCGGACCGGGAGGCCCTGCCCTCGCTCCCCGATGACGAGTTCTACCATGCCGACTTGATCGGCCTGTCGGTGATGGACACCGGCGGGGCCGAGCGCGGCAAGGTGAGCGCGGTTCACAATCATGGCGCGGGCGACCTGCTCGAAGTGTCGGGGCCGGGGCTCAAGACCCCGGCGCTCATCCCCTTCACGCTGGCGAACGTGCCGACCGTGGATCTTGCTTCGGGCCGGATCGTCATCGACCCGCCTGAGGGGGCATTGCCGGAATGACGCTGGTGATCGTCCACGCGGGCTATCACAAGACGGGGACGACGAGCCTTCAGGACTTCATGTCCGCGAACCGCGACGCACTCGCGCCCTGGGTCGCCTATTTTGGAAAACAGGACTTCTTCGGCGCCGGGGCCGATGCCCGCATCTATGCCCAGCGCCCCTTTCCGTGGCGGCTCGCCCGGTTCCGGCGCAGCTTGCGCAGGTTCCTGCGGGACCTCCCCGACCAGCCAGTGATCCTCCTGTCGCGTGAGACGTTCTCGGGCGGGATGCCGGGCCATCACCGGGTGAACGGCGAGATGATGACCTCCTACTACGGCCCGTCTCTGCGCCTTGCCCGCACGATCATCAGTGAGCTGCGCCGCCGCTTCGGGCGCGACACCGAGATCGTGTTTTTCTACACGACCCGCGAGCGTGAGGCGTGGATACGCTCGGTCCACGGCCACCTTCTGCGCTCGATCCGGCTGACCGACGACTTCGACACCTTCCGCAACCGTTTCCCCGCCCTCGCAGCACCCGCGGAGGAGGCGGAGCGGATGCGCGGCGCGCTGGCCCCGGTGCCTGTGGTGACCGCTGCGCTCGAGGATTGGGGTGCCATGCGCGAGGGGCCGGCGGGTGCGGTCCTGAACATGCTGGGCGTGCCGGAGGACGTGCGCGCCACCCTCGCCCCGGTGTCGTGTGCGAATACCGGACAAAGCGCGGACCTGCGCGAGGCGTTCCTCGCGCTCAATCGCAGCGACCTGTCCAAGGCCGACCTGAAGGCCGCCAAGGCGCGGCTCATCGAGGACGGGCCGGTCTTAAGTCCAACTTAAAGTTATTGTCCTAAAACTTTCTCGCAACGCGTTGCCGACGTGGATTTCGAGTGTGAGGGTATGATGGAACGGGAGGAAACGAAGGTGGCGTTCGGACCCTACAGCAGGATCGGCCTCGCGGCGGTGTTCCTGCCGCTCTATGGCGGCCCGGTCCTGTCGGGCTGGGCGGGTCATCCGTTGACGACCCTGCCCGTCTTCGCGCTGACCTTCCTGCTTTTCATCGCCGCGACCCGGCGTCCGCATCTCGACGACGCGGGCGGGCGCGCGGCGCTGGTCCTTATGGCGGTGGTGCAGGTCGTGCTCGCCTCGGCCTGTTTCGCCGCCGGGCGCTGGATCGGGCTTGTCGCCGGGCCGCTCGCGCTGACGATCTGGCTCCCCATCGCGCTCTCCGCCGTGGCCGCGCTGGTGGGCGCGTGGCGCTATTCCGACAGTGCCGAGATGGACGTTTTCCTCGACGGTGCCATCGACCGGTTGAACGAGATCGACCGGGGGCTGGTGTCGGACTGGACCGATATTCACCCGGAACCCGCCGCCGCAACCACGCAAGCGGTGGAGCGCGCCCTGTCCGCGCTGGCCGCCCTGCCCCGGGACGCGCGGGCGGGCCAGATCGACCCCGTTGTGCAACGGCTTGAGCGCGAGGCGGGCATCGCTGCGTTCGACCCGCTCTACGATGCGGCGGGCGAGGTGGACGGGACCGAAGACCCCCGCATCGACCGCGCCCTACTGCGGTTCGTCGCAAGCCCCCGCATCCGCCGCCAGCTTGTGGAGCGTGGCGAGGGCGCGATGGCCGCCATGCTGCTTCTGAACGCCGCCGACGCGGGCGTCCGGTTCGAGGCGCGCAGCCTGCTCCTCACCCTGATCGACGAAGGGGTGCCGGTGGACCAGCTTCCCGATCCCGTCTGGCTCGACGAACTGTCGGAGGCGTTTCCCGGCGAAGGGTATGACGAGATCGCCCGTTTGAGGGGCTGACCGGCGCGGCGGCTGCCCAGTCCGCCGCACCCTGGAGCCATAGGGTTGGCTTGATCCTGACAAACCACTAACGTCTCCTTAGAGGGGTTGTGTCCGGGGCCGCGGCGGCGGACTATTTTTTTTAATTGATTACCAATTCCAGACCCATCTGCGTCGCGGCAGCGGGAGATATTTTCAATGACGACGACATTCGACTATACCGTCACCACCCTTGACGATTTCAGCGACGACAGTAACAGCGCCACCTGGTCGCTGCGCGAGGCGATCGAAGCCGCGAATGCCAACGGGGGCGCCGAGACGATCGGCTTCGACGCCGCGTTGAACGGCACGATCACCCTGACCGAAGGCCAGTTGGACATCACTGAAAGCCTGTCGATCGATGGCGGCGGTGTCATCACGGTCAGCGGCGATGTGTCGTCACGCGTGATGCGCATCCTGACAGGGAGCGATGATGTCTACGCGCTGAACGACATCACCCTCCGGGATGGGCTGGGCGCGAACGGCGGTGGGCTCTACGTCGGCGGGGGCAACGACGTGACACTGACAGACGTCACTATACGCGGCAGCCTTGCCTCATCCGACGGCGGCGGCATCTATGTCTCGGGCACGGGGGCCAGTTCGAAACTCACGCTCACCGACTCGTCGATTCTGGAAAACGTCACCCAGGGCCGGGGTGGCGGCCTCTTCGCCGGGTTGGGCGCGGATGTGACGGTGAATGGCACATCAGCATTCGATTACAACTCCGCACAGGTACAGGGCGGCTCGATTTTCGGGATGGGTGCAACGACCTCGGTGGTCCTCGACGGAAATTCCGTCATCGTCGAAGACGGCAGGGCTTACGGGGCCACGGGCGCTGGCGGCGGCATCGCCATGATTTCGGGCAGCTCACTTGAGATCCGCAACGGGGCCAGCGTACAGGGCAACACGGCGGCGGCATCTATCTCGATGACGCAAGCGTTACGGTCTCGCAAAGCTACATATCCGACAATGTAGCCGGGACCACCGCCGGGCCGCCCTCCACCACAGCCAACCCGGGTGACGGCGGCGGCGTTTACGCGCGTGGCATGTCGACCGTCGAACTCAACGAGGGATATTACACCTCAAACCATGCTGACAACGATGGTGGGGCTTTCTGGATCGGAGACGGGTCGACCCTGACCGCTACGACCAACCAATTAAATGTCTTTGAAAATTCCGCTGATGGTGACGGTGGCGCCGGTTATTACGAGGCGGGGGCCGCAGTTACACTTCACGATGTATTGGGTATCGACAATACCGCCTCCGGGAGAGGCGATCTGGCGTTCGGGGCGGACGGGACGATCACCGATCCCGATACACAAATGCTCATTCTGGACGACTCCTCCTGCGCGTCCCAGTCCGTGCACGCCGGACCGGGCAACGACGAAATAGAAGTGGACGGCAGCGATACCACCTTCACGACCGGCGGGGGAAGGGATGTCATCTCCGGTTCGATCACCGATGCGCTTGGCGACACGTTCACCGATTTCGGCGTGTCTGACCTGTTCATACTGACCAGCCTCGGACCGGCACCGGCCGTCACTTTTGATAATTCCTCTCCGATCCAATCCCAGATTACCTTTGGCGGAGAAACCGGCAACATCACTTTGCAAGGCAACTATATCGACAAGTTTTTCTTTGCGGTCTCCGGGATCACAGATTTGGCGGAACCAGTCACCGTGATTGGCCTCGCGGATCCCTTTCCAATACTCGCCGAAAAGGTGGCGGTCGCCGACACCGATCCGGAAGAGCAAGGGGGCGTCAGCATGTTCCTGGCGTACAATAACAACTTCCTGATATCGGTGCGCACCGAAGGCGCGTTCACTTCGACCGACAATGCAGTCGGTTATTATGTGCGGACCGGCGAAAACATCTCGGATGTCACGATCTTTTCGACCAATGCCAAGAACGGCGGCAATGATAATGTCATAGGCGTAGACGGAATTCTCACGCCTTTCATCATCGAGGACGGTTTTGTGTTCGCCGACGGCTTGTCCGGCAGCGAAACGCTCACGATCGACGAGGACGGCAATCTGCTGGTGAATGGTGAGGACAGCGGCCAGACGCTCTACCACGCGCTGGACAGTCTGAACCCGGATGACGAAAACCGTGTGCAATTCGGGATGTCCGACTCGGATAATCTGCGGGTCGGGTTCGAAGATGGCCTGAACCTGGGTGACAGGGATTTCCAGGACGTGATCGTGGACATCTCGCTGCTGGCGCCGATCTAGGCCTCACCCCGGCGACACGACCCGATCGAAGCGCCACCTTCCCAAGCGACGCGCCCCGCGCTATGTGGCGCGGCATGACGGACAAGCCCCGCTCCCACGGTCGCCTCAAGGCACGGCCCACGCTCACGCCCCGCTCGCTCATGGAAGCGCCGGAGCGTCCGGGGTCGTGGGTCGCGCGCATCATCACGCTGTTTCCCGGCGCCTTCCCCGGCGTTCTGGGCGAGAGCCTGACGGGCCGGGCGCTGGACGAAGGCAAGTGGCGGCTGGAACCCATCGACCTGCGCCCCTTCGGGGAGGGCAGGCACCGCAACGTCGACGACACACCCGCAGGCGGCGGGGCCGGGATGGTCCTGCGCGCCGACGTGGTGGCGCGCGCGCTCGACGTGGCCGCGCAGGGCGTGCCGCCCGATCGCGCCCGCTGGCCGGTCGTCTATCTCTCGCCGCGCGGGCGCCGGTTCGATCAGGCCACCGCCCGCCGCTGGGCCGGTGCCGAGGGGATCACGATGCTCTGCGGCCGGTTCGAGGGCGTGGACGAGCGGGTTCTCGAGGACTACGGGATCGAGGAGGTGAGCCTTGGCGATTTCGTCCTGACCGGGGGTGAAATCGCGGCGCAGGCCATGATCGACGCGACCGTCCGGCTCCTCCCCGGTGTGCTGGGCAATGCCGCCTCGACCGAGGAAGAAAGCCATTCGACGGGCCTGCTGGAGCATCCCCAATACACCCGCCCGGCCACATGGCGCGGGCGTGAGATCCCGCCGGTCCTGCTCTCCGGCAATCACGGCGAGATCGAGAAATGGCGAAGGGCCGAGGCCGAGCGCCTCACCCGCGACCGCCGTCCCGACCTCTGGACCCGGTTTCGCGACGAGGACTAGGGCGGCGATGTCGCTGGTGCGTCGGGATGCGCGGGGCTACGCTCGACTTGCAACCATGTCAGGAATCAGCATGTCCCGTGCCGAAAGCGACGAGATCACCATCACCTTCGACGGATCGAAATGCATTCACGCGCGGCGCTGTGTGCTCGGCCTGCCGGAGGTGTTCAAACCGGGCACGCCCGGCGGCTGGATGTTTCCCGGCAACGCGCGCGCGGAAGAGATCGCGCGAGTCATCGATGCCTGCCCCTCCGGCGCACTCGGTTACGCGCGCCATGACGACGGCATGGAAGAACCCGTGCCGGCGGTGAACACCGTCCGCCTCTGGGAGAACGGGCCCAACGAACTGCGCGGCGACCTGCGGATCGCCGACGCCCCCGCGACCCGGGTTCTGCTGTGCCGCTGCGGACAGTCGAAGAACAAGCCATTCTGCGACAATTCCCACATCGAGGTCGGGTTCACGGCGACAAGCGAGCCGGGAACGCAGAACGCGCAGGATGCCGCGACCCGCGGGGTACTGACCATAACGCCGACCGCGAACGGCCCCGTGAAGATCGAGGGTCCTGTGGAAGTCATCGCGGCGTCGGGCCGACAGATCGCGGTGAGCGAAAAGGTATTCCTGTGCCGCTGCGGAGAGTCGCAGAACAAGCCGTTTTGCGACGGCAGCCACACCAAGGCGGGGTTCACGGCACCATGAGCCTCGACATCACGCGGGAAGACGGCGACACGAAGGGACGGTTCGTCACCGTGGTCGACGGCCACGAGGCGGAGCTGACGTTTTCCAGAATGAGCGAACATGCGATCATCGCGGACCACACCGGCGTTCCCGAGGAACTGAAGGGGCAAGGGGTCGGCCGGGCGCTGGTCGAGGCCCTGATCGCGGACGCGCGCGCCGGGGGATACAAGATCGTTCCGCTCTGCCCTTTCGTGAGGGCGCAATATGCGCGCCACCCGGAATGGTCCGACGTCATGCAATAAGGGGATCGGGGGCGTTCAATCCCCTTGATCGCAAGTGATTCTGCTCTTATACGCTGCCCATCCGGGGTCCCGCAGGGCCACCGGATCGTTGTCCAATGCCAGGGCACCCGCTTCTTCGGCGGGCAGGTCGGCGGGGACGATGTGACAAGGAACAGTGACCTGAACCTCCGTTGGGCGCGACGCATCGGCGAAACGCGGACCCAGTCGAAGACCGGAGCTCTGAGGCACACACATCTTCGCGGGCCAACCGTGAGCAGAATAGGAGTGGTCCAATGGACCTGATCGCAAAACTGGAAGCCGAGCAGATTGCCGAGCTCGGAAAAAACATTCCGGATTTCAAAGCGGGTGACACCATCCGCGTCGGCTACAAGGTGACGGAAGGCACGCGCAGCCGCGTGCAGAACTACGAAGGCGTCTGCATCAGCCGCAAGAACGGCGCAGGCATCGCGGGTTCGTTCACCGTCCGCAAGATTTCCTTCGGTGAAGGCGTGGAACGGGTCTTCCCGCTCTATTCGACCAACATCGAGCACATCGAGGTCGTGCGCCGCGGCAAGGTTCGCCGCGCGAAGCTCTACTACCTCCGTTCGCGTCGCGGCAAATCGGCCCGTATCGCCGAACAGACCAACTACCGTCCCAAGAGCGACGGCAAGACGCCCGTGCAAGGATCCGCGACATGAAAAAAGACACTCATCCCGAATACCACGTCATCGACGTCAAGATGACCGACGGCACCGTGCTTCAGATGAAATCGACCTGGGGATCCGAGGGCGACACCCTGTCGCTCGACATCGACCCCACCGTTCACCCTGCCTGGACCGGCGGCAACTCGCGCCTGCTGGACACCGGCGGCCGCGTGTCGAAGTTCAAGAACAAGTACGCCGGCCTCGGCTTCTGAGCCTGCCCGCCGTATGGATCGAAACGCCGCCCTCCGGGGCGGCGTTTTTTTTCGTTCCCCCCTCGCCTCCCGCAGCCTGATGGGCCATGATTGCGCTCAGCGAAATTGAGTGAGTGTTTTCATGGCTGTGAACCCGATCGTCGAGACCCTGCGCACGGCCCCCTCGCCGAAGATCTCAATCGCGAGCCTGACCCATCAGCGCTGTCCCTGCTGCGGACACGAGGCGCATTCCGTCATACGCTACCCGGCCTTTGTCAGCCGGTTCTTTTCCGGGCTGATCCTCGCCTGTTGCGATTACTGCGGCAGCGGCTGGGTGCCCATTCCCGACCTCGACCTCGATACCTATTACCGCAAGCATTATGCCGAAGAGTTCCGCAAGGAACGTCTTTACCAGGGCAAATTCTTCGGCGACGCGAACCCCGTGTGGTCGATGGAGAAACATCCCGTGCGCGACCGCGCCCGCAAGCATGCGCGCATCCTGCGCCGCTTCCGGCCGGACGCGAAAGACGTGCTCGATATCGGCTGCGGCGAGGGCATCCTACTTTACGAACTCGACCCGCCCCGCAAGTTCGCCCTGGAATCCGACGAAAACGTTCAGGGCATCCTGCGGAACGAAGTGGGTGCCAAGATCATCGACGCGATCCCGGAGAAACCCAGTTTCGATGTGGTCGTCGCCTCGCATGTGATCGAGCATTTCACATATCAGAACGTGGGAGACTATATCTCGGCGATCTACAAGGCGCTCCGGCCGGGGGGGGTCTTTCTGGTCGAGGTGCCGGACGGGGCGAGCCAGCTTGAGGTCTTTGAGGCCGGCAATCGCCCTCCGACACAGCGGCTCGAACCGCACACGCTGTTTTTCTCGACGTTTGCGATGAACATGATGCTGATGGATGCGGGGTTCGAAATGCTGCAATCCATGCGGTGCCGCTGGACAAGTGCGCGCCTCGATCGGCCCGAAATCCGTGATCAGGTGCCCGAGGACATCATCGAAAAAGAATTCACGTTCGTTGCCCGCAAACCCGGGGAAGCAGAGGATGCAGGGGATGCAGGGGAAAAAACGCCTTTCTGGCGGCGCGGATTGAAGCGGAACTGACGGTTCAGAACAGGAACTCGTCCGCGCCGAGGTCATGGACCGCGACGCCCGCGAGAAAGACCGTGCCGGGGCCGAGATCCACCAGCGTCCCGCCCCGCGCCGAGCCAAAGACCTGAGCGGTGGCGGCGGTCATGTCGAGCGCCCCGTAGCTGGCCGCCAGCGCTGTGAGATCGAGCGTGTCCTCGCCGGGGCGGAAGTCGGTGATGACGTCGGCACCCCAATCATTGAACACGAAGCGGTCCGACCCCGGCCCGCCCGTCATCACATCGTGCCCCGGCCCGCCGACGAGCACATCTTCGCCCCGCCCGCCGATCAGCCGGTCGTTCCCGGTGCCGCCATAGAGCCAGTCGTCGCCCCGGCAGCCCTTGAGGTGGTCGTCGCCCCCTTCGCCGAAAATGCGGTCATGGCCGCGATTTCCGCGCAGATCGTCATCGCCCGCGCCGCCCAGCATGGTGTCCGGCCCCTTGCGCCCCTTGCTGAAGTCGTCGCCGTTGCCGCCGAAGATCTTGTCCCGGCCCTTGTTGCCCTGGATGTAATCGTCGCCGCCGCGCCCTTCGATATGATCGTGCCCCGCGCGGCCCCAGATCTCGTCCCGCCCGTCGGTGCCGTAGAGCCGGTCCGCCACCATGCGGCCCGACAGGAATTCCGGGCCGTCCGGGGTGAAATCCGTAGCGCCGGTGATCCGGTACTCGACCATCAGCACCTCGAACGGCGCAAGTTCCACGTCGATAAGGGTGCCGCCGCCAAGCTCGGATGCGCTCACCGCCTCGGTCCCGGCGAACCAGCGCGCCTCGTTCCAGTGCGCGTTGTCGTCGATGAGCGAGATGCGCTGCCCGGTAAGCTGGCTGAAACCGGGGACATAGGCCGACACGTCCAGCTCCACCGACTGCGTGACCCCCGCGCGCGACATGATGAAGGCGACGAAGCGGTCGTCGTTCCCGTAGGCGTTCACCTCCACCGTCTCGACAGCCGCATCCGCCGCATCGAACCCGTTGTTCAGAAGCTCCAGCCCGATGGTGTGCTCCGCCATCAGCCGGAACGCCTGCCCGCGTGAGGTAAGCTTGTCGCTGTCTCCCCCGTCGCGGTCGGTATGGCTGCCCGCGAAATCGACCGACCCGTCCAACTCGATGGGCCAGACATGGGCCGCATCCGCCCCGATCCGCAGGAGTCCCTCGAACATTTCGAGCGTGACCCCTGCGGACTTGAGCCCCCACTGCTCACGGGCAATCCAGGCCGGTCCCCATTCCGACACGAGTATATCGAGCGTTCCGTGGCGCGCCGGATCGAAGGCCGCGTTCCACTGGCGCATGTCCCAGACCATTTCACGATAGTAGCGGTCCGCGCGCTCCGGCGCGGTGTCACCCAGCGTCAGCGGATCGGTCGGTTCGACGTAGTAATAATGCTGGATCACGCCGTCGATCGCGATCATCGCCGCGTCCGACAATTCGCCAAGCACATCGGCGTTGGCCTGCGTGACCCTCTCGGGCCAGTCCATCCCGGCATCGCCATAGGCCCCGCCCGAAAGGAAATCACGGCCCCATTGCTGGCCCGACTGGACATAAATCTTTGGCTGGTCTGCGTCGGCGCCCAGCACGGAGTCGAGCCCGGCCTGCACCGTTTGCGAAACGGCATTCGCGAGGATACCGTATTCCTCCGACGTCATCCGGTCGACCGCGCCCCAGTATTCGTTGCCGATCTCGAACCCGGCGATGTCCGCATCGGGATGGCGGGCGAGAAGGTCTGCGACGAAGGTGCCGATCCGGGCGACCGCGGCTGTGTCGAGGGGGCGCGCCGCCGCGCCGACCGGATCGCCGATGAACAGGTGGCTTGTGGGCAGAACGATGGTCGCGGGCTGATCGTTGGCGGTGCTCCAGTCGAGGAACGCATCAAGACCGATGAAGCTGTAGGCATCGGTCACATGGGCCGCGAGCGTGTTGGGATCGTCGTAGAATGCCGCGCCCCAGACCTCGGTCATCGCGCCGCCCGGGTATCGCAGGCCGTGAACGTGAAGCTGACCCAAAGCCTCGATGAAGCTTCCGTCGGGATCGAGCGTATTGCGCGCGTAGAGCGTGTTGCCGCCGAAAAGCTCCTCCGTCACGACCAGTCCGGTCGACGTCTGATACGTCAGTTCGAGTTTCATTGTCCCCTCGGCGCAGCCGGGTCGTTTCGCGGCGATGCGACACAACGGAAACACTCTGCTCGCCAGTACCCGTTGGAATCCTAAGGTGAATTCACCCCCGCCCACTAGGGCCCGGTCGGAAACACAGTGTTGCGGCGCTCGCGTCCCCGCTCTCTTGTCCGGCGGGGACGGAAGTCCGCTTCCAAAACCCGACGCCACAAGATACAGTGTGCCAAAGCGCCGGGACAGGCGCATCTGGGATAATGTCGGGGGCCGGGCGTGGCGCATATCATCGTCGTCGGGAACGAAAAGGGCGGGGCTGGCAAGTCGACCGTCTCCATGCACATCGCGACCGCGCTGGCGCGTCTGGGGCACCGGGTGGGCGTGCTCGACCTCGACCTGCGGCAGCGCACCTTCGGGCGCTACATGGCCAATCGGGCGACCACGATGGCGCGGGCCGAGACGCAGCTACCCTCCCCCGTCTACTACGAACTGCCCGAGGTGGACCCGGCCACGCTGAACCCGGGTGAGAACCCTTATGACCGCCGGCTGAGTCAGGCGGTGGCCGAGATCGAGCCGACCTGCGATTTCATCCTGATCGACTGCCCCGGCTCGCACACGCGACTGAGCCAGGTGGCGCATACGCTGGCCGACACGCTCATCACGCCGCTCAACGACAGCTTCGTCGACTTCGACCTGCTGGCCCAGATCGACCCGGAAAGCGGCAAGGTCCTGTCCCCCTCGGTCTATGCCGAGATGGTCTGGAACGCCCGTCAACTGCGGGCGCAGGCGGGGCTGAAACCGATCGACTGGATCGTCGTGCGCAACCGTCTGGGCGCACAGGCGATGCACAACAAAAAGAAGATGGGTGAGGCGATCAACAACCTCGCCCGGCGCATCGGCTTTCGCACCGCTCCGGGGTTCAACGAGCGGGTGATCTTCCGCGAACTGTTCCCGCGCGGCCTCACGCTGCTCGACCTGCGCGACATCGGCGTTGTGGGGCAGATGAACATTTCGAACGTCGCCGCGCGGCAGGAGTTGCGGGACCTGATGAAGGCCCTAAAGCTCCCCGGCGTCACGGTCGATTTCTGAGCCGTCGAGCGCGACCAGCCCCACCCCTTCGCGCCGGAACCGTGCCACGTCGCGCTCGGTGAAATCCACCCGCTCGGCCTCAACGGCCATGCGCGTGACGGTGAGCAGATCGCCCTCGATATCCAGCACCGCGAAATCGTTGACCTCTCCACGCAGGCGGTTGGACAGGCTCGTGCCTGCATGGACCCGGATCGGCCCGCTGTGCCCCGGCTGGGTCAGGAACGGGCCGGTGTGCCACATATGCAGGTGACCGGTGAGGACAAGATGGGTGTGACAGCCCTTGAGCCGCTCCAGCATCGGCTTGGCCCGCCGCATCGGGGCCTTGTGGCTCATCGCGTCCTGCTCGAACGGGTGGTGGGCGAGAAGGATGTTGAACCGCTCGGCCCCGCCGTCGTCGAACAGCCCGCAGATGCGCCGGATCGCCCCCGCGCGGGCCACCCCGCGCTGATGGGCGAAACGATCGACGGTGTTCAATCCGGCGACGAGGTAATCCGCGCCTTCGTGGCAGGGTTCGAGGTCCAGCGCGATATTCTCGCGATACTTGCGAAAGGGTTTCAGGAACCGGTCCCACGGCTGATAGAGCGGCACGTCATGGTTGCCCGGCACGGCCAGCCAGCGCGCGCCGAGGCCATCGAGAAACTGCCGCGCCGCCGCGAACTCCCGGTTCCGGGCACGCTGGGTCAGGTCGCCGGAGACGACGACAAGGTCGGGCGACACCGCCGTCACGGCCTCGGCCAGCGGCGCAAGAAGCTCGGGCCGGGCGCGCCCGAAGTGGAGGTCCGACAGGTGAACCAGTCGGCTCATACTGCCCCGGCGGCGCGTGGCGGACGGATAAGGTCGAGCGAATGTCGTTCAAGCGAAATGCGGTAAGGGCCGCGCATAGGCTCCTTCTCCCCGTCGCGCACGACGAGCCGCTTGTGGCGGCCGGGATCGATGACGATCTCGCGCCCGGTGACGAGGCGGAAGTCGCGCCCCTCGCGCATCTGGCGCGTGGCGAGTTTCACCGCGTGGCGCACAAGACCCAGCCTCCCCACGTCGTCGGCAAGGAACAGCGCCAGCTCACCCTTGCGCACCGCATCCGCCCCATCGAGCGCGAAACGTTCGAGCTGGTAGGCCGAGTTGCACACGAAGGCGAGCGGGGAGCGCACCGACATCTGCCTCCCGTCCACCTCGATCTTCATCGTCATCGGATCATAGAATTTCAACAGTGCCCGCAGCACCGACCAATAGGCGGCGGCGCGGCTTCGCCCGAACTGCGCATAGGTATCCTCACGCTGTTTCAGGATCTGGGAATAGACCCCGATCGACGTGTTGTTGAGAAACACCTTGCCATTGATCCGGCCGATATCGGCGGGCGAGGTTCGCCCGTGACAGATCGCCTCCAGTGCCGCTTGCGTGTCTTCGGGAATGCCATTGGCGCGGGCGAAGTAATTGAACGTGCCCATCGGGATCACGCCCATCGGCACGTCGCCGCCCGCCAGCACGTTGGCCACGCTGGAAATCGTCCCGTCGCCGCCTGCGGCTATCACGGCAGAGGCGCCCGCATCGAGCGCCCGGCGCGTCAGTTTCTCGATCGAGCCGCCCCGCTCATCGACATGGAGCGTCAGCCGACCGCCGGACTCCGCGATACACTCGCGCAGCCAATCCGTCACATCGGTGCCGTCGCGCCGACCGGATCGCACGTTGACCACCGCATGGGTGTTGTTCAGCATAGGCTGGTCGCTTCGTTGCAACATGTTTCCCAACGCACAGTTAAGTTCGGAAACCTAACGATGCGTCACCCGGATGGTTCCCCTCAGCCCGATGATCGGGCAAGCAAATCGGCGTTACCGCCAGCGGCGGTCGTGTCCACGCACAGATGCCGCTCGTGGCAGGCATGGGCCCGATCGGGCCGCTCGGTGACGAGCGGCAGGATCGCCCCGTCACGCTTGGCCAGCGCCCGGGCATAGGTGCGCGCGGTCTGGTCGTCGCCCCACCACAGCGCGGCGGAAAAGCCATCCAGCGTTTCCAGAACCTCAGGGGGCAGCTGGTCGGCGACCTCCACCACCACACCGCCGTGCTCCCTGACAGCCTTGGCCTGCGCTCTGGCCGCCTGCGCGCCGGGGCCGAGGCACAGGACCGGCGGTCGGGTCCAGTGCGTGAGGCGATTGAGCTCTCCAGTCGGGCCGGGCAGCAGCTCCTCCGACACCACGCGTTCCTCCGCCTCGGACAGCCGCGCCTGAACCGCCTTCGGGTCCGCCGCGCCACTGGCCGTTTCGGTGGCCGCCTCAACAGGCGACGCGCTGAAGCGCCCGACATAATCCGGCCCGCCCGCCTTGGGCCCGGTGCCCGACAGCCCCTCGCCGCCGAACGGCTGGCTGCCGACGATGGCGCCGATCTGGTTGCGGTTGACATAGGCATTGCCGACCCGGATGCGGCGCGACACGTCCTCCACCCGGCCGTCGATGCGGGTGTGCAGGCCGAAGGTCAGGCCAAAGCCCCGCGCGTTCACGTCGTCGATCACCTGCTCCAGCGCATCCGCCTTGAACGTCGCGACATGCAGCACCGGCCCGAAGACCTCGCGTTCGAGATCGTCGATCCCGCCCACCTTCAGAAGCGTGGGCGGAACGAAGGTCCCGCCCTCGGGTGCGGCGACCTGATGGAGGATGCGCGCCTTGTTCGCGTCGAGGTAGCCCAGGATATCCGCCTGCGCCTCCCCGTCGATGACCGGCCCCACGTCGGTCGACAGATGCCACGGGTCGCCCAGCGACAGCTCGTCCATCGCGCCGGTGAGCATCCGGATCAGCGTCTCCGACACGTCCTCCTGCACATAAAGACAGCGCAGGGCCGAGCACCGCTGGCCCGCCGACTGGAACGCCGAGGCGACGATATCGCGCACCGCCTGTTCGGGCAGCGCCGTGGAATCCACGATCATCGCGTTCAGACCGCCCGTCTCGGCGATCAGCGGCGCACCGGGGGCGAGGTTTTCGGCCATCGCGCGCCGAATGATCTGCGCCGTATCGGTCGAGCCGGTGAAGACCACGCCATCCACCCGCGCGTCCGAGGTGAGCGCCACGCCCACCGTCGCCCCGTCGCCCGGCAGGAATTGCAGCGCCGCGCGCGGCACCCCCGCCTCATGCAAAAGCCGCACCGCAATGGCGGCGACCAGCGGCGTCTGTTCGGCAGGCTTCGCGATCACGGCATTACCCGCCATGAGCGCCGCCGAAATCTGCCCTGTGAAAATGGCGAGCGGGAAGTTCCACGGGCTGATCGCCGTGATGATGCCCCGCGCCGGCGCGTCACGCTTTTCGCCCTCGCCCGCGTAGTAGCGCAGGAAATCCACCGCCTCGCGCAGCTCGCCCACGGCATCGGCGAGCGATTTGCCCGCCTCGCGGTGAAGGGCGGCGAAGAGCGGGCCGTAATGGTCTTCGTAAAGGTCGGCGGCCCGGCGCATCACCTGTGCCCGCTCCGTCGCAGTCGCAGCCCAGGGCGTTGCGGCGTCCAGTGCCCCGGCCACCGTCGCCTCATCGGCCTCCGTGACCTGCGCCACCTTTTCCCCCGTCGCCGGGTTCACCACGTCGCGCGTGGTCCCGGTCCCGTCGCCCCCGGCGACCAGCGGCCCCGCATCCGGCACCGCAACGTCCCGGGCCGCGTCGATCCGGGCGAGCGTCGTCTCATCCGTCAGGTCGAAGCCCGCCGAGTTGCGCCGTTTCGGCCCGAAGATCGCAGAAGGATGGGCCAGAACATCGGCCCGCCGCACCTCGGTCGCCTGCGTAATCGGGTCGGCCGCGATCACCTCGGGGCTCACGCTCTCATCCACGATCTGGTTCACGAAGCTGGAATTCGCCCCGTTCTCCAACAGCCGCCGCACGAGATAAGCCAGAAGGTCGCGATGCGCCCCCACCGGCGCGTAAATCCGGCAACGCGTCTTTTCCTCGCGCATGACAATGTCGTGCAGTGACTCGCCCATGCCGTGCAGCCGCTGAAACTCATAGTCGATCCCGCGCGCCATGTGGCGGATCGCGGCGACGGTATGGGCGTTGTGGGTCGCGAACTGCGGATACAGCCGGTCGGCATAACCGATCAGCTTGCGCGCATTGGCGAGGTAGCTCACATCCGTCGCGGGCTTCGTCGTGAACAGCGGAAAGCCGGGATGCCCCTCGACCTGGCTGTGCTTCATCTCGGTGTCCCAATAGGCGCCCTTGACCAGCCGCACCATCAGGCGGCGGTCCAGCCGCTCGGCGGTGGCGTGGAGCCAGTCGATGACCGCCCCCGCCCGCTTGCCATAGGCCTGCACGACGACCCCGAACCCGTCCCAGCCGTGAAGCTCCGGGTCGGCCAGCACCGCCCCGATCACCTTAAGCGACAGGACCAGCCGGTCCTGTTCCTCGGCGTCAATGTTGAGCCCGATGTTCGACCGCGCCGCCATGCGCGCGAGGTCGCGCAGGCGCGGCACCACTTCCTCCAGCACCCGCGCCTCCTGCGCCACTTCGTAGCGGGGGTGCAGCGCCGAGAGCTTGACCGAGATGCCCGGGTTCGCCGCCACGCTGTCGCGATCCGCCGCCGCGCCAATGGCCTTGATCGCATGGGCATAGCTGTCGGCATACCGCCCGGCATCGCGCGCGGTCATCGCCGCCTCGCCCAGCATGTCGTAGGAATAGGTGTAGCCGCGCGCCTCCTGTTTGCGCGCGCGCTTCAGCGCCCCCTCGATGGTCTCGCCCAGCACGAACTGGCGCCCCATCTCGCGCATGGCCTGCCCGACTGCGACCCGTATGACCGGCTCGCCCAGCCGGCGCACCATGCCTCGCAGAGTGCCCGCCATGCCGCGCTGTTCGTCGTCCAGCACCCGTCCGGTGAGCAGCAGCGCCCATGTCGAAGCATTGACCAGCGGTGACGCCGCCTGACCGATATGCTTGCCCCAGTCGGACGGCGCGATTTTGTCCTCGATCAGCGCGTCGATGGTCTCGTGGTCCGGCACGCGCAACAGCGCCTCGGCCAGACACATGAGCGCGACGCCCTCCTCGGTCGACAGCCCGTATTCGCCAAGGAACTGCTCCATGATCCCCGGCGCCTCGCCCTCACGAATCTGACGCACCAGCCGCGCGGCATTGGTGTGGATCGTGGCCCGGTCGGCATTGGTCAGCGCCGCTCCGGCGATCAGGTCGGGGATCACCTCCGCCTGCGGGCGGAACTTGGCGGTGTCGTCGAAGAGAGAGGTGGTGGTGTCGCGCATGTCTGTCTCCTTTGGTGCAGGATACAGAGACAACGCTGGACTTATCGCCCGAGTTTCCCGATCCTTTGGCCGGATTGACCAAACTTGGGCGCATTCATGGACGAAACAGACAGCATCGACCCGATCGACAGGAAGATTCTCGCGGCTCTGACCGAGAACGCCCGCCTGCCCATCGTGGAACTCGCGCGCCGTGTCGGCCTGTCCAAGACGCCGGTGGCCGCCCGCGTGCGCGCGCTGGAGGAGCGCGGCATCATCCGGGGCTACCGCGCCATCCTCGCCCCCGAAAAGCTCGGCCTGTCCCACGTCGCCTATGTCGAGGTACGGCTTCTGGACACCCGGCAGGCCGCGTTATCCGAGTTCAACGACGCCGCGCGGGCCGTGCCCGAGATAGAAGAGTGTTACATGATCGCGGGCGGCTTCGATTACCTGGTCAAGGTCCGCTCGCGCGACATCGCGGACTACCGGCGGGTGCTGGGCGAGACGATTTCGTCCCTGCCCCATGTCTCGGCCACCTCTACCTACATCGCGATGGAAGCGGTGGTCGAGCAGAGCTACCTCACCCTGTGAAGCGGATCGTGTAGGACGCGGGGCGTGAGCGGTCGCGGATCGCGCGGGCGTTCACCAGATCGTTCGAATGGGCACGCCGCAACGCGTCCTCTTCCGCATGGCCGTGATCCATCCAGCGCCGCACCAGCCGCCGCTCCAACTCCGCCTCCGCCACGTCGAGCGCCACGGTCATGTCCCAAAGCCGGTCCAGCCCGCGCCACGGGTCCTCATCGAGGAGCAGGTAGTTGCCCTCGACCACATAGATATGCGTGTCCGGCGCGATGCGGCCCCCATCGGGCACCACCGCATCCGCGCTCCGGTCAAAGGTGGGATAGCTCGCCTGCGCCCCGGTGGCGAGCGCGCGGACGAAGGCTGCGAAGCCCTCGGCATCGAAGGTCTCCGGCGCGCCCTTGCGCTCCAGCAGGCCCCGCGCGGCCAGCGTGTGATTGTCGAGGTGGAAGCCGTCCATCGGGATCGCCTGCGCCCCCGGCAGGGAGGCGGCGAGGCGTTCGGCCAGCGTGGACTTGCCCGAGCCCGGCGCGCCGACAACGGCGACGAGCACACGCGACCGGCCCACGGCGGCGCGCGACAAAAGGGTGGCAAGGTCGGCTTCGCTGATCTCGGTCATGGGCTCAGAGTGCCGGGCGCCGGGCCGCGGCGCAAGCCGCTCCGAT
The DNA here is from genome assembly GCA_002695005.1 of Maritimibacter sp. Taxonomy (GTDB): domain Bacteria; phylum Pseudomonadota; class Alphaproteobacteria; order Rhodobacterales; family Rhodobacteraceae; genus Maritimibacter. The sequence goes on from NZNT01000025.1 coordinate 262,532, forward strand.
GCCGCAGCCCGCGACGGCTCACCCGGCGACGGGCGCCTTTTCGGCAAGCTGGCGCAACACGCCGGCGACAAAGGCCGTGTCCTCGGGCGAGGACAGCGACGGCGCGTGACCACAGGTGTCGAACACGGTGACCTCGGGCTTCGGCCCGCGCCCGGTCATCTCGGTCGCGATCTCCTCGGTCAGCAGGTCCGAGGTCAGGCCCCGGATCACATGGGTCGGGGCGCTGATCCGGTCATAGATCGACCACAGGTCCATCGCGCCCCGATCCGCGTCCAGCACCTCGATGATGCGCGGATCGTAGTGCAGCGTGAGCCGCCCGTCCGCGCGCCGACGCACCGACGCCTCGGCCATGCGCCGCCAGAACGTGTCATGGGCGGGGCCGAACGGCACATAGCCCTCGCGCAGCCAGCTTTCCGCCGCCGTCAGCCGCTCGAACGTCGGCAGGTCGGCGGAATAGGTCACGATCCGGTCGAGCGCGGCGTCCGGCACCACGGGACCGATATCGTTGATGACGAGCGCGGTGATCCGCTCCGGCGCCACGTCACCCGCGACCGTGATCCCGATCTGTCCGCCCATCGACGTGCCGAACCACGCCGCACGCGCGATGCCGTAATGGTCGAGCATCTCCATCGCCATCCGCGCATAGTTGGGCAGGACGTAATCGACCTCGGGCGCGTCCGACCACGACGAAAAGCCCCGCCCGATCGTGTCCGGGCACAGCACGAAATGCGTCTCGGACAGCGCGCGGGCCAGTTCGTCGAAGTCGCGCCCGTTGCGCGCCAGCCCGTGCCACATGACGAGCGCGGGGTTCGTGGGCTCCCCCCACTCCATGACGTGAAGCTCGTGGCCCATGAGCGGCAGGTAGGCGGAGCGCGGCATCATTTCGCAGCCCTGCGCTGGATGATTGTCCCCGCGATGCCCGCCGGGAAGAAATAGACCAGCAGGATGAAGATGATGCCAAGCCACAACAGCCACCGGTCGGGGCTGAGAAGCTCTGGCAGGAACGGGATCGCCTCAGTCGCGTTGGCGGCGACCTCCATCAGATCACGCAGGTAGTATTGTGCGAGCACCATGAGCGTCGCCCCGATCACCGCGCCCCACATCGTGCCCATCCCGCCGATCACGACCATCAGCAGAATGTCGATCATGATCGCAAAACTCAGCGTGGTTTCCGGCCCCGTGTATTTCAGCCATGTGGCATAGATGGCCCCTGCCAGCGCGGCGGCCACGGCAGCGATGACGAAGACGGCCGTGCGGAAAGCCACGACGCGGTAGCCGATGCCCTCGGCACGCGCCTCGTTCTCGCGGATGGCCTTGAGCACGGTGCCCAGCGGACTGCCCACGATCCGCAGCAACACCCAGAACATGAGCGCACAGGAGAAGAAGACGAAGTAATAGGCCGCGATCTTGCCGTTCATGCGAACGCCCAGGATCTTGGCCACCTTGCCCTCGTCATCGGTCAGAAGCTTGGTCGCGGGCTTGAACACGTCCGGCACGGAATAGGTGATCCCGTCCTCGCCGCCCGTGAAGGTCGACAGCTGCGACGCCAGGACGAGCGCGACCGAGGCCGCCGCGAGCGTGATCATCGCAAAGAAGATCGCCTTCACCCGGAGCGACAGAAGCCCGATCAGCACCGCGACCACGGCGGCCACCAGAACGCCCGCGAGCGTGCCTATGATCCAGTAGCCCCATGTGTTGTCCAGCTGCTTCATCGCGATGGCCACCCCGTAGGCGCCGAAGCCGAAGAACATGGTATGCGCAAAGCTCACGATGCCGGTGTAGCCGATGAGCAGGTCGTATGAGGCGACCAGCACGATGAACACGGCGATGCGCGCGGCGACTTCGACCTGCCGCACTTCCTGAAAGAAGAACGGGGCAAAGAGCAGGACGGCCCAGACCGCGAAGGCGATCAGTTTGACGGTTGTGTTGCCTTTCATGGTCCCCTCCTCACTTCACCGCCGGGGCGAGGCCATAGGGCCGCCACAGCAGAATGGCCATCATCAGGAGCATGTTGGACGCCAACGCCAGTTTCGGGGCGAGGAAGCCAACGTAGTTCTGCATCAGCGCCACCATGATCGCGCCCAGAAGCGTGCCCTGGATCGACCCGAGGCCGCCGATGATGACGACGATGAACACGATCACCATCATCTCGGCCCCGAGCGCCGGGGTGATGAGCGTCTCGTATCCCGCCCACATGGCCCCGCCCATCGCGGCGAGCGCCGAGCCGAGCATGAAGACCCCGATGAACAGCCGGTCGATCTTGAAGCCCAGCGCCTCGACCATCTCGCGGTTCTCGACGCCCGCGCGGATGAGCAGGCCCATCCGGGTGCGGTTGAGAAGCAGGTAGAGACCGGCATAGACGACGGCACCCACGATGAAGGCGAACAGGCGAAAAATCTCGAGCGACGACCCACCGACGATGATTGTGCCCTCGAGGAAGTTCGGACGAAGCACGGTGGTCGGCGTCCCGCCCCACGTGGCGAGGATCAGCTGTTCGGCCACGATGAGCGCGCCCATCGTGATGAGGATCTGGCGCAGGTGATCGGAATAGACGGGCTTGACGATCACCCGCTCGAAAAACCAGCCCAGCGCCGCGCCAAAGACGATGGCCGCCGCGATGGCGAAAACCAGCGCCATGATGTTGAGGAAGATGCTCTCGGAGCCAAGCCAGCCACCGAAATAGGCCAGGACGCTCGCCGCCACGAAGGCGCCGAAGCTCACGAAGGCCGAGTGGCCGAAGTTCAGCACGTCCATCAGGCCGAAGACGAGGCTCAGGCCCGAGGCCATGAGGAACAGCATCATCCCCATCGCAAGGCCCGCGACCGTCAGCGTCAGCCACGAGGACGGCGCGCCGATCAGGACGAAGGCGATGATGGCGATCGCGACCGGAAGGAGGAAGACGCCCCCGAAACGTTCAACGATATTCACGCGACGGACCCTCCGTTAACGTTCTGATAATAAACAGGAATAGGTTTCGCGGCGAAACCCTGGCGCAGGATGTCGGACATCAGCTCGCCTCCATCGACAGGCTGAGAAGCCGGTCCTGCAATGCCGTGTCGGCGGCGAAATCGGCCATCGTGCCGGTGTGAACCACCCGCCCGTCGTCGATCACCGCCATGTCGCGGCCAAGGCTTTTCGCGAACGAGAAGTTCTGCTCGACGAGCAGGATGGTGGTCGTCTCGGAAATCTCGCGGAACGCCTCGCCCATCGCCGAGATGATCGAGGGGGCCAGCCCCTTGGTCGGCTCGTCGATCAGGATCAGGTCGCGCGGCTCGATGATGGCGCGCGCAACGGCAAGCATTTGTTTCTGCCCGCCCGACAGGCTCCACGCCTGCTTGTCCCAGAACTGCTCCAACGCCGGGAACAGCTCATAAACGCGGGCGAGTCGGGTCTGGTCGAACTTGCCCGATGCAGTGGCGAGCACCATGTTCTCGGCCACAGTCAGACCGCCAAAAATCCCCATGTTTTCAGGGACAAAGGCGATACCCTTGCGCGCGATGTCAGAGGTGTGGAGCGACGAGATATCCTCGCCCCGAAACGTCACCGACCCCTCGGGCCGGTCCAACAGACCGATGATCGAGCGCAGCGTCGTCGTCTTGCCCGCGCCGTTGCGGCCGAGCAGGACGAACACGCCGCCCTCGGGCACGTCCAGGGTTACGCCATGCAGAACGGAATACTGCCCGATCGAGACGTCCATGTTCCGGATGGACAAAAGGCTCATGCCATTTCTCCTGCGTTTCCGAGATAGACGTCGCGCACGACCTGGCTGGACATGACCTCGCCCGGGTCGCCATCGGCGATCAGCTCGCCGTTGTGCAGCACGATGATCCGGTCGGCCAGCTGCCGCACCACGTCCATCTTGTGTTCCACGAGCAGCACCGTCTTGGTGTGGTCGTGCTTGATCTCGGCGATAAGGTCGAGAACGTCGGGCGCATGGTCGAGGCTCATGCCCGCCGTCGGTTCATCGAACATGTAGATGTCGGGCTCCATCGCCATGAGGAGCGCGACTTCGAGCTTGCGCTGATCGCCATGCGGCAGGGCGGCGGCGGGCAACTCGGCCTTGTCCTCGAGCTTGGTGGCCGCGAGGTAGCGTTCGGCCCGCGAGGTGAGCTCGGTGAGCCGGGAAACAGGTGTGAAGAACCGGAACCCCGCCCCTTCCTGCGCCTGCACGGCGAGGCGGATGTTCTCGATCACGCTCAGACGCGGGAACAGGTTGGTGAGCTGAAAGGCCCGGCCAACGCCGTGGCGCGCGCGTGTCGATGCGGGCATCCGGGTCAGGTCCACCCCGTCCTTCGTCACCGTCCCGGCGCTCGGCGTGAGCTGGCCCGAAATCATGTTGAAGTAGGTGGTCTTGCCGGCCCCGTTCGGTCCGACGATCACGGTCAATTCGCCGGGGCGAAAGTCGCAGGACACGGCGTTCACGGCCGTATGCCCGCCGAACCGGATCGTGAGATCACGGGTGGAGAGTGATGGATGTGTCATGGCTTTGGGGATTGGTTGGGGCCCCGGCCGACCGCGCCGGCCGGGGCGACACCGATCAGTTCTCGCGACCGATCGGAATGTCCATTTCGTCGGCTTCGATGATCCGGACCTTTTCCGGGATCGCCCACTCCACGTCGTCATCCACGCGGATCTTGAAGTGCAGCATGGATTGCAGCGCCTGGTGATCTTCCGGACGGAAGGTCATCTCACCCTTGGGCGTGTCCCAGGTCATGCCTTCCATCGTGGCGATCAGGTCTTCGGTGTCGAGCGACGGGCTCTCGCGCAGCGCCTTCACCACGGCCAGGGCCGAAGCCATGCCACCAGCGGTGAAGAAGTCCGGCGGGCTGTCGAAGCGCGCCATGTGCTCTTCCACGAGCCAGTTGTTGATCTCGTTGTCGAAGGCTTCGTAGTAGTAGTAGACCGCACCTTCGAGGCCGGGGAACCGCTTGTAGGTCGGCAGAACCGGAAGGATGTGCCCGCCCATCGACAGTTCGATGTCGAACCGGCCCGGGTCCATCGACTGGAGCTTGCCCGGCGCGTCGCCGCCACCGGCCCAGTAGACCAGAATGACCTTGCGGCCTTCCTTGTCTTTCAGCGCGTTGAACAGGCGCTCACCCACGGCGGTGAAGTCGGCGGTGCCCTGCGGCGCGTATTCTTCCGCGACCACCGTGGCCCCGGAGCCTTCGAGCGCGTTCTTGAACGCGGCGATCCCGTCACGACCGAAAGCATAGTCCTCGGCCAGCGTGGCGACATACAGGTTCTCGTCCGGCTGAAGCGCCTGCGCCTGTGCCTGCATGTCCATCGACGAGTTGCGCGAGGTCTTGAAGACGTAGCGGTTGGAATCCGGGCCGGTCAGGCTGTCGGCCACGGCCGGCTCGACGATGAAGATCCGCTCGTATTCCTCGGCGATCGGCAGCATCCCGGTGGTCACGCCCGACGACGTGGCGCCGACCGCGATCAGGACGTCATCGTCGGCATAGGCCTCGGCCAGCACGGCACGGGCCACGTCCGGTTTGAACTGCGTGTCCTTCTTGATGATCTCGATGGGGTGACCGTTCACCTCCATCGTGCCGTCGGTGGCATATTCGAGGCCCATCTCGAACCCGGTCTGGGTCTGCTTCGAGAAGACCTCGAAAGCATTGCCCGACATCCCGTGGATGAGCGCGATCTTGACCGGGTCCCCATCCTGCGCGACGGCAGGTACGGCGAGGCCCACGGCAAACGAGAACGCGGCGACTGCGCGTTTCATGGTAATCATGGATTGTCCTCCCTTGCCCCGCGGTGGTTTCACCCTCCGCGGGATCGGTGTAAGTGTGGACAGAGCCTCGCTTTTTGGAAGGGTCCGGGCAAGTTGGGGAAAATACTTATAGATCAAGCCTACCAGACCGGCGACTTCTCGGCGCTTGCGTTCGAGTACTCTCCGGTCGGTCTGGTGATCACCGAAAGCCGCGTGATCCGGGGCTGCAATCCCGAGTTCGAGCGCATGTTCGGCTATGGGCCGGGCGAGCTGAATGACCAGTCATTTCAAGTGCTTTACCCGAGCCCGGAGGAGTTCGTGAAGATCCGGGACCGCGGTGTGGACCAGCTGCGCGAGACGAACACCTACTGGGACGAACGGGTCATGGCACGCAAGGACGGGTCGCTGTTCTGGTGCCGCACGCGGGGCCATTCGCTGACCCCCGAGGGCGATCCGCTAAACCGCGCGGTGTGGAGTTTCGCGGACCTGTCGGGCCACCGCCCCTACCAGCCGCTCACACCCCGCGAGCGGCAGGTGGTCAACCTCGTGGCCGAGGGGATGACGTCGAAAGAGATCGCCCGCGCGCTGGGGATCAGCCCGCGCACGGTCGAGGTTCACCGGGCGAAACTGCAAAAGAAGTTCGGCGTGACCAACACGAATTCGCTGCTTCACGCCATGTCGGGCGTGCCGCCGGAGCGCATCGTCGCCCGCTGAGGCCGCACCGGATCAGACAGGCTCTTCCTGCGGGCTGTCCACAATCTTTGCCACGTTTCCGCCGAGGGCCTGCATCTGGTGATCGGCCCAGAACCGGATGTCGTATTTGTGGACCGTCTCGCGCAGCGCGCGCATCCGGTCCTGTCGTTCGGGGGCCTCCATGTTCAGCGCCTGTTCGATGGCGCTTTGCATCGAGCGGGCGGAGAACGGGTTGGTCAGAAGGGCCGAGCCCATTTCGACCGCCGCGCCCGCGAATTCCGACAGTACCAGCACCCCGTCCCCGTCGATCCGCGCCGCGCAGAATTCCTTGGCGACAAGGTTCATGCCGTCGGCCAGCGGCGTGATCCAGGCCACGTCGGCGGCCCGGTAGTAGGAGACGAGTTCGGTGAAGGGAATCGCCCGGCTGATAAGCGCGATGGGCTGCCAGTCGAGCGTGCCGAAGCGCCCGTTGATCCGCCCCGCCATCTGTTCGAGGTCGGCCTGGATATTTTCATAGACCGTCATGTTCTGGTTTGCGGGGACCGAGACGTGCATGAGCTTGACCTTGCCCAGCATGTCGGGGTTCGCCTCCAGCAGCCGCTCGAAGCTTTCCAGCTGGTCGATCCCGCCCTTGGTGTAGTCGGTCCGGCCCACGGACAGCAGCAGGCGGCGTTCGCCCAGTTCCGCGCGAATTTCGGCGGTCTTGTCCTCCGTCTCGGAGCGCCGTGCGACCTCTTCGATATAGTCCGCGTCGACCCCGACCGGCGAAGCCTGCACGCGGATGGTGCGGCCCTCATGGGCGATCACGTCCGGCACGGACACCTCGGTCAGCGCGGAAAACTCGGTCGCGAAATCCTCGTCCACCTTCTGACGGCTGACCACGTCCACCTCGAGCATGGAGCGGGCGGCGGAGACGAAATTCGCGACGTAGCGCGGGATGTGGAAGCCGACGACATCGCAAGCCAGCAGGCTTTCGAGGATTTCCTTGCGCCACGGCAGCACGTTGAACATGTCGGCCGAGGGAAACGGCGTGTGGTGGAAGAAGCTGATCTTCACGTCCGGGCGCAACTGGCGCAGGTAGCCGGGCACGAGCCAGAGGTTGTAGTCATGGACCCAGACCACTGCCCCCTGCGCGGCTTCGGCGGCGGCGGCCTCGGCGAAGGCCCAGTTTACCTCGCGAAAGGTCGGCCAGTCGACGGGGTCGTAATTGTAGCGTTCCTTGAACCCGTGGAGGATCGGCCAGAACGCTTCTTTCGACGAGACTTCGTAGAAGCTCTTGACCTGCTCACGGGTGAGCGGGAGACGCAGAACGGCGTAGGTGCCGAAATCGTCGTCGATCTCGATCCGTCGCTCGAAGTCGGGGTCCGAGGGCGTATCGCTTTCCTTCCATGCGACCCATGACCCCTTGTCGAAGCGGCCGAAAAAGCTCTTGAGCGTCGGCACGATGCCGTTCGGGCTCTTGTTCTCGTGGTATTCGATTTTCCCGTCCACCTCGACCTCCGTGTAGGGCTGGCGGTGGTAGACGATCACGAGATTCGAGGACATTTCAGGCTCCTAGGGGAACTTTGGGGTGAAGGTCGAAGGCGTGGATCGCCTCCATGATGCCCGCGGCGCCGTGGCCGGTGGCGTAGTGGACCTGCGGCAGATGCGCGACGCGCGAGACGAGCGCGGGTTCTGAGTTGCCGACCGCGACGGCGGGCAGGCCGCATTCGAGCATGGACAGGTCGTTGAGCGTGTCGCCCGCAACGAGGACGCGGTTTTCGTCCATGCCGAGATGCTCCACCAGACGGCGGATCGACGGGCCCTTGGAGACGCCCTTGGGCAGCACATCGAAGAAGCGGTTGTCGGAGATCAGCCAGTCGAGGCCCAGCGCCTCCACCCGGGTCTTGGCGCCCTCGTCGAAGGCCTCGGGGTCGAGGTCGTAGCTTACCCGGTAACGGAAGTCAGTCGGCTGAAGCGTGAGGCCCGGCGCACCCGCGAGCCTGTCGCGCACCCGGTCGCCCTTGTCGCCCCAGCGGGCGGCGATGTCTTCCTCGAGCGCCGCGATGGGCGAGATCGCCTGCTCGGACACCTGGGCAATGGTCGTGCCGACGTCGCCCACGACATATTCGGGCCAGGGCAGCGCGCCGGTCTTGCACATCTCGCCGATGAACTGCGGGTCGCGCCCGGTGACGAAGATCAGGCCCACGGTATCGCGGTTCGTTTCGATCCAGTCATAGAGCCGATGGCGGTCCGCCTCGCTCCCGCCCAGAAACGTGCCGTCGAGGTCGGTGGCGAGCGTAAAGCGGCGGGTGGCCAGCGGGGTCGCGGGCAGTTTGGGGATGTTCATTCGCTGGCTCCGAATCCAAGCGTGGCCGTGGGCGCGGGGTGGTCGAGCAGGATGTCGAGCGCGCGGGGCTCGGCCTCGATGGGTCGGGTCCAGAGGGCGTTGAAGCTGTCTTGCAGGTCCGCGCCCTCGTGCAACACCGCGTTCACGGTTTCGCAGATCGGCATGGGCACACCGATGCGGCGGGCGAGGTCGATGACCGAGACGGCGTTCACCTCGCCCTCGACGACGACGGGCTTGCCCTCGAAACAGTCGGGCCTTGCGATGCCCTGCCCCAGTTGCGTGCCCAGCGACATGTTGCGTGAGGTGGTCGAGGAGCAGGTGAGCGTCAGGTCGCCCGCGCCCGCAAGACCGGTGACGGTTTCGCGCGAGCCGCCCAGCGCCTCGGCCATCCGCTTCATCTCGTCGATGCCACGGGTGATGAGCGCGGCGCGCGTGTTCTCGGCAAAGCCCGCGCCTGACATCATGCCGCAGGCGATGGCGATGACGTTCTTGACCGCGCCGCCCACCTCGACGCCCACGAGGTCGTCGGAGACATAGGGGCGGAAGCCTGCGCCGGAGAGCGACACGGCGAGGCGGGCCGCGGGGCTGTCATGCGGGGCGAGCCGGTTCTGGTAGGAAAACGGGAAGGCGACGGTGGCGGCGGTCGGATGGTCCAGCGCGGTTTCACGCGCGAAAGTCGGGCCGGAGACCGCGCCGACCGGGTGGCCCGGCAGCATTTCGCAGACCACCTCGGAGAGCAGAAGCCCCGAACCGCGCTCGATCCCCTTGCAGGCGAGCGCGATGGGGATGCCCGCCGGGATTTGCGGGCGCATGGCGGTGCAGACATCCCTAAGGGTGGCGGAGGGCGTGACGACGATCACGGCGTCGGCTCCCGACAGCGCCTCACCGATGACGGCGGTGGCGCGGATGCCGGGTGGCAGGGGGATGCCCGGCAGGTAATCGGGGTTCTCGCCACTCACGTTTATGGCTTCGGCCAGCTCGGGGCGGCGCGACCACAGGGCCACGTCGCGGCCGTTGCGGGCCAGAACGGTTGCAAGGGCTGTGCCCCAGGACCCGGCACCGATAACGGCAACGCGGGCATAGGGCGCGGAGGACGGCGTGTTGGTGCTGTCTTTCATCTGCTCGGGCTAAAGCCCTTTTGATTTGTCGTTGCTCGGCCGACCGGGGGGCGGATCGGCCCAGGGAGCGCGGGACCGCTCACCGAGATGTCGCGCCTCTACCCCTCATCCGCCCGGATCACGGGGGTGCGCGACGTTTCTGGACATAAGGGTAATGTCTTCCCGTCCCTCCGCAAGGCAACGCTGCCTTGCAGAATATTGTTCCCGCGGTCGTGATCGGACGGGGCGCGGTGTCTGCACGGGAAATAATCAGCCTGCCCGAAAATTGGGCAGGCCGTCAGATCAGGGTGTCAGGCGGCTTGCGACCAGCGACAGGTTGTTCACGCTGTCCGTTCCGAGGCCAACGAGGGTCAGGAACTTCTGCAATTCGGTCGACGGTGCGCCGGAGACATAGAGGATGTCGTCCTCGAGCACGTCGAACCGCTTGGCGAGGAACAGGGTGTTCGGGTCACGTAGGTTCGCCCGGTAGACCACGTTGACGTAGCCGTTCGGGTTGGCGATCGGGAAGGTCGGGTCGAGCTTGCGGGCAAGCGAGGCATGTTCGCGGCGCAGCAGGAACACGCCACCCGGATCGGACAGCACGTTGATGAGGCCGCCGGCCTTGGCCACGGCTTTCTCAAGCGTGATGCCGGAGGTCGGAAAATCGACGAGCGTGTTGCGGCCCGTGGCGCCCAGCGCGGTGAAAATCTTGACCTCGCGCACGACGGTGATGGTGTCGCCGGCGCGGGCATAGATGTTCTCGCTCGGGTTCTTGATGAGCTTGCCCATCGCGATGGACAGCGTGTGGCCGCCGCGCGACAGGGTGACGACCGTTTCATCGGTAGGGCTGCGCGCGCCACCGGCCGCGGCGATGACATCGAGGATGCGGTCGCCTGCCTGCGTGAGGGGAATGCGCCGCCCGTTCACCACTTCGCCGGTCACGGTCACGGTGTTGGAGACGTTCTGGTTCACCGAGACGATGGCCTGCGGCTCGATCGCCTTGCCCTGAAGCGCCTCGACGATCTTGGCCTCGGCTTCCGACAGCATCAGCCCTGCCACAGTGACCCGGCCCGCGTAGGGAATGGTGATCGCCCCGTCCCGCTCGACGACCTGTGCCGGGATACCCGTGGCGCGCGAGCCGCTGGCCCCCGGTGCGCCGGTGGCGAAGAGCCCGCCGCCGTTGGCCTCCCAGATCGACACGCTCACCGCGTCGCCCACGCCGATCCGGTACTGTCCGGCGCCGCGGTAGGCGCCCCCGAGGCTGCCGAAGCTGGGCGCGCCGCGCCCTTCGAGCAGCTTGACGGTGCGCGGGGTGAGGTCCGCCACGATGAATCCTTCGGCGGTGGCCGAGGGCGTGCGGTTCTCTTCCATGTCGAAGGCGGCCGTGGTCGGGCCCTGGTTCGGAAGGATGGTGCAGGCGCCGAGAAACAGCGACAGGATGAGCGGCAGGAGGCGTGTCAGGGTCATGCAGTCTTCCGCAGTGCCGACGCCGTGGGCGAATCGCGGCCGGGGGCCGGAAAATCGCGACGTAGCAGGGTGTTCGTTGTGTCGTTCTGGTCGGTGCTCATGACCATCCCCCCGGATATCACCGGGGTTATGTGACAGGATTTTCCGGGGTTGGCAATTGCCGCGCGCCGCCGTTTGGCCAAGGGTTTCATCCCCGCAACAGGCCGCCGTCAGGACGGCCCGTGGCGGGCGGGTTCGCGCCTATCGCAGCACCCCGCGCCGCGTCATCGCGCGTGCATAAAGCCAGAGCCCGAGCGCCACGATGATGATGGCGGCGGTGAAGGCGAGCGAGCCGGGCCCCATCATGTCGACAAGCGTCGTGCCCATGCTGGAAATGGAGTGGAGCGTGTTGCCGATCAGACCGATCAGCGACAGCACGAAGGCCAGCTGCGCGAAGCCCGAGCGCAGGAGCAGCAGGACCGACCCGATGATCGCCCCCCAGACGCCCAGCGCCCAGAACACCTCGGCCCAAAGCGGGAAGCTCGAATACCATTCGCGCTGCGCCTCGGTCATCACGCCGAGGTAACTTTCCGCGCTGAAATGGGCCAAGACCCAGTCATAGGCCCCGCCCGCGTTCCACAGGAGCGACAGAACGCCCACGACCCACAGATGCCAAGGTGTCTTCATCGTCCCCTCCCCCTATTATCCGACGATCCTTGCCGCTGGACCCGCGCCGGTCAAGCGTCCTAGGGTCCGGCCATGAGCATCGTCATTCTGACAGGCGCCGGGATTTCGGCGGAAAGCGGTTTGGGCACGTTTCGCGATGAGGACGGGCTTTGGACGAAATACGATCTGAACGAAGTGGCCACGCCCGAGGGGTTCGCGCGCAATCCGGCGCTGGTGCAGGACTTCTACAACGCCCGGCGCGCCAATTGCCGGGGTGCCTCTCCCAACGCGGCGCATCACGCGCTCGGCCGTCTGGTCGCGGCGCGGCCCGATACGGTTGTCGTGACGCAGAACGTGGATGACCTGCACGAACGCGGCGGGGTGACGGACGTGATCCACATGCATGGGGAGCTGTTCCGAGCGCTCTGCGCGGCCTGCGATCACCGCTGGGATGCGCCTGAGGAGATGTCGGTGAGCGCCCCCTGCCCCGCCTGCGGCGCACCCGCGACCCGGCCCGATGTCGTGTGGTTCGGCGAGATGCCCTATCACATGGAGCGGATCTTCGACGCGCTGGAACGGGCCACGCTTTTCGTCGCGATCGGCACGTCCGGCAGCGTCTATCCCGCCGCCGGATTCGTGGGCGAGGCGCGGGCCAACCGGGTGGAGACGCTGGAGCTCAACCTCGAACCCAGCGATGTGGGCGGACAGTTCGACGCGGGCCGTTACGGACCCGCGTCTGAGATCGTGCCGCTCTGGGTCGACGAGGTGCTGGGCGCCCGCTGACCCGGACGTCGGCTCAGTTGGAGGCGCCCATGTTGCCGTGGTTCATGGCACCCATCCCGGCCTCGCCCGGCTTGCGGTCGTTGTCGACGGTGATCTCGACCGCGACCTCGCCTGCCTTCTCAAAAACCAGCGTGACGTCGAGCGTCTCGCCGTTCTCGAAGCCGTCGGTCAGGCCCATGAACATGACATGGTCTCCGCCGCGTTTGAGCATGTGCTCGCTACCGGCGGCGACCGGGATGCCGCCTTCGATCTGAACCATGCGCATCACGCCTTCGTCGTTGGCGATATGGGTGTGCAGTTCGACTTTCTTCGCGGCGTCCGAGCGCACGCCGATAAGCGTGTCGTCCTCGTCGCCGGTGTTTGCGAGCATGAAGAAGGCGGCCCCGGCGAGGGCATTCGCGCCCGCGGACCGTGCATAAGCGTCGTGGATTTCGATCTCGCTCCCGGCGATGGCGGGCATGGCGAGGGTGGCGGCGATGGCCGCGATGATGGTGCGTTTCATTGTCGTGTCTCCTGATGTGATCTGAAAGGTGGGGTCAGATCGTCAGGGGCGGCCCCCGCGCCGCCGGCGTCACCTCCTCACGCGAGGCGGGAATGGCGCGTGCCGAGGGCGCAGGCAGGGCCACGCGCCGCAGTTCGGGCGCCGGCAGGGGGGGCGCCGAGAACGCCGCGGCGAAGATCGAATGACCCTCAGGGCAGACGTCCACGTTCTCCACGGGTTCCCCGTCCGGGCCGATCGTGATGGTCGTCACGCCAACCCCGGAACAGATCACGATATCCGTGCCCACGGGCATCGGCACACCCTTGGCCCCGGCGAGGACAACCCCCGACAGGACGAGCGCGAGCGCCATGATTATGGACGTGATCCGGTGCATCGCATGACACCTATATCCGGCGCGGGGACCGGGCAAGGCGCCGTTTGTCGCGGCTGGCGCGTGGCCATCCGGCGCGGGGGCGGTTAGGGTAGGCTCACACCAACAGAGGGGACGACCATGACCGGCCTGACCGAAGCCGAGGACATTTCCGATATCGCTTTCGCCTACATGGGCTCGCGCGCGCTCTTCGCCGCGATCCGGTTCGACATCTTCACGGCGCTGGCGGACGGCCCGTTGCAGGCCGCAGTGCTGGCGGAGAAAGCCGGATTGCCGGTGGAACGCTGCCGGACGCTGATGACCGCGCTCACCGGGCTGGGCCTGACGACGGTGGATGGCGCGGGGCGTTTCGCCAATTCGGCCGCGGCCGACGCCTTCCTCGTGAAAGGCGCGAAATACGACTTTTCGGACTACCTCGAACGGCAGGTCGGGCAGCAGATGTATCCGCTGATGGACCAGATCGACGCGGCGTTGACCGGCGATCTTGCCGAGGACGCGACCGATTCCTACGACACCTGGTTTTCCGACCCCGAACAGGCGCGGCTCTACTCCGAAAGCCAGCACGCGGGCTCACTCGGCCCGGCGCGGGGGCTTGCGAAACGGGTGGACCTGTCGGACGTGCGCCGCCTTCTGGATGTCGGTGGCGGCACGGGGGCCTTCGCCATCACCCTTTGCAAGGCGAACCCGAAGCTCACGGCGACCGTCATCGACTTTCCCAATGTCGCCGCGCTGGGCGAAGGGTATGTCGCCGAGGCGGGGCTGAGCGACCGTATCACCTATCGCCACGCCAATGCGCTGGAGGGCGACTGGCCCGACGAACAGGATGCGATCCTCATGTCCTACCTGTTCTCGGGCGTGCCGGACCATACGCACGAGGGGCTGATCGCCCGCGCCTTCGACCACCTCGCACCGGGCGGGCGGCTTCTTATCCATGACTTCGTGGTGGATGCGGACCTGACCGGGCCCAAGAACACGGCGCTCTGGCAGCTCCAGCACACGGCCTTCACGCCCGAGGCCCGGTCGCTCGACGATGGATGGCTGGCCGAGGCCATGACGAAGGCGGGCTTCGCGGATGTCACGGTCGGCCCGCTCATTCCGGGCATGACCAAGCTCGCCACGGGCCACCGCCCCTGATCTTCCCTGCGCCCAAATAGTTCGAAAGGGGAGACGCGTCCGGGGGAGGCTGGCCTCCCCCCGCCGCGACGTCCCGGCGCAGCCGGGGCGGCGCAAAACCTGCGCGCGCGTCAGCGCGCTCCTTTCGACAGCGCCCGGGAACGACAAAGGCCCCGCCCTGGGGCGAGGCCATTCATCACGAACGCGGTGAGGATCAGGCGGAAGCCTGGGCCTTCGCGATCTCTTTCTTGACCTTCAGCGCCTTGGCCGAAAGCTCGGCGTCCTTGGCCTTCGCCAGGAACTTGTCGAGCCCGCCGCGGTGATCGACCGTGCGCAGGGCCGAGGCCGAGATGCGCAGCTTGATCGGCCGACCGAGGGTCTCGGACACGAGCGAAACGTCGTTCAGGTTCGGCAGGAAGCGACGCCGGGTCCTGTTGTTGGCGTGGCTGACGTTGTTTCCAACGGCGGGGCCTTTGCCGGTCAGTTCGCAGACACGCGACATGGGTTCATCCTCATCTTCGGGCAGTTTCCAGCGGCGTTTTCGCGCCGTCTCCGGACTTGCCAGTCAATACAAAGGGACGCCGCACGCGCAGCGCCCTGAATTCCGTTCGGGGGCAATATGCGCTTTTCCGCGGTGCGTCAAGTGAGTCGCCCCCCTGAAAGAAGGGGTTTGCGGCCCCTTTTCGCGCAGCGTCCGGCCCGCGTCCTGCCAACGGATCGGGCGCGGGCGCCCGTTCGGGTTGCACATGCACAGGCAGCTTCGGGCCAACCGGCACACGTTTTCGCGGTTTTCTAAAAAAAAACATCGTAAGCAGGTGGCTTTTTCGATAGGCTTTTCTGCGTCTGCACTACGCATTTTAATTCTTATTCCGCGTCAGGAGCTATCCATGCCGGGAACCACGCCGAACGTCCTTCTGGTCTATCCCAAGTTTTCGAACACGTCGTTCTGGAATTTCCTCGAGACATGTGACCTCGCCGGTGCGAAATATCCCGCGCCGCCGCTGGGCCTCATCACGGTCGCCGCCATGCTGCCGGGGGACTGGCCGGTGCGGCTGATTGACATGAACACGCAGGAGCTGAACGACGAAGACATCGACTGGGCGGACATGGTGATGTTCTCCGGCATGATCTCGCAGCAGCCCCACCTTCTGAAGGAAGCCGCACGCTGCAAGGAACGGGGCAAGGTCACGGTCGTCGGCGGACCGGACGTGAGCTCTCACCCCGAGGTCTATGCTGACCTCGATATCCGCGTCATCGGCGAGGCCGAGGGTGTTCTGGACGAGGTGATCGAAGCCTGGAAGGGTGGCATGCGTGAGGGCGAGTTCCGCGCGCCGCTGCACACCGTGGACGTCACGACCACGCCGGTGCCGCGCTATGACCTGCTCAAGCTGGACGATTACCTGATGATCAACGTGCAGCTCAGCCGGGGCTGTCCGTTCCTGTGCGAATTCTGCGACATCATCGAGCTGTTCGGGCGCAAGCCGCGCACCAAGATGGAGACGCAGATCCTGGGCGAACTCGACCGGCTGTATGAGCTGGGCTACCGCGGCCATGTCGATTTCGTGGACGACAACCTTATCGGCAACAAGAAATCCGTGAAGGCGTTTCTGCCCAAGCTGATCGAGTGGCAGAAGAAAAACGGCTTCCCGTTCGAGTTTTCGACCGAAGCCTCGCTCAACCTCGCCGACGACCCCGAGTTTCTGGGCATGATGCGCGACGCCGGGTTCTTCACCTGCTTCGTGGGGATCGAGAGCCCGGATCCGGATGTCCTCATCGCGATGAAGAAAAAGCAGAACATCAAGCGCGACATCGCCGAGAGTGTTCACACGATACAGAGCTACGGCATCTTCGTGATCGCGGGCTTCATCGTGGGCTTCGACAACGAGAGCGAATATGCCGCGCAGGGCATGATTGAGCTGATCGAGGAAGCCTCGATCCCGGTCGCGATGGTCGGGCTTCTGACCGCGCTGCCCAACACGCAGCTTCAGCGGCGGCTGGAGAAGGAGGGGCGTCTCGACCCGCTTTACGGCATGTTGGAAAAAGACGACGATGGCGACCAGTGCCTGTCGGGTCTCAACTTCGAAACGCTGCGTCCGCGTGCGGATATCCTGTCGGAGTATTACAAGGTGGTCGACACGATCATGTCGCCCGACTCCTTCTTCAAGCGCGTGCGCAACATGGTCGGGCACCTCGATGTGTCGGGGCCGTCGGGCGACCTGAGCCGCAAGATGCTCCTGAAGGACGCCAAGCACCTCATCACGTTCTTCTGGAACGCGACGGTCACGCGGCCCGACCTGCGGGGGCATTACTGGAAACTTCTGGCCTATGTCCTGCGGCACAAGCCGCGGGCGATCAAACATGCGCTTTACTGCGCATCGCTCTATGCCCATCTGGGCAAGTTCAGCGAGATCGTGAAGGTGGAAATGCGCGACCAGATCGCCTTCTGTCGGGAAAACCCGGACGCGTCGCAGCGCGAGGCCTACTTCCGCAAGATGGACCTTCCGGCCGCGGCCGTGGTCGATGCGCCGGAAGAAGCCGCCATCGCGGCCGCCGAGTGACACCGGCGGCCTTCGGGCCGCCGCCGTCCGGCTTTCAGTGAGCTTTCACCTCGGAGGCGAGTTTCAACACACCGTCGCCGTCCTGTTGTTCAATGAAAAGCGCGGGGTTGTCGTCCGATCCGCCCCGCGTGATCCGGGTACCCTTGAGCTTGCGGGTCACCTTGTGCGTGTAGCGTTTGCGGACGGTGCCAGAGGCCCGGCCCACGCCCCATTTCCACGATACGGTATCTCCGACGTCGATATTCATGCGCGCCTCCTGTGATCGTCTGTCGCAACGCGGCGCGGAGGGCGGCGGTTCCCGTCAGGCCGCGAGCGGGCCGATATGGGGCCACCAGACCGTGGGGTCGGCGAAATCGACACCTGCGCGGGCGGCGAGCGTCGTGGTGACGATTTCACCACCCTCTCCGGTCGACAGATCGAGGATCTGCGACTTGAACAGGTCGATGGCGGCGGCCCGGTCGGTGTCGCGGGCGCGCAGGAAATGGATGCGCTGGCCGACGTAATCGGCAGCGTGGGTCATGGGCTCCAACATCTGGCGAAACAGTGCCGCGCGGGTATCGGCCCGGCCCGTCAGCTCGTCGAACGTGCCCAGCGGACAGGTCCAGTCGGGCGAGGCGCCGATGACCGTCACGTCCTCCACCCGGCTCACCATGCGCGTAGCGGCCAGCGCCACGTCGCCGCCGAGGCCAAGGCCCGTGAGCGACAGGGGCAGATCGCCGAAGCGCAGCCGTGCCCAGGTCGAGACGGTGGGAATATCGAGGATGGTTTCACCCAGCAGGGTCCAGAGCACGCGGGTGTAGTCCAGCGCGACTTCGGCGGAAAGGTCGGCATCGTCGTGGCGAGCGCCGTGGCGTTGCAGGTCGAGGGACACGGCGATGCGGCCCTGGCGATTGTAAAGTTCGAGCAGCTTGACCGTGTCTTCCTTGCGCTGTCCGAAATCGGGGACGTGGATGACGATCCCGGTGGGGGGCTCGTCCGGCAGGGTCCAGATCAGGGGAATATCGTCGAGGCGGGCCTCATGGTACGGGCGCAGGTAATGAATGCTGGCGGTCATATCACTGTCCTTTCGTTAATTCCCAACACATGTAAGCTCATTTTGTTCCCGTACCGTAAACGCACACATCATATTGATGTGACAACGGCCCACCGCTTTCGCGATGGGCCGCTTGGTCGTTCGGGTCACGACGGTCTGCGGTGTTACCGCACGACGCGCACGATCTGGCGGCTTTCGCCTTCGATGATGACGGTGTCGCCGTTGATGTTGGAGTAGGCATAGCCGTCCACATCGGGCACCGAATACATCTCGACGTTTTCCGGAACGGTCACGCCGACAACGGGCTCACCTTGCAGGAACACCGGCTCGACCGGATTGGCCTGAACGTAGGTGATGACTTCCTGGTCGAGCGAGGCTGCCGTGCCGCCGCCGATCGCGCCGACTGCGCCGCCGATGGCCGCGCCGACGGGTCCGCCGAGCGCCGCGCCGATGGCTGCGCCGGTCGCGCCGGTGACAAAGGCCGCTTCGCCTGCGTCGGCTTCGTCGTATTCAACGACGGCGACGTTTTCCATCTCGGCGACCGGGGTCTCTTCCACGGTCAGGTAGGGCGAATAGGCCCAGCCGGTCGTGCCTTCGTAAGTGACTTCGCACCAGCCGGCCTGCGGCTGGCACCCGTTGAGATCGACCGTGCCCTGCGCGGGGATCACGCTGGCGATCTTGTAGTTCGGGCCGGGGCCCATGCGCAGGTTCAGATCGGTGGAGGCCGAAGCCGTGCCGGTCTGCGCGAAGGCCGCGCCGGCGCTCAGGGAAAGGGCCGCAGCGGACCCAAGCAGCAACGATTTCTTAAACATGGTCGTCTCCTGTTTTCTGTGACGGCCGTTTCCGGCCCGTCTGGATGGTCCATCAACGAGCCGTGATCGTTTTGGGTTCCTGACGGCCTGTCCGATTGAGCGGGAGTGCGCGCATGCCGTCGCGGCAGGGTAAGACGTTAGTATTCAATAGCTCACGGGCGCAATTGCAGGCCGACGGCAGCTGCGCCTTGGTCTGCGGGATTTCGCACAAGGTCGGTCAACTTGTGCGGTTCTGCACCAAAAGCCGGTTTTCCTTCCCGGCTCACCGGCATAATCACGAAGCATGACCGACATCCCGGACACCCCGCAGGAAGCGAGCGCGCGCGCCCTGTCCTATCCCGATTTCCGCCGCTACTACCTCGGCGCGGTCTGCGGGACGAACGGCGGCTGGGTGACGCGCATCCTTCTGTCGTGGCTCGCATGGGATCTGACCGGATCGCCGAGCTTCGTGGGTGTCATCGCGGCGACGAGCCTGCTGCCCGTGGCGGTCTTCGGCCCGTTCTTCGGCACGCTGGCCGACCGGATGTCGGCGCGGACCGGGTTTCAGCGCGTCTCGCTGTTCCTGCTCGCAATCCCGATCGTGCTGACCGCGCTGCTCGCGCTCGACGTGCTAACGCCGGTGCCGCTCTTTTTCCTGGCGCTGGCTTTCGGGACGGTAATGTCGGCCTATCACCCGGTGCGCCAGTCGCTCGGCCCGCGCCTCGTCGCGCGGCCCGCCATCGGGTCGGTCGTCGCGCTCGCCGCGCTCAACTTCAATATCGGGCGACTGCTGGCCCCGGCTATCGGCGGTCTTCTGATCGCGCAATACGGCACGCTGGTCACGTCTTTCCTCGGCATCGCACTGGCCATCCCGAACGCGCTGATCGCGCCGACGCTGAACCCGCGGGAGGACGATCACAGCCAGCACGGCCGGATGCTCGACGATCTCAAGCAGGGGTTCATGGTCGTCTGGACGCGCTGGCCGATCCGCCGGTCCATCATGCTCGCCGTGGCGGCCCTGGGCCTGACGCGCGGGGTGTCGGAGATCCTCGCACTCGTCGCGGACGGGATATTCGAGCGGGGCGCTTCGGGCCTTGGCCTGCTCACCTCGGCGGTCGGGGGCGGCGCGCTGGTCGCGGCCATTTTCCAGGTGGTCGCGGGCAACCAGCTCGTGCGGCACAGGGCACTTCGGTTCGGGGTCATGTTCGTGGGGTTCGCGGGCGCGCTCGGCCTTGTCCATGCCCCGAGTTTCGAGAGTGCGCTGGTCCCGGCGGCTTTTGTCGGCTTCGCCTCGACCTATGTCGGGGTGTCGCTTCAGATCGGGGTGCAGGCGCGGCTGGAGGACGAACTGCGGGGGCGGGTCATGTCGATCTGGATGCTGGCCAACACGGCATCGACCGCGTTCCTCGCCTTCGCGATCTCGACGGTGACGGAATGGACGGGAATGCCGCTGGCCACCACGCTGTTCGTGATCGTCTGCGCCGTGGCGACCGTCGCGATCTGGATACGCCCGGTCGGGGACTGAGCTACTCCGCCGCTTCCTCGCCCAGAAACCCGCCGGACTGGCGCGTCCAGAGGTCGGCGTAGATCCCGCCCTTGGCGAGCAGTTCCTTATGCGTCCCCTCCTCGGCCACATGACCCCGGTCCAGCACGACGATGCGGTCCATGTGGGCAATGGTGGACAGGCGGTGGGCGATGGCGATGACCGTCTTGTCGGCCATGACATCATACAGCGTCTGCTGGATCGCCGCCTCGACCGCGCTGTCGAGGGCCGATGTCGCCTCGTCCAGCACAAGGATCGGCGCGTCCTTGAGGATCGCGCGAGCGATGGCGATGCGCTGACGCTGCCCGCCCGAGAGCTTCACGCCACGTTCGCCCAGGTGCGCGTCATAGCCTTCGCGCCCGTCGGCATCCTCAAGATCCGCCACGAAATCCTGCGCCTCGGCGCGTTCGGTGGCGCGGATCACGGCCTGTTCGTCGGCCTCGGGGTCGCCATACTGGATGTTCTCCCACGCCGAGCGGTTGAACATGGCGGTGTCCTGCGTGACCATGCCGATGGCGCGGCGCAGACTGTCCTGCGTGACGTGCCGGATGTCCTGCCCGTCTACGGTGATGCGCCCCGCCTCGGGGTCGTAAAGGCGAAGGAGCAGCGACACGAGCGTCGACTTGCCTGCCCCCGACGGCCCGACGATGGCAAGCTTTTCGCCCGCCCGGATCGTCAGGTCGATGTCCTGCACCCCGCCCTTCATCCGGCCATAGGCGAAGTCCACATGTTCGAACCGGATCTCACCCTCGGTGAGGTCCAGCGGCGTGGCCCCGGGCGCATCGCGCAGCTGCCGGTCCGGGGTGAGCGTGCGCATCCCGTCCTCGATCTCGCCGATGTCGCGGTAGAGCCCCATGAGCGCGAAGCTCACCCAGCCGGTCATCTGCGCCAGCCGGACCGAGATGGTGCCGGCGGCGACGATATCGCCCTCGGTCGCGCTGCCCGACTGCCACGCAAGCAGCGTGCCGCCCACCAGCAGGACCGGCAGCGTCCCGGCGAGCGTCATGAGCACCAGCCGGAAGCTGGCCGAGAGGCGGCCGAAGTGGATCACCGTCTGGCGGAAGTCCTTGACCGCGTCGAGCGCGGCCCCGTCCTCATGCCCGGCATTGGCGAAGAGCTTGACCGTGCGGATGTTGGAGATCGTGTCGACGACCTTGCCCGTCACGACCGCGCGCGCCGCCGCCCGGTTCTTGGCCCGCTTGCGCACCTTCGGGATGAAATAACGGATCACCGCGACATAGCCCGCGAGCCAGACCAGAAACAGCGGCGCGAGCCAGAGGTCGATCGAGGTGACGAGGGCGAAGGCCCCCACCAGCGAGGCCAGCGCGAAAGCCACCACGTTGATCGATTCCACCACGAGGTTCGTCATCGCGTTCGAGGTCTGCGCCTGCTTCTGCGCAAGGCGCCCGGCGAAGTCGCTGTCGAAGAAGTCGACCGACTGGCCCAGCATCCAGCGGTGCAGGCGCATGATGACCAGCGGCGAGATCGCTGGCGTCACCACCACCTGTGTCATCAGGTTGGACGCCGCGAAGATCAGGGGCCTGAGCACCATGAAAAAACCCAGCGCGAGGATGAACAGGCCCAGATTGGTGCGCGAAAAGACATCCTCGCGCCCGGTCTCGACCACCCCGTCGATCACCCGGCCCAGCACGAAGGCCGTCCCGGTTTCCGACAGACCGGCCAGCACCGAAACCGCGGCCGCGACGATCAGCACCGGCCACGCCCCTTTCAACGTCCACCGCACGAAGGCCATGAGCGTGCCCGGAGGGGGGCCGTCCGCCGGGCGGAACGGGTCGATGAGGTTCGCGATCTTCACGTCATCTACCTAAGCGCGGGGCACGCGGGGGCCAAGTCACCGCCGCGTTACCCACCCAGAAAGCCGCCCGACTGCCGCGCCCAGAGGCTCGCGTATGTGCCGCCCGCCGCGAGCAGTTCCTCATGCGTGCCGTCCTCGGCGATGCGGCCTTCGTCCATGACCACGATCCGGTCCATCGCGGCGATGGTGGAAAGCCGGTGCGCGATAGCGATCACCGTCTTGCCCTCCATCATGCCGTAGAGCGTCTCCTGAATCGCCGCCTCGACCTCGCTGTCGAGGGCCGAGGTCGCCTCATCCAGCACGAGGATCGGCGCGTCCTTGAGCATCACGCGGGCGATGGCGATGCGCTGGCGCTGCCCGCCGGACAGCTTTACGCCCCGTTCGCCCACATGCGCGTCATAGCCGGTGCGCCCGCCCTGATCGGCGAGCGTGGCGATGAAGTCATGCGCCTCGGCGCGCCGGGCGGCGGCCACCATGTCGGCGTCGCTCGCGTCGGGCCGGCCATAGAGGATGTTGGCCCGCACCGAGCGGTGGAGGAGCGAGCTGTCCTGCGTCACCATGCCGATGGACCGGCGCAGGCTGTCCTGCCGGACCTGCGCGACCTCCTGCCCGTCGATCAGGATGCGTCCCGCCTCGGCGTCGCGAAACCGCAGGAGCAGATTGACGAGCGACGACTTGCCTGCGCCGGAGCGCCCGACCAGCCCCACCTTCTGCCCCGCCGGGATGTCGAGCGTCACGTGGTCGAGCCCGCCCGAGCCCTTGCCGTAGTGGTGCGAGACATCCTCGAACCGGATCGCACCGGCTTCGACGGTCAAGGCAGGCGCGTCCGGTACATCGGTCACCGCGTGCGGCACGGCGATGGAGCGCAGGCCTTCGCGCATGACGCCCGCATGTTCGAACATCCGGATGGCGACCCACATGATCCAGCCGGACATGCCGTTGAGCCGCAGCGTGAGCGCCGAAGCCGCCGCCACGTCCCCGATCGTCACCCGGCCCGCGGACCACAGCCAGATCGCCGGGCCCAGCATCCCGACGATCAGCAGGCCGTTCAGCACGTTCTGGCCGAAGGCCATCTCGGTCATCAGCCGCAGGAACCGTTGAAGCCGTGCGCGGTGGCGGCGCATCGCGGACAGGACATAGGCCTCCTCCGCCGTGCCCTGGCCGAAAAGCTTGACCGTCTCGATATTGGCATAGGCATCCACGATCCGCCCGGTGACGAGCGAGCGGGCGTCCGACCACTTCTCGCTCGCGCTTTCGACGCGCAGCGAGATGTTGCGGGTGTACCAGACGAAGGCCCCGACCCAGAGCGCAAGCGGCAGGGCCAGCACCGGGTCCATGCCGCCAAGGATGATGAGAGCCGACAGGATGTAGGTGACGGAATACCAGATCGCCTCGAACGCCATGTAGGTGGAATCCTCCACCGCCGGGCCAAGCTGCATCACCCGGTTGGACAGCCGCCCGGCAAAGTCGTTCTGAAAGAACCCCATGCTCTGGCCCAGCAGGTGCTTGTGCGCCCGCCAGCGCACCTGATCCTGCATGTTGCCGACGAGGGTCTGCTCCAGAAACAGCCGCGAGACGAGGATCGCGACGGGACGGACCGCCATCACCACGAAAGCGGCGAGCGCCAGTTCCCAGCCGTGGCTGCGCAGGATGCCCTCGGGCCCGGCGGCCTCCATCAGGTCCACGACCCGGCCGGTATAGGCGATGACCCCGGTCTCGATGACCGCGACCAGCATCCCGGTCAGGGCGAGCCACAGAAGCTGCCCCCGGAAATTGACGAGATGCGAGCGCACATAAGGCCAGATGCGCCCCGGCGGGGTGCGCGCGCGGAAGCGGGTGAAGGGATCGACGAGGTTTTCGAAAAATCGGAACATGACGGGAAGTCCTGGTCTGAAAAGGGCCAGCGAAGTTGAAAATGTGCTGGGAAGATGCGGAAGGGCTATGCAGAGCCCGACAGGTTCGGGCCCTCAGCCGGTAAAGAAGACCCTGTCTGTTCGCATCGAAACCTCCGTCATGGATGCGGATGTCATAGCGGGCGAAGGCGCGTTTGTCACCCTTCACGCGCCCTTCTCTGGTCCCGAAATACCTCGGAGGGGGCGGCGCGCTGCAAGCGCGACGGGGGAGGCTGGCCTCCCCCCACCGCGCTGACCCGCCAAAGGCGGGGCGGCGCAAGACCTGTGCGCCGCAGGCGCTCCATACGGTCGCGTCAGCGGCGCATCGTGGCGAGCATCTCGTCGGCGGCGGCGGTGGCCGATATCCGGCCTTCGGCCACGTCGCGGCCCAGCCGGTCGACCTCGGCGCGGATGTCGGGGTCGGTGTGGAGGCGGGCGAGGAGGCCCGCACGCAGGTCTTCGAGGAACCAGTGGCGCGCCTGTTCGGCGCGGTTGCGCTCCCAATGACCCGAGGCGCGCCTGCCTTCGGCCAGTTCCGTCATCGCCTCCCACGCGTCGGGCAGACCCGCTTCCGTCACCGCCGATACGGTCATCGCCTTGGGAAAGCCCGCCGGGTCCTGCGGGCGTTTGCGCAGGAGCTTGAGCGCGCCCGCATAGTCCGCGCAGGTGCGCGTCGCGGTGGACTTCAGATCCCCGTCGGCCTTGTTGACGAGGATGATGTCGGCGATCTCCATGATCCCGCGCTTCACGCCCTGAAGCTCGTCGCCCCCGGCGGGTGCGAGGAGCAGGAGGAACAGGTCGGACATGTCGGCCACCATCGTCTCCGACTGGCCCACGCCCACCGTTTCGATCAGCACCACGTCGAAGCCCGCCGCCTCGCAGATCGCCACCGCTTCGCGCGTGCGGCGGGCGACGCCGCCAAGCTGGCTCTGGCTCGGGGAGGGCCGGATAAAAGCCTCGCGTTTGCGCGACAGCTGTTCCATGCGGGTCTTGTCGCCCAGGATCGAGCCGCCGGAACGGGTCGAGCTTGGGTCGACGGCGAGAACGGCAACGCGCAGACCCTTGGCGATCAGGAACATGCCGAAGGCCTCGATGAAGGTGGATTTTCCCACGCCCGGCGTGCCGGAGAGCCCGATGCGCAGCGCGGTCCGGCCCGCCCCCTTCAGCGCCTCGAGCAGGTCGACCGCCTGCGCGCGGTGATCGGCGCGGCCGCTTTCGACCAGCGTGATCGCCCGGCTCAGCGCCCTGCGGTCCCCGGCCATGACGCGCTCTGCAAGTTCGTCGATATCCATATCGCTCCCCCGGTTTGGTCCCTCTTGCAACGCTTGCGATGCGATGTCCAGCGCGGGCGAGATCAAGGCTTGCCTCAGGGGAAACGGCCCCCGAATATGGCCGCAATTGATTTTGCCGCCCCTTGTCGATTCCGTATTCTGGAGCCCCGTTTCATGGTCCTGAGAGCCCTCGCCCTCGCAGCCCTCGTGATGGCTCCGGTGCAGGCGCAGGCGGCCGACTACCTCATCAAGTTGCGCGGGATCACGGTGGGCACGCTTTCGGTCAAGGCGCGCGCGGGCGGGTCGGGCTTCGACTATGAGACCCGGTTCCGCACAACGGGCGTGGCGGGCGCGGTGCGCAACGTGCGCTTCGTGATGCGCTCGCTCGGCGCGATGGCCGGGCATCTGCCGGTGCCGCGCGCCTATGGCGAGCAGATGAACACCGGCGCGCGAGAGAGCGCGGCGTCGATCAAGTTCTCCGCCGACGACGGGAGGTGGGACCCGAACACGGCGCTGGTCTTCGCCTTTTCCGACCGGCCCCGTGCGGCGGGCTGCACGATCAAGCGCACGCTCTATGACGGGGAGCGCACCAACGATCTGTCACTGGCCGAGGTGAGGCGCTCTGGCGCGGCCTTGAGCTGTGCCGGGTCCATGACCCGTGTGGCGGGTTACACCGCCGAGCAGATGGCCAAACGCCCGCACCACAACCTGTCGGTCGACTACGTTCTGGCGGGCGACACCTATCGTTTCACCGGCGCGCGGGTGCAGACCGACTATGGCAGCGTGACGATCACCCCGCGCTAGCCCGCTTGCCGCGACGGCTGCGAGGCCCGATAACGGCGCCATGACGCCGCTTCCGATAGACGACGCCCTGCCCGACCTTCTGGCCGCGATCGAGGCCGAGGGGCGTGCGGTGCTGATGGCCCCGCCGGGCGCGGGCAAGACGACGCGGGTGCCGCTCGCGCTGCTCGACCGGATCGCGGGCCGGATCGTCATGCTGGAACCCCGCCGCCTCGCCGCGCGCGCTGCTGCCGAGCGGATAGCCGAAACGCTGGGGGACCCCGTCGGGCAGACGGTCGGCTACCGCATCCGGGGTGAGGCGAAGGTGTCCAAGGCCACGCGGATCGAAGTCGTGACCGAGGGCATCCTGACACGAATGTTGCAATCCGACCCTGAATTGACCGGGGTAGGCGCGTTGATCTTCGACGAATTCCACGAACGCTCCCTCAACGCCGACTTCGGCCTAGCGCTCGCCTGGGAAGCGCGGGGGGCGCTGCGCGAAGACCTCGTGCTGGTCGTCATGTCCGCCACGCTAGACGCAGACCCTGTCGCGGCGCTTCTCGACAAGGCCCCCGTCGTGCGCTCGGAGGGGCGGGCTTTTCCGGTCGAGACAAGGTGGCTCGACACGCCGCTGCGCAAGGAGACCCGGTTCGAGACGGCCGTGGCCCGACAGGTGGAGGCGGCGGTGGCCGAGACCGAGGGCGGTGTGCTCGTCTTTCTTCCCGGCGAGGGCGAGATCCGGCGCGTGGCCGGGGCGCTGTCCCTGCCTGCCGAATGTCAGGTTCACATGCTGTTCGGCGCACTCGAAATGAAGGCCCAGCGCGCCGCGATCCGGCCCGCCACCACCGGGCGCAAGGTCGTGCTCGCCACGGCCATCGCCGAAACGTCGCTCACCATCGAGGACGTGCGGGTGGTGGTCGATGCGGGCCGCGCACGGCGCGCGCGGTTCGATCCCGGCTCGGGCATGTCGCGACTTGTGACCGAGCGGGTGTCGAAGGCCGAGGCCGAACAGCGGCGGGGCCGCGCGGGACGTGTCGCCCCCGGCACCTGCTACCGGATGTGGACCAAGGGGGAGGAAGGGGCGCTCCCCGCCTTCGCGCCGCCGGAAATCGAGGTGGCCGACCTTGCCCCGCTGGCGCTGGAGCTGGCGCTCTGGGGTGCGGGGGACGGTGAGGGACTGGCGTTCCTGACACCGCCCAATCCGGGTGTTCTGGCCGAGGCGCGCAGTCTGCTCACCGACCTTGGCGCGCTTGAGAACGGTCTTATCACGCCGCACGGCAAGGCGCTGGCGCGCCTGCCGCTGCATCCCCGTCTGGGCCATATGCTGACCATCGCGGGGCGCGGGGCCGCCGACCTTGCCGCGCTGCTGGCCGACCGTGACCCCCTGCCCCGTGGCCGGGGGGTGGACCTGACCCTGCGGCTCGCCGCGCTGCGCGATCCCGCGCGCCACGATGCCAACCGCGCGGGCGTCGAGCGTATCCGGGCAGAAGGCAAGCGGCTGGCGCGACTGACCGAGGCCAGGCCGCCGATGAGCCCTGCGGAGATGGCATCGCTTGCCTATCCCGACCGCGTGGGCCTGCGCCGCAAGGGGAGCGAGCCGCGCTTTGTCCTGTCGGGCGGCAAGGGCGCGGTGCTGGACGAGGCCGATCCGCTGGCCGGGGCGCGGCTGATCGTGGTGACCGACACCGACGGCAACCCGCGCGAGGCGCGCATCCGGCAGGCCGTCGAAATCACCGAGAGCGAGCTGCGCGCGATCCACGGCGACCGGATCGGCTGGCACCGGGTCTGCGAATGGTCCCGGCGCGAGGGGCGCGTGGTTGCGCGCGAGCGGGAGCGGTTCGGGGCCGTGGTGCTCGACGACCGGGTGTGGCGCGATGCCGACCCGGAGGCGGTGGCGCGCGCGATGCTGGAGGGTGTGCGCCAACTGGGCCTTGCCCCCTCGCCCGCTGCCCAGAGATTTCGCGCCCGCGTGGCGCTGGTGCGTGAGAGCGACCCGGACTTGCCGGACCTGTCGGACGCGGCGCTGATGGCGGGGCTGGAGGAGTGGCTCCTGCCGCATCTGGGCGGCGTCCGCTCGCGCGGCGACTGGAAGAATTTCAACATTCTCGACGCGCTGCGCGCCACGCTGGACTGGGACCAGATGCGCCGACTCGACCGGGCGGCGCCGGCGCATTTCGTGACCCCGATGGATCGCAAGGTGCCCATCGACTACGCGGGCGAAGTGCCGGAGATCGAGGTGCGGTTGCAGGAGATGTTCGGCGTGACCGAGCATCCGCGCGTGGGCCGAACCCCGCTGCGCATCACGCTTTTGTCGCCGGGGCACAAGCCGGTGCAGACCACCACGGACCTTCCCGCCTTCTGGGCCACGTCCTATGACGATGTGCGCAAGGACATGCGCGGGCGCTATCCGAAACATCCCTGGCCCGAGAACCCGGCAGAGGCCGCACCCACCCTGCGCGCCAAACCGCGCGGCGGGTGAAATGTCACATTTGCGAGCAGGCAAGTGGAACAAAGTTGAAACTTAACACTTTTTTCTATAGATACGTCTGACAACCAAAAAAGTAACGATACGGGCGGTTTCGAATGACAACGCTTTTCTCGAAAGCTTGGGATGAGGTTCTGAAACCTCTCATCAAGCGACCCAACAAGTTTCAAGTGGCAGCGCTGTGCTACCGCAAGACCGATGGCGGCAAGGACGTGCTGCTGATCACGTCGCGTGGCACGGGGCGCTGGATCCTGCCGAAGGGCTGGCCGATGGAGGGCAAGAGTGCCTCCGAGGCCGCGCGGGAGGAAGCCTGGGAAGAGGCCGGCGTGACCGCGCGCACCGTCGCGCGCAAGCCGCTGGGCCGGTTCGACTATATCAAGGACCGGGACGAGGGCCTGCCGACCCCCTGTGACACCGAGGTCTATCCGGTCGAAGTGGCGGACGTGTCCGACGACTACCCGGAAGCGGGCGAGCGGGAGCGGCGCTGGATGCCAGCCGCCCAAGCCGCCGAACTTGTGGAAGAGCAGGGCCTGAAGGAAATCCTTCGCCAGTTCTGACGGCTTCACGTTGCAATTCGGCCCCGCCTGCGCTAGCCGCTCCCCGATTGTAACGACCATGTAACGGAACGGTAACGGGCGCGATGACGGAAAAGAGCGGCAACCAGTGGAAGACGCTGGACAGGGATCTCGACCGGATCGGCCAGCTCGAACGTGCGACCCAGTATGTTTCGCGCCCGATGGTGGGGCTTGGCGTCTCGCTGGCTTTCATCGTGATCGCGGGTCTGGGTGCGGGGCTGTTCTTCGGGTTTCAGCCCGGAACGATGGTGGTGATCGCTGCCGCCAGCTTCGGGGCGTACATGGCGCTCAACATCGGGGCCAACGACGTCGCCAACAACATGGGGCCGGCCGTGGGGGCCAATGCGCTCACCATGGGGGGCGCAATCGTGATCGCGGCGGTCTGCGAGAGCGCGGGGGCGCTGCTTGCGGGCGGTGACGTCGTGTCCACCATCTCCAAAGGGATCATCGACCCGAACGCGGTGGCCGACCTTCGGGTTTTCATTTGGGCGATGATGGCCGCGCTGATCTCATCCGCGCTTTGGGTGAACCTCGCCACATGGGTCGGCGCGCCGGTGTCCACCACGCACTCGGTCGTGGGCGGGGTCATGGGCGCGGGCATCGCGGCGGCGGGCTTCGCGGCGGTCGACTGGTCCTCGATGGGCGCGATTGCAGCGAGCTGGGTGATCTCGCCGGTGCTGGGCGGCGTGATCGCGGCGGCCTTCCTCGCCTTCATCAAGACCAACATCATCTATGTCGACGACAAGCTCGCCGCGGCACGCAAGTGGGTGCCGATCCTGATCGGGATCATGGCGGGCACCTTCGCAACATACCTCGCGGTGAAAGGCCTGAAGAAGATCGTGTCGGTGGACCTTATCACCGCCATCATCATCGGCTTCGCCGTGGCGGCGGGCACCGCGCTCCTGTCCCGGCCCTATATCCGGCGCAAGTCCGAGGGGCTCGAGAACCGCAACAAGTCGCTCAAGATCCTGTTCGGCCTGCCGCTCGTGATCTCGGCGGCACTTCTGTCCTTCGCCCACGGCGCGAATGACGTGGCCAACGCGGTCGGCCCGCTCGCTGCAATCGTCCATGCCGAGCAGGTGGGGGAGTTCGCGGGCAAGGTGTCGATCCCGACATGGGTGATGATCATCGGCGCTTTCGGCATTTCCTTCGGCCTCGTCTTTTTCGGGCCCAAGCTGATCCGCATGGTGGGGAGCCAGATTACCAAGCTCAATCCGATGCGCGCCTATTGCGTGGCGCTCTCGGCGGCGATCACGGTCATCGTGGCCTCGTGGCTGGGCCTGCCGGTCTCGTCCACCCATATCGCCGTCGGTGGTGTCTTTGGCGTCGGCTTCTACCGCGAATATCACGCGGAACGCCGTTACCGCAAAAGCGCGCAGCGCCAAGGGGTCGAGCGCCGCCTCGCGCCCGAGGAACGGCGCCGCCGCAAGCTCGTGCGCCGCTCGCACTTCATGACCATCGTCGCCGCCTGGGTCATCACCGTCCCTGCCGCCGCGACGCTGTCGGCCCTCATCTTCACGATGCTCAACCTGCTGAACCCCTGATCCCCTTCTTCGTTCC
Source organism: Maritimibacter sp. (assembly GCA_002695005.1). GTDB lineage: Bacteria > Pseudomonadota > Alphaproteobacteria > Rhodobacterales > Rhodobacteraceae > Maritimibacter. The sequence continues at coordinate 293,554 of NZNT01000025.1, forward strand.
GAAAATACTTCGGAGGGGGGCTTGGGGGGAGGCTGGCCTCC
>NZNT01000026.1 GCA_002695005.1 Maritimibacter sp.
GGGCTTGCCCGCGCCCGCCCCCTCGCGACGCGCCTTGCGCGGCGCAAGACCTGCATTGCACCCGGCAGGGCCTTTGGATAAGGGATGCGGCAACCCAACCGACGGAGATCCGCCATGTCCAAACCCGCCCCGCTTCGCCTCGGCATCGCTGGTCTCGGCACCGTCGGCGTCGGCGTCATCCGCATCGTGCGCAAACACGCCCAGCTGATCGAAGCACGCTGCGGCCGCCCCGTGTCGATCACCGCCGTCTCGGCCCGCAACCGGGCCAAGGATCGTGGCGTGGACCTGAAACCCTACGATTGGGAAGACGACCCGGTGGCGCTGGCCACCCGCGACGATATCGACGTTTATGTCGAATTGATGGGCGGCTCGGACGGGCCGGCCAAGGCCAGCGTCGAGGCGGCGCTCGCCGCCGGCAAACACGTCGTCACGGCCAACAAGGCTCTGCTTGCCCATCACGGTCAGGCCATCGCCGAGGCCGCCGAGGACGGGGGCAGCGTCCTGCGCTTCGAGGCGGCCGTCGCGGGCGGCATTCCCGTCATCAAGGCGCTGACCGAGGGGCTGGCGGGTAACGAGATCACGCGCGTCATGGGCGTGATGAACGGCACCTGCAATTATATCCTCACCCGCATGTACGACGCCGAACTGCCCTACGAAGTGGTGTTCGACGAGGCCGACAAACTGGGTTTTCTCGAAGCCGACCCGCAACTCGACGTGGGCGGGATCGATGCAGGCCACAAGCTGTCGCTCCTGTCCGCCATCGCTTTCGGCACGCAGGTCGATTTCGCGGGCGTCGAGCTCGAAGGGATCGAGCGCATCATGATCGAGGACATCGAACAGGCCGCCGACATGGGCTACCGCATCAAGCTTCTGGGCGTCGCGCAGATGACGGGACGGGGGCTGGAACAGCGCATGTCGCCCTGCCTCGTCCCTGCCCGCTCGCCGCTGGGTCAGCTCGAAGGCGGCACGAACATGGTGGTGATCGAAGGCGACAGCGTCGGCCAGATCGTCATGCGCGGCGCGGGTGCGGGCGAAGGTCCGACCGCCTCGGCCGTTATGGGTGACGTGATGGACATCGCGCGCGGCATCACCATCTCGACCTTCGGCAAACGGGCCGCCGACCTCGTCCCGGCCAAACCCGCCCGCGCCACGGTGCCGGCCGCCTATTACCTGCGCATGGCGCTGCTCGATAAACCCGGCGCGCTCGCGAAGGTCGCCCAGGTGCTGGGCGACGCGGGCGTGTCGATCAACCGGATGCGACAGTATGGCCATGACGAAGGCACGGCCCCCGTCATCATCGTCACCCATACCTGCACCCGCGCGGCGGTGGACGAAGCGCTCGCGGGCCTCGGCGCGACCGGCGTGGTCGAGGGCGATCCGGTGGCGATCCGGATCGAGGAAGTCTGACGGTCGTCCGACCAGGGTCGGACGGCTCTATTCATACGTCGAATGGGCTGCGCCCATCCGACCCGTGCGCCGGGGCAAGCCCGGCGCATTGGAGGGCCAGCCCTCCAAACCTCCCGAGGTATTTTCGGACCGAAGAAGACAGGCGCGCGCTTTGGTAGCGCAAACCTGCGCGTGGCAGCTTTTCCCCTCCCCGCCTGACTGCTAGGTGTTGGCCAAACTTAACCTCCGAGGGACTTCATCCATGACCGCTTCGCCCGTCGTATTCGCCGACCGCCTGCTCTCGCTCGGCCTCGCCCGCGTGTCCGAGGCCGCCGCCATGGCCTCGGCCGAACTGGTGGGGCGCGGCGACGAAAAAGCCGCCGACCAGGCCGCCGTCAATGCCATGCGCGACCAGCTCAACCTGCTCGACATCAAGGGCACGGTCGTGATCGGCGAAGGCGAGCGGGACGAAGCGCCCATGCTTTACATCGGCGAGGAAGTGGGCACCGGGAACGGCCCGGAGGTGGACATCGCGCTCGACCCGCTCGAGGGCACCACCCTGACCGCCAAGGACATGCCCAACGCGCTCACCGTGATCGCCATGGCCCCGCGCGGCACGCTGCTCCACGCCCCGGACGTCTACATGGACAAGCTCGCCATCGGCCCGGGCTATCCCACCGACGTGGTCAGCCTCGACATGTCGCCCTCCGAGCGTGTCAACGCGCTCGCCAAGGCCCGGGGCTGCGCGCCCAAGGACATCACGGTCTGCGTGCTCGAACGCCCGCGCCATGAGGAAATGATCGCCGACATCCGCTCAACCGGGGCCGCGATCCGCCTCATCACCGACGGCGACGTGGCCGGCGTAATCCACTGCGCCGAAGCCGAAAAGACCGGCGTGGACATGTACATGGGCTCCGGCGGTGCGCCCGAGGGTGTCCTCGCGGCCTCGGCGCTCAAATGCATGGGCGGGCAGATGTGGGGCCGCCTCACCTTCCGCAACGATGACGAACGGGGCCGTGCGGCCAAGGCCGGGATCACCGAGCTCGACAGGATCTACGCGCGCGACGATATGGTGCAGGCCGACGTGATCTTCGCCGCCACCGGCGTCACCGACGGCTCCATCGTCGAGGGCATCCGGCGCGAGCCGGAACACCTGACGACCGAAACGCTACTCATGCGTTCCAAGACCGGCTCGATCCGGCGCATGACCTACCGCAACCCGAAAGAATGGGTGGGCGCCTGACCCGCGCGCTGATCCTGATCGACATCCAGGAGGGGTTCGACGACCCCGCCTGGGGCGCGCGCAACAATCCGCAAGCCGAGGCCAATGCGGCGGCATTGCTGTCGCTCTGGCGGGCGGCCGGCGCACCGGTGTTCCATGTCCGCCATCTCTCGCGCGTGCCGGGCAGCCCGCTGAACCCCGAAGGCGGGCACGTCGGCCACAAGCCCGAAGTCGCCCCCGCCCCCGGCGAGCCCGTCATCGACAAGCATGTGAATTCGGCCTTCATCGGAACCGATCTTGAGAAACGGCTGGAAAAGGCTGAGGCGAGCACGCTTGTCATCGCCGGTCTGACGACGCCGCACTGCGTCTCGACCACCGCCCGGATGGCCGCGAATATGGGCTTCGACGTCATCATCGCGCACGACGCCTGCGCGACCTTCGCGGGCAATGGCGATGCGGCGTGGCGTGGCGGTGGCCCCGTGGACCCTGAGGCGCTGCACATCGCCGCGCTCGACCAGCTGCATGGCGAGTTCGCTACGGTTCTGCCCGCTGCGGAGATTACCCCATGACCGCGTTTCTGGGTGTCGAGGACAGCCTCACCGGTCGCCGCTGGGTCGGCCCCGGCGTCGAGATCGACCGTCAGTGCGAAGCCCTCGCGCAGGCCACGGGATATCCGCAGGCGGTCTGCGCCGTGCTCGCCCGTCGTGGCATCTCGGCGGTGGAGGCGGCCGGCTTTCTCGCCCCCACGATCCGCGAAACCCTCCCCGACCCCCGCAGCATGCGCGACATGGACAGGGCGGCGGCCCGCGTTCTGACGGCCGTGGAGGCGCGTGAACGGGTCGCGGTCTTTGCCGATTACGACGTGGACGGCGGCGCCTCTGCCGCGCTGCTCATCGACTGGATGCGCCAGATGGGGCGCGAGATCACGCTCTATATCCCCGACCGGATCGACGAGGGTTACGGGCCGAACGTGCCGGCGATGGAGGCGCTCGCGCGCGACCACAGCCTGATCGTCTGCGTGGATTGCGGGACGCTGAGTCACGAGCCCATCGCCGCTGCCAATGCCGCCGGGGCCGAAGTCGTCGTGCTCGACCACCACCTGGGCGGCGAAACGCTCCCCCCCGCTCTCGCCGTGGTGAACCCGAATCGGCAGGACGAGGTGGACGCGCCCGGTTACCTCTGTGCCGCCGGCGTCGTCTTCCTCATGCTGGTGGAGGCCGGACGACAGATGCGCGAGGCCGGGCGCAAGGGGCCGGACCTCATGGGGATGCTCGACCTTGTGGCGCTGGCCACCGTGGCCGATGTCGCGCCCCTGATCGGCGCGAACCGGGCGCTCGTGACCCAGGGGCTCAGGATCATGGCGCAGCGCGGGCGGCCCGGACTCGTGGCCCTGGGTGATGTGAGCCGGATGAACGAGCCGCCGCGCCCTTACCACCTCGGCTTCCTCATGGGGCCACGCGTGAACGCAGGCGGGCGCATCGGCAAGGCCGACCTCGGCGCCCGGCTCCTGTCCACCACCGACCCGGCAGAGGCCGCGGCGCTAGCCGAACGGCTCGACCAGCTCAACACCGAACGGCGCGAGATCGAGGAGCAGGTGCGCCTCGCCGCGCTGGATCAGGCCGAGGCGCGCGGGCTGGACGCGCCGCTCGTCTGGGCCGCCGCCGACGGCTGGCACCCCGGCGTGGTCGGGATCGTCGCCTCCCGGCTCAAGGACGCGGCCCACCGCCCGGCCATCGTGATCGGCTTCGACGGCGATGACGGCAAGGGCTCCGGGCGCTCGATTTCCGGCGTGGACCTCGGCGCGTCGATCCAGAAACTCGCCGCCGAAGGGCTGATCGAGAAAGGCGGCGGGCACAAGATGGCCGCTGGCCTGTCACTCACCCGCGCGCAGCTTGAACCCGCAATGGCCCGGCTGTCGGAGCTCCTCGCCCGTCAGGGCGCGGGGGATGGCGGCCCCCGCGACCTCACGCTCGACGCGGTGCTCATGCCCGGTGCCGCGTCCGTGGACCTCATCGAGGAGATCGAGGCCGCCGGCCCCTTCGGTGCGGGTGCGCCCGGCCCGCGCTTCGCCTTCCCGGACGTGCAGATCAACTTCGCGAAACGGGTGGGCGAGCGCCATATCAAGGTAAGCTTCGGCGACGGCCTTGGCGCCAAGCTCGACGCCATCGCCTTCGGGGCCTTCGACGGCCCCCTCGGACCCGCGCTCGAACGCCACGGCGGTGCGCGCTTTCACCTCGCCGGCCGGCTGGAGATCAACCACTGGAACGGTCGCTCCGTGCCGCAACTCCGGCTCGAAGACGCCGCCCCGGCGTGACCGGCTGGCTCCTCGCCCTCTCCGGCCTGCCCGGCACCGGCAAGACCACGCTCGCCCGCGCGCTTTCCGAAGCGACCGGCGCAGTTCACCTCCGGATCGACAGCATCGAGGCGGCGCTGAGTTCGCGCGGGGTGAGCTTCGAGGGTGCGCGGGGCGATACCGGCTACGTCGTCGCCTACGCCCTCGCCCGCGACGTCCTGATGCGCGCACAAAGTGCCATCGTGGACGGTGTCCACGGCTGGCCCGAAGCCCGCGCGTTGCAGGACGCGGCCATCGCGGGCACCGGCGCCCGGCTGTTCACCGTGGAACTGGCCTGCTCCGACACCGCCACCCATCGCGACCGCATCGAATCGCGGATCAGCGACCTTCCGGGCCTGACCCTGCCGACATGGGACGCGGTGCGAACCCGCGACGTCACCTCGGTTCCGGCCCCCGACCTGACACTCGACACGGCCCGCTGCACAATCGAGCAAGCCGTCGACCGCCTGCAGAGCGTGTGCGCCCCGCTTTGAGCCCATCTGCGCGAAAAAGTTTGTGCCACCAATGATTTTTGACCTTGCACCCACCGCGCCGTTTTTCTAGAACCCGCCTCACGCCAAGCGCGGCCCGTTCGTCTATCGGTTAGGACGCCAGGTTTTCAACCTGGAAAGAGGGGTTCGATTCCCCTACGGGCTGCCACTTTACCCGCAGAATCGTTATTTCCTTGGGCCTTCAAGGGTCTGATGTGGGCCTCGTTTCAGGCCGTGGTCCACGTTTGGAAACGCGTCATCGACACGCAGCAGGCTGGACTTGCCGCCACCTTTGCGGCCGACGATCCTGACGGCCTCCTTGCCGATGGCGAAGGTGAGGGTAAGGACGAAAGAAACCGCGCGCCATCGGGTAGCGACAGCGCGGGGTCATCAGGCTTAGTAAAGGTCGGTATCGGGTTCGCCGTTGGGTTCGCGGCAAGGGGACGCGCGGCCGTTGGGGCCGCGCGTCTCGTCTCAGGCGGTGCGCATCCGCCGCTGTCCGGCCCAGCCCAGCAGCAGGACCAGGCAGAACGCGCCCTCCGCCAGGACGGTGATACCGTAAGCCGGGGCGAAGGTGTCGAACAGCGCAGGCTCGAAGAAGCGCAGCGCACTTCCGGTCAGATAGACCAACCCGGCCAACGCAACCCCGGCGCCGATCAGGCGCGGGAACAGTCCCGACATCCAGATCAGGTAGCCTGTCAGCAGGCTGTTGATGCCAAAGAAGACCAGCCCGAGGTCATAGCCGTGGGCGTGCAGGTTCAACGCATGCAACGCCATCGCTTCTGCCTGCGGCGCATCCAGACCCGTGGCGCCCGTGATCAGCAACAGCGCCGACTGCATCTCCATGAGGTTCATGGCGATCATCACCGACTGGATCAGCCGGAACACCATTGCCGCCAGTGCCAGCACCGGCGCGACCGGGCGGAAGACGAGGTAAAGCAGGATCGCCAGCGCGGCATCCGCCGTCGCCATCACGATATCGGCGGCGATGGCGAGCCGGAAGCTGCCCACAGCCTCGCGTATGGCGCTTGCGGTGGCGCTCGCGTTGCCGAAATCGACAAGGGGTCCGCGAAACAGCACTTCGGCGCTGATCCCGCAGATGATGATGGCCAGGTAAAGCAGCCCGGCAAGGCGCAAGGTGGATGTGGAAGGGGTTTGGTAGGTCATGTCGTGTCTCCTTTCGGGATGGGGTCAGATTGCGCGGGCCGTCGCGCCCGGGTGATGGGCGGCGACCGAGGCGCTGGCGCGTCCGACGATGGCCGGGGCTTCGCGCACGAGAGCGGGGTTGGTCAGCGCGTGGACCATGAACAGGGCGAAATCGGTGGGCCGAACACGGTTCGATTTCAGCACCGGGTCACCCACATGGGGCGCCCAGACAGGCAGGCCCTCGCTTTCGCCCTCTTCGAGATCGGCAGCGCGCACGACTGTCCAGTCGCGGTCCGAGCTGTAGACGAGCCGCGCGGCACGCTTGTGGTCGGCAATGTCCGCCATCCCCGTCAGCCGGACGACCCGCCCGATCAAGCCGGTCTTGATCTGCTGGGCCACGCCGTAGCGGTCCCGGTCGTCCCGTGCTGCGTGCCAGCCGGTGGAAAAGACCAGCCGCGCGCCGGGGTCTGCGTGCTCCAGCACGGCCCCCGCGGTGCGCGTGGCCATTCCGTCGGTGCCCCAGGGCACCAGAACGGTCAGGACACCGTCGCAACCGGCAACGGCGCGGGCGATGGTCGCGGGGTCGCTCGTGTCGCCCGTCATCACGGTGATGCTGTCTCCGAAGGTCGACAGCTTGCTGGCGCTTCCCGGGCGGCAAAGCCCGGTGACGGCGTAGCCTTCGGCAAGGCTGTGCTGCGCCATGAGCAGCCCCAGTTTGCCCGAGATTCCGATTATGCAGATGCGTTTCATTTTGGCCTCCCATGCGATGGGGGAACGGATCGTCCCCTGTTTTCGATGGGTCCATGTCTAGGGTGTTGTGGCCGTGCCGGTATTGGCCCTGTCTGCCGTCGCTTTGGCCGGTCCTGCCAAACTGGACCGGCTGGGCGTCAGGCCTTCAGCGCGTTGCGGCGAAAGCTGGCGGGAGGCTGGCCGGCCCAGCGTTTGAAGGCGCGACTGAAGGTGCTTTGCTCGGAAAACCCCGTCAGGAAGGCGATCTCGGCAATTGAACAGTCACCTCGGGCCAGAAGATCCTGTGCGAGTGACTGCTGCGCCTTTTGAAGAAGGCCCTGATAGGTCAGGCCAGCGTCGGACAGGCGACGGTAGAGCGTCCGCTCGCTCATGCCGAGGTCACGCGCGGCTTCTGCGGCCGTGGGTGCACCGTTGCTCAGGCCCGTCGAAAGCCGTTGCAGCAGCGTGTCGGCCAGGGACTCGTCGCGCGTCAAGGCGTCGATCTGGTCGTCCAGATGCGCCGTCATGAACGCGGCCACCGCCCGATCTCCCAGCCTGTTCGGCAGGTCCAGCATGTCGGGCCGGATGGCGATGGCGTCTTCGCCGGCACCGAACCGGACCGGGCAGCCCAGCCCGGCCGCATAGCTGTCCGGGTCTGCGCGGCTCGCGTGGCGAAAGCTCACCTCCTCGAAACGCAGGCCCTCGCCGCCCAGCCGCGTCAGGTTCCGGACAAAGGCGGCAAGCGCGCATTCATTGCGGAACTCGTGGATGGCGTGCGGCGCAGTCCTGCTTTCGACCCGGAAAGCTGCAAGCGGGCCGCTCTCGTCCAACCTGTAGCGCACGGTATCGGTGGCCAGCCGAGAATACCGCTCGGACCGGATAAGCGAATCCCGCAGCGTCGGCGCGGTCTTGATCGCCAGACCAAGCGCCCCGAAGTCGTCCAGGTGCAACCGATCGGCATAGGCGAGGACGAGTGCCACGCGGTCGGGATGGGCGCTGCTGATCCAGTCGACAAGCGCGAAGTAATCCGCGTCGGTCATCCGGTCGTCACCATCCACCCGGGCCCGAAAGACCGTCTTGCCGTCTCGCGTCAAGGCGCCGCTATCCGAAACGGCATACCCGGCCGCGCCTGCGAGAAGTCTTGCAAATGTCGCCGTTACCGTTGCCATGCACAAACATATCAGGGCGCGGGTCCGTCGCAAGTCAGCACGATTATCGTTGGTCTTGTCCTTTGCGGAACAGGTTCATGCGCGGCGCAGGACCGGACCGGAACCGGCGGCGAACGCCCAAGGACCGGCCTGAACGGAAGAGCACCGTGTGCGTTGCCCCGGTCACCACCCCGATGGGTTGGCAGCCGATCGCCCGGGCGCAGACCTGTAGGCGGGGCGCTCGATATCATCTTTGGTCAGCGGCCATCGGGACATGCTGTGAGCGTTACGCAGGCGCCGGATACTGTCCACCGCGCAGGAACGGCGCCCCGGTGCAGTCCGAACCTCCCGCCGGGAGAACCTGACGCTTCCGGTCGTGCGCTTCATTGCAGAGTGGCATGGGGCCGTCGCAGATGCACCCAAGACGACCTGACCGACACGCGACCAAGGTCGGGATCTGGCGGGTCGGGCCAGAGTGGCCACCGGCGATGATCGCCGGTGGCCTGTGTGACACCTTAGAACGGGCTGTCAGGATAGTAGAAATCCATCGCATTCTCTTGCGTCACCAGCACGGAGCCGATCACGAAATCGCCCGACACCGGCGCGTTGGACACGAGGCCCACCGCGGTCAGCTCGATCGCCGTGGCGATCATGGACGGCGGATAGGTCACGTTGGCCGGGATCATCTCGTCCCCGTCGGCCGTCCGCTTGATCATTTCCTTCATGCCGGCACCGCCCAGCACGAACTGGATGTCATCGCGACCCGCGGCTTCGATGGCAGCCAGAACGCCGATCGCCATGTCGTCGTCGGACGCCCAAACCGCGTCGATGTTGGGATACTTCGACAGGAAGTCCTGCATCACCGTAAAGCTGTCGTCACGGTTCCAGTTACCGTGCTCCATATCCAGCACGTTGATGCCCGACCCTTCGATCGCGGCCGTGAACCCGTCCACCCGCTCGTTGTCGATGGTCGTCGGAATGCCGCGCAGGACGACGATATCGCCGCCATCGGGCATCCTGGACGCCATGAATTCGCCGGACACCGTGCCGAAGCCGGAGTTGTCACCAGCCACATAGAGGTCTTCGATGCCTTCGACGGACAGGCCACGATCAACCACCGTGACCCAGGCGCCGCCATCGGCCACGGCCTGAACCGGCGGCGTCAGGGGGTCGGATTCGAAGGGCAGAACCACCAGCGCGTCAATGTTGCGCGTCGCGACCATGTCTTCGATGTCGTTGACCTGTTTGCCCGGATCGGACGCGGTGGCCAGCACGAAATCAAGCTGGGGATAGACCTCCTCCAGCCGCTCGACGGTTTCCTGGGCGTGGAAGTTCATGCCCCCGGCCCAGCCGTGCGTCGCGGCGGGAATGGAAACCCCCACCACCTTGGTCTCGGCGTCTTGGGCCACTGCGGCCGAGCTGCCAGCCGCTATCAGAGCGGCTGCGATGTATGTTGTCGTATGTTTCATATTGCTCCTCCCTTGGAGTGTTTTTTGAACGGCTCAGGACTTGGCCGCGCGTTCACGCTGTAGGATTACAGCGAGAATGATGATGACCCCTTGAATCGCTCCATTCAGATAGGGCGACACGAAGTCGGTCAGATTCAGGATGTTGCCGATCAGGCTGAGGATCAGAACGCCGATGACGGTTCCCCAGACCCGGCCGAACCCGCCTTTCAGGACGGTGCCGCCGATGATCACGGCGGCGATGGCCTCAAGCTCCCACAACACACCGGTCGAGGCGGAGGCAGAGCCGAGGCGCGGCACGTACATGATCGTCGCGACGCCAACCAGCACACCGAGGGCGGCATAGGAAATCAGTCGCGTCCGGCGGACGTTGACGTTGGAATAGTGGGCCACATGTTCGTTCGACCCGGTCGCCGCGCAATGGCGTCCGAAGGCGCTCCGGGACATGATGATCTCGCCGATGATCACGACCACGGCAAAGACGATGATCGGCCAACTGACGCCAAGAATACCCTCGAAGTAGACCGGGCGGTAAAACGTGCGCAGCCCGAAATCGAGCGACAGCGTGCCGCCGTCGGCGAGCCATGTCACCAGCGAGCGATAGATGCCCATGGTCCCCAGCGTCACGATAAAGGCCTCGATCCCCAGGGTCGTGATCAGGAACCCGTTGAGCAACCCGGCCAACAGGCCAGCGACAATGGCCGTGACCATGCCCAAAAGGATGATCGGAATGCCGATCCCCATACTTGGCAGCGCCGCGTTCATGACGAGGATCATCAGGCCCGCGATAAAGGCCGCCATCGACCCCACGGACAGGTCGAGCCCGCCCGCGGTGATGACGAAGGTCATCCCGACCGCGATGATCCCGATAAAGGCCGACCGCGCCAGAACGTTGGTGATATTGGCGGAACTCAGGAAGTTGGCGTTCAGCATGGTCCCGATGACCAGAAGCACGATCAGCGCGATGACCGGCCCGAGCACGGACATGGAAGGAACGCGAAAACCGCCGGTTCGAGGTCTTGTTGCATCTGTCATATTCTGTTCCTCAAGCCATCTCTGGCGTCTGTTCGGCGCTCAATCCCATCGACAGGCGCACGATTGCAGCTTCGTTGATGTCCGCCGGGCCAAGCGTGCCGCTCTCCAGACCAAGCCGCATCACCATGATCCGGTCCGCCAGTCCGATCAGCTCGGGCATCTCGGAGGTGATCAGGATGATGGAATGGCCCGCATTGGCCAGATCGCGCAGGAAGGCGTAGATTTGCTGTTTGGTGCCGACGTCGATGCCGCGCGTGGGTTCATCGACGATCAGAACACGCGGCTCCGACAGCATGACCTTGGCCAGCAACAGCTTTTGCTGATTGCCCCCGGACATGTTTCCGACACGCATGTCGCGGTCGCCCGCCCGGATATCGAATTCCGAAATCGCCTGAGTCAACGCGTCGTCTTCCGCGCTCCGGTCGATCAGGAACCGGCCGAACTTGTGCAAATTCGGCAAGGTCAGGTTCTCGCGCATCCCGCGCTCGAGCAGAAGACCCCGCAGCTTGCGATCCTCGGTCAGATAACACAGCCCGGCCCTCTGCGCCTCACCGGGTCGCTTGAACCGGGTCGTCTCGCCGAACAACGTGATGTTCGCGGCCGTGGAAGGACGCAGCCCCGCCAGACCTTCCATCAATTCGGTGCGCCCCGATCCGATCAGCCCCCCAATGCCAAGGATCTCTCCCTTGCGCAGCGTGAAGGACACGTCTTTCGCGAACCCCGGGACCGACAGGTCCTGCACGTCCAGCACCACCGGCGCCTCCGCCGCCACGCCCGGTTTCGCAGGATAAAGATCGGACACGTCGCGCCCCACCATGGCGGTGGCCATTGCGTCTTCGCTCATCTCGCTGGTCGGGCCGGCATGAACGACATCGCCGTCCCGCATGATCGTCACCTGATCGGAAATCTCGACGACTTCGTCGAGCTTGTGCGAGGTGAACAAAATGGCGGTGCCTGCATCCCGCAAAGCCCGCACCTGTTTGAACAGGATGTCGGTTTCGCGATTGGTCAGGACGGCAGTCGGCTCATCCATGATGAGCACCCGCGCGTCCCGCGACAGCGCCTTGGCGATCTCGACCATCTGTTTTTCCGAATTGGACAGCTTTGACACAAGCGTCTCGGGCGCGACATCACAGGCGACACGGGCCAGGTACTCCCGGCTGCGGCGGCGCATCTCGGCCTTGTCCAACAACACGCCGCGTTTCAACTCGCGCCCCAGAAAGATGTTCTGCTCAACGGTAAGCTGTTCGGCCAGATTGAATTCCTGATGGATCATCACGATTCCGGCGGCCTCGCCATCCTGCAAGCTGCCGAATTGAACAGGCTCGCCTTCGAACCGGACTTCGCCGGAGGTCGGCGGCTGATACCCCGCCAGGATTTTCATGGTCGTGGATTTGCCCGCCCCGTTCTCGCCGATCAGCGCGTGAACGCTGCCCGTCTGCAACGCGAGGTCGACGCCGTGCAGCACTTCGACGGGGCCGAAGCTCTTGCTCACGCGGTCGAGGGCGACAATCGGCGTGGGCATCACAGGGCCGTCCAGACTGCGTCGTTCTTCGATGACGTCACGCAGGCGTTGATGAACCGCATCCCGTCCATCCCGGCGGCAATCCCCGGCAGCACGCCCATCGCAGAGGCCGGGTCGGCCCCGCCCTGCACGGCACGGATCGCGTCAGCGGCTTCGCGATAGATCGTGGCGAAGCCCTCAAGATAGCCTTCGGGATGCCCGCCGGGAATCCGGCTGACGGCCTGCGAGGCCTCGGTCGCGCCGGACCCGTTGCGGGTCAGCAGACGCTTTGGTTCGCCGTCCGGTGTGAACCACAGGTAATTCGGGTCTTCCTGGCTCCACTCCAGCCCGCCTTTTTCGCCGTAAACCCGCAACTTCAGCGCGTTCTCGTTTCCGGGGGCCACCTGGCTCGACCACAGCATCCCCCGCGCGCCGCCTTTAAAGCGCAGCAACATATGCGCATTATCGTCCAGCGTCCGGCCCGCCCCGAAGGATTGCAGATCGGCGGCAAGGCTTTCCACCTGCAATCCGCTGACGAAACAGGCGAGGTTATGGGCATGGGTGCCAATGTCGCCAATGGACCCGCCGGCCCCGGAGCGCGCGGGATCGGTGCGCCATTCGGCCTGTTTCACCCCTTCGTTTTCCGCCGGCCCGTTCAGCCAGTCCTGCGGATACTCCGCCTGCACGATCCGGATCTGGCCCAGCTCGCCCTTGGCGATCATGTCGCGGGCCTGCCGGATCATCGGGTAACCAGTGTAATTGTGGGTCAGGACAAACAGGGCGTCGGATTTCGCGACAGCCTGTTCCAGCGCTTCCGCGTCCTCCATCGTGGAGGTGAGCGGCTTGTCGCAGATCACATGGATGCCCTGCGCCAGAAACGCTTTTGCAGCGGCGGCATGGACGTGGTTGGGCGTGACGATGGACACCGCCTCGATCCCGTCTTCCCGCGCGGCCTCGGCCTCCGCCATTTCCTCGAAGCTGCCATAGGACCGGGGAATGCCCAGAACCTTGGCGCTGGCGCTCGATTTTTCCGGGGTGGAGGACAAAGCCCCCGCGACCAGTTCAAACCGGTCGTCAATGCGCGACGCGATGCGGTGGACTCCGCCGATAAAGGCGTCGTTGCCGCCGCCCACCATTCCAAGTCGAATTCGTGCCATCAGTCGATCCCCAGCATTTTACGGTTCGCGGCCTCGTCCGTGCCGCCATCGGCGAAGTCGTCAAAGGCCCGCTCGGTCACGCGGATGATGTGGTCCGTCACGAACTGCGCCCCTTCGCGCGCCCCGTCCTCGGGATGCTTCAGGCAACATTCCCATTCGACCACGGCCCAACCGTCGAAATCGTTGGCCGCCATTTTTGAGAAGACCGCGCCGAAATCCACCTGCCCGTCGCCGAGACTGCGGAAGCGGCCCGCGCGGTCGACCCAGCTTTGGTAGCCGCCGTAGACGCCCTGACGACCCGTCGGGTTGAACTCGGCATCCTTGACGTGGAACATCTTGATGCGGTCTTTATAGATGTCGATATTGTCAATGTAATCAAGGCATTGCAGCACATAGTGGCTGGGATCATAGAGCATGTTGCAGCGCGCATGATTGTCGACGCGCTCCAGAAACATCTCAAACGTCACACCGTCATGAAGGTCTTCGCCCGGATGGATCTCGTAGCAGATGTTCACGTCGTTCTCGTCCGCATGATCCAGAATGGGCCGCCAGCGGCGCGCCAACTCGTCGAACGCCGTGTCGATCAGGCCGGCGGGGCGCTGCGGCCAGGGGTAGACATAGGGCCACGCCAGAGCGCCAGAGAAAGACACCTGGTTCTTGATCCCCATATTGGCCGAGGCTGAAATCGCCTTCATCACCTGATCGACGGCCCATTCCTGTCGGGCCTTCGGGTTGTTGTGCACGGACGGGTCGGCAAAGCCGTCGAACCCGATGTCATACGCCGGGTGCACCGCGACAAGCTGGCCTTGCAGGTGCGTCGACAACTCGGTGACTTCGACGCCGTTCTCGACCGCCTTGCCCTTGAACTCGTCGCAATAATCCTTGCTGGTCGCGGCCTTGTCCAAATCGATCAGGCGCCCATCCCAGCTGGGCACCTGGACGCCTTTATATCCGCAGTCCGCGGCCCATTTGGTGATGCTGTCCCAGGAATTGAACGGGGCTTCATCGCCCGCGAACTGCGCCAGAAACAGCGCCGGTCCCTTGATGGTTTTCATGGTCTTCCTCCCTCTCCGCTCATACGAAGCGATTGACGATGTTCTCCAGGATGTCCTGGCGAGCAGATCGTGGTTGCGGGTTGATGTCGTCTGCCTCGACCTGTGCCCATGCCTTTGAAGAAATCGGTCATGTGGCCTGGGCTCTCATCATATCGGTGAGAGGGTCGGCAGGCAGATTGTCCTGCACATAAATCGTCGGCATCAGGTCAGCGAGGGGCGGCAAGTCCCGTTCATCGATCAAGGCGCGCAACACGGTAAAGGCGCGACTGATCTCCACATCAGGGCGCTGGTCGATGACCAGGTCGATAAGCCCCTCCTGCAAAGCCTTGCGGGAATGGGCGACCAGCTCATGCACGACACAGAATGGTCGGTTTGATTGTATGGCGCCAATGGCCTGCACCAAACCGCTATTCCCGGCGCCGACGTTATACAGCGCGCTCGTATCAGGCTCTTGCGACAACAAAGCACGGGTTTGCGCCAGCAAGACCGCCGGGTCGTCCTTTGTCATGATCGGGTCGCGCACCGTGATCTGCGGGTAATCCTTAGCGATCACCTCGCAGAAGCCCTGCAGCCGCTCGACGTGGTCATGCGCGTCTGTTGAACCGACAAAGGTCTGGACCACGCCTGCGGAGTCCGCATGGGCCATCCCCACCATCCTGGCTGCGGTCCGTCCGGCCACGATGTTGTCGATGCCGATGTATGCGGAGCGAAACCCCTGCGGCAGATCCGAGACAAGCCCGATGACCGCCACGCCTTTCTCGCGCAGGGCCGCCAGAGGTTTTTCAAGCCGCTCGCTTTGCAGCCCCACAATGGCGACGCCATCAAGATCCTGATGCACCAGTTCGCAGAGGCTGTCTTCAAGGCTGGCAACCGCGAAAGCCGACACCTCGATAATTTCGGCGGTGACACGCTCGGCGCTTTGGTGATCGGCGACGCGGGCGATCTGGTCGCGGATGCGGTTGAAGAAGGCGTTAGATCCCTTGGGGATCAGGAACGCCAGCCGGTAGACACGCTTGCGCGACAGGTTCGCGGCTGCGACGTTGCGGACGTATCCCAAAGCCGCGACAGCCTCGTTGACCTTGGCGATGGACTTCGCGGCAACGTTTCCACGATTGTTGATCACCCGGTCGGCCGTGGCATAACTGACACCGGCCGCCTGCGCGACATCGCTGAGCGTCGGACTCGGCATTCTCCCCCCTTATGCAACGATTCTCCCGATCGCTGCGGCGTGCTGGAACGACCCTAAAGCGCGATTTTGATATACGTCAATCATTTCTTGATACACGCATATCATTTTCCCGGCCCGAGGCGTGGAAATCCGCAGAAAACGTCGCTTGATGCCCTATCGGCCCCCAGTCTCACAGACTGATGAGTCGATGTGACAGCGCCCTCTGAAGGTCACGCCGGCGAGCGAGGCCGAGAGCACATGGTTCGCTCTAGCGATTCAATCTGGTTTCGAGTTGAACGCGCCCGATATTTTCGGCCCGAATTCCATCACGCCGATCTGCGGGTTGAAGATGGTGAACCGGGCACGCCCGGCGGTCTTGGAGGCATAAAGCGCGGTGTCCGCGTCGGACAGGAGCTGGTTGGCCTCGGGGCGTTCATATTGCGTTGAGCGGACAAGGCCGATGGAGGCCGAGACCCGGCAGGCTTCCCCCTTGAACATCACCGGTGTTTCGAGCCGCCGGATGATACGCGCCGCGATGGACGAAATCCGTTCCTGATCCACGAGGCCCACGAACAGCAGGACGAATTCATCCCCGCCGACACGCGCGACGGCGTCCTCTTCACGCGTCTCCTCGACCAGCACGCGGGCGACGGCGCGCAGCACTTCATCGCCCGCCGCATGACCGTGCGTGTCGTTGACGTGCTTGAAGAAATCGAGATCGAGATGGGCGAGCGAGAACGGCAGGTCACGCTCGATCAGCCGGTGAAGTCGCTGGTCGAGCGCGCGCCGGTTGTGCAGTCCGGTCAACGCGTCGGTCAGCGCATCGCTCTCGGCACGTTCCTTGGCGCCATGCAGTCGCTCATTGAGCGCCCGGCTGTCCGCCATCGCCGCCGCATTGGCCTCGGCCACATAAAGAAGTTCGAGCGTCAGGTCGGTCGGCGCGAAATCGGACCCCGCAAGGTGGTAATTGCGCACCGCGTCGAAGATGGAAATGCCGAACGACAGGTTCACGAGCACCCCGTCGCGACCGGGCAGGCTCACCGCACTTCCGATGAACTGGGTCTGGAACGGGTCGTTGAGACGCAAAAGCACCTTGCCCGTCGCCCCCTGCCGCAGGAGGTCATAGATCTCCGCCTCCCGCGGGCGTCGCAGTTCGAAGATGTCCAGCATCCTCTCGCCCACCGTCGCCCGACCGGCGAGCACTTTCGCCATCGTCGGCCCGACATGGGTGATATGTCCCTCGGTATCCAGCACGAGGTGGAGTGGCATCAGCGTGTCCAGCGCTTCGCCCGCCACGCGGATCGGTGTCATCAGGCTCATGGCGCGCCCCCTACTGCGAGCCAGGTATCGGCCAGGTCGAAGCGCCGGCCCTTGGAAAACGCCGCTTCGAGCAGCCGGATACAGATGACTTCGGCCCCGTCGCGGCGTCCCTTGTGGTCCAGCAGCGCCAAGACGCCGTAGTCGTCCGCCAGAGCGCGCAGAAGCCCCGTGATCACATGCCCCGCCCCGTCGATCCCGGCCCGGCAATACAGCCTGTATTGCCCCGGATCGAGCTCTTCGAGTTCCAGTTCCGGCAGCGACAGGTCGGGCACGGCAAGTGCGGCGCGCCCCGGCAGGTCGTCCAGCGAGTGCAGGAAATCCTCGTAGTCGATACCGCCATAGCGCAGAAGCCGCCGCACCCGGTCCGAGCTCATGCCGGCGATCAGATGCGTTCCGAAATCCTCGAGCAAAGCCTCGCACGGCTTGCCAAGTGTCGCAGCGCAAGCGGCGACGAGCGCGGTGACGACGTCGTCGTCGTAATGAAACATAGGTTCGAACCCTTCGCGCGGCACGTCGAGCCCCGCAGCGGCCTCTCCCCAAACTTGATTGCCGTAGGCCGAGCGCACGAAAGACTCGAACGACCGGCAAATAATACCATGCATTCACAAACCCTCAGTCACGGTCAGTGCCTACAGCGGCGGAGTTAACAAAGGCGTAAACGCCGCCTCGGGATCAGGATTCAAAGGGGTTTTGCGCCAGAACAACGGCTTGGCGCAACCAAAGCGTTGCGAGAGGGTTAACGCGTTCGGCCTCTGGTTGATGCCCTAAAGGCCCAACCATCCCGGAAGCTGTCCGATGTCGCGCAGGACCGCGTCGGCGTGCTTAGTGATTCTCGACTCATCAGCAGGACCGGTCAGAACGCCCACCGTCTGCATCCCCGCAGCCCGACCCGCGCGCAGGTCGTGCAGACTGTCACCGACCATCACCACGCGGTGCGGCGCGACCCCCACGGCCCCGGCAAAGGCCCGGCACATCGCCGGGTCCGGCTTGGGGGTCCAGCCACTGTCGGACCCCGCGATGAAATCGAACCTGTCCACTACGGCTGCCAGATGCGCCCGCGCCGGGGTTTCCGCATCGTTGGTCGCCACACCCAGCACGAGCCCCGCCCCGCGCAGGCGGTCGAGCAGCGGGGCCAGCGGCACCGCCTCGTTCATCGGCGCTTCGGCCGCCGCCGCGTTGATCTCATCGACAAGCGGCTCGGGCGCTCGCCCCAGGACCGGCGCGCAGAGTGCTGCGACCTCCTCGGGCGTGCCGGCGATCGCGACCGACGAGGGCAGGAACGTCCCCGTCGACCGATCATACCCGATCGCCGCGGCAAGGCGCGAGGCCCGTGCCTCGTCGCCCCCTGCCATCCGGTCAAGAAACAGCCGCGCCCAGGCCGACCAGGACTCGTCGAACGAAAACAGCGTGCCATCCTTGTCGAACAGCACCGCATCGGCGCGCAGGCTCATGTCCAGTGCATCTGACCACCGCCCGGCAACGCCGCGCGCGCCTGCAATGGTTGGGCATAGTCCAGACCCGCCTGATCGCAGAAGGCCATGACCCAGGCATCATCCATCGTGATGAAATCCAGCACGGCGCCGAGAAACTCGGGATCGGCCGCCCGCGCACCCAGCTCGGCCATGTCCCCGCCCGTCGATCCGAGAAAGACCGGCAGCAGTTCCTCGTTGCCCGCCAGCCAGCCGAGTGCCTGCAAACCGATGGTTTCGGCCATGTCTTGCGTCATATCTGCCTCGTTCCGATCCTGGGAAACACTTTGTTAATCTTTCTTGGGCAAGACTTACCCGAACGCAACGCATCTTAGACAAGATCGAGCAATTCTGAATGGGCGGACGCATCCTCATTGCCGACGACACGGTGACCGACCGGATCGCGCTGAAAGCGCGGCTGGCGACGGCGCGTCATACGGTGGTGCAGGCGCGGCATGGCGAGGAACTCGCCTCGGTTATGCTGTCCACTCCGCCGGATGTCGTGCTGATGGACATAGACTTCCCGGGCGGCGGGATCGCGGCGTGCCGCGCGCTCAAGGCCCATGCCCGGCTGCGCGAGGTGCCCGTGGTTCTTTACGGGGCCGCTGATGACACCGCCGCGCGGGTCGCGGCGCTGGAAGCGGGCGCTGAGGAATGCTTGGCCGACCTCCCCGGCGAGACACTCCTGCTTGCACTCCTGCGCAATCTGATCCGCCGGAACGCCGAGCGGTCGGAACTGATGCGGCGCCACGCGCTGCACGGGAACGACGCTCTGGCGGAAGCGCCTACCTCATTTCAGGCCCGCCCCCGTATCACGCTCGTTCCGGCATCGGCGGCCGATGGCCCGTCATGGCGCGCGGGCGTCGAGGCGGCCTTCCCGGCAAAAGTCACGCTCGCGACCGCCACCACGATGCTGGAGGCCGCCAGTGCCTCGGACGCCTATGTGATCGCCTTCGCCCCGGGCAACCCCGGCACGGCCCTCGGGCTTGTCGCGGAACTGCGCGCGCGCCCCGCGACCCGGCACGCGATCGTGCTGCTGCACCACCCCGGCCCGGCCTCAGACATCGCCGAAATGGCGCTCGACTTCGGCGCGGACGGCATCCTGCGCGGTCCCTTCTCGCCCGACGAACTGGCCGCACGGCTCCAGCGTCTGCTCGCACGCAAACGCGAAACGGACCGACTGCGGGCGCAGGTTGAGGATCAACTGGACAAGGCGCTGCGTGACCCACTGACCGGGCTGTTCAATCGGCGGTATGTGGACGGCTACCTCGCCCGCCTGTCGCGTGAGCGGGCGACGGGCGGCAATGCCTGTGCGCTGCTTCTCATCGACCTCGATCACTTCAAATCCGTCAACGACCGCTTCGGCCACCTCGCGGGCGACGACGTGCTGGTGGAAACCGCGCGACGGCTTCGCACGACCCTGCGCGAGATCGACCTCCTGGCCCGGATCGGCGGGGAGGAATTCCTCGTTATTCTGCGCGGGGCGGATGCGGCGACCGCCCGCGACACGGCCGACCGGCTGCGCCGGGCCATCGGCGGGCGCCCGGTGCCGGTGCGCTCAGGTGGCGATGAAGTTTCGGTCACGGCCTCGGTCGGCGTCGCTCTGTGCGCAGGTTCCCACACGAACCACCGCGAGCTCTTCGATCAGGCGGACCGGGCGCTCTATGCCTCCAAGGCCGCCGGGCGAAACCGCGTCACCTTCGCGTCGGAGCGTTCCGCCGCCTAGGGGCGGGCGCGGTCCAGCGCGCGACGAAAGCCTGTCTCCAACCGTTCGGCCAGTTGCGCGCGATCCGCCGCGCTCATCTGCTCGATCTGGTCGAGCACGACCGCCCGACCGACCTGGCTACGCTGCGCGAAGATCTCGGTCTGGGCCGCCATCACCCCGCGCAACGCCTCCGCGTCGAAAGGCTCCGCTCTGAGCAGCGCGATCATCTGAGACACCTGCCCGGCCAGCTCTGCGCGGTTGTCCTGAAAATCCCCGGCCCGGTCCCGCAACGCCGTGACCGCCCGGTCCCGGTACGGATCGGGCAACGCGCGCGAGAACGGGCCCAGCGCCGGATCGAACGCCCGCCGCTCATCCCGTGGCCCGTGGTCGCCCCGGCGCGAATGGTCCCCGAGCCACCCGCCAAGGATCACGCCCAGAACCATCAGGTTCAACGTAAGCGACACGGCCAGCAGCACCTTGACCCAGGTGCGTGTCGGCACGCGCGGGGATGAGGTCGGATCGGTCATTGGGCCACCTCAGCATTGAAGGTCGACAGGGTCGAATACCCCGGCATCAGGTCTTCCAGTTCATAAGTCCCCGTCGTCGCCGCGCCAAGCACACCCCCGGTGAGCGACGTGAGCGCGACGGGCTGGGCCACGCCGATCCAGACGCCGGCCACGGCGGCCGTCGCCATGCCGGCCAGCGCCGGCCAGCCGCCGATTGCATCCGTCATGGCCGCGAACACACCCCGCCGCGGCGGGCGCGCAGCCACGGACGCGGCACGCGCGCCGTCCACCACCTCGGCATCCGCGGCAATCCGGTTCAACAGATCCGCCGACGGCAGGGGCGCGGTCTCCCGCCCTGCGGCGAAGAACTCCCCAAGCATCTCGTCGTCCCGACGGTCATCTTCAGTCCGAGTCATATCCCAACTCCTCGCGCCGCCCGGACAGGATCCGGGCCAGCGTCCTCTTGCCCCGGGCGGTCAGGCTCTCCACCGCCTCGATGCTGATCTCCATTGCCTGCGCGATCTCGGGGTTCGCAAGCCCCTCGAGATGGCGCAGGACCACCGCCTCGCGCTGCCGGTCCGGCAATTCCGCCAGCGCCCGCTCCAGCGCGCGCGCCCGGTCGGCCTCGATAAGCCCCGCGACAGCCCCGGGCGCCGCGTCTTCCGGCTCCGGCACACTGTCGAGGTCCACACTGCGCCGCTTGCGCAGCCGGTCCGTGCACAGGTTCGACGCGACCCGGAAAAGCCAGGTCGACACCTTCGCTTCGCCCTGCCGCCACTCGGGCGCGATCTTCCACAACCGAAGCATCGCCTCCTGCGTGACGTCCTCGGCCTCGGCCCGGTCGCCCCCCAGCATCCGGGTCGAAAACCCGAGCACGCGCGGCGCAAGGCGCGCGGTCAGCATCTGCGCCGCCGCCCTGTCGCCATTGCCATAGGCGACCAGCAAGGCCTCGTCCGAGACCGCACTTGCATCGTCGAATGCCATGTCCATCGCGTCCGGCAGTTAATCCGGTCCCTGTTCCCGGCGCAATCCGGGTCGGGCGGGCCGCGTTGGGCCCGCCCCGTCTCTCAAAGGCCTCAGTTGTTGCGCATCCAGGGCGCCTGCCCGCCGCGCGGACCATGCCCGTCACGCGGACCGTCGCGT
Source organism: Maritimibacter sp. (assembly GCA_002695005.1). Taxonomy (GTDB): domain Bacteria; phylum Pseudomonadota; class Alphaproteobacteria; order Rhodobacterales; family Rhodobacteraceae; genus Maritimibacter. Next base: position 21,983 of record NZNT01000026.1, read on the forward strand.
CCGGCGCGGTCGTGATCGCGCCCCTGCATCCGCTCCATCATCTCGGCGCGCGCGGTCTCGAATTCCTCTTCCGTCACCGCGCCGTCACCGTCCGCGTCAGCCCGGTCAAACAGCCGGTCCATGCCCCGTCCACCGGTCATCTCTCCGGCTTCGAGCGTGCCGCTCTTGTCCGCATCGGCCCGCGCCAGAAGCCGCCCGGCCATATCCTCGGCCCGCGCGCGCACCTGCGCATCCGAGGGCCGGCCCGGCACGGCACCGGGGGCCGCCATGCCCATTCGGGCGTCATGGCGCTCCTCGAACCGGGCGATCCCGGCCTCGGTCAGTTCAGCCAGCGTCACGGCACCGTCGCCATCCGCATCCGCCTGCGAAAACCGCTCGCCCGCGCGCTGCGTCAGGTCATCCTGCGTGATCTGCCCGTCACCATTCGCGTCGAGCTCGGCAAACGCCACCGGCGCGCCGCGCATCTGGCCGCGCATGTCGCCCATCTTGTGCCCGCCATCGCGCGCCATCGCCACGCCGGAGGCCGCCAGCGTCATCGCCGCGCCGGTGAGGAGCCCGTAGCCTGTCAGTTTCATCGCACGTTTCATGTTGTTCTCTCCATAAGGGTCAAGGTGTCCTGCCTTGCCGCCCGGCCCGTTGCGACCGTGACATGCCCTTCAAACGGGCGCCTGCGCCGCTTCCGTCGCCAAAGCGCGAAAAAAATCGCAGCGTCTTTCCGCTCAGCCGCCCCGCGACATTCCGTGTCATGGCAAAACGCGCGCCGACACCCTATCTAGACGTGGCGAACACAGCCCCGAGTGAGATCTGCGATGACTGCCACCTCCACGGCCCCCGCGCCCGATACCGGCGCGGAACGTCCCCTGAAGCCCGCCGTCTGGCGCGGCTGGCGCAAGAAGTGCCCGCATTGCGGCACCGGCCCCCTGATGAAAAGCTACCTGAAGGTGCGCGACACCTGCACCGTCTGCGGCGAAGACCTGCACCACCAGCGCGCCGACGACGGCCCGGCCTATCTCACGATCTTGGTGGTGGGCCACCTGCTCGTGCCGTTCTTCCACTTCGGCTTCACGATCTTCCGCCCGGACCCGATGGTGCTGTTCTCGGTGCTGGCCATTCTCGCGGTTGCGCTTTCCCTCTACCTTCTGCCAAGGTTCAAAGGCCTCATGGTGGGGGTGCAATGGGCCAAGCGGATGCATGGCTTCGCCCCGCCCGAGGCCAGATCAGAGGCATGAACGGGGGCCGCGCCCCGCAACTTCCGGGGGGCGCATGAACGCCGAGACGATCGACAAGTCCAAGGTCATCCGACACGCCGCGACCGTGGTGCTGATCCGTGATGCGGACACGAAGCCGCGCGTCCTGATGGGGCAGCGCGGCGCCAAGGCCGCCTTCATGCCCAACAAGTTCGTCTTTCCCGGCGGCGCGGTCGACAAGACGGACCACGGCCTGCCCGTCGCCGAACAGGGGGCCGAGCCCTGCCGCACCCGCCTCGGCGAAGATGCACCCGACGGCATCGGCCCGGCCCTGCTCGCCGCCGCCATCCGCGAATTGTGGGAAGAGACCGGCCAGATCCTCGGCACGCCGGGCACCTGGCCCTCCCCGCCCCCCGACAACTGGCGCGCCTTCGCCGAGTCCGGCTACATCCCGTCCCCCGACGGGCTCGCTTTCGTCTTCCGCGCAATCACGCCACCGGGGCGCCCCCGTCGCTTCGACGCGCGTTTCTTCGTGGCCGATGCGGCACGGCTCAAGACGGACCCGGACGATTTCTCGGGCGCCGCCGACGAGCTCAGCCATCTCCAGTGGATTTCCCTCGCCGACGTGCGCGACTTCGACCTGCCCTTCATCACGCAGGTCGTTCTGGCCGAGATCGCAGGCCGCCTGCCCGATCTCGACGCCCCGCCAAGCGTGCCCTACTTCAAGAACGACGAAGAGGAATCGCTCTTCCTGCGCCTTCAGGGGGCAAGCCCGCTCGGCTGACCTCTTTCCGGTCTGAAAATATCCCGGGGGAGTCGCGCCGCAGGCGCGACGGGGGCAGCGCCCCCCACCGCGACGACCCGGCGCAGCCGGGGCGGCGCAAATCCTGCGCGCGCCAGCGCTCATGTCGAAAACCGCCGGACCTTCCCCGACGCGCCGGAAATCCGCGCATCCCTGCCCAAGTCGAGGGCAACCGGGCAACACCTGTGCCACATCCGCCATTTTTCTTTTGATCAAATTTCAAGGCGCGGTAACCTTTTCCCATGGGCCCGCGTTGAACAGGAAAGGACCCGGCAAAAACAAGGAGGTATCACCGATGCAGGATGCGCTTGTCGCCGCCGCCGACGATCTCGTCGCGGATGGGATGCGGGAGACGGGAATTCCCCTCACCGATACGTTGCGCCATTACATCGCCATCACCCTCGCCCGCTACATGCGCGAGCAGGTTCAAGTCGACGGGCTGACGATCCGGGTGGTCGAGGCGATGGACCGCAGGGCCGATACCTCCGAACTGCGCGCGCTCGCCGATACCTGCCTTATCGCCTGCTCCGTGTTCGAGCGCCGCCTGCGCCGCGCGGGCGGCTCGTTGCGCCACTACGCGGGCCTCGGCCAGACCGCCTATGACGCGGCGACGCTCACCGAACAGGCCTATTCCTTTCCCCATATGCGCGACGTGATCGCGGCGGCCACAGGCCACCCGCCCGAAGGGGTGCGCGACCTCCTCGCCGCCGCGCGCGCGGGCTCGTCTCATGCAAGCGAACGGCTTTCGGAAGACGGCGTCATCGCCTTCCCGACCCAGCGCTTCTTCCACTAGGCCCGCCCGGCGGACAAAAAAGAGCCCCGTCCGGCAAGGGGGTCGGACGGGGCGTTTTCGCGCTGGTGAAATGGGGGGCAGGAACGAGCGCGAAAAAACTGAAATCTGCGAACGCGACGCGCGCCAGGGATGCGTTCGGCGCGCGCCGCGGCCCGCTCAGGCGGCGGAACGCATCGGTCCCCCCACCCCCCGCAGGTCGGTGTCACGAGTCATCGCGGCGACCAGAAGTCGCGCGTCCTCGCCGGTGTAAGTTGCATACAAGGCGGGCTGGCGCGTCGCGGACAGAAAGGCCAGCGTCGTCTCGCCCGGCACGTCGGACGGCGCCACGACAAGCGCGCCACCATCCAGATGCACCACCTCGTCCTGCGCGAAATGAACGGTGACCACCTCGGACACCGCCGGTCCGTCGCTCCGGCCGATTCCCGCGAACCCGACAAGGTCACGGGCCTTCAGAACGGCGAACGGATCCCCGAACAGCCGCTCGGCCGCGTCGCTCTCCACCATGACCGATTGTCCCGGCGCAAGCTCCATCTCGGTCTGATTGCCCAGCGCGCCCGCCGGCACATGAACCGGCAGGGCCGCCTCGGGCAGGTGACGCCCGGCAAGCACGGCGGTGCGGGTCACGGCGACCACCGGCTGCATTCCGTTATCGAAGGTCAGGACGAGATCGCCCACCGCGATCTCCGAGGCGCGCCGCCAGCCTTTCGCGGTCGCCAGCCGCGACCCGGCGTAAATCCCCTTGGTGCGGTAGGTTGACTGGTCCTGCCCGGTATCACCGAGCGGGTCGCGCTTTGCCCTATGGGCGTCGAGGTCGATGATACCGAGCATGTCGTAGTCCCCAGGTTAGGTCCGACGGGACAGGTGGCAGCCCGTTTCTCCGTCGCAAGGTCACACTCGGGAAGGACCGGGGGAGATTCTCGGGCGCAAATAAGGTCAATTCTTGGCAATGTTGCGGATTTTTCGACGGTCGCGACAGTTCAGGCCGTATTGTCGCCCCTCCGGGAACAAACTCACCCGTCGAATGTGTATCCAAAGCGTTCAATATCGGTGCAGCAGGCCTGTGCGACTGCCTCAATTCCCTCTTTGGAATAAGCCTTCCGGTAGTCCCGAACCCGATTCGAGGCGTTTTCGTGGGCAATTTCGTTAAATTTCAGGCCGAGGGCGGTCTCGACCGGGGCCAGATCCTCGCCGAACCGCTCCAACCGGATGAAATGATCGCCCCGCTCGACCCCGTCGCGGTCCTCGACGTACCGCCCATAGGGGTTCAGCTCCATCGACCGCAGGATCATCGGGTCCGTCACGAACGCCGCGAAGTCCAGCGCCTTGGCCTTGGCCACCGCCGGGTGGTCGAACGCCTGCGCCCCGAGCCAGTGATAATAGCTCACCATCCGGTCCCACGGATTGCGCACGAGCGTGAAGACGAAGAAATCCTCCATCTCCTCCTGCGTCACCAGCCCATAAAGATCGGTCAGCATCGAGTGCTTCCACAGCCGGCCTGACGTCTCGATCCCGCGCACCTTGCCACGCCGTTTGCGCGCCTTGGGCGTATCGCCCAGCATGATATCGTCCTTCATCGCCTTGTCCTCGAGCATGAGGGCCAACGACGTGCCGCCCGTCTTGGGCGCATGGACGAAGATATAGCGGCGACCGCGCGAAAGGATCATGGCGAACCGTAACCCCGTGTCGCATCCGCGAAAACCCGGATTGACCGCACGCGAACGATCCGTCCTAATCGGGCGCGGGAGACCAAGGGAGGACATCATGGGCTGGCTGGCCGACGAAACCGGGCTTGAGAAGAACGCGGCGAACTTCGTGCCGCTCACGCCGCTGTCGCATATCCGGCGCGCCGCGCGCCTGTTCCCCGAACGCACATCGGTGGTTCACGCCGACCGGCGGTTCACATGGGGCGAAACCCACGCCCGCGCCTCGCGCTTCGCTTCCGCCCTGGCCCGCGCCGGTGTCGCCCCAGGTGATGTGGTCGCGACCGTGATCCCCAACACGCTCGCCCAGGTCGAGGCAAGCTGGGGCGTGCCCGCCGCCGGGGCGATCCTGAACACCATCAACGTGCGCCTCGACGTGGGCACGGTGGCCTACATCCTCGAACATGGCGGGGCCAAGGTGGTGCTCGCCGACACCCAGTTCCTGACCGTGGTGGAAAAAGCCATCGCGCAGATGGACGGACCAAAGCCTAAGGTCGTCGAAGTCGCCGCCCCGGAAGCGGGCCACCCGGCCAGCGGCACGCATGAGGAATACGAGGACTTCCTGTCCTCCGGCGACCCCGCGTTCGACTGGATCATGCCGGAAGACGAATGGGAAAGCCTCGCACTCAACTACACTTCCGGCACCACGGGGCGGCCCAAGGGTGTCGTCTCCTCCCACCGGGGCGCGTACCTGCACACGATGGGCGTGGCTGTCGCATGGGGCCTGAACAAAGACACGCGCTACCTCACCATCGTGCCGCTCTTTCACTGCAACAACTGGTGCCACACCTGGACGATCCCGGCCGTGGGCGGCACCATCATCACCTGCCGCGACATCACCGCGAAAGCGATCTACGATGCCATCGCGGATGAGGGCGTGACCCATTTCGGCGGCGCACCCATCGTGCTGGGCCTGATGGTGAACGCCAAGGACGCCGACCGCCGCACCTTCGATCACATCGTCGAGGTCTACACCGCCGGCGCCCCGCCGCCGGCCGCAACGCTGGCGGCCATCGAGCCGCTGGGCTTCCACGTCTGCCAAGTCTACGGGCTGACCGAGACATACGGCCACATCACCGAAACCCTGTGGAAGGACGCGTGGGAAGATCTGCCCGACACCGAGCGCTACGCCATCAAGGCCCGGCAGGGCGTGGGACATGCGGATATGGAGGACGTCACCGTCCTCGACTCCGACACCATGCAACAGGTCCCGTGGGACGGCGAAACGGTGGGCGAGATCATGGCGCGCGGCAATGTCATGATGAAGGGCTACCTGAAGAACCCGGACGCCACGCAAGAGGCCTTCCGGGGCGGCTATTTCCACTCCGGCGACATCGCGTTCCAGCACCCGGACGGCTACATCAAGATCACCGACCGGGCGAAGGACGTCATCATCTCGGGCGGCGAGAATGTCTCGTCGGTCGAGGTCGAGGACGTGCTGATGCATCACCCTGCCGTGTCGCTCTGCGCCGTGGTCGCCAAACCGGACGAGAAATGGGGCGAGGTGCCCTGCGCCTTCGTCGAGTTGAAGGAGGGCGCAGAGGTGACGGAGGACGAACTCATCGCCCACACCCGCGCCCAGCTCGCAGGCTTCAAGACACCCAAGCGAGTGGTCTTCACCGAATTGCCCAAGACCTCCACGGGCAAGATCCAGAAGTTCGAATTGCGCAAGATGGTGGCCGACCTCTGACCGCGCTGCCTGTTCACTGAAAGTTCACCACGCGCCTGATTGCTGCGGGCACGTCAGGAACATAATGTGAACATATGGCCCGCCTGACCCTCGACCAAAAACTCGCGATCCTCTCCGATGCCGCGAAATACGATGCCTCCTGCGCCTCCAGCGGGGGGCAAAAGCGGGACTCGCGCGACGGCAAGGGGATCGGCTCGGTGACAGGCTCCGGCATCTGCCATGCCTACGCGCCGGACGGGCGCTGCATCAGCCTGCTCAAGATCCTGATGACGAACTTCTGCATCTACGACTGCGCCTATTGCGTGAATCGTGTCAGCAGCAACGTGCAACGCGCCCGCTTCACACCCGAAGAGGTCGTGACCCTCACACTCGAATTCTACCGGCGCAACTATATCGAGGGGCTGTTTTTGTCCTCCGGCATCATTCGCACGCCCGACGATACGATGGCCGACATGGTCCGCATCGCCCGAATGCTGCGCGAAGATCACGGGTTTCGCGGCTACATCCACCTCAAGACCATCCCCGACGCCTCGCCCGACCTCTTGGACGAGGCAGGCCGCTACGCCGACCGCCTGTCGATCAACGTCGAACTGCCGACCGACGCCTCGGTCAAATCCTACGCGCCTGAGAAATCCCCCGCCCGCATCCGCCGCGCGATGGCCGACGTGCGCCTGCGCAAAGAGGCGGCGGGCGACAAGACCCACACTGGCCGCCGCGCCCCCAAGTTCGCCCCCGCCGGGCAGTCCACCCAGATGATCGTCGGCGCGGACGGCGCCAGCGACACGACCATACTGCAAAGCTCCACCCGGCTTTACGCAAGCTACGGCCTGAAACGCGTCTACTACTCCGCCTTCTCGCCGATCCCCGACAGCTCCGCCGCCCTGCCTCTCATCTCCCCGCCCCTCGTGCGCGAACACAGGCTCTATCAGGCCGACTGGCTCATGCGGTTCTACGGCTTCGACGTGGGCGAAATCACGGGCGCGCGTCCCGACGGCAACCTCGACCTCACGATGGACCCGAAACTCGCCTGGGCGCTGGCCAACCGCCACCTCTTCCCGGTCGACATCAACCGCGCCGACCGCGAAACGCTGCTCCGCGTCCCCGGCATCGGCACCCGCACCGTCGGCCGCATCCTGAAAACCCGCCGCCACCGCACGCTGCGTTACGAGGACCTCATGCGCATGGGCGCGAACCTGAAGAACGCCCACCCCTTCCTTACAGCCCTCGACTGGCGCCCCCGCAACCTCGACGCGGCGGACCTCAAGGCCCGCTTCGCCCCGCCGCCCGAGCAACTGTCGCTGTTCTGATGCTGCGCGTCTCGCTCCCCAAGGTCGGCACCTATGAGGCATGGCGCAACCACGCGCGCGCCTTTCTGGCCAGTGAGACGCCGCCCGAAGACATCCTCTGGCACCGGGGCGCGGGCGGCGGCGATCTCTTCGCCGCCACCGTGCCGACCCCGCGCGCGGCACCTCAGACGACGGTGCCCCGGGATTTCGTCGCCCTCGCCCGGCTCGCCGTCCATCACTCCGACCCGGAACGGTTCGCCCGCCTCTACGCGCTCCTCTGGGCGCTCGGAACCCGCCCGCGCCTGACCGACGACCGGGGCGACCCGCGCGTGGCGCACCTCAACCGACTTGCGAAAGAGGTCGGACGCGACCGCCACAAGATGCACGCCTTCGTCCGCTTCCGCGACATGGGCTCCCAGACGGACCGCCGCCGCTTCGCCGCGTGGTTCGAACCCTCGCATCCGATCCTCGAAATCGGCGCGCCGTTCTTCGCCAAACGCTTCGGCGACATGGACTGGTCGATCTTCACGCCCGACATGACCGCGCATTTCGTCGCCGGCACCCTCACCTTCACGGACCCCGCCCCGCGGCCCGACCTGCCCGACGACGCGGCGGAAGACCTCTGGCGCACCTATTTCCGCTCGATCTTCAACCCGGCCCGCCTGAAGCCCAAGGCCATGCAGGCCGAGATGCCCAAGAAATACTGGCGCAACATGCCCGAGGCAGGACTGATCCCCGAGCTCATCGCCACCGCCGAGAGCCGCGCCCGCGAAATGGCCGAGGCCACGCCCACCCTCGCGCCCGCCCGCGCCGAAAAGGTCGCCGCCCGGGTGGCCCAATCGCAAGAGGCGCTCACCGCCTCGCAAGACCGCTTCCACGCCGCCCTCGACGCCTGCACCCGCTGCCCGCTCCACGCGAACGCCACCCAGGCCGTCCCCGGCGAGGGCCCCACGGACGCGCCCCTCATGTTCGTCGGCGAGCAACCGGGCGACCGCGAAGACCTGACAGGCCGCCCCTTCACCGGCCCCGCGGGCCAACTCTTCGACCGCGCGCTCGCCTCAGCCGGCATCGACCGCACCACGGCCTATGTCACCAACGCGGTCAAACACTTCAAATTCACCCCGCGCGGCAAACGCCGTCTCCATCAGGCGCCGAACCGCGAGGAAATCGCACACTGCCGCTGGTGGCTCGACCTCGAACGCGAACGCGTGCGACCCGACCTCACCGTCGCCCTCGGCGCCACCGCGCTCGAAAGCCTGACGGGCGATCGCCGCGCGCTCCTCGAACGCCGGGGCAGGATCGAAGAAACGACAGACGGCGCGCCGCTCCTGGTCACGATCCACCCCAGCTACATCCTGCGCCTCCCGGACCCTGTGCACAAAGCCGAGGAAGAAGCCCGCTTCATCGAAGACCTCCGCGCCGCCCGCGCCCACCTGCCGACATGAAAAGGGACGCTCCCGCGCCCCCCTTCTTCGTTCTTCAAATACTTCGGGAGGTCAGGAGGGCTGGCCCTCCTGAGGCGGCGCCAGCCGCCTTCCCGCCGCGACGCAGGGCGCGAAGCCCTGCGGCGCAATCCCTCAGGCGGCACATTCCAGCAAAAGCGTCCCGGCCGCCGTGTTCGAAATCGGAATGTGATAATTCCGCGTGATCTCGTTCACGTCGTCGCCCAGCGCCCCGCGCATCATCATCCACATCAGGAACTCGGTCCCCTGCGCCCCGGCCTTTTCGACCAGCTCCATGCGGGTGATCTTGGTCAGCTCTTCCGGGTTCGACACGATGTTGTCGAGGCAGTACTGATCGAACTCCTTGTTGATGAAGCCCGCGCGCTGCCCGTCCAGCTGGTGGCTCAGACCACCGGTGCCGAGGATCACGATGGTCGCGTCCTCCGGGAACGACCGCAGCGCCTTGCCCAGCGCCTTGCCGAAGTCCAGCGCCCGCGCCAGCGTCGGGATCGGGTGCTGCACGGTGTTGGCCGAAATCGGAACGGTTTTCGGCATATCCGGGTGATGTGGCGCACCAGGCCAGAACAGCTGCATCGGCACGACGAACCCATGGTCGACCGCCAGCTCCTGACAGGTGGTCAGGTCGAAATGATCGGCCACCATGCTCTCGGCGATATGCCAGCTCAGCTCCGGCGCACCGGGGAACGGGTCGAGCGCGGGCAGGCCCCAGCCCTCGTCCTCGTTGCGGTACTCGTTCGCGCACCCGATCGCGAAGGTCGGCATCCGGTCGAGGAAGAAGCCAAGCCCGTGGTCGTTGTAGATATTGATGCAGTAGTCGGGCTTGTGATCCTTGATCCACTGGTGAACCTTCGGATAGCCGTCGAAAAAGGGCTTCCAGTACGGATCGTCATAAAGCTCCTTCTGGATCGCATTGCCGACCGCCGGAATGTGGGACGTGGTGATCCCGCCAAGAATTTTCGCCATTGTCCGTCCCCCTTACGCCTGGCTCGCCAGGTATTCCTTGAATTCTTCGGTGGTCTTGCCGGTCTGAAGCCCGCCCACATCCTGCACGCCAAGGCCGAAGATCCCGGCGAATTTGGCGAGGTAGTAGATGTTGCCACCGGCAGCGATGAGACCCAGCACATTGCGCTCGCGCACGGCGGTCTTCTGCTCGTCATTCAGGCCGTATTTCTCCATCCAGCCTTCTTCGTCGGCCCGGAAGCTTTCGCGGTTCTCGGCCTTGTTGAAGTCGTAGCACATCTTGTTCAGCGCATAGCCTTTCATGGCCATCTTGCCGTCGAAGATCGTCGTGCCCGGAATGTCGATGTGATAGTCGTAGCCCGGCATATCATGCATGGCCGTTCCTCCTTGATTGATCTGAGCCTGTGTCGCACGCGCCGCCGCGCGCCAATTTGACCTGAATCAAGCCACATCCCGTTCCGCGTCGATTGAATGATCGGAACGCAAATCTTATGGGCTACGGGCACGCAAAGTGGCCACGAAAGGCCGTGCAGGCAGGCGCAAATGCCCATACGCCGCCGTCCGGACGCGCAGGTCTCTATAGGTTCAGATGTTCAGGGAGGTCGGGGACCGGGCCACGCGTGCAGCCCGGCCTGACATGGCGCGGTCAGCGCGCCCAGTAAAGCCGCATCGGGTTATCGACGAGGAGCTTGCGCTGTTCCTCGTCCGTCGGCGCGATCCGGGGAATGAAATCCACGAGGTTGCCGTCGTCGGGCATGTGGCTCTTCATGTTCGGATGCGGCCAGTCCGTGCCCCAGAGCACCCGGTCCGGGAACCGCTCCACCACCGCGCGCGCGAACGGCACCACGTCGTCATAGGCGGGCGGGCCCGAGACGGACAGACGCTCCGGGCAGGTCACTTTCGACCAGATGTTGTCGTTGTCTTCCATCAGCTTCAGGAAGCGCTGGAAATCCGGGTGATCGACACCCTTCTCCACGTCGGGCCGTCCCATGTGGTCGACCACGATGATCCCCGGCAGGCTTTCGAGGAACGGCACCAGCTCCTCCAGATCGGCGGCTTCGAAGTAGACCACGATGGACCAGCCGAACTCCTGGATACGCTCGGCCACTTGGGTGAAATGCTCACGCGGCGTCGCATCGACCAGACGCTTGACGAAGTTGAAGCGCACTCCGCGCACGCCCGCCTCGTCGAGTTCAGCAAGCTCCTCACGCGTGATGTCATGGCGCACGCTCGCCACGCCGCGGGCCAGATCGCCCGCCGTTCGACAGGCATCCGCCATCGCCGCGTTGTCCTTGCCGTGGCAGGTCGCCTGCACGATCACGTTGCGGGTGAAGCCGAGGAAATCGCGCAGTTCGTAAAGCTTGTCCTTCCCCGCGTTGCAGGGCGTGTACTTGCGCTCCGGCGCGAAGGGAAACTCCGGGCTCGGCCCGAACACATGGCAATGCGCGTCCACCGCCCCTTCGGGCAGCTTGAAGTCGGGCTTCTTGGGGTCCGGGTGGAAATCCAGCCAGTCGGCGTCTTTCACTTGGGTCTCGGTCATCTCAGTCTCCAAACACTTCGCCGTCCATCAGCTTGCGCGCCGTGCGCAGGATGGCGGCGGACACCGGCGTTCCCGCCGCGTCCAGTTTCGCGATCACGGTCATCTCGCCCGTGGGATGTTCGATGGAAAGGCTGCGCTCGTCGCCCTCCCCGGTCTCGGCCAGCGCCTGCGCGGGCGACCCTTCGAGCAGGCAGGCCGTCGCCACGCTCACCGCGCCCAGAACCCCGATGGTCTTGTGGCAGCGATGCGGGATGAAGGTGCGCGTGTTCACCGCGCCCCCGGCTTTGGGTGCCGTGACCATCGTCATCTTGGGCACCGATTTCTCTTTCACGTCGCCAAGGTTCATCATCGGCCCACAGGCCAGCCGGATCGCCTCCAGCTTGGCCCGCAAATCCTCGTTGGCCTCAAGCTCTTCCGGCGTCTCATCGCCCGTGATCCCCATGTCGGCCCCGCGCATCACGACCACGGGCATCCCGTTGTCGATCATCGTGACCTCGACACCCTCGACGGTGTCCACCACGTTGCCGGTGGGCAAGAGCGCGCCGCAGGACGACCCGGCCGTATCCTTGAACTCCAGCGGGATCGGCGCCGCCGTGCCCGGCACCCCGTCGATGGCCGCCTCGCCCGCATAGGACACCACGCCACCCGGAGTCTTCACATCCGCGACGGCGACCTGTCCGGTGTTCTCCATGTAGATCGACACGCGGGTCTGGTCCCCCGTCGCGTCGATCAACCCGCGCTCGATGGCGAAGGGGCCGACACCGGCCAGCATGTTGCCGCAGTTCTGCTTGTCCGTGACGATGGGCTGATCCACGAAAACCTGAAGGAAGAGGTAGTCGACATCGACCCCCTCCCTCTCGGACTTGCGCACCACGGCGATCTTGGAGGTGAGCGGATCGGTCCCGCCCATCCCGTCGATCTGGCGAATGTCCGGCGATCCCATGACGCGCAGCAGGAAGGCATCGCGCGTCGCTTCGTCCGACGGCAGGTCGTCCGACAGGAAAAATCCGCCCTTCGACGTGCCGCCGCGCATCCACATGCAGCGCACGCCCTCAGACATGCCCGCACCCGGCGTATGCACAAAGTGTATGTACAGCGTGTGTACGCGGTGTGTACGCGCTGTGCATGGCCCGCTCAGACATATTTGAGGCCCTTTTCAGCGAGCCGTTCACGCATCTTGTAGATGTCGAGACCCAGTTCCCCGGCCTCGAATTTCGCCCGCTTCTCGCCCTCGTTCGCTTCACGCGCTTGAGCTTTTTCCAATACCTCGGCGGCCTCTTCCCGGCGCACCACGACGACCCCGTCGTCATCCGCCACGATCACGTCACCGGGGTTCACCAGCGCATCCGCGCAGACCACCGGCACGTTCACCGATCCCAGCGTTTCCTTGATCGTGCCCTGCGCCCCGATCGCCTTGGACCAGACCGGGAAATTCATTTCGGTGAGGTCGCGCACATCGCGCACGCCGGCATCGATGATCAGCCCCCGGCACCCGCGCGCCTGCGCCGATGTGGCCAGCAGATCGCCGAAGTATCCGGCGTCCGACGGGCTGATCGTGCCGAGCAGAAGGACGTCACCCTCCTGCAATTGCTCGATGGCGACATGGATCATCCAGTTGTCCATTGGCGGCGCGAGGATCGTCGTCGCCGACCCCGCGATCCGCGCACCGGGATAGATCGGACGCATATAGGAATTCAGCAGTCCCTTGCGCCCCTGCGCCTCATGCACAGTCGCCACACCGCAGGCCCCGAGGCCATCGATCACGGCGGGATCGGCACGTTCGATGTTCTGGACGACGACGCCGGTTGTTCCGGGTTGATAGGTCATGTGGCCTCCTCTCAATCCAGCTCGTCGACGGTGCGCGGGAAGATGGCCTCGAACCCTTCCGCATGGGTCGCGGCCTTGCCGCCCGCCTGCCCGCCGGAGTTACGGCGGAAGTGGTTGCCGCGGTTCTCGGCCACGTTTTCGTAGAAGTGCCACAGGTGCTCCTGCCCCTGCATGCACTGGATCGCGGCCCATTTCTTGTCCCACACGTCCGACACGTCGAGAAAGATGTTGGGCTTCCAGTTCATCTGCTCGGTCTGGTGCGGCTCGAACAGGTAAAGCTGCGGCGCGCCCAGAACCTTCTCGCCCGGGTTATGGCCCCAGGCCTGCGCCATCATCCGGGTCTCGAGCGCGAACTGCGTCGTGTTCATGTGGTCGGTGTTGTAGGGGTCCCATTTCGAGTGGGAAAACATGAACTTGGGTTGCACGGCGCGGATCACGTCGACCATCTTGTCCTTGTATTCGCGCGTGAATTCCAGCGGGTAGTCGCCCATGTCGAAGAACTGGATGTCGTGGACACCCAGCGCGGAAGCCGCGTTCTCGGCCTCCTTGCGGCGCTCGGTCTTGACCTTGTCGAGCGTCATGCCCTCCTGCTTCCACAGCTTCGCGCTTTCCCCGCGCTCGCCGTAGGACAGGCAGACGACGGTGACGTCGTAGCCCAGCTTGGCGTGTTTCGCGATGGCGCCGCCGGCCCGCCAGACGAAGTCGGCGGAATGGGCGGAAATGACGAGGGCGGTTTTCTTGTCGGACATAAGGTCTCTCTCCCGGGAACCTGTTATGGGTCGCGCACGGGAAAGGCCCGGCGCGTTGGATCGGGCATAGTCCACGCGGGGGGCCGATTGCCATTTGAATCGCGCGTGAAGTTGATAAATATTTGCTATAGTCTTGTCTCGGGCTCATGAAGCGAGCCCTGTCCAAAGGCCTCGCATGACCGTCGAATTTCCCAACCTGCGCCACCTGCGCGCGTTTCTCGAAGTGGCCGATGCCAAGGGTATTTCGGCAGCGGCCCATAAGGTTCATCTGAGCCAGCCTGCGGTGACGCAGGCGATCTCGGGGCTGGAGGCGCGGCTGGAAACCCGACTGCTCGACCGGCGGCCCGAGGGAATGTTCCCGACCCAGGCAGGCGGTGCGCTCCACGCCCGCATCCGGCGCATGTTCGCCCATCTGGCTCACGGCGCAGCCCTCGCCGTGCGCCTCGCCCGGCGCGAGGGCAAGCCGGTCGCGGACTTCCACCTGCGGGTCACAGCGGCACAGTTGCGCGCCCTGATCGCGGTGCGCGACGCTGGAAACTTCTCGCTCGCCGCGCGCACGCTGGGCATTTCGCAACCGTCGATCCACCGTGCCTGCCGCGATCTTGAGAAGTTGTCCGGCATGTCGTTCTTCACCGCCGGGCGGCGCGGGATCGAACTCACCCCGCAGGCCGAGGCGTTCGCCCGGTCCGTGAAGCTCGCGGAAGCCGAACTCAACCAAGGGCTCGATGACCTCACCCGGCTGGCGGGGCGTGACAGCACGCGGATTACCGTGGGGTCCATGCCCCTGTCGCGCACCCGCATCCTGCCGGAGGCGATCAACGCACTTCTGGACCACGCCTCCAACGTGCAGATCCGCACCATCGACGCGCCCTATGGCGAGTTGCTCAGGGGCCTGCGCTATGGCGAGATCGACGTGCTGATCGGGGCGCTGCGCGATCCGGTTCCGGTTGAGGACGTGGAGCAGGAGCCGCTTTTCACCGACAGGCTCGCCGTGGTGGCGGGGCCGGAGCATCCGCTCGCAGGCGCGTCCGGGCTGACCATCGCGGATACGCTGAAATTCCCGTGGATCGCCCCGCCGAAGGAGACGCCGGGCGGCTCTTACCTGTTCCGCACACTGGGGATCGCGGGACTGGCGCAGACGCCGGTGCGGATCGTGTCATCCTCGATGGTGCTGGTGCGCGGGCTGCTTGCGCGGGGCGACTACCTCACCATCCTGTCGCCGCATCAGGCCGCCGTGGAGATCGCGCGCGGCGACATGGTGCGCCTAAACCTGCACCTGCCCGAAAGCGCTCGCCCCATCGGTCTCACCACCCGGACCGGATGGGTGCCGACGGCCACGCAGGCCCGGTTCCTCGACCTTATCCGGGCCGCAGCGCGCGATTGACGGCACCTGACCTATACTCAGAATGAATACACCTTCGGACCAATCAATTTCCAATCCGGCCACGGCGACCCTACATGCAAGGCACATGCGAACGGATCAAGAGATAACACAGGCCACCGACCTGTCCAAAAAGGTCGCCCTCATAGGCTTCGGCGAAGCCGGCCAAGCCCTCGCCGAGGGTTGGCGGGAGGCGGTTCCGGGCGTTCGCGTGGCAGCGTATGACATCAAGACGGACACGCCCCACAGCCCGACCGCGCAGGCCATGTGGAAAAGCTATGAGGCGCTCGGGGTCACGGGGGCCAACTCCGTCGCGGAAGCCTTCGTCGGCGCGTCGGCAATCTTTTCGCTCGTCACCGCCGATGCCGCGCAGGACGCGGCGCGCGCGGCGGCAGCGGTGATGCCCGCCGGCACGCTCTACTTCGACTGCAATTCCTGCGCCCCCGAAACCAAGCGCGGCTCTGCTGCGTTGGTCGAGAACGCCGGCGGAAGATACGTCGACATGGCGATCATGTCCCCGATCCGCCCCAAGCGGCACGAAGCGCCGGTTCTGCTGTCCGGACCGCATGCCGAGGCGGCTTGGGCGCTCACCCAGCGGCTTGGGATGAAAGCGGAAATCCTGCCCGGCGACGTGGGGCGCGCCTCAGCGGTCAAGATGATCCGCTCGATCATGATCAAGGGGGTCGAAGCGCTGACCTTGGAGTGCATTCTGGCTGCCGTGAAGGCAGGGGTGGACCGGGAGGTCGTCGCTTCGCTCGATGCCTCCATGCCCGGCTGGGACTGGGCCGCACGCGCCGCATATAACATGGAGCGCACGACCACCCACGGGGTGCGCCGGGCCGCCGAAATGCGCGAGGTCGCGCAGACCGTGACGGACCTTGGCCTGCCCGCCCGTATGGCGCCCGCCACCGTCGCGTGGCAACAAGAGATGGGGGACCTCGGCATCGTCGGCGGTTCTGAGGAGTATCACGACAGGGCCCGCGCCATCCTCGCGGCCCTCACACACGCGCAACTGGAGGAAACCTCATGACGAGGAAAGAAAAGGAATACGACGATATTCCCGGCACGTTCGTCTTCGACGCGGACCGGTCACGGCAGGGCTACTGGCTCAACCAGTTCTGCATCTCGCTCTCGAAAGAGTCGGGCCGTCAGGCCTTCCGGGACGACCCGGAAGCGCACATGGCGAAGTTCAAGATGACCGAAGAGCAGAAACAGGCCGTGCGCGACCGCGACTGGAACGGTCTGCTCGAGCTTGGCGGGAACATCTACTACACCTCGAAACTCGGCGCCTTCGACGGGATCGTCTTTCAGGATCTCGCCGCGATGATGTCGGGCATGAGCCGCGACGACTACCGCAAGATGATGGTGGACGGCGGACGCAGCCCCGAAGGCAACCGATACAAATCCGAATGGGAGAAGAAATAATGGCCAAGATCACAGCAGGCATCGCGTGCAGCCATGTGCCCGCCATCGGCGTGGCCATGGACCAGCACATCACCGACCAGCCCTATTGGCAGCCGGTGTTCGAGGGGTTCGATTATTCCCGAGAGTGGAACAAGAAGAACAAGCCCGACGTGGTCTTCCTTGTCTATAACGACCACTGCACCGCCTTCGACGCCTCCGTCATCCCGACCTTCGCGCTGGGTTGCGCAGCCGAGTTCACGCCGGCCGACGAAGGCTGGGGCCCGCGCCCGGTGCCGGTGGTCAAGAACCATCAGGAATTTGCGAGCCACATCGCCCAAAGCCTCGTGCTCGACGAATTCGACATCACGATCATGAACGAAATGGACGTGGACCACGGCCTGACCGTGCCGCTGTCGGTCATGTTCGGCGACAAGACGCCGGAAGACGAGTGGGGCACGCTGGTCATCCCGCTCGCCGTGAACGTGGTGCAATACCCCGCCCCGACCGCGAACCGCTGCTTCGCGCTGGGTCAGGCGATCCGCCGCGCCGTCGACAGCTGGGACGAGGACATCAACGTCCACATTTACGGCACCGGTGGCATGAGCCACCAGCTTCAGTCGCAGCGCGCGGGCCTCATCAACGCGACCTGGGACCAGCAATTCATGGACATCCTCGTGAACGAGCCGGAAAAGGCGCGCAAGATTTCGCATCTGGAATTCCTGCGTGAAACCGGCTCGGAAGGTATCGAGATGGTCATGTGGCTCGTCATGCGCGGGGCGCTCGACGAGAAGGTGACTGAGGTTCACCGACACTACCATGTGCCGGCGTCGAACACGGCGGTCGGCCATCTTATCCTTGAAAATCACGCTTAAGGGGAAAGTCATGCGTATTTGTGTCGCTGGCGCCTATGGCGCCTTCGGGATCAAGCATTTGGACGCGCTGGCCAATATCGACGGGGTGGAAGTGACCTCGGTGATGGGGCCGACGGAAGAAAAGATCAAAGCCTTCGCCGAAGAACGCGGCGTGGGTCACTGGGCCACCTCGCTCGATGAATGTCTGGCGCGGGACGACGTGGATGGGGTGATCCTCTCCACACCGACGCAGATGCATGCCGAGCAGGCCATCGCCTGCATGGACGCGGGCAAGCATGTGCTGGTGGAGATCCCGATGGCCGACAGCCTTGCGGATTCGCAGGCCGTCGTGGCCAAGCAGAAGGAAACCGGCCTCGTCGCGATGGCGGGCCAGGTGCGCCGGTTCAACCCCTCGCACCAATGGATCAAGAACAAGATCGACGCGGGCGAGCTGAAGGTCCAGCAGATGGACGTTCAGACCTATTTCTTCCGCCGCACCAACACCAACGCCAAGGGCGAGCCGCGGTCGTGGACCGATCACCTGCTGTGGCACCACGCCTGTCATACGGTCGACCTGTTCCAGTACCAGACCGGCGAGAGCGTGAGCCAGAGCTTCGGGCTTCAGGGGCCCAAGCACCCTGACCTCGACATCGCGATGGACATGGCGATCGGGATGAAGACACCCTCGGGCGCGATCTGCACCCTGTCGCTGTCGTTCAACAACGACGGGCCGTTCGGCACGTTCTTCCGCTACATCTGCGACAATGGCACCTATATCGCGCGTTATGACGACCTGTTCGACGGGAACGAGAACCCCGTGGACCTGTCGGGCGTCGCCGTGTCGAACAACGGAATCGAGCTGATCGACCGCGAGTTCGTGTCGGCGGTGACGGAAGGCCGCGAGCCGAACGGATCGGTGGCGCAGGTGCTTCCGGCGATGGAGACGCTGGACGCGATCGAGAAATCCTTCGACGCATGAGGTTTCGCCCCGCCTTCGGCGGGTCGATCCGGGGGCCGCGCTGACGCGCGGCCCCTTTTCGTCGGGGGCGCCTCGCTACGCTCGGCGATACGGTGTCGAGGTGGGAAAGACCGACAGCGGCGCGCGTGTTGCGCCGCCGGGACATAACTTCTTGCCTCCGGCGGGGATATTTCGGACCGGAAAGCGGGCGGGGCCTGCCTAGTTACCCTTTGGCCGCACGAGGATGGCGCGGAAATCGTTCACGTTGGTCCCCGTCGGCCCAGGTGCGAACAGGTCCCCGAGGGCTTCGAATGCCGTGTAGGCGTCGTTGTCGGACAGGAGGGCAGCAGGGTCGTGGCCCGCTTCGCGCAGGCGCGTGGTGGTGGTCGCATCGGCATAGGCGCCCGCGTTATCCTCGCTGCCGTCGATGCCGTCCGTGTCCGCCGCAAGAGCGACGATGCCATCGGTCCCGTCAATCTCAAGCGCAAGTGACAGCAGGAATTCCGTGTTGCGGCCCCCGCGCCCCTGCCCTTTCAGCGTCACCGTCGTCTCGCCCCCGGACAGGATGACCACGGGCGGCTCAAAGGGCCGGTTGCGGGTCGCGCATTCGCGGGCGATGGCGGCGTGGACCCGGGCGACCTCACGCGCTTCGCCCTCAATCGCGTCGGACAGGATCACGGCGGGCAGGCCCCGGTCCCCGGCGCGGGTGGCGGCAGCCTCCAGCGATTTGGCGGCGGAGGCGATGACGCGCACCTCGTTGCCCGCGAAGACCTGGTCGGAGGGGTCCGGTGCCCGGCAGTCGCGGATCGCCGTCACCATACGGTCCGGCAGGTCGATGCCGTAGGTCCGGATCGCCGCGAGCGCTGCACGCGCGTCGGTCGCGTCGGGCACCGTCGGGCCCGAGGCGACCTGCGCCGGGTCGTCCCCCGGCACGTCGGACACGATCAAGGTCACCACTTTGGCCGGGTGCGCAGCGGCGGCGAGGCGGCCGCCCTTGGCGCGAGAGAAGTGCTTGCGGATGGCGTTCATGGCCGAGATGGGCGCGCCCGAGGCAAGCAGCGCTTCATTCAGGGCCTGTTCGTCGGATAGGTCGAACCCTTCTGGCGGCGCGGGCAGGAGTGCGGAGCCGCCGCCGGTGATGAGGGCGATCACAAGGTCGTCTTCGGTGAGGCCGGAGACGGCATCGAATAGCGCCGCGCAGCCGTCGAGGCCAGCCTCGTCCGGGACCGGGTGCGCGGCCTCCAGCACCCGGATGGTCCGGGTTTCGGCCCCGTAGCCGTAGCGGGTAACGACGACACCCTCGAAGGGCGCCTCCCACATATCTTCGAACGCGGCAGCGAGCTGGGCCGCCCCCTTGCCTGCACCGATTACGATGGTGCGGCCCTTTGGTGGGGCCGGGAGATGCGGGGCCAGTGCGCGGGCAGGATCGGCCGCGTCTATCGCAGCGTTGAACAGGTCGGTCAGGAGCGCGCGGTCGTCCGGGTCGATCATGCCGGGCAATCCCGTTGTCTAAATATGTATATAAGATTCAGGTACATATGCAGCCACATGGTGGGAAACCACCAATTGCATGTACCAGACATATCAATAGGTTTGGGAACGCTACGCGTCTTTTGGTCATGTGAGTGGTTCAATACCGAAAACGCGAAATGGAGTGCTCCCGGGTCGGGCAATTCGGTCTTCTGATCCACGGTCACGCAAAACCCCCTTCAGTCGTCATCGTTCGATCCGGGCGCTCCACCCCTGCCCTCGGGGCGTCACTCCTTGACGTAGGGCGAGCCATTGGCCGCCGGCGGCTTGGACCGCCCGATGAGGCCCGCGACCACGATGATCGTGGCGATATAGGGGGCCATCGAGAGGAATTCCGACGGGATTGGCGTGTTCAGAAGCGCGAGCTTCTGCTGGATCGAATCCGCGAAGCCGAAGATCAGCGCGGCGGACAGCGCCCCGACGGGATGCCAACGGCCGAAGATCATGGCGGCAAGTCCGATGTAGCCGCGCCCGTTGGTCATGTTCTCGTCGAACCGCCCGACGGAGCCCAGCGTGAACCACGCGCCCCCGAAACCCGCGACCATGCCCGCGAGCGTCACATGGATGTAGCGCGTGCGATAGACGTCGATGCCAAGCGTGTCGGCGGCGCGGGGATGCTCCCCCACCGCGCGGGCGCGCAGGCCGTTCTTGGTGTGAAAAAGGTAATAGGTCGAGACCGCCACCAGTATCAGCGCGCCGTAAACGAACAGGTTCTGGTTGAACAGCATTGGCCCGATCACCGGGATGTCACCCAGAAGCGGGATCTTGAAGGCCCGGAAAGTTGGCGCGTTGTTCAGGAAGCGGTACTCGGAAAACACCTGTGACGAGACATAGGACGTCACCCCCAGAACAAAGAGATTGATCACCACCCCCGCGATGATCTGATCCATTCGGTAGGTGACGACCAGTGCGGCCAGCAGGAGGCCGAAGCAGCCGCCCGTGAGGATCGCGGCGAACATGCCGACCCATCCGCCCAGGAGCGAGCCGACGAGCGCGCCAGCAAAGGCGCCGGCGAGAAGCATCCCTTCGATGGCGATGTTCACCACCGCCACGCGCTCGGACAGCACGCCGGCGAGACCGCCGAGGGCGATGGGCACGGCGCGCACCATCGTCGCCTGCAACATGCCGGTGAGCGAGAACGACTTGCCCGCCGTGGCCCAGACGAGGAAGGCCATGACGAGGATGGCGAGGCCGATGCCGAGCGAGATGTTCGTCCAGCGCGTGCCGCCCTTGAGGAACTGACGCACACCGAGGAAGGCGAGGAGCGCGGCGGCGATCATGTTGAACGGTCCGCCTGGAACGACGAGCGGGCTCATCTGGATCGCGTCGCGGGGCGTCGTCAGGCGGAAGGTGGCGCTTTCGCCCGGCGCCACGTCGAGGGCGAAGAGCACGAGGAGCGCGAGGGCGATGAGCACGCCGCCCATGATCCGCGCACGGCGCGAGGACGCGCTGTCGAGTTTCTCGGCCCGTTTCTCGGCGCCGGTGGTGGTCGTATCGCTCATGCCTCGCCCGCCTTCTTGCCGCGCTTCCTGAAGCCCCACGGGAAGATCGCCCGCACCAGAAGCGGCGCGGCGATGAAGATGATGATGAGGGCCTGGATGATGCCAATGAGGTCGATGGACACGCCCGCGTCCACCTGCATCTGCCGGCCGCCCGCCTCGAGCGCACCGAACAGGATGCCCGCGAAGAGGATACCGATCGGGTGCGAGCGGCCCAGAAGTGCCACGGCGATGGCGTCGAAGCCGATACCCGCCGAAAAGCCGGGACTGGCGCGGCCCAGAACGCCCGTGACCTGCGTGGCGCCCGCGAGGCCCGCGAGTGCGCCCGCGGTGCCCATGGCGAGGACGATGACGAAGGCCGCGTTCATGCCCGCGTAGTTCGCCGCGGACGGGTTCTCGCCCGAGGCGCGGAAGGCGAAGCCGATCTTCGAGCGAAACAGCATCCAGTAGACCAGCGCCACGGCGGCGAGCATCACGAAGATACCCGCGTGCAGGCGCAGGTTCACGTCGATGAAGTCGAGGATGCGCGGCAGTTCGGCCGAGGGCGGCACGTCCTTGGAAATCGGGTCCGACCGCCCCTCGCGCTGGATGAAGGGCTGGCGCAGCAGCCAGTCGAGCAGTCGGTAGGAAATGAGGTTGAGCATGATGGTCGAGATGACCTCGTGCGCGCCAGTGGTCGCTTTGAGAAAGCCCGCGATGGCGGCATAAAGCGCGCCGACAAGGGCACCGATGAGGAGCGTCACCGGAAGGTGGATGATCCACGGCAGGCCTGACAGGGTGAAGCCCGCGACCACGGCGGCGAGTCCGCCCATAAGGAGCTGGCCCTCTGCCCCGATGTTGAACAGTCCCGCGCGAAAGCCGAGGCCAAGCCCCAGCCCCGCGAGCACGAGGGGGATGGAGGCGGTCAGCGTCTCGGACCATGCCGAGAGCGAGCCGACGGACCCCACGGCCAGCGCCACGAAGCTGCGCCCGATCGTGGGCAGATCGACGGCGGTGGCAAGCATGATGAGCGCGCCGAAGACCAGCGCGACGACCACGGCGAAGAGCGGCACGATCACGAGATCCTCGAAATCGTCGCGCCCGTGGGTCGTGCGGGCCATCAGGCCGCGCATGCGTTCGTTCACGTCCTTGAGGTCAGGTCGCTTGTCGCTCATGCCGCCTCTCCTTCATACGACCCGGCCATCGCAAGGCCCACGGCGTTGCGGTCGGCCTTGCCGTCGGTGTTGTCGAATTCGGCGACGATCTTGCCGTCATACATGACGTAGATGCGGTCGGAGAGGCCCATGATTTCGTCCAGTTCGGAGGACACGATCAGCACCCCGTCGCCCTCGTCCCGGCTCGCGATGAGCCGTTCGTGGATGTATTCGATGGACCCGACGTCCACCCCGCGCGTGGGCTGCGACGCGATGACGAGCTTGGTTTCGCGTTCCAGTTCACGCGCCACGACCATCTTCTGCTGGTTGCCGCCCGACAGCGAGCCACCGGGCAGGAACACGGAGGGCGTGCGCACGTCGAATTCCACGCAGTAGCGCGCGGCAGTCTCATGCACCTTGGGCCAGTCGATGGCCCAGCCCTTGGAATATTCAGGGGCATAATAGCTGTTGAGCACCATGTTCTCGGCCACGGTGAAGCTGTCGACCATCCCCGACTTGTGCCGGTCCTCGGGGATATGGGCCATGCCCATCCTGTGCCGTTCGCGCACGCGGGCATAGGAGATGTCTTCGCCGTCGAAGGTGATGTGGCCCGAGGCGATGCGCTCCAACCCCGTGATCGCTTCGACGAGTTCGGTCTGGCCGTTGCCCTGCACGCCCGCGACGCCTACAACCTCGCCCGAGCGGACGGTGAGCGAAACATGGTCGAGCACCATTTCGTCGGTCTCATCCAGCA
Organism: Maritimibacter sp.; assembly: GCA_002695005.1. GTDB lineage: Bacteria > Pseudomonadota > Alphaproteobacteria > Rhodobacterales > Rhodobacteraceae > Maritimibacter. Next base: position 45,490 of record NZNT01000026.1, read on the forward strand.
TGGTTACGGCGTCCATTTCGAGCATGGTGCGACCCGGCTCGGCGACGTTCTTGGCGGTGGTGAAGGACACGGGGCGGCCCACCATCATCTCGGCAAGGTCCGCTTCGGTCAGCGTCTTGGGGTCGCCTTCGCCGGTGATCCGGCCCTGTCGCAGCACGCTGATCCGGTCGGAAATTTCCAGAACCTCATGCAGTTTATGCGTAATGAAAACAATGGCTTTCCCGGCCTTCTTCAGCGTCTCCACGATCCCGAAGAACTCATGCACCTCCTGCGGGGTGAGCACGGCGGTCGGCTCATCGAGGATGAGCACGTCGGCGGAGCGGAACAGGACCTTGAGGATTTCGACCCGCTGCTGGATGCCGACGGGGAGTTCCTCGATCAACTCGTCGGGGGGGACGTGGAGGCGGTATTTCTCGTTGATCTCCTCGACCTGCGCGCGCGCCTTCTTGATGTCGAGGGAGCCGAGCCTGCCGGTCGGCTCCACCCCAAGCACGACGTTCTCGGCAACGGTGAACACGGGCACGAGCATGAAGTGCTGGTGGACCATGCCGATCCCCGCCTCGATCCCGTCGCCGGGGCCGTCGAACTTCACGGGCTTGCCGTCGATCAGGATCTCGCCCTCGTCGGGCGTGTAGAGCCCGGAGAGCATGTTCATCATCGTGGACTTGCCCGCGCCGTTCTCGCCGAGAAGGCCCAGGACCTCGCCCGCGCGAATGTGCAGGTTGACGTTGTCGTTCGCGACGACAGAGCCGAAACGCTTGGTCAGACCGCGCAGTTCGACATCCATTGGCTGCCCTCCCCGACTGGACAGGTTTTGGACGAAAAACCGCCGCCGGAGGACCTCCGGCGGCGGCGATGGTTCAGATTACATGCCGACGGTGATGGACCCGTCGATGATGCCCGCTTTCACGGCCTCGATCTCGGCTTTCAGCTCATCCGGCACGGTGTCTTCGAAGGCGCCATACGGGGCAAGGCCCACACCTTCGTTTTCGAGCGTGCCGACGATGAGGCCGCCCTCGAAGGAGCCGTCCTGCGCCATGTTGATGACCTGCGTCACGGTGGAGTCCATGCGCTTGAGCACCGAGGTCAGGTAGACATCGGCCTTTTCCGGGTCGGTCTGCGTCTGGTCGGCGTCCACGCCGATGATCTTGAGTTGATCAGTGCCCATCTCGTCGGCGAGCTGAGCAGAGCCGAGGCCCACGGGACCGGCGACCGGCATGATGATGTCGGCGCCTTCCTGGCTCAGGTTCTCGGCGAAGGCCCGGCCGTCGTCGAGGCTGTCGAAGTTGCCGGTGAAGAGGCCTTCTTTCGATTCCGGGTTCCAGCCCAGAACCGATACGTCGGTGCCTTTCTGTTCGTTGTAGTAGTTCACGCCGTAGTAGAAGCCGTCCATGAACGCGGTGACCGGCGGGATGTTGATGCCGCCGAAGGTGCCCACGACACCGGTTTCGGACATGCCTGCCGCGAGGTATCCGGCGAGGAACGCGCCCTGCTCGGTCGCGTAGACCTGGCCCAGCACGTTGTCGATGGTCGGGTCATAGGCGAAGTCCACGATCGAGAACTTCTGATCCGGGTTGGCTTCCGCGGCCGCCTTGGTCGCGTCGCCCATCAGGAAGCCGACGGTGACGATGATGTCGCAGCCGCCTTCGATCAGCGAGTTCAGGTTGGCCTCGTAGTCGGTCTCGGCCTGACTTTCGAGGAAACGCCCTTCGACGCTGTCGTCGGCGGCCATCGCATCCTGAACGCCCTTCCAGGCGGTCTGGTTGAAGCCGGCGTCGTCGATGCCGCCGGTATCGGTCACCTGGCAGGCGGTGAAGGCCGAAGCCGTCATCACCGTGCCGGCGAGAAGCGCCGCGGCGAGCCCGGTCCGGGTGGTCATCTTATTGAGAAACGTCATGTAAACCTCCATGTCGCACCGCGCCCAGACGTGGGGGCCCGGCAGGTTGCTTTATTTTTTGGCAGGCAATGCGCGACCAGCGCGGCAGCGATTCCCCCTGCAGCCATGCGAAAGCCTAGCACGGGTTTTTTCAAGGTGGTTGATAGTTTTTGGCTTTTTCGCGGTATTTGACCCGACGTTCAAAAATTCACGAGCGCTTTCAAGCTGCTTTCAGCGCCGGACTGCCCGCGAAACCGGCAAGGTTGTCACCGGCGCGTCGGGTGACGTTACTTCCCCTTGCCGTCGCCCGGCCCGTCATCCACCCAAAAGCGCAGCCCCCGGTTGATCCGCGCCTGCATCCGCCACGGCAGAAGCGACTGGAACCGAAGGCCCCAGCGCAGGTGTCCCGGGAAGTCGATCTCGGACCGGCCACGGGCCAGCCCGGACAGGATGACCTTTGCCGCGCGGGCGGCCGGCATGATCCCCGGCAGGGGGCCGCGATGCACCTCGGTCTGGGGTGTCTCGATATGGCCCGGATGGGCGATGGCCACGCGCACGCCGTCGGGCGCGAGGTCTTCGCGCAGCGCGCGGGCGAAGGCGGTGAGCCCGGCCTTTGAGGCGGAGTAGCTCGGCGCGTCGGCATGCGCGGAAAAGGCCCCTAGTGAGGAGATAAACAGGATTGTCCCCTGCCCTGCGTCGCGCATGTGATCGGCAAGCCGCAGGCCGAGCGTCACGGGGGCGGTGAGGTTGGTCTCAACCTGAACCGCCGCGCGCATCGGGCTTTCAAGTGCGCCGTCGCGCCCGCGCCCGTCGAACATGCCCGCGTTCAGGATGGCGAGGTCGACGGGCTGCACGGCGCAGGTATCCACCCAGTCCTGCGCAGCAGCGACGTCGGTGAGGTCGACAAGCGCGGTCTCGACAGTCGCGCCCGCGTCCCGCAGTTCCGTCGCCACCGCCTTCAATGCGTCGGCGCGCCGCCCGCAGAGCAGGAAGGCCACGCCCGGACCGGCGAGGTGCCGCGCCATCTCCCGCCCCAACCCGGAGCTCGCCCCGGTCAGCAGGATGCGGCGCGGGGCGGTCAAGACGCCTTGCTCCCCATCGGCCAGTCGACCTTGATACCCAGCGACATGGCCTTGTCCACGCGTGGCGGGCGCGGCTCGTACAGGCCGTGCTGGTTGATGATCGGCCGCTCCAGCCGGTCGATGGCGTTGCGCACGAAGGCCGCGCGGCCCTCGGACCCATAGACCGCGCCGCGCACATGGATGCCATGCGCCATCGCGCGCACCAGCGCCGCGTGCATGTCGCGTGACGGTTTCTGCGGATTGGACCAGAACCCGTCAAGGTCGCCCTGATGGGTCAGCCCCTCCATGTCGTAGACGGCGACGCCCAGCACCTTGGTCGGCACGGACCGGCGCAGCGCGATGAGGCCGGTGGTGGAGTTTATGACGACGCAGCCCTGCACCAGCGAAAAAATCTTGGGCAGTTGCCCGCCGTCGAGAAACCTGACCCGATCACTGAGGCCGTATTCGGCGGCGAGCCGCGGGACGACCCGCTCCCACCGCTCGAGCCCGTTGTCCATCGGATGCACCTTGAACACGAGCTCGGCCTCGCCCGGCGCGTGGTCGCGGAACGAGGTCATCACTTGCCGGATGAAGTCCGTCTGAAACCCCTTGGGTGCGTTATCGCGCAGCTGGTAGTCGTTCTGCATCTGAAGCGGGACGAGGAACCGGGGACGCCGGTCGGTTTCGAACCCGTCCACCAGCGCCTCGGCCCGCGCGGCATTGAGGCGGCGGCGAAACAGGCGCGGAAGGTAGGCGGGGAATTCCACGAAGACCGGATAATAGCGGTCCGGCGTGTAACGCGGTGTCAGCCAGCCGAAGGCCCCGTTGGAGACGTGGAAGGCCGTCTCGCGGATCATTTCGTCGATGCTCGGGATGTCGTAAATCTGCGCCTCGTCCACGGGGTCGAGGTCATCCGCGATTGCGCGGATCTTGCCGGGATCGCGGGGGAAATGGGAATAGGTCGACTGCCCCCCTTCCTCGAGGATCAGCCAGTCGGGGCGCAGGTAGCCGTATTCCATCGACACGCTGCGCACGCCCTCGGCCCGCGCAACCTTTTGCGCGGCTTTGTGGTAGGGGAAGCGGTCGGCGAAATAGATGATGTCTGTCACGCCACGCTCGGCGATGAGCGCGCGCAGGTGATCGGGCCAGTCGTCGAGGGTGCCCTGATACATCTGGGTGTCGGACCCGCGCCAGAACAGCCAGTCGCCGGGGCAGAAGTTGACCTTGAGCACCTTGTGTCCGCGCTTGGCCAGCGACCGGCCCAACTCGCGAAAGACGCCCGAGGTCGGCCCCTGGAGAAACAGGAAACTGCGCGTCTCCGATTGTCCCTCCGCACCGCTCATTGGCTGTTCCATTTTCCGCTGTCGTGTCGCATTAAGGCTCCGGCCCTTTAATCATGACCGGGAGGCAAGATGCCAGACCTTCTCCGCGCCCACGACTCATTTGGCAAGCGGGTTTTCGGCTTTGCGTTCCACATGTTCGACCTCGCCGCCTACGAGGTGCTGTATCGCCTCTCTCCGGCCCGTCGGATGTGGTTCTTCAACGGCGGTTACCTGCCGGTCGACCCGGATTTCACCTCATACCCCGAGTTCGCGGGCGAGGATCATTCGGCCATGATGTATCATCAGGCCGGGCATACGATGGTGAAGGATTACGATCCGGCGCCCAAGAGCATCCTCGACGTGGGCTGCGGTCAGGGCGGCGGGATGGTCTACCTCTCGCGCCTGTACCCCGAGGCGAAACTGACCGGCACCGAACGCTCCGCCGCTGCGGTCCGACTCGCCAAGCGCCGCACCAGGCCGCATATCGACGCGACGATCGAGCGGGGGATTTCGGGCGGGCTGGCCTATGGTGACGCGAGCTTCGACATGATCGTAAGCGTGGGTGCGCCGACCTATTTCGGCCTCACGCTCTTCATCGAGGAAACCGGCCGGGTCGTGAAACCCGGCGGGATCATCAGCTTTTCCGGCGGCTACCGGCAGGGCGACCATGACCATGTCGAGGGCGAGATCCGCGAGGCTGCCGCGCGCGAAGGGCTGGAAATGCTCTCATATCGCGACATCACCCCGCATACTTTCGCCTCGCTCAAGGCCGACATTCCGCGTCGAAAGGCCGCGCTGAAGCGTGTGCCGTGGCCCTTCAGCCTCTATGCACACCGCTGGGCGGACATGCCCGGCAGCCCGGAATACGACGAATACGAAAAGGGCCTGCGGACCGACTTCGCGGCGGTGCTGCGCAAGCCGGCCTGAGCGCTCAGAAACGTCCGCGCGGCAGCTTGAAGAGTTCGTTCCAGCGGTCGCGCTGACGCCGGTCCTTGAGGTCGCGCGCGAGCGTGTCGAAATGGGATTTCGGCGTCAGGCCGTAGCGCGCACAGACCCAGAATGCCCGCAACATGATCGACCAGAGCGAGCCTACGCGGCTGCGGTAGAGGATATAGGCCTCCGCGCTCGGCGTCTTGGGCGCGATGTAGTCGTTCGCCCCGATGTTGTTCGGCATCGGCACGTAAGGAAAGCGCAGGGGCTTTTTCCAAAGCCGGGTAAGCCATTGAAAGTGCTGGCCGATGAAGCCGCTCACCGACATCCAGACCATCGCCGGGACCGAGGTGTCGAGCGGCGCTGTCGTCCCGGCCCGCGTCTCGGGCAGGTCGTCCGGCGCGAGTTCCTCGTAAGCCGGCATCCGCGTGACGCGCTTCATCAACCGCATGTGCCGGCTCTCGCCGTCCTCGCCAAGGGCCGTGTCCGCGCCCGCCAGCACGTCCTCGATGGCATGAAGGACCATGTCGGCGGTCCGGTAGCGGTGCTGGAACAGGAACACCATGCAGTAGCCCAGGAGGTAATAGGCCGCGGGACGCCAGACGAGTTCCGGATAGAGCGTCGCCACGAACAGGCGGTTGCGCATGTTGTAGTATTCGAGCCAGTCGCTCGTCTTGTGCTGAAAGCTCTCGTGCCAGACCGCGACGCCGGGGAGCGAGATCGTCTCCACCCCGCCCTGCGACATGAGGCAGCCATACTCGATGTCGTCGCCCCGGATGAAGATCGGGGTGGGCAGGCCAAGTCGGCGGATCGAGGCGGTGGGGATCACGCAGAACCACCACGCGTTGTAGTCGATCCGCGGGGCGTCGTGGAACAGCGCCAGCTCCTCCGGCGTGCCGAGCGCCACGTTCTCGCCAATCGACTGGACGTAGCGGGTGGGGTCGAGCTTGGCGCCGAATTCCCGCAGCGTGGTCGGGTCGTCGAGGTCGATCATCTGGCCGCCAAGCGCCAGCTCGCCATCGACATAGGACAGGAACTTGAGCCCCCGATCCACCACGCGTGGGTCGAGCACGATGTCATCGTCCATCAGGAGGTGATGGGTGGCCGTCTCATCGTCTGCCGTCGCCTCGGCCATCGTGCGGGTGAAGCCGCCGCAGCCGCCAAGGTTGGGCTGTTCGATCACGGTGATACCGGGTCGGGTCGCGAGGTCGGCAATCGTCGGATCAGTGAAGGACGCGCCCTGATTGGCAACCCAGATATGGCCGACCGCCGGGTTCGCAGCCTGAAGGTCCGCGAGGGCGGACAGGGTTACGGTGAACTCCCGCTCGCGGTTGAAGGTGCACAGGCCGACCGAAAGCGTGGGTGTCGTCACCGGTGCCACGTCCGTCACCCAGCCGAGATCGGCGAGTTGCGCATCCTTCTCGGCCGTCAGGCGCAGGACCACGCGACCCTCACGGGCCACATCGTCGAGCCAGAGCACGTCGCGCCCGTCGACCACCCGTTCGAGGAGCGGCTTGGGCGCCTGCGTTCCCTCGACGATGTCCACGCTCACACGGACCGGGCCAGTTGTCTCGACCTCAACGCCAAGGCTCCCGATCTGGGTGTGCTTGTGCCAGCTTTCCGGGAAGAAAGCATTGAAATAGCTGTTGAAATCGAAAGTTTCGCCCGCGCGGATCGCCCACGGCATCGGCCCTTCCACGGCGTCGCCCGCAGCGCGGTAGAGCACGGCGGGACGGCCGAAATCCGGCCCGATCACGTCCTGAATCCTGTAAGCGGTCATCCCCGTCCCTTCACGTCTTGCGACGGTGATATCCCGTCAGATCGTGTTGGATAGGGATTTCATCAGATCCTGCAAGGGCCCTTCCCGAAGGCGGGCGAGGATCTCGGCTGTCGTGGTCAGCGTGTGACGGATCTGGTCCTCGGTATGCTCCGAGGTGATGAAGTACCTGATCCGCGCCTGGTTCATCGGCACGCCCGGGAAGGCGATGGGGAGCGCGTTGATCCCGGCTTCGAGCAGCTCTTTGGAGGCCGCCGCCGCGAGCGGCGAAGACCCCACCATGATCGGTGTGACCGAAGAGCCCACGGAAGCGCCGGTGTCGAGGCCCAGCGACCTTGCGACGTCGAGGAAATACGCGCCGCGGGCGTGAAGCCGGGCCACACGCTCGGGCTCGGCATGCATGATCTGGAGCGCGGTGTTGCCCGCAGCGGCCAGCGCGGGGGCGAGGGCCACCGAATAGACCGAGCCGGGGGCTTCGTATTTCATCATGTCGATCATCGCGGCGCTGCCGGCCAGATAGCCGCCGGTGGAGCCGAGGGATTTGGACAGGGTCCCCATCCACACGTCGACCAGATCGCCGGGGAAATCGTAATACTCCCGCATCCCACCGCCGGTCTTGCCGATACAGCCAAGGCCGTGAGCCTCGTCCACCATGAGCCAGAAGCCGAAGCGCTGTTTCAGCTCGAGGATGCGCGGCAGGTCGGGGATGTCCCCGTCCATCGAATAATGCCCTTCGACCACCAGCAGCGTGTAGCGATAGCGCCCGGCCGTCTCGACAAGGATCGTCTCGAGCGCATCCGTGTCGTTGTGCGGAAAGCTGCGGCGCGTGGCGCCCGAGAGCGTCGCGCCAACGGAGGCGGAGTTGTGGATGTAGCTGTCGTAGATGACGAGGTCATCCTTGCCCACCAGCGTTGCCACAGCGGACACGTTCGTCGCATGGCCGGACACGAAGGTCAGCGCGTCCTCGACTTCGTAATGCGCGGCAAGCCGCTTTTCGAGTTCGCGGTGGATCGGACGCTCGCCTGCCGTGAGGCGGCTGGCGGAGGCCGACACGCCGTAAAGGTCGATGGCCTCCTTGGCCGCCTCGGCGGGCCTTGGGTCCGCGTTGAGGCCGATGTAGTCATAGGAGCCGAAGTTAATCACGTCGCGCCCGTCGATCCGCGACATGGCGCGGGGATGGCCCTCATGCTGGCGGAAGCTCGGGTCGCCCAGATCGTGCAGCTTGGAGATCTGGCGCAGCGCCAGCCGCTCCTTGAAGCCGGAAAGCTGGTCGAACGGCGGGTTCGGCTTGTGGTCGACAAGCGGCCCACCCTTTTTCGTGGACTTCTTCTGCGCCGCGCGCGCCGCGCTCAGAGCGCGGGCCCGTGCGTCACCGGACAGGGCGTTGGAGCCGCCGGAGGTCATTCCGCCGCCGCGCTCCGCGCCTGGCCCATGTGCGGGCTTGTGAGGGTCTTCACCGCAGCCGCCGTGTCGTCATCCTCCGCCCCGGCGCCCGACTGGATGTGCGTGACGAAGATACCGGCGATCTTGGTGATCGACAGGTCGTCGCCGAGCGAGGGCACCGGAAGGTCGTCGCCCAGAACCTTCTGCGCGGCGAGCGTGAGTTCGACGCCCATGAGGCTGTCCATCCCGTATTCGGCCAGTGGCCGGGTCGGCGAAAGTGTGTTCTCGGGCACCCGCAAGATCGCCGCGATCTCGGTCTTGAGATAAGCGGTCGCGCGTTTGACGGCCTTGTCGAACGGCAGCTTTTCCAAGTCCGCGCGCAGGGTGCCGAGGCTTTGCGACGCACCACCGGATTCGCCCATACGGCGCAGGAGGCTGAAGGTTGGACGTCGCAGGTTGCCAAGCGTGCCGATCGACGGGCCCCAGCCCATCGGTGTGACCGTGACGGCGTGGCCCCGCAGGTGCTGCGTGAGTGCCAGTTCCTGTGCCCGAAGTGCCTGATCGGCCGAGAATTTCACGTTGCCCGACATCTGGAGCAGCATGTTGCGCTTCTGCTCATCCCGGCGCAGGTAGCCCACGTCGGTAATCGCGCCCCAGCCCATCGCCTGAGCGTGCTGGCCCTCGGCGGCGCGCGCCTCGATCACCGCTTCCTGGAAGGCGTTGGCGGCGACATAGGCGGCCTGACCGTGGTTGCCGATCAGGTTGGCGAGGGACGTGTAGGCCACGAAGCACTGAAGGTTGTCGGCCCGCGTCGCCGTGTCGAGATTGGCGAGGCCCTTGGTCTTGACCGGCAACACCTTGTCCAGTTGCGCCTGATCGATCTCGGCCATCGCCCGGTCTTCGAGCACCATCGCGGTATGGAACACCCCGTGGATCGGGGCGCTCTTGCGCAACTCGTCGAGCGTGGCGTTCAGGCTGTCCATGTCGGTGATGTCGCAGGACATGACCTTAAGGCCCTCGAGGCTCGCCTCGAGCTTGTCCACGACCTCCTGCGTCTCGGCGTCCAGTTTGGTGCGGCGGCCGAGGAGCGCGATATGCGTCGCTTCGCCCCGCACCAGCCACTTGGCTGTCTCGAGCCCCATGCCGCCAAGGCCACCGGCCAGAACGAACCAGCCGCCTTGCTTGGGCTTGAACAGCGGTTCCCAGTCCACGGCGGCGTCGTTGGGGCGCACGACGATCTTGCCGATATGACCCGAGCGCTGCATGAAGCGGAAAGCTTCGATGACGTCTTCGCCCGCGAACTCGGTATAGGGCAGCGGCGCGTAACGCCCTTCGCCGATCCCCTCCATCACGCGGCGGAACTCGCGGCTCGCGATGTCCGGACGGTCGGCCAGAAGGCTGTCCACGTCGATGCCGTGGTAGGCGATGTTGTTCTTGAGCGGGCGCAGGCCGATGCCGGTATTGGTATAGTAATCCTGCTTCCCGAGCTCCAGGAACCGCCCATAAGGTCGCAAAAGTGCAAGGCTCTGTTCCATCGCCTGACCGGCGAGGGAGTTCAGGACCATGTCGACGCCCTGCCCGTCCGTGATGTCGCGCACGGCCTGAGCGAAGCCCGACTCGCGCGACGAGACAACGTGTTCAACACCCATCGAGCGCAGGAGTTGCTGCTTCACCGGGCTGCCCGCTGTCGCGATAATGCGCGCGCCGATGTCGCGGGCGATGGCGATGGCCGCGAGGCCCACGCCGCCGGCGCCACCGTGGATCAGCACGGTTTCCTCAGGCTGGAGGTTGCCCAGCGTCACGAGCGAGTAATAGGCGGTGAAATAGGCCACCGGCAGTGTCGCGGCCTGGCTCAGCGAAACGCCATCGGGCAGCTTCGCGACCCAGTGTTCCTTGCTGACAAGATGTGACGAGAAACAGGACGGGCCGAAGGCCACGACCGGGTCGCCCACCTTGAATGTGGTCACGCCCGCGCCGACCCGTGCCACGCGGCCCGCACATTCGAGGCCGAGTGTCGGACCGGCGAAGCCGGTTTCCAGCGCCTCTTCGGGAAGGAGGCCCATCGACCACATCACGTCGCGGTAATTGAGGCCGGTCGCCGCGATCTCCACCTCGACCTCGTCGTCGGCGATGTCCCCACGCTCGACGGATTCCCAGTTCAGGGCGTCCAGGCGTCCAGTGACGGATTTCGTCAGGCGCGTGCCCATGCTGTCGTCCCGCGCGGCATTCGCAGCAGGGTCGACCGGGAGGCCGGTTTCGACCCTGAGGCCCAGAACGCCTGTTGCGCCCAGAACGATCTCGGTCTCACGCGGTGCTTCGGCCTCGATCCGCCCGAGGAGGGCGGCGAGCGAGGCCGGTCCGGCGACACCGAGTGCATCGGGATCGATGGCGCGGATCGCGAGGCCCGGGTTTTCGTTGGCAGCGGTGCGCAGCATGGCCCAGATGGCGTGCTGAACCGGGTCGGCCACAGGGCCGCCGGCATATTGCGCCCCTTTGGGCAGGACAGCGATCAGGCCGCGACCGTGACTCACAGCCTCGGCGACGACGTCCCGTGTCTGCAGGACCCGCTTGCCGAGCGTGTCTTCGTCAGCGCCCGGCGCACCGATCAGCACATAGGGCGCGGCGGTCGCATCAGGGACGAGGACCGTCAGCTCTCCATCGCGGGTTTCAACGGCGCCGTACATATGCGTGACCGTCTTGGTCCAGAGCGGCTCGGTCTCGAGCCCGAGTTCGTCGGGCGCAGTGGCGGAGTCCTCCGCACCCTGCCCATCCTTGAGACGGGCGATCACGAGGCTGCCGCCCCCTGCCCCGTCCGGCAGATCGTGCGTCAGGACCGCGGTGAAGCCAAGCTCGTCCAGATGCTTCAGCAGCCGGTCCTGATCAGCGCTGCGCGCCAGATTGGAGCCGCCGAGGCGAACGGCGCGCTGGAAAGCGGACATGGCGGGCACGACGACCACGAGGTTGCCTTCCGGACCCATCAGACCTGCGAGGCGTTCATCCATCCCGTCTTCGAAGAGCTGGAGCGGCTGGGTCACGAGCACAGCGTCGAGTTTCGCCGTTTCGCCCCATTTCACCGCGCGCATCTGAATCGAAACCGGCCCCTCTTCGCCATCGGCGGACATGATCTGAACGCGTTCGAGGCCGGGATGCCCGGCGGTCACACCATCTTGCAGAACGTCGAAGCCGGACATGGCGCCGATCTGGACGCGCGCGCCCTCGGGCACGCTTGTGATGACGGTATCAAGTGCGGCGGCAACCATCCGGTTGCGGCGGGCCATGTGCGGGCCGGTGTCGAGCGCCTGAACCGCTTCGCGCCCGAAAAGCACGTCCGGCGTCGGCGCGGCCGCATCGGCGGCCACGGCGGCGAGCACATCGTCCAACGCGCCCGGAAGCCGCAGGATCAGCGCGATGAGGCCGATGAGGTCGGGCCGTTCTTCGAGCAAAGCCTGCCCGATCAGGTCGGCATCCGGCAGATCGCAATCTTCCGCGATATGCCAATCGCCGAGTGCGGCGCCCTGGCTGGCGAGGTCGAGGCGCGCGAGGACGTCGATCAGACCCGCTTCCACCCCGTCCTCGGGGCGGCGCAGCTTATAGATACCATCCTTGTCCACGACTTTGCGGAACGCGCTCCACACAGCCTGTTGCGCGGCGGCGTCGAGCAGGAGCAGCGCGTCGTCTTCGGCAAGGTCGTCCGGCAGGACGTCGCCCAGTGCCGCCTCGAAAGTGGCCGCGGCAATCTCGCCCGGCTTGCCGAGGATGGGATGCGCGTCGACGTGGAAGCCCTGACGGGCGAAGTCGATCTGCGGGACTATCTGGGTCGCGCGCAGGCGCAGCCCCTCGATCACCAGCGCGACCTCACCCGACGGGCCGAAACCGGTCACGTCGGCGTGGATCGACTGGTCGCCCCAGCGGCGGATGTGCACCCGGCCCGAGACGAGCTCGACCCCCGGCGCATGAACCTGAAGCCGTCCGATCCGCACCGGCAAAAGCGCTTGGCGGGCATCGGCAAATTCGGTGTTCGACGCGGCAGCAAGAAGACCGTGCAGGAGGCAGTCCGCCTGAACGGGGTCGAAGCCGTGAATCGCCGGGTCGGTCGCGATGGACAGACCCTCAGCGAGGATCACGTCCACGTCCTTGCCGCGCATGCGCGCATGTTTCAGGCCGCGGAAATTGGGGCCGTAGTAAAGACCGATGCGGTCGGCGTCGTCATAGAGCCAGCGGGCGAGGTCGTCGCCTGGCGCAATCTCGCCCGGTGCCACGTCTTCGGGCGCCGCCGGCGGCTTGGCATGCATGACGAACCGGGCGCGCATGTTTTCGCGGAACGGGTCTTTGGACAGGCGGGCGCGCGACAGGATTCGCAGCGTGCCGCTGTTCGCATCCGCTTCGGTCTGGATTTCGACGCCGGTTGACGTGGACAGCACGATCGGCGCGAAGAGGTCGAGGTCGTAGACTTCGACCGTCTGCCCTTTTGCTTCGACCGAGGCCGCCGCATAGGCCATTTCGGCGAAGGCCGTCGCGGGCAAAAGCACGCTGTCGCCGACCTTGTGATCGGCCAGCGCCGGGAAAAGGTTGTCGTCGAGGTCGCGACGCCACACGCCGGATTCGCCCGCAACGGGCGCGCCGAGAAGCGGGTGGTGGTCGCCGTCGGTGCCGAGGATCTTGCTCAGTTCCGGGCTGTTCGTGGCGCGCAGTTCCTCGTTCTGGAACGGGTAATGCGGCAGGTCGATCTTTGCGCCCGTCGTGGCGGCGAACGCGGTGTTGTCCTCGGTGCGGATGCCCGCAAGCACGGCCCTCAGCGCGCCGCGCGCGATCGGGTTCTCGCTGTCCGGGTCGCTCTTGGCCAGCGTGTGGGTCACGGCGCAATGGCGTGCGTCATCGTCCAGCGAATCCGAGATGTAGTTGGGCAGCACAGGCTGCGCGCCGACCTCGAGGAAGGCCGAATAACCGGCTTCGCGCGCCGCTTCCACGGCGCTCTTGAAAAGCACGGTCTGGCGCAGATTGGCCCACCAGTATTCCGCGTCGAGCGCGGCGCCGTCGACGACCCCGCCCGTGGTCGTCGAGAACATCGGCACCCGCGTCTCGGTCGGCGCCAGATCGGACAGCACGTCCAGCAGTTCCTGCTGCGACGGCTCGAGGATGGCCGAGTGGTACGGGTAGTTGATGTCGAGGATCACGCAGGCCTGACGGTGCGTGCGCTTGGCCCAGCGCGCGAAATCCTTCAACGCGTCCTGCGGGCCGACCAGCGTGACGCTGCGCGGCGAGTTGATCGCGGCGATATCGAGGTCCGGAACCCCGAACTCGGTGATGAGGGCTGCGGCCTGTTCCGCGCTCGTCTGGAGCGCGGCCATGTTGCCTTGCCCCGCGAACTGGCGCTGTGTGCCGGAACGGCCGACGGTCAGTTGCACCGCCTGTTCGAGTGTGAGGGCACCTGCGGCCCATGCGGCCGAAACTTCGCCGCCCGAATGCCCGATGACCGCCGCGGGGCGGATGCCCCGGCGGCCCAAAGCTTCGGTCTGAGCGATCTGATCGGCGATCACGAGGCCCTGGATGACCATGCAGTCGCCCCAATCCTGGGCGAGCGTGTCCGAATTCACCTTGTCGAGGATCGACCAGCCGGTGAGGTCGGTGAAAATCTCGTCAAATGCCTTGTAGGTCTCGCGGTATGCCGCGTCGTGGCGCAGGGCCAGCCGGCTCATGCCGAGGTATTGGGAGCCGTTGCCGGAATAGGTGAAGACCGGCGCTTCGTCGCGCTGGCGCCCCTCGAACTCGACCACGCGCGGGTCTTTCTGGCCGCTCGCGAAGGCACGCAGAGCTTCGGCAGCGCTGCCGCCATCCTCGGCCAGAACACCGATGCGCTTGGGAAACAGCCCGCGATGGTGCCACGCTTGTTCGACGAGCCCGCCCGGCGCCAGCGCCGCGGGTGCCTCCACCCGGTCGGCATAGGACTTCGCGAGATCCTTGAGGGCCGCTTCGGAGAAAGCGGAGGTCACGAGGATACGGTCGGGGCTGGTTGCCCCGGCGGGTGCCGCTGTCTTGGCGGGCGTCACGCCTTCGAGGATGACATGCGCGTTTACGCCGCCGAAGCCGAAAGAACTGATCCCGGCGACGAGCGGGCCGTCACCCAGATCGACCGCTTCGCGGGCGAGCGTCAGCTTCTGCTCTTCGAAGTCGATATGCGGATTGAGATTGTCGGCATGGAGCGAGGGCGGAAGCCGCCGGTCCTCGAGCGCGATCAACGACTTGAGCATCCCCACAAGGCCCGACGCGGGTTCCAGATGCCCGACGTTCGACTTGGCCGAACCGATGGGCAGCGCGGACTTGCGGTGCTTTGCGACGGCACGACCCAGCGCATGCGCCTCGATCGGGTCGCCGACCAGCGTGCCGGTGCCATGTGCTTCGACGAAGGACAGATCGTCCGGGGAAAGGCTCTGGCGGTCGTAAAGGCGCGCAAGCAGTTCGTACTGCCCCTCTTCCGCCGGGAGCGCCACGTTCATCGTGTAGCCGTCGGCGTTGGTCTCGGAATCGACAAGGCGGGCCTTGGCGGTCGCGGGCATGTCCGATGAGTTCTTGAGCACGAGCGCCACACAGCCCTCGGCGCGGACGTACCCGTCGGCCTTGTCCGAGAAGGACTGGCACAGACCCGTGGGCGACAGCATCCGCGCGGCGGAGAAGCCAAGAAAGCTCGACGGTGTGAGCAGGATGTTCACACCGGCCACGATGGCCGTGTCGATATCGCCGGCGGCAAGCGCCTGACGCGCCTGATCCATCGCGACGAGCGAGGAGGAACAAGCGGTATCCACCACGAAGGACGGACCGCGGAAGTCGAAGCCGTGCGAAATGCGGTTCGCCACGAGCGACAGGGTGTTACCCGTCATCATGTAGCTGTCCACGAGCGACGGATCGCGCCCGAGGATCGAGCCGTGGTCCATGCTGGAGGCGCCGACATAGACGCCAACGCGCTGCCCTTCGAGGTCGGCCGGATCGATGCGCGCGTCTTCCAATGCCTCCCAGACGACCTGAAGCAACAGGCGCTGCTGCGGGTCCATCTGGATCGCTTCGCGCGGCGAGAATTTGAAAACGGAAAGGTCAAAGCCCCAGATGTCGTCGAGGACACCGGCGCGGAACGTGTAGGACTTACCCGCCACGCCCTGCTTGGGATTCATGAAAAGGCTGTGCGCCCAGCGGTCTTGCGGAACCTCGGTCACAGCACACCGGCCGTCGCGCAGCAAACTGCGAAACGCGGAAACGCTAGACGCCCCCGGCAAGCGACACGCCTGTCCAATTACATAAGTGGCATCCATCGGCCGAACTTTCTGGCCCCTATCTTATTCCGATCCGGTTCGGATTCGTCTGCTGCGATATGAGTGGCATCTGATATCCCGGCTTAATGAAGATATCCACACAATCTGCCAAGACCCAGATCTCGTTTTGACGAACTCTTTCCGGCTGTCTATCAAACTCAGCGTGTTTCGCCCAGTCATGTCAACCAGATATGATGCACGGGCGCATCACTCGGCGGGTAACCCCGCGCAGTCATTGGGATCGGCATGAAAGCTCTACGAATACATATCCGCGTGATTCTCGCGCTGGTGCTGCGGGAGTCCCGCGTGCGCCACGGGCGGTCCCGGGCGGGATACACCTGGGCCATCGTCGAACCGGTGCTCCAGATCACAATTCTCACGCTTTTGTTCAGGGAGTTCCGGGGAGGCACCGGCGGCGGGACCGAATTCGCGATCTTCTTCGCAACCGGCGTGCTGTCGTTCAACATGTTCAAGAACACGGCGGGCTACGTCATGCACGCCTTCGAGCAGAACCGGCCATTGTTCAATTATCCAATGGTCAAACCGGTCGATTCCGTTCTCGCCCGGGTCCTTCTGGATGTCGCGACGAACCTTCTCATCATGTTCATCGTGATTTCGTTCCAGGTCTTCGTGCTGGGCGCGCCGGGGCCGAAACACGTCCCGCTCATGGCCCTGCCGCTTTTTCTGCTCGCGTCGATGGCGCTCGGGGCGGGGCTTTCACTGGCCGTCATCCGCCGCTTCCTTCCCTCGATCCTGAACTTCTATCACATCATCATGGGACCGGCGTTCTTCGTCTCCTGCATCTTCTATTCGATGTCGAGCATCCCGACGCGGTATCGCGAACTTCTCGCCTGGAACCCGTTGGTGCATGGAATCGAGGGGTTTCGCATCGGCTACTTCGCGGAGTATTCCGCCCCTGACGTCGACCTGTTTTACCTGTTCACATGGGTTGCCGTGCTCAATTGCTTCGGCTTCGTGGGCGAGAAACTGACAAGGTTCCGGCAACAATGATCGAGCTTCAGAACGTCTCAAAGACCTACCCCCTTCGAAAGGGCCGGCGCATCATCCTGAACGGTGCGACCATCACGCTGCCGTGGAAGAACATCGGCATCCTCGGGCGCAACGGTGCGGGCAAGTCCACGCTCCTGCGCATGATCGCGGGCATCGAAGAGCCTGATGGCGGGATCATCCGGCGCTCCAAGACCGTATCCTGGCCGTTGGGCTTTCGCGGCAGTTTTCATCGTGACCTGTCGGGACTTGAAAACGTGCGGTTCGTCGCCCGAGTCTATGGGCAGAACACCGAGGAAATGATCGAGAAGGTCCGGGACTTCGCCGAGCTGGGCCAGTTTTATTACGAGCCGTTGAAGTCCTATTCCTCAGGCATGGGCGCGCGGCTCGCTTTCGGCGTGTCTATGGCCGTCAACTTCGAGGTCTATCTCGTGGACGAGATCATGGCGGTGGGCGATGCCCGGTTCAAAGCCAAGTCGAAACAAGCCTTCATGGAGCGCCTGCCCCACTCCCGGATCGTCATGGTGTCTCACGCGATGAACAACCTTCGCGAGTACTGCGACACCGGACTCGTTGTTCACGAGGGAAAAATGACCTACTATGAAGACCTTGAAGAGGCGATTCAGGTTTACAACAAGCTCAATGAAGAATGAGCGCACGGACCGCGCAGTGGTTGCGGCAACACCCCAACATGCTTAGATAAAAGCGGTTTCGAACAAGGACCAAGGTCATGGCGGCTGACGGCCAGACGCAAAAGCGCGTAGAAGAAAACAAACCTGCGGAGGAGAAAAAGCCTGCTCCGCAGCAGAAACTTCACGTCATCAACGCCAACGAGGCCAACAAGCGGACGATGAAGGCGCAGCGGCGTCGGCGCGTTTTCGCTTGGGCCAGTTTCGTGATGTGCGTGATCATCCCGGCCGCGCTCGCCGCCGTCTACTGGTTCCATTTCGCCGCCGATCGGTATGCGGTCGAGACCAAGTTCGCCGTACGCTCCCCGTCGAGTTCGATGCCCTCGGGCGACCTTCTGAGCATGATGACGACGATGTCGTCCGCCGGATCTACGATGAGCGACAGCTACATGCTCGTCGATTTCATCGAGAGCCGTGACCTGATCGACCGGCTCAACGACAAGGTCGATCTGCGCGAAATCTATCAGACCGACAAAGCCGATTTCCTGACCCGCCTGCCCGACGACGTGACCGTCGAAGAGTTGCAGGACTACATGGGGCGCTGGATTTCGGTCTATTTCGATACGGCCTCGCAGATCCTGACACTTGAAGTGCAGGCGTTCGAGCCCGAAAGTGCGCGTCAAGTGTCCGAGGCGATTCTGGAGGTGGCCGACGACCTCGTTAACGAGGTGTCCGAGCAAGCCAGGTTCGACTCGATGGCCAGCGCCGAACGGGAAGTCGCCAGGATCGAAGAACAGCTTCAGGAACACCGCCGTGCCCTCGTCGCTTTCCGTGACGAGCGTCAGGACGTCGATCCCGAGGCCTCGGCCGGGGCCCAGATCGAATTGCTCGGGCAGTTGGAAGGCGACCTCGCGGCAGCGCGGACGCGCCTCAATTCGCTGCTGAATTACCTGAGCGACGACGCGCCCACGGTTCGGGTGCTGCGCAACGAAATCCAGTCGATGGAACGCCAGTTGGAAGAGCAGCGCGAGCGGCTCGGGACCGGTAGCTCCTCGAACGTGACGACGGACCCGGACGCGGTCGGCGAGGATGGGACGCAGAACCTCACGCTGTCCGAGCGCCTCGGCATGTACGAAGGGCTGTCGGTGGACCTCGAGTTCCTTCAACAGGCTTATGTGACCTCACTCGCCGCGCGCGAGGCCGCCCGGCTGGAAGCGGACCGTCAGCAACGCTACATCGCGTCTTTCGTGCGCCCGTCCCTGCCGGAGGAATCGCGCTACCCCAAGCGTGTGCAGAACATCCTAGTCTTCATCGGCTTCGCCGTGATGCTCTGGGGCATCGCTCTGATGATCGTCTATGTGGTGCGTGAACACTCCACCTGACGGATCAGGCGTCCAGTGCGCCCGCGATGCACATGGCTGTCATCAGGTCGAGATGGGCCCCACCCCCGTTCTTGTAGAGCGTGATCTCGTCGGCCCCTGCCCTGCCCGCGTGCGAACCGGGCACCAGGTCGTAAAGGTCAGCCACGAGGTCGGCTTCCCCGATCACGCCAGCCTTGAGTGGGATCAGGTACTCGCCGATGTGGTGCAGGGTCGTGTCGCGGCTATCCGCGAACAGCGTCGCGCGGGTGATGAGCGTATCGTCTGCCTCGCGCATATCTGCCTTGAACGCGCCGATCAGGTCCACATGGGTTCCCGGCGCGACCCAGTCCCCCTGAAGAAATGGCACCCGGGCCATCGTGGCTGACGCGACGATGTCCGCGGAGCCCACAGCCTGCGCGAGGTCCGTGGCCGCCGCGATCTCCACGCCGCCGCCGCTCAGTTCTGCGGCCAGCGCCTCGGCCTGTTCCGGGCGACGCGCCCAGAGCGTAATACGTTCCAGCCCCGGAAACCCTGCACTGTAGGCATGGACGAGACTGCGCGCGACAACGCCAGCCCCGGCGATGACGAGGTGGCGGCTCTCGGGCCGTGCAAGAAGCCGCGCGCCGAGGACGGAGTCCGCGGCAGTCTTGTATTCCGTCACCAGCCGGCTTTCCACGATGGCAGTCGGCGCGCCCGTGTCTGGCGCAAAGACCGTCATGGCGCCCTGCACGGTCGGCAGTCCGCGCGCGGCGTTGGCGTCCACCACGGTCACGGCCTTCACGCCATATCCCAGCCCCTCGATATAGGCCGCGCGGTTGAGAAGCGTGGCCTCCGCCGGGCCTAGAAACAGGTCGCGAATCTCGGCGCGCGGCCGCCTGTGACCCGCCTCGAGCGCAGAAATCACGTCGGGCCAGGATACTTTGCCCGCCGCGTCCTCGTAGGTAATGAACCGTGTCTGCATGTCTGCCCCCTTGTCCCCCTTGGATCGCCCGCCAGGCGCAAGGGGTCAAGCGGTCAGCCCATACGTTCGGACCGGTAGCTGTCGGGGCTTGCCGGAAAGACGACTGTCTTGTCGTCGTTGAGGAAGGAGCGCCGGTTGATATGGGCGTGAACCGCACGGGCGAGGACCTGGCTCTCCACGTCGCGCCCGAGCGAGACGTAGTCGCCCGGAGACTGCGCATGGGTGACGCGCACGGTGTCCTGCTCGATGATCGGTCCCTCGTCGAGGTCGGCGGTGACGTAATGCGCCGTCGCTCCGATGAGTTTCACGCCACGCTCGAACGCCTGCTTGTAGGGGTTCGCGCCCTTGAAGGACGGCAGGAACGAGTGGTGGATGTTGATGATGCGACCCGACATCTGCTGGCACAGGCTGTCGGACAGGATCTGCATGTAACGGGCGAGCACGACGAGGTCGGCGCCGGATTCCTTCACGACGTTCAGAAGGTGCGCCTCGGCCTCGGGCTTGTTCTCCTTCGTCACCTTGATGTGGTGGAAGGGAATGTCGTGATTCACGACGACCTTTTGATAGGTCATGTGATTGGAAACGACGCCCACGATGTCGATCGGCAGCGCCCCGATGCGCCAGCGGTAGAGCAGGTCGTTCAGGCAATGGCCGAAGTTGGACACCATGATGATGACCTTCATCCGCTCTGCACTGTCATGCAGTCCCCAGTCCATGTCGAACTCCGCCGCGATCGGGGTGAACCCTTCGCGCAGCGCGTCGAGCTCAGCGCCGGTCTCGGGGCGGAAGCTGATCCGGGTGAAAAAGCGGTCGGTCTCGGCGTCGTCGAACTGCGCGGCGTCGGTTATGTTGCAGCCGGTCTCGGCAAGGTAGCCCGAGATTGCGGCGACGATGCCACGGCGCGACTTGCAGCGGACGGTGAGCACATAGGTGGGCATGAGAGGGTCCAATGGGTTGAAGGTCAGTCCGGCTGACCAAACAGCGCCCGCCCGGTTTGGTCAACGCGCGCAGCGACACGAATCCGGCATGCACCGACGTTTGAACGAATGGAACGGCCCCACGCGTCGCCCAAGGGGGAATTCCGTTCCGATAGGCGTCCCGCGTTTCGCCGCGGTTACTCGCCGCGCTGGTCCTCGTGCTCGACCCCGGTGCCGCCCGGCGGGTCTTCGTAGACCGCCCAGCCATAGGCGCGATCCGTCTCGGGGATGTCCTCGGGCTTCACGTTCTGGGCGAGAAAGGTCTTGGCGATGAAGTTCGCCGTGATCGGAGCGGTCAGGAAGAGGAAGATCGAGATCAGCAGCTCGTGAAAACTGAGCGACTGCCTGATCAGCCCGAAATAGAGCATCGAGGCGATGAGCACGCCGCCCACGCCAAGGGTTGTTGCCTTGGTCGGCGCGTGAAGGCGCTGCATCGTATCGCGCAGCTTCACGAGGCCATAGGACCCGGCGAGCCCGAAGATGCCCGCGATGACCAGAAAGGCCGAGATCAGGATTTCCGCGAATTGCTCCATGTCGTCCTCACTCGATGATGTCGCCGCGCAGCAGGAACCGGCAGTAGGCCACGGTCGAAACGAACCCGACCATCGCCACCAGCATCGCCGCCTCGTAGTAAGTCGCCGTGTTCGCCTTGATCCCGTAGAGGATCAGGAGCGCGATGGCGTTGATGACCATCGTGTCCAGCGCGAGAATCCGGTCCGCCGCCTGCGGGCCGCGCAGGATACGCCAGAGGTTGAAGAACAGCCCGGCCCCATAGCAGGCCATCGCGAAGATCAAAGCCATTTCGATCATTGGAAAATCTCCTTCAACCGGCGCTCATACCGCTGCTTGATGTCCGCGCGCACGCTGTCGGGATCGTCGGTGTCGAGACAGTGGACGAGGATATTGCCGCCGTCCGCCGACAGCATCGCCGAGACGGTGCCGGGGGTCATGGTGATGGTCCCGGCCAACACGGTGATCGCCTCGGCCGACGTGAGCTCCAGCGGGACGTTGATCCAGTGGCTCTCGATCTTCTTGTTCGGTTTGAACAGGATGATCAGGGCCACTTCGACATTGGCCACGATGATGTCCCACAGGACGATCAGGATATATTCGAGCACCTTGAATGGGCGGTGGACCGTGGGCCGGTCGGGCCAGTACGGCGCGGTGATGACAGGGACGGCGAGCCCGAAGATCGCACCGAGGAGGAGATTGCCGACCGTGACCTTGTTGACCAGCATGATCCAGACGATGAGCAGGAGGACGCTGATGATCGGGTGCGGGACGAGACGTCGTGCAAGCATTGTCAGTGCGCCTCCTCGGTCGTGTGGCCCTCGGCCTTGGCCGCGTCCTCACCATACCCGGCTTCCTCGTCGCCGTGCGATTTGGGATAGGGTTTGAGCCCGTCGGGATTGCTCAGGACGGCGGCGACATAGCCGGTGCGATCGATGATCTGGTCGGACGTCGCCTCGAGGTAACGCGCGGCGGGACCGGCAAAGATCGAAAGCGCCGCCAGCGCGCCGATGGCGGCCATCGTGGGGGCGACCTCCCAGGCGCGCGCGGGTTCGTGGGTGATCGGGACTTCCTCGTCCTCTTCGCTCTCGGTGATCGTGTTCTCCGGCAGGACGAAGGCCGTGGATTTCCAGAACAGCGCACTACCTGCGCGCGCGAAGCCGACGATGGTGACGAGCGAACCGATCAGGATCGCGCTCCACGCCCATGCCATCTGACCGGGCGCGCGCAGGTTCTCGAGCACGAAGAGCTTGCCGAGGAACCCCGACAGCGGCGGCATCCCGGCCATGCCGATGGCCGCGCCGAAGAAAAGCGCCGCGAACAGGCCGTTCTGCACGGTGGCCGGCAATGTGGTCAGCGTATCGCCCGGTCGCCGTGTAATGACGAGATCGGCGATCAGGAACAGCGCGGCGGCCGCGAAGGTGGAATGGACGAGATAATAAAGCGCGGCCGTAGTCGCGCCGGGCGTGAAGGCCGCGATGGCGAGCATGAGCGTGCCCATCGACCCCAGCACGGAAAACGCGATCAGCGGCATCAGACGACGTGCGCCAAGAACGCCCATCGCGCCGATGGCGACCGTCACGATGGCGGCGGCGAACAGCCACAGCCCCGCCATGTCCCCCGTCGCCTCGATATCCGGGCCGAAGACGACATTGTGGATACGCAGGATCGCATAGGCCCCGACCTTGGTCATGATGGCAAAGAGCGCCGCGACCGGAGCGGGCGCGTTGGAATAGGCGCCGGGGAGCCAGAACTGAACCGGGAAGAGCGCGGCCTTCACCGCGAAGACGATCATCAGAAGCATCGCAGCCACGCGCACGAGTCCGGCCTCTTCCACCGGAATCTCCTGAAGCCGCACGGCGAGGTCGGCGATGTTGAGCGTGCCGGTTGAGGCGTAAAGCGTCCCGAGGGCGAAGAGAAACAGCGTCGAGCCAGCGAGGTTCATCACGACGTATTGCAGCCCTGCCCGCATCCGCGCGCGTCCGCCCGAGTGGATCATCAGGCCGTAGGACGCGATAAGCAGCACTTCGAAGAACACGAACAGGTTGAAGACGTCACCGGTGAGAAAGGCACCGGCGATCCCCATGAGCTGAAACTGGAACAACGCGTGGAAATGCACGCCCTTTGCATCCCAGTTCGTCGCGACCGCGTGGATCAGGACGATGAGCGCGAGGACGGAGGTGAGCAGCACCATGAGCGCCGAAAGCCGGTCGAGCACCAGCACGATCCCGAACGGCGCCGGCCAGTCGCCGAGGCGATAGACGGAAATGTCGCCACCGGCGGCGGTCACGAAAAGGCCGGCGGCAATGGCAACCATCGCCACGCTCCCGGCGATCGAGCCGATGCGCGCGATCGTCACGTCGTGACGCATGACGTAGCCCAGGATCGGGGCGAGCAGCGCGGGCAGGATAATGGGCGCGATGATCCAGTGGTTCATTTCACCGGGTCCTCCACGTCGCGGTCTTCCCGCGAAATGTTCACCTTGTCTGTTCCGCTATCGAGGAAGGCGCCGATCGCGATCATCACGAGCACGGCGGTCATGCCGAAGGAAATCACGATAGCCGTCAGGACGAGCGCCTGCGGCAGCGGGTCGGTGTAGCTCGCGTCACCGTACTTATCTAGGATCGGCGGCAGGTTCACGGCAAGCTGGCCCGACGCGAAGATGAAGACGTTCACGGCATAAGACAGGAGCGATAGACCGAGGATGACCGGAAAGGCGCGCAGACGCAGGACGAGGTAGACCCCTCCCGCTGTCAGGACACCGATTGCGCTGGCGACGACGAGTTCCACGTTATTCGCTCCCTTCCCGCTTCTTCACCCGGTCGGCCGGGTCGTAGTCCATCGGTTCGAGGTTCACCTGCTGACCCGCGTAACGCGCGATCCGGCTGAGGCTGTAGAGCATGAGCATCACCGCGCCGAGCACCGTGAGGAACACGCCAAGGTCGAAGAAGAGCGCGGTGGCCCATTCGAACTCCTCGATCGGCGGGCGGTGGATGTAGCCGTAGGCCGAGGTCAGGAACGGCTTTCCCGCGAGCCATGCGCCCGCCCCGGTCAGCCCCGCGATCACGACGCCGAAGCCGATCATGGCGTGATACTGGATTCTCTGGCGCATCTGGGTCCAGGCGAAGCCCGAGGCCATGTATTGCATGAGCAGCGCGATGGCGATGACCAGACCGGCGACGAAGCCGCCGCCCGGATAGTTGTGGCCCCGCAGGAAGATGTAGATGCCGACCATCACGGCGATGGGCATCATCACACGGGTCGCCACCACCATCATCAACGGGTGACGGTCACGCGACAGATCGCGGGTGAAATCGGTATTGCGCAGCTTGCGCCCGGCGGGACCATTCAGAAGCGCGGTCATCAGCGCATAGATGATGAGACCCGCGATGCCGAGCACGATGATCTCGCCATAGGTGTCGTAACCACGGAAATCCACGAGGATCACGTTGACCACGTTGCTACCGCCGCCTCCTTCGTAGGAATTGTCGAGGTGGAAACCCGAGATCGTGTCCACGTCGCGCAGCATGAACGTGTAGGCGAGCGCCCCGGTGCCAAGACCGGCGACCGCCGCGATGACCCCGTCGCGTGCGCGCAAGAGGCCGCTGGATTCTTTCGGCGTCTCCTTCGGGATGAAGTGAAGCGCCAGAAGGAGCAGCATGATCGTCACCGTCTCGACCGAAATCTGCGTGAGTGCGAGGTCAGGAGCGGAGAGATAGACGAAACCGGCCGAGATCATCAGGCCGATAATGGACAGCACGACGAGTGCGCGGAAACGGGTGCGGTGGAACACCACGACCGCGCCGACACCACAGACAAGCGCGAACCATCCGACGCCGACGAGGGGCGGAATGGGAAGCATCGCGCGCGTCTCGGGTCCGACGCCGCCGCCGGAATAGGCAGCGAAGCCCAGCGCGACAGAGGCCACGGTAAAGATCGCGACATAGCGCGAAATGGCACCGTTATGGGAGATTTCGGTGATCCAGCGTGACAGCGCCGCGAGCTTCTCAACGATCCATTCGAAGATGGCTTTCGCCTCGGGCCGGGGGGCGGCGAGCCAGACCCGGTCGAGCGGGCGGTGGATCAGGAGGAACACGATCCCGCCCCCGATGGCCGCGAGCGACATGAACAGCGCGGGGGTCACGCCGTGCCAGATCTTGAGATGCGGATGCAGCGCTTCGCCCGCGACGGCCGAGGCCGCGACGGTCACCAGCGGCTCGGCCAGGAAGGGCATGAGCCCGATCAGCACGACGAGCACCGCGAGGAGCGCGGGCGCGGCGTACATGCCGAAGGGCGGGTCATGCGGTTTGTGCGGATAGTCGTCGCGCACCGGCCCGCCGAAGGTGTGGAAGATGAAGCGCAGCGAATAGGCCACCGAAAAAAGCGCCCCGAGCGTGGCGAGCGCGGGCACGATCCACGGGTTCTCGAACCAATAGGTGTGCGACGCCTCTTCCAGCATCATCTCCTTGGACAGGAACCCGTTGAAAAGCGGGAT
Organism: Maritimibacter sp.; assembly: GCA_002695005.1. Lineage (GTDB taxonomy): Bacteria > Pseudomonadota > Alphaproteobacteria > Rhodobacterales > Rhodobacteraceae > Maritimibacter. The sequence goes on from NZNT01000026.1 coordinate 71,081, forward strand.
ACCAGCCATCGAAAGCGCAGCGATTGTGCCGATCGTGGCGGTGATCGGCATGAGCCGGGCAAGCCCGCCAAGCCGCTTGATGTCGCGCGTATGCGCTTCGTGGTCCACGATCCCGGCGGTCATGAAGAGCGCGGCCTTGAACGTCAGGTGGTTGATGATGTGGAACACGGCGGCGACGGCGGCGGCGGGGGTGCCGAAGCCCAGAAGCATCGTGAGCAGACCGAGGTGGCTGACGGTCGAGAAGGCGAGCAGCGCCTTCAGGTCGTCCTTGAAGAGCGCGATGACCGCGCCCAGAACCATCGTGATGAGCCCGACCGAAGCCACGATGTAGAACCAGATTTCGGTGCCCGCGAGCGCCGGCCACATGCGCGCCATCAGGAACACGCCCGCCTTCACCATCGTCGCGGAGTGCAGGTAGGCCGAGACAGGCGTGGGCGCGGCCATCGCGTGCGGAAGCCAGAAGTGGAACGGGAACTGCGCAGACTTGGTGAAGGCCCCGAGCAAGATCAGAACAAGCGCGGGCACATACCAGTCTGACGACTGGATCAGGTCGCCCGATGCGAGGATGTCCGTCAGGTTGTAGCTGCCCACGATATTGCCGAGGATCAGCATCCCGCCGATCATGGCCAGCCCCCCGGCCCCGGTCACCGCGAGCGCCATGCGCGCACCCTGCCGCCCTTCCGGCAGATGCTTCCAATACCCGATGAGCAGGAAGGACGAGAGCGACGTCAGCTCCCAGAACACCAGCAAAAGCAGGATGTTATCGGACAGGACGATCCCCAGCATCGCGCCCTGGAACAGCAGCAGGTAGGTGTAGAATTGCCCCATCGGGTCCTCGCCCGACAGGTAGAAGCGGGCGTAAAGGATGATGAGCAATCCGACGCCGAGGATCATCCCGGCGAAGAGAAGCCCCAGCCCGTCCAGGAAGAAGGAGGCCGACAGGCCCAGTTGCGGGAGCCACGAGAACTCGGCCTGAATCACCTCGCCCGCCATGACGTCGGGGGCCAGAAGCCCCAGCATGACGAGCGCCAGGATCGTGGGAATGGCCGTAAAGGTGGCGCAGGCATTGCGCCCCGCCCGTATCATCCATCCCGGCACCAGCGCCCCTACGAAAGGCAGGAGCGCCATGATGACCAGCAGATTACTCCCGTCACCCATCCAGTATCCCCGTGTCTGTCGACCGTATTCTTGTTATCCGTCGGAAATACTGGTTTGCGCGCCGGAAACCAATCGCAATCGGGGCACTTTTTCGATGAATTCTCCGTCAGATGGCCGTTTCCGGAGTCACGCGGTCGCCGACCGGACCATTCGTATTCTTACTTAGGAGCGCAAACTTGAACCCGTGGGTTGCCCCGGCTATTTTCGCGCGAGAACGGCGGATGGGTGACGGGAAGACCCTCTGGCGGGCCGCAAGGCACCTTCGATTTCAATAGAGAAAGAACGGAACATGCAGAAAGTCTATGAATCTGCGACGGCCGCGCTGGATGGCCTGTTGCGCGACGACATGCTGATCGCCGCCGGGGGCTTCGGCCTCTGCGGGATCCCCGAGCTGCTGATTGACGCGATTGTCGACAGTGGCGTCAAAAACCTCACGGTCGCCTCGAACAACGCGGGCGTGGATGGTTTCGGGCTGGGCAAGCTGCTCGACACGAAGCAGATCAAGAAAATGATGTCGTCCTACGTTGGCGAGAATGCCGAATTCATGCGGCAATACCTGTCGGGCGAGCTCGAGCTCGAATTCAACCCGCAGGGCACACTGGCCGAAAGGATGCGCGCGGGCGGTGCGGGTATCGCGGGCTTCTACACCAAGACCGGCTACGGCACGCAGATCGGTGAGGGTAAAGAGGTCAAGGTGTTCAACGGCGAGCACTACATTCTCGAAGAAGGCATCTTCGCGGACCTCGCCATCGTCAAGGCTTGGAAAGCCGACGACACCGGCAACCTCGTGTTCCGCAAGACCGCCCGCAACTTCAATCCGCCTGCCGCCATGTGCGGCAAGGTCTGCGTGGTGGAAGTGGAAGAAATCGTGGAGCGCGGCGCGCTGGACCCCGACCAGATTCACCTGCCGGGCATCTATGTGCATCGCATCATTCAGGGCGACCACGAAAAACGCATCGAGAAAGTCACCACACGCAGCCGGGAGGACGCATAATGCCTTGGGATCGCAATCAGATGGCGGCACGGGCCGCGGATGAACTCGAAGACGGCTGGTATGTGAACCTCGGGATCGGCATCCCGACGCTCGTCGCCAACTATGTGGGCGACAAGGACATCACGCTTCAGTCGGAAAACGGTATGTTGGGCATGGGCCCCTTCCCGTACGAAGGTGAGGAAGACCCGGACCTCATCAATGCGGGCAAGCAGACAATCACGGAACTCAACCGCACGTCTTATTTCGATTCAGCCATGTCCTTCGGCATGATCCGGGGCGGCAAGATCGCCGCCGCGATCCTGGGCGCGATGGAAGTGGCCGAAAACGGCGACCTCGCGAACTGGATGATCCCCGGCAAGCTCGTAAAGGGCATGGGCGGCGCCATGGACCTCGTCGCCGGTGTCGAGAAGGTGGTGGTCGTGATGGATCACACCAACAAGGCAGGCGAGTCGAAGCTTTTGAAGGAATGCACGCTGCCGCTCACGGGCACCGGCGTGGTGGATCGCATCATCACGGATCTTGGTGTGTTCGACGTGGTCGAAGGCGGCCTGAAGCTCGTCGAATGTGCGCCGGACGTGACCGAAGACGAGATCCGGTCCAAGACCGAGGCGACGCTGGTCTGATACGGTCGCAGCCGAAGGAACAAGGAAGGGGGCCACGCGGCCCCCTTTTTATTGCGGCGTATATCAGAGCAGCTCGCCGGTCGAAGTCACGCGGATCCGCTCGTGCCGGTGATCGGCCAACGCAGCACCTCTCGGCCACCGGCGCGACCGGAGGCGAGGCGCTGGGTCCGGAAAAATTCACATTGCGTCAGTTTCCGGCCAGTCTCCGCGCCCCTGCGGCCGTTCCGCCCCCGATAATCGCGTCCAGAGGGCCGTCGTAGAGGCCGCGGGACTGGAGGATCTTCTGGAACTCGAGCGCAGTGTCGCGGTCCCAGGTCGCGGGTGCGCCGTTACGCAAATCGTCGAAGGCCACCTTGCCGCTCTCCATTGCGCGGGCATAGAGCCCCGCAGCCACCGCCGGGTCGTAGTCCACGCCGCGCCCTGTCTCGTAAAACGTCCCCATCTGCGCAATGGCAGGCGGGTGGCCGGTCGAGGAGACCATACGCGTGAGCCGCACCTGTTCGTCGGGATCGTCCGGGAGACCGGATTCGGGATCGGCATACAGTGCGGAGAGTTCCAGAGCCGCCGAGAGGTTTCCGGCATCCGCCGCCATCGTGTAGTAGCGGACCGCCTTGGACGTGTCGGGTATGCCCAGCGCCGTGCTCGTGCGGCCCGGAATGCCGTCTCCTGAAAGGTAGGTCTGGGCGAGCCGGTATTGCGCGAAGTGATACCCGAGATCGGCGGCGTCGGTCATCAGCTCGACCATCCGCGTCGGGTCGCGCGGCACACCGCGACCAAGCTGGTAAAGCAACGCCAGGGTGGTCATGCCCGCGGCATCACCTTTTTCCTGCGCGGCCTGATAATGACCGACGGCTTTGGTCACATCTTGCCCTTCCGGTCCGACCCCGAACAGGAAGTAGTCGCCGAGCCGCGTCTCTGCCGCACCAAGACCGGCCTTGGCGGCGCGGGTGAGAAGATCGAACGTGTCGCCCGCCGCGCCGCGCGACTGCGCAATGGCGGCGGCGTGGAACAGAACTTCCGGGTCGGCATCCTCGGCCGTGGCCGCCTCGGTACAGGCTTCGGCAGCACGCGCGAGGGTGGCTTTCTGCGTGGCGGCATCGACCGCAGCGGCCGGAACGCCCGCATTCGCGGGACCCGCGATGTCGAGACAGGTCGCCGCGGCGACGTCGAGCGGATCAGGTTCTGTCGGTTCGGCGTCTGCCATCTCAGCTTCACCCGGGTCCGACCCTGTGTCTTCTGAGGCTGACGGCGCCTCGGCTTCGGTGGTGACGGTCGTGTCCGGCTGTTCGGCGTCGCGCGTTGGCGCTTCTTCGGCGGGCGGGTCCGCGACAACGGTTTCGTTCTCGGTCTCCGCCGAGATCTTATCAGTGGCGGCTTCCTCATCTGCGATGTCGCCGGCGTCTTCGGCCAGGTCTTCGGCTTCGGCGTTCGTCGCATCGGATTCGGTCGGCTGCGCTTCGTCGGCCATCGTCTCGTCGCTCGACCCCGCCATGTCCGATGTTTCCGCGTGAGCGTCTGTTGTCGCCTCATCACCGAGGGGTTCGGCAATTGCCGCACCAGCGTCGTCGTCTGCGGTGTTGGCATCTGCGGGTGACTGGACTTCCGCATCCGCCGTCTCTGCCACCGGCTCCGCTGTCGTATCCATTCCCGCATCCGAGCCAGCCGTTTCGGTGGCGTCGGCCTCGGCGGGTTCGGCCACATCCTCTACGGCCTGCTCGGACTCCTGTGCATCGGCGCTTTTTCCGCCGGGCGTAATGCCAAGGAGCTCTGCATCGGCATAGACGCCGTCCGACTTGCGCGGATCGCTTTTGACCTGATCGCGCCCGCCGAGCGTCGCGGGGGCAGGCATGACGTCACCTGCCGCGGCCGGCGCGCCCTTCAACTCGTCCGCAACGCGAGACACGTCCTGTGTCATGCCTTGGGCAGGACCGGTCTTGAGCTCTTCTGCAATGTTGGGCGCGTCTTGCGTGGTCATAGGCTCGCCCTGCCCGGCAGGCATCTCCCCCCCCGCATCCTGCGCAAATCCCGGAAGCGACCAGACAACGGCAGCGGCGGCGGCGAACCCTCGAAATTTCACGGCAAATCCCTCATGCAAAACACCCTCAATTGCTAGCCCGACCGTGGCCGCAAGTCTACAACTCCGCCTGCACGAACGCGGCAATCCATCCCCTGCATTGTCAGCACCGGCAGCGCACGGCAGGTTGAGCCGGACGCGCCAATCCTGAACCGTGACATATGAACACGACTTTCCGCCCCGGGGCCGAGGCCCTCGTGATCGACCTCGACCGCGACCTTCTGCGGGGCAATCTGGGTGCCGAGATGTTCTGGGCCGCGGCCGCCCACGACTGGCGCCACCTGTTCCAGAACGCCCGAGGCCCTCTGCCGGACGCCCGGCGGCTCCCCTATGATCCCGCGACCCTGACCGCGTGCATCGCCGCGCAGGAGGCCGGGCGCGAAGTCGTTCTGGCTGACAGCGGGCGCCCCCGGATGGCCGCAGCGGTCGCCGAGCATCTTTCCGTCGTTTCGCGCGTCGTGCCCGGGAGAACGCCGAAAGCCGAAGGGATCACGCCGACACGGGGACCGGTCGTCGGCGAACTTGTGCGCCAGCTGCGCCCGCATCAATGGGTCAAGAACGTCCTCGTATTCCTGCCCCTCGTCGCGGCCCATGCGTTCGGATACGAGCCGCTGATCAACGCCTTTCTCGCCTTTATCGCGTTCGGCCTGACCGCCTCGGCCGTCTATGTGCTCAACGATCTGGCCGATCTGGACGCGGACCGGCGTCACCGGACCAAGCGCGACCGGCCCTTCGCGTCCGGCCGCCTGCCCCTGCGCTACGGCGCGCCGGTCTTCGCGGCGCTCCTCATCGCGGGATTCGCGGTGGCGTTTTCGACCAACCCACCGCTGGTGTTCGTGCTCGCCGGATACTTTGTCCTGACGACGGCCTATTCGATGCGGCTCAAAGGGATGCTGGCACTGGATATCGTCGTGCTGGCGATGCTCTATACCATGCGCATCGTGGCCGGTGCTGCGGCGACCGGGATCAACCCGTCGGTCTGGCTACTGTCCTTCTCTATCTTCCTGTTCCTGTCGCTCGCCGCCGTCAAGCGCCTCGCCGAACTCGTCGAGCTGGATGCGAAGTCCGGCCCGAAGGGCGCCGCCGGGCGCGCCTACACCGTCGAGGATCGTCCGATCATCGCAATGATTGCGACGACGTCGGGTTTCATCGCGGTGCTGGTCCTTGCACTCTATCTCGATACGCCCGAGGTGCGCGCCCAATATGCCGAGCCGATGGCACTCTGGGGGATCGGGTTGATCCTGTTGTTCTGGGTCAGCCGGATCGTGTTGCTCGCACACCGCGGTTTGGTGAACGAAGACCCGGTGGTTTTCGCGCTGACGGACCGGATGTCGCGAATCGTCGGGCTGGCGATGGCCGCGCTTTTCGTGGTCGCGCTGATCGCCTGATCGCAGCGAGACCGGCGAAAACCGGCCTGAACTGCGACAGCCAGTCGCGGTTCGCACCTGTTTCCCGCCGGGTGTGAGCGGATTCGCGGCGGGTTTTCGCCAATGGGCCAAAAACCTCGCCCACACGGCGTCGTCCGTTTATTGTCATCTTAACTTTGGGGCGATACGAGCGCGGACCATGATCCGACTGAAACACGATGTTAAAGACACCGCGCCTGTACGCTTGCGCCCGACGCCCACAATCGCCCTTGCGGTCGTTGGCGTGCTGGCTGGCCTGGTCGTCTCCGCCTGGGGTAGCCTGTTTGCTGCGCACACCCTCTATCCCTCTTATGTCACGGCCTTCGTCATGACCGAGACACCGGGAGAAGAGACGCGCGCCGCTGCGCCTGACCTCGACCTTGCTGCCCAGACCGACAAAGTGTTGAGCGGGCTGCGCCTCGACGAGGGCATTGCGCCCGCGACGCCGGAGGTGGAGCTTGCCGCGATGCCGGGTCCCGTGACCGAACCCGCCCCCCTGCCGGCGGTGGAGGAAGGCGACACGACCTCGCCGCAAGCAATGGCCCGGTTGAGCGAGACCGACGCTGAAACCCGTGCCGCGGCTTCGCTGGCAGCAGGACAACGTGCCGAAACGGCCGACAGCGAGAGCCAGGCCCCGGCCACGTCGACCATCGATCAGGCCAGCGGCGCCGACGAAGCGCCCGGGGCCGACCCTGCCACGGGCCAACCGGACACAGAGCGTGCCATTGCGGAATCGCCGCGACCGATCTGGCGCCCCAGCGTCGAGGCGGAAGCTCCGTCCGACCTCGCCGAAGCGGAGACGGATGGCACGATCACCACCTCGTCCATGAACAACGCGACCGAACTGGCCGTGCTGACGTCGCCACGTCCGCGCGCTCTGCCCCGGACGCTGCGTATGTCGGCGCTCGCGCCGACCGCCCCGTCGCGCGACACAGTGGTCGAGGCTGCTGCACAGGCCGACACCGACACGCGCGCGGCTGCACCCCGTGTCTCGGGCAACGGCTGCGGCCGCAACCACGCGCGCAACATGCCCAATCGCCGTGCTGGCGCGCCGACCGGCTCGGCCTTCCTTGCTGCCGTCGGGAACGGGAGCGGCGGAAACCGCGACAATGCCATCATCAATGAGTTGGCGCGCGGCAACATGCCCGGCTTCCTCAAGGAACTGCAACCGGTGGTCTTCCGTGGACGCGATGCACGCGGCGCTTCGACGGAGATCGTGATCTGCGTCACGCCGGACTACCTCGCCCTTGGCTCCGACAGCGATTTCGTGCGGGTCCCGCTGGGCCTGCCGGCGGCCGCGACCATCGCAAAGCGCTTCGGCATGACGCTTCCGACCTCGCGCATGGTCGATGCGATCTACGCCCAGGCGCGGGTCAAGCTCAGCCCCGCGCCCATGCAGGCCGGTCCCCAGATGTCTTCGACCAACTATTTCCTGCGCCACAACGCGACCATCGAAGGTCAGCGCAAGGGACGCGCCGGGCTCATCTCCGGCCACAAGAAGGACGTGGTGATCGCGAGCCGTATGGCCTCCAACCCCGGTCGCGTCGCGATTTATGGCTGGCACCGCTCGCAGGGCAACCCAATCCAGCCGGTCTCGACAGTGCATGGTGCAAGCTATGCGGACTACAGCCACGGCATTCGCCTGGTGAGCCGCACGGCCTACCTCAACGGGCGCGCCGTGGATCTTGATGAGCTTCTGGCGTCGAACCGCTACGCCTACCTGCTCAACAGCGATGGGCCGCTGCCGGGCCCGGTGATCCGGATCGCCTCGCGCTGATCTCTTGTCACGCGCAAAGACAAAAGGCCGCGCTCCCAGCGCGGCCTTTCTCGTTCCGGCCGTAACACACCAACCGAAAAGCCCTGTGCCCAAAACCCCAGAGGGGAGCACCTTGCGCCGCTGTTATCGGCCGGGTGCCAGTCCGCTTGCCGGCGTCAGGGCGCCGGCAAGCTTGACTTGCGCGGCGCAGCCGCACCTTTTGGCAGTGCGCGTTACTTCACGTCGCGGAAGCAGCGAAACCCGAGGTGGTAATTGCGGTGCGATCCGGTCGAGAGGACGCGGGTGCCATGCCAGAACGGCGCACGCCAGCGTGCCCATTCTTCATGTGCACGGATCTTGTCCCAGATGAACCAGCTCCCCTTCATCTCGGTCACGCCCAGCGTGGTGGAGCCTCGGCTGGCCATCTGACCGGGCGCCAGAGGCAGGTTCATGTGTTCTGCCGCATTCCCTTCGAGGTCATAGACACCCAGCCCCGAGCGGCAGTTCGGAAAGCTTCCCACCGGATAGGTGTTGGTGCCACAACCCGACCAGCTACCGCCGTTGCACCCGGGACTCTTCGAACTGTTCTGCGCGCAAATCCCGCGCCGCCACTGCGGCCCATATGTCCATGACTTCGACTGCCCCCACTTCGCATTGTGCCACGACCGCATCGCGCCGTGAGAGCCCAGATCGAACCGGTAGTCGGGCGCGAGCAACGCCCCGGCCGCCGCGCCTTCCCACTCATGCGCGTCTCCAATCCGCTTGCCTTCCGCCGCGCAGGTCAGCGCGGCTTCACGCGCCGAAATCCATGTAACCGGATAGGCCATGGGGACGTTGGGATATTCGAACATGTCGATGCAGACGGTCGCGTCTTGCGGCCGCTCTGTCGCGGGATCGTACAGCGGCGCCATGTATTTGCGCCCGCAGATCCGCTCGAACTGCGCATTGCGGTAATACTGATAGGGATCGCCCGGCACCTTGGCCGCGGCCTGCGCCGGGGTCATCGGATGACGGGTGACGGCCGGATTCCCCTGCCCCGCCATGCCGGAGGCGTTGAAGATCTGGCGGATCCGGGAGATCTGCGCGGCCGTGACACCGCGCTTTTCCTGCATCAACCGGAACATGGCCTCGTTGTTCTCGGCCAGCGTCGCGGATGCCGCGGGACCACCCGCCAAAACCGCAAGACAGACCCCGATTGCCGCAATCGCTTTCCGCATCGCCCTATTCCTTTCTGAGCAGGTAGAAAAAGTCCCGGTTGTCCGCGAAGCCCACGAAACGCGGGATACGCCCGTCGTTCACCCACGGGTCGCTTTCGGCCATGTACCGGTTGAGGTGCATCGGCTCGAGCCCGTCACCATTCGAATTCTGCCGATAGACCGCCATGTAGGTCAGCTCAGGCGAGTTCATGTCCAGCAACATCGCGTAGTCGCATTCATAGGCCTGAAACACCCGCGCCATGGCCGAGGGGGTCACCGACGAGAAATAGGCGTAGAGCAGGAACTGTCGACCGCCCGCCTCCTTGAGGCAGGCGCCCGAGCGCAGCGTACGAAGTTGCGCATCCGCAGAACCGGACCAGTTGCCGCCGCCCCAGCTCGACACCCGGTCGCCCGGCACGCTCGCGCCCGTTTCCGCGTCGCGGGTGACGACCGCGACCCCGTTCTGGCGGGCATACATCAGGTCCGGCACGCGGGCATTGTCCGCGTCAGTCCAGGTTTTCATACCGATCTCGCCATCCACCGTGACGTAAAGCGTCGCAAGGTTCGGCACGAGGCGCGAAAAGGTGACGCCGTTGGAGATGAACCCGTAATGATGGCCCTTGTTGAATGTCGCATAGTCCGAGAACCGGTAAGCGCCGTGATCGCGTTTGAAGCCGCCTGCGAAGGCCGCGACCGCGCGGCCCGTCAGCGATGGCGAAAGCATCCCGTTGCGCACCAGCGGATCGGCCCGGTTGAACCCGTCAGGCCCCGGCAGTTGCCAGTCGCTCCCCGACCGCGAAGGCCGGGACGACCAGCCGACGCCCGGATGATCCGTGCCGAGTTCATATCCCAATTCGAATTGGGCGAGGTCGAAGGCCACGAGATAGACATCGGCATTCTGCTCGACACCATCGAGCCAGTTGGCCCCATTGCGCTCCTTCAGAATGTCCGCCGCGACATAGCCCGGTTTCATGACCGAGGCGAAGACCCCCTCGGCCCCGTCGACGGCATACCAGGCCCCGGCCTCCATGCCGCCTTCCGCGCCGGTGACTTCGATCGACATGTTCGGCCGCATGACCGGCTGGCGGTCGAGCCGGGCGGTGCCCAGCGCAGCCACCGCGTCACCCGCATCGCCACCGTCCACGGCTTCCGCATCTTCAAGGAAGGCATCCTCGAAAAAAGCGCCCTTGATGAGGTTCACAAGCTTGTCGCCGAAGACCACGTTCTTGCGCAGGAAATCCGACACGGCCTCACGGTTGGTGCGGCTTCCGGCGACCCGGTTACGCAAGTAGATCTTGCCGGCGCAGACCGGCGCATAAGGAAGCCCGCTCGCCGCCGCCGTCGCGAGCTCGGAGGTCTCTCCGGCCCAGGGCGTGCAGGTCTCTTCCCCGCCGTTGCCGGAAATCACGAGGCCGGGTGTCCCCCCCGTGCCAAGCGACAGGGTCCAGGCCTGCGCATCCGCGTTCTCGAAATGAAAGGTCTGCGCACGGCCCTCCGCCGGAGCAATCTCGAGCAGGTACCAGCGGTTCGCGTCTGGATGGAGGGATGTCAGCCGAAGCGTGCCCCCGTCGGCCATCGGTGCTTCCTGCGTCTGACGCATAGGTGAAAATGCCACCACGGACGCTACCGACGACTGGTTGTATGTTTCCCATTGTGTGGCGAGCGTATCCGCATCCGCGCCGGTCATCCCATCGGCCAACGCGGCCTGAGTAAGTACCGCGATCATACCTGCCGCCGCGAAGCCCCGCCCCGCGCCGGCCATTCGTCCCATTATGGTCAATTCCAATTGCCTCTCAAATCCCGGTCCCGAAGCGGAAGAGCATCACGGTCCGGCGGGTCAGGCCAAAAGGCGTGACCAACAATGCGGGCCTTCGGTGCTCGACCTCCCCAATTCACTGAAAAAGTGAATCATCACTATGCCGACCATATTAAGGCAGATCATCCGCAGGCCAAGCCCGTGCCAATCACTTTCCCGGCGTCAGGGACATGTGCTCACCCGCCGGCCAGTGCCGCAGCAGCCCGCGCAATAACCCGTTCCTCGTTGGTCGGGATCACATGGACCGTGACCGGCGCACCGTCGCGGCTGATGACTGGCGCGTTGTCCGCGTTACGCTCCGGGTCGAGCGCGATCCCGAGCCAGCCAAGGTCGGCGCAGACGGACGCGCGGATCGCGCCCGCGTTCTCGCCGATGCCACCGGTGAAGACGAGAGCGTCGAGCCCCTTCAATGCAGCGGCCAGCCCGCCGAGTTCGCGCCGGATACGGAAACAGAAATAGTCGATCGCCTCGGCCGCGTGCGGATTGTCCGAGGCCAGAAGCGTGCGCATGTCATGGCTTTCGCCGGACATGCCGAGCAGGCCGGATTCCTTGTAGAGCAAGCGCTCGATGGCATCAGCGTCCATCCCCTCGGCCGTCATCAGGTGGAGGACCACTCCGGGGTCAAGCTGGCCCGACCGCGTGCCCATCGGCAGACCGTCAAGGGCCGAGAACCCCATCGAGGAGGCGACCGATTTTCCGCCGTGAAGCCCGCACATCGATGCCCCGTTGCCCAGGTGCGCGATGACGACACGACCCGCGTGGTCATCAGGCGCACGCTCACGCAGGGCCCCGGAGACGTAGTCGTAGCTGAGCCCGTGAAACCCGTAGCGGCGCACACCGGACTCGTAATACCGGCGCGGCAGGGCGAAGGTGTCGTTCACGAACGGGTGGCCCCGGTGGAACGCCGTGTCGAAACAGGCGACCTGCACCGCCTGCGGAAAGGCCTCAAGCGCTGCGCGAATCCCGGCGAGGTTGTGGGGCTGGTGAAGCGGCGCAAACGGAATGAACCCCTCCAGATCAGCAAGGATTTCGGAGGTGAGCACGACGGGTTCCGCGTAATCCATACCGCCATGCACCACCCGGTGCCCGACGGCACTGATACGAGCATCGGGAAATCGCTCACCGATGGTCTCGAGCACGTCGGCGAGCGCTCCGGCGTGATCGACCGCGCGCTCCGGCGAAAGCTCGCGGGTGGTCAGCCGTTCGCCTTCCGGCGCGCGCAGGGTCACTGTGGCGGCGCCACCAATCCGGTCGACAAGCCCTCGGCACAGCATCTCCGGCTCGGCCCCTTGGTCATACAGCCCGAATTTGAGCGAGGACGACCCGGCGTTCAGGACCAGAAGATGGGCCATCACGTCGCCCCCGTCACCCGCGCATGATGGAGCGCGGCGACGGCGCAGGACGCAAGACGCGCCATTTCGTCATCAGCGCGGGAATTCAGGATGATCGGCACCCGCGCCCCGATGACCAGCCCGGCCGCTTCGGCATGGCTGATGTAGCTCAGTTGCTTGGCAAGCATGTTTCCGGCGTCGATGTCCGGCACGACCAGCACCTCGGCCCGCCCCGCGACCGGCGAGGTGATACCCTTGGTTCGGGCGGCAGCAAGGTCCACGGCATTGTCCATCGCGAGCGGCCCTTCCACCAGACCGCCGGTGATCTGGCCGCGTTCGGCCATTTTGGAAAGAAGCGCGGCATCGACCGATGACGCGATATCGGGGTTCACGGTCTCGACCGCCGAGAGGACGCCCACCTTCGGCTCGGTAATCCCGATGGAGATCGCGAGGTCGATGGCGTTCTGCACGATGTCCATCTTGGTCCTGAGATCCGGCGCGATGTTGATGGCCGCATCGGTCACGAGGATCGGATGCGCGATCCCCGGCACGTCCATCACGAAGACATGGGTGAATCGTCGCCCCGTGCGAAGCCCGTGGGTCCGGTCCACCGCGGCGCGCAGAAGTTGGTCGGTATGCAGATGGCCTTTCATCACGGCCTCGGCCCGCCCCTCATGCACCAGCATCACGGCCCGCGCCGCCGCCGCGTCGTGGTTGGATTCCGGCACGATCTCGATACCTGTCAGGTCCGCGCCAATCGCAGCGGCAGCGGCCGCGATCTTCTGCGGGTCGCCCACGAGGATCGGCTCGATCAGCGTGTGCTCGCGCGCCTTGAGAGCGCCACCGAGCGAGTTTTCCTCTTCCGGGCAGACGACCGCCGTCACCAGTGCGGGCAGCGGCTCGGCCTGTTTCAGGAGCTTTTCGAAATGACGGTGCCGCTGCACGATCAGGCCCGGGAGGTCATGGCTCGAATAGCTGAGTTTGCGTCGTGGCGCTTCCACTTCGGCCACGCCAGACAGGATCAGCGCATCGTCCGACACCCGCCGCACCTCGGTCGCAAGCGTCACGGTGTAGTCCCGGTCGTTCTTGCCGGTTACGGTCACACGGCTTTCGAGTTCGTCGCCCGCGTGGGCGCGGTTGTGAAAGGTGAAGCTCTGCGCACGGTAAAGCGTCCCCGCACCGGGCAGGATGTTTCCCAGGATCGCCGTAACGAGAGACCCGACGAACAGCCCTGGTGCGACCGCTTCGTTCACCCCGTCGCCATCCCCGTCCGCGTCGAAGATGTGCATCGGGTTGTGGTTGCCCGAGACATTGGCGAACACGAGCAAATCATCCTGCGTGCAGAGCCTGCGCAGGGTTTCCGTGTCTCCCGGCTTCAATTCGTCGAAAGTGCGGTTCTCGATCTTCATGCGTCAGTCCCTTTTCGCCGCGCCCTGCGACGTCGCCAGAAATACATGAAGCGAGAGGCGGATTACAGGGGCGTGTCGTTCGATTGTCCTGCCGTCAGGGGAATTGGAGCGCATCTCTGGAAAATGTCGGGAAAGTATAACTCGCAAGCCTATCAGAGCCACAAAAAGTGCCAATAACGTAGAGATCGTATAATGCATGGTTCTGCGCTATCCCTCCGGCGCCGCCTCCCGCCCATCCGTTACGCCGCTGATGAGGTTCGTTTCCACGAGCCGTTGCGCGAGCGAGCCGCGCGGTTTGCCGATCTCGTCAAGCGACCTCCGACGCTCCGCCAGTGCCACGCGCGCCAGTGCGACGGCTTTCTCCGGATCGACCAGTGCAATGCGCAGCGTGTCACCGGGACGGGCCTGCGCCAGACGGTCCGTCTCGGTCGACAATAGAGTGGCGATCTTGGGATAACCGCCGGTGGTCTGATGGTCCGCGAGCAACACGCTCGCCACCCCGTCGCCCGCGACCTGCACGGCCCCGCGCAGGAGCGGCTCCGACGGGATCGACAGCGCATCGCGCAAGGGCAGCTCGGGGCCGTCGAGCCGCACGCCCATCCGGTCGAAGGCGGAGGTCACGCGGAACGTCTCGCCGGTCAGCCGGTCGAGCGCGCCGGGCGCGAAAAGGGCTTCCTGCGGGCCGGCGACCGCCGAAAGGCGCAGGGGGGCGGTGGGCGGACCCGGCGCGGGGATGGCGCCCTCGCGGTCTTGCGTAACCCACGCGTCCCGCACGATCACGTCCTGCCCTGCCACGAGCCTGCCCCCACCGAAGCCCGACACCGCATGGGTCGCGGCCCGTCCGAGCCAGCGCTCGCAGACCAAATCGCCCGCCACGGCAACATAGCACCAGCTCCCCCAGGTTCCCGCGCGGATGGCGAGGGTTTGTCCGGGCTCCAGCCGCAGGACCGCCCATCCGTCGCGCCGCGTACCGTCGTGGTCGAGTGTGAAACCGCCGCCGCAGACCGCGATACTTACCGCGCCCTCACGACAGGACAGGGAGAGACCGCCCATCGACACCTCGATCGCCGTCGCGCCAGAAGGCTGGCCGAGCGCAAGGTTCGCGGCGGCATGTGCGAAACGGTCCATCGGGCCGGAGGCAGGCACGCCATAGCGCATCCAGCCGAACCGTCCCGCGTCCTGGAGGCTCACATGAGGTCCGGCCGCCTCGACCCTGAGCCGCGCTTCAGCCATCGGTCCGTCCGTTCAGCGCCCTACGCTCCACACGCTCGAACCGGACCCTGTCGCCCACGTCGAAGAGAAAGGGGTGGTCGGTGTCGTCGGTCAGGATGCGCGTGGGCGAGCGTCCGATCACCGACCAGCCCGTCGGCATGGTCAGTGTCGTGACGAGGCATTGGCCGCCCGCAATGATAACGCTCCCGGCAGGCACGTCGCGCACGGCTGCGGATTTGCGTGGCACCCGGATCGCCTCGGGCACCCCCGACATATAGGCATAGCCGGGCGCGAAGCCGTACATCCTGACGCGGTAGTCACCCGCGAGATGAGCCTCGATGACCTGGTCCGGCGTCAGTCCGGTGGCCTCGGCAACCCGTGCGAGGTCGGAGGCGAAGTCAGCGTCATAGCAGACCTCAACGACCCGGTCCTGTCCGGCAACCGGGGCGTCCTCGATGTGCCCAAGGCGTCCTTCGACCTCCTGCTGCACGCCCGCGTGGTCCGTCACTTCCGGGTCGAAGTCGATGAGCAGGTTGACCATCGCCGGGATGCACTCGGTCATCCCCTCGGGCGGCGTTTCTCGCAGAACGCGGTCGAGCGCGAAGACCTGCGCGCTGACCGTATCCGAGATTTCGTCGCCGAAACTCACGAGCAGCCCGTGATCGGCCACGGCGCGGAACCGGGGCCAGTCGCTCACGATTGCTGATCCCGCGCGATGAAGGGAGCGATGGTGAAGCCTTCCGTCGCAAGCGCTGCGCGGATCGTGCGCGCGGTTTCCACCGCCGAAGGGTTGTCGCCATGGACGCAGATGGAATCGACGTTCAGCGAGATATCTCCCCCGTCCTTCACCGGCATCTTGCCGGTCTTGAGGAAGTCGACAAGGCGCCGGGTCGCCTCCCGCGCGTCGTGGATCACCGCGCCCTCTTCCGATCGGGGCACGAGGCGACCATCGGCGCGGTAGGCGCGGTCCGCGAAAACCTCGCTGAAGACCTCGAGCCCGGCCTCCCGCGCGGCATCCTCCAGGGCGGTACCGGAAATCGCCAGAACCCCGAGGTCAGCTTCCATTCCCTTGATCGCGCGCACCACGGCGGCGGCGATTTCGGGCTCCTCACAGGAGAGGTTCGACAAAGCCCCGTGCGGCTTGACATAGCCCACGTCGGCCCCCGCCAGAGCGGCGACGCCCATGAGGCTTCCGATCTGGGCGGCGACCATTCGCGTGATGGCGTCCGCCGACATGGGAATCACGCGTCGCCCGAAGCCTTCGCGGTCGGGATAGCCCGGATGCGCGCCGATGCTCACGCCGTGTTCGGCGGCGGCGCGCAGGGTGTCGAACATCACGTCAGGGTCGCCCGCGTGCCCTCCACAGGCGACGTTGGCGCTCGTCACCAACCGGAACATATCGGCGTCCTGCCCCATCACCCAGGGGCCGTAACTTTCGCCAAGGTCGGCGTTGAGGTCGATCCGCATGGCGCTCTCCGTCTTCACGTCTCGCGCCCATCATGGACGAGCCCTGCGGCGGAGGCCACAGGGCATCGCCCGTTCGGTCAAACGTAGCGGTTCACGATGTTCTCAAGGATTTCCTGCCGACCGGAGCGGGGCTGCGGGTCGATCCCCTCAGCGAGCACGCGCTCGGCGATCGTGTCGAGATCGGAGGTGAGCATGGCTTTCGCCTCGGGTGTCTCCCAGCCAGCATAACGGGCCTTGCGCGCCTCTTCGAGCGCCCCATCCTCAATCATCCTTGCCGCCGCTTTAAGCCCGCGCGCACAGACATCCATCGCGCCGGCATGGGCGGCGATCAGGTCCTCGGGGTCGAGCGACTGGCGCCGCAGCTTCGCGTCGAAGTTGGTGCCGCCGGTGGCGAACCCGCCCGCCTTCAGGATCTCGTAATAGGCCAGCGCGACCTCCGGGACATTGTTGGGGAACTGGTCAGTGTCCCAGCCGGACTGATAGTCGTTACGGTTCATGTCGATGGACCCCAGAACACCAAGCTCCCGCGCCAGAGCCAGTTCATGCTCAAAGCTATGGCCAGCAAGGATCGCGTGGCCCTGCTCGATATTCACCTTCACCTCGTTCTCCAGCCCGAAACGCTGAAGGAAGCCATAGACCGTAGCGACGTCGTAATCGTACTGGTGCTTGGTCGGCTCCTGCGGTTTCGGCTCGATGAGGATCGTCCCCTCGAATCCGATCTTGTGCTTGTAGTCCACGACCATCGACAGGAAGCGGCCCATATGCTCCAGTTCTGCGCCCATGTCGGTGTTGAGCAGCGTCTCATAGCCTTCGCGCCCGCCCCAGAGGACATAGTTCTGACCACCCAGCCGGTGGGTCGCGTCGAGGCATGTCTTCACGGTCGCCGCCGACCACGCGAACACGTCCGGGTCCGGGTTGGTCGCCGCGCCGGACATGAAGCGGCGGCTCGAGAACATGTTGGCCGTGCCCCAGAGGAGTCGGACCTTGGACGCCTCCATCTTCTCTTCGAACAGGTCGATGATCGCGTCGAAGTTGGCCTTGCTCTCGGCGAAGGTGTCGCCTTCGGGCCGGATGTCGGCGTCGTGCCAGCAGAAAAACGGAACGCCCAGAATCTCGAACATTTCGAAGGCAGCATCGGCTTTCATCCGGGCGGCCTCCATCCCGCCATCGAACCAGGGCCGGTCGAAGGTGCGCCCGCCGAAGGGATCGCCCCCCTCCCACGCGAAGCTGTGCCAGTAGGCGACCGCGAAACGCAGGTGGTCTTCCATGCGTTTGCCCATGACGACCTCTTCCGGGTCATAATGGCGAAAGGCGAGGCCTTGGGCCTCGGGGTCGTAGGCAAGCGGGCTCTGTCCGTTGAAAAAGCTCATGTGGGTCAGTCTCCTGTATCGGCCGGCCCCGGCTGGGGTGGCAGGTTATCCTTGACGAAAATGGTGGGGAGGATCGGCTCCAGCTTTTCGGCCGGGCGACGGTCCGCGAGGGCACGAAGGGTGGCGACCACGCGGCGCACCGCCTCCTCCGGACGTTGGTCGAGCACCATGTCGATCTGCCCGGTTTCAAGCGCTGCGCGCGTATGGGCGACGAGTTCATGCAGCACGACGAAAGGACGCGGCCGGTCAGCGGGACGAGCGGCCAATGCGCGCACGAGGCCCGCATTTCCGGCGCCCGCGTTGTAGATTGCGGTGATGGTTGGATCAGCCGTGAGCGCGTCGCGCATCTTGCGCTCGACGATCTCGGAGCTGTCGCGCCCCTCGATCTCGGGGGCCAGCGAGAGCTGCGGGCCGTCGGCCAGCACCGCGCGCAGGCCCGAAAGCCGGTCGGCGTGGTCGCGGGCCGAAAGTGCGCCAAGGACCGGCAACACCCGCCCGGGACGACCGGCATGGGCCATGAGGATCATCCGCCCGGCCGTGCGCCCGGCAACAACGTTGTCGATCCCCACATAAGCTGCGCGGTCCGCCGCCGTCATATCGGAGACCAGCGTCAGCAGATGGACCCCTGCCCCGGCGAGTCGCTCCGCCGCCGCTGCGACCTCCGGCCCCTCGGTCCCGACGACAGCCACACCGTCGATGTCCGCGTCGGCCAGACCGTCCAGGTGGGACGCCAGCGTCGCGGAATCGAAGGCAGGGACCGTGTCGACACGCAGATCGAACCGTTCTGGCAAAAGGCGGTCGCGTGTCTCGGCCAGAATCGCACGCATCCGTGCGAAAAACGCGTTCTGACCGTCGGGCAGGATGACGGCGAAGCGGTAGATCCTTTGTTGGGCAAGGTTCGCCGCTGCGACGTTCCGCACATACCCCAACGCCTCGATTGCTTCGAGAACCCGGCGCGAGGATTTCTCGGCCACCCGGCCCCGACCGTTCACCACGCGATCCGCAGTAGCATAGCTGACACCGGCGCGGCGCGCGACGTCCGTCAGTGTGGGCAGCTTTCCGTCCATTCGGCTCCTCCGCGGGCACATTGGCGACGCGGGGACCACGGGTCAAATCATTTTTGCAATACGTCTATCATTTTACTGCCAGGCAAGGCGCCGGTCGCGATGTTGTCCGTTTCAGGAGCCGGTCGTCTCAGCGCGGATGCGGCGGCGCATCTGGCGCTCATAGAGACAGGGAGACAGGCGCATCAACAGCGACGCCAGCGTGGCCACCCGCCCGACCGGGATGAACGCCCGCCCCTTCGCGACACCGCGCAGGATGATGTCGGCGGCGGCGTCGGGCTGCATGTAGTCGATCCCGTCCTCAGCGGCACCCGGGCGCAGGATTCCGTCGTCGCGGCGCTCGGCCCGTCCGATATTCGTCGCCACGAAACTCGGTGCCGCGATCAGGCAGCGCACACCGAACGGAGCCTCCTCTGAACGCAGCGAAGCAAAGAATCCCTGCATCGCGTGCTTGGAGGCGGCATAAGCCGTGCGGTGATGAAGCGGCGCAAACCCGGCGACCGAGGTGATGGCGAGGTGCGTGCCGCCGCTCTCGCGGATCGGCTGGAGAAAGGCCCGCGCCATGTCGACGGCCGCGAAATAGTTGATGTCGAATACGCGCCGATGGCTCGCACCATCCGCCTCGCCGAATGGCACGATCTGGGACACGCCCGCGTTGTAGATCACCATGTCGATGCTTGGGCGGTCCGCAACGACTTGCGCGGCCGCCCGGTTCAGCGCGGCGGCATCGGTCAGGTCCACACGGACCGGTGTGCGGCTTTCGCGGGCCTCCAGTCCCGTGATGTCGATGTCCAACAACACACAATGCCAGCCACCGGCCTCCAGCCGGTCTGCGAGCGCGCGGCCCAGCCCGCCATTTCCGCCCGAGATCACTGCCGTCTTCACAGTCCCGCCTCCCGCTGCCATAGATCAAAAACCTCCGCCGAGGTGAGTTCAGGCGTGTAGCCGAAGTCGCGCTTGAGCCGGTCGTTGTCCAGCACAGGTCGAAATTGCAGGAACCGCACCTGTTCCGGTCCATACTGGATCAGACCCAGCGGATGGCCCACCGCGAGCGCGGTTTTGAGGACCCACGCTGGCAGCCGCAAGACAGGTTTGCCCAGTTTTTCGGCCAGGTCCTCAACAGACAGCCAGCCGTCGCCTGCCACGTTATAGATACCCGCCGGACCGACGGTCGCGGCTTGTTCCACGATCCGGGCGAGGTCACGGGTCCAGATGAAGACGAACGGGCTGTCGGCCCCCCGGATCGCGAGCAGCCGGGGCCGGTGAAAGAGCGCCGTGATCTGGTTCTCGACCCCTGCGCCCAGCACAGTGCCGACGCGCAGGACGACCTGTTCAAGCGCAGGATGCCGCACCCGGGCCTCCGCCAGAATCTCCTCCATCTGCCGCTTGTGGTCGGCATAGGCGAATTCGGGATTGCCACGACACGGCGCGTCCTCGGTCAGCGGCACGGGATTGTCGGGGTGGTAGCCATAGGCTGCGCCGGAACTCGTCACCACAAGGCGCCGTACACCGTGCCGGATGCAGGCCTCCAGCACGTTGCGGGTTCCGGTCACGTCGACCGCATAAGCCTGCGCGCGCGTCATGCCCGGCGGCGGCGTGACGATGGAGGCAAGGTGGACGACGACGTCGGGACTCTCTTCGCCGATTACGGTATCGGGGTCCGCACCCGTCACATCCATACGGCGAAACCGCACGTCTTCCGGCAAGGCACCGCGCGCGAGATCGGTGGCGACCACGTCGTCGCGCGGCAAAGCCTCGGCCAGCGCGCGACCGACCATGCCTGCCCCGCCGGTCACGAGAATACGGCTCATCGCGCAGCCTCGGTCCGCCCCAGGACGCTCGCCAGTGCGAGGCCTGAGATCGCGTGCCAGATGCCCCAGAAGGCCGCGACCACGGCCATGCCGCCGAGTCCACCGAAAAAGGCGAAGATCAGGACGAGGCCGAGGCCCGAATTCTGGATGCCAGTCTCGATGGTGATCGACCGGCGGTCGAACGGGGAAAGCCGGGCGAGCGTGGCCGCGGCGAACCCACCGCCCAGCGCGAACGCGTTGTGCAGAATGACGAGGCCGATGATCCCGCCGGCGTAAGCGAGGAACTGCGTCCAGTTGGACGCGAGCGCAACCGCGACGAAAGCCACGAAGATCGCCATCGACAGCCATTGCAGCGGCTTGCGCAAACGGCGCGTGATCTCGGGCCGCTTGGTGTTGAGCGTGACACCCAGCACGAGCGGCAGGACCAGCATGAGCCCCACCGTGATCGCGATGCGCACCGGGTCGATTTCGGTTGCGCGCAGTATCTCGGCGGAGGGGCCGTACAGGCTCCCCCAGAACGCGATGTTGAGCGGGGTAAGGATGATGGCCCCGACCGTCGCGAAGGCCGTCAGGGACACGGACAGCGCGGCATTGCCCCCCGCCCGGTGCGTGATGAAATTGGAGATATTGCCGCCCGGACACGCCGCGACAAGGATAAGCCCGAGCGCGACCGAGGCTTGCGGCTGGGCCGCCAGAACAAGCAGAAAGGTCAGTGCAGGCAGCACCAGGAATTGCGACACCAGCCCGACCACCAAGGGTTTCGGCGCGCGCGCAAGGACCCGGAAATCGCGGGGCGTAAGGTCGATGGCGATGGAAAACATCACCACCGCGAGGATGCCGTTCAGCAGCGTGAGTGAACTTGCCGAAAAGTTGAATACCGCGTCGTCAATCATGCCCGTGACCCTTTCAGCTTGCCGATCCAACGGGTCACGGCGCTTCGGTATGTCGCCTTATCGACGTAGTAGGCCATGCGCGGCAGGTCGATGTAATCCATCCCCCCGGTCGCCCGCGTGAAGCCCTCGGCCTTGGTTTTTTGCAGTTCCTGCGCCTCGGGCGCCCCGGCCCTGAGCCCTTCGATGTAGCGCACGACCATCTCGGCCTGTTCATGCCGCCCCTGCCAGCCCAGCCCCGAGGCCTCGACCATGCCGAGAACGAAGAGGTCGTCGCGCTCCGGGTGCATACAGTTGAGATAGAGATGCGGCGCGTCGCCCTGCCAGTTGAGCAGCGCATCGTCGATAAACGGGTAGTCCAGCTTGTAGCCGGTGGCCGCGAGGATCATGTCGTAGTCCGCATGGCTGCCGTCCTTGAAATGCACGCGCCTGCCATCGAACCTGTCCACGTCGGGGCGGATCGTCAGGTCGCCGTGGCCCGCGTGGTAAAGCACCAGCGAATTGACGATGGGATGGCTTTCGTACAGCCGGTAGTCGGGCTTCGGGAACCCGTATTTCTGAGGATTGCCGACGAACCATTTGAGGATCGTCCCGTCCACAATCCGCTTGAGCGCCATAGGCAGCTTGATCGCGCCGCCCAGCGTATCGGCGGGTTTGCCGAAGACGTATTTGGGAACGAAATAGTAGCCGCGCCGCATCGACAGGTCGCAGGACGCGCCGTGGTGGATCGCATCCACCGCGATGTCGCAGCCGGAATTGCCCGCGCCGATCACCAGAACACGCTTGCCGTCGAACTGGGTCGCGTAGCGGTAGTCGGAGGAGTGGATCATCTCTCCGCTGAACTGTCCTTCAAACGTGGGCATGTTCGGGGTCGAGAGTGTCCCGTTCGCGATCAGAAGCCCCGTGAACTCTTCGGAATGCTCTCCGTGCGCGTCGCGCCACGTCACCCGCCAGCCGTCTCCCGACCCGCCAAGCGGTGTGCACGAAAGGACCTCGGCCCCGAACCGGAAATGGCGGTTCAGGTCGAACTTGTCCGCGAATTCATCAAAGTAGCGCTTCATCTCGCGATGGGACGGGTATTCCGCGACTTCCTCGCGCATCGGGAAATCGGTGAACTCGGTCATCGTCTTGGACGAGATGAGGTGCGCGGTTTCATACATGGTCGAGCGGGGGCCATCGATGTCCCACAAGCCGCCGACCCCGTCGTTGATCTCGAATCCCTGAAAATCGATCCCGTGCTGGGCGAGCAGCTTTGCAGTTGCCAGCCCCATCGGCCCGGCCCCGATCAGGGCGAGGCGCGCGCGCGCTTCTGTCATATTGTCCTCCCGTTCTGCCTGTTAGATTGAACAAATGTTCAAAATAAGACAAGCTTGGACTATGACCGCGGTCCAACCACAGGAATCCAAACGACAAAGAGCGCCCTCCAAGCGGTCTCTGGCGACCCGCGAGAGGGTGCTCGACGCTGCCGAGGCGGTCTTTGCATTGCGCGGATTCGAAGGTGCGACGATTCGCGATATCGCGGCCGAGGCCGGCGTGCCCGTCGGCACGATCCACCACCACGGCGGGGGCAAGGAGGCCCTGTTTCACCAGACCATCGCGCGGCGGGCCGAGACCCTCTCTCGCGCACGGCTCTCGGCCATTCAGCGGGTGCGCGCGGAAGGCCCCATGACACTCGAGGCGGTTCTGGCAGCCTTCATCCGGCCCTTCTTCGAATTGACGGACCAAGACGGGGGATGGCGGCACTATGCCCGGTTGGTTGCATTCGTCTCGGTAGACGACCGGTGGCGGGCGCTTTCGGCTAAGTTCTTCGACCCGACGGCCGAAGTATTTTTCGCCGAGCTTCTCGCGCTGCTGCCGCGTGCATCACGGCCGCAGATTGCCGAGAGCTTCGTTTTTTCCGTCTCCGCCATGCTGGCGCTGCTCACGTCACGCGAGCGAATCGGGGTGTTGAGTGGCGAAGACGCCGCACAGGAGGACCAGATCGATCATCTCATCCGCTTTTGCGCGGCGGGACTGCGGGGCTGATAGGGCAGATCAGGAATAGGCCGCAGGCACCAAACGCGTAAGGTGAGCCAGGTTCTTGAGTCCGATCTTGATGTGCGCCATCGGGCGCGCGCGGACCAGTTCCTTGTTCATGTAGGCCTCGAACGTCAGGCGCTGCACATCAACGTCATGGCACAGTGAGACGAAGCGCTCGCGGCGTTCGTCGGACCGGTAATAGGCGTTCTGCATCGAAGCGAGCACGCGAAAGACCGTCTTGTGTTCCTTCATGAATAGACGCCGCGCAAGCGTCAGGTCGCGCACCCGGCCTGTCGAAAGGCAGGCGGCCGCCGCCGTCGCTGCCACGCGGCCCCCGACCATGGCGTAGTAGATCCCCTCGCCCGAGCTCGGCGCGACGACACCGGCGGCGTCCCCGGCCAGCACCACGTCTTGCCCGTTGTCCCAGCGATCCAGCGGCTTGAGCGGGATCGGCGCGCCTTCGCGGCGGATGGTCCGGCACGCGGACAGGCCGCTCGTGGCCCGAAGGTCCGCGGTCGCCTTCTTCAGGTCGAAGCCGCGCACCATCGACCCCATGCCGACACTGGCCTTGTCGCCATGCGGAAAGACCCAGCCGTAGAAATCGGGGGAAATGCGGCCGTCGTAAACCACGTCGCAGCGGTCCGCGGCATAGGCGCCCGCCGTTGCGGGCGCTTCGATGATCTCGTGATAAGCAATGACGTAGGGGATTTCCGCGCCACCGGGCACTTCCTGCCGCGCCACCTGCGAGCGGGCTCCGTCCGCGCCGATCACCAGCCGCGCCGCGATGGAATTGGTGCGCCCGCTGTCCTTGTCGCGGTATTCGACACGCAGTTCGGGATCGCGGATGATACGCTCATAGGTGCCGGTGAAGAAGTCAGCCCCGGCATCCACGGCGCGGGCGCGCAGGAATTCGTCGAAATCCTCGCGGTCGACCATGCCGACGAAGCCGTCGTCGATGGGAATGTCGACCCTGCGCCCGGTGGGCGAGACCATTCGCGCCGTGCGGATGCGGGCGACGATCAAGTGTTCGGGAATGTCAAAATCGGCGATCAGGCGCGGCGGGATCGCGCCACCGCAGGGCTTGATCCGCCCGGCCCGGTCCAGAAGTGCGACAGTCAGGCCCGACCGCGCGAGGTCTTCGGCAGCGGTGGCCCCTGCCGGCCCCCCTCCCACAACGGCGACATCATACATGGTCATTCTCCCGGAACGAGGGTTGCGGTGGCAATCGGCCTTGGCGCCATCACGCGGAACGCCATGACCGCGGTGAGGACGAAAAGCGTGGCTTCGAAAAGGAACACGGCGCCAAAGGCCGGTGCGTCCGACATCATTGTGCGTGCGATGTCCACGGCACCGGCGCCCATCAGGCCGCCGAAGCCGGCCGCGAGGGCTTGAGCGGCACCCCAGAGACCCATGCGGGTACCGACGCGACCGCCCCTTCCCTCACCGGCCAGCGCCATCATCGAGGCGATTGCAGCGACGGCGAACATACCGTTGAAGAACCCGAGAAGGACGACCGCCGGCACAAAAAGCTGCGCGAACGCGGAACCACCAAGAGCGGAGATCACGGCGAGCGTTCCAGCTGAGCCGAGGCAGCCTGCGATAACCCAGCTCCGGAGACTGCCGAGCTTGAAGCCGGTGGCCGCGACGCCAACGGTCAGCATACCTAGGAAAACGCCGCCGTTCTGGGCTCCGGAGAGCGAGGTCGACTGGCCCGGCGTGAAGCCGAAGACGAGCCCGGCATAGGGTTCGAGGATAAGCTCCTGCATGAAATAGGCCGTCATGGACAGGAATACGAAAATCGTGAAGTTGCGCGCGCGCGGTTCGGACCAGACCTCGCGCAGACCATCGATGAAACGGGCATTCTCCTGCGGTTCCGTCTCGACCCGCGCCCGACGTTCGACACGCCAGACCGCGAGGATCGTAAGCAGAACGGCACCACCGGTTACGCAGGCGACCACTTCAAGAAGGCGGGCGTGGGTGTAAGGGTCCAGGAATGCCCCGGCTGTGCCGGCCGTGACGGCGATACCGGCGATCATCATGAGCCATGTGATCGTGGCGGCGGCCGCGCGCAGACGGGGTTCCGTGACCGAAGCCAGAAGCGCGAGGAGCGACGTTCCAGAGGCCCCGACGCCAAGACCGATGAGTGCGTAGCTCGCGATAGACAGGGCGAGCCCTGCTGCGAACGAGGTCTCGAAGAGCACCACCCCGAAGGCCGCACCGAAAGCGCCCAGCGCCAGGGCCGCCATGCCCCCGATGATCCAGGTCGTGCGCCGCCCGCCCGCGTCGGACAGGAAGCCCCAGTTGGGCCGCGTGATCTGGATGCCGTAATGCAGCGCCACCAGAAGCCCCGGAAGGACGGCAGGCAGCGCCATCTCGATCACCATGAGCCGGTTGAGGGTGGAGGTCGTCAGGACGACGATGGCACCCAGCGCCATCTGAACAAGCCCCAGTCTGAAGATCGTCACCCAGCCTTGCATATCCTAGCCTCCCATACCGCGTAGGGCGAAAGCCGCGATCATCATTCCACTGACGTAGAACATCACGCCGGTCGCGTTGTACCAGGGCGCACGGCCCTTCGGATCCGTGAGCAGCCGGCGCATGGCCCAGCCTTGTGCGCCGAGCAGCGCGGCGATGGCGAGTGCGTGCCACGGACGGTCCCAGTAAGCGAGCAGAGCAACCACCAGCACCTGCGGCACCGCCATGACGATGCAGGCGACCCGCGCGGCCTTCTCTGGCCCGAGCGCAACCGGGAGCGAGCGCACGCCGGTCTGCAAGTCACCTTTCAACGCCTTGAAATCGTTGAGCGTCATGATCCCGTGCGCCCCGAGTGCATAGAGCAGCGCAAGGATGACGACGGGCCAGGCCGGAGCGCCTGCTGACAAGACAGCGGCGCCCGTAAACCAAGGCAGGCCCTCATAGCACAGACCGACGAGCCCAGGCCCCCAAACGCCGGAGCGTTTGAGCCGGACGGGTTCCGCCGAATAGGCCCAGGCGGCGATCACGCCGAAGACGGTCGCACCAAAGCCCCAAGGGCCGAGTTGCCAACCCAGCGCGAGCGCAAGGCCGGTCATGGCCAGCGCGACCCAGAGGCCCCAGCGGCCCGGAACGGCCCCCGACGGGATCGGGCGGTGCGGTTCATTGATCGCGTCGACATGCCGGTCACACCAGTCGTTCGCGGCCTGGCTCATGCCGCAGACCACCGGACCGGCAAGGATAACACCCAAGATGACGAGGACCGGCGCCTGTCCGACAGGCACGCCGGAGGAGACGACACCGCAGAGATAGGCCCAGATCGGCGGAAACCAGGTAATAGGCTTGATCAAGGTCAGCAGCGCACGCGGCTGCGGCCATGTCTGAGCGGGATGTAACTCGGTGTGTAATTTTTCCGTGACACTCATAGTGTCAACTTAAACATACACTTCGATTCTGGAAAGTGAATTCGGCAGCGACGCCTATTCGTCGCTGTCCGAGCCGTTCAGCAGGCCATGTTTGCGCAGTTTGACGTAAAGGCTCTGACGCGACAGGCCGAGCATCTCCGCCGCAGCGACGCGGTTGTTGCCGGTCAGCCGGACTGCCGTCTCGATGCAGAGCTTTTCCACCACGTCCGACGTCGCGGACACCAGCTCCTTGAGAGAGGCCGTGCCGACGAGGTCCATGACGTTCTTCATCGCCTCTTCGCTGACGGGCGTGCCGCCAAGATCGGGCTCGAAGGCCTCTCGCTGGGAAGCGTCGCGGACGATGAAGCCAAAGCCGAGGTCGCCGCTGCGTTGCGAGAGCCGCGCGACCGAAATCTCCACACTGGCGCGCGTGCCGGTAAGGCTGGCGATCTGTGCGGAATAATTCCGCATGGATCCGGCCTTGGCCGCCGACTCGAGCATCAGCTTGAGGTCGATGGCGCCGCGAACGAGGAACTCGCCGAAGGATTTGCCGCGCACGTCCCGGATTTGCGATGCGTCCGTCAGTATCAGGAAGGCATCGTTCGCGTCGCGCAGCGTCCCCTTGGTGTCGGTGAGCACGATGGCATCGCTCGCCGAAGCGAAAAGCGCCGCCAAGGATTGCGCGAGTTCGGGTCCGGTCGTCGACTCCTCGTCCAAAGGGTCGAGACGGCAGAGCATGAAATGATCGCCCGCCGCGCGGAAATTCTCAGGATAGATCATCAACTCGCGGCCATTGCGGCGCGCGACAGCGTCGATTCCCTCGACTTCCTCCGAATCCGCGGACGACTGAAGGCTCTCCATGAAGCTCGCGGTTCGCCGGCCTTCGAACAATTGCCCGAAAGAGGTGCCGACGAGCGTGTCGACCTTTGACCCCAACAGGAGCGCGGCCGACGTGTTCAGGTCGCGGATGCGCCCCTTCTGCGGCTCGAGGATGAGAATCGGCGCTTCCGCCGCGTCCAGCACGACCCGGTAAAAGGTATTCTCCGCACGAATCCTGAGCTGGTCGCGCTCACGGGCGAGCTGTTCTTTGACGAGTTGCTGCTGCACCTCGGCAATCGGCTGCATGTCGCGGCCCAGAAGAAGGATTTCATCGCTGGCGCGCACGCGGTGCAGCGTGTAGCGCACCGGAAACTCCCAGGTCGCGTTGTCGACATGATTCAATTCGATGGGACGCGGCGTGCTTTCGGGAGAAGCGCTCATCTCGGCGAGGCGGGACGCTAACTTGGACTCGCTCTCTTCGGTCAGAAAGCCCGCGATGTCGCGGCCGACCCAGTGGTCGAGACACCCAAGCGACGGGCAGTTCGCGCTGACGGAGATGCCGGTCACCACGCCGGCTCCATCCACCGAAATCGCGAGATCGGCGGCTTGTTCAAAGGCGCTTTCAACTGTGCCCGGTTCAGGCAACTTGCCTGCGTAGAACAGTGCAGCAGAGGGTCCTTGGCGTGTCACTCAGTGTTCCTCGTCACGGACCTTAGAACGTAGGACTTAGCCTAGATTATGAAAGTCCAGTTCTGGAGCGATCGTAGAAAGACCGCATTTTTCGATAGCTTCACGCGGCGTGCGCGCCACGAAATCGGCACCCGTGCGCTCGATTACCTTGTCTGCTGTCTCCGTAACTCGCCCTCCGATAACGATCGGCGGAACTTGTTCAAGCCTAGTCCGGAGATAATCTACAACATCCGTAATCTTTTCAACCGTGTTCCACGTCGCCGCGGAAAAGCCAACTGCGGAAAAGTGTCGCTGTGACAGAAGTTCGCCGACTTCTTCGGCGTTCATGCCCACACCCATATGGACCCAGAGACCGTGCTGGCGCAATTTGTCCGCCGCGACGAAGGCTCCGAGGGAGTGATCTTCGAAGTCGAGCGTCACCATCAGAAAGCTCTCGCCCAGCGGGATGGTTCCGTCGAGGCGTTGACCCGTCTCGCGCTTTCGTGCCCGGAACAGCGCCTGAAGCCGCGCCGCACCGATCGTTACGTCGACGAAGCTCGCCTCGTCCTTGACCCAGAGCGAACCGAGGTATCGCGCCGCTTCCGGCACATAATAATCGTAGATCTCTTCGCTGCTGGTGCCCGTGGACATCAGCGCGGCGATAGCCGAGTGATGACTCGTCTCGGAGTCCGAAACCAGCGACGCGGCGATGTACTCCACCCAACCTCGTCTTGTTTGCGGCACGCCGTTCTGACGGGTCGATTTGACTGTCTTCAGCGCGGATTCAACGAGAAGTCGGATGGCCGGCTGACTGACGGCGCCCTTCTGTCCCTGACGCGGATTTCCATGATCATCCATGAGCCCCTCCCTCGGACGCACTGGACGCTGTCTGAGCTACAGTGGGTATGCATCAGACCGGCGGCTAGATCAGTCTGACCCGGAATTTCTTATGTGTCAATTTTGGTTGACATCGCCAGCGCACTTTTCACTCAAGCCCCGGAAAACGCCGATCAATTGTTACCGCTGTCACTCAAAGGTCAAACTGCTAACAGGCCTTGGGGTGAGTCGCGATCTTCGCAATTGTCCAATTGGTCTGACAATTTCGATACCCGCAAAGTGTAAATTTTGATTGACACTTTTGAGGCCCGGCTTCTAGCATCCGAGGGTAGACAGGATCGAGAGGACCGCATGTCTGACCCCTCAAAACTACCTGGAAACGGCCTCGCCCTGTACACAGCGGAACAGCGTTTGCGTCGTGATGAGAGCGGCTGGACCCTGGTTCAGGGAATCCTCGCGCCGGTCCAGTTTCTTGTCTTCCTGGTGTCGGTTGCGCTCGTTCTGCGATTCCTCGCAACAGGCGCGGGATACGAGGCTGCGACGATCTCCATCGTGGTCAAGACCGGGGTTCTTTACCTGATCATGGTCACCGGGGCGATCTGGGAGAAAGTCGTTTTTGGTCAGTATCTTTTTGCCCCGCCCTTCTTCTGGGAGGACGTCTTCAGCTTCGCTGTCATCGCGTTGCACACCGCCTACCTCGTCGCCCTGTTCACTGGCTCCGTCTCGCCCACCGGGCTCATGGTGATCGCGCTGGCAGCCTATGCGACATACGCCATCAACGCCGGGCAGTTCCTGCGCAAGCTTCGCCTCGCGCGGCTGGAAGCCGAGGCTCTGTCATGACCCGTCAGGACCCGCCCCCACCGACCCTCGGATGTCGCGATACGCCGGTCATAAAAGAGCGCGGGCAGCACGAAGTGTTCTGCGGACTCACGGGAATCATCTGGCTCCACCGCAAGATGCAGGACGCGTTCTTCCTTGTGGTCGGCAGTCGCACCTGCGCGCATCTTCTGCAATCCGCCGCCGGCGTCATGATTTTCGCGGAACCGCGATTCGGCACCGCGATTCTGGAAGAGACCGACCTTGCCGGTCTCGCCGATGCGCAGGTTGAACTGGAGCGCGAGGTGGAACGCCTCCTCTCGCGCCGCCCCGATATCCGCCAGCTTTTCCTCGTTGGCTCCTGCCCTTCCGAGGTGATCAAGCTCGACCTGTCCAAAGCCGCGCAACGCCTGTCGGCCAAACACGCGCCACATGTGCGCGTGCTCAATTATTCAGGTTCAGGCATCGAGACGACATTCACGGAAGGTGAGGACGCCTGCCTTGCCGCGATGGTCGAGGCTCTGCCCCACACCAACGCACGGCAGCTCATCGTGGTCGGCGCCCTGCCCGATGTTGTCGAGGATCAAGCGCTCGGCCTGCTGGACGCCCTTGGCATCGAGAACGTGCGCGTCCTGCCAGCCCGCCGCCGTGACGACACACTCGCGGTCGGCCCGAACACCGTCTTCGCCCTGACACAGCCCTTCCTTGGCGGCACCGCTGCCGCTCTGGAAAGGCGCGGGGCGCGTCACATTCCTGCGACTTTCCCATTCGGCGAAGAGGGCACCACTGCGTGGCTTCGAGCCGTTTCAAAGGAATTCGGCGTCGAAGCCCAACTCTTCGATGCCGTCACCGACGCGCCCCGTGACCGAGCCAGACGCGCCGTGGCGCAGGCCGCCGAAACGCTGCGCGACAAGTCCGTCTTCTTCTTCCCCGACAGCCAGCTCGAAATCCCACTGGCGCGGTTCCTGACCCGCGAATGTGGCATGACGGCGCTGGAGGTGGGGGCACCCTATATCCACAAGGGCCTCGTCGGTCCGGACCTCGACCTTCTGCCCGAAGGCCCGCGCCTTGCCGAAGGGCAAGACGTGGACAAGCAACTCGACCGGTGCATGGCAGGGCGTCCCGACCTCACGGTCTGCGGCCTCGGCCTCGCCAATCCTCTGGAGGCGGAAGGGTTCGCGACGAAGTGGGCCATCGAACTCGTCTTCTCCCCCGTGCATTTCTACGAACAGGCAGGCGACCTCGCCGGCCTCTTCTCCCGCCCGCTCCGGCGGCGAGAGTTGCTCCGGCTGGAGGCGGCGGAATGAAGCTGTCGGTCTGGACATACGAAGGCCCGCCGCATGTCGGTGCGCTGCGCGTGGCCACCGCCATGACCGGGCTGCACTATGTGCTTCACGCGCCGCAGGGCGATACCTATGCCGACCTGCTGTTCACTATGATCGAGCGGCGCAACCATCGCCCGCCCGTGACCTACACGACGTTTCAGGCCCGCGATCTGGGGTCTGACACCGCCAACCTTTTCAAGACCGCCTGCCAAGCTGCCTATGACCGGTATCAGCCGCAGGCCATGATTGTGGGAGCTTCTTGCACCGCCGAACTGATCCAGGACGATCCGGGCGGGATGGCCGAGACGATGGGTCTGCCCATCCCCGTCATCGCGCTGGACCTGCCCAGCTACCAGAGGCGCGAAAACTTCGGCGCGGACGAGACGTTCTTCCAGATCGTACGTACGCTTACCAAGCCGATGGAACGGAGCGAAAATGTCACCGCCAACCTGATTGGCCCCACAGCGCTCGGGTTTCGTCACCGCGACGACATCGCTGAAGTGACCGCCCTCCTCGGGCACCTTGGAATCGACGTGAACGTGGTCGCCCCATACGGTGCGTCGCCCGCGGACGTCGCGCGGCTCGGCGCTGCGCATTTCAACGTTCTGATGTATCCTGAAACCGGTGAGAGCGCCTGTCGTTGGTTGGAGCGCGAGCTCGGCCAGCCTTACACCCGTGTCGTGCCCATCGGGGTCGGCGCCACCCGCGATTTCGTCCGCGAGGTCGCGGATCTGGCAGGCGTTGCCCCGAAACTCGACGAGGGCCGGCTTCGCCTTCCCTGGTACTCGGCCAGCGTCGATTCCACTTATCTCACCGGCAAACGCGTTTTCATTTTCGGCGACGGCACGCATGTCGCCACCGCTGCGCGCATCGCCCGAGACGAGATGGGCTTCGAGGTTGTCGGGATGGGCTGCTACAACCGTGAGCAAGCCCGGATGATCCGCGCGTTGGCCAGGGACTACGGCGTTCCGGCATTGATCTCGGACGACCATCTCGAGGTCGAGGAGAAGATCGAAGAGCTTTCGCCCGAGCTGATCCTTGGCACGCAGATGGAGCGCCACATCGGCAAGCGCCTTGGCATTCCCTGCGCGGTCATCTCGGCCCCGGTCCATGTTCAGGATTTTCCCGCCCGCTACTCACCCCAGATGGGGATCGAAGGCGCGAACGTGATCTTCGACACCTGGGTGCATCCGCTGGTCATGGGTCTGGAAGAACACCTGCTTCACATGTTCCGCGACGATTTCGAGTTCAACGACGGCGCCGGGGCCAGCCACCACGGCGGCCACGGAGCTGCAGCACCCGCAGAGCCGCGCGTCGAGGCAGAGACCTCAGGCACAGATGGCCCGATCTGGTGCGCCGACGCCGAGCGGGAATTGCAAAAGGTGCCCTTCTTCGTGCGTGGCAAGGCGCGGCGCAACACCGAGAGTTTCGCGGCCACGCAGGGATTGCACCGTATCGAGGTCGATACGCTTTACGAGGCAAAGGCCCATTATGCGCGATGATGTCCATACCCCTGCGGCCTACCGCATCGCGCTCCTGACGCTGGACCAGCACGCTGCCGGGCCCAGCGCCCGCGCCGCCCTGCGCCTCTCCGCCGATTTCCCGGGGCTCGAGATCACTGTTCACGCCGCCGCCGAATGGGGTGAAGACCCCGCGGCGCTGGACGAAGCCCGTGCGTCGATCGCGCAGGCCGACATCGTTGTCACCAGCCTCTTGTTCCTCGAAGATCACATCGAGGCGATCCTGCCCGACCTCGAACGCCGCCGCGATGACTGCGACGCAATGATCGGCATCATCGCCGACGCCAAGCTCGTGCGCCTCACCCGCATGGGCACGCTGGATATGTCCGCCCCGGAAAGCGGGACCAAGAAACTCCTCAAGATGCTTCGGGGTGGCGGCGGGGCCGGCAAACCGGACAGTGGCGCGCGCAAGATGCGAATGTTGCGTCGTCTGCCCCGTATCCTTCGCCTCATACCCGGCAAGGCGCAGGATTTGCGTGCCTGGTTCCTGGTGATGCAATACTGGCTGGGTTCCTCCGACGAAAACATCGAGGCGATGATCCGCCATCTGATCTCGCGCTACTGCCGCCATGAAGAGTGGCGCGGCGCGAAGGCGCCGGCCCCGGTCGAGTATCCCGAAACGGGGCTTTACCATCCGGATCTTTCCGAGCGGATCACGACCGATCCCGCCGACCTTCCGAGCCACGCGGCGACCGGCGGGACCGTGGGCATCCTGATGATGCGCAGCTATGTGCTTTCCGGCGACACTGCGCACTACGACGCCGTCATCCGCGATCTGGAAGCGCGTGGCTTGCGCGTATTGCCCGCCTTCGCGGGGGGCCTCGATTCCCGCCCGGCGATCGAAGGGTTCTTCCTTGATGCGACCGGATCGCAGATCGATACGCTCCTCTCTCTCACGGGCTTCTCGCTTGTCGGGGGACCGGCCTACAACGACAACGACTCCGCGGTCGCGCTACTCAAGACGCTGGACGTGCCTTACGTTGCCGCGCATCCGCTGGAATTCCGGACGCTGGGCGAGTGGGCAAAGTCAGATCAGGGGCTTGGCCCGGTCGAAACGACGATGCTCGTCGCCCTGCCCGAACTGGACGGGGCGACCAACCCGGTGGTCTTCGCCGGCCGCCACAGCCAGGCCGGATGCGACGGCTGCGCGCGGGCCTGCCGGCCCACGACGTCCAAGGAGCTTGCGCCCTGCCATGAGCGCGTCGCGCATCTTGGCGACCGTGTCGCGCGTCTCGCCGCGCTGCGCCGGTCACGGATCGCGGAGCGCCGGGTCGGCATTGTCCTCTTCGGCTTCCCGCCCAACGCAGGCGCGGCCGGAACCGCTGCCTACCTCGACGTCTTCCGCTCACTCCACAATACGTTGCACGCGATGGCCGCGCAGGGATACGACGTGACGCCGCCGCCGACCGTCGAAGATCTGCGCGAAGCCGTGCTCGAGGGGTCCGCCCGCCAGTATGGGCAGGACGCCAACGTAGCGGCCCACGTCCCGGTCGATACGATGGTGGCGAAGACGCCGTGGCTCGCCGAGATCGAGGCACAATGGGGCCCCGCCCCCGGCCGTCATCAATCCGACGGGCGCGGTGTCTTCGTGCTGGGCGCGAACTTCGGCAAGGTCTTTGTCGGGCTCCAGCCCGCCTTCGGGTATGAGGGTGACCCGATGCGACTCCTGTTCG
This sequence comes from Maritimibacter sp., assembly GCA_002695005.1. Taxonomy (GTDB): domain Bacteria; phylum Pseudomonadota; class Alphaproteobacteria; order Rhodobacterales; family Rhodobacteraceae; genus Maritimibacter. The sequence goes on from NZNT01000026.1 coordinate 105,713, forward strand.
AGCGCGGTTTCGCCCCGACCCATGCCTTCGTCCAGTTCTACCAGTGGCTGCGCCATGACTTCGGCGCCGATGTCCTGCTCCACTTCGGGATGCACGGAGCACTCGAATTCATGCCGGGCAAGCAGACGGCACTGTCTGGACAAGACTGGCCCGACCGGCTGATCGGCGACATGCCGAATGTCTATCTTTATGCCGCCAACAACCCGTCCGAGGCGACGCTCGCAAAGCGCCGGTCGGGCGCGGTGACCGTGTCGCATTTGACCCCGCCTCTGGCGAGCGCCGGGCTGTACAAAGGCCTCGCCGAACTCAAGGATAGCGTGACGCGCTGGCGCGAAACGCCGCCGGACGCATCGGAGCGCGACGAGATCGCCGTCCTGATCGTCGAGCAAAGCGCCGCGATCGACCTGGACGGCTCTGACCCCGACGCCCTGTGGCGTGTGCTGCTCGATACGGAATCCGCGCTGATCCCCGAGGGGCTGCATGTTGTCGGCGCACAAATGAGCGACGCGCGCCGCGCCGAGTTTCTCGCCCATCTCGACGGGGCCGATGCGGCTGCCCGCGCGAAGGCGGATGCCCTGCTTCAGACCGACTCCGAAATCCCCGCCCTTCTCCACGCTCTGGGCGGTGGCTTCACCGCGCCGGTGCCCGGCGGCGACCTGATCCGCTCGCCGGACATCCTGCCGACGGGCCGCAACATCCACGCTTTCGACCCGTTCCGGATGCCGACCGCCCACGCATGCCGTAAGGGCGCGAAACAGGCGCAGCTTCTGCTCGACACCCACGCGTCGATGCCACGCAGCATCGCCCTGGTCCTGTGGGGCTCGGACAACATCAAGTCGGATGGCAGCGCCATCGCCCAGGCGCTGGCTCTCATGGGCGCGACCCCGCGCTTCGACAGTTTCGGCCGCCTGTGTGGCGCTGACCTGCTTCCGCTCGCTGAACTGGGGAGGCCTCGCATCGACGTGGTGATGACCCTGTCCGGCATTTTCCGCGACCTGCTGCCGCTCCAGACCAAGCTTCTTGCCGAGGCCGCGCTCAAGGCCGCGACAGCGGATGAGCCGACCCATATGAATTTCATCCGTGCCCATGCGCTGGCCCACATGGACAAGACCGGCTGTGACCTCGAGACCGCTGCGCTGCGCGTCTTCTCGAACGCCGAAGGTGCTTACGGCTCCAACGTGAATATGCTGGTCGACTCCTCGGCCTTCACCGACGAAGACGAACTTGCCAACGCTTATGAAGCGCGCAAGAGCTTCGCCTATGGCGTAGATGGCAAACCCGCCCCACGCGCGGACCTTTTGCAAGCCGCGCTTGCCGATGTCGACGTGGCCTACCAGAACCTCGAAAGCGTCGAGTTGGGCGTCACGACGGTCGATCACTACTTCGACACGCTGGGCGGGATCGCCCGTGCCGTGAAACGGGCGCGCGGCGGCCAGGAAGCTGCGATTTACATCTCCGACACGACCCGAGGCACCGGCAAGATCCGCACGCTGGCCGATCAGCTCGCGTTGGAAACCCGGTCGCGCTCGCTCAACCCGAAATTCCACGAAGCCCTTTTGGAACACGGAGCCGAAGGCGTGCGCCAGATCGAGGCCCATGTCACCAACGTGCTGGGCTGGTCGGCCACGACCGGACAGGTTCAACCCTGGGTCTATCAGCGGATCTCCGAGACTTTCATGCTCGACAAGGACATGCGCGACCGTATGGCCGCGCTCAATCCCGTCGCGTCCTCCCGGATGGCGAACCGCCTGCTGGAAGCCAGCGACCGAACGTACTGGACCCCCGACGACGCCACCCTTGCTTCGCTGCGCGAAGCGGCGGACGCGCTCGAGGACCGGGTCGAAGGGGTGGCGGCAGAATGACGATGCAACCGAAACCGAACCGGCACAGCGCCGCAACCAACCACGGGACGGGTCACCGCCCGGGAAAGGACACGAAATGAGTCCGCGCGACGACATACCGAACCTTCGGGGGCAGGACGGAGAAGGCTCCGTCCAGGTCCAGCAAGATCCCGACGCGAAGATCGAGGGGGCCAAGGTGTTCTCGGTCTACGGCAAGGGCGGGATCGGCAAATCCACCACCTCGTCCAACCTCTCCGCGGCCTTCGCGAAGATGGGAAAGAGGGTGCTTCAGATCGGCTGCGATCCCAAGCACGACTCGACCTTCACGCTCACCGGGCGCCTGCAACCGACCGTGATCGACATCCTGAAGGACGTAGACTTCCACCCGGAAGAACTCCGCCCCGAAGATTTCGTGACCGAAGGCTGGGGCGGCGTCCAATGCGTCGAAGCGGGCGGCCCGCCCGCCGGCACCGGCTGCGGCGGCTATGTCGTCGGCCAGACCGTCAAGCTGCTCAAGCAGCACCACATGCTCGAAGACACCGACGTGGTGATCTTCGACGTGCTGGGGGACGTGGTGTGCGGGGGCTTCGCGGCCCCGCTTCAACACGCCGACCGGGCCCTTATCGTGACGGCGAACGACTTCGACTCGATCTACGCCATGAACCGCATAATCGCGGCGGTGCAGGCGAAATCGGCCAACTACAAGGTGCGCCTCGCCGGCTGCGTGGCGAACCGGTCCAAGGACACCGACGAGGTCGACCGCTACTGCGACCGCGTCGGCTTCAACCGGATCGCACATATGCCCGACGTGGACGCCATCCGTCGTTCGCGGCTCAAGAAAAAGACGTTGTTCGAAATGGATGACGAGGACGACATCATCGCGTGCCGGGCCGAATACATCCGGCTGGCCGAGACGCTTTGGCGCGGCACCGATCCGCGCGCACCTGCGCCAATGGAAGACCGGGACATCTTTGAAATGCTGGGGTTCGATTGATGCGTGACGTCGCCACCATATCGCGCCGTTTCCAGCGCCTGACGCTTGGGAGAGCCGGATGAGCTACGGAACCACCCTGTCCCGTGTCGAAACCTATTTCGACAAGACCGCGACCCGGACGTGGGAACGGCTGACCAGTGATGCGCCCGTCTCTCGCATCCGTGAGACGGTGCGGCAGGGGCGTGATGCCATGCGCGACCAGATCCTCGGCCGCCTGCCTGCCGATCTCACGGGCGTGCGGGTCCTCGACGCGGGCTGCGGCGCAGGTCAGATGACCCAGGCGCTCGCCGCGCGCGGAGCCCATGTGGTGGCGGTGGACATCTCTCCGTCACTGGTCGAGATCGCGCGCAAGCGGTTGTCACCCGACCTTGCTGCGCGGGTGACGTTCCACGCGGGCGACATGCTCGACCCCGCGCTCGGACGCTTCGACCACGCGGTCGCGATGGACAGCCTGATCTATTACGACAGCACTGACGTTGCGGGCGCCCTCAAGGCACTCGGCGCGCGGACGCAATCGCGTATCGTCTTCACCGTCGCGCCACGCACACGGCTCCTCATGGCCATGTGGCGCATGGGCCAGTTGTTTCCGCGCTCGGACCGCTCGCCCACGATGGTTCCGCAGTCGCCGACCCGGCTCGCCACAACCCTGCGCGATGCAGGGTGTCCCGGCCATCTGCGCGAATTGGAGCGCGTCTCAAGCGGCTTCTACATCAGCCAGGCGATGGAGTACGCATCATGCTGATCCCCCGCAGCCTCCTCCTCAAGATCCCGATGAAGGCGCTTCCGTTCGCCGACGCGGCGAGTGAGGGGCTGCCTATGAGCCAGCTACTCCGGCTCTCGCTTTTCCAGGTTTCCGTCGGCATGGCAACAGTCATGCTGCTGGGCACTCTGAACCGCGTGATGATCGTGGAACTGTCGGTTCCTGCGATCATCGTCGCGCTGATGATCGCCATTCCGGTTCTGGTCGCGCCGTTCCGCGCTTTGCTTGGGTTCCGCTCCGACAACCACCGCAGCGCAATCGGCTGGAAACGTATCCCTTATCTCTGGTTCGGGTCTCTGTGGCAGATGGGCGGGCTCGCCGTCATGCCCTTCGCCCTGCTCGTGCTGTCGGGCCAGCAGACGACCGGCCCGGCCTGGGCGGGCGAGGTTCTGGCGGCTTTCGCCTTTCTCATGACCGGCGTTGGCTTGCACATGACTCAGACCGCTGGCCTCGCACTGGCCACGGATCGCGCGGATGATGAGACCCGGCCGCGTGTGGTCGCGCTCCTCTACACCATGTTCCTGCTGGGAATGGGCCTGTCGGCCATCGTCATCGGCTGGCTGCTTACAGACTTCACGCCCCTCACGCTCATCCGCGTGGTTCAGGGTGCGGCGCTCGTCGGCATCCTTTTGAACCTCGTGGCCCTGTGGAAGCAGGAAAAGGTCCGCCCGATGAGCCGCGAAGAACGCGCGGCGCCACGCCCGCTTTTTCGCGAATCCTGGGCCGATCTCATCTCAGGCGGGCAAGCCGGACGCCTGCTCGCCGTCGTCTTCCTGGGGACCATGGCCTTCAACATGCAGGACGTGCTGCTCGAACCCTATGGCGGTGAAGTGCTTGGCCTGTCAGTCTCGGCGACCACGTTGCTCACGGCGCTCTGGGCTGTTGGCGCGATGGCGGGATTCCTTCTCGCGGGCCGCCGCCTCGCCCGCGGACGTGACCCGTTCCGGATTGCAGCGAGTGGCCTGCTTGTCGGAATCGCAGCATTCTCCTGCGTCATTTTTTCGGCGCCCATGCAGGTGCCGGCCCTGTTCTTCGGCGGATCGTTCCTGATCGGTCTGGGTGCCGGACTCTTCGCCGTGGCTACGTTGACCGCAGCCATGGCCCTGCCCGCGACAGGCAAGGCCGGACACGGGCTCGCGCTCGGGGCTTGGGGGGCTGCTCAGGCGACCGCCGCAGGGCTCGCCATCGCCTTTGGCGGCGGCATCCGAGACAGCGTCAATCATCTGGCCAAGAGCGGCGCGCTCGGCGAGCCGCTCGCAAATGCCGCGACCGGCTACTCGGTCGTCTATCACATCGAAATCGGACTTCTCTTCGTCACGCTCGCGATCATCGGACGCCTGATGCGCCGCGCGTGGCCCAACATTCAGACCAATCCCGCGGAGACCAACCGCCTCAACCTGGCGCAATTTCCGACGTAACCGCCCCGGAAAGGAAACACCATGACCGGAACGTTCTTTGCAAACTTCGACCTCGCGAGCCTCTCGCTGTGGATGTTCTGGGTCTTCTTCGCCCTGCTCGTCTATTATCTCCAGCGCGAGAACATGCGCGAGGGCTATCCGCTCGAGGATGACGACGGCAAGCGCGCGCCGAACAGCGGGCTGATCGGCGCGCCCGAGGACAAGACCTTCCTGCTGCCCCACGGGCGCGGAACCTACGCTGTACCGTCCGGCCAGAATCCGGAGCGCGCCAACCTCGCCCTCGCCAAGACCGCCGCCGGAAACGGCTTCCCGATGGCCCCGACGGGCGATCCGATGATTGACGGTGTTGGCCCGGCCTCCTGGGCCGAGCGTCGCGACAGCCCCGAACTCGACGGCTCCGGCCACCCAAAGATCGTCCCGATGTCCGCCATCGACGGCGTCACGGTCGCCGCTGGCCGCGACCCGCGCGGGCTTCCGGTCGTCTCCGGCGACGACAAGGTCATCGGCACCATCACCGACATGTGGATCGACGAGCCCGAGCAGATGGTCCGCTACCTCGAATACGAACTGGCCGCTGAATTCGGCGAAGGCAAACGCCTGGTCCCGATGACCCTGTCAAGCATCAAATCCGACCGGGTCCGCGTGCGCACGCTGTTCGCGCATCAGTTCGCAACCGTGCCGCAGCACGCATCGCCCCGGCAGGTGACCTTGCTCGAGGAGGACAAGATCTCGGGCTACTACGCCGGAGGCCTCCTTTACGCATCCGAAGCCCGCCTCGAGCCGCAACTGGGATAACCAGCGACCCCGGTGACGGGCCGCAACGAGAAGAAAGACCGCGCCATGCCCCATGATGATTTCGCTTTCGAGCCGGTGAAGGGCCTTCCGGAACGGCTGCCCGAAGGGGAGCACATCCTGTGGCAAGGGCGGCCCGATACGGGTGCGCTGGCCCGCGAAGCGCTCAACATGAACTGGATCGCCGGATATTTCGCCTTGCTGGCCGTTTGGCGATTCATCGTCCTGCTGGGTCAGGTCTCTTTCGGCACGGCTGTCGCGGGCGCCCTGCCCTATCTGCTGGCGGGCGCGGTGGTCTGCGGTCTTCTGTGGATCGTCGCCTTCGTGCAGGCGCGAGCCACCGTGTACACCATCACCAACCGCCGGGTGGCGATGCGGATCGGGGCGGCGCTGACGCTGACACTTAACCTGCCGTTCACCCGCATCCTGAACGCCGATCTCGATTTGAGGGCCGGCGGCACCGGCACGATCGCGTTCGACATCGAGGGTGATACACGCCTGTCTTACCTCATCTGCTGGCCGCATGTGCGACCATGGCGGATGCGCCGGCCGGAACCCGCGCTGCGCTGCATCCCGGAAGCTGAACGTGTGGCGGCCCTGGTCGCGCAGGCCGCCGAAGCGCGCGTTTCCACGCCGGTTCTGGGCCGCGCTCCGATGGCGGCTCCGATGGCGGCGGAATGACATCATGACCCAGTTCACAGCCTCAGCCGAACGCCGCCGCCCGCCGCAGGACGAGCTCGTCCCGCGCACCCTCGTTCGGGCCGTCGGTCTGATGATGTTGGCGGCGCTGGTCCTCGTGACCTATGCGCGCACGACTGGCAAGGCGCCGGTCTCGGCCCCGCCTGAAAGCCCCGTCGCCGTCCGGATGGAGGTCCTGCTCACCGGCGACCTCGCCGGTGCGGCCACGGTCACATCGACCGACGGCACGCTCATCGCGGATCTGTCGCCCGAAGAGGGCGGTTTCATCTCGGGAGTCTGGCGCGTCATCCAGCGCGAGCGGATCAAGCACCGCGTCACTGCCGACGGCCCCGTCATCATCGCGGGCCACGAAAACGGCCGCGTTTCAATTTTCGACCCATCCACCGGATGGAGCGCCGATCTGATGGGGTTCGGCGCGGACAATGCCAGGGCCTTTTCGCGGCTCCTGGCCCAACAGGGAGGACGCCAGAATGGGATGGCTGACCAAGGACATTGAACACGCACCCTGCACAGTGGAGGTAAGCCACTGTTTCGAGAGCCTGCACGCACATGTGCGGTTCGACAACGGTGCGACGATCAACCCCGGTGACGAGGTGCGGGTGAGCGGCCCCGAAATCCTCGCCCCTTTCGGCGAGATCGTGCGCGAAGCGCGTGAGGCCACGATCATCCGGGCTTCGCGGCTCGAACAGATCTGGACCCGGTTGACCGGCGACGTGGAAGTGATGGAGCTCTGCGAGTTCTCGTTTTCCGAGGAGGCCACGCTATGAATATGCACGCCCCTGCCCCCAAGCACACCGCCGATGCGACCACCGCCGAGGAAAGCCTCGCCATCCAGGAGGCGCAGTCGAAGCTCGACGACCAGTCCGCCACCGACGTCGCGATGCAGAACACGCTGCTCACCCCGCGTTTCTACACCACCGATTTCGACGAGATGGATGCGATCAACGTGGAACCGGTCCGCGCGGACTGGGACGAGTTGATCGCCGAGATGGTCAGCGATCCCAACAAGGGCCATTTCCGCAAGAACGAGGACTGGGACCACGTCGACTGGGACAATATGGAGCCCGGCCTGCGCAAGGAGTTCATCGACTTCCTGATCTCTTCCTGCACGGCCGAGTTCTCGGGCTGCGTGCTCTACAAGGAAATGAAGCGTCGCGGCGCGAACCCAGACATTACACAGTTGTTCCAGCTCATGGCCCGCGACGAAGCGCGCCATGCCGGCTTCATCAACGACGCGCTGCGCGAGGCTGGCGTCGCCGTGAACCTCGGTTTCCTGACGAAAGCCAAGAAATACACCTACTTCCGGCCCCAGTTCATCTACTACGCGACGTACCTGTCCGAGAAGATCGGCTACGCCCGATACATCACGATCTTCCGCCATCTCGAAGCACACCCGGAGCAGCGCTTCCACCCGATCTTCAAGTGGTTTCAGGAGTGGTGCAACGACGAGTTCCGCCATGGCGAGGCTTTCGCGCTGCTGATGAAGACCGATCCGAAGCTGACGCGTGGCGTCAACGTGCTGTGGATCAAGTTCTTTCTCACCGCGGTCTTCTCGACCATGTATGTCCGCGACCACCAGCGCCCAGCCTTTCATGAGGCCCTTGGCGTGGATACGGACTGGTATGGTCAGGAGGTGTTCCGCAAGACCTCGGAAATCTCCAAGCAGGTATTCCCCATTACGCTGGACATCGACAACCCGCGCTGGATGTCGGGGCTGAAGCGGCTGCAAAAGGCGAACGCCGATCTCGCCGCGTGCCAGGGCGATACCGGACCGGGGGCCCTCCTTCGCAAGACATCGGCACGGATGCGCGCGGCCGCGGCCTTTGCCGGTCTATATTTCATACCCGCGAGAAAGCACGATGTGCCTTCGACGACGCGGCTGGAGCCGGCCTATTGAAACAGGCCTGCGCGCATATCCGGCTGCCACGCCACGGAGGGGTGACATGACGTCTCCGTGGATCGCAGCCCTTGCCGCGCTTTTCCTGTGGTGGTTTTCCACAGGCGCGATCATGGTCGCAGCGCGGCGCGCTGACCAGTCGGGGCGCCATCCCTTGCGTATCACGCTCTTGTCCCTGCCGCTGCTGATCCTCGGGCTCTTGGCGTTCCACTTCACGCGCGACAGCGCGACGGCGGGTGCCATTTACGGCAGTTTCCTTTCGGTTCTGGCGATCTGGGGTTGGGTCGAGCTGGCCTTTCTCACCGGGGTCATCACGGGCCCGAACCCGCACCCCTGCCCCAAGGGCCTGCCGGAGTGGGAACGGTTCATTCGCGCTTGGGGAACCATCGCCTATCACGAAATGCTGCTTGCGGCCCTGCTGGTGCTGATCTGGCTCCACGGCGCAGGCGCAGTGAACGAAGTCGGTCTGTGGACCTTCGCGACGCTCTACCTCGCGCGGGTTTCGGCCAAGCTGAACCTCTATTTCGGCGTGCCCCGGATCAATACCGAGTTCCTGCCGAAGGCGCTTGGCCACCTGGCCAGCCATTTCCGCCTCGCCCGGCTCAACTGGATCTTCCCGATCTCGGTGACCGGGCTGACGGCCGCAACGGCCTGGTGGCTTTACGAGATGACCGGGGCCGTGTCCCCGACCGAGACGACGGGGATCGCACTCGTCGCGACTTTGACCGCGTTGGCACTGCTGGAGCACTGGCTCATGGTGCTTCCCCTGCCTGACGCGAAACTCTGGCGCTGGATGCTTCCCGCGCCCAAGCAGACAGGCCATACGGCCGGACCGGAGGGACCCAATGGACTTTGACGCGATGTTCACCAGGCAGATCGACACGCTGAAGGAGGAGGGCAACTACCGCGTCTTCGCCGAGCTCGAGCGGACCTGCGGCGCATTTCCCAAGGCGCGCAGTCATGACGAAGAGGGTCCGGACGAAGTCACCGTCTGGTGTTCCAACGACTACCTCGGCATGGGCCAGCATCCCGCGGTGCGCCAGGCGATGAAGGATGCCATCGACAAGTGCGGCACCGGCGCCGGGGGGACACGCAACATCTCGGGTACGAACCACACCCATGTGCAGCTCGAAGCCGAGCTTGCAGACCTTCATGGCAAGGAGTCGGCGCTTCTCTTCACCTCCGGCTACGTTTCGAACTGGGCGGCGCTCTCGACGCTGGGCAGCCGGTTGCCGGACGCGATCATCCTGTCGGACTCGCTCAACCACGCCAGCATGATCGAGGGGATGCGCCATTCGCGCGCCCGCAAGGTCATCTGGAAGCATAACGATCCCGAGGATCTCGACCGCAAGCTCGCGTCCTTGCCCGCCAACGCCCCCCGGATCGTGGCGTTTGAGTCCGTCTATTCGATGGACGGTGACATCTGCCCCATGAAGGAAATCGTCGAAGTGGCCGAGAAGCACGGCGCGATGACCTATCTGGATGAGGTGCATGCGGTCGGCCTCTACGGCCCGCGCGGCGGAGGCATTTCCGAACGCGAGGGGCTGGCGGACCGAATCACGCTGATCGAAGGCACACTTGGCAAGGCCTATGGGTGCATGGGCGGCTACATCACCGGCTCCGCCGCGTTGTGTGACTTCATCCGAAGCTTTGCCTCCGGGTTCATCTTCACGACAGCCCTGCCCCCCGCCGTCGCGGCCGCGGCGAAAACCTCGATCGCGCATCTCAAGACGAGCAGCGCAGAGAGGCAGAACCAGCGCCGACAAGTGGCCCGGTTGCGAGCAGCGCTCACCGCGCGGGGCATCCCGCATCTGGACAACCCGAGCCACATCATTCCCGTGATGATCAAGGATCCGGTAAAGTGCCGGATGCTGGCTGACATCCTGATGCGCGACTGGGGTATCTATGTGCAGCCGATCAACTATCCGACGGTCCCGAAAGGCACCGAGCGGCTGCGTTTCACGCCCTCTCCGCTTCATTCCGACGCCGACATCGACCACCTCGTCGAGGCGCTGACCGTGCTGTGGAGGCAATGCGCCCTGGCTCACGCAGTGGCCTGAGCGCGACGCAAACTGAACCGCGCGGGAACGCCGAACGTAACATACATTCAAGAATCAAATTAAGGGAGGTTCTCATGAAAACCCTGTACGCCGGTCTCGCCGGCGCCTTGCTTATCGCGCCTGCTGCATTCGCGCAGGACGCAGGTGACCCCGCCGCCGGTGAGGATGACTTCCGCCAGTGCCGTTCGTGCCACTCGATCCAGACGGATGAGGGCGACGACATCGTCAAGGGCGGCCGCACCGGGCCGAACCTTTACGGCATCGTCGGTCGTCAGGCCGGGACATTCGAGGATTTCAGCTATTCCGACGCCATGGTCGCCGCGGGCGAGCAAGGGCTGGAATGGAACGTCGACGACTTCACAGTCTACGTTCAGGATCCGACGGCGTTCCTGCGCGACTACACCGGCGACGACTCCGCGCGTGGCAAGATGACGTTCAAGCTGCGCCAGGCCGAAAAGGCCGCCGATCTCTGGGCTTATCTCGAGTCCGTCGGCCCCGACGCGGAAAGCTGATCCGACAAGTGCTTCCGGACCGGGCGACCCGGTCCGGCGCTCCGTCTTCTAGCTCACCACAGACAGCGACCGGTCCAGCGACCGCGGGCTAAACGCTTGCCGCGCCGTTGCGGCGATGTCCGCGGCCGTCATCCCCGCATCCTCGTACATCTGAGCAGGGCTTGCCTGCTGAATGAAGCGGTCAGGGAGGCAAACGTTGCGGATCGCAATGCCACGGTCGAAGCCGCCCGTGCGCGCAAGGTGGTGCATGACGAGCGAGCTGAATCCGCCTTCGGCCCCCTGCTCAACGGTTATGAGTACCCTGTGCCGCCGCGCCAGCGCCGAAACCAAGTTGGTGTCCAGCGGCTTGGCAAAACGGGCATCGGCGAGCGTGACCGACATGCCTTCGGCCTCGAGCAATGCGACCGCCGCGCGACATTCCGTCAGATGCGCTCCGAAGGACAGTATTGCTATGTCCTCGCCCTCCTGGAGGATGCGCCCGCGCCCGATGTCGAGCGGTTCGCCCCGATCAGGAAGCGCAACACCTGTTCCCGCTCCGCGCGGATAGCGGAACGCGATAGGTCCGGCATCATGGGCGGCCGCCGTGGCGACCATGTGAACCAGTTCCGCCTCGTCCGCGGCAGCCATGACAGTGAAGCCGGGCAGGCAGGCGAGGTACGCGACATCGTAAGCGCCCGCATGGGTGACGCCGTCGGCCCCGACGAGTCCCGCACGGTCGATTGCAAAACGCACCGGCAGCCCCTGGATCGCGACATCATGCACGATCTGGTCGTAGCCCCTTTGCAGGAACGTCGAATAGATCGCGCAGAACGGTTTGAGCCCGCTGGCCGCCATCCCGGCTGCGAAGGTCACCGCGTGTTGTTCGGCGATCCCGACGTCGAAGACCCGCTTGGGGAACCGCTCGGCCATCTTGGTAAGCCCGGTGCCGTCTGGCATCGCCGCCGTGATCGCGACAATACCTGGGTCACGCGCAGCCGCATCCGTGAGGGCCGTGCCAAAGACCGAGGTATAGCTCGGCGCGCCGCCCGAAGATTTTTTCTGCGTTCCCGTGTCGACGTCGAAGGTGGAAACGCCGTGATACTTGTCCGCGCTCGTCTCGGCCGGGGTGTAGCCCTTGCCCTTCACGGTGCAACAATGGATGAGCACGGGCCGCTTGGCGCGCGTGCGCGCGGCGCGCAGGACCGGCAGGAGTTGTGTCATGTCGTGGCCGTCGATCGGACCGACGTAGTCGAAGCCCAATTCCTCGAACAACGTGCCCGCACCCGGCAGGCCGGTGACGAGCTGGCGCGCACGGCGCATGCCTTCGCGCATCGGTTGCGGCATGGCGTCTTCGAGCCCGCTCGCCATCGAGCGCATACCCGCCAGCGGGTCCTGCGCCCACAGTCGGCTGAGATAGGCAGACATCGCGCCGACGGGCGGCGCGATGGACATTTCGTTGTCGTTCAGGATCACGAACAGGCGGCGACCTTCGGCTCCCGCATTGTTCAGCGCCTCGTAGGCCATGCCCGCGCTGATCGCTCCGTCCCCGATGACGGCGATGGAATCGCCCACCGGCTGGCCCATGTCTCTGCCAACGGCAAAGCCCAGCGCCGCGCTGATCGAGGTGGAGGAATGGGCGGCACCGAACGGGTCGAATGGACTCTCGGCCCGCTTGGTGAAGCCGGACAGCCCGTCCTGCTTGCGCAGTGTGCGGATGCGGTCGCGGCGACCCGTCAGGATCTTGTGCGGATAGCATTGGTGGCCCACGTCCCAGATAAGCTTGTCCATCGGCGTGTTGAACACGGCATGGATCGCGACGGTCAATTCGACAACTCCGAGCGACGAGCCCAGGTGCCCGCCAGTCTCAGACACGACCGAGATAAGCTCGGCCCGCAATTCGTCGGCCAGTTGGCCCAGTTCGGTGTCGGACAACCCGCGCAGATCGGCAGGGCCGGCGACGCGGTCGAGGCGTGGGGTCTGTGGGTTGGCATGGGTCATCGCGGCCTCCTCAGGTTCGAGTGTCGGGCGTCGCCGACGTCGGTCCGGCGCGGGCGGCGCGATGGTGTCGGGCGGCCCTGTGCGGGCCGCCCGTTATGTCAGTCGGCGGCGGTGTAGTCCGGCGCGCCGCTCGCTGCGAGTTCCGGCCAGTCGCCGATCACATTGGCGCCGCGCAGCGGCTGCTGCTGGCCCTTGTGGCATGTGGCGCAGGCGGCCTTGGGGGCATCGCCGTGGTCGCCAAGGCGTTCCTCCGGCAACAAGTCCTTGAGCGGGAGGAGGTATTCCTCGTTCAGCTCCTGCACCATCGCGATCCCAAGGCTGGCCGTGTTCCACTGGGGCGTCACCTGCACCCCATCGTAGAAGGCGCGCGTGTTGTGACACAGCGTGCAGTTCACACCCAGAGAGTTCGCAATGTAGTTCATGAAGGCGTAGGTCCGCTCGGCATTCTGGATGGCAGGATAGCCGTCCTGACCCGGAACGCCTGCGACACGGGACTCGAGGTCATGAACCGCGATCGTCTCGTAGTTCAGGAGGTAAGCTTCGAGCGCGTCTGAAGGTAACGACGTGTATGTGCTCAGAGGCGTCACGGCATTCTGATTGGCTGACCAGCCGCTCGCGGCCATCACGGTTGGCGTTTCGAGGAACCAGATGTCGCTCGGCACGTTCTCGCCCCGGTGGCATGTGTAGCAGGTGACGCCCACCTCCTTGTTGGCGTTGACGTGGATGTCCCAGTTTTCATTGATATTCTGGGTCATCTCGAGCATCCGGCGCGACACCACCTTGGTGTAGAGGTCGTCGTTGCCGTAGTCTTCAAGATCAACGTCGCCATGGCAGTAGGCGCACCCCTGCTCCGGGGCGACCCAGCGGGTCATGGCGGCCATCACGCGGTTGAAGTTGTCCTCGGTGAGATCGCCCAGCACCTCTACATTGTCATAGATATCACGGGCCAGGTCCTCCCCCCCTTCCGGAACGAAAGGCGGATCTTCGAAAAGGTCCGCAGCGCCCGGGTCGGGCGTGGCGAGGGTGCTTTCGAACTTCACCACCGCCATGCCGGTGCCACGCGGACCGGTCTGGAGGCCGTCAGTCTTGAACGGCTGACCCAGGACCACCAGGGCCGTCGCGGCGATGACGAAGACACCGACCGCGCCGAAGATGAAAACCGGCCTCTCGACGTCGATCGGGTTTTCACGGTTCCACTTTGAATACCAGTCAAACATGACTCCCTCCCCCTGCCCGTTGAAGGCTTCGTAGGAGCCGTAGGCGTCGTAGCCGTAAGATCCGTCGTAAGCCGGGGCGAAGTTGTGTTCCTGCGCCCAGATGAACCAGTTGTCGACGACCGTGCCGGTGAGCAGGATACCGATCCCGCCGGTGATCGGCGTGAGGACCGCGAACCACCACGCCCAGCGGTGGATGCCCTCCATCGTCGCATTGAACCCCATCGTCCAGCGCCAGAAGAGGGCGGCGCGTTCGGTGGCGGTGCCCCGGTCGACGATCTGCTCGAGTTCCCGGTCGCCGCCGAAGCGGCTGACGGCAAGGATCGTGGCGCCGTGCATCGCGAAGAGCAGGCAGGAGCCGTACAGGAACACGATCGAGAGACCGTGGAACGGGTTGTAGTAGAGGTTACCGTAGCGAATGCTGAAGGCCGTGGTCCAGTCGAGGTGTGGGAAGATGCCGTAGGGCACCGCCTCGGACCAGGAGCCCATCAGGATCGGCCGGAACAGGCCAAGCACGAGAAAGAGCCAGATGGCGGCGCCAAAGGCCCAGAAAACGTGTTTGCCCATCTTGTGGTCCTGCGCGAGCAGGTAGGTTCTCGCCCACCAGCTCATCACGCTGACCAGAAGCAGGAACGAGGCGATGATGTACCACCCACCCTCTTGCAGTGGCGGAATGGAAAGCCCCCATTCCGGGCCCGGCGGTTCGAGCGCGAGCCAGAAGCCCTGGCGCAGGAACTCGGTGATCGACCAGTCGACCTGAGCCAGCATGTTGATCCCGATGATGTTCATGCAGAGCACGAATGTCGCCGCCGAGACCATGCCGGTCCATCCGAGGTAGATCGGCCCGATCTGCGCGTTCCCGAACCAGCCGATCAGGCGGCTGAAGCCGGGTTTGCCCAGCCGCTCGGCGGCCATGTTGTTTTCGTTGTCCATGCCCATTTCCGGGGCGCCCTGGACCTGGACCTGCGTGAATATGTTTTGATATTCGGCCATTGTTCAGTCCCCCTTCACGGCCACAGCGGCAGTTCGAGCCACCAGTTCCACCACTCCGGCCAGCCCTTGGTCCAGACGGGGCCCGAGATGATGATGCACACGGCAGAGAAGAACACCGCGTTGATGGCGAGCAGGAAGCCCAGCCGGTGAATGCCCAGCGTTCCGATCGAGTACCCGATGAAATCGCGGAAGAACGTGTCCTCGTGATCGGGCGTCTTCATCTCTTCGCCCTTTTCGGGGTTCGCAGCCGACAGGATCAGGCCGCCGTGGAGCGCCAGGGCGAAGCAGGTCGCGAAGAACAGCGACACCGCGAGCATATGCGCCGGGTTATAGTGGAAATGCAGGTAGGCGTAGCCGGTGTTGGACACCCAGTCGAGGTGACTGAAAATCCCGTATGGGAAGGCATAGCCCCAGGCGCCCATGAGAAGCGGGCGGAAGATCACGAGCGTGACATAGGCGAGGATCGCAAAGCCGAAGGCGAAGGGCACATGGTATCCGATCCCCAGTTTTCGGCAGATCTCGACCTCTCTGAGCGCCCAACTTATGAAAGCGCCTGTCGCGCAGATCGTGATGATCTGCCACAGGCCGCCCTCCATGAGAGGCGCGGCGCCCAGACCATATGACAGGTCCGGCGGCGCGATGTTGATGAGCCAGGGGTTCCAGGTCCCCTGATGAGCGGCGCCCCAGAAGATCAGGATCGTGCCAAGGGCCGCGAAGAAGATCGTGGTGACTCCGAAGAAGCCGACATAGAAGGGTCCGACCCAGAAATCGAAGAGATCGCCGCCTACCAGCGTCCCTCCGCGGACCCGGTATTTTCGTTCGAAACTGAGTAGCGCCATGGATCACCTCCCGTCCGGCCTGCCGACGGACTTAGGCGTCCGCGCAGCCGGAATGAAACCGAATTGGTCGCCGCGGGCGGGCGAACCCGCCCGCAGCCGTATCAGAGCAGTTGGCTCGCGTTCATTCCGCAGCCATCGAGCGCGCTTCCGCGGCATTCTCGAACCAGTTCACGCCGTTCGACAGAACCACCAGGTGGATCATGACGGCCAACAGGAAGAGAAAGACCCCTTGCGCGACGAAGACTCGACGCGGATCGAAAATGAGCCAGATCTTATAGAAGTTGGACATAGTCGATCCTCCTCAGAACCAGGGGGCCCAAATGTACGTCGCGATGTGCGCGAGTATTGCAATCGCCGTGAACAGCCAGAGGCCGCTCATGTAGACAGAATGCAGCTCTTGGGCCTGCTCGTCAGTGAGACCTGTGAAGGACAGGTCGTTCTTATCAGCCATGAACTTTCCTCCGGAACGTTATGCTGACGCCGCGTTCCCCGCGGCCGGGTCCATCGGCTCCGCCAGAGCGGGGCTTCCGGGCACCACCCACCCATTCAGGCAGGTAGAACGGATCTCGACATCCGGGCCTTGCGGCTCAGACCGAGAAAATCATGGGCGTGATCCGGTCGGCATCCGACCAGGCCCGCGCGAGCGGTCCCAGATGGTTGAGCGACCTGAGCCGGATCACGTCGCGCACCCAGGCCAGCCAGGCCATCGGGATCGCGAGACAGAAGATGAGCGTGAAGTAGATGATGAACTCCGGGCTTCGGCGGCTGTGCGCGCGACGCCTCGGGGGCGGGTTGGAAGAAAAGACCGTCATGGATCAGCACTCCTCTCTGCTGGGTGCCGCATCGGGCGACAGGGCGCGTACCGTCTCGAGCACGACCCGATCTGCCCCGTCACGCAGCGCGGCCGTCTCGGCAGCGTCGCGCAGGGTCTTCGCGGCGGAAATTCTTGTCAGAACCGGATGGCTCGCGACGATCTCATCGAGTGCGCGGGCGGCATCTTCGTCCCAGGGGAAGTCACGCTTGAGCGGCGTCGGCGTCGCCGAGACCGCATCCATGTCGCTCGCGAGCGGCAGAATGTGGAACAGCGCGTCGAACAGCCCGTTACAAACTTCCTGAAGCAGATAGGTCGCCCCGGCATAGCCCATCATCGGCGTGCCGGTGGCGCGGCGGATCGCGGCGCCCGGAAAACTTGCCGGGATGAAGGCGGGCTTCGGCCCGTGGCCCCCGGCGCTTTCGGCCAGGTACATCTTCTCGTTGATCGAACCCAACACGATCAGCGGGTGTTTCTGCGAAATCATCGCACGCACCGCGACGTTGTCAGTCTTGGTCCCGGCCGAGCGGGCGACAGCGAAGGCGCAAGGCAGTCCCATGTCGCCTTCAAGGAAATGGCGGATACCGCGGGCATAGGTTTCGTTTGCGACAATCGCAAAGCTCGCCGTCGCGAAGAAGTCTTGCGTGACCGACCGCCACAGATCCCAGAGCGGCTTGATCGTCGAGTGCTTCTCGCGCTCGATGAACGGTTCCGGGTCGAGGCCTGTCAGATCACCGAGCTTGCGCAAGAAAAGCGTGGTCGACTCGACCCCGATGGGCGCTTGCAGATAGGGCTTGCCCAGCACCTCGCACAGTCCACGACCGAATTCACGATACATGCAGAGGTTGACGTCGGCATTCACCAGCTTGCGCATTTCGGCGACATGGGAGCCCAGCGGCATCACCATGTTGACCTCGGCCCCGATGCCTTCAACCAGACGCCGGATCTCGGCAAGGTCCGAAGGCATGTTGAACGTGCCGTACATGGGTCCGAGAATGTTCACGCGGGGCTTGTCACCTTCGGCGCGCTTGGCCTCGGTCGGCATCCGACCCTTTGTCATCCCGAACTCGGTAAAGGCCCAGGTCATCGCCCGGTCCGCCGACTGCCATTGATCCTCGTCGATCGTGCGCGGCAGGAACCGCTGAATCGAGGTGCCCTGAGGCGTGACGCCGCCGCCGATCATCTCGGCGATCGACCCCGTGACGACCACCGCAGGCAGCGCGGGGTCCAGCGCCTCCCAGGCGCGCTTCATCGCACCCTCGGTCCCGGCCCGACCAAGTTCTTCCTCGCCAAGTCCCGTCACGACGATGGGCAGCTCATGCGGCGGAAGGGCATCGGTATAGTGGAGAACCGACGTCACCGGCAGGTTCTCGCACCCGACCGGTCCGTCGATCACGACCTGAAGGCCCTTGATGGCGCAGAAGGCATAGACCGCCCCCCAGTATCCTCCGGCCCTGTCATGATCCTGGATCAGCATCAGATCATCTCCTGCGCCTTGCGGGCGCGTTCTTTCTTTTCGAGTTTCTTCTGGTTCAGCGCGCGGAAATCCGGACGCAGGTTCGGTGCGCCTTCCCAGATCCCGGCGGTGTCGCCCTGACCCACGCCCTCGAAGAAATCGCGCATCCGGCCCATCCGGGCCTTGCCCGCGATGGCCGCATTGACCACTTCGGCAAGGCTTCCGGCACCCGCCGGCCCCATGAGGGGGCGCGCGGAAATCAGATTGGTGAAATAGAGCGCCGGCGTTCCACGCTCCTTGGCCTTCTGCACCACCGGCGTCGTGCCGATGGCGAGGTCAGGAGCGAACGCTTCCATCGCGGCGCAATCGTCTTCGAGCGAGGCCCGGAATTTGACGGTCGCCCCACGGGCGCGCAGCCACTCGGCATCATCCGCCGACCAGGGCGACTTGGCGCAGGCTGTTCCGACGTACGGCACCTCGGCCCCGCTTTCGATAAGGAGGCGGGCGACGATGAGTTCGCTGCCTTCGTACCCCGAGACCGTCACGCGGCCGTTGATCGGCGCTGCGGCGAGCGCACCCTTGATCGCGGGCAGGAAAGCGTTTTTCGCAGCGGCGATGTCTTCGGCAGAAACGTTGAACGCATTTCCGACGGCTTCGAGCCAGTTGGCGGTGCCTTCGACGCCGACCGGTGCAGAGCCGATGATCGGACGTCCGGCGGCTTCGAACTCGCGGATGGCGGCGGTGTAGAACGGGTGAATCGCAGCGACCGCGCCGCAATCGAGCGCGGCATATAGCTCGCGCCACTCGCGACACGGGACCACGGGTCCAGCTGCGATGCCGAGTGGGGCGAGCATCTGGCCGATCATCACGGGATCGGCCGGGAACATCTCTCCCAGAAGCGTGAGTGTCGGACGATCCGATACACCGCCTTCCGGGGCGGGAACCGGACCGGCCTCGACCTCGGCGCGGGCGTAGTTGAGCATCGCACCTGCGAGCACGTCCTTCGCTTCCGCGTGGGTCGGCACACCGAAGCCCGGCACGTCGATCCCAATGATGCGCACGCCGTTGATCTCGGAAGGAAGAAGCCGAAGCGGCACACCCGATGCCGTCGGCACGCAGAGATTGGTGACGATGACGGCGTCGAACTGGTCCGGGTCTGCGAGTTCGTGAACCGAGTCTCGGATGTCCTCGAACAGCTTGCCGGTCACGAGCGTTTCCGAATTGAATGGGACATAGCCCACCGACCGGCGCGCGCCGTAGAAATGCGAGACAAAAGTCAGCCCGTAGACGCAGCAGGCGGAGCCGGACAGGACCGTCGCGACGCGCTTCATCCTGAGACCCACGCGCAGGCTTCCGAATGCCGGGCACATCGACTGCGGCTTGTCATGCGGGCCCTGCGGGTAGTCTGCGGCATATTGATCGAGGATTTCCGACGATCCCGCCGCGCGGGCGGCCTTTTCGAACTCGGCACCGGACTGGCACGAAAGCCCGTCCACGGCCTGAGGCGCGGCTTGTGGCGTGGCGGAAGTTGCCTCCTCGCCGCGGATCACGTCGACCTCGGCGCTGTCGTCATATGTGACTTCGCCTGTCATGCCGCCCCCTGAACGGGCGGAAACCCGTCGGTGCCCGTCTTGGCGATGTCCTTCAGAAGGCGCAGAATCTGCTCCGGACGGGCGTTTTGCAAAAGTTGCCGGGTGATCTCGTCACGCGCCGGTCCGCGCAGGGCGTCATGCGTCGTCATAGATCACCTCCAGGCTTTCGGTCGGGACTGCGTTCTTGCCGCGCATGTCGGCGTCCGTCGCGGGTTCAAGCGTGATTCCCTCGCCGGTTTCGGACCCGTCGAACAGGCCGAGCAGCCCGTCTTGGTCGAGCGGCGTCGGGCGCACCGGGGGTGCAAGCGAGACGGCCTCGGCCAACTCGGCGAACAGGCCACCCCATTGGCTCTTGGCGGAGCCGACGATCTGGTAATTTGCCGACTTCTTGCGCAGGTCATCGTCCTGCGGGATCGCGGCCAGCACGGGGATGCCCGCGACTTCGGCAAAGGCCTGCGCCTCGCCCGAGCCGTCGTCCTTGTTGATGACCAGCCCGGCCACCCCGACGTTGCCGCCCATCTTGCGGAAATATTCCACCGCCGAGCAGACGTTGTTGGCGACATAGAGCGACTGAAGGTCGTTCGACGCGACGAGGATGACCTTCTGGGCCATGTCGCGGGCGATGGGCAGGCCGAAGCCGCCGCAGACCACGTCGCCGAGGAAGTCGAGCAGAACGTAGTCGAAGTCCCAGTCGTGGAACCCGAGCTTTTCAAGAAGTTCGAAGCCATGGATGATCCCGCGACCGCCGCATCCACGGCCGACCTCCGGCCCGCCAAGCTCCATCGCGAAGACACCGCCGCGCTTGAAGCAGACATCGCCGATCGCAACCTGCTCGCCCGAGAGGTTCTTCTGTGTCGAGGTCTCGATGATCGTCGGGCAGGCCTTGCCGCCGAAGAGAAGGCTGGTCGTGTCCGACTTGGGATCGCAGCCGATAAGCAGGACGCGTTTGCCCTGCTCGGCCATCATGTGGCTAAGATTGGCCAATGTGAAAGATTTGCCGATGCCGCCCTTGCCGTAGATCGCGATGATCTGGGTCTTCTTGGTTGGCTCCTGCGTCACCTGATCGGCGAGGTCTTCGTTGGCCTCGTCGCGCAGGCGTTGGGCGAAGTCCGTAAGTTGCGGGACGTCGTCTTTCATGCCGTTTCCTTCCAGTTCAGAACCATTTTGAGGCAGGCCGCCTCGCCGAACGCGGTCTGATAGGCGTCCGGAGCGGAATTTGCGGGGGCGGTATGCGTGATCAGGCCACCGAGGCTGAGCGCACCGCTGGCGACCAGCGACGCCGTTGCGGTCAGGTCGTCGCGCGTCCATTCGGCGGCAATCCTCAGCCGCGCCTCCTTCATGAAGGCGGGGGGATACTTGAAATGCACGTCGTTTGCGTAGAACCCGGCCAGAACAACCTCACCGCCATGGGCAAGCCGTCCGATCAGGCTATCGAGCACGTCCGGGTCGCCAGTGGCGTCGTAGATCGTGTGATAGTCGCGGCGAGGATCTTCTTCGGGCGCCAGAACCTCGTAACCCAGTGCGCCTGTGCGCCGCTCCGGCGCTGTGTCCCAGACCGTGGGGGCCGGCGCGCCGGCGGCCAGCGTCAGGCGGGCAAGAAGCCGGCCCATGACGCCATGGCCAACGATGAGCTCAGGCATGGCGTGGCCGAGACCCGCCATCGCGTGCCGCGCAGTTGCCGCGAGCGCCAGAAGCGCGCCGTCGGCGCCGAGCGCCGGATCGACCCGGACAACCCGGTCCGCGCCGGTTACGACCCGACCGGCCGCGCCGCCGAACAGTCCGAAGGCTCCGTCGTAGCAATTCGCGCCAGGCACGAAGACCCGGTCGCCGGGTCGGTATCCCGATGCGCGGTCGGCTTCGACCACTTCCCCGGTCGCCTCGTAGCCCGGAACGAGCGGATAGCCCATGCCTGGGAACGGGGGCATCTCGCCGGTCCAGAACAGTTTTTCGGTGCCCGTGGAAATCCCCGAGAAGTCGATGTCGACCACGACGTCGCCTGCTCCCGGAGCGATCAGGGCAACGCTTTCCAGCGTCAGATCCCTGGGTCCGTTCAGCACGACAGCCTGTGTTCTCATGGTGACCTCCCGTGTCCGGGTCCGTGTCGCAGATTGCTGCGGCAAATTGGCCCAAACGCTGAATGTCAGTGTATCGAGACACTTCCGTGTGTCAATCTAAGTTTACATTTTTGAGGTTAGACTGTCAGGTTGGCTTTACGGCCGTCACGACAGACGTGACGAAAGACCGCCGGGTGCGCGGGGTCTCGATTCCGTCGAAACCGGCCTCGCGCAGCATCCCGGCAACCCGGGCTTGAGACCGGACCCGGCCGGTTCCCATCGCCATCGTGTAGAAGGCGAAATAGACGTCAGTGGCGCGATCCGGACGCCGCCCGCCGGACATCGGCTCGGACACGATCAGCCGACCGCCCGGAGGGAGCGCAACGAACGCGCGGGCGAGCAGATCAGCGACCGTCCGGTCCTCATGGTCGTAGAGAACGCGCACCAGCGATATTGCATCCGCGCCCTCCGGCAACGGCCCCGTCCGGAAACTGCGCGGGTAAAGCGTGACACGCGAGTCGCGGCCGGATTGAGAGAATCGGTTGCTGGCGAGGCGGACCACGTCCGGAAGATCGAGCAACATCGCCGACAGGTCGGGATAGGCGGTGAGCGCGGCATCGAGAAAGGCGCCCGCACCACCGCCCACATCCATGAGCCTGCCAACACCCTTGAGCGAGACCTGCCTCAGCGTATCCTCCGCAACGAGTGCCTGCGACCCCGCCATGAGCTCGGAATACCGCTGAGCTTCCTCGGCTTGCACACCATGCCCCGCGTCGAGCACATAGGACCAAAAGCCCGCGAGTTCGGTCTCGCCCGACCCACGCAGCAACGCCGCAGGATCGCTCATGTCACGGTAGAATGCCCGGTTGTGAGCGATCATCGCTTCGAGCCCCGGCACGCCCAGAATAGCCGCGCCGCGCCGGGCGAGCGCATATCGCCCGTTGCGCTTTTTCTTGAGCAGCCGCAAAGCGACACCGGCCCGCAGAAGAAGATCCATTTTCTCCCGTGACAGCCCACACGTGAGCGCGAGGGATTCCAGCGTGTCCGGGCGATCGAGCAGGCGATGGAGCACACCGAACTCCATCAGGGCTGACAGCACTTGTGATGCTACAAACCCCTGCAATATATCGAAAATATCCGCCCCATCGCGACGCGCCATCCAGCGGGCGACAGGCAATCGGGCCAATAAGCTTTGAACGTCAGGCCGGGCTATCGCCCGGTCGAGCCGAAAGCCGCGCGCGCGCCTCATGGGACCGCGCCCGGCTTCCATTTTCAGGCCCGTTTCCGGGCCAGCTGACGCGGTACGATCCGGTCGGCCTGCGCTCGCACCATACGCGCGAGGGCGGCTTCACCTGGACAGGAGGGGATCGAGGCAATGGCCCCGGCAAGGATGTCGTTCAATCGGGCGAACGCCCCATCTACGCCCAGTTCGGCCACCGCGTTCGGCCGTCCATGGAGCGCGTCCTGCTGCACGGGCTTGCCGAGGCTTTCGGCATCCTGCTCCGCATCCCTCAGATCATCGGCGACCTGGAACGCCTCGCCGATCAAGGCGCCCAGATCTTCCCATGCCTCCGGATCGTGACCGGCCGAAATGGCACCCATCTGTGTCGCGGCGACAAAGAGCGCGGCGGTCTTGGCGCGGTGGTATTCAGCGAGGTCCATCTCCGGCTCACTCTCCCACCCCTGCCCCGCGCAGATGCCGAACGGCATGCCGGTGCGCTTGGCGAGCACGCGCACGAGCCCGACAACGCGTGCGTCGTCACCGGCCTGGGCGACCACGTCGAAGGCAAGCAGGATCAGGCTGTCGCCAGTGAGAACCGCCAGCGGCTCCGAATAGGCACGGTGAACGGAAGGCTTGCCGCGACGGGTATCCGCATCGTCGAAACAGGGCAGGTCGTCATGGACGAGACTCGCACAGTGAATGAGTTCCAATGCTGCGGCGGCCGAGTCGGACAAGGCCGGTCGATCGTCACCGCAAGCGGCAGCCACGGAGAGGAGCAAGGTAGGTCGGATTCGCGCCCCGCCAGGGAGTGTCGCATACGACAGGGCCTTGGCGAGTCGTTCGGGCGGATGCCCGCGATTTGCGCGTGCCAGTGCGGCAGTCACCGCTGAATCGATGCGGTCCGTCAGGTCCATGAGGCACTCCAATCCTTATGTGTAAATTCTAACTTACACTATTTGTGTAATATAGACTGGACACAGGACAGTCACGAGTCAACACTTCCCGCATGGCACCGACCATCTTCAAGGAACGCGCGCGGGTGGTCGTCGTTGGCGCCGGTGTTGCCGGTCTCGCGGCGGCGCTGCGCCTGTCGCATGCTGGTTATGCCGTCACCGTGCTGGACCGCCTTGCCGCGCCCGGCGGCAAGATGCGCGCAGTTCCTTCATCCGCCGGTCCAATCGACGCGGGGCCGACGGTGCTGACGCTGCGGTCGGTGTTCGACGCGCTCTTCGAGGCTGTCGGCGCGCGCCTTGAGGACCATATCACTTTGATCCGGCAGAACCTCTTGGCGCGGCATTTCTGGCCCGACGGCAGTTCCCTCGACCTCTTCGACGACCCGGAGGCAAGCTGCTCGGCGATCCGCACGTTCTCGGGCGCGCGCTCGGAGCGGGAGTTTCGCGCCTTCAGCGCACGCGCCAGGCGCCTGTTCGATGCCTTCGACGACCCCGTCATGCGCGCCCCGCGCCCCAATTTCCTCGCGATCTCCCGGAAGATGCTGCGGCACCCGGGCCTTGTCGGTGCGACGGCTCCGGGCCGCAGCCTCGCCGCCCTGCTGGACAACAGTTTCTCGGACCCTCGACTCGCGCAGCTTTTCGGGCGCTATGCGACCTATGTCGGTGGCGCGCCCGACCGCTCCCCCGCCCTGCTCGCACTCATCTGGCAGGCCGAGTCCGAAGGCGTCTGGGCCGTGAAGGGCGGAATGCACCGACTTGCCGCGGCGATGGCCGAGCTCGCCACTTCCTACGGTGCCGAGATCCGTATGGGCACACATGTCGACAGGCTCGAAGCCGCCAGCGCGGGCGTCTGCGGTGCCCTCCTCTCAGATGGCTCCCGGATTCCCTGCGACCGGGTCTTGTTCAATGGCGATCCCCGGGCGCTCGCGATGGGTGGGCTCGGGCCAGACGTCGAACACGTCGCACCGCAGACGCGGCGGATTCCGCGCAGCCTCTCGGCCGAAGTCTGGACGTTTGCGGCCCATCCCCAAGGCCCGAACCTCGCTCTTCACAACGTCTTCTTCCGCGACGACCCCCAGACAGAGTTCGATGCGCTCGGACAAGGGCGGCTGGCACCTTCGCCAACGTTGTACATATGCGCGCTTGACCGCGCGACCGCAGCGCCGCCGCCGACAGAGCGGTTCGAAATCATCGCCAATGCGCCACCAATCGACATTAGTGCGCGCCATGAAAGCCCTCAGACATGCCAGACACGCACCTTCGACGCGCTCGCCCGCTTCGGCCTGACCTTCAATCCGATGCCGGGAGCACAGGCTCTGACGACGCCCGCGGATTTCGAGAGAATGTTTCCGCATTCGGCGGGAGCGATCTACGGCCAGAGCCCGCACGGGATGATGGCGGCGTTTCGCAGACCGACCGCGCGCACGGCGATCCCGGGACTGTATCTCGCGGGGGGCGGAACCCATCCGGGGGCGGGCGTGCCGATGGCGGCGCTCTCCGGCCAGCACGCGGCCGAGGCGATCATGACCGACCACGGTTCGACCTCAGTGTCCCGGCGAACGGCTACGCCTGGTGGTACGTCGACGCCATCAACGCAGACGAAACCCGCGCGCTCAGCGTCATAGCTTTCATCGGTTCGGTCTTTTCGCCTTGGTACGCATGGTCGGGACGGCGCGCGCCCGAGAACCACGTCTGCATGAATGTCGCGACCTACGGCTCCGGCGGCAGGTTTACCATGACCGACCGGGGACGTTCGGCGCTGCGTCAGACCCCGGATACGCTGACCATCGGCCCCTCGCAGATGCGATGGGCGGGCGGGCAGCTCCTCATCGATATTGACGAGCGCGGGGCGCTTCCCCTGCTAGGACGGGTGCGCGGGCGCATCACGGTCACGCCCAGCGCCGTAACCCATGTGGAACTCCCCCTGACAGATGACGGCGCGCATGTCTGGCGTCCGTTCGCGCCCACTTGCACCGTCGACGTGGCCCTGGATGCGCCCGGATGGGACTGGCAGGGCCACGGTTACTTCGACGCGAATTTCGGCACGCGCGCGCTTGAGGCGGATTTCAGCGACTGGACCTGGGGGCGATTCCCGTTGTCCGGCGGGGCGACTTGTTTCTACGACGCAACGCGTCGGGACGGCAGCACCCTGAACTCACAGATGCACTTTGCCACCGATGGAACAGTAGGTGCGTCAGCGGACATACCCCCGGCGCCGCTCAGCCGCAGCCTGTGGGGGCTCGCGCGCTCAACCCGCGCCGATCCCGGCTACCGGCCCCGGCAAGTCAAGCCGATGCTGGACGCGCCGTTTTATTGCCGGTCTGCCGTGCGTACGCAAATCGACGGAGAGGAGACGACCGGAGTGCATGAGACGCTCGACTTGCGGCGGTTTCGCTCGCCGCTGCTCAAGCCAATGCTTGCGGTCCGTGTGCCGCGGCGTGAAACCTGGCACGTCGACTGAGGGTCAGGCAGTGCGCACCGATGCGTCGGCGTTCGGGTTCAGGCGCATCACCGAGAAGTTGAGCGCAGAAGCGATCGTCACCCAGACGAGGTAGGGTGCGAACAGAAGACCCGAGATCGGGTCGATCTGGAAGCCCGCAATCATGCACCCAGCGACGGCGATCCAGAGCCCAGAGATCACGATCATCCCGTCCCGCATGCGCCCCAGCCCGAAAAACATCGGAGTCCAGAGCACGTTCAAGGCGATCTGAAGCGCCCAGAAGGCCATCGCAATGGCATTGCCTTCGGTGACCGCAAGACGCGCACCTGCGGCTGCAATGCAGAGATAAAGCGTGGTCCAGACCACCGGGAAAACCCAGTTGGGCGGAACCCAGCGGGGCTTTTCGAGGTCTTCGTACCATTTGCCGGGCGGAAACAGACTCCCGGTCGTGCCCGCTGCGAAGCAGGCGGCGAGAAATATGAAGAAGCAAATCCAGATCATATGATGGACTTGGGGTCGAACCCTCCACCGATCAATGCACCCTTCGCCTCGAGGTCCTGGGCCTTGAGGCGGGCGAAGGTATTCAGGAGCACCTCTCCGCGCCAGGAGTTCGGAGCCGGGCGGGCCGCCGCCTGAACCAGAAAAGCGGCTTCGGGAAGAGCGGCGGCGTGGATGACGGGGGAGCGTGGCATTAGGACGGTCGCACCAGCCCGCAGTCCCGAGAGGAAGAGCCAACCCAGTTTTTGCGAACCATTCGTGCGCGCGCGGTGTTTTACGGAATCGTGCCCCAAGGCCGCGAGTTGCGTCCCGATCCCAGCATAGATGAACCGCGCGGCGAACAGCCCCGGTCGGCAGGAAAGTGGCACCGCGCCGATCCCGGCCTCGGACCGAACATAAAGCGCGTCAGCCTCGCGCAGGAGGCGCTTCACGAGGTCCGCGAGGGCGGCCGACGGTTCCGGCCGGTGAAGGATACACTCTCGGTGAAGGCCAACTTCGTCGAGCCAGTCCAGGGGCAGGTAAAGCCGCCCTTCACGCGCATCTTCACCCACGTCGCGGGCGATATTGGTGAGTTGCATTGCGACGCCAAGGTCGCAAGCGCGCGCAAGCGCGTCGGCGTCGCGCACGCCCATCAGCACACACATCATCGCGCCAACGGTCGCGGCCACGCGCGCAGCGTAGGCGCGAAGATCCGCCAGACTGCGGTATTCACGGCTCTCGGCGTCCCATTCGAAGCCTTCGAGCAGGGCTTCGGGCAGCGCTCGTGGCATGTCGAAGGTCTCGATGATACCGGTGAAAGCCCGGTCCTCGGGCGCGTTGCGAGGGCGGCCTTCATAGCACAAGTCAAGGCGGGTTCGCAGGCTTGCGACAGCCTGCGCCTTGCTATCATTCAAATCGACAGCGTCGTCCGCGCAGCGGCAGAACGCATAAAGCGCCAGCGCCGGGTCGCGAAGGCTGCGCGGCAGAACGCGGGACGCAGCGTGAAAGGAGCGGGAGCCGTGGCGGATCGCGCCGGCGCAATAGTCGAGGTCACTCTGGTCAATCATGGGATGGCCACCTCCGCCGCATCCGGCACCAATTGCCCGAGCACTTCCGCGCTCGAAATCACACCCGGCAGACCTGCACCGGGGTGCGTTCCGGCGCCGACAAGAAACAGCCCCGGCACCTCTTCGACCACGTTATGCGGTCGGAACCAGGCGCTTTGGAGGATGCGCGGCTCGATCGAGAAACCGGAGCCGAACGGGCTGAGATACCGGTCGCGAAACGTCTCGGGCGTGAACACTTCGCTCGCTGTCAGGTGCTGACGCAGGCCCGGAAGCAGCTGGCGCTCGAGCGTGTCGAGCACTTTCTGCCGGTAGGGCTCGGCTTCGGTCTGCCAGTCCACCGGATCGGCATGGCCCAGGTGCGGCACCGGACTGAGCGCATAAAACGTGTCATCACCGTCCGGTGCGACTGTCGGGTCGGTCACGGCGGGCCGGTGGACATAAAGGCTCATGTCGTCTGACAGGCGTCCATTGCGAAAGATGTCGCGCACCAGCCCCTCATACCGAGGGCCGTTCAGGATCGTGTGGTGGCCGACGTCCTTCCACTTGTCCCGGGTGCCCTTCGTGCCGAAGTACCAAACGAACAACCCCATGGACCAGCGGCTCTTGCGAAGTTTCGCCTTCGTCCACCGGCGGCGCGGCGCGTTGCGAAGAAGAGTCTCGTAAGTATGACCTGCATCCGCGTTCGAGACGATCAGGTCGGCCTCGACCGTATCCCCGCCGCGGGTTCGCACCGCGCACGCGCGTCCTTGCTTCAGGATGACCTCGTCGGCCTCGGTCTGCCACAGGAACCGGCCACCCTGCCCTTCGATCACACGCGCCATCGCGGCGGCGAGTTCGGCAACACCGCCGATGACATAATGGACGCCGAAGGCCTTCTCCAGATGGCTCACCAGCGTATAGATCGACGTGACGCGGAACGGGTCGCCTCCGATGAACAGCGGGTGGAACGACAAGGCCATGCGCAGGCGCGGGTCGCGGATACGGCGCGCGACATGGGCATGGACAGAGCGGTCGGCACGCAGCGTGGCGAAGGTCGGTAAGACCTTCACGATATCCATGAGCCGGTGCATCGGCCGCCGTCCGAGGGTTTCGAATCCGAAGGTGTAGCGTTTGGCGCTGTCGGCCACGAACCTGGCGTACCCTTCGCGGTCTTCGGGCGACAGCCGTGCGACTTCCGCTTCTATATCCTGCGCATCCTGCCGCGCGGTGAAGCGCGAACCGTCCTCCCATCGAATTTCGTAGAACGGATCCAGCGCCCGCAGATCCACCTCGGAATCGAAGTCTCGTCCACAGGTCTGCCAGAGCTCACGCAGAATCTGCGGGGCCGTCACGATGGTAGGCCCGAGGTCGAAACGGTGGCCCTCGCGACGCAGGCATGTGCCGCGCCCGCCGGGCTGGTCGAGCCTGTCCATGACCGTGACGCGGTAACCCTTGGCGCCCAGCCGCATCGCCGCGGCGAGCCCGCCCAGCCCAGCGCCGATGACGAGCGCACTGGGCCCCGTCCGAAGCGGGATTTGTGTGGATGGGCCGGAGTCCAGACGTGTAAACATAAGAAATCCTACGACTGTCTAGTTAAGTTTACAAGTTGGATGATTTCCCTTTTCCGCTGGGCACACTCATGTCAGAGTAATTAGACAGGGAGGTGCGCCATTCAAACTGTCAGCCTCAGCTTCTTTCGCTTCGATAGCGGGCGGGATCGCCTTTGGGCCTTCGCAATGATGGGTCTCGCACGCGGCCGGATGCGGCGGATTCCCGGCATCGGGTTCTGGAAATTGTGCGGCTCCGGCACAGGCGAGGGCTTTACGCCCGTGCCCAACACCGCTGTCTACGCCATCCTCGCCGCATGGCCAGACGCGGCAACGGCACATGATCGCCTCGCACACGCCCGCATCTTTCAACGCTACCGCGAAAGATCGCGCGAACACTGGACCGTTTTCCTTTCGCCTGTCTCGGTGCGCGGCGCGTGGTCCGGAGTGACACCGTTTCAATCCGGCGACACCTCTGCTGGCCCCATCGCTGCTTTGACCCGCGCCACGATCCGTCCCGCTGCCGCGCTCCGGTTCTGGCGGCGTGTGCCCGACATCAGCGCCGTGATCGGCGAGGATGCCAACGTGATGTTCAAGATCGGGATCGGCGAGGTCCCCCTCCTGCACCAGATCACCTTCTCGATCTGGCCGGACGCCGACGCGTTGGACGCCTTCGCCCACGCAGACGGCCCCCATGCCCGCGCGGTCCGCGCGGTCCGCGCGGGTGACTGGTTCCGCGAGGAACTGTTCGCCCGCTTCCGGGTCCTCGATGACATCGGGAGCTGGCATGGGACGTCCCCGCTCTCCAACCAGAAGGCCGCCGCATGACCGCCCCGTTTCCGTTTTCCGCAATCGTCGGTCAGGACGAAATGAAGCTGGCGCTCGTGCTGGCCGCAATCGACCCCGGTATCGGCGGCGTTCTCGTCTTCGGGGATCGCGGCACCGGCAAATCAACCGCCGTGCGCGCTCTGGCCGCCCTCCTGCCCCAGATCACGGCGGTCGAAGGCTGCCCCGTGAACTCGGCCACGCCGGAGGAATGCCCCGACTGGGCTCGCGTCACCTCAACGGCGCTCGTCGAAAAGCCGACACCCGTCGTCGACTTGCCGCTGGGCGTCAGCGAGGACCGGGTGACCGGGGCGCTCGACATCGAACGGGCGCTCTCGCGCGGTGAAAAGGCGTTCGAGCCAGGGCTGCTCGCCCGCGCCAACCGCGGCTTTCTCTATATCGACGAGGTGAATCTGCTCGAAGATCACATCGTGGATCTCTTGCTCGACGTGGCCCAGAGCGGCGTCAACGCGGTCGAACGCGAGGGGCTGTCGATCCGCCACGCCGCCCGGTTTGTTCTGGTCGGGTCCGGCAATCCGGAAGAGGGCGAACTGCGCCCCCAGCTTCTCGACCGGTTCGGCCTGTCGGTGGATGTAGGTTCACCCGACGATATTGAACAAAGAATCGAAGTGATCCGGCGTCGCCACGACTACGAAACGGCGACCGAGTGCTTCCTGTCACGCTGGCAAGCCGAGGACGCGACTTTGCGCGAGGCAATCGTCGCCGCGCGCACCCGCCTGCCGCTTGTCGAAACCCCGGACGAAACACTGCGCGATTGTGCGCAGGTCAGCATGGCTGTGGGCACGGATGGTCTGCGGGGTGAACTCACATTGCTTCGTGCGGCACGGGCGCTGGCGGCCTTCGACGGCGCGGCAACACCCGACCGTTCCCACCTGCGACGGGTCGCACCAATGGCGATGGGTCACCGGTTACGCCGTGATCCGCTGGACGAAAGCAGCGCCGTAAGCCGCGTCGTCAGGGCGGTCGAGGACGTTCTGGGATGATCGCGCCTGCGTGGTCCACGCTCTTGCGCGCGCTGACGCTGCTGGCCGTCGACCCCGAAGGCCTGAAGGGCGTGAAGGTCAGGGTACGCGCCGGGCCGGTCCGAACGGCGCTCGACACGGTCCTCACCCGGCTTCCCGGAGCGCAACGCCGCATCCATTCAGACCTGCCTGATACGCAGCTCTTCGGCGGGCTGGACGTGGTGCGCTCGCTGACCGAAGGGCGGATGGTCGAGGATGCCGGGATCGTGGCACGCCCCGCCACACTCGTGCTGCCGATGGCAGAGCGGACACCGCCGAGCCTCGCCGCGCGGTTGTCGCAGGTCTTGGACGCAGATCGGGGTCACCGGCTCATCCTGTTGGACGAAGGCGCAGAGCCGGAGGAACAGGTTCCCGCAAGCCTGTCCGAACGCCTCGCGTTCGCGGTCGACCTGACCGGGCTGCGCCATTGTGAGGTGACCGGCCAGCTGCCTGCCCCCGGTGATCTGGATGCCGCGCGCGCAGCGCTTAAGCACGTCCGGATACGCCATGAGGATGCAGCGGTCCTGACCGCACTCGCGCTGCGTTTCGGGATCGTGAGCCTGCGCGCGCCGCATCTCGCACTGCGCACCGCCCGCGCCCTTGCGGCGCTGGAAGGGAGAGATGAGATAAACGACGAAGACCTGTCGGAGGCCGCCAAGCTGATATTTGCACCTCGTGCGACCCAGCTTCCGGAAACTGAAGACGATCAGCCGCCTGCCGACGCCCCTCCTGAAACTCAGGCCGACGCCGATGGTGAGGAACAATCGCAGGAAATACCCGAAGACCTGATGGTCGAAGCGGTTCGGGCTGCCGTGCCCCATGACCTTCTCGCTCGCCTGGACCCGGGCACCGGCGGCGTCCGCGGCGCCACCGGCAGCGGCGCGGGCACCAAGCGGAAGGGCAACCGGCGGGGCCGCCCCCTCCCCTCACGCCCCGGCCGGCCGGACGGGCGCGCGCGGATCGACGTGGTCGCCACGCTTCGCGCCGCGGCCCCGTGGCAGGCGTTGCGGCGAGAGGCCCGACCGGACGCGTCCGGCGTGATCGTCACCACCGACGACATTCGGTTGAAGCGGTACGAGGACAAGTCAGACCGACTGATCCTGTTCATCGTGGATGCCTCGGGGTCGGCGGCCATGTCCCGGCTCGGCGAGGCGAAAGGCGCTCTGGAGCTCTTGCTGGCGCAGGCCTACACAACCCGGGATT
This sequence comes from Maritimibacter sp., assembly GCA_002695005.1. Classification (GTDB taxonomy): domain Bacteria; phylum Pseudomonadota; class Alphaproteobacteria; order Rhodobacterales; family Rhodobacteraceae; genus Maritimibacter. The sequence continues at coordinate 138,357 of NZNT01000026.1, forward strand.
TCGTGGCGCTCGTCTCCTTCCGGGGAACCGGGGCCGAGGTTCTTCTGCCCCCTACCCGATCGCTCGTTCAGGCCAAGCGTCGGCTCGCAGCCCTGCCCGGTGGGGGCGGAACGCCGCTCGCGAGCGGATTGCGCGAAGCTCTCGGCCTCGCGGCCCAGTCCCGCCATCATGGCCTGACCCCCGCTTTCGCCTTGCTCACCGACGGCAAGGCGAACCTCGCGCTCGACGGGAGCGCGAGCCGGGTGCAGGCCGCCGAGGACGTGGCGGTCATCGCGCGCCACATCGCCGCCGACGGGATGCCCGGTCTCGTCATCGACATCTCGCCGCGTCCCGGACCGGAAACTGCGGCGCTGGCCAAGGCTCTCGCCGCGCGCCACCTCGCACTTCCCCGCGCCGATGCCGCGCGCATTTCCCACGCTGTCACTTCAGCACTCTCGGGCTGAGCCCGTGGACCGCGCCCGCGACCTGCCCGGCTGGCCCAATTCCGAGGCCTCCCGCTTCATCCGAAACGGCCATCACGACTGGCATGTGCAGGAGATGGGATCGGGACCGGACCTGCTCTTCATTCACGGTGCAGGCGCTTCGACCCACACCTGGCGCGACGTGTTGCCGGACCTCGCGGGTCAATGGCGTTGCCTCGCGCTGGACCTGCCCGGTCAGGGTTTTACCCGGTCACGCAGCGCGCAGCGCTGGACTCTACCGGACATGGCCGCCGACATCCGCGCGCTTTGCGATGCGCAAAGATGGCGCCCCCGCGCCATCGTCGCCCATTCCGCCGGTGTGGCCATCGCCCTCGCCATGGCAAGGGACATGCCTGACCCGCCGGCCGTCATCGGAATCAACGCGGCATTGGGACGGTTTCGCGGCGTCGCCTCCTGGCTCTTTCCCCTTCTCGCGCGCGTCCTGTCGCTCAACCCGCTCACGCCGACGCTGTTCACGCTGGGCGGCAAGAACATCCCGCGTGCGCGGCGGCTGATCGAGAGCACCGGCTCAAGGCTCGATGCGCGAGGGATGTACCTGTACGCCACGCTGATGGCGGACCGGGATCACGTTCACGGCACACTCCAGATGATGACGAACTGGAAAATCGACCCCCTGCTCGCGGACCTCCCGCAAATCAGCGTCCCTGTGCGGCTTATCACCGGGTCTGGCGATACTTCGGTGCCGCCAGATACCTCACGGGAAGCGGCCGCATGCCTGCCGCACTCATCGGTCGTGTCCTTTGAGGGCCTCGGCCACCTCGCCCACGAAGAAGCCCCCGAACGCGTGTGTCGCGAGATTTCGGGCTTTCTGTCCGACGAAGCAAGAGCCGGATAACGCGCAGATCAGGGCCGGTCACACGCATTAAGTCGGCAAAAGATTCGGCTCATACAATCCCTAGCTCCCCGCACGGGAACGACCCGAAAACACGACGCGTGGCGATAGTCGCCTGCGTGAGACAGAATGTAACATTCTGAAAAAATGTGATATTTTTGGATTCCTCACATCACCGTTACAAAAATCGTTTACAATAGTCATAAAGTAATACTTAATAAATCCCACGAACAAATACGTTCTTTGGGAGGAACCTATGAACATCAAAGCAACGCTCCTTGCGAGCGCAGTCGCCCTGACTCCGGCCTTCGCCGTGGCGCAGGATCTTACCATCGGCTTTAGCCAGATCGGGTCCGAATCCGGTTGGCGTGCCGCCGAAACGACGGTGACGAAGCAGGAAGCCGAAAAGCGCGGCATCGACCTCAAGTTTGCCGACGCGCAGCAGAAACAGGAAAACCAGATCAAAGCGATCCGCAGCTTCATCGCTCAGGGTGTTGACGCGATCCTTCTGGCGCCCGTCGTCGCCACCGGCTGGGACGAAGTGCTCGAAGAAGCCGCCGACGCCGAGATCCCGGTGGTGCTGCTCGACCGCACGGTCGACGCCCCCGAAGACCTCTACCTGACCGCCGTCACCTCCGACCTCGTCCACGAGGGCCGGGTGGCCGGACAGTGGCTGGTCGACGAAATGGCCGGCGAACCCTGCCGCATCGTCGAGCTTCAGGGCACGACGGGCTCATCGCCCGCCATCGACCGCAAGCAAGGCTTCGAGGAGGGCATTGCCGGCGCCGAGGGACTTGAGATCGTGCGCAGCCAGACCGGCGACTTCACCCGCAGCCAGGGCAAGGTCGTGATGGAAAGCTTCCTGAAGGCCGAAGGTGGCGAGAACATCTGCGCGCTCTACGCTCACAACGACGACATGGCCGTCGGGGCGATCCAGGCGATCAAGGAAGCGGGTCTGAACCCGGGCGAAGACATCAAGATCGTCGCGATCGACGCCGTGCCGGATGCGCACCTCGCCATCGCGAACGGCGAAATGAACGCGACCATCGAGCTGACGCCGAACATGGCCGGCCCGGCACTCGACGCGCTCGAAGCCTACCTCGCAGACGGCACCGCCCCTGCGAAATGGATCCAGACCGAAAGCAAGCTCTTCACCGCAGCGGACGACAACGCGGCGATCTACGAAGAGAAAAAGAACCTCGGCTACTGAGCTGACCGGGACGGGCCGGGATCCTCACGCCCTGCCCGTCTTCTCCCTCGGTGGTCCCGTGCTAACATGGCGCAGGGCCACCGCTCGGGAGGACGCGATTTGACCAACAGGACAGCCATGACCACGCCGCAGGCCCCGCTGCTCCATGCGAGCGGCATTTCCAAGTTTTTCCCCGGCGCCGTCGCCCTCGACGAGGTGGAGTTGAAGCTCTATCCCGGCGAAGTCCATGCCCTTCTGGGCGAGAACGGCGCGGGCAAATCGACCCTCATCAAGTGCCTGACCGGCGCGTACCGGCGGGACGGCGGCACGATCACGCTGGACGGTGAGGACATTGACGCGAAGTCGACCGCCGAAAGCCAGGAACTGGGGATCGGCACCGTTTACCAAGAGGTCAACCTCCTGCCCAACCTGACCGTTGCGGAAAACCTCTTCATGGGACGCCAGCCCACGCGGCTTGGGCTCGTGAACCGGCGGCAGATGAATACGCAGGCCCGCGAGGCACTTCTGGGCTACGGACTCGACCTCGATCCGGGTGAACCGCTCAACAGTTTTTCCGTGGCCGTCCAGCAGGTCGTCGCCATCGCCCGCGCCGTAGCGCTGTCGGGCAAGGTGCTGATCCTTGATGAGCCCACGGCGTCCCTCGACCGCGACGAGGTCGACCTCCTGTTCGGTGTCATCCGGCAGCTGAAGGACAGCGGGCTGTCCATCGTCTTTATCACTCACTTTCTCGACCAGGTCTTCGAAATCTCCGACCGCGCCACCGTTCTGCGCAATGGCCGGGTGGTGGGCGAGCGACTGCTCGCGGACGTGACGCAGCATGACGTGGTCACGCTCATGCTCGGTCGCCAGCTTGAAGCCACGGTTCAGGACCGGAAGGCCGGCAAGCCCGGCGCGCTCCTGCTCGAAATCAACGACCTCGCCAAGCGCGGCATGATCGAACCGTTTTCGATGAACCTCCACCGGGGCGAGGTCGTGGGCCTTGCCGGCCTGCTCGGCTCGGGCCGGACAGAGACGGCCAACCTGCTTTTCGGCGCCGTTCAGGCCGATCACGGCAAGATGCTGATCGATGGCCGCGAAGCACGGATCGCCAACCCGCGCGATGCCGTGGCGCAGGGCTTCGCCATGTGCCCCGAGGATCGCAAGACCCACGGGATCGTCGGCGACCTCTCGGTCCGCGACAACATCATTCTGGCGCTCCAGGCGCGACAGGGTTGGATGCGTCCGATCCCCCGCGCCAAGGTCCACGAAATCGCGGAACACTATGTAAAGGCGCTGGATATCCGGCTCGCCTCCCTCGACATGCCGATCCGGCTGCTCTCGGGGGGGAACCAGCAAAAGGCGCTGCTCGCCCGATGGCTTGCCACCGAGCCTGACGTTCTGATCCTCGATGAACCGACCCGTGGCATCGACGTGGGCGCCCATGCCGAGATCATCGCCCTCATCGAGAGACTGCGCGAGAACGGTATGGCGCTTCTCGTGGCCTCGAGCGAACTTGAAGAACTCGTGGCCTACTCCACGCGCGTCGTCGTTCTGCGCGACCGTCATCAGGTCCGCGAACTCACCGGCGACGAGATCACGGCAGACAACATCGTGCACGCGATTGCCGCCGAACCCGAAAAAGGGGCTGCCTGAATGCCCGCAACCACCCCCTCTCTTTTCAAACGGATCACGCCGCAGCTGCTGATCCTCGCCGTCGTCATCGGGCTCAATTTCCTCGTCTTCCCGGACTTCTTCGACGTGTCCTTCCGAAACGGACGGCTCTTCGGGAACCTCGTGGACGTGTTCAACCGCGGTGCGCCTGTCGCGCTTTTGTGCATCGGCATGACTCTCGTGATCGCCACGAAGGGGATCGACCTGTCGGTCGGTGCGGTCATGGCCATCGCCGGGGCGACTGCTGCAAGCCTCGTCACCGACGGCTACGGCTGGGGCACAGCCCTGCTCGGGGCATTGGCGACAGGTGCGCTGTGCGGTTTCTGGAACGGCTTTCTCGTCGCCGTCCTGCGTATCCAGCCTATCGTCGCGACCCTCGTGCTCATGGTGGCCGGGCGCGGCATCGCGCAGCTTATCACCGAGGGCACGATTCTGACCTTCAACAACGAGGGGCTGATCCGGCTTGGTGCCGGCACCTTCATGGGGATACCCACGCCGATCGTGATCTGGCTCGCACTCGGCACCCTCGCCACGATCGGTGTGCGGCGCACCGCGTTGGGGATGCTGATCGAATCCATCGGCGTCAACGAGGCCTCGTCCCGGCTTGCCGGCATCAACTCCCGCGTCCTGCTGATCTGCGTTTATCTGGCCTCCGGTCTCTGCGCCGCGCTGGCCGGCGTGATCGTCGCCGCCGACATCAAGGGGGCGGACGCCAACAACGCGGGCCTCTGGCTTGAACTCGATGCCATCCTCGCGGTGGTCATCGGCGGCAACTCGCTTTTGGGCGGGCGCTTTTCCATCGTCGCGTCGCTGATCGGCGCGTTGATCATTCAATCGGTGAACTCGGTCATCCTGCTGTCCGGGATGCCGCCCGAATTCAACCTGGTGATCAAGGCGCTTCTGATCCTTGCGATCCTCGTGATCCAGTCGCCAAGGGTCGCACACCTGATCTACATGCTGCGCGCCTCCGGTCCTGAAAGGCTGCCGGAGCGACAACGACCATCCGTTCAAGAACCCAAGGAGGACGCGCTGTGATCCGCTCGACCCACCTGCCGCTTATGGTGACGCTGGCCACCTTCGTCCTGGCCTTCGCCCTGTGCGGCTGGCAGTACCCGTCGATGCTGTCCACTCGTGTCGTGGCCAACCTGCTGACCGACAATGCGTTCCTGGGAATCGTCGCGGTCGGCATGACGTTCGTGATCCTGTCCGGGGGGATCGACCTGTCGGTCGGGTCCGTGATCGCGTTCACAGGCGTCTTCCTTGCCGTCATCCTGCGCGATACGTCCATTCATCCGCTCGCGGCCTTCGTGCTGGTGCTGCTCATCACCACGATGTTCGGCGCGGCCATGGGCGCCGTCATCCATTTCCTCGAGATGCCACCTTTCATCGTCACGCTGGCGGGCATGTTCCTCGCACGCGGTGCGGCCTATGTGCTCTCGACCGACTCCGTGCCGATCACGCACGAATTCTACGACACGCTTCAGGACATCTACTGGAAGGCTCCCGGAGGCGGTCGGTTCCGGCTGATCGGGGGCATCATGCTACTGGTCTTCATCTGCGGGGCACTCGTCGCGCACCGCACGCGCTTCGGGCAGAACGTCTATGCCGTCGGCGGAGGCGGCCCGACCGCCCGCCTCATGGGGGTTCCCTTGGCGCGCACGACGGTGGGCATCTACGCCATTTCCGGCGGGCTCGCCGGCCTCGCGGGGATCATCTTCTCGCTCTACACCTCCGCCGGCTATTCTCTGGCCACGGTCGGGGTAGAGCTCGACGCCATTGCGGCGGTGGTCATCGGGGGCACGCTGTTGTCCGGCGGCTACGGTTTCGTCGCCGGTACGTTTTTCGGTATCCTCATCATGGGGCTGATCCAGACTTATATCGTTTTTGACGGGACATTATCGAGTTGGTGGACCAAAATCGTCATCGGCGCGTTGCTGTTCTCGTTCATTCTGCTCCAGAAAGGCCTTACTTGGGCAACGATAACCCGAAAAAGAACCGCGACTGGCTCCGCACAGCAATCATGACGGTTGCCGCATCGGGCTCGCCATCCGCGCGGGCCTCGAACCACACGCATTTCGTGGTGGACCAGATCGGTCGTGCCATCGTCGCGGGGGAATACCCTGCCGACACCATGATCCCGCTTGACCCGGACCTGTGCGAGATGTTCGACGTCTCGCGCACCGTCGTCCGGGAGGCCAAGAAGACGCTGGCGGCCAAGGGGTTGATCCAGTCCAAGGCCAAGGTCGGCACGCATGTGCGCCGATCGGACGAATGGAACATGTTCGATGAAGACGTTCTGCGCTGGCACACCTCGGTCAAGAACCCGGGTCGGTTCTATGACGAGCTGTTCGAGATCCGCCTGATCTTCGAACCCGCCGCTGCGGCCGCGGCGGCACGTCGCGCGAACGAGGTCGACTGCAACCTGCTGTTCGACCTGTGCGACAGACTGGCCGGGGCGACCAGCCGCGCGGATTTCGCCGTGGCGGATTACGAGTTTCATCATCATGTGCTGAAGTTGTCAGGAAACCGGTTCCTGCATAGCCTCGGAGACATGGTGCAAACGGCGCTCTACTCGCTCTTCCTGATCGAAGCACAGGAGAACCTTTTGGCAATCAAGGCCGAGGTTGTCCGCAACCACCGCGACATTGCCAAGGCCATCGCCTCCGGTGTTCCGGAGGCCGCGCATACCGCCATGCTCAAGGTCATCCGCGAAGGCCACGCCCGCGCCAATCCCGGGCCTGCCTGAACAGGCCTCCTTACCGACAATTTGATGAGACAGATGGAACGCGGCGGTGCCAGCGGTCCGGTGCATGAGCATCATGCGGGAGAGGTGGAGCACGCCGTGTCGGCGTGCCCCCGTTTCGCGATCGATCAGAGGTTGGCCAGCAGATCGTTGATGCGGTTCTGGGCCGCTTCCAACGCTTCGTCGACCGTCTTGTCACCATGAACGGCCGAGTTGAATTCCTCGCCGATGATGTCCTGGATCGAGAACTGGCGCAGAACCTGCGGGTTCAGAGATTGCCCGGTCTGGGCCACTTCCGCGATGTTGTCTCGGTGCGGCAGCGACTGGAACTCGTCCATCTCAAAGACCGAAGCGACGGCCGGCAGGTGGCCGGTGCGCGCCCACTGGAAGTCGTTCTCGGCCAGATAAGCCATCAGCTTGCCGATGGCAGCCGTTACATCATCGTCGCGCCCCGGATTGCGCGGCACGGCCCAGCCGTGACCATCCGCATAGGTGGCATCCTGCGTCGCGAACAATTGCGGGATGGGATACACGGTGTAGCCGTCGGACAGGGCGTTGCCCTCTTCTTCGGACTGCGCGGTGTAGTCGCCGATCAGCCACGTCCCGTTGACGCCGATCCCGCCTTCGCCCGAGCCGAAACCCGCGACGGCGGCCGCGTAATCCATGTCGGTGGTCGTGGCGCCCTCGTCCGAGATCTTCTTGAGGAACTCGACGACCGCTTTCGCCTCAGGCGTCATCAGGTCGATCTGCGTCGGGTCCGAGAACGGGTCGGCGCCTTGCTGGAGCATGAAGGTATAGAACAGACGCGCATAGGCCGCCGTTTCGTTGGCGAGGATCTGAACGAGATAGGGTTTGCCGGTCGCCTCCTCGAACGTCGCGGCATGTTCAAAGAACTCATCCGTGTTCGACGGAAGGATCGGAGCGCCGCTGTCGTCGACGAGCCCGGCCTCTTCCATCAGGTTCATGTTCAGATGCCAGAGCATCGTCCAGTTGTCGAAGGGCAGCGCATAGATCTGCCCGTCCTTCGTGACACCGGCGAGGGCAGCGTCGGTAAAGCTCGATGTTTCGATCCCTTGCTCGGCCAGCAGGTCGTCCAGCGGCTCAAGCAGGTTGCGCGAGGTGTAGTCCGAAATCACCGAGTAGTGCATCGACACAACGTCGGGCGCATTGCGGCTGGCAAGTTGGGCATTGAGCTGGTCGTAGCCCGGCCATTCGACGGTCGTGACCTCGACATCGATGTCTTCGTTCTGCGCTTCGAAGTCGTTGATCAGCGCGGTGATGATGCCGCATTCGCCAACGGCAGAGCTCACGTCGGTGACGTCGCCATAGTCGGCGTCGCAGGCCCCGAAGAACCGTTGCAGTTCAATGGTCGTTTGGGCCTGTGCCCCGGTCGCGAACAGGGTCGCTGCGGTGCTGGCCAGCAGTAGTCGTTTCATTCTGGGTCTCCTCCCTAACATGCGGGGCACATGATTGGCCCCTATTGCCGGTCCCGCCTGCATGGCGCAGAGCCGGAATTCCATTATTTCACTGCGCCGCCGGATACGGCCGTCACGACGTGGCGCTGGAAAATGATGTAGACGATCAGGACTGGGATGGCGGCGAACACCGCCTGCGCGGCGAGAAAGCCCAAGCCCTCGGTCTGAGCAAAGTTCACCTGAGACGACGCGATGCCGATGGTCAGCGTGTACATTTCCTTGTCGGTGCCCGAGATCAGCGGCCACCAGTAATCGTTCCACGCCATGAGGAAGGTAAAGATGCCGAGCGTCGCCTGAGCAGGTAGGGTGAGCGGCAACAGCACCTTCCAGAAAATGCGGAATCGGGACGCGTTGTCGAGCAACGCGGCCTCGTCGATTTCCGACGGAATGGCCCGGAAGAACTGGGTCATGAGGAAAACGCCGAACGGCAAGGACATGCCCGGCAGCATCAACCCGATATAGGTATTGTGCAGATTCAGAGTGGTGAAAATCTGGTGGCGTGGGATGATGACGGCCTGCTCGGGCACCGCAAGGCCGAACAGCACGATGACGAAGATCACCTTGCGCCCCGGCCACTCCAGCCGGGCGAACGCATAGCCTGCGAGCGAGGACATGATGAGCACGCCCGAGGTCTGGCCCACCGCCACGATCAGCGAATTGAGAAACCACCGGAACACGCCGGAGTTGCCCGCGATATCGCTGTAGTTCTTGAGGGTGAAGTGGCCACCAAAGGCCGCTTCGGTGCCGCGGGACAATGCCTCGTTCTCGGTGAACGACAGAAGCAGGACCCAGGCCATCGGGGCCAGCATGAGGACCGACAGGACAACGGCGAGCCAGAACAGGATTCGTCCCTGATCGCGTGAAATGGGTGCGGCGGCGCTCATCTGTTTGCCCTCCGCGTGACCCAGAATTGCAGCATGGCGGCGGCGAGGATGATGAGGAAAAGAAGCTCGGATGCGGCGGCACCCCGGCCCACGTCCCAATTCTCGAACGCCGTGCGATAGATATAGAGGACAAGCGGTCGCGAGCTTCCGTTCGGCCCGCCGTTGGTCATGAGCTGCGCCTGCCCGAAAAGCTGGAACTGCATCACGATCTGGATCACCGCGACGAGGATCAAGGTGCCCGAGATCTGTGGAATGGTGATGCGCGAGAACATGCGCCAGCGCGAGGCGTTGTCGAGTGCGGCGGCCTCGTACAAATCTGCGGGGATCTGTTGGAGCGCCGCAAGGATCAGGATCATTGGCAGGCCGAGGCACCACCAGACGGTCGCGATGCCGACCGAGAACAGCGACCAGCCGCGTGTCGACAGGAACCCGATCGGCTCCCACCCCATCGCCTCGAACCCGATGGACAGAAGCCCATCGCCAGGGATGAAAACGAAGCGCCAGATGAGCGTGACGATGGTCACGGACAACACAGTTGAGCTGAAGAACGCGCCGCGCAGGATCGCCGAGCCGCGTGTGCGGCGATTGAGCGCGAGGGCAAGGAACAGGCCAAGCCCCACCAGCACCGGAACCGTCGTCGCGACAAACAGCAAAGTGACCCGGACGGCCTGCCAAAACAGCGGGTCGTTCAGCACGCGGACGTAGTTGTTCGTCCCGATGAATCCGTACAGGCCGAACAGGTCGGCTTTTTGCATCGACAGGTAGACGCCCCAGCCAAGCGGGAAAGCAAGGAGCGCCGCGAATACGACCAGATAGGGCAGCGCGAACAGCGCATTCGAAAGCCGTTTCTGTCGGTGCAGCGCCGCCATTACGCCTCCTCCGGCGCGTGGAATGCACGCCCCGTGCCGTCAAAGAGGTGAACGGCAGACGGGTCGACCGCGATGCGGACCTCATCGCCCGCCTGCACCGTGGTGCGGCCCAGATCCTGCGCGACGAGGTCGGATCCGTTCGGCAGCCGGCCATACAACAGCGTCCGGTCGCCCAGCCGTTCGACCACCTGAACCGTCAGCGGCAGGCCCGTGTCGGACGGGCGCGTGTCCTCCGCGCGGATGCCGACGCTTGCCCCGTCCGCGTTGAACCCTTCGGGGAGCGGAATGGCGCTGTCGATCGTGCCGACGCCATCGACCTCGATCGACGCACCCTTGGTCCCTGCCGAGACTGAGGCGGCAGGCAGGATCGACATAGCCGGGGACCCGACGAACTCGGCGACAAAGCGGGTCGCCGGGCGCTGGTATACCTCCATCGGTGCGCCGATCTGCTCGATCTTCTTATCGTGCATGATGACGATCCGGTCGGCCAGGGTCATGGCTTCGATCTGGTCATGGGTGACGAACACCATCGTAGCGCCGAGCCTTTGGTGAAGCTGGGCAAGCTCAAGCCGGGTGCGGCCACGCAATGCTGCGTCGAGGTTCGACAACGGCTCGTCGAACAGGAACGCCTTGGGTTCCTTGACGATGGCTCGCCCGATGGCGACGCGCTGGCGTTGGCCGCCAGAAAGCATCTGCGGTTTGCGGTCGAGCAGGTGGTCGATCTCGAGCACTTTCGCCGCGTCCATGCAGCGCCTCTCGATCTCGTCTTTCGAGATGCCGACGTTCTCCAGCCCAAAGGCCATGTTCTGCCGCACCGACATGTGCGGGTAGAGCGCGTAGGACTGAAACACCATCGCGACGCCGCGCTTACCGGGCGCCAGCCCGTCGATGCGGTCGCCGCCCAGATGGATTTCGCCCGCGTCCACGTCTTCCAGCCCCGCGATCATGCGCAAGAGCGTCGATTTCCCACAGCCCGAAGGACCGAGGAAGACGACGAACTCCCCCGCCGCGATGGACAGGGAAATATCGTCAAGCACCGTCAGACCGCCGTAACGCTTTGTCAGGTTGCGAATATCGATTTCAGCGGACATCAGGTCTCCTCCACCCCGTCCCGGCTTACCTAGCCGAGCCGTATCATTCTGTAACTCAGCGGCGGCAGTTCAGCGGTCAGGCGCCCGTCGTTGACCGCTGCGCCGTTGCCATCCACCGGCGCGACGGGTCCCCCATCGGGACCGTTCGTCGCGTCGAGCTCGTGACCCGCGATGACCTTGTCCATCACGACCTTGGATTGGCTCAGCCCCTCAAGGCTCATGGCGAGGCTTACCGCCTCGCTCTCGTGCCGGTTCACGCAGAACACCGTCAGTACGCCGTCTTCGCCAACCACGGCGGACAGGTCGAGATAGGGCACGTCACTGGCGGTCTGGCTGTCGTATCCGGGGCAGTCGACCGCGAGGTTCAGCGCCGTTCCGCGCCCATACCGGGACGCGAAGTAATAGGGCCAGAAGGTCGTCTGACGCCATGCCGTGCCGCCCTTGACGGTCATGATCGGCGCGATGACGTTCACCAGTTGCGCGAGGCAACCGACCTTCACCACGTCCGAACGGCGGATGAAGGTGTTCAGGATCGCACCGACCTGCAGCACGTCGGCGAAGTCGTAAATATCCTCGAGCAGCGGCGGCGCAAAGGGCCAGCCTTCGTTGCCCTCCAACGTCGCCCGGTCCTGCTCGCGCGAGTGATACCAGACATTCCATTCGTCGAAGCTGATGTAGACGTCTCGCTTGGACCGCTTCTTGGCCTTGGTCATCTTGAGGATGCCCGCCACGGTCGCGATGTAGTCGTCAAGCTTGGCCGGCAGCGACAGATACTCAGGCAGATCGCCCGCGTGGTTTTCGAAATACATATGGAGCGAGATGAAATCGACGCTGTCGTAGGTGTAGTCGAGCACCGTCGCCTCCCACTCAGGGTAGGTCGCCATGTTCGGTGTCGATGAGCCGCAGACGACAAGTTCGAGCGACTTGTCATAAGCGCGCAAGGCCTTGGCGGTTTCAAACGCGATGCGGCCATATTCGTCGGCGGTCTTCTGGCCGATCTGCCACGGACCGTCCATCTCGTTGCCAAGGCACCACATCTTGACGCCCCAGGGCGCCTCGCGGCCGTTTTCGCGGCGCAAGTCGGACCAGTAGGTGCCGCCGGGGTGGTTGACGTATTCGACAAACGCCCGCGCCTCGTCGAGCCCGCGTGAGCCGAGGTTGACGGCCAGCATCATCTCGGTGCCCGCCGCTTCAGCCCAGTCGGCAAATTCGTGGATGCCGACTTCATTGGACTCAGACGTATGCCATGCGAGATCAAGACGAACCGGGCGACCCTCTTTCGGACCGATCCCGTCCTCCCAGTTATAGGCCGAGACGAAATTGCCGCCGGGGTAACGCACGACGGGCACGTCAAGCTCGCGCACCAGATCCAGAACATCGCCGCGGAACCCGTTCTCGTCCGCGGTTTCATGACCGGGCTCATAGATGCCGGAATACACGGCGCGACCCAGATGCTCGATGAACGAGCCGTAAAGACGCGGGTCGATTTCGCCGACGACAAAGTCAGCATGTGCCGTGGCGCGCGCACGCATGGCTCCTCCCATTTTTTTGTATCCTCCAAGCCGGTATGTACCGACCCGGTGGATGATAAAATGGCGAATGAGGCCTCGTCAATATTTAGATTTAGCTATTTACATCCATTTTTTGGATATTGTTAAGTCCTTAAGATCAGGGAGATATCCTGATCGTGATTGCCGAAGCCGCGACCAAAGATATTGATCCCACCCGGATGCTCGGCACGCTCGGGCACGGCGATGCGCAAACGAATCGAACGATGGTCGTCGATGGCAAGGTCAGAGAGGGTCACGTCAGACAGTTTTTCGCCGTCCAGAAACGTGCCGCGATGGGTGACACGAAAGCTTTTCAGGAGACCATACTGGCTTCCCGCCAGTTTCCACCACGAGGGCGTGAAGGTCCCGCGCTTGTCACCGTAGTCGCCCGGCGCGGTCCAGGTTCCGATACTCGTTCCGTTGATCTCAATGGTGATGTCGGAGGGCCAGTTCGCGGATGTGCCGGGCACTTCGGAGCTCAGCTCCAAGGACAGCTCCAGCTCGGTCACGGCGCGGCCAGCGATGCGCGCATTGTTGGGAAACTGGTAGTCAACATGCCCCCGCGTGAACCACAAAAGCCCTGCTTTCATGCGATCCGGGTTCAGGAACGTCTCGGGACTGTCGAGGTATCCGATGATCCCCGTGTCGGCGCAAAGACCGCAAGGCGCGCTGACCTCGGCACCGGAATAGAGGCCCACGGGCATAAGCACCTCGATCTCGTTCTCAGCCCGTTTGGGCACCCCGAAGGATAGCACGATTTCATCGCGAACGGCCCTGCAGATCTTTTGCGACCCCTTGCGCGCCTTTCGGCTTTCGGTCTCGATCAGACCGACCGCTTCGAGCGCAGCGACATGTGTCGACGTCGAAGACTGGGGCAGGCCGAGTTCGGCGGCGATGTCGTTGACGTTCATAGCGCCCTTCTCATGCAGCAGTTTAAGGATATCGAGGCGGGCCGGCAGGGCGAGGCTGCGAAGCACTTCACGCCCGGTTTCGGGCGTAATGAGCAGAAAGCTGTTGGTCATGATGTCTCCTTGCATTGAGACTTCATATCCACATACAGGATATAAATCAATCGGATCCGCATTTGCTGTGAGCAGAGCCCGTATGTCGGTCACAACACCACCCTTGCCTCGGCCCTCCCCTGCCCGACAGCCGTCGCGCAATAGACCCGCCCCTCGGCGGGTCCGGGGTTTCGCAGGCCCTCCTGCGCGGTCGTCACGAACAGGGTCGTAAGATCCGCGCCGCCGAACGCCGGGCATGACGCATTCCGGCCCCCGACCTCGACCTCCTGAACCAACGTCCCATCCGGTCGATACCGCGCGCCCCGCCCGGCCCCCCAAAGGGCGAGCCATAGATGATCCTCGGCATCGATCACGGCTCCATCGGGGTTCAGACCATCCTCGGTCAGGTCAAGAAACACCTCGGCCGGTCCCTCGGGCCAGCCATCGGAATCGAGCGCATGGCGATACACGCGTTTTTCGATCGTGTCGGCATAATATCCGGTCCGGCCATCGCCCGAAAAGCACAGCGCATTCGGGATCGTGATGCGATCCGTGATCTGGCGCAGTTCCCCTCGGTAATAGCGGTAGAAGGCACCAGCATGGGGTTCGGCGCTTTTGCCCATCGTACCGATCCAGAACCCGCCCATGGGGTCCGCGCGTCCGTCGTTGGACCGCGTGACCGGGTTGTCGGCCTCGAGTGCGGCAACAAGCTCACGGTCCCCCGAGGCAATGTCGAACCGCCACAGGCCGGTCTCTGACGCGATCAGCAATGTCTCGCGGTCGATCCAGCCCGCCGCCGAATGATGCTCATCGAAGGACCACGACAGCGCGTCCTTGCCGTCGCGCGTCATCAGTCGGTTGCCTACGATGTCGAACCAGAAAAGTTGCTGACGTTCCGGGTGCCACAACGGCCCCTCGCCCAGCTCGCAGGCGCGCGTGTCGTAAACCTCGGCCCTTTGGGTCATCGCATCACCTCGTCATATTGCATCACCAGTGCGGCGGCCCTGGAGCGGACCTGTTCGGCGCTGTCGCCGGGCCGGAACACAGCCGATCCGATGCCGAACCCGTCGACGCCGGCCTTGGCCCAGTCGGACATGGTCTCAGGTCCGACGCCACCGACAGCCCAGATTTGCGTGCCCTTTGGCAGGACAGGTCGGAGCGCCCTGACGCCAGTCGGGCCGATCAACTCGCCCGGAAACAGCTTCAGCCCGTCGGCCCCCGCCTCGAGCGCCGCGAAGCACTCCGTCGGCGTCATCGCGCCAGGATAGCAGGCAAGGCCCGCCGCCTTGGCCGACTGGATTACCGCCGTGTTCGTGTTGGGCGACACGATCAAGCGCCCGCCGTTCGCCGCAACCGCGCTCACCTGATCCGGGGTGAGAACGGTGCCCGCGCCGATCAAGGCGCGGTCGCCGCAGGCTTGGGCCAGTCGGGCGATGGATGTGAGGGGATGGGGCGAATTCAGGGGCACTTCGATCATCGAAATGCCTTCCGCGATCAGGGCTTCGGCAATGTCGACAACCTCGTCCGGGGACACGCCGCGCAGGATCGATATGATGTTTCGGGTCATGGCGTTTCACCGTTCAAAGCATGGGCGGCCACGAGCCCGGAAAGGGTCGCGTCGCGCGCGTTGGTATGTTCGACACGGGCACCGGCCCGGGTCAGGAGCGCACCCCGGTCGCCCTCGTCCGTGCCCCCGACGATCAGCACGCGGTGCTTTTCCCAGAACGGGCGCGCACCGGCGAGTTCGATGCCGGTCAGCAGACCGGAGAGCCGCGCGCGTGCCGAGCCAGCCGCCACATCGCCAAGAAGCGACGCAGCCCGCAGGGAAAACAGCGCTGCGGTCATTCGTTCGGGGGCAGCAAGCGCCTCGCCCCCGGCTGCGAGGAAGGCCTGCGCGCTCCAGCCATCGTCGAAGCTATGCTTCAGCACGGACTGCGTGGAGAGGAGCGCAAACAGTTCACCGGTCATGAAGGTGCGGAACCGCACGACCTCGCCGCCCTGAACGCGCACCCATTTCGTGTGTGTGCCCGGCAGGCACATGACACCATCGAAGTCGGGACGCGCCGCCAGAACGCCCGCGATCTGGGTTTCCTCGCCCCGCATGACATCCTCGGGCTGCGTCTGCGACAGGCCGGGCAGGATACGCACCCGAATGCGGGGGTCGGCGGTTGGCACGGTCACCGCCCCATCGGCGGCAGGCCGTGCCGGAACCGGCAGGTAAGGCGCCTCGCACCACCCCTGCCGCGCGCCCGCCATACCGCAGATGACGACGTCGCGCGGCCCCGCGCCGATCAGGTCACCCGCGAGGTCGAGGAAGGCGGCCTCAAACTCGGACGCGGCAAGGCGCCCCATCCCCTGATCCGAAACGCGCGCGTCCCGAACAGCACCGCCTGCGTCCAGCGCCCAGACCCTCAGGTTGGATGTGCCCCAGTCGCAGGCGATCCAGTCGGCCCGTTCCATATCAGGTCAGATCGTCCGGCAGCAGCGCGTCGGGCAAGTTCTGATAGCAGACCGGGCGCAGGAAGCGCCGGATTGCCAGTGTGCCGACGCTGGTCGCGCCGAAGTTGGTGGAAGCCGGAAAAGGCCCGCCGTGAACCATCGCGTCAGCGACCTCGACACCTGTCGGGAAGCCGTTGGCAAGCAGACGGCCCGCCTTGCGCTCAAGCACCGGCATCAGACTTTGCGCGAGCGCGGTGTCGCCATCGTCCATGAAAAGCGTGCAAGTGAGTTGCCCTTCGAGCGAGCGCGCCACCGCGCGCATCTGGTCGGCATCCTTGACGCGCACGATCAGGCCGAGCGGGCCGAACACTTCGTGGCCCAGCGCCGTGTTCGCGAGCCATTCGTCGCCTGTGGTGGCGAAGAGATAGGGGGTCGCGTTGCGCATGTCGCAGGTCGAAGTGAGCAGTTCCTGCACGCCCTTGGTGCCTGCCACCTTGTCGCGCCCGGCGCGGAAGTTGTTGGCGATGCCTTCCGTCAGCATGACCTGTGCGCCGATGTCGCCCAGCGCCGCGGTCGCCGTTTCGATGAAGGCGTCTGTCTCCGCGCCTTCGATCGCGATGAGAACACCGGGGTTGGTGCAGAATTGTCCGGCACCCATCGTCAGTGAACCGGCCCAGCCCTTGGCGATGTCGGCACCGCGCGCGGCGAGCGCCTCGGGCAGCAGGAACATGGGGTTCACGCTGCCCAACTCGCCATAGAACGGGATTGGCGTGGATCGCGCGGCGCAAAGATCGTAAAGCGCCCGCCCTGCCCCCAACGAGCCAGTGAACCCGACCGCCGTGATCAGCGGATGCTGCACGAGCGCGGCACCGAGATCATTCGTGTTGCCCTGAATCAGGCTGAACGTGCCCGCAGGCATCCCGGTTTTCTCGATCGCAGCGTGGATCGCCTCGGCGATGATCTCACCCGTCCCCGGATGGGCCGGATGGCCTTTGACCACGACCGGGCAGCCGGCGGCGAGGGCCGAAGCGGTGTCGCCCCCGGCGGTCGAGAAGGCCAGCGGGAAGTTCGAAGCACCAAAGACGGCCACGGGACCGAAGGGGCGCTGCATCATCCTGAGGTCGGGACGCGGCAGAGGCGCGCGGTCCGGCAGCGCTTCGTCATGGCGACGATCAAGGTAGTCACCGGATTCGATATGGCTTGCGAACAGGCGAAGCTGGCCCGTGGTGCGCCCGCGCTCCCCTTCGAGCCGGCCTTCGGGCAGACCGCTTTCGCGCGTGCCGATCTCGGTGATCTGCGGGCCACGCGCCTCGATTTCGTCGGCGATGGCATTGAGGAAGGCCGCACGCTCGGCCCGCGAGGTGTAGCCGTAGGTCCAGAACGCCTCTTCTGCGGCCTGAACCGCGCGATCGACCTCATCCGCACCGCCGTTGGCCGTGTCGTGGGAGGCGCCGTCGACGGGTTGCGACGCGAAGGTGGAGCCGGAGCCGACCCAGTCGCCGGCGATCAGGTGTTTGCCTTTGGGTTGGTATGTCATGGACTTACTCCTTATTTGCCCCAGTTGAGCGCGATGAGATCAAGCTCACGCGACAGGGACAGCAGACGGTCCCTCGTGCGGGGCGACATGGGTTTCAGGGGGTGGCGCACATGGTCGGACCCGATTACGCCGCCCTCCATCATCACGACTTTCGCGGCACGCAGGCCGCATTGCCGATTTTCGTGGTTTATGAGGGGCAGGCACAGTTTCCACTGCTCCAGGGCCGCGTCGGTATTGCCCGCGCGGTAGTCGACGACGATGGGCCGGATCTTTTCGGGCTGGAGCGCCGACGTCATGGTGCCGGTGCATCCCGCGTCGAGATCGGCCAAGAGCGTCACCGCCTCCTCGCCGTCGAAGGGGCCGACGATGTGATCTCCGCCCGCCTCGATCAGCGCGGCCAGCTTGTCGGCGGCAAAGGGTGTTTCCATCTTGAAGTAGGAGACGTTCTCGATCTCTTTCGCCATGTGCACGAGCAGCGGAACCGTCAGCGTCACGCCGGACAGCGGCGCGTCCTGCACCATGATCGGGATCGACACCGCGTCGGAGACCGCCGCGAAATGCTCGAAGATACCCGCCTCGGCCGGGACCAGCCCGACGCCGTGATAGGGCGGCATCATCATCAGCATGGATGCACCCAGCGCCTCGGCCTCACGCGCGCGGGCCACCACGATTTCCGTTGCGAAGGCGCTCACGGTCACGATCACCGGAACGCGCCCCGCGACGTGTTCGAGGCTCACACGGGTGAGGATGGCGCGCTCCTCGTCCGACAGCAGGAACTGTTCGGAGTAGTTGGCCAGGATACAGATCGCGTCGACACCCTGATCGATCATGCAGTCGAGCACACGACGCATCCCTTCGGGGTCGATGCGGCCATCCGCGTGGAACGGCGTGGGTGCGACGGGCAGAATCCCGGTCAATGGCGTTTTCATAGCGGCCTCTTTGTCTGTCGGGTCACGGCAAAGCGCGTAACTTGTCGGTAAGTCTCGCCCGGTGACAGCACCGAGCCTGGATAATCGGGGTGGTTCGGCGTGTCGGGCCAGAACTGCGGCTCGAGCGCGATGCCCGCACCGGGGCCATAGGGCCGGCCCTCGTGGCCCGCGAAGGGCGCGGTATCCAGCGCGCCGCCGGTGTAGACCTGAAGCCCGATCTCGGTGCTTTCAATCTCGAGCCTGAGCGCGTCGGTTTCCAGCCGGCAGACGA
This sequence comes from Maritimibacter sp., assembly GCA_002695005.1. Classification (GTDB taxonomy): domain Bacteria; phylum Pseudomonadota; class Alphaproteobacteria; order Rhodobacterales; family Rhodobacteraceae; genus Maritimibacter. The sequence continues at coordinate 157,320 of NZNT01000026.1, forward strand.
GACGCATGTCGCCCTGTGCGCCGTCGAAACAAAAGTTGTGGTCGAGCGCCGGATCGGGCGCGTGTGGCTCACGGAAATCGAAGCGCGTTCCGGCCACGGGGGTTGGCGCATCTTGCGGGATCAGGTCGGCATCGACCGCCAGATAGCGTTCCGCCGGAATTGTCATGCGATGCGCTGACAGATCGCCCGCCCCGTTCAGCGTCCAGTAACCGTGGAAGGCCGGGCCGAAATATGTCGGGGCGTCGGTTGTCCCCGTAATCTCGACGGTGAGCACGCCAGCGTCATCGAGGGCATAGCGCGCACGAACGGCGATGTTGCCCGGAAACCCGTCGCGCCCGTCCGGGTGCTCAAGCGTGAGGACGACCGTGTTCGGGGTCGTCTCGGCAATCGTCCAATCCTGCTCCGAGAACCCGGTGCTGCCGCCATGAAGCGTCGTCTTGCCCGCCTCGTTCCGGTCGAGGTCAAAGACCTGTCCGCCAAGGGGCATACGTCCCCCCGCGATACGGTTGGCGACCGGCCCGACGATGGCCCCGAAGTAGCGCATCGGCCCGGCATAGGCCGCGATGCCCGCGCTCCCCAAGACAAGAGACTGGTCGACGCCCTGGATGCGGAAGTCCTGCAAGGTCGCCCCACGGGTCAGCACCGTGGCCGTGGCCCCGCCGCCCGTGATCGTGACCGCCTGAACCGTCGTGCCATCCGCGAGGGTCGCGAAGGGCTGGATATGGGTGCCCGTCTCGCTCACCAGTCGAACGCCTCCACCGTGACGCGACGGCCAAGCGTGAAGGCATCCGCGACGTGGCGCATCGGCGCCAGGTCCATGTCGATCCCGCCGGTGGCGACGAGCCGGGCCATCTGGTCGTAAAGCCGCGGATACTCGCCCGCCAGACCGGGCAGGCTTTCATCCTCCTGCCCGTCTATGGTGAGTTTGCCGCCGCCGTTTTCCAGCGTCAGCGTGCCTTGGTCCGTCACCGCCTCAATGGTCCAGACCGGGTCGCCCGGTTCCAGCCAGTCGAGCGCCATCGTGACCTCGGCCCCGCCGGGGTGGTGAAAGCCGCACTCGACGGCAATCGGTGTGTCGCGGTTGGCCGGGAACTTCAGCTCGGCCCCGGTGACATGAACGGGCACCGGCAGGATTTCGGTCAGGATCGACAACGCGTTGATGCCGGGGTCGAACACGCCAAGGCCCCCGGCCTCGAACACCCAGTCCTGCCCCGGATGCCAATGCCGCACGTCCTCGCGCCAGTCGATCCTGAGCGAACGGAGCGTCTTGTCAGCCAGCCATGCTTTCGCGGCGGGCACCTTGTCGGCCTGCCGTGAATGCCATGTCGCGTAAAGCGAGACACGCTGGGCGCGGGCCAGTTCCTCGAGCGCGTGACATTCGGACAGCGTGGCGCCCGGTGGCTTTTCCAGCATGACGTGCCGCCCCGCCTCGATCGCCATGCGGGCATAGTCAAAGCGCGGCATGGGCGGCAGGCTCAGCGAGACCACGCGAATTTCGGGATGCGCCTCAAGCATGGTGGCGAGGTCGGTATAGGCGGGCACGCCATCGACCGACCCGTGCCGCGATACCGTCGCCGCGAGATCCCAGTCCGGGCTGGCCGCAATCGCGGGGACATGCTGGTCCACCGCGATCTTTCCGATGCCGACGAGTGCAACTTCCATCAATGCGAGTCCTTTCCGACCGGCGAGCCACGGCAGCCCTTGAGAAAGTCCAGATCGGCCCCCGTATCCGCGCCCATCACATGGGTCTGGTGGAGCCATTCATAACCGCTTTCGCGTTGCTCGTGGTTCGGTGTCCATGCCTCCAGCCGTGTCGACAGATCAGCCTCGGAGATGTCGAGGTGGATGCGCCGGGCCTCGACGTCGACTTCGATCATGTCGCCCGAACGTACCACGGCGAGCGGCCCGCCTGCGGCGGCTTCCGGAGAGGTGTGGAGGATCACGGTGCCGTAAGCGGTGCCCGACATGCGCGCGTCCGAGATACGCACCATGTCGGTTATGCCCTTTTTCAGAACCTTCGGCGGCAGCCCCATGTTGCCCACCTCGGCCATGCCGGGATAGCCCTTGGGCCCGCAGTTCTTCAGCACCATCACGCAGGTCTCGTCGATGTCGAGCGCGTCGTCGTTGATCCGGGCCTTGTAGTCGTCGATATCCTCGAACACCACGGCACGTCCCCGGTGCTTGAGAAGGTGCTGTGACGCGGCCGAGGGTTTGAGAACGGCACCGTCGGGCGCAAGGTTTCCGCGCAGCACGGCGATCCCGCCCTGATCGGTCAGCGGTTTGTCGACGGGGCGGATGACGTCCTCGTTCCAGTTTCGCACGTCCTGAACCTCGTCCCAGATCGTGCTGCCGGCCACGGTCAGCGCGTCCTTGTGCAACTGCCCGGCTTCGCCCAGACGTTTCAGGACCACGGGCAGGCCACCGGCATAGAAGAACTCCTCCATCAGGTATTCGCCCGATGGCATCAGGTTCACGATGGTCGCCACGTCGCGCCCGCAGCGGTCCCAGTCGTCGAGCGTCAGGTCGACGCCGACCCGGCCCGCGATGGCGAGCAGGTGGATGACCGCGTTGGTGGAGCCGCCGATGGCGCCGTTGGTGCGGATCGCGTTCTCGAACGCGTCCTTTGTCATCACGTCGGACGGCTTGAGGTCGTCCTTGACCATCTGCACGATGCGACGCCCCGAAAGCTGCGCCATCACGCGGCGGCGGCTGTCAACGGCCGGGATTGCGGCGTTGCCGGACAATGCCATGCCCAGCGCCTCGGCCATCGAGGCCATCGTCGACGCGGTTCCCATCGTGTTGCAGGTGCCCGTCGAGCGGGACATGGAGTTCTCCGCTTCGAGGAATTCCTCCTGCGTCATCTCGCCCGCTTTCACCGCTTCCGAGAACTTCCACAGGTGCGTGCCGGAGCCGACGCGTTCGCCCCGGAAATACCCGTTCAGCATCGGTCCGCCGGTCACGACGATGGACGGCAGATCGGTCGAGGCCGCCGCCATCAGCAGGCTCGGCGTGGTCTTGTCACAGCCGACGAGGAGCACGGCCCCGTCGATGGGCTGGCCGCGCATCTGTTCCTCGGTCGCGAGGGCGGCGAGGTTGCGATACATCATCGCCGTCGGGCGGAATGTGTTTTCGGAAGCCGAGAACACCGGGACTTCGACGGGGAAGCCGCCAGCCTCCCAGATGCCCGCCTTTACCTTTTCCGCCAGTTCGCGAAGGTGGCCGTTGCAGGGGGTCAGGTCGGACCATGTGTTCATGATCCCGATGATCGGCCGCCCGTCGAACAGGTCATGCGGGTGGCCCTGGTTCTTCATCCAGCCGCGGTGATAGATCGTGTCGCGGCTGTTGCCCTCATACCATTCCTGCGACCGAAGCCTGCGCGGCCATTTTGCTGGCGAAAAAGTCATGGCTCACCCCTGTTTCGATTTGTTGTAGACGTCGAAGATCACAGCGGCGAGCAGGACGAGGCCCTTGATCATCTGCTGGTAGTCGATGCCGATCCCCATGATCGACATGCCGTTGTTGAGCACACCCATCAGGAAGGCCCCGACCACGGCGCCGACGATCTTGCCGACCCCGCCGGACATCGACGCGCCGCCGATAAACACCGCCGCGATCACGTCGAGCTCCAGCGCAAAGCCCGCCTTGGGCGTCGCGGTGTTGAGCCGCGCGGCGAAGACGAGGCCCGCAGCGGCGGCCAGAATACCCATGTTCACGAAGGCGAGGAACGTCAACCGCTCGGTCTTGATGCCTGACAGCTTGGCCGCCTTCTGATTGCCACCCAGCGCGTAGATGCGGCGGCCGAGGATCGTGCGTTCGGTGATGAACGCATAGACGATGGTCAGCACGCCCATCGTGATCAGCACGTTCGGCAGACCCCGGAAGGTCGACAGCTTGAACATGATGAAGATCAGCGCGATGCCGACGATGGCGTTTCGAGCAATGAAGAAGCTGCGCGGCTCGTCCACGATGCCATAGGCCCGGTTGCGCGCCCGCTTGCGGATACCCGTCGACACCACCGCAAAGGCGGCGATCAGACCCGTGCATAGCGCCAGAACGTTCACCTGCCGCGCGTCGAAAATCGGGGCGAGCGCCGCGCCGATCCCTTCGGGGAAGATGTCGGGCACAAAGCCGTTGGCGATGACCTGAAACTGCTGCGGGAAGGGTCCGACGGACTGCCCTTCGAGCAGCCAGAGAGACAAACCGCGAAACACCAGCATCCCGGCCAGCGTCACGATGAAAGACGGAATCTTCCAATAGGCGACCCAATAGCCCTGCGCCGCACCGATGACGCCGCCCGCCAGCAGGCAGACGAGGATCGTGAAGAGGAAGTTGAACTCGTAATTGACGATCATCACCGCCGCGAGCGCGCCGATAAAGCCCATCACCGAGCCGACCGAAAGGTCGATGTTGCCCGACACGATGACGACCAGCATCCCCAGCGCCATGATGATGATATAGCTGTTTTGCAGCAGCAGGTTCGTGATGTTGACGGGGCGCAGCAGCGTCCCGCCCGTGACGATCTGGAAAAAGGCCATGATCGCGATCAGGGCGAACAGCAGCCCGTATTCCCGCATATGACCCAACAGGTATTCGCCGACGCCCTTGGGCTGGTTTTCTTCGACAGTGTTCTCAGCAAGTGCCATGTCCGGCCCCCCTATTCCGTCACGATGAGCGACATGATCCGCTCCTGGCTGGCTTCATTCGCGGTCAGTTCCCCGACGAGCGCCCCTTCATTCATCACATAGACGCGGTCGCACATGCCGAGCAGTTCGGGCATCTCGGACGAGATCATCAGCACGCCTTTGCCCTGTGCGGACAGGTCGTTGATGATCCCGTAAATCTCGAATTTCGCGCCAACGTCGATCCCGCGCGTGGGCTCGTCGAGGATCAGAACCTCGGGCCCGGCAAAGAGCCATTTCGACAGCACCACCTTCTGCTGGTTGCCGCCCGACAGGTTCATGACCTTCTGAAAGACGCTGGGCGTGCGGATGTTCATGGCGCGCCTGTATTCTTCGGACACCTCGGTTTCGCGGTTGTCGTCCAGGATGCCGCCCCGCGACACGCCGTCGAGATTGGCCAGCGTCACATTGCGCAGGATGGTCTCTTCCAGCACGAGGCCAAGGCTCTTGCGATCCTCGGTCACATAGGCGAGGCCCGCGTCAATGGCGCGATGCACCTTGCTGACGTCGACGGGCTTGCCGTGCATCTTCACGGTGCCGGAAATATTGCGGCCATAAGACCTGCCGAAAATGCTCATCGCCAGTTCGGTGCGGCCCGACCCCATCAGCCCGGCGATCCCCACGACCTCGCCCGCCCTGACGTGGAAGTCGGCGGATTTGATGACCTGCCGCTCGGCGTGTTCCGGGTGCCAGACGTTCCAGTCCTCGACCTCGAGAAGAACCTCGCCCGCCCGGCGTTCGCGGCTCGGATAACGATGGGCCATGTCGCGGCCCACCATGTCGCGCACGATGGCGTCCTCGGTGATGGTCTGGGTCTTGGCATCCAGCGTGGACACGGTCGTGCCGTCGCGGATCACCGTGACCGTATCGGCCACCCGGCGCACTTCGTTGAGCTTGTGGCTGATGATGATCGACGTGACACCCTGTGCCTTCAGCTCCAGCATCAGGTCGAGCAGCGCCTGACTGTCGGATTCCGACAGCGCCGCGGTCGGCTCATCCAGAATGAGCAGGCGCACTTCCTTGGACAGGGCTTTGGCGATCTCGACAAGCTGCTGCTTGCCCACGCCTAGCTTGTCCACCAGCGTCGTCGGCGCCTCGCGCAGGCCGACCTTGCGCAATAGCTCGGTGGTGCGCTGGAACGTGCCGGGCCAGTCGATGACCCCGCGTGTGGCGTTCTCGTTGCCCAGAAACAAGTTCTCGGCAATGGACAGAAGCGGGACGAGCGCCAGCTCCTGGTGAATGATGATGATGCCGCGCGCTTCGCTGTCGGCAATGTCGCGGAACTCGGCCAGCGCGCCGTCGTAATGGATTTCGCCGTCATATGTGCCTGCGGGATAGACCCCGGAAAGCACTTTCATGAGCGTGGATTTCCCGGCACCGTTTTCGCCGACCAGTGCGTGAATTTCACCCTGCCTGACGGTCAGGTTCACCTCGTCGAGCGCCTTGACACCCGGGAACGTCTTGGTGATCGAACGCATTTCGAGAAGCGCGGTCATCGCCACCCCTTTCGATAAACCGAACCTGCCCGGACCGAAGCCCGGGCAGATCGGGAGAAGATCAGGTGATTACTGGATCTGATCCATCGTGTAGTAGCCGGAGTCCACCAGCCGCTCTTCCCAGTTCTGCGCCGTCACGGGGAGCGGCTCGAGCAGGTAGGAGGGGACGACCTTGACGCCATTGTCATAGGTCTCGGTGTCGTTGATCTCGGGCTCACCGCCTTCGAGCAGCGCATCGACCATGCCCACGGTGACGCGGGCCAGTTCGCGGGTGTCCTTGAAGATCGTCGAGTATTGCTCGCCGGCAAGGATCGACTTGACCGAGGGAACCTCGGCGTCCTGACCCGTGACGATCGGCATCTCCTGATCGCCGGAGCCATAGCCCACGCCCTTGAGCGAGGACAGGATACCGATGGACAGCCCGTCGTAGGGCGACAGCACACCATGAACCTGCTTGTCGGTGTATTGCGCCGACAAAAGGTTATCCATGCGCGCCTGCGCCACGGCACCGTCCCAACGCAGGGTGCCGACCGTGTCCATGCCCATCTGGCCCGACGCGACCTCGATGCTGCCATCGTCGATCAGCGGCTGGAGCACGCTCATCGCGCCGTCATAGAAGAAGTAGGCGTTGTTGTCGTCGGGCGAGCCGCCGAACAGCTCGACGTTCCACGGGCTGACGTCCGGGAAGCGTTCCTTCAGACCTTCGACCAGCGTGGTGGCCTGCTGCACGCCGACCTTGAAGTTGTCGAAGGTGGCATAGTAGTCGACGTCCCCGCTGTCGCGGATCAGGCGGTCATAGGCGATCACCGGGATGCCGGACGCCGCGGCGTTGGCCAGCGCGTTCGACAGGGTGGTGCCGTCGATGGCGGCGATCACGAGCGCGTCGACACCCTTGGTGATCATGTTCTCGATCTGGGCCAACTGGTTCGGGATGTCGTCTTCGGCATACTGAAGATCGGTCTCGTAGCCCGCCTCCTCGAACTGGGCGACCATCGAATTGCCGTCGGAAATCCAGCGGGCCGATGATTTGGTCGGCATCGCGATGCCCACGGTGTCGGCCCAGGCCGCAGGCGCGGATGCGAGCACGGCAATGGCACTGGCCGAAGCCAGGAAAGTCTTGAATTTCATGGTGTTCCTCCACTTTGTCGCGCTCTCCCGGCGCGAACTCTCCCTGAAGGTCCTTGCGAACCCAGCCAAGGCCTAGGCTGCGGCTGCATAACAATCAAATCCGAGTTTTGACAATCTGCATACTATGAATGATATGTTTATCGCATGGATATTGCGCACCGCCTGAAACCCAGCCATATGCAACTCCTTCTGCACATTGCCGAAACCGGCCAATTGCAACGGGCGGCCCAGCTTTGCGCCATGTCGCAACCTGCCGCGTCGCGCATTCTGTCCGATATCGAGCGCCAGATCGGCAGCCCTCTGTTCGACCGGCATCCCAAGGGCTCGACGCCGACGGAACTCGGGTCAGTCGTGATCCGGCACGCCAAAGTGGTCCTGCAAGAGCTGGATGAACTGGAAACCGACGTGGCCCGCCACACGACGGGCGAGATGGGGCAGGTGCGCGTCGGCGCGGTCACGGGCCCCGCGGTCGGGTCGCTCATTCCAGCGATCCGGCGGATCCGCTCGCGAACGCCGGATATCGAAATGACGGTCGAGGTCGGCCCCTCGAACGAACTCGTCCGGGGCCTCGCAGAGGGGCGCTTCGATTTCGTCATCGCGCGGCTGCCGCCGGGATACGACTCCCGCGATTTTCGCATGTACCCCGCGCGCAGCGAAGAGGTCGCGCTGGTCGTGCGGCCCGGCCACCCGCTCGCCACGCGCAGGGGCGTCCGACTTTCGGAGACACTGAACTTCGAATGGGTGATCCAGGCGATTGGCTCACCGATCCGCCAGGCGGTCGAAGCAGCCTTCCACGCCCGCGGGATCGACACGCCGGCACAAGTGACGAACTCGTCGTCCCTGCTCGTCATGCTCGCCATGCTCGACGGGACCGACGTGATCGCCCCCCAAAGCAGGGAGGTTTTCGACATGCTCGTCTCCGGCGGTCGCGGCGCGCATGTGGCCATGATCGACCTTGACGTGCCCCTGTCGGTGTCACCCTGCTTCATCATCCGCAATCGCTACAGCCGCCTGTCGGCGGCAGCAGAGCGGCTGTTTCAGGAAGTCTTGGCCGCGCTATAGCGGCGAGCCCCGATGCATGTCCCCGGACCGGAGCTTTCGCCCGGCCCCGCTGAAACCGGGGCCGGTGCACTTTTTGGAGGACTCTATCCTATTATTCGGCGGGGTATCACCCGAACAGGACAGGTGCGCATTTCAGGCGGTCAAGCCCTACCAGAGCAGCGACTGGCTCCCGCCAAGTTTCGAGTTTCCGAGTGGGCGGTAGCTTTCAACAAAAGCCTCGACTTCAGGCGCATCGAACAACGACAGGTAGGCGTCCGCCCATGCCAATTCGAAGCCCTGCACCTCGTCTTCGCCGTTAAAGAGCGTCTGCGCCTCGCCAGCGCGATCCGTGACCAGCGCTTCGTCTTCGAACGCAGCCGGCACGAAGGACGCGATCCGGTTGATCGCGCCGTCGCACTGGGAAAACAGGTCGTAACCGTCGTCGTCCAGCATCGTGGCCCCCACGACCAGCGGCGCGACCGCGTGGAGTTGGTAGTGCATGGCACGCGGACCGCGATCCATCTCGAGCGGAAGCGCTCCGACCTGATCCGCCTGGCAGGCAACGGTCATCAGTGAATACGCGCTCCAGGACCGCAGCAGGTCGTCATCGGTGGCGTCACCGACAGCGGCGGCCGCGAAGCCGGCCCAGGCGCGCAGGTTGTTGCGGCTCGCCTTGGGCGGCGCGTCGGCATCGAACCAGTTCATGCTGTGCGTCATACGCGCACGCAGCCACTGGTCGATGCGCTCGCCGGCCTCGGGCTCCGGTTCCACCACCTGCTTGGCCTGCCAGTAGGCCATCGCAAAGCCCGCAATGCGGGACGGGGCGGACAGGTTGGCATTCATGCTGCCCAGATCCGAGAGCGCGTCGCTTTCGGCCCATTGATCCAGGGCGGCGATGACGCAGCGCGCTTCGGACTCGGCATCGGCCCCCTCTTTCTCGAGCGCCGCATTGGCGTGAGAGGTCAGCTCCACGATGAAGTCGTCCACCGGGTCCAGCGCCTCGTTCACTTCGGCATTGGACTGTTCGTCGATGTCCGAGCGGTCCTCGCTCTCGTCGGTGTAGCGGCTCCCGTAGGACAGCGAGACCACGGGCTCGGGCACGTCAAAGCATGCCTCTCCCCCGCCCTGCGCCTCCTGGGCCTGCGCCCCCGTGGTCCCAAACGCAGTCGCGAGGGCCAGGAGGGATAAGGTCGTTTGGCGTTTCATTCGGATGTCCTTTCGTTTGTCAGAAGACCAACGCGGCTTTGCGCGGTCGGGTTTCCTGCTTCGGCGGCACGGTCAAGCCATGCGCGGGACTGCGCCGGGTCGGTCTCGACCCCGATGCCATAGGCATAGGCCTCGGACAGGAGCAGCATGGCTTCCCCCTGCCCCTGCGCCGCGCTCGCTTGCAGAAGCTCGGCGTAACGTCCGGTGCCGTCAGCCCCTTCCGCATCGCGCACCAGCTTGGCCAGTTCGAGCTGCGCGGTCGCATTGCCCTGTTCCGCAGCGGTCGCATAAAGCCCGCGGACGTCGATCTCGTCCTGAACCGCAGCCTTCAGCTCCGGGTCGGAGAACTTGAGCAGCTTGAGCGCGGAGGGGATGCCCTCGACGGTTGTCGCGTCGAGGTATTCGATCCAAAGCTCCTTGGCGTCCTCCAGCGCGATCTCGGCCTTCCCTTCCTTTCGCATCGCAAGCAACTTGCGATACGCGATCGGGTAGTCGAGCGCTGCGGACTTGCGGTAAAGCGTCATCGCCGCCTCCGTCGGGCGCTCAAAGAGGTCGGCGTTCGCGAGGAGCGCATCGCCAACCGCAACCAGCTCCCAGTCGACGCCGGATGCCGTGGCTTTCGCCACCTCGAACCAGTGGCGCGCGTCGTCCGGCCGGTCCAGCGCGAGCATGGCGTCAGCCATGCGCACCGCGTCCATGCCGTGACAGGGGATGACGGCCTGAATCCGGCCGATATAGTCCGCGATCCGCTCGGGATCGTTCAGATGGTACAGTGCGAAGGTCAGCGCCTGTGCATCGCCCGTGCGTTCGATGTCCTGCGCGAAAGCCTCCCACGCCGCCTGCGCGTCCATCTCGGGATCGACGTCAATGAGAAGCTCGATGGCGCGGCCGTTGCCCTGATGGGCGGCCTCGGTGGCGAAACGGATGATGTCGTCGCGCCGCGCCTCGCGCAGGCCCGGATCGGCATAGAGTCTTGCAAGGTCGATTTCCGCCCCGTCCTCGTCCGCTTCGACCGCCTTTTCAAACCAGACGCGCGCCGCGTCACGGTCGCCGTTGCGAAGCGCGGCCAGGCCACGGGCGGAATTGATGGGTTCGCCGTTGCGGCGAAGTGACCCGACCAGCGCTTCCAGACCTTCGGCAGACCCCTCGCCCATTTCCCTGAGCAGGTTGGCCAGCGACCGGCTTCGGTCGTTCAGCGCCTGCGACTGAAGCTGGGCCATCGTGACAAACGCCTCCGAGGGGCCCATCTCGCCCGTGTTCAGCTCTGCGGCCGTGATGGTCATGTCCCCGGAAAAGGCTTCTGCGCCATACCAAAGCTCGGCCTTGTCGAGGACCGGCGCCTCGGGTGCCCGGCAGTGATAGACCCGTTGGAGGGCCTGCATGAATTCCGTGCGCCCGTTCTCGCGCACCATCGCCCTGAGGCCCGAGGTCAACTCGGTGAAGGCCTCGTCACTGTCAACGTATCGCATCCGCAGGCGGGCATCGCGCAGCTTTGCCGCAGGTTTGCCCGGCTCCAATTCCAGCGCACGGTCGATAAGCGCCTGGGCTTTCTCTTCACCGGCCCAGCGCCCGTCACGTTCCAGGACTGCGTCGCTGAGTTGCGCGAACGCCCAGGCAGGCGGGTCGGGCAGTTCGGTTATGTCGGTCAGCAATGAGATGATCCGCGCCCTGTCATCCGGCGAGCCGTCGCTCTCCTGCTTCGCGAGGTTGGCGAGGCGGCTGTAGGCGGTCAGATCGCCGTGCGACGCGGCGGCCTCATACAGCGTGGCGGCGGCGTCGACATCCCTTTCCGCAAGAGCACCGCGTTGCAGGACCTGAGCCATCTCGGTCATCGCGTAGGGCAGTTCCCCGTCGGCGGCCCGCGTCAGGTGCGCCATGAGAACGTCATTGTCCTTGTCGATGAACTCCGCGCTCATGTGATAGCGCGCCACCTGCCAGGCGGCGTTGAAATCGCCGAGGCTCGCTGAAAACCGATACCAGGTTTCGGCGAGGTCGTGGTCCGTCTGCACCACGTCCCCCTTGGCATAATGGGAGGCAATCTGGTTGATCCGGTCGCAGACCAGCGGGTCCGCGTCGCCGATCTTGGCACCGAAGGCCATCGTGATGGCCACGTCCGGTGCGATGTTCCAATCCGGGACATCCAAGCCCGAGGCGGACATCGACGCGAGTTCGATGATCGCGTTCGGATGCCCCTCATAGGCGGCCGAGCGCAAGAGCGTCAGCGCCTGCGCGTCGTCACGTTCGACCCCGCCGCGCCCCTCGGACAACAGGGACGCAGCCGTAACCTTGACCGACCCCGATGCGCCGGGCGCCAGATCGACGAGGGACTGCGCCAGCCCTTCTTCCTCGATCTGATCACTGCGCCCGGCGGCTTCCAGAAGCGCGAGGCGGTCACGTTTGCGGTCGGAGTCGTCATAGGACTCCGACCGCTCATCAAGCAGCGCCTGCGCACGTTCGATCGTGTCGAACCATGTCGCGGCATCCATCTGCCGAAGCAAGCGCAGGTCCCGACGCACGAGGGCGTTGGACCGGTCGCCCAGTTCGGCACCGTCCCAGCCTTCCCAGCGCGCGCGCACCTCATGGTTGGGCGGACGCGGCACACAAAGGTCCTGTGGCGCCATTTCGGGCGGCGTGAACGTCACCTCGATGGGATCGGCCTGTGCGGGCAGCGCCGCCGACAGGGCCAGACAGGCCATCAGCGGAGCTTCGAGACGTATTGGGGCGGTCATGGATGCCTCCTGGATCGGGTGGCGGTTCAGTCGGAATAGGTGCTCTTGGCGACGCCGAGCTCAGCGGATTCCGCGTTACCCGTCACGACAACCGTTGAGCCGGTGCCGCGTTCGAGCGTGACGGGATCGAGGCTGGCGAGCGTCTCGCCGTCCTGGCGAAGCTCGAACGTCAGCGTCAGCGGCGCTTTCAGGGCCACGCCGGAATGTGCGCCGGGCGCCACATCGGCCATCGCGGCCGTTTCGGCCTCGACCGCATAAAGCTCGAAGCTCTCGAGGTCGCCGAGGTTGTACAGCAGCAGGTCAGCCTGCGCCGGGGAGTCCTCGACGGCGTCTTCGGTCAGGGTCGTCTCACCCTCGTCCGCGATCACCGTGTAATGCGTGTTGGCCCCGACCTCGAACTCCGAGGTGTCGTCGCCGATGTCGAGACCGACCGTGCCGGGCTGAACCTCGATATAGGGCGAAAAGCCCGCGTCGTTCATGTCCACATCGCTGCCGTCGATCCGCGCGCCGTCGTTCTCGACGTCGAGGACGCGCAGGAACGAGGCGTCGGGGGAGCTGGGTTCCGGATAAAGCCCGCCGTCCTGCGCAAAGGCAGGCGCGGAGACAAGGCAGGTTCCGATGAGAAGAGTGGTCAGACGTTTCATGTGGATGTGTCCTCCGTTTTGCAGATGGAAAGAGTCGCGTCGTCGGTCGCCGGACGATCCAGCGTGACGTCGACCCGGGTGAAATCGGCACGCCATGCAGGCGCGACGTATTGGTAGAACCAGCGCGTCGGCTCATAGCGGATGGGGCGGCGGATCGGTGTGCGCGCTTCGACACCCTCGCCAGTCGACAGCCGGATCACCGCCTCGCGGCCATTTGCCGACCCGGTATCGACCTCGATGTAGTCGTCCCGGCCCAGCGCGCCCTCGGGCAGCGTGGCGGTGAGGGTCATCGACCCGTCCTGTTCGGTGTCGAGCGGAGCGCACTCGGCCGCCATGGGCGCATGAAGCTCGCGCAGCGGCATCTCGCCGAACTCGCCAAGGTTGTTGTAGATCGGGTTCTCCCAGATCAGCACAGCGGGCGGGTTCTCGCGAAAGTCCTCCGACAGAATGTATGAGGTCATGCCCCCGAACTGGTTGCCGCCGGTGATCGAGTAATTGGCGACCGCAAGACCGCTTTCCTGCGCCAGGAACTGTTCGAAGTGAAAGCTGGCCTCGGCCGACATCGACGTTCCGGCCAGCGCGATCGGCGGGCCCGAGGCTTCGGCGGCGAAAATGCCAGAGCCTGCATCGGATTCGCTTGTGCGGGTGGTCGCGTAGCCTTGGACTTCGGCTGCGGGGACCGTCTCGCGGCAGAACTCCTGAATGGTCGTTCGCAGGCGCGAGTCCATCGGCTCGACCTCGGTCGCTTCGGTCTCGTAACCTGTCTTTTCAAGGTCGTCATAGTCCGGCATCGCGCGAATGGTCTCGCCGAGCGCCCCTGCGACGGCGCGCGCACCTTCGGGGCTCCAGTGGAAATCCGTCAGTTGGAACGGTGCGCCATCCGCCTCGCGCATGGCGCGCATGGTGTCGACGGTCGTGACGCCCGCATCGGTCAGCTTTCCGAGGAAGGCGTCATAGGCGACCTCGGCCACCTCCATGTCGAACCCGTAGGAGTCGACCCCGTCCGGCACGCGGTCCGGCATCGCGAGGCTCTTGGTCGGCACGGGAACATAGATCAACTCGGTGCCCAGTTCACGCAGCGCAGCCGCCATGTCGCCGATCAGCCCCGCGGCGCCGGTCGACAACGGTTGGTTCATGCGGAAGTCCAGCTTCAGCCGGAAGAACGCACCATCCTTGCCCTCGATAAGCGGGGGCGAAGCCCTGTCTAGGTTATTGCAGCCATAATTCGACGGTGCGGCCGTGAGCGGTGCCACGCCGAGCGTCAGGAGCGCACAGGATGCGGCGGAGGTGAGGCGTTTCATTGAACGGTCTCCTTTCCGGTGTTTTCCGGGTTCGTTTCATCGTCGAGGCGGGCCAGAAGCGTGCGCGCAGCGGCGCTCATGCCCAGATCGCCCTCGTCGCGTGCGATTTTCAGCAAGCCGCGGATCTGCTCCGGATCGCGCGGAGCCTCGCCCGACATCATGTCCCGCACGAGGTCCATCGCGGCTTCGGGATTACCGTTTTCGGCGCGTTCGATCATGATGCGGCGCACTTCGTCCGGCTTGCGTCCGAACGGCTCGCCGCTGGCATAGAAGTCGGCCAGAGCGTTCACGGCCCGGTCGCTGCCCTGCAACGCGAGGTTGCGCATCGCGTTCTCCAGATGCTGCAACCGCCCCTCAGAGAATTCGACCTCCGGGTCACGCAGCAGCTTGACCAGTTCGTAAACCGCGTAGTCCCGGCCCGTAAGCGCGGCCGAGGCGAAATAGAGCGCCGCGGCAGAGCGCACCTCCGGATCGTCCAGCGCCAAGAGCCGCTCGCCGTATTGAAACGAAGCGTTGCCGTCGCCCGCATCGGCAAGGCGCCGCATCTCGTCGAACGAGATGTATTGATCGGCCAGCATCCGGCGCCGGATGTCTTGAAGCTCCAGCGTCGGCAGGTCGCTTGTCCGGTTCACGCGATTGTCTATGGCCTGCGCGCGTACAACGGGCAGGTCAGTCCGGGTCTCGGGCACATCAACAGTGTCCGCTGTCCCGATGGACAGGATGAACGGAAGGGTGAGAGTGAGATTAACCATGAAGGGCCTCCTCAACGGTCATGTCGGGCTGACCAAGGTAGCGAACGGGGTATTCCCAGATCACCGTCTCGGCCTCGGCGCCCGCGCGCGCAGGGTCCGCGAGATAGTCGAGCATCGGGGCCAGCGGCCCGCGCCCTTCGGTCGCGAGGTTCAGGACGTCGCGCTGCAACGCCAGCTTGAGCGCAGGCGCGAAGCTCCAGCTTTTGTTGGCGCTGTAGGATGTGCCGATCAGGACGAGGTCGATGCCGTCCTCCGCCTCGCCGGCAAAGATGCCCCCCTCTGCGCCGCCGGCCTCTTCGGCCACATACGGCGTCACCCGCTCGGGTCCGAGCCCGAGGCTCGGGGCCAGCCGGTCGGAGGTGACGAAGGAAACGAGGTCGCCCACGAACTCTTCTGGCGCGCGCGGCCGGCGAATGAACTCGGTTCCGCCCGTCTCGACGTGTTCTGACTCAGCGACCCGGTCCGCGACCTGCGCTGCGCCACGCG
Organism: Maritimibacter sp.; assembly: GCA_002695005.1. GTDB lineage: Bacteria > Pseudomonadota > Alphaproteobacteria > Rhodobacterales > Rhodobacteraceae > Maritimibacter. The sequence goes on from NZNT01000026.1 coordinate 172,782, forward strand.
GCGTCCAGTGTGTATCGGTGGTCAGGTACATCGGCGCATCGGACCGACCTGTCACAAGGGCCGGGCGCGTGTCGACCGAGGCGATGTCGCGATCGGCCAGCGCCGTGCGGAACCGGGCATATTGCTCGGCCATCGCGGCGCCCGCGCCATCCGGGGCCTCATCTCGGTAGATGTCCGCCTTGGCCGGGATCGGCACGAGGACGAGTTGCGTGTCCTGCTCGGCCAGCTCCCGCGCCACGACCTCGATCTGATCGACCGCGGCGGTGACGGAGTCCGGTTTGGCCGGGCGCATCTCCTCGTCGGAGAAAAGCCAGCGGTGCGACCCGGCCGTCACGCCTTCGCGTCCTTCACCAAGGAGCAGATAGCGCCCTGCCCCGATGAAACTCACGGCCGTTTCGCGGTGCGGCAGCGCGGCGCTGTAAAGCCCCGCCACCTCGCTCGCGGCCTCGCCGGTGATCACGTCGCCCTCGACGCCCTCGAGCAGCGGCTCGTCCGAGAAGATGTCGACATTGACGAAAAGCGCGTAGCCCATGAACAGAACCGGAAGCGCGTGTCTCAGCATGTAGAGTATGGTCTGCATCTTCGGCCTCAGAACTGGAAATAAAGGAAGGGTGAGAAACTCTGCTCGGCGAGCTTGAGCAGCGTGAGCACGGCAACGCTCCCGACGAGCACGGTGGGCGCGACAGCCGTGGTCACGCCAAGTGGCGCGCCGGCCTCCGGCATGAGCCGTTCATGCGTGAACCGCATGAGCCACGGCTCCGCGATCACGACGGCAATCGCGATGACGAGAAAGGCAAGGCTTTCGCCGGTCAACGCGAGCGCGGCTTCAGGCGCCATCCCGGCGCCATTGAGGCCCAGCATCCCGCCGTAGACCGCGAAGGCCTGCCCCATGTCCGGAGCACGGAACACGACCCACCCGATGAGAACGAGGAGCAGTGTGCGCCCAAGGGCGAGCACGGACCGCGAGCGGTCCAGCCCTGTCGCACGCTCAAGCGCCATCCAGCCGCCATGCCAGGCACCCCAGACCACGAAGGTCCAGGCCGCACCGTGCCACAGCCCGCCCAGCACCATCACGGTCAGCAGGTTGACATAGGTCCGGCGGTTCCCCCGGCGATTACCGCCGAGCGGAATATAGAGGTAGTCGCGCAGCCAGACCGACAGCGAGATGTGCCAGCGCTTCCAGAACTCGGTGATCGAGCGGGAGATATAGGGCGTTTCGAAATTCTCGATGAACCGGAAACCCAGCATCTGGCCGAGCCCGATGGCCATGTCTGAATAGCCCGAGAAATCGAAATAGAGCTGCACCATGTAGGCAACCGCCCCGAGCCACGCGAGGGTGAGCGAGGGGTCCGGGCTGGAGAAGGCAAGGTCGGCCAGCGGCGCCACGGCGTCCGCCAGCAGCACTTTCTTCGCAAGCCCCACGAAGAACCGGAACAGCCCGTTGGTGAACTTGTCCATCGAATGCGTGCGGTGCTGGAACTGACCGGCCAGGTCCTTGTAGCGCAGGATCGGCCCGGCGATGAGCTGCGGAAAGAGCGCGATGAAGGCGGCGAAGTCGATCAGCCGAACGTCCTCCGGCGCGTCGCCCCGGTAGGTGTCGATGAGATAGCTCACCGACTGGAAAACGTAAAACGAGATGCCGATGGGCAGCAGGATCTGCCAGTGGATGCCCATTGCCTCGGGGGACGTGCCGAACAGGTCGGCAAAGCTGCCGACGAAGAAGTTGAAGTACTTGAACACGCCCAGCACACCGAGGCAGCCGATCACGCCCACCGCCATCCAGCGCTTCGCGGTCGCGCCTGTCGCGGCATGGCGGATCTGGCGCCCGAGCACATAGGTCCAGACCGTCGTCCCGATCAGGAGCAGCAGGAAATCAACCCGCCACCAGGCATAGAAGGCATAGGAGCCGGCCAGGAGCGTGACGGATTTGAAACGCCACGGCGTCAGGTAGTAGAGCGCGAGAAAGCCCGGCAGGAACAGGAACAAGAAGGTTTCGGAGGAAAAGACCATCAGAGCGTCTCCTCATCGCCGCAGGCGGCAAAGGCGCGCGCCGCCGCGTCCTTGCGCAGGCTGTCCGAAACCCGGGCCGAGACCTTGTCGACCACGATGTCCGGACGCGCGCCGCCACGGGCGGCATCGAGATATGTCGGCGTGACCTGATCCAGGTCGCCCGCGAGCAGGCGGGGCATCTGATCTGACAGGTCGTTGCGGGCGAGCCGCACGGTGGCCAGTCCGGTGCCCCGCACACCCATGCGGTTGCCGTCGAAGCGGTTGGCGAACACGAAGGCCGTGCTGTCTGCGGGCTGCCCGTTGATGGCCAGACCTGCGCCCCGGTTCGCCGCGATCGTGTTTTCGTCGAGGATCACGGTCCCGGCCATGTCCAGCGCGATGCCGCCGCCGATGTTCTCTGCGACGGTGTTGTTCCGGATGCGCACGCAGCCAGCGCCTTCGGCCACGGTGACGGCAGTGCCTTCGAATCCCGCGATGTCGTTGTCCGCAAGCGTCACGCGCGTGGCGTTATCATCGATGCGAAGCGCCTTGCCGCCCCCGAAGTCGAAGGTGTTCGACGTGATCTGCGCGGACCGCAGCCCCGACAGGTGCAGCGCATGTGCGCCGCGCGTGCCTGAGAACAGGTTGTCCGTGATCGTCGCGTCCGCGCCGTCCACCATCCGCAGCGTCGAGCCGCGAAAGAAGGCGAACCGGTTGTCGCGGATCACCGCATCGTCAAGCTGGCTCAGCGTGACCGAGCGAAGGTTGGAAAAATCATTCCCCGTCAGAGGGTTCGCGGACCCGTTGCCGAGCAGGCCCTGCGCCCCGACGAAGACGCCGCCGGTGAATGCCGAGCCGCCGTATCCGAGATCGGACAGGGTGCTATCGGTGATCGACAGGCTACGCTGCCCGACACCTGCGAGGAAAGGTTTGAAGCCCGGAATACCGTCATAGGGCGTGCCCTCAGCGCGAAGGGTCGCGCCCTCGACCGATACCGCGCCCAGCGCCAGGATGAAGGCGCCCTGCGTGCGGTCCAGCGTCAGCTCCTGACCCTCGGTGATGTCGAGCCGCGCGCCCTGAAGGACGACCAGCGGACGGGTCAGGCGAAATCCGCTATCGGTTCGCACCACGGCGCGCTCGACACCCTCCGAGTCCGCTGCATCCGCCAGTTCGGCAAGTGTCGCCGTGCCGGACTGGACGTACAGCGCCTCGCCCGGCCCGGCCTCGATCAGGTCCGACACGTTCGCGTCCACACTCGTGGCAAGCTGCATCAGCGCCAGGCGCAGGGAAGACGACGAAAGCACGACGTCACCCTTCGCCTCCTGCGCGGCAAGCGGCGCAGTGGCGAGCGTCGCCAGAAACGCGAGCGCTCCAAGAAGCCGGGCGATGGGTTTGGGTTCAGGCAACCGCATGGCGACCCTTCTGGAGCGAATAGGTCGCTCCCCCGTCCTGACCTTTCAGGTCACCGGCAAGGTCGACGGCAACAACGGTCAGCGGCGTTTCGCAAGCGTTATGGACACGCGCCGTGTGACCCGGCTCGACGGCAAGGTGATCGCCGGTGCATTGACGCTTCGGCCCAGACCCGTTCGTCACCTGGCCTTCGCCGCCCGCAATGGTCAGAACCACGCCGTTCTCGTCGCTGGCGGAGACGACCATGTCGTCCCCTTTCGCCAGCGTTTCCTCGCGCACATGTGCGCTCGCGGCGCGCGGCGGCAAGGACGCATGGGTGAACACTTCGGCGCGGTGATTGCGCTTCAGCTCACTGACGGCCTCTTTCACCATCTGAGCGTTCTCATGGTTGGTCACGAGAAGCGCGTCCGGCGTGTCCACGACGATGACGCCTTCCATCCCGACAACAGCGACGAGCTTTTCGCCCGCCCGGATCAGGCTGTCATGCGTATCGAGCGTGACGACGGCCCCGGTTTCGACATTGCCGTCACCGGTCTTCTCTCCAAGCGAATGGATGGCGGGCCAGGCGCCCACGTCGCTCCAGTCCACGTCTGCGGGACGCACGGTGACGCGCGGGCTGTGTTCGAAAATCAGCCGCTCGGTCGGCTCATTGCGCGCTTCCGAAAAGGGCGCTTCGGCGAGGAGAGGACCCCAATCGGTCTGTTCCGCCTGCCCCAGCGCGCCTTTGACGGCGGCGAGCGTTTCGGGCTCCAGCCGGGCGAATTCGTCGATCAGCACGTCCGCGCGCATCATCGAAATGCCAGAGGCCCAGAATGTCTGGCCCTCTTCGACAAGGCGCGTGGCCTCGTCCAGGTCCGGCTTCTCGATGAAGCTGTGGACTTCATGCAGGGCGTTGTGGCCTTCGACGGACGCGCCGGCAGAGATATAGCCGAAGCCGGTTTCCGGGTGGCGCGGCACGATGCCGAACAGGACGATATGCCCCTCATCCGCAGCAGGCGCCATGTCCCGCACGGCGGCGTTCAGATCGCCCTCGATGATATGGTCGGAGGGCAGCACGAGCAGCAGGGCACCCGGATCGGTTTCGGCAAGTATGAGCGCGGCGGCCAGAACGGCCGGCCCGGTGTTTCGTCCGACCGGTTCGCCCACGAAACGGGCGCGCGTGCCGATGTCGGCCAGTTGATCGAACAGGAGTTCCCGCTCGGATGCGCTCGCGACGATCATCGGTGTCGCGAAGCCTTCGGCCCGATGCCGCAGCACGGTTTCCTGCAGGAAGCTGTGGCTGCCGTCGCCATCGATCGGCTGGAACTGCTTCGGCTGGCGGACACGGGACAGCGGCCAGAGCCGCGTGCCCATGCCACCGGACAGAATGACGGGTACGATTTGCTTATGGGTCATGGGTTTGGCCTCTTCGGTCATTGAATCAGGGTTTCGAGTTCATTGAGTCCCGCTTCAGCGCGGCGCAGCGCCGGTCCGAACGGGTCATGCGAGACGGAGAGCCGCGCGATCCGGCCTGCCGCTCCTTCGGGAAGGCCGGAGTCCGGCGCGAAGGTGAGCGTGGCGTAGTCGTCGGGCGCACCGCCTGACGGGATGTGGGCCCCTTCCGCGAGCGAGGCGGTAAAGGTCGTCCCGTCCGAAAGCTCGGCGCGCACACCGCCCGCCCGCTCAATCTCATAGATCATGGCGCGCGGCACTTCGGCCTCGATCACGAGACCCGCGTCTTCCGACGCGACGGCCGCGACCGCGTCACCGGCCAGCACCGTGTCGCCGGGCGTCGCGTTGATCGGTCGCGCCGTGCAGTCGCAGGGCATCGCGATGGTGAGCGTCTCGCCGTCCGACGTGTCGATGGCATAGAGAACGTCTCCCTCACCCGCTTCGAGATCGACGAAGGACAATTGGCCGTCCGCCGTCGCGCGCAGTGTCTGCCCGGCGGGCATCACCCGTGCGGGCGTCGTGATGTTCGTTGTGAAGACGCGCCGGTCCACAAGGTAGGCGGCGGTCGCGACAAGGATCGCGGCGAGCAACAGGACCATGAGCGTGCCGAGGACCCGGCGTGCCCGCGCCGCAAACCCGGGCTTGGCGTCTGCCGGGTGGCGGGGCACGTCGCCGCGCGTCAGGTCGGCGCTACGGATCAGGTCGCCGGAGGAAGTCAGATCCCCGGAAATGTAGTCGTTCAGCACCTGCCGCAGCTGCGCATGGTGATCGCCGGTCGGCTCGGTGAAGACCAGTTCGAACCCGTTGTCGCGATTGCGCGAAATGCGTGCCGCGGGGGCGAGGACGATCTGGAACCCCGGAAACTCGAAGATCAGATGGACGACGCGTTCGGTTCCGTCGATGGCCGGATCGACCAGCCCGGACACCTCCGCCTCGACCAGTGAAATCCCGTCGCCGGTATAGCGACGCCCGTCGATCACCGCGCTGAAGGGGATGTCGAGCAGCGGGTATTCGTTGCCCGTGCGGTGCGGCGCGGGTTGCGGGTGCGCATCTTGATGCGGATCGGTTGGAGAGGTCATCTCGGGTGTCCCTTTCCTGGGTTATTGAAGAATGCCGGTGAGAATGCTGGCGGCGAGCGCGAGCCAACCGAGCGCGAGAACCTGCATTGCGGTTGAAGAAGCGTTTCGGATCCGGGTGCCGACCGGGATGCGGGCGCTACCGCCACTTGCGCCCTGACGCGTCCATTTCTGGCGGTCGAGGCGGAAGAGCGCATAGCTCTTCACCGTCGCCCCGACGATCTGGCCGAAATACAGCAGGAACGGATAGGTGATCGGGAAGAAGCCGGGGCGGAAGAGCGAGAGCGCCGCGCAATAGAGGTAGCGCGTGAACATGATCCACGCGACGTAAGCCGGCAGCACCAGCGGAGTCGCGAAGATTGCCGTGAGGATGACCGCAATCGGGCCGAGCAGCGTCGTGAAGATCGAAATGCGCTGGTCGAGGATCGACCACCAGGTGAACGCCCCGATGCGCGAGGGGCCGAGCGACAGGGCGCGCCCGTTCGTGCGCAGCATGTTTCCGAACCAGCGCTTCATCAGCGCGATCGCGCTTTCGACGAAACCCGGCTTCGGCTGGCTTTCCATGCTCAGGGAATGGACGTCCGGCAGATAGGTCATGTGATAGCCCCGGCTCAGAAGCCAGAACCATGTCGACTTGTCGTCTCCTGTCAGGAACCGGATGTTGCCCAGCCGCCAGTGTTCGATGTGGTCGGACTGAACCTGACGCACGAAACTGGGATCGGTGGCGAGGTCGGCGCGGAAGACCGACATCCGCCCGGTCAGGGTCAGCACGCGGCCGCCGAGGGCCATCGAGGACATCATCATCTGGCGCTGCTGAAACCGCAGGTGGAACCATTCGCGGAACGTGGGATCGTCGGGGATCTCCACCCGCTCGTCCGTGGTCAGTGCGCCCACCTTTGGATCGGTGAAGAAGGGCGCCGAACGCGCGATGATGTCGCGCGGCACGCAACTGTCTCCGTCGACGAAGACAAGCACGTCGCGCGACGTTGGCGCCTCGCGTTGCAGCAGCCGAAGCGAGCGTGCGATGGCATCGCGTTTGCCCGAGCCGGGGATCTGGTCGATCACCAGCTTTACCCCCGGCATCCGGGCCTCGTTCGCGGCATGAAGGTCGCGGATCAGGCGCAGATCGGCCCCCTCGACGACCGAAGCGACGATGGTCGCCCCGCCCTCCGACGCTGCGGCAGCGTCGAAGATCGACTGGTAGACCCGCCGTGTCACCTCCGGCTCGATCTTGTAGGATGTCACCATGAAATAGCCATGCGCGGGCACGGGCCGGCGCGCATAGGCGGCCTCGGCCGCGCGACGGCGGCGGGGGTAGCGCGCGCGGATGTAGATCAACGCGCGGGTGAAGTTCACCAGCCCCCAGCCATAGCGCCACGTCCCGATCACGCCGAGCGTCAGGATCGCGCCTTCGGCTCCCGTGAAGTTGCCGTCATAGACGGACAGGGCAATGGCGGCGCAGGCCGCGATGTATATCAGGTGACCGAGCATCGCGGGATTACCAGCAGATGCCCTGGTAGGTGTCGCCCGAGACCATACCCGGATCGACGCGCGTCAGGTCGACGACCCGCACCCGTTCGGCCGCATCGCGGATGCGCGGCGCGATTTCGGGATAGGCATTGCCCACCACGATCACGTCAGACGTGTCGATGAGCGTGTCGATATCGCTTTCCATCCGCGCGCTCAGGTCCGGCACAACGTCGTTGCCGCGCCCGACCGCCTCGGGGTCCATCTCAAAGGCCTCGGCGACATAGGGGTCATAGACATGCACGTCCTGCCCGCGCTCGATCAGCCGTGCGGCCAGATCGGCCAGCGGACTTTCCCGCAGGTCGTCGGTGCCGGATTTGAAGCTGACGCCGATCATGCCGACCGACTTGGTCGCGGCGGAGTTGACCATGTCCTCGGCGCGCCCGATCTGGGCGGTGTTACCGTCGAGGACCGCATCCAGAAGCGGCGTCGGCACCTGTTTGGTGCGCGCGACGTGGCGCAGCGCCCGCACGTCTTTCGGCAGGCAGGACCCGCCGAAGGCGAACCCGGGGCGCAGGAAGGCAGGCGACATCGCCACCTTTTCGTCCGAGCACAGGATGCGCATGACGACCTGGCCGTCGAGCTCGTTTGCCTTGGCGATATTGCCGATCTCGTTGGCGAAACTGATCTTCATCGCCCGCCAGGAGTTCGAGGTGTATTTCACCATCTCGGCCGTGCGCAGATCGACCTTGTTCATCTCGCAGGGCAGATCGCGGTTGATCTCGGTCAGAAAATCCTCGGTCTCGCGGTCCAGCGCGCCGAAGACGATCAGGCCGGGGTTGGCGTAATCCTCGATCGCCGTGCTTTCGCGCAGGAATTCGGGGAAATAGCCGACGCCGAAGTCGCGGCCGGCGCGCTTGCCCGAAGCCGTCTCGATCGTGGGGATGCAGACCTCTTCCATCGTGCCGGGCACGATGGTCGACCGCATGACGACCGAGTGAAAGCCGGACTTGCCGGCCAGCGCGCGGCCGATGGATTCGCAAACCGAAACAACGTGACCGAGCCCCACGGACCCATCGGGGTCCGACGGCGTGCCGACGCAGACGAAGGAGGCATCCGTATCACGGATGGCTGCATCCGCATCTGTCGTGGCGGTAAGCTTGCCGGAGGCGACCGTGTCCGCGACCAGTTCATCGAGACCTTTCTCGACAATGGGTGCGCGTCCCGCTCCGAGCGTGTCGACCTTGTGCTGGTCCACATCGACCGCGATCACATCATGCCCGTCCCGGGCGAGGCAGGCCGCCGATACGACGCCCACATATCCGATACCGAAGACGCTGATCCGTGCCATCGTACATCCTTTTCCGCCCTGTCCGGGCATTCGCTTGATTCGTCCGTGGCGCAGCCGGGCCGCGCCGTTCGAGAACAGATGTAGAGATGAGGAAGCGTGGTTTTCAGTCGGGAATCCGACGGGGTCTGGTAGGAATTTCACCGCACCGGGCCGGGGGAATCCCTACCCCCGGTGGGGTCTTCCCCCACCCGACTTCAGAACAGCCAGCCCCGTGCGCAGGCCACGCGCACCAGATCCGGCTTGGCGTTGATGTCCAGCTTGCGCATGGCGCGGGCGCGATGCGTGTCCACCGTCTTGGCGCTGAGCGCGAGATGCGCCGCGATCTCGCGGTTGCTGTAGCCCAGCGCCACCATCCGCAGCGTGGTTTCCTCCCGCTCCGACAGCGCCGGGGCTGCCGTGTCGTTCATGTCGATGTCGCGCATCTGACGCACGAATGATTTGTGGATGAACGTGCCCCCGTCCATGACGACGCGGATTGCACTCACGAACGACGTCGGCGCCATCGTTTTGGGCAGAAAGGCGCGGAACCCCATTTCCAGACAATAGCGCGCAAGTTCGAGCGTCGGCCGCGAGGCATAGGCCACGAAGGACACGCCCGGCGTGGCCTGCCGCACGGCGTCGACGAAACGCGGCAGGGACTCTGTCAGCAATGGGTCGAGGATCAGGAGGTTCGGATTGGCATCGATCACGGTTCGCGTCCGGATCGGTGCGACCTCTGCGATCTCTTCGGGATCGACCGAGAGGCGGTCGGTCAGCAAGCCCGCGATGGATGAGACGAGAACCGGGTTCTCATCCGCAACCACGATATGACCAGGGGACCCCACGACCGGCTCAGGCGAGCCAGGCCTGTCCTTCGGCGAAGTCATAGACCGCGCCACGCCCGGAAAGCCCGAGCTTGTTCATCGCCCGGTACTTGTAGGTTTCCACCGTCTTCGGACTGATCCTGAGCGTGCGCGCGATTTCCTTCGCTGCGCGCCCTTTCGCGACCTGTATCAGGATTTCGCGTTCACGGGCCGACAGGCCGTCTTCATCTTCGCTAGTGCGGTCTTCCGAAAGCGTGTTTGCACCGAATTGCCCGAACACGCCGTCGATATAGACGCCCCCGGCGATCATGGACTCTATCGCACGGATAAAGCAGTCGAGCCCCTCTCCGCGCGAAATGATGCCCGAGTAATCCGCCCGCAGGCATTCCCGCGCCACGCCGGAGGCATCGGACGGGATGTAGGCCACGCTTTCGTGGTCACCGAACATGTTCAGGTGCGTTTCGCGCAATGCGCCCGGAGCGGTCTCGGTCTGACAGGGATCGGCCACGACCATGTCTGGCGCGAAGTCCGCGATTTCACGGGTCGGCTGTGCCGACGGCGTGGTCCACGACATGCACTTGCAGCCATCCAGCCGCGAGACTTCGCGCGCCATCGTGCCGCACAGGATTTCGTTGTCATCTACAAAAAGCAGTCGGACTGCGTCCGGGGCGGGATTGGCGTCACGCATCTTGTCTTTTCCGATTGTTAGGACTCGCTCGTTTCGGACATTCAATGGACCACATCGGCCGTTTGTTCCGAAAATATGCGCCACGTCCGAAAGGTCACCGCTCCCGACCGGGGGCTTTGCGGCCTCGTGGCGACTGCGCCGGCCGGTCATCGATCGGAGAATTGACCCCGAAACCGCGCAGGTGCGCCCGCACCCACCCGTAGCGTCGGGAACGGCCGGTGGCGTTGCCGCTCACCATCCCGTGCTCAGCGTGGCACACCGATTCGCGGCCAAGTTGCTGAAACATATCGCCTTTCTGCGGAAACGAGCCACGACCAATCCCCAGCCTTCTCGGTGGTCAGCGTGGGTCAGTTCCAGCCGGACGCCTTCAGCCTGATTGCATGCGTTCAGGTCCGCTCCGGGTGGTGAATCCGCGGTGTTCAGCGCCGCAACCACGCCGCCCCGCAAGCCGGGCTGGCGTGCTCAATCCTTCGACCAGTCTTCCAGCGCCTCGACGACCGATGCGCCGATCCCCCGCGCCCTAGCTGACCCGAGAGGACAGGCGCGCGACAGGCGGTCCTGCACAGCCGCGACGTGGAAGCCGTCGGGCCGGTCCAGATCGGACAACTCGTCCCATGTGACGGGCGTGGCGACGGCGGCCCCCGGACGGGCGCGCAGGGAATAGGGCGCAATGGCCGTGGCCCCGCGCTCGTTGCGCAGCCAGTCGATGAACACCCTGCCCTTGCGCTTGGCCTTGGACATCGTGGCGGTGTAGCGGTCCGGATGGCGTTCGGTCAGGACGGTGGCAAAGGTCTTGGCAAAAAACTTGACCGTGTCCCATTCGGACACCCGGCGCAGGGGCACGACGACGTGCACCCCCTTGCCACCCGTGACCATCGGCGCGGCGTCCAGCCCACAGGCGGCAAGCCCGTCGCGCACGTCGCCTGCCGCCTGTTTCACGGCATCGAAGCCCAGCCCCTCGTCCGGGTCGAGGTCGAACACCATACGATCCGGGCGTTCGATCCGGTCGCGTTGCGCGCCCCAGATGTGAAACTCCAGTGTGCCCATCTGGGCCGCACCGACCAGCCCCTCGGCCGCGGTGACATACATGTAATCCTCGGTGTCGCCGTCCTTTTCCTCGACAGGCAGGGACTTCACCCCGTCGGGAAAGCCTCGGCCTGCGTGTTTCTGAAAGAAACAGTCGCCCGAAATGCCATCGGGACAGCGCAGAAGCGACAGGGGGCGATCCGCGGAATGCTCCAGCATCCGGTCCGCGACCGCCGCGTAATACCCGGCGACCTCGCCCTTGGTCAGACCCGTCTCGGGATAGACCACGCGCCCCGTGCTGGAGACGCGGACCCCGGCGATCTTCCGTTCATCGTCGGAGCTGTCGCTCGCGGCCTCTGCTTTGGCACTCACGTCCTTGGCCTCCTTGTCCTCGCGCAGACCCTGATACACGCCGTGGCGGATGCGGCCCTCGCTGGTGAATTCGGCGTATTCCGTTTCGACGACCAGCTTCGGCGTGACCCAGCGCGCGTCCGAGGCTTCGGCCGGCAGGTCCGCGTCAAATGGTGATGTCTTGCGGGCGAGCGGCTTCATCGCCCCTTGCAACGCGTCGAAATCGTCGCCGTCGAACCCGGTGCCAACCCGGCCGCGATAGACCAGTCGCCCCCGCTCGAAGCTGCCGAGGATGAGAGACGAGAACGGGCGCCCCTTCTTGTCGGAGGGTGACCAGCCTGCCACCACGAATTCGGCGCGCTTGATGCATTTGGCCTTGATCCAGCTCTTGGCGCGGCCGCCGCGATAAGGCGCGTCCGTGCGTTTCGACACGATCCCCTCGCCGCCCGCGTCACACATCGCAGCCAGCGCAGCGGCCCCGTCGCCCTCGATCACCGGGCTCATGCGGAGCGGACCGCGCGGGGGCAGCCCGCCGAACAAGCCTTCAAGCGCGTCACGCCGTTCCGACAAAGGCTTGCCCGTCAGATCCTTACCGTCGAGGTGGAGGCAATCGAACGCGTAGAAGGTCAGCGGATCACCGGACTTCAACGCTTTCTGGAGGGTCGAGAAATCGCCGCCCCCGCCGCCCGCGATCACCTCGCCGTCGATCAGCGCCGCGTCGCAATCAAGTGCCGCCGCAGGTTCGCACAGGTCGCCGAAACGGTCGGACCAGTCCTTGCCATTGCGTGAATAGAGCCGAACGCCGCCCTTGCCCACGGCAATCAGGCAGCGGTAGCCGTCGAACTTGGCTTCGTGCTGCCAGTCATCGCCTTCGGGCGGCGCATCGCGCAGCGTGGCGAGCTGGAGCTTTTGAAAGCGCGGCAGGGGCTTGCCGTGTTTGGCCGGTTTCTGCGGCGCCCGCTCCTTCGCGATATCCCGCATCGCCCGGCCGGTCGTGACGCTGGTGCGGTGCTTGTTTGTCAGGGCATCGGCGCTGCGTCCGGCAAAATCGTCACGTTCCTTGATGAGCAGCCAGTTCTCGCGCCTCTCACCCTTTTTTGCGCGCATCCGGATCAGCGCCCAGCCGCCCTTCATCCGCGCACCATGCAGCCGGAAATGGAGTTTGCCCTCTTTCAGCCCCTCTTCGGGGTCGTGCAGCGGCTCCCACCATCCGTTGTCCCACAGCATCACGGTGCCGCCGCCATATTCGTTTTCGGGAATCGTCCCCTCGAAACCGCCATAGGCGACCGGATGGTCCTCGGTCCGCACCGACAGACGTTTTTGCGACGGGTCGGTCGACGGCCCCTTGGTCACCGCCCAGGACAGCAGAACGCCGTTCCATTCGAGCCGAAAATCAAAGTGCAGGCGGCGCGCGTCATGCTTCTGGACGACGAATGACAAGCGGTCGCCCCCGGCCTCCACCAATTCCGCGCGCGGCTCCGGCGTGAGGTCGAAGTCCCGCTTTTTCTCGTAGGCCTCCAGCGATCTCATGACGCCTTCTTGCGGCGCCCACCGGACTTGCCGCCCTTGCTTTGCTTGAGGCTTTTCTTCAGCGCATCCATCAGATCGACGACATTCTCGCCCTCGCCCCGACCATCGTCATCCGGGCGTTTCGCGCGCGGGGTCTTCTTCGACTTCATCTTGCGGTCGATCAGGTCGCGCAGCGCCGCCGCGTAGTGATCCTCGAACGCCGACGCATCGAAGGGCGCCGTCTTCTTGTCGATAAGCTGCGTCGCCACGTCGAGCAGCTCGTCGTCGGTCGCATCATCCGCGATGGAGGAAAACAGCGGGTCCGCGTTGCGGATGTCCTTTTCGTAATGAAGCGTCTCCATCAACAGACCGTCGCCGCAAGGGCGGATGGCACAGAGGTATTCCTTGCCGCGCATGGTCAGCTGGCCCAGCCCGGCCTTCCTGGTCTGGCGCAGCGCGTCGCGCACGACGCGGTAGGCATCCTCGGCCAGTTCGTCGCTGGGCACGACGTAATAGGGACGATCGAACCAGATCGGCGCGATTTCCGAGGTTTCGACGAACTGAACCAGCTCCAGCGTCTTCTTCGTCTCAAGCTTGATCGCGTCGATTTCGTCCGGTTCGAGCAGGATGTAGTCGCCGTCATCCGTCTCATAGCCCTTCACGATCTCGTCGCTCTCGACCGGACCGACGCCCTGCACGGTTTTCTGGTAGTGGACGGGTTTGCCGGACGGCCCGTGAATCTGGCGAAACGACACCCGCGACCCGGACTCGCGGGCCGAGTGGATTTCGACCGGAATCGAAACAAGGGACAGCCTGAGTTGACCCTTCCATATCGCTCTCGACGCCATGCTCAAATACCTCCATCGACGACGGGCGCGGTGCCAACAACAGACACCTCAACGCGCGGTCCCGGGTCGGCTTCGCCGCGCCGCGAAAGCGTGTCGCCCATACCGGACTATCGGCTCGCCGCACCGGAAAGTTCCCGCAAAGGCGCAATTCCGTTCAGTGGTGGATGGGGGTGGCGAGGGTCGACGCGATGTCAGGACCGCACAATTCCGGCGGGCCGCACGCCTGCCACGGAACGCGCACAGGTCTTTCGGGCCCGCAGTATCAGCGCCGGTGGGCCGATCTCAGGCGCACAGCTCAAGCCCGGCCGCGCGTCACTCGATCCAGTCCTCGACCAATGTGAGGGAGGCATGAAAGATCGGGCGTTTGGCTCCGTCGCGGACGGTCACCGTGACCGCGCATTTCATGGAGTCCGGCAGCCCTTCCCGCGCCACGGGCGCGAGAACGGCAAGCGCCTCTTTGCGCGCTTCGGCCCGGTCCGCCAGCTCTGTACCTGTGTCGTCGTAGGCCGCCTCCAGGCCATCGTTGATGTCGAAATAGAACAGGCTCATGCAGGGCTCCTTCCTGCGCCGTGCTCGGCTGTCGCATCCACGCCGTTGGCGCGCCCCTCGCCCAGATGCAGATAGTCGGCTTCGAACTCGGCAAACTCGCTCAGGGCGTCGAAATCCTGGACCGAAACGCGACTGTCCTGAACATTGATAAGCCCCTGATTGCGCAGCCCCGAGATGACCCGTTGAGCGTGGACCGAGGAAATGCCGAGGATATCCCCCAGCTCTTCCTGCGTAAGCGGCATGAGAGAGTCGTAAAGCTGGTCCACCGCCGCAAGGCGCGTGTGAACCTCGCAAAACAGGTGCGCCATCTGATGATCCGACCGTCGTCGGCCCATGTTGACCAGCCATTCGCGCAGGATCGCCTCGTCCACGAGCGTCGACCAGAACAGCGCGTGGCGGATGCGGGGGTAGTTGTCGAGCAGATCGGCGATCGTATTCTTGGGAATCCGCACGATCTGACAGTCGGTCAGTGTTCCGATGCTGTGATCCATCTGCCCGAGGATTGCGACATGCAGGTCGCAGATATCGCCCGGAAGCATCAGGGCCACGATGGCGCGGCTCCCGTCCGGCAGGATCTTGTAGCGGCAAGCCATACCGGTCAACACGAGGTGCACGTTTTCCGGGTCGTCGCCGTGATGGATCAGGTCTTCGCGAGCGCCGAGTTCAAACGGGTCCGATATGACCTGTTCGAGCCGTTCCATGTCGTCAGGCCCCAGAGGTCCGGCGTTTCGGAGTTTGCGCGCGAAGACGTTGTTCATGCCGTTTATCCATTTGCATGAGTTCCGTTTACGCGGATCATATCATTTTCCGGGGCAACAGGGAAAGTCACCGATAACAATGCGCCTCCGCCATCGCGTGGCGTCCAGACCGCTTCGCCCCCCATTTCGGCCGCAAGCGCCGCGATAATGCCGGTTCCCTGCCCATCGCCCGGCGCGTCGGTCAGCCCGACACCGTCATCCGCGATCCGAAGGCACAGACGATGCCCGTCGACCAGTTCCACGGAAACGTCGATCCGCCCTCCGGCGCCATCCGGAAACGCGTGCTCGAGGCAGTTGGTGACAGCTTCCATGAGCACGCGCGCCGCGTTCTCGGCCGTCTTCGCAGGCAAATGGCGCGGGGTGTCGGCAGTAATTCCGACCTCGATCCCCTGCGCGCGCCCGAGTTGCGTCCAATGCGTTTCGATCTGGTCGAGGAAGTCTCCGAACTTGCCGAGGTCCGCTTCGGTCAGCGCGGTTTGCAGGCTGGAGACCGAGCGAATCTGGTCCAGAACGCGGCGCACCTGTTCGCGCGCCTCGTCTGACTCGCATCTCCTGAGCTGTTGACGCGTATAGGCCTGCAACAACTGGAAACCATTGGTCATTCGATGACGAATCTCGGCGACTTGCAAACTCTCGAACTCGCTATGTCTCTCCATGCGCAAATACCTTCCTTCCTGCGAATCTAGCCCAAGCATGAGGCAAGGTCCGGCCGCAGGTCGGCAACAATTGTTGGGACGTACGCCATTTCCTGGCGCCTTTTCGGTGTCGAACCTAAGCGTGCGTCACGCCTTCGTCCCGGCAGCCCGTCCGTCGGCCCCGAACAAGCGAAGCGCGAGCCCTGCGATGAGCGCCATGAAGAAGAGCCCGCCGCCGACCCACATGAACGCCCCGGCGAGCGCCTGATCGCCCATCGCGTCCAATCCATAGGGCAACGTCGTAAGCTCATGCCACGGATGCCAGAGCTTGTCCGAGACGATCAGAAGCACCGCCAGAAGCGTCATCTGCGCCCCCGTGCCTGCGGCTGCGAGCGCCGTGGCGAAGGGCCCGGACGCGACCCAGCCGCGAAACGAAGCCCACAACACGACTGCGGCCCCGACCACGCTGACATGCATGGACCAATAGGCCAGATCGGACTGGAGCGTGAGGGCATAGGGCCCCGGCACATGCCAGAACCAGAACAGGGCGGCAAAGACCACGGCCGCCAGTGCCGGCGGCGGGGCCTTGTCCTTCAACAGCGGCGCCAGCAGGGGCGCGGCAACCAGCGTAAGGAGCAGGTGCTGCGCGACGCGGGCGGAAAAGAGCGCCATCGAGGCGGCGCAGATCGGCGAGACGAACAGGACGGCAACCAGCGCCCAGCCGAGGAGCGGCTGACGCCGCGCCACGCCGCGCGTGGTCCACAGGATGGCCGCCAGACCGAGGGCGAGGACGCCGAGAAGGACCGGGTCGAGTGTCCATCGGGACCACAGCTCCGACGGCAGCGGCGGCGTTCCGCAAAATGGCACATAGTCGTCCATGTCACCCTCCACAGCTTTGAAAAAAGAACAGCGCCGACGCATTCGCGAGGATCGCGAGGGCGAAGATCAGGCCGCTCCAGAACGCAGCGGGCCTGAGGTCGCCGTCCTCTCCGGTCCGCGGCGCTGCGACCGACCACAGGCACAGCGCGACGCCCAGCACCGTCACCACGGCACCGGCGATCAGAAGTGTCGGGTGGCCGATCAGCGCCCGCGCCGCGCAAGCCGCCGAAATCAGCGCGTAGATCGCGATGAAATGCACGGCCCAGACCACGCCCGGTCTGGCAATCGCGACGATCTGACGGGTCAGCGCGGTCATCCGACACCTCCCACCGCGCCCGCGATAAAGAACGCGCCCGCCACGGCGACCATCAATCCGCAGCCCTTCGCGAAGGTGGCGAGATTGAAGTCGGGCATCGACTGGCCCGGCCCGATCCGCCGGGTCAATCTGCGCGCCGCGTTGAACAGCCCCCAGTATGTGAGGACGGCGAGGTTGAAGGCGACAAAGCCGCCGATGGCCCAGAGCGTCGCGCCCAGCGCGCTGGCCCACGGGTCAATGGGCATCAGGGACAGGCCAAGCGCGGCCACGGCGAGGAGCGACGTCAGCACCGTCAGCAGGGACAACACCGTGGCCCCGGCGAACCGGTCACGCACCGCCGCGCGGCGGGTAAGCTGGCCGAATAGCGCGACGGCGAGGCCGAGCACCACCGCAACCGCGGCCGGCAACAACGCGGGCCGGGTGAGCGTTTCGGCGGCCTCGGGGCGGATGTTCCACAGGTAGAGAAGCCCGAAGATCAGCGAGGCGAAGAGCGCCATGAGTACCAGCATCGTGCCCACCAGCGCCACATGCATATGCGACCGGCGGTCGACCACGTTCACCGGCAGCTCATGCCCCATCCCCGCGTCCCGCGTCACTCCGCTGTCCGACGGCTCCCACCCCCACAGCGTGAAGGCGACAAGCGCGATGACGGCCCCCACGGCGCAGAGCCAGTAGGCCGAGGCCAGCGTCGCCCCGAACAGGAGGGCGAGTCCGGCGGCGGCGATCATGGGAAGCCATGTGGGGTGCGGCAGGCGCAGGATGTACAGGGGCTTCCCGCTCACCGGGTCGCAGCCCACCGTCTCGCGCCGCCCGTCGCGGATGCCGTGCATGACGCCCTCGACCTTATGCGCTTCGGTTTCAAGAAGGTGGGGCTGATCCCACAACGGCTCCCGGCTTTCGACCGGCGGGATGGCGTGGAAGTTGAAGCCGGGCGCGACCGGGGGATAGAGCCATTCCAGCGTCCCCGCCCCCCAGGGATTGCGCGGCGCGGGCGGGCCGTGCCGGCGGCTGCGGAAGAAGTCGAAGACGAACAGCGCGATCCCGGCTGCCAGGATATAGCTCCCGATCGAACTCAGCATGTTCAGCCGGTCCCAGCCCAGCCCCTCGGCATAGGTCGCCACGCGCCGGGGCATACCGCGCAGGCCCGTGATGTGCATGAGCAGGAAGGTCGTGTTGAACCCCACGAACATCAGCCCGAAGACCCAGCGGCCAAGCCGCTCGGACATCATCCGCCCGGTGAAGTGCGGCGCCCAGTAGTAAAACGCGCCGATCAGGGGAAAGACCATGCCGCCGATCAGGACGTAGTGCAGATGGGCGACGACGAAGTAGCTGTCATGGGCCTGCCAGTTGAACGGCACCGAGGCGAGCATCACGCCGGTCAGCCCGCCAAGGACGAAGATCGACAGGAAGCCGAGGATGAACAACATCGGCGTGGTCAGTTTCGGCCTGCCCGAGGCAAGCGTGGCGATGAAGCAGAACACCTGTATCGCTGTCGGCACCGCCACCATCGTCGAAGCCGCCGAGAAGAGCGACAGCGACAGGATCGGCAGGCCCGTGGCGAACATATGGTGCGCCCAGAGGCCGAAGCTGATGAACCCCATCGACACCACCGCTGCCACCGCGAAGCCGTAACCGAACAACGGCTTGCCCACGAAGGTGGGGAGCATCGTGGCCACCATCCCAGCGGCTGGCAGGAAGATGATGTAGACCTCCGGGTGGCCGAACAGCCAGAACAGATGCTGCCACAAAAGCGGGTCGCCCCCGAGCATCGGATCGAAGAACGGCAGGCCCAGCAACCTCTCGGCCTCCAGCAGGATCGACCCGATGATGAGCGGCGGAAACCCGATGGCGATCATGAAAGCGGTGATGAGGATATACCACGCGAAGATCGGCATCTTGGTCAGGCTCATCCCCGGCGCACGCGCGGTCAGGATCGCGGTAATCAGCTCGACCGCCGCCGTGACCGAGGCGATCTCGGCAAAGGTGATCCCGATCAGCCAGAAATCCGCCGAAAGCCCCGGCGTATGCGCCTTGGTGGACAGGGGCACATACATGAACCAGCCGCCATCCGGCGCCGCGTCGAACACGAACGACGACAGCACGATGATCCCGCCGAAGAGGTAGCAGTAGTATCCGAACTGCCCGAGACGCGGAAAGATCAGGTCGCGCGCGCCCAGCATGAGCGGGATGAGATAGACCGCGAAGCCCTCGAGGATCGGGATCGCGAACAGGAACATCATCAGCGTCCCGTGCATCGTGAAGACCTGGTTGTAGGTCTCCAGATCGAGGAACGTGTTACCCGGCACGATCAACTGCGTGCGTACGAGGAGCGCGAGCACGCCCGCGATCAGGAAGAACACGAACCCGGTATAGATGAAGCGCCGCCCGACGACGCGGTGACTGACCGACGACAGAACGTGGATGCCCTTGGGCGTGTCCCACACGCCCTCGAAACTCTTGTCCTCGCCCTTGCGCGCGCCGGAATAGGTCGTCGGTGTTTCGCTCACACTCATGTCAGGCTCTCCAGCCAGGCGACCAGCGCGCGCAGGTCAGGCCCGGACAACTGGTTGTAGGAGGGCATCTCGGCGCCCGGTTTCATGTCGCCCACATCCGCGATCCAGCCGGCGAGGTTGCCGGTGTTCATCTCCCACATCCCAGCGCCCAGCGCGGCACGTCCGCCCACGCGGGTCAGGTCAGGGCCGATCCGGGCGTCGCTGATCCCTTGTACCCGGTGGCAGGCGACGCAGCCGGAGGTCTGAAACACCTCGGCCCCGCGACGTTCCTGCGGCGTGACGGCATCGCGGGCCTCGCCATCGAGATCGGCGAGAAAGGCGTCGTATTCCTCGGGCGGCAGGACAACCGCCTCGAAGGCCATGAGCGGGTGGGCCAGACCGCAGAACTCGGCGCACTGGCCGCGGAACCGGCCCTCTCGGGTGGCGGTCACGGTGAGCGTGTTCACGCGGCCGGGGATCATGTCCATCTTGCCGGCGATCGACGGCACCCAGAAGGAGTGGATCACGTCGGTGCTTTTCAGCCGGATCTCCACGGGCTCGCCCAGGGGCAGCACCACCTCGTTCGCGTCCCGCAGGGCGCGCCCTTCCGGGTCATAGATCACGTCCCACCAGAACTGCTTGCCGGTCACTTCGATGACATGGGCCGGGGTCGACGGCCCCGCGATGGCGCGCAGCACGAAGGTCGACGTGACGAACAGCGTGCCGATCACGACGACGGGAAAGATCACGCCGCCGCCCACGATCCACCATGTCTGCCCGCCCCCGCGCCCGCGCCACGCGAGAGCGATAAAGACCATGACGACCACGAAGATCGCCACGCCCGCGGCCGACATGAGAACCGTAAGCCACAGCGTCTCACCCGCCGCGAAGCCCGCGACGTTCGATGTGTCCTGACTGCCGAATGTGTCGAGTGTCGACTCCATCTCAGCGCCTCAACGTGTAGAGATAGGCCGCCATGTGCTCCGCCTCGGCCTCGGTCACGCCCATGTCGGGCATGACCGTCTCGGGCGCGTGGCGCGGCGGGGATTGAAGCCAGTTGACGAGGTCGCCGGGGCGGTTGGGAAGCACACCGGCGATATACGCCTGATCGTGCAACCCCGTGAGGTCGGGTCCGACGCTGCCATTTGCGCGGGGAATGCCGGGGATCGTGTGGCACGCGCCACAGCCGAATTGCGCGACAAGACGCGCGCCTTCACGCGGGTCGCCGTCGGCCACCACCAGCGCAGCTTCGCTCCAGTCCGGCGACGGTCCGGTGCGCTCCGGCAAGACCGCGTCGGCCTGGCGCATCACCCAGGTCACGGCGCGCTCCACAGTCGCCGTGACCGGATCGGCGTCTGGCCGCGCGAGCGCCCAGACGCTCACCACGACGCAGACAGCCGCAATGCCCGTGCCCACCACGATCACGCCAAGAACGCGACCGGCTTTGTCCACTTTGCTCACGGCCGATCACTCCGCTGCGGGCATATCGTACTCGGCCTGCGCCTCTGCCCCGTCCGTTGCGGGGTTGGACACCCGTGCGTAGTATTCCGACACGGCGCGCATATCCTCTTCGGTCATCTTCTTCGCGATGGTGGACATCACGTCCATCGCATCATTGTCGCGCGTCCCGTCCGTCCAGAGCTCGAGCTGAAGTTCCATGTATCCGGCGTATTGCCCGGCGAGATACGGGACCGACGGCGGAAGCCCTGTGCCCTGCGCCCCGTGGCAGTTCACGCAGGCCGGGATACCCTTCTCAGCGGAACCGACAGCAGCCAACTGACCGCCCCATTGCAGGAGCGTGCCGTCCATACTGCCATGCGCGGTGTCCAGATCGCCCGAGGGCATCGCGGCGTAATACGCCGACACGGCCTCGCGCTCCCGCTCGGTGAGCCGTTGCGCGATCCCGGACATCACCCGGTTCGGGCGGTCGCCGCTGGCATAGTCCTGTAGCTGCTTGTACATGTACCAGCCCGCCTGACCGTCGAGGCGCGGAAACGCGCCGGAGCCGTCGCCCTCGCCGTCCACGCCGTGACAGGTGATGCAGGCCATGCCGGAGCCCCCGTTTTCCGAGCTTCCCATCGCGACAAGGCGGCCCAGCTCCAGAAGGTCGTCGTCCGGCTCCTCCTTGATGGTGGCGTTGAACAGGACACTGTCCACGTCGAGCCGACGCTCGAGTTCGGACATCTCCGGCTCCTCGGTCTGATCCTGCGCTTGCACGATGGCGGCTGACCCGAGACTGACCGAGGCGATGGCGAGAATGGCGGTTCTTGCAAGTTTCATGTCGGTCCTCCTTCAGGCGTCCATCAGCGGGCGGGGGTTTTGCAGGTAGTCGTTCTTCATGTGGTCGAGCGTCCAGTACGCCAGCCCCATCAATGGCCCGGTCGGGTTGTAGCCGAGGTTCTGGGGGAACAGGCAGGCGCCGAAGACGAAGACGTTGTGGTGGTCCCACATCTGACCGTAGCGGTTGACCACGCTGGTCGCGGGATCGGTGCCGATCACCGCGCCGCCGGTGTTGTGGGTCGTCTGGTAGGGCACGACGGAATAGCTCTCGCCTTCCGCCGCGCGGTTCACCGTGCCGACCGCGCGCACGTTGTCCATGTTGCGCGCGATCTCTTCGGCCTTGGACAGGACATAGGCGCTCATCTTGCGGTCGTTCTCGGGGAAGTCGAAGGTCATCCGCAGGAGCGGCTGGCCATAGGCATCCTTGTAGGTCGGATCGAGGTCGAGATAATTCTCGGGCACCGCGACCGAGCTTCCGTGACAGACGATCCCGACATGGTGCAGGTAGCTTTCGCGCACCGCCTGCTTCCATTCCGCGCCCCAAGACGGGGTGTCCGGCGGGGTCGGCTGGTAATTGATCGGGCGCCCGTTGGTCTGGTTCGCGCTGATATAGCCGCCGCCGACGAAACCCAGATCGGTGTGATCGAAATTGTCACCGTTGAAATCGTCGATGGTCATGCCCAGCGCGCCGGCCCCCATGAAGGGGTTGGACCAGACGTTTTCGTCGAAGAACACGCTGGCGGCCGCGATGGTCTGGTAGGCATAGTTGCGCCCCACCGTCCCCTCGCCCGTTTCCGGGTCATAGGGCGTGCCCAGCCCGCTCACCAGCATCAGGTGGACGTTCCACAGGGCATAGGCATTCAGGCAGACGGTATCGGCAGGCTGAAACACTTCCTGCCCATTCTCGTCGATATACGTCACGCCGGTCGCGGTCTTGCCGTCGGCCGATTTCTCGACCCGCAGAACCTGCGAGTTCATCCGAAGCTCGAAATTCTCGTGGTCCTTGACCACGTCGTAAATGCAGATGATCGGGTCCGCCTTGGCGAAGTAGCCGCAGCCGAAACGCTCGCAGAACCCGCAATAGGTGCAGGGGTGAAGCTGCGCGCCATAGGCGTTTTCATAGGCCTTGGTCACGTTGGCCGACGGCATGTGAAAAGGGTTGTAGCCCATCTGCGCGGCGGTATCGCGGAACATCTGCAAGGGCGGCGAGGCCTTCATCGGCGGGTTGGGATAGTCCGCAGATCGCGGCCCCTCGAACGGGTTGCCGCCCTCCTGTGTCTCGCCGTTCAGATTGCCGGCAACGCCCGCCGTGCCGCAGACCCGGTCGAAGAAATCGAGGTGGGGTTCCAGTTCGTCATAGGTCACGCCCCAGTCCTGGACGTTCATGCCGTCGAGGATGCTCTCGCCATAGCGTTCGGCGTAGTGGCTGCGCATCTGAAGGTCCGAGGGCAGCGGGCGCCAGAGCTGGCCGTTCCAGTGGATACCGGCCCCGCCCAGCCCTTTGCCGGGCAGGAACGACCCCAGCCGACGCATGGGCAGCGCGGTCTGATCGGAATTGTTGCGGAACGACAGCGTCTTGGTCGGCGTGTCGATCATGTGTTCCTTGCGCCGGGCATATTTCAGCTCGTCATGCTCTTCGGGCGCGCCGAAGTTGGTCGCGTCATGGCGCCAGTCGCCGCGCTCGATCACCACGCAGCGCTGGCCCGCATCGGCCAGTTCCTTGGCGGCGGCGAGGCCGGTCCAGCCCGCCCCCACGATCACGACATCGGTTTTGGGAAGTTCCGTGGCCAAGGCTCAGCCCTCCTCTTGCTGGGTGTCTGCGTCGGAGCCCGTCAGCGCGCGGCTCGTGCTGGCTGACCGGCTGCTGCCCGGCACATGCGCAATGCCGCGCGGCGGTGCGGGAAAGGGCGCGTTCTTGTCCACGAGGTCCGCGTAGTAGGCATGCGCGCCGGGGAACCCGACCATCCGCCAACCGGCGTAGTCCTTGTTCCCGCCGTAGATCGGATCGGAGAAATACCCTTCTTTCACCAGCGACCAGATCTCGTCGAACAGGGTCGTGGCGGGCACGTCCCCCAGATCGAAATCCTCGCCTTCGGACAGACGCGTCACGAAATCCTCGCGCTCGCTCGCGTCGAGATCGACGAGCCGCGTGTCGCCGCTTTCGAGCCGCGCGATGCCGGTCCGGATCAGCGTGGCGGGCGTGTGATCGACCTGCCACCCCTGTTCGGGCGCGCCATCACGGAAGGGCCCTTCAAGAAAAAGACCGGCACCCTTTCCGTAGGGTCCGGCCAATTGAAGATCTATGAAATCGACGACGCCTGCCTGCGATGCACTGGGGAAGTCATCCTCCGGGATCAGCACATCCGCCATGGAGGCGAGGAAGCGCGCCTCGTTCCCGTCAAGGAAGCTCCAGGGCTGTGTGTCGAGATCGGCGTAGCGGTTCTGGGCAAGCGACGCACCGGGTGTCAGGGCCGCCAGCCCGGATGCACCCAATTGCATGAGCACGGCTCTGCGCGAAAAATTCGGCATGGTGTCCCCCGTTTTGAGAGCTAGTGATAATTTAACAGGCACCCCCCGCCCGAAAGTTCCCCGACAATTTCAATTCTTGCGGTCTTCAGGTTCATCACTGGACCCTTCGGCTTCGAAGATCGCGTCGACATCGTCGATAATCTCGTCTTCGACGACGACGATCAGCCGGTTTCCTTTCTCGAGAACGGTGTCGGTATGACCGAGCCGCTCGTCGTCATCCGCGGCGACCCCCATCACCCGGCAACGGTCCGGCAGATCGAGGTCCCCGATCGCGCAGCCCGCCAGCCGGTCGCCGATCGAGTAGCCGCGCACGGTCAGGCCATTGCGGAAGCGCAGTTCCAGCGCCGCGTCGGAGTGGTCTTCGAGCATCCTGAGGAGTGAGCGCGCGAGGGTCTGGTGCGGTGTCACGAGGTCGTCGAGGCCCAGTTCTTCGCAGACCGCGACGAGTTCCGAGCGCACGATCTGCGGCACCACCCGCTCGAACCCCACAGAGCGGCCCACCACGGCCGCCATGATGTTCACGTCGTCGGTATTGGTGAGCAGGATCAACGCATCCGCATGATCCCCGAACGCCTCGCGTTGCACCGTGGGCAGCGAGCCGTCGCCGTGCAGCATCCCGCAATCCAGATCCTCGGCCACCTGATCCAGCTTCTCGCGATCGGTGTCCACCAGAACGACCGTGTGTCCGGTCTCGATCAACTGCTCTGCGGTGGCCACCCCGAAACGGGACGCGCCGACAATGACGATTCTCATGACATTCTCCTTATCTCCAGGTGGCCGGCGACAGCGCGGCGATCACGGCGAGGAACTCCAGCCGGCCCAGAAACATCGCGGCCGCCAGCACGGCTTTCAGGTGCGGTGCAAGGTCGGGTCCGGTCACGCCCGACGACAGCCCCACCGTGGACAGGGCCGAGACGATGTCGAACAGAGATCCCAGTGGCGCTTCGCCCGACATCAGAAAGACGATCCAGGCGACCAGGGCGGTGATGCCGTAACAGGCGACCACGGCGACGAGCGAGATGATCCGCTCCGATTTGACCGGCTGCCCCTCCTCTTTCAGATGCGTCACCGCGCGCGGCGGGGTCCGCATGCGCATCAGCGTCAGCCCGATCATCCGCGCCACGCTGATCGCCCGGTCGATCTTGATCCCCCCGGCAGTGGACCCTACGCCGCCCCCGATGATCATCGCGGTCAGCAGGAACGCGACCACGCCGGGCACGTCCGTCACCACGGCGACCGAAAAGCCCGCCGTCGTCAAAGCGCTCGTGAAGTTCAGCAGCACATCCGTCAGGGCGGACAGCGGCATCTCCGCACTGACGAAGAACAAGGCTGTAAGCACGACGAGGCCGGTGATGAACCCGACCATTACGCCGCGCGCATTGGTCTCGCCCAGCGCCGTTCTCAGGCCCTTCCGGCGCCACAGGACATAGAACATCAGCGTGACGGTCGTGGACAGGCAGATCAGCATCGTCACGACCTGCGCCAATCGTCCGTAACTGGCGAGGCTGTCGGGTCGCGGGGTGAACCCGCCCGTCGACACCGCGGTCAGCCCGACGACCACCGCCTCCCACGACGTCGGCAGGAGCGGCAGCAGCACGGCGATGGCAAGGATCGACAGCGCTCCGTAGACGATCATCAATTGCCGGGCCTGTTCGCGCGTGGAGCTGAGCAGGTCGCGCTTTTCGATCCCGACTTTGCCCATCGCCTGCGCCGTGGCCCCCGGACCGACGATCAGGGCGACACCGGCCACGGCGATGGCGAAGCCACCCGACCATTGCAGCCAGCCGCGCAAGAGGTGCCCGGCGAACGGCCAGTCCATCGTCCCGGTGGCGACGGTCAGCCCGGTGGAGGTGATTGCCGAGACGGATTCGAAAACTGCGTCCCATCCGGGCAGACCCAGAACCATGAACGCCGGAACGGGCATCGCCGCGGCAACGGCGAAGAGCCCCACCAGCGTCACGACAGCCTCGATTCCGCGAAGATCATCCGGCGCCCAGAAGCGCGGCGCGACCAGCCCGACAGCGGCGAAGGCGACCGTCGGCAGGGCCAGAACGGTCAGCAATTCCCACCGTTGGCCTGCGAGCGCGGCTACCGCCGGAACCCCCGTGATCGCCGCGAGCACGAGCCCGTAGGAGGCAATCGCGCGCAAGATGCGGTCAGGCCGGGCTTTCCACACGACACTGGATTGGCCTTGAGCCGAACTCATGGCGTTACGTCGGTTTCGGGCAGATCATGCACGGCCAACGTGTCGCCGGGCCAAGGGGTTCCGCCATGAATACCGGTCCCTGCCCATGAAAAAAGGGGCCACCCGAAGGTGGCCCCCAGTTTTCCGACAAGAGAAAGCGGGATTATACGTCGTCCCAGGTTTCCATGCTTTCGAGGTCTTCCTGGGTGTGGTCGGTCGAAACCTCGATCGCGTTCATCCCTTCACCGTTCTGCTGGATGTCCAGCTCATCGAAGGGAAGTGCGACCGGCTTCTCACCGATGCCGAGGAAGCCGCCGACGTCGACGATCACCTGGTCGATCTCACCGCTGTCGGCGAGAACGAGGGTCGAGACGTCACCGATGCTTTCGCCATTGGTGCCGTAGACGGTCTGGCCTTCCAGCTCGCTGGCGGTCAGCTGCGCCATCTGGTCGTCGGTCATGGACTCGCCATTACCGGCGTTCTGCGACCCCGCATCGGCCATCTGTTCATCTTCCGAGCGGTCTTCGGACATGTCGTTCTGCGCAGTTTCTTCGTTCTGCGCGTCTTCGCTCATGTCGTTCTGTGCAGTTTCTTCGTTCTGCGCGTCTTCGCTCATGGCGTTGTCGTTTTCGGCCATGTCCTGCTCTTGCGAACCGCTTGCCGAGGTCGTGTTCTGCGAGGTCTGCTCGCCTTCGGGCATATCGTTACCCGTCTGCTCGGCGGCACGCGCCTGCTCGGCATAGTCAGGTGTCATGACCTGATCGCCTTCGGCTTCGGCTTGCGTGCGGTTGAACTCTTCCTCGTCTTCGAGCTTCGAACGGTCGCCCGTGAAGACGATGAAGTATTCGTTGTCGGCGTCAGCGTCGCTGTCGCGCACGAACCGCAGATCGTCCATCGAGGTTTCGATTTCCTTTTCGCCCATGCCGAGGAAGCCACCGGCATCCAGCGTGACGGACTTGATCTCGCCTTCGCGGCTGAGAACCACGTTGCCGACGTCGCCCACGCGCTCCCAGTCATTGGAGACTTCGGACATTTCGCCGCTCATGTTCGCGGTGTCCGTGCCTTCCGCCGGGATGTAGACGGCATGGCCGCTCAGATCCATCGCGCGGATGGTCAGGCCATCTTTCTCGGTCTCGGCGCTGGCAGCTTGCTGCATGCGCTGGTCTTCGGACTGCATGTCCTCGTTACCGGCATTCGCCTGCTGTTCGTTCTGCTGGTCAGCGTTCATCTGGTCGTTGTCCGCGTTCGCCTGCTGCTGCTCTTGCTGCATGTCGGCGGCGGACGTCTGACCGCTGGCTTCGGCCGAGGCCTGATCGAATTCTTCGCTCTCTTCGAGCGTCACCTTGTCGCCGGTGTAGACGACGTAGATTTCGTTCCCGTCAGCGGCTTTCTTGAACTCGACCGACGCGGTCTCGAGGCCGACGCGGTCCTTGTCGCTGGCGGTTTCGCCGTTCGGGGCGAAGACCACGGTCGCGATGTCGCCGTTGTTGCCGACGAACACGTCTTCGACCGAACCGATTTCGGTCCAGCTGTCAGGCACTTCGGAAACTTCCATGCCTTCGACGTTCTGGCTTTCGCCTTCCGCCGGCATGTAAACCGTCGCGCCCATCATGTTGCTGGCGCGGAATTCCTGATCACCGACCGTGACCTGCATCTGGGCTTCGTTGGAGTTGCCCGTGTGCTGCTCCGCGTAAAGCGGCATCGCAGTCAGGGCGGCGATTGCGGTCGTCGTGAGAATGCGTCTCATGATGACTCCTTTCGATCTTTTCTGCATCGGTCAGGGCGTCGTCCGGCCCGTGACCTTCAGCCCAAAAACACCCTCCCCCCGGTGAGTCGTTCCAAACGTTTTTCGGAAAAATTCCTGCGGAACCCCGCGCCGGGACGTCGCGTTTGCGCGGGCTCCGGCCGGGGGCGGCTCCTGCGTCCACCTGGCGAAACGCCCTCTCCCGCGCCCCATGCGTGGCAGACAGTGATGCGCGCGCGCGCGTGTACGCGAACCAGTTTTCGAGCCATCAGTTGCGATCGTTTTTTTTTCATCCAGCCCGAAACCTCTCCTCACGAATTGGCGTTCCGGCTCAAGACTTCGCGAGGATCAAATTGGTGGTCGCGCCAGCCTGACGTCACCGACGCCCGACCTCGCAAGGATGCGGAATTGGAAGAGGAGTGAGTGTCTTGGGAAACGCACAATTTGAACTGAGCTGGATCGACTACGCCATCGTGGCGGTCTATTTCATCGGGATCATCGCGCACGGCATCTACGTTTCGAAAAAGCTCGAAGGCGGCTCCGAGAGCTACTTCCTCGCCGGCCGTTCTCTGCCCTGGTATCTCATCGGCTTCTCGCTTTTCGCGTCCAACATGTCCGGGTCGAGTTTCGTGGGCCTCATGGGCGGCGCCTATGGCAACGGGGTCGCGATCTTCAACTACGAATGGACGGCGTCGCTTGTCCTGATCCTGTTCGCGATCTTCATCCTGCCGTCCTTTCTGCGGGCCAATATCACGACCGTCCCCATGTTCCTCGAAGAACGCTACGACGTCCGGTCCCGCCGGGCGTTTTCTTTGTTCACCATCCTCGCGATCATGTTCATCGACACCGCTGGCGCACTCTATGCGGGCGGGCTCGTGATCTCGAGCGTGACCGGGTATCTCAACCTCTGGACGGCGGTGGCCGTGCTCGCACTCGTCGCGGGTATCTATACGATCCTCGGGGGTCTCTCCGCCGTGGTCGTGACCGACACTGTGCAGGCGATCCTGCTCATCATCGCCGCTGCCGCGCTCTTCTGGCTCGGCCTGAACGAGATCGGCGGCTGGAAAGAGCTGTTCATCGACGTGCCGGAGGAGAAACAACACCTCATCCTGCCAGCCGACAACGATTTCCTGCCCTGGACCGGGCTATGGGGCGTCGTGCTTCTGGGGTTCTACTACTGGACCATCAACCAGTTCGTCGTGCAGCGCACGCTGGGCGCCAAGGACCTCAAGGAAGGTCAGGTCGGCGCACTGTTCGCGGGTTTCCTGAAGCTGCCGAACCTGTTCCTCATGATCCTGCCGGGCATCATCGCGCTCAAGCTCTATCCTGACCTCGAAACCCCCGACCTCGCCTTTCCGACACTGGCGTTCGAGCTGATGCCCATCGGCGTGCGGGGCCTGATCATGGCCGCACTCATCGCCGCGATCATGTCCTCGCTCGACTCCGCGCTGAACTCGGCGGCGACCCTCGTGGTCAAGGACTTCCTCGAGCCGGTGTGGAAAGTGAAGGAAGAGCGGCAGGTCTGGTTCGGCCGCGTCGTCACGGGCCTCGTCATGGTGTTCGGTGCGGTCTACGCCCCCTCGATCGCCAGCTTCGAAAGCCTGTTCGAATACTTCCAGTCGTCGCTGTCCTACATCATCCCGACCATCGTCGTCGTCTACATCCTTGGCCTTTTCGTGCCCTGGCTGAACGGCACCGGCGCGTTCTGGGCGATCGTCGTGGGCCTCGTGATCGGCATCCCGCTCTTTATCCTCAAGGAGGTGACGGGCATCTGGGAAAGCTGGGGCCTGCCCGAGATCCACTACACCGTCATGTCGTCCATCATGATGTTGATCGGGATCATCGTTCACTTCGGCCTGTCGGCCATGACCCGGCAGGATGTGAGCGAGGACACCAAGAACCTCGTCTGGTCCGTCTCGGAATCCAAGAAGGTCTTTACCCAGTGGGAGAAACCGCTTTGGAAAGACCGGACCCTCTGGGCAGGTTTCCTGATCATCGGCACCATCGGCTTCGTGATCTGGTTCGCCTGATCTTATGGACGACCTCGAGCGACTGTTCGAAAATGTGGCCAACACGGTCGCAAGCTGGCCCGACTGGATCGGGCCGGCTGCCATTCTTGTCGCGGCGTTGGTCAGCGCGCTTGTGCTGCATTTCCTCCTGTTCTTCGCGATGCGGCATTTCTCGAACACCGACAGCGGCATACTGGGCTCGATGGTGCGCCGCGCGCGCAGGCCGACCCGGCTCGCCTTTGTCCTCGCCGCCCTTGCCATCACCGTGCCGCGGCTCGACCTTCCCTACCGGCTGCAAGGCTGGCTCGGCCATCTGTTCCTGATCCTGCTGATCGTGCTGATCGGCTGGACCGCGATCCTGCTGACCCGCCATTTCAGCGACCGCGCCGTGCGCAAGCACCGGCTCGACACCGAAGACAACCTCGCCGCGCGCAAGTTCGTCACACAGGTCCGCGTGTTGCGGCGCACGGCGATCATCCTGCTGGTCATCGTGACGGCCTCCGCGGTCCTACTGACCTTCGACGCCGT
The DNA here is from genome assembly GCA_002695005.1 of Maritimibacter sp. Classification (GTDB taxonomy): domain Bacteria; phylum Pseudomonadota; class Alphaproteobacteria; order Rhodobacterales; family Rhodobacteraceae; genus Maritimibacter. The sequence continues at coordinate 203,635 of NZNT01000026.1, forward strand.
GCAGGAATACGGGGTGAGCCTTTTCGCCTCGGCAGGCGCCGCCGGCCTGATCCTCGGCCTCGCCGCACGGCCGGTGCTGGCCAACCTCATCGCCGGCATCCAGATCGCCATCACGCAACCGATCCGGCTTGAGGACGTGGTGATCGTCGACGGCGAATGGGGCTGGATCGAGGATATCTACGCCACCTATGTCGTGGTGCGCATCTGGGACTGGCGGCGCATGGTCGTGCCGCTGAGTTACTTCATCGAACAGCCGTTCCAGAACTGGACCCGTGAAAGCGCGTCGATCATCGGTTCGGTCTTCTGGTATCTCGACTACACCGTGCCGGTGTCCGAGGTGCGCGCGAAACTCGAAGAAATCATCCGCGACTCGCCGCATTGGGACGGCAAGGTCGTGAACCTTCAGGTCACCGACACCGACAAGGACACCATCGCCCTGCGCGGGCTGATGAGCGCGCGCACCTCGCCGCAGGCCTGGGATCTGCGCTGCGAGATCCGTGAAAAGATCGTCGCCTGGTTGCAGGAAACCTACCCCGAGGCCCTGCCCCGCCTGCGCGGCGAACTGGCGATGGTCGCCCCCGACACAGCCAGCGAAGGTCAGAGATGACGCAATCCTCCCGAACCCTCGCGCTGCTGGGCGGCGCGCATGTCCACCTGCCCGACCACCTGCGCATGATCGACGCGCGCGGGTGGCGTATCGGCCATGTCCACGACCGCGACACGGCGCGGCGCGACAGGCTCTGCGCCGAGCTTGGGGCCAAGCCTCTCGACACGCTGGACGGGCTGTCCGGGCTGGACGTGGCGGGCGTTGTCGTGTGCAGCGAGACCGCACATCACGACACGGACATTCCCGCAGCCCTCGAGGCGGGCCTTCCGGTGTTTTCCGAGAAGCCCCTCACGGGACGTGCCACCGCCGCGCGTGCCATCGCAGACCGGGCGGCCGACGCGGGCGTCCTGCTTCAGACGGGGTATTTCTTTCGCACCGTCCCGGCGCTGCAAACAGCACGCGACTGGATCACCGAGGGTCGGGTCGGCCGCGTATCCGCCGCGCGCATGATGTTCTGCCACAACGGGGGCTACGCGGGCTGGCTCGACCTCAACTGCTGGATGACCGACCCCGCGCTCGCCTGCTACGACGGGTTCGTCGACGAGGCGGTCCATGTCATCGACGCGCTCCAATGGATGCTCGGCCCCATCGCGGACGGCCACGCGATCACCGGCAATGCGCTTGGCTGGCCCGTGGACGATCACGGCGTGGCGGTCGTCACCTTCTCATCCGGCGCGACGGGGGTGGTGGAGGCAGGCTGGACCGACACCCGGATGCGGCTGGAACTCGACATCGTGGGCGACGACGGCGCGATCTCCCTGCGTGACGAACACCTCACGCTGACCCCGCGCGACGCGGACGGCCCGGCCGAACACCACAGGCTCGATCCGCTCGACTCCGGGACCGGCATCCTCCCCTTCCTCGATGCGCTCGACGGCAGGGCAGCCCCCGCCCTCGTGCCGCCCGACGAGGCGGCGTCGGTCAACGACCTCCTCGACGCCATGAACCTGCGCCTGCCGGCGCGCGACCCTGACTGACACACCGAAAGGACCCTGCACATGGATTACGGACTGAAAGACAAGACCGCCCTCATCACCGGGGGCGCGTCCGGCATCGGCAAGGCCACCGCCCGAATGCTGCTCGACGAAGGGGCGCGGGTGATCCTGGTGGACCTCAAGGGCGACGAGGTGAGCCGCGCCGCCGACGAACTGGGCGACGGCGCCAAGGCGCTTCAGGCCGACCTGCGTGACCCTGAACAGGTCAAGGGGCTGGCCGCCACCACCGAGGAACGCTTCACCATGCCCGACATCGTGGTCTGTGCCGCCGGCGTGACCGGGGCCAAGGGCCACCCGCTCGACATGAGCGATGCCGACTGGCACGAGGCCTGGCAGACGGATTTCATGTCGGTCGTGCGCACCCTGCGCGTCTTCGTCCCGGCGATGGAAAAGCGCGGCTGGGGCCGGGCCGTGGTCCTGTGCTCGGAAAACGCGGTCCAGCCCTATTCCGACGAAGTCGTCTACAACGTCGCCAAGGCGGGGCTGTTGAATTTCGTGAAGGGTCTGAGCGGCGAGGCCGCGAAAAAGGGCGTGCTGGTGAACTGCGTCTCGCCCGCCTTCATCGAAACGCCAATGACCGATGAGATGATGGATCAGAAGGCCGAGGCCGACGGGACCAGCCGGGACGAAGCCGTGCGCGATTTCCTGGCGACCGAGCGGCCCTTCATCGCGCTCGACCGGCGCGGGCGGGCCGAAGAGGTGGCCGCGGCCATCGCGTTTCTGTGTTCCAGGCAGGCAAGCTTCATCGTGGGGGCGAATTACCGCGTCGACGGCGGGTCCGTCGCGGCAATCGCGACCTGACGGATGAAGGCGGGCAAGGTCACGCCCTGCCCGCCGCGCGCCTCAACTCCCGACGATCATGCCGCCGTTGGGATGGAGCGTCTGGCCGGTGAAGTAACTCCCGTCCTCACAGGCGAGGAAGAGGTAGGAGGTCGCGACCTCCCACGGCTGGCCGGCCCGTCCCATCGGGGAATGCGCGCCGAAATCCTCGACCATCTCGTCCGACATGCTGCCGGGGATGAACGGCGTCCAGATCGGCCCCGGCGCGACCGCGTTCACCCGGATCTTGCGGTCGAGCAGCTGCGTCGCGATGGAGCGAGAGAAGGCCGAGACGGCCCCGCGCGTCGCGGTGTAGTCGACCAGCTTGTCGTTGCCCTTGAAGGCGTTGACGCTCGCCGTGTTCACGATGGCCCCGCCGTCGGGAATGTGGTCGAGAGCGGCTTGCGTCACGAAGAAATAGCCCATGACGTTGCTGTCGAAGGTGCGGCGCAATTGCTCCTCCGAGATGTCGCGCAGGTCGAAATCCACGAACTGCTGGGCCGCGTTGTTCACGAGCACGTCGAGACGCCCGAAGTGCTCGGCAATCTCCTTCACGGCACCGAAGGCCGCGTCATGGTCACCCACGTCGGCTTTCACGAGGTGGCAGCGCTGCCCCTCCTCCTCGACGATCCGGCGCGTGTCTTCGGCATCGCGATCTTCGTTGAGGTAGACGATCCCCACGTCGGCCCCTTCGCGGGCGAACAGCGCGACCACCGCGCGGCCGATGCCGCTGTCGCCGCCCGTCACCAGCGCGACCTTGCCGTCGAGCCGGCCGCTGCCCGGATAGCGGGGCCGCCAGTCGGGTGCGGGGTTCATTTCATGTTCGGCCGCCGGCATCGCGTCCTGATGCTGCGGCGGAATTCTGGCATGTTTGGTCATGTCATCCTCCAGTCAGGTTGCCTGAACCCAACGCCGGGTGATCGGCCCCGTTCCCGCGAAGTTCCAGGGTCGGCACGGCGCCGCCGGGCCACGACACCGGAACCACCGGCCCCCCCCTCGGGTTGGGGTTTCGTGCTGCACAAACTGACTGATTTTCCGCCCCGGGGCGCAGACCGCGCCGCACCGCGATGGCTCCGGCCCGTCGTGGCGGCGCTCATGTGCGTCATCACGCTCGCGGTCGCCCCCGCCGCGCCCGCGCAAGACGACTCCCAGTTCTGGTACGAAACCGACGCGCTCAACTCGGGTCTGCAAACCGACGACACGACCCCGCCGGACCGGTCCGCCCCGCGCCAGACGATCCGCGGGTTCGTCGCCGCAGCCGACCGGGGCGACTACGGCTCGGCCGCGCATTACCTCAACCTGTCACGCATTCCGCCCGAACAGCAGGAGCAGGCCGGGCGCGACGCTGCCCGCAAACTCGCCTCGATCATGGAGCGTCAGGTCTGGATCGACTGGTCCGACCTGTCGGCCCGCCCCGACGCCATGATCGAGCGGCGCGGCGGGTCCAGCAGCCGGTCGGGCGACGCGCGCCGCGACATACAGATCGAAACGCTCCAGACCGGCGGCACAGCCTATGACCTGCGCATCGCCCGGTACAGGCCACCCGAGGGGGACGCCCTGTGGCTCTTCACCCCCCAAACGGTCGACAATATCGCGCCGCTTTTCGATGCCTTCGGGCCAAGACCCTACGAACGGTTCATCCCGGATGTCCTGAAATACGAAATCATGGGTCTGTGGCTGTGGGAATGGATCGCGCTTCCGCTGCTCGCCCTGTGCGTCATCGGGCTGGGCTGGGTCGTGCAGAAGCTGGTATTCCTGCTCGCACAGCGGGCCCCGCGCAACTGGCTCAGGAACGGGTTGCAGCGCAGCCGCCTGCCTGTGGCGCTTCTCGTCATGGCGGGTGTGACACAGGTGATCCTGAACTGGGTGCTGTCGTTCTCCGGCCCGGTTCAGGCGTTTCTTCAACCGGTGCTGATCATCGTCATGGTCTGGGGCGTCGGCATGACCGCGCTGCGTATTCTCGACGCCATCCTTCACAAGATCACGCTGCGCTATGTGGGCGAGATCGACGACAAGCGCGGGGTCGATGAACGCGCGTTCTACACCTCGATCTATGCGCTCCGGCGGCTCATCGTGCTCGCAACGGTGGGCATCGCCGCGATCATCGTGCTCGTCCGGCTCAACCTCTTCGACAGCATCGGCATGACGCTGCTGGCCTCGGCGGGCGTGCTGACCGTCGTGCTCGGCATCGCGGGCCAGGCCGTGCTCGGCAATATCATCGCCTCGCTCCAGATCGCCTTCGCCAAGCCCGTGCGGATCGGCGATGCCGTGTTCTTCGAAGGCGAATGGGCCTATGTGGAATCCATCTTCTACACGTTCCTCAGGCTCAGAACCTGGGACAAGCGGCGGATCGTCGTGCCGGTGACCTATTTCGTCTCGAAACCGTTCGAGAACTGGTCCGTCACCGAGGCCCGGATGATGCGCGTCATCGACCTTTGGCTCGACCCGCGCGCCGACGTGTCGGCGCTGCGCCGGTCGTTCGAACGTATGCTCGAGGCGGACCCGGATATCGACGAAGCCGAGAATTCCTTCGTCTACGCGACCGACCAGTCCCCCGACGGCTTCAAGATCAGCTTCTACGCCATGATGCCCGACCCCTCGACCGGCTGGACCGTGCAAAGCCGCCTGCGCGAACAGCTCATGGCCTGCGTGCGCGACGAACACCCGGAGTGGATCGCCCGCGAGCGGGTGCTTGATGCCGGATCGGAAGATGACAGCAGCGCATCAAAATCGTCCCGTGCCGTCGGCGCGGGCTGACCCTTCAACCCTCAGGACAGGAAAGTCACCCATGACCGACACGACAGCCTCCCCGTTCACCGCGTTCCTGCGCGTCGTCGAGTTGCGCTGGCTGTTGTATCTCGCCGGTCTGATCTGCCTCTTCTGGGGCCTGGCCGAGCTGGCCGACGAAGTGCTTGAGGGCGAAACGCGCAGCTTGGATCGCGACATCCTCCTCGCATTGCGCACGCCGGGCGACCTGTCAGATCCCATCGGACCCGGGTGGGTGGAAGAAATGGGGCGCGACCTGACCGCTCTGGGCGGCACCGTCGTCCTGACCCTCTCGACCCTGCTCGTCTCACTCTACTTCCTCATGCGCCACCGGATCAGCTCGATGCTGTTTCTGCTCGCCTCGGTCGGGGGCGGCATCGCGCTGTCCAGCCTCGCGAAGGCCGCCTTCGACCGCCCGCGTCCCGAGTTGGTTCCGCACGGCTCCATCGTCCACACGGCGAGTTTCCCGTCAGGCCATTCGATGATGGCGGCAGTCGCCTATCTTTCGCTCGGCGTGCTCCTCGCACGGGTTCAGCCGCGCCGCCGCCTCAAGGTCTTCATCCTCTGCGTGGCGGTCACGCTGACACTGCTGGTGGGCATCAGCCGCGTCTATCTCGGCGTGCACTGGCCGACCGACGTGCTCGCCGGCTGGCTCGCGGGCGCGGCTTGGGCGGCGCTGTGTTTCGGCCTCGCCCAACTGCTCGCGCGCCGCGGTCATGTGGAGCCTGAGAACTGCGATCCGCCCGACGACCCGTGACGGACGCACGGCAAGTGAGCGGCAAGGAACAATGGCCCGCCGGGTCCGTTGATCTTTAAGGAAAGGGAGCGCGCGAATGGTCCACACACTGCCTCATCGACCCCAGCTTCTCGTCATCGGCGCAGGCGTAGCAGGCGGCATGGTCGCCCATCGCGCCGCGCAGGCGGGCCTGAAGGTGAGCATCCTGTGCGACGGCCCGCAGGTGCAACGCGAAGATCTGGTCGACAGGTTCCGCTCCTCCGACCCGCAGACCATGATGTCGCCCTACCCGCCCGTGCCCCACGCGCCCCAGCCGCAGGTCGCGCGCACCGACGACTACCTCATCCAGAAAGGCCCCCACGCCTACGACCAGCAATACATCCGTGCGGTCGGCGGCACGACGTGGCACTGGGCCGCCGCCGCGTGGCGCTACCTCCCCAACGACATGAAGCTGAAGTCGCGCTACGGGGTCGGGCGCGACTGGCCGCTCGACTACTGGGACATCGAGCCGTGGTATCAGGCCGCGGAAGAGGAAATGGGTGTCGCCGGACCCGAGGACGCGCCCTTCGACGCGCCCCGCTCCGCCCCCTACCCGATGCCCGCAGCGCCGCTGTCCTACATGGATCAGGTCTTTCACGAAAAACTCACGGCCCTTGGCTACGATCACGTCAGCGCGCCGCAGGCCCGCAACAATCAGCAGGTCTATGACGGTCGCCCGCCCTGCTGCGGCAATGCCAACTGTATGCCCATCTGCCCGATCGGCGCGCAGTATTCCGGCAACATCGCCGTGGAAAAGGCGCAGGCCGCGGGGGCCGAGTTGATCACGAATGCCGTGGTCCACCACCTCGAAGTCGGCGACGACGGCGAGATCATCGCGGCCCGCTACCTCACGCCGAGCCGCGAGGAGTTCCGGATCGAGGCCGACCGCTTCGTGCTGGCCGCGAACGGGATCGAAGGGCCCAAGATCCTTTTGATGTCGACGCAGGAGAACGCGCCGGAGGGCGTCGCCAATTCCTCGGACATGGTGGGCCGGAACCTGATGGACCACCCCGGCACCTCGTCGTCCTTCGACAGCGAAGTGCCGCTCTGGCCCGGACGCGGCCCCAACGTGATTTCCGCCATCACCAGTCTGCGTGACGGCGATTTCCGCAGCGAACATGCCGCGCGCAAACTGATGATCCTGAACATGAACCCGGTCGAAGGCATCGCGAAAGCGGCCATCGACGAGGGGCTGACGGGCACAGAGCTGCGCGAGGCGGTGCGCCATCGCACCGCCCGCCGGCAGGTCATCACGGCGTTCCACGAACAACTCCCCGACCCGAGCAACCGCATCCGCCCCTCGACCGAGGGCAAGACCGACCGGCTCGGCCTGCCCCGCCCCGAAATCCACTATGACGTCGGCGACTATGTGGCGCGCGCCGCCGAGGACACGCGCAAGCGGGTCGAGCGGATTGCCGAAACGCTCGGCGCCACGGCCAGCAGCGTGGAACACAACGAGGGCTACCTGCCGAACAACCACATCACCGGCGCGACGATCATGGGCGACGACCCGCGCGACAGCGTGGTCGATGCCGATTGCCGGGCCCACGATCACCCGAACCTCTGGATCAGCTCGTCCTCGACCTTTCCATCGGTCTCCAGCGTGAACGTCACGCTCACCATCGCCGCCCTCGCGCTGCGCATGGGCGAGCACATCGTGAACGAGGCCCGCCCATGACTGTCGCCCGCACGATCCTGGCGCTCGCCCTGACCGCCTTCGGCCCCACTGCCCTCTCGGCTCAGTCGACCGACATCCTGCTGAATTGCTCGGCCTGTCACGCCGTGGCGCCGGAGCGCCCCACCACGCAGGTTTTCCCCGATCTGAACGGCCAGCCGATCCGCTACCTCGAACGGCAGCTTGAGGCCTTCCGCGAGGGCGACCGGCGCCACCGCCAGATGGAACTCACCGCCCTCGCGCTCGGACAGGGTGACGGGGCCATGGCACGGCTCTATGCCGACGCGCCCCGCCCGGTCCTCGAACCGAAAGGCATGAACGACGACACGCCGCCCGCGCTTGTCACCCAGGGCGACTGGAGCCGCGGCCTCGCCCCCTGCGCCAGTTGCCATTCGCTCGACCCCGACACCGACCGCGCCCGCACCGCGCCACGCCTTCACGGCCAGCCCGAAGCCTATCTGGCCGACCAACTGCGCGCCTATGCGGACGGACGCCGGACCTCGGACCCGATGGGACGGATGCGGGCCTATTCCGCCCGTCTCGACACCGCAGAAATCTCTGACCTCGCCGCCTATTACGCCTCGTGGCGGCCCGAGACGGAGGAGGCGAAGAATGATTGAGACACACCTCTCCCGCCGGCTGTTCCTCGGCGGCGCATCCGCCGCCGCGCTGATGCCCGGAGCCGCCCTCGCCCAGTCGGACGGCAGGAAAACCCTCGCCTTTGCAGCCACATGCCGCGAACTGGCGGGCTTTGACACCATCCCGAACGCACTCGTTGCCGGGGCGGCCCGGGCTTTCCCGGACGAGGATCGAACCGCACTGGCAGAAAAGACCGCGTCGCCTGACCTGTCGAAAAGCCTGCTCAAGACGCTCTACACCGGCATGTACAGCCCCGAAGACGGCGACCCGACCCGCTTCGCATATGCCGAAGCGCTCATGTATGCCGCCGTCGAAGACAGCCTGAACGTGCCGAGCTACTGCGGCGGCGTTCCCGGCTACTGGGCCGAGAAACCTGTAAGCGCCTGACAGAATGAACCTGTCACACCTCCCACATGCGGCAGGCCGCTCGGGCCACCGCGCAAGCCACGGTGCGCCATGACCGCCGACGAAAATCGCCCCACGGGGATCAAGGACAACGACGAAGCGCCCGAGACCATCCACGCGGAATCGGAGGAGGAATCGGTCACGCAGGCGACGCGGCTCTCCGCGCGCCTGATCTATGAGGTCATCCGCCGCGACGGGGACGAGGAACTGTCGCGCCCGGCCATGTCGCTGGTCTGGTCCGGTCTGGCCGCCGGCGTGCTCATCAGCATGTCCGTGATCTCTCAGGCCGTGCTGCACCACAATCTGCCCGACGCCGACTGGGCCATACTGGTGGAAAGCCTTGGCTATTCGGTGGGGTTTCTGGTCGTCATTCTTGGCCGTATGCAACTCTTCACCGAGAACACGATCACGACGGTGCTGCCCGTGATCTCCCGTCGCTCCATGTGGTGCCTGAACCGCACGGCGCGACTGTGGGGTCTTGTCATGACCGCGAATGTCGTGGGCGCGATGATCGCAGCCGGGTTCCTCACGCTGCCGGGCGTCGTGTCGCCGGAGCTGTATGAAAGCCTCCTCGCGGTCGCCCGCCACGCGGTCGAGGGCGATGCGCTGACCAATTTCCTACGCTCGATGCCCGCGGGGGTGCTGATCGCAGCCATCGTCTGGATCATGCCTTCCGCGGGTGGAAACTCGTTTTTCGTGATCCTGACCCTCACCTGGATCATGGCGGCGGCGGGCTTTGCCCATATCGTCGCCGGATCGGTCGAATACGGGCTGATCCTCTGGAACGGCGAGACGGACGTGATGACGGGCCTCCTGCGGTTCTTCTTCCCCGTTCTGGCGGGCAACATCACCGGCGGCACGGCCGTCTTTGCGCTGATGGCCTGGGGGCAGGTCCGCCGGGAAGTGAAGCAGGGCACGGATATCTGACCCGCGACAACGAAAAAAGCGGGGCACAAGGCCCCGCTTTTTCCCGCTTCTGTTTTCTCGATCAGCCGCGCGGCGACGCCGTGCCGGGGAAGTTGGGCTCGGCCGTCGGGACCCGGGTCTGGGGGCGGCTCGGGCCGTCTCCGATCACGACGCGGTAGGTCCCGTTCGGCGCTTCGAAGATCTTGATCTTCGGCAGAGCGGTCTGTTCGCTCAGACCATGGAGTTCTTCACAGGCCGACAGTCCGGCTTCCGTGCAGGCCTCGGGATGGTTGGAATTCTCGTTACAGGCATTCACCACATGGTTGATGCAGGCCGGCATGCTCTCCCCGGCATTCCCGGCCAGGGCAGAGCCCCCGGTGGCGGACGTGATCAGGGCGAAAGCGGCGATGGCGGTTTTGTTGATGATGGTCATGTGTCGTCTCCTCGTTTGAATGTGACCCGGTTGCGCCGGGTGTATTCGTATGTCGGGCGGCGACGGCGGAAGGTTCAAAGAAAGACGAAATTTTCGTCAGATTTCTTTCATTGCATTGTTTTTATTGATTATTTTTTTGAAAGAAACCGGAAGGTCAGCAACCGGAGGCCTGGACAAGGCCCCACCCGGTCGCATGATCCCGCCCGCCAGCGCCGATATCACGCGCCGAGGCGCGCAGAACGCGGCGCAGGTCCGAGGCGGACAGCGCCGCACCGGCCCCAAGCTGGGCCGCAAGCGCGGTGACGATCGGCGCGGCATAGGAGGTGCCGCTGGCATAGCCGCCGCTGTCGCGCCGCGCGACCCAAAGATCGACGCCGGGGGCGGCGAACTCGATTTCCGGCCCGCGATTGGCGCGACCATAGGGCGCCATCGCCGCATCTACTGCCGTGACGGCGATGACCTCCGGCGCGGCAGCAGGCCAGCCCACGCCGCGCCCGTCATTGCCCGCCGCCCCGATCATCACGACACCCTGCTGCGCGGCGGCCGCCAGCAATGCGCCGAGCGCAGCGTTCTCGCCCCCCGACAGGGACAGGTTGATCACCCGGACGCCGCTCCGGACAAGCACATCGAGCCCGGCGCCGATCATATCCACGTTGGTCCGTTCCCGCCGGCCCGAGCCTGAAAAGGCATCGACAGCCACGAGTCTGGCGCCCGCCGCGAACCCGGCATAGACGCCGCGCGCATCCGCCCCGACGATCAGGGCCGCAACGGCCGTCGCGTGATCCGGGGCTTCGGCAGCACGCCCGCCCGGCGCGACCGAAATGGCGTCGACCCGCGCTGATGCCAGCGCGGGATGTGTCAGGTTCACGGGTCCGTCTATCATGCCGATCGTGCGGGACGGTGGCGCCCTGCACCGCCCGGCCCCCAGCACCATGCGTTCCGCATACAATCGCGGGCCACCCTCGGCATAGCGATACAGCCCATGCGCGTCGAACCGTGTCGCGGGAGCAGCGTCGGCCACCAGACGCCGGGCCCGCTCCGGCGAGAGGGTAAAGGGCAGAACGAAGATCTGCCCGACTCGTCCAAGCCCCGGATAGGCGCGCCGCCGGACCAGCGTCGCGCCGGCCGACAGGAGGGTCCGGGCAGTGCCCGCCGCCTCGCCCTCAGGCCCGATGGCGATGTATTCGGTGCGACCGTTGAGCGTCTGAACCTCGGACGCGACGATCCGCAGGGGCGTTCCGGAAGGATCGCGATCATCGCGCGGAACCCGCGTGGTCGTCCCTGATCCCGTGGGCCGCGTGGCTGGTGTCGTCGCAGGCCCCGACGGTGTCGTCGTGGTGACGGGCGTCCGCCCCGGGGTGGCGCCCCGCGGGGTCTGAGCCTGTCCCTGCGCGGCAAGGCTCAGTGCGGCGATCAGCAGAACCACGGCCCAAGGCCCCCTATGAAGCCCGAGCCTAGTCATTGCGGTCAGCGGACTCGACCTGCGGCGCCCCCCGCAGCGCCTCCAGATCCGCCTCCGTCACCTCCCCCGCAGGGTCGGCAAGCTCATACAGCCCCAGCGCACTGGGTCCGCCGACAATCTCAAGCCCCAGGCCGTTGAGAAGCGCGCGGATGTCTGCCTCGGTGGCCTCCGGATCGAATGCGACCACGATCTGGCCATCCGCCTCTCCGGCGAGCCGGTAGTCGGGCGCGCGGCTGTCGAACAGGAACAGGCTCTGCGCGACAAGCGCGACGAGCGCGAGAGCGGCCGCGACCTGCCAGAACCGAACCGGGATGCCGCGGGCGGGCGCCCGAGGCTGCGCGCGCGCCTCCCGGTCGACCTCGCGCATGAGCCGCGCAAGCCCGAACTCTCCCGGGCTCCCCGGCTCTTCCGATTGCAGGTTCTCGCGCATCGCACGCAGCACCGAAAGCTCAAGATCGAGCGACGGGTCCTCCGCCAGCGCCGCCTCGACCTCCGCGCGTTCGGCGTCCGACAGCGTGCCGTTCGCGTAGAACGGCAGCAGGGCTTCGATGTCTTCGCGCGCCATCACGCCCTCGCCTCCCGCGTCACGCGACCCGACAGGCACCGCAGCAGCAGCTTCTTCGCGTGATAAATCCGCGTCTTGATCGTGCCTTCCGGAACGCCCGCAACCTCGGCGATCTGGCCGTAAGCCATATCCTCGTAGAAGGCGAGCGAGATGGCCATGCGATGCTCATCACCAAGTTCGCCAAGGCAATGGCGCACATGAACGGCCTCCTGCCCGGCCAGAACGGCCGCCTCGGTATCGACATGCTCATCCGCAATATCCGGCGTCTCGCCCGGCAAATCCATGCGCCCCGACTTCCGCCTGAGGTCGATCACCTTGCGCCACGCGATTCCGAATACCCAGGTCTGCACTTTCGATCTCCCTTCGAACCGCCCGGCGCTGCGCCAGACGTCCATGAATACGTCATGAAGTATGTCGGCCGACTCGTGCGGATCGTTCAATTTCGACTGGATAAATCTGTAGACCGGTTTTTCGAGACGCTGATAAAGGCCCGCCAGCGCGGCCCTGTCGCCGGACGCGATCGCGGTCATCAGGGGGGAGAGGGGGTCTTCCAAGTCCGTGCTCTCCTGAAGGTTCGTGTCGCTTCGCCGAGGAATGATCGGGTACGGCAAGTGTTCGGACCCGCGCGCCACCTGTCAAGCTGTCTGGTCATGACCCCGGCGCACAAGCCCGCGCCCCGGGGGACCTGCCGGAATTGACTCGGCGGGCCGGCTGTCGGAGAGTCCCGCCATTGCACGGAAGGATTTGCCCATGACCCAGTTGCCGATGTTTTACAAGAACGTGGAGGCGCTCTCGACCGTCAACCACAAGCGGTTCCAGATTTCCGCCGCGGCCGAGCCCTTCGCCTTCGCGCGCGAGGCACAGGTGATCCCGGCGGTGTTCGACGAGTTCACGGCAGCGGCCCATGACCTTCCCATCGTCTTCGTGCCGACCGGCACCGGCTTTACCCCCGTCTTCCTGTGCGGGCTCAAGAGTGGCGAGAACGTGTTTGTCGATGCCGAAGGCAAGTGGACGCCGGGCTATATGCCGGCCTACCTGCGCCGCTATCCCTTCATCCTCGGCGAGCAGGAGGGGGCCGACCCGATCGTCTGCGTCGACAGCGGCTATGCGGGCTTTGCCGAAAGTGACAGCGGCACCCCGCTCTTCGACGAGGCGGGCGAGAAGACCGAGTTCATGGACCGCGTTGTGCGCCTTGTCACCGAATACGCGGCTTCGGCCAAGCGGACCGAGGGCGCGCTGGAGGTTCTGAAAGACCTCGACCTCTTCTCGCAGATCTCGATCGAAGCGCGTGATGCCTCGGGCGAGGTATCGGCGAGCCTGCATGGTTTCGCCGTGGTGGACGAGGAAAAGCTGCGCGCCTTGCCTGACGCCGACTACCTGAAACTGCGCGAGGCGGGGGTGCTGCCCGCGATCTACGCGCATCTTTTGTCTGTGAGCCTCGCCAACAAGCTCGCCCGCGCGACCGCCGACAAGACAAAGGCGGCCTGACCGCGCCGCGTCCGGCGCCGATTCCCCAGCCTCGGAATCGGGATGCCGAGACGCAGTGCGAAATACGCCAATTGGTTGCCACCTTCACCGACCGGCAACTTCAGATTGCGGAGTCATTGTTTGTCGCGCTATCGCAGGGCGTTAGCGGCAACAGGACGCCCAAAAACCGGGCAGTTGGCGCTTGTTAGTAGGCACAAGCACGCCGGTTTGCCCTTTTAGTCTTAAGAGAGTCTGTACAGGATGCCGCATTGCAGTATGTTGGCGCAGTGGGCTGCCGGAAACCCAGAAAGGGTTTGGTCCGGCAGGTAAGACACTGGGGGCGATAATGTCTGCCGATCCGAATATCGGGTATCGGTTTTCCGACGTTGAAAACGTCGGGACCCGATTCAAGAATGATTTTCAAAGGCCTGGCGGTTCTGCCCTATTCTGGGCGACCAAGCGCGCGTTCGACATCGTGTTGTCGGTGATCCTGTTGATCCTTGCCGCTCTGACCGGGCTGGCGCTTCTCGTGCTGAACCCGTTCTTTAACGCAGGTCCCCTGTTTTTCCGTCAGGACCGCATGGGTCGCGACTGCGAACCCTTTAAAGTCATTAAATTCAGGACGATGACCCACTCGGCCAGCACCACGCGCACCGCCAAGGACCCGCTCGAAACAAACCGGATCACCCGGCTGGGCGGACTTCTGCGCCGCATGAGGCTTGATGAGCTGCCGCAGGCCTACAACGTCCTTCGTGGCGAAATGAGCATCATCGGGCCGCGCCCCGACACCTTCTCCCATGCCCACGAATTCTCGCGCATGGTCCCGCGCTACCGCGAACGCCACCTCGTGCGCCCCGGTATCAGCGGACTTGCGCAGGTGGCGCTCGGCTATGCCGTCGGTGTCGATGCCACGCGGGCCAAGACGGCGCGCGACCTCAACTACATCCGCAACGCCGGTTTCGCGATGGAACTGCGGATCATCGGCATGACGTTCCGCACGGTCTTCGGCCGCCACGGCATGTGATCCGGGCGATCCGGCCGCTCAATTTTCAGGCAGGCTATCCGACTGACGACTGCGCCGTTTCCTCCGGCGCACCGACATGGAACCCCTGAACATAGCGCACGCCGACCGAGCTTAGCGCCGCCAACTGTTCAGCCCGCTCGATGCCTTCGATGACAAGGATCGTGCCCGTTTCGTCGCAATACCCTTGCAGCGCCCGGAAGAGCGCCAATGCCTCGGGATCGGTGTCGACCCGCGTCGACAACGCAGCATCCATCTTGCGGACGTCGGGCTTCAGGTCGAGGATATGGCGCAGCGAGGTATAGCCCGCCCCTGCGTCATCGATGGCAAGGCTCAGGCCCGCCGACCGCATCTGCGCCACCCGCGCGGCAAGGGCCGGGTAATCGCGCACCGGCTCATGCTCCGTCAGTTCCACGGTGATCCCCGGCTCGGCCTCCTCGGCCAGAAACGCTTCGAACGCCGGGGCGTGAAGCGTGGTTTCCGACAGGTTGATCGCCACGCCCGCCGCATCCGGCCAGGCCCTATCGGCTGCGAGGATCGCGCGGGCGAAGCCAAGCTCGACTTCCGGGCCAAGGCCGACGGAATGAGCCGCCGCGATGACCTCGGGCACGCTCATGCCCACATTGTCCTCAAGCCGCGTAAGCCCTTCGCGATAGATCACGTCGCCCGTGACCAGATCCAGCACCGGCTGGAACACGGGGCGGAACCGTTGCGCGCGGATCAGGTCCCGAAGCTTCCCGCGCAGCCGCTGGGCCGCCAGGGCGTCGTCGTGGAGCACGTCCAGCGCGACGGCAAGGTGCGACGCCGTCACCCGCAGCCGCGCTTCGGCATCCGCCACGACGCGCCGGGCGACCCCGCCCAACACGCCGAAGACCTCCCCGCTCGACAGGCGCAGCGCGACACCTGCCGCCCCGTCGCCGGGCGATCCGGGCCAGATGGTCGCGGGAATGATCGTTGCGAAGGGGGACGGATCGGTTGCGACGGCGGCGGCCACCACGGGGCACTCGCCGAGGCCGCACACCTGACCGGCGCGCAGCGTCGTGTCGGCGGCAGGGTCGGCCGCCACCGCCTCCACCCGCCGCTCGGCACCCGCGATGCGGGCGATGAACACCGCGTCGAACCCGGCCTCCTGCCGCACACCGTCCAGCAGAAGATCGAGCTGAGCCCGCACGCCCTCGGCAACCTGGGCATTTCAAAGGTGGTTCAGGATCACGCGACACCCCTTTCCGGACTCGACAGTATACAACTCATACAGGCAAACAAGACAAATACATTACCTAAGGTTGTTAATCGGGCGCACGGTTCGCCCCAACACGCGCCGCCCCGCCGACCAGGACCGCATCGCCCTTTTCATTCCCGGCCCGCTGCGACAGGTTCGCCGGATGACGACTCGCCTGCGCAAACAGTTCTGGACCCTGCCGCTCGACAGCCTCACCCCGCCGGAGTGGGAGGCGCTGTGCGATGGCTGCGGCAAGTGCTGCCTGAACAAGCTCGAAGACGACGACACCGGCGAGGTCGCCTTCACCCGCGTCGCCTGCCGGCTGCTCGACAACGACACCTGCCGCTGCGCGCAATACGACATCCGGCTTCAGTTCGTGCCGGAATGTATCGTGCTGACCCCCGCGAACATGGACAAGATCGCCTACTTCATGCCCGCGACCTGCGCCTATCGCCTGCGGCACGAAGGCAAACCCCTGCCCGACTGGCACCCGCTCGTCACCGGCGACCCGGAAAGCACCCACGCTGCCGGGCAATCCGTGCGCGGCTGGACGGTGCCGGAGTTCGAGGTGCCGGAAGAGGACTGGGAAGACTACCTGATCGAAGAGGACCTGTGATGTTTTTTGCCTCGGACAACGGCGGCCCCGCCCACCCCAGCGTGATCGAGGCGCTGGCGGACGCGAACACCGGCTACACCGGCGGTTACGGCGCCGACGACACGACCGCGCGGGCCGCCGCCGCTGTGCGCGAGGTGTTCGAAGCGCCCGACGCCGCCGTCCACTTCGTCCCGACCGGGACCGCCGCCAACTCCCTCGCCCTCGCCAGCTACACGCAGCCGTTTCAGACGGTGTTCTGCTCCGACACCGCCCACATCCACGAGGACGAGTGCAACGCGCCCGAATTCTACACCGGCGGCGCCAAGCTCACCCTCGTTCCCACCACCGATGGCCGCATGACCCCCGACGCCCTGCGCGACACGATCGCCGGCGAGGGCACGCGCGGCGTCCACGGGCCACAGCGCGGGCCGGTCTCGATCACCCAGATCACCGAACGCGGCACGATCTACTCCCGCGGCGACCTCACGGCGCTCTGCGAAGTCGCCAAGGATTTCGGCCTGCCCGTCCACCTCGACGGCGCCCGCTTCGCGAACGCGCTGGTGGAGCTCGACTGCACCCCCGCCGAAATGACCTGGAAGGCGGGCGTGGATGTGGTGAGCTTCGGCGGCACCAAGAATGGCCTCATGGGGGCCGAGGCGGTGGTTTTCTTCGACCCGGAGAAAGCCCGCGAGTTCGAGTTCCGGCGCAAGCGCGGCGGTCATCTCTTCTCGAAACACCGCTACCTCTCGGCCCAGTTCCTGCCCTATCTCGACGGCGGGCGCTGGCTCGACCTCGCCCGGGCCGCCAACGCCTCCCGCCTCCGGTTGCAGGACGGGATGCGGGGCCTGAACGACGTGGGCTTCGCCTATGAACCGTCGGGCAACATGATGTTCCCTATCCTGCGGGCCGGCGACCATCGGCGGCTGTTCGACGCGGGCGCGATCTATCACATCTACGACGGCCAGCTCGACGGCGCCCATGACGACGACCGCCTGACAGCGCGGCTCGTCTGCGACTGGTCGATGACCGAAGACGGCGTGGACCGCTTCCTGCACGTTCTGCGCGGCTAGACCTTCAGGAACGCGGCAATCTCGCCCGCGACATTCTCGGGATGGGTGATGGGCGACATGTGCCCGGCGCCGACCACCACCACCCGTTGCAGGTGCGCAATCCGCGCGGCCAGCGCCTCGTGCACCGCGCGCACGCCGACGGGCGGGTTGCTGCTCTCCAGCAAGAGCACGGGCTGGCGGATCTTCTCAAGCCGCCCCGGCTCCAGCAAGCCCGCAGTATCCTCGAACGTCGCCGGGGATTCCTCCAGCACCAGGTCGATGCGCGCCGCCATCCGCTTCTGCCGCTCGGGCGACAGGTCGTCGAAATACATCCCGTGGTTCGTCGCGTCGTGAAAGATGCGCGCGGCCTCCATCCGGTTGCCCCGCTCGATATGGCTGCGCAGGCCATAGATCATTTCGCGCGCCGCGTCGTATTCCGCCGTGCCCCGGATCGCGGCGAACAGCACCGGCTCGATCATGGTGAGCGTGCGCACATGCTCGGGCCATTCCATCGCGAGCCGCAGCGCCACGGTCGCCCCATAGCTGTGCCCGACCACGTCGGCCCGCTTGTCGATCAGCTGCCCCGCGATCTCGGTCGTCAGGTCATGGAGCGCCTTGCCGTCCTCGCCCCCGAGCCACGGCGCTGACCGCCCGTGTCCCGGCCGGTCGAAGGCAGTCATCGACAGCTTATCCAGAAGCGCGGCGCCAACCCCCATCCACGCCCCGCTGTGGGCCAGCGAGCAATGAATGAACAGCGCCCGGCGCACGCCAGACCCCATTCTCACGACATGGGTGGGATGCCCCGCAATCCGTGACAGCGGCGGACCGCCCTCCATCAGAGCGCGCCCTTCAGGAAAAGATCCAGATCCTCGATCCGGTCCTGCCCCCAGAACATCTCGCCCCCGTCCACGATCCACGTCGGCGCGCCAAAGACCCCGGCCGCGACGGCCTCTTCAAGGTTGCGGCCATAGGCCTCGGCCCCGGTGAACAGCCCGGTATCGGCCAGCGCCGGATCGAACCCGGCCGCGCCGAGGCATTCCTTGATGACGTCGTCCTGCGCGATGTCTTTTTCCTCGGCCCAGCAGGCCGCCAGCAGGCGCTCGACAAGGCCGAGCACATCGCCCCCCCCCGCCGCCTGTGCCGCGATGATCGCATAGGACGAGGGCGCGGGATTGGTCGGGAAATGCGCGGGCTTCACGTTGAGTGGCATCCCCGCCTTCTTCGCCTGCCGTTCGAGATCGACGAGGCGATAGGCCTGCCGCGACGGATGCCGCTCCGGCAAGGGCAGACCGCCCGTGCGCGGGAACAGCCCGATGATATCGAAGGGTTTGACCACGATCTCGGCCCCGTGCGACTCGACGATCGCGCGCAAACGCGGGCCTGCAAGGTAGGTGTAAGGGGAGATTGTGCTGAAATAGTACTCGATCTTCGCCATAACGCTTCCCCCAACGCACCACAGGTGGCCATGAACCTAGCCCGGTGTTAAGCGAAGTCAACGCGATCAATCGCGATTCTGTTACATGGACAGCCGGGGATCATTCCATGCCAGCCATCACCGAACCCAAGCTCATCTCGGGCAACGCGAACCTCAAGCTGGCCGAAGCGGTCGCCCGGCGCATGTCGATCCACCGTGGATCGCCCGTCCGTCTGGTCGATGCGCGGGTCGAACGGTTCAACGACGCCGAGGTCTTTGTGGAAGTGCACGAAAACGTGCGCGGCGAGGACATGTTCATCATCCAGTCGACCTCGCGCCCGGCCAACGACAACCTGATGGAACTGCTCATCATCGCCGACACGCTGCGCCGGTCGTCTGCGGGCCGGATCACCGCTGTGATCCCCTATTTCGGCTACGCCCGGCAGGACCGCCGGACCAAGGCCCGCACGCCGATTTCGGCCAAGCTCGTCGCGAACATGATCTCGCAGGCCGGGATCGAGCGGGTGCTGACGATGGACCTGCACGCGACCCAGATCCAGGGCTTTTTCGACATGCCCGTCGACAACCTCTATGCCAGCCCCGTGTTCGCGCTCGACGTGAAGCACCACTTCAAGGACTGCATGGACGACGTAATGGTGATTTCGCCCGACGTGGGCGGTGTGGCCCGTGCCCGTGAACTCGCCAAGCGGATCGAAGCACCCCTCGCCATCGTGGACAAGCGCCGCGAGAAGGCGGGCGAAGTGTCAGAGATGACCGTGATCGGCAACGTGACCGGCAAGCGCTGCATCATCGTCGACGACATCTGCGACACCGCCGGCACCCTGTGCAAGGCCGCCGACGTTCTGATGGAATGCGGCGCGGAAGAGGTGCACGCCTATATCACCCACGGCGTCATGTCGAACCCGGCGGTGGAGCGTGTCACGGCGTCGAAGCTGAAAAGCCTCGTCCTCACCGACTCGATCTCGCCCACCCCCGAAGTGGCCGCCGCGCCGAACATCCGCGTGGTGCCGATGGCCCCGATCTTCGCGCAGGCGATCCTGAACATCTGGGGCGGCACTTCCGTCTCGTCCCTGTTCGAACACGCCACGCTCCAGCCGCTCTACGAGACGCTGTATGCCTGACCTCGCGCGGCCTCGGCGCACGCGCACGGGCGGGCGACGGTTAACCTGATGTCATACAATCGTATGTACAGTGTGTGCACAGGATGTGCATACGGTGTGCATACCGTTTCCGGGGCCTAGATCACGTCCCAGTCGTCGTCATCGGCGACCTCACCAAAGGCCACCCAGTCGGCCCGGATTCGGGCAACCTTGGTATCGCCCCAGGTGTGAAAGACGATCTCGAAATCCTTCTCGGTGATGTTCTCGGACGAGATATCGATCCGCGAATTGGTCTCGGCGTCGATGTCCCACATCGACATGCCAACCATCACGGCCGGGGCCGATGTGAAGGGTTCGGAGAAGGGAATGAGCATCCGGATCTCCCGGTCGCCCTCGCCAGTCCACATCGCGCCATCCGTCACGAAGTCGGAAAAAAGCACTTTTGACCCGCGGTCGATGCCCATTCTATGGGTTCTGATGCGCCACATGTTCGAAACCTGCTAGCTTGTCGCCCTGCCCGGTGCCAACTTGCCTCAAACGCAGGCGGTCCTGCAAGACCGTCAGGACGATTGTGCGACCGGGCGCATCTTCAATACCACGGGCACCAAAGCGACGAGCAGCAGTCCCGCCATCAGGAACGGCGCGCCCGGCAAACGCAGTGCCGCGTCGGGGCCCGAAAAACTGCGGAACACCGGCGTCATGATGAGCGGCGCAAAGATCGCCGCGAGCGAGCCGAGCGAGGCGATCACTCCTTGCAGCACGCCCTGCCGGTCGTCGCTCGTCACATTGGCCATGATCGCCGTCAAAGTCGGCGGCGCCATATCCGACAGGCACGCAATGGGAAGCACCACCGCCACCATCCAGGCCGCCTCCATCAGCCCGAAGGCAAAGGCCGCGACGATCCCGACGCAGAGCGCGATAAGGAGCACGCGGAACTCGCTCATCCTTTTGAGAAGCGCGGGCAACACCACCGCCTGCGTGATCGCCACACCCACGCCATATGTGGCGAGCGAGACCCCGATGATCGCGGCAGACCACCCGAAATTGGCCCGTCCCCAGAAGGCCCAGAGCGTCGGGTAGACCATGTTGGCGAACTCGAAGACGAACATGCACGACAGGGGCAGCGCCAACTCTGGCAGGCGGAAGGCGTCTCGGATCGCACCAAACGGGTTGAGGTCGCTCGCCCGGAACGCCCGCCGTTTCTCGGGTGGCAGGCTCTCAGGCAGCACCGCGAGGCCGAAACCCACGTTCGCCGCCGACAGGGCGGCCGCCACCCAGAACGGCGCGGTCACGTCGATCCCGGCGAGCAGCCCGCCAAACGCCGGGCCGAGCACGAAGCCGATGCCGAAAGTCGCGCCGATCAGCCCGAAATTCGCCGCGCGCTTCTCCGGCGGTGAGATATCGGCGAGATAGGCGGTCGCGGTGATATAGGTCGCCCCCGCCACACCTGCGAGAAGCCGTCCGACCAGCAGCAGCCAGAAGCTCGTCGCCAGCGCCATGATGACATAGTCCACCGCCAGCGTCGCCAGCGCCACGAGCAGCACGGGCTTGCGCCCGATCGCGTCCGACAGCCCGCCCACGGCCGGGGCACACAGAAACTGCGTCGCCGCATAGGCGGCCATGAGGATGCCGCCCAGCACGGCCCCGTTCGACACCCCGCCCGCGCCGACACGGTCCATCAGGTCCGGCATCAAAGGAAAGATCAGCCCCACCCCGATCGCGTCGATCAGGATGGTCGCGAGGATGAAATGAAGCGGGCGCGGGGTCATGGCTTTTGCTAGGGTGCGATGCGCCCGCGATCAACGGTTTTCAGGCCGGACTAAAGCCCCAGCTCGATCCCCCGATCCGCGGCAAAGGACCGGCAATAGGCCGTCCAGTCCCGGAATTCCTGCGAAAAGACGATGCGCATCCCCTTGGCCTCCCACTCCGCCTTGGCCACGCGATAGGTCGCGTGCACGGTCTTTTCCGGATCAACCACCCCTTCGCCCACCGCCTGCACGCGCGCAGCGTCGAGCCAGTCGGCGGCGGCATGGACCAGCTCCGCCTGCCGGTTCGGGTCGGTCATGAACCGCGCCACGGAATCGTAGATGCCCGCACACTGGGCCATCGAGGTCGAAAATGGCTGCGCCGCAGCCCCTGTGGGGGCAAGAATCAGCAGCGAAACGAACAAGGATTTCAACATCATGCCGAATACTCCTTTGTGATGGCCCCCAGTCTGGACCCCCAAATGGACGATTTCGTGGCACTCCTTGGAAATGAACCGGATTTGGGCAAGGTCAGCAAGCGTGATAGGCTGCGGTCAGCCCCATCGTCAGGACACCCCATGTTGCGTTCCGCTCTCGCTTGCCTCGCCCTGTGCTCCGCCGTTCTCGGTTCGACGGCGGCCCGCGCCTGCGACATCGCGCTGGTGCTGGCTCTGGACGTCTCGGCCTCCATCGACGCCCGCGAGTACCGGCTCCAGCAGGACGGCCTGGCCGGTGCGCTGACCGATCCGGCGGTGGCTGACGCGGTGGCGGCGCGGGGCGGCATCTGGCTCACCGCGTTCGAGTGGAGCGGTTCGCGCCACCAGTACGAACAACTCCCGTGGACCTTCGTGCGGGGCGCTGACGACCTTGCACGCGCCGCCGGAACCTTCCGCAGCGCCGCCCGGCGCGTGGACGAATTTCCAACGTCGCTGGGCTACGCGCTGGGGCACGCCCTGAACCTGCTGAAGGAAGCGCCGGAGGCGTGTGACCGGCAGGTCATCGACGTGTCAGGGGACGGGGTGAACAACGATGGGTTCCCGCCTGAAAGCGCCTATCTCGCCCACGACATGTCCCTGATCACCGTAAACGGTCTCGTGATCATGGACGACGACCCGACCGTGGTTCAGTATTACTTGCAGTCGGTCATCCAGGGCGCGGGCTCTTTCGTGCAACCCACGAATAGCTACAATGATTATGAAGAGGCGATGCGCCGGAAACTGCTACGGGAGCTTGGCGCGTTCAGCTTCGTGCGGCTCGACCTCCCGGCCTTTGACCGGTGACGGTTTCGTCACTTCCACTTATTCAATTTTAGGCATAGGACTTGGGGATCACGAAGGAGATTCCAATGGTTCGTCCCCACCGCTGCGCGTCCGCTCTTCTTGCCGTCATGCTGGTCTTTGCCCCGTCGCTGGCCAGCGCGCAAATGTCCCACATGCACGGCGCGGACGGCACGGGGCATGATGAGGTGACCATGCCCGGCCTCAGGGGCGAGAACGCGACACCGGAGGAAAGCGCCGAACTCGCCATGATGTTTCGCGGCTTTCAGACCCTCTCGCGCACGGTCGAAAATCTGCCCAACGGCATCCGCACCGTCACAAGCTCCTCCGACCCGGAAGTCATGGCGGCCCTCGTCAGCCATGTGGTCGGCATGATCGGACGGGTCGAGGCGGGCGACGACCCGCGCATCTTCATCCAATCCCCGACGCTCGACATTTTCTTCGACCGCGCCGAGGGACTGGTGAACGAGATCGAGGTGACCGAAGCGGGTATCGTTGTGGTCCAGACGAGCGACGACCCGGACCTCGTCGCGGCGCTGCACACCCACGCGGCCGAAGTGAGTGATATGGCCGAGCGCGGGATGCAGGCGGTTCACGAGCGCATGATGGGCCAGAACCACTAGGCACAGGACGCCCCCCGCGCGTCCGTCCGGCCCCCACAAAGCAAAAGCCCCGCATCCGAAGATGCAGGGCTTTCACTGTCCCCCGGTCGTTCGGGTTCTTATGCCTTGCTTTGCAGGCCCAGCTCGGAGGCGACGAGCGCGATGTCGCCCACCTGCTTGGACAGCTGGTCGAGCATCTCGGGCGTCGCGTTGTCGCGGGCTGCGACGGCGGAGGCCACGAAATCGTCGATCACCTCCTGCGTCACCTCTCCGGCGGGCATGGCCCGCTCGGCCAGAACGCTGGTCCCGTCCGGCGTCACCTCGGCGAAGCCGCCGGTCACGACGAACTTCTCTTCGCCCGATGCGCCCTGCACCGTGACGATGCCGGGCCGCAGCGTGGCGATGACCGGCGCGTGGTTGGCCATCGCCGTGAAGTCGCCATCGGCGCCGGGAATCTGCACCGCGCTGGCCTCGGTCGAGGTCAGGCGGCGCTCCGGCGACACCAGGTCGAATTGCATCATGTCAGCCATGTTTGTCTCCTGTCAGGAGCCGCCCCCCGGCACGGGCCGGGGGAGGACTGATTACGCAGCTTCCGCAGCCATCTTCTCGGCTTTGGCGATCACTTCGTCGATGCCGCCAACCATGTAGAAGGCACCCTCGGGCAGGTGATCGTATTCGCCGGCGACGACCGCCTTGAACGACGAGACCGTGTCCTCCAGCGGAACCTGCACACCGTCGGACCCGGTGAACACTTTCGCCACGTCGAACGGCTGCGACAGGAAACGCTGGATTTTCCGGGCGCGGGCCACGGTCAGCTTGTCCTCTTCCGACAGTTCGTCCATCCCGAGAATGGCGATGATGTCCTGCAGCGATTTGTAACGCTGGAGAATCCCCTGCACGT
The DNA here is from genome assembly GCA_002695005.1 of Maritimibacter sp. GTDB lineage: Bacteria > Pseudomonadota > Alphaproteobacteria > Rhodobacterales > Rhodobacteraceae > Maritimibacter. Next base: position 228,093 of record NZNT01000026.1, read on the forward strand.
CACGAGCGACCTGATAGTGCTCGTCGCCGATGATCAGCGGGTCCATGAGACGCGAGGTGGAGTCGAGCGGGTCAACCGCCGGGTAGATCCCGAGTTCCGAGATCGCGCGGTTAAGCACGGTCGTCGCGTCGAGGTGGGCAAAGGTCGTGGCCGGCGCCGGGTCGGTAAGGTCGTCCGCGGGCACATACACGGCCTGGATCGAGGTGATCGAGCCGTTTTTCGTGGACGTGATCCGTTCCTGCATCGCGCCCATGTCGGTGGCCAGCGTCGGCTGGTAGCCCACGGCCGAGGGGATACGACCCAGAAGCGCTGACATCTCGGAACCCGCCTGCGTGAAGCGGAAGATGTTGTCGACGAAGAACAGAACGTCGGTGCCGGTGGCGTCGCGGAACTGTTCCGCCAGCGTCAGGCCGGTCAGCGCGATCCGGGCACGGGCACCCGGCGGCTCGTTCATCTGGCCGTAGACCAGCGCGATCTTGGAGTCGGGCAGGTTGTCCGGGGTCAGAACGCCGGATTCGATCATCTCGTGGTAAAGGTCGTTGCCCTCACGGGTCCGCTCACCCACGCCGGCGAACACGGACAGACCCGAGTGCACCTTGGCGATGTTGTTGATGAGCTCCTGGATGAGAACCGTCTTGCCCACGCCGGCACCGCCGAAGAGGCCGATCTTGCCGCCTTTCGAATAGGGCGCCAGCAGGTCGATGACCTTGATGCCGGTGACGAGGATTTCGGCCTCGGTGGCCTGCTCGTCGAAATCCGGGGCTTCCGCGTGGATCGGGCGGAACTCGTCGGCCTCGACCGGGCCCTTTTCGTCGACCGGATCGCCGGTGACGTTGAGGATACGGCCCAGCGTCGCGGTGCCCACGGGAACCGAGATCGGCGCGCCGGTGTCGTTCACTTCCTGACCGCGCACGAGGCCCTCGGTCGCGTCCATCGCGATCGCGCGCACGGTGTTCTCACCAAGGTGCTGCGCCACTTCGAGGACGAGGCGGTTGCCGTTGTTGTCGGTTTCAAGCGCGTTCAAGATCGCCGGCAGGTGATCGTCGAACTTCACGTCCACGACGGCGCCGATGACCTGGGTCACCTTGCCTTTCGCGGCTGCTTTGGTCGGTGCTTTCGCCATGTTTCGTTTCTCCGGTTCCCTAGAGCGCCTCGGCGCCCGAAATAATTTCAATCAGCTCGTTGGTGATGACGGCCTGACGCGAGCGGTTGTACTCGATGGTCAGCTTGTCGATCATCTCGCCGGCGTTGCGGGTGGCGTTGTCCATCGCGGACATCCGCGCCCCCTGCTCGGACGCGCTGTTCTCCAGCAGTGCAGCGAAGATCGCCGTCGACACGCCCTGCGGCAGGAGGGTGGCGAGCACCTCTTCTTCCGAGGGTTCGTAGTCGTAGACGTAGCCGGTATCCTGGCTCTCCGTGTCGACATCGTCGAACTTGGCCGGGATCACCTGCCATTCGGTCGGGATCTGGCTCACCACGTTCTCGAACGTGTTGAAGAAGATCGTCGCGACGTCGAACTCGCCCGCGTCGAACCGCGTGAGGAGGTCGTTGGCGATCCCCTGCGCGTCCGGATAGGTGATGTTCTTCACCTCGGTCAGGTCGACGTGACCGATGAGCAGGTCGCCGTAGTCGCGGCGAAGCTGTTCCCGGCCCTTCTTGCCGACGGTGAGGATCTTCACGGTCTTGCCCGCCGCCTTCAGCTCGTCCGCCTTTACCTTGGCGAGCTTCACGATGGACGAGTTGAAGCCACCGCACAGACCACGCTCGGCGGTCATGACGACGAGCAGCTGCACCTGATCCGAGCCCGTCCCGCGCAGAAGGCGCGGGGCGGCGTCCGACCCGGAGGCCGCCTTGGCGAGCCCCGCGAGCACGGCGTTGAACCGCTCGGTATAGGGGCGCGACGCCTCGGCCGCTTCCTGGGCGCGACGGAGCTTGGCCGCCGCGACCATCTGCATGGCCTTGGTGATCTTGCGCGTCGACTTAACCGTGTCGATCCGGTTTTTCAGGTCCTTAAGACTTGGCATTGCCAGCCTCCTTCCAGATCACCGGGGTTTACGAAAAGCCTTCGGCGAACTCGTCGAGGGCGCCCTTGATCTTGTCGGCAAGCTCGTCCTTCACCTTGCGGTCGTTCTGGGTGATGTCGTCCAGAAGCGCCTCGTGCTTGGAGCGCAGGTGATTGAGCAGACCTTGCTCGAACCGGCCCACGTCCTTGACCGCGACCTTGTCGAGGTAGCCGTTGGTGCCCGCGAAGATCACGCAGACGATTTCCGCGTTGGTCAGCGGCGAATACTGCGGCTGCTTCATGAGCTCGGTCAGACGCGCACCACGGGCCAGCAGGCGCTGGGTCGCGGCGTCGAGGTCGGAGCCGAACTGGGCGAAGGCCGCCATCTCGCGGTACTGGGCGAGCGACAGTTTCACCGGACCGGCAACCGAGGACATGGCTTTCGTCTGGGCCGACGAACCGACGCGCGACACCGAGAGACCGGTGTTCACGGCCGGGCGAACGCCCTGATAGAACAGCTCGGTTTCAAGGAAGATCTGGCCGTCGGTGATCGAGATCACGTTGGTCGGGATGAACGCCGAAACGTCGCCGCCCTGGGTTTCGATGATCGGCAGAGCCGTCAGCGAACCACCACCGAAATCTTCGTTCAGCTTGGCCGAACGCTCCAGCAGACGAGAGTGAAGGTAGAACACGTCACCCGGATAGGCTTCACGCCCCGGCGGACGACGCAGGAGCAGCGACATCTGACGATATGCGACGGCCTGTTTGGACAGGTCATCGTAGATCATCAGGCCGTGGCGGCCGTTGTCGCGGAAGTACTCGCCCATCGCGGTGGCGGTGTAGGGGGCGAGATACTGCATCGGCGCGGGGTCCGACGCGGTCGCGGCGACGACGATCGAGTATTCGATGGCGCCGGTCTCTTCGAGTTTCTTCACCAGCTGGGCCACGGTGGACCGCTTCTGGCCGATGGCGACGTAGACGCAGTAGAGCTTCTTGCTCTCGTCGTCGCCGGCGGCATCGTTGTAGGTCTTCTGGTTCAGGATCGCGTCGAGCGCCACGGCGGTCTTGCCGGTCTGGCGGTCGCCGATGATGAGCTCGCGCTGACCACGGCCGATCGGGATCATGGAGTCGACGGCCTTGAGGCCCGTCGCCATCGGCTCGTGCACCGATTTACGCGGGATGATGCCCGGCGCTTTCACGTCCGCGACCGAGCGCTGCTCGGACTTGATCGGGCCCTTGCCGTCGATCGGGTTGCCCAGACCGTCGACCACGCGGCCGAGGAGGCCGTCACCGACCGGAACGTCCACGATCGACTTGGTCCGCTTGACCGTGTCGCCTTCTTTGATGTCGCGGTCCGAGCCGAAGATCACGACGCCGACGTTGTCGGCTTCGAGGTTCAGCGCCATCCCCCGGATACCACCGGGGAATTCGACCATTTCACCGGCCTGGACGTTGTCGAGGCCGTAGACGCGCGCAATGCCGTCACCGACGGAGAGCACATGACCCACTTCGGCCACTTGGGCCTCCTGGCCAAAGTTCTTGATCTGGTCCTTGAGGATCGCAGAAATTTCGGCTGCTTGGATACCCATTCTTATCCGACCTCTTTCATGGAATTCTGGAGTGCGTTCAGGCGCGAGGCGATCGAGCTGTCGATCATTTTCGAACCCACTTTGACGACGAGACCGCCGATGAGACTTTCATCGACGGCCAGTTTGATCTTCACGTCCTTGCCGAAAGACGACTTGAGCGCCTTGGCAAGCTTGTCCTGCTGAGCCTTGGTCATCGACTTGGCGGCGGTCACTTCGGCAACCACCTCGCCCTTGTCGTCCGAGATCATCGTGCGCAGGCGTGCGATGAGTTGCGGCAGGATGAACAGGCGGCGCTTCTCGGCCATGACGCCAAGCACGCCGGTCATCTGGGACGACAGCCCCATCTTCTCGGCAAGCGCCTTGACCGCTCCGGCCTGCTCACTGCGCGAATAGATCGGCGAGTTCACGAGGCGGGAAAAGTCCACACTGTCGTTGTAAGCAGCCTCGAGCTGGTCGATGTCCTGCTCGACAGCCGCGAGTTTCTTGTCATCCTTGGCCAGTTCAAAAACGGCCGTCGCATAGCGCTGGGCAATCCCAGAAGTTATCGAAGCTGGTTCCGACACGTCCACCCTTCCGATGTCCTTAGCCCCATCGTGGTCTGTCGTCGACAAACCGGGGCGGCCTCTTGATGCCGCGCTTTCGCGAGCAATCTGAAATTCGGCGTGGGTCTAGCAGAGCAATCCCACACCCGCAATACGCATGAGGAGGTTTTGCGCCAACATAGGGGAACTTGGCGAAAGGGGAAGGTAAATGGTGCTGCCGGACTGTGACTCCCGCGCTTTTTCTTCGTCCTATCGGGTCACGAACCGAATCCCTCGCCCGTCCGCCCGGCCTGCCGCCCCGGCTCCGGCGCCCCGAACCCGTCGAGGGCGCGCAGGGGGCGTTTGACCGCTTCGGGAAGTCCCGGACGGTTCTGTGCGCGCACCTGCTTGGAGGCCTCGACCAGAAGCACGCCCCCGGCCATGCGCGGGGCACCGGACCCGATCCGCTCCCACATCGGCCCGGTCTTGAGCCAGAACCGCCGGTGCGAGGGCGGCTGATAAAGTGCGGCAGTATGTCGCTCGATGGCGAATCCGTGGTCGCGCAGCTGATGTTCAAGCTGCCCCGTCGTATAGGGCCGCCCGTATCCGAAAGGCGTGTTGTCGGAGCGCGACCAGAGCCCCGCCCGGTTGGGCACGATGAACAGTGCACGCCCCCCCGGCCCGAGCACACGATAGGCCTCGTCCAGCAGCGCAGGCGCGTTGGTCGATGTCTCCAGCCCGTGCAGCAGCACCAGCTTGTCGGCTACGCCCGTGTCGATGGGCCAGAGCACTTCCTCGCACAGGACCGAGACATTGGGCATCCCGGCCGGCCAGGGCATCACCCCCTGCGGCCCGGGCATGAGCGCGATGACCCGGCGCGCGTCCTTGAGGAAGGGGCGCAGGAGCGGCGCGGCAAAGCCATAGCCCAGAACCGTCTGCCCCTTGCACGGCCCGCTCCAGATCCGCACCACCTCGTCGCGGATGTTCTTCTGCGCCACCCGGCCAAGGGCCGAGCGATAGTAGAAAGTGCGAAGATCCTGTGCGTCCAGATGCATGCAACGCAGGTTAGACCAAATGGCGCACTTGGAAAGAGGGCAAAACGCCCCTTGAGCAATGCCCGGCCCCGCCCCATATTCGTCTGGACATGACACTCGACCTCGTGACCATCCCCTGCCGATCGGACAATTACGCCTTTCTCGTGCATGACACGGAAAGCGGTGACACCGCGCTGTTCGATGCCCCCGAAACCGCTCCGATCAAGGCGGAACTCGACGCGCGTGGATGGACGCTGACCGATCTGTTCATCACCCACCACCACGGCGACCACGTCGAAGGGGTCGAGGATCTGCGCGCGGCCTTCGGCTGCCGCGTCATCGGCGCAAAGCACGACGCACACCGCCTGCCCGCGCTCGATCAGGCCGTCTCCCCCGGCGACGACCTGTCGTTCTCCGGCCACAAGGTCGACGTGATGGCCGCCGACGGCCACACCATCGGCCATATCGCCTTCTACATGCCCGGCGCGAAAGCCGCCTTCACCGGCGACAGCCTGATGGCGCTTGGCTGCGGGCGGCTGTTCGAAGGCACGCCCGACCAGATGTGGACGACGCTGACCACGCTGATGTCCCTGCCCGACGATACGCTGATCTGTTCGGGCCACGAATACACCGCCGCGAATGCGCGTTTCGCGCTGTCCGTCGACCCGCAGAACCCGGACCTGATCCGGCGCGCCGACGACGTGACAGCGATGCGCAACCGCGATGAATTCACCGTCCCCTCGCTCCTCTCACTTGAAAAAGCGACCAACCCGTTCCTTCGCGCGGGCGAGCCGGGGATGAAGAAAGCCGTCAGCATGGAGCATGACGGCGATGCCGAGGTTTTCGCCGCGATCCGCAAGGCCAAGGACAATTTCTAGGCCTTTGGGCAACGATCACCACCGTGTGAGCGTTGTTCAGCCAGAAAACACTTGAAGATACGCCGCGAACACCGAACCTTAAAGATATGAGGCCAAGGTCGAGACGGACGGGCCACTCCCGTCCCCGAGACCCCGGAAACGAGGAGTGAACCACTTGCCTTCTTTCTCCAACACGCTCGAACAGGCCATCCATGCCGCGCTCGCTCATGCCAATGAACGACAGCATGAGCTGGCGACGCTGGAACACCTGTTGCTCGCTTTGATTGACGAGCCCGATGCGGCCCGCGTCATGAAGGCGTGCAGCGTGGACCTGGACGAACTTCGGGGCACGCTCCTGAAGTACATCGACGACGAACTCTCGGCGTTCGAAACGAACATCGAGGGGTCCGAGGCCGTCCCCACCGCCGCATTCCAGCGCGTCATCCAGCGCGCCGCGATCCACGTCCAGTCCTCGGGCCGGACCGAGGTGACGGGGGCCAACGTGCTCGTCGCGATCTTCGCCGAGCGCGAGTCCAACGCGGCCTATTTCCTGCAAGAGCAGGACATGACCCGTTACGACGCCGTGAACTACATCGCGCATGGTGTGGCCAAGGATCCGTCCTACGGCGAAACCCGCCCCATCTCCGGCTCCCCGGACTTTGAGGAGGCGACCAACGAGGCCGCCGACGAGGAAGCCAAGGATTCGGCACTGGGCAAGTATTGCGTCGACCTGAATGCCAAGGCCCGAAAGGGCGAGATCGACCCGCTCATCGGGCGCGATCACGAGGTCGAGCGCTGCATCCAGGTGCTGTGCCGGCGCCGCAAGAACAACCCGCTTCTCGTGGGTGATCCCGGCGTGGGCAAGACCGCCATCGCGGAAGGGCTCGCCAAGAAGATCGAGGCCGGCGAAACCCCCGACGTGCTCTCGGAAACCACCATCTTCTCGCTCGACATGGGCGCGCTGCTGGCCGGCACCCGGTATCGCGGCGACTTCGAGGAGCGTCTGAAGGCCGTGGTGAACGAGCTGGAAAACCACCCCGACGCGGTGCTCTTCATCGACGAGATTCACACCGTCATCGGCGCGGGCGCGACTTCCGGCGGGGCGATGGACGCCTCGAACCTCCTGAAGCCCGCGCTTCAGGGCGGCAAGCTGCGCTGCATGGGCTCCACCACCTACAAGGAGTTCCGCCAGCACTTCGAAAAGGACCGCGCGCTCAGCCGCCGGTTCCAGAAGATCGACGTGAACGAGCCGACGGTCGATGACACCGTGAAGATCCTCAAGGGCCTCAAGCCCTATTTCGAGGAGCATCACGCGATCAAGTACACCAACGACGCGATCAAGACCGCCGTCGAACTGTCGGACCGCTACATCAACGACCGCAAACTGCCGGACAAGGCCATCGACGTGATCGACGAGGCGGGCGCGGCCCAGCACCTCGTCGCCGCCTCCAAGCGCCGCAAGTCCATCGGGACCAAGGAGATCGAGGCGATCATTGCCAAGATCGCCCGCATCCCGCCCAAGTCGGTCTCCAAGGACGATCAGGAAATCCTGCGCGACCTCGAAGCCTCGCTCAAGCGCGTGGTCTTCGGTCAGGACCCGGCGATCGAGGCGCTGTCCTCGGCGATCAAACTGTCCCGCGCGGGTCTGCGCGAGGCGGAAAAGCCGATCGGCAACTACCTGTTCGCGGGGCCCACGGGTGTCGGCAAGACCGAGGTGGCCAAACAGCTGGCGGCCTCGCTCGGGGTCGAGATGCTGCGCTTCGACATGTCGGAATACATGGAGAAGCACGCGGTCTCGCGCCTCATCGGCGCACCGCCGGGCTATGTCGGCTTCGACCAGGGCGGCCTGCTCACCGATGGCGTGGACCAGCATCCGCATTGCGTGCTGCTGCTCGACGAGATCGAAAAGGCCCACCCGGACGTCTACAACATCCTGTTGCAGGTCATGGACCACGGCCAGCTCACCGACCACAACGGTCGCACGGTGAACTTCCGCAACGTGGTGCTCATCATGACCTCCAACGCGGGCGCTTCGGAGCTGGCCAAGACGGCCATCGGCTTTGGCCGCGACCGCCGCGAGGGCGAGGATACGGCGGCCATCGAGCGGACCTTCACGCCGGAGTTCCGCAACCGCCTCGACGCGGTGATCAGCTTTGCCCCGCTGGGCAAGGAGATCATCACGCAGGTGGTCGAGAAATTCGTGCTGCAACTCGAGGCACAACTCATGGACCGCAACGTGGCCATCGAACTGACCCCGGCAGCGGCGGAATGGCTGGCCGACAAGGGCTATGACGACAAGATGGGCGCGCGCCCGCTGGGCCGCGTGATCCAGGAGCACATCAAGAAGCCGCTGGCGGAGGAGCTTCTCTTCGGCAAGCTCGCCAAGGGCGGTGTTGTGCAGGTCGGCGTCAAGGACGGCGAGATCGACCTCAGGATCGAGGAGCCGGGAAGCCCCCGCATCGCCTCGCGCAAGAAGCCCCCGCTCCTGACGGCGGAATAAGCACCGCAACGACATCATCCAGACCGGCCCTCGGGCCGGTCTTTTCACGTCCGCGACCCATGCTGACGGATCGCCGCCGCGATGCTAACCTGCAACGGATCAGCACGGGAGAACGGCGATGCAGCCCATAGATTTCTGGTATTCCATCGGCTCGACCTACAGCTACATGACCATCATGCGCCTGCCCGACGTGGCCCGCACAACCGGGGCCAGTTTCACTTGGCGGCCCTTCAACGTGCGACACGTCATGGTTCAGCAGAACAACGTGCCCTTCAAGGACAAGCCGGTGAAGGCCGCCTATATGTGGCGCGACATCGAACGGCGCGCCCCGCGCTACGGCCTCGCCCCGCGCCTGCCCGCGCCCTACCCGCTTCCGGGCCTCGTGCTCGCCAATCAGGTCGCGCTTCTGGGCATGTCCGAGGGCTGGGGGCAGGACTACACCCGCGCGACATACCGGCTGTGGTTCGAGGAGGGGCTTCCCGCCGGCGAAGACCCCAATCTGTCGCGCGCCCTGCGTGAGGCCGGGCAGGACGCCGAGGCCACGCTGGCGCGCGCTCAATCCCCCGAGACCGAGGCGCGCCTTGCCGCCGAGACCGAAACGGCCATGTCTCTGGGCGTCTTCGGCTCCCCCACCTTCGCGGTGGGGGAAGAGCTGTTCTGGGGCGACGACCGGCTGGACGACGCGCTCGACTGGGCCGCGAAACCCACCGCTTGAGCCGCCCCCGTCCCCGCGCCTAGAGTGGCGCCATGCGCCCTGTCCTGATCCTCGCCGCCCTCGCCCTCACCGCCACGCCCGCGCTGGCCCGTGACCCGATCCTGGGTCTCCCGCTCGACTGCACGCTGGGCGAGGATTGCTTCATCCTGCAATACACCGACGCCGACCCCGGACGGGGCGCTGCGGATTTCACCTGCGGGCCGATGTCCTATGACGGGCACAAGGGCACGGACTTCGCCCTGCCCACCTTCGCCGCGATGGAGGCGGGCGTTCCGGTCCAGGCCGCCGCCCCCGGCATCGTGCGCGGCGTGCGCGACGGGATGCCAGACCTCGGCGCCGACGACACGCCGCCCGCCCAGCTTCAGGGGCGCGAATGCGGCAACGGCGTCGTGCTCGACCACGGCGGCGGGTGGGAGACGCAGTATTGCCACCTCAAGGAGGGCAGCGTCGCGGTCCAGTCCGGCCAGCGCGTGACGATGGGCGCGACACTGGGTGACGTGGGCTATTCCGGGCGCACGCAGTTTCCGCATGTCCATATTGCTGTGCGTCAGGATGGCCGCGTCGTGGACCCGTTCAACACCGACGAGATCACCGAATGTGGCCTCGACGACGGCCCCGAGGACGACCTGTGGAGCGACAGCCCCGTCTACCGCCCCGGCGGCCTTGTCACCATCGGGGCCAGCGCGGGCCTGCCTGACTACGACGCGATCAAGGCGGGAACGGCGGATGAGGCCATCACCGCCGCCTCCCCCGCACTGGTCGGCTGGGGTTTCGCCTTCGGGGGCCGCGCGGGCGATGTGCTCGAGGTCACGATCACGCGGCCCGATGGCACCGAGCTTGTGAGTTCGCCGCAGGAGATAGAGGGCAACAAGCCGCTGTTCTTTCGCGCGGCGGGCAAACGCCGCCCCGACGGCGGCTGGCCGGTCGGGGAGTACGCGCTGAGCGTGCGCCTGTTGCGTGACGGGGCCGAGGTGGACGGGCGCGGCACGACCATTTCGGTCACGCCCTGAGCCTCACTTCTCGGTCAGCTTGAGCTCGATGCGCCGGTTCGCCGCCAGCGCCTCGTCACTGTCGCCTTGCACGAGTGGCTGGAACTCCCCGAACCCGGCGGCGACCAGCCGGAAAGGCGGGAAGCCAAGCTCGTCCTGCATGAAGCGCACGACCGAGAGCGCCCGCGCCTGGCTCAGTTCCCAGTTGTCGGCATATTCCGCGTTGCCCCGGATCGGCTGGCTGTCGGTATGACCGTCGACCCGCAGAATCCAGTCGATCTCGGCGGGGATCTCGGAGGCGACCTCGATAAGCGTGTTGGACACCCGCGTGATCTGCGCCCGGCCGGCGGGCGACAGGTCGGCCGCGCCCACGGGAAACAGCACTTCCGAGGAGAAGACGAACCGGTCGCCGTCGATCCGGATCCCCTCGCGGTCCCCCAGAACCTGCCGGAGCCGTCCGAAGAATTCCGAACGGTAACCTTCGAGGTTGCGGGCCTCCTCGCGGGCGCGCTCCGCTTCGGCGGCCTCGAGCTCTGCCCGGCGGCGCTGTTCTTCGGCCAGCGCGGCCTGTTCCTCGGCCAGCGCGCGCTGTTCGGCGGCCACCTGTGCAAGCGCGGTGTTGAGCCGGGACCCCAGCGCCTCGATCTGCACCTGCGCCGCGTCCTCGCGCGCCTCAGCCTCCTCGAGCACGGTCTCGAGGTTGCCCAACTGCTGACGCAGCGCGGCCGTCTGTTCGTTCAGCAGGGCCACGCGCCGCTGCGACTCGGCGCTCTGGGCCTCTTCCGTCTCCAGCGCATTGCGCGCGGTGGCGAGCAATGCGGCCTGCCGGTCCGCCTCACTCAGCGCTTCGTCCCGCGCGGCCTCCACCTCGTCACGCGCAGCGCGGGCGGCAGCGAGGAGCGTCAGCGTCTCCTCCGCCTTGCGCCGCTGTTCTTCGAGGGCGAGCGTCATGGCGGTGATTTCCTCATCCGCATCCGCCAGCCGATCACGCAACGTCTGAAGCGCGGCAGCATCGGCCAGACGCGCCGCTTCCTCGTCCGAGAGTTCTTCCTGCGCCGCGCGCGCGGCGGCCTGCGCGGCTTCAAGGTCGGCCTGCTGCTGGTCGATCGTGCTCTGGGCGTCTTCCAGCGCGGCGGTGCGCTCGGAAATCCGGGTCTGGGCATCGGCCAGCGCGGCGTCGGCCTCGGCGGCCTCGGCCCGGATGTCGGCCAGCATCGCCTCCACCGCTTCACGCCGGGCCGCTGCCAGCCGCGCTGCCTCGGCCTCGGCATCCACCTCGTCGCGGGCACGGGCGAGGGCCAGTTGCAGCGCCTCCTGCTCCGAAATCAGGCGGCTCTGCGCATCTTCCAGTTCGGAAATACTGGCGCGGAGCTGTGTCGACTGCACCTCGGCCGCGTCGCGTTCCTCGCGGGCCTCGTCACGCTCGTCGATCACCGTGTCGCGCTCGGCAATCACCGTATCGCGCTGCGCCATCAGGCTTGCCACCTGTTCCTCGAAACTGGCGATCTGCCCCTGATAGCCCGCGATCCGCTGCGCCTGTTCCTCGGTCTGTTCGACAAGTTCCCCGATCCGCGCCTGTTGCGCGGCGTTCTCGGTGCGCATGTCGCCAAGGGTCGCGGTGAGGCCCCCGACCTCCTCGCCCAATTGCGCGGTGCGCTGACGTTCCAGACCCAGCGCATCGGCGAGCCCCGCCACCTGCGCCGACAGGTTGTCGAGTTCGGTGGCCTGCCCGGAAATCTGCTCGCGCAGCACATACTGGACGACCATGAAGATCGTCAGGACGAACATCAGCACCAGCAAAAGCGCCGTCATCGCATCCACGAACCCCGGCCAGATCGTGCCGGAGACATTGCGGACAGAACGCCGGGCGAGAGCCATCACTGACCTCCGAGAGCGCGGATCGCCTTGGTGAGCGCGTTGATGTCGCCGCGCAGTTCGGACATCGTCTCCTGCCGGCCCGCCGCCATCTCTTCGAGAATGCGCAGAAGCTGCACGTCGATGGAGCGCAGGCGCATCCGGGCTTCGGCATCGTCATTGGCAGCCGCCGGAACCGCGGCGGTCCCCTGCGCTTCGATGGCGGCGATCATGCGGTCCTGACCCTCCGCCATCCGGGCGAATTCGGGGCCGAGGTCGGGTTGTTCGTTCATGTTGGAGGCGAGCCGTTCGACCCCGTCCACAAGCTGCCAGAGCCGCGCATCGGTGGTCGCGCGCCCGTCTTCGGCGGTGGCGACGGCCTGCCGGAGCGCTTCGATCTGTTCGGCCACATAGGTCAGATAGGCCGCCATGCCCGCTTCGCCCTGGCTTTCGTCGCCGGGGGAGAAGCCGACCTTGGTGATCGAGGACAGCCATTCCTCGAGTTCCCGGTAAAAGCGGTTCTGCCCGTGGCTCGCGAACAGTTCCAACAGCCCAACGACAAGCGACCCGGCCAGACCCAGAAGCGAGGACGAGAACGCCGTGCCCATGCCGCCAAGCTGCGCCTCCAGCCCGGTCATCAGCCGCTCGAACACCTGAACGCCCTCTTCCCCCTCGCCGGGGGCGAGCGAACGGATCGTCTCGACAACCGCCGGAACGGTGGTGGCGAGGCCGAAGAACGTCCCGAGAAGACCGAGGAAGATCAACAGGTTGGTGATATAGCGCGTGATGTCGCGCTCTTCGTCGATCCGGGTCGCGACGCTGTCGAGGATCGACCGCGCCGAGGTCGACCCGATCTGCATCCGGTCGCGCCGCGACCGCAGGAGTGCGGCCAGCGGGGCCAGAAGCCGCGGCGCCCCGCGCCCGTCCTGCTCGCCCGACGCGAAGCGTTTGAGCCAGCCGACCGAGCTTGCGATCTGCACGACCTGCCAGAAACAGGCGATCAGGCCGATCACGAAGACCAGCCCGATGAAGGCGTTGAGATAGAGGTTGGCGAGGAAGACCGGCAGAACCTGCGGCAGCGCAAAGAACACGCCGACACCGACGAGGCCCAGAACGATGAGCATCGTCAGGATCTGACGCAAGGGTCGTGTAAATTTCGGCTCGGCCCCGAGATCCGGCTGGTCCATGCGGACGGGCTCCTTCCGGATGTTTATTTGTTGGCGAGGTTAGTCGCTGAGCGCGGCGCTCACAAGGAACGAATGGTCGATTATCCCGTGATCCTGCGCACTTCGGTGGCGAGCCACGTCAGGTCCGGGTCCTCGATCCCCTCGTCGGTGAGATGTTGGGCGGTGTTGTAGAGGTATTCCGTGTTCGGCCCCCGCCCGCCCACGGCACGCGCGATGATCCGGGCCTGCTCATCAAGGTCGAGGTGGCAGTATTGCACATGGTCCGGGTCGATGACGTAGCAGACCGCCGTAACCGCCCGCCCGTCGGCCAGCGTGACCGGCAGGGTCTTTTCGACATAGGCCGACGAGATCAGCTCACGCTCCCGGAGCGCGACCATCGTCGGTGCGTGGTGATCGGGATGGACGCGATAGGCGATGCCCGCGCAGGACGCCCCCGCCGCCTCGTCCAGCGCCAGCACCAGGCCGGGCTCGGCATCGGTGCCGCGATGATGGATCGAGCGCATGCAGAACGACCTGTGATAGCCGTCGAGCCGGGCCCGCACCGCCTCTACATGCGGAAAGCCCTGGTTCCACAGAAGCGAACCGTAGCCGAAGACCCAAAGGTCGCTGTCCATCCCGCTTCCCCTCCTGTCACGCGCTGGCTAGAAGGGGGGACGGTAACAGAGAGGCCCCGATGCGCAAGGCACCCCAGATCATCATCGCCCTGATCCTCCTCATCTTTATCGGATGGGGCGGCTACTGGGTCGTCGGGTCGCAGGCGACCGAACGCGTGCTGGCGGGCTGGTTCGAGGACCGGCGGGCCGAAGGCTGGACGGCGCAGTACGACAGCCTCAACACGGCGGGTTTTCCCAGCCGCTTCGACACCACCATCACCGACCTCAACATCGCCGACCCCGAGACGGGCATCGCCTGGTCCGCCCCGATCTTTCAGAACCTCTCGCTCAGCTACAGCCCGACCGAAGTGATCGCGGTCCTTCCCGGCGAACAGGTCTTCGCGACCCGTGACGCGAGCCACCGCATCACGTCCGAGACCTTCCGCGCCTCGGCCTCCTTCGCCCCCGCCGTGGAGCTTCCGATCCGACGCAGCGTGATCGAGATCGACGGGGCCACCATCGCCACGACCGCCCGGGGCGAGACACGCGAGACGGGGCTGGAACACGCCCAGATCTCCATGCGCGAAACCCCTGACCGGCAGGGCCATGTCTATGATTTCGACGTGAACGCGACCGGCATCCGCCCCGATCCGGCGCTCCTGTCCGGCGCGCGCAACGCCGGGGCCATTCCCGAGGTCATCGACCGCGCCCGCCTCACCGCCACGGTGCGCTTCGACAACCCGTGGGACCGCTTCGCCATCGAACGCGCCCGGCCGCAGCCGCGTGAAATCGAACTCACCCGCCTGTCCGTCGACTGGGGCGCGCTGACCCTCGACGCGACCGGCGTGCTGGTGGTGGGCCAGAATGGCGTTACCGAGGGCGAGGTGGACGTGAAGGCCGAGAACTGGCGCGACATGATCGCGGTGGCGCAGGCGGCGGGGGCCGTGCCCGAGATGCTCGTGGGCACCATCACCCGCGCGGGCGAAATGCTCGCCCGCCTCTCGGGCGACCCCGAGACGCTGGACGCCACGCTCCGGTTTGAAAACGGTCGCGCGTTCCTTGGCCCCGTGCCGCTTGGCCCGGCCCCGGTGATCCGCCTGCCCTGACGCTTAACGCTGGCGGCGGGCCGTCAGCCAGCCGACCCAGGCCTCCACGCTGCCCGCGAAGGCGTTGAGGTCCACGTTCCCGTTCACGCCCTTGGCGACACCGGTGCCGCTGTATTGCCAGAAGGTCCAGCGCTCGTCCGGATACCGCTCCGACGGGTGCGCCGCGACCGAGCGCAGCCAGAATTCATAACCCGCCATCTGCCCAAGATCGTTCTCGGCGTAAAAGTCGGGGGTGACATAGATCACCGGCGCGGTGCCGTAGTGGTTGGACACGATCGACGCATACTGCCGGATCTCGTCGCGCACCGTCGCGCCATCGGGCCGGCGCTTGCAGGTGCGGGACTGGTGGTTCCACTCCATGTCCAGCATCGGCGGCAGGTCTCCGGCCACGCGCGGGACGTTCTTGATGAACCACCGTGCCTGTTCGGCGGGCGTGCGGCAGAAGTAGTAGAAGTGATAACCCCCGACTGGCATCCCCGCCGCCCGCGCGCGCGGCGCGTTGATCTCATAGCCGGGGTCGAGGTGGTCGCCCCCTTCCGTCACCTTGAGCCATGCGAAGTTGATCCCGTTCGCGCGCGCCGTGGCGAAGTCGATCTCACCCTGATAGCGTGATGCGTCGATCCCGTGGACCGGGTAGGCATCGGGCCGCGGCGAATGTTCGGTCCAGTCGATCGGATCGGTATCCCCGAACATCGAGGGGATACCGGTGGTCTGGTAGTTCTCGGGCAACAACGGCTTGGGCGCGGCCATGCGCCCGCGCGACGGGCCGGAGCCGCAGGCGGCCAGCGCCACCGCCGCCGCGAGCATGAGGGAAAGGGCGACGGATCGCCGGATCGTTTCGTTCATCACTGTTCTGCCTCGGTCTTTTCGGCAGACGTTAGACGATCCGGCCCCCAGGCGCATTCACGTTGTCGCGTCCGGCGGCAAGGAACCGCCGGTCGCGCGGTTCAGGCGCTTTCGCCCGTGGGCACCGTGTATTTCCCGGCTTCGCTCTGGCCCAGGATGATGACCCGCGTGCCGTTTTCGACATTGGCCGCAAGGTGGATGGCGTCCTGGTGGAACATGCGGATGCAGCCGCCGGATTCCTCGCCGCCCACGGTCCAGGGATAGGGCGTGCCGTGGATACGGTAGAGCGTGTCACGCCCCCCGCGATAGAGATAGAGCGCCCGCGCGCCCAGCGGATTTTCCAGCCCGCCTTCGAGACCGCCGCGCACGGGGCCGTATTTCTCAGGCTCACGGCGCAGCATGTTGGCCGTCGGCGTCCAGTAGGGCCAGGCCTTCTGATGGTTCACCCGCGCCTCGCCCCGCAGACCCCGGCCCGCCTTACCCACTCCGACGATATAGCGCATCGCCTCGTTCGGGCCGGAAATCAGGTAAAGCTTGTAGTCATAGGGATCGACCACGATCGTCCCTTCGGGATAGGGCGAATAATACGGAACGTATTGCCGCGCCCGCTCTTCCGAGAGGTACTGGCGTGGCACGGCGGGCACGATGAACTGCCCGTCGTCGAATTCCCGGTACATGGATCGCGTTTTCGTCGAAATGACCGGCAACACTTCCCCGGTCGAGGTCACCGCCGTATCCTCGGTCGGCACCGTCGTACAGGCGGCAAGAAAAGCGCCGAGCGCAAGGCCCGCCGCCAGTTTCGTCAAACGCAAAGCAATCAAGGGTCGTCTCCCGGTTTTCCTGCCGCCCCCAGGCGACTCGGAGAAAAACTGTCTTCCAAGAGTCAGTTAACCGGGGGGAAGCCTGTGATAACAATGGCAAAAGAGTCTTTTTTTCGTGAAGAGACGCGAAAATGTGGTGCTGCGGCAACGCGGATCGCCCCCTTCACGTCCCTGTCAGACGGCGGATTTTGCTTGCGTCCGGGCCCGAAATGACGCATGAGCGGAATGCACACTTGAATTCGCGATCCTGTTCCTATTCGGCCAGCATTCGATCTTTAAGCTGCCGAGCCGCCGCAATACCGTGGGCGGCAACACGAAAAAGGAACATTCCAATGGCGAATGGCACTGTAAAATGGTTCAACGCAACTAAAGGTTTCGGCTTCATCGAGCCGGAAGGTGGATCGAAGGACGTCTTCGTTCACATCTCCGCCGTTGAGCGCGCTGGTCTGACGACCCTGAAGGACGGCCAAGCCGTGACCTTCGACCTCGAAGCCGGTCGCGACGGTCGCGAATCCGCGTCGAACATCGCGCTGGCCTGAGCCACGCGAACCGGATGCCTGAGCATCCGTGAGGATCAAACGGGGCGCCTTGGCGCCCTGTTTTCGTTTCGGGACCCGCTCAAAGCGGATCGGCCAGCACCAGAACCCACGTCACGTTCTGCCCCGTGCCGGACACGCCCAGCGCAAATTCCTCGAAATCCGGGTCGAGCAGGTTGGCATTGTGCCCCGGCGAGTTCTGCCAAGAGGTCATGGCTTGCTGCTCGGATTGCTGTCCTTGGGCAAGGTTTTCGCCCACTTTCCGATACTGGTAGCCCGTCGCCGCAACACGGGCGCCGATGTCGGACTTGCCAGCATTGTGCGAGAACTGGTTCGTCGCGACGAGATAGCCCGCGTAAGATTGCGCGGCATTGTCGAGTTGTTGGTTCCAGGTGAGCGGCATCTCCCCTGCACTCGTGCGCACCCCGCTGAACAGCGTCGAGAACGAGGCGTCCTGCGTCGCGTTGCCGACGATTGCCGTGTTGATGGTCGGATCGGGAAGGTAGGAGTTCAGGGCCCAGGCCGGCGCATTCGGATCAAGTCTTTCCCCACCCAGCGGTGGCGGTGCAAAAAAACTCGTTCCTCCCATGCAGCCCGAAAGCGCGGAGACTGCCGCGACGCCCACAAGTGTCTTGATGAAATGCATTACGGAATCCCCCATGAGTATTGCTTGATGATGTGCCGACAACCGGCATCGCGCAACACTCCATCGAGTGCCGGGGGGTCAGGCCTCCGCGGCCATCCTCGCTTCCAGCACGTCGAACGGCACGCCCGGCTCGTCCTTGGCGTCGCGGATGACGAGCGAGGTCTTCACGCTGCCCACGTTCTCCGCCGCCGTGAGTTGCTCGGTCAGGAAGGTCTGAAAGGTCGACAGGTCCGGCGCGACGCACTTGAGGATGAAGTCCACCTCGCCGTTCAGCATGTGACACTCGCGCACGAGCGGCCAGTTGCGGCAGCGCTCCTCGAACCGCGACAGATCCGCCTCGGCCTGGCTTTGCAGCCCGACCATCGCGAAGACCTGCACCTCGAAGCCCAGCGCGCGGGCGTCCACGTCGGCGTGATAGCCCCGGATGAAGCCAGCCTCCTCAAGCGTGCGCACCCGGCGCAGACAGGGCGGCGCGGAAATGCCCACGCGCTTGGCGAGCTCCACGTTGGTCATGCGGCCGTCGCCCTGCAACTCGGCAAGGATCATCCGGTCGATCGGGTCCAGTTTCGCGTTCGGCATGCGCCATCCCCCTGCTGATTTGGCGAACCTTACCGTGAGGCCCGCGCTTGCGCAATAATATTTCGCATTTGCGCAACATCATGTCTCAAGGCGTGAAAAGTGACAGCACGCCGCAGGGGGTTCCGGGGGGCGGGTGGCATCACTATATCGGGCAGGACTTACACTTCGAAGGGATTCGTCATGTCCGGTACGCACAACACCCGTGTTCTGATCATCGGCTCGGGGCCGGCCGGTTACTCTGCCGCCGTCTATGCCGCACGCGCGATGCTGAAACCGATCCTCGTGCAGGGGATGGAGCCGGGCGGCCAGCTCACCACCACCACCGAGGTCGAGAACTACCCGGGCTTCACCGAAGTCCAGGGGCCCGACCTCATGGTCAAGATGGAAGAGCACGCGAAAGCGATGGGGACCGAAGTGGTGACCGACATCATCACCGATCTCGACCTGTCCAAGCGGCCCTTCGTGGCGCAGTCCGACAGCGGTGCGACCTATGTGGCCGACGCCGTGATCCTCGCCACCGGCGCGCGGGCCAAGTGGCTCGGGCTCGAGACGGAAGAGAAGTTCAAGGGCTTCGGCGTCTCCGCCTGCGCCACCTGCGACGGGTTTTTCTACCGCGGGCAGGAGATCATCGTGGTCGGCGGCGGCAATACCGCCGTCGAGGAGGCGCTGTTCCTCACCAACTTCGCCTCCAAGGTCACGGTCATCCACCGCCGCGACGAATTCCGCGCCGAGAAGATCCTCATCAACCGGCTCGAGAAGAACCCCAAGATCGAGGTCATGTGGGACCATGTGCTTGAGGAAGTCACCGGCACCGACATGCCGCTGGGCGTCGAGGGCGTGCGCGTGAAGAACGTGAAAACCGGCGAGGTCTCCGAGATCGACGCCAAGGGCGTGTTCATCGCCATCGGCCACGCCCCCGCGTCGGAACTGGTCAAGGACCAGCTCGAAACCCATCACGGCGGCTATGTGAAGGTCGAGCCGGGCACGACCCACACCTCGATCCCCGGCGTCTTCGCGGCGGGCGACCTCACCGATCACATCTACCGGCAGGCCGTGACCTCCGCCGGCATGGGCTGCATGGCGGCGCTGGACGCCGAACGCTGGCTCGCCGAACAGGGCGAAGCGGAGCCCGCCGCCGCGGTGGAGGCCGAGAAGGCCCCCGTCTGACGTCCGGACCACAGCGAAACGACGAACGCCGCTCCGGGGACCGGGGCGGCGTTTTCTCTATGGATTGGTGAAAAAAGAGAACCAATCGGGGAAATCCCGACAAACTATCCCCAATGCGGGACCATTCCGACGCCCGATTTGCGCGAACGCCCGTTGCGCGACTATGCTCGTAGCCGGGGGGCATTCAATGACACAGATTTTCAGACCCCCGTCATTCATCAAGGGGGGACCAAGATGGCAAAACGTCATTCAAACGGAAACGGCAAGGGACATGACAACGGTCGCGGACGCGGCCATGAAGAGGGGCACCACGGCAAGGGACGGGTCGACCCCGTCGATGTCGACGAATACGGTGTCGTCCACCTCAACCTCGACACGACCTACAGCTTCGACGAGAAAAAGCATTTCATTCTGCTGAAGGCCGACGCCAAAGGCGCGCCCGCGGTCAAGCTGGGCAAGGACGCGACATTCGCGGCCGAGGACGCCCACAAGCTCGACTTCGGTGACGACCTGCCCGACCGGATCAACCTGTCGGGGATCGAGTTCATCGGCGCCGACACCTCGGGCACGGGCGGCGCAGAAACCTCGGTCGATCTTTCCGACTTCCTCGACACGCTCTTCGCGGAAACCGACGCGGCAGGTGCTATGGACATTCTGTCGATCAACGGTTCGCCCGCCGACACCTTCGCAGTGGTCTGGGAATACCTCGACGACGGCTATGTCGACGAAGGCTACTTTGCCTCGGTGAACGAGAACTTCGTGAGCCTCGGCCTCGCCTATGCCGAGTTTCTCGCCGACGGGGGCACGCCGCTCACCGACATGATCGGCAAGTTCACCCCGGACGACGGCGACGCCAACGACACGCCGGAGCGCCTCCAGTCCCTGCATGACAACATGCTGGGCAACCTGGGACGCGGCCCGATCGAAAGCCGGTTCGGCGCGGGCACACCCGAAGCCGAGGCCCTGATCGCCGCAGTCGAAGCCATCGACCCGGACCTGCTCGACCGCCCCTACTACTCGGGGAACGAGAGCGCCGAGGCAGCTTATGACGCTGTGCGCGAATACGACTACGACCACGGGTATGCGCGGACAGATTACGTCGAAACCTTCTTCGGCGAGGTCGATGGCCGGGCGACCGAGAACGGCGACGGGATCGAGATGATCTTCGGCGACGGGAACTCCGACGACCACTATGCCGTGACCCGGCACGAAGGCGCAGGGGTCGAACTGGCGCTCAAGGCCAAGCTGCGCGGTGTCGGCGACCTCGACCCGAACAATGTGGTCTACAACGCCGATGGAACGGCAGTGTTCACGGTCGAAGCGGACCCCGCCAGCACGGACCGCATGGAATGGAACATCGACTGGGCCGCGACCGTCACCGAGGCCGGTGACAACGACAGTTTCCAATTCAAGTTCCTCGCGGACGTCGACGGATCTGCGGCCGAGGACTTCGTCGATCTCACCGGGACCGGCGGGGAATACACCGATGGCGTCACGAAGCTCCAGAATTCGTGGAACTACGGCTTCTTCCTGGATTCCATGTTCGACACCACCGATGCGGAAGGCGATTACACCGTCCGGCTGGAAGCCTGGGATGACGGCGTCATGATCGTAGCGCAGGAAATCTACCTCGACGTGGTCTGACCTAGCCGACCGCGCAGGAAAAAGCCGCCCGGACATGGCCCGGGCGGCTCTCGCTCAGATACAGTGAGCTGATCGGTCCGCTTACTGCGCGGGCAGAAGCACGGTGTCGATGACGTGGATCACGCCGTTCGACTGCTTGACGTCGGCGATGGTGACGTTGGCCACGTTGCCGTTTTCGTCTTCGATCATGATGTCGTCACCTTCGTAGGTGACGCTCAGCGTGCACGGGCCCACGGTGTCGACCGGGTGCGTGCCGCCGTCATCGTCGACCATACCCATGATGGCGTCCGACATGGCGTTGGCCGCGACCACATGGCAGGTCAGCACGTTGGTGAGCATTTCCTTGTTCTCCGGCTTCAGCAGGTCATCGACCGTGCCGTCCGGGAGCTTCTCGAACGCCGCGTTGGTCGGCGCGAAAACGGTGAACGGGCCTTCGCCCGAGAGCGTCTCCACGAGGCCGGCCGCCTTGACGGCCGCGACGAGCGTGGTGTGATCTTCGGAGTTCACCGCGTTTTCCACGATGTTCTGGTCTGCCGGCATCTCGGCGCCGCCCACCATCGGGTTGCCGCCTTCATGGCTGGCAGCGAAAGCGGGCACGGTGAGAGCGGCGAGGGCCGCAGCGGCTACAGTCGTCTTGAACATTGTATGTCCTCCTTGTCAGTTGATGCGATTTGCTATCGAACACTGAAGGTACGGGTGGCGGATGGCCGGTAGTTTCACCACAAGGTTCACGCCTGCGTGATAAGCGGGACTCGATTTCTCTTATCCTTCGGGAAGGATAAATCCGGCCCATCGCCGTCGCTCCGGGCAGAACGCGGTTTCGCTGCAACGCAGCATCGCGGGACGTCGCTCTTCTTTTCGCCTGCCCTGCCCCACGGGTTGCCAACCGGGCCCGCGCGGGGATACATGCCCCCGACCGTATTCCGAGGTCCCGATTACAACACGAAAAGGCCGTCGCGACATGTTGCCCAACCTCGCCCCCATTCCCGAGCTTTATGTTTCCTACGAAAGCGCCCAGAAACTGAAGGTGGAGGCCGGCGATCTCGTCTCGTGGGACCTCACCCCGCGCCAGATCTGCGACCTCGAACTCCTGATGAACGGCGGCTTCAACCCGCTCAAGGGCTTCCTGTCCGAAGCCGACTACGACGGCGTGGTCGAGAACATGCGCATGGCCGACGGCACGCTCTGGCCGATCCCGATCACGCTCGACGTGTCCGAGGATTTCGCGGCCAACCTCACCGAAGGTCAGGACATCGCGCTGCGCGATCAGGAGGGCGTGATCCTCGCCACCATGACCGTCACCGACAACTGGGTGCCCAACAAGGCGCGCGAGGCCGAGAAGGTCTTTGGCGCCGACGACAGCGCCCACCCGGCGGTGAACTACCTGCACAACCACGCGGGCAAGGTCTATCTCGGCGGCCCCGTGACGGGCATCCAGCAGCCGGTGCATTACGACTTCCGCGCCCGTCGCGACACGCCCAACGAGCTGCGCGCCTTCTTCCGCAAGATGGGCTGGCGCCGCGTCGTGGCCTTCCAGACCCGCAACCCGCTCCATCGCGCGCACCAGGAACTGACCTTCCGCGCCGCCAAGGAAGCGCAGGCCAACCTGCTGATCCACCCGGTCGTGGGCCTGACCAAGCCGGGCGACGTCGACCACTTCACCCGCGTGCGCTGCTACGAGGCGGTGCTGGACAAGTACCCGCAGTCCACCACGACCATGTCGCTCCTCAACCTCGCCATGCGCATGGCCGGCCCGCGTGAGGCCGTCTGGCACGGGCTCATCCGCCGCAACCACGGCGTGACCCACCTCATCGTCGGCCGCGACCACGCGGGCCCCGGCAAGAACTCGGCGGGCGAGGATTTCTACGGCCCCTACGATGCCCAGGACCTCTTCCGCGAGCATCAGGATGAAATCGGCGTCGAAATGGTGGACTTCAAGCACATGGTCTATGTGCAGGAACGCGCCCAGTACGAACCCGCCGACGAGATCGAGGACAAGGATGACGTCACCATCCTCAACATCTCCGGCACCGAACTGCGCCGCCGCCTGCAGGAAGGTCTGGAAATCCCCGAGTGGTTCTCCTTCCCCGAAGTGGTCAAGGAACTGCGCCGCACGCGCCCGCCGCGCTCGCAGCAGGGCTTCACCGTGTTCTTCACCGGCTTCTCCGGCTCCGGGAAATCGACCATCGCCAACGCGCTTATGGTCAAGCTGATGGAGATGGGCGGCCGCCCCGTGACGCTGCTTGACGGTGACATCGTGCGCAAGAACCTGTCGTCGGAGCTTGGCTTCTCGAAAGAGCACCGCGACCTCAACATCCGCCGCATCGGCTATGTGGCGAGCGAGATCACCAAGAACGGTGGCATCGCCATCTGCGCCCCCATCGCCCCCTACGCGGCCACCCGCCGCGCGGTGCGCGAGGACGTGGAACAGTTCGGCGCCTTTGTCGAGGTCCACGTCGCCACCTCCATCGAGGAATGCGAACGCCGCGACCGCAAGGGGCTCTACAAGCTGGCCCGCGAAGGCAAGATCAAGGAGTTCACCGGGATCTCCGACCCCTACGACGTCCCCGCCGACCCGGAACTGCGCGTCGAGACCGAGAACGTCGACGTCGACAACTGCGCGCATCAGGTGATCCTGAAGCTCGAAAGCATGGGCCTGATCGCGGGGCAGTAATCTCTGCGGTTCATGTCAGGAAGATTGGAAACCGGGGCCTGTGGGTCCCGGTTTTTTTGTGGGCACACATGCCGGAAAGCGCGTTCAGGCCGGTGGCCGGATCAACCATCCGTCCGTGCGGCGATCATGGCGGTCGAAACCATGCTGAACACTGTCTCGTCTTTCTGGTTGGTCATCCAGATGCGCGTTGTCACCAGGCCCTTGCGGGGATTGGAACGCGAGCGGCGAAGCGCCGTCGTCTCCCGGTGTGCGGTCAGTCGGTCGCCTGGACGCACGACCGCGCTCCACCGCACCTCATCAGTTCCAAGGCCCATCGTGGGATTGCCGCCGTAGCCGCCCGCCTCGATGAACAGCTTCAACGTCAGCGCCATGATCATCATCCCAGACGCGATGATCGTTCCATGCGGTCCCTCGGCTGCGGCCACGGGATCGATGTGCATCGACTGTGGATCGAATTCCTGCGCATAGGCGATCATTTTCGCCTCATCCATTTCGATCTCGCCGCTATGCCAGAGGCCGCCGACCGACAGGTCTTCGAAATAGATCGGTGTCATGCGGTGCCTTTCAGTCGTGAATGTCGCGGCGGCAGGTCCGGTGCCTCTACCATGGTCCCTGCTGGAGCCACTCTTCGAGAAGCTCCATCTTTTCGACGCCGAAGAACGGCTCGTCTCCGACACGGAAGAACGGTGAGCCGAACACGCCTTTCGCGACCGCGTCGTCGGTTGCTTCGCGCAACAGCGCGGCGGCGCTGCCATCGTCGAGTGCGGCGCGCAGGTCGGCGATGTCTGCCCCACCCGCCTGTGCGCAGCCCAACGCGACATCCAGATCGCCGATGTCGCGATCCTCGATCCAGTAAGCGTGAAACAGGTTCCGGGCGACCGGTTTCGCCGTGTCCGGCCGGTGCGCCCGCAGCCAATGAAAGATCCGCCCCGCCGGTAGCGGGTTCGCCGGCTCCTGCCCGAACGCGCGGCCGAGTTCGATGCCGTGGCGCCTGCAATAGCGGCGCGCGTCGCGTTGCGCATAGGCGCTTTTCAGTGGCGTTTTCGGCACCGGGGGCAGGCCCATCACCTTCATGATCGTCACGCCCGTGAGAAACGAGTGCCATTGGGTGCGGTAGCCGTGACGGGCGGCCAGTTCGTCGATCCGCAAACTCGCCAGATAACCGAAGGGCGAGATGAAATCGAAGTAGAAGTGGACGACCGGCTCAGCCCCCGCATCCCCGGTCATGGTTGATGCACCGGCTGCGCACGCCCGAACAACAGTTCGTAGGCCACAAGTCCCGCGCCAAGCGCGACACCGGCGAGATCGGTGAGGTATGCCCCCTCGAAAGCACCGGCGGGGACGAGCGCCATCAGCCCGCTCAACCCGATAACGGCCCGGCGAAATGGCGCGAGCGGGCGCACCAGATAACCGGTCATCGCGACCGAGCCGAGGAACACACCGGCGACCGCCGTCGTGGCGGCAAGCGCGCTTTCGGCGACGGTGCCCTGAAGCACGAGGGCCGGAGAGAACACGAAGAGGAAGGGCACGATATAGGCGGTCCATCCATAGCGCATGGAGGCGAGCGCGGTTGCGATGGGCTCAGCCCGCGCGATCGAGGCGGCGGCATAGGCGGCGACCGCCACGGGCGGCGTGAGGAACGACAGAAGCCCGAAATACATCACGAAGAG
Source organism: Maritimibacter sp. (assembly GCA_002695005.1). GTDB lineage: Bacteria > Pseudomonadota > Alphaproteobacteria > Rhodobacterales > Rhodobacteraceae > Maritimibacter. Next base: position 253,623 of record NZNT01000026.1, read on the forward strand.
ATGCGCCGCGATCGGTTTGACGCCGACCTCGATCAACGCAGGTGCGACGAGCGCGGCGAGCAAGACATAGACACCGACAGTCGGAAGGCCCATGCCGAGCACGATGCAGACGGCCCCGGCGATCAGCAGCAGCAGCAAGAGGCTGTCGCCGCCGACTGCGACCAGGGCGAGCGTCAGGTTGAACCCGAGGCCGGACAGCGACAGAACGCCGATCACGATGCCCGCGCCGGCGCAGATCAGCACGATGTCGAGCGCCGACATGCCCGTCGACACAAGGCCACGACGCACCGCGGTGAACGTCGGGCGCTTGCCTTGGTAGCCAAAGGCGAACGCCACCACCAGCAGGGTGACGATGGCCCAGACCGCGGCCATCTGCGGTTGCCAGTTGAACCGGAACAGGCCCATCACGAGGACGACGAAGGGCAGCAGGAAATGCCAGCCGTCCTTCAATACCTTGCCGAGGCGCGGCAGTTCAGAGGCCGGGACCGCCGCGATGCCGGACTTGCCGGCGTCGAGGTCCACGACGAAGAAGAGCGCAACGTAATACAGCAGCGCCGGCACGAGTGCGGCGAGCAGGACCTCGGCATAGGTGATCTGCAGAAACTCGGCGATCAGGAACGCCGACGCGCCCATCACCGGGGGCATCAACTGGCCGCCGGTCGAGGCGACAGCCTCGATCCCGCCGGCCCGGGCCGGGGAATACCCGGCGCGCTTCATCCACGGGATGGTGACCACGCCGGAGGCCACCACATTCGCCACGGCGCTGCCCGAGATTGTGCCGAATAGGGATGAGGCGACGACCGCGATCTTGGCCGAGCCGCCGCGGAACCGGCCCATCAGGGCCAGCGACAGATCCGACAGGAACTGCGCCCCGCCCGTGACGCTCAGAAGCGCACCGAAGAGGAGGTAGGCGATCACCACCGTGCAGGCGACGATAATCGGCAGGCCGAGCATACCGTTCAGGTCGATCGCGATGACGGCGGCCAGCCGCTCGATATCCGAGCCACGGCCTTCGAGTATGCCGGGCACGAGGTCGCCGAACAGACCATAGAGCAAGAAGACGACGATGATCGCCGGAAGCGCCCAGCCGGATGAGCGGCGCAGGGCTTCGATCGTCAGGACGATCACCACGAGGCCGGCGGCGACACCATCGGGCGGGCGCATCAGCACCAGATCGACAAGGTCGGGAATGCGCACCGCGAGGTAGGCACCGGCCGCGAAACCCACGAGCCCGAGGATGATGTCATACCACGGCGGGGAGCTTCTACGCGCCCCCCGCCGCAGGGGTAGGGCCACGAAGGCCAGAAGCAGCGAAATCGCGAGCATACCGGCCACGAATTGCTGCGCGACGATCAGAACACCGACACTGCGGAACAGGTCCGCCCCCCAGGCGACGGATCCGGCTGTCAAAAGGATGCCCAAGGCGGCGACGATGCGCCGCGCGGGGCCTTTCAGAACCGGGGTGTCAGTCGCCTCGGGGTCCAATGCCGTCGTCATGTCCGTTTACTGCCGTGCCGTGCGCGGATCAGTTCGCGATCGACAGGCCGATTTCCTCGAAATACCTCACCGCACCCGGGTGATACTCGACCGGCGCGAGGTCCTTGTACATCGCATCGGGGGCGAAGGCGCGGAAGGCGGGGAACGCGGCGGCGAGGGCATCCTTGTTCTCGTGCAGCCCTTTCGTGACCTCGTAGATCGTATCCTCAGACGTCTCGGCGCTGGCAAAGGTGATGGCGTCGAAGGCCATGATCTGCGTGGGCTCCATGATGCCGACGTTGTTGCCGCCCGGCGCGACTTCGAGGAAGTAGCCCTGGGGCAGGTGTTCGCGCATCGCGGCGAGGTTCTCGTCCGAAGCCTCGAAGGGCAGAGCGCGCACACCGCCAACGGCCGCATCCACTTCACTGACCTTGGCCGCGCCAACGGCGAAGAAGAAGGCGTCGACCTTGCCGGTCGCAAAATCGTTCGCCCCGGCAACCGTATTTGCCACGGGCACGAGGTCCACGTCGTCTTTTGAAAGATCGCTGGCCGCATAGATCGCGTCCATCATCGTGACGGCGATCTGCTGGCTGCTGTAGCTGCCCGGCAGCGACCGGCCCGCGAGGTCGGCGAGGCTTTCGATGTCCGAGTCCTCACGCACGAAAATCGCGAAGCGCAGGGGAAACATCACGCCAACGGCGCGCAGGCCGGGCTGCGGGCGGTCGCTGAAGTGTTCGGTTCCCTGAATGGCCACGTTGACCTCGTGCACCGTCCCGACGCCAAGGTCGATGTCGCCCTCGCTCACGGCGGGGATATAGACGTTGGCGCTCGCGAACGGCTGCAACGTCGCGCGGATGCCCGCCTCTTCGTTGATGACCTTGGTTACGGCCGAGGCCGACGAGTGGAACAGCGTGCCGGGGCTTGCAGTGCCGACGGCGATCATCTGGGCGGCGAGCGGTGAGGCCGCCATTCCGGCGGACAGCGCGGCTGCGTAAAACAGTGTCTTCATGGGTCTCCTCCAGGTTGGTCAAGGTCCCGCGCTTGTGGGCTGCGCCGGTTTCCTCCATCACTCAGCATGCCGGACGCGGCGGCGGGGTGCATAGAAGCTGCCGTCGAACAAGATGTTCGAAATTCGGAACACTCGGCATCAGGCGTGCTCCTTCAGGAACACTGAAATCCGGTCGAGAAAGAGCTTCGATTTGCGTGTCGCATAGCGTCTCTCAAGATAGGTGGCACTGAGCATCAGCGACGGCGCGCGCCACCCCACGTCGAGCGCAACAAGCTCGCCCGCCGCGACGCTGCTGCGGCACAGGAAGTCCGGCAACAGTCCGATCCCCAGCCCGTCGCGCACCATGCCATGCACCACATCCGCGCTGTTCACGACCGCTCGCGGGCGGCTGATGTCCATGTCCGGGGGCCAGACCGCGTCGCGTTTCTGGTAGTAGTGCATGACGATCTCGTGGTCCCTCAGATCGGCCACGCTTTCGGGTGTGCCGTACCGGTCGAGGTAGGCGGGCGCGGCATAGAGGTGCCGGTCAAGCCATGCGAGGCGCCGTGTCGGCTGGAACGTTTCGCGGGGTTCGCCGAAATGGATCGCGATGTCGAAGGCTTCCTCGGTCAGGTCGACCCAGCGATTGTGCGCTTCGATCTCCAGCCGCAGGCCGGGGTTTTCCTCGGCGAAGGCCGACAGCATCGGGCCGCTCCAGCTCATCAGGAAAACGGGCATGCTCAGTCTGAGCGCGCCGCGCATTCCGCCTTGCATTTCCGCAGCCTGAAAGTTGGCGTCCTCGAGCTCGGCGGCGATGATCTCGCACCGGGCATGAACCGCCGTGCCGATCTCGGTCAGGCTGAGCCGGCGGGTGCCGCGCCTGAGAAGCGTCGCACCGAATTGCCGTTCGAGCGCCCGCAGCTTCCGGCTGATCGTCGACTTCGGCATGTCCATCTCGGCCGCGGCGCGGTTGATGCTGCCCGCGTTGTAGGTTCGGTAGAACAGCATCATCGCGTTCAGGTCGATATCGGACGTCATGGCACGGCCCCCCAATGTGTTCCATCATTGGAACCTATGGTTCTGGGAGTTTGTCTAGTCCAAATGTCCGCCCCCGGTATCCTGCGACGGGAAGATGTACGGAGGTCCCGAGGCGTTGACATCGAACATGGACAAGGCCGCTGGCGCCGATCCGGCCCACGGCGCGGGGTACCGCGAACCGATCCGCGACCCGGCGCAGCTGCGCGAGATCGAGGGCATGGCCTATGAAAATGTCGTGCCGGTTCAATCGGTGCCCGGCCTGATCGACCGCGCCGCGCGGCTGTTTCCGGACCGACCGGCCCTGACCTATCTCGAAGAGGGGACGGCGGACGAGGTCGCATCGGTCCTCTCCTTCGCCGAGTTGCAACAGCAGGTCCATTTGGTAGCCACGGGGTTCCGGGCGCTGGCATCGGTCGACACCCCCACTGTGGCCCTGTTGATGCCCGCGATGCCGGAAACGTTCGTGTCGCTGTTCGCGGCCGAACTCGCGGGGCGTGTCTGCCCGATCAACTACATGCTGTCGCCGGACTCCATTGCCGAAATCCTGAGACAAACCGGGGCGCGCATCCTCGTCACACTGGCGCCCTGCGAAGCGCTCAACGTCTGGGACAAGGTGGAGCGCCTGCGCGACATGGTCCCGACGCTCGAGACGGTGATTTCGGTCGGGGCCGAGGTTGCGCCGGGTGCGGTGCCGTTCACGGAGCTCCATCTTTCGTCCGGTGGCGCCCTCCTGCCCGAACCGGCGCGCGACGATCTTGCGGCCTGGTTCCATACCGGCGGCACCACCGGCGCGCCGAAACTGGTGCGACACACCCATGGCAACCAGGTCCATGTGAGTTGGTTCGGCGGGCTCTACTTCGGAATCGGACCAGACGACGTCGTGCTGAACGGATTTCCCCTGTTCCATGTCGCGGGGAGCTTCGTTCTTGGCGGAAGCGCCATCGCGGCCGGCGCGAACACGGTCGTGCCGTCCCGGTTCGGGATGCGGAACAAGGCGTTCGTCCGTGACTTCTGGAAGATCGTCGAGCGCTATCGCGTGACCCTGTTGTCCGGGGGGCCGACGTTCCTGACCTCGCTGGTTGCGACGAACCCCGACCGAAACGAGATCAGGGGCGTGAAAGCTCATGTCGGTGGCGGCTCGTTCATGCCCGAGGCCCTTATCGACCGTTTCGAAGCGGCGACCGGCGTGCCGGTCAGGCCGATCTACGGGATGACCGAAGCAGCCGGAATGATCAGCGCTGCGCCGCGCCACTGCAATTCGGTCGCAGGTTCGGTCGGCTGGGCACTGCCCTTTTGTGAAATCGCCGCGTTCGGGGCGGCGGGGCGCCGGCTTCAGCCGGAGGAAACCGGCACGCTGTGCATTCGCGGACCGAACGTCAGCCCCGGCTATGCCGACCCAAAGGCCGGGTCGCGCGACCCGTCGGACTGGTTCGAGACAGGCGACCTTGGCTATGTCAGCGCCGATGGTGCGGTCTTCGTCACGGGCCGGGCCAAGGATGTCATCATCCGGGGTGGTCACAACATCGACCCGGCCGGGATTGAAGAGGCCCTTTCGCGGCACCCGGACGTGGCGCAATGCGCGGCGGTCGGCATGCCGGATGCCTACGCGGGAGAGCTGCCCATGGCCTTCGTGCAGTTGAAGGCGGATGCGAAATTCGACGAGTCGCAGCTCAGGGACTTTGCCGCGGGGCAAGTGCCCGAGCGCGCGGCAACCCCGGTGCTGATCGTCGAGATGGATGACCTGCCGCTGACGACGACCGGCAAGATCTTCCGACCGACGTTGCGCGAACGCGCGGCCGAACTCGCGTTCCGGCGCCTGATCGAAGAGAACATCGTCGGCGCCGAAGGCTTCGCACTGACCTGCAACGACAAGGCAGACGGGCGCGAACTGACCATTACGCTTGCCGCGCACGCCGATACCGAAGCTCTACGAGAAGCGATTGTCGCCGAGTTATCCGGATTTCCCGTTCAGATCGAAATGCGCCGGAACACGACTTTTCCGCACTGAAAGACATAGGTGGCACCGGCCAGGGTCAGATCGAAGGTCATATCCGGATCGGCGGGGTTCCTGGACCTGACGGTTTTCCCTGCCGTCGAACCACAGCCCTAAATGTAAGGTGGCCCGTTTGCGGGCGACAGCGGGAACTCAGGCATGACGCGTGTCTTGAGCCAACCCGCCCTCACTCCACCGTCAGCCCCAGCATCCGCCAGCCCTGCATCCCGGCGCGGTAGTAGAACACCTTCTCCGCCGGGAAGCCTGCCTCGATCATGCGCCGGGCCGCCGTGGGGGATTGGCCGCATCACGGGCCGTTGCAATAGAGCGCGACTGACTTCACCCCCTCGCCGTCACAGATCCAGCCGTCGAAATCCGGCTCGCAGCCCAGTTCGCCCAGCCGGTCGGCGGCCTCGGTGTAGGGCACGTTGACCGCGCCGGGGATCGCCCCGCCCTCGAAATCCGGGCGCACCCGTCCGTCGATCACCACCACGTCGGGGTCGTTCAGGAACCCGAGCAGTTCCAGCTCCCCGATGGGTGTCACGCCCGGCGCCGGGATCATCGGCTGGATGCAGAAGTTCGGGCAGGGCCGCGCGATGCGGGCGAAATCGCCCTCGATCACCGCGTCGTTGTCCTGCTCGCGCATGATCTCGACCGCGCCGCCCGGCGTTTCCACCGTCACGCTCATCATGTCCTTCGTGATCCCCACCGGATCGGCTGTGGCCGCCCCGGCCGCCAGCATCAGAATGGCCGCTGTCAGTCCCCGCATGTCGCTCTCCCTGCTTCGTACAAACTCTTGATGACCGGCAGGCTAGCATAAAACATTCACGCATTCGATTGTTTATTATTCATTACCACCGCCCCCACGATTGCGGTGGAGGGCGTTTTCCGTTCTGCTCGCCCCATGTACGCGATTTCGCTCACCACGATCCCGCCGCGCTTCCCCACGCTTCCCCGCGTGCTGGCGGCGCTGACCGCGCAGACGGCGGCTCCGGCGACGGTTTTCCTCACGATCCCAAGGCATTGGTCCCGGTTCGACCCGGCACCGCTCCCCGCCATCCCCTTCGGCGTGACCCTGATCGAGACCGACACGGACCTCGGCCCCGTGGGCAAGCTCCTGCCCGCCGCCGCGCGATTCGACGGCGATATCCTGATCTGCGATGACGACTGGCTCTATGCCCCGGAGTGGGCCGCGACCTTCCTGACGGCGCGCGCGCAGGCCCCAGATGTCCCCCTCGCCGCCTCCACATGGGACGCGCGGCGGATCGGCTATCCGGGAACGGTGCTCCAGGGTTTCGCGGGCGCGCTGATCCCGGCCCGGATGGCCCGCGCCATCCCGCCGCCACCGGAGGCGGCCCGGCCTGCCGACGACGTGTGGATCTCGGCCCATCTCACCGGCCTGACCCCGGTGCCCGAGGCTCGCGGCAAGATGACCCCGCTCGCCGATCCCGGCGCACTGCAATCGCGCCCGGACCGGGACGCCGCGAACCGGGCGGCGGCCCGGCTGTCGGGTCGGTGGAGCGCGCTCTGAACGGTCAGTCGCGGAAGGGCGGCATCTCGATCTCGCCTTCCCAGTCGGTGATCCGGAACCGCTTGGCGCGGAATTCCGACCCAATCCGGGTGCGCGCCGTGCCGGAGCCGCGCATACCTGCGTACTTGCCGGTGGCCCCGATGACCTTCCACGCGTTCTGCGCGGTCGATACGATGGTCCATTCCCAGGTGAAGGTGTCGATGCTCTGCGCAAAATCCCCGGTGGTGAAGACGCAGATCCCTTCGCCCCGCGACCCGCCCGCCGTGCCGAACCCGGCCCCGATGCACTGCACGAAGCCATCCTCCAGCGGACCCTCGGTCACCGAGAACGTCCCGCCGTTGTCCTGCCGCCAGTAGGTGCCATAGTCGATCGGCCAGCGGTCCTCTTTCACGATATAGCTGTTGGTGCCGGCGATGCGCTCACCAGCCGACGCCGCACACGGCACGATGGCTGCGAGTGCGCAAATCAGTATCCATTTCATGGAATGTCCCCGTTCCCACCGGCCGGTTCGATACGCGGACCGTCATGGGCGCACAGGGTCGGTGTCCACGACTACCACGCGAAACGCGTTTTCCGAAGGTCAAAGGGGGTTGGGCGGGCGGGGCCACGCGGCCCCGGCCCATCTCTGCGTGCCGTCAGTGGACGGCGACCGGCGACAACTCGTTCTGCCGGGCGAGCGCGAAGGCGAGGTTGCGGTTGCCCACAAGCGCCAGACGCTCCCCTTCGGACGAGTGGACGCCATACAGCTTGCCGTCACCCTCGACCTGCTCGCGGATTTCGTCGGGGAGCTCGTCGACGTCCACTTCGCGGACGTAGACGATGTTGTCCACCGGCTCGGTCATAACGTATTCATTCGTTTCCATGACGCACTCCTTTCATGTGAGGCGTTTCCCGTTCAACGCGGCCATTCGGGAATTTGATCCCTCAGCCTTTCGTGATCTGGATGGTCTGAACCACCGGATCGGGCTGCGTGCGTTCGAGATCGATGTGCAACAGACCGCTTTCGGTCCGTGCCCCCGTCACCTCCACACCATCGGCCAGAACGAAGCTTTTCATGAACTGACGACCCGCGATCCCGCGATGCAGGAACACCCGCGTCTCGTCGGTCTTGGGCTGGCGCCCCCGCACCACGAGCTTGCGGTCCTCGATCGTGATCGAAAGGTCCTCTTCCGAGAACCCGGCCACGGCCAGCGAAATCCGGTAGGCGGTGTCGCTCACCTGCTCGATGTTGAAGGGAGGGTAGCCCTCGGTGCCGCTTTTGGCGGCCTGTTCGATCATGCGTTCGAGCTGATCGAAGCCCAGGAAATAGGGATGGGCCCCCTGCGTCATCTTGGTCATCACACGTCCTTTGCCATGAAGCGATGTGTCGGTCCGTGGGTCCCGCATCGGCAACCCACGCGCACAATATGGGGTCAGCGCACGACCCGCGCAAGTCTGGCCGCCCCGTGCATAAAGCTTTGCCAAAAGGCGCTTTGGCGGTAGATTGAACACGACATGAAGGACGACTCGAAACCCATGAGCAATTCCTACGAGATGAAGCATGACGACGTGCTTCGTGTCGAAATCGAGGTTTTGCGGCGCGAGCATCGCGATCTGGATGAGGCGATCACCGCGCTCGAAGGGGAGGGCCGCGCCGATGTGCTCACGATCCGCCGTCTGAAGAAGCAGAAACTCCTGCTCAAGGACAAGATCGCGCGCATCGACGATGAGCTGACCCCCGACATCATTGCATGAGGTCCTGAAGGGACTATAACGGCCACTCCTGATGGAGGGCATGCATGACCGACGTGAAAGTGGGAATCATCATGGGGAGCCAGTCGGACTGGCCCACGATGAAACTTGCCGCCGACATTCTCGACGAACTGGGCGTGGCCTTCGAGGCGCGGATCGTCTCGGCCCACCGCACGCCCGACCGGCTTTGGGACTACGGCAAGAGCGCCGTGGATCGCGGTCTGTCCGTCATCATCGCGGGCGCGGGCGGCGCGGCCCACCTGCCCGGCATGATGGCGTCGAAGACCCGCGTGCCGGTGATCGGTGTCCCGGTCCAGACCAAGGCGCTGTCGGGTGTCGACTCGCTCTATTCCATCGTCCAGATGCCCAAGGGCTACCCGGTCGCCACCATGGCCATCGGCGCAGCCGGGGCCGCGAATGCCGGCCTCATGGCCGCGGGCATCCTCGCCACATCCGATCCGGCCCTCGCCGAACGCCTCGACGCGTGGCGCGCGGCGCTCTCGGCCTCCATTCCAGACGAGCCGCAAGATGACTGACCCCCTCGCCCCCGGCGCCACGATCGGCATCCTCGGCGGCGGACAGCTTGGCCGAATGCTCTCGGTCGCCGCCGCCCGCCTCGGCTTCAAGACGGTGATCTTCGAGCCGGGCGGAGACTGCCCAGCGAGCCACGTCGCGAACTATCACTACAAGGCGGACTACGACGACGACGCGGCCCTGACCGCCTTCGCCAAGGCCGCCGATGTCGTCACATATGAATTCGAGAACATCCCGACCTCCGCCCTCGACATCGTCGAGGCTCACGCCCCCGTCCGCCCCGGCCGCAAGGCGCTGCGCATCTCGCAGGACCGGCTGACGGAAAAAGCGTTCATCGCCGAACTGGGCCTTGGCGTCGCGCCCTTCGCGGCGGTGGACGACAAGAAGGACCTGACCGAGGCGATCAAGGAGATCGGCACGCCCGCGATCCTCAAGACCCGGCGGCTGGGCTATGACGGCAAGGGGCAGGCCCGGCTGAAACGTCCGGGCGACGCGAAACGTGCATTGGCCGATATGAACGGCGCCCCCGCCATCCTCGAAGGGTTCGTGGAGTTCGAGTGCGAAGTCTCGATCATCGCTGCGCGCGGGCTCACCGGCGCCTTCGCGAGCTATGCGCCGGGCGAGAACGTGCATGTGGACGGCATCCTGTCGACCACCACCATCCCCTCGCGCCTCAGCGACAAGGTCGCGATGGAGGCGCATGGCCTTGCCGCCCGCCTGCTTGAAAAGCTGGACTACGTCGGGGTCATGGGAGTTGAACTTTTCGTAACTCCGACGGGTCTTTTGGTGAATGAAGTGGCCCCGCGCGTGCACAATTCCGGCCATTGGACGCAGAACGGCTGCGCCATCGACCAGTTCGAACAGCACATCCGCGCCATCGCGGGGTGGCCGCTGGGCGACGGGTCGCGCCATGCCGACGTGGTGATGACCAACCTCATCGGCGACGACGTGAACCGCGTGCCGGAGCTGGCGCAGGACAGCGCCAACGCGATCCATCTCTACGGCAAGGCCGAGGCGCGGCCGGGCCGCAAGATGGGCCATGTGAACCGGGTCACCGGCCCGGCTGGCTGATGCCCCGCTACGCTCTGAAAATCGAATACGACGGGCGGCCCTTCTCCGGCTGGCAGCGGCAGAAGGAGCATCCATCTGTGCAAGCCGCCGTCGAAGCCGCGCTCGCCAAGCTGGAGCCGGACGTCCCATCCATCGCCGCAGCCGGACGCACCGATGCGGGCGTGCACGCACTGGGACAGGTCGCGCATTGCGACCTCGCAAAGGATTGGACGCCCTTTCGCCTGAGCGAGGCGCTGAACTTCCACCTCAAGCCCGACCCTGTCGCCATCGTCGATTGCGCCTTGGTGGACGACGATTTCCACGCCCGGTTCTCGGCGGTGGAGCGGCAGTATCTCTTTCGTCTCATCTCCCGCCGCGCACCGCTCGTCCATGATCGCGGCAACGCCTGGCGCGTGGCCCACGACCTCGACGCACAAGCGATGCAGGACGGCGCCGACCGCCTCATCGGCCACCACGATTTCACGACCTTCCGCTCGACCATGTGTCAGGCTGACAGCCCGGTGAAGACGCTGGACGAATTACGGGTGGAGACGCTGCCCTATCCCGGCGGGACCGAGTTCCGCTTCCACGTCCGCGCCCGCAGCTTTCTGCACAATCAAGTGCGCAGTTTCGTGGGCACTCTGGAGCGCGTCGGCGCCGGATCATGGACCCCCGACGACGTCACCGCCGCCCTCGAAGCCCGCGACCGCGCCGCCTGTGGCCCGGTCTGCCCGCCCGAAGGCCTCTACCTCGCGCGGGTCGGCTACCCAGCGGACCCGTTCGCCCCGGCTTGATTTTTGCCCGAAAGAATGTACATTGAAATGCACACTTTGGAGCGCAAGCCATGAACCGTATCTACGCAAAGACCGTCTGCACGATGACCGAGCTTCGGGAACCGCAAAAGGTTTTCGACCGCGCGGGCGGCGAACCCGTGGCGATCTTCAAGAACTCCAAGATCGTCGGGTACCTCGTGCCGGAAAGCATGGTGCAGGACGACGAGCCGCGCCATGCGACGATGGATGAGGTGATGGAAGCTATCCGCAGCCGCAAGGCTGTGAACCAACCCGTGCTCGATTACCTCAAGGACAAATGAGCTTTCGCCTTCTGACGCCCGAAACTGTCGATGCAATCCACGACACGGTGCTGAATCCGGGTGAGCTTTCGGGCCGCGCCGGGGACAAGTCATTGGACGGTGCGTTGGGCCGTGTCGACAATCGTCTTGTCTATGGCATGATCGAGGACGCCTTCGCGCTCGCCGCAGCCTACGCGACTGTCATCGCCACCGGGCACTGCTTCAACGATGGCAACAAGCGCACCGCGCATCAGGCAATGGACGTCTGCCTGACTTTGAACGGCATCGAACTCGACTGGCACACCGAAGAAACCGGTGACCTCATCATCCAGGTCGCCCAAGGCCGCGTTCATGAAGACGCCCTTGCCGACTGGCTGCGCGCCAAGGCGCGGTGAGGCAATGAAAAAGGCCGGGGCACCCCTACCCCGGCCTTTCCCCCTGGAGCTTCCCGGCGAACACCCCTGAACGCCAAAATGCTCTCTTCACCAGTCTTTCGTCCACGCACATCTCGCTCGCGCCGGTCCTGACCAAAGGCCGGCATGCGCCCTGGGGAGCGCTCGGGCGATCTGTTTCACGCGGGAAACGTCGCTGACCATCGTCGTGCACCCCAGATCCGGGATGCGTCCGCCGCGGTCCGTGCCAGCCCCCAAGCCAGCCGCTGCGACACGGATACTGTGCCAAATGCGCCCCACCGCGGTCAACGAAAACGCGCAAGTTTGCCCAAATTCGTCCTTATTTCCGCCGCGGTTATTCCCGATTTCGCCGCAATGCTCCCGGCTTGGCGCGCATTGTTCAGGTAAGGTAAACCATACTGTCCGCCGCGCCGCGCCCGCTGCCCGAATTCCCGCGACACCGATTCGCATCATCGGCGCTTTTTTCCGGCCCGCTTGCCTGACATAATGCCGCAAAACCCCGACAAAAAAGAGCAGCGGCACATGAGCGACCTCCTGACCAATCCCTCCAACACCTACGACGCCTCCTCGATCCAGGTGCTCGAGGATATGGAGCACGTCCGCCTGCGCCCCGGCATGTATATCGGCGGCAAGGACGACCGGGCGCTGCACCACATGGTGGCCGAGATCATCGACAACTCGATGGACGAGGCGGTGGCGGGCCACGCCACCTGGATCGAGGTCGAGCTGCACGAGAACGGCCACGTCTCGGTCCGCGACAACGGGCGCGGCATCCCGGTCGGCCCGCACCCCAAGGACCCGTCCAAGACGGCGGTGGAGATCATCTTCTGCACCCTCAACGCGGGCGGCAAGTTCTCGGGCGACAGCTATGAGACGTCGGGCGGCCTGCACGGCGTCGGCTCCTCGGTGGTCAACGCGCTCTCCGATCACCTGCGCGTGGAAGTCGCCCAGAACAAGGAACTCTTCGCGATGGAGTTCTCCCGCGGCATCCCGCAGGGCAAGCTGGAAAAGATCGGCGCGGCCCCCAACCGGCGCGGCACCACCGTCACCTTCCACCCGGACCCGGAGATCTTCGGCTCGCTCAAGCTCAAGCCCGCGCGCCTGTTCAAGATGGCGCGCTCCAAGGCCTACCTCTTCTCGGGGGTCGAGATCCGCTGGAAGACCGCGATCCCAGACGGCGAAACCCCGACCGAGGCGACGTTCCACTTCCCCGGCGGCCTTGCCGACTACCTCGCTGAAACCATGACCGGCGCCACCACCTATGCCGAGCGCCCCTTCACCGGCTCGGTGTCGTTCGAGCGGTTCAAGGCGCCGGGCAAGGTCGAATGGGCGATCAATTGGACCCCGTCCCGCGACGGGTTCATCCAGTCCTACTGCAACACCGTGCCGACCCCCGAAGGCGGCACGCATGAGGCGGGCTTCTGGGCTGCGATCCTCAAGGGCATCCGGGCTTACGGCGAGCTGACCAACAACAAGAAGGCGAACCAGATCACGCGCGAGGATCTGACCTCGGGCGGCTGCGCGCTCGTCTCCTGTTTCATTCGTGAGCCGGAATTCGTGGGCCAGACCAAGGACAGGCTGGCGACGACCGAGGCCGCGCGGCTGGTCGAGTCCTCGGTGCGCGACCACTTCGACAACTGGCTCGCCGCCGACACGAAATCCGCCGGCGCCATCCTCGACTTCCTCGTCCTGCGCGCCGAAGAGCGGCTGCGGCGGCGGCAGGAGAAGGAGACGCAGCGCAAGACGGCGACCAAGAAGCTGCGCCTGCCCGGCAAGCTCGTCGATTGCTCCGCTACCAACCGCGACGGGACCGAGATCTTCCTCGTCGAGGGCGACAGCGCGGGCGGCTCGGCCAAGATGGGCCGGGACCGCAAGACACAGGCGCTCCTGCCCCTGCGCGGCAAGATCCTCAACGTGCTGGGCGCGGCCAGCTCCAAGCTCGGCCAGAACCAGGAGATCAACGATCTCTGTCAGGCGTTGGGCGTGGGCATGGGGACCAAGTTCAACGTGGACGACCTGCGTTACGACAAGGTCATCATCATGACCGACGCGGACGTGGACGGCGCCCACATCGCGGCGCTGCTGATGACGTTCTTCTTCAGCCAGATGCGCCCGCTCATCGACCACGGCCACCTCTACCTCGCCTGCCCGCCGCTCTACCGGCTCACGCAGGGGGGCAAGCGGCTCTACGTCACCGACGACGCCGAAAAGGACATCTGGATGGAGAAAGGTCTGGGCGGCAAGGGCAAGATCGACGTCCAGCGCTTCAAGGGTCTGGGCGAGATGGACGCGAAGGACCTGAAGGATACGACGATGGACCCCAACACCCGGAAACTCATCCGCGTGACCATCGACGAGGACGAACCGGGCGAAACCGGCGATCTGGTGGAACGGCTCATGGGCAAGAAGCCCGAGCTGCGGTTCCAGTATATCCAGGAGAACGCGCGGTTCGTTGAAGAGTTGGATGTTTGAGGAGAAGTCCAAAAGGATATTGTCCTTTGGGAGTATTTCTGCCACCTTCAAAGTGACAGCTTCTCTTTCGGCCACCCCGATACGCCAGTCAAAGCGACGTATTCGTCCGATTGCGCGGTCCTGCGACTGACTTCGCCATTCCACTAAAATGTAGCCCCGTCAGCTATGGCGCCGATCCTGTGCTCACTCAGCGGCGAAGAAATTGCCGACAAACCTTGACTCGCATTCACCATGCCGTGAATATCACTCTTGGTGGGATGGATGCGCGAGACGTTAGCCTTTCATTTTTTTCCATCGAAGAATTGAAACATGAGAACGAAGGAAATCAGAATTTGATAAAGCTTGATCAGCTAGCTTTAATCAGTTCTTGTTTTTTGTTTACAGCACTTTCCGGATGCCAAACGACGACAGGGGGCACGAGCGGGTCCGGTTGGAATCTCATCGGAACCGGACCGATCGAAGCGGTCACGATAACGGACAAAGACGGGACACTTGTGGTCGAAAATGCCGAGACTGCTGCCTACCCAGACGGTGTCGATCTGATACGCCATAACAGCTCTACCCCTGCTGTTTATACTGATGGGTTTCTTCTCATCAGAGTCGTCCAAGGAGATGACGGAAAAACGATTGCCGCTGACATCAGGGACCCGCGGGACGGATACGTGGGGGCCTTTGCAGGTACGACAGGCGTGACTTTGCCCACTGGTTCAACCGCCACTTTCAGCGGCGGATATCAAGGCACGGTATTGAGTTCAATTCTTTCAAATCGGGATATCGACGGCGATGTTGAATTAATGGCCGACTTCGACAGCATGGAGATAAATGGCCGCATATTCAATCGGAACCTCGAAGATCCTTTTGGAATGATATCCATGGCCTACCCTGCCCTGGAAAACAACATCGGTATTCATGCCGATATTAGAGATGACGGCTTGTTTGTGGGTGCTGCAGCAAGCGCTACTACTGAGGGTGAGGTTCACGGGGCCATTCAAGATAATGGAGAAGGAGTGGTAGGGGCGATCGGCGTAGATCACGAGTTTTCGAATGTCCTGGGTCAAAGGTTCGAAGGCAGCGAATCTGGCGTATTCTCCGCCCAGTGAAGAACCAGTGAAGAAAAGGCCGGGCTCTCGCCCGGCCTATCTCTTCGGGGATCATGCGTCCCTCATTTGTCGAGTTCGAAGGTCACCTGCATGTTGACCTTGTAGGCGCTGATCGAACCGTCCTCGATATCGACCTTGCTCTCCTTGACCCAGGCGCCTTTTACGTTGCGTAGCGTATCGGACGCGCGCGAGATGCCTTGGGCCACGGCATCGTCGAAGCTCTTGGTCGAGGTTGCGGAAATCTCTGTCACACTTGCGACGGACATGATGTCCTCCTTTCGTTTCGCTTCACCGGACCAACGATCCCCCCTCCGCCTCATGTTCCATGCCCTCGGGAACACGAAGCCACCTGTCCGACGTTGGTGTTCAAACACCACCTGGAAGGAGACTCCCATGACCGACATCATCGCCGCCTCGGCCCTCACCCTCACCCTCGGCCTGTGCGCCATCGGCCTGATGGTCGGCATCCCCGCCACCGCGCAGGAGGCCGAAACGACCGAGGCCCGCGTGACCCGCTAGTCCGCGCCCCGCTGCCCCCCGTATGCACAATCGTATGTACAGCGTGTGCACACGCGGTGTACGCGCTGTGCATCGCCCAAACGCCTAGGTTTGCAGGCCTTCGAGGTACTGCGCGAGCCGCACCAGCGCCTGTGGCGTGGGGGTCGGCGTCCCGTCCACGTCCACCCAGGTCACCACCGGGCTGTCGATCAGATCGCCAAAGCGCGGCATCGGCCCGTGGGTGTTGTCACGGGCGTAACCGTCGATGGTGGACATGACGTAAGTCATTGGAAACACGCCGCCATTCCGGGCGGCAAGCTGGGTCAGGTCCGGGGTGGACTTGCCCGCCACCTCGACCCCGCCGGTGCCGCCCGGCCCGTGACAGGCCGCGCAGTAATCGGCGTAGAGGTCCGCGCCCGACTTGGCGCCGTCCGCCGTCTCCTCCAGTTCGCAGCCCGCGACGAGCAGCGCCACAGGGGCCAGCCAAAGCATTGATCTCATATCGTTTTCTCCCGTCCGTCCCGTTTCATGGGCAATCCCCCGCCATGCGCGGAGGGCCGCTGAACCTGTGGGCTGCACTCTGCGTTAAACAGGGGAAAAGGAAAAGGACGACAGGATGCATATTGTCACGAAAGCCGCGCTCGCCGCGCTCTGCGCCACGGCCCTCGCCGCCCCGGCCGCCGCGAAGCCCAACGGCAACAACAACGGCACCGGCTGGGGCGTGGGACAGATCCCGCCCGGCCACTGCAAGAAGATCGACGCCTGCCGCGCCGGGGTCGTGGATGATGGCCCCGACGTCCAAATCATCAACAATTACATCGTGATAGAGCAGCCGACGACCTACGGCCTGCCGACGCTGCCCGCCGATCAGCTCTACGTGCGCCGCGATAACGAAGTGTACAGGATCATGCGCGATACGGCGGTGGTGGTGGAGGCGATCGGCATCGTCTCCGAGCTGCTGAACTGAACCGGTCCGCCCGCCGTTCAGCGGGTTTGGCGATTCGGAAATCTGTTGCTAACCTGATCGGAAGATATTTCGATCGGGAGTGATAGATGCGTGCCCTTGCCATAGCCCTGACCCTCGCCGCCGCTCCGGCCGCGGCACAGGGAACCGTCCATTGGAAAAGCGTCGGCTGGTGGGACGTTCAGTTCTTCCCCGAATACGGCGCCTGCGCGGCCATCGCGGAATACGAAAACGACAGCTTCGTCTTCTTCGGGCTGGACACCACCTTCGACGATCTCGGGCTGCGCATCGCGGTGCTGAACCAGAACTGGAGCTCCATCGTCGTCGATGACGACTACCAACTCGTCGTGCGCTTCGACCGCCGCGCCCCGTGGGACATCACGATGTACGGGACCGAGGTTCAGGGCCGGCGCGGGCTGTACAACATCTTCCCCGCCACCTCGGATTCAGCGGGGAATTTCGTGCGTGAGTTTCAGCGGTCCATCCACATGGTCTGGACCTATCAGGGCTCGGAACTCGGGGATTTCTCGCTCAAGGGCACCAACCTCGCCATGCAGGAGGTGGTGGCCTGCACCGAGAGCTACCTCGATGCCGTGACCACCCCCGCCGATCCGTTTACCCAGAACGGCGGGGGCAATTCGAAAAAGGGCGACCCTTTCCAGTAAGCCGGGCCGCCCCCTCGCTTCAGAAATTGATGACCGTGTGGGTGCCGACCTCCGGCTCCTTGTCCTTCTGCTGCGCCTTGGCGATCTGCCAGGCGAAGGCGAAGGAGGAATCGGTCGAGGCCCAGATCGCGGCTTCCTCAAGGTCGAGGCGGTAGAGCGCGAGGTTCGGGTCGTCCTTGCCCTCGAACCAGGCACCGACGACGGGGTTCCAGAGTTCCTCTTTCATCTCGGCGGAATCGTCGTAGATGAGCCGGCCCTTGGCGCAGATCTGCACGTCCTGACCCTTCGAGACGATGGTGAACCAGACCTCCGGTCCGTCACCGCTCATCTTGGTCTGCCAGCCTTCGCCGGCGGTCCGGGCGAGGTCGGTGTCGCGGCTGGTCATGAACCACAGCGCCGTCCGGTCGCGATCCACGAAATGGGTCATCGGCTGAAGGTGCTGGTCCTCGTCCTTGAACCCGAGCATCCCGAAGCGCGTGTCTTCGGCGGTGCCCCAGAACAGGTCGACGGGTTCGGATTTGGCCGTCTTGATCTCTGACATGATATGTCTCCTTTCCACCGCTCAACGCCGGTGCGGCGCGGCTGTTCCTGAGGGAACAACCCGGCCCGGGTGGCGTTGGCCTCCCGACGAGACAGACCTTGACTACAACCGAACCACATCACACCTCCGATGCCCGGCCAGAGAGCATCGTGAATATCCTCAACCGGGCACGCCGTGCCTTGAGTGAGGAGGAGGTATCGGTGCGCGATGTGGTCGAGTCCCTCGGACGCGCGTCCTTCAGCCCGCTTTTGATGGTGCCTGCCCTGCTCGTGGTGACCCCGGCCAGCGGCATTCCCTTCTTCTCGACGATCTGCGGCGTGTCCATCGCCCTCATCTCGTTCCAGATGATCGCCCATCGCCGGCACGTCTGGTTGCCGAAGTGGATCATGCGGCGCCATGCCAACAGGAACCGGATCGCGAAGGGCCTCGACTGGCTCACCCCGCCCGCCCGCTGGCTCGACCGCATCACGCATGAACGGCTCTGTCCGCTGGTGGAGCCACCGCTGCTCATCGTGCCGCAGCTGATCTGCCTTGCGGCCGGGGCGATGATGCCTGTGCTCGAACTTGTCCCGTTCACCTCGTCGATCCTCGGCTTTGCCGTCTCCATCCTGGCCGTTGCGATGGTCACGCGTGACGGGCTTCTCGTCATCGTCGGCCTCTCGGCCATCGCCACCGCCTTCGCTGTCGGAAATTATTTTCTGATGTGAGACCTTTCTTCACTCGCGTCGGAACTTTTGCGGGCCACGAGGGGTTCGTCAGCGGGTACAGTACGAGTGGGATAATCTGAACAGACATGACACGACCTTCACTGCTTTCGGCGTCGCAGCCACAGGGCCGCGGCTTCCGCCAGGCCGTGCGCCGCGCGACACGACACGACCACGACACATCGGAAGCCGGCTTTGCGCCTTTCCTTGAAGACCCCGCTACGCATCTGCCCGCCTTTCTGGCAGCCCAGCGCGGCGCGCTCGACGCGCTGAACCGGGCCGCCAGCGGGCCGCCGCTGCCCGAAATGGCCGGCCTGATCCCTGCGCTGCTCGACCGGCTGGACGCCGATTGCGCCGAGCGCGGCGTGACCCCGCCCGCGCTGGTGCCGACGCAAAGCCTGTCGCCTCTCGCCGTCGGCTATCTGGTCTACGGCTCCAACCTGGGCCTCGCCGTGATCCGGAAGCGGGCGCTGGATGCGGGCATAGCCACCCTCCCCCGTTTCTTCGCGGCAGAGGACCGCCGCGCTGGCTGGCAAGCCATCTGCGCCCGGCTCGACGCCATCGACCCTGACAGCGACGAAGCACGCATCCTGACGGACGAGACCCGCGCGGGCTATGCGATTTTCGCGCGCGCCGCCGAGGTTGCGTTTCGCGGGGTTCCGGCATGACCGAAAGCCTCGTCGACCACATCGACCCGAACGAGCCTGTCGATCTGACCAACTGCGACCGGGAGCCGATCCACCTGCTTGGCCGGGTGCAATCCTACGGTGCGCTCGTGGCGCTGTCGGCGGACTGGACGGTGCGACATGCCTCGGAAAACCTTGGCGAAATCCTCGGACTGGACGTCGCGGATATCATCGGTCGTCCGGTGAGCGACCTGATCGACGCCGAGACGCTCCAGCGCATCCGCGAAGGCGCGGCACGTTCGAACATCTCCGAAATCGCACTCAGGCTCTTCGGCGTGGCCCTGCGCGACAACGGCAAGCTGTTCGATCTGTCGCTCCACGACAACGGAACCTACTTCATCCTCGAGTTCGAGCCCAAGGCCGGCCCGCGTTCCTCCGACGTGATGAGCGAGGTGTTTCCCCTCATACGCAGCATCGACACGACGCACGATCTGGGCACCCTCGCCCGCAACGCCGCCGACGGTCTGCGCACCATCGCGGGGTTCGACAGCGTGATGGTCTATGAATTCCAGCCGGACAATTCCGGCCGCGTGATCGCCGAAAGCCGCGCGGATGGCGAGACGCGCTATCACGGGCTGAACTTCCCCGCCTCCGACATTCCCGTGCAGGCGCGCGCCCTTTACAAAAAGGCGCTCCTGCGCCTGATCGCGGATGTGAACGACCCCGGCTCGGTGATCCGCCCCGGACTCGACGACGACCGAAAGCCGGTGGACCTGTCGCTGGCCGTCACGCGCGCCGTGTCGCCGATCCATATCGAATACCTGCACAATATGGGCATCGAGGCGTCGATGTCCGTGTCGATCATGAAGGACGGCGAGCTTTGGGGGCTGTTCGCCTGCCACCACAATTCGCCACGCTACATCGACTACGAGCGGCGCACGGCGGTGGAGCTCTTCGCCCACCTGTTTTCCTTCGAACTGGGCCAGTACCAGTCGATGCTGCGCGGGCGCGCGCAGGAAGACACGACCCGTCTACAGACCCGGATCATGGCGCATATGGCCGATGGCCTCGCGCTCGACCAGAGCCTGTTTTCGCTGTCGGAGGACATCGACAAGGTGATCCCCCATGACGGCATAGTCCTGTATCACGCCGGGAATTTCAGCGCGAACGGGACGACGCCGAACGCCGAAGAATTCGAGGACATCGCGCGCCTGCTGGACGGGGGGCCGGGCACCGGAACCTTCGCGACCGAGGAACTGGGCGCGGTCCTTCCGGGGGCCTCGGCCTTTGCCGACCGCACGGCAGGCATCCTCGCCATTCCCGTCTCACGCCACCCGCGCGACTACCTCGTGCTGTGCCGCGAACCGGTGGCGCGCAAGGTGAACTGGGCGGGTGACCCCACCAAGCCCGCCGAGGTCGGCCCGAACGGTACCCGCCTGACCCCGCGCAAGAGCTTCGAGACCTGGCAACAGGACGTCGAGGGCCGGTCCGAGGCCTGGTCGGACCATGCCCGCCACGCAGCCGATCAGTTGCGCGTCGTGCTCCTGGAAGTGTTTCTCAAGGTCACAGACGCCACCGCCGAGGAACGCCGGCGTGCGCAGGAACAGCAGGAGTTGCTGATCTCCGAGCTGAACCACCGCGTGCGCAACATCCTCAACCTGATGCAGGGGCTCGTGTCCCAGACCAAATCGGACGCGCGCGGGATCACGGATTTCACCAACCGGCTCGACGGGCGCATCCAGTCGCTCGCCCGCGCCCATGACCAGCTTACCCGCGACCGGTGGGAACCCGCCCCGCTGAAGGAGCTCATCCGCTGCGAGTTCGAGGCCTATGCCGCGGCCAAGACCGACCGGGTCATCATCGACGGCCCCGACGCTCTCCTGTCGCCGACCGCCTATACGAACGTCGCCCTCGTGGTTCACGAAATGGCAACGAACTCGATGAAATATGGCGCGCTCTGCGACAAGTCGGGCCGCGTGGAGATCACGATCCGCGAGGATGACGCGGGCGGGATCGGGATCGACTGGAAGGAATCCGGCGGCCCGCCGGTTCAGGCCCCCGCAAGGCGCGGCTTCGGCTCCACCATCATCGAAATGTCGATCCCCCACGAACTGGGCGGCGCGGCCTCCATCGACTACCGCGTGAGCGGGGTCGAGGCGCAGTTCGCGATTCCGGCGCGCCACATCTCGCGCATCGAACTCAACGATCTGCCGCCCGCCACGGCGACCATCGAGTCGGTCGCGCCCGAAGGTTTCCACCTGTCGGGCAGCGGTCTCATCGTCGAGGACACGCTCATCATCGCGATGGATGCGCAGGGTATCCTTGAGGATTTCGGCGCGAAGGACGTCAGCATCAGCGCCTCGGTCAGCGAGGCGCTCGACCTGATCGAAACCCACAGGTTCGACTTCGCGCTCCTCGATGTGAATCTGGGCGATGAACAGTCCGTCCCCGTGGCCGAACGCCTCGCCCGCGACGGCGTGCCCTTCGTGGTGTCGACCGGCTACGGCGAGGCGCCGGAACTCCTGAAATCCTACCCGCCCTGCCCGGTCGTCCAGAAACCGTTTTCCGACGAAACCCTGCGCGCGGCGTTTGCTCAGGCCATCGCGAACGTGGCCGCGGAGGGCGATTGAGAAGCATCCACAATCCTCGTTCATCGCGGCACGGCAAATGCGCCCAGCGTCAAGGGTTCGACATGCGGGGACCGCGGGGGCGATCCCACAGCGACGCGGGCGGCCGTGCAGCAATGATGCCACTGCTTGAGGCTTGATTGCCCCGCCGGGTGACCGCATTGTGCGGCCATGACACCAGCCGACGCAGAAAAAATCCTCGCCGACATGTTCGCCCCCTGGGTCCGTGCGCTCGACATGCGCGTGGACGAGATCGGGGAGACTGGCGCCGTGCTGTCCATCCCGATCACGGATGAGATCGCGCGGGTGGGCGGCATCGTTTCGGGTCAGGCCCTCGCGGCGCTGGCCGATACCGCGATGGTCTTTGCCGTCGCCGGACACTTCGATGACTTCAAGCCGGTCGCGACGACGAACCTCGACACCGTGTTCCTGCGCCCCGGCGCAGGCGAGCGCATCTCCTGCCGCGCCCGCGTGGTGCGCGCCGGGCGCGCAGTCATCTTTGCCGACGCGACCATGACGGCGCTGCCTGCGGACAAACCCGTGGCCACGGCCACCGCAACCTACATCCTGCCATGAACAGCACCCCCGCCTATGTGGCAATGATGCTCGCGGCGGGCATCGGTATCCCGATCCTCGCGGCCTTCAGCGCCTCGCTCGGCCAGCGGATCGGAAACCCCTTCGCGACCGGCGTGGTCGTCTTCGGCCTCGCCTTCGTCATCGCGGTGGTCGCAGCACTCCTGACCGGCCCCGGTGCACTCACACGGCTGGGCGAAGCGCCGCGCTACCTGCTTCTCGCAGGGTTCTTCGTGGCCTTCTACGTCCTGTCGATCACCTTCGTCGCGCCGCGCTTCGGCGTCGGTAACGCGGTGTTCTTCGTGTTGCTGGGCCAACTCATCTCGGCGGCGCTCATCGACCACTACGGCCTCTTCGGCGCCCGCGCTTCCCCCGTGAGCCTCACCCGCGCCGCAGGGATCGCGGTGATGGCGATGGGTGTCTGGCTCACGCAGAAGGCCTGATCCGGCTTCTTCGTTCCCGAAATACTTCGGAGGGGAGTCACGCCCACAGGCGTGACGGGGAGGCAGCGCCTCCCCCACCGCGACGACCCGTGCGCAGCACGGGACGGCGCAAGACCTGCGCGGGCGTCAGCCCGCACGATGTCCCGACCGCATCGTCAATCCTGAACGATGATATAGGTGTCGCTCTTCCCGGTCTCGAAGATCATCGAATAAAGAACCTCCGCATTGTCCGGGTGCAGGCGCACGCAGCCTGCGGACGCGGGCGCCCCGAGGCGGCTGATCGCGTCGGTCCCGTGGATCGCGTAGTCGCCGTCATAAAAGACCGACCAAGGCATCGGCGCGCCGCCGTATTTCGACGAGCGGTGATGCGGTGAAAAGAACTGCGGCTGGAACGTGCCGCGCGGTGTGATCTTGCCCGTGCGCGCCGTCGAGACGTCCCACTGGTAAAGCCGCTTGCCGCCCTGGATGACGGTCATCTTCTGCTCGGACACATCGACCCGCACGACGATCATCGGATTGGTGGACCGGTTGGACGTCGAGATCACCTCGTCGGCGCTGGCAGGCACCGCAATGGACATGAAAAGGGCCGCACCCGCGATGGATCCGGCAAGACGAAAGCATTTTTTCAACATTTAGTGTATCCCCCTGAACACGCCGCAATGATTGGGGGCTGTTGTCGATTCGGCAAGAGGGATGTGAGGCATCACTTGCCGAGTGTGACAACTCCGGCATCGAGCGCGACGACCCGGTCCATCCGGTTCGCCAGGGCGATGTTGTGGGTCGCGATCAGGGCCGAAAGGCCGGTGTCACGCACCAGCTCCATCAGCGCCCCGAACACACGGTCCGAGGTGTCGGGGTCGAGGTTGCCGGTCGGCTCGTCGGCCAGAAGCAGGTCCGGCGCATTGGCGAGCGCCCGGCAGAAAGCTACGCGCTGCTGCTCGCCGCCCGACAGCTCGGCCGGGCGGTGGTCGGCCCGGTGCGCCACGCCCACGCGGTCGAGCAGCATCTCCGCCCGCTCCCGCGCCTCGGTCTGGCCCGCGCCGTTGGCAAGCTGGGGCAGGATGATATTCTCGACCGCCGAGAATTCCGGCAGCAGGTGGTGGAACTGGTAGATGAAGCCGATGCGCGAGCGGCGCAGCGCCGTGCGCCGCCGGTCGCCGAGTTCGGTCACGTCCTCGCCACCGATGAACACCCGGCCCGAAGACGGCGTGTCGAGCAGCCCGGCAATGTGCAGGAGCGTCGACTTGCCCGCGCCGGAGGGCGCGACCATCGCCACCACTTCCCCCGGCTCGATTGCAATTTCCGCACCTTTCAGCACCGAAACCTCGCCCGGTTCGCCCCGGTTATAGACCTTTTCGATCTTTTCGAGTTTCAGCACCTCACTCATAACGCAACGCCTCCACCGGGTTCATCCGGGCCGCGCGCCGGGCCGGGAAGATGGTCACGATGAAGCTCAGGCCCAGCGACATGCCCACGGCAGAGAGCACGTCGCCCAGTTGCAGTTCGGCGGGCAGCGCGTAGATGCCCCGGATCGACGGGTCCCAGACGCCCCCGCCGGAGAGGTAGTTCACGAGCCCGAAGATCGGGTCGATGTAGATCGCGAACAGGCACCCGAGGATGACGCCCAGCGCCGTGCCCACCAGCCCGGTCATGGAACCACAAAGGAAGAACACCCGCAGAACCGACCCTTCGGTCAGCCCCATCGTACGCAGGATGCCGATGTCGCGGCCCTTGTTCTTGACCAGCATGATGAGGCCCGAGACGATGTTCATCGACGCGATGAGGACGAGCACGGAGAGGATGATGAACATCACGTTGTCCTCGATTTCGAGCGCACGCAGGAACGACCCCGCGCTGTCCTCCCACGTCCAGGCGAGTGCGCCCTCCCCCGCGGCGACAAGCGCGGGCCCGACGTAAGCGTTGATCTTCTCCGGGTCCTCGACCATCACCTCGATCTCGTCCGCAGAACCCTCCTTGTTGAAAAAGCTCTGGGCCTCGGCAAAAGGCAGGTAGACGCGGGTCGCGTCGATGTCGTAACGCCCGACCGAGAAGATGTAGGTGACGTCATAGACGTTCACGCGCGGGCTGGTGCCGAAGGCGGTCTTGACCCCGTTGGGCGAGATCAGCTTGATCTTGTCGCCCAGTCCAAGGCCCAGCTCCCGCGCGACGCCGAGCCCGATGGCCACCCCGTCCTCGAAATCGTCGATGTCGCCCGTCGCCGTCTCGTCATTCACGATCCCGGGGATGGTGCGCAAATCCTGTGACCGGATGCCGAAGATCTGGACGCCGATGTTGCGGTCGACGTTGTTGGCCATCACCTGCCCTTTGACCAGCGGGGCCGCACGGGTGACGCCCTCGACCGCGCCGATCCGGTCGGCCCAGCCTGCGAAATCGGCGATGGTGCGGTCGATGTTGCCCTGCGCCGTGACTTCGCCCTGGCTGTAGACGGTCACATGGGCGTTGGCGCCCAGGATCGTGCCGACGAATTCCGAGCGAAAACCGGTGCGCACCGCCAGCGTGATGATGAGCGCGGCGACGGCGAGCGTGATGCCGATGAGCGAAATCCACGTCATCGTGGACACGCCCCCCTCGGCGCGCCGCGCGCGCAGGTAGCGCCAGGCGATCATCCATTCGAAACGGGCAAACGGGGGCGTGCGATTGGCCACGGGCGAACTTTCTGTGAGGGCGGCGGGCGTCGGCCCGGCTCAGGCGTCCTTGGCGTCGGTGGAGTTCGCGGGCTTCTTGGACGCGACCAGCCCAGCGCCGATGGCGGCGAGCGCGATCACCACGAAGACAGCATAAAGCGTGGGTGTCAGCTCCACCCGGTCGCCGGACATGGCGAGCAGATTGATGAACCGGCCCAGAAGGTAGAAGACGACAATCAGCACGCCCTGGGTGATCAGGATGCCGCGCATCGACATGAGCCCGCCTTCACGCCCGACCCGCGCGGCACCGATGGCCGCGTTCAGGATGAAAATCGCGTAAATCGCAAGGCACCAGAACACGCTGGCCTTCAGGATGCCCGCGAGCAGCGGCATCAGGAACAAAAGACCGGCGGAAGCGAGCGCGAAACGCATCTGGATGGGCATGGGCTTTCCTTTCAGGCGGTGCGGCGCCGGCGAAACGGCCGCAGGAGGAGCGCGAGAAGCCCCGCGATGATCGACCAGCCGGCAACGAATCCGATCCCGGCCGTCAGTGCCCCGTCGACCGTGACCGGCACGGCGGGTTGATAATGCGACCACGTCCGCTCCACAAGCTCCCGGTCACGAAAGCGCCAGAAGTTCGCGAGGCGTTTCACAGGCGTGACCGGGGCCAGCGCCTCGTAATCGGCGCTCAGGCGCTCATAGCGCCCGATGCGGTCGCCGATCCCGCTGCCCACGCTCGCGACCAGCCCGGAATTGCCCGACTGCATTTCGCGCAGCGCCTCTTCGCGGGTAAGGCCCGCCGCGCTCGCCGCCCCGTCGAAAACGACCGTGACCGCACGCAGCTCATCCACCGCGCCAGAAAGCCGCTGGACGTATTGCTGGGAAAACTCGGGAAACTGCGACAGGCTCACCGCCCCCGCCAGTCCGCCCGCCAAGGCCAGAACCCGCATCTGCTCTACTCCTTTTTTTCAGTGAGTCTGCGGGGCGCGAGGCGGGGCGTCAAGGCGCAGCGGGAGTCGCCCGCTCAGGACGCGACCCACAGCGCGGCCCATGTGAGCGGCGCGAAGGCCAGAACACCTGCACCCGCGGCCGCCAGCCGGGCCGGGTCGGCCAGCGGGAGATTGCGGTAGAGCCACAGCCCCGCCGGCAGAACTAGGGCGAGCGCCGTTGCGGTGCCCGGCACATAGCTCCATGTCGCAAGGCTCAGCGCGGTGAGCGTGACGACCCGGGCAAGAACGAAACCCGTCACGACCGCAACGGCGATCTGCACGGGGCGGTTGGTTACCGTGCGCCCGACCATGAACACGGCCATCGCGCCCAGAGCGATCCAGATGGAAGCCTGCGAAATCTGCGCTTCGGTGATTGCGACCGACGCCTGCCGCGATGCGAGCCATCCCGGCAAACCGGACATCAGTTCGACGGTGTGGGCCAGAAAGGCGAGCGCGGCGTAGGAATAGGCCCGGCAGGGGTGAAACAGCCCCTGCGGCTCGGTCACCTCGCGCCGGCGGATCACACCCCGTAGATCTCTTTGACCCGCGCGACGGCGGTGTCCGGGGCCAGTTCCTCGCTCTCACCCGTGCGGCGCGAGGTCAGTTCGACCACACCGTTTTTAAGCCCGCGCGGACCGACGGTGATCCGCCAGGGCAGACCGATCAGGTCCATCGTCGCGAATTTGCCGCCCGCCCGCTCTTCGCGGTCGTCATAGAGCGGCTCGAGCCCGGCGGCGGTGAGGGCCGCGTAAAGATCCTCGCAGGCTGCATCCGCCTCGGCGTCGCCCTGACG
This sequence comes from Maritimibacter sp., assembly GCA_002695005.1. Classification (GTDB taxonomy): domain Bacteria; phylum Pseudomonadota; class Alphaproteobacteria; order Rhodobacterales; family Rhodobacteraceae; genus Maritimibacter. The sequence goes on from NZNT01000026.1 coordinate 281,089, forward strand.
CAGGTTGACGATCCCGCAGTGGAACGGTGTCACGCCCTCGGGCCAGATGATGCCGTTGTCGTCGTGGTTCGCCTCGATCAGCGCACCCACCAGACGGCTCACCCCGATCCCGTGGGACCCCATGTGGACGGGCACCTTGTTGCCGTCCTTGTCCTGCACGGTCGCCCCCATCGGCTCGGAATACTTCGTGCCGAAGTAGAAGATCTGCCCAACCTCGATCCCGCGCGCCACGCGGCGACGCTCTTCGGGGATCTGGTTGAACAACGCCTCGTCATGGGTTTCGTCCGTGCGTGCATAGCGGGAGGTGAACTCCTCGAGCACGGCGCGGCACTGGTCATGGCTGTCGTAGTCGATTTCGCGGTTGCCGAATTTCAGGTCCGTGATCTCGGAATCGTAGAACACCTCGGACTCGCCGGTTTCGGCCAGAACGAGGAACTCGTGCGTGTCGTCGCCGCCGATCGGGCCCGAGTCCGCGCGCATCGGGATCGCCTGAAGCCCCATGCGTTCATAGGTGCGCAGATAGCTCACCAGATGGCGGTTGTAGGCGTGCAGCGCGTCTTCCTTCGTGAGGTCGAAGTTGTAGCCGTCCTTCATGTAGAACTCCCGGCCCCGCATCACGCCGAAGCGCGGACGGATCTCATCCCGGAACTTCCACTGGATGTGGTAGAGCGTCAGCGGGAGGTCCTTGTAGCTGCCGACGTGGGAGCGGAAGATGTCAGTCACCATCTCCTCGTTCGTCGGGCCGTAGAGCATGTCGCGCCCGTGCCGGTCCTGCATCCTGAGCATCTCGGGCCCATAGGCGTCATAGCGCCCGGATTCGCGCCAGAGGTCCGCCGACTGGAGGGTCGGCATCAGGATCGGGATATGCCCCGCGCGCTGCTGCTCCTCATGCACGATCCGCTCGATATTGCGCAGAACCTTGTATCCCAGCGGCAGCCAGGAATAGTTGCCGGCGGAGGCCTGCTTGATCATCCCGGCGCGCAGCATGAGCCGGTGGCTCACGATCTGCGCCTCGGACGGCGTCTCTTTCAGAACGGGCAGGAAATAGCGGGACAGGCGCATGGAACCCTCTTGGTCAGTGGTCGTGCATCCCTAGCGCGGCCCCTGCGGCGCGACAAGTGCGCGGCTGTTCGGATCGGAAATAACGCCGGAAAAGGCGCGAACCGACCGTTTGCGTGGGCGTGGCGGGACCGGTAGGGTCCGGTCGAACGTCACATGAAATCCCACGGCACCGTCGCTGCTTGCAGGGAGTGCCGCACCGAAAGGACCCCATGCCCTACCGCGTTTCCCTGATCTCCGCCGCTGCCCTCTGCGTCACCACCGTCGCGACCGCGCAGGACCTCACGCCGCTCGACGTGGGCGCCATGTCCCGGGAGGCGTTCGTCGAGCGGTATGTCACGTCCTACGAAGAGCAGCTCGACTGGACCAAGGAGGCGTTTCGCCGGGTCGATCCGGCGTTTGCCGGGAACGTGGATGCGGAGGCGCCCGTCAACGAGGCCGAGCGCGCCGTCGCCGGCTGCCTTTACGACGCCGCCGACAGCGATGCGAAAAAGGAGCAGCTTGGCCTGCAACTGGCGATGGTCGCGCGGCTGGACGAGATGATCGAGGCGGACCCTGCGCTCGACTATGTCGACGTGGTGTTCGGCGGCGTCATGGAGGAAATCGAGGGCTTCCAGCCGTCGCAGGACCTTGCATCCATGATGCAGGCCTGCAACGCGACGGACGCGGCGATGCAACGTATGACCCTGTCACCCGAGGTTTTCGCGGCCTTGCAGGAGGAGGCGGTTTCGCGCGGTTACCTCGAACAGTAACGGGTGCGGGAGGGCGCGGCCCTCCCACGTTGACGGCGACGCGGAAATGGCCGCCCTGGCGGCCTATCTAGAAGACGCTTAGGGCCAGATCAGCCGCATTTCGAGTGGCCGCAGGAGGCGCATGTCATGCAGCCTTCGATCATCTGAAGCGTGTATTGCCCGCAGGACGGACAGGCCGGGCCGGGGCGGGTGCCGAGGTTCACGACATCCGCCGTCGGGTCGGACTTCAACCCCATGCCTTCACCGGCGAGGAAGCCTGTGGCGATCATGTGCTTTTCGATGGTGCCGCCGATGGCCGCGAGGATCGAGGGGATGTATTTGCCCTGCATCCACGCGCCGCCGCGCGGGTCGAACACGGCCTTGAGTTCTTCGACCACGAAGGTCACGTCGCCCCCGCGCCGGAACACCGCCGAGATCATGCGGGTGAGCGCCACGGTCCAGGCGAAATGCTCCATGTTCTTGGAGTTGATGAACACCTCGAAGGGCCGACGATGGCCGCCGACCACGAGGTCGTTGATCGTGATGTAGATCGCGTGTTCGCTGTCGGGCCACTTGAGCTTGTAGGTCGAACCGTCCAGCTCCTGCGGCCGGTCGAGCGGCTCGGTGATGTAGACAACGTCGCCGTGGGGCTGACGCGGTTCGTCGTCGTTGGTGGCGATGACTTCGGGGGCGGGTTCGCTCCCCGCGAATTGTTCTAACGTTTTTCCAAAAGCGGCAGCGATCTTGAGCGCGTTTTCGGCACTTGTTGAAGCGCCATCTCGAGCAAGAAGCTTGTTAATGACGTCTCGAGAAACGCTTGATTTCTTGGCGAGTGCAGCAACCGACATGCCGGTCGAAGCCATCTCCTGCTTCAATGCATCTCCAAACGGCCGAGAGACCACGTCCGGTGTGGTCACACTCAAAACCGACCCGGTAACATCGTTCGGGCGGTAGGTGGTGCAGCCTTTGCAGCCCGTCTCCCAGGCCTGCATGTAGACGTCCTTGAACCCCTCGAACGAGATGTCCTCAGGGCAGTTGATCGTCTTGGAAATCGAGCTGTCGACCCACTTCTGTGCCGCCGCCTGCATCTTGACGTGATCGAGAGGGGCGAGCGTCTGGGCGTTCACGAAATACTCCGGCAGGTCCGCATCCCCGAACTTCTCGCGCCACATCTGCACGGCGTAATCGACCACCTCTTCCTCGGTGCGCGTGCCGTCCTTTTGCAGCACCTTGCGGGTGTAGGCATAAGCAAAGACCGGCTCGATCCCTGACGACACGTTGCCCGCGTAAAGGCTGATCGTCCCGGTGGGCGCGATGGACGTCAGGAGCGCGTTGCGGATGCCGTGTTCGCGGATGGCCGCGCGCACGTCGTCGTCCATGTGCTGAAGCGATCCAGAGGCGAGGAAGGCCTCGGCATCGAACAGCGGGAATGGCCCCTTTTCCTTCGCGAGGTCCACGGAGGCGAGGTAGGCGGCCCGCGCGATGGCCTTCATCCAGCGTTCGGTCTGTTCGGCGGCCTCGTCCGATCCGTAGCGCAGCCCGAGCATGAGGAGCGCGTCGGCAAGGCCCGTGACCCCCAGCCCGATCCGGCGCTTGGCCCGCGCCTCGGCGGCCTGTTGCTCCAGCGGAAAGCGGGATTCGTCGACCACGTTGTCCATCATGCGCACGGCGGTCGCCACGAGATCGTCGAGCGCGGCGTAGTCGAGCGAAGCCCCATCCTCGAACGGCTGATCGACGAGGCGGGCGAGGTTGACCGACCCCAGCAGACAGGCACCATAGGGCGGCAGCGGCTGCTCGCCACAGGGGTTGGTGGCCGCGATCGTCTCGCAATACGCAAGGTTGTTCATCTGGTTGATGCGGTCGATGAAGATCACGCCCGGCTCGGCGTAATCGTATGTCGCCTGCATGATCTTGTTCCACAGCTCGCGGGCATCGACCGTGCGATACGTGGTGCCGTCGAACACGAGGTCCCACGGCGTGCCGTCCTTGACCGCCTGCATGAACGGGTCGGTCACCAGCACGGACATGTTGAACATGCGCAGGCGGGCGGCGTCGGATTTGGCGGTGATGAAATCCTCGATATCCGGGTGATCGCAGCGCATGGTGGCCATCATCGCGCCGCGACGGCTGCCCGCCGACATGATCGTGCGGCACATCGCGTCCCACACATCCATGAAGCTCAGTGGGCCGGAGGCATCGGCGGCCACGCCTTTGACCCCTGCCCCCTTGGGCCGGATCGTCGAGAAATCATAGCCGATCCCGCCGCCCTGCTGCATGGTCAGCGCGGCCTCCTTCAGCATGTCGAAGATGCCCGCCATGCTGTCGGGGATCGTGCCCATGACGAAGCAGTTGAACAACGTCACGTTGCGCGCCGTGCCCGCGCCCGCCGTGATCCGGCCTGCGGGCAGGAATTTGAAGTCCTCAAGTGCCGCGTAGAATTCGCCCTGCCGGTCCGGTTCGCTTTCGGACAGGGCCGTTGCGATCCGCGTCCAGGTATCCTCGATGGTCTTGTCGAGTGCTGTGCCGTCGGCCTCTTTCAGCCGGTATTTCATATCCCAGATCTGTTCGGCAATCGGGGCGGCAAAACGGGTCATGGCACGTCCTTGAAACATCGAGGTAGCTGGTTTTGGGGACGCGGACCGGACTTGAACCGGCAACCATCGGGGCATACTCTGGAGTCGTGACACACCATGAAGTTCGAATCCCCGGGCTCTTCCGTTTGAGCTACCGCGCCAAACCCCGGTTGAATCGGCTTGCCGGGGAGGCCTAACATAACCCGAACATCTAGATGAGTCACGCAGGGGAACCCAAAGATATGGGGCGGTGACATATTTGATTTGGGGGTGGCCCGTTGAGCCATGTGAATCTCGTGAAACTCTGCGTGGGCGCGGAAGGGGTCGAAGACCTCACCGCGTGGCAGAAGATGCGCGCGGGCGGCGACCCGGATTACGAGCCGCGCCATGTCACCCGCATGTGGCCCAAGCGTGAGGACGAGTTACTGAACGGCGGGTCGCTCTACTGGGTGTTCAAGGGCGTCATCCTCGCCCGCCAGCGTGTCATGCGGCTGGACGAGGTGATCCGGGAGGACGGCATCCGCCGCTGCGGCCTCGTGCTCGACAGGGAGGTGGTCCGCACCAACCCGGCCCCGCGCCGCCCGTTCCAGGGCTGGCGCTACCTCGCCCCCGAGGACGCGCCGCGCGATCTGTCCAAAGGTCGGGAAGGTGACAGCGATCTGCCGCGAGAACTGGAAAACGCCCTCGCGGAGATCGGAATCCTGTAAGTGGGGTCGGGCGCCCGGCGCGCTTAGACGCCGGTGCCGATGGGACAGCTCACGCCCGTCCCGCCCAGCCCGCAGTAGCCGTTCGGGTGCTTGTGCAGGTATTGCTGGTGATAATCCTCGGCCCAGTAGAACGGCCCGGCCATCTCGATCTCGGTCGTGATCTTGCCATAGCCCGCCTTGGCAAGCTTTGGCTGGAACGCCTCGCGCGCCGCCTTGGCGGCTTCGAGCTGTTCCGGCGTGGTCGCGTAGATCGCTGAGCGATACTGCGTCCCCCGGTCGTTGCCCTGGCGCATCCCCTGGGTCGGGTCGTGACCTTCCCAGAACACCCGAAGTAGATCCTCGTAGCTGACCTGCTTGGGGTCATAGGCCACGCGCACCGCTTCGGCATGGCCGGTGCGGCCGGTGCAGACTTCCTCATACGTCGGGTTCGGCGTGTGGCCGCCCGCGTTGCCGACCATCGTCATCCAGACGCCCGGCACCTGCCAGAAAATTCGCTCGACGCCCCAGTAGCAGCCCATCGCGAAGATCGCGACCTCCATGCCCTCGGGCACGTCCATCGTCAGCGGGCGCTGGAACACGGCGTGTTCGTCGGCGGTCGGGATCGTCGTCTCACGGCCCGGAAGCGCGTCCTTGGCCGTGACCGTTTCGGGGTCTTTGAAGAATGAAAACATGCGGTCCTCCTTTGCACCCGATATAGGTGCGGATCATTCGGCGGGCGAGACGGCGGTGCCGGACAACACGGTCTCGTGACCCTTTTCCGGGTGGCGCGGGATCAGCATGGCGAGCATGAGCGACGCCGCCGCCATGCCTGCCGCCAGTCCGAAGACCGCCCCCGGCGACTGCACCCAGAGATAGCCCAGAAGCGCCGGGAGGAACACCGCCGCGATGTGGTTGATCGTGAAGGCGACAGCAGCCGTGGGCGCGATGTCAGGCACATCGGCGATCTTCTGGAAATAGGTCTTCATCGCGAAGGCCAATGAGAAGAACAGGTGGTCGATGACATAGAGCGCACCGGCCAGCACCACGCCCCAGCCGAAATAATAGATCCCGCCATAGGCGAGGAACACGATGATCAGCCCGCCGTATTCGAAGATGAGCGCCCGCCTCTCGCCCCAGCGCATGACCGCCTTCCCCATCAGTGGGGCGAAGAGCATGTTGGCCACGAAGTTGATGATGAAGAGCGCAGTGACTTCGTGGACCTCGAAGCCGAAGCGCTCGACCATCATGAAGGCCGCGAAGACGACGAAGATCTGGCGCCGCGCGCCCGACATGGCTTGCAGCGCGTAGTACAGCCAGTAGCGGCGGCGCAGCACGAAGGTCTTGAGCTGCGGCTCGGGGCTTTCGAACTGCGGATACAGCAGGAAGGCCGCGAGGGTGAGCGCCGTGGCCACGCCGCCGGCGGCCATGTAAACGAAGTTGTAGCTCAGGTCGAAGGCCTTCCACGTCACCACGAGCAGCCCGTAGGACGTGAGAGACGCCGCCGACCCGATGGCGATCAGCCAGCCCAGCACCTGCGGCGCACGCGCCCTGTCGATCCACTGGAGCTGGAGCGACTGGTTCACCGTCTCGTAGTAGTGAAAGCCGATGGACGAGAGCATCGTGATCGTGAGGATGCCTCCCAGCGACGGAAACCACCCGGTCAGCGCGGTCGCCACACCCAGCATCACCAGCGCCACCAGGGCCAGCACCTGCTCGCGGATGAACATGATGAGCACGATCACCCCGATGGCGAGGAACCCCGGCACTTCGCGCACGGAATGGAGCCAGCCGATCTCGACCCCCGTAAAGCCCGCAGCCTCGATGACGAAATTGTTGAGCAGCGCGTTCCAGGTCGCGAAAGCGATGGGCATTGCCGCCGCCATCAGCGCGAGCAGTGCAACCGGCTGACGCCAGAGCGGGAGGCGGCGCGCCTCATCGAGAGTGAGCTTGCGGAGCGGCATCCCCTCCCATACGCCGCCAAATTCGCCAAGGCGAGAGGCCTGAAGTGTTCACGGGCGCACAATAGCGCATCCGCACGCGTGGGGGCGCACAGTCACACATATTCAGGAAATTAAATGCCTCTGATCCATGTCAAGGCGCGTCAGCTATTCGGCCCTTAGCAGGCAGGGAACGGAGGACGCGTCATGGATATCGTACCGCTGCTGGACTGGATCGGGGAGGCCCGCGTGGGGGCCCTGTTCGGGCTTCTGACCGGGATCGTTTTCGGCGTGGCCGCCCAGCGTTCGCGCTTCTGCCTGCGGGCGGCGACGGTCGAGTTCGCACGTCGGCGCATGGGGGCTTCCGTCGCGGTCTGGCTCCTCACCTTTTCGACCGCGATGGCCTGGGTGCAGGCCGCATCCCTTTCGGGCCTGATGCGGCCCGAGGACGCGCGGATGATGGCGGTGACCGGGACGTGGTCGGGCGCGATCATCGGCGGGCTGATGTTCGGTGTGGGCATGGTTCTCGCGCGTGGCTGCTCGGGCCGCCTGCTCGTGCTGGCGGCTACGGGAAACCTGCGCTCGGTGGTCTCCGGCCTGATCTTTGCCGTGGTCGCGCAGATGTCGCTGCATGGCTGGCTCGCGCCGCTGCGTGACCGGCTGGCCCGGCTCTGGACCACGGAAGGCGGGTCGAACGTGAACCTGCTGCACGCGCTGCACCTGCCCGACTGGTTCGGCCTCGCGCTCGGCCTTGCGCTCGCGGTGCTCGCGCTGGTCGTGGCCCGGCGCAACCGGATCGGCGGCGCGCGGCTGGTCTTCGCCTCCGGCGTCGGCTTCGCGGTCGCGCTCGGCTGGGTGCTGACCGCGACGTTGAGCCAGGTCGCGTTCGACCCGGTCACGGTCACCTCGGCGACCTTCACCGGCCCCTCGGCCAACACGCTGATGTTCTTTCTCGAACCCAACCCCGTGCTCGAGTTCGACATCGGCCTCGTCCCCGGGGTCGTGATCGGGGCCTTCCTTGCAAGCTGGATCAAGGGGGAGTTCCGGTTCCAGGGTTTCGAGGACGAGCAGAACATGCGCCGGTCCTTCACGGGCGCCGCCCTCATGGGCTTCGGCGGGATGCTAGCGGGCGGCTGCGCGATCGGCGCAGGCGTGTCCGGCGGGTCGATCTTCGTGGCCACCGCATGGCTCGCCCTGTTTTCCATGTGGATCGGGGCGATGGCCACGGACCTGCTCGTCGATCAGCGTGGGCCGATGGCGCAGCCCGCCTGAGGCGTTTCGACTTGCGCAGGGCGCAAGCCGACCAGGGCGGGGGCGCTGCCCCCGCACCCCCGAGGTATTTTGGACCGAAGAAGTGGGTTGGGTTCGGTCGAGACCGAGGGGCCCGCGCCCGCCGCGCGTGCCTGCCTCAGGCAGGGACGTGCAAGACCTGTGCGGGCGTCAGCCCGCTCCGTCTGGAAGCGTGGGGTCAGTAGAAGCTCTGGGGGTCGATATCGACGGAGAGGCGGATGTCGCCCTTGAGATCGAACGGGGCGAGCCAAGCGCGCAGGGCGCTTTGCAGGGGCGCTGACTTGGGGGCTTTGACGAGCAGGCGCACGCGGTGGCGGCCGCGGATGCGGGCGATGGGTGCGGGGGCGGGGCCGAAGACCTGGCCGCCGATCTTGCGGATCGGGGCGTCGGCGCGGGCGAGCGCGGTGCCCAGGGACATCGCCGGGTCGATCTCGGGCGACGAGATCACGACGCCGGCAAGGCGACCATAGGGCGGCACGCCGGCCGCCTGCCGCTCGGACGCTTCCGATCTCCAGAACGACTCCTCGTCGCCCGACAGGATAGCACGGATGACCGGGTGTTCAGGCTGAAACGTCTGGAGAAGGGCGAGCCCCGCTACGTCGCCGCGCCCCGCCCGGCCGGCCACCTGCCGGATGAGCTGGAACGTGCGTTCGGCCGCGCGCAGGTCCGAGCCTTGCAGGCCGAGATCCGCGTCGATTACGCCCACCAGCGTCAGTTTCGGGAAGTTGTGACCCTTGGCCACGATCTGCGTGCCGATGATGATGTCGGCCCCGCCCGCCGCGATCAGTTCGATCTGCGCCTTGAGCGCGCGGGCCGAGGCGAAGAGATCGGACGACAGGACCGCCACGCGGGCGTCGGGGAAGACTTCCGCCACCTCTTCGGCCATGCGCTCCACCCCCGGCCCGACGGGCGCGAGCTTGTCGACCGCCTCACAGGTCGGGCAGGCCTCCGGCATCGGTTTGGACTCACCGCATTGGTGGCAGACGAGCCGTTTGAGGAAGCGGTGCTCGACCATCCGCGCGTCGCAGTGGTCGCAGCCGATCTGGTGACCGCAGGCGCGGCAGACCGTGACCGGGGCATAACCGCGCCGGTTGAGGAAGATGAGCGCCTGCTCCCCTTCCTCGATCCGGCCCCGGACCGCCGTGGCCAGCGTGGGTGAGATCCAGCGGTTGCCGGGCAGGCTCTCGTTCCGCATGTCGATGGCCCGCATTTCGGGCAGGACCGCCTCGCCGAACCGGCTGGTCAGGTCGAGGCGCTTGTATTTCCCGGCTTCGGCGTTGGCCCATGTTTCGAGCGACGGTGTGGCCGAGGCGAGCACCACCTGCGCGCCGTTGATCGAACCGCGCAGCACCGCCATGTCGCGGGCGGAGTAGAGCACCCCGTCCTCCTGCTTGTAGGAACTGTCGTGTTCCTCGTCGACGACGATGAGGCCGATGTCACGGAACGGCAGATACAGCGCCGAGCGCGCGCCGATCACCATCTGCGCCCCGCCCTCGGCCACCATGCGCCAGACGCGTCGCCGTTCGGTCATGGTGACGCCCGAGTGCCATTCGGCGGGCTTTGCGCCGAAGCGCTCCTCGACCCGTTTCAGAAACTCCGAGGTCAGCGCGATTTCGGGCAGGAGGACGAGCGCCTGCCGCCCCTGCGACAGGCATTCCGCCACCGCCTCGAGATAAACCTCGGTCTTCCCCGACCCGGTGACGCCGCGCAGGAGCGTCGCGCCGAAGTCGCCGGAGCGCACGCCCGCCCGCAGCGCCTCGGATGCCGTTGCCTGATCGCCGGTAAGGTCCTTGCCTTTCGCCGTGTAATCGAGATGCGCGAACGGGAGGTCGCGGGGGCTTTCCTCCTCCTCCACCGCGCCTTGTTTCACGAGACCCTTCACCACAGACGAGGTGACGCCCGCCTCCTCCGCCAGTTCCTTGAGCGTGAAGGCGGATTGGGCCTGCGATTCCAGCACCTCAAGCACCCGTTCGCGCGCCTCGGTCATCCGGTCCGGTTCGCGGTGGCCCAGACGGTAGATCTTCCGCATCGAGGGCGGGTTGGTCAGCCCCGGCGCGCGGGTGGCGAGGCGCAGCATGAAGCTCATCGGTGTAAGCGTGTAATCCCCGACGCGGGTGAGGAACTCGGCCATTTCGGCGCGCATCGGCGGCACGTCGAGCACGCGGACAAGGGCGCGCAGCTTGGAGGCGTCGAACCCCTGCTCGCCCGGACCCCAGACCACGCCCATCACGCGACGCGGGCCCAGCGGCGCCTCGACGAAAGCGCCTTCCCAGCAGCCGCCCTCGGGCGCGCGGTAGGTCAGGAGCCGGTCGAGCGGCTGGGTCGTGAGAACCGCGACCCGCGCCCCTTCGTCAAAGAATTCAGCCATGCGCCACCTGCCCGGCATCCATGCGCGGGGGGAAAATCGGGGGCTTTCTGCGACGGGTGACCTCCTGTATGACACCGCTAACACTTCCGACCATCCGAGCCAGGGACGCTGCCATGAAATTCTTTGCCGATACCGCCGACGTCGATGCCATCCGGGACCTCAACGACCTGGGGCTTCTCGACGGGGTGACGACCAATCCGTCTCTCATCAAGAAATCGGGGCGCAACATCCTCGAGGTGACCAAGGAGATCTGCGAGATCGTCGATGGTCCCGTCTCTGCCGAAGTCACCGCCATCGAGGCCGACCAGATGATCGCGGAAGGCCGCAAGCTTGCCGAGATCGCCGGCAACATCGCCGTCAAGGTGCCGCTGACACTGGACGGCCTCAAGGCCTGCAAGGTTCTGTCGGGCGAGGGCAACATGGTGAACGTGACGCTGTGCTTTTCCGCCAACCAGGCGCTTCTCGCCGCCAAGGCGGGCGCGACCTTCATCTCGCCCTTCATCGGGCGACTGGACGACATCAACATGGACGGCATGGAACTGATCTCCGAGATCCGCACGATCTATGACAACTACGGCTACGAGACGCAAATCCTCGCCGCCTCGATCCGGACCGTCAACCACATCAAGGACGCCGCGTTGATCGGTGCCGACGTGATTACCGCGCCGCCCGCCGTGATCAAGGCGATGGCCAACCATCCGCTGACCGACAAGGGGCTCGACGCGTTCCTCGCCGACATCAAATCCGGCGGCATCTCGATCCTCTGAGACCGCCACTTCCGGGTCCGGATATGACTTTTGCGCCATACCGGACCCGGAATACCCCGATTTTTCGCAAAAAAGTTGCAGAAATCCGATTCGCGACCTGCTAGACTCGCTGTCAAGAACACGAACAAGTGGCAGTAGGACAGGCGAATGACGAGCAACGCTCCGATCAGCGACGATGTGCGCGAAGAACTCCTCACCAAGCCCGAGGCGATCCTGGAAGATCAGGACATGATGCGGGCGCTCATTGCGGCGAACGAACGCGCGATGGGGGCCAATATCGTGGACCTGCGCGGGATCGCGATGGAACGGCTCGAGGCCCGGCTGGACCGGCTCGAAGACACCCACCGCTCGGTCATCGCGGCGGCCTACGAGAACCTCGCGGGCATGAACCTCATCCACCGCGCGACGCTGCGCATCCTTGAACAGGAAGATTTCGAGGCGTTCCTGCGCGAACTCGGCACCGACATCGCAGACATCCTGCGGGTCGATTGCCTCCGGCTCGTGCTGGAAACGGTGCAGGAGGAAGAGAACGAGGCGATCCGGAAGATGGGCGATGTGCTCGTCACCGCGCCGGTCGGGTTCTCGGATACCTACGTCGGTCGCCCCCGTGATGTCGGCGGCCCGGCCGTGGTGCTCCGGCAGGTGCAGGAGCAGGACAAGCGGCTGTTCGGCGACTCGGGCTACTGGATCCGGTCCGAAGCGATCATCCGGCTCGACCTCGGCGAGGGACGGCTGCCTGCGATGCTCGTCATGGGCGCCGAAGATCCGCACCAGTTCAAGCCGGGGCAAGGCACGGACCTGCTGTCCTACTTCGGTGGCGTGTTCGAGCGCACCATGCGCCGCTGGCTCGGGTGATCCGGGCCACGCGAAACACCCACGCCTGACCCGATGAGCGACGGCATCACCATTTCCGAAGGTGCGCGCGACGCGCTGTCCGGCTGGCTCGACCACCTGCGGGCGCTGGATGGCGCATCGCACAACACGCTCGAGGCATATCGCAAGGATGTCGTCGGGTTCCTCGCCTTCCTGTCAGCACATCACGGCACGTCGCATGGCCGCCGTGCGCTCGCCACTGTGACGCTGTCGGACATGCGGGCGTGGATGGCCAGCGAACGGGCCGGCGGGTTGTCGGCGCGGTCCCTCGCCCGGGCCCTGTCCGCCGTCAAATCCTTCTACCGCTGGCTGTCGGACCACGACGATTTCGACGCGAGTACGGTTCTCTCTGTCCGCGCGCCCAAGTTCACCGCGAAGTTGCCGCGCCCGGTGTCGGCAGACGCCGCGCAGGACGTGATCTCGACCGCCGCCACGCAGGCGCGCGATGGCTGGATCGGGGCGCGCGACGCCGCCGTGGTGACGTTGCTGTACGGATGCGGATTGCGGATTTCCGAGGCTTTGGGCCTTACGGGCGCAGCCCACCCCCTGCCCGAGGTGCTTCGCATCATCGGCAAGGGCGGGAAGGAGCGGGTGGTGCCGGTGCTCCCCGCCGCGCGGGACGCCGTGGAAAGCTATGTGCGCCTCTGCCCCTATCCGATCACGGCGGAGACACCGCTGTTTTATGGCGCACGCGGCAAGGCCCTGGGCCCGCGCGTGGTGCAGAAGGCGATGGAAAGCGCGCGGTTGCAACTGGGCTTGCCCGCGACGGCCACGCCACATGCGATGCGCCACAGCTTCGCGACCCATCTGCTCAATGCCGGTGGCGACCTGCGCGCGATACAGGAATTGCTGGGCCACGCCTCGCTCTCGACGACGCAGGCCTATACTGCCGTGGACACCCAGCGGCTGATGGAAGTCTACGACCGCGCCCATCCCCGCGCCCGTTAGGCGAATCTTCAGGGCTTCATGCCAATCTGGCGGGCGATACCGCTTGTCCAGAAAGGAAAAGCCATGTTTCCAGCCGCATTGGGCGCCGTCGCGCCCCTCGCCCTCGCCGGCAAGGCGATCTCGACGGTCGCGACCCTCGCCGCCGAAGGGAAAGCAAGGGATTTTCAGAACACGGTCGAGAAGCTGAGCGCACAGCTTGACGAGATCGGCGTGACCGGCGACGGGCCGCCGGGAACCGGCGCCTCACGCCGAGGGGTGGTGCCGGTCGACTCGCAGGCTTCGGCGCCCCTGCCCCCGCCGCCAGCGGTCAGCCAGACGCCGATCCCGCCGACCGTCGAGGGCATCCACGACCTCTACGCCACGTTGCGCGCGATGCGATGATCCCGGGGGGCTTGTGATAGCCCGATGCATCGTCCAAGAAGGCGGGCATGACCCGTGATTTGAAGGCTCTCGCCGTCCACCTGTTCACCGCCACCGGTGCCATCTTCGCCATGCTCGCAATGCTGGCGGCGGTCCAGGAGGAATGGGGCCTGATGTATGTCTGGCTCGTCGTGGCCTTCGTCGTCGACGGAATCGACGGGCCGCTCGCGCGGCGCTACGACGTGAAACGATATGCGAAACAGATCGACGGGGTCCTGATGGACCTCATCATCGACTATCTCACCTACGTTTTCATCCCGGCCTATGCGCTGTTCAAGTCCGGGCTGCTGCCGGGCTGGACCGGCTGGATCGCGATAATCGTCATCACCTATGCCTCGGCGGTCTATTTTGCAGACAGCCGGATGAAGACGAAGGACAACTCCTTCGCCGGGTTTCCGGGCTGCTGGAACATGGTGGTCGTCGTGCTCTTCGCGACCGCGCCGAATTTCTGGATCACGCTGGTGCTCGTCATCGCGCTGGCCATCGCCATGTTCACGCCGCTCAAGTTCATCCACCCGGCCCGCACCGTGCGCTGGCGCACCCTGTCGCTGCCCGTGGCAGTCGCCTGGACCGGCTTCGCAGGCTGGGCGGCCTGGTTCGATTTCGCCCCGGGGCTCTGGGCGCATTGGGGGCTGGTCATCACGAGCGTCTACCTGCTGTTCGCGGGGATCGTGCAGCAGATCGTCCCCCCGCGCGGCAGCCCGCGCAGCGCCTAGATCAGAAGCCCGGCCGCGCCTTCGTGGCGCAGGAGCGCGACCTTCGTTTCCACGCCCCCTTCTCCGGAAAAACCGCCGAGATTGGTCGCTCCAAGAACCCGATGGCAGGGAATGATGACCGGGATCGGATTGCCGCCGCAGGCCTGACCGACCGCCTGCGCAGGTACACCAAGCTCGGCGGCGATGTCGCCATAGCTGCGCGTCTCGCCAAACGGGATGGCCGCCATTGCATCGCACACCTGCCGTTGGAAGGCCGACCCGGAAACAGAAAGCGGCAGGTCAAAGTCCTGCCGCGTCCCGTCGAAATAGGCCCGAAGCTGACGGCGCGCCTCGACAAGCAGCTCCGTCTCCTCGCCCGCACCGTCTCCGCGCCAACTCACCCGCGTGATCGCCCCGCCTTCCTCGCTGATGAACAGCGGGCCGACGGGGCTCTCGACGCGGAGCGTCGTCACCCCAGCGCCTCGTCGCAGCGTCCGCAGACGCCTGCGTGCGCATGGGTGCCGACGTCCGGCAGGATCTTCCAGCAGCGATGGCATTTCTCGCCGTCCGCCGTTTCGAACACCACGGCGACACCTTCGACCTCGGGCAGGCGGAACGCCTCCGCAGGCGCCGGGTCGGTCGTGACCGAGATGTCCGAGCAGATGCAGAGATCCGCGAAATCCACCGTGCCCAGCATGGCTGCAAGCCCGGCATCCTCGATATGGACCACTGGCGCCGCTTCGAGCGAGGCGCCGATCACCTTGTCGCGCCGCTGGATTTCCAACGCCGCCGTCACCACGCGGCGGACACGCCGGATGCCCGCCCACTTGTCGGCAAGCCCGGCATCGCGCCAGTCCTCCGGAGTCTGGGGCATATCGACGAGGTGGATCGAGCTGTCGTCGCCCGGGAACCGTTCCAGCCACACCTCCTCCATCGTGAAGACGAGGATCGGGGCGAGCCATGTGGTCAGGCGGTGGAACAACAGGTCCAGCACCGTGCGCGCGGCGCGGCGGCGCAGGCTGTCGTCGGCATCGCAGTAAAGCGCGTCCTTGCGGATGTCGAAGTAGACCGACGAGAGGTCCACGGTCGCGAAGGTGAAGACCTTCTGAAACACGTCCTGGAAGTCGAAGGTCCGATAGCCTTCGCGCACCTGCGCATCCAGTTCGGCAAGCCGGTGCAGCACCCAGCGCTCCAGTTCCGGCATGTCCGCCGGGTCCACCCGCTCGCTCTCCTCGAAGCCTGACAGATTACCGAGGATGAAACGCATCGTATTGCGCAAGCGGCGGTAGCTGTCGGCTACGCCCTTGAGGATTTCCGGCCCGATCCGCTGATCGACCGTGTAATCCGTCTGCGCCACCCAAAGCCGCAGGATGTCCGCGCCGTATTGTTTGATGACCGTCTCGGGCACGATGGTATTTCCGAGCGATTTGGACATCTTCATGCCCTTCTCGTCCAGCGTGAAGCCCGCCGTCACCACGTTGCGATAAGGCGCACGGCCCAGCGTGCCCGACCCTTGCAGGAGCGAGGAATGGAACCAGCCGCGGTGCTGATCGGTGCCTTCAAGGTAAACGTCGGCGATTCCGTCATCCGTCCCGTCCGCGCGGTCACGCAGCACGAAGGCGTGGGTGGAGCCGGAATCGAACCACACGTCGAGCACGTCGAACACCTGCTCGTAGTCGTCAGGGTTCGCGATGCCGTCGAGCATCTTCTCCTTGAAACCGTCCTCGTACCACACGTCCGCGCCGTTCGCGTCGAAAGCCGCGACGATGCGCGCGTTCACGGTCGCGTCGCGCAGGAGGTAGTCGTCGTCGGTCGGCAGCGCGCCCTTCTTCGTGAAGCAGGTGAGCGGCACGCCCCAGGCGCGCTGGCGGCTCAGCACCCAGTCAGGGCGGGATTCGACCATGGAATACAGCCGGTTGCGCCCGCTCTGCGGCCACCACTTCACCAGCTTGTCGATCGAGGTCAGGGCGCGTTTACGGATCGTATCGCCGTATTCGCCCATTCCGTCGTCGAGCGTGATGTCGATCCCCGCGAACCATTGCGGCGTGTTGCGATAGATGATCGGCGCCTTGGAGCGCCACGAATGCGGGTAGCTGTGCTTGATCTTGCCACGGGCGAGGAGGCCGCCGACCTCCACCAGCTTGTCGATCACCGCCTTGTTCGCGTTGCCCTCGCCGCCCTTGCGGCTGAGGATATAGGTCCCGCCGAAGAACGGCAGGTCCGCGCGGAAGCCGCCGTCATCCATCACGTTGTAGGTGATGACCTCTTTGAGCATTCCGAGGTCGCGGTAGAGCTCATATTCCTCCATCCCGTGCGACGGCGCGCAGTGGACGAAGCCCGTCCCCTCCTCGTCCGTCACGAAATCGGCGGCACGGAAGTCGCGCGGGTCGTCCCATTCGCCTTCGGACCCTTCGGCGCCCGCGAGCGGGTGGGCCAGCGTCATCGCGGCAAGCTGGTGAGAGGTGACGTCGCAGACGCGTTTCCACTGGCCTTCCTCGAGCCGCGCCCTCGCGAAGGTCTGCGCCGCGAGTTTGTCGGCGAGGATGAAACGTTCGCCCACCTCGGCCCAGCATTCACCCGGCGTCTCGGTCACTTCGTAAAGCCCATAGGCATAGTCCGCGCCGAAGACGACCGCCTTGTTCGAGGGGATGGTCCAGGGCGTCGTCGTCCAGATCACGACGCTCGCGCCCACGAATTTCTCACGCGTCTCGGCCACGGTCTGCGCCACGGCCTTGCGCATGTCGGAGCTTTCCTCCTCCGACGAGCGGTCCTCTTCGGGCGAGGTGAAGTCGGTCACCTTGAACTTCACCCAGATCGTGAAGCTTTCCTTGTCGTGATACTCGACCTCGGCCTCGGCCAGCGCGGTCTTCTCGATCGGCGACCACATGACGGGCTTGGAGCCCTGATAGAGCGTGCCGTTCATGAGAAACTTCATGAACTCGTCCGCGATCACCGCCTCGGCGTGGTAATCCATCGTGAGATAGGGCGCGTCCCACTTGCCGGTCACGCCGATCCGCTTGAACTCCTCGCGCTGGACGTCGACCCACTCGTCGGCGAAGGCCCGGCATTCGCGGCGGAAATCGACGACCGGCACCTCGTCCTTGTCGAGCCCCTTGGCGCGATACCGTTCCTCGATCTTCCATTCGATCGGCAGGCCGTGGCAGTCCCACCCGGGCACATAGCGCGCATCGTGGCCCATCATCTGATGCGAGCGCACCACCATGTCCTTGAGCGTCTTGTTCAGCGCGTGACCGATGTGAAGGTGGCCGTTGGCATAGGGCGGGCCGTCGTGCAGCGTGAACGGCGGGCGGTCCCCGGCGGTTTCGCGCAGGCGGTCGTAGACCCCGATCTTCTCCCACCGGGCCAGCCATTCCGGCTCGCGCTTGGGCAGTCCCGCGCGCATGGGGAAATCGGTTTCGGGAAGGTTCAGGGTGTCTTTGTAGTCAGGCGTGTCGGCGCACATGTCATGTGTCCTTCGAATTCTGGTCGCGTGGTGTGTAGGGGAAGGGCGGCGCGGGGTCCATACGCCTTGTCCCGGCGTCTCGTATCAGAGAGCCGGGTTCGTAATTCGAATGATGATCGCCCAATGCATCATGGGCGCGGGTATAGCGTGGCCGTATGGGCGCGACAAGGCACGTTGCGCGGGCGGATCAGCTGCCCTTCGAGCCGAACAATCCCGTGAGCGCCCGCTGCACCAGGCTCGTGACCGAGGGTTTTTTCGCCCGCATGAAGGGCAGCGGGCGGCAGACCTCCATAGCAGCGACGCCCACGCGGGCGGTCAGCGCACCGTTGACGACGCCCTCGCCGAAGCGGCGCGAGATGCGCGAAAGCGCCGTGCCGCCGGCAACCGAGCCGATAAGGTCATCGCCCACCGCCACGGCGCCGGTCGCCACGAGATGCGTCATCACCGCGCGGGTTAGGCGCCACGCTCCCAACGCACCGGCCCGACCGCCATAAATCTCGGCGATCCGGCGGATCATGCGGATGTTGGAGGTGAGCGCCGTCACCACGTCGGCCAGAGCCAGCGGCACAATGGCCGTGACCGTGGCCACCTGCCGGGCGGCTGCCTCGATCTCGCGCCGGGCGGCGGCGTCGAGCGGCACCAGAAGCTCGGTTTCGGCGAGGTGCAACAGGCCATCGGCATCGAACACGTCGCCCTCGCGCTCAGCCAGCCGGTCAAAGCCCCAGCGCAGTTCTTCGCGCCCCCGGAAAAGCTTGCGCAGCTGGCCCACGACCGTCTTGGCCTCGGCCAGATCCGTATGCGTGATCGCGGCTTCGGCGGCGGCATGGATGTCATCCACACGCCGCAGTCGCGCGAAGGCCGCCAGTTCGCGGATGGCGAGGATCAGGAGCACAACGACGAAGGCCACAACGAGCACGGTGGCAATCAGGCCAAGCACCGGGTTGCGCTCGAGCAGGCGGGTCACGAAATCCCACGCGGCCACCGAAACAGCGAACCCGACGATGGACAGGGCCAGCGACCAGAACCACCGTGACAGCCGCGAGGGTTTTCGCGCGGCAATGCGCGCGGCCATTTCCATCGCCCGTGGCTCGGGAAGCGCGGGTTCCGGCTCGGGCACAGGGGGGGCCGAGGCCGGAGTTTCCTTCGGCGGCCTATCGCCCTCGAGGTCGATCAGCACGGGGCCCTTGGTCATACCGCCTTCTCCCATTCATAACGCACTTCGGTCAGCCGCTCGTCATTGTTGGCGCCAACGGCCACCGGGCGGAAGCCCGTGGCGGCATAGAACCGGCGCGCCGGGTGGTTGGCGGCATGGGCCCACAGGCCAAGGCGTGCGCTGTCGGATTGGGCGCGGGCGATGAGGGCACGGCCCACGCCTTGCCCCCGCGCCCCGGTCGTGAGGTAGAGGCCATGCACCTCCCCCTCCCCGACCGCGATGAAGCCCACGACCTTTGGCCCACGCCGGGCCACGCGGACCCAGCCGCGCGCGATGAGGCCGCGCAGGGTGCGCATATCCTCGCGCCGGGTTCGGGCGCGCGGAAGCCACGGGCTTTCGTCCCCGAACTCCCACAGGATGCGCGACAGGGCCGGCGCGTCCCAGACCCGCGCCCGGGTGATCCGAACAGCGTTCACAGCCGATCCCCGATCAGGAACTCGGCCGCACGGTCGAGCCGGATGTGCGGCGGCCCTTCGTTCGGGGCGAGCGTGATTTCAGCCGGGGCGAAGCGCATGATCGAATAGTCCGCGTCGAGCCAGCTTCCGGCCCTGTCCCGCGCGGGTTTCAGGAGACGTGCGGGGTCTTCGGGCAGCGCACCGGGGTAGAAAGCCGCGCGTTTGCCGGTGTCGAGGAGCGTCCCGCGCACGCAGTCGAGCTTTTCGCCCCCGTGATCCAGTGTTTCTTCGGTCGTGGTGCGCAAACTGGCGACGGACATGGCCGCCGTGTCAGCCCCGGCGAAGTCGGCGCGATCCTTGGCCTCGCGCATGAGGGCGGACATGATCGCGGTGAGCTGCGGGTGCTGGCTATGGTGCAGGTGGTCGGCCTTGGTCGCGGCGAATAGGATCTTCTCCACCCGGCGTCCGACGAACAGCGATGTGAGCCAGGCGTTGCGACCGGGGCGAAAGGCCGAAAGAATTTCGGCCATCGCGCGGCGCAGATCCTCGAGCGCGGCGGGGCCGGAATGGATCGCGCCCAGCACGTCGACCAGCACCACCTGCCGGTCGATCCGGGCGAAGTGATCGCGGAAAAAGGGTTTGACGACGCGCGACTTGTAGGCTTCGAACCGCCGCTCGAATTCGCGATGGAGCGAGCCGCGCGGGGCGCGGTCGGGGGTGGGCAACGGCGCGAAGGTGAGCGCGGGCGAGCCCTCCATCTCGCCGGGCAGCAGGAAGCGCCCCGGCGTGCAGTCGGAGAACCCGGCCTCGCGGGCCGCGCGCAGGTAGGTGGTGAAACTGTCGGCAAGCGTGCGCGCGCCCGCCTCGTCATATCCCGCCGTGGGATCGGCGGCATGGACAGCGGCGAGGAAATCGCCCCCCATCTTGCGCGGCTCCGCCCGCTTCAGCGCATCCTGCGACCAGCTCGAATAATCGAGGTCGAGCAGCCCGAGGTCGAGTAGCCACTCACCGGGATAGTCCACGATGTCGAGATGCACCGTGCGCGGCGCACGCAGGCCCGAAAGCAGCCCGCCCGGCTTGACCCGGAACGACAGGCGAAGCTCGCTCACCGCCCGCGTAGACTCGGGCCAGGCAGGCGCGGGGCCCGTCATGGCCGAGAGGTGGGATTCATAGTCGAACCGCGGGACGTGGTCGTCGGGCTGCGGCTGGAGAAAGGCGGTGAGGATGCGCCCGTCTGCGGCGGGGAGGAAGCCCGGCATCCGCTCACGGTTCATCAGGTTGGCGACCAGCGAGGTGATGAACACGGTCTTGCCAGCCCGGCTCAGACCCGTGACGCCGAGCCGGATCACCGGCTCGAACAGCGCCTCGTTCACGCCGTTTCCGACAGCTTCGACCTGCCGGACGATGCCATCCGCGATATCGTTGAAAATCAACCGCAATCCCTTTCGTTTGGCCAAACATAGGGGGCAGGCCCCGCCGCTGCCAGTGGGGAGGCGTTATCTATCGGTGCGGGCTGACGCCCGCGCAGGTTTTGCGCCGCACCGGGCTGCGCCCCGTGCGTCGCGGTGCGGGCGCACAGCGCCGTCGGATTGGAGGGTTGCGAAGGCAGAGGCGGGGGCGCTGCCCCCGCACCCCCGAGGTATTTGAGGACCGAAGAAGATCAGTCGCCGATATCGAGGCGCGCGATCAAGGCAGTGAGCGTTTCGCGCTCGGCCTTGTCCCACGGGGCCTGCCGACTTTTGAACAGCGTGGCCTGCGACCGGTGGACGGGGCCGCCCGACAGCACCTTGAGGTGGTTCGCGCGCAGCGTTTCGCCCGTGGAGGTGATGTCTGCGATGGCTTCCGCGGTTTCGTTTTTCACCGTGCCTTCGGTCGCGCCCTGGCTGTCGACGAGTTGGTAGTCGGCCACGCCGTTGTCGCGCAGGTAGTCGCGGATCAGGCGGTGATACTTGGTTGCGATGCGCAGGCGGAAGCCGTGGTGGCGGCGAAAGGCCGCCGCGACCGCGTCGAGGTCGTCGAGCGTGGTGACGTCGACCCAGGCACGCGGAACGGCGATCACGAGGTCGGCATGGCCGAAGCCCATCTGGGCAAGCTCGCGCACCTTCTCCTCCCACATCCCGAGCTTTTCGCGCACGAGGTCGGATCCGGTCACGCCGAGGTGGATGCGCCCCGTCGCGAGCTCGCGCGGGATCTCTCCCGCCGACAAGAGCACGAGCTCGACACCGTCGATCCCGGTCACGGCGCCCGCGTATTCGCGGTCCGATCCGGTGCGCGAGAGCGTGATGCCGCGCTCGGCGAACCAGTCGAAGGTCTTTTCCATGAGCCGGCCCTTGGAGGGCACACCGAGCTTGATCGTCATGCGCCGCCTCCTGCCGCCAAGAGCAGTTCGGGGCGGATCACGCCGCCCACCGCCGGAATCTCGCGCCCCCGGCCCAGTTGCCGGGTGAGCGCGTCGTAGCGCCCGCCGGTTGCCACGGGGGGCAGGTCGGGGCGCGCGGCGGCGTAGAAGCCGAAGACGAAACCGTCGTAATATTCCAGCGTCGTGCGCCCGAAGGAGCCTTCGAAGTCGAGGTTTTCGATGTCCACACCCCGCGCGGCGAGCGCGTCCGTGCGGGCACAGAACCGGTCGACCGCGGCCCCGATGGACGGCATGTCGACGGCGAGGTCACGCAGGTTCTCGGCGACGTTGGTGAGCGTTTCACGCAGGGACATCAGATCGTTCAGGAGCGCCACTTCGCCTTCGGGGATCGGGGGCGTGGCCATGTCTTCGCGCAACGCGGCGATCCGGTCCTCGACCTCGGCGCGCGCGCGAAGGCCGATGTCGGGCGCGTCGAGCCCCGCGAAGGGGTCGCCATCGGCGAGCGCGTTACGGCCCTCCGGGTTGGGCGCGCGGCCTGCGAACCGGTCGAGCAGGGTACGAAACCGGCGCGGCCGCCAGAGGTGGCGCAGGAGCGCGTTGCGCCGCCGCTCGGTCGTGGTCAGCCCGCGCACGGCGGCGAGCAGCAGTCCGAGGTCGCCCGTCGCGGCACGCAGGCCGTGGGGGGCGAGAATATCGGAGAAGATCGCGAAGACCTCGGCGTCGGACGCGGCGGGATCGGTGCGGTCGAACACCTCGTAGCCCACCTGCATGTATTCCGGCGCGCGCTCCGGGTCGTCCTCCTGCTTGCGAAAGACCTCGCCCGCATAGGTGTAACGGGCGGGTTCGGCGCCCTCGGCCATGTGGGCCTGCACCACGGGTACTGTGAAGTCGGGGCGCAGCATCGCCTCGCCCATCATCGGGTCGGATGTGACGTAGGCGCGGGCTCGGATATCCTCGCCATAGAGGTCGAGGAGCGTTTCGGCCGGTTGCAGGACGGGAGTCTCGACCGTCCGGGCGCCGTGGCCTTCGAACACGGCGAGCAGGCGCGCCGCCTCGGCCCGGACCGCAGCCTTTGGCAGGGTTTCAGGCATTCTGATCGTCCAGCATTTTTCGAACCTCGGCGACGAGATCCGCCCGCGAAACTTCGATTTGCGAGGGGCGGTCCTTCCACTCTTCCAAGGTCGCGCTCTCGGCGATCTTGGCCCCGAGGATCAGGTCCTTGAGTTGGACGACGCCCTTTTCCTTTTCGTCGCCGCCCTCAATGACGGCGATGGGCGACCCGCGACGGTCGGCGTATTTCATCTGGTTCCCGAAGTTCTTGGGGTTGCCCAGATAGACCTCGGCCCGGATGCCCGCGTTGCGCAGTTCCGCCACCATCGACTGGTAGTCGGCCATGCGGTCGCGGTCCATGACGGTGACGACGACGGGACCTTGGGCGATGCCGCCCATCCGGCCCTTTTCGCGAAGTGCTGCCAGCAGGCGGTCGACACCGATCGAGACACCAACGGCCGGCACGGTCTGGCCGGTGAAGCGCGCGACGAGGTCGTCGTAGCGGCCTCCGCCGGCGACGGAGCCAAACTGGCGCGGGCGGCCCTTGTCGTCGAGGATTTCGAAGGTGAGCTCGGCTTCGAAGACCGGGCCGGTGTAGTAGCCGAGGCCGCGCACGACCGAAGGGTCAATAACAATGCGTTCGGGGCCGTAGCCTTGGGCGGCGAGCAGGTTGGCGATCTGGCGCAGTTCGTTCACGCCCTCCTGTCCGCTAAGGCTGTCGCCCACGGCGGCGGCAAGGTTGTCGAGCGTCGCCGCAGTGGTGTCGCCCTTGGAGGTGAGGAACTGGATGATCCGATCCGCGGCTTCCACGGTTAGACCAACCCCGTCAATAAATGCTCCAGATGCGTCTTGCCGCCCGTCGGTCAACAATTCACGGACGCCAGCCTCTCCGGCTTTGTCGAACTTGTCGACTTGCCGTAGGACATCCTCACGCGAGATCTTCTCGATATTTTTTCGAACCATCTCGGAATAAAGCGCTTCAGCAGCTTCGCTGACAGACATATCCCTAGGGTTTAAGAGCAAATCCTCGCTAAGGCCGATCGACTCAAGCACCCCGTTCAGCACCTTGCGATTGTTGATCCGCACAACGTAGTCGCCGCGCGGTATGCCGACCACTTCGAGCGCGTCCGACAGCATTGCGCAGATCTCGGCATCCGCCGCCATGCTGGCCGTGCCCACCGTATCCGCGTCGCATTGATAGAACTGCCGATAGCGCCCCGGCCCCGGCTTTTCATTGCGCCAGACCGGCCCCATCGCGTAGCGGCGATAGGGCGTCGGCAGGTCGTTTCGATGCTGCGCATAAACACGGGCCAAAGGCGCGGTCAGGTCATAGCGCAGCGCCATCCAGGTGTCGTCCTCGTCCTGCCAGGCGAACACACCCTCGTTCGGGCGGTCCACGTCGGGCAGGAACTTGCCCAGCGCCTCGACGGTCTCCACGCCCGAGGACTCCAACGCGTCGAACCCATAGCGATGATACACGCCCGCGATGGCGTCGAGCATCTGGCGACGCTCCTCGACATCCGCACCGAAATAGTCGCGAAAACCCTTGGGCGTCTCGGCCTTGGGTCTGGGCTGTTTCTTCTGCTTGGCCATGTTCGGTCCCGTGCTTGTTCGCGGGCGGAATATCCCGGTTCCGGCCACGGGGCAAGCGAGGGTCAGCGCATCGTCATGTCGACGTAGCAGATATAGTCGGTATGAACCCAGCCCGAAGGACCGGCGTCGGGCCAGAACGCATCCGGCGTGTCGATGACCGAGACCTCGCGCCACACGCCGACGGCCTCAGGCTCGTGGGTCAGAAGGAACGTGCCCGGACCGAGTCGGGCGAGCCTTTGCGCTCCGATATCGGGCGCGGCCTTCAGCGCGAGCCAGTTGTCGCCGTTCGGATCGAGGTGGCAGGTCACATAGACCTCGCCGTCATAGGCGGTGGCCGTCCCCGCGATCAGCATCGCTGCGACGGTTGCAAACACACGTCTCATCTCTACCTCCTGTGCCACGGGAAAGTGTCGCGCTTCTGCGCGTCTCTCGCTATGACACCGATCAAAGGGAGATGGACATGACCGACCGCATCACCGATCTCGAAGAACAGGTGGCCTACCTCACCCGGACCGTCGACGAGCTGTCCGAGGTCATTGCCAGGCAGGACCGGACGCTCGACACCGTGACGCGCCGGCTCCACCTGCTCATGGAGCGCTCTGCCGAGCAGGAGCTGGAGGCGGGCGGCACCGTGCCGCTTGCCGATCAGAAGCCCCCGCACTGGTAGACGCTAGTGCTCACGGTCGCGTCGGGTCTGGCCGTAAATCAGCATGGTGAAGATGGCGGTACCACCGATCACGTTGCCCGCCAGAACAGGCAGGAAGAACGAGAAAACGGCGGGCTGAACCGCAAGGTTGCCGGTGACCAGCAGGAGCGCCATCTCCACCGACCCGGCGATGATATGGGTGAAATCGCCCGCCGCGATGAGCCATGTGAAGATGATGATGATCATTACGGAGGCGTCCTTCGCCTGCGGCAACATCCACACGATGCCCGCCACCAGCACGCCTGCCGGGATGCCCTTGGCAAAGCCCAGCGCCGCGGGGTTTTCAACCGCGTGACGTGACAGGTGCATGAGCGCGCCCATAAACCGGTCGTCGATCGCACCGCTGTAGGCGATGAACCACGCCACGACGAAAGCCCCGATGACGTTGGCGACGAGCACGATACTCCAAAGCGTCGCCGTCTGGCCGAGCACCCGCCAGCCGGGCCGGTCCAGCACCGGCAGGACGGTCGTCATCGTGTTCTCGGTGAAAAGCTGCATCCGCCCCACGATCACGACAAGAAACCCCAGCGAGTACCCGAGGTTCTCGATCAGGTAACTTGCAGGGCTCTCGGGCAGGTAGGTGCGGAAAATCGCCTCGCCCAGTACGGACAGGCTCATGAGCAGACCCGCGGAAATCCCCGACCACATGAGCGAGAGCTTGTTGCGGCTGAGTTCCTCTTCCCCGTCGAGGCGGATCACCTCGTAGATCGTGACGGGCGAGAGCTTGCTCGCTTCCTTGATTTCTTCCTGTTCTTCCTGTCGGCCGAGCTCATGGCCGTCCGGTCTCTTGGACCTGCTCAAGTGGTCATGCACTGGCACGCGCTTTCCCTTCGTTACCCACCGGTAACGGCGGAGCGACCGGATTGGTTCAGATACAAAAAGGGATAACGCGGATGCCCCGCCCTGACCACATCGTCCGGGCCCGCGCAAGACACACGCGACCGCGCCGGCCCCACGGCCGCGAGACCGACAGGAACCTTCCGCCCCGCAGGCTCGTTCCGTCTGCCAAGGCAAGACGGAGGAATTCCCATGTCCAACGGCAAAAAGTCGCCCCCCACCACCACCGATGCAGGCATCCCGGTTCAAAGTGACGAACACTCCCTCACCGTGGGCCCCGATGGTCCGATCGTGCTGAACGATCACTACCTCATCGAACAGATGGCCAACTTCAACCGGGAGCGCATCCCCGAGCGCCAACCCCACGCCAAGGGCGGCGGCGCTTTCGGGCATTTCGAAGTGACCGGAGACATTTCCAAATACACCCATGCCAAGGTGTTCCAGCCGGGCGCGAAGACCGACCTCGTGGTCCGCTTCTCCACCGTCGCGGGCGAGCGTGGCAGCCCCGACACATGGCGCGACCCGCGCGGCTTCTCGGTCAAGCTCTACACCGAGGACGGCAACTTCGACATGGTGGGCAACAACACGCCCGTCTTCTTCGTCCGCGACCCGATGAAGTTCCAGCAGTTCATCCGCAGCCAGAAACGACGCGCCGACAACGACATGCGCGACCACGACATGCAGTGGGACTTCTGGACCCTGTCGCCCGAAAGCGCGCATCAGGTCGCCTATCTCATGGGCGACCGCGGCATCCCGCGCAGCTGGCGCGAGATGAACGGCTACTCGAGCCACACCTATTCGATGGTCAATGCCGCGGGCGAACGGTTCTGGGTCAAGTTCCACTTTCACACCGTTCAGGGCGACGGGAACGCCTATCTCAGCCAGGATGAGGCCGACCGGCTTGCGGGCGCCGACGGCGACTACCACCGCCGCGACCTCTTCGGCGCCATCGCCGGGGGCGACCACCCGAGCTGGACCCTGAAACTTCAGGTGATGCCTTACGAGGATGCCAAGACCTACCACATCAACCCCTTCGACCTGACGAAGGTCTGGCCGCACGCGGACTACCCGCTGATCGAAGTCGGGAAAATGACGCTCGATCGCAACCCGACCGACTTTCACACCCAGATCGAACAGGCAGCGTTCGAGCCCAACAACATGGTGCCGGGGATCGGGCTGTCGCCGGACAAGATGCTGATGGCGCGCGGCTTCTCTTATGCCGACGCCCACCGGGCCCGGCTCGGCGTGAACTACAAGGAAATCCCGGTGAACGCCCCGAAGGTCGAAACGCACAGCTACACCAAGGACGGCCACGGACGCACGGTCCCGGTCACCGACCCGGTCTATGCGCCCAACTCCTATGGCGGCCCTGCCGCGCAATCCGACGTGCCGGAGGCCGGGCTCTGGCACGCCGATGGTGACCTGATGCGGTCCGCATACACGCTGCGCGAGGATGACGACGACTGGTCGCAGGCCCATGCGCTGGTGCGCGACGTCATGGACGACGCGGCGCGCGAGCGCCTCGTCACAAACGTCACAGGCCACCTCCTCGACGGCGTAAGCGAAAAGGTCCTCCAGCGCGCCTTCGACTACTGGAAGAACATCGACGAGGAGGTCGGAGCGGAAATCGAAAAGCAGGTGCGCGACGAACTCGGCGGCGAATCGAAAGCCCCCGGTATGGCCTCTGCCGAAAGCATCGAGGGCTAGACACCGCCCGGCTCCCGCTTCTTCGTTTCAGGAAACCTCGGGGGTGGGATGCATTCGCCTTGCGAAGGCATCCAAGGGGGCTGGCCCCCTTCCCGCCATGTCCCGGCACAGCCGGGGCATGGCTCGCCAAGCGCGGGCGGCACGCCCGCACCGCCTGAAAACTCAGACGTCCTCGACGTCCACGACGCCCGAGAGCGACTTCAAAGCGCCCTTGATCTGCGGGTTAAGCGGGTACTCAGTGCCAAGGTCCATCTCCACCTCACCCGGCAGCGCCGGGTCCATCAGGCAGAAACTCACGGGACCGGGCCGGGCCCCCTTGGCCTGCTCACGCGCGGTCTCCAGCAGGTCCGCCACCGTTGCCACCACGCCGGGGCTCGAGACATAGACCTTGAGCGCCATGCCCCCCGCGTCCGCCACGATGGTATCGACCGGCGCGACGGACCGCGCGAGCAGCTTCAACTGCTCCGATTCCATGTTCGCCTCGACCGTGACGACCACGTTCTGCCCGACTTCGAGGTATTCGCGGCAGGCTTCCAACGTGTCTGAAAACACCGTCACCTCGTAAAGCCCGGTGGGGTCCGACAGGCCGACGAAGGCGAAACGATTGCCCCGGGCCGACTTGCGCTCCTGCTTCGACGACACGGCCCCTGCGAGCTTGGCCACGCAGGGCGCGCGCTCGGCCTTTTTCGTCAGCTCTTCCAGCGTCACCACCTGCTTGCGCTTCAGCCCGGCCATGTAATCGTCAAGCGGATGGCCGGAGAGGTAGAAGCCGATCGCCTTGTGCTCCTCGGTCAGCCGCTCGTTGGGCAGCCAGTCGGGCACGTTCGACAGCCGCGGTTCCGGCAGGTCGTCGCCCGCCTCGCCGAAGAGCGACACCTGCGCGCTTGCGCGTTGTTCGTGGATCGCGCCGGAGTAACTCACCAGCGCGTCGAGGCTTTCGAACACCCGCCGCCGGTTCGCGTCGAGCGCGTCGAAGGCGCCGGCCCGCGCCAGCATTTCCATCGGACGCTTGCCCACGCGCTTGAGGTCCACGCGCCGCGCCACGTCATAGAGGTTGACGTATGGCTTTTCACGCCCGTCCACCTTGCGCGCCTCGACGATCAGCTTCATCGCCTCGACGCCCACGTTCTTCAATGCGCCGAGGCCGTAAACCACCCGCCCCTCGGACACGCTGAACATCGCGTCGGACCGGTTCACGCAGGGCGGCACAATCTCGATGCCCAGCCCCCGGCGCCCCTCTTCGGCATAGACGCCCAGCTTGTCGGTCAGGTGGATATCGCAGTTCATGACGCCCGCCATGAACTCGACCGGGTGGTTCGCCTTGAGCCACGCGGTCTGGTAACTCACCACAGCATAGGCGGCCGCGTGGGACTTGTTGAAGCCGTAGTTGGCGAACTTCTCCAGAAGGTCGAACACCTCGCTCGCCTTCTTCTTGTCCACGCCCTTCTCGGCCGCGCCGGTCTCGAACTTCGGGCGCTCGGCGTCCATCGCCTCCTTGATCTTCTTGCCCATCGCGCGGCGCAGCAGGTCGGCGCCGCCAAGGCTGTAGCCCGCCATCTCTTGCGCGATCTGCATCACCTGTTCCTGATAGACGATGATGCCCTGCGTTTCCTCGAGGATATGGTCGATCAGCGGGTGAACGCTCTCGATCTCGCGCTGGCCGTTCTTGACCTCGCAATAGGTCGGGATGTTTTCCATCGGGCCGGGACGGTAGAGTGCGACGAGCGCCACGATGTCCTCGATACAGGTCGGCTTCATGCGCCTAAGCGCATCCATCATGCCCGTGGATTCCACCTGGAACACGGCGACCGTCTTGGCGCTGGCATAAAGGCGGTAGGTCTTTTCATCGTCCAGCGGGATCAGGTTGATCTGGTTCTCACCACCCTCCGCCGGGGTGTAGATCTCGGCCCCGTCCGGCCCGATATGCAGATCGCGCCCCTGCCCGTGGATCAGGTCGATGGCGTTCTGAATGACGGTGAGCGTTTTCAGGCCCAGAAAGTCGAACTTCACCAGCCCCGCCTGCTCGACCCATTTCATGTTGAACTGGGTGGCGGGCATGTCCGAGCGCGGGTCTTGATAAAGCGGCACCAGTTCGTCCAGCGGCCGGTCCCCGATCACGACACCCGCCGCGTGGGTCGAAGCGTTCCGCAAAAGCCCCTCGACCTGCTCGGCATAACGCAAAAGCCGCTCGACCACTTCTTCCGAGCGCGCTTCTTCGCGCAGGCGCGGCTCGTCTTTCAACGCCTGCGTGATCGACACGGGCTTCACGCCCTCGACCGGGATCAGCTTGGACAGCCGGTCCACCTGACCATAGGGCATTTGCAGCACCCGGCCCACGTCGCGCACGGCGGCCTTGGACAGCAGCGCGCCGAAGGTGATGATCTGGCCCACCTTGTCGCGCCCGTATTTCTCCTGCACGTAGCGGATCGTCTCTTCCCGCCGGTCCATGCAGAAGTCGATGTCGAAGTCCGGCATCGACACCCGTTCCGGGTTCAGGAAGCGTTCGAACAGCAGGGAGTAGCGCAGCGGGTCGAGGTCGGTGATGGTCAGCGCATAGGCCACGAGCGAGCCTGCACCCGACCCCCGGCCCGGCCCGACCGGGATATTCTGATCCTTGGACCACTTGATGAAGTCGGCAACGATCAGGAAGTAGCCGGGAAACCCCATGCCCTCGATGATGCCCAGCTCGAATTCCAGCCGCGCCTCGTAGTCCTCGACCGGGGCGGCATGAGGAATCACGGCCAGCCGTGCCTTCAGCCCGTCCTTGGCCTGCCGGCGCAATTCGTCCACCTCGTCATCCGCGAAGCGCGGCAGGATCGGGTCGCGCCGATAGGCCATGAAGGCGCAGCGCTTGGCGATCTCGACGGTGTTCTGTGTCGCTTCGGGCAGGTCCGCGAACAGCGTCACCATCTCCTGCGGCGATTTGAAATAGTGTTGCGGCGTCAGGTGCCGGCGCGGCTCCTGCTGGTCGACATAGGCCCCGTCCGCGATACAGATCAGCGCGTCATGCGCCTCATAAAGCCCGGTCTTGGGGAAATAGACGTCGTTCGTGGCGACCAGAGGGATGCCCATCTCATAGGCCATCTCGACAAAGCCGCGTTCGGTCTTCTGCTCGGGTTCGGTCAGTTGGCCGCCCTCGCCCGGATGCCGTTGCAGCTCGACATAAAGCCGGTCGCCGAACACGCGGTGGAACCATGACATCAGTTCCTGCGCCTTGGCGCGGTTGCCTTGCTGGAGCCGCTGACCCACCGGACCCTCGGCCCCGCCGGTGAGGCAGATAAGGCCCGCCGAGTATCTCTCCAGCTCTTCCAGCATCACCTCCGGCAGCGCCCCGTGCTTGTCGAGGTACAGGCAGGAGTTGAGCTTCATCAGGTTCTCGTACCCGCCCTCGTTCTGGGCCAGTAGAACCACCGGCGCGCCGGGCTTCGGCTGCTCCCCCGGTGCCGGTTTTTCGTAGGCCAGGGTGACCTGACAGCCGATGATCGGCTGCACGCCCGCTCCGCTCGCGGTCACGGAAAATTCCAGCGCGCAGAACATGTTATCCGTGTCCGTCACAGCAACGGCAGGCATGCCCATCGCCTCGCACAGACCGGGGAGTTTCTTCACCGGAACCGCGCCTTCGAGCAGCGAGTATTCCGTGTGAACGCGCAGGTGAATGAATCGGGGATCAGCAGCCATGCGCCCAGACTAGGCCCACGGTCGGCGGGGGCGAGCCGGGAACGTCACCCGGTCGCAATTGTGATGGACGCTGTTCGGGCAGCCACGCCAGACTGCCCCAAAACAACGAATGAGGCAGACATGATTCCCGGACCCACGCAGGATGTCCGCACGACCCGCTATCTCAAATCCACGCCCGGCGCGCTCTATCGCGGGCTGACCGACGGTCGGCTGCTGGTGGAGTGGTTCAAGCTCTTCGGCGAAGACCTCGCCGGTGCCACGGTCGAGCCGCAGCCGGGCGGAGCCTTCGACCTGACGCGGGCGCAGGCGGGTGCATCGCTCGAGACCTACCCGGCCTGCGTGATCGAGGCGCGGTCGGGGGCGCGGATCGTGATCACCACGGCGCTCGGCGCTGGGTATCGCCCCACGGGCGTCCACAATCCCGCGACGCTCATCCTCGACCTGCATGAGATCGCTTCGGGCACCCGGCTGGAAGCGAGCCTGATCCAGACGGATGGTGCGCGCCCCGGCCCGTTGGCGAGCTGGGACGACGGGGTGGCGCGGCTCGATTCCCTCGCTGCGGACATGACCCAAAACAGTTAGCCTCTGGGATAACTTTTTTCTTGACCGATGCGCTGGACTCGCAATAGTTAGCTTAATGGCTAACCAAATGGACTCCCTCTTCTCGGCCCTCGCCGACCAGACCCGCCGCGACGTGGTGGAGCGCCTGACGCGTGGCGAAGCGCCGGTCAAGGAACTGGCCGCGCCGCACGACATGGCGCTGCCCAGCTTCATGAAGCACATCGACCGGCTGGAAGAGGCGGGCGTTGTGTCCACCCGCAAGGTGGGCCGCCAGCGCATCGTTGCCCTCACGCCCGGGGCTTTCGGCCCGGCGGAAACATGGCTCGACCGACAGAAACAGGTTTGGGAGGGCCGCCTCGACCGGCTGGAAGCGCTCGCGCGGAAGATCGAGGCCGAAACGAATACCTTTCCGGGCGACGACCCCTAAAGGGCCGACCACACCGAACAAACAACCACGACCCCACGTTCTCAAGGATCCCGCACAATGGACATCTTCGCCTTCAATCCCGACACCGACCTCGAATTTTCCCGCACTATCGCGGCAAGCCCCGCGACCGTCTGGCGCTGCATGACGGATGCGGAGCTGCTCGCCCAATGGTTCTGCCCCAAGCCGTGGCAGGTGAAGAACGCCGTGATCGAGCCGCGACCGGGCGGCGCCTTTCACACCCCGATGTACGGACCCGACGGCGAAGTGATGGATGAGGGGGCGGGCTGCATCCTGATCGCCGACGAGGCGCGCGTGCTGGCCTTCACCGACGCCATGACGCCGGGGTTCCATCCAAAGGGCTCGGCCTTCATGACCGGCGTTTACATGCTGGAGCCGACCGAGGCGGGAACCAAGCTCACCGCCCGCGCGCTGCACGCGGACCAAGCCGCGCAGAAGCAGCACGAGGACATGGGCTTTTTCGGCGGCTGGGGCACCGCAATCGATCAGTTGGGCGCGCTGGCCGAGACGCTGTAGGTCAGGGTCCGCCCCCGGAAATAGGGCGCAAATCCGGTGTCGCGGACATAGCCGACCTCGCTTTCCAGCGGGATGCGCCGTCCGCCGATCTCGCGATAGTTGGAATAGCGCCCTTCCCAGACCATCGAGCGCATCGTTCCATCCGGCTGAATAGCCGGGCGGTCCTGCGCCGTCATACGCGCGACGTCGCCGCGATCATCGAAATAGAGCGTCACACGCGCGGTCCCGCCCGGCGTGTCGAGCGCGACCTCGACCGCATCACCCGCTGACGTCCAGACGAGGTCGCGGTTGAGCAGGATTGCGTCGGGCGACCATGGTATTTCGGCAAGGTAGCGTGCAGCCTCGGCCACATCCGCCGCCGGCCCTTTGAAGGCATCCATGCGCCACGCGCCGAAGAGCCGGACATCGAGAATACCGTGGCCGGCCGCGTAGCTGTCGAGGACGCGCACCACCGGCACGGGACCGGCCCGCATCACGGCGGTCCAGGCGAAGCCCGTCACCCCGGTCCCGATGACTTGCCGCGCCGACAGCGCCATCCAGTCATCGCCGGGGTTGCGCTGCATCTCGGCCGATTGCGTGAGGTGCGCCGCCGTCCCCGGTGTGGCCCCCATCATGCCGCGCAGGGCGAAGGCCTCGACCTTCTCCGGCAGATCGGCACGGGCAGCGCCCGCCCGGTCCGCAACCAGCCCCGCCTCGCGGTCCGCAATCGCGCGCGACACCTGCCACGCCTTTGCCCCGGTGACGATCATCGTCACGAGCAAGAGTCCCAAAACCACGAGAGCCACGATCTTCATGTCAGCCTCCTTCACCCTGGATGCGCCATGACACGAAGCGCCGCCACGCGCCTTGCGCCGGATCAATCCGGGGTCCGGCCGGTGCCGCGCTTTTGGGCAGTCACCCGCCGGACCGCCCGGATGCGTGGCGTTTTCAAGCCCTTGTGGGCCCCGCTGCCTTGCCCGATGGGTAGACAGCGCCCAATTTCTGCGCTTTCCTGACGGAACAACCCGGCTCTTCTACGCCGCATCGAAGGGCCGACCGGGGAAGATCGTAAAGCGGCGGGACAGACAGGGCATGGATATCGCGTTTCTTCTCAACGGAGAGACCGTTGAGCTGACCGGCGTATCTGCGACCACGACGGTACTCGATTGGCTGCGCGAAGAGCGCGGGCTGACCGGGACGAAGGAAGGTTGCAACGAGGGCGACTGCGGGGCCTGCACGGTGATGGTGACCGACCATTCGGGCACGAAACCCATCAACGGCTGCATCCTCTTCTTGCCGCAGATCAACGGAAAATCGCTGACGACCGTCGAGGGGCTCGCGGCCCCGGACGGCACGATGCACCCCGTACAGCAGGCGATGGTCGAACATCACGGGAGCCAGTGTGGTTTCTGCACCCCCGGCTTCGTCGTCTCGATGGCGGCAGGCCAAATCACCGGCGAGACGGATCACGACCGCCAGCTTGCGGGCAATCTGTGCCGCTGCACGGGCTACGCCCCCATTGTGCGCGCCGCCGTGAATGCCGCGCGGCAGCCGGTTCCGGCCTGGCTGCGCGACCGGCCCGCCGGGCCGCCGATGGGTGCTTACGTCAACGACTTTCAGCCGACGACAATCGCGGCCCTCGCCGAACTGCGCCGCGCCCATCCCGACGCCACCATCGTCGCCGGGGCCACGGACGTGGGGCTCTGGGTCAACAAGGACCACCGCCCGCTCGGCAACGTCATCTTCATCACCCAGATCGAGGAGCTGCGCCGGATCGAGGTCGCGCCCTACATGATCCGCATCGGCGCTGCGGCGAGCATCGAGGCGCTCCGCCTCGCCACCGCCCGCCGCTACCCGTCGCTGGCCGCCATGCTGGACCGCTTCGCCTCGGCCCAGGTGCGTGCTGCGGCGACCGTCGGCGGCAACATCGCCAACGGCTCGCCCATCGGGGATACGCCACCGCCGCTCATCGCGCTGGGGGCCATGCTGCAACTGCGCAACGGCGAGGACATGCGGGAAATCCCGCTCGAGGATTTCTTTATCGAATACGGCAAGCAGGACATCGGACCGGGCGAATTCGTCGAGGCGGTGGTCATCCCCCGCGATCAGGAGAGCGACCGGCTCAAGGTCTACAAACTTTCCAAAAGGTTCGATCAGGACATTTCCGCGGTCCTCGGCGCATTCAATATCGAGATCAAGGACGAAAAAGTGATATCCGCCCGCATCGCCTTCGGGGGCATGGCGGGCACGCCGCAACGGGCCCGGGCCGTCGAGCGCGCGCTGGTCGGGCGGCCCTGGACCGAGGCCACGGTGCGCACGGCCAAGTGGTCTTTCGCCGAAGATTTCCGCCCGATGTCAGACATGCGCGCCTCTGCCGCCTACCGGCTGGAAACCGCGGCCAACATGCTCGACCGCTACTGGCGCGAGGATCAGGGTGAAGCGGTGGACGTGCGGGAGGTGACCTCATGAGCATGGGCAAACCCCTCCCCCACGACAGCGCGCCGCTCCACGTCACCGGCGCGGCCCGGTATATCGACGACATTCCGGTGCCCGCCGACTGCCTGCACCTCGCTTTCGGTCTCAGCCACGAGGCGCGGGGCGTCATCACCGCGATGAACCTCGACGCGGTGCGTTCGGCCCCGGGCGTGATGCGCGTCCTGACCGCCGCAGACCTGCCGGGCGTGAACGACATTTCGACCGCCGCCCATGACGAGCCGCTTCTTGCGGCGGGCGACGTGCATTACCACGGCCAGCCGATCTTCCTCGTCCTCGCCACCTCGCACCGCGCCGCACGCGAAGCGGCGGCCAAGGCCGACATCACCATCGAGGCCAAGCCCGCGCTTCTTTCCATCGACGACGCGCTCGCCGCGCGCAGCTATTTCGAAGGCGGCCCCCTCACATGGCGGCGGGGCGAGGTCGCGCCGGCCATGGCCAAGGCCGAAACCATCGTCGACGGGCGCATTGAGATCGGGGGGCAGGAGCACTTCTACCTCGAAGGTCAGGTCAGCCTCGCCATGCCGCAGGACAACGGCGACATGGTGCTTCACACCTCGACGCAGCACCCGACCGAGATCCAGCACAAGGTGGCCGAGGCGCTCGCGACGCCGTTCCATGCAGTGCGGGTCGAGACGCGGCGCATGGGCGGCGGGTTCGGCGGCAAGGAAAGCCAGGGCAACGCGCTCGCCATCGCCTGTGCCATCGGCGCGCACCTGACCGGCAAGCCCTGCAAGATGCGCTACGATCGGGATGACGACATGGTCATCACCGGCAAGCGCCATGATTTCCGCATCGCTTACAAGGCGGGGGTGGATGCCAAGGGCAAGCTGGTGGCGGTGGAGTTCGACCAGTATGTGCGCTGCGGCTGGTCGATGGACCTGAGCCTGCCGGTCTGCGACCGCGCGATGCTCCATGCCGACAACGCCTACTGGATTCCGAACATCCGGATCACATCCCACCGGCTCAAGACCAACACCTGCTCCGCCACCGCGTTTCGCGGCTTCGGCGGGCCGCAGGGCATGGTCGGGATCGAGCGGGTGCTGGATCACATCGCCCACCGGCTCAAGATGGACCCGCTGGAGCTGCGGCAGGCGAATTTCTACAAGAAATCCCGCCCGCAGGAGACGCCCTATGGCCAGCCCGTGAAGGGCTTTATCCTGCCCGAGATGGTCAAGAGCCTCGCCGAGAGCGCCGACTACAAGGGCCGGAAGCAGGCCATCGCGCGCTGGAACGAGAAAAGCACCGTTCTGAAAAAGGGGATCGCGCTGACCCCTGTGAAATTCGGCATCAGCTTTACCCTCACCCACCTCAACCAGGCGGGCGCGCTGGTGAACCTCTATGCCGACGGATCGGTGACGATCAATCACGGCGGCACCGAGATGGGTCAGGGCCTGAATCAGAAGGTCGCACAGGTCGCCGCCGCGGGCTTCGGCATCGGGATGGAGCAGGTGCGCATCACCGCGACCGACACCGGCAAGGTGCCCAACACCTCGGCCACCGCCGCGTCGTCTGGCTCCGACCTGAACGGCATGGCGGTCAAGAACGCGGTGGACGAGATCCGCGACCGCATCGCGCGGTTCCTCGCGACCGAAGCCGGGGTGAAGCCCCGCGATGTGGTGTTCGCACAAGGGCGCGTCACGGCGGGCGAGATGGACATGACCTTTGCCGAGGCCGCCAAACATGCCCATGAAAACCGGATCAGCCTTTCGGCCACCGGCTTCTACGCCACGCCGGACATTTCCTGGGACCGCGCCATCGGCAAGGGGCATCCGTTCTTCTACTTCGCCTACGGCGCAGCGATCACCGAGGTCGCCATCGACACGCTCACAGGTGAGAACCGCATCCTGCGCGTGGATATCCTGCACGACGTGGGCCAGTCGCTGAACCCCGCCGTGGACGTGGGCCAGATCGAGGGCGGCTATGTGCAGGGCGCGGGCTGGCTCACCACCGAGGAACTGGTGTGGGACGAAAAGGGCGTTCTGCGCACCCATGCGCCCTCGACCTACAAGATCCCGGCCTGCTCGGACCGCCCCGACGTGTTCAACGTGGCGCTGTGGAACGGCGAGAACCACGTTCCCACGATCTACCGCTCCAAGGCCGTGGGCGAGCCGCCCCTGATGCTGGGCATCTCGGCGCTGATGGCGCTGTCGGACGCGGTGGGCGCCTGCGGTGACGGCTACCCCCACCTCAACGCCCCCGCCACGGCGGAACGCGTGTACATGGCCGCCAAGCGCGTGCAGGGGGCGCGGTAAATGGCGGAGCCTTTCGCATGAGCTTCGACCGCTCCGCCCTCGCCGCGCGGATCGCGGCGCATGGTCCGATGGTCCGGGTCGTGGTGGCCGAGGTCGCGGGGTCGGCCCCGCGCGAGGTCGGGGCCTCCATCACGGTGTGGGAGGACGGTCAGGACGGCACCATCGGCGGCGGAACCCTGGAATACGAAGCCGCGGCGACGGCGCGGGAGATGCTCCGCGCTGGCACCGACAAGATCACCCGAAGCGTCGCGCTCGGACCCGACATGGGCCAATGCTGCGGCGGGCGCGTGCGGCTCCTGTGGGAGCGGTTCTCCGAGGCTACCCTGCCCGACGGCCCCATCCATGCCCGACCGACGGGCAAAGCGGAACCGACCCTCACCGTCCAGCGCATCCTCGCCCGGTCGCGTGACCGGGGGGATCAACCCGGGCCCATGCTCATGGATGGCTGGATGATCGAGCCGCTCACCGCGCGCCCCGCCCCGGTCTGGATCTGGGGGGCCGGCCACGTCGGCCGCGCGCTGGTCTCGGCCCTGTCCGCCCTGCCCGACATCACCATCACCTGGATCGACACGGCGCCCGAGCGGTTCCCGGATGACATCCCTGAAGGCATCACCGCCCTCCCCGCCCCCGACATCGCGGCGGCCACCCGGTTCGCACCGCCGGACGCCCATCACATCGTGCTGACCTACAGCCACGCGCTCGATCAGGCGATCTGCGACGGTCTGCTCGCGCGCGGCTTTGCCAGCGCGGGCGTCATCGGGTCCGCGACCAAATGGGCCCGGTTCCGCAAACGCTTGCAGCAATCGGGTCACACCTGTGCCGAAATAGACCGCATCCGCTGCCCGATCGGCGACAAGAGCCTCGGCAAGCACCCGGCGGCGATTGCCTTGGGCGTGGCGGCAGATATCGTGAAGAATGTGGGACGCGCGCGGCGAGACGCGCGACCGGGGGACAAGGGGACCGAGAATGACAGACGCCTATCTGGCGATTGATGGGCTGACCAAGGCCTATCCCGGCGTCGTGGCCAACGACGACGTGTCCTTCGCCATCGCCCCCGGCCAGATCCATGCGCTGCTTGGCGAAAACGGGGCGGGGAAGTCCACGCTGGTCAAGATGATCTACGGGCTGGTCAAACCTGACAAGGGCCAAATGCGCGTGAACGGTACGCCCTTCGAGCCCGCCAACCCGCACGCCGCCCGCGGTGCCGGCGTGGCGATGGTGTTCCAGCACTTTTCCCTCTTCGACGCGCTCGACGTATCCGAGAACATCGCGCTCGGCATGGACAACCCGCCGCCCATGCGCGAGCTCGCCCAGCGCATCACAGATGTCTCCGAGGCCTACGGCCTGCCCCTCGACCCGACCCGGCGTGTCGGCGACCTGTCGGCGGGCGAACGCCAGCGGGTCGAGATCATCCGCTGCCTGCTACAGAACCCCAAGTTGCTTGTCATGGATGAGCCGACCTCGGTCCTGACCCCGCAGGAAGTCGAGATCCTGTTCAAGACGCTCAACAAGCTCTCGGACGAGGGCACGGCGATCCTCTACATCTCCCACAAACTCGAAGAGATCCGGGCGCTGTGCGATCACGCCACGGTCCTGCGGCTGGGCAAGGTCGTGGGCGAGTGCAATCCGCGCGAAAAATCGGCGCGGGAGCTGGCCGAGATGATGGTGGGCCAGACGCTCCACACCCCCTCACGAGACTACGCGGAGCCGGGCGACGTGCTGTTGACCGTCGAGGGCCTGACACTGGCCCCCGCCAACGAATTTGGCACCCGCCTGCGTGACGTGGCTTTCGAGCTGCGCGCGGGCGAGGTCCTTGGCATCGCCGGTGTCGCGGGCAACGGTCAGGACGAACTACTCGCCGCGCTGTCGGGCGAACGCACGACCAAGCCGGACGCGGTGCGCCTCAAGGGCATACCCATCGGCCGCCACGGCCCCAACGCCCGCCGCGCCGCCGGGCTTCTGGCCGCGCCGGAGGAACGGCTGGGCCATGCTGCGGCCCCGGAGATGAGCCTCACCGAGAACGCGCTTCTCACCGGCGATATCCGCGAGCAACTGACCACCAACGGCTTCGTCGCCTGGTCCAAGGCGCGCGACTTCGCGGGCAAGGTGATCGAGGCGTTCGACGTGCGTACGCCGGGCACCGAAACGGCCGCCGGGGCACTTTCCGGCGGGAACCTCCAGAAATTCGTGATCGGGCGCGAGATCCTGCAACGCCCCGAAGTGCTCGTCGTCAACCAGCCGACCTGGGGCGTGGACGCCTCGGCCGCTGCCGCGATCCGGCAGGCGCTTCTCGACCTCGCAGCACAGGGCGCAGGCGTGGTCTGCATCAGTCAGGATCTCGACGAACTCATGGAAATCTCCGACCGCATCTCGGCCCTGACCGAGGGGCGCATGGCCCCGCCCCGCCCGGCCAAGGGCATCACGATCGAGGAGATCGGCCTGATGATGGGCGGCGCGCATGACATGCACGAAGCCCACCCCGAGGAGGCCAACGCATGAGCCTCATCCGTCTCGAAAAGCGCCCGGCGCCCTCGCGGCTCCTCTCCGGCCTCACGCCGATCCTCGCCGTGATCGCCACCATGTTCGCCGGCGGCATCATGTTCGCGGCCCTGGGGTTCAGCCCGTTCGAAGCGATCCGTATCATCTTCTGGGATCCGCTCTTCGATCCCCAGTTCGGCCCCTATTCGCGGCCCCAGCTCCTCGTGAAGGCCGGTCCCCTGATCCTTATCGCGACCGGCCTCGCCCTCGGCTTCCGGGCGGGGATCTGGAACATCGGAGCCGAGGGTCAGTACATCATGGGCGCGATCGTCGGCGCGGGGGCGGGCCTTGCTTTCTACCCGTCCGAATCCTTTTTGATCTTTCCCTTCATGGTCCTTGCAGGCGCCTTCGGTGGCTGGGCCTGGGCAATGATCCCGGCGATCCTGAAGACCCGCTTCGGCACGAACGAAATCCTCGTGTCGCTGATGCTGGTCTATGTCGCCGAAAACATCCTCGCCTCGGTCTCCTCCGGCCTCCTGCGCAATCCCGACGGCATGGGCTTCCCCGGCTCACGCAATCTGCGGCGGGACTTTCCGGCAGCCTCCAACACGGAAATCTTCGCCGACACCGGGATGCACTGGGGCGTCGTCGCCGCCTTCATCGCCGTTATCCTCGCCTATGTCCTGATGTCGCGCCACAAGATGGGCTTCTCGATCCGGCTCGCAGGCGAAGCGCCGCGCGCCGCGCGCTTCGCAGGCGTCTCGCCCGCCCGGCTCATTATCTTTTGCCTCGGCACGGCCGGCGCACTCGCGGGCCTTGCCGGACTGTTCGAGGTCTCCGGCCCCGCCGGTCAGATCTCGATCGACTTCAACACCGGTTACGGCTTCACGGCGATCATCGTGGCCTTTCTCGGCCGCCTTCACCCGGTCGGCATCCTTCTGGCGGGCCTGCTCATGGCGCTCACCTACATCGGCGGCGAACTGGCCCAGCTCATGCTCGGCATGCCGGCAGCCGCCATCCAGCTCTTCCAGGGCATGCTCCTGTTCTTCCTTCTCGCGATGGACGTTTTCGCCAATTACCGCGTCCGCATCGGCACGCCCGAGATCGCCAAATGATGGTCTTTCCGGTCTCCAAATATCCCGGGAGAGCGCGAGAGGGCAGCGCCCTCTCGCCCGCCGCCGCGCCAACCGGCGCGGCTCCCAAAGCGCGCGCTTGCGCGCCCAATTCGACAGGAGCCGCCTGATGGACTCGATCAACCCGATCCTTCTGATCGCCTCGCTCATGGTGGCCTCAACCCCGATCCTGCTCGCGGCCTTGGGCGAAATGGTGGTCGAGAAGGCCGGCGTCCTGAACCTCGGGGTCGAGGGCATGATGATCACCGGCGCCGTGGTCGGCTTCGCCATCGGCGTGAACACCGGGTCGAGCTGGGCCGGCTTCGCCATCGCGGCCATCGCCGGGGCGGGCCTGTCAATGATCTTCGCGATCATCACGCAGATGCTTTTGTCCAATCAGGTGGCCACCGGCCTGGGCCTCACGCTCTTCGGGCTCGGCCTCTCGTCGCTGATCGGCAAACCCTATGTCGGAATGAAAGCGCCGGGGTTCGCGAAACTCGACATCCCGGTCCTGTCCGACATTCCGGTTCTGGGGCCGATCCTGTTTCGCCATGACCCGATGGTCTATCTCTCGCTCGCCGCAATCTTGGGCGTCTGGTACCTGCTCACATACACCCGCGCGGGTCTTGTCCTGCGCGCGGTGGGCGAGAACCACAACGCGGCCCATGCGCTCGGCTACAAGGTCGTGCGCGTGCGTTTCATGGCCATTGCCTTCGGCGGGGCCATGGCTGGACTTGGCGGCGCCTATGTAAGCCTCGTGCGCGTGCCGCAATGGGTCGAGGGGATGACGGCAGGCGCGGGCTGGATCGCGCTCGCCATCGTCGTGTTCGCCTCATGGCGCCCCTGGCGCATTCTGCTCGGCGCCTATTTGTTCGGCGGGATCACCGTGCTACAGCTTAATTTGCAGGCAGCCGGTTCGACCGTCCCGGTCGAGTACCTGTCGATGAGCCCCTACCTTGTGACCATTCTCGTGCTGGTCATAATCTCCGTCCGGGGTAATCACGGGGCACCGGGGTCGTTGGGACGTGTCTTCCACGCCTCGCACTGAGGCCGCCGGACAGATCGAGGGATGAGTGTCACGCGCCGAAATCTTGCAGATCCTGGATGGGACGCATCCGACCGTGGGCCGGTCCGTCGCGCTTGCGATGGACCTGCTGGTGCTCGCCTCGGCGCTTGCCATCGCGGTCGAGACCGTGCCGGGCCTCGACCCAACCTTGCGCCGTGCGCTGTTTTCCTTCGAGGTGCTGGTCGTCCTGATCTTCGCCACGGAATACTTCCTGCGGCTCTTCTCTGCGCGCAAACCGGCACGATACGTCTTCAGCTTTTGGGGCGTCGTCGACCTCATGGCCTGGCTTCCGGCCGTGCTCATGTTCATTCCGGCGTTCCAGGCCGTGCGCGTGCTGCGGCTCATTCGCCTTCTGCGTCTCATCAAGCTGTTCAACACGGCCCCCGCGCTGAACCGGCTGATGCAGGCCTTCGGGCGGGTCAAGAGCGAGCTTGTCGTCTGGGGCGTGATCTCGACCCTGCTGCTCTACATCTCGGCCGTCGGCATTTACGTCTTCGAAAACCCGGTGCAGCCCGAGGTCTTTTCCTCGATCCCCGCTGCGCTGTGGTGGTCGGTGGTGAGCTTCACCACGGTCGGTTACGGCGACATGTTCCCGATCACGCCGATGGGGCGGCTCCTGACCACCGTTCTTCTCTTTATCGGCCTCGGCATCTTCGCGGTGCCCGCGGCCATTGTGACCACCGCGCTGCTCGAGGCGGAAACCAAGCTCGACCCGCGCGACCCGGAACCGAAAACACCTGAATCCAACAAGGGAGACTGACATGAAACTTGCTACCAGACTACTCACCGGCACCGCACTCGCGGTTGGCCTCGCAGGCATGGCCCAGGCCGAAAGCCACGGCGAACCCGTGAAGGCGGGCTTCATCTACGTCGGCCCCGTCGGCGACGGCGGCTGGACCTATGAACACAACGAAGGCCGGCTCGCGGTCGAGGAAGAATTCGGCGACATGGTCGAGACCGTGTACCAGGAGAACGTGCCGGAAGGCGCGGACGCCGAGCGCGCCATCACCCAGATGGCCCTGTCGGGCGCCGACATCATCTTCACCACCTCCTTCGGTTACATGGAACCGACCGTCGCCGTGGCCGAGAAGTTCCCCGACGTCGTCTTCGAACACGCCACGGGCTACAAGACCGCCGACAACCTCGCGGTCTATTCCGCCCGGTTCTACGAGGGCCGTGCCATTCAGGGCCACATCGCGGGCAACCTGACCGAGTCGAACATCATCGGTTACATCGCGTCCTTCCCGATCCCGGAAGTCATCCGGGGCATCAACTCGGCCTACCTCCACGCCAAGAAGGTGAACCCGGACGTCGAGTTCAAGATCATCTGGGCCTACACTTGGTTCGATCCGGCGAAAGAAGCCGACGCGGCCAAGGCTCTCATCGAGCAGGGCGCCGACGTGATCCTACAGCACACCGACTCGACCGCACCGCAGGCTGCCGCGCAGGAAGCCGGCAACGTCTATACCTTCGGTCAGGCGTCCGACATGGCGGAATACGCGCCCATGCCGCGCGTCTCGTCGATCATCGACAACTGGGCACCCTATTACATCGACCGCGTGAAGGCGGTCATGGACGGCACCTGGGAAAGCCACAGCGTATGGCAGGGTATCGGTGACGGCATGGTCGGCATCGGCGAGATCACGGATGCGGTTCCGGCGGACGTGAAGGAAGAAGCCCTCGCGCTCAAGGACTCGATCGGCGCGGGCGAGTATCACCCGTTCACCGGCCCGATCAACAAGCAGGACGGATCGGTCT
Source organism: Maritimibacter sp. (assembly GCA_002695005.1). GTDB lineage: Bacteria > Pseudomonadota > Alphaproteobacteria > Rhodobacterales > Rhodobacteraceae > Maritimibacter. Next base: position 325,100 of record NZNT01000026.1, read on the forward strand.
GGCTGGAAGAGGGCGAAACCGCCGACGACGGCACGCTCCTGAGCATGGATTTCTACGTTGAGGGCATCGAGGGCGAAATCCCCAACTGATCCCCGCTGAAAACGGACTGGAAAGGCCCCGCCCTGCGGGGCCTTTTCTTTTGCCGGGGGTCGTGCCAGCGTCCCGCCCATGGACGATTTTCTCATCATCGGCGGCGGGATCGCCGGGCTTACCGCAGGCGCGCATCTCGCCGCCCATGGCACGGTCACGCTTTTGGAATCGGAAGAGGCACTCGGCTATCACGCCTCATCCCGGTCGGCGGCGATCTTCATCCCCACCTACGGGGCCCCGTCGGTCAAAGCCCTGAGCCTTGCCTCGGCGGCGGACCTTCACGACACCGGCCTCACCAGCCCGCGCGGCGTGATGGCTGTTGGCCGGGCGGGCGAAGAGCAACAACTCGCCCATGTGGCGGCCGACCTGTCGCTCGCCCCCATCCCGCTGTCAGACGCGCGCGCACTGATCCCCATCCTCGACCCCGAGGCGATCACGGCCGCCGCGTATCGTGAGGAGGCGTGGGACATCGACACCGACGCGCTGCTCCAACTCTACGCACGCCGCCTGCGCGACAACGGACAGATCGTCACCCGCGCGCCTGTCACGACCATCCGCCACCTGGACGGGTGGGAGGTCGAAGCGGGTGGCAAAACCTACCGCGCCCGCACCCTTGTCAACGCCGCCGGTCCCTGGGCTGACGTCATCGCCGAAATGGCTGGCATCCCCCCCATCGGCATCACGCCCCTGCGCCGATCGATGGCCCGGATCGAAGTGCCGGGCGGCGCAGACGCCCGCGACTGGCCGATGGTGATCGGGGCGCGAGAGAACTGGTATGCCAAGCCCGACGCGGGCGCACTCATCGTGTCACCGTCAGAAGAAGACCCCATCGACCCGATGGACGCCTGGGCCGAGGACATGGTGCTGGCCGAAGGGCTCATGCATTTCGAGGAGCATATCACGGGCGAGGTGACGCGCATGCTCGCCAACTGGGCAGGTTTGCGCACATTCTCGCCCGACCGTCAGCTCGTCATCGGCGCGGAACCGGGGATGTCGGATTTCTTCTGGATGGCCGGGCAAGGCGGCTATGGGTTCCAGACCGCCCCGGCTGCCGGACGCCTGCTCGCCGCGCTCGCGACCGGTCAGGCGCCAGAGGTGGCCGGGGACATCGTCACCGCCTGCGATCCCGCGCGCTTTCGCTGAACCTACTTGCCGCGCAGGATCGCCGCCGGGTCTTCCCGCGCCGCCCGTGCGGCGGGCAGGTAAGCCCCGATCAAGCCGATCCCAAGGCCCAGCGCCAGAGCGCGGGCAAGGAGCGCCGCGTCAATCACCGGCTCAACGAACCCCTCGACACTGGGCGACCGCGCCACGATCCACGCCACGGCGACCCCCGCGAGGATACCCAGCACAGACCCGGCGGCGGTAAGCCACGCGCCCTCGAGCAACAGCACGCGGATCACCCGACCGCGCGGCCAGCCGACCGCGCCCATGATCGCGATTTCACCGCGCCGCTCGTTCACCGTCATGGCCATCGTGTTCAGCACGGCCAGCGCGGCGGAAAGCACAGCCACCGTGGACACCACCCAGGCGAGGATATTGGCGATGCGCAGGTTGAGGTATTCCTCCACCATCTCCTCGGTCGCATCGACGGACAGGTTGGGAAAGCGGTCCGCGAGACCGTCGATCACCGCGTCGCGCTCGGCGGGGGACAGATTGTCCTCCAGCCGCACCACGACCGAGGTCGCCTGCGCCTCGCGGTAAGTCTGCGCCTGCATGTCGCCCAGACGCATGAGGGCTCCGTTCTGCGACATCACCCCGTCGGCCGCGTAAATGCCGGTGACAGCGAAGGGCACGGCAAAGACCTGCACCCTGTCGCCGGGGGCGACGTTCAGCCGTTCGGCCAGACGAGCGCCCAGCGCGATGCCGCCCGCCACCTCGCCGCTCGCATCCTCGGCCACGGGAAACCGGCCCGCGATGATCTCGACACTGTCGAACCCATAGGCATCCGGCGGCCAGCCGACGATAAAGCTCGTCGTCGCCTCGCCCACCGTGGTCATGCGGCCCATCTCGGGCGCAGCGGCCTGCACGCCTTCCACCTGCGCCACCTCGGCGGCGAGGCTTTCGGGCACCACCGACGACAGGATGTCCGCCGCCCCTGCCTCGGTCATCACCACGTCCGTCCCGCGCGAGGAAAAGCCCTCGAGCAGCGTGTTCTCGATCCCGCGCGTGAGCCCCACGAGCGCGACATAGGCCGCGATGGCGAGCGCGACGCCCAGCAACGTCAACCCGGTGCGCCAGGGCCTGTGCGTGAGGTTTCTGAGCGCGATGCCGGTCAGCGTCATGGCGCATCCTCCAGCTTGCCGTCGACCATGTGAACCTCGCGCCCGCAAGCCGCCGCCACGCCCGGATCATGGGTCACGATGACGACCGTTGTGCCGGCGTCGTTCAGCCCGCGCAGCAGGCCGACCACGCGTTCGGAATTGGCCACGTCCAGCTCGCCGGTCGGCTCGTCCGCCAGCACGACGGCAGGGGAATTGGCCAGCGCGCGGGCGATGGCGACGCGCTGCCGCTCCCCGCCCGACAGGCCCGCAGGCAGCCGGTCCGCATGTTTGGCAAGTCCCACCCGGTCAAGCGCTGCATGGGCGCGCTCGGCCCTGAGCGTGGCAGAGCGCTCCACCCCGATCATCGGCATCTCGACGTTCTGCACGGCGGTAAGTGTCGGCAAAAGCCAGTCGTCCTGGAACACCAGCCCGAGCGAGGCCGCCCGCACCCGCGCCCAGTCGGCCCGGCGCACGGGCGTCTGGCCCAGCACCGTGACCGCGCCCGCGTCCAGCCGGATCAGCCCGGCCATCGCGTAAAGCGCGGTGGACTTGCCCGACCCGGAAGGGCCGGTGATCGCCAGCATCTCGCCCTCCGCCACGTCCAGCGACAGATCGTCGAGCGCCGGGTGCTCCATCGCGGGGAACCGTTTGACGAGCCCGCGGGCCGAGATTGCAGCCGTCATGGCGCCCCGGACAGGTAAGCGACGAGCGCGGGCATGTCGCCGGAGATGAGGATGGGCCGGAAGTCCTTTTGCTGCTGGGCCGTGACCAGCACGCCCTCCACCGCCACGTTGCTCACCCGAAAACCACCTCCAACGGGCCTCATGTAGAACTCGGTCATCCGCACGAGCCGCCCGTCCTCGCGCACTTCAGTGCCGACCAGCGTGAGGGAGCCAAGTTGCCTCGTGCCAATCGGGATCAGGTCACCGTCACCCGCCCGCAATGTCCGGCGAACGAACGCGCGGGCGAGGTTGGACCGGTAGGCCTGCAAGTAAGCGTCGTCCGCCTTGTCCCGAAACGCCTCCGGCAAGGCCGACAGTGCCATGGACCTGAGGTCGAACCAGCGATCCAGCGCTGCACCCACCTGCGCAGCGCCGGCAGACGGGTTCGACCCGGCAACCTCGGCCGCCGCTTCGAAATCGGCGCCAAGCGCGCGCACGGCATCTTCCGGCGTCTGGGCCGAAGCCGCTGTCGCGACTATCGCCGCGACGAATGCCAATGCGGCCAGCCAGCCGAGGATCTTCAACATGGGGGCAGCATATGGCGCGGCCCCGCCTCTGGAAACCCATTGCGGATTTGAGCGCTGCGGCTTGATACGCATCAAGGACTTGCCACGAGGGGGCGTCATGGTGCGGGATGGGGAGGCGAACAGGAACGGGCCACCAGCCCAAGGAGCCAGACATGGAAGACAGCCCCCTCAAGGGCATGATGGACCCGGCCTCGGTCGCGGTCATCGGCGCGTCCGAGACACCGGGCAGCGTGGGCGCACAGGTGTTCGCGAACCTCACCGGCGGCGGGTTCGCGGGCGACATCTATCCGGTCAATCCGCGCCGCGACACGGTGGGCGGGCTGCGCAGCTATCGCTCGGCCACGGCCATCGGCAAGGACATCGACCTCGCCGTTATCGCGGCCCCTGCCCGCACGGTTCCGGGAATCATCCGCGACTGCGGCGAGGCGGGCATCCGAAATGCCGTGATCCTTTCACCCGGCTTCGACGAGGACGGGAGCGGGCAGAAGCCACACGGCGACCTGCGCGCCATCGCCGCGCGGGCGGGTGTGCGCTTCATGGGTCCCAACTGCGTGGGGCTCGTGCGCCCGTGGCACAAGATGAACGCGACGATCCTGCCCGCCGGAACCCCCAAGGGCCGCCTCGCGCTCATCTCGCAATCCGGCGCGCTGTGCTCGGCGATTTCCGACTGGGCCGGGCCGCATCACCTGGGCTTTTCCGCGCTGGTGTCGCTGGGCAACTCCATCGACATCGACTTCGGCGACATGCTGCAATACCTCGCCTCCGACCCCCATACCGACGCGATCCTGCTGTATGTCGAGGGCGTGCGCGACGCGAAGAGCTTTATCTCCTCGCTGCGATATGCGGCCCGACTGAAGCCTGTGATCGTGCTCAAGTCCGGGCGCCATGCCCGCTCCGGCGAGGCGGCACATACGCACACGGGCGCGCTCATCGGGTCGGACGCCGTGTTCGACGCGGTGCTGGAACGGGCGGGCGCCGTGCGCGCGATGACCTTCGGACAGCTCTTCGCGGCGGCCGAGATCCTGTCGTCCAACCGCAAGGCCACGGGGAACCGGCTGTCGATCATCACCAATGGCGGGGGTGCGGGTGTCCTCGCCGCCGACCGCGCCGCCGACCTGAACGTGGCGTTGCCCGCGCTGGAGGTGAAAACGGTCGCCGCGCTCGACAAGGCGCTGCCGGGCGGCTGGAGCCACGCCAACCCGATCGACATTCGTGGCGACGCTGGGCCGGCGGCCTACGGCGCGGCGGTCAAGGCGGCACATGACGATCCGAACTACGACGGGGTGCTCGTGCTCCTTACCCCACAGATCAAATCCGATCCGGAAGGTGCCGCGCAGGCGGTCGTGGACGCGCTGCCAAAGCGACGGCGCAAGCCGGTTCTGGCGTGCTGGATGGGCGAGGCGAGCGTGGCCGAGGGGCGCAGGCTCCTCTCCGCGAACGGTGTGGCCGACTTCATCTCGCCGGAACGGGCGGTCGAGGCGTTCTCCTACCTCGCCAAGCATCACCGTAACCGCAAGCTGGCGCTGGAGGTGCTCGGCCCGCTCTCGCCCACGACCGCGCCGGACCTCGACGGGGCGCGGCTCATCATACAAGCGGCGTTGGCCGACGACCGCGAGATGTTGTCGGACCTCGAAGCCAAGGCGGTGCTCAAGGCCTTCCGCATCCCGATCAACGTCACCTTCGAAGCCGAGAGCGCGACCGAGGCGCTCGTCGCGGCTTCGTCAGTGGGGTTCCCGGTGGCGATGAAGATCTCTTCCCCCGACATCACGCACAAGTCCGACGTGGGCGGTGTGCGCACGGGCATCGGGGACGCTGCCGAGGTCAAGCGCGTCTTCCGCGACATCTGCGACCGGGTGCGCCGCGAACGGCCCGGCGCACAGATCAAGGGCGTCACGGTCGAAGCGATGGCGAACATCGAGGCCCCGCGCGAACTGGTGATCGGGGCGAGCCGTGACCCGGTCTTCGGCCCGACGATCCTCTTCGGCGCGGGCGGCACGGCGGTCGAAGTGCTGGCCGACAATGCCGTCGCCCTGCCGCCGCTCAATGCCGTGCTGGCCAACCGGCTCATCAGCCGCACTCGCGTCTCGCGCCTGCTCGCCGCCTATCGCGACATGCCGGCGGCGGACCGCGAGGCAGTGATCTTCGTCCTGCGCCGCATCTCGATGATGGTGAGCGAACTGCCGGAAATCGTGGAGCTGGACCTCAACCCGCTTATTGCCGGGTCGAACGGCGTGCTGGCGGTGGACGCGCGCATCCGGGTGGCGCGCCCGCCCGCGCGCGACGGGCTTTACGATCACATGGCGATCCATCCCTACCCGCGCCACCTGATCCGGCAGGAACACCTGTCGGACGGCACCCCGCTCATCATCCGCCCGATCCGGCCCGAAGATGCCGAGAGCGAGCAGAAGTTCGTGAAGAACCTGTCGGAAGAAGCGCGGATGTTCCGGTTCATGGGTGTGCTGAACGAGCTGTCGCCGGAGATGCTCGTCCAGTTCACCCAGATCGACTACCGCCGCGAGATGGCGCTGGTCGCGATGGCCGAGATCGACGGGGAAGAGGTGCAGTGCGGCGTGGCCCGCTATGTCATCAACCCCGACGGGCGCAGCGCGGAATTCGCCGTGGTCGTGGGCGACCAGGTGCAGCACCAGGGGATCGGGACGCGGCTGATGAAGGGGCTGTTCCGGGCTGCGCGGGACCACGAACTGACCACGATCGAAGGGACGGTGCTGCGCAACAACGCGCCGATGCTCAAACTCATGAGCGAGTTGGGCTTCACCACCCGCCGCGACCCGGACGACGCGGAACTCGTGATCGTCGAGCGCGCGCTCTGACGCGACGAAATACCACCGCGCGGGCGGGGAGGCCCGCGCGGTAGACAGGATGAGGGACAGACGGGAGGGGACATGCTGGCGTTTATATCTCACCACGAGTGCCACGATCACGACGCGGGGCCATTGCACCCCGAACAACCGCTCAGGCTGGAGGCGATCACCAATCAGCTGATCTCCTCCGGGCTCGACTACGTCTTGCGCCATTACGACGCGCCGCTGGTGACCCGCGAGCAGCTGATCCGGGTCCACGACGACGACTACATCGACCGGGTCTACGCCATCGCTCCCGGCGAGGGGATGCAGTCGGTCGAGGTGGACGGCGACACGGTCATGTCCTCGGGCACGCTGCGCGCGGCCGAGCGGGCCGCGGGCGCGGGCGTGCTGGCCGTCGACCTTGTCCTTTCGGGCGAGGCCAGCCCGGCCTTCTGCGCCGTGCGCCCACCCGGCCACCATGCCGAGCGTGGCACCGCGATGGGGTTTTGCCTGTTCAACAACATCGCCGTCGCAGCGGCACATGCGCTGGAAGCGCACGGGCTGGAGCGGGTGGCCATCGTCGATTTCGACGTCCATCATGGCAACGGGACCGAAGACATCTTCCGCTCAGAGCCGCGCGTTCTGTTCTGTTCGTCGTTTCAGCATCCGTTCTATCCCTTCACCGGACACGAGAAGGAGACAGACAACCTCGTCGATGTCCCGCTGTCCGCCGGAGCCGGGTCCGCGGAATTCCGGGCGGGCGTGACGGACCACTGGCTGCCGCATCTCGATGCGTTCAAGCCGCAACTCCTGCTGATCTCGGCGGGCTTCGACGCGCATGTGGCCGACGACATGTCCTCGCTTCAACTGACCGACGACGACTACGCCTGGGTGACGCAGGCGCTCGCGGATGTCGCGGGGCGCCATGCGGAGGGCCGGATCGTGTCGATGCTGGAGGGCGGGTATGAGCCGGGGGTGCTGGCGCGTTCCGTCGTGCGCCACCTCGACGTTCTGCTGGGGTGAGGCGGGGCGCCGCCCCCGGACTCACGAAGTATCCGCAAAGAAAAGAAGACGGACCGGGCGCTCAGACGAAGCCGCGGTCGCGGATGAGGGCGACGAGTTCGTCGCAGCTCTCGTCCTCGGCCTTGCCCGAGGTGTCGAGCTGGGCCAGCGCCTTTTCATAAAGCGCCTCACGCGACGTGAGGATGGACTTGAGCTGTTCCATCGCCTCGGGGTTGCCCGCCATCGGGCGCTCGTCCCCCTGCTCGCGCACCCGCGCCATGTGCTCGGCCGGGGTCGCCTTGACCCAGATCGTGTGGAAATGGGTGAGCAGGCGGTTATAGGTCTCGGGCTCGGCCACGATGCCCCCGGCCACGGCGAGGATCATGGAGTCGTGCGTGGCGATCACGCGGCCCAGCGCCTGCGCCTCGAGCCGCCGGTAGCCCTCCTGCCCGTAAAAGGCCATGACCTCGTCCACCGGCATCCCGGCCTGATCTTCGATCTCGCGGTTGAGTTCCACGAAGGGGATGCCGAGTGCCTCGCCCGCACGCCGTCCCAGCGTCGACTTGCCAGCGCCGCGCAGGCCCACGAGGCAGACACGGTTCGCCCGTTGCATCGCCGTCGGCTCCGGCGACAGGGTCGCGCGCACCGACGCCTGAACGCCGCTGTCGGCGCTGCGGTAAAGATCGGCGACGCGCAGCGCGTCGGAGGTCCAGGGGTCATCCTCGCCCACGAGCCACTCGATCTTGTGGTCGAGCGCCACCGCCACCCGCTGCAACAGACCGATGGAGATGTTTCCCTCGCCCGCTTCGAGCTGGGCGAGGTAGCGCGGCGAGACACCGGATTTCTCCGAAAGAACGCGGCGGGGGATGCCCTTGCGGTCCCGCGCCCGGCGTACCCGTTCACCGACCCGCGCGATCAGGTCGTCGACCGCCCGGTCACCATCGGACCGGTCGTCGCGCGCTTCTCCACGGAAATTGGTGATCTCGGACATACCGCCTCATGTTCAATAGTGCATAAATCCTAGGCGGTGATGCGGGGCGGTTCAAAGGAAAACCGGGATCGACCGGGATATAGTGCACAAAAGCCTCAGCCGCGCACCAGCGGCTCCAACAGGCTGCGCACCCGATCCGGCGGCGGCTGCTTGGTGAAGGTCGAGGCCTGGATGAAGACTTCGACGAAGCTGCCCTCGAAACACAGCGTGCCATCCTGCCGCCCGACCACGCGGAACGTCACCGACGTGGTGCCGAGCCGTTCGGGCCAGACTTCGCAGTCCAGCGGATGACGCGGCGTGACCGGCGCGCGGAAATCGAGCGACATGGACACGAAGGGCATCCCCATGTCGTGATCGATCTCCTGAAAATACCAGCCGCCGCCGATATGGTGGTCGAGAAACGCGTTGATCGCGTCGAGGCACCAGTTCGGGATGCGGCCGGTATAGGCGATCCGGGCCGGGTCGCAGTCCCCCCAGGAAACCTTGACCGTGTGAATGAAAGGTTCGCTCATCTGTGCTGCCTCGCGCAAAAGGACGGGGGCGCGCGGCCCCCGAGTCCTGGTCTGTAGCCGCCGGACAGGCCCGGCTCAGTAGGTCTCGACGTGATAGCGGCCCTCTTCGCGCATCCGGTCCCGGATCGGGGTCCAATCCTGACCCTGGGCACGGGCGATGTCGGCCAGCGCTTCCTCGACGCCGTGCTCCATCTCCTTCTTGCCGCAGATGTAGATATGCGCCTTGTCCGAGGACAGGAGCTTGCCGACCGCGTCCTTCTCCTCACGCAGCTTGTCCTGAACGTAGTGCTTGGGCTGATCCTCGAGCCGCGAGAAGGCGAAAACCTTGCGCATGAAGGGTTCAGGCACCTTCTTGAGCGGCCCGAAATAGGGCAGTTCGCCCGGCTTGCGCGCACCGAAGACCAGCGTGAGCTTGCCTTCGTTGGACGGCATGTCGCGTTGGCGGCGCATGGTAAAGCCGCGAAACGGGGCCGAGCCGGTGCCGGTACAGATCATCAGGAGTTCCGCGTCCGGGTCGGAAGGCAGCAGGAAGGTCGAGCCGAAGGGGCCGGTCACGCGCACCTTGTCGCCCTTCTTGAGGTCGCAGACGTAGTTGGAGCAGACCCCCTGCTCTTCCCGCTTCACGGTGAGCGAGATGTTGTTGTAACCGGGCCGCTCGCCGTCGCGGGGAGATGACACCGAGTAGAGACGTGGCAGGTGCGCCTTGCCGTCCGGCCCCTCGCCCGGCGGGATGATCCCGATGGACTGACCTTCGAGCACCGGCATGGGGGCCGCGCCGAAATCGAGGATGATGTGGCGCACGTCCGCGTCGCTGTCCTCGGCGGTGAGGCGGTAGTTGCCCTGCACCGTCGCCTCGACCGGCTTGCCGAGGTTGTAAAGGTTCACGGTCGCCTTGGAGGCCGACTTGGGAGCCACGGACTTGCCGCCAGCCCCGGCATGGGCTTCGGCCAAGAGCGCCGCCATCGCCTCGTCCAGCGCTTCCATCGAGCCGTCGCCCTCGGAGGCAGGCTCAACGTCGCCCTGCTCGGGAAGCTCGGTCCATTCGAATTGTTCGTCCAGCGAATACGGCTCGTTCACCACGCGCCACTCGTCGATCGAGCCGGTCGGGCAGACCGGGATGCAGTCCATGCAGAAGTTGCACTTCTCGGCATCCACCACGACGTTGTCGTCGTTATGGGTGATCGCCTCGATCGGGCAGGTCATCTCGCAGGTGTAGCAGCGGATGCAGATTTCCGGGTCGATCAGGTGTTGTTTGAGCGGCTTGTTCATTTCTCTTCCGTCCAGAATGGCTGCGTGGACCAATCGAAATTGAAACACGCTTGCTGTTCTCGTTTCAGGCCTTCTTCATCCAGACCCAAACGCCGATAGAAGTTGGCGTCAGCTGAAGGCAGTCGGGTTTGTTTGTTGACGACCAAGACCGGCAGCAGGGGCAAGCCCTGATCCTTGAGCCATTCTCCCATTTCGGTGAGCTTCGCGCCCCATCCTTGGGCAATCCCTCCGAAACGGTCCGCAAATTCACCGTATGTAACCAGCCGTTGTTCCGTCGCTGCTATGGCAAGAAAGGCGGCTTGTTCCGGCGAGAACCTGGGTGAGGCCAAGTCACTTGCCCTTGAGCACGAGATCGGGAACCAGCATCGTCTCGATCAACTCGTGACACAGCCCCCGGCAATCGGCGCAACCGACGCAGCCCTGTTTCAGTTCGACGATCCGGCTCGCGACGTCGCGGGTGCGCGGCGCGTGTCCTGTCTGGCGGTCAACTTGCATGGTCTCCTCCCAATGTCGGGGGCAGGATGAGGGTCTCCCCCCATCCTACACCATTGCTTATGCCATGTGCAGCTTCACGTATTCGAAGTCGCCCGGCTTGTTGTCGATGCCCACTTTCGGCGGCGCGATCCAGCTGGCGAACTTGCCCGGCTCGGTCACGGGAACCATGAGCGACTGGATGAAATCGCCGTCGGCATGGGTCGGCAGCCAATTGGGGATGCCCGCGTCGTATTCGGCACCCGAGACCATCTTGCCCTCCGGATCGAAGTTATGGCCCGAGAAGACGCCGATCTTGCGGTTGAAGCTCTCGTGCGGGAGCTTCAGCTCGAACTGAACGCCGGCCTTTTCGATGATCTTGTTCCAGCGGCCCACGCCACCGGCCGCATCCTTGATGTAGTCGTCGCGCAGACGCATGTTGATGGCCGTCAGCGCCGGGACTTCTTTCTGCACGGCCTTGCCGTCCTCGAAATCCCACACGGTATAGGTCGCGTCCTTGAGCTGGTGATCGTCGTCGATCCGGTGCTCGTGGAAGCGGCCCTTGATCCCTGCGTTGAACGCGTTGGCGGCGTTCGTCGACACTTCCTGGCCGAACAGGTCGAGCGACAGGGTGTAGTGCAGGTTGAGCTTCTTCTGGATCGTCGGCAGGTCGATGACACCGAGCGAACGGATCTTGTCCACCTCATACGGGTCTTCGATGCCGTTCTCGCGCATGACCTGACAGGTCTTTTCGACCGTGCGGCCCACGCCGGTTTCGCCCACGAACATGTGGTGCGCTTCCTCGGTCAGCATGAAGCGGCAGGTGCGCGACAGCGGGTCGAAGCCCGACTGCGCCAGCGATTCGAGCTGCATTTTGCCGTCGCGGTCGGTGAAGTAGGTGAACATGAAGAACGACAGCCAGTCCGGCGTTTCCTCGTTGAACGCGCCCAGCATACGCGGCGCTTCCTCGGAGCCCGAGGAGCGGACCAGCAGGTCGTTGGCCTCTTCGCGCCCGTCACGGCCGAAGTATTTCTGGAGCAGGTAGACCATCGCCCAGAGGTGACGCCCCTCTTCCACGTTCACCTGGAACAGGTTGCGCATGTCATAGAGCGACGGCGCGGTGAGGCCGAGGAACCGCTGCTGCTCGACCGAGCCCGGCTCGGTGTCGCCCTGAATGACGATCAGACGCTTGAGCATGTTGCGGTATTCGCCCGGCACTTCCTGCCAAGCGGCCTGGCCGAAATGCTCACCGCAGGGGATCTTGCGATCCTCGACCTGCGGGGCCAGCAGAACGCCCCAGCGGTATTCCGGCATCTTCACATAGTCGAACTTGGCCCAGCCCTTGGGATCGACCGACACGGCGGTGCGCAGGTAGACCATCGACTTCTGGAATTTCTCGGGGATGAGATCGTTCCACCAGTTGATGTAGCCCGGATGCCATTTCTCGAGCGCCTTCAAGACCTTACGGTCCGAGGACAGCCCGACGTTGTTCGGGATCTGCGTGTCGTAGCTGACATTGATGAGGTCGACCATTTGTCTCTCCCTGTGGGTTTGGGGCAGGCACGATAGCCTGCCCTGCAAATTCTGTTAGACGCGTTCCATGTTGTATTTGCCGCGCACGCCGGTGCCGTAGCTTTGCAGCGCCCCATCGGCGCCAACGGCATTCGGGCGGTTGAAGATCCAGTTCTGCCAGGCCGTGAGGCGGCCGAAGATCCGGGTCTCCATCGTCTCGGGACCGGCGAAGCGCAGGTTGGCCTCCATCCCGGTCATCGCGTCGGGGCTGAACGAGGCGCGCTCTTCCATGAAGATGCGGATTTCGTCGTCCCAGTCGATATCGTCGAGGATCATGGTGACGAGGCCAAGCTCGTCGGCCTCTTCCGCCTCCAGCGCCTCGCCGATGCTCTCACGCGCCTTGTCCACGCTCTCCGGCTCACCATAGAAGCGGGTTTCGAGCCGGGTCAGGTCATTGCCCATCGGGTAGCGCCCGAAGTTCGACTCGCTCAGCGTGATGGTGGCGGTCGGGCGGTTGTCGCCCTCGAACTCGTCTTCCATCATGTAGGTGCGGTCGACCGAGAACAGGATTTCCGCCAGCACGCCCGCATAGCACGACCCATGCTCCACCAGCGCGGTGAGCGAGCGGGAGGTCACGTCGATGCGCTTGAGCACGCGCTTCCAGAACTTGAGGATCTCGTTGGCAAGCCAGTGGTCGTCATTGGCGAGCAGCAGGTCCTCATGGGCCTTCACCTGCTCCGGATCGCCCTGCGTGCGGAACACCCACAGGCCCTGCTCCATTTCGTTGAGCCGCAGGTGCATGATGGCGTCGTCCAGCTCGCGTGCCAGCTTGAGCATGTAGCCGTCCGCGCCCTGCGACACGACCTCGTCCATCGACGCCGGAGCGTCGGCATCGGGGCCGGAGAGCGTGATCGTCGCCTTGCGGCCTTCGCGGTCGATCTCGACCTCGACGAGGTCGTAATGCACGCCCTTGTCGTCGATGGTGCGGTTGAGCGGGGTCAGCTCAATGCCCGTTTCGGCGTCGGCCTTGGCGGAATTGGCCGCGAATTCACGCGCCCGCTCCATCACCGTGTCGGCGAATTTCGAGTTCGGAACCACCTCGTCCACAAGGCGCCAGTCCAGTGCGCGCTTGCCCTTGATGCCCTCTTCGATGGAGCAGAAGATATCGGCCCGGTCCCGGCGCACCTTGCGCTTGTCGGTAACGCGGGTCAGGCCCCCGGTGCCCGGCAGAACCGCAAGAAGCGGCACTTCTGGCAGCGCGACCGAGGTGGTCGAGTCGTCGGTGAGCATGATGTAGTTGCAGGCCAGCGCGAGCTCGTAGCCACCACCGGCGCAAGCGCCCTTCACGGCCGCGATCCACTTCTGGCCCGAGTCGTCCTCGGCGGCCTCGAAGGTGTTGCGCGTCTCGTTGGTGAACTTGCAGAAGTTGACCTTGTGGCTGTGGGCAGCGCCCCCCAGCATCCGGATATTGGCCCCGGCGCAGAACACCTGATCCTTGCCGGACTTCATCACGACGGTCTTCACTTCCGGGTGTTCGAAGCGCATCCGCTGCACGACGTCGGAGAGCTCGATGTCCACGCCGAGGTCGTAGGAGTTCAGCTTGAGCTTGTAGCCGTCGAAAAGGCCGGCGTCTTCGTCCACATCCATGATGACGGTGGCCACGGGGCCGTCGTATTCCACCTTCCAGTGGCGGTACTTGGACGGGTCGGTCTGAAAGTCGATCACCTTGCTCACGGCTGGGTCTCCTTGTTCGCGTGGGTAGCAACATAGTGCGTGTTCATTGCCGAGTCTACCGCATGTTGCATTATAGTGCTAATTTTTCTTTGCTTACTTTTCAATGCCTTGCAAAATAGCATTCCCGTTTATGCACTATTTTGCACCATTTGCCGGGCCTGATTCCAACGCCTCCAGCTCCCGCCAGGCCCAGTCCACCCGTTCGCCCTGCCCGGCGCGCCCAAGATGCTCACGCACCATCGTGGCGATGCGGGTCGCGGCGCGGGGCTGGCCCGTCACCCGCTTGAGGTTACCGTTGGCGAGCTGGATCGCCGCCTGAAGCAGCGACTTCTCCGGCGAATTGGGTGCGGCCTCCATCCAGACCGGCTCCCACGCCTCATGCGCTTCCCAGAAGTAGCCCGCGCGATACTGCGCGAGTCCCTCCGCCCAGCCGGGGGCGATAGAGCCCTCGGGCGGGCGGGCGTTGCGCCCCGGGATGTGGGGCGCGGGCGTCACAGCCCCTCGGGCTCGGCGGCTTCCATCTGGTCGAGGCGTTCGCAGAACTCGGTGATCGCCGCGAGCGTGTCCTCCGGCTGCTCCAGATGCGGCGCGTGTTTGGCCCCCTCGATGATCGCGATATCGGCGGGCGAGTAGGTCCGCGTCTCGATCTCCTCGATCTGGGCGAGCGTACCGTACTGGTCGTCACGGCCTTGAATGGCGAGGCAGGGAATACGCCAGTAGTCGATGACCTCGGCCACATTCCACTCCTTGAACCCCGGCGCGAGCCAGCTGTCATTCCAGCCCCGGAAGGTGTTGTCCGGATCGCGGTGATAGCGCGCCATCTTCTCGCGCATGTCGGTGGTTTCATAGGCTTCGCCCGCCTTGGCGATCTCGGCCAGCCCCATCTCTTCCGTGAAGAAATGCGGCGCGATGAGGATCAGGCCGCGAACCCGAACGTCTGACACCCGCCCCGCGTATTCGGCGGCGATGGTCGCCCCGTCGGAATGGCCCATGAGGATGAACCCCTCCGCCCCGATCTGGTCGAGCACGTCGGGAAGCACGTCCACCGCCTCGCGCGTCATGTAGTCGAGCGGGCGCGGCAGGTCGGCAAGGTCGGACTGGCCATAGCCCGCGCGGGAAAAGACGAAGACCGGATGCCCCGTCGCCTGGGCCACCTTCGCCGGAACGTCGCGCCACAGCGCGGTGCAGCCCAGCCCCTCGTGCAGCATCACGATCACCGGCTTGTCGCCGGGCTTCGGCCCGTGAACGGCGTATTCCAGTTGCTTGCCACCAGCGGCGACGAAGCCGTCACTCCAGTCGAGCATCAGTGCGTCTCCCTCAGCTTGAAGCGCTGGATCTTGCCGGTCGCCGTCTTGGGCAATTCGTCGACGATGTCGATCCAGCGCGGGTATTTCCACATGCCGATCTTCTCTTTTACGAAGTCCTTGATGTCCTCCGGCGTCGGCGCATCGACGCCTTCCTTGAGGACGATAAAGGCGGCGGGTTTGGTCAGGTCTTTCTCATCCTCGCGCGCCACCACGGCGGCCTCGAGCACTGATGGGTGGTCGATCAGGGCCTGTTCCACCTCGAACGGCGAGACCCAGATGCCGGACACCTTGAACATGTCGTCGGTGCGCCCGCAGTAAACGAAGCGGCCCTCCGGCGTCTGCTGATACTTGTCGCCGGTGCGGGTCCAGTGGCCCTGAAACGTGTCCTGCGACTTGTAGCGGCGGTTCCAGTAGCCCTCGGCGCTGGACGGCCCGCGCACGAGCAACTCGCCCACCTCGCCCTCCGGCACGTCCTCGTCATGTTCATCCACGAGCCGGACCTCATAGCCCGGAACGGCTTTGCCGGACGTGCCGTAGACGATGTCGCCGGGGGCGTTGGACAGGAAGATGTGGAGCATTTCGGTGGACCCGACCCCGTCGATGATCTGCGCCTTCCACAGCCGTTCCCACCGTTCCCCGATCTCGCGCGGGAGCGCTTCGCCAGCCGAGGTGCAGATGCGCACGGTGTGCGCGGGCTCCGTCCCGGCCTTTTCCTGTGCGGCGACCATCGCGGCATAGAGCGTCGGGACGGCGCAGAAGACCGTAGGCTTTTCATCCGCGAGGATGGCCGTCACGCCGTCTGGCGTCGGGCGGCCGCCCAGCAGGATCGAAGTCGCCCCGACGGACAGCGGAAAGGACATGCCGTTGCCGAGGCCATAGGCGAAGAAGAGTTTGGCGACGGAGTAGACCGTATCGTCCTCGCGGATGCCAAGAACCTGCGTCGCGAAAGTATCGCAGGTCGCCTTGAGCGAAGAATGAATGTGACGCACGCCCTTGGGGGTGCCGGTGGACCCGGAGGAATAGAGCCAGAAGGCAAGCTCGTCACCTGAGGCCTCGCAGGTTTCCTCGACCGGCGCGTCGGCCATGAAATCGGTATAACTTTCAGTGCCTTCCGGGGCCTCACCGATCACGACGACGGTGCGCAGATAGCGGTTGCCCTCCACCGCCGGCTTGACGGTATCCCAAAGCTGAGCGCTCACGACGAGGATCGAGGCGCGGCTGTCGGTCAGGATCGCCTCATAGACGCTGGCGGACAGGAGCGTGTTGAGCGGAACCGGGATCGCGCCGGCCTTGAGCGAGCCCCAGAAGACCACGGGAAACTCGATCTGGTCGCGCACGATCATCGCGACACGCTCTTCGCGCCGAACCCCGTGTTTGTGGAGCGCACCGGCCCAGCGGCCCGCCTGTTCGTGCAGGTCGCCGTAGGTCAGGGTGCGCTTGTCGCCGTCCGCCTCGCGAAACGCGGGCTTGTCGGCGCGGCCCTCGTCGATGTGCCGGTCCACGAAATAGACGGCTGCATTCTCGTTGGTCATGTGATCCTCCCAGACGGACGCCTCCCGCGCCCAGACCCGTTATTTCCCTGTAAATTCAATGGCGCCCTCGGGGAGCAGGTAGAGGACATAGGCGTCACCCCCGCTCACCGTCGGATGATGGTCGGACCCCGGCGGGTAAACGTACCAGCCCGGTTCGAAGTCGTCGAATTTGGGGCTTCCGGCGAGCGGGAAGATCGCCCCGATCTCGCCCGTCGTGTGGACGTGATGCGGGCCTTTGACGTCCTTCATGCGCACCACGTCGACCGAGAAGCTGCCAGCCGCCCCGCCCGGTTTGATCGGACGGCCGAACTTGATGCCCCCCGCCTCGCGGCTCATCAGCCAACCGTCGCGCTCGCCATCGGCGCAGAGCTCGGAAAGTCGTTTGAATTCAACGCTGTCGGTTGGATACTCGCGGTTCAGGAACGCGGCCATATCGTCATCGAGCGGCACGCCTTCGAGACGGGCGGCGATCCCGCCTATCAGCATGGAAAACTCTTCTGCGGACATCCATTCCTCCCTGGTCATCAGCCGTGAGTCGTTTGTGCAGTATTTTGCACAATAGCACACACAGATCAACAGGCTCTGCGGTGTATTGCACTTTATTGCATATGCCGGGATGTGCACACGGCGTATGACTCCTGTACATACGCCGTGCATACGATTGCTGTATTCAGGCCGCCGTCATCTCGGCAAGGTCGGCTTCGGTCCGGGCCGATTGGCGGGCGACGAGGGCGGCCACGCGCCGGATGCGGTCCGGGTCCGGGTGGTGATCGGCGGCCGCCGCCATGCGCGCCCACATCGCCTGCTCCAGAACGCGGGAGGTGAGGCGGATGAAGGGCGTCGCGATCTGGCCCGGATCGACGCCGGTTTCCAGATGCCCGCGCGCCGCCTCCCACGCGGTCAGAGCGCGGTCGAGCGCAGGGCCGCCATCGACGCCTTTCACGAAATCGACGAAGGCGTCCATCGCCGCGCCGTTTTCCAGCCGCAAGAGCCGTGCCGCGACACCCATCGCGTGAATGCCCGAGGCACCCTCATAGATCGCGGCGATGCGCAGGTCGCGGTAGGTCTGTTCGATCCGGTATTCGGAGAGATAGCCGTAGCCGCCCAGCACCTGCATCCCGGTTTCGGCGGCGCGCAGGCCCTGCTCGGAGGCATACCATTTGATGACATGGGTCAGCAGCTCCAGAAGCCACGGGTTGTCGCCCGACTCCAGCGTCACGAGGGCGAGGTGGGTCATGGCACGGGCGCCCATCGCGATGGCGTCGATCTCGTCCAGCATCCGGCGCACGTCGCCGTGCTTGTCGATGGTCACGGGGCCATCGGGGCCTTTGCCCTGCACACGGTCGGCAGCGTAGGAGGACGCGATGTCATAGGCGCGGGACGCATGGGCCACGCCTTGGAGCGCCACGTCGACGCGGGCGTGGTTCATCACCTCGAACATTGCCTTGAGCCCCTGCCCTTCGGCACCGATGAGCTCCGCCTCGGCCCCGTCGAAGGCGAGCTGGCAGGTGGGCTGAAGGTGGAGGCCCATCTTTTCCTCGATCCGGGTGACGTTGACCGCGTTGCGGCTGCCGTCGGCGCGATCAGAGAGGCAGGCGAAAAGCGAGAGGCCCTTAACGCCGCTGTCCATCTCACCCGTGCGGGCAAGGACCATGTAGAGCACACCCCGGGACATGTCCTGGTCGCCGCCGGAGATGAAGATCTTTTCGCCGGTGATGCGCCAGACGTCGCCATCCGGCACCGCACGGGTACGGATACGCCCGAGGTCGGAGCCGGCGCCGGGTTCGGTCAGGGCCATCGTGCCGAGGTAGTCGCCGGAGGCCAGCAGCGGGAGATATTTCGCCTTCTGCGCCTCGGTCCCGAAGTTCTGAAACACCCGGTTGTGGCCAACGGCGAGCGAGACGAGCATCTGGAAGGCGTGATTGGCGCCCATCAGGATTTCGTGGACCACGCCGCCGGTCACGCCGTCGACGCCCATGCCGCCGTGCTCTTCGGGCAGCATGAGGCCGGGCCAGCCGCCCTCGACATACTGCGCGAACATCTGTTTCACGGCGTCGGGCAGGACCACGCGCCCGTCGACCAGCTTTGCCCCGATCCGATCCCCGACCTCGTCCGTCGGTGCGATGACATCCTCGGCAAAGGACGCGAAGTGCTGCGCGATCTCGCGCGACATGTCGGCGTCGTAGTCGGCCACACAGTCGGCATCGACCACATGGTTCAGGATGAAGAAAATGTCGTCGAGCGGAGCGGCGAAGGGTTTCATGGTGGCCTCAGATGGTGATCGTCGCGGGGTCGGCGTCGTCGTAGAGCCGGTCGAGCAGCGCGCTTCTGCGGTCGAGCACCTTCCGGTAGTTCAGGTTGCCCTTGGCGGTCATTTCGCCCTCACCCATGTTGGGCGGCTCTTCCAGAACGATGGCGCGACCAATGCGCGAGGACGATCCGGACACCTCGCCCGCCCGGGTGGCGAGGCGGCGGCGCACGTCGGATTGCAGCGCCGCGTTGATGAGCGCACCGTTGTCTGAATCGAACGAATAGCCCTCTTTTTCCAACTCAGCGACGTTCGGGAATATCATGATTCCGATTTCATTCTTGTCCGCGCCGGTGATGACGATGTCCTGCGCGAGCGGTCCGATACAGGCCAGCATGTCGAGCCGAAGCTGCCCCGCGCGCACCCATGTGCCGGTGAGCAGTTTGAAGTCCTCGGAAATGCGGCCGTCGAATTGCAGGCCCATGTCGCGATTGTCCGGGTCCACGAATTTCATCGCATCGCCGGTGAGGAAGAAGCCCTCGTCATCGAACGCCTCGGCGGTCTTTTCCGGGTTATCGAGGTAGCCGGTAAAGATCGACGGACCCTTCACGCGGACCTCGCAGCGCATGTCGTCGTCCGGGATCAGCTTGACCTCGACACCCGGCAGCGGGACGCCGACGATGCCTGAGCGCGTGGTCGGTTCATGCTGGAGGAGGGCGGCCGGCGCGGTTTCGGTCAGGCCCCAGGAGGAGTTCATCAGCGGCAGGTCGCCGCGCACGTCATGCGCCGCATCCTCGATCCCCTTCCAGACGTCCTGCGGGAGCGAGGCACCGGCGTAGAAGATCATGTCGAGTTCGGCGAAGTAGCTTTGCTTGAGGGCGTCGTCGGTCTGCATCGCCTTGACCAGACCGGCGAAGCCCACGGGGACGTTGAAGCTGATGGTCGGGGAGACGAGCTTCAGGTTCTCGACCGTGCGCGAGATGAGCGCGGGGGTCGGCTTGCCGTCATCGACGTAAAGCGTGCCGCCATTGGCGAGGATCATGTTGAAGTTGTGCGAGCCGCCGAAGACATGGTTCCACGGCAGCCAGTCGACCAGCACCGGGGGGCGCGTTTTCAGGAAGGGCAGCGCGGAGGCGAGCTGCGCCTGATTGGTCGTCATCATCCGGTTGGTGGTCGGCACGCCCTTGGGGGCCGAGGTGGAGCCGGAGGTGAGGAGAATCTTGCCGACCGTGTCGGGGCCGGTCGCGGCGAAGGCGGAATCCACATCGGCGCTTGCGTCGCCTTTGACGAGGTCGGCGAAGGGCGTGACCTTGTCGTTCTTGCCCGGGTTGGAGGCGACCAGTTCGATCCCGTCGAAGATGTCGAGCGCGAGCGCCTCGGCATATTGATCGGCATCGACGGTGTAGGCCATGCGCGGACGGGTCATTTCGACCGCGTGGCGCAGGCGGCCGTGGGCGCCGTGGATCAGGGCGTATTGCTCGGCCACCGGCACGATCGGCACGCCGACATATTGGCCCGCCAGCGCGAGGAGGCCGTGGTCGACGCCGTTGCCGGACATGACGAGCACCGGCGTCGAGGCGTTCAGGCCCCGGGCCAGCAGGGCGGCAGCGATGGCGCGGACCTGTTCCAGCGCTTGCGAATAGGAAACCTCCCGCCAGCCCGCGCCGTAGCGCTCGGCAAGGAAGGTGCGGTCGGGCGCGGCCCCGGCCCAGTGGTGGAGCCAGTCGCCGGTGCGGTCCGCGACGGGGCCGAGCGGGTCGGCGGCGCGGTAGATCATGGTCCCGTCGTCGCGGGTCTCGATCGTCGTGGCGTGGGCTTTGTATTTCGACATGGGTCAGCTCCTCCCTGTCCCGGTGGATTCAATGCGCCGGAACGCGGCGATCAGGGTGGCCCGGTCGGCCTCGCCCAGATCGGCGTAGAGCGCGCTTTCGTGGTCGTGGACGGCGGTGGTCGCGCGGGCGAGCAGGCTCGCGCCGGACGCCGTGAGACGCAGCGCGTAGGTGCGCCGGTCCGAGGGCACGCGTTCGCGCGTCACCAACCCGCGCGAGGCGAGTTCGTCGGTGACGGGCACGAGGTTCGGGCGCTCGACCGACAGCGCGGTCGCGAGTTGCGCCTGACTCAGCCCCGGATTGTCACCGATCACGGCCAGCGCCGAGAAGGTGATCATGCGCAGGTCGTGCGGTTCGAGCGTCGCGGTCAGGTCCGCGTGGATCACGTTCCACGCGCGGCGCAGGTTGAAGCCCAGGAAGGGGCGCAGCGCCGCGTCGGTGACCGTCTTGGCCGTGTCTGTGTCCTCCCTCACTGACATGGCCTTACCGGAAACTCGGGTCGCGTTTCTGAAGGAAGGCCTGCAACCCCTCGACCGCGTGGGGGCTGGTCTGGGTGAGCGCGGCGCAGAGGCTTTCGGTGAACAGGCCGTCCGCCTTGGACATATCCTCGATCCGCGACAGGGCCTGGATCATGACGTAGTTCGAGAGCGGCGCGTTGTCCGCGATCTTGCGGGCAAGCTCCTGCGCCAGCGCCAGCGCCTCGCCCTCGCCGACGGAATAATGCGCGAGGCCGAGCGCCTTGCCCTCGTCCGCCCCGTATTTGCGGCCGGTGAGCATCATCTCGATCATCCGGTCGGCCCCGAGGATGCGGCCCACACGCACGCTTGCGCCGCCGCCGACGAATATCCCGCGTCGCCCTTCGGGCAGTTGGAAGATCGTCGAAGGTTCCGCGATGCGCACATGCGTCGAGGTGGCGAGTTCCAGACCGCCGCCGATCACCGCGCCGAACATGGCCGATACGACCGGCAGACCGCCATACTGGATCTTGTCCATGATCGCGTGCCAGCCGCGCGAATGGCGCATCGTGCCCTCGGCGTCGCGCTGTTCGTGTTCGGCGAGGTCGAGGCCGGAGCAATAGTGCCCCTCGGTCCCGGTCAGAACCACGGCTTTCACGCCCTCGGGCGGATTAGAGAAGAAATCGTCCAGCGCCGCCAGCAGCTTGTCCGACATGGCGTTGCGCTTGCCCGGACGGTTCATCGTGACGGTGGCCACACCGTCGTCCGACAGATCGACCTTGATGATATCGTCGCTCATGTCTGAAATGCTCCTTATTCGTTATGACTCGTATCTATCGTGCCGTGCAAATACCGCTCGGACCGCCCTGCCCCCGATCACATGATCAGGAACAGGGTGATGGCCGGGAATGCGACCAGCAGGGCCACCCGGATGAGGTCGGAGGTGATGAAGAACATCACGGCCTTGTAGGTTTCGACAATCGGGGTCTGCCGGTCCATCGCGTTGATGATGAACAGGATCATGCCCACCGGCGGCGTGATGAGCCCGGTCTCGACCACGATCAGCACGAGGATGCCGAACCAGATCGCTGTGTATTCAAGGCCGATGGCATTGGCGCGCAGTTCGGTCAGGCGCACGCCCACCTCGGCCGAGAGCTTGCGTGGCACTTCCTCGCCCGCGGCCATGAGGGCATTTATCTGACTCATCACATCCTGCGCGACCCCTTCGGCCGCGCCCGACGCTATGGCGTCGCGGATCATGTCGTGCTGCATCGTGACGAAATCGACCATGCCGAAGTCCAGCACCGAGATGATCGGGTAGAAGATCGGGATGGTGAGCAGGATCATGGACAGCGAGTCCATGAGGCAGCCCAGAAGCAGGTAGAACACGAGGATGATGATCAGCACCGTGTAGGGTGCGAACCCCTGATCGGCGACCCAGCTCGCCGCCGTCTGCGGCACCTGGCTGACCGCGAGGAAGCCGTTGTAGAACGCCGCCCCCAGAACGATGAAGAAGATCATCGCGGTCGAGCGTGCGGTGGCCGTGAACGAACCGAGCAGCGACTGGAAGTTCAGACCGCCGTTGGAAAAAGCGATGATCGCGGTGCCCAGCGCACCGACGGCCGCACCTTCGGTCGGGGTGAAGAGGCCGCCATAGATACCGCCCACGACAAGCGCGAAGACCAGCATGACCGGCCAGACGTCGATCATGGCCCGGAACCGCTCGCCCATCGGGACGGGCGGGCGCACGCCAGCCGATTTCGGGAACAGGCGCACATAGATCGAGATCACGATGATATAGCCGAGTGCGGCGAGGATGCCGGGCACGATGGCCGCGGCAAACAGCTTGGCGATGTTCTGTTCGGCGAGGATCGCGTAGATCACCAGCACGATGGACGGCGGGATCAGGATGCCCAGCGTGCCGCCCGCGGCCAGCGTCGCCGTTGAAAACCCGCCGGAATAGCCATAGCGCTTGAGTTCCGGAAGCGCGACGCGCCCCATCGTGGCCGCCGTGGCGAGCGAGGAGCCGCAGATCGCGCCGAAGCCCGCACAGGCGCCGATGGACGCCATCGCGACACCGCCCTTGCGGTGCCCGAGCCAGCTTTCAGCCGCCCGGAACAGCGAAGTGCTCATCCCGCCCAGCGTCGCGAAATGGCCCATCAGCAGGAACATCGGCACGATGGACAGCGAATAGGACGAAAACGTCGTGTAGGTCTCGGTCTTGAGGCGCGCGAGCGCGATGTCGAAGCCGCCGTTGATGAGGCCGAGCCCCGCAAAGCCCGCGATGAACATGGCGAGCCCGATCGGCACGCGCAAAAAGATCAGGACGAGGAGCGCCGGGAAAGACCACAGGCCAATCTCGATATTGGTCATACTTCGCCCCCCTCGACGGCGATTGTCTTGCCGGTCGCGGCTTCGGTCACTTTGACCAAGGCATGCCAAACCCCCACCACGCCGCCGACGACGGCGGCCGCGAAGGCGGCGGCATAGCCCCACCAGACCGGAAACTGCAAAAGCAGGGTCGTCTGACCCGACCGCAGCTTGCTTTGAAACCCGCCCAGAAGCTGGACGGCGATGATGACGAGGACGATGGCAAAGACCACTTCGATGATCGCGATCAGCCAGGCCTGCGTCTTGTTGCCCAGCGAGTTGGTGAAGATATCGACGGTCGCATGGGCGCCGGTCATCTGCGCATAGGGCAGGAAGGCGAAGATGCAAAAGGCCATGCCGGCCTCGACGATCTCATAGTCTCCGGTCACGGCGCCGAGGCCGGTTTCCCGGCCGATGATCGACGCGACGATCAGGATGATGAGCACGCTCAGGACGAAACCGCCCACGATCGCCAAAGCTTTTGACAGGCCAAGAAAGAAGCTGTTCATGAGATCCCCTGTTTCAGGTCCGGGTCAGACGAAAAACGCGCGGCGAAACCCGTTCGCCGCGCGCCTGTGTTGGCTTATTGACCGTAGACGTCGATGGAGGCCATGTCTTCGCCGCACTGCTCCATGAGCATCTTGGCTTCGTCGATCAGCTCCTGACCGTTCTCCATGCTGGAGGCCCATTCTTCGTACATCGGGCTCACGATCGGATCCCAGGCCGCTTTCGCGTCTTCTTCCGAAACGGTGATGATGTTGTTGCCGAGGTCGACGGCGACCTGACGGGCCGGGCCGTCGGCATCCGCTTGCGTGCCACCCGCAAAGACCGAGAATTCGAGGCCGGAGTTGGCGTCGATGACGGCTTTGTTCTCGTCGGACAGGCCTTCGTAGACCTCTTTGTTCATCGCGAGGACGAAGGTGAGGTTATAGAGCGCCGCGCCTTCGAATTCCGTGTGGTTGGTCACGAGTTCCGGCACTTTCAGCGCGTAGGTGACTTCCCACGGAATGGTCGTGCCGTCGAGAACACCCTTGGACAGGCCTTCGGCGATGGCCGGGACCGGCATGCCGATCGGCTCGGCGCCGACGCGGGTCAGCAGGTTGTTCACGAGGCGCGAACCGCCGCGGATTTTCATGCCTTCGAGATCGGCGGGTGTTTCGACCGGCTCGGCGGTGTGGAACATGCCGGGGCCGTGGACCCAGGTGCCGATGATGTGGACGTCGGAAAACTCGCCGTCCTTCATGTGCTCGTCGAACATTTTCGAGTAGGCGCAGGACGCCTCGCGCGCATCTTCGACCATGAACGGCAGTTCAAAGACTTCGGTGGTCGGGAAACGGCCCGGCGTGTAGCCGACGACGGTCCAGACGATATCGGCGATGCCGTCGATTGCCTGATCCATCAGCTCCGGCGGGGTGCCGCCAAGCGCCATCGACGCGTAGCGCTCGACCTCGATGCGGCCTTCGGACTGTTCTTCGACATTGTCGGCCCAGACGTCGAGCACGTCCTTCGGGACGTTGGCCTGCGCGGGCAGGAACTGGTGCAGTTTCAGCGTGACTTCCTGCGCGGATGCCGCACCGGCCACGAGGGCCGACAGCGCGACGCCGGTCGCAAGTGCCTTGAGCGTTTTACCTTGGGTCATTGATTCTCCTCCCATTGACCTGATGTGGCATTATAGTGCCACTATCGCGGATTGCATGACATATATTGCCACCGAATGCCACCCTGAACTGCCGGATACTGGTGTTTTTCAGCTCTGAGTGCGGTGGCGCGTCGGGCAGATAGATATAACGTATACCGATTTCACGCAATACCCGTCTCGCCCGACACGGCGGGTCGATGCATTCCCAACGGTTGTGCCATTTGGGGCCGGGGATCAAGTACCTTTTTCGACCCACCGGTTGGTGAATTCATTTGACCTCTGTGACCTCACATCGTCGCCGGGACCGAAACAGTCGGTCAGATTTGTCGCCACATGAGCCGGAGAGGAAACAAAAACGTAAATAATTCAGTGTATTAATTGACTTTGCGGGCGGTTTTGGGCCACTCATTTCACGGGGGCGCCGGTTTGCAAGGGAACCTGCTGCCATGTTCAATTACGATCCATCCGCATTCCGGACGGCTCTTGCCGAGGAAGGCTACGTCCACCTCAAGGGTCTTCTCAGCGACGATTTCGTGCGCGGGCTTCAGGACCTGTTCGACGCGGCGTTGACCGGCGGCGACACGGAAAGCGCCGAGTGGCGCATCTCGAAGAAGAAACGGCAGTTCGTGTTCGACTTTCCGTCGACCGAGGCCGCCGAGACCTTCCGCACCGGCATGGCTGCACTGACGGGCATCCCGGCGGGCGACCTCACCATCTCCGAGCGTCACATCAAGCTTTATGAGCCAGAAGCCGATCCCTACCCTGCCCCGCACAAGGACCGTGCGGCGTCGTTCTATTCCATCGGCCTGCCGATCCGACTGTCCGAGGGTTCGTCGGTCTGTGTCTTTCCCGACCTCGACCCCGGCCCGAATACCGAAGAGCGCGCTGTGTTCCTCGAACCCGCTGAGGGGCAGGCCCCCGCTGATCTCTATTCCTCCGATGACGCGCGTATTCTGAACGAGCAGGTCGGCGACGTGATCGTGTTCCTGGGCTCCGGCCTTTACCACGAACGGATGAAGGCCGCCGGAACGGCCGTCCTTTACATCAAGGTCAACGGCGAAGGCGACGACCCGCTGGGCGAGAATATCTACGCCCGCGACAACGTCACGGCCTGAGCGGACGGGAGCGCCGACGATGCAGGTGGATATCATCCGTCCGGACGAGATCGACACGGATGTCGAGGTCGCGTGGCGTGGCTTTCAGGCCTCGGACCCGGACTTGCGCAGCCCGTTCTTCACGCCGGAGTTCTGCCGAATCGTGGGCGCGGTACGGGCGGATACGCGGGTTGCGGTGTTGCACGAAGGCGGTGATATCGCCTGTATCTTCGCCTATCAGCATCAGCGCTTCGGACGGCTCGCGCCACTAGCGGGCCAGATCTCCGATTACCACGGCTTTCTCGCCCGGCCAGAGACGACGATCGACATGGGCCTTATCCTGCGGGCCGCTGGCGCGCAGGCCTATGACTACAACCACGCGCCGAAGTCGCAGCAGAGCTTTGCCGCACAGGCGTTCCGCGAAACGACGTCGCCGCTCGTCGACCTGTCGCATGGGTTCCAGAGCTGGTTCGATGCCAAGAATGCAGAGACCCGTGCGGTCCGCGACCTTGGTCGCAAGGCGCGCAAACTCGCCCGCGAGAACGGTGAGCTTCGGCTCGTCGCGAACGACCTGTCGGAAGATGCCTGGGCGCAGTTCCTGGACTGGAAGCGCGAGTCGCTTGCGGCGCAGGGCGCGTCCTTCATCCTCGACGTGCCCTGGGCCCGCGACATCGCCCGGATGGTCCGAGAGACCGACACGCCGGGGCTCGGCGGCATGACGTCATCCCTTTATGCCGGCGACACGCTCGTCGCCGTGCATTTCGGGATGCGCACGGACAAGACCCTGCACTGGTGGTTCCCGGCCTACTCGAACGAACACCGCAATGTCTCACCGGGACTGGTTCAGATCGTGGAAGTGCTGCGCCACCTCGACGCCGCGGGGATGACCGAGCTCGACTTCGGGCGGGGCGACCAGCGATACAAGCTCGACCTGATGAACGGCGCGCGCAGGCTGGTCGAAGGCTCGCTCGAACGCCCCATCAGCCCGTTGGGCGCGCCGCGGCGGATTCGCAAGAGCCTCCAGTCGATGCTCGCAAGGCTTCCGGGCCCTGCGGTGCCCGAGTTCACACGGCGGGCTGGGGACAGGATTCTGGGTGCCGGACGGATCTCATGACGGATTTCCGTTGCCGAAACGCGTTCAGTGCTGGGTACGGCCCATGACTGTCTCAGATACCGCAACATACTGAATATTTTGAAGTTTATCCTTCGGCCCACCCAACAGAGGTGGTAAGGTAAACCACCATACTTTGGGGAACAGGATCATGGATTTCCGCGACATTGACGTGCGTAGCGATACGAGTAAGGACAACGTTTCGTCGAAATTCCTGAAACCGGGTGCGACCAACTCGCTGCCCAAATCGGCCGACATATCACCCGGTCCCGGATTCATGGTGCGAACGCGTTTCGACCGACCCGACGCCGATGTGGTCGCGGGCTTCGAACACTTCGAGTCCACCGACATTTCCGACAGCCTCAACCGGCTCTATGCGATGGGTCCGGGGATACACAACGTGGTCAACGACGCGCCGCTCTGCGGCCCCGTCTGCACGGTCAAGGTCTATCCCGGCGACAACCTGATGGTGCACAAGATCCTCGACATCGCCCAACCCGGCGACGTGGTTGTGGTCGACGGATCAGGCAGCATGAACGCGGCGCTGATCGGAGACCTCGTGTCGAACAAGGCCCGCCATCGCGGCATCCAGGGTTTCATCATCGACGGACTGGTGCGCGACCTGCCCGGCCTGCGTGAATGCGGCCTGCCGATCTATGCGCGCGGCGTGACCCCGTTCGGCCCGCTCCATCGCGGACCGGGCGAGATCAACTATCCGGTCGCCTGCGGCGGGATCGTGGTCAATCCGGGCGACATCGTGCGTGCCGATCCGTCCGGCGTGGCCGTGGTGCCGCGCGACTGGGCGCCGGAAATCCTCAAGCGCCTTCGCGCGGGTGAAGAAAAACTGGCCGCCTACACCGCGAACGTGAAACGCGGTGTCTTTTCGAACGCCTGGGTCGATGACCAACTGGAGGCCGCAGGCTGCATTTTCGATGACTAGAACCGTCACACCGACGGCCGGCGGCGCGGGCTTTCTGCCCGACCTCGACCGGCTGCGCCGCGCTGCGCGGCTCCATCGCCTGCCCGATGCGCTGAACGTGCTCAAACGGCGGCGGCTTGCACCCGTGAGCCGCCGGTTTTACCGCGAGATGTGGCAGGCCGCGGCGGACAACATCGGCGCGACCTGCCGCCCGGTCGGGCCCGGCCTGACCCGGATCGACCGGGACGGGTACGCCACCTTCGTGGAAGGTTCGGACCTGATGCTCGACAGCGCCGTGACCCTGTCCATGATCGGCGACCGGGAGGTGAGCTTTGAACTGATCGCGGGCCACGGCATCCGCACGCCCGCCTACAGGGTCTTCGACCGGGCACGGGCGCGGGAGGCGGAGGCGTTCCTCGCGGCGACGGGTGGCCCCGTGGTGGTGAAGCCCCTGCGCGGGACCGGCGGCGGGCGTGGCGTGACGACCGGCGTGGATACACCCGAACGGTTGCGGCGGGCCATCCGCCGCGCGGCCCGGTTCGGACGCGACCTCGTGGTCGAGGAGCAGGTGCCGGGCGACTATTACCGCCTGACCTATCTCGACGGCGACCTGATCGACGCGGTGCGTCGCGACCCGCCGGCCCTCGTCGGCACCGGCGACAAGACGATCCGCCACCTCGTCGCGCGGGAGAATGACCGCCGTTTGAACGGGCCGGTTCCCACGGCTTTGAGCCCGCTCCTGATCGACGCGGATATGCGCAACCGGCTGGCCGAGGACGGGCGGCGCCTGTCCGATGTGCCGGCCCGGGGCGAGACGGTCGTGGTCAAGCGCGCGGTGAACGAGAATGCGGCGGCGCAGAACCATTCGGTTCAGGGTCAGGTGCCCGAGGCGACGGCGGCCCGGCTGGGCCAGCTTGTCACCGACCTTGGCCTGCGCTTCGCGGGCGTCGACCTGATGACCCCCGACCTCGCCACACCTCTTGGACCTGAAGGGCCCGTGGTGATCGAGATCAACGGAAACCCCGGCCTGCATCACCATGTCCTCGTCGCGAACCCCACTCAGGCGGTTCCGGTGCCGCGGATCGTGCTCGAACACCTGTTCGCGAACCGCGTGGGCGTGGTGCGGCCGTGAAGCATCGTGGCATGACCTCGACGCTCGACACCGCCTTGCCCGTGCTCCTTCTTGGGGGCGAGGCCAATACGCTGGAAGTGGCGCGTCACTTCGGGAAAACCGGGATCGCGGTGGAGATTTCGGGCGGGTCGGACACCTGGGGCATGGCGAGCTGGCATTGTCGGCGGGCCTATCCCGTGCCCTCCGGAACGCGCACGCATGATTTCTGGCGGGCATTGCTGCTTGCGGACGATCACAGCCATGACGGCCATGTCCTGTTCGCGATGTGCGACGATGCCATCGACTTCGTGTTGGAGAACGAGGCCGCGTTGCGGGACCGCTACCGGCTGGAAAAGTTCGACGGGCAGTTGCGCCGGGAGATGCTCGACAAGCAGCGCACGCTGGAATTGGCGGGCAAGGTGGGTGTGCCCGCCCCGGCCTACTGGCCGGTGGAGACCGCCGCGGACGTGGCGGCGCTTGCCGGCAAGCTTACGTTTCCGGTCATGGTGAAGCCGATCCATTCGCACCTGTTCAATCACCATTTCGGGCGCAAGCTGTTCATCGTCGAGGACTCGTTCGACGAGGTGGTGGCGCGGGCGAACGAGGCGCTGGAGGCGGGGCTCGAGATCCAGATCGTCGAGATGATCCCCGGCCCCGACAACCTGCTGTCGAGCTACTACACCTATATCGACGATCAGGGCGTGCCGCTGTTTCACTTCACCAAGCGGGTCGAGCGGCGCTATCCGGTCAATTCCGGCGGCGCGGTCTATCACGAAACGGTCTGGCTGCCGGAAACCGCCGAGATGGGGCTGCGGTTCCTGCGCGGGATCGGCTGGCGCGGGCTCGCCAATATCGAGTTCAAGCGCGACACGCGGGACGGCAAGCTCAAGATCATCGAGGTCAACGCCCGCTTCACCGCCGCGCACCGGCTGCTGGTGCGGAGCGGCGCGCCCATCGACCTCGTTGCCTATTGCGACCTGACGGGGCAACCTGCCCCGGTGTTCACCAGCTATGCCCAGCATATGTATCTCTGGCAGCCCGTTCATGACTTCCGGGCGTTCCTTCAGTTGCGCGCGAAGGGCGAGCTGACCTTCGGCGGGTGGCTGGCGAGCCTGCCGTGGCGGCGGGCGATGAACCCGATCTTCAGCCTGTCTGATCCAATGCCCGGGGTCGCGCGGTTGCGTCATTCGCTGGCCCGTCAATGGGCGGTGAGGCTGGGGCGTGGCTGATCCCGTCCGGGTCGGGACACCGGCGCTGACGGCGTTCGGCCGGGCGCTTATGGAACGCGCCGGTGTGGACAGTGCACAGGCTGAGAGCGTCACCGAAAACCTTGTCTGGAACGATGCCGCCGGCCGCCACAATCACGGCTTCGAGCGCCTGCCTGTCTTGCTCGACCGTGTGGCATCGGGCGCGATCCGGTGTCCGGCCGAGATTTCGGTGCGCGAGGTCGGACCGGCGCTTGCCCATCTCGACGCGGGCGGCGGCTTTGGCCAGCACGCCGGGAGGGTGGCGGTGGACCGCGCCTGCGACATGGCCGAGGCGGGGGGGATCGGGGTGGTCGGCGTGTCGGGGAGCAATTTCTACGGCACCGGCGCGGCGTTCGTTGCGCGGGCCACGGCGCGCGGGCACATCGCCTTTGCCCTGTCCAATTCCTACGCCAAGGTGGCCGCCCATGGCGGGCGCGCGCCGGTCCTCGGGACCAACCCGCTGGCCTTCGGCGCACCGCTGGCAGACGGCGACCTGATCGTCGATTTCTCGACCGCTGCGCTGGCGGGATCGACGCTGCGTGACGCACAGGCGACCGGCACGCCGCTCCCCGAAGGATTGGCTATCGACACGGAGGGAGCGCCCGTCACCGATCCGGCGCAGGCGGCCGGGGCGACGCTGTTGCCGGACGCGGGGGCCAAGGGCTTTGGCCTCGCTTTGATGGTCGAGGTGCTGGCGGGCGTTCTGACCGGCGCGGGCATCGGGCCGGAGGTCGGCTCGCTTTATGCCGACACCGACCGCCCTGCCGACAATGGTCATTTCTTCCTCGTCCTCGATCCCGGGCGCTGGTTGCCCGGTGGCGGGTTCGGTGAGCGGATGGCGGCACTGGCCGGGATGGTGGCGGCGTCGGCCCCCGAGGGGGTCGTGCGACTGCCCGGCGCCGCCCGTGCGGCAGCTTTGAGAGAGAGCGCGGAACAGGGTGTTGCCCTCACAGCGGCAACATGGGCCGGGCTCGGAGGGCTCGCGGAGCGCCACGGGGTCGCCCTGCCCAAACGTCGGTCATAATGCTGCCCGACTTGGCCGGTATGCCCTTGCGCGGGCAGAAACGAAGACAAATCGCATGACACTCGACATTTGCGTCATCCTCGACGCGGGCCGGCCCGTCGGCCCGGGAGAACGCCGGTTCCTAGCCGCGCTGGCGGATGATCCGCGTCTGTCCGTGGCGGGGGTGTTCACCGCGCCGGGTGCCGATCCCCTGCTCCCCGCAATTCTGCGAGGGGCGCTCGCGGTTGAAACCCGCGCCTTTCCCGCGCCAGACACTGCGCCGCCATTGGCCAGGACGCCGGAGCCGATCCCGCCTGACGGGTTGCCCACTTGCGATGTGATCGTCGATTTCGCTGGGTCCGCGCCGGAGGCCGCACCGGTGCATGGCATCTGGCGGCTGTCCTCCTTCACGCCGGAGGCTGCGATTACCGAGGCCCGCCTGCGCGCGCCCGTAACCGAGGTGGTTCTCAGTGTCGAGAACGGCGGCGCGGCCCGCCCGATTGCCAGCGCCCGCTATGACACCAAGTTCCTTGCCACCCGCAACGCCGCCTATGCGCGGGAGAAATCGGTGCAGCTTCTGCACCGGGAACTCGCGCGGCTGGCCGGGACGAACACCCTGCCCGCCCCGATCACGCCGCCCGATGCGCTGACGCCTCCGCGTAGCAGCCACCTGCCCGACTACATCGGTGCGGTGGGCCGGGAGCTTGCCATGCGGGCCTGGCGCAAGGTGCAGGCCAAGCGCGGGCAGCGGCCCGGCATGTTCTTTCTGCGCCTCGGGCATGGCACGTTGGCCGACCTCGACCCCGCCACCGGCACCGACCTGATCCCCGACGGCAATACCTATTGGGCCGACCCGTTCCTGTTCGAGGACAGCGGCGAGACCTACCTGTTTTACGAGGATTTCGACTTCGCCACCGGGCGCGGCCACCTGTCGGTGGGGCGGCTCGACGGAGACGGGATGGTTCCGCTGGGCCCTGTGATGGTGCAGCCGCATCACCTGTCCTACCCTTTCGTGTTCCGGTGGGGCGATGAGATCCTGATGATCCCCGAGACGCATCAGGCCGAGCGCATCGAGGTCTGGCGCGCCACCGAGTTCCCGCTAAAATGGGAGCTTGCCTCGACCGCGCTCGAGGGTGTGAAGGCCGTGGATAGCGTGGTGTTCGAACGGGCGGGCGCGTGGTGGCTGATGACCAACATCTGCCGCGACAGTTTCGGGGACTTCGGGACGGAACTGCACCTTTACCGGATCGACGATCCCTTGCTGGGCGGTGCGACAGCCCATCCGCTCAACCCCGTCGTGATCGACGCGACCATTGCGCGTGGCGGGGGGCGTGTGTTCGAACACGAGGGGCGGCTGTTGCGGGCCAGTCAGGACAATTCGCACGGGATTTATGGATACGGCCTGAACCTCATGGAGATCACGGCGCTGAGCGACACGGATTATGGAGAGCGCCGGTTGCGCTACCTGTCGCCCGAGGCGCTGGACGGTGTGATGGGTCTGCACCACATGGACGCGGCGGGCGGGCGCACGGTGATCGACCTGCGGCGCACCTTCACCGGGCTGCACCGCTCAGGGCGTGGGAAGCACCAGCACGCGGCGGCGCAGGAAAACCACCATGAGGACGAGCCAGATCGCCGCCGCCTCGGTAATGGTGAGGCCGAGCCCGACTTCCCGGCCCAGTGACTCCCGCTGCCCGGTGGAGAGCGTGATCGCCGCGTAGGTCATCAGGGTGAGCGCAGCCGCAGGGAGGAAGGTCGTCACGATCTCCATCACCCGTAGTTGGAGCGCGCGCGAGATCGCGATGAGCGAGAGCGAGCCGACAACGACGCTTGCGCCGAGATGTGAATAAGCGGCCGCCTCGGGTCCATAGCGCCCCACGGCGAAAAGCAGGATGACCAGCGTGGCCGCGCCCGCCGAGCGGATCTGAAGCTGCCGCCCGCCGTGGCTCGTGGTGATCATCACGGGTTCAAGCAGGCCCGACAGGAAAGCGATGGACTTGGAGACCGAGAGGATCGCGACGATGGACGCGGCCGCGAGCCATGTTTCGTCGAGGATCGTCACCACCAGCATGGGCGCGAGCAGCGACACCGCGCAGGCGATGGGCCACAGGAGTGCGGCGGCGAGCGACATGTTTTCGATCCACGCGCGTTTCATCGCGTCACGCCCAAGCCCCTCCTTCTCGATCCGGGTGAACCGGGACCAGGACAGGATGCCCAGCGGCTGCACCACGAGGTCGGTGGCGGTCATGGCGATGCGGGCGCCGCCGCGGTAGGCCCCGACGACGGCGGGCGACAGGAAGGCGCCGAGGACGAGGTCAGCCCCGTAATTCGACAGGAGGCCAACGGACGTGGTGCCCCAGAGCGGGGCCGTCGTGCTGCGGGCGTCGCGCAGGGTCTCGCGCCGGAATTCGAACCGGGGAAGCGCACGGACCATACCGCCGGTGATGAAAAACCCGGTGAGCGTGGAGACATAACGCGAGGCGACGAGCGCCTCGATCCCCCATCCGCGCGACAGGAGGGCCACGGCAGCAGCGAGGCCGAGCGCCTCGGACAGGACGACATAGACGCTGGCGGTGCGCACCTTGGCATCGCGCACGAGCTGCGCCTCCCACCAGGCCGTGGGCACGATGACCAGAGGCAGCGGGGCGAGCGAAATGAGGGCGAGACCGCTTACCGTTCCAAGGCCGCCCTGAAGCAGGCCGACGACGAAAATCACCAGCATGGCAATGGCGCCCACGCCGAGCTTGGCCCAGAAGAGCGTGGAGCGGTCCCGGTCGAAATTCTGCGAGCGCAGGAGCGCCTGATAGAAGCCGGTGAAAACGAAGGTCGTCCCGATGACCGTGAGCGCCCAGGCGAAGGCATAGGTGCCGAAGTCGGCAAGATCGAGGTAGCGCGACGCGACCGCGACGGCGAGGAACGATATGACCTGACCGATAACGCGGGAGCCGACGCCGACGACATAGGGCGGGAACAGCTTGGCTAGCATGGCCGTCCCCCTGCGCCGAGCGCGATGTAGCGTATCGGCAACGGTTTCACGCGGCTTGCGCGAACGCCTTGTTTTGCAAGGCAACGGGGCGCTGCGCGCTGTATTCGGGAGGTGTGACAGGACAAGCGCCGCGAACCATGACGACACCCTCTCTCGCCATACGGGTCATCAGCCTGACCGACAGCACCGAGCGCCGCGCGGCGGTGGCCAAGAACCTGTCCGCCGCGACGTTCGACTGGGCGTTTCACGATGCCCATCGCCCCGGTGACGACAGCGCGCTGATCCCCGATCCCGAAGGCCAGAAGCGGCTGTTCGGGCGCACTCTCACCCCCGGCGAGACGGCCTGTTACATGAGCCATGTCGCGGCGATCGAGACCTTTCAGGCGATGCCGGAACTCGACTGGCTGCTGGTGATGGAGGACGACGTCTGGATCGATCCGGATTTCCCCTATGCCGAGCTGGCCGGGGCGCTCGATGCGCGTGACATCGGCTATATCCGCCTGTTCGCACGGGAATGGAAACGCGGTCTTCCGCAGTTCCGGTTCGGCGAGCGGCAGATCCTTTACCTTACGTCCGATCCGTACGGCGCGCAGGGCTATCTCATCCGCCGCGACCGGGCGCGGGCCTTCCGCGCGCGGCTGACCCACATCCAGCGGCCCATCGACGACGAGCTGGGACGGTTCTGGGAGAACGGGCTGGGCAACCACATCCTGTTTCCCTTCCCGCTGATCGAGCGGCACATGCCCTCGACCCTCAACAGCGCGCGCGAGGATGCCAAGGCCGGGACGATTCTGGCCGCCCCCGCACGGCTTCGGGCGCGGCTGGGCGATTTCGTCGCCAAGCGGGCCTATCTCGCCGCCCGACGTATGCCGTTCACGCGAAACCGGATCCGGGCGCGCAAACGCTAGCCCGGTTTCAATCACCCGCGACCTCCGCCATGTTCACGGCCATCCCGTTTTCACGCAGGACGCTCGCGATTCCGCGGCGGAAGTTGCCTTCGTCGAACTGACGGGCATGGGCGGTCAGCGTGGCTGGGTCGAGGTCGTCGTACCTCTCGGCCTCGAACGCCTCCACGGCGGCCATCAGGCCTTCGGCGTCGGCCTGTTCATACAGGAGGCCCGTGCGGCCGTGGACAACGGTGTCGAGCACCCCGCCCCGCGCCATCGCGATCACCGGGCGGCCGGCCGCCATCGCCTCGACCGGGACGAGGCCGAAATCCTCTTCGCCCGGAAATACGAGCGCCTTGCAGGCGGCCATATAGGCTTTGAGCTTCTCGAACGGCACGCGGCCCAGAAAGCGGATGTTCTCGTTCGCCGTGGCGGCCAGCGCCTTGGCCGTCTTGTCCGGGCCGCCGATGACATAAAGCGGTTTTCCGAGGCGGTTGAAGGCCTCGATGGCGATGTCCGGGCGCTTGTAGCCCGCAAGCTCGCCCGCCCAGAGGTAGAAGCCACCACGTTCGGCCGCCGTCGCAGGCGCGAAGTCGTCCACCGCCACGGGCGGATGCACGACACGCGCGTCCCGGCGCCAGTATTTGTTGATGCGCGCCTGAACATGGGTGGAATTGGCCATGAAGGCATCGACGCGGGCAGCGCTCGTCACGTCCCATTTGCGCAGTTCGTGGACCATGCGCGGCATGAGCGCGCGTTTCAGCGGGCCGGCGGCCGCATGGTAGACGTGATACTGGTCCCACAGGTAGCGCATGGGCGAGTGGGTGTAGCACAGGTGCAGCGCGTCGGGGGCCGGGATGACCCCCTTGGCCGGGCCGGATTCGCTCGACAGGACGAGGTCGAAGCCGGACAGGTCGATCTCTTCCAGCGCGCGGGGCATCCGGGTCAGGTAGTTCTGGTAAAGCCGTGTGGAGAAAGGCAGGCGCCCGACCGAGGTGAGGTGGACGGTCTTGGAGCGGATCAGCTCACTCACCTTCGAGGGGTCATATGCGTGGGTGAAGATCTCGGCCTCGGGGAACATGCGCAAGAGCGACTCGAGCACCTTTTCCCCGCCGCGCATACCGACGAGCCAGTAATGGATGATCGCCACGCGCGGGCCAGCGCCGCCGGGACGCCGCATCAGCCGCGGGGCGGCGGGTTTGCGGGGGGCGGAAAAACCTGGAGCCTGACGATCAAGCATATGCTGCATAGCTGTCTCCATAGATCTTCTCGGCCGCTTTCGGATCGACCTGGTTGAGCACGATGCCTGTCGGGCGCAGGCCGACCTCGCTGAGGGCGTCGAGCCCGTCGCGCACGGCCGTGCGGCGCGTGTCGTCCCAGCGCACGACGTAGATGATGCTCTCGGCCACCGCGCCGAAGACGAGGCCGTCGGCCACGTTCACCAGCGGCGGGGTGTCGATGATGACGAGGTCGTAGCAGCGTTTGAGTTCGGCCATGAGCGGGCGCAGCCAGTCCTCGGACAGATCGTCCGCGGCTTCCTGACACGGCGTTCCGGCGGCAAGGAAATGCACGCCCATGTCGCTGTCGAGGTGGATCGTCTCGGGCAGGTCGGCGGTTTCGAGAATGAAGTCGGCGAAGTCGTATTCCACGTCCCATCCGAACGTCTCGGCGAGCCGGGAGCGACGCAGGTCTCCGTCCACGACGATCACCGACTTGCCCGCAAGCGCGGCCATCTGGGCGAGCCCCATGGCGGTCGTCGACTTGCCCTCGCCGGGGTGTGAGGAGGTCACCATGACCACGCGGGCCTCGACGCCCTTTTCGCGCATCGACAGCATGGTGCGCAGCTGGCGCAGCTTTTCGCCCAGCATGGTGTTGGAGTTGATCCGAAGGCCGCGGACCAGTTCGCGCAGGTTGGCCTGCGGCTGGAGAGGCAGGCTTGCCAGCACCGAAAGGCCGGTTTCCGCCTCGACCTCGCGCCGGGTGCGGAAAGTCGAGCGGGTCATTTCCAGAAACAGGGCCGCCACGATCCCGGCGGTGAGGCCGAGGACAAGGCCGAAGGCGGCAAGCAGCTTGGGCCGCGGTGCGGCGGGCACGTCGGAATAGGTCGCGCGTTCGATGACGCGGGCCTCGGGGCGTTGCAAGCTCTCCTGCCCGCTGGCGGCGCTCAGGCGCGACAGCAGGGCCTCGTAGTTTTCGCGGGCCGCCATCGCCTCGCGCTCCAGCTGGCGCAGGCCGATGTTGTTGGCGGACATGTCGTTGAGTTGATCCTCGAGCGACTGGATGCCGTCCGCGAGGGATTGCTCGCGCAGGCGGGCGACCTCGAGGTCGTTGCGGCGCAGTTCGATGATCCGCTCGGCTTCCCGCTGTAGGTCGGCGTCCACGCGCCCGATCTCGTCCCGCAGGCGCTTGCGCTGCGGGTGGTCGGGGCCGAAGGATTGCGCCCACTGGTCGTCCTGCCGCTGAAGCGTCAGCTTGTCCTCGTTCAGCTTTTCGAGAAGCGGCGAGGTCACGGCCTTGGCGAGCGCGTCGGACCCCTGCGTCTCAAGCAGTCGCTTGAGCTGGTCATACTGCGCCTCGGCGGTCACCCGCTCGGAGCGCGCGACGACGAGCTGGCTTGTGAGGTTGCCGAGTTGTTGCGTCGATGTCTCGTAAGTGCCGCCCTCTCGGTCGAGGGACGCGGCGCGGTAGCCGGCGAGTTCCTCCTCGGCGCGGTTCATCGCGGCGCGGGCGTCGTTCACCTGATCCTGAATCCACGTCGTCGCCTGCCGCGCGCTGTCGCGGCGGTTCTCGACCATCAGGGATATATAGGTGTCGGCGACGCCGTTCGCGATTTCCTGCACGATCCCCGGCTCGCCGCCTGAGAAGGAAATGACGAAAACATAGCTCTGCGGCTCACGCCCGACGGTAAGATCTTTGCGGATCGCCCAGGTGAGATCCTTGATCCGCTTTTCCTCGGCCACGTCATAGAGCGGCTGGCCCCAGAAATGCGTTTCGAGCTTTTCGATCCCGAGGTCGCGGATCAGCCGCTCTATCAGGATGTTGGAGCGCATGACCGAAATCTCGGACTGGATCACCGGGTCCGAGAGGCTGAGGTTCGACACGACTTCGTCCGACGACATCACGCGCACCTGGCGCGGGTCGAGCATGACCTTGGAGAAGGACTTGTAGGTGGGAGCAAGCAGGCTCGTCGCGACATACATGAACAGCGCCAGCCCGACCGCGAGGCCCGCGATCAGCTTGTAGCGCGAAGCGATGGCGCCGAGCAGCCCGCGCACGTCGACGCGGTCGAGATCCTCGAACCGCGACGCTTTGCGCGCCGGTTGTGGTGCCTGCATGTCGAACGTGGTCACGTTTGCTACTCCTCGGCCTTCATGTGCGTTCTGTCACCGTCTTGTCCGGCACACACTTCGCCCATGCCGCCGACGCTTTGCCGATGGCCGGTCCCCGCATCGGAGACGAATACGCGCAGCGCCGGAACATCCCGGCCACACCACGCGCCGTGGTGAAGTGGTGGCAAAACAGACAATGGACCCCACGCAAAGGCCCCCCCAGTCCTCGCAAATATACGGGCTCGGGGGCATTCACGCTACTGAATTGCGGAAAATTTTGGGAAATTACTCAACACGTTACCGTATTTTGGCCTCAATTCCATACCGACGTGGAAACAATGAAACGACTGGGAAAAACTGGTTCGCAACTGGCAACAGTGCCGGGTGGGTTATCCTGCCCGTGCTGCGGTTGATTCTATCCCGAGTGCCCGCGACAGCCCGGTGAGCAGACCGGCGAGCGCGAAGAAGAAGACGCCCATGTCCGGCGTGGAGTGGGTGAGCACCGCAGCGCAGAGCATGGCGAGGCACCCGGCCTTGAGCGCGCGCACCACGATGGCGCGCGGGTCCGACAGCGGCCGCGACGGGGCGAGGCCGAGCGATGCCATGAAGGCGAGAAACAGAACTGTTCCCGGCACGCCGATACTGGCGAGACAGGCGATCACCCAGTTGGACGCGCGCACCGATCCCAGACCCGCGCCGAGCCCGTAGGTATCCCAGGCGTTCTGAAGCGCCTGCGCGTTCCAGCCCATCCGTTCCACCCCGGATTGAGAGTCGAGCTTGGTAAACAGCGCCCGGTCGAGGAAATCGGTGACGGGCTGGACGTATTCGTAAGAGGCAAAGACCGCCACTGTCGCGACCCAGGCCGTAAGGATGCCCCCGGCGGCCAGCATGAAGGCGCGGCGGCTCGTCTCGGGCCGCAGGTTGGCGAAGATCGTGTAAAGCGCGAACAGGCCGAGGAACACGACGAGCGCGATATAGGCCGAGGACGAGGTAGAGCGCAGCACCGAGATGGTGGACAGCGCGAGCATCCAGCGGCCCAGCCGGTTCTCGGGCCTGAGCAGCCAGAACTGCATCCAGAAACCGAAGAGGCCGAGGGTGAAATAGCCGAAGCTCGACGCCTCGGGAAACCCGCCGATCATCCGCTTCATGCCCACCATCCGGTCGGTGATGTGCATCGCGTAATTGGCCGAGCGCAGCCAGGACATAAGGTCGGTCATGCCGAGTTGAAATGTCAGAACGTCGAGCCAGCCCAGCGCGAAGTTGATCGCCGTCGCCACAGCCAGCGCAGTCAGCACCGGCTGCACGGTCGAGGTGCGGCGAAAGCTCGTGGCGAGCGCGGCGAAGGTCAGGAAGCCGAGCATGAGCCGGAAAAGCTGCGTGATGTTGCCGGTGGTCGGCTGGAGCGGGAATTGCAGGATGCGCGTCATCCCCTCGATCCGCGCGATCAGGAACACGCTCGTCTCGCCCGCGAAGAGGCGCGGGAAGAACATCGTCGCGATGAAGGACACCACCATGACCAGCGCGAACCAGAACCCCGGACCGAAGGGGCGAAAGCTGCCCAGAAGACTGCCCGCTGTCCCGCGCGTCAGAAGCACCATGCAGAAGATCGCGACGGCGGCGAGGTCAAGCACCCCGATCGTCGCGCCGCCGAGTGCGGGCAGGTTGAACGCCGCCGCCGCCCCGAACGGGGCCAGCGCCATGAAGGCCCAGAGACCGCGATGGAGGCCCAGCCCCAGAAGCAGCAGGATCGACAGGACGGCGAGAACTGTTGAAGGGACGAATTGCAAGGGCGGGCGGTCCGTGGCTGCTGCCCTGTCTTCCTGCACGAAACAGGCTGTGCTGTGAAGTGCGCTTGCGGCAGGGGGGCCGCTCGGGCAGGCTTTCGGGCATGATCCGCTTCGCCCCCCTTGCCCTCCTGGCACTCGCCCTCCCTGCCGTCGCGCAGGAGCCTGTCGGCCCCAAGCTGGGCGCCGCGTCGAACTTCGGGCAAAGCTGGGATGCCGGGATGCTGGACGCGGCCGAGGCGCTGGGCGTCACCGATCTGCGCGACGCGGTCTACTGGAACGACGTGGAACAGGGTGGCGTGGACAGGTTCAACACGTTCCGCAGCACCTATCCGGCCCTCCTGCCCCCGCGCGGCATGGGGATGAGCGCCACTTTGAACAACGGGCACGCGGACTATGACGGGGGCGTCACGCCGCACACGGCCGAGGCGGTCGCAGGGTTCGGAGACTTCGCGGCCCGGCTGGTTGCCCAATACCCGGCCATCGACGCCGTCGAGGTGGGCAACGAGATGAACAGCGCCACCTTCACCTCCGGCCCGATGCGCGAGGCGGACCTGTCCGGAAAAGCCCGGTATTACACCGCCCTGCTCGCCGCCACCAAGGCGGCGGTCGGGGCTGCGCGGCCAGAGGTCCGCATCCTTGGCGGCGCGGCCCATTCCATTCCGATCGCGTGGTTCAAGGCCCTGTCCGAAGCCGGTGCGCCCGCGCATATGGATGCGGTGGTCGTCCATCCCTATACGACCCCGCCCGAGCAGTTCGTCCGCCAGATCGCGCTCATGCGCGCCGTGCCGGGGTTCGGTGACTTGCCCATCGAAGTGACGGAATTCGGCGACGAGAACGCGGCCAGCGCGCCCGCGACGCTGGTCAAATACTACTGCCAGATGGCGCTCGCCGGGGTGACGCGGGTGGTGTGGTATCCGCTGAACCCGCGCGGCGACGGGCTGGCCCCGCTGATCGACGCGGAGAACGCCATGACCCCGGTGGGCCGCGCCTTTGCCATGCTTGGGCGTCACGCCGCGGGGCGGGCCGTGCGCGACGTGGCGCCCGATCCGTTCACCTACGCCTGCGGCTTCGGGACCGACAGCCTCGTCCTCTGGGGTGCGCCGCGCACGGTCGAGGTGGCGGACGGTGTTCGGGTGCTTGCGCCTGACGGGACCGAGACCGACCGGCGCCGCCTGTCGCGCGACGAACCGCTCGTCATGGTCGGCAGTGGCGCACCCGTGACGCTGGGCGACACCGTGCGGCTCGGCCCCCAGGCCGTCATCGCGGACAGTTTCGACCAGTTCACCTATGGCCCGCCCGCGCCCGGCACGTTCCGGCCGCTTGCGATGATCCGGGGCGAGGAAAGCGCCTTCGAGCTGCGCGACGGGCAGCAGACCAACGGTGTGCCCTGGACACCGTATCTGGGTCATCCCTCGGACGGGCTCTTGCGGATGAACGCGGAGTTCCTGCTGCCCTCCGGCGGCGGCGCGTCTGCCGCCGTGATCGTCCAGCGCTACACCGCGCCCGAGGCTGTGCGCGCGCGGCTTGTCGTGACGCTGGAGCCCTCACCGCGCAGCACGGACGGGATCGAGGCATGGGCGGCGATCAACGGGGACGAGATCGGGCGCATGACCCTCACCGAACGCGGGGAGTTCGTGCTGGACGAGGTGACGCTGGCCAAGGGCGATGTGCTGGACGTGGCTGTCGGACCGGGGGCGACGGCGGACGGGGACACGACGCTTTACCGCGTCACGCTCCTGCGCGCGCCCTGATCCGTGTCGATGCCGAGCGCGTGGAGCGTGCCGGCGAGGCCAACGCGCGTTTCGGCGAGCGCATCGGCGTGGCGCACCGGGTCGATGCCCTTCGCGATCGCGCGTGTGGCGAGCGCCACCACCTCCTGCGGCGTGGCCGCTTTCGCTCCGGCGAAGGCGTCCGACAGACCAACAGACGCGAAGAAGCTTTCGACCTTGCGGTCCCAGCCGAGGCCGACGACCGGGCGGGCATAGGCGTAGCCGAGGATATTGGCGTGCAGGCGATGCGAGATGACCGCGCGGCAGGGGGCGACGGTGGCGACCAACTGCTCCGGGGTGGCTGGCACCTCCGCCACCTCAATCTTGCGCGCCCCGATGGCCTGATAGATCGCCGGGCGCGCGGCCAGTGAGGCGAGCGCATCGGCGTCCTCGTCGGCCCCGTTGCAAAACAGCCGGACCGGGCCGACCGTGTCGGCCAGTTGCAGCGCAAGGGTTTCGTAAAAGTCGAGCGTACCGCCCGCGACGCCGCTGTCGGCGTGGTAGGTCAGAAGCTCCGGCGCGGTGATACCCAGCGCGATACGGTTGACCGGCGTGACGGCCCCGAAGGCCGCGGCGGAGAGGAGGCCGGGATCACGGGTGATGCGTGGCGCCGGGCAGCCGTCGCTTGCCTGGCCTTCCCATGCAAGACGTGAATGTTCGTCGCGCACGCCCACGGCACGCAGGTCACCGGAACAGAGCGTGGAGAACAGCGCGCGGCCCCGACGGCTCCAGTTGCCGGTGACACCGACGGCGTGGATCGCGGCGGGCACCCGCGTTTCGGCAAGCAGCTTGCCGACACGCTCGAGCTTGGTCGGGAAGTTGAGA
Organism: Maritimibacter sp.; assembly: GCA_002695005.1. GTDB lineage: Bacteria > Pseudomonadota > Alphaproteobacteria > Rhodobacterales > Rhodobacteraceae > Maritimibacter. Next base: position 368,443 of record NZNT01000026.1, read on the forward strand.
TCCGCGTCGGAGAAAAGCTGGCCACCCCCAATGACCGCCCCGTCCGCGTCCGCCAGCGCGGCGCGCCAGCGCGGTTCGACCCTGTCAAGAAGCGTCGTCAGGCGGCGGTAGACCACCTCGTGCCGCAAGCGCCGTGGCAGGCGCCGCAAAACCTTGAGAGCGAGCGCCCGGTTGCGCACCGTCACGGCCCCGAACCCATCCCGGCCCGAGATGTCGACGGGCACGACAGACAGCCCCGGCGCGAGGCTTTCCAGCCCGTGGATCATACATACGCCGATCAGGCCATCCCCGAGATTCGGAGAGTAATGCAGATTGAACAAAGCGATTTTCACCGTGGACGCGTCCTTGAACCGGGGATTGCGAAGAATTGCCTTAAAATGACCTTAACAGTCTGCGGATACTCTGATGAACTGCCGAAAGACAGTAAAACAAGACTTTCGTGAGGCCGCAGGAACAATTCATGGCAAGGCGCAGGATTGTCATCGTGAACGATGCCAGTATCGCCCGAGGCGGTGCCACTTCGCTTGCCTTGCTGGCAGCCGAAGACTTTGTCGCGCGCGGGCATGAGGTGATCTGGATCGCCGGGGATTCGGGTCACGGCCCGGAACTGGATGCCTTGGGGATCGAGGTCGTGGCGCTTGGCGGTCAGCCGCTCCTGGACCTGCCGAGTCACACGGCGCTCCATGCCGGGATACGAAATGGGGCCGCGCGTGACCTCGTGGCCCGCTTCGTGGCCGAACGCGACACGCCCGGCACCGTCTATCATACGCACAGCTGGGCGCAGATTTTTTCGCCAGAGCTGTTCTCGGCCCTCGCCCCCGTCTCGCGGCGCACCGTGATTCACGCGCATGACGTTTTCCTCGCCTGCCCCAACGGAGTCTATATGGACTACCGGCACGACAAGGTTTGCACCCGTGTGCCCCTGTCGGCCGATTGCCTTGCGACCCATTGCGACAAGCGCAGCTATCCGCAGAAGCTCTGGCGCGTCCTGCGACAGGCCAACCTGCGCAGACACCTGCGCGACGGGTCCGGTTGGGGTGCGATCCTTGTGCTGCATCCCGAAATGACGGAACGGCTCACCCGCGCGGGCTATCGGGAGGACCGCGTCCGCGTGGTACGCAATCCGGTCGTTCCGTTCAGCGAGACGCGGATCGCGGCGGAGGACAACCGTTCGCTGGTCTATGTCGGCCGGCTGGAGCCGGATAAAGGCGTGGGCACCCTGGCCGAAGCCTCGGCGCGCACAGGGGTTCCGGTGACGCTCATCGGCGACGGGCCGATGCGCCCGATGCTGGAGGCGATGGACGCCCCGCTCACGTTGACCGGCTGGGCCGACCGCGACCGGATCGGCGGGCTGGTGCGCGATGCGCGTGCGCTGGTCATGCCCTCGCGCCACCCGGAACCTTTCGCACTCGTCATCGCCGAGGCGGCGGCAAGCGGCCTGCCCGTCCTCGTCTCGGACACCGCGCTGATGGCGCGGGAGGTGGCGGAGAACGGATTGGGTCATGCGGTGAACATCGCGGATCCTGCGCGCCTCGACGCGGCACTGGCGGGTATGATGGAAACCCCTGACGCCGAGGTGCGCGCCATGAGCGAACGGGGTTTCGGGGGCGAAGCCCGGCTCGGCCTTACAAGGTCAGAATGGATCGATGCGCAGGAAGCGGAATACGACCGGCTTCTCGGTTCGCTCAGGGCGTCAGCTGCGTGATCCGGTCCGGAGCGTCCCGGCTTCTGAGAACATCCCGGATCGCGATGAGGTTGCCACGCAGGCGACCACGATAATCGCACCACGCCGGCGGACGCGGCGAGCGCAGCAGGTTGGACGCCATGTTGCGCAGGATCATCTCCCACGCGTGACGCCGGTTCATCGTGCCCTTGCGCATGAGATAGATCGGATTGGCGATCTGCGAATAGCCCAGGAATACGCCGGGCGTGCGCCCGGTCTTGGTGCCCAGATGAACGCCCCGCATCGAGCCGGCCTTCACGACCCGTCCGTGGCGCGCGAGGCGGCGAGAGAAATCCACATCCTCGAGCCAGGAGTAGAGCGGCAGCGCTTCGTCGAAGCGGATGTCATTGTCGAGCGCGGCGCGTGCCCGGAAGGCCATATTGCAGCCGTATCCGGCGTAGATCGGAGACAACGCATCGGTGCCGGGGGCGGCGGAGAGCTCGGCCAGTCGCCGCGCGCCGGTCGCATGGTCCATGCCCGCGCCCAGGATTCCGTCGGCCAGCACGGTGCCGGTCGCGATCACCACGTCCGGGTTGTCGCGGAACACGGCGAGCGTGTTGCCCACGAAATCGGGCGCCATGAGAAAGTCGTCGTCGAGCAGGAGCAACACGTCCTCACGCCCGAGGCGGCGCATCATCCGGTTGCGTTGCAGCGTCGCGCCCTTGGGGCCGGTCACCACCTCGACCGGAAAGGGCAGCGCCTGCGTGTCGAGGTCGCCCAGATCGTCTTCGGTCGCGACCGACAGGATCACGAGGTCGGGCAGACGCCGCTGGCGGGCGATGGCGCGCACAGTCTCCGGCAGGATCGCCGGGCGTCCCGTGGTCGGGATGCCTACGACCACGCGGGTCGGGGCGGCGATGTCGCCAGCCGCGCCCGGGGTGATCGGGGTCGCGTCAGCGGCAAGCAGGCTGCGGGTCGCGTCGAACATTCTGGCTCTCCGGTCCGTATGCGCGGCGCTCAGCACGCGCCGCGTTGGGCGAGGACGACCCCGACCGTTTTGTAGACGATCTGAATATCGTCGACGAGCGAAGCGTTGCGGATGTAGTCGACGTCGAGCACGACACGCTGCGCATAGCTCGTATCGGACCGGCCGCCGACCTGCCACGCGCCGGTGATCCCCGGCTTGACCGAGCAGTAGTCGGCAAAGTGATGCCCGTACTTCTCGGCCTCGGCCATCGTGATCGGGCGTGGGCCGACGATGGACATGTCCCCTTTGAACACGTTCCAGAACTGCGGCAGCTCATCGATGCTCGTGCGCCGCAGAAGGTCGCCCAGCGAGTGAACGCGCGGGTCGCGGTCGAGCTTCTGCTCGGCGTCCCATTGTTCGCGGGCAATCGGGTCGATCGCGAACACCCATTGCAGACGCCGGTCCCCGTCCTCGCGCATCGTGCGGAACTTGTGGCAGCGGAACGTGCGGCCATCGATGCCCACGCGTTCGTGCGAGAAGAACACCGGACCCGGCTCGCGAAGACGCAGCATCAGCGTGACGACGGCGAAGACCGGCGACAGCGCGATGAGCGCGAGAGTCGAGAAAAGGATATCGAAGCCCCGCTTGAGGACTCGTTTCACATCAAGCTTGCGGTGTGTCCGAAGCGGCGATGTCGGTTCCAGCGCAGAAACTGAAACCTGCGGTTCAAAATCAAATGCCATCTTCACCCCTGAAGTCACCGGCAGCTCGCGCCGCCCGTCCCTGGCACCCCCAGCCGCAATATTGCCGCAAACGCGCCTCAATTCGACTGGGCAAAGGGGAAACAGATTGTTGCCTAAAGCTGGTGGAATACCTTACCCGTGACGCGTTCAGGGCGCGTCAATCAGCCCGGACGCAGGGCGGGAGAAGCGATTTTAATCGTTATTTTTCATTCTATTATGGCTAATTCGAAGGGTTTGTTGCCCGTTCACGAAATGGCCACTGTCGGGCAGGCTCGCGCCGGCGACTGCCGCGCCAAATGGGGCATTTCTGGCCCGATTTGGGCACGGGATCCGGCGAAATCTGGGCGCAAATCTGGCACGCCCCCGGAAATCGTGACCGATTGAGGCAGGGTTAGGGGAGCGGCCGGGCGAATCCTGCGCGGATCGGTTCCGCGTGCGGATGCCGCGCGGCGGCTCACGCGGTCAGCACCGCGCAGGCAACAGGAGACGGTCAGCCGACCTGTCGGCCGTGGCACCAGACGCCGCGCACGACCGGCGTACCCTCGATCCGGCCGACGCGGACCAGATCGGCGTGCAGCCCCGGCGCGATGCGGCCCCGGTCCGTGAGCCCGGTAGCGCGAGCCGGATTGGCCGTAACGGTGGCAATGGCGCGCGGAACGTCGTCCCAGAGATCGGCGAGAAGGAAGGCCGAGGACATGAGCGCCGACGGCACATAATCGGACGACACGATGTCGAGCAGCCCCGCCTCGGCCAGTTCATGCGCCGCCACGTTGCCGGAATGCGATCCGCCCCGGATCAGGTTGGGCGCGCCCATCATCACCTGAATGCCGTTGGCGTGGCAGGCCTCGGCGGCCTCGCGGGTCGTCGGGAACTCGGCCAGTCGCATCCCGTGCGACGCCGAGACCGCGACATGATCGGCGGTCGTGTCGTCATGGCTCGCGAGCACCGCGCCGTAGCGGCGGGCATGGGCCACCGCCTCGGCCTCGTGCCGGTCGCCGTTGTCGGCCTGAAGTCCCTTGAGATGTGCGACGTGATCGTCGAACTCGTCGTCGGTCATTGAGCGCTTCTTGGCGACGTATTGCTTGAGTTTCGCGATGTCGCGGAACTGGCGCTGGCCGGGCGTGTGGTCCATCAGGCTCACGATCCCGACGCGGTCGTCGGGTCCGAACTCGGCCATCTCTTCCGCCAGCGTTTCCGAGCAAATCTCGGCGCGCAGGTGGACATAGTGGTTGATGCGCAACGCGCCTTGCGCACGAAGCGCGAAGACCTCGTTCGCCACGGTGCGCGCGTATTTCTCATATCGGCCCTTTCCGGTGTGGATCGATCCCACGCGCAGGGCGTCGAACACGGTGGTGATGCCGGTGGAGGCAAGCTCGCCGTCATGGGCGAGGATCGCGGCGGCGTGGGGCCAGTCGACGTTCGGGCGCGGCTCGAGGTGGCGTTCGAGGTTGTCGGTGTGCAACTCGATCAGGCCCGGCAGCAGCATGTCCCCGTCCAAATCCACCTCGCCGCGCGCCGCCGTGCCGCCCGGGTCGATCCCGGCGATGCGACCGCCGCGCAGGGTGACGGTGCCCCGGATAACCTCGTCATCGAGGACGATCTGCGCATTGGTGAGGATCATGTCGGTCATTGTATCGTTCCTGTTCACCGTGCCCTATGTCAGCCGCGTGTCACTGATTTGTGACAAATGACGGCTACGGGGCAGCCATGACTGAATTCAGACGTTTCGCGGTCTATGCCGCGCCAAGGCCCGGCCCGCTGGCAGACTTCGCGGCCCGCTGGCTGGGCTGGGACCCGGCAGCGGGCGAGGTGCGAACGCATCCCGAGGTGCCGGGGTTGCAGCTTCCGGTCGCGAGCCTGACGGCGGCGCCGCGCAAATACGGGTTTCACGGGACGCTCAAGCCGCCGTTCCGGCTGGCCACGTCCCGCGCCGCGCTGGAGGCTTATCTGGGCGCTTTCGCCGCCGATCATGCGCCCGTGGTGCTGGACGGTCTGCGGCTGGCCCGTATCGGCCGGTTTCTGGCGCTGGTCCCGGACGGGGAGACGACAGCCCTGTCCGACCTCGCATCGGGGGTGGTCGAAGCGCTCGACCACCATCGTGCTGCACCGGGGGCCGACGAACTGACGCGGCGGCGGGCCGGGGGGCTGAGCGCGCGGCAGGAGGCCCTGCTCACCACCTTCGGCTACCCCTATGTGATGGAAGAATTCCGGTTTCACTTCACGCTGACAGGGCCGCTGGACCCCGAAGACCTCACGGCTGTGAAAAGCGCGTTGGAGCCGGTGCTCGCCCCGCTCCTGCCGCGCCCGTTCGTTCTGCGCGACCTGTGCCTGTTCGGCGAGGACGCGGCGGGCATGTTCCACCTGCTTCACCGTTACGCCCTCACCGGCTGAACGATGGCGGCGAGGCGGGTAACCGTGGCCTCCAAAGCGCCGGAATTGTCGATCTCGAACACGTCCAGCCCCTCGGGCATCGCGACGGGAGCGCGGTCGAGGCGGCGTTCAATCTCGCCCGCTGTTTCGCGGTCGCGCTGCGCAAGGCGCTTGGCCAGGACCTCGCGCCGGGCGGTCAGGTGGATGACCCGGAGGCCGGGGAAGACCTGCGCGGCCTGCGTGAGCATCGCGCGCGATCCGTTGAACAAGACGCTGTGGCCGGTGGCGAGATCGTCGCGCACCTTGGCCGGGATACCGTAAGACAGCCCGTGCGCCTGCCAGTGGAGCGCGAAATCGCCCCGGGCCGCGCGGCGCGCGAAGTCCTCCTCCGTGACGCCCACGAAATCCTCGCCCCCGGCCTCGCTGGGTCGGGTGATGACCCGGCGCACGAGGCGCACGGCGGGAAGGCGCGCGGCGACGGCCTCCATCACCGTGTCCTTTCCCACGCCTGACGGGCCGACGATGGCGAACACGCGGCTCATGCGGCGCGCGCCGGGGTATAGGCCGAGACGTCCACCTCGCGGTCCGCCACACGGTCGCGGGCGGGCGCGTCGTGAAAGATACCGATGATCGCCGCGCAGCGCCCCTTGGCCTCTTCGATCAGCGTCAGCACCGTGTCGCGGTTCGTGGCGTCGAGCGAGGCGGTCGGTTCGTCGAGCAGCATCGCCGGATAGGTGTGGGCGAAGCCCCGCGCGATGTTCACGCGCTGCTGCTCGCCCCCCGAAAACGTCGTGGGCGACAGGCCCCAGAGTGTTTCTGGGATGTTGAGCCGGGTGAGCAGGTCGCGCGCGCGGGCCAGCGCCGCCTCGCGGTCGGTGCCGACGGCGAGGAGCGGTTCGGCCACCACCTCCAGCGTTGCAACGCGGGGCACGACGCGCAGGAACTGCGAGACATAGCCGAGCGTGGTGCGCCGAAGCTCCAGTATCTCGCGCGGTGCGGCACTGGCCACGTCGATGTCGCCGATCCGGATCGACCCGGAGGCGGTGAGGTAATTGCCGTAGATCATCCGCATCAGCGTGGATTTCCCCGCGCCGGAATTGCCGGTGAGCGCGACGCATTCCCCCGGCGCCACGGCGAGTGTCGCGCCCGTCATGACCTCGATCACCGCGCCGCCCTGATTGTGCAGCGCGAAGGATTTGGAGACGTTCTCGATACGGATCATGGTCACACCTGCAGGACGGAAGAAACGAGGAGTTGGGTATAGGCGTGCTGCGGATCGTCGAGCACCTGGTCGGTGAGGCCCGCCTCGACCACATGACCCGATTTCATCACCATGAGCCGGTGGGCCAGAAGCCGCACCACGGCGAGGTCGTGGGTCACGATGATGGCCGAAAGCCCCATTTCTCGCACGAGGCCGCGCATCAGGTCGAGAAGCCGCGCCTGCACGCTCACGTCCAGCCCGCCGGTGGGTTCGTCCATGAAGACGAGCCTCGGGCCGGTGACGAGGTTTCGCGCAATCTGGAGCCGCTGCTGCATGCCACCGGAAAAGGCGCTCGGGCGGTCGTCGATGCGGGTGTCCGCGATCTCCACCCGGCCCAGCCAGTCGGTCGCGCTCTCGCGGATGGCGCCGTAGTTGCGCGCGCCCACGGCCATGAGCCGCTCGCCCACATTGCCGCCCGCCGAGACGCCCATGCGCAGCCCGTCGCGCGGGTTCTGGTGGACGAAGGCCCAGTCGGTGCGGCTGAGCATCCGCCGTTCCGGTTCGGACATGGTGACGGTGTCGCGCGGTCCCTCGGCGCGGGTGTCGAACAGGACCTCGCCCCTGTCGGGTGCGAGATGCCCGGCGAGGCAGTTGAGCAGCGTGGACTTGCCGGAGCCGGATTCGCCCACGATCCCCATGACCTCGCCCGGGTAGAGGTCGAAACTCACATCGGTGCAGCCGACATAGCTGCCGTATGTCTTGCGGATGTCGCGCACCGACAGGAGCGGCGCCGGGGCCCGCTCGTCCGCGCGGTGCGCGACCTCGCTGTGCATCGTTTCGGTCATGCCGCGTCCTCCTCGCTCAGGCGCCCGCGATGGCCCGCAGCCTGTCGCCCGGCGCAGTAATCCGTGTCGGAGCAGACGAACATCCGGCCACCGGCATCGTCCACGATCACCTCGTCGAGATAGGTGTGGTCGGCGCCGCACAGGTCACAGGGATGATCGGCCTTGGACGGGTCGAAGGGATGATCCTCGAAATCAAGGCTGACGACCCTGGTATAAGGCGGGATCGCGTAGATACGCTGCTCGCGCCCGGCGCCGAAGAGCTGGATTGCGGCCATTTCGAGCTTCGGGTTGTCGAACTTGGGGATCGGGGAGGGGTCCATGACGTAACGCCCCTCCACCTTCACCGGGTAGGCGTAGGAGGTCGCGATATGGCCGTGGCGGGCGATGTCCTCGTATAGCTTCACATGCATCAGCCCGTATTCTTCGAGGCTGTGCATCTTGCGCGTCTCGGTCTCGCGCGGTTCGAGGAAGCGCAGGGGTTCCGGGATCGGGACCTGGTAGACGAGGATCTGATCCTCGCCCAGCGGCGCCTCGGGGATGCGGTGTCGGGTCTGGATCACGGTCGCTTCGGCCGTGTGCTCGGTCGTCGCCACCTGCGCGGTGCGCTCAAAGAACTTGCGGATCGAGACGGCGTTCGTCGTGTCGTCCGCCCCCTGGTCGATCACCTTGAACGTGTCGGACGGGGTGAGGCAGGCCGCCGAGACCTGCACCCCGCCCGTGCCCCAGCCATAGGGCATCGGCATCTCGCGCGAGGCGAAGGGGACCTGATAGCCGGGGATCGCCACGCCCTTGAGGATCGCGCGCCGGATCATGCGTTTCGTCTGTTCGTCGAGATAGGCGAAGTTGTAGGCTTGGTCGGTCACAGCAGGCCCCTTTCGATCAGGTCGGTTTCCAGTGCCTCGGGGGTGGTGAACAGAACCGCGTCCATGCCGGCGGCCCTGGCGCCTTCGACGTTGCGGGCGCTGTCGTCGATGAAGAGGCAGTCGGCGGCCGCCACCCCGGCGCGCGCGCACAGCGTGTCGAAGATCCGGGCGTCGGGTTTGAGGAGTTTCTCCTCGCCCGAGACGACCGTCACGCCGAAGGCGGTGTCGAGGCGCGGGTGGGTGGCGCGGCCCGTCGGAAACGTCTCGGCCGACCAGTTGGTGATCGCGTGGAGGGTGACGCCCCTGGCCTTGAGCCGGTCGATGAGCGTCCATGTCCCCTCGATGGCCGTGGGCACGGAGCGGGCGAAGTTGCTGACGTAGCCCATCAGGCGCAGGCGGTCCTCGGGATCGTCGATCTCGGCTGCGAGGTCGGCAAACCGTTCGCCCGCATCCGCGCGCAGGTTCTTGTCGGCGAAATCGATCCGGTCGAGGAAGGCGCGCACCGCCGCCTCGCTCTCCATGTCCGGCAGCCAGACCAGCACCGGATCCCAATGGACGAGCACGCCGCCCAGATCGAACACCACAATAGACGCGCTCATTCCGCGGCCTCCTTCATGTCGGACTGCGCCGCCTCGCGCCGGAGTTTGCGCACCAGTTCCAGTTCGGACTGGAAGTCGACGTAGTGCGGCAGCTTGATATGTTCGAGGAAACCGGTCGCCTGAATATTGTCCGCATGGGCGAGCACGAATTCCTCGTCCTGCGCGGGCGCGCCTTCGCTGTCCTCGCCCAGCTCCTCCCACCTCAGCGCCCGGTCCACGAGCGCCATCGAGATCGCCTTGCGCTCGGTCTGCCCGAAGACGAGGCCATAACCACGCGTGAACTGCGCCGGTTCGGTGCGCGAGCCTGTGAACTGGTTGACGGTTTCGCATTCGGTGAGGGTCACCTCGCCGATGTCGACTGCGAACCCAAGCTCGGGAATGTCCATTTCGACCGACACGCGGCCGATGCGCAACTCGCCCACGAAGGGGTGGTTGCGGCCATAGCCGCGTTGGGTGGAATAGGCCATCGAGAGGACGAAGCCCTCGTCGCCGCGGGTGAGCGCCTGCAATCGCAGGGGGCGGCCCGCCGGGTATTCCATCGGCTGACGGGTCATGTCCGGGGGCGCCTCGTCGCTGTGCTCCTCGGCCTGGATCAGCCCGTCGCGGTCGAGATACTCGGTCACGCGGGGCATCTCGCCCTCCTGCGGCGCGGCGGTTTCCGCGCGCGGGTCCAGCCCCTCGGCCTCAAGCGCGAAATCCAGAAGCCGGTGGGTATAGTCGAAGGTGGGTCCAAGCACTTGCCCGCCCGGCACGTCCTTGAACGTCGCCGAAATGCGCCGGTCACAGGCCATTGCGCCGGTGTCCACGGGTTCGGCGTGACCGATGCGGGGCAGCGTGGTGCGGTAGGCGCGGATCAGGAAGATCGCCTCGATCAGGTCGCCCCGCGACTGCTTGATCGCCAGCGCGGCGAGGTCGGGGTCATAGAGCGAGCCTTCGGCCATCACCCGGTTCACGGCAAGGCTCATCTGCTCGCGGATCTGGGCGACGGTGAGTTCGGCGACGGCGGTATCCCCGCGCCGCTCCTCGGCGAGCCAGGCGTGCGCGTTGTCGATGGCGCGCTCACCCCCTTTGACGGCGACATACATCAGCCGGCCTCCACGTTGGTCGAGCGGGGCAGACCGGCGATCCGGTCGCCCGCGGTGAAAAGGCTGTCGAGCCCGAGCGGGAAGCGGGCGTGGTTCGCCCGGAACGGCGCGATGTCGGGCAAGGCGAGGTGCGCCTCGGTTTCGATCCCCGGCCCGGTGAGGCGCGCGCCGGTGGCGGCAAGCGCGTCCATCTCCACGATCAGGGTGGTCGAGCGGTCCGGATACTCCGGCGTGCCGACCGGGAATGCGTCGAGCGGGGTGAGCGCGGGCCATGTGCCCAGCGCGAACATGGCGTGACTCCGGCCGACGAGCGGCGCGCCGATGTGAAAGGCGATCCAGTCACGCACGGGCTGCTTGTCGTGGTCGCCCGCGAGGTGGAGCGGCGTTTCCGCGTCGCAGAGCGTGAGGAGCAGCGTTGCGGCGGCGGGTGAGACCGGCGCGGGCGCCTCGGCCCCCGAAATTCGTTCGATCCGCCCGGGCCGCGCCAGCGCGTTCAGCGCGGCGCGGAAAGCATGGGCCGACTGGACAGGTGCGTCCGCGAACCCACCCGTGAGTGCGTTGCCGTCCATCAGTCCTCTCCCCTGACCATCGTGAAGAAATCGACCTTTGTCGCGGCGGCCTTGGCCGCGCGGGCGCCTGCTCGGGTCGTCGCTGCCTCGTCCAGCGGGGCGAGCACCGCTTCGCGGATCACCTCCGCCCGGTCGGTCTGCATCAGCGCATCAACCACTGCGGCCCGTTCGGCGTGGGTCTTGTCGCGCCCCTGCACATAGGCATGGCCGACTTCGCCACTGTCGAGCTTGAGCGCGCAGCGGGTCACGGTCATCTCGCCAAGGTTGAAGGGCGCGCCGGTGCCGCCCATCCGCCCGCGCAGCATGACGCCGCCGATCTGGGGCGGGCGGAGCCAGACGAAACCCGGAGCCGGGACGTCGCGCATCAGCGCGGCGAGTTCGGCGGGCCGCGCCTTGGCGAGCAGGCTCATCCAGCCTTTGCGCGCGGCGCTCTTCGGCGTGATCTCGGGGGCGGTCGTGGTCATTGGACACCTTGCCGATTTGTCTAGGTTACTATACAACTAGACAAGTATTGCCACAGCGAGGCGGACGAGTCCCGTGAAGATTTCGTGACATGACGCGCACCCCGGTCTGGAAGTCGATCACCGAGACGCTGGAGGGCGAGATCGCCGGGGGGAACTATCGCCCGGGCGACAAGCTGCCGACCGAGGCGGCGCTGTCGTCGCGCTTCGGAGTGAACCGGCACACGGTGCGTCGGGCGCTCTCGGACATGGCGGAGCGCGGCATCGTCCATTCGCGCCGCGGCGCGGGCGTGTTCGTCACGGCCGAACCGACCCTCTACCCCATCGGCAGACGCACCCGGTTTCACCAGAACATCGGCGCGACCGGGCGGCTGCCGCAAAAAAAGGTGCTGCGGGTCGAGGTGCGTCCTGCGGACGTCACCGAGGCAACCGCCCTCGCCATCGCCCCCGGTGCGCCGGTCACGGTCTACGAGGGGCTTTCGCTCTCCGGGGCGCAGGCCGTCGCACTGTTCGTCAGCATCTTTTCCGCCGAGCGCCTGCCGGGTCTGGCAGGGACTTTCGGCGAGGTCACCTCGGTCACCGAGGCGCTGCGGCTGAACGGCGTGGAGGATTACCTGCGCGCCGAGACGCAGGTTACGGCGGAACGCGCGAGTGCGACGCTGGCGCTCCACCTCGCGCTGCGCGAGGGCGATCCGCTGCTCAAAACCGTCGGGCTGAACCGGACGCTGGAGGGCGCCCCGCTCGAACACGGGCTGACGTGGTTCGCGGGCGACCGCGTGACGCTGACCTTCGCGCCCTAGGCGTATTTTTCGAGGAACGCCTCGATCTCCATATTCCGGAAATCATCGAGACGCGCGCGCAGGGTGGCGTGGTCCCAATCCCACCAGGCGAGTGCCATGAGCCGCTCTGAAATGGCGTCGGGGAAGCGCGCGCGGATCGGCCTGGCGGGCACGCCCGCGACGATGGTGTAGGGCGCCACGTCGCGCGTCACCATCGACTGCGCGGCGACCACCGCGCCGTGGCCGACGGTCACCTCGGGCTTCACCACCGCGTTGTGGCCGATCCAGGTGTCGTGCCCGATATGGGCTGTGCGCGCCGCGCGGCGCGCGAAGAAATCCGCGTCCAATTCGGCATCGTCCCAATAATCGGCGGAGCGGTAGAGGAAATGGTGCTGCGAGGCGCGGTCCATCGGGTGATCGGTCGGGCCGATCCGGCTGAAGGCCGCGATGTTGGCGAACTTGCCGATGCGGGCGTTCGCGATCTCTGCATAGCGGTCGCAGTAGGAATAGTCGTCAATATGGGTGTGGAGCACCCGGCTCCCCTCCCCGATCTCGACGAAACGGCCCATCGTCACCTCATGCAGATGGGCGCCTGCGTGGATCACGGGGTCGTCGCCCAGCTTTGCCATCAGAACGCCCGTTCTTCGCCCGAGAAACGAAAGAACTTGCCGGTGTCGGCAATGGTCAGGCGGTCCGCGATATCGAGGAAACCGCGCGCGACCGCGACGGGATCCTCTTCGGCCGTGTCGCCGCCCATGTCCGTGCGCACCCAGCCGGGATCGAGCAGGACCACGGGGATCGCGTCCGGCGCGAGGTCGGTGGCGAGCCCCTGCATCTCCTTGTTCAGCGCGGCCTTGGAGGCGCGGTAGGCGATGCGATCGGACTTGGCATAGCCCATCCACGACATCTGCGACGACACATTGAGGATTCGCGGCGCGTCGGACTGGCGCAGGGCCGGCAGGAGCGCATGGGCCACGGCGAGCGGCGCGAAGGTGTTGATGCGGAAAGTCTGTTCGAAGCCATGCGCCTCGAGGCCGTCGCCCGCCGACATCGCCGGGCCGATGATGCCGGCGTTGTTGATGAGCACGTCCACCGGCCCTTCGATGGCACCGAAGGCCGCCGGGATCGTGTCGAGCGCCGCGAGGTCGCAGGCCACGTCGCCCGACGTGCGCCCGTGGCGGATCACGCTATGCCCGCGCGCCTCCGCCTCGGCAGCCAGCGCCGCGCCGATGCCCCGGTTCGCCCCGGTAGTCAGGATGTTCATCATTCCCCCTTGATCAACTTCCGGCGCAACCAGCCGGAGAGCGAGTCCATGGCCATGACCATAAGAACCACGAGGATGATGTAATAGGTGACTTCTTCCCAGTCCTTCTGCGTGATCATCGCCTGCGTGAGCAGGAGCCCGATCCCGCCCCCTGTGATCGCGCCGATGATCGTCGCGCTGCGGGTGTTGGATTCGAAGAAATAGAGGACCTGGCTCAGAAGCACGGGCGTGATCTGCGGGATGACCCCGAAGCGGTAGCGGTGGGCGGTGGCCGCACCTGTAGAGGCGACGCCTTCGATCTGCTTGCCATCCACGTTCTCAAGCGCCTCGGAAAACATCTTGCCGAACGAGCCCGTGTCGGTGAGCAGGATCGCCAGCGCGCCGGTCATCGGACCGGGGCCGAAAGCGCGGGCGAGGATGATGGTCCAGATCAGCCCGTCGATGCCGCGAAACAGGTCGAACATGCGGCGCAAGGCAAAGCGCAGCGGTCCGAGCGGGGTGAAGTTCTTTGCCGCGAGAAATGCGAGCGGGAGCGAGATGACGGCCGCGCCGAAGGTGCCGAGGAAGGCCATGAGGATGGTCTCGAACAGCGCCCAGGCGACATGACTGTGGCTCCACATCGTATTGTGCCAGAAATCGTGCCACGCCCCGGCGAAGTTCGAGCGTTCGGGGTCGATGCGCGGGCCGAATACGATCTCGCCCACCCCGTGATCCTTGTAGGGGCTTTCGAAGGTGAACCAGAACAGCTCCCACCCCGGGAAGTAGTTGAACACCTCGGTCCGGTTGCGGGTGAAGGACACGCGCCCCTCATCCGTGGTGATCGCCAAACGGGTACGCGACAGGCTGATCCAGTCCGGCACCGGCTCTTCGAGGTTCGTGACGACGTCGCGCCCCTCCATTCCGGCCTCGATGGTGCCGAAGTCGGGAAGCTCCACCGACAGGCGCGTGTCGGGCAGGAAGGTGACGATCTGGCCGCCGCCGAGGTCGATGACGGTCGTCTCGCCCTGCATGTCGACCCAGTCGGGGGTGACGCCCGGGGGGTATTCGCCCTTGCGCTCACCCTCGATCGAAACCTCGGTCGTGCCGTCGCGGTTGTCGCGGGTCACATGGGTCTTGTAGCTCACCATGTCCGAGGTGAGCGTGCGCGCGTTGTCCATCCGGGCGCGGTCGGCGAGGCCCGGAATGTCGAAGGCGAAGAAGACATAGGCGAGGTAGGCGGCGACCACGACCGGGAGGCCGATGGCCAGCGCCTTTTTCCGGGCGAAGCGGGTGTCGATCCGGGCGCGCAGGTCGCCCGCGGAGATCACGTCAGTCGGCATCAGTGCGCCCCCTCTCCGGTCAGGCGGTTGCGGATATGGCTGGATATCTGGTCGAAGAAGACGATGGTGAGGAACAGCAGGATGAAGATGGCGGCTGCCTCGTCATACTTGCCCTGCCCCCAACTCATCGCGTTCTTGAGTTCGTAGCCGAGGCCCCCCGCCCCCACGAAGCCAAGGATAGCGGAGGCACGGATGTTGATCTCGAACCGGAGCAGCGCGTAGCTGAAGTAATTCGGCGAGACTTGCGGGATGATGCCCAGCCACATGCGCTGGCCCCAGCGGGCGCCGACCGAGGCGAGGCCCTCGACGGGCTTCAGGTCGGCGTTCTCGTTCACCTCGGAAAAGAGCTTGCCGAGTGCGCCAGAGGTGTGAAAGGCGATGGCGATCATCGCGGGCACCGGCCCGCCGCCCAGCACGAAGATCAAGACCAGCGCGACCACGATTTCCGGCACCGCGCGCATGATGTCCATGACCCGGCGGAACAGCCCCGTAAGGCGTGGCCAGCGTGCGATGCCCCGGGTGGACAGGAGCGAGAGCAGCGTGCCGAAAATCGTCCCGACGAGCGTGGCGACCGCAGCGATGTTGAGCGTTTCCACCAGCGACGGGAAGTAGGTCACGAGATGGCCGGGAAGCTGGTCGAGCTTCGGGGCCGTATCCTCCCACACCGCGGCGGGGAAATCGAAGACGTTGAGGATGCCGTCCCAGAACCCGCCGGCATTTCGGCTGTCGGCCAGCGTGAAACCGGAGATCATCAGGAGCGCGAAAATCGCGAGCATGATGCCGCCGTAGAGCCGTTTGCGGGCGACGAGCGCGACATAGTTCGCGCGAAAGTCGGTCTCGACGAAGGACATGGCAGATTCCTTGAAAAAAGGCCCCGCCGGAAACCGGCGGAGCCCGATGGTGCTTAAATCCTGTTACTCGGACTTCGCCTTTCGGGCCTCGATGATCGAGAGGTAGGCGTCGTGCGTGATCGGGTCGAAGCCGAGGCTCTCACCCGCCGAGATGTTGTAGGTGCAGTCCGGATCGGCGTCGTACATGCCGTCGACCAGCTCGGTCATCGTGGCTTTCACCTCGGCCGGGAGCGCGGTGCGCAGCACGACCGGACCCTCGGGGATCGGCTTGGAGCGCCAGATTTCGACGAGGTCGTTCATGTCGACGAGGCCGGCGTCCACCGCCTTGCGCAGCGCGCCGGAGTTGTAGCCGTCTTCCCACGCGCCCTGGCCATCGGCCCAGGTCACGCCGCCGTCGATGTCGCCGTTATTGACCGCGACGATGGTCTGCTCGTGACCGCCGGTGAAGCGCACGTCGGCGAAGTATTCGCCCGGCTCCATGGTGATCGCGTCGCCAGCCTGCGGGATCTCGATGGAGGGGATCAGGTAGCCGGAGGTGGAGTTCGGGTCACCGAAACCGAAGACCTTACCTTGCATGTCCTCGAGCGAGGTGATGCCCGCGTCGCGGCGAGCGAAGCCGATGGAGTGGTAGCCGTAGGAACCGTCGAGGTTGATCTTCACCAGCGCCGGCTCGACCGCGTCCGGGTCCTGCAGGTAGGTGGCAGCATAGCCGGACGCGCCGAGCCAGGCCATGTCGATAGTGCCGCCCAGAAGTCCCTGAATGACGCCGGCGTAGTCGGCCGGGGCGAAGAGCTTGACCGGAACGCCCAGCGCCTCTTCGGCATACTCTTTCAGGCATTCATGGTTGGCCAGACGGTCCTGGGCGTTCTCGCCGCCGAGGATGCCGATGTTGAAGCCGTCGATCTCCTGACCGAAAGCGGTACCCGTGAGGGCGGTGGTGGTGAGCGCAGCAGCGATCAGTTTCTTCATCTTACTCTCCAGTGGTTGTGCCCGCTGACGTTCGGCAGATGCGGACGGGTGATGAAACGGGGCGATCAGACCTGCACCTTGGCGATGAGGCGCTCGGCCTCCTCGACAGGTTCGTGGTCGTTGATCGCGGTCGAGGTGGCGCCTTCGGAGAAATCGGCCCCGGCGCCGTAGATGTCGCGCGCGACCCCGGTGGTGAGCTGCGCGGGCGTGCCGTCAAAGACGATCCGTCCGTCGCGCATCCCGATAATCCGGTCGCAGTAGCGGCGCGCGGTGTCGAGCGTGTGAAGGTTCGCGATGACCATGCGCCCGTCTTCCTCGTGGATGCGCCGAAGCGCCTCCATCACGGTCTGGGCGTTCATCGGGTCGAGCGAGGCGATGGGTTCGTCGGCGAGGATGATCTTGGGGTCCTGCATGAGCGCGCGGGCGATGGCCACGCGTTGCTGCTGGCCGCCCGAGAGCGCCTCGGCGCGTTTGGCCGCGTGTTCGGCGACGCCCAGACGTTCGAGGATGTCGATGGCGCGGTGGATGTCGTCGCGCGGGAAGAGGTTGAACATCGTGGCGAGGGTCGAGCGGCGGCCCAGCGTGCCGTGAAGCACGTTCGACACCACGTCCATGCGCGGCACGAGGTTGAACTGCTGAAAGATCATGGCGCAGTCGGCCTGCCACTCCCGCCGCGCGCGGCCGGTGAGCGTGAGCACGTCGCGGCCTTCGAAACTCAGCTCCCCCGAACTCGCATCGGTCAGCCGGTTCATCATCCGAAGGAAGGTGGACTTGCCTGCACCGGACCGACCGATGATCCCGATCATCTTCGGTTCGTCCACGGTGAAGCTGGCGTTGTCGACGGCCGTATTGGTTCCGAACCGCTTGGTCAGCGCTTTGACGACGAGCATGTATCCCCCGATCTGTTCTGCCGGGGGTCTAGGAGCGTCAGAACACGCTCGCGTGACAGTTTTGAAAAACATTTGTGACGACCGCCCGCCGCGAAGGTCTGTGGGGCGGACGGATCGGACGATTGCGACCGTAACGCGTGCGGGCTACCGTGGCCTGCGCGGGCGTGCGAACCCGTTCGACACAAACACCGGGACAGTCACATGATGGAATCGCTCACCGCCGCCGACGGCCACCAATTCGAATGCTGGATGCATCCGGCGCAGGGCACGGCCCGGGGCGGGATCGTGATCTTGCAGGAAATCTTCGGTGTCACGGACCAGCTCAAGGGCGTCGCGGAGATGTATGCCGCCGAAGGGTATGACGTCGCGATTCCCGCGCTGTTCGACCGTCAGGCCCCGGGTCAGGTCATTTCGTTCGACGACGCCCCGAAGGGACGCGATCTGATGCTTTCCGCCGATCCGGGGGAGACGATGATGGACACGGATGCCGCCGTTCAGGCGCTGAAGGCCAAGGGCCACAAGGTGGGCGTCATGGGATTCTGCTGGGGTGGTGGCCTTGCACTGCGGGCCGCGCAGACGCTCGACGTGGATGCTGCGGTGTCCTTTTACGGCACCCGGCTCACGCAATACCTCGACGCGCCGCTCCGCGCGCCGATGCAGGGGCATTTCGGCACGCACGACGACCACACACCCCGGGAGGTTCTGGACGAGACCAAGGCCTACCTCCCCGCGTTCGAGATGCACCTATACGAGGCCGGCCACGCCTTCGCCAATGATCTGCGCCCGAGCTATGTGGCGGAGGCGGCTGACACGGCGCACGCGCGGACCAAGGCATTTTTCGCCACGCATCTGGGCTGAACGACAACACGGGCGGCTGACGCATTGGACCCTTCGGACATCATCCTGATCGTCCTCGCATTCGCGGCGGGCGGACTTCTCAAGGGCGCGGTGGGCGCCGGTGCGCCGCTGCTCGCCGTGCCGCTCATGGCGCTTGTGGGAGACCTTCAATTCGCGGTCGCGGTCTTCGTCCTGCCCAATATCGTGCCCAACGTCTGGCAATACTGGCTGTACCGAAGCCGCATCTCACGCCCGCGTTTCACGACGATCTTCGCGGTCGCGGGCGGCGTGGGGGCCGGGCTGGGCACGATCGCGCTGGCGGGGTGGAACCCTGACGTTCTGCTTCTTGGCGTCGGGCTCGTGCTGGTGGCCTACATCCTGTTTCGCCTGTTCAATCCGACGTGGGTTCTCTCCAACAGCATGAGCCGCATCCTCGCCCTGCCCGCAGGGTTGCTGGCCGGCGCACTTCAGGGCGCGACGGGATTGTCGGCCCCGGTGTCGATCACCTTCCTCGGGTCGCTCAAGCTGCCGCGGAAGGAGTTCATGGCGACGATCTCGCTCTTCTTCCTCGCGCTCGGGATCGTGCAACTGCCCGCACAGTTCGCCTACGGCATCATGACCGGCGAACGCCTGCTCCTGAGCGCGCTGTCGCTCGTCCCGCTGCTCCTCGCCATGCCGGTGGGCAACTGGATTGGCCAGCGCCTGCCCCGCGAGACGTTCGAACGCATTATCCTCGGGATTCTCGGCGTGCTGGCGATCCGGCTGATCTACGCGGCGCTCGCCTGACCGCCGCAGGCGCGCGTCACATCCCGAAAGCGCACCAGACCCGGGCACCGCCGGGTCCAGACGCCCATACCTTGTGCAGAATTGGGTTTTCCCTGCAAATTCGTTCGCTTATGAATATAAGTGTTCAAATATGTGCAGGTTGCGTAGCCATGTCAGACACTCAGACCTCAGACGAAAAGGTGAGCCCGGCCTATTCCGTGCCCCCGGTAGAACGCGCCTTTCGACTGTTGCGCCATATCGCGGCGGGCAACCGATGCCGGAACCTGAACAAGACCGCGAAAGAGATCGGCATCAACCGCACCACGTTGATCCGACTTTTGGCCACACTGGAGGCCGAGCGCATGATCGACGCCGTGTCGGACGGGGGCGGCTACCGGCTTGGCACGGGTCTCATCACGCTCGCCTCGCAGGCGCTGAACGAACGGGGGTTGGTGCCGACGGCGCGCCCGGTGCTGCGCCAGCTGGTGGATGATCTGAACCTGTCGGCCCACCTTGGCGTGCGCGACGGGCGCGATATCGTCTACCTCGCGCGCGAAACGCCGAACTCCCACCTTGCCAGCATGGTGCGCGAAGGCACCCGCCTGCCTGCCCATGCGACGACCATCGGACGTATCCTGCTCGCTTCCATCAGCACGCGGGAGTTGAAGGAAATCTATGCGGGCCAGTCGCTCAAGGCGTTCTCGGACAAGACCCGCACGACATTGGACGACCTGCTGAGGCAGCTGGAAAGCGACAGGGCGCAGGGCATTTCGTGGAGCGTGGCGAATTTCGAGCCCGACATCGGCTCGGCCGCGGTCGCGATCTACGATCATCAGGGGCAAGCCGTCGCTGCGATCAACGTGACCGGCCATGCTAGCACCTTCGCATCGGATGGCCCGATGGTCGAAGAGATCGAGGAAAAGCTCAAGGGTGCTGCGCGTGAGATTTCCGAGGCGCTCGGCTATCGCGGCTGGGGTGCGGATCAGATGTGACCGCGCTCAGGTCCAGACATAGCCATAGGCGAGGTCGAAGTCCTCCGCACGAATGGCGCGGTTGCCGATCTGCCCGCCGCGCAGCCAGAGCCGACCATGGACTTGCGTCCCGTCAAAGCGCGTCTCGGGCGGCAAGGCCACATGGTCGAGCCAGAGGCCGCCCATGCACTCCCCCTCCGACAGCAGCGCCGCGCCTTCGACGCGCGCGCCCTCGAACGAGAGGTTGCCGTTGCAGGTGACACCCGGCATCGTGACGCCTTGTGCGAACCGGGCACGGTCGAAGCGGGCGATGCCGCGGAAATCCGTGGCCGAAAAGTCGGCCTGACCGTCGAACTGCGCCTCCTCGAACCGGGCGTCCGAACCGAAGGTCGCGCCGGAGAAACGGGCGTCGCCCGCAAACCGTGCGCCCGTGAACCAGCTCAGGCCAATGAACTGCGCACCGGAGGCGTCCACACCGTCCGGGAAATGCGCCCCCGAGAAATCGACGCCGGACAGGACAAAGCCGGACAGATCGAGCGGCCCGTCGCAGGTGATCCCCGCAAAGGACGTATGCGCCCCGTGCCGATACGGACGGGAGAGCGCCGCGCGAATCTCGTCCGGCGCGGTCATGCGGCGGCGCCAAGCCGCTCTTCGGCCTGCGAGATGATCTCTTCGGCCCAGGGAAATGCGAGGTCTTCGGCCATCTCCGGGCCGGAGGCGTCATGCGCCACGCGTTCGCCGATCTGCGTCGCGCCGTGGGCCAGCATCAACTCGGCGAGCCGCTTGGGGCCGTGATTGAACGTTTCGTCGTATTCGCTGTCGCCCATCCCGAAGATCGCGAAATGAATGGCCGAAAGATCGGGCTTGGCCGCCTCCATCGCCTCGGCAAAGGGCTGGGCCGACGCAGGCAGTTCGCCGTCGCCATAGGTCGAGCAAACCAGCAGGTAGAGATGTTCGGGCACGAGCGACATCGGGTCCACGTCCGACAGGTTCTGGCAGGAGACGTCGTGATCGCCCTCAAGCTCGGACTGGATATCCTCGGCGAGCATCTCGGCATTGCCGGTTTCGGTCCCGTAAAGAATGCTGATGTTCATCCCGTGGTCACTCCTTTGCTTGCGAGGCGAGTCATTTCTTCGCGTGTCGTGATCTTGGCGCGGCACCGCCCTTCGGGCAGCGCCTCGGTTTCGGCGGCGTCGATGCGACACCAGCCGTCGTAATCGACGAGCCCTGTGCGGCCCTCGAAGATCGCGCGTCCTGGCTTTGCAGGGTCTGCGGTCAGATCGTCAAGGATGTGCGTCGCGAGCGCCTGCGCGTCGGCACGGTTTTCCGGGATCGTGCCGCGTGGACCGCGCCGGAACCAGCCGGTCGCGTAGAGACCCGGCGCGAGCGCCCCTGCCCCGGCGTCGGTCGCGCTTTCCAGAAGGGCGTCGCGCGGCAGGTCCGGGTCGGCGTCGAAGCCGATCGCCGTCAGAACCGATGTGCAGGGGATCGTTTCGTCGCCCGCGTCGCTCGTAAATCGAACCGCGCGAACCTGCCCTTGTGAGCCGATTACCTCTGCAGGCGTCAGGCCGAACCGGAAGGTCACGTTGCGCGCACCGCTGCCATGACCGGCGATGGAGGCGAGCGCGTCCAGCGTCTTCACCGCGTCGGGTTCGTCGCTCGCGCCTGTGCCCACGACGTCGATGCTGACACCGCCCAGCTTGGCGAGTTCCTTGATCATGACGGGATCGAATTTCGCCGCCGCCGCGGGTGAGCGACCGGTGATCGTGAGGGACTCGATCCCGGCTCCGGCCAGCCAGTCGGTCGGACCGGCGCCGAGGTCGGACCCGGCGAGTTCATCGGGGTCTTTCGCCAGAAGCCGCAGCAGGTCGATGGCGACGTTGCCGTTACCGACGATGAGGGGATGCGCCCCGAGCTCAGGGAGCGTTTCTGCATCTGGGTGATCGTAGAGTGCGCGGGTCAGCCGCCCGGCGCCGAACACACCCGCGAGGTCGTCGCCGGGAATTCCGAGCGGCCGGTCCACCGGCATTCCCGTAGCGAGGACCACCGCGTCATAGGCTGCGCGCAAGTCTTCGAGCGCGACGTCATCACCGAGCCGCAGACACCCGAAGAACCGCGCACCCTGCCGTTCGAACACGCGGGCGAACTGGCGTGTGACTGCCTTGGTTCCCTGGTGGTCCGCCGCGACTCCGTAACGTACGAGTCCGTAGGGCACCGGCAAAGCGTCGATCAGGTCGACCTCCAGGTCCGGCGCCGCCTTGAGCAGCGACTGGGCCAGATAGCAGCCGGACGGACCTGCGCCCACGATGGCGATCTTTCCGCTCATGGCGTCACCGCAGCCCCCGCCCACGGGATCGGGGCGCCCGTGAGGTCGGTGTAAAAGCCTTTCTGACGCATGTAAGCGCGCAGGCCTTGTCGGCCCTTTTCACGCCCGATGCCGCTCGCGCCGTCCCCGCCAAAAGGCGTCGACACCGAGAACTGCTTGTAGGTGTTGTGCCAGACGGTCCCGGCCTGAATGGCTTGCCCGACGCGCCAGGCGCGGGGAAAGTCACGGGTCCAGATGCCGCAGGCGAGGCCGTAGTCGTTGTCGTTGGACTGCGCGATGACGTCCGCCTCGTCGTCGAAGGGCAGAACGGCGAGCACCGGGCCGAACACTTCTTCCCGGCAGAGCCGCGCAGTGTTGGGGAGGCTCGAAAGGATCGTGGGCAAGTAATAGCTGCCCCCGTCATACTCTGGCCCCTCTGGCGCGCGGCCACCGGTCAGAAGCTCGGCCCCGTCCGCGAGCGCCTGTGCGACATGCGCCGCGACCTCGTCCCGATGATCCATGTGGATGAGCGGGGCGACCTGCGTGGCCGGATCGAAGGGGTGGCCCACCACGAGCCGTTCGGTCGCTGCGACCAGCCGGGAGACGAAGCTGTCGAAGATAGAGCGTTCGACGAAGAGCCGCGAGCCGGCGATGCAGCTTTGGCCGGTCGAGGAGAAGATGCCGTAGAGCACACCGGCGATCGCGGTGTCCATGTCGGCATCGGCGAAAACGATGGTCGGGGATTTGCCGCCGAGTTCGAGACTCACCGGCATGAGTTTCTGCGCCGCCTTCACGGCGAGCGCACGGCCCGTCTCGGTGCCGCCGGTGAAGCTCACACGCGCGATGTCCGGATGTTCTACGAGCAGATTACCGATCTCACGCCCAGATCCTGGAAGAACCGAGAACAGACCCTTGGGGCAGCCGGCCGCGTCCACGATCCGGGCCAGTTCCAGTGCGGTCAGCGGCGACCAGGAGGCGGGCTTGAGGATGACGGCGTTCCCGGCCGCAAGGGCCGGGGCGACCTTCTGCGCGTCCGAGGCGATGGGAGAGTTCCAGGGCGTGATCGCGGCGACCACACCCATCGGCTCGTAGACCGACAGGGTCATCGCAGGTCCGCGCCGGGTGGTAAGCTCCTCGTCCATCGTCTCCAACACCGCGCCGAAGTAGCGAAACGTCCCGGCGGCGGACGCGGCGAGCGCTCCCGTTTCGGCCAATGTCTTGCCGGTATCGCGCGACTGGATGCGCGAGATGCGTTCGGCATTGGCTTCGATCCCGTCCGCGATGCGATAGAGGAGCCGCGCGCGTTCATGTGGCTTGAGCGCGCGCCAGGCGGGATCGGCCTGTGCGGCCTTGGCCTTGGCGATGGCCTCTTCCCCGTCAGCGGCACTCGCGCCGCGAAACACCCGGTTCACCCGACCGTCCGCCGGAAAGATCGAAGTGATCTCGGCCCCGCGCCCATCGCGCCATTCGCCTGCGAGAAAGAGCTTGCCCTCGGGAAGCTCGGCGTTCACGTCCATATCCTTCATCAGATCACCATCGGTCCGATATGGTTTCGGATTTCGCGCAGAACGGAGTAGATCGTCGCCACGCTCGTCTTCGCATTGCCGTTCGACGGCAGGTTCTCGATCTCCACGCGCACCTTGGCGGCGGGGGAGACGACCTCGTAGCTGTGGACATTGCCGGGGGCTGCGGGGTCGGCCACGAGTTCCACCCGGGTCTTGTCGAGGCCGGGGCCTGCCAGCGCCAGAGTCGCGGCCACGTTGGCGTTCTTGGGAAACTGAGCCGCAGCCTCGCGGGCCGTGCCGGTAAAGAACACGGCCGCTGACTCAAGTGTATCAAGGTCGAGCGCTTCGGCCGCCGGCGATCCGGCCCAGGCTTTCGGCGGCTTCGTCCCGCGATAGGTCAGCGTGACCTCGCCCGAGGCGGACAGGGCCGATACGATGTCGATTCCGCCGACAGCACCTGCGGGCAGGATGATCCGCGCCCCGCCCGCGCGCGCGGCCGTCTCCAGCCTTGCCGCAAGGTCGGTGTCCGACAGCGCCCCGACCGAGACGACGACCACATCGAATCCGGCCTCGAGGCAAGGCCCCACATGCTCGGCCACACCGGCATGTCCTGCAGCCTCGACGATAAGGTCCGGGCGGGCCGCGATCAGGTCGGCGGTCTCCTCCACGATCTCGGCCTTCGGTGTCATGGCGGCGATCTCGTCCTGCGCGCGGTCGCATTGCCCCGCGCGCACCAGAAGCGTGATACGGGTCACGTCCGGCGCATCCGGCGCGTCGAGGAACCCGAGAAGCGTCTTGACGATATTGCCGCACCCGATGAGACCGAGATGCATGGATCACACCTCCTTGGTCTGGGCGGCACCCGCCGGCGGTCCGGCAAAGGCTTCGGCGAAGGGTCCGATAGCGTTCATGTCGATCTCGATGAGCGACGGGCCGGACCCCGCGAGCGCGGCGTCGAGCACGCCCGCGAATGCTTCGACGTCATCGCAGCGCGTGTGCGGCATCCCGATGGAGGCGCAGAAGGCGTCGAACTCCGGCACGGCGATGGCCGAGTAGTGGCGGCGGCTGTCATACTGCGCGTCCTGGATGTTCTGGATCACGCCATAGGCCCTGTCGTTCATCAGGATGTAGACCAGCGGCGCATTCTCATCGACCGCAGTGATCATCTCGGCGAGACCGAGCATCGTGCCGCCGTCGCCCACGAGCGTCACCGCCTTCTGGTCAGGCGAACAGGCCAGCGCCGCGCCGATCCCCATGGCGACCCCCTGCCCGATCCCGCCGCCAAGGGCGTGGACCCCCTGCTCAGGCCGGGCAAGGCGGACGTAGCGGTTTCCGAAGGTGGAGTTCGAGATCGTCACGTCGCGCACCCAGGCGTGACCGCCTGCCGCCACAGCCTCGCTGATCGCGTCGGCGACCACGCGGTATTGGCCGAGTTGAGAGCGCATGCGCCCCTCGGCCCCGGCCCGCGCGCGGGCGATGTCGAACCCGAGGTTCGGGTCGGCGTCGAGCTTGGCCGGCAGCTTGTCGAGCAAGCGCGCCAGCGTGTCCTGCGCGCCGCCGTGAATGAACATGTCGACGGCGTAGTTGCGCCCGCCCTGCGCGGCATCCGCGTCGATCTGGACCAGGGGGCGCGGCAGCGGCATCATGTTGTTGCGGGTCTCGTTGCCGCGCAGGCGCGAGCCGACCACGACCATCAGGTCGCAGGTTTCATACAGCGCGACCGACTCCGGTCCCATGTTGAACGCGCCGAGGTTGGCCGAGGCCTCCTCGCTGACCGTTGCGCGGCCATTGGTCGAGGTGACGATACCGACGCCCCGGTTCATCAGTTCGGTCGCTTCGCGGGTCGCCTCACGCGCGCCACCGCCCAGCCACAGGAGGGGGCGTTTCGCGTTCACGATGGCGTCGGCAAGCGCGTCGATCGCGGGGTCCGGCGCGCGCGGCGCCTGGGCTTCAGGTGCGAAGATCGTGGATTGCTCCACCGCCATGTGGCGCTGCACATCGACGGGGATCTCAAGGCTCACGGGGCCTGACGGTGCCGACAAAGCGGACGACACGGCGGCGGTCAGCGTGCCGACGGCTCCGTTCGCGTCCCACATCCGGTAGACCGCCTTCGACACGCCGCGCAGCATCTCCGGCTGGCGCGGCACGTCGTGGATCGCCGCGCGGTCGCGGTCGGCATAGGCAAGGTCCACCTGGCTCGTGATATGGAGCACCCGGCTTCCGGCCGTGAGCGCCTCCGCCTGCGCCCCGGCCGCGTTGCCCGCCGCCGTGCCGGTCGAGGTGATGCACACGCCAAGACCGCCCGACACACGAGCATAGGCATCGGCCATGTTCATCGCCCCTGCCTCGCCGCGCGCGGGCACGAACCGGATCCGGCCCTGACGCGCGACGGCGTCGAGGATGGGCATGTTGTGGATCGAGATCACCCCGAACATGGTGGTGACACCAACCTCCGCGAGATACCGGGCAATGTAGTCGCCGACGGTTTCGACGTCCTGGATGGTTTCGTGTTTCATGCCCATCTCCTCAGATATGTCTGTCCAGGCCGCCCGACACGTCGAGTTGGGCCCCTGTTATGTAGCTGGCCGCGCGAGAGCCAAGGAACGCGATGGCGTTCGCCGCTTCTTCGGGATCGCCAAGACGCCCAAGGGGGATGCCCTTGCGCTCGGCCAGCGCCCCGTACCAGTCCGCGCGGCTGTCCGTCTGGTCTTCGCGCGCCTCGAACCGCCGGGTCCACTGGCCGCTTTCGATGAGCCCCATCAGGACGGAGTTCACGCGAACGTCCGGCGCAAACTCGATCGAAAGGGATTTCAGGAGGTTCTGCACCCCGGCCCGCGCCGAAGAGGTGCAGACCATGTGTTCTTCCGGCTGGTAGGCCAGCAGCGAGTTGACGGCCACGATCGACCCCCGCGCCTCGCGCAGCATCGGCAGGAAGGCCCGGATCGGGTAGATCTGGCTGAAAAGCTTGAGCTCGTATTCCGCGCGCCAGTCCTCGTCCTCGGTCGTGGCGAAGGTCGATTGCCGGCCCGCGCCCGCGTTGTTGACGAGGAGGTCGCACCGGCCCCAGTGGTCCTGCACCCCTGCGGCGAAGCCGTTGACCGCATCGCGGTCGAGCACGTCGACGGTGCGCGACAGAATCCGGTCGGCCCCGAAGTCGCGTTCGAGAACGCCGCTCACCTGTGCGAGCCGTCCTTCGTTGCGTGCACAGAGCGCGACCCGTGCCCCGGCGCCCAGCAATGTCTTGACGGTCGCGAGCCCGATGCCGGACGTCCCGCCCGTGACCACCGCCACGGCATTTTCGTAGCCAAGGTCCATCACGCGGCTCCCCGGTTGCGCTTGGCCAGTTCGGGGAATCCGGGATCTGGGCGCCCCTGCATCACCGCGCGTTGCGCGGGCGTCGGCGGCCCTGCGGTCATCCACTGGTCCATCGCTTCGGGGTCGGTGCGCGACCAGACCTTGGCCTCATGCGTCGCCTCGTCGATCTGTTCGAGCTCCGAGGTGAATTCGATCACGAAACCGGACGGCGAGACGAAATAGGCGAAGGGGTTGTTGCCCGGCCCATGCCGGCCCGGCCCCCAGCTCGGCACATGACCCTTCTGTTTCATCCGCCCGATGGAGCGCATGTATTCGTCGAGAGTCGGGAGTTCGAAGGCGACGTGGTTCACGCTGGGATAGGTCGCCCGCACGAGCGCGATGGAATGGTGGTCGGTGTTGCAGCGCAGAAAGACCATCTGGTCGGCGGAATAATCCGACGCGCGGAACCCGAGCACATCTTCGTACCAGGCCTGAACGCCATCCATGTCAGGCGTGTTCAGCACCACATGGCTGACCTTGCGGGGCCTGGCCCAGTCGGACCCGGCCTCCAGAACGCGGGCGTCGGTGCGAAAGCGCAAGCGGCGCATGTCGGGGTCGAGCATCTCGAACCCGTAACCGCCCACCCAGTCGTCGAACGGGGCCGGGGCACCGATCACGTCCGCACCTTTCGCCACGACCTGGGCGTGAAGCGCATCCATCGACTCGCGGTCCGGCATTGCGAAATGGATGTATTCGATCCCGTGGGTGTCGCCATCCTTGAGGCCATAGAGGAACGGCTCCTCACCCGTGCCACGCAGGAGGGCTTCGCCTGTCTCTTCGTGGGCGAGCGACAGGCCCCACATGTCCAGATAGAACGGAAGGGTGTCGGTCATGCCCGGGGCGCGCATCATGATGCCGCGCAGTCTGCCGACTCGTATCGTGTCGCTCACAAGTCCATCCTCCTGTCGTCGCCCCGGCTCATTTTGCCGGGACCGTTTCCTGTTCGAGTGCCGTCGCGAATGCAGCCGGCGCCTGTTGGTAGATCGCGTGCCCGGCCTCGGGCACGAGTGTGAAGGCCCCGCGGTACCGCGCGGGCACGGCGGCATGGGCGCGGCGCGCGCCGTCCGGCGGCGTCACCACGTCGCCCGCACCGACGATGACATCGGTGGGCACCGACAGCCGTTCGGCATCGTCGAGCAGCCGGCCCGACGCGAGCATCCGCGCGGCCTGCGCGTAGCCCGGCAGTTTGACCCGGGACATGGCGTCGCGCACGATCTCGACCGCTTCGGGGTGGTCCTCGGCGCGGTGAACGAGGCGGGCGGCCCGTGCTGCGGCAAAGGCAGCGGCCCCTTCGTGCTCCAGATCGTCGATCCGGCTTTGCGCGGCCGAGCTGAGCCCCCCGCCCCGGACAACGCCGTGACCCAGCGCGGGCGAGGCCATGACGAGCCGGCACACAAGGTCACCGTGGCGGGCGGCGAAGGCCGCCCCCATAAGAGCGCCCAGCGAATGCCCGACAAGCGTCGCCCGCCCGATATCGAGCGCAGCGAACAGGCGGCGCAGCGCCGCGGCGTAATCCGTCGCCTCCGGCCACTCCCGGTCCAGCGGGTGGGACTCGCCATAGCCCGGCGCGCTCCACGCGATCACACGCGCCGAGCGCGGCAGGTGCGGCAGAAGCGGTGTGAACGACGCGGCTTGCGAGCCGATGCCGTGAAGGAGGACGAGTGTCTCACCGTTGCCGGGACGTTCGAGGTACTCGAGCCCGGCGGCGCTATGCGTGGTCCAGCCGCTCATGTGAACACGAAGCCGTTGTTGACCGGCAGCACCTGCCCGGTGAGGGTCAGCGCGCTTTCGGTCAGCAGGAAACATGCCACCTCGGACACGTCGCCCGTGTCCTGCGGCCCCGGCACGGCGCGGCCGTCCTGGTAGAACCTGTGGCGGTGCTCCGGCACATATTCCGTGCTTTCGGTCGTCAGGATGCCGGGCGCGATGGCGGTGACGCCCACCCGATCCGGCCCGAGTTCGCGCGCGAGCGATCGGGTCATTGAAATAACCGCGCCCTTGGACGCGACATAGGACAATAGGTTCTGGGCCCCCCATAGCGCCGTGTCCGAGGCGACGTTGACGACCCGACCGGACCCCGACGCCTTGAGCAGCGGCGCGGCGGCACGGGTCATCAGCCAGGTGCCGCGCACGTTGACGCGCTGGACAAGATCCCAGGTGTCGATCTCGATGGCGTCGAACGGGATGCCGCCGATACCCGTCGCGATGGCCCCGTTGTTGACCAGCCCGTGCAGTTTCCCGCCCGTGCGCTCGGCCACCCCGGCGGCCAGCGCCTCGATCGAGGCCGGATCACCAAGGTCGACGGGCAGGAAGTCTGCGCCCAGCGCCTCGGCCGTCGCGCCTCCCGTTTCCTCGGCAATGTCCGCGAGGATCAGCGATGCGCCCTGGCCGGCGAGGGTCTTGGCGATTTCGGCGCCAAGACCGCGGGCCGCGCCGGTCACGAGGATATGTCGTCCGTCGAGCGTCATTATTCCGCCGCTACCTCGGCAGCCTTCAGCTCCGCCTCGATCTGCGCCTTGGCGGCGCGGGTCAGGACCTGCCGGATACGGCTTACACCAAGGTCATGCTGGTAGAGCATCTCGCGCTTGCGGGCGTCGTCCGGCATGCCTTCGAGCATGACGCGGTCCTGCTCCAGCACGTTCCAGTGGTTCTCCTCAAGCTGGGCGCGATAGAGGAAACGCCAGCTTTCGCGCGCGGTCCCTTCCACCTGGCGCATCCGCCAGAAGAAGACCTTGGTCGTGTGGGCGTCCATCGGGGTGGTGTAACCGATGATGCGGAACACGCCGCCCGGGCCGCCTGCGGGTGGATAGGGAATGTCGAGGAAACAGAACATCGTGCCTTGGTGAACCTCGAACTCGGTCCAGTCGAAATTCTCACCCGTCTGGCCGACCCGCTCGATCCGGAACCCGCTGTCGGTCTTGTCGAGCTTCATGAGGTCCTGTTTGGAACCAAATGCCAGCGTGAAGCTCTCGGAATGGAGGTAACAGCCGTGCATCGGGTCGGCGAGGTTGTCGAGCGCGTAGCGGTAGTTTGCCTCCCAGACGGACGTGCAGAGAAAACCAGTCCATTCGTCGCTGACCAGCTCCTTGGGCAGAACCAGTTCCGGAGCCTCCGGCTGATCGACCGAGGGGACATAGACGAACACGGCGTCGTTGCTCTCGGTCACCTCATAAGAGGTGAGCGCCTTGCGGCCCTCAAGCGCGCAATCGGGCATCGCGGGGACCCTGACCACGACACCGTCGCCGTCGACGATCACGCCGTGGTAGCGGCATCCGATGTGGCCTTCGTGGATCTCGCCATATGAAAGCGGCGCGCCACGGTGCGGGCAGAAGTCCTCGATGCAGCGGATCTTGCCGGACCCATCGCGCCAGAGGACGACCTTCTCGCCCAGAAGCCGGGTGCCGTAGGGCTTGGAGGTCTTCACCTCCACCGACTTCGCCACCGGATACCACTGGCCGCGCAGGCCCTCGTTCACCCGGTTCTCGATCAGGGTTTTCTTGTCGACTGTCATTTCGGTGTCTCCCTGTCTTGCCCGGCGCTTACTGGTGCGCCTTGGGCAGGTAATGCAGAACCCGCTCTTCGATCCGCTCCAGCACGACGTAAAGGAGGAAGCCGATCACGGTCAGCAGGATGATGGCGTTGAAGACCATGGCCGCGTTGGCCTGCCCTCCGCCGTAGGAAATCAGGTAGCCGAGCCCGGTGTTTCCGCCGACCAGCTCGCCCACGGTCACGCCGATGACGGCGAGGGTCGAGGCGATGCGCAGGCCTGCCATGAGGTTGGGCACGGTCGACGGCATCTCGACCTTCCAGAAGATGCCCAGCCGGGTCAGGTTGTAGGCCCGTGCGAGGTTCACGAGGTCCCGGTCGACGGTGCGCATTGCCTGCAACACGTTGACGAGGACCGGGAAGAACACGATCAGCACGGTAACCAGCAGTTTCGGCATCGAGTTGTAGCCGAACCACATGATGAAAAGCGGGGCGAAGGCGACCTTCGGCGCGATTTGCAGCGCGAGGATGTAGGGCGACAGCACCTTTTCCCAGAACTTGGACATGCCAAGCAGATAGCCCATGACGGCGCCCAGAAGGCTGCCGATGAGAAAGCCCAGCACGGTATAGAGCGCGGTGGACAGAATGTGACCCAGAAGACCCTCGTTCGCCCACATCCGCTGCAATTCGGCAAGCGAATCCGACAGCGTCGGGATGATGAACCGCGGGACGTCCAGGGCGGTCGGCAGGACCTCCCACGCGACGAGAACGGCGATCAGGATCGCGACGCTCGTCAGCTTGATGCCATGCTTGCGGATCATCGATGTGTTCCTCGTCGCGGGTTTCGGGCTCGGGGCGGGGGTGTCCGGGGCCGCTTGGGCCCCGGTTCCGTGGTGGGTCGCGTCGGTCATTGCACGAATTCGTTGGTGTAGAGGTCTTCGACCGGCACGGCGGTCTGGACGATCCCGCTTTCGACATAGAACTTCTGCACGGCCGCGATCCGCTCGGGGTCGAAGCTGCCCAGCGGCTGGTCCTCGCCCTCGGGATAGATCAGGTTCGAATAGGCGCGCATGATCGCTTCGATCTGGGCTTCCTTGCCCTCGTGCTGCGGCACGAACCCGACATATTCCTTGGCGGCCTGAGCCGGGTCGGACGTGATGTCGCCGATGGCCTTGAGGACAGCGCCCACGAAGCCGGAGACGATCTCGGGCCGCTCCGCAATGGTTTCGTCCGACGCGATGATTGCCTGCGCCATGGCCGGGAAGATCGTGTCGACGGGAACCTGGTCCATCTCGACACCGGCGCCTTCGATGGCGGCGATCCATTCCGGCACACCCGACATGCCGTCGAGTTTGCCGGCGATGTTGAGCTGGATGATGCCGCCCGGTCCGACCGCCTGAATATCGACGTCGTCCTTGGACAGGCCGACCGAGGCGAGCACGCCGAGCAGGTTGTAATAGGTGGTATCCTGGAACGCGAGCACGCCGATCGACTTGCCGGCGAAATCCTCCGGACCGGTGATCCCGCTCTCGGTACGCCAGGCAAGCTGGGTCAGGCCGCGACCGCCCAGCAGGGCGACCCCGCGGATTTCGAGCCCGTTGGCACGCACGATGATCGGCGTGTCGCCGATGCCGCCGCCGAGATCGGCATTGCCGAGCGCGACCTGCGTCGCCACGTCCGCGCCGCCCTTGCCGACCTGGAAGGTCACGTCGAGATCGGCCTCGGCGAAGTATCCTTTGCCAAGAGCGAGCTGGAACGGCGCGAAGGCCGGGAGGAAATCAGGCGCGGGGAAGAGGTAGGTCACCTGTTCCGCCGCGAAGGCCGCCGTTGCCGACACCGCGATCGTCGCGGCCGCCACTGTATTCTGAAGCAGTTTTTTCATTTGTTGAGTCTCCCTGTCAGGCTGCTTTTTCTTCGAGTTTCAGATGCTTAAAGAGCTGCGCGGCGTATTCGCCGACTTCCGGCAGAACCCGGCGCCTGATCGGTTGATCCCGATGCGGCAGGTCCACCTTGATTTCCGCGATCACCTGACCCGGACGCTCGCTGAGGACGAGAATGCGATCCGACATGAGGACGGCCTCGGAAAGGTCGTGCGTGATCAGGAGCGTGGTCTTGCCCGCGTCCTTGATCGTCTTGGCAAAGGAGTTCTGGAGAAGGAGTTTGGTCTGGGCGTCGAGCGCCGAGAACGGCTCGTCCAGCAGGATGATTTCCGGGTCGATCGAGAGCGTGCGCGCGAGGGCCGCACGCTGCCGCATTCCGCCGGAAAGCTGGTAGGGAAAGTGGTTCTCGAAGCCGGACAACTGGCAATGGTCCAGCTCCTTCATCGCACGGGCGCGCCGGTCAGCCTTGGGCACGCCGCGGGCTTCGAGCCCGAATTCGATGTTCGCGATGATGTTGCGCCACGGCAGGAGCAGGTCTTTCTGGAGCATGAACCCGACGTGCGAGTTGGGTCCGGTCACCGGCACGTTAGAAACGAGCACCTCGCCCGACGTGGGCTGATACAGGCCCGCGGTCATCGACAGGATGGTCGACTTGCCGCAGCCCGAGGGGCCGACGACCGATACGAACTCGCCTTCCTCCACGCGGAAGCTGACATCATCGACGGCGAGGAGTTCCCCGTCGCCTTGCGTCGCGAAAGATTTGGAGACATTGCGGAACTCAAGCGCCATAACCGTGCTCCTGATAGGCGGCTTCGAGATCGGCATTGATGGCGGCGAGCTCTTTGGCGAGGCTCTCTTCGGTCCAGTCGGTCCCGCCTGAGATCGGCGCAACCACGCCCCGCTCCGTGAGCGCCTTGGCGACAAGCGCGAAGTCATGCGTGCCGTCGGAATAGATATCCATGAGAGCGGCTGCGAGCGCCGTTTCCGCGTCTGTCAGGTCACGCCCCCGGCTCTGGTGCGCCAGTGCCGGACGGCCGGTATCCCGCGCCCGCTCTGAAAGTCTGTCCTTGAATGCGTCCATTCCTGGCACCCCCTGTCGTTTGCTCTAACGGATAGTGTTCAATATTGAGCACTATGTTCAAATACGATTTTTCGTTCAATTCGATCTTGAGTCAACATCTTTTTCGGGTCTTGGGGGCGCGAAGGGCTGCGGGATGCGGCCAACTTGACCGAAGTGCCTGATATCTGGCATTATTCATATTTGAAATTTACGTTCATTTATGAACATTATACCGTGAAAGAAGAAGGAACAGCGACAATGACAGGATTGACCATAGCGATAGCCGGCGGCGGCGTTGGCGGGATGACCCTCGCCATTGCGCTTCAGGCGCGCGGACATAATGTTCGGATCTTCGAACAGGCTCAGGCCTATGGCCGTGTTGGTGCGGATGTGAACCTCACCCCGAACGCGGTCCACGCACTCGACGGTCTCGGAGGGGGCGTCGGGGCCGCACTGCGCAAAACGGCGGCGCGCCCGGAGTTCCGAATCAGCCGGATGTGGGACGACGGGCGCGAGACATCACGCCTCCCCATGAGCACGGCGGCCGAGACGAAGTATGGCGCGCCGCAGCTCACCATCCACCGCGCCGACCTTCTGACCGCCCTGGAGGCCGCCCTCGCACCCGACACGATTCGCTTCGGCAGCCCGGTCAGCGGGTATCGCGAGGACGGGACACACGCGCGCCTGACCTTTGTCGACGGGACCGAAAGCGAGCCCGCGGACGTGGTGGTCGGCGCAGACGGCATCCACTCGGTCCTGCGCTCGCAGATGTTCGGGCCCGATGCGCCGCGCTTCACAGGACTCGTGTCCTGGCGGGCGGTCGTGCCGCGTGCGGCGGTCGAGGGTCTCGACAACCTGGACAGTTTCACCAAGTGGTGGGGTCCGGAGGCCGAGCGCCAGATCGTCACCTTTCCCCTGTCGCGTGGCGAGGAAATCTTTGTCTTTGCGACCACGCCCGCCTCGGACTGGAGCGCGGAGGGCTGGACCCTGCCCGGCGACGTGGAAGAGCTGCGCGCTGCCTATGCCGACTTCCACCCCGACGCCCGCGCCCTGCTGGACGCAGTGGACGAGGTCACGCGGTCGGCACTTCATGTGCGTGAGCCCATGAACGCCTGGTCACGGGGGTGTGCAACGATCCTTGGCGACGCGGCTCACCCGATGGTGCCGTTCATGGCGCAGGGGGCCTGCATGGCAATCGAGGACGCGGTCCTTCTGACGCGCGCTCTGGATGCGCACGCAAACGACATCTCCTCGGCACTCCGTTTTTACGAGGACAGTCGCCGCGACCGGACAGCGGCGGTCCAGCGCGGATCGCTCGCGAACGACTGGCTCAAGCAGGGCGGGAACGCGGACTGGGTCTATGGCTACAGCGCGTGGGACGCGCCGCTGGGCGAACCGGTCGCGACGGCCTGAGGCCCCCCAGCCCTTCGAACAACGCGGCGCTCCGGCGTCGCTTTTTTTCCTAGCCACGCACGGAAAACGGGCCGCCCCTGTCACAGGACGGCCCGGGATTGAAAGGGCGCCATCAAGCTGCGGCGTAGACCACGTCATCCTGCTTCGCAGACCCGATGACGGTCCAGACCGTGGCATGTGCCGCCCCGTTGTTACGGAACCAGTGCTTGCGGCCCGCCGGTGTCTTGACGAGGTCGCGGGGGCCAAGCTCGACCTCCACCTGCTCGCCATCCTCGGCTTCCCACCCGACGGTCAGCGACCCTTCCAGCACGAAGAAGGCGTCCTCGACATCCCGCACGAAGGGCGCGACGCCCACGCGGCTCGGCACGCCCCACATCTCCTTGCGGCAGCTGTCGTTGTCGATCCCGCCCTCACCCACATAGACCTTGCGGGTGAAACCGGCGTCTTCCCAGATCGTCGGCAGTTCGACATGGCGCACGACGTACTTGCCCATGAGCTGTTGCAGCGGATGATCGCCCGCCGGATCGAAGGGCATCGTCTTGCCCGGCTGCGCCCCGAAACTGCGCGCGAGTTCCGGCGCGTGATCCTTGGGGTGGTAATGGTATTTCGGCGGGAGCGGTTTGCCCACGTCGACCGAGATCGACATCAGGACCGGCTCCACTCCGTCCACGCGAAAGCCATGCCCGACCTCACGCGCGTTCAGGATCATGTCCTTGGGGCCGAGATTGACCTCGACCACCTCGCCATCCCGCTCCCATCCGACGATCAGCGCCCCGTCGATGATGAGGAAGCTCTCTTCGATCTCGTGGCTGTGGCAGGCCGCATAACGCCCCGGCTCCTTGTAGATGAGCGACAGGGTGAAATGGTCGGGCTTCAGGGTCGTCGTGTCGCCGACCTTGGGCGACCCGCCCGCCCCGATATAGCGCATCTGTGCGCGGGCGAGTTCATCGTATCCCGAGTTCGACGGGAAGGCGTCCCAGTCGAAGGCCTTGTCGGTGAAGCGCCCGGTATGGGCCTTGAGGTCCCCGGCAAGGGGGCTCGGAGTTCCGGCTTGGGTGTTCATGCGTCCTCTCCTGTGTCGCGCAATGTCATGACACAGAGGTAGCCAGCGCGCGTTTCATTGCCTATACGGCGTTTTATGGACAAAACACAGACCGCCGTGAACGATGACCGTTACCTCGTCCCGGGCCTCATGCGCGGGATGCAGGTGCTGGGTGCATTCACCCCGGAGCGCCGCGACATGAGCCTGAGCGACATCGCCCGCGTGATCGGACAGAGCCGGTCGGCCACCTTCCGGACCGTTTATACACTGACCCACATGGGCTACCTCCTTCATGACGAGCGGTTGAAAACCTACAGCCTCGGGCCGGCGGTCATGAAACTCGGACACGGCTACATGGCCAATCGCGAACTGGTTGAGATCGCCATGCCGGAGTTGGAACGACTGCGCGACGAAACCGACTGGTCCGCCCATCTCGGGGTGCGGGACGGGGCACGCGTGGTTTATGTGCTGCGCGTGCCGAGCCGGATGGGGATGGGCAGTATCGTCCATGTGGGAAGCCGCCTCCCGGCGGCGAGCACGACGATGGGGCGCGTGTTGCTCGCGGCCCTCGACGAGGCGACGATCACCCGCCTGCACCGTGACGGGCCACCCGCCGTGTCAGGCGGAAGTTTCCTCGCCCTTCCCGACATTCTCGCTCAGCGTGTGCGGGACCGGGAGACAGAGAATGTGGTTCAGGTGGGCAGTTTCGAAGCCGGGATTTCCTCTGTCGCGGCCCCCGTACGCGACCTCACGGGCGACGTCATCGCAGCGATCAATGCCACCCGTGCCGTCGACGGATTGACCGACGTGCCCGAGGCTGTCCAGCGCGCAGTCGTCGACACCGCTCACCGCCTGTCGCACCTGCTGGGTTACACTGCAAGAACGTGACCAAGCTCGGCGGGCCAAAGAAACCAGCCTGCCGGTTTATGAGCTGGTTTCCGGCGCGCCCTGAATCCGGACCTGTAGCCGGGCGAGCGCATTCGAAAGCTGTTCGGCTTCGAACGTGCGCGTCGCTTCCGATGGGAAAACCGGCTCGCCGTCAGCGATCTTCGCCGCCTCATGTGCAAGGTCGGCAAGCGGCTTGAGGTATCGGAATGCGAACACCAGAGCCAGGACGCCGATTGCGCCCAGCAACCCGGCCACCGTCCAGATCAGATACGAGAAGACCGAACCCATTTCGGTGTTCCCCGTCGACACAGGGACGCGCACGACAAGCGACCAACCTGGCTTCGGCACGTCGCTCTCCGCGAGGATCGGGAGCACGTTTGAGACAATTCCTTCGCCACGTCCCGTCTGCACGGTATCTTCAAATCGCGAGCCCAGTTGCGCACGCGACCGGATCATGGTCGACAGTTCCGCCCCGACACGATCGCCCTGATCGAAGAGCGTTTCCGCGTTCTGGTCCAGCACCGTGACGTCGACACCAAGCCGCTCTGACGACTCCTGAATGAATCGGTCCAACCAAGCCGCATCCAAGCGGTACACGGCCAATCCGAGGATCTCACCCAATTCGTCGCGCACGGAGCGGGACATGTAGATGTATGAGTCACCTTCCGTGTCGGACGATGTCACCGTCTGCAACGTGTCGCGCCGCAGCCCCTGGTTGAACCAGATCGACGTCGATACGTCCGCGCCCTGATCCACGCCCATCGTCGCCGCGTCGACCTTGCCGTCCAGTCCGACCACGGCAGCCCAGGTCACGCCTTCGGACGCCATTGCGGCCGCGTCCGTGAGAACCCGCATGCTGTCGTAATCGCCGACATCGACGAAAGAGCTGAAGCCAACGAGGCTCTCCCATTCCCGGGTGATCAAAGTCGAAACCGCCAATTGGATCGCACGCGCGGCATGTTGAGTCGCATCTCCCTGTGACCGAAAGGCGAAATCCTCGACCTTCCGTTGCAGCGGCAGGAAGACGACGAGTATCGCCAACAGGAACGCGACCGCCGCACTGATGAACAGCGTGCTGATGATGCGGGGCTGGTATGACTTGCGGACTGAATGGGGCATGGTGTGAACTCGGGGTTGCGTTAACCTTAATATCGATTATGGATTTGTCAGGAATGAGGCAAGACTTCGGTTCTCAATTAGGCTGGCGGCGAAGGCCCGAGACATGAACCGCCGCGCGCTTTTGGCTGGTCTGACTGGAGCCGTTTTGCCCTTTGCAACGTCCCGCCCTGCCTTCGCCGACGCAGAACCAATCTGGTCAGACTGGAAAGCGCGGTTTCTTGAAGCCAACGGGCGCGTCGTCGACAGTCTTCAGGGCAACGCGAGCCATTCGGAAGGACAAGGATACGGCCTTCTGCTTGCGCAGGCATTCGGCGATCGCGACGCTTTCGACGCTATCGAGTCCTGGACCCGGGGACATCTCCTGATCCGGGACGACACGCTTATGGCCTGGCGGTGGCGGCCCGAGGAAGCCGACCCCGCAACCGCCGACAATCGCGACTGGCATACCGCCACGGACGGCGACCTATTCCGTGCCTGGGGGCTTTTGCGTGCGGACACGTTTTCGGGCTGGGGCGATTACGGGGCGGAGGTTCGCCGCATCGCCGAAGCGCTCGCCGCGCTCTGCCTGAAACCCGACCCGCGTGCCCCGGGTGAAGTGGTGCTCACGCCGGGGGCCGAGGCCCTGGGCACGCCCGACCGTGTTCTGTTCAACCCGTCCTACGTCATGCCGCGCGCGCTACGCGAACTGGGCGCGTATTCCGGTGTGACCGAACTGATCCGGGCGGCGGATCACGGCGAAACCATTCTGGCCGAACTGGCGGCAACGGGGCTGGTGCCCGACTGGAGCATGATCACGCCGACCGGGTTCGCCCAGCCTGAAGGTTTCGGCACCAACCACGGCTATGACGCGATACGGGTCGCGCTCTACCTGCACTGGTCGGGGCAGAAGACGCACCCCGCGTTGACGCAAAAGGCCGGCGTCTGGTCCGGGGCCCCCGCCCTGCCCGTCGTTCTGACGCCAGAAGGACAGGTGATCGAGCGCAGCACTTTTCCCGGCTACCATGCCATCGCCGATCTGATCGCTTGCCGCCCGGTCGCCCCCCACCCGGATCAGGGCGAACCCTACTACCCGGCCACCCTTGGCCTGTTGTCACGCGTCGCCCGGCGGGAAAGCGGCCTTTGTCCGGCTTGAAAGCTTCCACACTTTCGACAATCTCTGCGTGTGTTAAGGTTAATTCAAAACACAGGTTCTGCGGCTGATCGCCGTAGTGAATTTCAGGAGGCACGTCGTGCGGTATCTTCGCCTCGTCATCGGTTCCATCGTCATCATCGGCGCGCTCTACATCCTCGTGGCCGAGCATGTGACGGGTGCCAGCTCTAACGCGTTCGTCAACACCCCGGTCGTCACTGTCCGCTCGCCCGTCGCAGGTGACATCCAGATCGCCACCCGCACCGTCGGGGCCGAAGTCACGACCGATACGGTCCTGTTCAACGTCAGCGACGTGCGCGCCGACGGTGTCCGGTTGGACGACCTGATTCTGGAGCATGAACGCGCGCTTGCCGAGGTCGAACGCCTCCAAGGGCAAAAGACCGCGCTCGAGGATCACAGTGCGCGGCTTGACCGGCGACGTGACGCCTACGCTGCGGCAAGAACGCGGGAGCTTGCCCTCATGGCGGACCAGCCCGTCGATGGCCCTCTGCCTGACCTCTCCGATCCCGAAAAATTCGAGGACCTCAACGTCGCACAACCCGTGGTCGATACCGCGACGGAAGAACCGAACGGGGATACTCAGGCCAGCTCGACGCTTGCCGGGCTGCGACTGGACGCTGCAACCGGCGACGTTTTCCTTGATGGTTCGGCGGGCGCGACATGGAATTATGGCTATTGGGCCGAAACGGCACGCCATCAGCTCGCGCGCCTGGAAACCGATCTTTCAGCGGCTCAATCAATCGCGAAATCCTATGACGACCGGATCGCGCGCGAGCGGGTTCGCATGATCCGCCTGACCGGAGGCGACATCATGTCCCCGGCCAACGGGATCATCTGGGAACGGATGGTCGGCGACGGGGTCAACGTCCAACGCGGCGACCCGATCATGAAGGTGGCGGACTGTTCCTCGGCCGTGGTGTCGCTGAGCGTGTCTGAAATCGTCTACAACCGCCTGCGCACCGGAGACCCGGCCACGTTCCGTCTGTCGGGTGCCGACGCGGTCATGGATGGCACCGTCGCGCGGCTCGCCGGTGCCGGAGCCGCCACGGTCTATGACGACATGGCGGTCAAACCCAGCAGAGAGCACCTCGAACGCTACGACGTGACGCTGATCGTGCCGGAGCTGCGGGACGCGGACGGATCGGGCGGCTGTGGAATCGGGCGCACGGGCCGCGTGTTCTTCGAAGACCGACCGCTGGACCCGCTGCGCCGCCTTCTCAACTAGGCCGGCGCGATGATCTATCCGAGCGACCTTGGGTCGAGCTTCAACCAACTGGCCCTGATATTGGGGATCGCCGTCGTGATCCCGTTGATCTTCGACAAGTCCAAGCCCACCCATCGCGTCGCGATGCTTTCCGTCGCCATCGTCCTCGCCCTGCGCTACATCTTCTGGCGAGCGACCGAGACTATCGCGCCGTTCGGCCTGACCCTGGACTGGGCGGCCAGTTGGGCTTTGCTCGCACTCGAAGCTCTGGCCCTGATCGGTTCGCTCAGCGCCTTTGTCATCATGATGCGCGTCAAGTCCCGCTCGACCGAGGCGACCGACCACGCGAACTGGTGGGGGCCGGCGGGCGACCCGTCCGTCGCCCTCCTGATCGCGACCTATAACGAAGACCTCGACGTTCTCGAACGCACGATCATCGGGGCCAAGGCACTGCGCCACCCGAACAAGGAAGTACTCGTGCTCGACGACGGGCGGCGCGATTGGCTGCGCGATTTCTGCGCCCGCTCCGAAGTCGGATACATGCGCCGCCCGGACAACAAAGATTCCAAGGCCGGCAATATCAACCACGCGCTCCAACGACTGGTCGAGCGGGACAGCCCGCCCGATTACGTCGCCGTGCTGGACGCCGACTTCGTGCCGCATCGCGGATTCCTGCGCCGCTCACTCGCCTTGTTCCACGACCCCGGCGTCGGCCTCGTCCAGACGCCGCAGCATTTCTTCAATGCCGACCCGATCCAGCACAACCTCGGCGTCAGCCAGTCCTACCCGGACGAGCAGCGGTTCTTCTTCGACCACATGCAACCGTCACGGGATGCCTGGGGCATCGCGTTCTGTTGCGGCACGTCATCGGTCATCCGGTTCTCGGCGCTTCAGGATATCGGGGGATTCCCGACCGAAAGCATCACCGAGGACTTCATGTTGACCTTGGCACTGCAAAACCACGGCTGGCGCACGGTGTACCTGAACGAGGCACTGACCGAGGGGCTCGCCCCCGAAGGACTCAAGGAATACGTCACGCAACGCGCGCGCTGGTGCCTTGGCCTCATGCAGATCGCGCGCGGCTCGCTCGGACCCTTCGCCAGAAACAACCTGCGCCTGCGGGATCGGTGGAGCGTCATGGACTCGGTCTTCTACTGGCTCACGACCTTCACCTTCCGCCTCGCGGCGCTCGTGTTCCCCCTGCTCTACTGGTACGGCAACGTGACGGTGGTGAATGCCCAGCTTGCCGATGTCGTGTCCTATTTCGGTACCTATTATCTGTGGATTCTGCTCACCCTGAACCTGCTGTCGCGGGGGCATGTGGTGCCGGTCCTCAACGACGTCCGCCAATTGATCGGTGCCTATCCCATCGCGCGCTCCGCAATCACCGGTCTGATCAAGCCTTACGGCCACCCGTTCAGCGTCACCGCCAAGGGGGGCGACCGCAGCAAGATCGTCGTTCAATGGCGCATGATGTTGCCCTTCGCGGTCATGCTCGCCCTGACGCTCGTTGGCCTCTGCCTCGGCGTGTTTACGGACAGGTTTGCGTTCTTCGACGCGGGCGACGGCAAATGGGTCATCCTGTTCTGGACGCTTTACAACATCGTCGTCCTGTCGGTCACGCTTGTGGCCTGTGTCGAGCTGCCCCGGCGCGAACGCCATGTGGCGGATGCGCCGGAACAGGTCCGCGTCACATTCGGGGGGCATGACCTGAAGCTGTGGATGACGAACCTCACCCTCGACCACGCCCGTCTGCGCGGTCGCAAGTTCGACGTGGGGACGCGCGGCAGCATCGAACTCGCCGGGGTCGGCTCGGTGCCGGCCTATGTGAGCGAGAAATCAGGCGACGGCGTCCGGCTCCAACTCCTGCCCGACGATCAACAGCGCGCCGCGCTGTTCCTGCGCTTTCATGCAGAGGACAACACGCCGGGCATATCCAACGTGCGCATGTCCGCCATGTTGCGCGATATCGCACGCCGGTTCACCTTCAGTTCGGCACGGAAGTCATGATAATTTTGCGATGGCCCGCACATTAATCCACTGAACGCGCCGCAATCAGGAATTCTCAACTCATATCGCTTGTTGACCTACCTTTGACATGCGCTGCGCTCAGACGAACGCAATAAATCACAGTGAACCGTTTAGCGTTTCCACCATGAATGCGACGTCGCCGTAGTCCCGATCGCCCCCGCCGGTTTGATCCTCGAACCCAATGGTGATGGATTTCCCGCCGGCATTGACGCCAGACAGGGCATGTTGCACGCCGTCTGAATTCAAGCTCTCAGAATAGCTGTGGAAAATCTTCAAATCTTCCGTGGAGCCATTCAATTGGAGATACAGGTCGCTGCCATCAGATACTTTGGCTGCTTCGCCGATCCCGTTCACGAACCCGAATGTGTCCGTGTCTGACACCGTTGAGGCCAACCCAGCCGCGTCTTGCAAAATGAAAAAGCCGAGGCTGTTGCCAGCTTCCACGTCCGTAATCGTCGTTTGCGCCGTTTTGTCAGCCTTGGCGTTTGCGAATGCACTTTCGCCTCGAACGCCCCAGCCAAGGCGCGTGCATCGGTTGCGGCCAAATCACCGAAAACCCGTCGGTCCCGTTCAAAGCTGCTTGCGATCTGCATTTCTCGCGTCCCGTTAACAAAAGACAATGCCTCGCATGCAAGGCGCTCCTAACAGGTAGGCATACCTCAAATGCAAAAGGAGTTCTTCGTATGAAAATCGAACACAGCGGCAAGGCCACAATCCTGTTCGGGCTGGGCGCCACAATCATCTATCTTGTCATGGTACTGGGCACGCTCAGGTATCTGACCGATCTTGCAGGCGCGCTGCCTTTCGATCTGCGGCCCTCAGGGTACACACAGGCTGACGCCGAAGGTCTGCTGGAAGCACTCGGCGGGAGAGGGCGCAACTATTATCTCACTCGGCAGATCCCCCTCGATACGCTCTACCCCGCATTGCTTGCGCTGACCCTGATTTCGGCATTGCGATGGCGTTCCTTCAGGTTCGGGCCGACGCTGATGACCAAGATAGGCGGAGCCTTGGCAATCCTGGCCGCGACTTTCGACTATCTGGAAAACCTTGGCATAAGCCTCATGCTGCTGACTGGATCAGGGTCAGACCTTGCGCTGGTAACGGCCATAAGCACAGCGACGATCTTGAAATCTGCTCTGACGACGGCGTCCGTACTTGCCTTGATCGTAAGTCTACTATTGGTCCTGTTCAGTCGCATGTTGAGTGCACGCAGCACCCCGGCCGCGCGCTGATAAGATGTCTCGGCTCATCTGCGCTGAGCCTGCATCCAAAACCGCTCAGCCCGACGAAAAGCGAAGAATTACCCCTGCGCTCAGAACGATTATCCGCTTGATATCGGCGCCCGAAAAAATCTGTGTCGTCCCAGCAGGGTTTCGTCGAGGAAATCGACGAAAAGCCGGACGCTGCACCCGGCGCGGGTCGGCTTGCATCAGCACCCATGTTGAGCGGCGCTGGTCGGGGTCGGTCCCTCTTATTCCGCGCAGAGACCGCGCCGTTCGGTCAGAGCGGCGGCGCAGCCTCGAACATGGATCGGCTTGAGAGGCTCCGTTCTTCGTTGAAGTGTCTTGAGACAGAAGCGTGGCCCGGTGGGCAACTGGATCGGCCAGCGCCTGCCCCGCGAGACGTTCGCGCGCATTGCCTTCGGGATTCTCGGCGTGCTAGCGATCTGGCTGACTTACGC
Source organism: Maritimibacter sp. (assembly GCA_002695005.1). Classification (GTDB taxonomy): domain Bacteria; phylum Pseudomonadota; class Alphaproteobacteria; order Rhodobacterales; family Rhodobacteraceae; genus Maritimibacter. Next base: position 412,575 of record NZNT01000026.1, read on the forward strand.
TCCGCTCGGCTGACCCGCCGCGCCGCCCTCAGCCCGGTTTGACCAGCCGGTTGCGCAGCACACCGATCCCCTCGACCTCGAGTTCGACCACGTCGTCCGGTTTCAGGAAGCGCATGTGTTCCAGGCCGCAGCCATTGCCCACTGTGCCGGAGCCCAGAAACTCGCCCGACCGGATCGTCTCGGAGGCCGATATGTGTTCGATCAGGTCCGCGAAACTCCAGTGCATCGTCGACGTGGAGCCACGGCCCCATTCTTCTCCGTTCACCCGGCAGATCATCGTCTTGTCATAGGGATCACCGAATTCATCGGCTGTCACGAGGCACGGGCCCATCGGGTTCGCCGTGTCGAAATCCTTGCCCTTGGCCGGGCCGAGCGATCCGCCCATCTCGGCGGTCTGGGCATCGCGGGCCGTGAAGTCGTTGAAGATCGTGTAGCCGAAGACGTGATCCATCGCGTCGGCCTTTTTCACATCCTTGGCCGGTTTGCCGATGTAGACGCCGAACTCCAGTTCGAAATCCATGAAGTTGGAATAGCCGGGCCATATCACGTCATGCTCGTGCCCAACGACAGAAAAGCGGTTGGCTTTGTAATAGATCGGCTGGTCGTAGAACGTCTGCGGCACCGACAGGATGCCCTGCTCTTCCATCTCGCGTTCGGCGGCTTCCGGATCGGGCATCTGGCTCGCCCGCAGTTTGCGCGCCTGCTTGAACGCCTGGATCAGGTGGGTCTCGAAACACAGGCAATCGCGCATCTGCGGTGGCGGCTCGATGGGGGCCATCAGCCGGACGTCGTCCAATGATACCTGTGTGCTCCCCTTGGCCGCATCCTGCGCCTGTGCCAGCGCGCTTTCGCCGCCTTCGGCGATCCACAAGACCGACTCCACAGCGCCTGATGAGTTGGCAGCCAAGTCGGCAATCCTGCTGCCGTCCCCGACCAACGCGCCGGGCCGACCGATCCCGTCGCCCGTATCGTATGTGACAAGTTTCATGCGAGTTCCTCCCTGAATGTCCTTAGTCTTCCGATCCGCGTGTCTGGTCGCGATCCCGGTATTTCAGTCCGGCGACAAGGATCGCGCACATGTGGCGCGCGGCCTCCTCCCAATTGTCGGACGACACACGCCCCCCGGAGAGCCGCGCCATGCGGCCATTATCCGTCATGACGATCATCATGGCCCCGAGCATCGTGTGATAGGCCCAGTGAACCTCTTCCAGCGTCCAGTCGGGAAAGCACTTCGATATAGCATCGGTCAGCATCTCGGCCACGGGGTCGAACATGTCGCGGAAAATGCCCCGCGCTTCTGACTGCGGGTCCGACATTTCGCGCACGATCATGCGCCCGAAATCCGCGGACGGGCTTTCGCCACGTAGCGAGAACATCGGGTAGATCAGCGCCTTGACCACGAGGTCGATGCGCCGGTCGAGGTCCGGTTCGGCCCGCGCGAGCCTCAGCCCGGCGATCCGCTGATCCATGATAGCCGGCGCGCGCTTCTCGAAAATCGCGCGGTACAGCCCGGCCTTGGATCCGAAGTGGTAGTTGATGAGCGCGACAGGCACCCCCGCCTCTTCCGAGATCCGGCGGACCGAGGCCCCGTCGAAACCCCATTCCGCGAAGACCGATTCGGCGGAGGCGAGGATTCGCTCCTTCGAGGTTTCGCCCTGATCGGCCTTGTTTCGTTGGGGTTTGATGGTCATGAAATGCCCTGTGTTGAACGCCATCGTAATAATCTTGAACAGTTGTTCAATGGCCGTTAGCGTTGGCTTCGGAGGAAACGGCGAAAGCCATCAGGGAGGAAAACATGAAAACCATACGTCACAGTATGTCGCTTCTGGCCGCGTCCGCGGTTCTGGCAGGCGGGGCGCTTCCGGCGCTTGCGCAGGAGAAGCTTAACCTGACCATCGCGACGGGACATCCGGCGGTGTTCCTGTGGGTCAAGCATATCGGCGAGACGTTCATTCCGACGCTCAACGAGGAGCTCGCCAAAACCGGCGAGGTTGAGGTCGAGTGGACCGAGGCCTATGGCGGCACGCTCGTCAAACTCGGCGCCGAAGCACAGTCGATGCAGGATGGTCTGATCGACGTCGGACAGGCGATGGGCGTCTTCGACCCGGCGAACATGGGCATCCTGAACATGACTTATGCCATGCCGTTCGGACCGGTCGACGCCAAGCTGGTGACCGAAGCGGCGGAACACGCGCTCATGTCGAGCGAGGGCTTTATCGATCAGCTCGCGGACGCGACCGGCGTGGTCTACATCGGCGGCGGCATCGCCATCGACGGCTACAACATCGCGACGACCATGCCGCTCAAGACCCGTGCCGACATGGCGGGCGTCAAGATCTCGGGTGCCGGTCCGAACCTGTCCTGGCTCGACGGCACCGACGCGGTCGGCGTGCAGGGCAGCTATGTCAGCTTCTACAACGACATCAAGACGGGCGTATCGGACGGCGCGATCGGCTGGATCACGGCGAACGCCCCAGCGAAGCTTTGGGAAGTCGCCCCCTATTACAACGCGGTCGAATTCGGCGCGATGTATGTGGGCGGTCTCGCGGTGTCGCAAGACCGTTGGGAAAGCTTCTCGGACGCCACCAAGGATGCCTTCCGGGTCGCGGCCGATGCCTACCAAGAGGCCTATTTTGCCGAACAGTCGGCCCGGATCGAGGGCGCGACGCAGGCGATGCTGGACGGCGGTGGCGAGATCGTCGAATTCGATCCGGCCGAGCGCAAGGCCTGGATCGAGGAAATGGCCAATCCGGCCACGGCCTGGGCTGAGGCCGCGCGGGCGCGGGGCGAGCCGGTGGATGATATCCTTGCGGCCTATGTCGCCTACCTCGCCGATGCGGGGTTCACCTTCCAGCGCAACTACCTCGAAGACTGACCGGACCTGCCCCGGCGCATCATGCGCCGGGGTGACCGGGAGGAGACTGACGTGAGCGATGTGAACGAAACATCCCGCGCGCCCGGAGGGCGTGGCGGGGGCGATGGGCCTTTGGGTCCGGTCGTGGCCGGGCTGAACGCGCTCGGATCCGTGTGGATCATCGCGATCATGCTGCTGATCTGCGCCGATATCGCCATGCGGACCCTGTTCAATGCGCCCATCGCGGGCGTGGCAGAGATGGTCGCCTTCTCAATCGTCGGGATCGTGTTTCTGCAACTGGCCCACACGTTACGCTCCGGCGCGCTCACGCGGTCGGACCTGCTCATCATGGTGGTGATGAAGCGCTCGCCGCGCGCTGCGCAGATCCTGCTGGCCGTGTTCAACATAATCGGCGCCGTGCTTCTGGCGCTGACTTTCTGGTATTTCTTCCCGGTGCTGTCCAAGGCCTGGGTTCAGCCCGAGCGCAACTTCATGGGCAATCCGGGCTTCTTCGTCATTCCCACTTGGCCGCTCTACGGCCTCATGGCGATCGGCATGGCCGCGACGGTGCTGCAATACCTCGCCTCCGCCTGGGCCAACCTCGCGGGGCGCCAACCATGACGGGACTCGAGATCGGTTTCGCCTCTATCGGCGTGATGCTGGTGCTGATCTATTCCGGGCTTCATGTCGCCATCACGCTCATGCTGGTGAGCTTTGTCGGCGTCTGGCTCCTGCGCGACAACATGGACCTCGCAGCCAAGCTGATGGTCGCCGCGTTCAAGGATTCCATCTCGGACTACCTTTTCGGGGTCGTGCCGCTCTTTGTGCTGATGGGCCTCGTCGTGTCCGTCGCCGGGATCGGGCGCGATACGTTCGACGTCGCACAGCAGGCATTTCGCAAGGTGGTCGGCGGGCTGGGCGTCGCCACTGTCGCCGCCAACGCGATCTTCGCCGCGATCACCGGCATTTCCATCGCCTCGGCGGCCGTGTTCACCAAAGTCGCGGTGCCGGAGATGCGCCGCCACGGATATACCCCGCATTTTTCGGTCGGCGTTGTCGCGGGTTCGGCGGTACTGGGAATGCTGATCCCTCCGTCCCTGCTCTTCATCCTTTACGGCGTTCTGACCGAGCAATCGGTCGGCGACCTCTTCATCGCCGGCATCATCCCCGGTCTCGTTCTGTCGGCGACCTATGCCTTCGGGATCATCGCAATGGGTAAATGGGCACCCGAATTTATCGGCGGGACACAAGTGCCGGTGGACGACATGCCGACCATGTCGGCAGGTGAGATGCTGGGCAAGCTTGCACCTATCGTGATCCTTGTAGCGCTCGTTCTGGGCGGCATCTACGGCGGGGTCTTCACCCCGACGGAAGCCGGAGCCGCAGGTGCCGCAGGTGCGCTGGTCATCGCCATCGCGAAACGCCGGCTGGGCTGGCGCGACTTCTGGCAGGTGCTCGTCCAGACCGGTCACACCACCGCGTCGATCTGTTTCCTCATCATGGGTGCGACGCTCTATTCCCGGATGCTCGCCCTGTCGGGCATGCCCGACTGGCTCGGTGACACGGTGCTGGGCGCAGGTTTCGGCGTGAACGGGGTCGTCATCGCCATGATCCTCGTCATGGTCGTTCTGGGCACCATCCTCGACAGCGCCTCGATCATGCTGCTTGTGCTGCCCATTGCCGTGCCGATTCTCACCGGGCTTCAGGTCGATCTGATCTGGCTCGGTGTCATCGCCATCCTCGCGGTCGAGATCGGGCTCCTGACCCCACCCTTCGGTCTGGCCGTCTATGTCATCAAGTCAACGCTCGGGCCGGACAGCGACATCACGCTTGGCCAGATCTTCAAGGGCGCCGCCCCTTTCGCTCTGATGATGGCGCTCGTCCTCGTTCTCGTATTCCTGTTTCCGGCGCTCGCCACCGCACTTCTTTAGGGAGGAATTCTCATGTCTAAATGGAAATACACCAAGGGTCTGCACGATCTTGGCAACGGCTGCTGGGGCTATCTCGTCCCGGACGGGTCGTGGGGCTGGTCCAACGCGGGCATCATCGCGGATGGTGAGGCGAACCTTCTGGTCGATACCTTATTCGATCTGAAATGCACCAAGGAAATGCTGGACGATATCAAGGCCAACGTCCCTGGCGGGGGTGACATCGGCATCCTCGTCAACACCCATGCGGACGGTGACCACACCTTTGGAAATCAGCTCGTCAAGGACGCGCGGATCATCGGGACTGACGGCACCGTGACCGACTTTGACCGGTTCGATCCGGCGTTCCTCGACCAGGTGATGAAAGACCCGGGCCAATTCGGCGTCGCGGGCGAGTTCATGGCGGAGTGTTTCCGGCCCTTCGACTTTTCAGGCATCACGCTGACCCCGCCGACCGAGACCTTCAAGGACCGGATGACCATCATGGTCGGAGACAAGCGCGTCGAGCTGATCGAGGTGGGGCCGGCACATTCGCTGGGTGACGCGCTGATCTATGTGCCCGAGGACAAGGTGCTCTACACCGGCGATATCCTGTTCTCGGCAGGCACGCCTATCGCGTGGTATGGTCCGGTCGCGCGCTGGATCAACGTGTGCAACATGGTGCTCGACATGGATGTCGAGGTGATCGTCGCAGGCCACGGCCCGATTTCCACCAAGGACGACGTGCGCAAAATGCGTGACTACTTGCTGGATGTGACCGAGATGGCGCGCCCGTTTTATGAACAGGGGGTCGAATTCCTCGACGCGGCCTACAAGATTGATCTGGGCGACTACAAGAACTGGACCGACGCCGAGCGGGTCATCGTGACAGTGCAGACGCTTTATGACGATTTCGATCCGTCGGACGAGCGCCCGGTTCACGTCCCGATCCCCTATTTCGAAATGATGAAGAACATGCGCGACCACATGGGCAAACCGCGCGTCCATGACGAATGGTGCAAGGAACACGGGCATTGAGGGCGCGCTGACCCCACGGATCAGACGCGCGTAAGGGGAATTTCCGTGCTGACCGCCTTTTCATTCTTGGCAATGGTTGAGCAAACAAGTGTGTATTGAATTGGCGCCACTTCCGGTACAGCGAAGTCCGGACGGATTTTTAATCGCCCGGCGCGCGGAGCTTGCATCTCGCATAGCTGGTCGGGCGATCGAGGTGGGTGGGGGAAAGGGCATGTGAGGAACCTTTCCTTCTCCTCCGAGTTCTCAAAGCAGATATGGATTCGCAACCAGAGAGAAACGAGATAGTTCCACAAGCTGCTGAGAGCCAGCCCATGTTCATGATCCTTTTAGGCTGGATCGTGATCGCCGGCTGCACGGCTCTCGCAGCAGCCATTTTAATTGCGGATGTGGCTGTTCCAAATCACGATTGGATCGCCGATACGATCAGTGACCTGGGCGCCGGTCGGTATGAGTTCATCGTAGACATTGGTCTTTATTCTTATTCTATTGGCATCCTGTCTGCAGCGCTCCTTTCAGCCCACGTTCACTTGGGCGGCAAGCGGTGGAGTATTGGCATATTTGCGCTTCTCATTTTTGGCTTGCTGGTTTTCCTGATCGGCGCAAGAAACGAATACGGTGACGCGGACAGCGACGGCTGGGTTATTCACCAATACTTGGTCTACGGGGTCGGCGCGGCGGTCCTTGTAATCGCATTCACGATGGCGAAAGGCTTGAAACGCGCAAATGACCGCTACGCCTATGCGATGCGAGGACTCGGCGCGCTTTGGATGATCAGCGCGCCGGTGTTTTTCTTTCTACCGACCGATATTGACGGCCTCTATGAGCGAGCATTGGGGGTTATCTCCGGCGCCATCCTAATCACCTTGGCAATCTTTTTCATTCGTCGCGGATGCCATTTGGCCGCATGATGGTGACCCGCTCTCCTGAAACGTCCTCGATTTGAGGTTAGCCTGTTCTCCCACTGAGGAGACAGATGATGAAGAGAAGCCATTTCAGCGAAGAGCAGATCATTGGCATCCTGAAGGAGTTCCAGTGACCAAGGGAGCCGCGGCAGATTCTCGTGTGAAGAAAATGGGCGAGAAGCATCTCGTTACGCCCTGGTCGTGACAGTGTAGCGAACGGCACGAGATGGGATCTGAACGCTGTCCGCCAAGCCCGGGCAAGCCCATCCGCCTGTACCCCTGACTTGCAACAGTCCCTTGCCGCCCGCGACCCGCAGCGCATAGACTTCGCGGGGTCATCGGGACATGCGGGAACGAAGGGCGACAATTGTGGACACTGTGATGGACGAGCGCGAGATCACCTTCAGGTCCGCCCTGAAGTCGCCGCTCTCCGCCTACATCCGCGCCTTCGACGCGCCCGGCACCTCGCTCGACGAAACCCTCGTGAAGATCCTCATCGACTACAAGATGGGGCGCTTCCGGCAGGCGATGAAACGGTTTCACAACCTGCTCGTGGCGCAAGACCTCGACCCCGAGGTGCCGCTCCTTAAGCAACGGGATGCTCTGACCGAGGACACCGCCGCCCTGCTGGTGATCGAGATGCTGGCCCATATGGGCTACGATACCACGCTCAGCCCCGAGGGGATGTGGGGGTATGTCGACGCGATTTCGCTGTTCGATCCCGACGATCACGTCTGTCACGGCGCGGTCTACAACATGCTCCTGATGATCGCGTTCCGGCGGCTGGACCTGTCGGCGGCGGCCGAGTTCGGCCAGCTCGCCATCGACGCCTACCGGGCCAGCGGGTCGGATTATCTGGAAGGGTTCATCCACCTCCACCTCGGCTTCCTGAACATCAGCACCGGCGACCTCGCCGCCGCCTCGCGCGCGATGGACGAGGGGCATCGGTGTTTCGCCGCCGCCGGGGCGCCGGTCTGCGAAATGGCGATGGTCACCGTGGTGCGCTGGTGGATCGACGCCGAGCATACGGGGGCCCTGCCCGACCCCGCGGCGCTTGTCGAAATGCAGGACGCGCTGGTCCACGGTGAGTTCTGGCCCGAGACCCTGCTGGTACTCGCCACGCTTTTGTTCCGTGTCGGACAGGCGGAACAGGACGAGCGGGTACTGGAGCGGCACGCCGCGCTAGAAACCCTCCTCAGGGTGCGCGGCATGACCGATCTCCTGCCCGCGATGCAGCTCTTGCGCGACGAATTCTTCCACGGGGCCAATCATGCCAAACCGGACGGGGCCAGCCCGCTCCGGCTGGACGAGCGGCACATGGTGATCCTGATGCCCAACACCACGTCTTTGGTCGTGAACTGGGGTGCCGACGCGCCGGAGGTGTCGCTGACCCTCGCCCGGCTTCGCGCAACCCAGAGCCTACTCAACGGTGAACGGGCCATGCAGCAGGGTCGGTTCGACGAGGCCGCGCGCTGGCTGCTTCCCACCTTCGAGACGATCGAGGCGCAGGGCTGGACCTATCTTTTTACCACCGCGCGCGAGACCTTCGACCGCTTCTGCGCAGAATGTCGTGTGCGGCGCCGGTTCATCGACCGCGCCCGACACATCCGCGATGCCTATCTCGACCCGCTCTCGGCGCAGGACCGGCTCGACCCCGCACCGCCGGACCTGACCCCGGCGGAATACGCCGTGCTCTGCCTTCTGCCGAACGCAACGAGCAACAAGGCGCTGGCCCGCACCCGCGGGGTGAGCGAGGCGACGGTGAAGTTCCACCTCAAGAGCATCTACGCCAAGCTTGGCGTGGGCCGCAGGCGCGACGCGATTGAGGCCGCGAAGCGCCTGGGCTGGATCGGTCAGGCGACGTCGAGCGGTTTGTAGTCCGCGTCGATCCCGAAGTAGCGCGGGCCGACGAGCGCAAGCGCCTCCTCGGTCCGCCAGATCGGGTCGCAGGGCAGGCCCAGCACCTTGACCGACAGCCCGTATTTCACCGTGTCCGTCGGCACCGGCGCGCCGGTGTTGGCGTCGATCAGCGTGATGAGGTCCGGCGTGGTGGCAAGCATGCGCCCGTCCTCCTCCGCCGACAGAAACTCGTTCTGAAAGCCCAGCGTCACGGTCCGGCCCCGGAAATGCCCCTGCCCTTCGATCCGCACGCTGCCCTTGGCGAACGCGCCCTCGAGCCGGCGCTCCACGTCACGCACACGGCCATGAAATAGCATGTCTGCCGTCAGCACCCTTGGGACATCTGAATTGATTTCGTAATGGAGGGTTTCTGGCTCATCGTAACCGCCAAGGAGTGGAGATGAGACAGAAACCC
>NZNT01000027.1 GCA_002695005.1 Maritimibacter sp.
AAACTGATCTGAAAAATTCCGGCGCTTCGCCATTCTCGTATCCCTTCAAAGGTTTGGGATACACCTTAGCTGACTGTCCAGTTTTCTGGGACCACTTCACTGACCTATTCTGCCCGTATCCATCCGCCGCCGGCCGAAATTTCAGTCGTGACGCAACCCTTTCTTCAAGAGCTAGCCTCTCTATCGAAACTCAAAATCACTCGGAGCCGGGAAGTAATCATCCAAGAATCGCGTGCACGCCTCGTCCCATTCAGCATTATTGTGGCTATCCGAGCCATCATTTACGCAAATCGTTGAAGGCATAAGTCTTACCCCGAACCGTTGCCTCGCAAGTAGGGAACTAAACTTACTGTGAAAATCGTGATTGCTTTGAATTAGTTCCGTTGGAGGATAGTCTGGCACAGCATGCCCACGCAGAACCGAGTAGTGAGCGTAAAGTAAACATGGATTTATATCGGCAATACTACGAAATTTATTGTGCATCGTATCACCGAGATCTGCTCCGAACCTATCCCACATTTGAGCCCAAACACTAACTCTCATGGGCCTTGCAGAATGAGTGATTAGTTCGGAAAAAGTTATCGAAAACTCGCCCTCCAAGAGGTTTCGCGAATTTATGGCACCATTTAGGTAATCCGGAAGGCTCTCATCAACCGAACCAAGGAGGTTGCCGTATGGCTCGAACCTCGCCCTCTCTATCCCATTCGAAAAGAAAAAATCTTCCACGCTCGAAGGACGCCCAAAAAGAATGTCATCATTCAGATAGATGAAATGTTCCGACAGGCCAGGAATTCGAAACAGCGACGTTTCAATTGCATGAGAGTTAAATGTGGGTAGGGCTGACGAAAACAAGATGTCTTCATGATAGATCCACTCTATCCTTGGGTCGGCCAGGTCTAGCCAACTCGGAGGACTGCAATTAGAAACGATGAATATTTTTCGAAAGAAATTCGCGTACATAGATACAGATCGAAGCGAATAGAGCAGTTCGTCTCTGCTGCGAAATCTAGACGGACTTGTTGCATCGGTAACGTCCTGGGGTCGGAATGGGGCAATCAGTTCAAGCCATTTAGGGTCTTCGTTGTTCACCCACGTATAGACCAGATCGACATCCATCGTCGGAGCAAGCGTGCGTGGTTGGTCGAGAAGTTTTTCCATCTCCTTAAAGCCGCCGCCTCCAAATATCCCTTGGCGACTCTCAACTATATCCCACACTCTCTGAAAGAATGAATTCCGCCTAGGCGCGGCAACAAAACCATCCTTCTCGCGCCAGATTTCCAGATCGAACATCCATGAACGAATGCTTGGATGGGCCTCTATCAAGACTGGCGTCCAACTTATATCCCCAAGGAACTTCTCCGTTGCATTGGCTTTTGTAAGTACACGCCAAGAATCGTGTCGCTTAAGACGAACCATACAAGGCGCTGTTGAGAAGAAACGCCACATTACCTTTGCGAAAGTATCGAGATCGCTCTCTCTCAAGCAAAGGACTGCGACTCCATGGTTTCCGGTTCTGTACTTGAGACCTGACAATCCGGCATCTTCCAATTTCCCCACCAACTGGTCAAAACTGCAGGCTCCTGAAGCATTGTTTACATGCCCATACGAGGCACGCGATCTAAACTGCCCAACAAACCTGAACAAGAGGAGCGCTGCTAGGGTAGTTAGGTCGAAGAACCAGGTTCGGAGTTTCAAGTGCTACCTCTTTCAAACAAGCTCGGCGAAATCACAAAAAGTATATTCACAGTGACGCGCTCGATACCCGAACCTTTTCGCGATACATAGCTTACCATTCATAGGCCGTAGCTGAATCTTACATGGCGTGCAAGTAAGCTAGTTTGATGTGGTCCGTGATCTGACCAACACCAACCGGACTCCCGTCCTGACCGGATCAACTCACGTGCCAGGTCAACCGCAAGGCAGTTCATCCCACTAACTCAAAGTCCCGTTATCTTGCCCTTAGACACGTCGCCACGGCTTACGTAAAGTGGACTGTGGCGTTGCCGCGAGGATCTAAGTCGATCGAGAGCATTCGACACTCGTTCGCAGCATCGCCCGTCGCGAAAAGAAAACCGCTGGTCGCGGCGCGCGGCGTACTCCGGGTCTTCGTCTCCCGAGACCACAGTTTCTACAGCGGCGAGTGCGTCATTCACACAGGCGACCACTGGACCGAAGCCATCTCGTTCAAAATCGAAACAGCCCCGGTCATATAAGTGGTCGCCTTTCATTATCTCCTCCGCGTCCACCTGAAAGTAAACCACAGGACGTTGCAGGTAGGCTACCTCCGAAGCTGCGGAAGAATAATCCGTAACGGCAACGCGCGTCCGCGCATAAATATCTTGATATGAGCTCTCCACGCGCATGTCGACCGTTTCTATCCAGTCCGGCACTTCCAATTCATAAATATCAAAAAAAACATTCGGATCTAGAACCAGACGAACCCTCAGCCCATGAGACAAAGACAAATCCCGCAAGCGATCCGAGTTCAGGAAAGCATTCCACTGACTTCGGAATACACTCTCGGAAAGATGAGGAATCCCCTGTCGTCTTCCACCCTCTGTATTACCTAATTCACTGAGATACTTCCTCCATGTGGGAAGGATAGTAATAGAATCGGCAGCCACTTCATTGGAGCGCGCAACCAATGAATCATGGCGCGGAAACCCCGTAAAAATTACCTCACGCAACGTAAACGAGTAATTGCTACCGGGATCGGAAATCGCGTCTGCTTCGCCCTTCATAGCTGTAACAAATAGCCGAATTGGCTCGAGATTCAGCCTGCGGACGACATCTTTCGTCTTTACTCCGTGCTGAAGGTAAGCAACTTCAAAGCGGGCAAGGTCCGCAAAGGACGCCTTTCGTACTGGCCATAAAACGTTTTGGTCAATATGCGAAGCTGCAAAGACATCCGCATTCAATTGCGCCGCAATATGATCGTCAGAACCATAATCCAGCAGGTCGAAACCGTCCTTTTGCAAGCGGTCCCAATCAATCGACGACTTCGACAAGACGAAACGTGCACCATGTGCTCGCCCCGACTTCAACAAATACCTGTACAGATGCTCGGCATTGTCACCGGCTCGGTCTTCACGGTCCATAAGAACCATGCCACCGCGAAACTGGGGGGCGCTCTCACGTACGTAATCCCTTAGACGCAGTGTTTCCGAATCGAGTTTGTCCGGTTCTGGAGATTGACGATATAAAATCTCATTTATGGCAATTCTATCTGCGAATTCTCCAATACTGTGTCTTCCATGTCGGATTTGGCAAGCTACGCCTTCAACCTCGAAAGAGATCTTTTCGTTTTCGTCTAGCACTATCCAAAAAAACTTCTGGCGAAAGTAGGTGTGATCAAGGAACGTCGTGCGCCGCGAGCTGGGCAGAATAGGCGTGACTTCACGCCCGTCAATAAAAACTGTAGGAGTAAATTCGTCAGGCCCGCCCACATAGTAACTAAATTGTACTATTCCAGCATCAGGATCTTGCTGTCGAACATAAATTTTCGGAGTTGCGGGGCGCTCTCCCTTGAAAATTGATAGCAAGGCGACTCTGTGCTCTTCAGTGCATCCTGCGAGGGAGAAGGAATCAATTATTTCCTTATCGATATGCTCAAAGATGCGGCCCAAAATTGCCTTATAGTCTTCCTTGCCATGCGTTCCCAAGTGCTCGACTATTTCGGGGTATTCAATAAGTCTGCGGAACGCAAATACCAAGTCATACAAGCATGTCCTCTGGATGTATCGCGGCACGTAGCCTCGGGTGGTCTTGGAAAAATCTAGTAGGTCCAAAAGGCCGAATCGCACCTTGTTCGTAAAAAATCCCTCTTTCGCAAAGGAATTATCCAGGAGCGAGTTCTTGGCTTCTCGCTTTCTGTAGTAGTAAACCGCTTCTGGCAAAAAACTAACGGTCATCCCCGGGTTTGATACAAATACCCTATTCACAAAATGGGCGTCTTCAAACGCGGGCCGCACCTTTTTATCAAATGCGGTCTCGCTGCACGGCATTCGATCACGACGAATCCAGATACTTGCCCCAGAGAGATGAACATGGTTTCCCATCTCATCAGTCCCAAGACGCCGTACTCCCTTGGCGAAACGAAATCTCAATGGATGAGTATCGGAAAAAACATCAGTAGCTTCCCTATAATATACCAGGTTCGAGCAAACAGCGAGCAGGGGATTTTGATGAGGGTGAGAAATCTCAGCTAGCATAGTACTGAAGTAGTTCTCCGAAAAGAAATCGTCAGGATCGGGGAATCCAACCCAGTCTCCTCGTGCCCACTTAAGGCCGGAATTTCGAGCTGCTGCCGCGCCAGAATTATTTTGATGGATCACTCTAATGTAATCTGGATATTTACTTACCCAGTTCGCAATCTTTCCGGCGGTTCCGTCTGTTGAACCATCGTTTACGGCAATTATTTCGAAACAGCGCAGCGTTGAATCCTGCGAAAACACACTTTCAAAAAAATCATCGATGTAAGGCTCGACGTTGTAGCATGCAACGACGAGAGATACACGTGGCGTCACGCCTATTTGGTTTTTGAGCCAAGAGACGCATCGCCTGAAGCCTGATAGACCTTTACTGCCACTGCCAGACAACTTTTTCGCGCTCCTCAGATTTATTAAAAGATGCAAACCCTGCAGGTACGAGCCGTTGTACATAAATCTGTATATCGTTTACCCAGTAGAATGGCCAGTCAAGATTGATCTGTCCCGCGTGTGTGGTACAATTTGGGAGTTAGTGCATGACCGGCCCTGGGTCCATCGGGACGACGGCTCCCAGAGCCGGGTGGCGATAGCCCAAATCATTGCGTGGTCATTTCGTGTTGTTGTGTTGGCGTAGATACCAAAAACAAAGAACGGCCACATAGCCCAAATGGCAACGAGGTCCCGATCACGCTTACGGAATCGGTGGATACAACTAGCCTCACGCTCGCCGTCAGAGCTGCAATACAGAGATCGCAAGCTTCGCTCGAGCAGATGACGAAAGGTCAAATCGACTCGATCTCCTTCGTAACTCGCTCCGAACACTTACCATCTCGGAAAGGGAACGCCTCTTCAATACGATCTCGATATGGCGAGGAAGCTCCATTGTTCACGACAATATTGGAAATGGCTGAAACGGCTTCATCCACGTGGGTTGTCACTGGACCAAACCCGTCCCTGTAATAGTCAAAATAGCCCTCGCGGCCCACGTGTCCGCCCGACAGGACTTTCTGACGGTCAAACTGAAAATATACAACGGGGCACCGCAGGTATGCGGCGTTGAAAGCTATTGAGGAAAAGTCCGTGACAAACACCGAAGCCCTGGCGAAGTAATTATGCAGTCCTGGATCATCATAACGAAGCAATCGCACCCCAATGTCTATGTCGGAATTATGTAATGCGTCGGCCAAATTTGGATGCGGCAAGAATGCTATCTCATGCTCAAAAAATAGCGAAGATTCGGTCCAACAATCCCGATGGAGCAATTCAAGCCAGTTTCTTAAGAAGTCCGACTCTACAAATCCACTTTCTGCAGCCCTTGTCTGGCGACCCTTTTCCAGTGGCGCGAGAAGCCAATGCCGCCAAGTTGGGGCAATGATTATCAAATTTTTTGCGTCGTCAGATTTGTGTCTTTTTGCCCTTTCTAACGCGTCAAATCTAGGAAGACCTGTGAGTGCGACCTCTCTAGATGAAAAACGGAATGGACTAAAATCACCCGATATGTACCTGTATTCGTCTGGCGTACTTGTAACGAATAGTCTGATATCCTTTTCATTGAGCCATAATGAAATATCGTCTTTAATGACACCGTGCTGAAGGAACACAAATTTTGGCTGCCGCCTTAAAACGCCCTCCGTTTTTGGATGGTTTACAATCGGAACGTCGGCGTGTGACGAAATGAGCTTCTCACAGTTGCGCATTAAAAGAAGCCACCGAAGTGACCCGTGTGGTATCAACTTTCGTGTTTTCCGGGATTTAAGTCGTTTCCAATCCGCTGTTCCACGCTCCAACACAAACCACGCGTTTACTTCTGGCCGCTCGTCACGAAGATAATGAAACAGAACTTCGGCGCTATCATTGGCGTCATGTATTCTATCAATCAGCACCCAAGAATTACGATAAATTCTGCGAGCGAAATATGAATCAGCTATGAAGCTCAAAAGGTTAACCCTAAACTTGGCAAACTGGGATTCCAAGTCAAAGCCGAGAAACGAATCAGCGCAATTTCGGACCACGCCGTGCGCTCTCTGCACTGATCGATGGGCTTTATCGGACAAAGCAAGTATCTTGTCACGCATGGCTTTGGGCCGAAAAGCGGTATTAACGCTGGTATTTTCCCAACCAAACTTTACAGCAACAGATCGTTCATCCAGTCGGATTCTCAGCGTTCCCTCAGTGGAAACCCAGCCCGTCCGCTCAAATAATAGTGATTCCCCAAAATACTTGTAGGATCGGACTTTTGGGTGCTCCAGGTCGACTGTCGAGCCGCGAAAATAAATTGTCTCTTTTGGCATTTTTCCCGAAAATCTGTACGCGATCTGCATTCGTTTAGCATCTAAGTCAACTTGAATGACAGAAATATAATTTGTGTGCCAATCATGAAAGAAAATGCCATGCCTAATTACCTCCTTCCAAGTCTCTTTGTATCTTCTTGTCGAAAAGCCATCTATTGTATTTTGATCCAGATATCTGCTGATATCACGCAGTGAATCAAGAAAATCTGCCCCAACACTCCCGACGGCCGCTGTGGCCGAACCAGCCGGCTGGTCTTCTCCACTGAAAAACCATGATAGCTCGTAAAGAATCAGGTTTTGGAGCCATTCAGGTGGCTTGCCGTATTTCTGAGCACCTTCTCTGAGGGCGGCAAGATAGCCATACCGAGGTACATTCGTGAATCGACCTTGATGCTGCATACTTGTTGCAAGGGTCGAGCTTTCGTCCGCGCGCTTCCGGTAGAAATACTCCGCACTTTTCAGAAAGCCAACCTTGGGCGACTTTTTCGAAAGGAGGTATTGCGCGCAGAAAAGGCCGTCCTCAAAATTTGGCCTCACCCTTTCATCAAACTCAAGCCCAAGTCCATTAATGATCTCGGTTCTCATGAATGATGCAGGTGCGCTTCCAGCAAAAAATTCCGGGAATCCATCAAGCGAAACGAGCTGATCTTTCGAAAACATCTTTCGTGTCGGATGAGAATCGGAAAATTCCCCGGCTTTCTCTATATACAGAATTCTATTAGTAGCAATCATATCAATTTCTTCGTGGCGATCAATAAAACTACTTACTTCAAATAAATAATCATCGTTCACCCAATCGTCTGGATCCGTGAATGTTACCCAATCTGCGGTTACGTATCGCAGGCCCAGGTTCCGTGCAGAGGCCTGGCCTCCGTTTTCTTTCGTGAGGACGGTTACCTTCTTTTGACTGGTTTCTGCCCAACCCTTTAGGATCTCGAGACTATCGTCCTTCGATCCATCGTCAACCATGATGATTTCAATTTCGCGGTTCGGAATTGATTGCCTCTCGACCGAATTGACAAAATCAGATAAATATTTCGAGGCATTGAATACTGCTGATACAATTGCGAATCTTGGCTTTCGGATCGCCTTTTTTGACACTGCTTTCTCCATCGCTTTTACAGCTTTCTCAGTCGCTGCTGTAGACTTGTCAAGCCGATCGGCGTTTTTGCGCAAATAAGGTTGACCTCAGCGCCCATTTCCGTTGACGGACTTATTCCACAGGCTGCGTAACAGATATGCCGAGCACGGTGTAGCCACTGAGCTCTGAGATACGGACCTGCAGCTCTGCAACTTGGCGATTGAGGTCGCCGCCATGAGGGATTTGCTCTGCAGATAAGGCAGCAAGGGTGCATCACCGATGTTGCTGCCGTGACCTCGAAAGCCCGCACTTCTAGCGTTTCCTCGTCGATCCCGATTGTATCTTTCGCCAGATGCGCCGCTTGGGACCGCCGTGCTTGCGGGCGTTCCACTCGCCTTCACCCTCGGCCTTGATGCCGGCTCTTTCGATCACCAGGTGCTGCGGCCCCTCGCCGCCGCGATAATGGACGCTCACGTTCAGTCTCGGCTAGCGTCGGCACAGGGTGCTGAAATGCGGCACCCTCCAGTCCAAACCGACAAGGCGCAGAGGGCTCTGTACGAACCCGGTCGTCTATCGACGCGGCATGCCATAGAGGACCTTCATCGTCAGGCAGGTCTGGATGGCCTCATCGCTGAAAGCCTGTTGCCGACCGCGCTTGCCCGTCGGAGGCTGCCTCCAAACCATATGGGGATCAAACCACACTGTCAGCGAACTGCGTCGCCGCGGTGCCTCATTGTAAGCGACCAATTCGTGGACTTGTACTTCGTCGTGGCCCAACTGCTCGTGCCTCCCAGCTATCACGCTGGATTCATGCCGTGAATTCCTCACCCGATTTGTGCAACAAGGCCGAAGCAATTGCCTTACGGCTTCGATGTGGATAAAGTACCCACCATGTTTTTCCGGCGAAGGGATTCGCGAAATGACAGACGTCGAAAGGATAACCGCGGAAGAAGCGGCATCTTTCTTCCGGCCAAGGGCAAAAGGGAACGCGAAACTCATCGAGAACGCCATGGACCAGATATTGTCTGCCAGATGCATTTTCGACATCGGCGCCAATAGTGGATTCTTCAGCAAAACGCTTCTCGAAGCCGGCTACAGAAACCAAATCGTTCTTTTTGAACCAGTTCCAAATTTGATGAGCATTGCTGTAAGGACGCTCGCTCGCTTCAATAATGAAAAAATCTTTGTGAACGCCGCACTTGGCGAAGCGTCGGGTGAGATTGATATTTTTTTACCTGAGAATGGTAACATCGGCTGGATCACTGCTGTTGCCGAAAAAGCGAACCACCAGAAGCCGGTGAAGGTTGCCCTCGCTGCAACTGTCCCTTTTGTTAAAAGATACGAGCCCGATTTTATCAAGATTGACGTTGAAGGATTCGAGAGTTTCATTTTGCGGCCCGTCCAAACGCTTATTGGATCTGGTTATAGGCCCTCTTTTCTAGTAGAGATTGGCTGGGGGAACAAAAACCCCCACTGGTCCGGTTTTTTGAGAATCGCTGAACGATTTGATCAACTGGACTACGATTTTTTCGCTCCGGACGGCGCAGTTTTAGCGCAGAGTGATATTTGCGGTATAGATTCAACGTGCGATGTGTTAATCAAGCCCAGAACTTAGTAGTGTATCATTTCGGGTCCTGATGGAGTCTCTTTCGGTAAACGGACCGCTTATCGACTGAAACGCTCGCTCATTGGGTGGCGCGAGAGATCGTGAATTCTTTTGTACTTTGAGCTACTCCCTGTCTCTTGGACAGGATCTGGCGTAAATTAAGCTACTCTTTGCACCTGCTGATCGGGTTAGTTGATATCATTTCTCTGCCAATATACCAGCGCCGATGGCTTACCGCCGAGGGCTGAGTGCGGACGCTGGTGGTTGTAGAAGGTCATCCATTTCCGGATGCCGCTTTCGTCTCTGATCCTGTCTCCCAGGCATGCAGGTAGACGCATTCGTATTTCAGGGTTCGCCACAGCCGCTCAATGAAGATGTTGTCGAGGAATCGGCCTTTCCCATCCATCGATATCCGGACGCCAGATCGGCGCAGCCGATCCGTCCAGCAATCGAAGAAACACAGCTGCTAGAACCGCTTCCCATCCAGAAGTGAGGCATGCCTGCGGGCATGATCTCGTGTACCCGCATACCTACTAACATTTAGAAATAACTTAAGATACGCTAGCGGCGATACGCGAGAGAGTATTTTCATGTATTGACCTAGCACATCAGGATGGATGTGTGCGTCCCAATCAAGCGCAAAAGTGGTTTGAATTGCCCTTAACATAGATGCTCGATCATAAATCAAAAAGCCCAATCCTGAAACACCGTCCAACTGATATTTCTTTCCAGGCCATGCTCGATATAAGTCCCTGCCACCATTCGTGTGCCTTAGACCTCGTCTAAAAATTGTATCGATGTCATCAAGCGCTACCAGAGCACCATCCGCCAAAAATCTCGACATTGCCAACAGATCAAGTGCTGGCCAAGGATTCTCATGGCAAGCATCAATGAATCCGAAGTCAGCTTTTCGCGGGAGATCTATTTCCGAAGACGTCACCCCAGTCGACAGCTTGAATCCAGTCCTTTCTCCAAGCATTTCAAAAAATGCGTCGCCAGTATTCCTTGTTGAATCAAAATAGCATTTGCGAGACAAATCATAAGAATATAGCAATGCGTCCTCATCAACTGATGAAAGCGCCGAAAAGATCACTGCGGACGAGAACCCAGATGCAACGCCCACCTCAATTCCCGTAGTGCATGACTTGGAAATAATCTCCGATGTGAGAGCAAACACTTCATCGTTCGAAATTTGCCTTCGAACCCAACTGGGTCGAGAAGCGATCAGTTCACGTGGAAGCACCGAAACATTCCTAGGTTGATTTTCACATTTGTATCCAAGGAACACGGAATCAAAGTGTCGTCAACTCGAACTGACGTGCTGGCTGGCAAGCCCTCAATCACGGGGTTCGACCGAACTAGTGTCAGGAAGCATTGACAGTAGATGACGGTTGCAGCGAAAGCATTCGCGGTGGGGGAAGCCCTTTGGGAATCTGTCATACCGGGTTGCTGCTTATCAAAGTCCGTGCTCCGATGTAATCGCTGACCTGTCCGGCGGTGGCAAACAGGTTCAGTGACCGCCCCTGGCTGACGCAGATGGCGTGCAGCTTGGTGTTCATGCCGCCTTTGGTCCGCCCGATCAGGCCTCCACGCGCCCCCTTATTGCGCCCGAGCTGGACGCTGTGCGATGTGCCTTCAGATAGGTGGCGTCAATTATCACCGTGCTTTCTTCGCAGTGCTCGGCCGCCAAACCAGCCATCATCAGCGCGAAGATGCCCCTATCACTCGACCGCTTCCAGCGGTTGCAGAGCGTCTTGTGCGGGTCGTACTCCGCAGGCGCGTCGCGCCAGCGCAACCCATTGCGGTTGATGAAGATAATCCCGCTCAGCACACGCCGATCATCGACGCGCGGCTTGCCGTAGGACTTCGGGAAATAGGGCTCAAGACGCAGCATCTGCGCGTCCGTCAGCCAGACGAGATCAGACATGTTCACCGCTCGTTTTCCGAACCGTGAGTCATCCAGTTCAGCTATAATCAATGGGTCCTTACCCTACCAGTTCGTCTATGTGGAAGTCGGTTTTACATCAAGTTGAGCGCCGGAAAGTGGTAAGGAAACATCGGCCACGAACGGACAAAAGAGGTCACACAGTCTTCTAATGATCAAGTAGGCCGAAAAGTCGCTCGCAGTTCCTACCGTCCCGAAACGGAAACGCCGCCACAACTCTTGCTTCGAATGGATTGTTGCTCCCCTGCCCTGCTAAATCGTCAATTGCGTCCAAGACCCCGTCGACAGCCGACACGACTGGACCAAATCCATCATTCTCATAATCAAAATACCCAAATGAACCAACATGATGCCCAGGTTGGAAGAACTCGGACTTGTCCGCTTGATAGTAGATAACCGTGGACCCTGACAAAGCGAAATCGAAAGCAACGGACGAGTAGTCTGTCACCACCGCAGTTGTTTTCGATATTATTTCCTGGTATCTAATGCCCGCCTTTTCATCAAAAACGGACACGTGCTCTGGAAACTGGAACTCCTCCAGATAAAGCCGCATGTTTGGATGCGGAGCAAAAACGATCTCCAGGCCGCGATCTGACGCGAGCGCACGCAGCTTGTTGGAGTTTAGCAGATCGTTCCAGTCCTTGAAGTATTTTGAATTCAGGAAATCTCCCTGTTTCCTTTTCTTCATACCTTCCATTTTCTTGCCGGTCACGAACTCCTTTCGCCAAGTTGGCGCTATGACCAATTTGGACTTTGTCTCGTTCATCTCCACGAGACGATCATGTCGTGGCATCCCGATCAGAAAAACATCCATCGGTGAGTACTTGTAGTTACTCTCCCGAGATATGATCGAAGCATGTTCTTGAAATGTGGTCGCTAAGAAAACATCGATCGGTTTTTCATTAAGCCACCCGGAAAGATCACTTTGTATCACGCCATGCTGCAGAAAAACAAAGCTGAATTTGTTCGCATTGTAGCCGAAGCCTCTCCCAAAGGGGAAGATGATACTGTCGTCAGCATGAGATGATATCAAGTACCTCGCGCCGGACATAGCTATGCGATGTTCGTCTGATTTGTACTCTATCAGCTTGAAGCCTTCGCTTGACAAACGATCCCAATCGTCCGACTCCCGAGACAAAATAAAGTACGCATTCGTAAACTGTTTTTGGTTCAAAAGGTAGCGATAGAAGTGCTCAGCATTGTCATCTGATCTTTGATCATGATCCATGAGAAGCCAGCAGCTCTCGTACCTTGACTCACTTGAAACATGCTCATCCGTCTGAAAGACTCCCTTGCCGTACTCCCGCGTAATTCCGACGTGGTTGTATTTTGCGTTCGGATGATATCCATTCCTGATTGAGGAACCCGGGGTTTGAACGCGAAGTGCTCGTCCACGGAAACTAAACGTAACATGGTCAAGAGTTGAGCAGTCAACCCAGAAATAGTAACGGTAAAGTTTCCTCATCCTTCGACGACCCAAAAGAACTTTGGAAACATTGTATGTCGGGACTTCGCGTCCATTTCCTCGAACCTTGATATCACGGTCCGAATTTTCACGGCCCAGGAACGAGAACTGCGTCATGCCATAAATTGGCGAATTTTTTTCGAACCTAATGACATGCATTTTAGATCACTTGTGTTTGGAGTTTTTCTGCCGCAGATTGATCGCTCGACCGTGCAATGAGCCGGGGACCGACGCTGTTTTTCTAGGTTACCTCAACTCCGTCCGTCGGAACAAATATTCTGTTTCTAACAAGCCAATCGCGGAACAAGGACACATTCCCAAATCTGGCGAGGACAGGAAGCATGCGCACCGAGGGGATTCGTCCATTGCTTACATCTACTTTTTGAGCCGTTTCAACCTCTACAAACTCACCGGCATAGCCCCCGCGTGCATGGGCACACCTTATAAAAGCATAGTATTTGCCACTGTGAGGGACCACAGAACCAACCTGCAGGTCAGCGACTTCGCCAGAGTCGCCAGTTCGCGGATCGATGCGATATTCTGGTGGCCCGTCGAGATCGGCCATCATTTGGTTCCGCATCAGCGTCTGACGGATTGCCTTTGCGCATTCTGCCGCCCTCCTTATCTGGTCGTCAGTTGGTGTGCATAGATCCAGTGCAGGGTCATCATGGTAGACTGGTCGTTTGGGTCGCATGGGCTCACGTTGCCCTTCATATTACTGTTACACGGTGTCGTTACTATGCGCCGCGCCAACTTCTTTCAATCACGTCCTAAAGGATAACTTCGTTCTGTTGTGTGGCATCCGTACTCGGATTGGACTTGGAGCTCGTGAGGACGGAAAGAGGACAGACGCCATTCGTTGAACACCTCAGCGCTGTGCTACACCTATTAGCGCTCGGTCCGTCGACTCCCATCTTTAGTATGTGCCAACCCCCTTTCTTTGCTTGGCGCCAATAGCCCGGTGGAGCGTGGACGCCTGTCTGCCGTCAGCACCCTTGGGACATCTGAATTGATTTCGTAATGGAGGGTTTCTGGCTCATCGTAACCGCCAAGGAGTGGAGATGAGACAGAAACC
>NZNT01000028.1 GCA_002695005.1 Maritimibacter sp.
ATACGGACTAACCGGCGCGACCTGCTGCAATGTCCTATCGGTGCGCCAAACCTGAAGCAGCCATCTGCGCATCCGCAGCGAATGCACCCTTTGTCCGCATAGCAGACCAACACGGTTTGCGGACACCCCCAAAAGTTATCGCCGCTCCGCGCGAAAACATCATGCTTGCTCCCGAGCACGTCTGCGATCCACCTACCCGTCTTGGAAACCCGGTCATTGCAGTCGTTGCCGTTGATCCACACCACAGCTAACGACCGCTTTCGGCCCAAAGCCGTCATCCACATACTACGCCGATGCTGCACCGCAGCTTCTCCAGACCGGCCATTCGTCGATGGCGCAGCATTATCGGAGGATGAAGGTCGGCAGAGCGGGACCTTTCTGCCGTTCGCCGCACGTGCTCGCTATTCGCCACGTCTGCGATCACCACTGAATGTCGGGCGGACAACGGCCATTCGCTGCAATTCGCGTGTATGACAGCTATTCCACCGAGCTTTCTGATTACTCTGACTTGGTCTGTCCCGCACTAAGGACGTCGAGCAAGGGGCAATCTGGTGTGTCGGACCCGGTGCAGCGTGCGATTGTCTGAGCGAGCACGGTCTCGATCGCCTTGAGGTCGCGGATCTTGTCGCGCACTACCTCGAGATGGTGGCGCCCCATCCGCTCGACCTCGGCGCAGGTGTGACTGCCGCGATCGACCAGAGACAGCAGCCCGCGGATCTCTTCCATGGTAAAGCCAAGATCCCGTGCGCGCATCACGAAGTGCAGCCGCTCCACATGCGCCGGTCCGTAGCGGCGATGACCTGACGCGGTGCGCGGCGGATCAGGCATCAGGCCGATATTTTCGTAGTAGCGGATCGTCTCGAGGTTACAGCCTGTCAGCTTGGCGAGATCGGAACGCTTCAGGTCGCTCGCGAGGGCGTGATCGTCAGGCATGAGATTTCTCCTTGATCCTGTAGCTACTACAGACCCTATCTTGTCAGTTATCCAACGACAACAGGGCGACAAGATGATGGTGGAGACGAACGGGGCAGAACCTCAGACGGAGGATAGGCCTGACAGGACCGGATGGACAGCCACTGGCGCCGGGGTGCTCGGCGCGCTGGCGATGACCTCTTGCTGCATCCTGCCGCTGGTCCTGGTTAGCCTTGGCGTCACCGGGGTCTTCATCGGCCAACTCACAGCGCTCTACGCCTACAAGTGGGTAACCCTTTCCTTCGCCTTGGCGGCGCTCGGCTATGGATTCTGGAAGGCTTACCGACCTGTGTCTGCCGAGGACTGTGGCACCGGGGTCTGCGCACGCCCGGTGGATCGCGGCCTGATGCGCGGACTGCTTTGGGGTGCGCTGGCCGTGGTGCTCCTGGCCTTGGTCTTTCCCTATGTCGCGCCGCGCATCCTAACCTTCTGATATCGGAGCCCATCATGAGACAAATGTTACTCGCTGCTATCCTCTGGATCTCGCCGACCGCGATCTTTGCAGCCGAAGCCGAGACCCGCCTGCACGTCACTGGTCTAACCTGCCCCTCGTGCAGCTATATCGTCGCCACGGCGCTCAAGCGCGTCGAGACTGTAGAGATCGCGGACTTCCTCGAGGGCGAGGCCGAGGATGGCGTTTACGTCCTGCACTATGATGACGCCGTGACCGGCCCGGCCCGGCTTATCGCCGCCGTCACCGGCGTGGGCTATGGCGCAACACTGGCCGCGGAAGACGGCTCGTGAGCGAGCGCCAGGAACACCCCAAGGACGACCGCTTGCTGAAATACGGGCTGATCGGCACCGTCCTGGTGGCGCTGTGCTGCTTCACCCCGGTCCTTGTGGTCCTGCTGGGCGCGGTCGGGCTTTCGGCCCTGCTGGGATGGCTCGACTTCGTGCTCCTGCCGGCGCTGGCAGTGTTCATCGGCATCACCATTTTCGCGCTCTGGCGGCGCCAACGCACGAATTGAAGAGAGAATGATATGAAAGATTGCTGCACTCCCAAGGGCGGTTACGATCTCGCTGTGATCGGCGCTGGTTCGGCCGGATTTTCCGCCGCCATTACCGCCGCCGAAGCCGGTGCACGGGTCGCGCTGATCGGCGATGGGACGATTGGCGGGACCTGCGTGAACGTGGGCTGCGTGCCCTCGAAGGCCCTGATCCGCGCCGTGGAGGGCCTTCACCACGCCCGCGCCGCCAATCGGTTCAACGGCATCAGTGCCGAAGCCAGCGTGACTGATTGGACTGCGACTGTCGCGCAAAAGCAGGCGCTCGTGGAGGAGTTGCGCGCGGCAAAATACGCCGACGTGCTGCCACGGCACGAGAACGTGGACTACATCGAAGGTCGCGCCCTGTTCGACGACCAAGGCAATCTCACCGTAGACGGGGTGGCGTTCCCGGCAGCGAAAATCATTATCGCAACCGGATCGCGTCCCCACGTGCCCGCGATCCCCGGCATTGAGGATATCGGCGCCCTCGACAGCACGTCGGCGCTGGAACTCACCGTTCTGCCCGCCTCGATGTTGGTCCTCGGTGCTGGCTATATCGGCGTGGAGCTTGCGCAGCTCTTCGCCCGTGCCGGTGTCGCGGTGACCCTGGTCAGCCGCCGCGGCGTGTTGCCGGAGGCCGAACCCGAGATCTCCGAAGCACTGGAGGGCTACCTCGCTTCCGAGGGTATTCGCTTGGCGCGGGTCGCCGGCTACGAGAGCGTGGTGCGCGATGGCGACGGCCTACGTCTGAGCGGCAACGTGGGTGAGAACTTCATCGCCGAGCGACTGGTGCTTGCCACCGGGCGGGTGCCGAACAGTGATGGCTTGAACCTCGGCGCAGCCGGGATCGAGACAGACGCGCGCGGCGGCATCGTGGTGGACGCGCAGATGCGCACTTCCAACCCCAGTGTCTGGGCCGCAGGCGACGTCATCGGCTGTGACCAGTTCGTTTACATGGCAGCCTACGGCGCCAAGCTCGCCGCCCGGAACGCGGTGGCGGGAGAGGCACGCAGCTACGACAACAGCACGATGCCCTGGGTCGTGTTTTCCGATCCGCAGGTGGCGGGCGTGGGACTGAGCGAGGCACAGGCCCGCGCCGCGGGGCGCGAGGTCCTCACCTCGGTCCTGCCGCTCGACGCCGTTCCGCGCGCGCTTGCCGCCCGCGACACGCGCGGGCTGATCAAGCTGGTGGCCGAGGCAGGAAGCAAACGCCTGCTGGGGGCGCAGATCCTCGCCCCCGGGGGCGCAGACAGCATCCAGACCGCAGCGATGGCGCTGAAAGCCGAGCTCACCTACGACGAGTTGGGCGATACCATCATGCCCTATCTCACGACGGTGGAAGGGCTGAAGCTTGCGGCCCAGACCTTCGAGAAGGACGTGGCAGCGCTCAGCTGCTGCGCAGGGTGAAGGCATGAGCGGCAGATCGAAACGCGACCTCCTCGGTTCGACCCTCGACGCCGCTCTCGCCTGGTGGCTGCCGATAGGTGCCATGGTGCTGGCGATTCCACTGCCAGATGGACCCAAGATGGGGATCTGGTTGCTTGCATTGGCGTGGATGGGAAGTGCCTGCCTGTTCAATGCCCGGCGTTGTGGCCGGGTCCATTGCCGCTACACCGGGCCCTTCCTGCTGACGATGACGCTCCCTGTGCTGGGCCATGGCACGGGGCTGGTGCCGCTCGGAGAGGACGGCTGGCGTTGGCTCGGCATTGCGACGGGTGGAGGCACTATGGCGATCTGGGGGCTGAGTGAACGATTGATGGGTCGCTATCGTTGAACGCGTGAGCGGCCCCAGACTGACAAGCATGAACGAGGAGCACATATGACCGAGACACTCGACCTGATCGTCATCGGCGCCGGCATGGCCGGGATCAATGCCGCGAAAAAATGCAGCCAGGCGGGTTGGTCCGTCGCCATCGTCGACGAGCTACCTTATGGCGGCACCTGCGCACTCCGTGGCTGCGACCCGAAGAAGATGCTGCGCGCCGGCGCCGAGGCGGTGGAGGCCGTGCGGCTGCTCGAAGGCAAGGGCGTCGCAGGAGAGACCAAGATCGATTGGCCATCGCTGATGAAGCACAAGGAGAGCTTCACCGACCCGGTGCCCGAGAGCATGGAAAGTGGGCTGACAGAGGCCGGGGTGAAAACGCTACATGGTCGCGCGCGCTTCACCGCCAAGGACCGGATCGAGATCGACGGCCAAGGCGAGATCGCCTTTCGCCGCGCACTGATTGCTACGGGCGCAAAGCCGAGGCCGCTGGAATTTTCCGGTGCCGAGCGACGGATCGACAGCACCGATTTCCTGAACCTCGCCGAACTGCCGCGCCGGATCGTCTTTGTCGGTGGCGGCTACATCTCCTTCGAATTCGCCCATATCGCTGCGCGGGCGGGAGCTGAGGTGACAATCCTCGACCGCGGCGCACGCCAGTTGAAGATGTTTGACCCCGACCTCGTAGAGATGTTGCTCGAACGGAGCCGCGAAGCCGGGATTGAGATCATGGCTGAGGCCGAAATGGAGCGGATTGGGGATACGGATGGGGCGCACCGCGTGCTCTACCGCAAGGCCGGGCAGAACCATTCCATCGAAGCCGATCTCGTCGTTCACGGTGCAGGTAGGGTGCCGGACATCGACCATCTTGACCTTGCGGCTGCCGGTATCGAAACCGAGCACGGTGGCGTGAAGGTTGCGGCTTGGCTGCAATCTCCATCGAACCCACGCATCTATGCCGCCGGAGATGCTGCCGCCTCGCCAGGAAAGCCGCTGACCCCGGTCGCCGTCTTCGAAGGTAAGATCGCCGCCTCCAACATGCTGAAGGACAAGCGGACTGAACCCGACTACACCGGAGTGCCGAGCGTGGTGTTCACCATACCCGAGCTGGCGCGGGTCGGCCTGCTTGAGGAAGAGGCGCGAGAGTTGGGTGATGTGGAGGTGAGCTTCACCGACACGTCGGGCTGGTTCTCGCAGAAGCGCATCGGTGAAACACATGCCGGTGCGAAGATCATCACCGGCAAGGATGGCAAGATCCTCGGAGCCCACATGTTCGGCCCGGAGTATGCCGAGCTGATCAACGTCTTCTCGCTGGCGATCAAGCTGGGGCTGACGGCGGCGCAGGTGAAAGCGATGCCCGCCGCCTACCCGACGGGGGCGTCCGACATCGGGTCAATGTTCTAAAAGTGCAGCGGCGTTCCGTTGCGCGCTCCCACTTGTTAGTAACACCCCGGAACCAGACCTTCCCGGCTTCATATGCGAAGGGCCGCTACGGGCCCGATCACGACAAGCACGCCCATGCTGCCACTGCGAAGCCTCCTACGACCAACGCGGTCAGTTTGGGCTCTCTGCGGACCTCAGATGCGCCGCAGTAAGTCATGCTATGATGATCCGTCAACGTCGGGTTGTCGATGTGGAGGGCGTGGCGGATCGGAGGATCAGTCATGCAAACACCGAACTTACCTGCCATTCGCGCCCATCGCCCTGCTTGGAACAAGGGACGCATCGTGGGCCAGAAGCGGCCTCTGAAACCCAAGCAAGTTTGGGCCATCAGGGTTCGGCTTGAACTGGCCGAGAACCATCGCGACTTGGCGCTCTTCAACTTGGCTATCGATAGCAAGCTGCGCGGGTGTGATTTGGTCAAACTGAAGGTCGTAGATGTCATGGCTTCCGGCCTGATCAAGGAACGTGCCTCGGTCTTGCAAAGCAAGACGCAAAAACCAGTGCAGTTTGAAATTTCGGATGGCACCCGAGCATCATTGCAAAATTGGATGCAAGACCCCTCGATGATCGGATCAGAATATCTATGGCCTGGGCGTTTCCACGAACGGCTTCATATCTCGACCCGGCAATATGCACGCATTGTCAGGAATTGGGTGATCTCGATCGGGCTGGAGGCGAGCGCATACGGCACCCATTCTATGCGCCGCACCAAAGTCACCCAGATCTACAAGAAGACCGGCAACCTGCGCGCAGTTCAACTCTTGCTGGGCCATACCAAGATGGATAGCACGGTAAGATATTTGGGCGTCGAGCTTGAAGACGCACTTGCTATCGCCGAAGCCATTGAAATCTGAGACTACGGGCCGTCTTCATGGAACGGGCCCAGACCAGACCTTCGTCAGGGAGGTTTTCGCTGCGTCGCAACTTACCCGAAGGTGCCATTCATGTCGGTGCTGTTGACCCGACCAGGATTGCCTCTCATGTCTCGTCAAGACATGGCGTGAACATCCTCAGCAGCGAAGTCGATGAGGGTTCGTATCTTTCGAGGTAAGGTCCGACCTTCGAGATAAACGACGGTAACCGGTCCCCCATCCATGTCGAAATCCTCGAGCAATGGAACGAGGCGGCCAGTGTCCAGCATGTCGGCGGTCGCGAACCGCGGCGCATAGGCGATCCCCATGCCGGCCGAGGCCAACTCGATTGCCGCCCGGGCCGAGTTGACATGGAACCGGCCCCGCACTTGGGCGACGATCGCGGTGCCGTCCTTGCTAAACGTCCACCGATGCGGTTGGCGCCGGTTGGTATCGACAATGCAGGCGTGCTGAGAGAGATCATCCGGTGTTCTCGGTGCCCCGTGCTCATTCACGTAGTTTGGATGCGCAACCAGTGAGCTGTGAAACGTGCCGAGCTTGCGCGTCTTGAGTGACAGCGTCTCCGACACACCCATCCGGAACGCCAGATCGATGCCGTCGGCGGCCAAGTCGACGTAGCGATCGTCCAACCTGAGGTCGAAAGTCAGATCCGGGTGCGCTTCGGCGAACCGGGCCAACATGCCGGCCACGTAGACTTCGCCGAAGGTCACAGGCGCCGAGACCCGGATGATCCCGCTCAGGCCGCGCGACCCCTCTGACACAGACCCCAGCAGAGCATCGAGCTCATCGAGGACGGCTGGCGCCCGCGCGAGGAGATCCTCACCGGCTGGCGTCAGCCCCACCTTCCGGGTCGTTCTCTGGAGCAGCCGCGCGCCGAGGCGCGCCTCCAGTTCGGCCACGTATTTCGAGGTCAGGCGGTTCGAGACCCCCAGTTGCTCGGCCCCTGCGGTGAAGGAGCCGGTCCGTGCGGTGGCCACGAAAGCCTTGAGTTCGTCGACAATATCCATGAGCGCCCTTTTGAGAATAAATTCGCGATAGTCATTCCATAACATCGTCATTTTATGGAATATGGGAAAGCCTTACTTTCGCTTTAGTGATCAACAGGCCGCCGCAGGGCGGCAAAGCGAAGGAGAATGCCATGCGTATCGCAGTTATCGGCAACGGAAATGTCGGCTCAGGGCTCTCGCGGATTCTGGGCGAGGCCGGCCACGAGGTGACAACCATCGGCCGCAACGACGATCTCTCTACCGCCGTCGCCAAGGCGGAGGTGGTAGTCGTCGCCACGCCCTACGGGGCCATCGCGGATCTTGCCGGCAAGGCCGACTTCAGCGGCAAGACCGTCATCGACGTCTCGAACCCGGTGACCGAGGACTTCTCCGGCCTTCAAGTCGGGCACAAGACCTCGGCGGCCGAAGAGATCGCCTCCAGGCTGTCCGGCGCGACGGTGGTGAAGGCGTTCAACACGGTCTTCGCCCAGCACTACGGCACGGGCCTCAAGGTCAATGGCCAGCCCATCCAGACCTTCGTCGCTGGCGATGACGAGGCCGCGCGCGAGACGGTCAAGGCGCTGGCCGCCGAGATCGGCCTCGAGCCGGTCGATGCCGGCCCGCTCGCCAACGCCCGCTACCTCGAGCCCATCGGCTTCCTCAACATCCAGTTCGGCTACGTCTTCGGTCACGGCACCGGGATCGCGCCGCGCTGGCAGTTTTCCTGACATCCCCAACCCCACGGAGCATCTGACATGACCACGCAGACCCATACCGACTACGCCGCCGCCGCCCTTCGCATCTCGACCGGCGTCCTGTTCCTCGCCCATGGCTGGATGAAGGTGAGCGCCTTTACCATCCCCGGCACCGTCGCCTTCTTCGAAGGCCTCGGCCTGCCCGGCGTGCTCGCCTACTTCACGATCTTCGCAGAGCTGGCGGGCGGTATCGCCCTGATCCTCGGTCTCGGCACACGCCTCGTCTCGATCGCGCTGATCCCCGTCCTCCTGGGCGCGACATGGGCGCATTCCGGTTTCGGCTGGAGCTTCTCGAACGAAGGCGGCGGCTGGGAATACCCGCTGTTCTGGGCGGTGGTGCAAGGCGTCGTCGCCGTCCTGGGACGCGGAGCCTTCGCGCTGCGCGTGCCGCAGCTCGACCAACGCCTCGGCCAGTTCGCCTGACCTCCCTTGCTGGCCGCGGGTCATCTCCCGCGGCCGCACTCTTTCACAAGGAGACCTGCAATGACCACCGTCGACCACTTCTTCGGCATGACGACCGCGCCGATGCGTATCGGGGCGGTCCGGCTCAAGGTGCGGGACCTCGATGCGGTCTCCACTTTCTACCAGATGGCGCTGGGGCTCAGCCCGGTCGCGACCAGCGAGCATCGCGTCACCCTCGGCACCGGCGACACGCCGTTTCTGGAGCTTCAGGGCGACCCAGGCCTTTCCCCACTCGACCCGCGGCAGGCCGGGCTCTTTCATACCGCCTTCCTGATGCCGACCCGATCCGACCTGGCCCGCTGGGTCGCTCACATCGCCGAGGCGGGTGTGCCGCTTCACGGTGCCTCGGATCATATCGTCAGCGAGGCGCTCTATCTCGCCGATCCCGAGGGCAACGGCATCGAGGTCTATACGGACCGCCCGGTCTCGGCCTGGCACGGCGAGGGCGGCGAGATCCGGATGAGCACCGACCCGCTGGATCTCCAGGGTCTGCTGCAAAGCGCCGCAGGCACCGAATGGTCGGGTTTCCCCGAGAACGGCAGCATCGGCCATGTCCACCTTCAGGTGGGCGACACGGGCGAAGCCGACCGCTTCTACCGCGACGTGCTCGGCCTCGATATCGCGGCGCGCTATCCTGGGGCCAGCTTCTACGGCAGCGGCGGCTACCACCACCAGCTTGCCGGCAATATCTGGAACAGCCGCCGGGCCAGCAAACGCCCCGAGGGTATGGCAGGTCTCGATGCCATCGAGATTGTTGTCCGTGATGCGGCGGACATTGCCTCCATCGCTGGCCGGGTTGAAAGCGCCGGGCTTGAAAGCATCAAGAATGCCAACGGCCTGACCGTTCGCGATCCCTGGGGCACCGCAATCACGCTCAAGAATTAAGGAGACGATCATGCTTCGAGACGGGAAATGGGTTGCCGACTGGCAGCCGGTCCAGGCCAAGGACGACAAGGGTGGCTTCGTCCGCCAGACCTCCAGCTTCCGCCACTGGGTGACGCCTGACGGGAGCGCCGGGCCGACCGGCGAGGGCGGCTTCAAGGCCGAGGCGGGCCGCTACCACCTCTATGTCGCGCTGATCTGCCCCTGGGCGTCGCGGACGCTGATCGCCCGAAAGCTGAAGGGGTTGGAGGACGTGATCTCGGTCTCGGTCGTCGAACCGGATCTCTCCGACCAGGGCTGGCACTTCGGCGATCCGACCGAGGCCGAGGGCGCGTCCTACATGCACGAAATCTACACCCGGGCCGACCCGACGATCTCGGGCCGGGCCACGGTGCCGGTGCTCTGGGACAAGAAGCGCGGGACCATCGTGAACAACGAGTCCGCCGACATTCTGCGGATGCTGAACTCCGGTTTCGGAGATCTGGCCGACCATAGCATCGATCTCTATCCGGCGGACCTCCGCGAGGACATCGAGGCGCTCAACGACCGCATCTATCCGAGCTTGAACAATGGCGTTTACCGCGCGGGCTTCGCCACCACGCAGGTCGCCTACGAGGAAGCATTCTGCGAGGTTTTCGCAATGCTCGATGAACTCGAGGAGCGCCTCGGCGACGGTCGCGGGTTCCTTTTGGGAGGTCGCTTCACCGAGGCCGATGTGCGACTCTTCGTGACGCTGGTGCGCTTCGACGTGGCTTATCACGGCCTCTTCAAGTGTAACCTGCGCCGCATCGCGGACTACCCTGCCCTAAGCCGCTACCAGGCCCGTATCCTCGCTATCCCCGGGGTGCGCGATACGGTCAGCATTGACCACATCAAGCGCGGCTACTACTCGATCAAGGCGCTGAACCCCACCGGCATCGTGCCTGTCGGGCCGGAATGTTCCCTGGGCTGAGGGCCTCGGTCGGCCATCCGGATCAGGCCCCCTGGCGCGCGCGGGGGGGCGCCAGCTCCGCCGCGCCGGACATTGATCACTCGAATCGCGAAGGCCGCAATGAGACCGGCGACGGCAATCCAGGAATGTCCGCTATTAGATCACCGACGTCGCCGTATCGCACTTGCAGCAAAGGTCAGCTCTCCGCCCTTCGCAGCTATTAGTATGGCGTGAGAACCTGAGCGACCCTACACATGACGACAATTCGGTTAGGTTGCTCTCCGCTCCCATGCGAATTACCAAAGTCGGATAGTGCGCTCTGGCGCTTTTCGGATCATATTTGTTCAAACTTTCAAATAGCGCATACGAGTCTAACAGATGACCTGAAGTGGTCCCACCTTTTCGGACAGGTTTGCAGCGTTTCTAAGGTGTATCGGGTTTAGGTTTCATGCTGCTTTTTGCTCTTGCAAGCCCGCCCAATAT
>NZNT01000029.1 GCA_002695005.1 Maritimibacter sp.
CTGGACCGGCAAGAGCCAGGGCCTGCGTTTCGCGTTCGAGCGCACCGACGGCGGCGCGGCGATCGAGGTCTATACGACCCGCCCCGACACGCTCATGGGCGCGAGCTTCGTGGGTATCTCCCCCGATCACCCGCTTGCGAAAGAACTGGAAGCGGCCGACCCGAAAGTGGCCGACTTCTGTGCCACCGCGCGCAAGGGTGGCACCACCGCCGAGGCCATCGAAACGGCGGAAAAGCTGGGCTACGACACCGGCCTGCGCGTGAAACACCCGCTGGACCCGTCGTGGGAACTGCCCGTCTGGATCGCCAACTTCATCCTGATGGACTACGGCACCGGCGCGATTTTTGCCTGCCCGGCCCATGACCAGCGCGACCTAGACTTCTGCCGCAAGTACGACCTGCCGGTGATCGAGACGTTCTTGCCACTGCATGGCGACCACGCTCCATACGAGGTGCCTGACAACAATTTCGACGCTGATCCTGTCTTGCCGTTAGACGACTCAGAGCAGTATCCTGGGGAGCAGTACTTGTTCCGGATTACCAAGACTGCCTACGTGCCGCCCAAGTCCGACACGGTGAAATGGGTCGACCACTTCGCCGGTCTGGACGAGGCGACGGGGGAAGAGGCCATCGCGGCCACCATCGATTACGCCGAGAAACAGGGCTGGGGCAAAGGTCACACCCAATACCGCCTGCGCGACTGGGGCCTGTCCCGCCAGCGTTACTGGGGCTGCCCGATCCCGGTGGTCCATTGCGATGACTGCGGCGTGGTGCCGGAGAAGAAAGAGAACCTGCCGATCGAGCTGCCTTACGACATCAGCTTCGACACGCCCGGCAACCCGCTCGACCGCCACCCGACGTGGCGCGACTGCGCCTGCCCGTCCTGCGGCAAGCCCGCGCGGCGCGAGACCGATACGATGGACACCTTCGTGGACAGCTCGTGGTATTTCGCCCGCTTCACCGCGCCCCGCGCCGATACGCCGACCGTGGCCGAGGACGCGGACTACTGGATGAACGTCGATCAATACATCGGCGGCATCGAGCACGCGATTCTCCACCTGCTCTATTCGCGCTTCTTCGCCCGCGCGATGCACATCTGCGGCCACCTGCCGGAGAAGTCGAAAGAGCCGTTCAACGCGCTGTTTACGCAGGGCATGGTGACCCACGCGATCTACCAGACTCGCGACGCCGAGGGCCGCGCCGTCTATCACTTCCCCGAGGACGTGGAAGAGACCGAAGGCGGCGCCAAGCTGAAGGCCACTGGTGAGCCGGTCGAAATCATCCCCTCTGCCAAAATGTCGAAGTCGAAGAAAAACGTGGTCGATCCGCTGGAGATCATCGCCCAGTACGGCGCCGACACCGCCCGCTGGTTCGTCATGTCCGACTCGCCCCCCGAGCGTGACGTGGAATGGACCGCCTCGGGTGCCGAGGGTGCCTCCAAGCACCTCGCCCGCGTCTATCGCATCGCCGCCGAGATCGCGGACGCCACCGGCACGGGCGAAGGCGACGAGGATCTGCTGCGCGAGATGCACAAGACCATCAAGGCCGTGACGGACGGGATCGAGGGCTTCGCCTTCAACACCTCCATCGCCAAGCTTTACGGCTTCACCAACACGCTGTCGAAATCCAAGGCGGGGGCCGAGACCAGGCAGACCGCCATGCGCGTCATGGCGCAGCTCATGGCCCCGATGACCCCACACCTCGCGGAGGAAGTCTGGTCCATGCTGGGCGGCAAAGGCCTCGTCGCCGAAGCCGACTGGCCCGTGGCCGACGAGGCGATGCTGGTGGAAGACACCGTGACCATGCCAATCCAGGTGAACGGAAAGCGGCGTGACGAGATCACCGTGCCCAAGGACATGGACAAGGGCGAGATCGAGACGCTGGCGCTCGCCACCGACGGGGTGAAACGCGCGCTGGACGGCAATGCGCCGAAAAAGGTCATCGTGGTGCCGGGCCGGATTGTGAATGTGGTGGCATAACGCCAGACTGCGGGCATGAAACTCAAACCCGCCGAGGCCAACCGCCACTTCGCCAAGCCCGCGCCCGACAAGCCGGGCACGCTGATCTATGGCACCGACGGGATGCGAGTCGCGCTCAAGCGGCAGGAGCTTCTTGCGAATCTTCTGGGTGAGAATGCCGAGGGCGAAATGCGCCTCACCCGGATGATGGCGGGGGAGTTGCGGCAGGACCCGGCCGCGCTGGCCGACGCGATGAAAGCACAAGGCTTTTTCCCCGGCCCCCGCGCGGTCTTTGTCGAGGATGCGACCGACGCGATGGGGGACAAGATCACGCAGGCTATGGATGACTGGCAGACGGGCGATGCCCATGTCGTCGTCACCGGCGGGAACCTGAAACCCACCGGCAAGCTGCGGAAATACTTTGAAAAACATCCCAAGGCCGTCGCCGTCGGCATCTATGACGACCCGATGTCGCGCGACGAGATCAAGGCGGAACTGTCCAAGGCCGGGCTCAACAACGTCGATGGCGAAGCGATGCGGGATCTTGAGGCGCTGGCCCGCACCCTCGACCCCGGCGACTTCCGCCAGACGGTCGAGAAACTGTCGCTCTACATGCTGAACGACCCCTCCACGGTCTCGCCCGACGATGTGGCCGCCTGTGCCCCCGCCTCCACCGAGGCGGTGCTGGACGACCTGCTCCACGCCACAGCCGAGGGCCGCGCGCAGGAGCTTGGCCCGCTGCTCACGCGGCTCGAGGCACAGGGCATCGCCCCCACGCGCCTCGCCATCGTGACCACCAACCATTTCCGCACGCTGCACATGGCGGCCTCTGACCCCGAAGGGCCGAACAAGGGTATCTTCCGCGCCCGCCCGCCGGTGCATTTCAAGTCACGCGACCGCATGACCCGGCAGGCCTCGCGCTGGGGCGCGGTGAAGCTGGAAACCGCGCTCGACATGATCGTGGAGGCCGACCTCACCCTGCGGTCCACCTCCAAGGCGCCGCAAATGGCGCTGATCGAACGCACGCTCATCCGACTCGCCTTCATGGCCGCGCGCGGCTGAGGCCCAACAAAAAAACGGCGGCCCCGCAGGACCGCCGTTTCCGATGTCTCTCGCGCCGGGGTCAGCCGTCGATCAGACCGTCGAGGATCTCCTGAAGATCCGCATAGGTCATGTTGGAATACTTCTCGCCATTGATGACGAAGGTCGGCGTGCCGGTGATCTCGTCCTCAGCCGCGTTCTGCTGATACGCCGCGACCATCGACTGCGCGTTCTCGCTGTCTTCCAGACAGGCGCTCAACTCATCGTCGCTCAGACCGGCCTTCTTGCCGATGGTCTTGAGGTTTTCGAGGATCGCGGCCTCCTGACCGTTGCCGATCCAGTCTTTCTGGGTCTCGAACAGCATGTCCATGATCCCGAAATAGCGCATCTCGCCACCGCAGCGCGCGACCAGCCCGGCCCAGAGGCCATACTTGTCGAAATAGACCTCGCGGTTCACGAACCGCACCTTGCCGGTGTCGATGTAGTCGGCCTTCAGGTCGTCCCAGGCGCGCTCATGGAAGTCGGCGCAATGCGGGCAGGTGAAGGACGCGTATTCGATCATCGTGACCGGCGCGTCCGCATCGCCGATGGCCATATCTTCGGCCGGTTCGATGTCGGCCTCGCTCGTGGCGTCCTGCGCCACGGCGGGGGACACAGGCGAGAGCGCCGAAGTGCCCGGCGTGCTGCCGGTGTTCATCGTGTAAAACGCACCGCCGCCGATCAGGACGGCGGCACCAAGCGCGATGGGAAGGATCTTGTTCATGGGGTCTGCCTCAGGATTTCGATGAGTTTCGGGTGTAGACGTTCGCCGCCAGTGCCTCCAGCGCCGCGCGAAGGTCATCGCTCTCGACGCCGTCCGCGGTGGCACGGGCACGGGTGGTAACTTCGGGATCGGGCTCTTGCACGCTCTCCGCCTTGCGTGGCGAAAACGCGACCTGTCCCTCGGAGAAGCCGGTGGGCGCGGTCTGCGTGATGCGGATGCGGGAAATGGCGGCGTAACCGTAGACCCGGTTCACCCGCTCTCGAAGCTGTTCCTTCTGCATTTCCAGCATCGGCGCATTCGCCCCGGTGGTCAGCAGCGTGAGCGTCGCGCCAAAGCCGCCACGCCCATAGGACACCTCGACGGGGCGCGAGATCTGGGCGATCCCCTCGCCTGCGATTTCGTCCCAATGGGTGATCAGCCGGGTAACAGCGAAACCACGCGATTCGCCGGCCTTGCGGATGCGGCTGCCAAGCAGCTTCGCGGTCCGCTCGAAGCCGCGCGTGCGGCGATCCGGTTTCGATCTGGCGTCGGTCACTGGCCTCTCCATGTCGCTCAATATACTAGGGGTTCGGGTGCGCCGACACCATGCCGATTGAAGTTACAGGGATAAAACATGCGTGACGCGCGGGTTATGGCCGATGAGTTGCTGGCTTGGTACGACCGCCACGCCCGCGCGATGCCGTGGCGCGTCGGCCCGGCTGAACGCGCCGCCGGGGTCGCGCCCGACCCTTATGCGGTCTGGCTGTCCGAGGTGATGCTGCAACAGACGACCGTGGCCGCCGTGCGCGATTATTTCACCCGGTTCCGCACGCTCTGGCCCACGGTTCACGACCTTGCCGCCGCCGAGGACGCCCGCGTGATGGGCGAATGGGCCGGGCTGGGCTACTACGCACGCGCCCGCAACCTGCTCAAATGCGCCCGCGTGGTGTCGGGTGAACTGGACGGGCATTTCCCGGACACGCTGGACGGGCTCAAGGCGCTTCCGGGCATCGGCCCCTACACCGCCGCCGCCATCGCCGCCATCGCCTTTGACCGGGCCGAGACGGTCGTGGACGGGAACGTGGAGCGGGTCATGGCCCGCCTCTTTGCGATCACCGACCCGATGCCCGGCTCCAAGCCCGCGCTGCGCGAGGCGGCTGCGACACTGACCCCCGACACCCGCCCCGGCGACTACGCGCAGGCGGTCATGGACCTCGGCGCGACGATCTGCACCCCGCGCTCGCCCGCCTGCGGCCTCTGCCCGTGGCGAGGCGACTGCGCAGCCCACGCACAGGGCATCGCCGCCGACCTGCCCGCCCGCGAGGCGAAGAAGCCCAAGCCGGTGCGCTACGGCGTGGCCTATGTCGGGCGGCGCACGGACGGCGCGTGGCTGGTCGAGACCCGGCCCGAGAGCGGACTTCTGGGCGGCATGCTGGGCTGGCCCGGCGGCGACTGGGGCGAGACGCCCGAGGATCGCCCGCCCCTCCCTGCCGACTGGCAGGATCTGGGCGAAGCGGTCCGCCACACCTTCACCCATTTCCACCTGCGCCTCGCCGTGCGCGTGGCCACCCTGCCCGCTGAGGCCACCCCGGCGCGCGGGCATTTCACCGACCGCCTCGCCCCCTCCGACCTGCCCACCGTGATGCGCAAGGTCTATGACCTTGCCCGCGACAGCCTGTCCTGACCCGCGCCGTTGTGCGCCCTGCCGCGGGCGCGTAGACTTCGCCACGGGGGACAAGGAGTGAGCAGATGGCCCCGACCGATACCGCGATAGATTTCCGTCACGCCGCGCCCTTCTGGGCGTCCCTGATCGTGATTCCGCTGGTGTTTCTCTCGGCCACCTATGGCGGCTGGGCCATCGTCCTGCCCCTCGCGGGGACTTGGTGGGCCTTCTCGGCCCTCGACCGGCTCCTCGGACGCAACACCGACAACCCGGACCCGAACGCCACCGACGCGCACCTTTACTGGTACTCGCTCATCACATGGGTCTGGCTGCCGATCCAGATCGTGACGCTCTACACCATGATCGCCTGGATTCCGCGCGCCGAACACCTTGTCTTGTGGGAGAAATTCGGCGTCTTCCTCGGCGTCGGCGTCATGTCCGGCTCCATCGGCATCGTCTATGCGCACGAGCTCATGCACCAGAAGGACCGCTTCGAACGGTGGCTCGCCGACCTGCTTCTGGCCAGCGTCCTCTATTCGCATTTCCGCACCGAGCATCTGCTTGTCCATCACCCCTGGGTCGGGACGCGGCGTGACGCCGTCTCGGCCCGCTACAACGAGGGGTTCCACCGCTATTTCTTCCGCGTCCTGCGCGAAGGCCTGGTCTCGGCATGGCGGGCCGAGCGGGCGATGCTGGCGCGGCGCGACCTGTCGCCGTGGGACGGAGCCAATCCGTTCTGGCGCTACTGGGCGCTTCAGGGGGGCGCGCTGCTCCTCGCGCTGGTGATTGGCGGCTGGCTCGGCCTCGCCCTGTTTCTGTTTCAGGCCTTCGTCGCGATCTGGCAGCTCGAACTCACGAACTACGTCGAACACTACGGACTGGTGCGCAAATACATGGGCGACGGGAAATACGAACCGGTCCGCCCGCATCATTCGTGGAACGCCGACCACATGGCGACGAACTGGCTGCTCATCAATCTTCAGCGCCACTCCGACCACCACTACAAACCCGCGCGCCGCTTCCCGCTGCTCCAGACCTATGAGGAGACACAGGCGCCGCAACTGCCCTTCGGCTATCCGGTCATGGCGATGGCCGCGATGGTCCCGCCGGTCTGGCGGCGCATGATGAACCCGCGTGTGCGCCACTGGCGGCGGCAGTATTACCCCGAGATCGAGGACTGGGGGCCGTACAAACGCGGCGAGCACCCGGTTCCGGGACCGCGCTAACGCCGGTCAGGCGAGCCGCTCGACAAGGT
The DNA here is from genome assembly GCA_002695005.1 of Maritimibacter sp. GTDB lineage: Bacteria > Pseudomonadota > Alphaproteobacteria > Rhodobacterales > Rhodobacteraceae > Maritimibacter. The sequence continues at coordinate 6,659 of NZNT01000029.1, forward strand.
CCACGGCGGTGGCCACGCCGCTCTCTGCCCGGATCGCCTCGCCCAGCGCCTCGGCTCTCGTGGCTACGGACGGGGCCAGGGCCCCCTCGATCGCAGCGGCGAGCTTGTCTGCCGTCAGGTCTTTCTGCCGGATCGGCTCCGGCCCGGCGCCCAGGGCCGCGACCCGCGCGCCGAAGAACGGCTGATCGGCGAAAAGCGGACAGACGATGCTGGGCCGCCCCCAGCGCAGCCCCTCATGCGTTGTGCCAGAGCCGCCGTGATGCACGACGGCGGAGACGCGCGGAAAAAGCCATGTGTGCGGGACCGCGTCCAGCACATGGATGTTGTCGCCCGTCTCGAACCCGTCGATCCCGCCCCAGCCTGTCGCCAGAACCGCGCGTTGCCCCGTCTGCTCCAGCGCCCCGCGCAGCGCCCGCGTCGTGCGTTCGTGATCCAGCCCCGGCATCGACCCGAAACCGACGTAGATCGGCATCGGTCCGGCGCCGAGGAAATCCGACAGCCCGTCAGGCGGCGTGTAATCGGCAGGGTCCGAGAAGAAATACCCGGTCTGCACATCCTTCGCGGGCCAATCCTCCGGGCGCGGCACCAACGTTGGGGAAAAGCCGTGCATCCGCGTGGGGCGCCCGTCCGGGCTGTAGCCCAGCCGCACCTCCATCAGCGGGCCGACATCGGTGCCGCTCGCCTTGACCCAGCGCTTGACCAGCAGGTTGGTGCCAAGCCGCATCGTCGTATGAATGATCTTGTGCGTCGCCATGTTGAGCGCCCCGCCCCGCGACCGGTGCCCCATCAGGAACATCGGATAAGCCCGCGTCGGCACGAACCCCGGCTGCAAGGACACCGGCACCGCCGGCACGCCCAGCCGCCGCCCGAGGTAAGGCCCCATCGCGCCCTTGAAATGGTACAGGATCAGGTCCGGTGCGACCTCCAGCCCGATCCGCCACATCTCGGACAGCTGGCCGTTCATGATCTCGCTCGCCCAGCGAAACGCCTTGAGCCGCCCGGTGAGAGAGTTCAGCGCGGCCTGCATCTCGGGCTCCTGCAAGAGCGCCTGGAAATCGACCGGCAGCGGCGCGGGGGACAGCCCGGCGGCCTCGATCATCGGCTCGAACCCCTTGGGCCCGGCGAGCGTGACATCGTGCCCCGCCGCACGCAGCCCGGCGCCCAGCGCCACGAATGGCTGCACGTCCCCGCGCGAGCCGACGGAAATCATCAGAATGTTCATGCAAATGTCCCTTCACGGGGGAGTGTGCCCGACGCGCCCGACGGTTCAACACGAATCCAAAAAAACCCCGCCACAAGGGCGGGGTTGAGTGGTGCCGTGGCTTGGGCCACAGGCACAGGCGGTACGCCGTTTGCCCCGTGGGGCAAGTCCGTCAGCGCATTTCTGCGCGTATCTGTTGTCTGAGAACGTCGATCGAGACCGTCTTGCCCTCACGCTTGAAGGCCCAGTAGGTCCAGCCGTTGCACGAAGGCGCGCTTTCCAGCGCCGCGCCGACCTGATGGATCGACCCGCGCGCCTCGCCCGAGATCAGCGTCCCGTCGGCGCGCACCTTGGCGACCTGTCCACGCGGCCCGATCAGGGACTCGCCGGGGCGCAGCATGCCGCGCTCCACGAGCTGTCCGAAGGCCACGCGCGGCTCGGCACGCTTGGAGGTCGAGACGGTCAACGCCTCCTTGTCGAACTTGCGCACGTTGGCGAGCCGCTTCTCGGCCACCTTGCGATAGGCTTCCTCACGCTCGATCCCGATGAACTCGCGGCCCAGCATCTTGGCCACGGCGCCGGTCGTCCCGGTCCCGAAAAACGGGTCGAGCACCACGTCGCCGGGGTTGGTCGTGCCGACGAGCACGCGATGGAGCAGCGCCTCGGGCTTCTGCGTCGGATGCGCCTTGTCGCCGTTGTCATCCTTGAGCCGCTCGCCGCCATTACAGATCGGCAAAACCCAGTCCGAGCGCATCTGGATGCCCTCGTTGAGCGATTTCAGCGCCTCGTAGTTGAAGGTCGCCTTGGAGTCCTCGGACTTCTGCGCCCAGATCAGCGTCTCATGCGCATTGGTCAGGCGCTTGCCCCGGAAATTCGGCATCGGGTTCGACTTGCGCCACACAACGTCGTTGAGAATCCAGAACCCCTGGTTCTGAAGCTCGGCGCCCATGCGGAACACGTTGTGGTAGGAGCCGATGACCCAGATCGCCCCGTTGGGCTTGAGCAGACGCCGCGCGGCCGCCAGCCAGGCGCGGGTGAACTCGTCATAGATCTTGAAGCTCGCGAACTGGTCCCACTCGTCATCGACCGCGTCGACCTTGGAGTTGTCGGGACGATGCAGATCGCCCTTCAGTTGCAGGTTGTAGGGCGGGTCCGCGAAGATGAGGTCGACCGAGCCTTCGGGAAGGCTGTTCATCACCTCGATGCAATCACCGGACAGGATTTGGTTGAGCGGCAGAACCTCTGCCGCGCGGGTCATTTTCGTCATATTGTCTGCCTCTGTCCCCGGGGCCTTATGGCCCTCGTTGTTGTGGATAAGTTTGAGTCAGAGGCGATTCGCAGTCAATTTCTTTTTTAAATCAGGGGGTTACTGTTTTTCTGGACACAAGATATTGTGGACCGGCTTGAAGGATCGCCTATGGTGTGGGGTCACCCCTAAATCTTTGAGTGCCGAAATGTGGCTTTTTGATGGATATCCCGCATTGCTCTCCCAGCCATAGCCGGGGTGCTGTTGCGCCAAGTCCACCATGATGCGATCGCGCGTCACTTTCGCCACGATTGACGCCGCCGCGATGGACAATGATTTGCCGTCACCCTTGATTACCGGCTCCGCCGAAACAGTTGTCCCGCGGGGGAGGAGGTTTCCGTCGATCAGCAGGTGATCGGGCAGCGGGTCGAGCACGGCCACCGCCCGCAGCATCGCGATATGCGCCGCCCGCAGAATGTTGTGGGAGTCGATCTCTTCCACCGACGCGTGACCGATACCGACCGCCGCGCGCGCCATGATCTCGGCAAACAGCGCATCCCGGCGCTTGGCGGTAAGCTTCTTGGAGTCGTTCAGGCCCTCGGGAATATCGGCAGGGTCGAGCACCACGGCCGCCGCCATCACCGGCCCGGCCAGCGGACCACGCCCCACCTCATCGACCCCCGCAACCCGGGTGAAGCCCCGCGCAAGGGCCGCGGCTTCAAAAGAATAGTCAGGACCGTCCAGCATGGCGCCTTGGTGCGATACCTGCGGGGCGGAGGCAAGTCGTTTGCCCCGCGCGCGCCGCGAACGGCAAAAGGCGGCGGGCCTTCTTCGGACCCGCCGCCAATCAGGAGCGGCATTTGGAAGATCGGGGACAGACGTGCCGCTCCCTGCTCGATGGTCGGTTACCGACCGGCGACCGAGTATCCGGCCTGCTTCAGGCAGCGACCGCGATAGACGTTGCGCACGTTCCCGTTGCGCGAGTTGTAGACGTGATCCTTGCAATAGCCCGGCAGGTAAGCCGCACCACGGAAGTTGCGCTGGAGACAGCGGTTGCCGAACAGCACGCCGCGCTCACCGGGGACGTTCACGATGCACCGGGCGGGCAGTTGCTTGAAATGCTTGGCCCGGCTCCCCCCGTGGTTCCCGCCACGATTGCCGCCGTGTTGATTGCCATACCGCCCGGCCTGGCTCCCGTGACGATAGGTCGGCTGCTGGCGCGGGACGTAATGCGACTGGGTGTTGGAATGGATGCGCACGTTGCCGTTCAGGGCCTGCGTCGCGATGGCGCCAAGAATGATCGTGCCGATGGCACCGGCGATCAGCGCCTCCTCGTTGCCGGCCTGCGCTTCGGTCGCCGCGACGGGCGACAGCGCGACGGACGCGGCAAGGACGATGGCGGTGGCCGGGCGGGTGATCTTGCTGAAAAAGGTCATGTCGTGGTCCTCTCGGGTCTGTGGGTCAGGTCTGTGCAGGGTGTCTGCGATGTCGATGACCAACCCTGGCCCCACCCGGCGCGGATAAGGAATATCGGCGCGTTGACATCGGATAGCGGCCCGGAAAAGGTGGTTTGATATTGGATAACACCGGGTCCGGGCGCATCTGTACGCGCATGAAAACACTATTTCTTTCCACGGCCTTCGCGGCCGCCACCCTGCTCGCCCAGACGGCGGGCGCGGCCTGCTATGCCGACTACAAGGCCAAGCAGGACAACCCCCTGAAACTGCACTACGGTATCATCGAACTGCCCGATGTGGCCTGCGCGTCGCGCGACGCCGCCGCCCCCGAAGTGGCCCGGCGAATCGCGACCGATGGCTGGGCGCTTCTCAACGTGGTGTCGCTGTTCGACGTGTCGGAACTTGAGCAAAGGAAAGATAGTGCCGGAGACTTCTTCCTTCGCTACTGAGGCGAAATTCACCGGGCCCCGCGTGGTGGCGCTGGGGATCGCGGCGATCGTCCTGATCCTCGCCGTCGCGGCCGTGTTCCTGTTCCTCAACCTGCCCGACGCCAACGCCTTCAACGCGCGGGTGGAGCAGCTTTTCGTCGAGAACGACGCGCTCACCGGCGAGGCCGAGATCAAGCTGCTGGAAATCCTCGCGCAATCCGGCACCGCGTTTTCCGACACGCTGACGAGTTACCGGGTGGTGATCTTCGTCCTGATGCTGTTCGCCACCGCGCTCCTCGTCGCGGCGCTCGTGTTCCTCGTGGTGATCGTCGCGATGAACCGCCGGATGAGCGAGATCGAGCGGGCGGGCATTCAGGTGAACTCCCTCATCATCAGCCGGGAGGAGCGGACGGTCTACCTCAACAACATGGAGTTTTCGCTGACCGAGGCCGCCATCGAAACCCTCTCGGTGCTGGCCGAGGCGCGGATGGACGATGACGTGCTGACCGGGGCCGAGCTCGAGGCGGTGATCTCGGGCCGCCACGCGTCGGATTGCGAAGAGGCAGCGGGCGCGACCCGGATCAAACGCCTGCGCGACGCGCTCGGCAATCAGCTCATGTCGGAACTGTTGGTCAAGACCATCGCCCGGCGCGGCTACATGCTCTCCATCGACAAGGGCGTGATCCGGATGGTGTGAACGGGGCGCTCAGTCGACCCCGGCCGCATTCTTCCGCAAGGCGATGAACGCCGCCATGATGTGCTGCGCCCGCGATTGCCCGAGCGCGCCGAAATTTTCCATGTGCTGTTCGAGATGGGCAATCGTGTGCTCTTGCCCGGCCCCCGCGAGCATGGCAGCGTTGAACGCCGCATCAATGCCGACGAGAAGCGCCATCTCGGTTTCAGAGAGGTCTTCCTGTAGTTTCGCGAAATCCACCTGCATCGAACTGCTCCATTCTGTTGAACCGGCAGCCTAGCATCAATCGGCGCGCCCGGCCCGCTCGAACCCCCACATCAGCGCGAATTGCGCGAGCCAGTAGGTCGGCCAGACAAGGATCGCCCCGGCAAAGCCGCCGTCATACAGGAACAGGTTGGTGGCGAGCAGCGAATCCGACACGATGAACAACGCGGCGCCGGCGAGCAGCACCGCGAACTGCGGCCCCCGCGCCCGGCTGAGCGCGGCCAGCCCCATCCCGATGATGACGAGGATATAGGCCATGACCGGGATGCGCAGATCCCCTGCGCCGTCCCAAAGGACAAAGGCCATGCCAAGGCCATAGACCACCAAAAGACCCATCGGCAGCGCCCGGATCTGCGTGGGCAGCTTCAGAAACAGCACGATGTAGAGCACATGGGCCAGCGCAAAGGCCCCCATGCCGCCCATGAACCAAAGCTCGCTCGGGCGGCTCAGGCAGAAATCCCCCACCGCCCCCAGCGCCAGCGCACCGACGAGGAGCCAGCGGCCCGTTGGCACCACCGACAGCGCGAGCAGCGCCACTGCCGCGGTCTTGACCAGCGAATTGATCAGCGACCCGTCGCCCCCGACCGGCGCCGCGACCCAGTAGACCAGCGCGATGAGCGCCGATGCAATGCGAAGATAGATCATCCCGTCCTCCCTCGCCCAAGCCTAGCAACACCACATCGCGAACGCCCACGCATTTCGCATGCGCCGTGGCGTCAGCCTTGGTGGATCTGGCGGAGAGGACTGGCGATCCCGGCAGGATTCGAACCTGCAACCTGCCCCTTAGGAGGGGGCTGCTCTATCCAGTTGAGCCACGGGACCGCGCGCAGGGTTGATGCCCCGCGCGGCGCCGTCCGTCAACTCATTCCGGGTAGGCTGCGTCCTTGGGCTTCTTGCGCAGGGTGTGGCCCCGTTCGATGGTCGGAGTCAGTTCGATCTTCTGGCCCTGCGGCCCCTCGACCCCGGCCTCGACCCGCGACGCGATGATCTCGGCGGCCTTGCGCCCGATCTCTTCGCGGCAGCTGTCCATCGTGGCCAGTTGCCGGGGCAGACCCTTGAGCAGTTCGACCCCGTTGAACCCGGCGAGCCCCACGTCATTCGGCACGTCGACCCCGTTCTCCAGACACCACAGCAGCCCGCCGGCCCCGATCATGTCGTTGGAATAATAAAGGAAATCGAGGTCGGGGGTGCGCTTCAGGATCGCCTCGGTCATCTCGCGGCCCTTGCCCAGCGCCGACCCGCCCTCGTAGAATTCCTGATCCGAAATCTCCAGCCCCGCCTTGGCGAGGGCCTCGGTGAACCCTTCGAACCGTTTGCGGGCGCGGTGGTCGAGCGGCATCTTGGTGCCCAGGAACCCGATCTTGCGATACCCCGCCTTAATGATCGCCTCGGCCATCATCCGGCCCGCGCGACGGTGGCTGATCCCCACGGCCGCGTCGATCGGCGTGCCGTCGGTGTCCATGATCTCCACCACCGGGATACCCGCGCCGCGCAGCATCGCCTTGGACGCATCCGAATGCTCTAGCCCCGCGATGATGACGCCGGAGGGCCGCCACGAGAGCATCTCGTAAAGCACCTTCTCCTCACGTTCCTTGCGGTAGTTCGTGACGCCGACCACGGGCTGCAACGGCGTGTCGTCCAGCACGTCGGAAATCGCGGTCATCACCTCGGGAAACACCATGTTCGACAGCGACGGGATGATGACGGCGACAAGGTTCACCCGCTGGCTCGCCAGCGCCCCGGCGATCTTGTTGGGCACATAGCCCAGCGCCTTGGCCGCCTCCAGCACCTTCTCCCGCGTGGCGTCCGACACGTCACCCCGATTGCGTAACACGCGGCTCACGGTCATTTCGGACACGCCCGAGGCTTCGGACACGTCGCGCAGGGTCAGGGGGCGTTTGGGGGCGTCGGCCATTGCGGGCTCCTCATCTTGGTCAGGTCCATGTTAGGCCCCGACGTGGCGATGAAAAGCCCCTTTTTTCATGCATGTTACCGGCGCTGTATTCCGCTAACATTTCAGGGGCGAAATTGCCTAGTTGGACCGCACGCAGCTCAACTCTGCCTCGTTCGGCGAGGGTTCGGTATAGAGCGCCTCGTCCCCCTTCACCCAGATCGAGCGGCCGAAGCTGGCCTCGTAGCGCGACCCGGACGCCGATGGCGTGAGCGACCCGGCATCCACCGTGTCGCCCCGCTCGATCCGCACCGAGGGCAGCTCGGTGTCGAAATACGTCGTCACCACTTCGTTCGCCGGGTTGCCGTCGCAGGTCCAGACATCCGTTCCGGTCGGTTCGGCCAGCATCCACGTCGCGACCAGTTCGCCTTCGCGCCTGAGATAGGCGTCGCGGATGCAGCCGGTCAGGTCGTCGGATTTCCAGCATTCGTCGCGCCCGCCGATCCAGCCGCGCTGGGAGGCTTTCAACTCCGCGACCGCCGCCTCCGCACCCGCATCCATCCCGCCTGCGGCGTCCAGCACGGCGCCGTAGACATCCGCAAGCCGCCGGTCGAGCGCGGCGAGGTCGGCGTTTTCGCAAATGGCGATCTCGGCGTCGTGTTCAGCCTTGGCGCAATCGAAGGTGGGGCCGTCCTGCGCGTGAGCGGCGACGGGAACACACAGGGCAACGAGGGACAGGATACGAATCATGGTGGGACCTCTAGGCTCTGACACCCCGAGCCTACCCGATTTCGCGTCAAAGGAGCCGCGCGATCAGCCCTTCCTGCACGGCAACGCCCCCGGCGACCACGCCGTTCACCTGTGGGTGCCGGTTGTTGAAGGCCAGCGCCCCGCCCTTTCGGTCGGTCACGCGCCCGCCCGCCTCAGCCACGAGCAGCGCCCCGGCGGCCACGTCCCATTCCCATGTCGCGCGCAGGGTCAGCATCGCGTCCTTGCGCCCCTCCGCCACCATCGCCATCCGGTAGGCGAGCGATGAGCGGAACTGACGCTTCACGTCGGGCACCTCGGCATTGATCCAGTTGTGCGGCTCCATCGCGGGCCGGGCGGCCAGCACCTCGGCCTCCGTCAATCCTTCGCGGGACGAAGCCGCCATTGGCACACCGTTCACCGTCGCGCCGCCACCGGCCACGGCCGCGTAAAGCAGGTCATGCATGGGGAGATAGACGACAGCGGCCACCGCCACCCCGCGCTCGACAACGGCGAGCGAATGGGACCACGTCGGATTGCCCTCGATGAAAGCGCGGGTGCCGTCGATCGGGTCGATGATGAACACACGGTCCGTGTCCAGCCGGTCGGTCGCGTCCGGCGTTTCCTCGGACAGCCACCCGTAGTCCGGGCGCGCGGTCCGCAGCCGGTCCTTGAGCATCTCGTCGACGGCAAGGTCGGCCTCGGTCACCGGCCCCTGATCGCCGGACTTGTCCCATGTTTTCGGGTCCTGCTTGAAGAACCCTCTCGCGATCTCTCCCGCCTCCCGCGCCGCATCAGCCAGAAGGTCGGTGTCAGCTCCCGGCAAGGGTCATGCCCTCGATCAGGAGCGAGGGGACCTGCCGCGACTTGTGCGGCTCGGCATCGTTGGCCGGCACGATCCGCTTCAGCATGTCGATCAGGTTGCCCGCGATGGTGCATTCGTTGACCGGAAAGGCGATCTCGCCGTTCTCGATCCAGAACCCCGAGGCGCCGCGCGAATAGTCGCCCGTGTTCGGGTTCACCGTCGCGCCGATCAGCCCGGTGACGAGCAGCCCGGTCCCGATCTCGGCCATCAGGTCGTCCCGGCTCTTGTCCCCTTGGGTGAGCGCCACGTTCGACACGCCCGGCGACGGCGGCCCGCCGGTGCCCCGCCCCGCGTTGCCGGTGGACTCCAGTCCCAGCTTGCGCCCGGTCGCGAGGTCCAGAACCCAGCCGTTCAGCACGCCGTTCTCGACCAGCGCCCGGCGCTCGGTCGGAAGCCCCTCACCGTCGAAGGGCCGCGACCCGGTGGCGCGCACCCGCTTGGGGTCTTCGATAAGCGACAGATGTTCGGGCAGAACCACCTCGCCCATCCGGTCGCGCAGGAAGGACGACCCGCGCACGATGGACGAGCCGTTGATGGCGGACAGCAGGTGCCCGATGATCGAGGCCGACACCCGCTCATCGAAGATGACCGGGTAACGCCCGGTATGCGGCTGGCGCGATCCCCGACGCTCCGCCGCGCGTTCGCCCGCGATGCGCCCGATCTCGTCCGCCGGGGGCAGATCCGACTGGAAGATGCGCGACTCGCCGTTGAACTCCCGCTCCATCTCGGCCCCGGTGCCGGATATCGCGGCCAGCGACACGGCCCGCGTGGTGCGCCCGTAGCCACCCGAGAATCCGTTGGAGGTGGCGAGGAAGATATCGGTGCGCCCGTAGCCCGCCGATGTCGCCTGCACCTGGCTCACGCCCTCGACCGCGAGTGCGGCCTCTTCGGCGGTGCGGGCATCGTCCTCAAGCATTTCCGGCGCGGGCTCTCCTGTCGGATCGGCCAGCTCAAGCGCCGCAAGATCCCAGTCGCGCGCGTATTGCGCGGGGTCGGCCAGCCCGATGGTCGGGTCTTCTGGCGCTTCCCGTGCCATCGCGACCGCGCGTCGGGCCATCTCGGCGATGGTCTCGGGCGCGGTGTCGGAGGCGGACACGTTCGCCTGCCGCTGCCCCACCATCACCCGCAGGCCGATATCGACCCCCTCGGAGCGTTCGGCATGTTCCAGCCGCCCCTTGAGCACGTCGATGGAAAGCGATGTTCCCGACAGGGCGAGCGCGTCTGCCGCGTCCGCACCGGCCGCCTTGGCGGCGTCGAGAAGCTGTTGGGCGAGGGTGTCGAGCGAAGCCGTCATGGGAAACCTTTCAATCGTTCCATCCAAGTAAACGCCGGACGGGCCACCCGCAAGGGCGGGCCTCTGGCGGCGCGTGGGACGAGCCGTTAAGGTCCCGCCGAAACAGGGAGTTCTTTCATGGATATGACAGGCAAAACGGTGGTCATCACCGGCGCGTCACGCGGCATCGGCGCCGCCTCGGCACGCGTTTTCGCCGAGGCCGGGGCAAACGTGACCCTGCTCGCCCGCTCGGGCGACGCCCTCTCGGAACTGGCCGAAGAAATGGGCGACCGCGCCCTCGCGCTCGAATGCGACGTGGCCTCGTTCGAGTCCGTCCAGACTGCCGTGGACGAAACCATCGGACGGTTCGGATCGGTCGATGTGCTCATCAACAACGCGGGCGTGATCGAGCCGATTTCCAGCATGGCCGACAGCGACCCCGACGACTGGGGCCGCGTGATCGACATCAACGTAAAGGGCGTCTACCACGGCGTCCGCGCGGTGCTGCCCACGATGCAGAAGGCCGGGCGTGGCACGATCCTCACCATTTCCTCCGGCGCGGCCCACGGCGCGCTGGAGGGGTGGAGCCACTACTGCACCTCCAAGGCCGCCGTCCACATGCTCACCAAGTGCCTGCACAAGGAAGAGGCGGGGCACGGCGTCCGCGCCATCGGCCTGTCGCCCGGCACCGTCGCCACCGAAATGCAGCGCGAGATCAAGGCCTCGGGCGTGAACCCGGTGAGCCAGCTCGACTGGTCCGACCACATCCCCGCCGACTGGCCCGCCAAGTGCCTTCTGTGGCTTTGCGGCCCGGACGGCGACGCATGGCTCGGTCAGGAGGTCTCGTTGCGTGACGAGGACGTGCGCCGCGCCGTGGGGCTGATCGCATGATCCGGCTCGACCGGGACGGCGGGCTGTGGACCGCCACCATCGACCGGCCGGACAAGGCCAACTCCCTCACCCGCGACATGCTGACGGAGCTTGCGGATTTTGCACAGGCCGCAGCCGGCGAGGCCCGGGCGCTGATCCTGACCGGCGCGGGCCGCGTGTTCTCCGCCGGGGCCGACCTCGACGAAGCGCGTGCGGGCCTCGCCACCGACCCGGTGTGGGAGCGGCTGTCGGGCGCCATTGCCGGGGCGCCGATCCTGACCATCGCGGCCCTGAACGGCACGCTCGCGGGCGGCGCGATGGGCATGGCGCTCGCCTGCGACCTGCGAATCGCGGTGCCGGGGGCGAAGTTTTTCTACCCGGTGATGAAGCTGGGCTTCCTGCCCCAGCCCTCGGACCCGAAACGGCTCGCCGCCCTCGTCGGTCCCGCGCGCGCCAAGATGATCCTGATGGCCGGGCAGAAGATCGAAGCGGCGGAGGCGCTGAACTGGGGGCTCATCGACCGGATCGTCGACGGCGATGTCGCGGCCATGGCCCACGACCTGGCGGGCGATGCGCTGAGCGCGACGCCGGAGCATGTGGCCGGGATCAAGGCGCTGATCTGACGTCGGACGCCGCTAGCGCGCCGTCCGACCCGGGCGAGGGGGCGCTGCCCCCTCGCGCTCCCCCGAGGTATTTCCGGACCAGAGAAGATCAGCGGCGCGGGCGCCGTTTGCCCTCGCTCCGGGACAGGAAGTCGGGCGAGCGCTTGGCGATCCAGTGGGCGAATCTGGCGATGCGGGGGTGGGTGAGGAGTGCTTCGGGCGTGTTGTAGACGCGGGCGAGCGCGGCCTCCGACAGGGTCGCGTGGATTTCCTTGTGGCAGATGTGGTGGAGGAGCACCGTCTTGCCGCCCTTGCCGCCCTTCAGCCGCGGGATCAGGTGATGGCGCGACTGCGGCACCTCCGGCGGGATCGGGCGACCGCAGAGCGGGCAGATCGGGTCGCTTGTGTCAACGGGCGCTTCCATGCACAGAAGGTGGGATGAACGGGCAGAGACGGCAAGCACTGGTGATCGGCGCGGGGCCTGCGGGGCTGATGGCCGCATGGGCGCTTGCGCACGCGGGTTGCGCCGTGACGGTGGCGGAAGCCAAGCCCACCGTCGCCCGCAAGTTCCTGATGGCAGGCAAGAGCGGGCTGAACCTGACCAAGGACGAGCCGGACGCGGCCTTTGCGGCCGCGTTTCACGGAAGCTGTGCCGGGTTGGTGCGCGACGCCGTGGCCGGGTTCGGCCCGAATGAGGTCGCCGACTGGGCGCGCGGGCTGGGCCAGCCCGTCTTCACCGGCTCTTCAGGGCGGGTGTTTCCCGAAGCGATGAAGGCCTCGCCGCTCCTGCGGGCGTGGCTCGGCGGCCTTGGCGACGTGGACATCCGCACGCGCTGGCGCTGGATCGGGTTCGAGGGCGACGCTTTCGCCTTCGACACGCCGGACGGGCGCGAGGCGCGCAGGCCTGACCTCACCATCCTCGCCCTCGGCGGGGCGAGCTGGCCGCGACTTGGCTCGGACGCGACATGGGTGCCCTGGCTGGCAGAGCGGGGTGTAGAGATCACGCCATTCGCCCCCGCGAACGCCGGTCTCGCCGTCGACTGGTCCACCCACATGGCCAAACATTTCGGCGCGCCGGTGAAAGTCGCGCGGCTCACCGCGGGCGACACCACCCTGCGCGGCGAGTTCGTGATCTCCGCTCGCGGCCTCGAAGGCTCCGCGATCTATGCCGTGTCGCGCGCCGTGCGCGAAGGCGCGCCGCTCACCCTCGACCTCTGCCCGGACTGGAGCGAGGACGAGGTGCGCGCGCGCCTGTCGCGCCATCGGGGCAAGAACACTGTCACCGCGCACCTGCGCAAGACCCTGAACCTCGACCCCGCCCGCATCGCGCTCCTGATGGAATTCGCCCGCCCGCTCCCCGCCGACCTCGCCCCCGTGCTCAAGGCACTCCCCATCGCCCACGCGGGCCTGCGCCCGATTGCGGAGGCGATATCCTCGGCGGGCGGCGTCGCGGCACCCGCGCTCGACGGCTACCGCCTCCGGGCCATTCCCGGCGTCTATGCCTGCGGAGAGATGCTGGACTGGGAGGCACCGACGGGCGGCTACCTTCTCACCGCCTGCTTCGCCACGGCGCGCGCGGCGGCGCAGCAGGCCCTCACTCAGCCCTGAGCGAGCGCCGCGGTGCGCCCGAACGCCTCGCGCCCGCGCATCCGCTTGGTGAAGGCGTTGAACACCTCGTTCTCCAGCGGGAATTTCGCGCTGCGCGCCCAGGTCGCACAATGGGTGGCGAGGATATCGGGCACCGTCATCTCGTCCCCAGTCAGGAACGGCTTGTCCCCGAGGATCTCGGCACACCGCTCCACCGCCCGGGCAAACTCCCATTTGAGCGAGCTTCGGATTTCCGGCATCCGGTGCTCTTCGGGCAGGACGAAGACGTGCCGCGCGCCCATCCACAAAAGCGCGTCCATGTCGTCGATCAGGAAATTCGTCACCGCGTCCTGCCGCGCGCGTTCGAGCGTGCCGGCGGGGTGGGTGAAGCGTCCGTGACGATCCGCGAGGAACTGCATGATCGCGACCGAGTCGGCCACCGGCTCACCATCCACCAGCAGGACCGGCACCTTGCCCGAGGGGTTATGCGCCATGACTTCCTCGCTACCCGGACCCGCCTTGACCCAGTCATACGGTTCGCCCAGTTCTTCGAGCATCCAGAGCGCCCGGAACGCGCGCGTGTCGATCTTGCCGATCAAGGTGTACATGGCTGATCCTCCCTGCCCCGACCTGCGCATGGCAGACCCCACCGGGGCAAGCATGACGTGGCGGCGTCAGTCGGTGACGAGCATGTATCCAGTGCCACGCACGGTCTGAAGCACCTTGGGCATCCGGGGGTTGGGCTCCAGCTTGCGCCTGAGCCGCGTGACCTGCACGTCCACCGCGCGGCTGGCCGGATCGGCCTCGACGGCGTCAGCCAGTTCCGCGCGCGTGACCGGCGCGCCGGGGCGGTCGGTGAGCGCGCGCATCAGCTTCACCTCGGTCCCGGTCAGGCGCACGCGCACCTCCCCCTCGCACAGATCACCGCTTGCGATGTCATAGGTGAACGGGCCGAAGCGCAGTACCTTTGGCGCGGTCTCGGCGGGCGGCGGGCGGCGGTCGAGCATCTGGTTCACCCGGTCGACAAGCGCCTGCGGCTCGAACGGTTTGGACAGCACCTCGCCCGACCGGGTTTCCCCGGCGGCGACAAGCCAGAGCACCGGCGCGCGGGTCAGCTCGCACAGCGCCTGCGCTTCGGCCACGTCTTCCATCAGGATCAGGTCGAAATCCAGCCCGGCCAGGAGCCGCGCGGCGTGGTCCACGTCCCGCGCAGCGGACACGAGGAAGCCGTGCCGCCCGAGGTAGGTCCGCAACAGCGCCCGCTTTTCCTCCTGCGGATCGACGAGCAGGATATGCGCGTCGCCCCCCGTCATTCCGGGTCTTTCAGCGCGTTGAAGTGGCGGCGCATGTCCGGGTCCATCATCGCCTCGAGCACCTTTCGGAACCCGTCCACGGCGTCCGGCCCCACCTCGCGGTAGGCCGCGCGCATCCGGGTGCGTTGCGCATCCGAGAGATCGGCCTCCAGCGCCTGACCGCGCTCGGTCAGCGTCAGGTTGCGCTCGCGCTTGTCGCGGGTGCCGACCCGGCTTTCCACCAGCCCGTCCTCGACCAGCGTGCGCAGCACCCGGTTGAGCGATTGCTTGGTGACACCGAGAATGCCCAGAAGGTTGTTGACGGTCGTGCCCGGACTGCGATGAATGAAGTGGATGGCCCGGTGATGCGCCCGTCCGTATCCGTATTGTTCGAGGATGCGGTCGGGGTCCGCCGTGAACCCCTTGTAGGCGAAGAACATCGCCTCGATGCCCTTCTTGAGCTGCTCGTCGGTGAGAAAGAGCAGGTGTGGTCCTCGCCGGTCGTCCATGCGGCCTCCCGTTCACAAAGCGATGCGTCTTTGGGCAATTTACGTCAGTCTTGTTGACTTTACCAGAGTGGAATGGTAGCGAATCGCGTCTTTGGCGCAACTTTACGTCCGAACCGGACCAAAATTGCGCAACTTTTGGAAAAGCGCGCGATGCGCGAGGAGGATGTGATGGCTGGATATGATGACCGCGACGGCAAGATCTGGGTCGACGGCACACTCGTCGATTGGCGCGATGCCAACGTACACATCCTGACCCACGCGATGCACTACGCCTCCTCGGTGTTCGAGGGTGAGCGCGCGTATGACGGCAAGATCTTCCTCACCCAGAAGCACTCCGAGCGGCTGCTGAAATCGGGCGAGATGATCGACATGCCGATCCCGTGGACCGCCGATCAGATCACCGCCGCCAAGGACGAAGTGCTTGCGGCCAACGGGCTCACCAATGCCTATGTCCGCGCCGTCGCTTTCCGGGGCGCGGGCGAGGATATGGGGGTCAGCTCCTCCAAGAACCCCGTCCGCCTGTTCATCGCCGCTTGGGAATGGGGCAGCTACTATGGCGACGCCAAGATGAAGGGCGCGAAGCTCGACATCTCCAAGTGGAAGCGCCCCTCGCCGGAAACGATCCCGACCGCCGCCAAGGCCGCCGGTCTTTACATGATCTGCACCATGTCCAAGCACGCGGCCGAGGCCAAAGGCTGCTCCGACGCGCTGTTTTACGACTATCGCGGCTATGTGGCCGAGGCGACCGGGGCCAACGTGTTCTTCGTGAAGGATGGCGAGGTTCACACCCCGATCCCCGACGCGATCCTCAACGGCCTCACCCGCCAGACCGTGATCGGGATGCTCAAGGACCGTGGGATCACCGTGCATGAGCGTCACATCATGCCCGAGGAAATGGAGGGGTTCGAACAGTGCTGGCTCACCGGCTCCGCCGCCGAGGTCACGCCGGTCGGCCAGATCGGCGACTATACTTTCGAGGTCGGCCAGCTTACCCGCGACATCTCGGACGCCTACGAGAAACTGGTGCGTTCGTAACCATTTGAGAACCTGCACCCCCTAGACTGGCGACAGCCAATCCCGGGGGTGCACATGGCCGCCACGCGCCGCAACCTGTCATACATCTTCGCGATCATCGGTCTGCTCGTCCTGCCGACCGCCTTCTCGCTGTCCTACCACGCGATCACCGGCAACCCGAACCTGCGCCCCCTCGGGGTGACGTCCGACAGCATGCGCGCCTACGAGGCCGGGGGGGCCGAAGGCGTGCGGATCGTGGCGCTGGTCGACTGGGTGCCGCCGCGCACCGGCGGATACTCCCGCAACCGGCTCGACCGCGCGATCACGCGGGCCTTCAACGCCAAGGGGGTCGAAGTCGTCGTGCGGTTCAAACCGGGGGAGGAGGTGACGCGCGTCAGCTACCTCGTGGGCAACAGCACGATCGGCCCTTTCTCCACCGCCCGCGCGGCCGAGGGCATCTCGGCAGCGGTCGACGCCTATCGCATGCACGTCCCTTTCAAGTGAGTCGGCCGATGGCCCATTGCGCGGCCTCCGCCAGAACCGGGTCATCCTCCCGCGCCAGCTCCTGCAAGCGCGGCACATGGCGCGCATCGCCCGAGTTGCCCATCGCGTAGGACACGTTGCGCAGGAACCGGTTTCGCCCGATCCGCTTGATCGGACTGCCCGAGAATTTCTCACGAAACGCCGCATCGTCCAGGGTGGCGAGATCGGCGAGCATCGGCGCGGCGAAATCGTCACGCGCCAGATACCGCACCTCCCGCGCCTCGGCGGCAAACTTGTTCCACGGACAGACCGCAAGGCAGTCGTCGCAGCCATAGATCCGGTTGCCCAGCGCCGGGCGCAAATCCTCGTCCACCGGCCCCTTGTGCTCGATGGTGAGGTAGGAAATGCACCGCCGCGCATCCAGTTGGAAGGGCGCCGGAAAGGCGTCCGTCGGACAGACGTCCAGACAGGCGGTGCAGCTCCCGCAGTTCTCCCGCCCCGGCGCGTCCACCGGCAACTCTAACGTGGTAAAGATCGCGCCGAGGAAGAACCAGTTGCCCAGCTCCCGCGACAACAGGTTCGTATGCTTGCCCTGCCAGCCAAGCCCCGCCGCCTGCGCCAGCGGCTTTTCCATGACCGGCGCGGTATCCACGAACACCTTGATTTCAGTCTCCGCCCCGGCCTCTTCGATCAGCCAGCGCCCCACGCGCTTGAGCCGCTTCTTCACGATGTCATGGTAATCGCGGTTCTGGGCATAGACACTGATCGCCCCGCGCTCCGCCTGCCCCACGACCGCCATCGGGTCATGTTCGGGCGTGTAAAGCTCCGCCAGCATGATGACAGACCGCGCCTCGGGCCACAGCGCCGCCGGGTCGCCGCGCCACCCCATGCGCTCTTCCATCCAGCCCATGTCGCCATGCCGCCCGTCCGCGACAAAGGCCGCCAGCCGCCCGGCCAGCTCCGGCACGGCGTCGGGCCGCGTGATCCCCACGGCCGAGAACCCTTCGGCCAGGGCCCGCTCTCTCAATTTCTCGTCAATGCTCATGGGGCGTCTCCGTCCCGGCGGCGCCTCAGAAATCGAGGTCCGCGTAATGCGCCGGCGGCGGGAAGCTCGGCACCTGATCGGCCAGAAGCGAGCGGAAGGCGGGCCGCGATTTGATCTTGGCATACCACTCGCGCACGTTCTCGTTCCGGTTCCAGTCGACGTCCGAGATGTAATCCAGCGCCGACAGGTGCGCCGCCGCCGCGAAATCCGCCAGTGTCATACTATCCCCGGCAAGCCACCGGCGCTGATCCAGAAGCCAGCCCATGTAGTCGAGGTGATACTTGATCGCCTTGGCCCCGGCCTTGATCCGCGTGGAATCCGGATACCCGGCACCGGTCAGCTTCTTGTGAACCCGCTCATACAGCAGGTTCGCCGTCACCTCGTGATGAAACTTGTCGTCGAACCACGCCACGATCCGCCGCACCTCGTAGCGCCCGTCGATCGAGCCGGGCATCAGCGGCGGGTCCGGCACCTTCTCCTCGACATACTCACAGATCGCCGTGCTCTCGGTCAGCGTCTTGCCGTCCATGCGTAGCACCGGCACCTTGCCCGCCGGATTGCGGCGCAGGAACTCGACGCTCTTTTCCCAGTAGCGCTCTTCGATAAGCTCCACCTCCAGCCGCTTCTCGGCCAGGATCAGCCGCACCTTGCGGCAGAACGGGGACAGGGGTGAGTGATAAAGTCGGATCATCGTTGTGTTATTGTTGGCTCTCAGCCTCTCATGCCGTGAAAACCCGGCCGGTTCAATCCTCGAGACAATCCGCGCGCCCGTCTCGGAGGATCGTCGCCGCCCCGTCCGCGATCGACGCCGCGCGGCGCTGCACGAACTGGCCGGGGCGCGACGCCGAGCGCCCCTTTGGGTCGGGCAGGATCGCGGCAAGCCGGGCCGCCTGCATGGCGGTAAGGGCATCGGGCGTCACGCCATAGTAATGCGCCGCCGCCGCGTGGACCCCGAAGACGCCCTCGTCGAACTCAGCCACGTTGAGATAGACCTCGACGATCCGGCGCTTGGTCCAGACCAGCTCCATCGCCGGCGTGATGACGGCCTCCAGCGCCTTGCGCACATAACTGCGGGCGGGCCAGAGATAGACGTTCTTCACAACCTGCTGGCTCAGCGTCGACGCTCCCCGCGTTTCACCCGCCTCGATCACCTGCCGGATCGCGGCCATGTCGAACCCCCAGTGCAGGCAGAAATTGGCATCCTCCGCCGCCACCACTGACCGGGCCATCACGGGCGCGATATCTTCCATCTGCGCCCAGTCATGGGACAGGCCGCCAAGCCTGCGCGACTCGCTCGCCATGTAAAGCGTGGTGGGCGGGTTCACGAACGCATAGAGCGACACGCCCAGACACACGAAAGCCACCGCGCCCAGCACGCCGCGACGCGCCCAACGCCAAACAAAGCGCCGCGCGCCCCGTTTCGGAGCCACGCGGCGCGGTGTCTTTTTCGATTTCGCCGGTGTGCGCGCCATGGCCACTTATGACCACGCGGCGCGTCATCTGGTCAAGCGAGGTCGGGCTGGTCGCGCATTTCTGCCTTCTCGGCGCCGCGTGTGGTGCGCGCCCCGTCCTCCTCGCGCACGGTCGCGGTGCGGATCTGGTCGGCATGGCGCCCCGACAGGGAGGAGCGGGTGACCTTGCCGCCAAACCGGCTGATCGTCGCGGCAAGCGCACCGGGGTCGACCCGCCGCGCCAGCAGCGCAACCGCCGCCTGCCCCGGCTCGATCCGCCGCCCGACGTCGCGCAGATAGGCATCGCGAATCCCGATGTCGGTCATGCGCCCGGTGATGAACCCGGCTCCTGCGCCCACGGCCGCCCCGATGACCGGCATCAGGAACACTGCCCCCAGCACGGCGCCCCAGACGGCCCCGCCGATCACATGGGTCCAGGCGGTCTGAACCTCGCGCTCGATGTCGATGGCCCGGTCCGGCGCGCGGCTGACGACCTCGATATCGGATGGCTCGATCTGGTAGTTGCGGCCCATTGCAGCCATCGCATTGCGCGCGGCAAGGGCCTTTTGCTTGTCGGGAAAGGTGGCGACGACGATCTCGGACATGATGCTCTCCGGCAATACCTGTTGCCGCAAAAACGCCCCGCCCGGGCATTCGGTTCCCGGTGCCCGCGCCTCAGATGTAGATCGGCAGCGCCGTCGCCACGACCGCGCCCAGCACGAGGCCGAGGCACAGGCCGACCACGACCCTCAGAAAGAACTGCACCGTGGCAGCGATCGAACGCAGCATGCGACCCCCATCGCAGTAACCGGTTACATTTCAGCGGGGCAGAGCCCCCGGTATCAGCCCGAACAGGCCCAGACAGCCACGCGGCAGCCGGACCCGTATTGGCGGCAGTAACTCAACGCCGCAGCCTCGGCCGCCCCGCGCGAGCTGCCCGTGGCCCAGCCCCAGCCGCCGTTGGTTGCCTGCGCCATCGCCCCACAGGTGCCCCGGAACGTCCGGATTTCGGTGCAGTCGTATTCGCAGCCCTGCGCAACGGCGTCATACGCCTGCTGCTGCGTTGCCCATTCATAGGACCAGCCGTGCGCGCCGCCCGGCCCGATCCCGACACCACCCCAAAGCTGCGCCATAGCGGCCCCCGGAAGCATGACGGTCAGAAATGCTGCAATTTTCAGAAATGTTCTCATGAATCGCCCCCTTCGTTTGATCGTAGCATAACCAGATTTTCCACCCGCGCACGAAAAAGGGCAGACGCCGAAGCGCCTGCCAGTGTTCGCGAGGGATCGCGAATACTCGGACGGGAGTGCGTTATGTCCGAGCAATCGGGGTATCAGGTGGGCAGATCGATCAAGACGCTTTCCTGAGCGAGGTGTTCTTTGGCACCTCGAAGCGATACCCCAATCCATAAACGGTCTCGATCGCGCCAAAGGCCGGATCGACCGCCTTGAGCTTTTGTCGAATCCGTTTGATGTAGCTATCGATATTCCTGTCAGCGACATAGACATCGTCGCCGTAGACGCGGTCCTGGATCACGTCGCGCGATTTGAGATGGCCGGGATGCTCGGCCAGCAGCCTCAGGATCAGGAACTCGCTGCGCGTCAGCACAACCTCCTCGCCGCGCCACGTTACGCGGTGCTGGCTGCTGTCCATGACCAGCGGAGCGCGTTCGAGTCTCGTCTCCGAATGTGCCCCATGCTCGGCGACGAATTCCGCCTGCGAAATGCGCTGAAACGCCAGCCGAACGCGCTCGAGCAACGACATGAGCGACACCGGCTTGGCGACGACATCCTGCGCACCCATCCGCAGGCCAATCACCTCCGAAGCCTCCTCGCCGCCCGGATTCAGGAGCATGACCGGAACGCTGCTGCGCTGCCGGAGCCGTTCCATGAGCTCAAACCCGTCTATCTTCGGAAGCTCGATATCGACTATGGCGAGTTCCGGCTTGCGCCGCACGATGCCCTGAAGGGCCAGTTCCGACTCCCGGTAGGCGTCGACCCGGTAGCCCCTATCTTCAAACAAGCGCCTCAACCCGGTCAGGACCGAATTATCATGCGCCACGATTGCTATCCTTCTCATCATTCCAACTCCCGGCCCCCACGGGCCTATCTGAAAGTGCACAGGCAAAAGGCCCGCCAAACTCGAATCAAAACGTTCAACGACATATTAAATAAGAACTTCATTGAACGATGTCAATGAAACTAGATTTGACAATTTCATTGAACGATGAAAGTCATTCGTCATGAACAGAACGCCATCCAGAGCACCCAAGCGCCGAACCCGCCGCGACGAGCAACGCGAACTCACGCGCGGCAAGCTCCTTGAAGCCGCGCGAAAGCTCTTTCGCGACTACGGATATGAAGATGTTTCGGTCACCGAAATCGGCAAGGAGGCCGGCGTTTCCCATACGCTCATCAACGCGTATTTCCACGGCAAGGCCGGGCTGCTGTACGAAATCGTCCGCGAAAACAATGCGCCGCAATGGCCGATTCTGATCGAGGCCGCAGGCAACGATGACGACCCGAAAGACCGCCTGTGGAACATGCTCGACATCGCCGGACGAAAGGATGGCGAAGACCCTCGCCTGCTGGCCGTCATGCAATCCTATGCCTGGCTCTGGCCTGAGGAGATCGAAGTCGCGAACCGCGCGGACCGGCTCTTGTTCAAAGAACTGATCGCCAAGGTCATCGAGGCTGGACAGGCCTCAGGTGCTTTCCGGACTGACATCGACCCGCTTCAGACCGCACGGGTTATCTTCGCCGTCTACACCTGGGAACTACGCTCCACCGTGTTCAAGGATACGTCGCTCGAAAGCGCGCTCGCGAACATGCGCGCCTACATAGGCAACCTGATCCTGGTCGATCACTGAACCGGCCCACGAAACGAAAAAAGGCGGGCCCCAGGCCCGCCTTTTGCCGATCTCTTTTCAGGTTCACTCCGCCGGAATAGCGCCTTCTTCAAGGCTGAGGGGCGCCGAGAGGTGCGGCAGCATCTCTTCGGGGCAGACCTGGAGGAAGTTGTCCTTCTCGATGTCCCAGTGCTGGAGGATCTCGGCGGCCTTGCGGCTCCCGGTCTCTTTCAGGTGGCGTTCGATCAGGCCGCGAAGCTCGGTCTCCCAATGCTCCACCGTCACCGGGCAGGTCACCAGCGTTTCCTTGTTCATATAGGTCTCGGCCACGGCGTCCGGGTCGTAAAGATAGGCCATGCCCCCGGTCATCCCGGCGCCGAAGTTCGCGCCGACCGTGCCCAGGATCACGGCGATCCCGCCGGTCATGTATTCGCAACCGTTCGACCCGCAGCCCTCGATCACCACATGCGCGCCGGAGTTGCGCACCGCGAACCGCTCGCCCGCCCGACCGGCGGCGAACAGGAAGCCCGCCGTCGCGCCGTACAGCACCGTGTTCCCGATGATCGTGTTCTCCGATGCGATCAGTGGTGAGGACATGGTGGGCCGCACGACGACCGTGCCACCCGACAGACCCTTGCCGACATAGTCGTTGGCATCCCCGGCAACCTCGATCTTCAGCCCCGGCGCGGCAAACGCGCCGAGCGACTGGCCCGCCGACCCCGACAGCTTCACTGTCAGGTGGTCGGGCTGAAGATTGTTGTTCATGCCGAAGTTGCGCACGATATGGCTCGACACTCGCGTCCCGATGGTCCGGTCCGTGTTGCGCACGGCATACTGAAGCTGCATCTTCTCGCCATCGTCGAGGAAGCGCGCGGCGTCCTTCACGATCTCGGCGTCGAGCGTGTCCAGCACGGCGTTGCGCGGCCGGTTGCGGTCGTAGGTGTCCTTGCCCACGCCATCGACCGAGATCAAAAGCGGGTTCAGGTCCAGATCGTCAAGATGCGCGGACCCCCGGCTTACCTGGCTCAGAAGATCGGCACGCCCGATCACCTCGTCCAGCGACCGCGCCCCGATCCGGGCGAGGATTTCGCGCACTTCGGTGGCGTAGAAGGTGATGAGGTTCACCACCTTGTCCGCATTGCCGGTGAACTTGGCGCGCAGGCTTTCATCCTGCGTGCAGACGCCCACGGGACAGGTGTTCGACTGGCACTGACGCACCATGATGCAGCCCATCGCGATCAGCGCTGCGGTGCCGATGCCGTATTCCTCGGCCCCCATCATCGCGGCCATGACGATGTCACGCCCCGTGCGAAGCCCGCCATCCGTGCGCAGCGTCACCCGTGAGCGCAGGTTGTTCATCGACAGGACCTGATGCGCCTCGGTCAGGCCCATCTCCCACGGCAGACCGGCGAACTTGATCGACGTGGCGGGCGATGCGCCCGTGCCGCCGTTGTGGCCGGAAATCAGGATCACGTCCGCCTTCGCCTTGGCGACACCGGCCGCGATGGTGCCGACACCCGAGGATGCCACCAGCTTGACCGTCACCTTGGCGCGCGGGTTGATCTGCTTGAGGTCATAGATCAGCTGCGCAAGATCCTCGATCGAGTAGATGTCGTGGTGCGGCGGCGGAGAAATCAGCGTCACGCCCTTGGTCGAATGGCGCAGACGGGCGATCAGGTCCGTGACCTTCATCCCCGGAAGCTGGCCACCCTCACCCGGCTTGGCGCCCTGCGCCACTTTGATCTCAAGCTCTTCGCACTGGTTGAGGTATTCCGCCGTCACGCCGAACCGGCCCGACGCGACCTGCTTGATCTTGGCAGACGGGTTGTCGCCGTTGGGCTCCGGCACGAAATGCGCCGGGTCTTCGCCACCCTCGCCGGAATCCGACTTTGCGCCGATGCGGTTCATCGCGACGTTGAGCGTCTTGTGCGCCTCGGGCGACAGCGCGCCCAGCGACATGCCCGGCGTCACGAACCGTTTGCGGATCGAAGTGATGCTTTCCACCTGCTCGATCGGCACCGGCTCGCCCAGTGGCTTGATGTCGAGGATATCGCGCAGATGGATCGGCGGGTTCGCCTGCATCCGTGCGGAATACTGCTTCCACATCTCATAGGACGCCCGGTCACAGGCCGATTGCATCAGGTGCATCGTCTGCGCACCCCAGGCGTGGGTCTCGCCACCCTTGCGGGCCTTGTAGAAACCGCCGATCGGCAGAATGTCCTGCCCGGTGCGCCAGCCCTTGGCATGGATCGCGCGGGCCTTCTTCTGGATACCGCCGACGCCGATGCCGGAAATGCGGCTGGTCATGCCGGGGAAATACTCGTTCACCATCGCACGGCTCAGGCCCACGGCCTCGAAGTTGAGCCCGCCGCGATAGGACGAGATGACCGAGATGCCCATCTTCGCCATGATCTTGAGCAGACCCTGATCCACCGCCTCGCGATACTTGCGCACCGCGTCCGTCAGGCTCCCGTCCAGAAGCCCGCGCTCGATCCGGTCGGCCAGCGTGTCCTCGGCGAGATAGGCGTTCACCACCGTCGCACCGCAGCCCACGAGCACCGCGAAGTAATGCGGGTCGATGCACTCCGCCGTGCGCACATTGAGCGAGGTGAAGGTGCGCAGGCCCTTGCGGGTGAGCCAGCTATGCACCGCCGAGGTGGCGAGGATCATCGGCATCCCCACCTTGCCCTCGTCCTGCGCCATGTCGGACAGCACGATATGACCGGCGCCGGAGCGCACGGCCTCCTCGGCCTCATCGCGGATACGGGCCAGCCCGTCGCGCAACGCCTGATCGCCGCCGTCGGCGTCGAAGGTGCAATCGATCTCGACCATTTTCGCGTTGAAATGCGTCACCAGCTCATCGAACTGGGCGTTGCCCACGAAGGGGCTTTCCAGCACGAGGATCTCGGTCTGGCTCCCGGCCTCGTCCAGCACGTTCTTGAGGTTGCCGAACCGGGTCTTGAGGCTCATCACCCGGAACTCGCGCAGCGAGTCGATGGGCGGGTTCGTCACCTGGCTGAAGTTCTGGCGGAAGAAATGGCTCAGGGGCCGGTATTCCTTGGACAGCACGGCACTCGGCGTGTCGTCCCCCATCGAGGCCAGCGTTTCCTTGCCGTCCTCGGCCATCGGCGCGAGGATCTGCTCGATTTCCTCAAGGCTGTAGCCCGCCGCCACCTGCCGCTTGCGCAGGTCGCCGCCCGAGAACATCGCCTTCTCCTCGACGCCCAGAAGCTCTTCGTCGATGTCGTTGACCTTGCCGATCCAGTCGCCGAACGGCTGGCTGTTGGCGAGCTTATCCTTGATCTCGACGTCGTGGTAGAGCTTGCCCTCTTCCATATCGATGGCAAGCAACTGCCCCGGACCCAGCGCGCCTTTCTCGACGCAGGTTGCCTCGTCCGCAGGCACCATGCCCGCCTCGGACCCGGCGATGACCAGCCCGTCGCCCGTGACGACATAGCGCATCGGGCGCAGGCCGTTGCGGTCCAGCCCGGCGCAGACCCAGCGACCGTCGGTCATGGCCAGCGCGGCGGGGCCGTCCCACGGCTCCATCGTCGAGTTGGCATAGGAATACATGTTGACCCAGGCCTGCGGCATCTCGGCCGATTGCTTGGACCAGCTTTCCGGCACCAGCATCGTCTTGGCCATCGGCGCGGACCGCCCGGCGCGCACCAGCACCTCGAACACCGAGTCCAGCGCGGCGGAGTCCGACGACCCCTGCGCCACGATCGGCTTGATGTCTTCCGCCAGATCCCCGAAGGCGCCGCTGGCCATCCGGATCTCGTGGCTTTTCATCCAGTTCAGGTTGCCCTTGAGCGTGTTGATCTCGCCGTTATGCGCCAGCATCCGGAACGGCTGTGCCAGCCACCACTGCGGGAAGGTGTTGGTGGAATAGCGCTGGTGATAGATCGCAAAGGCGCTCTCGAACCGCTCATCCTGAAGGTCGGGATAGAACTCCGCCACCTGCTCGGCGAGCATCATGCCCTTGTAGATGATCGACCGGCACGACAGCGAGGCGAGGTAAAGCTGCGCGACACCGGCGGCGGCGGCGGCCTTTTCGATCCGGCGGCGGATGACGTAAAGCTCACGCTCGAACGTCTCTTGATCCGTGCCCTTGGCGTTGGAAATCAGGATCTGCTCGATCTCGGGCCGCGTCGCGTTGGCCTTTTCGCCGAGGCAGGAAATATCCACCGGCACATGACGCCAGCCATAGATGTAATAGCCCATGCGCAGGACTTCGGTTTCCACGATGGTCCGGCACGTCTCCTGCGCGCCGAAGTCGGTGCGCGGCAGGAACACCTGCCCGACCGCGATCAACTCATCCTTGCGCGGCTCGTGGCCGGTGCGGCGCACCTGGTCGTAAAAGAAGTCGACCGGGATCTGCACATGGATACCCGCGCCGTCGCCGGTCTTGCCGTCCGCGTCGACCGCGCCCCGGTGCCAGATCGCCTTCAGCGCCTCGATGCCGCTTTCCACGACCTTGCGGCTTTTCTTGCCGTCGATGGACACGACAAGGCCCACGCCGCAGGAGGCGTGCTCGAACTCGTCACGGTACATGCCATGTTCGGCGAGGTAAGCGCGCTTGGCTTCTTCCTCGGCCACCCAGCGTTCATCATATTTGGTCATGGTCGGTCTCCTTTTCCCCCGCTCCGGGGGACACTGGCGCGGGGGTCAAACCCGCCTTCTGCTGATCGCATTCGTATAGGGGGAGCGACGAGGCGAACCCCGGCTCGCCCGGCTCGATGAAATCGACGGGGCTGTTGTCGTAAGGCGTCGCCTCGCCCGCGTCGTCGTAAACCTCTTCGGGTCCGAGAAAGAACAGGCGCTTCTCGCGGCTGAGGTATTGCACCCCGCGCGAACTGTATTCGACCGTCCCGTCTTCGGTCAGGATCTGAAGCTGCGTCTGCACGATCTCAAGCGGCAGGCCGTCGATGGTCGTGGTCTCACCCGTCAGCGTGTCGGCCCCGACAATCGTGATCTCGCGGTCCTCGCCGGGGGCCGTGCGGTGCATCGTGAACCGGAAGGTGTCGATCCCTTCGTCGGCGAGCGTGTCGATCTCGATCGGGTCTTCGGCGGGCGGGACAAGCACCTCGCGGGAATTGTCCCACATGTAAACGCTGTCCTGCCATTGGTAGGTCGGGCCATAGCCCACGACCGCCGACATTCCGTCCCCGTCGAAAATCGCCTCGGCGAAGCCCCCGTCCGGCGCGGACTCGCAGCGATAGAGATGCGAGACCGAGCATTGCCTCGATTGCACTGTCAGGAACACGTCACAGCCCGCAGGCGGGACGAATGGATTGGCCGAAGCGGGCGCGGCAAGAAGGGTCGCGGCGGCGAGCGTCACAGCGATGGGATGTTTCATCTTAACCCTTCCTTAACTTTTGCGTCCTTTTGGGTCAGTTCGTTTGACCTGATCCCGATCCTCATCCTGCGGCGTCTGCACAATCGTATGCACACCATGTGCACAGGATGTGTACGCGGTGTGCCTGCCGGTTTTACTCGGCTGCCACGCTCGCGGTGGCCTCATCGAAGCGCTTGATCATGGCGTCCGCGGCGTCGCGCCCGTCCTTGATCGCCCAGACGACAAGGCTCGCCCCGCGCACGATGTCACCCACCGCATAGACCCCGTCCATGTCGGTCGCGCCGGTGCGGAAATCGGCCTTCACCGTGCCCCAGCGCGTGACGGGAAGCTCCTCTTCGCCCCAGAGCTTCGGAAGCTCCTCGGGCTCGAAACCCAGCGCCTTGATGACGAGGTCGGCGTCTTCGGTATATTCGGCCCCCTCGATCGGTTCGGGCGACTGGCGGCCCGTCGCGTCGGGTTGACCCAGACGCATCCGCTGCACGATCACGCCGGTGACGGGATCGCCCGCGAACCCCTTGGGCGCGGCCATCCAGACGAACTCGACGCCCTCTTCCTCGGCATTGGCCACCTCGCGCTGCGAGCCGGGCATGTTGGCACGGTCGCGGCGATACAGACACTTCACGCTGGTCGCGCCCTGCCGGATCGCCGTGCGCACGCAGTCCATCGCGGTGTCGCCGCCGCCGATCACGACGACCTTCTTGCCCTCGGCCCAGAGCGAGCCGTCCTTGTGCTCCGGCACCTCGTCCCCAAAGGACGCCTTGTTCGAAGCGGTCAGGTAATCGATGGCCCGGACGATGCCCGTGGCACCCGAACCGGGGCCTTGCAATTCGCGGGTCTTGTAGACGCCGGTGGCAATAAGCACAGCATCGTGTTTCTCGCGGATCTGCTTGAACGTGATGTCCTCGCCCACGTTGCAGTTCATCACGAACTCCACGCCGCCCTTTTCAAGCTGCTCGTTGCGGCGCATTACGATGTCCTTCTCCAGCTTGAAGCCGGGGATACCGTAGGTCATGAGCCCGCCGGACCGATCATAGCGGTCATAGACGGTGACCTGCACACCTGCACGACGCAGACGGTCGGCAGCGGCCAGACCACCGGGGCCAGCCCCGATGATGCCGACGCTCTCGCCACGCTCCGAGGCGGGCGCGATGTCCGCGACCCAGCCCTTCTCAAACGCGGTGTCGGTGATGTATTTCTCGACCGCCCCGATGGTGACGGTGCCGTGGCCCGACTGCTCGATCACGCAGTTGCCTTCGCACAGGCGGTCCTGCGGGCAGATGCGGCCACAGATTTCGGGAAACGTGTTCGTCTCCTGGCTCAGCTCATAGGCTTCCTTGAGCCGGCCCGTCGCGGTCATGCGCAGCCAGTCGGGGATGTTGTTGTGAAGCGGGCAATGGCTCTGACAATACGGCACGCCACACTGGCTGCACCGCGCGGATTGCTCGGCCGCCTTGGCTTCGGCGAACTCGGCATAAATCTCGTGAAAATCCTCACGGCGTAGATCCGCGCCACGCTTCTCCGGCATGTCGCGCTCAACGGTCACGAATTTGAGCATCGGCTGCTTCGCCATCACGTCCTCCGTTTTCTTCGAGCGGACTATTTATCAGGCTTTAAGAAAAAGAAAAGGCATAATCACTGACCTAAAAGGGGATCATTACCCCCTCATGGGTGGTTTTTTCGTCTTGTTGGTCAACTATAAGGTCACTATTACTGACCTTCTTTTCCGCTTTCCATTTGTTTCCAAATGGTTAGCTTTGCACAACCAATCACGCCGGGACCACGGGCATGTCGCTTTTCCACCTCTTCATAGTGGCTGTAATTCAGGGGCTTACGGAATTTCTCCCCGTCTCCTCCTCCGGTCACCTGATTCTCCTCCCGAATCTCACCGGAATGACGGACCAGGGACAGGTGATCGACGTGGCCGTTCATGTCGGCACCCTCGGCGCGGTGATCCTCTATTTTTGGTCAGATGTGCGTGAGGCACTTTTCGGCATCCCCCGAATGCTCACGGGCCGGATCGACACCCGCGGCGCCAAGCTCGCCTTCCTGCTGGCCGTGGCCACCGTGCCGGTCATCGTCTTCGGCCTGATCCTCAAGGCCACCGGCCTTGACGACGCGATGCGGTCTGTCGCCGTGATCGGCTGGACCATGCTGATCTTCGGCCTCGTCCTTTACTGGGTCGACCAGAAAGGCGCCGAGGAAAAGAGCGATACCGACTGGACCCTGCGCGATGCGATCATCATGGGGCTGTGGCAGGCCATCGCGCTCATCCCCGGCACATCGCGCTCCGGCGCCACGATCTCGGGCGCCCGCGCCCTGGGCTACAAGCGCGAGGACGGCACGCGCCTCGCCATGCTCATGTCCATCCCCACGATCCTGGCCTCCGGCCTCTACCTCGGGCTCGAGGTCGCCGCCGAAGCCGACGCGCAGGCCGCCCGGGACGGCGCCATCGCCGCCGGCATGGCCTTTGTCGCAGCCCTGCTCGCCCTCACGCTGATGATGCGCCTCCTGCGCTCGGTCAGCTTTACGCCCTACGTCATCTACCGCGTGATCCTCGGTGTCGTGTTGCTGGTCATCGCCTACACCTGACACGAAAAAGGCCGGCCCACCCGGACCGGCCCCAATACTCGAAGTGCCTGCAATCAAGTGCGCAGGTTACGCGCCGACGCGGTGATATCGGCGTACTGCCCGGTCTGGCGGAACCGCCACAGATAGCCCGGCAGCACCACCTCCATCGCCGTCGGCGTGATCCCGAGGTCTTCGAAGGTCTTCGTCTCCCCGGTCACCACGTTGTCATGGTGCAGCGTCGTCACCTGGTCGCGCGTGATCGGCGCTTTGACCAGACCGCCGGTCATGGCCGAACCCGCGTCGAACACGGTCCCCATGATCCCCGCCAGCCAGAACGGCAGGTTCACGATCATGCGGCGGCGCTGGATCATGGTGAGCATGTCCTGCATCAGCTCGCGGAACGTCTGAACGTCAGGCCCGCCAAGCTCATAGATCCCCGGCGCGGCCTCACCCCTCGCGCCCATCTCGGCGGCATGGGCGACATCGTCGACATAGACCGGCTGAAATTTCGTTCCGCCGCCGACGACCGGCAGCACGGGGCCGAAGCGCGTCATCCCCGCGAAACGATTGAAGAAGTTGTCCTCGGGCCCGAACATCACGGACGGGCGCAGGATCACGGCTTCGGGGAAGCTGTCGAGGATCGCCGCCTCGCCCCGCCCCTTGGACGTGGCATAAAGGCTGTCGCCCTCAGCGTCCGCGCCGATGGCCGACAGGTGAACGAGGGTCGGGATGCCCTTTTCGGCCGCCAGCCGCGCGATACGCGCCGCGCCCTCGTCCTGCACGGCGTCGAAGTTGTTCTTGCCGCCCTTGTCGAAGGTGCCCACGCAGTTGACCACCGCGTCCGCGCCGGTCATCGCCTCGGCAACGGACGCGTCGTTGCGGATGTTGCACAGGATGGGCGCGACCTGTCCGACCGTGCCGTAAGGCTTCACGAAAAGCGCCTCGTTCGGCCGTCGCACGGCCACGCGCACGCGCCAGCCCGCTTTCGCCATCCGCCGGGCGATATACCGCCCCGCGAAGCCCGATCCGCCGTAGATGGTGACGAGTTTCGACATGCCAAGCTCCTTCGCAAATCCGGGTTCCTGCATAGCCCCGCAGGCCCGCGCGAACAAGGCGAATTGAAACTTTGCGAATCCCGTTGACAGGCTCCGCCCGGGGCCTTACATCGCGGCTCCACGACACCTGCCCAGGTGGCGGAATTGGTAGACGCGCCAGCTTCAGGTGCTGGTGTCTGTATGGACGTGGAGGTTCGAGTCCTCTCCTGGGCACCAAGTCTCACAGGTAAGCCACTGCTTCTCGTCAGTTTCCGCTCAGGAACGCAGCAGGCGTAGACCAAGTCGGAAACCAATCCAGCAGCCGGCACATGTTTGCAGGCCCCGATTTTCAGATCGCGGCGCGTGTCGCACGACCTTTCCCATCACGACACGGTAGGGCGCATGAGCTTCACCACGTTGAAGGCGAGTCCGGTATGGTTGGCCTGCCTGCGTCGCAGGTCAGGCTGCGGTTGACTCTGAGCGTTCAGTAGACGCGCTCACATGTGCCGAAACTATGTCCCCGGTCGCATCATCCCCGGTCCCGCGAGCTGGCGCATGGCGAGGTCGGGGTTGGGTGAATTCAGGATGAACCGTTGAAGCAGAAGAAGCCGATCTCGTCATGGTTCCGCGCGAGCACGTCGAGCCGGTCCGCGACCTGATCGAATACGTTGCGGGGGAGCGACGTGGCCGGGCCGACTGCGGCGAGGTCGAGGGCGGGGTGGAGCAGCGACAGGAGCGTCTGTGCCGCCGCGCCCTCCAGTTTGGCGAAGATGTCCGTCTCGGTCCGGTGGCGCGGCAGAAGCATCGACTGGAGCGCGCCCAGCGCCCGGATGAAGCGGATGGTCAGTGACTGGATGCCCGTCACGACGTTCTGCGCGATGACCCGGATGCCGCCGATGACCAGACCGGGAATTTCGATCACGGCGCCGGAATCGGCCATGACGCCCTTGCTGCCGTCCACGGGGAGATAGGGCAGGAGCGAGTCGATGAACTCCGGTACGAACGCTTCGGTCAGCGGGAGCGCGTTGCGAAAGCCGATGCGGTGATGCGTGTCGCCACGATCGAGCTCGATCTGCTCGGCGAACCATTCCCCGGAATCCGCGTCGAGCACGAGGCGTATCTGGAGCGTGTCCGGTGTACGTTCGTCGGTCAGTTGGTCCTGCGTCATCTCAAATACACCTCACGCATCTATTGCTCATGGTCTTCAATCTCGGGCGAACGTGTGTTCGCGTGGCTTCTTCAAAGGGCTTCCGCATCAGGAGAGAATCTGGAACGAGCCGTACAGATGCGTCGGGTTTCCCGAGGCGTCGACAGTCGTTCTGCCTGTGCTCCGGCATTTTGCGCGGGTCCCGTCCGGGCGGGTGATCTGGTCCACCAGATCGAAGGGTTCATTCTTGTCGATGGCGTCCTGCATCATCGCCTTGATTCGGGGCCGGGCCTCCGGATCGAACCGCTCGAGCGCCTTGTCGAAACTGGCGGGTTCGGCCGGATCGATACCGAGGATCTCGTAGAGCGTCGGGTTCCAGTAGGCCACGCCATTTGCGATGTCGTAGGAGTAAAAGCCGATGCCGCGGTCCCCCGCCACCTTGCCATAGTGCTTCACGATCAGGTCGTCGTTCACTGCGCGGGAATAGTCGCGGAACACGCCCAGGAGCGCGACCGCCTCGCCCGCTTCGTTCGTGATCGCGGTGCCCGAGGTCTCGACCACGATGGTGCGCCCGTCCGCCCGGT
This sequence comes from Maritimibacter sp., assembly GCA_002695005.1. Lineage (GTDB taxonomy): Bacteria > Pseudomonadota > Alphaproteobacteria > Rhodobacterales > Rhodobacteraceae > Maritimibacter. The sequence goes on from NZNT01000029.1 coordinate 39,118, forward strand.
TCAGCCGCGCGAAGAAATGGAACGGCTCACCGGTTTCGATGGCGGTGTCGATAGCCTCCTTCACCATAGCCTGGTCATCCGGGTGGTAGTAGTTCACCCCGTCGCCGATCTTGCCCGACTGGTCGCCGAAAGGAAGGCCGTGGATGGCGTAGGTTTCCGGCGACCAGTCCTGTTCGCCGGTTGCGAGGTTGATCTTCCAGGTCCCGATATTGCCGAACGCGCGGAGTGTCTGGTTAAGCTCTGACGTGATGGTCAGGTCGACCTCGTCGGCCAGCACGATCAACCCGATCAGACCCTCACCCTCGGTGGTGAGCGGCGTTACGGTAAGCGAAACGAGGCTGTTCCCGATCTCGATGCTGCGCTGGTGGACCTGCCGGTCGAGCAGCGCCTGCGAACAGATGTCGACGAGCGGCGGGTAGCCTCTGGGCATGTAGCACTGGGACAGGTGGCCGAGCGAATGGCCCCGCTCCCGGATTCGGAATGTCTCGATTGCGCTTTTCGACGCGTGGCGGATGAGCAGCCCGAGGTCGAGCATCATCATCACGGTCGGAATCCCCGAGATCAGGCCGTTCAGTTCCGCCGTTGCGCGTTCGAGTTGCGAGGTGTTGACCAGCAATTCCTCGTTCACCGTGATGAGCTCTTCATTCGTGGATTGAAGTTCCTCGTTCGACGTTTCGAGTTCCTCGTTCGTCGACTGAAGTTCCTCGTTCGAGCTTTGCAGCTCTTCGTTCAGGGACTGAAGCTCCTCGTTCGAGGTCTGGAGCTGCTCGATCGTCACCTGCAACGTGTCGCGGGTGCGGGCGAGTTCTGTTTCGAGGTAGTCGAGGTAATCGGTACGCTCCGCGTCAGCGCCCGTCGGCTCCTCCCGCATCTCGGTTTCGAAGCCGATGAGGACCAGAGGCTCGCTCTCCGTATCGTCGGCGGCGGGCATGATGGGATAGGCCACCATGCGCAGGTTGTTGTAGCCGCGTCCGTCCACCTGATGCCACTGGCCCGCCCGCACCTCCCTGTGCCTGATCGCGACGAGCACCATCGACCCGGCTTCATAGGAGAGCATCTTCTTGAGGACGTTGAGCGTCATGCTCCCCTGGATCGGTTCGCGCATTTCCACGAACTCGGCGATGTCGCCGTAGATCTTGAGGATCGACTTCTCCTTGTTGGTCAGGACGCCGGTTTCGACGACGGACCTTGCGAGCGCATCGAAGCGCCAGGCATCCTCATGATTCAGGGCCGCACGATGGAAACCGACGGCACCGCCCGAATGATAGTTCAGCCCGGCCGGCAGCGCCCGCTCGGGCCCCGCCGGGCGGGACAGGCGCAGAGAGCGCTTGCTGAAGATCTTGGAGTTCGCCTCGATCGGGACGAAATAGCTTTCGAGCACACCGGTCGTCTCGGAGGTGCCGAGAAACAGCATACCGTCTGACTTGAGCGAGTACTGAATACGCGCCAGCACCCGCTCCTGCAGTTTCGCCTCGAAGTAGATCAGGACGTTTCGGATCGACACGAGGTCGATCGACATGAACGGCGCGTCCTGAAACACGTTGTGGCGCGTGAACATGACCAGCTGCCTGAGCTTGTCGCGCACTTTCACCGTGTCTTCGGACACCTCGAAATAGGTTTCGAGAAACCGGCCGGGAATGTCGGTCGCCGCAGACGCCGGATAGGTCGCCTTGCGCCCGATGCTCAGGGCGTGATCGTCGATGTCGGTCGCGAAGACCTGCAACTGGTCCTTCGAGACCTTGTCGATCCCGCCCAGCGCCTCGGCGACGAGGATGGCGATGGAATAGGCTTCTTCCCCGGTCGCGCAGCCCGGTATCCAGATCCGGATCGGCTCGTCGTCCGTGCGGTTGGAAAAGCGGCTTTCGATTTCCAGTTCGAGCGCAGCGAATTGTTCATGGTCGCGGAAGAACCGTGTCACCGAAATCAGGAGGTCGCGATAAAGCGCCTCGACCTCGTCCACGGACCGGCGGCACAGCTCGACATATTCGTCGAAGGACTCGATGCCCTTGGCGAACATCCGGCGGTGGATGCGCCGGTTGATCGTCGTCTCTTTGTAGTGACGGAAATCGACGAGCGTATGGGCCAGCAGAATTTGGAACAGGTCGTTGTTTTTTGGCGACGCCTCGTCCAGCTCCTTGAGGACGCTGAGGTCGCGGGGCCGTTTCAGGACGGTGACCAGATGCTGACCGATCTGTTCGGGCGTGAGGGTGAGGTCGACGCAGCCGGTGCGGATCGCGGACACCGGCATCGAGTCGTATTTGGATGAATCGGGGTTCTGCGCAATGGTGATGCCCCCCGCCTCACGGATCGCCTGAACGCCGTAGGAGCCGTCACTGCCGGTGCCCGACAGGACCACCCCAACGGCTGAGGCGCCCCGTCCTTCGGCAAGGGATTTCAAAAGCCGATCCGCCGAAGGTTTCGGCATCGCGTGATGGCCCGTGGGTTCCTTGAGGCGGAGCAAGCCATCCTCAAGCACCGTGTCGCGGCCCGGCGGCGGGACATAGATCGTGCCCGCTCGGGGGACCGTTTCTTCCTCGATCTCCTCGACCTTCAGCCGCGTTTCGCGCGACAGGAGCGGGACCAGCATGCTCTTGTGACTCGGCGACATATGCTGCGCGATCACATAGGCGCAATTCAGATCCTTCGGCAGATTCTGCGCGAGGAGCGAGGTCGCCTCCAACCCGCCGGCAGAAGCCGCGATCCCGACGATGACGAGTTCATCCACAAGCTGATCCAAGGTGTGTCCTTACAAACCTGGCGGCAGCTGTTGCCGCTGCCGGACTTCGCGATTAGCGGGTTACAAACCGGGCGAAAACCGGGGCGTCGCCTTGCGGCACCGAACCTGCTTCACTCACCTTAAAGGCGAATGGCGGGAGGTGCGAGTATCATTTATCGCGCAACGGTCGCTTGGCAAACCAATGCTGCATCGCGGCCACGCAAACGACCTGCACAGATTTTCACCATCGGACCGGCGATGGCGGCGCGGGGGCGGGCAACGACGAAACCTGCGCTCTGTCTAAATTTTACCAATTGATAAAAATGCGAGTCGTGCTAGCGTTTCCCAAAAGAACACAGACAGGGAGACAGTCGTGACCAATTCCCCACAGACACCCGGCGTCGTCGCCGAGCGTTTGCAGGCAACGGTTCTGGCCGAGAATTTCGCGGACCTGCATCCGCCACTCGACGCGCATGAGGCGCAGGTGGCCGCGGACCGCTGCTATTTCTGCCATGATGCGCCGTGCATGGAGGCCTGCCCCACCGACATCGACATCCCGCTCTTCATCCGCCAGATCATGACCGGAACACCGGAAGCGGCGGCCAAGACGATCCTCGATCAGAACATCCTTGGCGGCATGTGCGCCCGCGTCTGCCCGACCGAAACGCTGTGCGAAGAGGTCTGCGTGCGCGAGGTGGCCGAGGGGGAGCCGGTTCAGATCGGTCGCCTGCAACGCTACGCCACCGACACGCTGATGGGCGCGAACGTGCATCCGTTCAAACGTGCCGAGCCGACCGGCAAGCGGGTCGCCGTCGTGGGTGCCGGACCCGCCGGTCTGGCAGCGGCGCACCGGCTGGCGATGTATGGTCATGACGTCGTGATCCATGACGCCAAGCCGAAACCGGGTGGCCTCAACGAATACGGCATCGCCTCCTACAAGACGGTCGAAAACTTCGCCGCGCGCGAAGTCGACTGGCTGATGCAGATCGGCGGGATCACGATGGAGACCGGTAAGACGCTGGGCGAGGACATCACGCTCGACGGGCTGGCCAGCGACTTTGACGCGGTGTTCCTCGGCATCGGGCTGGGCAATACGAACGCGCTCGGGATCGACGGCGAGGATTTGTCCGGTGTCGTGGACGCGGTGAAATTCATCGCCGATCTGCGTCAGACCGACGATCTGACCGACCTGCCCGTGGGCCGCAACGTCGTGGTGATCGGCGGCGGCATGACCGCCATCGACGCGGCGGTGCAATCCAAGCTCCTTGGCGCCGAGAACGTCACGCTGGTCTACCGCCGGTCGCAGGACAAGATGCCCGCCTCGGAATACGAACAACAGCTCGCGCAATCCAAAGGCGTCCATATCATACCCGGCGTCGCGCCCGTCTCGCTCAAGGGCGAAGGGCATGTCGCGGCCATCGAGCTTGCCTACACCGACGAGAACGCCAAGCCGACGGGCGAGACCTTCACCCTTCCCGCCGATCAGGTGTTCAAGGCCATCGGGCAGGCGTTCGAGGAGGTCGCGGGCCTCGACACCGACGGTCGCAAGATCAAGGTGACGGACGCAGGACGCACCTCGCGCGATGGTGTCTGGGCCGGTGGCGACTGCACGGCGGGCGAAGACCTGACCGTCGTCGCCGTTGCCGAGGGTCGCGACGCCGCCGAGGACATCCACGCGAGCCTCATGGGGTAAGCGCAGCACCGGGGAGCCAGGCAACATGCCCAGCCACATCCACTTTCAGACCATCGGCGCCACGGATCAGGCGCGCGCGGTCGCGTTCTACACGGAAAAGCTCGGCTTTTCGGTGGAGCGGGATGAGGCTTATGGCGCGGATCGCTGGATTTTCCTGACCCTCCCCGGCGCGCAGACCATGCTCCAGATCAGCAAGGTCGCCGCCATCACCCCGCAGGACACCCCGCAACTCGTCCTCGTCTGCGACGACGTGGACGGCGAGGCCAAGTGCCTCGCCGACGCGGACGTGCCCATCGTTTCCGGCCCTGACACCGCGCCGTGGGACCCATCGACCCGTTGGGCGATGATCCACGACAGCGAGGGCAATCTAATTCTTCTTCAGACCGTAGGAGGCCAATGACATGGCAGACCTGACGACCGACTTCATCGGGATCAAATCCCCCAACCCCTTCTGGCTCGCCTCGGCCCCGCCGACCGACAAGGAATACAACGTCCGCCGCGCCTTCGAGGCCGGATGGGGCGGTGTCGTGTGGAAGACGCTTGGCGAAGAAGGTCCGCCCGTCGTCAACGTCAATGGCCCGCGCTACGGGGCGATTTATGGCGCGGACCGGCGGCTTCTGGGTCTGAACAACATCGAACTCATCACCGACCGTCCGCTTCAGACGAACCTCGACGAGATCAAGCGTGTGAAGGCCGACTACCCGGACCGCGCCGTGGTCGTGTCGCTCATGGTGCCGCTGGACGAGGATGCGTGGCGCAAGATCCTCGACCGCGTGGGCGAGACCGGCGCGGACGGGGTCGAGCTGAACTTCGGCTGCCCGCACGGGATGGCCGAGCGCGGCATGGGCTCTGCCGTCGGTCAGGTGCCGGAATATGTGGGCCGGATCACCGAGTGGGTCAAAAAGCACTCCGACCTGCCCTGCATCGTGAAACTCACGCCGAACATCAGCGACATCCGCCAGCCCGCGCTCGCCGCGAAACAGGGCGGGGCGGACGCGGTCAGCATGATCAACACGATCAACTCGATCACCTCGGTGAACCTCGACGCGATGTGCCCGGAGCCGATGATCGACGGGCTTGGCACCCACGGCGGCTATTGCGGACCGGCGGTGAAGCCCATCGCGATGAATATGGTGGCCGAAGTGGCGCGCTGGGAAGAAACCGCAGGCATGCCGATCTCGGCCATCGGTGGCATCTCCACATGGCGTGACGCGGCGGAGTTCATGGCACTGGGTGCCGGGAACGCGCAGGTCTGCACCGCAGCGATGACCTATGGCTTCCGGATCGTGAAAGAGATGTGTTCGGGGCTGTCACAGTGGATGGACGAGAAGGGATATTCCAAGACCTCGGACTTCATCGGCATGGCGACGCCGCGCGTCACCGACTGGCAGCACCTGAACCTCGACTACGTCACCAAGGCCGAGATCGACCAGGATCTCTGCATTTCCTGCGGGCGCTGTTTCGCGGCCTGCGAGGACACGTCGCATCAGGCCATCGCGATGTCCGACGACCGGGTGTTCACGGTGAAGGACGACGAATGCGTCGCCTGCAACCTCTGCGTCAACGTCTGCCCGGTCGAAGGCTGCATCACGATGCGCCGCCTGTCGCCCGGCGAAAAGGACCTGCGCACCGGAATGATCATCCCGGCCGAGGACGACAAGCGCACATGGCTGGAACATCCGAACAATCCGGACGGCGATCCGCTCACCTGCATCTCGCGGGGTCAGTGAGCAGTGCTTGACCGGGGGTTGGCCTGTGCTAGCCTCGTTTTAACCGAATGGTAAAAACCAGAACTTCTGCCGAAGCCCCTGCGAAACAAGGGGCACGGCACCGCAACAGGGACTGAGGGCGATGCTGCATCGCGCGAAATCACGGATCGGTTCGGGGGCGTTTGCGCGCACCCGGACGCCACAGCCCATTTCCCTGTTGCACAAAATGACAGCGGCGCGCCTGATGTATGGGCGTCCGCCAGAGACTGCGACGAAATGACAGGAGAGTGCCATGGCAGCCCCCGGTGAGAACCTTCGTATCAATGCCGACCGGCTTTGGGACAGCCTTATGGAAATGGCCAAGATCGGGCCGGGCGTCGCGGGCGGCAACAACCGCCAGACGCTGACCGATGCCGATGCCGAGGGCCGCGCGCTGTTCCAGAAATGGTGCGACGACGCCGGCATGAGCATGGGCGTCGACACGATGGGCAACATGTTCGCAACGCGCGAGGGGACGGACCCCGACTCGCTCCCGGTCTATATCGGCAGCCACCTCGACACCCAGCCCACGGGCGGGAAATACGACGGGGTTCTGGGCGTGCTCGGCGGGCTGGAAGCGGTGCGCTCGATGAACGACCTCGGGATCAAGACCAAGCACCCCATCGTCATCGCCAACTGGACGAACGAGGAAGGCACGCGCTTCGCGCCCGCCATGCTGTCGTCGGGCGTGTTCGCCGGCATCCACGAACAGGATTGGGCCTATGACCGGGAGGACGCCGAGGGCAAGAAGTTCGGGGACGAACTGAAGCGGATCGGATGGGTCGGCGACGAAAAGGTCGGCGCGCGCAAGATGCACGCGATGTTCGAGTTGCACATCGAACAGGGGCCGATCCTTGAGGCCGAAGAAAAAGACATCGGTGTCGTCACACACGGTCAGGGCCTGTCGTGGACGCAGGTGACAGTGACCGGCAAGGAAAGCCACACGGGGTCGACCCCCATGCCGATGCGCAAGAATGCGGGGCTGGGCATGGCGCGCATTCTTCAACTCGTGGACGAGATCGCCTGGTCGCACAAACCCGACGCCGTGGGCGCGGCGGGCCATATCGACGTCTATCCCAACAGCCGCAACGTGATCCCCGGCAAGGCGGTGTTCACCGTCGACTTCCGTTCGCCCGATCTTGCCACCATTCAGGATATGGAAAAGCAACTCGCGGACGGCGCCAAGAAGATCTGCGACGAGATGGGGCTGGAGGTCGCGCTGGAAAAAGTCGGCGGGTTCGATCCGGTGGAATTCGACGAAGGCTGCGTGACAGCCGTGCGCGATGCAGCCGAACGGCTGGGCTATTCACACATGAACATCATCTCGGGCGCGGGCCACGACGCCTGCTGGATCAATCAGGTCGCACCGACAGCCATGATCATGTGCCCCTGCGTGGATGGCCTCAGCCACAACGAGGCCGAGGATATCTCAAAGGAATGGGCCACCGCCGGGGCCGACGTGCTGTTCCACGCCGCGCTCGAGACGGCGGAGATCGTGTCCTGATCCGCCACGCGATCATAGAACTGGCGTTCGTCGCCGCCCCGGCCAATGCCGAGACCTGGGACTGGCAGCTGGACGATCCGATCCGGCCGCACACCGGGGTCGACATGATCGACACGGAGCCAGACAGCGTGACGCCCGAGCAGATCGCCGAACTCAAGGCAGCAGGGGTCACCCCCATCGCCTATGTTTCGGTCGGGACCGTGGAGAATTACCGCGACGACGCGGACGCATTTCCGGCCCACCTGCAAGGCAACACGCTCGGCAACTGGCCGAACGAGCGCTACCTCGACATTCGCGATCAGGCCACGCTCGTCCCGCTGATGCAGGCGCGGTTCGCGCGGTTCAGATCTATGGGATTCGAGGGGGTCGAAGCCGACAATATCGACAGCTACTCGAACGACCCCGGCTTTCCGCTGACCGCCCGACACGCCGTCGCCTATGCCCGCGCGCTGGCCGGTGCCGCCCATGCCGAGGGGCTGACCATCGGGCAGAAGAACGCCATCGAACTTGCGCCCGACCTCGTCGATGTGATGGACTTCATGGTGACCGAGGAATGCTTCGAACAGGGCTGGTGCGAGGAGACGCGCATCTACCTGTCACAGGGCAAGCCGGTCTACGCCGCCGAATACACCGGGCAAGGCGTCGACTGGGCCGCCGCTTGCGAGCAGGCGCGTGATCTGGGGATCGCGATGATCCTGCACAACAACGACCTGAAAGGTCCGGCACAGGCACGATGCTGAACGACGATCCTCATGACGCCCGCGAAGTGGCCCATATCAAGCAGCGGATCGGCGCCGAGATCGACGCGTTCGATCCCAAGCGTGCCGCCGCCGGGATCGAGGACTGGAACGTGGCCACGCTTGCGGATTTCAAGAACGCGCTCATCGAACCGAATTTGATGGAGCTGAACCTGCCCGGCGGCATCACCGACTACGCCTATGCCGTGACGCGGAAGAAAGGCCCGTACCGGGTGATGTGGCTGCCGTGGAACGACATCTTCAGCCTCGCGGTCGAAAGCCGCTTCGGCCCGGTGGATATCAGCGTGCATGGCGACGCGATCGGATGTTTTTCAAGTGTGTGAGGGGATGGGAATGGGACGGATCGCACTGGGCGCGCTGGCGCTCGCACTGGCCGGATGCGCGAGCGGCGGATCGGACGGCGGCCTGCCGCCCAACTATTATGTCGCGGACAAGCCTTACGCGAGTGAAGCGCTCGCGGCTCTGCCCGCAGACATCCCCTATTCGGACCTTCTGGTCTACACCGAGCCCGAGGATATCGGGTTCTGCTATCACTACCGCAGCGACGGAAAAATCTACCCGCTGACCAATGCCGACGGTTATCCCGTCTGCGTCCAATAAGATCAGCGCAACGACAGGAGAGAGAACATGGCCACCAAAGTCATCAAGGACGGAACCATCGTCACCGCCGACCTGACCTACAAGGCCGACGTGCTGGTCGAGGACGGCAAGATCATCGAGATTGGACAGGGGCTTTCGGGCGACGAAACGCTCGACGCGACAGGCTGCTACGTCATGCCCGGCGGGATCGACCCGCACACGCACCTCGAGATGCCGTTCATGGGCACCTACTCCTCGGACGACTTCGAGAGCGGAACGCGCGCAGCCCTTGCGGGCGGCACCACGATGGTCGTGGACTTCGCCCTGCCCAATCCGGGCGAGAGCCTGCTGGACGCGCTCAAGCGCTGGGACAACAAATCGACCACGGCCTCCTGCGACTACTCCTTCCACATGGCTGTGACATGGTGGAGCGAGCAGGTCTTCGACGAGATGGAGACGGTGGTGAAGGAGCGTGGGATCAACACGTTCAAGCACTTTCTCGCCTACAAGGGCGCGCTGATGGTGAACGACGACGAGCTTTATTCTTCGTTCATGCGCCTTGCCGACCTTGGCGCGACCCCGATGGTCCATGCCGAGAACGGCGACGTGGTCGCGGAACTGTCGGCCAAGCTGATCGCCGAGGGCAACACCGGGCCCGAGGGCCACGCCTATTCCCGCCCCCCGCAGGTGGAGGGCGAGGCGACGAACCGCGCGATCATGATCGCCGACATGGCCGGCGCGCCGCTCTACGTCGTTCACGTTTCGTGCGAGGACAGCCACGAAGCGATCCGGCGGGCCAAGATGCAGGGCAAGCGCGTCTGGGGCGAGCCGCTGATCCAGCACCTGACGCTGGATGAGAGCGAATACTTCAACCAGGACTGGGACCACGCCGCACGCCGCGTCATGTCGCCCCCGTTCCGCAACAAGCTGCACCAGGACAGCCTGTGGGCGGGCCTGTCCTCCGGATCGCTGTCGGTCGTGGCGACCGATCACTGCGCCTTCACCACCGAACAGAAGCGCTATGGCGTGGGCGATTTCACCAAGATCCCGAATGGCACCGGCGGGCTGGAGGATCGTATCCCGATGCTCTGGACCTATGGCGTCGGCACCGGGCGGCTGACGATGAACGAGTTTGTCGCCGTGACCTCCACCAACATCGCCAAGATCCTGAACTGCTATCCGCAGAAGGGCGCGATTCTTGTCGGGGCGGACGCCGACATCCTCGTGCTCGACCCGGAGAAGGAAAAGACGATCACGGCGGACAAGCAGGTGTCGTCCATCGACTACAACGTGTTCGAGGGCAAGCATGTGAAAGGCCTGCCCCGCTACGTCCTGACCCGCGGCATGGTCGCCGTGATGGATGGCGCGATGCAGGAGAAGCAGGGCCACGGCAAGTTCATCGCGCGCGAGCCGAACGCCACCGTGAACCGCGCCCTGTCCAAGTGGAAAGAACTCTCCGCGCCGCAGCCGATCGAACGGTCGGGCATTCCGGCGACGGGGGTGTGAATTGACGACCCCCGCCACACCCACCGGCGTTCTCGAAGCCGCGGTCTATGTCGATGACCTCGACCGGGCCGAGGATTTCTATGCCGGCGTGGTGGGGCTCGACATCGTGACGCGGAACGATCCGCGCCACATCTTTTTCGCCTGCGGGCCCAGCGTCGTCCTCGCCTTCGTGGCCGAGGAAACGCGCGTCCCGCCGAACGAAGACCAGCTTCCGGTCCCGCCGCATGGCGCGGTCGGGCCGGGGCACATCTGTTTTTCCGTACCGGGCGAAGACCTGGACGGATGGGTCGACCATCTGGTGACCAAAGGGATAGGGATAGAGTCGGACTTTCACTGGCCCCACGGGCCGCGCTCCATCTATGTGCGCGACCCGGCGGGGAACTCGGTGGAATTCGCCGAACCGAAATTGTGGGGACTTACGTGAGCAAAAAACCCGTGATCGAAGCCAATGCGCTCGATCTGACCTTCGAGACGAACGACGGCCCGGTGCAGGCGCTGAAGGGCGTCGACCTCGCCATCGAGAAGGGCGAATTCGTCAGCTTCATCGGCCCCTCGGGCTGTGGCAAGACGACCTTTCTGCGCTGCATCGCGGGGCTGGAAAAGCCGACGGGCGGGTCGCTGACCGTCAACGGCATGACCCCGGACGAGGCGCGAAAGGAACGGGCCTATGGCTATGTCTTCCAGGCGGCCGGGCTGTATCCGTGGCGCACCATCGCGGGCAACGTGCGTCTGCCGCTGGAGATCATGGGCTATCCGAAATCGGAACATGCCGAGCGGGTCGAGAAAGTCCTCTCGCTCGTGGATCTCGAGGGCTTCGGCAAGAAGTTCCCCTGGCAGCTGTCTGGCGGGATGCAGCAGCGGGCCAGCATCGCCCGCGCGCTGGCCTTCGATGCCGATATCCTGCTGATGGACGAACCCTTCGGCGCGCTGGACGAGATCGTGCGCGATCACCTGAACGAACAGCTGCTCGAACTGTGGGCGCGGACGGAAAAAACCATCGCCTTCGTCACGCACTCGATTCCCGAGGCGGTCTACCTGTCGACCAAGATCGTCGTCATGTCCCCCCGCCCGGGGCGCATCACCGACATTATCGACAGTCCGCTCCCGAAGGAGCGGCCGCTCGACATTCGCGACACCAAGGAATTCCTCGACGTGGCCCATCGGGTCCGCGAGGGCCTGCGCGAGGGGCACAGCTATGACTGAGGCAGCATACCGCAGTCGCCCCGTAGCGGAGGGGCGCGCATGAAAAGCATCGTCCCCATCCTCACGGTCGTCGCGGCCATCGTCGTCATCTGGTACGGCGCGGCGGTCTGGATGAATTCCCAATGGGCGCTGGATCAGGCCGGACGGGCCGAGGTCGAGCTGTCGTTCGGAGAACTCGTCACCGATACGCTCTCGCAGGAGCGCCCGCGCCTGCCCGCCCCGCATCAGGTGGTGGCGGAACTGTGGGATTCGACGGTCGGCAAGAGCATTACCTCCAAACGCTCGCTCGTCTTTCACGGCTGGATCACGCTGTCCGCCACGCTCCTCGGCTTCGCGTTCGGCACCGGAATGGGCATCCTGCTGGCCGTGGGTATCGTCCATAGCCGCGCGATGGACATGGGCGTAATGCCCTGGGCCATCGCGAGCCAGACGATCCCGATCCTCGCCATCGCGCCGATGATCATCGTGGTCCTCAGCTCGCTCGGCGTGACCGGGATCATCCCCAAGGCGATAATCTCGGCCTATCTGAGTTTCTTCCCGGTCGTCGTCGGCATGGTGAAGGGCCTGCGCAGCCCGGCGCATATGGACCTCGACCTCATGCACACCTACTCGGCCTCCAGAAATCAGACGTTCTGGAAGCTGCGGATGCCCGCCTCGATGCCCTACCTGTTCGCGTCGCTGAAGGTCGGCATCGCCGCCGCACTCGTCGGGACCATCGTGGGTGAGCTGCCCACCGGTGCGATCCGGGGCCTTGGCGCACGGATGCTGTCGGGGAGCTATTATGGCCAGACCGTTCAGATCTGGTCCGCCCTCATCGCCGCCGCGATCCTTGCCGCGCTTCTCGTGGGCATCATCGGGATCATCCAGCGCAACACGCTCAAACGGATGGGGATGGCGCAATGAGTTGGGGCTGGCTGATCTTCGCACTCGCGTTCTGGGCCGGGGCCTATGCGCTCAACGTCTGGCTCGCCAATTCGCGCTATTCGGACACGCGCGCGGTGCGGCTCGGGGTGCCGGTGATCTTCGGCATCACGATCCTCGTCGTCTGGCAGGGCCTCGTGCGCGGGCTGAACGTGCCGATGGTGATCCTGCCCGCGCCAACGGACATCTGGTTGCGTATCATCGCCTCGGTCCCGACGTTGTGGGAGGATTTCGTCCAGACCTTCGTGAAGGGCGCGCTCACCGGCTACGTCATCGGGTGCAGCGCGGCGGTCATCACGGCGATCCTGATCGACCGCTCGAAGTTCCTGCAACGCGGGCTCCTGCCCGTGGGCAACTTCATCGCGGCGCTTCCCATCGTGGGCACCGCGCCGATCCTCGTCATGTGGTTCGGCTTCGACTGGCAGTCGAAAGCGGCGGTGGTCGTGGTCATGGTGTTTTTCCCGATGCTGGTGAACACGGTCGAGGGCCTCGCGGCCTCGACCCGGATGCAGCAGGACCTGATGGCCACCTATTCGGCCAGTTACCCGCAGACACTGCGCAAACTGCGCCTGCCCGCAGCCATGCCGTTCATTTTCAACGGGCTTAAAATCACGACAACCCTCGCCCTGATCGGGGCCATCGTTGCCGAGTTTTTCGGCAGTCCGATCAAAGGCATGGGTTTTCGCATCTCGACCGAGGTCGGGCGGCTCAGGCTTGATATGGTCTGGGCTGAAATCGCAGTCGCCGCACTCGCCGGGAGTGCCTTCTACGGCGCGGTGGCACTGATAGAAAAAGGGGTGACCTTCTGGCACCCGTCGCAACGAGGCTGAGCACAAAAACTTACCAACGGGAGAAAGACCAATGATGAAAAAAATGACACTGACCGCCGCCGCGCTGGCGCTGACCTCCGGGGCCGCACTGGCCCAGGACGAGGTGACGCTCCAGCTCAAGTGGGTCACGCAAGCACAATTCGGCGGCTACTACGTCGCACTCGAAAAGGGGTTCTACGAAGAAGAGAACCTCGATGTCACGATCAAGCCGGGCGGCCCCGATATCGCGCCCCCGCAGGTCATCGCCGGTGGCGGGGCCGACGTGATCGTGGAATGGATGCCGGCCGCGCTCGCCGCACGCGAACAGGGCCTGCCGCTCGTCAACATCGCCCAGCCGTTCAAGTCGTCCGGCATGATGCTGACGTGCCTTGAAGAAAGCGGGATCACCAGCCCCGACGACTTCCCGGGCAACACGCTTGGCGTCTGGTTCTTCGGCAACGAATACCCGTTCCTGTCGTGGATGAGCACGCTGGGCATCCCGACCGACGGCGGGGAAGAGGGCGTCGAAGTGCTCAAGCAGGGCTTCAACGTCGACCCGCTTCTTCAGAATCAGGCCGCCTGCATCTCGACGATGACCTACAACGAATACTGGCAGGTCATCGACGCGGGCATCGGTGAGGACGAGCTCATCACCTTCAAGTACGAAGATCAGGGCGTCGCGACGCTCGAGGACGGTCTTTATGTGCTCGAAGAGAATCTCGAAGACCCCGAGTTCGTCGACAAGATGGCCCGCTTCGTCTCCGCCTCGATGAAAGGCTGGAAATGGGCCGAAGAGAACCCGGAAGAGGCCGCGATGATCGTGCTTGAATACGATGAAACCGGCGCCCAGACCGAGAAGCACCAGATCCGCATGATGGGCGAAGTCGCCAAGCTGACCGCCGGATCGAACGGCGCGCTCGACCCGGCCGACTACCAGCGGACCGTGGAAACGCTCCTCGGCGGCGGGTCGGACCCGGTCATCACGAAGGAGCCGGAAGGCGCCTACACGACGGAAATCACGGATGCCGCGCTGAACTGAGCGTCAGTCCACTGGCAAAAGGAAGGGCGGCCTGCGGGCCGCCCTTTTTCGTCTCATATCCCCCAATGCGCCTTGCCTATGACGACCGGCGTTTGGATCGTGACGGATGGGTTGAGGGTATCGTCCAGCTTCCGCATGTGCCCGTTGAAACAGGGAATACCCGGCAGGATCACCGCGTTCTGCTGCGCCGCCTCCAGAAAGATCTGCTTGCTCGCATCCGGTATGACGTCGAACCAATTCGGGTCGTCGAATGTGCCGGCATAGACCCCAACGATGTCCAGGAAGCGTTCGAACGACAGATGTGTCTTGGTTCCGCAGGTTTCGCAGAAATGGACATGGACCTTCATGCCGCTGCCGGCCGACCGGGTCGTCCACACCTTTGGCGCACCGGAAATGATGTCGAACACCGTCTTGTCGAAGATCGGTTCGACCATGTGTGTGCCCCCCGTTGCCCTCTGACAGAAATGACAGTGGCACAGCGTAACGTGGCCCGGTTCATCCCGCGCCTCGTACCGCAGACCGCCACACAGGCATCCGCCTTGCTGTGGTTTCATCCGCCCCCTCCTTCAATTCCGAGAACGTAAGAATACCACAGTTTCTACGACTCGCGTCCGCCCATGCTTTCAAGGATCGGGCAATCCGGCCTGTCGTCGCCGTGACAGGCATGAACGAGGTGCGTGAGCGTGTCGCGCATGGCGGTGAGATCCGCGATCTTGCGCTCGATCTCTTCAAGGTGACCCTTGGCGATCTTCTTGACCTCCGCCGAGGCGCGCCCCTTGTCCTCGTAGAGCGCGAGCAGGGCGCGACATTCCTGGATGGAAAAGCCCAGTGCGCGGGCGCGGGCCAGGAACGTCAGGTTGTGGATGTCCACGTCCGAGAACGCCCGGTATCCGTTCGGGTCGCGGTCCGGCGTGACCAGCCCGATCTCTTCGTAATACCGGATGGTCTTGGGCGGCAGGCCCGCCTGAGCGGCAGCGTCGGAAATGTTCATGTCGGCACCTTCACAAAACGGAGTCGGAGGGCATTCGTCAGGACGAAGACCGAGGACATCGCCATCGCAAAGGCGGCGAGCATCGGCGACAGCAGCACCCCGAAGGCGGGATAAAGCGCCCCGGCGGCGACCGGGATCAGCACAACGTTGTAGCCGAAGGCCCAGAACAGGTTTTGGCGAATGTTGCGCATGGTGCGGCGGCTCAGGTGGATCGCGGTCGGCACGCCGGTCAGTTCGCCCGACGACAGCACCACGTCCGCCGCGCCAATGGCCACATCCGTGCCCGTCCCGATGGCAAGCCCGATGTCGGCGGCGGCGAGCGCGGGGGCGTCGTTGATTCCGTCGCCCACAAAGGCGGTCGTGCCATGCGTCGCGCGCAGAGCCTCCAGCGCCTTGACCTTGCCACGCGGCAGGACTTCGGCGGTCACATGGTCGATGCCCAGTCGCCGCGCGATGGCATCGGCCGTGCCTTGCGCGTCGCCCGTGATCATCGCGACCTCGATGCCCATGTCGTGCAGCGCCTTGATCGCGCGGGGTGTGGTTTCCTTGATCGGGTCTTCCACCGCGACAAGCGCGGCCACCGCCCCGTCGATGGCGACGAAGAGTGGCGTCTTGCCGAGAGCGGCGAGCCGCGCGGCGTCCTCGGCCAGCGCGCTGGTGTCGACTTTCTCGCGGTTCATCGGCCGCTCGGCCCCGATCAGGACGGCGTGGCCCTCGACCTCGGCCTTCAAACCGAAGCCGGGAAGTGCCTTGAACCCCCTGGGTTCGGACAGCGTCAGGCCGCGTGCTTCGGCGGCCCGCTGGATCGCGCGGCCAATCGGGTGTTCGGATTGCGATTCGACGCTTGCGGCGAGCCGTAGCGCCGTGTCCGTGTCGTCGCCGATCAGGTCGGTGAGTTCCGGCTGGCCCTCGGTGAGCGTCCCGGTCTTGTCGAGCGCGACGACCTTCACCCCCTCCATGACCTGAAGCGCGTCACCCTTGCGAAACAGCACGCCCAGCTCGGCACCGCGCCCGGTGCCGACCATGATGGAGGTCGGCGTGGCAAGGCCCATCGCGCAGGGGCAGGCGATGATCAGCACCGCGACACCCGAGACCAGCGCGAAGGACAATGCCGGGTCCGGACCGATCGCGAACCAGACCGCCACCGTGAGCGCGGCGATGGTCATGACCCCGGGTACGAACCACCGCGTGATCCGGTCGACGAGCGACTGGATCGGCAGCTTGGCCCCTTGCGCCTGTTCGACCATGCGGATGATCTGCGACAGCGTGGTGTCGGCCCCCACCCGCGTGGCCTGCACCCGCAGCGCGCCGTTGCCGTTGACCGTGCCGCCGGTCACGGAATCGCCCGTCGCCTTCTCCACCGGCACCGGCTCACCCGTAATCATGCTCTCGTCCACCCAGGACTCGCCCGAGACGACCGCGCCATCGGTCGCGATGGCCTCACCGGGCCGGATGACGAGGGTATCGCCTGCCCGCACCTCGTCGGTCGGGAGATCCACGACGGTCCCGCCCCGTTCGACCCGCGCAGTCCGGGGGGCGAGCTCCATGAGCGCGCGGATCGCCTCGCCCGTCCGTCCCTTGGCGCGCGCCTCCATCCAGCGGCCGAAGAGGATCAGGGTCACGATCACGGCAGCGGATTCGAAATAGACGTTGGCGGTGCCCGCCGGGAAGAGCCCGGGCGCAAAGGTCGCAAGCGTGGAATAGACGAACGCCGCCGCCGTCCCCACCGCGACGAGCGAATTCATGTCGGGCGACAGGCGGACAAGCTGCGGAACACCGGCGATAAAGAACCGCCGCCCGGGGATCGCGAGGACCAGCGCGGTCAAGAGGAATTCGCCCACCCGCAGCGCCTGCATCCCGACCAGACCGTGCAGCCAGTCATGAAACGGCGGATAGGCGTGCCCCCCCATCTCGGCGATGAACACCGGCAGGGTCAGGAGCGCGGCGAGCCATGTCATCCGCTTGAGCCGCGTGGTCTCAGCCGCCTTGCGGGCCTCGAGGTCCAGCGAGCCGCCCGACCGCACCTCGGCGCGGTAGCCGGTCGCATTCACCGCCGCCGTGATGGCGGAGGGGGCGATGGTGCCGGCGGCAAAGACCACCCGCGCGGCGTCGCTCGCGGGGTTGGCATGGGCCTCAAGCACCCCCGGCAGGGCGTTCAGCGCCGCTTCGACGGTGGCGACCGCCGCCGCATCGACCAGCCCCTCGACCGCCAGCGAAATCTCATCGGTCACGACCGGATAGCCCGCCCGCGCCAGCGACTCGGCGGTTTCGCCCAGATGCCCCGGCTCGGTGAAGCTGAAGTTGGCGCTTTCTCCGGCGAGGTTCACCGACGGATCGGCCACGAAGGGCAGGCCCTTGAGCGTGTCCTCTACCCGGCCCACACAGGAGGCGCAGTGCATGCCCTCCACCTTGATCGTCATGTCGTTCATTCGCGTCGCTCCAGTGTCGACCCCTCACATAAGGCCTCCAGTCACTGGAAGGTCAAGAGGCCGCAATGCAAGAGCCGCCAGGGCGATTGACGAACGGGGGAAGCGGCCCTAGCTCACGGACAGACACAGGAGAGACCCATGACGACCTTTTCCGTACCCGAGATGAGCTGCGGCCATTGCAAGGCCAAGATCGAGGATGCCGTTCTCGATGCCGACGAGGGCGCTTTGATCGACTTCGACATGGACGCGCGGGAGGTCGATATCGATTCGACGCTCGACACCGCCGCGCTGGCGGAGGCCATCAAGACGGCCGGGTACGAGTCCAGCCCCAAGGCCTGAGCGGCTTTCACCTCTCCCGGCCCTGCGATAGGGTCGCGGCAGGCAACGGCGGAGACGGAACATGGCGCAACGACTTCACCTCGTGTTCGGGGGCGAGCTGGTCGATCCGACCAGAACCGAGTTCAAGGATGTGGACGACATCCACATCGTCGGCATCTTCCCGGACTATGCCACGGCCTATGACGCCTGGCGCGCCGAGGCGCAGCGCACGGTGGACAACGCCCACATGCGCTATTTCATCGCCCACCTGCACCGGTTGCGCGACGAGGAAACGCCCGCGTCGCCGACCGAGGAGCTGGAATAGGCTTCTCATGGCGAAACGCCCCGGCCTTTCGGTCTATCTCGCCTCCCAGAAACTGCGCGCCCGCTCCCGGGCCGAAGCACGGCTCAAACGCGGGCTGGCCGAAGGCTCGGAGGACGTGACCCGCGCGGCGGAGCGGTTCGGCAAGCCGCGCTGCGACCGCCCCGTAGGTCCGCTCGTCTGGCTCCATGCCGGAAACGAGGTCGAGGCGCTGGGGTTTCCCGAGCTGATCGACCGGCTGGCTGAAGAGCGCGACGACCTGAATTTCCTCGTGACCACGTCGGGCCACGACCCGGACCACCCGCTCGAGGCACGACTGCCGCCGAACATCATCCTGCAATACGCCCCTTACGATCATGCCGATGCCGTGGACACCTTCCTCGGCCACTGGAAGCCCGACATCTGCCTCTGGGCCGAAAACCGGTTCGAGCCGGGGCTGATAGACCGCGCGGCCAAGGCGGGCCTGCCCATGATACTAGTGGATGCGCGGGTGCCCGACAGGCCCGGCTGGCGTTGGCTTCCCGGCATCCGCCGCTCGCTTTTGCGCCATTTCGAACATGTGCTGGCGGGCGACACCGCCGCGCGGGACGGGCTGATCGCTTTGGGCGTCGACTCCCAGCGGGTCGAGGCAGTCGGGTTCCTCCAGGAGGGGACGGCCCCCCTCACCTGTAGTCAGGCCGAGCGTGACATGCTCGCCGAAGAGCTGGCCGCGCGGCCGGTCTGGTTCGCCGCTGGCGCCGATCCGGGGGAGTTCGAAGACCTCGTGCGCATCCAGCAACAGGTCATGCGCCGGTCCCACCGCCTGTTGCTGATCCTCGCCCCGCGCGATCCCGCGGACGGCCCCGGCCTTGCCCGCGCGCTGGAGAGTGACGGATGGGTCGTGGGTCTGCGCTCGGTCGAGGATGAGCCGGAACCGGATGTCGAGATTTTCATCGCCGACGTGCCGGGGGAATTCGGTCTGTGGTATCGCCTCGCGCCCATGTCCTTCATGGGCGGCACGCTCGCCGGTGGTGCCGTGCGCAACCCGTATGAGGCCGCCGCGCTCGGCTCGGCGGTGCTTTTCGGCCCCAAGACGGGACCGTGGCGCGAGAGCTTCGAACGGCTGCGCGGCGCGGGGGCGGCGCGGTCGGTGGAGGATGGCAAGATGCTGTCGCGCGCGGTGGAACACCTGCTCGCCCCCGATCAGGTCGCGCATATGGCCGCCGCAGCCTGGGACGTGACCACGAACGGGGCCGAGGCGACCGACCGGGTGGTCGAGATCACGCTCGACACCCTCGACCGGGTGGGCGCGTGATCCTACGCGACCGGTTGTTCGGCGCGCGGCCCCAGCCCGTCACCATGCCGGTTCCTGTCATCGCGGTCGCGAGCCTCACGCGGGGCGGCACGGGCAAGACACCGATGGCCATCGCCCTCGCCCAGCGCCTCCGCGATGCGCGGCGCACAGTCTCGGTGGTCATGCGCGGACCGGGTGCGCCGCTCAAGGTCGATGAACGCCGTCACGGCACGGCGGACGTGGGCGACGAGGCGCTGCTGTCGGCGGCCTTCGGCGCCACATGGGTCGGCGCTGACCTCCCTGCCACAGCGCGCGCCGCCTGCGGGGACGGGGCGGAGGTGCTGATCGTCGAGGAGGACGGGATGACCGCGATCGCGCCGGACCTGCGCCTTCTGGTCGAGGATGCGGTGAGCGGGTTCGGCAACGGGCGGCGCTGGCCTTTGGGTCCGCTGCATGAGCCGCTGTCCAAGGGTCTCGCCCGCGCCGACGCGCTCATCACGCCCGGCCCGACCAGCGCCCAGGAGCGATTCAGCCCAACCCCGATCCCGCGCTTTCCCGCCCGGCTCGCGCCGCTTCAGACCGGCATGAACTGGAGTGGCCTGCGCGTGCTGGCCTTCGCGGGTATCAGCCGCCCGGAGCGGTTCTTCGCCACGCTCCACGACCTTGGGGCCGAACTCGTTCGCACGCAGGCTCTGACCGATCATCAGGAGATGACTTCGACGCTCCTCACCCGGCTGGACCGGGAGGCGGCGATGGCCCGCGCGCAGCTTGTCACGACCGAGAAGGACGCCGTGCGCCTGCCCGCGCGATTCCGGCCCAAGGTGCTCGTCCTGCCAGTCCGTCTGGAACTTGCCGACTGGGCCCCGCTGGACCGGCTGATTGCCGAGCGGATCGGCCCCGCCTCTGCTTGATGCCACCCCGGCTTTCCCCTAGCGTCCGTGCATGACGACTGCATTGTTTTCCCACGACGCCTGCCTCGACCACGTCACCCCGCCGGGCCACCCCGAGCAGGTTGCGCGGCTGGAGGCCATCGGGCGCGCCCTCGCCACCGACACCTTCGCCCCGCTCGACAGGCGCGTAGCGCCACTGGGCGAGGAAAAGCATGTCCGCCTGGCCCATCCGCTGGTCCATTTCGACAGGATTCGCACGTCGGGGCCCGACGAGGGCTACACCCAGATCGACGCCGACACCTCCATGTCGCCCGGCAGCTTCGAGGCGGCCCTGCGCGCGGTGGGCGGCAATGTCGCCGCCGTGGATGCCGTGCTTGCGGGCGACGTGCGCAACGCCTTTGTCGCGACCCGTCCGCCCGGCCACCACGCGGAGAAGGCCAAGCCGATGGGGTTCTGCCTGTTTTCCAACGTGGCGATCGCCGCGCTCCATGCAATCGAGCACCACGGGCTCGACCGCGTGGCCGTGATCGACTTCGACGTCCACCACGGCAACGGCACGCAGGACGTGCTGTGGAACGAAAGCAGCATCCGCTTCGCCTCCAGCCACCAGATGCCGCTGTACCCCGGCACCGGCGCGCCCGGCGAGCGCGGGGCCTACGACCAGATCCTGAACGTGGGCCTCGGCTCCGGCAGCGGCTCGGACATCATGCGGCAGGCCTGGGGGGACCGTATCCTGCCGTGGATCGCGGACTATGAACCGCAGCTCATCCTCGTCTCCGCCGGGTTCGACGCGCATACCGACGACCCGCTCGCAGGGTTGAACTGGCGCACCGAGGACTACGAATGGGTCACCAACCGGATCGTCGATGCGGCCGAGGACGTGTGCGAGGGCCGGGTGGTCTCCACCCTTGAGGGCGGCTATGATCTCGACGCGCTGGCGGTCAGCACCGCGGCGCATGTGAAGACCCTGATGGAGCGTGGCGCATGAGTGAGACCCCGGTAAAAGACATGAGCTTCGAGCAGGCCATGCGCGAGCTTGAGCAGGTCGTGAGCCAGCTTGAACGCGGCGACGTGGCGCTTGAGGAATCGATCAAGCTTTACGAACGCGGCGCCGCGCTCAAGGCCCAGTGCGAGACCAAGCTCAAGGCCGCCGAGGAAAAGGTGGCCCAGATTACGCTGGATCGTGACGGGACCCCGACGGGAACGACTCCTGTCGAGACCGAGTGATGTTCACCGAGCTGCTGGCGGCCCATAACCGGATCGCGCGCTCCTGTCTGTCCGAAGCGCTGCCCAAGACCGGGCCGCTTGCCGAACCGATGGCCTATGCCTGCGAAGGCGGCAAGGGATTGCGCGGCTTCCTCGTGATCGAGAGCGCGGCCTTGTTCGGCATCCCGCCGGAGCAGTCGCGCTTTGGCGCCGCCGGAATCGAGGCGATGCATGCCTGTTCGCTCGTCCATGACGACCTGCCCTGCATGGATGACGACGACTTGCGCCGGGGGCGACCGACCGTCCATGTGAAATGGGACGAGGCGACCGGTGTGCTGGTAGGCGACGCCCTGCAATCCGTGGCGTTCGAGCTTGTCGCCCATCCCGACGCCGGGTCCGGCGAGGTGCGTGCCGAACTGGCCCGGACCCTCGGGCGCGGCGCGGGCGGGCTGGGAATGGTCATGGGTCAGGCGCTCGACCTCGCCGCCGAAGTGGCAACCGACCCGCTCACGCTGGACGAGATTATCGCGCTTCAGGCGGGCAAGACCGGGGCGCTGTTCGAATGGTCCGCCTTTGCCGGTGCGATCCTCGGCGAAGCCAACCGCGAACCGCTGCGCCAGTATGGTGCAGCACTCGGTCAGGCGTTCCAGATCGCCGACGACATCCTCGATATCGAGGGCGACCCCGACACCGTCGGCAAGGCCGTACGCAAGGATCAGGACGCCGGAAAAGCCACCTTTGTCTCGGCCCTTGGCATGGACGGCGCGCGAAAGCGTGCCCATATGCTGGTGGAAACCGCCTGTGACGTGCTGTCCCAATACGGCCCGAAAGCCGAAAACTTGCGGGAAGCCGCACGCTTCGCTATTTCGCGGACGAATTGATAACGAGGCCCCCATGCCCGACGCGCCAGCCACACCGCTTCTCGACCGCATCGCATCCCCTGCCGACATGAAGGGGCTGTCGGTGTCGCAACTGCGGCAACTGGCGGATGAGCTTCGGGCCGAGACGATCCATTCCGTGTCAAAGACCGGCGGGCACCTTGGCGCGGGTCTGGGCGTGGTCGAAATCACCGTCGCGCTTCACGCCATTTTCGACACGCCGCATGACAAGCTGATCTGGGATGTCTCGCACCAATGCTACCCGCACAAGATCCTGACCGGGCGGCGCGACCGCATGACCTCGATCCGGCAAAAGGACGGGCTGTCGGGATTCACCAAGCGCACCGAGTCGCCTTACGATCCGTTCGGCGCGGCGCATAGCTCCACCTCGATCTCGGCGGCCCTCGGGTTCGCCGTGGCCCGTGACCTTGGCGGATCGCCCGAGAACGGGATCGGGGATTGTATCGCCGTGATCGGCGACGGCGCGATGAGCGCGGGCATGGCCTTCGAGGCGCTGAACAACGCGGGCGCGCTCGACAAACGCCTGATTGTGGTGCTGAACGACAACGAGATGTCCATCGCCCCGCCAGTTGGTGCCATGTCCTCCTACCTGTCGCGCCTCTATGCGGGCGAGCCGTTTCAGGAGTTCAAGGCCGCCGCCAAGGGCGCCGTGCGCCTCCTCCCCCCGCCGTTTCAGGAGGGCGCGCGCCGCGCCAAGGAAATGCTCAAGGGCATGACCGTGGGCGGCACGATGTTCGAGGAGCTGGGCTTTTCCTATGTCGGCCCCATCGACGGGCACGACATGGACCAGCTCACCCAAGTGCTGCGCACGGTCCACGACCGCGCAACCGGCCCGGTGCTGATCCATGCGATCACGAAGAAGGGCAAGGGTTACGCCCCCGCCGAGGAACGCGATGACCGGGGCCATGCGACGGCCAAGTTCGACGTGCCCACCGGCAAGCAGCACAAGTCGCCCTCGAACGCGCCTTCCTATACCTCGGTCTTCGGCAAGACGCTGACCAAGCTGGGCGAGACCGACGACCGGATCGTTGCGGTCACGGCCGCCATGCCGGATGGCACCGGGGTCGACATCTTTGGTGCGCGCTTCCCGAACCGCGTGTTCGACGTCGGCATCGCCGAGCAGCACGGCGTTACCTTTTCCGCAGGCCTCGCTGCGGGCGGGATGCGGCCCTTCTGCGCCATCTACTCCACCTTCCTGCAACGCGGCTACGATCAGGTGGTGCATGACGTGGCGATCCAGCGCCTTCCCGTGCGCTTCATGATCGACCGGGCCGGACTTGTCGGCGCGGACGGAGCGACCCATGCGGGCAGTTTCGACATCGCCTATCTCTCGAACCTCCCGGATTTCGTCGTGATGGCCCCCTCGGACGAGGCGGAGCTGGTCAACATGATCGAAACCGCGCGCGGGATCGACGACCGCCCGTCCGCCGTGCGCTACCCGCGCGGCGCGGGTGTGGGCACCGAAATGCCCGAGACACCAACCGCGCTGGAAATCGGCAAGGGCCGCATCGTGCAGGAGGGCAAGCGCGTCGCGCTCCTGTCCCTCGGGCCCCGCCTCGCCCATGCCCGCAAGGCCGCCGAAACGCTGGCCGCCAAGGGGATCACCCCGACCATCGCGGACGCCCGTTTCGCCAAGCCGCTGGACGAGGAGTTGATCCTGGGCCTCGCGCGCGACCACGAGGTGCTCATCACCATCGAAGAGGGCGCGATCGGCGGGTTCGGAAGCCATGTCGCGCAGCTTCTGGCGGAAAACGGCGTTTTTGATTCGGGGCTGAAATATCGCTCGATGGTCCTGCCGGACACCTTCATCGACCAGGCCACCCCGGACGAAATGTACGAAAGCGCGGGCCTGACCGCTGACCATATCGTCGAGAAAGTGCAGGCCGCCCTGGGTATCGCGACACTCGGATCTCAGCGCGCCTGACGCCCCTGCACAACACGCGCGCTCGTCGGCCGGTCGCGGCACGCGGCGCGACCCGGCCCGCTCCGCTGAGCCTTAGCTTTCGGCGGCCAGAAGCGCCTCCAACCCTTCCCGGTAGGTCGGATAGATCAGCTCGACACCAAGCTCGTGCTTCATCCGGTCGTTCCGCACCCGCTTGGACTCGGCATAGAAACTGCGCGCCATCGGCGTCATCTCGGCCTCGTCGATGCTCTCCTCGGGCGGCACAGGCACACCCAGAAGCTCCGCGGCATAGGCGATGACGTCCTGCGGCGGCGCAGCCTCATCGTCACAGACGTTGTAAATCCGCCCCGGCCGTGGATGCGCGATAGAGGCGGCGAGCACCTGCGCAATGTCCTCCACATGAATGCGCGAAAACACCTGACCCTCTTTCACGATCCGCCGCGCCGTGCCCTTGCGCACCTTGGCGAAAGGTCCGCGCCCTGGGCCATAGATTCCGGCGAGACGGAAGATGTGAAGCGGGAGCATCTTGGTCTCCTTGGCGAGCATCCACCATTCGCCCTCGGCCTTCACCCGCTGCTTGCCGCGCTCGGTGCCGGGGGTCAGCCCCGTTTCCTCGTCCACCCATCCACCTTCGTGGTCGCCGTAGACGCCCGTGGTCGACAGGTAGCCAACCCAATCGAGCCGATCCGCGACCGCCGCGATCTCATCCCGCCAGTCCGCGATGACCGGGTCGCCGTTTTCGCCCGGCCCGGCGGAGACGAGGATATGGGTCGCCGACCGGATCGCCGGGGCGAGGTCTTCGCCCGGCCAGATCACGGGTTCGACCCCTTCCGCGCGCAAAGCCTCGGCCTTTTCCGCCGACCGCGTGGTTCCGAGGACCCGCCACCCTTGGGGGATCAGCTGACGGGAAAGCGCGCGGGCGGAGTAGCCATGTCCGAAGGAAAGCAGGGTGCGTGTCATACGGGCGCATTCTTCACCGGCTAGCTCCGGATGCAACCCCTTGCGCCCGCGCAAAATTACAGGACAATTGCTCCATGACAGAGTTTCCATTGAAATCATGGGCCGAGACCGCCCCGCGCCTCGTCGCGGTCGCCGCCGGACGCGAGCCCGCCGACCTCGTCATCCGGGGCGGCAAGGTCGTGAACGTCCACACGCGCGAAGTGCTCGACGGCTGGCAGGTGGCCATCGCCGAGGGCCGCTTCGCCTATGTCGGGCCGGATGCGTCGCACTGCATCGGTGACGCGACCGAGATCATCGAAGCCGAAGGCAGATACCTGATTCCCGGCCTGTGCGACGCGCATATGCATATCGAAAGCGGCATGCTTACCCCCGCCGAATTCGCGGCCGCCGTGATCCCGCATGGCACGACCAGCATGTTCACCGACCCGCATGAGATCGCAAACGTGCTGGGGCTGGAAGGCGTGCGGCTCATGCATGACGAGGCCGCGCTTCAGCCGGTCAACATCTTCACCCAGATGCCCTCCTGCGCGCCTTCCGCGCCGGGGCTCGAGACCACCGGGCGCGAAATCACGCCGGAGGACGTGGCCGAGGCCATGACATGGCCCGGCATCATCGGGCTGGGCGAGATGATGAACTTTCCCGGCGTGGTCCACGGCGATGCCAAGATGCTGGCCGAGATCGCCGCGACGCAGAACGCGAACAAGACGGTCGGCGGGCACTATGCCAGCCCCGACCTCGGGCCGGCCTTTCACGCCTATGCGGCGGGTGGTCCGGCGGACGATCACGAAGGCACCTGCGAGGCCGACGCGATTGCGCGGGTCCGGCAGGGGATGCGCAGCATGATGCGGCTGGGGTCAGCGTGGTACGACGTCGAAAGCCAGATTACCGCGGTGACCGAAAAGGGCCTCGACCCGCGCGGGTTCATCCTGTGCACCGACGACAGCCATTCCGGCACGCTGGTCAACGAGGGCCACATGAACCGCGTCGTGCGCCACGCCATTGCCTGCGGGGCCGATCCGCTCGTCGCGCTCCAGATGGCGACGTTGAACACCGCGGCGCATTTCGGGCTGGAGCGCGAGCTTGGCGCCATCGCGCCCGGTCGCCGCGCCGACGTGATCCTGACCTCGGACCTCACCACGCTGCCCATCGAACGCGTCATCGCGCGGGGGCGGACGGTGGCCGAGAACGGCAAGATCACCGTGACCTGCCCGCATCTGGACTGGCCCCTCCATGCCCGCGACACGGTGCATCTGGGCAAGCTCCTTGCCGCCGATGACTTCAGGATCGCAGCGCCAGAGGGCGCCAATTCCGTCACCGCCAAGGTCATCGGCGTGGTCGAGAATCAGGCGCCGACCAAGGCGCTGACCGCCGATCTTCAGGTTTCGGACGGCACCGTGGAGCCGGACGAAGCCAACGACATCGCCCAGATCGCGCTGGTCGAACGCCACCGGGGCACGGGGGATGTGACCAACGGCTTCGTTTCGGGCTTCGGCTACACCGGCGACATGGCGATGGCCTCCACCGTCGCCCATGACAGCCACCACATGATCGTCGTCGGCACCTCGCGCCGCGACATGGCGCTGGCCGCGAACCGGTTGGGCGAAGTGGCCGGCGGCATCACCGTGTTCAAGGACGGCAAGGAGATCGCGCTGGTCGAACTGCCCGTCGCGGGCCTCATGTCGGACGAGCCGGCCGAGACGGTCGCGGTCAAGGCACAGGCGATGGTCGAGGCGATGGCCGCCTGCGGCTGCACGCTCAACAACGCCTATATGCAGCACTCGCTGCTTGCGCTGGTGGTCATCCCTGAATTACGCATCTCCGATCTCGGTTTGGTCGACGTGACCAAGTTCGAGCTGACCGAACTGTTCGAGGAGCCCTGATGTCCGCCGACCTGACCCTGCCGATCAAGACGCCGCCGAAGGTCGAAGCGGAGTTCTTCACCGATGCCGCGAAAGCTGTCGACCGGCTGTGCGAGCTCTACGATGCCGCCTGTGACTTCCTGACCGAGAAATTCTCGGAATCCGCAGAAGTGGCCGAGCAGCCCGAGACACGGTTCCGCGCCTATTACCCGGAAATCCGACTGCGCACGACCAGCCATGCGGCGACCGACAGCCGCCTGTCCTTCGGGCATGTCGCTGGGCCGGGCACCTATTCGACCACGATCACCCGGCCCGACCTGTTCCGGAACTACCTCGAACAGCAGATCGGCCTTTTGATCCAGAACCACGGCCTTCCGGTCGCCATCGGTCATTCCACGACGCCGATTCCGGTGCATTTTGCCGTGGCGGGCCGCCCGGATATCACCGTCCCGCAGGAAGGCGCGATGCCGTTTCCGCTGCGCGACGTGTTCGACGTGCCGGACCTGTCCAATACCCACGACGATATCGTCAACGGCGTGGACTATGTGCATGAGGACGGCTCGCATCCGCTGGCCCCGTTCACCGCCCAGCGCATCGACTATTCGCTCGCCCGACTGAGCCACTACACGGCGACCAAGGCCGAGCATTTCCAGAACCACGTCCTGTTCACGAACTACCAGTTCTACGTCGAAGAGTTCGAGCTCTTCGCGCGCGCCATGCTGGCCGACAAGGACAGCGGCTACACCGGCTTCGTGGGTCCGGGGAATGTCGAGATCACGACGCCCAAGGGCGAGATTCCGGTGCTCGCCAAGCTGCCGCAGATGCCCGCCTACCACCTGAAGCGGGCGGACGGATCGGGCGTCACGCTGGTCAACATCGGTGTCGGCCCGTCGAACGCCAAGACGGCGACCGACCATATCGCGGTGCTGCGCCCGCATGCGTGGCTGATGGTCGGGCATTGCGCCGGGCTCAGAAACTCCCAGCGGCTGGGCGATTTCGTGCTCGCCCATGCCTATCTGCGCGAGGACAAGGTGCTCGACGCCGATCTGCCGATCTGGGTGCCGATCCCCCCGCTCGCGGAAATCCAGATCGCGCTGGAGGATGCCGTGGCCGACGTGACCGAGCTGGAAGGGTTCGAGCTCAAGCGGATCATGCGGACCGGCACCGTCGCCTCGCTCGACAACCGCAACTGGGAACTGCGCGACCATTCCGGCCCGGTCCAGCGGCTGAGCCAGTCACGCGCCGTCGCACTCGACATGGAAAGCGCCACGATCGCGGCCAACGGATTCCGGTTCCGCGTCCCGTATGGCACGCTCCTGTGCGTGTCGGACAAGCCGCTGCACGGAGAACTGAAGCTGCCGGGCATGGCCAGTGACTTCTACACAACGCAGGTCGGCCGCCATTTGCTTATCGGGATCAGAGCGATGGAACGCCTCCGGGAGATGCCTCTGGAGCGCATTCACAGCCGGAAATTGCGTGCTTTCGACGAAACTGCCTTCCTTTGAGTAGGGTTTTCCCGACGGAACACCATGAAACCCGTTATTTTCTTGCCGATCACGAGCAAAATGGTTGTGCCGCCCCGGCGCGTTCCATTAAATGCCCGCAATGAAACCCCGAAGATGGGACAGTGAGGAGAACCACATATGGCGAAACCTATGACGAAGACCCAGCTCGTTGCCGCGCTGGCCGAGGAAATGGACACGGACAAGAAGTCGGCTTCGGCCGCTCTCGACGCCATTACGTCGATCATCACCAAAGAAGTGTCGGGCGGTGGCGCCGTGACCCTTCCCGGTGTCGGCAAGATCTATTGCCGCGAGCGCCCCGAGCGCATGGTCCGCAACCCCGCCACGGGCGAGCAGATCAAGAAAGACGCCGACAAGGTGGTCAAGATGACCATCGCCAAGGCGCTCAAGGACTCGGTCAACTCGTAAGAGCGACGTCCTGACGAATTCGGAAAGGGTCGCCACGGGCGGCCCTTTTTCGTTGCCGCCTAGCCCGGCAATTCGCCCCGGCCCAGCCGCTCCACCATCCTGGCAAGCCGCCGCGCCCGCGTCTCGGGCTTCTTGGCGCCGAGAAGCTGGTGGTAAATCGTGAACCTCTGCGCCCGTGTCAGCCGGTCATAGCGCTCCCGCGCGCCGGGCGTGATGTCCAGCGCGGCGAGGAAATCCTCGGGAATCACCATATCCCGCTGCCCGGCATAAGCCGCATCCCACCGCCCGTCCGCCTTGGCGGCCTCGACATGGGCAAGCCCCGAAGGCTGCATCCGGCCCTCGGCGATCAGTCGCTCCACATGTCCCACGTTGATCTTCGACCATGCCGATCCCGCCCGGCGCGGGGTCACCCGCTGGATATAGGACACGTCGTCCAGCGACCGCTTCTGTCCGTCGATCCAGCCCCAGGCCAGCACAGCCTCGACGATATCACCCCAGGCGACCGAGGCGATCCCGCTGCCTTTCTTGTAGACCCGCACGAGCAATTCGGTCGCGCTGTCATGGTGCTGCGCCAGCCAGCGCTCAAGGTCGGCGCGCGTCTCAAATGGGATCGGGTCGCTCATCGTGTCACCATAGGCCGACAGATCCACCGCTCACCAGCCCGCCGCACCCCTTGTGCCTCCCGTTTCATCGGATAGGTTCGCCGCACCCCGGCGGCCGGGGCCGAACGGAGGACGAATGGACATTCGCGCGATCATCATGGGGCTGGCCTTTGCGGTCATGTGGTCCTCGGCCTTCACCTCGGCCCGGATCATCGTGGCCGACGCGCCGCCCATGACGGCTCTGGCGATCCGCTTCGTGATCTCGGGGCTTCTGGCAATCGGGATCGCGCGCATGATGGGGCAGCGCATCAAGCTCACCCGCGCGCAATGGATTTCCGTTGTCGTCTTCGGCGTGTGCCAGAATGCGCTGTATCTCGGCCTGAACTTCATCGCGATGCAGACGATCGAGGCGGGCTTTGCCTCCATCATCGCTTCGACCATGCCGCTGATTGTGGGTCTGCTCGGCTGGATCGTGTTCCGCGACCGGCTCCCGTTGCTCGCCGTGGTCGGGCTGGTCGTCGGCTTTGCCGGGGTCGCGCTCATCATGGGCAGCCGGATCTCGGGCGGGGTCGATATGTATGGCCTGATACTTTGCGTCATTGCTGCCGTAGCGCTCGCCGTCGCGACGCTTTCGGTGCGCACCGCCTCGGGCGGGGGCAACCTCCTGATGGTCGTGGGTCTGCAAATGCTGGTGGGGTCCATCGCGCTCGCCCCCTTCGCGGTGGCGATGGAGCCGTGGGAGGTGAACTGGAACCCCGGCCTCATCGCCGCTTTCATCTATACCACACTCGTTCCGGGCCTCGCCGCGACGTGGGTGTGGTTCGAACTGGTGCATCGGATCGGGGCGGTGCGCGCGGCGACATTCCATTTTCTCAACCCGTTTTTCGGCGTGGCTATCGCGGCGGTGCTTCTGGGCGAACAGCTTGGCCTGCTCGACGTGATCGGCGTGGCGGTGGTGACCGTCGGCATCCTGGCCGTGCAGCTTTCCAAACAGAAACCGGCCCCGGTGACGGCGGATCGCGCCGCCACCTGAGCCGCGGCATCATGCCATCGCGGGCGCGTATTTCGCGTCCACCTCGCCTGCCCAGGCAAAGGACGGACGCGCCGCGCCCCGTTCGATCCAGGCCAGCACCTTATCGTCCTTGGGCGCCCATTCGCGCATCCAGGAATAGACGGACTGCACCATGAGGTCGGCAGCCGTGAAGCGGTCCCCCAGCAGGTAGTCGCGCCCATCCGCGAAGGTGTCGATCAGCCGTTTCTCGACCTCCGGCACACCCCGGAAGGTGGCGCGCAGGATCGGATGATCCAGACCGGCGGCATGGTGGTTGTAGACCGGCTCCATCACCGAAACCGCGTAGACCAGCCATGCAAGATACGGCCCGCGATCCGGGTGGTCGAGCGGCACGCCCACCCCCGCCTCGGGAAACAGGTCGCAGAGATAGATCATGATCGCGGAGCTCTCAGTGATGGTGACCCCATCGTGGACGAGGGCCGGAACCTTGTGGTCCGGGTGCGGGTTGCGCGGGTCGAACGCGCCCGAGCCGTCCTGCCGTTTCAGGTCGACATGGACCAGCTCGACCTTGTCGCGAATGTCGAGTTCATGGATCAGGGCGAGCATCCGTGTCGCGCGGGACCAATAGGAATGGTAGAGTGTGAACATCGCGTATCCTTTCGCTTTGCGTGTCAGTCTGACCGGATTATGGTCCAAGGCCACTGACAGTTTCCGTCAGGAGGACCCATGGCACGCACCGACCGCCTGTTTCGCCTGCTCGACGCCCTACGCCGTCTGCCCGCCCCCGTCACGGCCACCCGACTGGCCGAGGAAACGGGGGTGTCCGAGCGCACCATTTATCGCGACATCGACAGCCTGCGCGCCGCCGGGGCGCTGATCGACGGTGCGGCGGGCTATGGCTACACCCTGACCGAAGACAGCGCCGTGCCGCCCCAGATGTTCGACCGGCTGGAGCTTGAGGCAGTCGTTCTCGGCCTGTCGTGGCTCGGCCTTCAGGGCGACCCGGCACTGGCAGACGCCGCCGAGCGGGCCTTGGCCAAGGTCACGGCCTCGCTCCCCGCCCGCAAGGCGGAGGAGGCGAAGCACGTCGCCCTCCTCGCCTATGCCTTCGAGACCAAGCCCGAAGTGCCGGAATTCATGGCCACCCTGCGCGAAGCCGCTTGGGACGAACGCGCGGTCGAGATCGACTATACCGACCGGAACGGAGCGCACACCCAGCGCCGCATCTGGCCGCTCTCCATCGTCTACACCGACTACGCCCCGTGGATTCTGGCATGGTGCTGTAAACGGCGCGATTTCCGGCGGTTCCTGATTTCCCGCGTCGCTCGGGTCACGGCGACACAGGAAAGCTTCCGCCCCCGCCGCGTCCCGCTGCTGCGCGAAATGATGGCGCAGAGCTACACGGGTTGAAACATCCGCTCACGCCCTTGTCGGGTGACAGTGAGGCCCGGCTCACGGCAAAGACATCTCATGGAACTGATCCTCGCATATGGCGCAGGCCTTCTGACGCTCATCAACCCCTGCGTCCTGCCGGTCCTGCCGATCGTGCTGGCAACCGCGCTTCAGGCGCACCGCGCCGGGCCTGCCGTGCTGGCCTTGGGAATGAGCGTGTCCTTCGTCACCTTCGGAATGCTGATCTCGACCGTCGGCTACGCCATCGGCCTGACCGAAGATACCGTGGCGACAGCGGGCGCAGTCCTGATGATCGGCTTCGGCCTCGTCATGCTGATCCCGCAGGCCAACGCCGTCTTCGCCTCGGCCACCGCCGGTTTCGCCGCGCGGGCCGACAGCGGGATCGACGGGTTCGACCGCTCGTCGCTCTGGGGTCAGTTCGGCGGAGGGCTGCTCCTTGGCGCGGTCTGGTCGCCCTGTATCGGGCCGACTCTTGGCGGCGCCATCGCGCTCGCCAGTCAGGGGGAAAGCCTGCTACGCGCCTTCGCCATCATGGTGATGTTCGCCGCCGGCGTCTCGACCCTGATCCTCGCCATCGGCTATGGGCTGCGCGCCACAGCGCTGCGTCGCTTCGCCAATGTCTCGCGCCCCGTCCTCGGTGCAGCGTTTCTTTTGGTCGGTTTCGCCATCCTGTTCCGTATCAACCACATGATCGACGCCTGGCTGCTTCAGAACATGCCCGCCTGGCTCGTCGACCTGTCCGTATCCATTTAAGGGAGATCACCATGAACCGTCGCGCATTCCTCGCCACAGCCTCCGCCGCCGCGCTCATCCCGGCGCTCGCTCAGGCTGCCACCATCGCTTACACCCCCGGCGCGGTCGACCGCGCGCTTGCCGCCGGTCAGCCGGTCGTGCTCGATTACTTCGCGCCGTGGTGCGGGACATGTCAGGCCCAGCGCCGCGTGATCGCGCGCCTGATGGACGAGAATCCGGCCTACAAGGACAAGGTGACGTACATCGAGGTCGACTGGGACACCTACAAGCGTGACGCCATCACCACCTCGCGCCAAGTTCCGCGCCGCTCGACCCTCATCGCGCTCGGCCCGGACGGGTCCGAGCTTGCCCGCATCGTCGCAGGCACCAGCTATGAGGACATCAAGTCGCTCTTCGACGCGGCCCTCGCGACCGCCAGCACCTAGAGCAGCAGAAAGATCGCCACGTTCAGCGTCACGAAAGACGCGACCGTGGCCATCAACAGCGCCAGCGAGGCGAGGCCTTCGTGCCCCGTCTCCTGCGCCAGGACCGTGTAGATCGTGAACATCGGGATCGCGGCCGACAGGATCACCGCGACCCGCAGATCGCCGGTCAGACCCAGCCCCAGCACCGCGAACAGAACCACGGCACCGACCGTGGCCAGCGGCTGAACCACCAGCTTGGCGACCGAGATCTGCGCGGCAAGCGCCACGTTCCCCTTCACCGACAACCCGGCGAGCGAGCCGCCGATCACCACCAGCGCCAGCGCGGCGGCGGAACCGGCCACCATCGTCACCAGCCGATCCACCGGTCCGGGCACCGACACACCGATGATCGACACGGCAAGGCCCAGAAGCAACCCGATCACCATCGGGCGCCGGATCACGCCGACCAGAACCTTCCCGATCCTCAGCCCCCCACCCTTGGATGCCTCCATCAGAGCGAGCGCGATGGGAATGATGATCACGTTCTCGACAAGCATGTTCATGGCGAGGATCAGGCCAGCGATATCGGGAAACAGCAGGAGCATCAGGGGCGCCCCCACGAAGCCGGAGTTGGGACAGGCCGCCCCCATCGTGCCAATGGCGCGCCGCTGCGGCCCGGTGATCGCCGTGAACCAGCCGAACGCGATGCCCATCGTGACGAGCGCACCGGCGAGATAGACCGCCATGTAGGGCACGTTGAACACCTCGCCGATGTCGCGCGAGGCCACCGCGTTGAAGATCAGCGCAGGCAGCGCGATGTTCATCACATAGCCGCCGAAGACCTTCATGTCCTGCGGGCGAAACACCCGCCAGCGCACCAATCCATATCCCAGCGCAATGGCCGCGAATATGGGAAAGGTGATCCCGAGAATGTCGAGCATCAGCCGATCTTGCCCCGTGGCCCCTCACCGACCTGCGCGCGGTGCAGCATCAGGTGATCGAGGATGACACAGGCCGCCATCGCCTCCCCCACCGGCACGGCACGGATACCGACACAGGGATCGTGGCGGCCTTTGGTGACGATCTCGGCAGGTTCACCCGCCTTGGTGATCGTCTTGCGCGGCGTGAGGATGGAACTCGTGGGCTTCACCGCGAACCGGCAGACAATGTCCTGCCCCGTTGAAATCCCGCCAAGGATGCCGCCCGCGTGGTTCGAGGAAAAAACCGGCTTGCCGTCGTTCCCCATGTAAATCTCGTCCGCATTTGACTCGCCCGTCAGACAGGCGGCATTCATACCTTCGCCGATCTCCACGCCCTTCACGGCATTGATCGACATCATCGCGGCCGCGAGATCAGTGTCGAGCTTGGCATAGACCGGCGCACCCAGCCCGCCGGGCGCCCCGCGCACCACCACCTCGATCACCGCCCCCACCGAAGACCCCGACTTGCGCAGACCATCCAGATAGTCGGCCCATGTCGCCGCCGCGCCCGCATCCGGCACCCAGAACGGATTGCGCTCGATCTCGTCCCAGTCGAACCGCCCCCGGTCGATCTCGTGCTCCCCCATCCGCGTCATGTAGCCACGAACCTCGACACCCGGCGCGAGCACCTTCAACGCCGCGCGCGCGATCCCTCCGGCCGCAACCCGCGCCGCCGTCTCACGCGCTGAGGACCGCCCGCCACCCCGCGGATCGCGGATGCCGTATTTCTGCCAATAGGTAATATCGGCATGACCGGGCCGGAACTTCTCGGCAATGTCGCCGTAATCCTTCGACCGTTGATCTGTGTTCTCGATCATGAGCTGTACGGGCGTCCCGGTCGTCTCGCCCTCGTAGACACCTGACAGGATACGCACCTGATCCGGCTCGCGCCGCTGGGTCGTGTACTTGTTCTGCCCCGGTTTGCGCCGGTCCAGCCAGTGCTGAATCATCCCCTCGTCCAGCGCCACGCCCGGCGGCACCCCGTCCACGGTGGCGCCCAGCGCAGGCCCGTGGCTCTCACCCCAGGTGGTCACGCGGAAGATATGCCCGAAAGAGTTCATCATGGCCCGGCTCCTTTGCCCGCTTCGGTAGCCGACCCCCCGAAAAACCTCAACTCTTCTTCGGTCCACAAATACCTCAGGAGAGCGCGAGAGGGCAGCGCCCTCTCGCACCGCCGCGGCCCGCCACAGGCGGGGTGCGGCTCCCCATGCGCGTGCGCGAGCACGCACCATTCGGTGACACCCCCTTGCGAGCCCCTGCGCCGGTGCATAGTGTCGGCCTCACCTCGGGGTGCCACGCGTGACGCGCGGCTGAGATGCGATAAGCGAACCCGTTGAACCTGAACCGGCTAGCACCGGCGGAGGGAAGGTCAGGACCTGAATGGTCATCCTGCCGGACTTTCGCCCGTCGCAATGGAGGATGACATGAAAACACCCATCATCGCAGCGGGACTTGTGACCTTGGCGAGCGTCGCCAATGCGCAAGACACCCTGACAGTCTACACCTACGACAGCTTCGTCTCCGAATGGGGACCGGGGCCTGTCATCGAAGAAAACTTCGAGGCGCGCTGCGGCTGCGACCTCGAATTCGTCGCCGTGGGCGACGGAGCCGAGATCCTGTCGCGCCTGCGCCTCGAAGGCGAACGGACCGAGGCCGACGTGGTCCTGGGCATCGACGAAAACCTCGCCGAAGCCGCCCGCGCCACCGCGCTCTTCGCCCCGCACGGGATCGAAAGCCCGCAGCTCGACCTGCCCATCGCTTGGGAGGATGACCTCTTCCTGCCCTTCGACTGGGGCTACTTCGCCTTCGTCTACGACAAGACCAGGGTCGAAACCCCGCCCACCTCGTTCGAGGAGCTGGCCGACAGCGACCTGTCGGTCGTGATTCAGGATCCGCGTTCCTCCACCCCCGGTCTCGGGCTCGTCCTCTGGGTCAAGGCGGTGTTCGGCGACGATGCGGACGCATATTGGGAAAGCCTGAATGATCAGGTCGTGACGGTGACGAAGGGCTGGTCCGAGGCCTACGGCATGTTCCTCGAAGGCGAGGCCGACATGGTCCTGTCCTACACCACCTCCCCCGCCTACCACCTGATCGCCGAGGACGACGATACCAAGGCCGCCGCCGCCTTCGACAACGGCCACTACATGCAGATCGAAATCGCGGGCAAGGTCGCCTCGACCGACACGCCCGAGCTTGCGGATCAGTTCATGGACTTCATCCTCACCGATGGCTTCCAGGGCGCGATCCCGACGACCAACTGGATGTACCCGGCAAAGATGCCCGCAGACGGCCTGCCCGAAGGCTTCGAGACGCTCCACGAGCCAGAGAACGCGCTCGTTTACCTCGGGGCCGAGGCCGAGGCGATCCGCAACGAGGCCATCGAGGAATGGCGCGCGGTGTCCTCGCAGTGACACGCACCACCGGGGCGGGCGCGGCTGCGCTCGCCCTCGTTCTCCTTCTTGCTTTCGGCACGCTCATCGCCGTCGCTCTGCGCGCCGAGGGGGCGGGGGCGTTCGGCGTGGCCGACTGGGCCGCGCTGCGCTTTACGGTCGTGCAGGCGACGCTCTCGGCCGCGCTGTCGGTGGCGCTGGCCGTCCCCGTGGGCCGCGCGCTTGCCCGGCGGCAGTTCCGGGGCCGGGCCGCGCTCGTCATGCTTCTAGGTGCGCCCTTCATCTTGCCGGTAATCGTCGCCGTCTTCGGGCTGATCTCGGTCTTCGGGCGCTCCGGCCTTGTCAGTCAGGCGCTGCTCGCTTTTGGGTTCGAGCCGATCTCGATCTACGGCTTTCACGGCGTCGTCCTCGCCCATGTCTTCTTCAATTTGCCGCTCGCCACACGGCTCGTCCTGCAAGGTTGGCTCGCGATCCCCGCCGAGCGCTTCCGCCTTGCCGCCTCGCTCGGCTTCACCTCTCACGACATCGCGCAGCAGCTTGAACGCCCGATGCTGCGCGAAGTGTTACCCGGCGCGTTCCTCGTCATCTTCCTGCTGTGCCTGACGTCTTTCGCCGTCGCGCTCGCCTTGGGTGGCGGACCGCGCGCCACGACCATCGAGCTTGCGATCTATCAAGCCTTCCGCCTCGATTTCGACCTCGGCAAGGCCGCGCTTCTCGCCCTTGTCCAGTTCGCTTTGGGCGCAGCCGTGGCCCTCGTCGCCTTGCGTGTGGCGCTGCCCTCCGGATTCGGGGCGGGTCTGGACCGCGCCGTGACCCGGTGGGACGCCAACACGCCCGCGCTGCGGGCCCTCGACGCCATGCTCATCACGCTCGCGACGCTGTTCCTCGTCCTCCCGCTGGCCATGATCGCCGTGGACGGCCTCCCGGCCCTCGCGACGCTCCCGTCCTCGGTCTTCACGGCCACGGCACGCTCCGTCGGTGTCGCGCTCGTCTCGGTTCTGCTCACCCTCGCCCTCGCGCTTCCCATCGCGGCCTGGAGCGTCAAGGCCGCCTCGAAGCTGATCGACGGGATCGGCAGCCTCACCATCGCGGCCTCGCCGCTCGTCATCGGCACCGGCCTGTTCATCATCCTCTTTCCCGTCACCGACCCCTTCGCGCTCGCCCTTCCGGTCACGGCGCTGGTCAACGCGCTCATGTCCCTGCCTTTCGCCCTGCGCGCCCTCGTGCCTGCGCTGGGGCAGGTGGAAGCCGATTACGGCCGCCTCGCGGGCAGTCTTGGCATGACCGGCATGGCCCGCCTGCGCCTGTTGTGGCTGCCGCGCCTGCGCCGCCCTCTGGGCTTCACGATGGGCCTGTCGGCAGCCCTGTCGATGGGCGACCTCGGCGTGATCGCCCTGTTCGCAAGCCCCGACACACCCACCCTGCCACTCCAGATCTACCGTCTGTTGTCGGCCTACCGGATGGACGACGCAGCGGGCGCGGCGCTCGTACTGCTCGCCATCAGCCTTGCCCTGTTCTGGGCCTTCGACCGCGGAGGACGCGTGAATGCTGACGCTTGAGAACCTGCACGTCGACCTGGGGGAGTTCACGCTCGACGCCACGCTCACGGTCGGGACCGGCCGCAAGGTCGCCATCCTCGGCCCCTCCGGCGCGGGCAAGTCCACGCTGCTGGCCGCCATCGCGGGGTTCCAGCCCGCGACGGGCCGGATTGCCTGGAACGACGACAGCCTCGCGGGCCGCGCGCCCGCCGACCGGCCGATCACCACGATCTTTCAGGACAACAACCTCTTTCCCCATCTGACCGCGGCGCAGAATGTGGGGCTGGGCCTGCGCCCGGACCTCAGGCTCACCAAGGCCGATGAAACGCAGGTTGAAGAGGCGCTGGCCCGTGTCGGGCTCGACGGCCTCGGCCCCCGCAAACCCGCCCGGCTGTCGGGCGGTCAGGCCGCGCGCGTGGCGCTCGCCCGTGCCCTGTTGCGGCATAAGCCGGTGATGCTCCTCGACGAACCCTTCGGTGCGCTCGGTCCCGCGCTACGGGATGAAATGTTGGGGCTGGTGCGCGACCTCGCGGACGAGACCGGCGCCACGCTCCTCATGGTCAGTCACGAACCTGAGGACGCCCGGACCATCGCGGACGAGGTGATCCTCGTGGCGGACGGCCGCGCTCATGCGCCAGTGCCGACCGCCGAGATATTCGCCAACCCGCCCGAGGCCCTGCGCGACTACCTCGGACGCTAGGCTATCCACCCAATGCGCGGGTTTTCTGCACGGCAGCGTCGAGGCCCGTCGCGATATCCTCGTCCAGTGTCGTGGCTTGCAGCGCGAGCAGACCGGCAGCCGTCGTGCCGGCGTATTCGACCATCTCTTGCACATGATCGGCCGGCGACGGACCCGTCGACATCATCACCCCCGACGCATGAAAAAGCTGGCGCACCGCCCGGTCCGCAACGTCAGGGTCGACGCCGCGCTCGGTGGCATATGTGACCATGGATGCCGCGAACTGGGCGACGAAACCGGGCACGGGACCGGTCATCGCGGTAAACAGCTCGATCTGCGCTTCGTCCGGCACTTCGTCCGTCTCTCCACATGCTCCGAAGAAGGCACTGATCATGGCGCGGTCGGCCGCGGTTACGGATGCCGAGGCGCACCATGGCGAATAGGCCAGCCCCAGGCCCGCTGCCGGAGACGACATCGCCCGCACCACCCGCGGGCTGCCCGTCAAAGCGCAAATCTGATCGCGCGGAATCCCGGCCATCACCGATACGACCAGGGTGTCCCGCGCCCGCATCGCGATCTCGCCGGCGCTTGCCGGAGGCACGCACAGGACGACTGCGTCGCAAGCTTCAACCACCGCCTGCGGGTCCGTCGTCACGGGAAGCCCCTCAACCGGCGACTGGCCCGAGCGGTTCGCGACCATCAGGTCCAGCCCCGAGGCATGTGCGGCCTTCGCCAGGGCCCCACCCAACATGCCGCTTCCGATCAATCCGTATTTCATGGGCGTCTCCTTCTTCGTCCATCATTGCACACTCACGCGCGAAACGAAAAAGGGCGCCCCGAGGGGCGCCCTTTCAAACCGTCTGGCGGTGAAGGATCAGAGATCCAGTTCCTTGCCGTACTTGTGCGGCGCCCAGAGTTTCTTGTTCGTGAGGTAAAGCAGCGCGGCGAGGATCACGAGCATGGTCACCCCGATGAAACCGACCTGCTTGCGCTCCATCATCTTCGGCTCGGCGGTCCACATCAGGAAGGCCGCGACGTCCTCGGCAATGTGGTGCGCGTCGTTGGCGTGGCCGTCGTCGAATTCGACAAGACCATCGGACAACTGCGGCGGCATCGAGACCCAGCCACCGTCAAAGGCGGTGTTCTCATACAGGTACTGGCCGGCCACCTCGCGTTCCTCGCCGGTGAACCCGGTGAGGAAGTTGGCGATGTATTCCGGACCGCCCATGCCCTTGAACAGCTGGGCGAGGCCAGTGCCTGCGGGGCCGTGGAAGCCCGCGCGTGCCTTGGCCATGAGCGACAGGTCCGGCCCCATGCCTTCGCCGGTCACCGCCGGGAAGTTGTCACGCGGCAGGGCCGGGCGCCATTCGTCCGTCTCTGCCTCGTAGATCTCGAAGTTGTCGGCCGCGAAGGCGCGCACTTCATCCTCGGAGTATCCAAGATCGGTCAGCGTGCGCAGCGGCACATACTGAAGACCGTGGCAGGCCCGACAGACATCCATGTAGACCTTGAGGCCGCGCTGAAGCTGCTGCTGGTCGTAGGTGCCGAAGGGACCCTCGAACGAGAAGGCGATATCCTCGATATGCCCGTCTTCACCGGCGGCCACGGCGGCGCTGCCGCCAAAGGCCAAGGTGACTGCGGTGACCGCGGTAAGGGTGAGTTTCCTGATCATTGTTCTAAGATCCTCTCTCTCACTCGGCCGCCGAAGGGGCGTCGGGATAATGCTTCTTGAAGTCGTCCTCGATCGTCGCCGGGGGCGTCTCCGGCTTCTCGAACACGCCGAGCAGCGGGAGGATGATGAGGAAGTAGGCGAACCAGTAGGTCGCACCGATCAGCGAGATCCAGTCATGCGGGAAGTTCGTGTCGCGCGCACCGACCCACGTCAGGACGATGAAGTCGATGATGAGCAGACGGAACCACCACTTGAAGGCCGGACGGTACTTGCCCGAGCGGACCGACGAGGTGTCGAGCCACGGGGCCAGCGCCATCACGAAGATCGCCCCGAACATCGCCAGCACGCCAAAGAACTTGGCGTCGATGATGCCGCCGGTGATCCAGCTTACAAGCTGAACGGCCCAGACATCGGCGGTGAAGGCCCGCAGGATCGCGTAGAACGGCAGGTAGTACCATTCCGGCACGATGTGCGCAGGCGTCGCCAGCGGGTTCGCCTCGATGTAGTTGTCCGGGTGGCCCAGATAGTTCGGCATGAAGCCCACGATGGCCCAGAAGATCAGCAGGACGATCGCCAGCGCGAACAGGTCCTTGATCACGAAGTAGGGCCAGAAGGGCAGCGTGTCTTTCTTGGCTTCTTCCTTGGAGCCGCGCCGCACCTCGACACCGGTCGGGTTGTTGTTGCCCGTGGTGTGGAAGGCCCAGATGTGGACCGCGACGAGCGCGGCGATCACGAAGGGCAGCAGGTAGTGCAGCGAGAAGAAGCGGTTGAGCGTCGCGTTGCCGACCGCCGGCCCGCCAAGGAGCCAGGTCTGGATTTCGTCGCCGATGAACGGGATCGCACCGAAGAGGCCGGTGATGACCGTGGCACCCCAGAACGACATCTGACCCCAGGGCAGAACGTAGCCCAGGAAGCCCGTCGCCATCATGGCGAGGTAAATCAGCATCCCGATGATCCAGGTCACTTCGCGCGGCGCCTTGTAGGAGCCGTAGAAAAGACCGCGGAACATGTGGATATAGACGGCGACGAAGAACAGCGATGCGCCGTTCATGTGAATGTAGCGCAAGAAGAAGCCGCCATTCACGTCGCGCATGATGTGCTCGATCGAGGCGAAGGCCAAGTCGACATGCGGCGTGTAGTGCATCACCAGAATGATACCGGTGACGATCTGAAGAACCAGGCAGAAAGCCAGGACGATGCCCCAGATCCACCACCAGTTAAGGTTCTTCGGTGTCGGAATCATCAGCGTGTCATATGCGAGCGACACGATGGGGAGCCGCTTGTGCAGCCATTTGTCGAAGCCGGAACTCGGCTCGTAATGGTCGTGGGGAATACCAGCCATTTCTCTCTCCCTCAGCCCAGCTGAATGGTTGTGTCGTCGACGAACTGCGCGACCGGAACCAGCAGGTTCCTCGGCGCGGGCCCGCGGCGGATGCGGCCGGCGGAATCGTAGTGCGACCCGTGGCAGGGGCAGTACCACCCGCCGTAGTCGCCTGCGCCGTCACCCAGCGGGACACAACCGAGGTGCGTGCACACGCCCATCATCACGAGCCAGTTCTCGCCCTCGCCCAGCGTCCGGTTCTCGTCCGTCGCGGGCTCTTCGCCGCCAAGGTTCTCGTTGCGCGCGACCGGATCGGGCAGGTCGTCGATCGGCGTCTCGCGGGCCGCGTCGATCTCTTCCTGCGTGCGGTTGCGGATGAAGACCGGCTTGCCCAGCCACTTAACCGTAAGCTGGCTGCCTTCCGCGACACCGGAAATATCGACCCGGATCGAGGCCAGCGCCCGCACGTCCGCCGAGGGGTTCATCTGGTTGACGAGCGGCCAGACGGCGGCACCCGTCGCGACGACACCGGCACCGGCAGTCGCGTAGTAGAGGAAATCCCGGCGGGTCCCTTCGTGATCGTCAGCGTGTGACACGAGAGTTTCTCCCTTTCTGGGCCGCGCGTGGAGCGGCCAACGTCCCAAAAGGCCACGGTTGCCCGTAGCCCATCGCGGCGGTGTTTAGCGGTTAGAAAGGCACCCGTCCAGAAGGCATTGTCACGCGGCCGTGAGATTCAACCACTTATGACCACGCAAGGGGTGTGGCGTGCTGACGCATGAGCCGGGAATTCGGCGAAAATCAGGTCCGTGAGTGCGACTCAACCCGCCGGCTGGGTGGCCACCATGCTCTCGCGCTGCGAGAAGGCCGCGAACCAGTCATCAAGCGCGCCGCGCCCCTTGCGCCAGTTGCGCTCACCGTGGCGGAAATCGAGGTAGCCCAGCGCACAGCCCACGGCGATCTGACCGGCGTCGAGCGGCCCGCGCAGGTGGCTCATCCAGCGGCTTTCCAGCGCGTCCAGCGCCCCTTCGACCTTGCCCCACTGGGCGTCGATCCAGCCCTCGTACTGCATGTTCTCGGGCCGCACCCGGCCTTCGTAAACCATGAGCACGGCGGCATCCATCAGCCCGTCGGCCGTCGCCTCGAGCGTGAGAACCTCCCACACCCGCGTTTCCTTGTAGAGACCGGCATCGGCGCGGGCGTCGAGATAGCGGGTGATGACCCGGCTGTCGTAGAGCGTGCAGCCCTCGGGCCGGATCAGGGCCGGGATTTTCTTGATAGGGTTGGCCGCGACCGCTTCGGGCGCCGGGTTCGTGGGCGAGGTGGCCGCGGTGATCATCTCGACCTCGTCCTCCTGCCCGGTTTCCAGCAGCATGACCCGGACTTTCCGCACGAAGGGCGAAGCCGGGTTCCCGACGAGTTGCATCATGTCGTTCAGACCTTTCGGATTTTCACACGGCCCAGGACCGCAGCGTCGATTTCCAGCCCGGACCCGGCATCGCCGAAGCGAAACACCCGTTTCATCCGCGCCGTTCCATTGGCCTGTTCGGCCTCGCGACGCACCGTAACACCTTCGTCCACCCCGTCCAGCGCATCCTCGGCCCGCTGATCGCGGCGCCCTGACTCGACCTTCCGGGCGAACTTCCATGTCGCGAGCGCGACGGAACCCGCACCTGCGGCATAGACGGCGATGGGAATGAGGGGCAGCGGCATGTTACTCTCCTTTACATTGAGAGTAGGAGTAACCCGCGCCGCTGTCCAATCCTATTGTTCAGTCCACGTCCGGGCGGCGCATCAACGCCGCGAGCGCCGCCAGTTCCTGCCCCAAGCCCTTCCTGAGCTTGCGCGACGCCGCGTGCCGCACCGGCTCCGGCTTGTTCTGGCCCAGCTTCCATGTCCCGTCGACCGTCTCGACGTTCAGCCGCACCGGCACGATGGCGCGCTGCATCTTCTCATAGACTTCGGGCGTCATCTTCTCGGGCCGCCACGGCGCCTTGCGCTTGATCCGGCTCTCGAAAGCGTAGGACTGAAACTCCAAAAGCCCCGGCAACACGTCCTGCGGCCGTCGCTCCAGCTCTCCGCGCAGATGGACGGCGACGTAGTTCCACGTCGGCACCTGATCTTCGACCCCGTACCAATCGGGCGACACATACCCGTCCGGACCGTTGACCGCGATGACGGCGGGCTGCGGCGTCTCCAGCGC
This sequence comes from Maritimibacter sp., assembly GCA_002695005.1. GTDB lineage: Bacteria > Pseudomonadota > Alphaproteobacteria > Rhodobacterales > Rhodobacteraceae > Maritimibacter. The sequence goes on from NZNT01000029.1 coordinate 83,539, forward strand.
CTTGAGGATCGGATTCGAGCGCACCAAGTGCAGCGCCGCGATGGACCCGTCCTCGTTCAAAGTGAAGGGCACATGCGCCATCAGCGGCCCCTCCGCGCCATTCACGGACAGGATGCCGAAGCCGCGTTCACGGGCAAAGGCGATGTTGCGGGTGGTCTCGGTTTTGCGAAAGGCGGGATTGGGATGCATCAGGCCACCAGTTGCCCGCCGGCCTGCCCGGTGATGGTCGCGCGCACGATCTCTCCCTCCGGCTGATCGCTGGCGAAAGTCACCTCGGCGAAATGCTCCGTCCGCCCCATGCGCGGGTTCTCCATCAGCACGGCGTGGGTCACGCCCTTCTGTGCCGCGAGGTGACGCGCGACAGCGGCCTCACCGGCGACCCGCAGACGCGCGGCCCGGTCCTTGATGACGGTCCCGTTGACCTTCTGCGGTATCCGCGCGGCCGGCGTCCCCTCCCGCGCGGAATACGGAAAGACGTGAAGCCACGTCAGATCGCAGTCCTCGACCAGCTTCAGCGAATTCTCGAAATGCGCCTCGGTCTCGGTCGGGAAACCCGCGATGATGTCTGCGCCGAAGGTGATGCCGGGGCGCAGCTTGCGCGCCTCCTCGCAGAACGCGATGGCATCGTCGCGCAGATGGCGGCGCTTCATCCGCTTGAGGATCAGGTCGTCGCCGTGCTGAAGGCTCAGGTGCAGATGCGGCATCAGGCGCGGCTCGCTCGCAATCGCTAGCATCAGGTTTTCATCCGCCTCGATGGAATCGATGGACGAAATGCGCAGGCGCGGCAGGTCCGGCACCAGCCGCAGGATACGCATGACCAGATCGCCCAACCGCGGCTCACCCGGCAGATCGGCACCCCATGACGTCAGGTCCACGCCGGTCAGCACGACCTCGTTGAACCCCTTGTCCACCAGCCGCTTGATCTGATCGACCACGACTCCAGCCGGCACCGAACGCGAATTGCCCCGGCCATAGGGGATGATGCAGAAGGTGCAGCGGTGGTCGCAGCCGTTCTGAACCTGAACGTAGGCACGACTGCGCGTCCCGAACCCGTCGATCAGATGCCCGGCGGTTTCTGTCACCGACATGATATCGTCGACCTGCACCCGCTCGGTCTCGCCCACGAAATCGGGGCCAAGACGCGCCCATGTCGCGGGCGCCATCTTCTCGGCATTGCCGACAACCAGATCGACCTCGGACATGCCAGCGAAGGTCTCCGGTTCTGTCTGCGCCGCGCAGCCGGTGACGATCAGTCTTGCCTCGGGGTTCTCGCGCCGCAGCCGCCGGATTTCCTGCCGTGCCTTGCGCACCGCCTCGGCGGTCACGGCGCAGGTGTTGACCACCACGGCCCCCTCGACGCCCGCATCCTCCGCCAGCGTCTTCATCGCTTCGGTTTCATAGGCGTTCAGACGACAGCCGAGCGTCGCGAAAATTGGGGGTGTCGCCGCCATCAGACAGACTCCAGAAAGGCCCGTGTCAGGGTCGCGTCGAACACATGCGCGGTCGGCCCGGTCATCCAGACCCCGTCCTCGCGCCAATCGAGCGTGAGCCAGCCGCCGTCGACCTCCATCCGCACCGTCCGGTCCGTCAGGCCGCGTTCCACCGCTGCCACGGCGGTCGCACAGGCCCCGGACCCGCAGGCGAGCGTGATGCCCGTCCCGCGCTCCCAGACCCGCATCCTGATCTCGTCGCGCCCGCGCACCTGCGCGAATTCCACGTTCGTGCGCTCGGGAAACAGCGGATCGGTCTCGACCTCGCGCCCGCGCCCGGCCACGTCGATCGCCTCGGCATCCTCGACGAAGAACACGGCATGGGGGTTGCCCATGCCGACACCGACCGGATCGCCCTCCAGCGGCAGATGCAGCCGGTCCACATCACCCGCGAGCGGGATTTCGTCCCACGCGGTCTGCGGCTGGCCCATGTTCACATGCACCTCGCCGTCCACCAGCCGCGCCTCCAGCACACCGCGCGTCGTGCGGATGGTCAGCCGGTCGCGCCCGCCCTCATCGAACAGGTAGCGCGCCACGCAGCGCGTTGCGTTTCCGCAGGCCCCTGCACGGCTCCCGTCGCTGTTCCAGAAGTCGAGGTCGATGTCCGCCGCATCACTGTCGCGGATCTCGGCCAGCTGGTCGAACCCGACCCCGCGGTGCCGGTCGCCCAAGGCCCGCGCCAGCGCCTCGGAAGTCACAGCCTCCCGCCCCCGTGAATCGAAGATCACGAAGTCATTGCCGGCCCCGTGCCACTTCATGAAGGGCAGGCCCGTATCCGTCGGCAGAGCGCTCATGGCGCGCATATACGCCCGGCGCGAAATGAATGAAAGAGAATGCGGTTTTTTCTCTTGACCGCACACGCCCACCGCCTTAGTCAGCCCTCCGCAGTGGGCCGTTAGCTCAGTTGGTAGAGCAACTGACTTTTAATCAGTGGGTCGCAGGTTCGAATCCTGCACGGCTCACCACTGAAATCAATGACTTACCGGTCGTTTTCGCGCCGCTTTCCTCATCGACGGAAGGTGCGCGGTCGGCATGTCACCTCGAATATCCCTCGGGTTGCCCCGCACGTCGCGCCAGTCGTGCCGTTGGTTGAAAACCGCCACGCGGGATGTCCTGCGAGAAACAGTCCCTATTCCACCCGGTAGACGTCGATAACGATCCGTCTGCCCTGCGGGGCGAGCGAGGTCACGAAGAGCGACTCGGACAGCCATCGGTGCGGGCCGTCCGGTGCGTCGAAGACCGGGGCCGCGCGCATGTAGAAGTCCGATGGCGCGACGCTTTCCCCCGCCCTCAACCGCTCACGGACGGTGTCGGAGGACACGCGCATCCCCTTGTTCACGACATAGATGAGCGTCCCGTCCTCGGCTTCGAGGGTGTAGCGCGCCTCGATCCGGCTGGTGCCGTCCGGCTCGATCAGTGGCCAGTCCGAGCCGCCGGGCAGGACGCGCCCTGTCAGGCGCGGTCCATGAACGCGTCCGCCGATGATCGGGATATGCAACCGCTCGCCGTGCGGCGCAGGTCCGGCGGACCGGGGCGGATCGATCTCGGCCTCGATGGTGAAGACCAGCTCGAGCGACGGTGTCACGGGGCCGGTCACAGGGCGGCAAGCCAGTCAGTCATCTTGCGCAGCTTGGCTTGCGCATCGTCGCAATATTCCATCGACCGCAGGTAGCCGTGGATCAGCCCGTCGCCCATGTCGAGCGTCACGGAAACGCCTGCGGCCTCCAGCTTTTCGGCATAGACCACGCCGCTGTCGCGCAGGGGGTCGTTCTCGGCCACCGCGATGAAGGCGGGTGCGAGGCCGCTGTGGTCATCGGCGACATAGGGTGCGACGCGCGGGTCCTCATACAGCAGGTGTTCGTTCTCGGCACCGCCGACGAGCATCCGGTTCACCCCGGCCATGCCCTTGGTCGTGAGAAGCGGGGCCTCGGCATTCTCGATCATGGAGGGCCGGGTGAGGTCGAACTCGGTGCAGGGATAGATCAGAAGCTGACCGAGGAACCCGAAATCCTTCATGGCGAGGGCCACGGCGGCCGAAAGGTTGCCGCCCGCGCTGTCCCCCCCGATGGCGATGCGCGCCGGGTCGATGCCAAGGGTCTCGGCATTGTCCCGACACCAGCGCGCCACGTCGCAAGCCTGGTCGAAGGCCGCCGGAAAGGGATGCTCCGGACACAATGCGTAGTCGAGGCTGACGACCGTCTGGCGGTTCCACGACGCGATGCGTGCGGTGATGTCGGCATGTGTCTCGGGACTGCCCTGCATGAAGGCACCGCCGTGGGCGTAGATCAGGCAATCCTGCGTGCCACCCGACCTGTGCCGGTAGACGCGCACGCGGATGCGGCCCGCCGCGCTGTCGATCCAGTGTTCGGCGCTGTCGTCCACGTCCTCGGGCTTGGGCAGTGCCATGTTCGCGGCCACGACCTCGAAATGCGCGCGGCGGTCCTGCGGGGTCGCGTCCGCTTTCAGCGTCGCCCATTCGGCGTTCCACTTGGACATGAAATCGTTGATCTGCGAATTGAGCATCGTCACCTCTTCAGGACATCGCCGAGCACCATTGCCACGGCGCGGTCGCGCAACCGGGCCTGCCCGTCGCGCGTGTAGATGGATTTGCCGAACAGCGCCGAGAACGTGGGCTTGTTCGACACGTTGAACACGGACAGCGCCGAGATCTGCCAGTGCAGTTCGGTCGCATCGACACCGGCGCGGAAATCGCCCGACGCCTCGCCGCGTGCGATCAGGTTCGCGAGGCGCGAGATGGCCCCCGCGTTCAGGTCACGAATGACTTCGGACTGGCGCAGGTAGTCGGCATGGTGGACGTTCTCGATCATCACCATGCGGATGAAGTCAGGGTTGCGGCGGTGGTGGTCGAAGGTAAAGGCGACCAGCGCCTCGAGCGCATCGCGTGGCGCGAGCGCGTCCAGGTCGAGCTTGCGTTCCCCGTCCCGGACCTTCGCATAGGCGGCCTCCAGAGCGCGCGCGTAGAGGCCCTCCTTGTCGCCGAAATAGTAATAGATCATCCGTTTCGACGTATCGGTCTTGGCCGAAATATCGTCGATCTTGGCGCCGGACAGGCCGCTTCGGGCAAACTCGGCCATCGCCGCGTTCAGGATATCCCGCTTCACGCGTTCCGGGTTCTGCTTCCAGCTACCCTTTGATTTACCGTTATCTTTCAGAGTGTTGGCCAAGTTCCCTCCTCCCGGATGAACGAAGGCGTAGCATGGATATTTTTAAACCGGAAGTTAAAAGTGGTTGACGAATTTAAACCGTGGTTACAATTTGGCGGCGGATCGGGCGACTCGCCCCGACCGAGGGAGGATTGCGAGACATGGCCAGTGGCCCCCTGCAAGAGCGCACATCCAAAGCGCCGGCAGACCACCCGCGCGCGGTGCGCGTCGGGCTTGTGGGGCGCGGCATCCAGCTGTCGCGCACGCCGGCCATGCACATCGCCGAAGGCACCGCGCTTGGCCTCGATTACCGCTACGATCTGATCGACACGGACACGATCGCCGAGGCACCGGCCCTGTCCGACCTGATCGCACAGGCCGAAGCCCAGGGCTTCGCCGGTCTCAATGTCACCTTCCCCTACAAGCGCGATGTGATCGCCCTTCTCGATGAGTTGTCGCCCGCCGCGCAGAAGGTCGGCGCGGTGAACACTGTCGTTTTCGCGAATGGACGGCGGCGCGGGCACAACACAGATTTCTGGGGCTTCGCCGAAAGCCTGCGGCGGGGTCTCCCCGATGCCGCGCGCGACTCGGTGCTCCTGCTGGGCGCGGGCGGGGCCGGCGGGGCCGTCGCCCATGCGCTGCGCGACGTGGGCGTGAAGAACCTGGCAATCTTCGACCGGTCCGGTGGCGCGGCACAGGCGCTCGCCGCGGCCGTCGGCGGACGCGCGATCACGGATCTGGAAGCTGCCACACGCGACGCGGACGGCATCGTCAACACCACGCCGATGGGCATGGCGAAACTGCCCGGCATGGCCATCGACCCGAACCTGATCGACGCGCGTCACTGGGTCGCCGACATCGTTTATTTCCCACGCGAAACGGCGCTGCTTGCCGCCGCGCGGGCAAAGGGCTGCCGGGTGCTCGACGGTTCCGGCATGGCCGTCTTCCAGGCCGTGCGCGCCTTTGAACTCTTTTCGGGGCTTGTCCCCGATGAAAACCGGATGCGGGCCACGTTCGAGGCCTTCACCGAAACAACCTGAAACGCAAAAGGGAGGATTACCATGCGTTTGCTCACCACCATCTCCGCCGCGGCCATCGTCGCAGCCACGGCCGCCACGGCCCAGGACAAGTTCGAGTTGATCTACTCGGACACCGTGCCGGAAACCGACGTCCGGACCGAGATCCTGCGCTCGGCTTTCGGCGAATGCCTCGGCGACGGCTTCGACTTCCAGTCCTATCACGGCGCGACGCTGTTCAAGCAGGGCACCGAGTTGACCGCCATGCAGCGCGGCAACCTCGACATGGGCAACCTCGCCATCTTCGACTTCTACAACCAGGTGCCCTCGACCTCGGTTCTGGGCACGCCGTTCCTGTTCCGTGATTACGAGCACATGCGCGCGGTCTACGACAGCGACGTGCTGGCCGATCTGGAAGCCGAGATCGAAGAGAAGGCGGGCGTCAAGATCCTCGCCTATCCCTACATCGGTGCGCGCCACCTGGGCTACAAAGGCGACAGCGAAGTGATGACGCCTGCCGACCTCCAAGGCGTGAAGCTGCGGATGCCGCCGGGCGAAGGCTGGCAGTTCGTGGGCGAAGCCATGGGCGCGACCCCGGTGCCGGTGCCCTTTACCGAGGTCTACACCGCCATGCAGACCGGCGCGATCGACGGTCAGGACAACGGTTTCCCGGCGACCTACAGCATGAAGTTCCACGAAGTGATGACCCACATGGGCACCACCGCGCACCTGATCGCGGCGAACGAGTTCACCATCTCGCTCGATACCTGGAACGAGATGAACGAGGACCAGCAGGCCAAGGTGCAGGAATGCGCCGACAACTTCGAGGCCGAGCTCGACGCAGAAACCCTGAGGCTCGAAGAAGAACTGCGCGGGAAGATCGAGGAAGCGGGCGTCAACGTCTACCAGCCCGACAACGCCGCCTTCCAGGAGCATGTGCTGGGCGTCTACCGCGACTCAAAGTACTCCGAAGAATGGCCCGAGGGCCTTGTCGACGCCATCGTCGGCGTTGGCATGTAATCGGCACGCATAACGCAACGGCGGCAGGCGGGATCACTCGCCTGCCGTTTTTCCAAGGAGGGGCGGATGGACCGGCTCAAGACTGTGTGGACCTGGCTGGGGCGGCGGGCCGAGAACTTCCTCGCCCTGCTCCTGTTCTCGATGTTCGTGACGTTTCTGCTTCAGGTCGTCTTCCGCTATTTCCTCAACCTGCCGGTGGGCTGGACCGTCGAATGGGTCACGATCGCCTGGCTCTGGGGCATCCTGTTCGGCTTCGCCTTCGTGGTGCGCGAGACCGACATCATCCGCCTCGACGTGCTCTACTCCGCGCTGCCGCGCGGGCCGCGCCGGGTCATGGATGTGTTCACCGGGCTGACCATCGCAGGGATCTTTCTCTACACCCTGCCTGCCAGCTGGGACTACATCGACTTCATGATGCGCGAGCGGACGGCCTATATCCGCGTGCCGTTCTTCTGGGTCTTCATCATCTACATTCCTTTCGCCCTGTCGGTCGCCGTGCGCGGCCTGATGACCGCCTGGGCGGGCATCACGGGATCGGGCCCCCGGTTCGACACCGGGGCGAGCGCGGAGACGCACGACTATGATTGAACCGTTCACCCTGACGCTCATCCTGATCGTCATCCTGTCGCTCTTCGGCGCCTCCGTCGGGCTCGCCATGATGGGGGGGAGCTTCGTCTACCTCGTCCTCATGGGGTTCGACCCTTCGATCGCCTCCGAGACGATGTTGCAGGGGCTGTTCAACAACTACACGCTGCTTGCGATCCCGCTGTTCATCCTCGCCGCCGACATCATGAACATCGGGTCGCTCGCCGACCGGCTACTCCGGTTCGCGCAGGCGCTGGTGGGCCGGTTCCGGGGCGGGCTGGGCCATGTGAACGTGGTTTCGTCGCTCATCTTCTCGGGCATGTCCGGTTCGGCGGTCGCCGATGCGGTGGGCATGGGCAAGATCATCATCAACCTGATGACCCGCGACGGGAAGTATTCCAAAAGCTACGCCGCCGCGATCACCGCAGCCACCGCCACGGTCGGCCCGATCATCCCGCCGTCGATCCCGATGGTGCTTTATGCCATCGTCTCGGACCAGTCGGTCGGCTTCCTTTTCGCCGCTGGCATGGCGCCCGGCCTGCTCATGGCGCTCGCCATGGGTGTGATGAACTACATCATCGCACGCCGCCGGGATTTCCCGGTGGACGAGGTGGTGCCACTGCGCGAATTGCCCAGGATCACGTGGAAGGCGCTGCCCGCGCTCATGCTGCCCGTGATCCTGCTCGGAGGCATCTACGGTGGCATCGTCACCCCGACCGAGGCCGCCGCGGTCGCGGCGTTCTACGCGCTCCTGATCTCGGTGCTGCTTTATCGTTCGGTGACGTTCAAGGCGTTCTACGAGGCGCTCCTCGGCTCGGCCCGCTCGACGGCGAGCGTCGGTGTCCTCGTCGCAGGCGCGATCACGTTCAACTACGTCATCACGCGCGAACAACTGCCGGTCTCCATCGCGGATCTGCTGTCGCAATACGAATTCACCCGGTTCCAGTTCCTGATCGTCATCAACGTGCTGTTCCTGCTTCTGGGCATGGTGCTCGAAGGCGGGGCGATCCTGCTCATCATCGTGCCGATCCTCATCCCCTCCGTTCAGGCGATGGGCATCGACCTTGTCCATTTCGGGGTGATCGTGGTGGTGAACGCAATGCTCGGCCTCATCACGCCCCCCTACGGGCTGCTCCTGTTCATCACGTCGAACATCACCAGCGAGCCGATCGGGCGGATCATTCGTGACGTGGTGCCCTTCATCCTTGCGCTGTTCGTGGCGCTGATGATCATCACCTTCGTCCCGGATTTCGTGCTCTTCCTGCCGCGTCTGCTCGGCTACCAGGGATAACGCCATGAAAACCTCCATCGCGACCGTCTCCATCTCCGGCTCTCTGACCGAGAAGCTGGAAGCGATTGCGGCGGCGGGGTACGACGGCATCGAGATCTTCGAGCAGGACTTCATCGCCCATGACGGCAGCCCGCGCGACGTGGGGCGGATGGTGCGCGACCACGGGCTCGACATCACCCTGTTCCAACCCTTCCGCGACTTCGAGGGGTTGCCGGAGCCTTACCGGACCAAGGCGTTCGACCGGGCCGAGCGCAAGTTCGACCTGATGGCAGAGCTGGGCACGGACCTTGTCCTCTACTGCTCCTCGTGCCACCCGAAAGCACTGGGCGGCATCGACCGCGCGGCAGACGACTTCGCGGCGCTCGGCGAACGGGCGGCGGCGCGCGGGATGCGCGTGGGGTATGAGGCGCTGGCCTGGGGCCGCCATGTGAACGATCACCGCGACGCGTGGGAAATCGTGCGGCGCGCGGACCATCCCAACATCGGGCTGGTTCTGGACAGTTTCCACACGCTCGCCCGGGACATCGACCCAGAAACGATCCGGCGCATCCCCGGCGACAAGATCTTCTTCGTGCAACTGGCCGACGCGCCGCGCATCGACATGGACCTGCTCTACTGGTCGCGCCACTTCCGCAACATGCCGGGGGAGGGCGACCTCGACGTCACCGCCTTCATGCGGGCGGTCATGGCGGCGGGCTACGCCGGACCGGTCAGCCTGGAAATCTTCAACGACCAGTTCCGCGGCGGCTCCACCCGCGGCGTGGCCGAGGACGGCTACCGCTCGCTCATGGCGCTCATGGACGATGTGCGGCGGACCGAACCGGGGCTCACGCTCGACATGCCCGAGATGCCCGGGCGGGTCCGGGCGGATGGCGTGTCTTTCGTCGAATTCGCGACTCGCGGGGACGAGGCACAGTCGCTGGAGGCCCTGCTTGAAACGATGGGGTTCACGAAAACCGGCACCCACCGCAACAAGGCAGTCACGCTCTGGCAGCAGGGCGAGGTCCGCATCGTTGTGAATCAGGAGACCAAGGGTCACGCGGGCGCCACCTTCAACACGCGCGGCACCACGGTCTGCGACATCGGGCTCGCCGTCGCCGATGCCGGGGCCGTCACCGCGCGTGCCACCGCGCTCGGGACCGAACCGTTCGCACAACCCATCGGACCGGGCGAGTTGGACATTCCCGCGATCCGCGGTTTGTCGGGATCGGTGCTGCATTTCATCGACGACCGCAGCGGGCTGGCCGATGTCTGGGACGTGGAGTTCGGCGCGGGCACGACCCCCGAGGGCGCCGGGATCACCCGGATCGACCACCTCGCCCAGACCATGAGCTATGAAGACATGCTGTCCTGGACGCTGTTCTACACGTCGATCTTCGACATGCGGAAATCGCCGATGGTTGATGTGTTCGACCCCGACGGGCTCGTGCGCAGTCAGGTCGTCGAAAGTCCGGATGGCGCGTTACGCATCACCTTGAACGGTGCCGACAGCCACCGCACGCTCGCTGGGCGGTTCCTGTCCGAAACCTTCGGCGCATCCGTGCAGCATGTGGCGCTCGCCACCGACGATATTTTCGCCACCGCCGAATCCCTCGCCGCGCGGGGATTCGAACCCTTGCCGATGCCGCAGAATTACTATGACGACCTCGCCGCCCGGTTCGACATCGACCCCGCGCTTCTGGCGCGGATGCAGACACTCAACCTGCTCTATGATGAAACCGACACGGGCGCGTTCTTCCAGACCTACTCCCGCGCTTTCGCGGGCGGGCTGTTCTTCGAGATCCTGCAACGCGAGCCGGGCTACGCGGGTTTCGGCGCCCCGAACGCACCGTTCCGGATCGCCGCCCAGAAGCGGCAGCGGCGCAGCAAGGGCGTTCCCAGCAAGTAGCGCGCGTCAGGCCGGTGCGAGCTCGTGAATGATCGGGTCGCCCTGCTCGTGCACCGCGAAATCTCGCAGGTCCGCGACCAGCTCCTGCGTCTGCTGAGATGTCAGGAACGGGGCCGCCGGATCGCAGGAAACATCGTTGTCCCGCATCGCCGCCTCGATCTCGCGCCGGTCAGCGTCCGGCAGATGGGCCAGCGCCTGCTCGCCCGGAAACAGGCTCTCGACCGGCGCACCTTCGGCAAGAATGGCCTCGTGGCGAGGCAGAAGAAGCGTGAAATACTCGATCTGCCGCTGCCCCGACTTCTGGCGAATCCCCCTCCAACCGACGAGGCCCTTTGCCGGAACCGCCACGACCGGGTGCCCCGTCGCAATCTCGACCCCCGGCCCGGACAGGAAAATCCGGTGCAGGGGAGACACGGACAGGTCCGCCTCCGGCACATTCGGCGCGATGGCGTGGGCCGGGATCAGCACAGGTTTCTGGCTGTGATCGCCCGCCGGAAAGGTCACCTTGCGCCGCCCGGCGAACAGGATCGGCGCAGGCCCGTTCGTCGCGGTCAGCACCAGATCGCCCACCCCGAGCCGCTCGATAGGCACCTCGCCCGTCGGTGTTGCAATGCTGGTCCCGCGTGCAAGGCACAACAGCATGACCGACGCCGCGCCGGGATCGAGCGTGATGGTCTGCATCACATCATCCGACCCCTTGTAGTTGATCGTGTAGATCCCGCCCGCGACCGAAAAACTGTCGACATGTGTGAAAAAGAAAGTGTCCTCCGGCCCCTCGCTCTTGATCTCGATGCTGAAGTCGTCATTGAACGCGGCGAGGTCGAACCAGAACTCGTCCGGCTCGTCGTCGTCTTTTCCCATGAACGCCAACTCGATCCCCGACGCGTCACCTCCGGCGAAATCACCTCCGTCCGTAAACGTGATGATGTTCGCATCATCCTCGTCGATGGCGAAATCCGACACGTCGATTTCCAGCAAACCCCCACTTTCAGGCAGGGTCGCGTCGTCAATGTTGATCGTGAGCGTCTCGGGCATTCGGCGCCTCCGAAATGAATGTCTTTTCGAACAGCGAACCGATTACAAAACTCTTGGTCAGGACGCGGAACCGATCGAAATGACCGATCCCCGACCTGCAAAACTCGCGGCACAGGATGTCGCAGACCTCGTCGGTCCGCCCCGGCCAGTTGCGCGACAAGGCCCGCGCCGTAAGCAGAATATCCCAGCCAAGCGGCTTGAACCGCGCGCACTCGAAATCGATACCCAGCAGTCCCCGGTCGGGGGACAGGATGAAATTGGACAGCGCCGCGTCGTTCTTGGCGAGCGAGACGCAGGGAAAGTCGAAATCGCGCAGGAACAGAGACACATCCGAGATGGCCCCGCAGCCATCGAGCGCCGCGACCCCATCGAGGTATTCACCCCAGTTTCCGCTCGTGCCGTCCACGCGGCGAATACGCGAAAACGCGCCGTACCACCGGCCCAACCGCGTGCAGGTGGCGGCCAGCGTGCGGGACGTCACCGACTCGTTCAACGGACGGCCGGGAACAAAGTCACGGATCACGGCGCGGGTGCGCGGTTCATGGCCCCGAAGGCGCGGAACAAGTCCGCTCGCCCGCGCCGCCTCCATCGCCCCAAGCTCGCGCTGGTAACGATCCGACGCCTTTTCCCCCTCGCCAAAGACCTTCACCACCACATCGCCCCCGTCCATCTCGGCACGGAACACGACCGAGTGGGCCGAGTGTTTCAGGAAGGACACGTCCAGCGAGGGCGCCGCATCGGCATGGGCAAAGGCGTCGAACAAAGCCGGGCCGACGCGCGCGACGAAGTCGGTCGCGCTCATGCCCCCGGCCTTGCCTTGCTGTCCTGCCTGCGCTCTGGCCACGCCATCCGCCTTTCGGTCAATCTGTCGCAGCCACCGGGTCTCGGGGCCGCCTGAAGGTAAGGTTTACCTACAGTTCGGGACGAAATTGGGGGCGAGTCGTCACAAATTGATGCGTATTTAAGGCAAAATGGACGATTTGGTGACAACGGCGCCAGATTGCGGCGAGGGTGGCGCAAAGCCTCAGACCAGCGGGCGATCCCGCCACAATTCATGCGGAAACGGACCAAAAAGGCAGAAAGGGAAACAATCCGTTTTCGGAAAGTGGCCAATGACCCGCCAGGATCGGTCACCTGACCTCAATCGCGTGCGTAAATGTCCTCGTACCGGACGATATCGTCCTCACCGACATAGGTGCCGGTCTGCACTTCGATCAGCACCATCGGCACCCGCCCCGGATTCTCCATCCGATGCTTGGAGCCGACCGGGATATAGACACTCTCGTTCTCGGTCACGAGCGTCACGGTATCCTCCACCGTCACCTTCGCCGTGCCCTCGACCACGATCCAGTGCTCGGAACGATGGTAATGGCTTTGCAACGAGAGCGACGCACCGGGATGGACGAGGATACGCTTCACCTGAAACCGCCCGCCCACGACAAGGCTCTCGAACCAGCCCCACGGGCGGTGATCCTTGGGGAAATGCGTGGCTTGATCGGCACCCTTGGCCTTGAGCGCATTGACCGCGAGCTTCACGTCCTGCGCCCGGTCCATGTTCGCGATCAGCACCGCGTCGTTCATCGCCACGGCGAAGATGTTGTCGAGCCCGATCCCCACGACCTCCAGTCGCTCGCTCTCCGAACGCAGCAGCGTGTTCGTGCAATCAATCGCCGTCGCGTCGCCCGAGGTGACGACCCCGTCCGCATCCGGCCCCGCCTCGCGCCACACGGCGTCCCAGCCGCCAAGGTCGGACCACTCGGACGAAAACGGCACGACCGACAGGTTCGAGGCCCGCTCCATCACGGCGTAGTCGATGGAAATGTCCTCGGCCCCCTGCCACGCCTCCGGCGAGAGCCGCAGGAACCCAAGATCCACCCGCGCCTCGTCCAGCGAGCTGCGCACAGGGTCGATGAGCGTGGGCGCATGGGCCTCGAACGCCTCGATGATGTCGGCCACGCGGAACAGAAAGATGCCCGCGTTCCACAGGTAAGTTCCCGCCGCGACCAGCTCTTCGGCCCGCGCCGCGTCCGGTTTCTCGATGAACCGTCCCAGCTTGATCGGCGCGCCGGTGGCATCCGGCTTTTCACTGAGTTCGAGGTAGCCATAGCCTGTCTCGGCCCGGGTCGGCGTAATCCCGAATGTCACGAGGTCGCCCGCCTCGATTGCCGCGAGCCCTGCCTCAACCGACCGGTGAAACGCCGCCTCGTCCGGCACGACGTGATCCGCAGGCGCCACCAGCATGATCCCCTCGGGATTGGTCGCCGCGATCCGCAGCGCCGCGGCCAGAACCGCAGGCGCCGTGTTGCGCCCCTCGGGTTCGATCAGGATATCGCCGGGGTCGATCCCGATGGCGTGAAGCTGCTCGGTCACGATGAACCGGAAATCCGAATTGGTCACGACCACCGGCGCCTCGAACGAAATCGCGTCGGTCCCGCCCGACAGCCGTTTGGCCGAAGACTGGAACAGCGTCGTCTCACCCACGAGCGGCACGAACTGCTTGGGATAGCTCTTGCGCGACAAGGGCCACAGGCGCGTGCCGGAGCCGCCGCACAGCAGAACGGGCGTGATCGTCTTGGTGCTCATCCGCGGTCCCTTTCGACGCTTGAGATCGCGCTTACCTTGCCCCGCGACCATGACGATCTCAAGGCGGATTCAAGAAGTTAGGCCCGGCGCACTCCCAACCCCGGCGGCCAAATGACCGCTTGCCACCGGGGGTAGCGGCGCGGTTAAGGTGTGGCGTGATGCGACGCTTGCCCCTCTTCCTCACCGCCCTTCTGACCCTCCTGCCCCTCACCGCCGGGGCCGGACAGATCACCGTGTTCGCCGCCGCGAGCCTTGGCGAGGTGTTGGAGGACGTGAGCGCGGAGTTCGAGGCCGCGACAGGACACGACGTCGTCTTGTCCTTCGCTGGCTCGTCCGTCCTCGCCCGCCAGATCGCGCAAGGCGCGCCCGCGGACCTGTTCATCTCGGCCAACCGGGCGTGGATTGACAACCTCATCGAAAACGGCGCCATCGACCCCGACAGCGAAGTGGAGGTCTTGCGGAACGACCTCGTCCTTATCGCACCGGGCCGTCCGAAACCGATCACGCTCGGCCCCGACACGGACCTTGCCGCGCAGCTTGGCGATGGCGTCCTCGCAATGGCATTGGTCGAGGCCGTCCCGGCGGGCATCTACGGCAAGGCGGCGCTGGAGGCGCTGGCTCTCTGGCCCCAGGTGGCGAGCCGCGTCGCGCAGGCCGACAACGTGCGCGCCGCGCTGGCCCTCGTCGCGACGGGCGAGGCGCCGCTGGGCATCGTCTATGCCACCGACGCCCGCGCCGAACCGCGCGTGGGCGTCCTCGCCACATTCCCGGCGGACAGCCACCCGCCCATCGTCTACCCGGCGGCCGCAACCACGTCGAGCGGGAACCCCGTGAACCAGGAGTTCCTCGCCTTCCTCACCGGACCGGAGGCGCGCGCGATCTTCACCGCCGCCGGCTTCGGCGTCATTCCGGAGTAGCGGGTGGACTGGCTCGGGCCGCAGGAATGGCAGGCGGTGGCCCTGTCGCTCAAGGTGGCCATCTGGGCCACCCTCGCCTCGCTTCCCCTCGGTATCTTCGTCGCCTATGCGCTCGCCCGCTGGCGGTTTCCGGGGCGACAGATCCTCAACGGCCTCGTCCATCTGCCGCTGATCCTGCCCCCCGTCGTGACCGGCTACCTGCTGCTCCTGACGTTCGGGCGGCAGGGGCCGCTGGGCGCGGTCCTCGAACCGCTGGGCATCGTCTTCGCCTTCCGCTGGACCGGCGCCGCGCTCGCCGCCGCGATCATGGCCTTCCCGCTTCTCGTCCGCGCGATCCGGCTGTCCATCGAGGCGGTGGACCCGAAACTGGAACAGGCCGCGGCCACGCTGGGCGCCTCCCGCATCCGCGTGTTTCTGACCGTCACCCTGCCGCTGGTCCTTCCCGGCATCCTTGCCGGTGCCATCCTCGCCTTCGCCAAGGCGATGGGGGAGTTCGGCGCGACGATCACCTTCGTCTCCAACATCCCCGGCCAGACCCAAACGCTGCCCTCCGCGATCTACGCCTTCCTTCAGGTGCCCGGCGGCGAAAGCTCGGCCCTGCGCCTCGTCGCGGTGTCCATCGCCATCGCGATGCTCGCGCTCATTCTGTCCGAGGTCGCGGCCCAGCGCATCGCGCGGAGGGTGCGCGGATGACGTTGGAGATCGACATTCACCAGACCCTCGGCGCCTTCACCCTTGAGGTCGCCTTCACCGCGCCTGCGGGGGTCACGGTGCTCTTCGGTCGCTCGGGGTCGGGCAAGACCAGCGTCATCAACGCCGTCGCGGGCCTCACCCGCCCCGACCGGGGGCGCATTGCGGTCGGGGGCGAGGTCCTGATGGACAGCGATACCGGCGTCTGGCTTCCACCGCACAAGCGCCGTCTCGGCTACGTCTTTCAGGACGCGCGGCTGTTTCCGCACATGAGCGTGGCGCGCAACCTCGACTATGGCACCCGCTTCGCACCACCCGGCGCGACCGGACCGGCCCGCGACCGGGTGATCGAGATGCTGGGGATCGGCGCGCTCCTCACCCGCCGACCCGGCGCACTTTCGGGCGGCGAGCGGCAGCGCGTCGCCATCGGGCGCGCGCTTCTGTCCAGACCCCGGATGCTCCTCGCCGACGAACCCCTCGCCGCGCTGGACGAGGACCGCAAGGCCGAGATCCTTCCCTATTTCGAGCGTTTGCGCGACGAGCTCGACATCCCGATCCTCTACGTCAGCCACGCCGCCGCCGAGGTCGCACGCCTCGCCACCACCATCGCGGTGCTGGAGGACGGCGGCCTGCGCGCGGCCGGACCGGCGGGCGAAGTCATGGCGGACCCGCGCGTCACCCCGCTCGGACCCGGTGCCGCAGGCGCGGTTCTTGAGGCCACCGTGATCGCCCATCACGACGACGGGGTGTCCGAGCTGGACGCGGGCGGCCTACGTATTCTCATCCCCCGTGTCGCGCCGCCCGTGGGCACCCCGCTCCGGGTCCATATCGAAGCACAGGACGTCATGCTCGCCACCACCCGGCCCGAGGGGATCTCGGCGCTCAACGTGTTCGAAGCAACGGTGCGCGACATCCGCATGGGCGACGGCCCCGGCGCGTTGGTGCAGCTTTCGGCGGGCGGCAACCTGATCCTCGCTCGGATCACCCGCCGCTCGGTCGCGACGATGAACCTGCGCGAAGGGCAACAGGTCTTTGCGGTCCTGAAAGCCGTGTCCGTGGCGCGCGACGCGGTCGGGGCCTAGCCCCGGATCGCGCGGAATCCGGCAAGAATAGTGTCTTCTTCCTCCCCGGTTTCCAGCAAGACCCCCTGCGCGGACATGGCGCTGCGATAGGCCTCCATCCGCGTGCCCGACCCCACCAGCGCCACGCGCTGACCCAGCCAGTAGGGCCGCGCACCTGCGAGTTCCAGCCCGAGGAACAGGCCCCAGACCTCGTTCAGAACATCAGCCTCGGGTGCCCGCCCCAGCCGGTGCGCGGCCTCGATGGACCCCAGCCGCGCTGCAAGGCTTTCGGGCCGGGACAGGGCATCCGACACCGCCTCGCCCATCCCCTGTCCGGGCTGTCCCGACACACCGAGACCGGCGAGTGTCTGGCGCACCAGGTCGCCGGTCAAATGGCTTTGGAAACTGACGATCTCGCCTGCGCTGATATGGACCCAGCGCGTGCGCATCCCGGTCAGGCACAGCACCCCATCAAACGTATCGTTGAGCGCAAGGAATCCACGTACCCGCACGGCATCGGACAGCATCAGACCCGCAGGCGTCTCCTGCCGGATACCCGTGACCAGCGACACGCGCATCCGTCCGTCCCGCGCCTCGACGGGCGTAACATCGCCCGCCTCGGGCGGCCGGCACGGCACCGCGCGCAGCTCTGGCGCGCGCCAGCCCTCCGGCCCCGCCGGATCGCCGGCGATCAGGATGTCGGTCTCGCTGTCGTCGTCCAGATGATGCGCGATCAGCGGGCCGAGGACCGCCTCATACCCGGTCTCACCGCCCACGTCGGCCTCTTCGCGCGCCGCGACCTCACCATCCGCGCCAATCACCCAAATCCGCAACCGGCCCTCGGACCAGTCGACGGCCATCCAGTTGGACCCGTCCCTGCTCACATCATCGCCCCTCAGAAAAACAAGCCACATCGTTGTGCCACCATAACCGCCGGCGCGACAAGCCCGCGCCTTGCGCGACCCCGGCCTTCGTGGCACAGGAGGGCGCGTCAGCGGAGGAAAATCCATGAAATTCCTGATGGTAGGCGCAGGGTTCTCGGGGGCGGTGATCGGGCGGCGCATGGCCGAGGCCGGGCACGACGTGACCGTGATCGACGCCCGCGACCACGTCGCCGGCAACTGCCATACCGAACGGGACGCGCAAACGGGCGTCATGGTCCACGTCTACGGCCCGCATATCTTCCACACGGATGACGAAGAGGTCTGGAATTACGTCAACGCCTTCGGGCGGTTCAAACCCTACCGCAACCGGGTGAAATCCACGACGCAGGGCGCGGTCTATTCGCTCCCTATCAACCTGCATACGATCAACCAGTTCTTCGGCAAGACGATGCGCCCGGACGAGGCGCGCGCGTTTATCGAGGAGCAGGCCGACACCTCCATCAACGACCCCCAGACGTTCGAGGAACAGGCGCTGCGCTTCGTCGGCCCTGACCTCTACGAAGCCTTCTTCAAGGGCTACACTGAGAAACAGTGGGGCTGCTCGCCGACCGAGCTTCCCGCCTCGATTCTCAAGCGGCTGCCGGTGCGGTTCAACTATGACGACAATTACTTCTTTCATAGGTTCCAGGGGATGCCGGAGCACGGCTACACGCCGCTGGTGCAGGCGATCCTCGACCATCCGAACATCACCCTGAGCCTCTCCACACCCTATGATCCGGCGATGCGCGCGGACCACGACCACGTCGTCTGGTCGGGCCCGCTGGACGGGTATTTCGGCTACGACCTCGGGCGGCTGGGCTACCGCACGCTCGACTTCGAACGCTTCACGGCCGAGGGCGACTGGCAGGGTTGCGCGGTGATGAACTACGGCGACCCGGACGTGCCCTTCACCCGGATCACCGAGCACAAGCATTTCGCAACGTGGGAGGAGCATGAAGGCAGCGTGCTCTACCGCGAGTTTTCCCGCGCCTGCGGCCCCGATGACATCCCCTACTACCCGATCCGTCTGGTGGAGGAGAAAGCGTTGCTGGCCGATTACGTCGCGCGCGCCGAGGCCGAAAGCGGCGTCACCTTCGTCGGGCGGCTGGGCACCTACCGCTACCTCGACATGGACGTCACCATCCGCGAGGCGCTGGACACGGCCACCGCCTTTGCCGTCGCGATGGACAGCGGCGTGCCGCTCCCGGTGTTCTCCGCGCAACCGCTCTAGGCCGGTTTACCATTGCCGAGAGTTTTACTCCCTTTTGAGATAAACAAACCGTAAACATGGGCGGGCGTCGTGGGGGCGTCGAACGCCGGGGTGGTGATGACCGACATTGCAGGTGACAGGACGACCTTGGCCGAGCTTTCGGTCGGGACGACCCGCGCGGGGGCGATCGAGACCGTCTTTGACGAGGACTGGTACCGGCTGGACCTGACCGCAGGGCAGGAAGTGACCATCACCCTGCGTGGCGCAGGCACCTCCGCGCTCGCCGACCCGATCCTGGACCTATACGACCCCACCGGCGCGCTCGTGGCGCTCGGTCTCGACATCGCGCCGGACAACCCGGCCGCGCAGATCACGCACACCGCGAAACGTTCCGGCACCTATTATGTCGATGCCTATGCCTCCGGCGCGATCACTGGCGGCTACGCGCTCACCGTCGCGTCACTGGGCGGCACCCCCGCCGAGGCGCTCTTGTGGGGGAGCCAGGTGGCCGACACCGACATCGCAGTCCATTTCGCCGGCGCGGGCACACTGGTCGACGGCATCACGTCCGAGGGCTGGACGCCCTATGAAATCGACCGCGCGATGGCGGCCTTCGCCCGGATCGAAGCGGTCACCAACGTCACCTTCAGCCGCACCGCCTCCGCCAGCGCCGCCGACTTCACCATCGGGCTCGACACCGATGAACTCGAAGCCTTCCGCGTGCTGGGCTACTTCTCTCCGCCCGGCGCGCCCGGCGCAGGCACCGGCACCATGAACGGTGCGCAGTGGGACAGGCTGCCGGGCGGCGACCTCGAACGGGGCGGGGCGGGCTTCGTCGTCTTCACGCATGAAATGCTCCACGGCCTCGGCCTCGCCCATCCGCACGACACCGGCGGGACCTCGACCCAGATGCGCGGCGTCACCTACGCGTTCGGTGATTTCGGGAGCGCGGCGCTCAATCAGGGCCTCTACACGACCATGTCCTACAACTCCGGCTGGAACGCGGGCGACGTGGGCACCTACGGCGCGCTGTCGGGCGACTGGGGATATGAGGCGGGGCCGATGGCGCTCGACATCGCGGCGCTTCAGGCGCTCTACGGCGCGAACCTCAGCACCCGCACGGGCGACGACACCTACCTCCTGCCGGAGCTGAATGCGGTCGGCACGGCGTGGGAGGCGATCTGGGACGCAAGCGGAACCGACACCATCGCCTATGACGGCTGGCGCGACGCGGTGATCGACCTGCGCGCGGCCACGCTGGACTATGGCCCCGGCGGGGGCGGCCACCTCTCCGCCGCGCGCGCCATCGCGGGGGGCTTCACCATCGCGCAGGGCGTGGTGATCGAGAACGCGCGCACCAGCGGCGGCAACGACCTCCTGATCGGCAACGCGGCGGACAACACGCTCTTCTCCGGCCGGGGCAACGACACGGCTTTTGGCGGCGACGGGGCTGACCGCATCACGGCCCACCGCGGGCGCGACCAAATTTTCGGCGGCACCGGCGACGACTGGGTTTCCGGCGGCAGGGGCAACGACACGCTCAAGGGTAACGCGGGCGACGACATGCTCATGGCCGGACGGGGGAACGACACGATCCACGGACAGGCGGGCGACGACACGATCATGGGCCGCAAGGGGCGTGACTCGATCCGGGGCGGCGACGGTGACGACACGATCAGCGCCGGCCCGGGGAACGACATGGTCTACGGCGGGCAGGGGGACGACACGGTGACGCTCGGCTTCGGGCAGGACACGTTCGTTTTCCGCATGGGCGACGGCCAAGACACGCTCACGGACTTCCTTCCGGCACGCGACTCCCTGCGGCTGGATCAGGATCTGCTCGCCGGGCAACCCCTCGACACCGTGCTGGCGACCGCCACGCAGCAGGGCAACGCCCTCGCGCTGACCTTCGCGAGCGGCGAGAGCCTTCTGTTTCTCGGCATCACCGATGCCGACCGGCTTGCCGACGCGATCACGCTGGACAGCTTCCTGACCTGAGCCGCCTCACTCGAAGACGATATCCCACTTGTCGAACCCCCCGTGGGTGAAGTCGACCAGCTCGACCTGCTCATTGCCCCATTCGATAAAGGTGCTGCCGTTCGCGGTATAGACAGACACCATCGACCGCGCCACATCGTGAAGCACCACCTGATCGGCCATGCTGAAGTCGTAAATCTTGTCGCGGTCGTCCCAGCGCCAGAACTCGAAACTGTCGGCCCCGGACCCGCCCCACAGCCGGTCGTTGCCCCGGCCCCCGATCAGCACGTCGTTGTGTCCGTCACCATAAAGCCGGTCGTTCCCGCCATCACCCTTCAGCAGGTCGGCATGCCAGCCACCCATGAGCTTGTCGTCGCCCCAACCACCAAAGACCCGGTCCTGCCCCAATCCTCCGGCCAACCAGTCGTTGTGCAACTCGCCGTAAAGCGAGTCGTGCCCGGAGCCGCCGAGGAGCTTGTCGTGCCCGCTTCCGCCATAAAGCCGGTCGTCGTGCCCTTCGCCAAAGAGCGTATCGTTGCCACCCTCACCCTTGAGTAGATCGGCATGCCAGCCGCCCTTGAGCGTATCCGCCCCCCAGCCGCCGTACATGAAATCGCGACCCATGCCGCCGTCCATCCAGTCGTTGTGCAGATGCCCGAACATGCGGTCGTGCCCGCCGCCGCCCCAGAGCCTGTCATGGCCACTCTCGCCGCTGATCGTGTCGTCACCCGCGCCGCCATTGAGGAGATCCGAGCCCCAGCCGCCGTAAATGTCGTCGCGCCCGTCGCCGCCCTCGACCCGGTCGTTGTTCCCGTTGCCCGACAGCCGGTCGTCGCCCTGCCCGCCATACAGCACATCGTTCCCACCATCGCCCCGGAGCACGTCGTTCCCTTCGTCGCCACTCAGCCGATCCGCGCCCCAACCGCCGAACAACACGTCCTGACCGGTCCCGCCGGACAGCATGTCGTCGTTCAGGTTGCCATAGATCCGGTCGTCGCCATCGCCGCCCCAGATGCTGTCATTCTGACTTCCACCCATGATCCGGTCCGCCCCCGCGTCGCCGAACAGGGAGTCTGCACCATCCCCTCCCTCGATCGCATCGTCGCCGTCGCCACCGACCAGCCGGTCGGAGCCCGCGTCGCCGTACATCCGGTCGTTGCCCGCATCGCCAATGAAATGGTCATCCCCGGCCTGCCCCCGGATGGTGTCGTCTCCGTCCTCGCCGTGTCCCACGTCGTCGCCGTCACCGCCTTCCAACAGGTCGTCGCCTACGCCGCCAAGCATGTGGTCGTTGCCCGAACCGCCATAGATCTCATCGTTGCCGGCGTCGCCGCGCAACAGGTCGTTGCCCCGCGCACCCCAGATGAAATCGGCGCCGCCGCCGCCAAAGATGATGTCCTGCCCGGCCCGACCGCCAAGCTGGTCGTCACCCTCGCCACCGTCGATCTGGTCATCCCCGCTGCCAGCCGTGATGATATCGTCGCCCGCTTCGCCATAGACGACGTCGTGGTCCCATCGGCTGTCGTCGTCGCTGTCGACATAGGTGTCGTTGCCATCGCCCAGCCATGCCTCGTCCGCGCCCGCGCCGCCGGTCACCGTATCGTCCCCGCCGCCCGCACGGATCAGGTCCTTCCCTTCGCCGCCATCCACGTCATCCGCGCCAAGGCCCATGAGCAGCGTGTCATCCCCCGCCCCGCCGCGCACGATATCCCCGTCGAGCGCGGTGCTCTGGTCCTTGTCGTCGAACGTATCGTCGCCCGCGTCGAGATGGACGGTCTTGCGTCCCGCGCCGCCGTCCACCCGGTCGTCGCCGCCACCCGCATGCACCTCGTCGTCTCCCCCCGACAGGGCGATCATCTCGGCTCCCGCCCCGCCGGTGACAAGGTCGTCGCCCTCCGTATCGGAAATGTCGTAGCCAAAGACCGGCTCCTCCTCCAGCTCGCCGTCCCAGTCGGGGAAGTCGTAGCCGGACAGGTCCATCGCGCGATCCGGCGTCACCGCCACGGCCTTGCGGACATCGCCGGGGTCGAGCGGCCCGCCCTGCGCCGAGCGCAGCACCAGCACCTCGTCGCGCCACGACACCACCGCCCCGTTCGCGTTCGGCGTGATCGTCAGCGTGGACGCGTCGTAGAAGAATGGCCAGGACGACAGGTCGAGCCGGTCCTGCGCCGGGTCGAAATCCATGATCGTGTCCTGCACCCCGTCGTCGCGCAGGACGAAAGTGTCGCGCCCGCTGCCGCCGGTCAGGATGTCGGTCCCCGCCCCGTCCACGAGGATATCGTCCCCATTCCCGCCCGACAGCGCGTCCGATCCTGCCCCGCTCACCAGCAGGTCCGCGCCACCGGACCCGTTGGCCGACCCGCCCGCGGCATCCAGAACGACCTGCTCGCCCTGATCGCTCAGGTCGTAGGTCAGGCGTGTGAGCCCGCCGACCTCCTCGCTCGCAACGAAGAGGTTGAGCCTCTCGTCCAGAACGCCGCCCGCAATCGCGGTCACATCCGCCAGCGCCGCCTGCCCATCCGCGCCGTCGGTCCAGGTGTTCTCGATCGCGTCGAGAAACTGCAACTGTCCCCCCGGCAGCAGAGTGAACAGCGATACGCCGTCATCCGCGCCGCCAGCGGCGATGTAGGCGTGCCCGTCGTGCTCCGCCGTGACAATATCGGTCACGCCGCCGAACCGGGTGTTCAGGTTGTCGGTGATATGGTCGGTGCGCGTAAGCGTCCCGTCCGGCGCGACGTGGAAGACCGTCAGCGCCCCGTTCATCCCTTGGGCCGAGGCGACAATGGCGTAGCTCTGGCCCAGAACCTCGACCACCGAGATGTCGGTGGGCGCCATGATCCCGATGCCGTCCGCGGGCCCGGCCACGTCCGCGACAACCGGCGTGCCGGAGGTGGTGACGAAGCTCGTCACCCCGTCCTCGCCCGCATCGCCCGCGATCACGATCTGCGCACCGCCGACCGTAGCGGTCGCGACCGTCGTGACATGGGCAAGGTGCGTGTCCGCGTCATCCGCGACGACCGTGACACCGCCAAACGTCCCGTTCGCGGCGCGGGTGGCAAAACCGAACTGCCCGCCCGCATCGGCAAAGGCCACGCCGCCCGCCCCGACCTCGATATCCACAAGCCGACCCAGAGCGTCACCAAATCCCGCGTGGTTCGACACGCTGCCGATTTGCCCGGAGTCCGCGATGGCATACCCGCTCATCCGACCCGACAGCGCAGAGCCGAACAGCGCCTCCAGCCCCCCGCCGGGGGCCTCGTCGATGGCAATCGCGTCGCCCGTGCCTAAGAGCCAGCCGGTTTTGTAGATCACCTGATCCACCACCGCTTCCGAACCGCTCACGGGCACGGAATAGCCCGTCAGCCCGCCATTGCGTCCGGAATGGCTGAACAGCGTCAGAAGCCCGTCATCGGCCACGACCTCAAGGTCCGTGATCCCGGTGTCGAGCGCCTCAACGCCGGACATGAAATGTCCATGTACGAGTATCGCCATAACCACCCCCAAGTGCATCGGCAGGGGTGGTATCGCGCGCTCCCGTGGCGGTGGGCGGCGCAGAAATGTGACACGCGCGCGGACTATCCGAGCAATCCACGCGATTCTTCACCGGGTGTTAAGGATCAGCGCCGGGCCATGAGCCCTTCGTGATGGTCTATGGCCGCGTCGATATCGTCGAACCACAGCCCCTTGCCATCGGCCAGCACCAGCCCTGCATCGCAGATCTCGCGCAGCTCGGCCATGTTGTGACTGACCATGATCGCGCTCGACCGGGCCAGCCGGTCGCGCAGCACCGCCCGGCTTTTGCGTTTGAACGCCGCATCGCCGACCGCCGTCACCTCGTCGACGAGGTAGGTGTCGAAATGCAGGCCCAGCGCGGTCCCGAAGGAAATCCGCGACCGCATCCCGGACGAATAGGTCTTGAACGGCATGTAGAAATGATCGCCCAGCTCGGAAAAATGGCGGACGTATTCGACCAGCTCATCACTCTCCACGCCATAGACCCGCGCGACGAACCGCACGTTCTGCACGCCCGTCATGTCCTTGTGGAACGCCGCGCGCAGACCGACGGGCCATGACACGGTGCCGTCGCTCACGACCTCGCCCGCGTCGGGCCGGATCGCGCCCGACAGGATCGACAGGAGCGTGGATTTCCCCGCCCCGTTGCGCCCCAGAAGCCCAAGCGACACGCCCGTCGGAAGCTCGAAGTCGAGCGCGTCCAGCACCACCTTGGGCCGGCCCTTCACGGTATAGGATTTGGTCAGCCCGACGCCCCGGAGCACGCCGTCACCTCCGGTCGCGGATGGAGTAGTAAACCAGCGCGACGAGCGCCCAGCCCAAAGACAGGAACAGGAGCGCCATGAGCACGATCTGCGTGCGCTGCGGATAGGCCGGGGCCTCCGGCTGGGTGGGCAGGACATAGGCGGCAAGGTATCGCGTCTGGCGCGACGCCCCCGCCTTGGCGGCATCCAGCTGGGCGAGCGCGGCGCGATACGTCTCCTCGGCATATTCCCGGTCGACGGTCAGGCTTTCGTATTGCGCGATCAGCGACGGATACCCCTCGACCCCCGCATAGGATTGGTCCGAAGCGAACGCCTCCCGCTCCTGCGCAAGTCGGTCGCGGATCACCGCGATCCGGCGTTCCGCCTGTATCACGCTCGGCGCGGTCTCCCCGGCCGACTGCGCCAGCAGGTCATATTCCACCAGCGCCTGCGCAAGCTGTTGCTGGAGCGAATTCTGCACCCCCATCCGGGTCTCGAGGTCCGTCTCAGGGTCCACGATCTGCGTGCGCGTGCGGAAGCCCACGAGCGCCTCCCGCGCATCCTTGAGCCGCACCAGCGCCTGCGCCACATCGCGCTCCGCCGCGTCCTGAAGATCCTGCCGCGCCGCCGCGTTCAGGTTGTTGACGAGCGTCTGGCTCTCCTCCAGCACCGCCTGGGCCACGGCCTGCGCGTACTCCGGCGCAAACGCCCGCACCTCGACCCCGATCAACCCCGTGGCCTGATCGTAATCAATGGTCACGACCCGCTGCCAGTAGGCCACCAGATCCTCGATGGTCCCGCCGGGCTTCAGCGCGAACACCGGGTCGGTCTCATAGGGCGCACTGTAATGCGCCCAGAGGTCGAGCCGCGCGTCCACTTCCCGCACCAGCCCCTGACTCTGGATGAACTCGTTCAGGATATCCCCGTCCAGCGCCCCGCCGCTCGCACTCGGACCGGCCAGTTGCGCGAGGTTGCCCAGAAGCGCCTGCGTCTGCCCCTGTTCCTCCTGCCGGACGGTGAACCCGAGGTCCGAGGCATACTGATCGACCGCACGCGCAAAGGCATACCAGGCGATGACCGCAAGCGGCAGGCCGACGATGACGAGGATCGAGGCCAACAGCCCCACATGCCGCTTGCGCCGCCGCGCGGGTCCGGCCATCGGGCGCACGATCACCTGCGGGCTGTCCTGCCGGGTCCTCACCGTATCGTCGGGCACCGGGCCGTTCCTTTCGCCTGCGTTGATCTCGCTCGCCCCCTTCTACATAATCGCGCCATCCGGCGCCAGAACGCGAGGAGCCTGCGCGATGACCACCGGCGATACCGCGCCACCGCTCCCCGGCCCCGCCCGCCGCAGCTTCCCGACCCTGCGCACCGTCGGCGCGCTCGTCCTGCGTGAGATGTCGGCGCGCTACGGCCAGTCGCCCGGCGGCTACCTCTGGGCGTTTCTTTCGCCCCTCCTGATGATCGCGGCGCTCACCATCGCCTTCAGCTTCCTGCAAAAGACCCCGCGCCTCGGCACGTCCTTCATCATGTATTACGCCTCTGGCCACCTCGTCTTCGCGATCTTCGGACAGGTCGGCGGGCCGGTGACGCAATCGCTGAAATTCTCCCGCTCGCTCCTGCGCTTCCCGACCGTGATCTGGCTCGACACTGTGCTGGCCCGCTTTGCGCTGAACGCCCTGACCGCCACGGCGGTCTATTTCATCCTGCTCTACGCCATCGCCGCAGGCTCGGGCCACGGGCTGCGCTTCGACCTGCCCCCGGTGCTTCTGGCCGTGGCCCTCGCCGTCGCGCTCGCCTTCGGCTTCGGCGTCCTCACCTGCTACCTGTTCATGGAACTGCCTATCGCCGGGCGCCTGTGGGGCTTTGCCGCACGGCCCCTGTTCATCGTCTCGGGCGTGCTGTTTCTGTACGAAGACTTCCCGCCCCGCGTGCAGGACGTGCTGTGGTGGAACCCGCTCATGCACATCACCTCGATCGCCAAGGCGGGGATCTTCCAGAAATACGATCCGAACTGGACCGCGCCGCTTTATGTGCTCACCGTCGCGCTGGTTCTGGCGGTCGCCGGGCTGTTCCTGCTGCGCCAACACCACGACCGGCTTCTCAACGGCGGCAAGTGAGCACGAAAAAGCCCGCCGCCTTCGCAGGCAACGGGCTGGTCGTTCACATCCGTCAGCGGATCAGCTGTTCTCGCGAATGAACTCCGCCGAGGCGTTGATGCCGCCAAGCGGGAAGACATGGACCCGCTCGATCAGGCTGTCGGGATTTTCGGCCGTGTAGGCGGCGAAATCGGTCAGAACCTCGGTCGGCTCGAACGGCTTGAGCAGCTTGGTCAGGTCTTTCGCCCGCTTCTGCAACACGCCGAGCGACGGGCCAACGCCACAGGCAATGGCGAACTTGATGAGCGTCTGGAGCTTGGCCGGACCGGCCACGCCCACATGGATCGGCATGGTGATGCCAATGGCTTGAAGCCGCTCGGCCCAGTCGGTCACCGGCTTGGCGGCAAAGGCGAACTGCGTCGCGATGGCCATCTCGGCCCCCGAACGGTCCTTGTAGGCCTGCTTCCAGCGCAGCGCCTCGTCCACATTGGTCGTGGCGCCCTTGGCGTCGATGTCCTGGTTGCCTTCCGGGTGGCCCGCGATGTGCAGACGCTTGAACCCGTCGAAATAGCCGGTTTCGAGAAGCTGGATCGAGCTGTCGAGTGCACCCAGCGGTTTGGTCGGGCTCCCGCCAAGCAGAAGCGCGGTTTCGACCCCGGCCTCCGAGACGTAGCGGTCGATCCAGTCCTTCAACTCGGCATCGTTCTGCATGATCCGGGCCGGGAAGTGCGGCATGACCTCGAACCCGCCAGCGGCGAGGCGCTTGGCCGTGTCGACCATCTCCTGAATCGGCGTGCCCTCGATATGGGCGATATAGACGCGCGTGCCGGCGGGCAGGATCTTTGTGAAATCCTCGATCTTGGCGGCGGTGCGCGGCATCACTTCGATGGAAACGCCCTCAAGCAGGTCTGCGAAGGGAGCGGTCTTGCTGGCTTTCATATTGACGACGGACATGGTCGGTCTCCTCAGGTCTGCTTGCGATACGTTTGACGAACGGCGTCGTGGATGGGCCACGGATGAACTTCGGCCCGGACGTCGATCTGACGATGGCGCTCGACGGTGGCTTTAGACGATCCCCCGTCCGGTTCACCCCACGTTACCGTCACTTCAGTGCCGGTTTCCGCCACTTCCGGGTTCAGAACGGCGAGCGAGATCCAGGCGCGTTCGTTCGCGGAATAGGCGGGCGCGATGGAGATACCCACCTGCTCACCCCCCTTGGTGACAGCGTCATAGGGGTAGGAGGCATAGTGCGCCGCCGGGAAATCCATCGTCTTGGTCGGCAGCGCGCCCTGATCCATAAGGCCCGCGTTCACCTTGAGCACGTCCTCGGGATTCCAGACCAGCGTGACCTTCTGCCGGTGCGGCTCCTCGGCCATCTTTTCCAACGCTTCGCGCCCGATGAAATCATGGTCGAACTTGACGACGCGGCCATAATCCACGTCCCACGGGGTCATGTAGTAGTCTTCGATGTTCCCGGTCTTCATCGACCCGCCGAGGGTCGAGAGCGCCTCGAACGCGTTGGCCTTGAGCCACTCGCGGTAGGGCTTCATCTTCTCGCCCGTGTAGATCGCAGGAACGACGCTCGGCACCCAGCCGGATTCAGCGGCGGCCGAGGCATAGGCGCGGCTGCCGACCAGACGCAGGCCGTATTTCTCGCCCGCCTCGATGATCCGCGCTTTCACCGCGTCGCCCTCGTCGAACGGGCCCCAGATCTCCAGCCCCTGCGCACCGCCCATACCATGCGACAGCGTCTGCGCCTTGCAGCCGGCGATGGTGATCTCGCCCATGTTGAAGAACTTGGTGGTGAGCGGACCGCCCTCGTTCACCTCGTTGAGCAGATCGAGCGCCTTCGGCCCCTGCACTTCGTAACGATAGGTCAGGCGGCGGTTGTCGGGATCGTCCAACTTGCGCTCATCCCGCGTGCACACGACGTCATAGCCGCCCGTCTCAGCGTGATACTGCACCCAGTTCGGCACGATGGGGCGACCGACGATATTCACCTCGTCATCTTCCAGCCCGAACACGATCGAGTCGCCGATGAGAAAGCCGTCATGGTTCACGCAGACGATCTGTTTGGCCTTGCCCTTGCCGAACTTGGCATAGCTGTTCACCGAAATATCGGACAGCAGCTTCATCACATCCGGCCCCTTCACATAGAGATCGGTCATGTGAAAGCTCTGGTTCATCAGCGCCACGCCCTCGCGCCACGCGCGCTGCTCTTCGGCCCAATGGGTGTATTCACCTTCGATCGGGAAGGGATAGCGCCCCATCTGGTTGTCATAGAGCATGGCGAAGGGGCTATCGTAGCCCGTCAGCCTGTCCTGAAGTGTCTTGGCGCTCATCGTGGTCCTCCCGGAAGTGGTTGAATCGTATGTAGGGGCGGGCTGCGCCCTTTGCTTATGCGCAGATTGTATATCTTGCGCCAAATTGCTTATATGCCAGTATGGAAAGCCCCCAGCCCCCGATTTCCGCCCGCCAGACCCGCGTGATCCGCGCCCTGTCCGACCATCGGCGCCTGTCCGAAGCCGCCGAATCGGTCGCCATGTCGCAACCGGCCTTCTCCCGCACGCTGCACGATGCCGAGGCGGCGCTGGGCGTCGCTCTGTTCCAGCGCGGCTGGTCCGGGTCGGAACCCACGCCGATGGGCGACATCGTGATCGAGCAATGCCGGCGCGTCGCGGCGGACATCGAAGGGGTGGAACGCGGCGTGCTCCACCAGTCGGGGGCGCTGCGCCTGCCCAACCTCCTGCGCTGGCGTCACCTGCGCGCCGTGGCCGCCGTCGTGCGCCACGGCTCGGCCTCCGCCGCCGCCCGCGCTCTGGGAATGAGCCAGCCGGCGGTGAGTCAGGCGCTGGGCGATATTGCCGGCTACGTCACGCCGCCGCTGTTCATCCGGCGCAAGAGCGGGATGGAGGCGACTGACGCCGCCCGCGCCCTCGCCGCGCTGTGGGACCGGGTGGTGACGACCCTCACCGATATTCCCACGCTTCTGGCCGAAACCGGCGACGCGCTCGTGGGCCGCGTCTCGGTCGGGATGCTGCCGTTCTCCGGGCAGGGCATGGTGCTTCAGGCCTTTGGCGAGATTACGCGGGCGCACCCGCACGTCCACCTCGTCGCGGTTCCCGGCGGCTACGACACGCTGGTCGAAGCGCTCCGGCGCGGCGAGATCGACCTCATTATCGGCGTGCTGCGCGACCCCTCGCCGTTTCCCGAGATGGTCGAAACGCACCTTTACCACGAAGACTACATGATGATCGCCCGCGCCGATCACCCGGTCCACCGGCGGCGACCCTCGATGGCGGAACTGGCCGACGAGCAATGGATCGTCGCCCCCCACGGCACGCCGATCCGCGCCTTCTTCGACCGCATGTTCCGCGCCGCCGGCACCATTCCCCCGGCACAATCGGCCGAGATGTTTTCCTTCTCCAACGCCGAACAGATGATCGCCGCCAGCGGCTCCATTGCGCTTTTGTGCTACGGCAAGTCCGGCCTGCGAAACCTGCCGGCGGACCTGAAACCCGTCGACATCCGCCTGCCCGGCGCCCGCGTCTCCATCGGTGTCACCCGGTTCAGCGAGGAGGCACCGCCCGAAGCCGTCGCCGTGTTCCTCGACCTGTTGCAGGGGGCGATCCGGGACGCGGGGGAGGTGTGAGGGTCCCGGCACAGACACCCGCGACCCGGTCCGCATCAGCCACGGAAAACAGCCCTCACCCCGCCTGAACCACCCCCGGCGTCAGCATGTGCCGGATCAGCGCGATGGGGTGGGACCTGAGCGTCAGTCGCATCGACACGAAGTCCTCCACCACCTCTTCGCCTTCGCTCATCGCCGGGAACTGCGCCGCCGGCTCCACGATCCCCTCGCCGTCCAGATCGCCCGCGAACAGCGGCAAGGGCTTCTCCCCGGCGATCGCGCGCGCCTGCCACAGCGCCTCGCGCCGCGACAGGCGCAGCGCGGCAAAGGCATCCGCCTCGGCCAGCCGCGCCATCAGCCGGGGCGACACCCCCGCGCGCCGCCACACGTCCTCCACGGCCGTATAGCCGTTGCCGCGCGCCGCCGTGATCCACGTCGCCTCCTCCTCGATCATGCCGCGCAACTGCCGGAACCCCAGCCGCACGGCGAGCTGCCCCTTGCCGTCCGGCTCCAGCACGTTGTCCCAGTAGCTCGCGTTGATACAGACCGGCCGCACCTCGACCCCGTGGTCGCGCGCGTCCCGCACGATCTGGGCGGGGGCATAGAACCCCATCGGCTGCGAGTTGAGCAGCGCACAACAAAACACCGCCGGATGGTGACGCTTGATCCACGCGCTCGCATAGACGAGCAGCGCGAAACTCGCCGCATGGCTTTCGGGGAAGCCGTAGGAGCCGAACCCCTCGATCTGCGAAAAGCACCGCTCGGCAAAGTCGAGGTCATAGCCATTGGCCCGCATCCCCCGGATGAACCGGGTGCGGAAATCGCTCACGCTCCCATGCTTCTTGAAGGTGGCGAGCGACCGGCGAAGCTGATCGGCCTCCTCCGGCGTGAACCCGGCCCCCGTGATGGCGATCTGCATCGCCTGTTCTTGGAACAGCGGCACGCCCAGCGTCTTGCCCAGAACCTTGCCCAATTCGTCCGAGGGAAACTCCACCGCCTCCTCGCCGTTGCGCCGCCGGATGAACGGATGCACCATGTCGCCCTGTATCGGCCCGGGCCGGATGATCGCCACCTGGATCACGAGGTCATAGAAACTGCGCGGCTTCATGCGCGGCAGGAAATTCATCTGCGCCCGGCTCTCCACCTGGAACACGCCCAGACTGTCGGCACGGCACAGCATGTCATAGACCGCCGGGTCCTCGGGCGGTAGCGTCGCAAGCGTATGGTCGATGCCCAGATGGCTCTCCAGCAAGCCGAACGCCTTGCGGATACAGGTCAGCATCCCCAGCGCCAGAACATCGACCTTCAGGATGCCCAGCGCGTCGATATCGTCCTTGTCCCAGCAGATGACCGTCCGATCCTCCATCGTCGCGTTCTCGATCGGCACCAGTTCATCCAGCCTGCCCTCCGTAATGATGAACCCGCCGCCATGCTGGGACAGATGGCGGGGAAACCCCTGTATCTCGTCCACGAGGTCGAGGACCTGACCCAGCTTCGGGTCGTCCGGGTCCAGCCCGATCTCCATCAGCCGCGCCGCGCGCATCCCGCTCGCCCCCCAGCCCCAGACCTGGCTGGCCATCGAGGCGATGGTATCCTCGCTCAGCCCCATCGCGCGCCCGACCTCGCGGATCGCCCGCTTGCCGCGATAATGGATGACGGTGGCGCAGAGCCCCGCCCGGTGACGCCCGTAGCGCTCATAGATGTGCTGAATCACCTCCTCGCGCCGCTCATGCTCGAAATCCACATCGATATCCGGCGGCTCGTCCCGCGCTTCGCTGACAAACCGCTCGAACACCATCGTCCCGATCTCTGGGCTCACGCTCGTCACGCCAAGCGCGTAACAAACCACCGAATTCGCCGCCGACCCCCGCCCCTGACACAGGATGCCGCGCGATCGCGCGAAGGCGACGATGTCGTTCACGGTGAGGAAATAGGGCTCGTAATTCAGCTTTCTGATCAGCGCGAGTTCATGCTCCAGCATCTTCACCACGCGCTCCGGCGCCCCCGCCGGATACCGGTCGCGCAGCCCCTTGCGCGCCAGCCGTGACAGGCGCGCGCCCGGCGTCTCGCCATTCGCCACCTCCGACGGATACTCGTATCGCAACTCGTCCAGCTGGAACCCCAGCCGATCCGCGATCTCGCCCGACCGATGGACCGCATCCTCATGCCTGGCAAAGAGCCGCAGCATCTCGGACTCCGAGCGCAGCCGCCGCTCCGCATTCGGCAGCGCATCGTGGCCCAGCTGCTCCACCCGCACGCCAAGCCGCACCGCCGTCATCACGTCGACCAGCTTGCGCCGCCGCCCGTGGTGCATGATCGGCTCGGCGCTCGCCACGGTGGGCAGGCCCAGCTCCTCCGCCAGCGCTGCGAGATGGTCGAACCGCACCCGGTCGCGCCCGTCATAGCGCGGCGCCATGACAAGGTGCATGTCCGCCCGATACCGGTTCAGCAAAGGCCCGATCAGCTTGCGCGCCGCCGCGCCGGGCGGATGCAGCAAAAGCTCCATCCCGTCCAGCGCCCCGCCCAGATCACCGAGCCTGAGCAGACAGGACCCCTTCTGCGTGCGCAGCCGCCCGGTGGAAATCAGCCGTGACAGCCGCCCCCAGGCCGCCCGGTCGCGTGGCAGGGCGGTGATCGCCACGCCTTCGTCCGTCACGATCCGCGCCGCAGGCAGCAGACGCGGCGCATTGTCGATGGGCAGACGCGGCGGCGCGGGCAGATGCGCGGGCTTCGGCGGGCCGATAATGCCCTGTTCCGCCTCCAGCCGCGCCCGCGCCTCGGCCAGCCGCCCGATCTCGCGCGCCGCCGTATGCGCACGCACGATCCCGGCGACCGAATTGTGATCGGCCACCGCCAGCGCGCGCATCCCCATCAGCGCGGCCCGGTCCACATATTCCTCCGCATGGCTCCCGCCCGTGAGGAAGGTGAAATTGGACGTTATGCAAAGCTCCACGAACATGAGTCGCAAGTATATTCACGTTTTGTTCTCATGTGGAGTCGAAGCCTGAGCCGCAGACTCACGCCTCTTCTTCGGTCCGAAAATACCTCGGGGAGGTCTGGAGGGGCAGCGCCCCTCCAGCGGGTCGACGCGGGCGCAAGCCCGCGGCGAAACTACTCCACCGGCGGACAGTCCCCGGCCATACAGGCCTCCATCGCCTCGAAATCGGCCTCCTTTGCGCGGGGGAAAACGTTGGGCGCACAGGCCCCAACGTCGAGATACAGCGCCGCGCCCCCGGCCTCCTGGCGCAGGAACATCAGCGCATCCTCGGAGGGTTCCGTCACCGCACACCACGGCCCGACACAGCCGATCACCACCACGATGTCGCGGTCGATCTGCGTCGTGAATCCGTCAGCCGTCAGAACCTCGCCCGACACATGCCCGCTGGTCAGCCATTCCTCGGGGGCGTTTTCGTCGTAATGCTCGGGCGCGCCCTCTCCGTCGAAGGTGAACGACCCGCGCACCGCGACATATCGCTTCTCGGACGCGTCCAGCGTCTCATAGGCCGTCACGGGGTCATAGCGCAGGCACGACAGCGCCGCCGCCGGCCCCGGCAGGACCAGCGCGGCCAGTGCCGCGCCTAAAGCTGCGCGCGAAAGCCGTCCATCACGGCGCGATAGATGGCGCGTTTGAACGGCACGATCCGGTCCACCATCTCGTCGGGGTCGATCCATGTCCATGTGCTGAACTCCGGGTGCTCGGTCGCGATGTCGATCTGGTCATCGCTCCCCTTGAAACGCATCAGGAACCACCGCTGTTCCTGCCCCCGGAACCTGCCTTTCCAGACCTTGCCGGAGGCCACGAGCTCGTCGGGCAGGTCATAGCGCAGGGTGTCGGGATGCTCCGCCTCGATCTCGACGAGGTCGGGGCCCACACCGGTCTCTTCCCACAATTCGCGAAGCGCCGCATCCCGCGCCGCCTCGCCCTTGTCGATCCCGCCCTGCGGCATCTGCCAGGCGGTCGCGTCCGTGCCCAGGTCCTTCGCGTCGATGCGCTGGCCGGCGAACACCTTGCCGTCCGCATTGGCCAGCACGACACCGACGCAGGGGCGATAGGGCAACGCCGCAATCTCCTCCGGCGTCATGCCCGGATCACTCCCGCCCGAAGGTGGACAGCCCGTGCAGCAGGTCCACCGCATAAGAAAGCTGGAAGTCCTCGTCACGCAGTTGCGCGGCTTCTTCGGCTTCTTCCCGCTCCTGTTCAATCTGGCGGATTTCATCCTCGCTCAAGCTGTCGTTGTTGAGCGAGCCGCGCAGGTCCGCCTCAGTGCGGGGCGGACGACCGTTGGTCTCCTCCTCGTCCTCTGCGGCCGTCGGGCTGGGCTGCGGTTGTTCGACCACGATGTCGGGCGAGACGCCCAGTGCCTGGATCGAGCGGCCCGAGGGGGTGTAATACCGCGCGGTGGTAAGACGCATCGCACCATCGCCCCGCAGCGGCATGACGGTCTGCACCGACCCCTTGCCGAAGGACTTGGTGCCCACGACCACACCCCGGTGATGGTCCTGCAACGCGCCAGCCACGATTTCCGAGGCCGAGGCCGAACCGCCGTTGATCAGCACGACGAGCGGCTTGCCCTCGGTGATGTCGCCCGGCTGGGCATTCACGCGATCGGACTCTTCCGGGTCACGGCCCCGGGTCGACACGATCTCGCCGCCTTCGAGGAAGGCATCCGACACCGCGATCGCCTGTTTCAACAAACCGCCGGGGTTGTTGCGCAGGTCGAGCACGACGCCCTCGACATTGTCGAGCCCGCCCATTTCCTCAACCACTTCCGAGAACCCTTCGGTCACGTTCGGATAGGTCTGGTCATTGAAAGTGGTGATCCGGATCACGACGGCCTCGCCCTGCTGGCGCACCGTGGCGGCGGTCAGCTTGATCGTGTCGCGGATGATCGAAATGTCGAACGGCTCATCCTCGCCTTCGCGCACGATGGTCACGATGATCTCGGACCCGATGGGGCCGCGCATCAGGTCGACCGCCTCGTCCAGCGTCAGACCCAGAAGGCTCTCACCATCCACATGGGTGATGAAGTCGCCGGCCAGAACGCCGGCCTGATCGGCGGGCGTGTCGTCCATCGGCGACACGACTTTCACGAACCCTTCTTCCTGCGTCACCTCGATCCCGAGACCACCGAAAGAGCCGCGCGTCTGCACCCGCATCGCGTCGGCATCTTCGGGCGGCAGGTAGGAACTGTGCGGATCGAGCGACGAGAGCATCCCGTTGATGGCGGCCTCGATCAGCTCCGATTCCTCGACCTCTTCGACGTATTGCGCGCGGATGCGTTCGAAAACATCCCCGAACAGATCGAGCTGCTGGTACACGGTCGTGGAGCGGCCCTCATCCTGTGCAAGCAGCGGACCGGCGACCTGCGTCGTCAGGACCGCCCCCGCCAGCGTGCCGCCGATGGCTGCCATCAGAAATTTCTTCATCTCGTCTGCTCTCTTTCGTGTCTTTGTGGGTCCGCGCGAGCGCGAGTCAGTCCCCGGATACAGCAAACCACTCCGCCGGGTCCACAGGCTCCCCCTCGTGACGCAGTTCCAGATACAACGTCTGGTTCGCTTCTGCGCCACTGGCGGGGTCGTTGGAAATCAAAAACGCTTGAGGGTCCGAAGGCGCAGCCCCGCCCATGAGGCCGATGGGCGCCCCTCTCGGCAGAACCTCGCCCACCTCGCCAAAAAGCTGCCCAAGGCCCGCAAACACCAACAGGTAATCCTCCCCCGGCTCCACGATGGCCACCTGGCCGTAGTCGAGAAGCGGGCCGAGATACCGAATGGTAGCGGGCCACGGAAGCGTGACGAGGGTGAGAGGACGGGTCGCGATCACCCAGCCGGGCCGGCGCACACCCGCCGCGTCCGCCTCATCCATACGCCGGATGATCCGGCCCAGAACGGGAAGCTCCAGCGTGCCCTGCGCATCCGTGAAATCCGGGTTGGCGATGGAGACGCTGGTGTCCTCGATGGTCGCCGACATCAACCCCGAGGCGAAACTTTCAAGCGTGTCGGCTGTGGCGATGAGGTTCTCCATCGCCTCCTGATCGGTCGTGAACCGGCGCGGCAGGTCGGTTCGGTTGGACACCGCCTGACTCAACTCCGTTCGCGCGCGCTGGGCGCCCGTCAGACCCGACTCCAGCGTATCGACAGCGGATTCCTGAAGCGCGCGAAGGAGGGCCACCTCCTGCAATGCCGCCCGCAGCCGCCTCGCCTCGGCACTCAGCGCAGGCGTCACCTCGGACAGGATCATGCCCGTGCGCGCCGTGCCCACGGGCCCTTGAGGATGAAGAAGAAGATGCGGCTCCGGTGCCGCCTCGATGGCCTGCAACACACCCAGAAGCTGCGCGAGCCGCTCGTTTTCCGCCCGGAACCCCCCGTCGATGGCCGCCTCGCGCACCCGCGCCTGCCGCAGCCCCTCGCGCAGGGCCGCCAGCCCGGCCTCATAGGCCTGCACGGTCTGGGTCAACGCCGCGACCCGGTCCCCGGCCCCGTCGGCCGCATCCAGCGCACCGGACGCCTCTTCGAGCAGGGCCATCGCCTGACGGGCACTCTGCGTCGGGTCGGACTGCGCCCGGGCGGGACCGGCGACGGCCACGAACGCGGCGAAAAGAAGCGCGGCCCGTCTCACCGAACGATCAGGCTCTCGCCCGTCATTTCCGCGGGCTTCTCGATCTCCATGAGGTCGAGCAGACTGGGCGCGAGATCGGCGAGCCGCCCCGACCGGATCGTCGCCCCCTCCGGTCCGTTGAACAGCGCGACCGGCACCGGATTGGTCGTATGTGCCGTATGCGGGCCGCCCGTCTCCGGGTCGATCATCATCTCGCAATTGCCGTGGTCGGCGGTCACGATCATTGCCCCGCCTTCCTGCTTGAGGGCGATCATCGCCTCGATCACCTGCTCGTCCACCGCCTCGACGGCCGCGATGGCCGCCTCCAGATCGCCGGTATGGCCGACCATGTCGGGATTGGCGAAATTCACGACGATCAGGTCGTATTTCTCGTGAATGGCCTTCACCAGTTCCCGCCCGACCTCGGGCGCGCTCATCTCGGGCTGAAGGTCATAGGTCGCGACCTTGGGCGATTGCGCCATGTAGCGCACCTCGCCCTCCTCCGGGTCTTCCTTGCCGCCGTTAAGGAAGAAAGTGACATGGGGATATTTTTCGGTCTCGGCCAGCCGGAACTGCCGCTTGCCCTGCTGCGCGACCCAGGCGCCCAGCGTGTTCACGATATCCTCGCTCGGAAACACGGTGGTCATGTAGTCGTTGTGCGCCTTGGAATACTCGACCATGCCCAGAAGCGCGGCCAGCTTGGGCCGCGCACCCGCGTCGAACTCGGCAAATCCCGGCTCCCCGATGGCGCGCAGGATCTCGCGCGCCCGGTCGGCCCGGAAATTGACGAAAAACACGCCGTCCCCGTCATGGATGCCGGTATGGCCCTCGATCACGGTGGGCTGGATGAATTCGTCCGTTTCGCCCCGGTCATAACCCGCGGCAATCGCGGCATCGGCGCTGTCCGCCGTTTCGCCCATGCCCTTGACCACCGCGTCATAGGCGCGGCTCACCCGCTCCCACCGATTGTCGCGGTCCATCGCGAAATACCGGCCCGACACGCTCGCGACCTGCACACCTTCCGGCAGATTGTCCACGAAGCGGGCGACCTGTTCCCGCGCCGACTTGGGCGCCACGTCGCGTCCGTCGGTGATGACGTGCACGCAAACCGGCAGCCCCGCCTGCCGCAACGCCTGCGCCGCCGCGACGATGTGATCCTGATGGGCATGCACCCCACCGGGCGAGGTGAGCCCCACAAGATGCGCCGTCCCGCCCGAACCTTTCATGTCGTCGATGAACGCCATCAGCGCCGCATTCTGAAAGAACGACCGGTCCTCGATAGCCAGGTCGATCTGGCCCAGATCCATCGCCACCACGCGCCCGGCCCCGATGTTGGTATGCCCCACCTCGGAATTGCCCATCTGCCCGGCCGGCAGTCCTGCGTCATTGCCATGGGTGACGAGCGTCGCATTCGGACAGATCATCATCAGCTCGTCGAAGGCGGGCG
Organism: Maritimibacter sp.; assembly: GCA_002695005.1. Lineage (GTDB taxonomy): Bacteria > Pseudomonadota > Alphaproteobacteria > Rhodobacterales > Rhodobacteraceae > Maritimibacter. The sequence continues at coordinate 122,417 of NZNT01000029.1, forward strand.
TCTCGGCCTGGGCGACAGCATTGCCCGCGCTCTCCACACGCAGCCCCCAGCCATCGAGGATGCACAATACGATGGGTTTCGGGGTGGTCATGTCTGCCTCGCTCTTGCCTGTTTCCGTTCTAGGAGGTGACGGGCGCGAGAGCAATGCAGGAGGGCTTTCGTATGGGCTTGCGCCCTCCCGGGGTATTTCTGGACCAGAGAAGGGACACGTTCACCATCGATTAAGGTTAACGCGCTACCCTCGGGTCACGGTACAGGCTGAGGAGCCGATGGCCGTGACCGGAGAAGCCCCCTGCGCCCGGCGCAGGGGGTGGACCCCGCCCCCTGCTTCTCTGGTCCAAAAATACCTCGGGGGAGTCGCGCTTCAGCGCGACCGGGGCAGCGCCCCCTCAACCCCGCGCCTTCCGCCCTTCCGACAGAACGGCCTGCGCGTTTCGCAGGAAGTCCGCGTCGATATCGCCCCGCGCCGCGCGGATCCCCTCGAGATAGGCCTCGTTCTCGTGGATCGGCACCGCCGGGTCGTAATGCTCCGCCGCGATCAGCATGCCGGACCGATCCGCATCCGAGAACATCTCGACGATCCGCTCCGCCTGATCGCGCGAATAGCCCAGCGCCTCCACGGCTGACCGCCCCATCCGCAGGGACGAGTCGTAGGTCTCGCGGATGATGTCGCGGCACCCTGCCCACCACAGGTCATAGACATGTGGCCGGTCCACCGCGCGGGCGACGATGTGGACGTTAGGATAGTGCTTGGTGATGTAGGTCACGAGCTCGGTCACCTGGTCCTTGTCGTCAATGGCGACCACCAGCAGCCTCGCATGTTCGATCCCGGCGGCATGGAGCAGATCGGGCCGCGTCGCATCGCCATAATATGCCTGCACGTCGAACCGTTTGAGCATTTCCAGCTGTTTCGAGCTGAAGTCGATCACCGTCGGTGACAGCCCGGCCCCGCGCAGCATCCGCGCGACGATCCCGCCGACCCGCCCGTGGCCCGCGATGATGATGTCGCTCGACTCCTCGATCGCGTCCATCTCGCGCTCCTCCGCCTCGGCAAAGCGCGGCGCGACGACCCGGTCGTACAGGATGAACAGCACCGGCGTCAGCAGCATCGACAGCGCCACCACCAGCAGGAGCCGGTCCGCAAGGTCCCCGGGAATCACCGCGCTCGCCACGGTGAAAGACAGCAGAACGAAGCCGAACTCGCCCGCCTGTGCGAGCCCGAGCGAGAACAGCCACCGGTCCGCGCCGCCCACCTTGAAGACGAACGACAGCACATACAGCACCGCCATCTTGAGCAGGATCAGCCCAAGCGTCAGCTCGACGATTAGGGCGAAGTTGTCCAGCAACAGGGCGAAATTGATCCCCGCCCCCACCGTCATGAAGAACAGACCAAGAAGCAGACCCCGGAACGGGTCGATGTCGCTCTCCAACTCATGCCGGTATTCGCTGTTGGCCAGCACGACACCCGCGAGGAACGTGCCGAGCGCGGGCGACAGCCCGACGAGCGACATGAGGAGCGCGATGCCGATGACGAACATGAGCGCGGTCGCCACGAACAGCTCCCGCAGGTTCGCCGCAGCGATGAAGCGGAAGATCGGGCCGACGAGGTAGATGCCGGCGCCCACGACGAACGCGATGGCCCCCACCGTCACCAGCGCCACGCCCCAGCCCGGCAGACCGTCGACAAGGCTCATGCCACCGCCGTGGTCGCCCTCCGCCTCGGCCCCGTGCGCCATCGCATCGACCAGCTCGGGCATGGCGAGCAGCGGGATCAGCGCCAGCATGGGGATCACCGCGATGTCCTGAAACAGCAGCACCGAGAAGCTCGATTGACCGCCGTCCGACCGCATGAGTCCCTTCTCGCCCAGCGTTTGCAGCACGATGGCAGTGGACGACAGCGCCAGCACCAGACCGACGGCGAGGCTGACCGACCACGGCTGGCCGAACACCAGCGCGACCCCCATCACCGCGAGCGTCGTCAGGCCGACCTGCCCGCCGCCAAGGCCCAGAAGCCGTGCGCGCATCTCCCACAGCCGTTTCGGCTCAAGCTCCAGCCCGACGAGGAACAGCATCATGACGACACCGAACTCGGCGAAATGCTGGATCTGGATGATGTCGACATGCAGCCACGCCAGAACGGGGCTGATCACGATTCCGGCGATGAGATAGCCCAGCACCGACCCCAGCCCGAGGCGCGAGGCGATGGGCACAGCCACCACCCCCGCGATGAGAAACGTGAAGGCCAGAAGAAGAAAATCGGTCATGTCACGTCCCCATATGCGCGGTCCCGCCGTCAGCTTGGCGAAAAGGCCGGGGTTGTAAAGGACGCGCGCGACCATCGGTCCGTTGACAAGCCCTGCGAGAGGGCCAACACCTCTCCCATCCCAACCCGCGCGGTGTCCCGGTGAAACCCAAGATCCTGACCACCCTCCGCACCTATTCCCGGGCGCTGTTCCTCGGCGATCTCGTCGCCGGGGTCACGGTCGGGCTGGTCGCCGTGCCCCTCAGCCTCGCCATCGCCATCGCCTCGGGCGCGACTCCCGAACAGGGTCTGGTGACCGCCATCATCGGCGGCACGCTCGTCTCGCTTCTCGGGGGCAGCCGGGTGCAGATCGGCGGACCGACCGGGGCGTTCATCGTCGTGGTCTACGGCGTGATCGCGACGCACGGGATGGACGGGCTGATCCTGGCCACGCTCATGGCGGGCGTCATCCTGATCGCGGCGGGGCTGTTGCGGGCCGGAAACCTCGTGGCCCATGTGCCGGAGCCGGTCATCAACGGCTTCACGCTGGGCATCGCGGTCATCATCGCGACAAGCCAGCTTCCCGACCTCATGGGCCTGACGGTGGCCGAGATGCCTGCCGAATTCACCGGCAAACTCGCCGCGATGTGGGAGGCGCGCGGATCGCTCCGTTTCGCCCCGATCCTTGTCGGGCTCGTCACCGGCGGGCTCATCATCGCGCTGCGCCGCTGGCTTCCGCCCCGCGTGCCGGGCCTGATCGTCGCTGTTGCGCTGGGGTCCGCCCTCGCGGCCCTTCCCGGCCTTGGGGTGGACACGATCGCGTCCCGCTTCGGGGATCTGCCGCGCCACCTGCCCGCGCCGTCGCTGCCGGAGGTGAGCCTGGAACGTCTCCGCGACCTCCTCCCGTCCGCCCTCGTGATCGCGTTCCTGGCGGGGGTGGAATCGCTCCTGTCTGCCGTTGTGGCGGACCGGATGATCGGCGGGCCCCACCGGCCGCGCGCCGAGGTCAGCGCACAGGGCGTGGCCAACATCGGCTCGGCCCTGATGGGCGGCCTTCCTGTCACCGGTGCGATTGCCCGCACCGCAACGAATGTGAAGGCCGGCGGGCGCACCCCTGTCGCGGGTGTCATCCACGCCGCGACGATCCTCGCCCTCATGCTGTTCGCCGCACCGCTCGCCGGTCACATGGCGCTGCCCGCGATGGCCGCGCTCCTCATCATCACCGCATGGAACATGGCGGAACCGGACAAATGGCACAGCTACCTGCGCGCGCCCGGTCCCGACCGCGTGCTGATCGTGCTCACCATGGCGCTGACCGTACTGGTGGATCTCACCGTGGCCATCGGGGTGGGCGTGGCGCTGGGCCTGCTGCTCAGGCGACGGGCACGCGGGCGCAGACCCGAAGACTGGACCCCGCGCGACCGCTAGACCCGGTGATAGGGCCCGCCCGCCAGAATCGTTGCCGCGCGGTAGAGCTGTTCGCTCAGCATCGCGCGGGCCAGCATGTGGGGCCAGACCATCTTGCCGAACGACAGCGTAGCATCGCAGCTCACCCGTAGGTCGGGGTCGAGCCCGTCGGCCCCGCCGATGAGGAACGCGACATCGCCGCGGCCCTGATCGCGCCATCCGGCGAGGCTGTCCCCGAACTCGGGCGAGGTCTGCACCCGCCCCCGCTCGTCCAGCGCCACGCGCACCGCCCCATCCGGCACGGCGCGCGACAAAAGGGCGGCCTCGGCAATCATGCCGCCACCCTTCTTGTCCTCGACTTCGTGGATGGTGAGCGGGCCAAGGCCCAGCGCGCGCCCGGTACGGTCGAACCGGGTGACATAGGTGTCGATCAGGTCGCGCTCGGGGCCGGCACGCAGCCGCCCCACAGCGACGATATGAACCCGCATCAGGCCTTGGCGGGGGCCGCAGCCTCGGGGGTCATCCACATCTTCTCAAGCTGATAGAAGTCGCGAACTTCCGGCCGGAAGACGTGAACGATCACGTCGCCCGTGTCGATCAGAACCCAGTCGCCCTGATCCTTGCCCTCGACCTTGCAGATCAAGCCCATCTCCTGCTTGAGACGGTCCGTCAGCTTCTCGGAAATCGCCGCGACCTGCCGGGTCGAACGGCCCGAGCAGATGACCATGGCGTCCGCCATAGCCGACTTGCCGCGCAGATCGATGGTCACGATCTCTTCGGCCTTGTCGTCTTCGAGCGATGAGAGAACGGTGTCGAGGATCGTCTCACTCGACGGGGTAACAGGCGGTCTGGTCATTCCGCCCAATCCCGCGGTCGGCACTTCGACCGCTTCTGGATGATAAGACAGGACATTGTCCTCCTTCGTTGCACGCCGCATGGGTCCCCGGCGCTGGGATACGTTGAAAGTATCATTCTTTTCCCGATTTTCAATTATCGCTTTCCCCTGCTTCGGCCACTTTTCGCGGATCGTTGAGATGGCGCACCTCCCGCTGCGGGAAGGGGATGGAGATGCCGTTCGCCTGAAACGCATCCCAAAGCGCGAGATAGACGTTGCCCCGGATGTTCGTCAGCCCCCCGGTCGGGTCGTCGATCCAGAACCGCAGGATGTAGTCGACCGAGGAATCGCCGAACCCCACGATATGGCAGACGGGCGGGCGGAAACTCAGCACCCGGTTCACGCTCTGCGCCGCGTCGATCGCCACCTTGCGCACCTTGTGAGGATCGTCGCCATAGGCGGTGCCGAAGAAGATATCGAGCCGCACGAAGGCGTTGGTATGGGACCAGTTCACCACCTGCCCGGTGATGAGATCCTCGTTCGGGATCAGGTATTCCTTGCCGTCCCGCGTCACGACGCTGACGTAACGCGCCCCCAGTTGCTCGATCCAGCCGAAGGTATCGCCCAGGCTGATGACGTCCCCCGGCTTGATCGACTTGTCGAGCAGGATAATGACCCCTGAGACGAGGTTCGACACCACCTTCTGCAAGCCGAAACCAAGACCCACGCCGATGGCACCCGACAGCACCGCGAGGCCGGTGAGGTCCACGCCCACCACCCTGAGCCCGATGAAGATCGCGGCGGCATAGAGCAGCATTTGCAGGAACTTGATGACCAGCACCTGCATCGACGGGCTGATGTCCGAGCTTTTCTTGATCCGCGCCGACGAATTGATCGAGATGAAGCGCGCTGCAAACAAAAGCGCGCCCAATATCGCGATGGCCTGAATGACCATCCAGACCGACAGCCGCATCTCGCCTGCATGAATCGCCATGCCGTCAAGCAGCGCGACCGTCTCTTCCTCGAGGTTCAGGATCGAGATCGTGACCCAGATCCACCCGGCAGTGCGCACAAGCCCCCGCAAAAAGGCGTTGGTGATGAACCGCGCGAGGATCGCGATGATGAGCCAGGCGAGCGCGAGTTGCGCGATGATCGCGAGCAGGTAGGAGCGTGAGGGCCACGTCACCTCCCGCATAATCCAGACGGTCGGCCAGACCAGCGCCACGAAGGTGATAAGCTTGATCCGCCGGTGCAGCATCACGCCAAAGCGCATCCGCCACTTGGGCCAGTTCTCGCGGCTGCGCAGCCAGCCGTGGTAGCGTGGCGCGACCAGCCGCGCGATCAGATAGGCCAACAGCACGATGAGGAGCGCGATCCCGACCTGATAGGCATTCCAGGGCCGGAGCAGCCCCTGCGCGAAGGTCGCGGCCTGCGAGAACAGGTCGAGCGCGACATCTTCGGGCGCGGGTGTCGGTGCGCCTGCCCCGACGGTTCCGGCTCCGGTGGTGGCATCCGCCCCGGATTGCGCCTCGGCGGTTCCCGGTCCGGTCGCGGTGTCGTGGCTGGCCATATCGCTCCTATCCTCTTGTCGAGGTTCGCAAATTCCGGGGCACCCGTCCAGTGACACGCGCGTGTCCCGTGACCTTACGTTTCCGGCGTGGCCCCCGCTTTTCCGGTTGCCCTGCGCCGCGCGCCAATCAACCCTGTGGTCAAGGGAGGATCACCATGACCGACAGCCAAGCTCAGATTGCCCGCGCCGGACGCGACACCATCGCGGACGCCCTGTCACGGGCGACGCGCCGGTTCGGTGACGCGACCGCGCTCCATTTCGCCGACCGGACATGGAGCTTTTCGGACCTCTACGACGCTGCCGGCCGGGTGGCCGCGCACCTCCTCGCCGCCGGGCTGTCGCCGGGCGACCGTGTCGCGGCCTATGGACGCAACTCCGATGCCTACCTCGTCCTCTACCTCGCCTGTTGCCGGGGCGGGTTCATACACGTTCCCATCAACTATGCGCTCGTGGGGCGCGAGCTTCGCTATATCCTCGATAATTCAGGCGCACAGGCGCTCTTCGTCGATCCCGCCCTGGCCGACCTTGCCGATGATGTGCTGTCGGCCATGCCGCCGCTAGCCCTGACCGGCACGCTCCACGGCGGCGCGAATGCGGACGTGCTCCGGCTCGCACAGGACAGCAGCATCGCCGTGCCCGCCGACCTTGGCGAAGCCATCGGCCCCGAAGACCTCGTCCAGCTTCTCTACACCTCCGGCACCACCGCCGCCCCCAAGGGCGCGATGATGAGCCACCGGGCCCTGCTGGCCGAATACACCTCCTGCATCGTCGAGCTTGGGTTCTCCTCGGCCGACCGCGCGCTCGCCGGTCTGCCGCTCTACCACTCCGCCCAGATGCACGTCTTCACGCTGCCCCAGTTCCTCGTCGGCGCGACCACATGGCTGATCGAAGCCCCCGCGCCCGACCTCTGCCTCGACCTGATCGAGCGGCACGCCATCACCTCCTTCTTCGCCCCACCGACGGTCTGGATCAGCCTCCTGCGCGCGCCCGCCTTCGACGAGCGCGACCTCACCAGCCTGCAATATGTCTATTACGGCGCGTCGATCATGCCGGTCCCGGTGTTGCAGGAACTGCGCGAACGTCTGCCCGGTGCCGCGCCCTACAATTGTTACGGGCAAAGCGAAATCGGCCCGCTCGCCACCGTGCTGCGCCCCGAGGAACACGCCGACCGCCCGGCCTCGGCAGGGCGTCCGATCTACAACGTCGAGACGCGGCTTGTGGACGAGGACATGCGCGACGTCGCCCCCGGCGAACAGGGCGAAATCGTCCACCGCTCGCCCCAGCTCCTCTCCGGCTACTGGGACAAGCCCGAGGCGACGGCGGAGGCCTTCGCGGGCGGCTGGTTCCACTCCGGCGACGTGGGCGTGAGGGACGAAGCGGGCTATATCACCATCGTCGACCGCACCAAGGACATCATCAAGACAGGCGGCACGATGGTCGCCTCCCGCGAGGTCGAGGAGGTGCTGTTCACCCATCCCGCCGTCCACGAGGTCGCGGTCATCGCCCTGCCGCACGAAAAGTGGGTCGAAGCGGTGACCGCGGTCATCGTTCTACGCGACGGAGCCGAGGTGACCGAGGCGGAATTGCACGATTTCGCCGCCGAAAACCTCGCCGGATTCAAGCTGCCCAAGGCCGTGGTGTTCACCGATGAACTGCCGCGCAACACGGCGGGCAAGATCCTCAAACGCGAACTACGCGAGGCGCACAAGACCCTGTTCGGCTGACGCCTCAGCGCAGCGGGAAAGACACCTCGTTGCGCCGGTTCATCGGCAGGGTGAAGGGATCGTCGTAAAACGCGTAGCTCGGCGTCGGATCGACCGCGACCCCGTTGCGCCGGGCGATCTCCTCCAATTCCGTTACCTTTTCGGTCAACCGCGATTGCGTCGGCCGCCCGGAAAAGGCAAGCGCGATGCGCCGTTCGGGCCGGGTCTCGCGAAACCGGATTGCGTCGCTGTCGGGGTCGGGCAGGGTCGCCAGCGTGTAGTCGGCGGGCATCATGAAGGTGACGGTCCAGAGCGACCCGTCGCCGGTCTGCGTCACCGGCACGGTCATGGCGATCTTTTCCTTCGGCGTCTGGGTCACGGGCGCGGTCATGTCGACCTTTGCCTTGGAGCGGTTGCCGCCAAAGATATAGCCCGCAAGGACCGAGAACCCCCGGCTGCGCGCGCTGTCCGCGTCGCCCCGCACGGTGACTTCGGCAAGGATATGGGGCGCATACCGGCGCACCTCCGCACCCTCCACGCGCGCCTCGACCGTGTAGGTCGGCGCTTCGTATCCGTGATAACGCCCTTCGGCGGTGGCGAGCGATCCGCTCAACCCGAACCCCGCCGCGAGCGTCGCGACTTTTGCCAGCGTTCCCGCCATCGGTGTCTCCTGTGCTGATGTGCGAGTATTACGCGGAAACGCCGCGACCAGATCACCGGCGGGCCGGGCGCGTCAGGCCGTCAGACGCTGCGCCGAGGCCGAGAACATGACCACCATCCGCTCAGGCACATGCCGCAGGCCACAGGCCCGAAGCATCGCCCGCGACGGCGCATTGTCCGCCGCCGCGAACTCGGTCGTGCCCGAAGCGCCCAGTTCGTCCACCGCGACGAGGTTGGCGATGGCATCCACCGTCTTGCCCAGTCCCAGCCCGCGCAACGCCGGATCGACCGCCGCCAGCCCGACCCAGGCGACCCCCGACAACCAGGAATGATGGTTATGTGTCAGCCCGGCAAAGGCGGTGGCCGCAATGCTCCCGTCCCCGTTGCGCAGGATCACCGCACGCGCCGGAAACAGCTCCCCCGCCAGCGCCCGCTTGGAGAAGGGCGAAATCCCGTGCTCCACCAGAAACGCCTGCATCTCGTGCAGCGCCTTCGCGTCGATCTCGTCCGAAGGCTGGCGCGTCACGCCCTCTGGCAGCCCCTGCGCCACGATCTTCCCGCAAGCCGCCCGCACGTCGTCCGCATCACCAAGGAACAGGTCCCAGAAATGCGGCTTGGGCGACAGTGACGCGAACTCGTGCTCGGCGGTCAGGATCACCTCGCCCGTCACCCCACGCACCGATACGACACCTTCGCGCGCCAGCCCCTCGCGCAGCCGGTCCCAGCCGAAGGCCTCCGGATCGTCGGCCGTCAGCACCCGCGCATGGACCACCGCACCGGGCATATCACGCATCGTGGCGACGTCCGCATCCCGCGCGGCTTGCAGCGCGCGGGTCGTCTCGTCCCCGAAAAACGGGTCATCCTCAGGCTTCATCGGCCGCTCCTGGTGAGTTTCCCCTTACCGTAGCACGAAACCCCACGCTTGCGAGACTCGGCCGCACGGTATAAATGCGCCTGCATGACACGGATTTTCGACATGGACGACCGCGCCCGCCTGCCTTGGCGGTTCCACGGCGCGACGCTCACGATCCTCGCCTGCCTCTAAGCCCGGCGACACCTTCCGCACGTCCGAATTTCGAACATTTCCCCTAGGAGAAAACCCCATGGCCGGGAAAACACTCTACGATAAAATCTGGGACGCCCACGTCGCGCACGAAGCCGACGACGGCACCTGCCTGCTCTACATCGACCGTCACCTCGTCCACGAAGTGACCTCGCCGCAGGCCTTCGAAGGTCTGCGCCTCGCGGGCCGCAAGGTCCACGCGCCGGACAAGACCATCGCGGTGCCGGACCACAACGTGCCTACCACGCTCGACCGCATCAACGGCGTGATCGAGAACGAGGAAAGCCGCATTCAGGTCGACGCGCTCGACACCAACGCCAAGGAATTCGGGCTGCACTATTACCCCGTGTCCGACGTGCGTCAGGGCATCGTCCACATCGTCGGCCCCGAACAGGGCTGGACCCTGCCGGGCATGACCGTCGTCTGCGGCGACAGCCACACCGCCACCCACGGCGCGTTCGGGGCGCTGGCCCACGGCATCGGCACGTCCGAGGTCGAGCACGTGCTCGCCACCCAGACGCTGATCCAGAAGAAGTCCAAGAACATGAAGGTGGAAGTCACCGGCAAGCTCAAGCCGGGCGTGACCGCCAAGGACATCACCCTCGCCGTGATCGGACGCACCGGCACCGCCGGCGGCACCGGATATGTCATCGAATACTGCGGCGAAGCGATCCGCGACCTGTCGATGGAAGGCCGCATGACCGTCTGCAACATGGCGATCGAAGGCGGCGCGCGCGCCGGTCTCATCGCGCCGGACGAAAAGACGTTCGAATACGTCAACGGCCGCCCCCACGCCCCGAAAGGCGCTCAGTGGGAAGCCGCGATGAACTGGTGGAAAACGCTCAGGTCCGACGAAGACGCCCACTGGGATCTGGTCATCACCCTCAAGGGCGAAGAGATCGAGCCGGTCGTCACATGGGGCACCTCGCCCGAAGACGTCCTCCCGATCTCGTCGGTCGTGCCTGCCCCCGAGAGCTTCAAGGGCGGCAAGGTCGACGCGGCCAAACGCGCGCTGGAGTACATGGACCTGAAGCCGGGGATGCCGCTGTCGGACATCAAGATCGACACGGTGTTCATCGGCTCCTGCACCAACGGCCGGATCGAGGATCTGCGCGAAGTCGCCAAGATCGTCGACGGCAAGAAGGTCGCCGACGGTGTGCGCGCCATGATCGTGCCGGGCTCCGGCCTCGTGCGCGCTCAGGCCGAGGAAGAGGGGCTTGCGGAAATCTTCGAGGCCGCCGGTTTCGAATGGCGCCTCGCAGGCTGTTCGATGTGCCTCGCCATGAACCCCGATCAGCTCGCACCGGGTGAACGCTGCGCCTCCACCTCCAACCGGAACTTCGAGGGGCGTCAGGGCTACAAGGGCCGCACGCACCTCATGTCTCCGGCGATGGCGGCGGCGGCGGCGGTCACCGGTCACCTGACCGACGTGCGCACGTTCAACTGACTTGGGCCGGGCCGCGTATGCACGATCGTATGTACAGTGTGTGCACACCATGTGCACACGCGGTGCACCCCGATTTGCCGCGGCCCCGCCTGTTAACACATCAACATATGGTATGACCAAATGGACAAGTTCGAGAAACTGACCGGGATCGCGGCCCCCATGCCGCTGGTGAATATCGACACCGATATGATCATCCCCAAGGGCTTCCTGAAAACGATCAAGCGCACCGGGCTTGGCGTGAATCTCTTCGACGAGATGCGCTATGACCGAGAGGGCAACGAGATTCCCGATTTCGTGCTGAACCAGCCGCAGTATCGCGAGACGCAGATCCTCGTCGCCGGCGAAAACTTCGGCTGCGGCTCGTCGCGCGAACACGCTCCCTGGGCGATTGCGGACTTCGGCATCAAGGCGATCATCTCGACCTCTTTCGCCGACATCTTCTACAACAACTGCTTCAAGAACGGCATCCTGCCCATCGTGCTCCCGCAGGAGCAGGTGGACGTACTGATGAAGGACGCAGAAAAGGGCTCCAACGCCCGCATGATCGTCGATCTGGAAGAGCAGACGGTGACCACGTCGGATGGCGAAAGCTTCTCGTTCGAAGTGGACTCGTTCCGCAAGCACTGCCTGCTGAACGGCCTCGACGACATCGGCCTCACGATGGAAAAAAAGCCCTCCATCGACGCGTTCGAGGCCAAGGCCTCGCAGGAACGTCCCTGGGTCTGAAGCCCATCGGAATGACGACAAGGGGCGGGGCTTCGGCGCCGCCCTTTTTCGTGCAGGTCAGGCCAACTCGCGGCGCAGCCTGATCGCCACCGGAACCATCCCCGCACTCAGCACCATGCACCACAACGCCAGCGCGACACCCTGCACCGGAAAGCTCACACCCGCGTCGATCATCACCCCCGTGATCCCCGGCCCGATTGCCGTCGAGATCACCATGATGACCGTCTGGAGCGAGCGCACCGCGCCAAGGTGCCGGGTGCCGTAAACCCTTGGCAAAAAAGCCCCGAGGAACGAACTCACCGCCCCTTGCGTCACCGCCACGATCCCCAGCACCGCGAACCACATCTGCGGCACCTGCGCCGGCGCCAGCAGGAACAGCCCCGCCCCCATCGGCAGGAGGAGGACGGGCATGAGCCGCTCGGGCCCGAACCTGTCACAGGCCCACCCGGCGATCAGGCCCGAGGCCACCGACACGCTCGCCCAGACGACGTATCCGGGTGCCATCTCGGCCAGCGTCCAGCCCTTCACCTCGGCCACGTTCACCTGCTGAAAGAAGATCACCGTGCCGATGAACGGCGGCGTCAGAAACAGCGGCAGGATTGCGAAAAACAGCCAGTGGCGCACCAGGTCGCGGCGCTGCCAGTGCCGGCCCTCTAGCCCTGCGCTCGCGTCGCCCGACACCGCCTCGCCCTGCGGCTGCCGGTCCCGCGCGAGCAGGATGAGCGCGAGGGGCAGAACCCCGATGAGGATCGCTCCGGCGGCGATGCCCCATGTCTCGCGCCAGCCCAGCGCACCGATCAGCCCGACGAAGAACAGGGGCAGGATCGCCTCGCCCAGCGGATGGCCAAGCGATGCGATGGCCACCGCGCGCCCCCGCGTCGCGTGAAACCAGCGGCCCATCGACGTGATGGCCATATGCGACATCATCCCCTGCCCGCAGAACCTGAGAAGAAAGACCCCGATCCCAAGGAGCCATACGCTCGGCGCGAGCGCCATGATGGCGGCAGCCAGCGCGAACAGAAGGCAGATGGCCACGGTCAGCCGCGACAGTCGCATCGTATCCACCAGCGCCCCCCGGCTGAACAACAGCGCCGCCGAGGCGAGTGTGGCGATCGTATAGAGCCCGCCCCATCCGCCATTGGTCAGCCCGTGCGCCTCGCGGATCTCGCCCGCGAACAGCGAAATGAACCAGGTTTGCCCGAATGACGACGCGAAGGTCAGGAGGAACCCTGTGGCGAGCCAGCGGAAATTTGTAACGAGAAACTGAACCATGCCCCCGCCAATATGCCGCCCGTGCAAGGGTTTAAAGCCCACAATTTCCTGATGGGACGACGTCCTGGCGGACACCTCCCCTCGGCGCGCTCCGTGCGATTGTGCCGGTGGTTTCCGTCGGCGAAACGGTCTTTTCCCTTGGCCGGAACAATAGCAGTTCTACATCTGGTGATTGTGTTTTCGTGAACCACAACCCACTGCGGTGTCACACAAGACCGTCCAATTTCAGCCACGCGATAGGTGCAAAATCGCACCACTCCCCCCACAATACCGCCGTGAATTTTTCGTTAGTTCAGACCGTTACTTGCGGCGAAATACGAATGTGGGCAAGATTATGTCAATGATGAGGCAGGCTGCCACAAATGGCGGTTTCGGTTTGGGACAAGGGTCGCGGCATCGCATCGCGCCTGGCCAGAACGAAGGAAAAAAGCAGTGACTTCTCGCGTAATCGGCGCGCTCGTACGCGCATGCCTGACGGTGATCCTGATTTTGACGCCGTCCCTGATGATTCCGGGTATCCACGCGGAAACGGTGCAGATCGTCGCGCTCGCGGCCATCTTCGCTTTCGCGCTGACCACCTTCGAGTACGCCTCGACCTATCCCGGCCTCGTGGAATTCCGCGAAGCGCCGCCGTTCAACCGTATTCGCTTCGTGTCGCTCTTCGTGACCGTCCTGTTTCTGTCGGCGGTCGCCCGCGGCACCACAGACCCGTCGGTGTTCACCGAGTTCGTCGGTGCCATCGGCACGCTCATCGGGAACGCCATCGACTTCCCTTATTCGCCCGTCCGGCTCATCGTCCTGATGCTCCCCGAGGGCACGACGGCGCAGGAGATCATTACCCTGCGCATGGCCGCCGGCATGGCCTATCTCATCTCGCTCCTGTCGCTGGCCGTCTTCATCATCTCGCTGCGCGTCACGGGCTGGCCCAAGCGCAAAGGCGGCTTCAACGTCTGGGTGAACCTCCCGATGTTCGACCCGACGGCGGGCGGCGACGTGATCGAACGACTGGAACGTGACGCCCGGTTCAACGTGGCGCTGGGCTTTTTGCTGCCCTTCCTGACCCCCGCTGTCATAAAGGCCGCCTCCGGCGTCTTCGGCTCGGTCTCGATCACCAATGACCAGACGATGATCTGGACCATCGCGGCCTGGGCGTTCCTGCCTGCTTCGCTTTTCATGCGTGGGATCGCGATGCAGCGGGTCGCGACCCTGATCGCCGAACAGCGCGCCCGCAATTCGTCGCGCGCCGAGTCACAGGCGCTCCAACCCGCGTGAGACGCGCGGGGGCGCTCGCCGCGGCCCTGTGCCTGACCGCCGGCCAGCTGACCGGCGAGACCATCCGCATCGCCGCATACGACACCGACCTGTTTCGGGACGGGCCGGGGCTATTGCTCGCAGATATCCTTGATGACGATCCTCAGGTCCGGGCGGTCGTGGAGGTCATTTCCGAGGTGCGTCCGGACGTCATCCACCTCATGGGGTTCGACTGGGACCTTGAAGGTCACGCACTCCATGCGCTGGCGGCGGCGTTGTCGGAGGCCGGGGTGGAATACCCCCATCGCTTCGCTGGGCAGCCAAACACCGGCGTGCCGTCCGGTCTCGACCTCGATGGCAACGGACGGGTGGCCGAGGCGCGCGATAACTCTGGATACGGAACATTCACCGGACAGGGCGGAATGGCGGTCCTGTCGCGCTACCCCATCGGCGCGGTGCGGGAGTTCACCGATTTTCTCTGGCGCGACTTGCCGGGCGCACAGGCCCCGGCGGTTGACGGCGCGCCCTTCCCCTCGGCAGAGGCCGCCGCCCAGCGTCGCCTGTCTTCGGTCGCCCATTGGGACGTACCTGTCGAGGTTGAGGGCATGACGCTCCACCTTCTCGCCTGGCACGGGACCGCGCCCGTGTTCGACGGACCCGAGGACCTGAACGGGGCCCGGGGGGCGGATGAGGCTCTGTTCTGGCTCAAATTGCTCGACGGTGCCCTGCCGTGGGAGCCACCAGCGGGGCCGTTCGTTCTGACGGGTATCTCAAATATCGACCCCGTAGACGGCGACGGGCGGCATGGGGCGATGCGACAGATCCTGTCTGATCCGCGTCTTCAGGACCCTCAGCCGGTCAGCGCCGGTGGCGTGGCGGGGGCGAACCCGGCGCAGGGCGGCGACCCGGCGCTGGACACCGGCGATTTCGACGACCCCGAGCCCGGCAACCTCCGGGTCGATTACGTCCTGCCGGACGCCGCGCTGACGGTGACTGGCTCTGGCGTCTACTGGCCTGCGCCGGGAGAACCGATGGCAGAGACGGTGGCGACTGCAAGTCACCACCGCCTTGTCTGGGTCGACGTGGCGTTGCCTTAGGCAGCCCGAGGAACAGGCGCGCCGGCCATCTCGGCATCCGGGAGGATTTCACGCAGCACGGTGTCGAACGGCGTGGGCTGGAAGTCTGGCAGGAGCGTGTCGAGCCGGTCGGACGACAGGGTATGAGACGTCTCCCACAGATAGCGCATTTCTCTGAGCTCTCGGGCAAGTTCCCAGACCGGGGAGGCGAGGCGGAGCACGAACCACGGGAAACGCGCATCGCGCAAGGTGCGCCCCGTCATCGCCTCGACCCGCGCCTTGAGATCGTCGAGCGTGAGAGCATGGCCCGGAAACGGCACGTCTTCGTATGTCGCGAGCGAGCCGCGCCGTTCGGCGAGCGCCACGGCGGCGCGCGCCCAGTCGGGGAGATAGCACCACGGCTGCACCTTGTCGCCGGAGCCGGCATAGGTGAAGCGGCCCTTGGCCACTTTGTTCAGGACCATGAGCGCCATGATGTCGTCGCCTGCGACCGGGTCGATGAAGTTGCCAGCGCGCAGGATGATCGTCGGGACGCCCGACAGGGCGTAAGCCTTCTCCATTTCTGCCCGGATTTGACCTTTGCGGGCGCAGGGGCGGTGCGGCGTATCCTCGGACCACGCGCCGGGCGTGTCACCGAAGACATAGACATTGCCGGGGACGATCACGGTGGCACCCGAAGCGCGGGCAGCGGCGATCACGTCACGGGTGATCTGCGGGATGAGCGTGGCCCAGTCGTGGTAGTTGGGCGGGTTCAGCCCGTTCACGATCACGTCGCAGCCCTGCGCGGCCTGCGTCATGTCGTCTGTCTTGCGGTTAAACGTGCGCACCTGCCAGCCGGCGGCGGCGAAGGCACGGGCGGAATGGCTGCCGATTTTTCCCGACGCGCCAAGAATGAGAACTGTGTTGGTCATGGATTCCTCCGTTTCTGATGGGTCCAAGGTATCCATTCAAATTGAAACAGGAATTGCCAAATATCGGAGGTCTGATATTCATGAATGAATGGATAATCTCAGCTCCCTCGACTGGACCCTGGTCCGCGCCTTCCTCGCCGTGGCCGAGACCGGCTCTCTCTCCGCCGCGGCCCGCGCGCTGGGGTCGAGCCAGCCGACGCTCGGCCGGCAGGTGCGCGAGGCGGAGGCAGCGCTGGGGGTCGAACTGTTCCAGAGGCACGCCAAGGGGCTGAGCCTCACCCAGACCGGACAGGCCATTCTTCCTGCGGCGCAGGAGATGCAGGCGGCGGCGGGGCAGATCGCCCTTATCGCCGCCGGGCAGGACGAGCGGCCCACGGGCACCGTGCGCGTCACGGCGAGCGTGATCGTGGCGCATTTCGTCCTGCCCCCGATCCTCGCACGGTTGCGGGCCGAGGAGCCGGGGATCGTGGTGGACCTCGTGGCCACGGACAGCAGCGACAACCTTTTGTTTCGCGAGGCCGATATTGCGGTGCGGATGTACCGGCCCGATCAGCTCGACATGGTCACGCGGCATGTCACCGACCTGCCGCTGGGGATCTTTGCCGCGAAAAGCTATCTCGACCGGCGTGGACAGCCGGAAACGGTGGAAGAGGCGCTGGACCACGACTGGGTGGGATACGATCGCTCGGACCTCATGCTGCGCGGGATGCGCCAGATGGGGTGGCCGGTGGACCGCGATTTCTTCGCCATCCGCACGGACGATCAGGCCGGAAACTGGCAGCTCATCCGCGCGGGCTGCGGCATCGGGATCGCACAAATCGCGACCGCCCGCGACGCGCCGGAGGTGGAGCGGCTGCTGCCGGACATGGAGCTGCCTGCCCTTCCCGTGTGGCTCACCGCGCATGAAGCGATGCGCCGGACGCCCCGGATCGCGCGGGTGTGGGATGCACTGGCCGAAGGTCTGGCCACCGCGGTTTCTTGACCGCCCGGCACCTGCGGTATACCCCCACGCCAACAGTCATTCAGCCCAAGGACACAGACATGAGCGTTGGCTCCCTCCTCATCCTCCCCGGCGACGGGATCGGCCCGGAAGTCATGGCCGAAGTGCGCCGCATCATCGACTGGTACGGCGAGAAGCGTGACCTGAGCTTCGACGTGTCCGAAGACCTTGTGGGCGGTGCCGCTTATGACAAGCACGGCACGCCGCTGGCCGACGAGACGATGGAAAAGGCGCAGGAGGTCGACGCGGTTCTTCTGGGTGCCGTGGGCGGGCCGAAATACGACGATCTGGATTTCAGCGTGAAGCCGGAGCGTGGCCTGTTGCGGCTGCGCAAGGAGATGGACCTGTTCGCGAACCTGCGCCCGGCCCAGTGTTTCGACGCGCTGGCCGATTTCTCGTCTCTGAAGAAGGACGTGATCGCGGGTCTCGACATCATGATCGTGCGCGAGCTGACCTCAGGCATCTACTTCGGTGAGCCGCGCGGGATTTTCGAGGAAGGCAACGAGCGCGTGGGGGTGAACACCCAGCGTTACACCGAGAGCGAGATCGACCGTGTCGCGCGGTCCGCG
Source organism: Maritimibacter sp. (assembly GCA_002695005.1). Classification (GTDB taxonomy): domain Bacteria; phylum Pseudomonadota; class Alphaproteobacteria; order Rhodobacterales; family Rhodobacteraceae; genus Maritimibacter. The sequence continues at coordinate 140,149 of NZNT01000029.1, forward strand.
TTCGAGCTGGCCATGAAGCGTGGCAAGAAGCTCTGCTCGATGGAAAAGGCCAACGTGATGGAGAGCGGCATCCTGTGGCGCGAGGTCGTCACCGAAGTCGCCAAGGATTATCCCGAGGTCGAGCTGTCGCACATGTACGCCGACGCTGGCGGGATGCAGCTGGCCCGCTGGCCCAAGCAGTTCGACGTGATCGTGACCGACAACCTGTTCGGCGATCTGCTGTCGGACGTCGCCGCGATGCTGACCGGGTCGCTCGGGATGCTGCCGTCCGCCTCGCTTGGCACGCCGATGGCGAACGAGCGGCCCAAGGCGCTGTATGAGCCGGTCCATGGCTCGGCCCCCGACATCGCGGGTCAGGGCAAGGCGAACCCCATCGCCTGCATCCTGAGCTTCGCGATGGCGCTGCGCTATTCCTTCGATCTGGGCGACGAGGCGGACCGGCTCGAGGCCGCGATCGAGACGGTGCTGGCCGAAGGCAAGCGCACCGCCGATCTGCTGGGCGAAGAGGGCGTCACGCCGGTCACGACGACCGAAATGGGCGACGCGATCCTCGCAGCACTCGATGCGAGCCTCTGAAGGCGACCTTTACCGCGGGACAGACGTTTTTCCCGGTATCCATTTGTAAATAAATAGGAAAGCAGGCTGGACGGTTTGCTTTCCGGACGAAGACGCAGAAACCGCGCACCCCACCTGGTGCGCGGTTTTCGTTCAGTCAAAGGTCATTCGGCGCGACAAGCGCACATTTCTTTGGCGTGGCCCTGCCGCACGGCGCAAAACCGCAGCCGTCGCTTGCAAAGCTCGGGCAAACGCGGTTGGGATGGCCGCAACACGGAGCACTCCATGAACCTGTCCGGCCCTCTCTACGCGCTCGTGGCCTTCGGCATCTACGCGACCCACGACGTCATCATCAAGTTCCTGGGGGGCAGCTACTCGCCGTTCCAGCTTATCTTCTTTTCCACCCTGTTCTCGTTCCCGCTGGTCACCTTCATGCTCATGCGGGACGCGACATCGGGGAACCTGCGGCCCGTGCATCCGTGGTGGACGGCGATCCGCACAGTGCTGGCGTCGATCACCGGGTTCTCGGCGTTCTATGCCTTTTCGGTCCTGCCACTGGCCCAGACCTATGTCTTGCTCTTTGCCACGCCCCTGCTCATCACCCTCCTGTCCATCCCGATGCTGGGCGAGCGGGTGGGGCTGCACCGGCTGGGCGCGGTCCTCGCGGGCCTGATCGGGGTGTTGGTGGTGCTGCAACCGGGGGCGACAGACCTGACGCTGGGCCATGCCGCCGGGGTGACATCGGCGGTGTGCAATGCATTCGCAAGCGTGATCGTGCGCAAGATCGGGCGGGACGAGCGGCCCGTGGTTCTCATGCTCTATCCGATGGCCGCGAATTTCGTGCTGATGGGCGTGCTGCTCGCCTTCGTCTATAAACCGATGCCGGTGGAGCACGTTGGGGGCTTGGCCGTAATCTCGGCCCTCGGGTTCATCGCGGGGCTTGTCCTGATCTCGGCCTACAAGAACGGGGACGCGGCCATCGTCGCGCCGATGCAGTATTCCCAGATCATCTGGGCGAGCCTGTTCGGCTATTTCATCTTTGGCGAGTCGCTGGAGCGTGCCACGGTCATCGGGGCGGGGATCATCATTTTGTCCGGGCTCTATATCGTATTCCGTGAGGCGCGGCTGGGCGCGAAATCGCAGACGCCGGTGATCCGAACCCGCTCGCGCGGGTCCACTGCGGCGAGCTTCCGCATATCACCGATCCTGCGCCGTTCGACTACACGGGAACCGGCCGAATAACCCCTTGCCAAGCCCCAGTGCGTGGGCTATTCCGCGCGCCACGGTCGGAGTGTAGCTCAGCCTGGTAGAGCACTGTCTTCGGGAGGCAGGGGTCGGAGGTTCGAATCCTCTCACTCCGACCAAGAAAACAAGGCGCCTTCGGGCGTCTTTTTTTTTGTTTTCAGGGTTCTGGCCGCAACGAAGTCCGCAGCGTTTCAGATTGGATGTGTGCCCGATCCGTTCACTTTAGGCACGAAAGGCACCTCACAGCGCATCAAGGTCGTGATGCGGTCCGAGTTCTTGAGCGCCTTCCGACTGGCGAAACAGCTCACGACGCCAATCGATACATGCGTGTCGAGATGCGCTCGATCGTGCCCTTCTTTCTAAGGAATGTCAGCGTTCGGCTCACGCTTTCGGCGCTGGTGTTCAGGTAGTGAGACATATCGCTTCGAGACATCGCGAAGGTCACGGTCCTGGATTTCTGGCGGGAGGACAAATCCTTGATGAACCACAGCAGGCGATCAGATACTGCTCCGCTGCGGGCCTGGATCAGCCGGCGTTGATCCTGCCCCGCCTGTTCCGCAATGGCCTGGCTGAACAGCTCTACCGCCTCTGCTCGCTGCGGGTCGTCCAAGGACAACAAGCCTGGCCGCACATCGCAGACACTGGTGTCTTCGAGTGCGGTAATTGCGACGTCCTGATCACTCACCGAGCAAACAAGGGGCTCTCCCGGGAAGAGGAAGCCGGCTGTCTCGGGGTGTCCATCAATGTTGAGAAACTCGACCTTCAAGGCGCCGAAACGCACGATCGCGAAATGCGTGGTGAGATCCTCACAGCTGCGCATCGTTCCCTTGGAAAGGTGGAATTCAGTAACAGCGGGCGCGCCGAACGAGGCGCCGGTCGGGGGCGCGATCATACCTTGGAGCGGGCAAACCTCGCATATTCCAGAAGACCCGGTTCTCTTCATGGCGCGTCCTTTCAAACGTCTCGCGGTCAGCGAAAGCGCGATGTGAAAACCCCTCTCCCGAGTGCAGGAAAACTGACGCACATCAAAAAATCAACCGGCAGATGTGGAAAACTCCCCTGAGCATTCATCCGAAGCGGGAGGTCCAATGAACAATCCAAATACCTCTGAGCAAAGGGAAACATCTTCGCGCGGCCAAGAAACGGTGGCCTTCCTGTTCCTCGCCCTGGTCCTCTTTCCCATCCTCGCGGTGATTTTCGTGGGCGGCTTCGGCTTCGTCGTCTGGATGGAACAACTTCTGTTCGGTCCGCCGGGGAGTTGAGGACGATGGGTGCCCATCGTGCCTCTCGAATGTCGCGGCGCGCCCTTCTGGGTGGCCAGGATGACCGCGAGGTCATGCCGTGGACCGACGCTGCGACGATACAGGACAACTGCACAGGGTGCGGCGCATGTATCGACGCCTGCCCTGAGGGCATTCTGTCCGCGGGGCGTGGCGGGCATCCGGTGATCGATTTTTCCACGGCCTGCACCTTCTGTCGCGCTTGCGCCGAGGCATGCCCGGAGCCTGTCTTCGACCTCGAACGGGATCCGCCCTGGCAAGCGGTCGCAGTCATAGACAGCGCGTGCTTCGAACCGCAGGGAATCGCGTGCCGGGCCTGCGAAGATGAATGCGACGTGGACGCGCTGCGCGCCCGTCCGATGCTGGGAGGGCGTGCTGAGATGCGCGTCGACACCGACGCCTGCACCGGATGCGGAGGGTGCGTTTCATCCTGCCCGGCGGGCGCGATCAGCATAGTTGAATTGGAGGTCGCCGATGCCTGAGCACCACCTGTCCAGTCTGCTTGTACATGCAAAGCCCGAGAACATCGAAAGCGTCGCGAAACGGTTGGAAGCCGAGGGCTGTGAAGTTCACGCCACCACGCCCGAAGGCAAGTTGGTTGTCACGCTCGAAGCCGAGGGTCGGCGGACGCTCAATGACGCCCTGACCCGGATACAGCTCTTGCCCGGCGTTCTCGCAGCGACCCTCGTTTTCCACCATGTCGACGAGCCGGATGAGCTTGTGCGCCCTTTGTGACCCCAGCCAGTAAGCCAGGAGATTTGCCATGACGATGACAAGACGAGATGCGTTGAAGGCCAAGGCGATCGCAGCCGCCAGTGCCGCCGCGGGGATCACGGGCCCGGCGCTGGGCCAGAACATCCCGACCGCGCGCGACGAGACTGAATTGACGTGGTCCAAGGCGCCGTGCCGGTTCTGCGGCACAGGCTGCTCGGTCATGGTCGCCACCCGCAATGATCGGGTGGTCGCGACGCATGGCGATGCCGAGGCCGAAGTGAACCGTGGACTGAACTGCGTTAAGGGATATTTCCTGTCCAAGATCATGTATGGCGCGGACCGGCTTACCAAGCCGCTCCTGCGCAAGCGGAACGGGGTCTACGACAAGACCGGCGACTTCGAGGAAGTGAGCTGGGACGAGGCTTTCGATGTGATGGCCGAAAAGTTCAAGGAAACCCTCGCCGCCAAGGGGCCGGAAGCGGTGGGCATGTTCGGCTCCGGCCAGTGGACGGTGTGGGAGGGTTACGCGGCCTCCAAGCTCTACAAGGCCGGCTTCCGGTCGAACAACATCGACCCCAATGCGCGCCATTGCATGGCCTCGGCCGTCGCCGGGTTCATCCGCACCTTCGGGATTGATGAGCCGATGGGGTGCTACGACGATTTCGAACATGCCGATGCCTTCGTCCTGTGGGGGGCGAACATGGCCGAGATGCACCCGATCCTCTGGACGCGGCTGACCGACCGGCGGCTGTCGGCCCCCGAAACCGAGGTCGTCGTCCTCTCGACCTATCGCAACCGGTGCTACGATCTGGCCGATATGGACATGACGTTCACCCCTCAGTCCGACCTTGCGCTGCTCAACGCAATCGCGCGCCATATCATCAAGACCGATCGCGTGAACTGGGATTTCGTCGACGCCCATGTGAACTTCAAGCGTGGTAACGCGGACATCGGATACGGCCTGCGCCCCGAACACCCGTTGGAACAGGCGGCGGCCAACCCGGACAAGGCAGGCGGGTTCGAGGACATGAGCTTCGAGGATTTCGAAACGTTCCTGGAACCCTACACTTTCGAATACGCTGAGGAACTGTCCGGCGTGCCAGCCAGCCGGATCGAGGCCTTGGCCGAGATCTATGCTGACCCGAACAAGAAGGTCATGTCGCTTTGGACAATGGGCGTGAACCAGCACACCCGGGGCGTCTGGGTGAACAACATGATCTACAACCTGCACCTTCTGACCGGGAAGATCGCGGAGCCGGGCAACTCGCCGTTCTCGCTGACTGGGCAGCCGTCCGCCTGTGGCACGGCGCGCGAGGTGGGCACTTTCGCGCACCGGCTTCCCGCCGATCTGGTCGTCGCGAACCCGGAACATCGCAAGGTGGCCGAAGACATCTGGAAACTGCCCGAGGGCACGGTGCCCGGCTGGGTCGGCGCACATGCTGTGCTCCAGAACCGCAAGCTCAAGGACGGCGAAATCAACGCCTATTGGATTCAGGTGAACAACAACCTTCAAGCGGCTCCGAACCTCTTGGAGGAAACCTATCCCGGCTATCGCAACCCCGACAATTTCATCGTGGTCTCCGATGCCTATCCGACCGTGACCGCCCAGGCCGCCGATCTGGTCCTGCCCACCGCGATGTGGGTCGAGAAAGAGGGGGCCTATGGCAACGCCGAGCGCCGCACGCAGTTCTGGCATCAGTTGGTCGATGCGCCGGGTGAGGCCAAGTCGGACATGTGGCAGGTCGTCGAGTTTTCCAAGCGGTTCACGACGGACGAGGTCTGGCCGACCGAGATCCTCGACGCCGCCCCCGAATATCGCGGCAAGACGCTGTTCGACGTGCTGTTCGCCAACGGCAACGTCGACGCCTTCGAGCTGTCCGAAACTGAAGAGCATCCGAACCACGAGAGCACCGACTTCGGCTTTTACATCCAGAAGGGGCTTTTCGAGGAATACGCGCGGTTCGGACGCGATCACGGTCATGACCTTGCCGATTTCGATACCTATCATCAGGTGCGCGGTCTGCGTTGGCCGGTGGTCGATGGCAAGGAAACCAAATGGCGGTATCGCGAAGGGTATGACCCCTATGTGACGCCGGGCGCCGGGGTCGAATTCTACGGCAAGCCCGATGGACGCGCCAACATCTTCGCGCTGCCCTATGAGCCGCCGGCGGAAAGCCCGGATGACGAATTTCCATTCTGGCTGGTCACGGGGCGGGTGTTGGAACACTGGCATTCGGGATCGATGACCGACAGGGTGCCGGAGCTACATCAAGCCTATCCCAACGCGATGGTCTACATGCACCCCGAAGACGCGGCCGAGTTGGGCGTGCACAGGGGAAGCGAGGTCAAGCTGAGTTCCCGGCGGGGCGACATGCTGACCCGTGTCGAAACGCGCGGGCGAAACAAGGTGCCGCGCGGATTGATCTTCGTGCCCTGGTTCGATGCAAACCAGCTCATCAACAAGCTGACACTGGATGCGACCGACCCGATTTCGAAACAGACGGACTTCAAGAAGTGCGCCTGCAAGGTGGAGGCAGCGGTATGAGAATGTCACGCACAACACTTCAAATCACAGCGCTCGCTTGCGTGCTCGCCACCGGGGTCGCGGTCGCGCAGCAGTCGACGATCTCGACCCTGCGCCCGACGCCACCGACCGAGGACGAAACGCCGCCGCCCATGCGCCCGGCGATCGACACCGACATCCGCGAAGTGCGCAATTATCCCGAACAGCCTCCGGTCATTCCCCACGACATCGAGGGCTATGAGCTTAGCGCGAATTTCAACAAGTGCCTGTCCTGCCATGAACGCGCTGCGACCGGGCAAAGTCAGGCGCCCATGGTGTCTGTCACGCACTATATCGACCGTCACCAACAGGTCCTGGCCCAGGTTTCGCCGCGCCGCTACTTCTGCACCCAGTGCCATGTGAGCCAGACCGAAGACGCGCCGCTGGTGGCGAATACCTTTATCGACATCGACACGCTCATCGGCATGAGCCAGGAAAGCGAGTGACGGCCCATGCGCAATTTCATCAAAACGCTCTGGCAGGTCATGCGCCGCCCAAGCACCCATTACTCGCTGGGTTTCCTGACGCTTGGCGGGTTCATCGGGGGCATCGTTTTCTGGGGTGGCTTCAATACAGCCCTCGAAGCGACGAATACCGAGGCCTTCTGCATCAGCTGCCACGAAATGGAAGCGAATCTTTACGCTGATCTCCAGCAAACGGTGCATTTTACCAATGCCTCGGGCGTGCGGGCCAAGTGTTCAGACTGCCACGTTCCCCACGAATGGACGAACAAGATCGCCCGAAAAATCGCCGCGTCGAAAGAGGTCTACGGCAAGATTTTCGGCACCATCAGCACGCGCGAGAAGTTCGAGGAACACCGGCTCGAAATGGCGCGTCGCGAATGGGCGCGTTTCGAAGCGAACGACAGCCTCGAATGCCGAAACTGTCATAGTTTCACCGCGATGGATTTTTCGCGCCAAAGCCCGCGCGCAGCCGAGCAGCACGAGCGGATGGTCGGCTCTGGCGAGGCGACCTGCATCGATTGCCACAAAGGGATCGCGCACACGCTCCCGAACATGTCCCAAGAACAGGCTCGGGTGCTGCTGTCGCCGCCCCAGTTGCCCGGGGACGGCTCGGAACAGGTCGAAGCCTATCTTGAGCAAACGCAGATACAATAGCGGCCACCAATCGCCCGGTTCATTGCGAAATCACAATACTTCGCAAGCTGCGGTTCCTTAGATTGTGTCCTACCCGTCCGGGCCGCCCGAACGGGTTGGGACGAAAGGAAACCGATATGCTCAACAACATCGGTCTTCCCGGCCTCGCGATCATTGCGATGGTCGTGATCGTGCTCTTCGGACGCGGAAAGTTGTCGTCGATTATGGGGGAGGTCGGACAAGGCATCACCTCATTCCGCAAGGGGATCGAAACCAAAGACGACAAGGACGAGAACGCGGCAGTCTGAACTCTCACCCGGTAACTGCCGAACGCCGCCGGTGTGCCCGGCGGCGTTTACTGGTTCCTCCGCTCCACCTCCTGCCCCTCGCCGCAGCCCCGGCGACAGGGCAATCGCGAAAGTCAGTCGGCGGCGTTCGTGATCGTCGCGGCCTTGAGCGCCTCGAGCCCGTCGCCGATGCCGGTCAGGTCCAGACGGAAGATCAGCGGTTCGCTGCGCAGGCCGGGGCGGTAGCCGGCGACGACGCCGCCTTCGGCCTCGGCATAGGCCCGGAGCGCTTCCAGATCCTCGGACAAGAGCGCTTCACACAGATCCGCCGAGCAGGACTGCCAGACGAATTCCGCACGCTCGTCGCTGTCCTCGGGCTTGAACGCGAAGCCAGAGGGGAAATAGACCCCGTTCGGCACGCGTGCGGCGAGGAAACTCTGTTCGCCATCGCCGGACCAGAAGGCCAGAACCTCGGCCAGGAAAGCGTTGTCGGAGGAGCGGACGAGGCGCTGGGACAGGACGCAGGCAGTTTCACCCACGGCCACCGCCTCACACGTCACGGTCCAGGCGCCGAAGCGCTGACCGTTGGCAATCCGCACCGGGGCCGGGGAGCTTTCGCTCTCGGTTGCTTCGGTTTCGGCCTCGGTCGTCTCGTCCTGCGCGAAACCGAAGGCCGGCAGGGTACACAGCGCCGAAATGGCGGCCAGTTTGGTCAGTCGAAAAGTCATGCGCCGGATCTCCCGCATCCTGAAGTTACACAATCACCCGGCGCATTCCTCAGAACGTCACCGAAATGGAACCGCCGATCATCGGGGCCGCGCTGGGCGTGGCCCAGCCGACGATGCCCGTCGTGATCGGTTTGGCGACGAAGATGTCACCGAAGACGTTGTTGCCCCGCGTGAAGCTGGTGCCGACGCCCACGGAACTGGCCAGCCCGAGCGGTGCGCGCGTGCTGTCGAAGGCCTGCCCGATGTCGCCGAAGACGAAGGGGCGGATGCCGATGCCAGCGCCGAGGGCGAAGGGGGCGGATTTCTCGATCTGGAAGCGGGCGACATAGCCGCTGTCCCCGACCGAGAGGTTGGTCGGATAGCCCCGGACGGCCCCCGGCGCTGTGACGCTGAAGGTGTTCCATGTGGGCATGGTCCCGACGAGCGCGGCCTGACCGGAAAGCGAGACCGAACTGAAGATGTGCTCGCCCAGAGACAATGCGAAGAGCGCGGAGCCGGAGACCGAGACATAGGTGTTCCCGGTCGTGGCGAAGACAGCGTCGGAATAGCTGCCGGCCGTGATCTGCCCGCCTGCCGAAAGGCTCCAGCCGTCGCCGTTGATATACCCCGAGGCACCGAGGCTGCCCTGCGGGCCCCATTGGTTGAGCGTCTGGACCCCGAGAAGAGCGGTGCGTTCCCAGTTGTAGGTGCCGGTGGCGGAAAGCGAGAGGCCGCGGTTTGCTTCGGCGATGACCGGCAGGGTGAAGCCTGCGGTCGCCGAGCGGCTGCGCCCGGTGACGCGGGGCGCAGTGATCGAGGCGGAGTTGGTGCCAAGCAGGATCAGAGACACCTTCCCGCCGTTGGGCAGGACCACGCGGGAGTAGTCCACGGATCCCGTGAGCGACCCTTGCCGAAGGAGCGCCGCGACGGTGAGCGGGTCGTTCCAGCCGGTGAGCCCGTTGATCGTGTGCGACACGCCGAGTTGCGGACGCCCGAACGCCGCAGAGCCGTAGTTGTCGAGCGTCACGCTTGTCACATGGCGCTGGATGTCGGGCACGTTCACCACGACATCGACGGTGTTCTCGGCGGACGGGACATAGTCGTAGGCCAGAGGCAGGCCGTCCGTCGCCTGTAGCCTGGCGACGCGTGGATCGATCACACGGTCATCTGCCAACTCGCCCTGCGCAGGTCGAGCTCACTGCGCTTCTCAACAACGTGCGGCGGCTTGCAGAGCGACATGACCTTCAACGTGATGCGTCGCTTGGACCAGAAGGGCGGATCGTCACCGCGCGGGTCGGCACCCGGCGGCTGGACGTGGAACTTCACGGACCGGAGGATGGCGATCCGGTGATCTTCCTGCATGGGATGCTGGACGGCACGGCGCTCACCCGCAAAAGCCAGGAGCTCCTTTCCGGGCACAACCTGCGCTTCATTTGCCCGCACCGGCCCAGCTTCGGCCAGTCTGACCCTGATCCGGGCGACTTCAGCGACGCGCCGCAGCGGTTTGCCGGGGATCTGAAGCAGATCTGCGGGCAACTTGGCGTGTCCGATCCGGTGCTCGTCGGTCACATGGCCGGGTCGGTCTATGCCTTCGCCGCCGCTGCGGTGTGCGACCCCCGTGCCGTGGTCTGCGTCTCAGGCGGCGTGCCGATCACGTCACGACAGCAGATCAGCGCCATGACGCGACGCCAACGGCTCGTCGCCTTCACCGCGCTCCATGCCCCGAACATGCTGCCCTATGTCCTGCGGGCAGGTATTCACCAGCTCAAGAACGGCGGAGACAAGCGGTTCATGACCTCGCTTTATGAAAACGCTCCGGTGGACTTCGCTGTGACGCAGGACCCCGAGATCCGGTGGCTTATCCTTGACGGATACCAATTCTCGGTGCGCCAGGGGCATCAGGCGTTCGAGATCGACAGCCAACAGGTCGTGCGGGATTGGAGCCATCTCGTCGAAGCGTCGCAGGCCCCGGTCCACCTGTTCCACGGGGCCCATGACAGCGTGGTGACCGTGGAGTCGGTGCGCGCATTCGCCGGACGGCTGGGCGAGCGGGCGCGGGTCACCGTGCTAGAAGCTTCCGGTCAGCTCCTGTTCTACAAGGAGCCACGCGTTGTGCTGGAACGGCTCCGCCACATCTTCGATCAGTCGCAGGCCTGAGCGGCCGTCCAAGCCCGCGTCACGCCGAAAAGCGAGACCGGGACGATGAGCGGGCGGACCTCCGGCAGGGGCCGGAATCCGAAGAAAACACTGGTGCCGCGTTTGAGTCGCTCGACCTCTTCCGCCCCGATGGGGGCGGAGGCGAGGCAGGTGCGGTCAGTGCAGCTTTGCCATGTGAGGCCGATGGCTTCTTCCCCTCGCGGATGGGTGTAGGTCAGCGGCTGGGACAGGGCAGCACCCAAAGGCACCCGCGCGGTCATGATGGCCGGATGCTCGGGATCGTCCTGCGGCAGGAGCGCGACACTCAAGAGGCCGGACCCGGCGTCCCGCAAGCCTACGGAGATCATGGCGAGGCAGCCCGCCGCACCGCGCACCATGGACCAGTCCCGATAAGTTTCATCGGCGGCTTGCGCCCGGACCGGCAGGGCAAGAAGCACAATGATCGCAAGTATGAGTGACCGGTTCACCATGTGGCATGAAGGGCGGGGCCAGCCCGCCCTGTCAATCGCAAGCGGAGTGAATTCCGCGCCTTGCCTTGTCAAATGCGCCAAACATCGCGACGATTGGTGCCGCAAATCGGGGGAGGGACATGAACTCGATCGACCGGAAACTGGACGACGCCGCACGCGCGGCCTGGCTGTCGCATGTGGGCGGCAAGAAACAGGACGAGATCGCGCGGATCATGGGCATTTCCCGCCAATCCGCACAACGCCTCCTTTCGCAGGCTCATGCAGCGGGGCTGGTGAAGGTGCGCATCGACCACCCCATTGCGCGGTGCATGGGGATCGCAAGCCGCCTGCGCGAGGTCTATGGCCTCGACATCTGCGAGGTGGTTCCGTCTCTGGGTGGCGCGCGTGAAAGCGGCGCGGCCGTCGCGACGGCGACGGGTGACATGATTGAGCGTTGGTTGCTGTCGGTCGAACCCGTCGTCATCGGGCTTGGCACCGGGCGGACGCTGAGAGCCGCCGTCGAGCACCTGCCGCACCTCGACTGTGCCCAGCACCGGATCGTGTCGCTGACCGGGAACATCGCGCCGGACGGGTCGACCGCTCATTACAACGTGCTCTTCACCATCGCGGACAAGGTTACCGCCACGACCTATCCGATGACCATGCCGGTGATCTCGGCCACGGCGGAAGAACGGGCCGCGCTGATCGGGCAGAAGACGCTGGAAACCGCGCGGGAGCTGACACAAAGGACCGATGTGCGTTTCATCGGGGTCGGGACCATCGCCGATCCCGCGCCGCTTGCACTCGACGGGTTCATCTCGGTCACCGATCAGGAACGGTTGATCGGGAAGGGCGCGGTGGGCGAAGTGATCGGCTGGGTGTTCGATGCGCACGGGCGACTGATCGAGGACACGGTGAACGAGCGTGTAAGTTCCGCCCCGGTCCTGCCCGGCCCGACGGAGCCGACCATCGCCTGTGCCTATGGCCGCGACAAGATCCCAGCGATTCGGGCCGCCGTCGAAGGACGACTTGTGAATGGCCTGATCACGGACGAAGAAACCGCGATAGCGCTAACAGAATCTTCCTGACTCAATATAGCGAATGGAATCAACAGGCTGCCCGCGATTGCTGCGGTGCAGAGATGAATTGCGTTGACGTGAGTCAGGCGAAAATGAATAATTGCCCTTGAGCTTGGCAATTGCTCACCACTTTTGGGAGGACATAATGAACACGACGATCCGCGCCCTTTTGGGTGCTACCGCACTTACGGCCACGGCGTTTGCCGCGACCGCTGCGAGCCACGAAAACACCACCCTGACCATCGCCACCGTGAACAATGGCGACATGATCCGGATGCAGGGCCTCGCCGACAACTTCACCGAGGAAACTGGCATAGAGCTGGAATGGGTCACGCTGGAAGAGAACGTGCTGCGTCAGCGTGTGACACAGGACATCGCCACCAATGGCGGCCAGTTCGACGTTATGACCATCGGCACCTATGAAGTTCCGATCTGGGGCGCGCAGGACTGGCTCGTATCACTCAATGACCTGCCGGCCGAGTATGACGTGGACGACCTCCTCCCCGCCATCCGCGGCGGCCTGACCGTCGATGGCGAGCTCTACGCCGCGCCGTTCTACGGCGAAAGCTCGATGGTCATGTACCGCACCGACCTGATGGAAGCAGCCGGCATGGAAATGCCCGAAGCCCCGACCTGGGACTTCATCGCGGAAGCGGCAGCGGCAATGACCGACAAGAGCAACGAGGTTTACGGCATCTGCCTGCGCGGCAAGGCCGGCTGGGGCGAGAACATGGCGTTCTTGTCGGCCATGGGTAACTCGTTCGGCGCGCGCTGGTTCGACATGGACTGGAACCCGCAATTCGATACGCCGGAGTGGGAAGCGACACTGACCACCTATCTCGACCTGATGAACAACTACGGCCCGCCGGGCGCATCGTCGAACGGCTTTAACGAGAACCTCGCGCTGTTCCAGCAGGGCAAGTGCGGCATGTGGATCGACGCCACCGTCGCCGCGTCCTTTGTGACCAACCCCGAGGACTCGACTGTTGCGGACAAGGTGGGTTTCGCGCTCGCCCCCGATAACGGTCTGGGCAAGCGCGGCAACTGGCTCTGGGCATGGTCGCTGGCCGTTCCCGCCGGATCTGACTCCCCTGATGCGGCCAAGGAATTCATCGCTTGGGCGACGTCCAAGGAATACACCGCGCTGGTGGCAGAAAACGAAGGCTGGGCCAATGTTCCGCCGGGCACCCGCACCTCGCTCTACGAAAACCCGGAGTACCAGAAGGTGCCGTTCGCCGAGATGACGCTTCAGTCGATCAACGCGGCCGACCCGACGAACCCGACGGTCGACGAGGTTCCCTACACCGGCGTTCAGTTCGTCGCGATCCCCGAGTTCCAGTCCATCGGGACCGCTGTGGGTCAGACCTTCTCGTCTGCGCTCGCCGGCCAGACCTCGGCCGAAGACGCGCTCACACAAGCGCAGGCCCTCACCGAGCGTGAGATGAAGCGCGCGGGCTACATCGAGTAAACCCTCCTCCCGGGTCGGCCTTCGGGCCGGCCCACACTCTCCAATCAGGTCTATAGCAATCACCCGGCCACGCGTTCCGGGTCATTCCTTCAACCCTGTCGGGACACACAGGATCGGGAACCAGCCACATGGCGACGAAAGCTTCACGCACGGCCGCACGGGCCATGATCTCACCTTCGGTCATCCTGCTGCTTGGCTGGATGCTGATACCCTTAGGGCTGACGATCTACTTTTCGTTGCTGCGCTACAATCTTCTGATGCCGGGGCCGACACCCTTTGTCGGATTCGAGAATTACGAGTTCTTCCTGACGAATCCCGCGTTTAAGACATCGCTCATCAACACGCTGCTGCTGGTCGGCGGCGTGCTGGTCATCACGGTCGTGGGCGGTGTCCTCCTCGCCCTGCTCCTGAACCTTGAAATGTGGGGACAGGGAATCGTGCGGGTCCTGGTTATCGCCCCGTTCTTCGTCATGCCGACCGTTTCGGCGCTTGTGTGGAAGAACATGTTCATGAACCCGGTCAACGGTCTGTTCGGTTACCTTTTCAAGAGCGTCGGTCTGGAACCTTTCGACTTCCTCAGTCAGGCCCCGCTTGCCTCGATCATCGGGATCGTGAGTTGGCAATGGCTCCCGTTCGCGACGCTTATCCTGCTCACGGCGATCCAGTCTCTCGACAGCGAGCAGCTCGAAGCGGCCGAGATGGACGGCGCGGGCGCTTTCAGCCGGTTCTTCTACATCACCCTGCCGCACCTCGCGCGCTCCATAACCGTCGTGATCCTGATTCAGACCATCTTCCTCCTGTCCGTCTTCGCGGAGATCTTCGTCACCACGAACGGCGGGCCGGGCAACGCATCCACGAACCTGACCTTCCTGATCTACAAGGAAAGCCTGCTTAGTTTCGACGTGGGCGCGGGCTCCGCCGGTGGCGTCGTCGCCATCATCCTCGCCAATATCGTTGCGATCTTCCTGATGCGGATGATCGGCAAGAACCTCGACGCCTGAGGAGGGGGACCCATGGCACGCGCAGTCACCACGCAACGCAAGGCACTCAACACGCTGATCGCCTGGATCATCGGGCTCCTGATCTTCTTCCCGATCCTCTGGATCGCGATCCTGAGCTTTCATTCGGAGGGCGACGCGATCAAGCGGCCGCTCGAAGTGCTCACGTCGCAATGGACGTTCGAGAGCTATGCAACGGTTCAGGAACGCTCCAACTACTTCCGCCATTTCTGGAATTCGGTCATCATTTCGGTGGGCTCCACGGTCCTCGGCCTCCTCATCGCCGTGCCCAGCGCCTGGGCAATGGCCTTTGTCCCCGGACGGCGGACCAAGGATGTGCTGATGTGGATGCTGTCGACCAAGATGCTTCCACCGGTCGGCGTTCTGCTCCCCATCTACCTGATCTGTCAGAAGCTCGGCGTTCTCGACACCCGCATCGCGCTGGTCTTCATCCTCATGATGATCAACCTGCCGATCATCATCTGGATGCTCTACACATACTTCCGCGAAATTCCGGGCGAAATCCTCGAAGCGGCGCGCATGGACGGGGCCTCGCTGCGCAACGAGGTGATCTATGTCCTCCTGCCCATGGCCGTGCCGGGCATCGCCTCTACCCTCCTTCTGAACATCATCCTCGCCTGGAACGAGGCTTTCTGGACGCTCACGCTGACTGCCGCCAAGGCCGCGCCGTTGACCGCGTTCATCGCCAGTTACTCGTCGCCCGAGGGCCTGTTCTACGCGAAACTTTCGGCGGCCTCGATCATGGCCATCGCGCCGATCCTCATCATGGGCTGGTTCAGCCAGAAACAACTCGTCCGGGGCCTGACCTTCGGCGCGGTGAAATAAGGAAAGACCATGGGACGCATCACGCTGGATAAAGTGACCAAGGCGTTCGGCGACGTGGAGGTGATCCCGCCGCTGGACCTGACCATTGACGACGGTGAATTCGTCGTTTTCGTCGGGCCGTCTGGCTGCGGAAAATCGACCCTATTACGGCTGATTGCGGGCCTCGAAGATGTGACATCTGGCGAAATCCGCATCGACAAACAACCGGCGACGCACTTGCCCCCGGCCAAACGCGGCCTTGCGATGGTGTTCCAGTCCTACGCGCTGTATCCGCACATGTCCGTGCGCAAGAACATCGCCTTTCCGATGAAGATGGCGGGCATCTCCGAAGCTGAACAGAAGCGCAAGATCGAGGATGCCGCGCGGGTGCTGAACCTGACCGACTACCTCGACCGGCGCCCCGGCCAGCTATCCGGTGGTCAGCGTCAACGGGTCGCCATCGGGCGGGCCATCGTCCGTGAACCGGCCGCGTTCCTGTTTGACGAGCCGCTCTCCAACCTCGACGCCGCTCTGCGCGTCGGGATGCGCCTGGAGATCTCCGAACTGCACGAGCGGCTCAAGACGACGATGATCTACGTCACGCACGATCAGGTCGAAGCCATGACGATGGCCGACAAGATCGTCGTGCTCCGGAAAGGCGTGATCGAGCAGGTGGGTAGCCCGCTGGAGCTTTACACCGCCCCGCGCAACACCTTTGTCGCGAGCTTCATCGGCTCGCCCAAGATGAACCTGATCGAAGGGGCGGAAGCGGCCAAGCACGACGCCAAGACGATCGGCATTCGGCCCGAGCATCTGGCGGCGTCCTCCACCGAAGGGGAATGGAAGGGAACCGTCATGGTGTCTGAACACCTCGGCTCCGACACGTTCCTGCACGTCACGGAGACCGGCCTTGCCGAGACGATGACGGTTCGCGTCGGCGGCGAGTTCAGCGTGCGGCACGGCGATACCGTTTTTCTCACCCCCGACATGACGAAGGTCCATAGGTTCGACGCGGCGGGTCTGCGCATCGCATGAAACGGCTGGACGGAAAGACGGCATTGATCACCGGGTCGGCTCGCGGCATTGGGCTGGCGTTCGCCGGTGCTTACGTCCGTGAAGGTGCGCGCGTGGCGCTCGCGGACATCGACTTCGCTCGTGCGAAGGAGGCTGCCGGGGAAATTGGCGGCGCGGCATTTGCAGTCGAGATGGATGTTACGGACCAGGGGTCGATTGACGCTGCTGTCGCCGAAACAGTTTCTAACGCTGGTGACATTGACATTCTCATAAACAACGCTGCGGTCTTTTCCGCCGCTCCCATCGCCGAGATCGAGAGAGAAGATTTCGAGCGCGTCATGGCAATCAACGTGAGCGGCACACTGTTCACGATGCAGGCGGTCGCGAAGCACATGATCGAACGCGGCAAAGGCGGAAAGATCATCAACATGGCGTCGCAAGCGGGGCGCCGGGGTGAGGCGCTTGTCAGTGTCTATTGCGCGTCAAAAGCCGCTGTCATCTCGCTCACCCAATCTGCCGGACTGAACCTGATCGCGCATGGAATCAATGTGAACGCCATCGCTCCGGGTGTGGTGGAGGGAGAGCATTGGGACGGCGTGGATGCCTTCTTCGCGAAGTACGAAAACAAGCCGCGCGGCCAGAAAAGGCGCGAGGTCGGTGAGGCCGTACCTTTTGGTCGTATGGGCCAAGCCGAAGACCTGACCGGGATGGCGATCTTCCTCGCCTCCGATGAGGCCGACTACATCGTCGCACAGACATACAATGTCGACGGCGGGAACTGGATGAGCTGATGGCGCCGATAAGACTATCCCTCGATACCCTCGAATCCCTGCCTGCCGCCGTCGCGCGCCCGGGCTATGAACGCTCCGACCTGTCAGCCGGGATCGTGCATTTCGGAGTCGGGAACTTCCACCGGGCGCACCAAGCAGAGTATCTGGACCGGCTCTTTTCATCCGGCGAGAGCCGGGACTGGGCGCTTATCGGCGCCGGCGTGTTCGAGGGCGAGCGCAAGGGGCGCGACGTTCTGGCCGAGCAGGATTGGTTGACCACGCTGGTCGAGCAGGAGGCCGACCGCAGCGAGGCGCGCGTTCTGGGCTCGATGATCGATTATGTGGAACCCGCGAATGCGGAGGCGATCATCGCCTGCCTCGCGTGCGCTGACATCCGGATTGTGTCGTTGACGATCACCGAGGGCGGTTATTTCCTCGACTCGCAGGATCGGTTTGATCCGGGCCATCCTGCGATCCTCGCCGACGCCGAAATGCCAGACGGCCCGAAGACGGTGTTCGGCATGATCCTTGCCGGTCTGCGTGCGCGACGTTCGGCGGGGCTGGACCCGTTCACAGTGATGTCCTGTGACAACATTCCCCATAACGGCGTCGTGACGCGTAACGCTCTCACCGGCCTTGCCGCGCTATCCGATCCCGGCTTCGCCGCTTGGATCGGGGAAAACGTGGCCTTCCCGAACGGGATGGTGGACCGCATTACGCCTGCCACCACCGACCGGGAACGTGAAATCCTGCGCAATGACTTTGGTGTCGAGGACAGCTGGCCGGTCTTCTGTGAGGGCTTCACCCAGTGGGTGTTGGAGGACAACTTTCCACTCGGACGCCCTGCGTTCGAGAAGGTGGGTGTGCAGTTCGTTGAAGATGTCTCGCCTTTCGAGCTGATGAAGCTGCGCGTCTTGAACGGCGGGCATGCGACGATCGCCTATCCGGCGGGTCTTCTAGGCATCCACTATGTTCACGAAGCGATGGAGCATCCTGTGATCCGGGCTTTTCTGCGCAAGCTCACCGAGACCGAGGTCATCCCGACCGTTCCCCCGGTGCCGGATACTGATGTCAGAGCCTATTTCGACTTGATCGAATCGCGGTTCTCGAACCCCAAGATCGGCGACACTGTACGCCGGCTATGCCTGGACGGATCGAACCGGCAGCCGAAATTCATCGTGCCGGTCCTTCGCGATGCCCTGGCCTCGGGCGGATCGGTCGAAGGGCTCGCGCTGGAAAGCGCGCTTTGGTGTCGCTACTGCGCAGGCGAGGATGAAGCGGGTGCGATCATCGCGCCAAACGACCCGAACTGGGACGCGCTGGTGCCTGTCGCGCGGGCTGCACGGGAGTGTCCCGAGGTTTGGCTCACTCAGGAAAACATTTATGGCGCGGTTGGCCGCGATCCAACGTTCATCGCGGCCTTTGGTCGTTGGCTCGGCATGCTATGGTCCGAGGGAACCGTCGCCACGCTCGAATCCTACCTTGCCGAAAGCTGATCCATGACCCCGACCCTCGCCCCACGGCTCGTGATCTTCGATTGCGACGGCGTGCTGGTGGACAGCGAGACGATTTCCCTGTCGGTCCTGTTGGACTATCTGGGCGCGGCAGGCGCAAGGATCAGCGAGGCGGAAGGCTATCGCCACCTGCTCGGTCGTTCGATCGCTTCCAATGCCGCTTGGCTCCGGGCGGAACATGGCGTGGACCTTGATGAGGCGGCACAATCAACACTGCGTCACACGCTGTTCGACCGGTTTCGGGCCGAATTAGAGCCTGTTTTAGGCGTTCAAGAGGTTCTTGATGCGCTCGACTGCCCTTATTGCGTCGCCTCGTCGAGCCAGCCCGACCGTATTCGGTTTTCCTTGACCGTGACGGGACTCATCGACCGTTTCGAGCCGTTCATTTTTTCCGCTTCACAAGTTGCGAACGGCAAGCCTGCGCCCGATCTGTTCCTGCTGGCCGCGAGCGAGATGGGCGTGGAACCGCGCGATTGCCTCGTGGTCGAGGACAGCCCTGCGGGCGTCCACGCGGCGCGTGCTGCGGTGATGCCTGTCGTGGGCTTCACGGGCGGGAGCCACGCAGGACCCGCGAACCTGAACGCGGTAGTTGCATCGGCAGGCCCGGATGCAATCATCGAAACCATGCAGGACCTGCGCGCCCTTCTGCGCGTTTCGGTCTGAATTCGGAGCGTCCATGACAAAATACGTTTGCGCAGTCGATGTCGGTACCCGCTCGGCGCGGGCGGCGTTGTTCGACGCGCAGGGCGTGATGCAGCCGAGAGAAGTCGAGCCGTTCGCGATCCATGTCTCGGGCGACGACATTGGCGAATACCGGTCTGCTGATATCTGGGCCGCGGTGTGTCGCGTGGTGCGGCGCGCGCGAGACGTAGCGGGGGTCAGAGCGGAGGATGTCGCGGGCCTCGCCTTCGACGCAACCTGTTCTCTCGTCTTGCTGGACGGACAGGGAGCCGGGGTGGCCATCGGGGACGGTGGACGCGACACGATCGCCTGGTTCGACCGGCGGGCACAGGTCGAGGCCCGGCAGGCTAGTCATGTCGGCGGACTCGTGATCGACCGCCTTGGCGGAGCCATGTCCCCAGAGATGCAAGTGCCCAAACTCATGTGGGTGCGCGATCACCGCCCCGCGGCCTGGGCGAAACTCGGGAGCTCGCTCGACCTTACCGACTGGCTCACCAGCAGGTCGATCGGCCGGGTCGTGCAGAGCCACGCGTGCCTGGCTACGAAATGGCCCTATCACCGGGATGCGGGTGGGTGGCAAAGGGCCTTTCTCGACGGGGTCGGGATGGGTGATCTGATTGAAAGGGTTTCGCTGCCGGACAGGGGCGCCGCGGTGGGAGAAGGCCTTGGCCCGTTGACCGCCGAGGCGGCGGCGGCGTTAGGTCTGACGACCGGGACGCTCGTTGGTGCGGGCCTGATCGACGGGTACGCCGGCGCGCTTGGATGCGAAGCGCTGGCCGGACGGGACGGGTGTGGCCGGGCGACCGCAATGGTCATCGGCACCTCGGCAGGTCTGATCGATACACGCGAGGCGCAACCGGAGCCTCGCGGACTCTGGGGGCCGTTTCGCGAGGTGATCCGGGACGAAACATGGTGTGTCGAGGGCGGGCTAACCCATGCCGGCGCACTGCTCGACCGGGTTTTGTCCCATTGGCCCACTATCGGTGTGGGGGGCATCGGGCATGATACGGTGTTGGGCGAGGTCGAGGCGCGGGTGTCGCAGCGAGGCTATGCTTTCGCCGACGACCTTCACGTTCTGCCCGACCCGAGCGGTATGCGCGGGACACCGATTTCATCTGATCCGGGTGGCTCGATCCACGGTCTGAGACCGGACGGGTCGCTCGCCGCGCTCGCCGCGCTCTATTGGCGCACCGCTGTCGCACTTGCCCTGAGCGTTGAGCAAGTTCTGGATCGTTTTTCGGAGTCAGGGCTTGGTTCGGACACGCTCGTCATGTCCGGGGGTCTCTCGGCCAGTCCCGTTCTCACGCAACTCTTCGCGGATGCAACGGGGCGCGACATTCTGCTCCCGGTGCGCTCAGACTGCATTCTGCTGGGCACGGCAATAGCGGCGAGCGTCGCATCCGGCCTTCACGGCGATCTGACCGAGGCGGGCAGGCGCATGGCACCCGCAGCGCGCCGGGTCGCGCCGAACCCGGACGCGCGATGCGCTCTCGCCCGCGACCGGGCGGTGTTTCGACAATTGCAGGAAAACCGCGAGTTGCTGGCGCGCCTTTAACGGCGCAGACGCGCGATCAGCCCGCTTTGCAGGTCAGGTAGGTCAGGACGGAATCTACGATCGTCTCACGCATGACGTTTTGCCCTTCGTCGGAAAAAAGCTCCTCGCCGAATTTCGTCGAGAAGCTCGGGCGATTGGACACGTTGTAGAAGGATTGGGCCTGAATCTGCCAATGCAGCATCAAAGCATCCACGTCTTTACGGAAGACGCCATCATCCTGACCCCGCGCGAGGATGCGTTCGACACGCTTCAGAGTGCGGAGGTTCAGGTCGCGCAGGAACTCTGACTTTTTCAGGTAAGCCGCGTGATTGACGTTCTCGTTCATCACCATTCGGATCAACTCGGGGTGTGCCCGGTGGTGTTCGAAGGTGAAACGGATAACGGCCCCCATTGCATCGCGGGGACCGAGGCCTTCGATGTCGATGTCTTCTTCACCGGCGCGGACCCGGGTATAGGCCGCTTCAAGTGCGGCAAGATACAGACCGTCCTTGTCACCGAAGTAGTAATAGATCATCCGTTTGGATGTTTTCGTCTTTTCCGCGATCTCGTCGATCCGCGCGCCGGCAAGCCCGTGCTCCGCGAATTCGGCCATCGCAACCATCAGGATGTCATGCTTGACGCCTTCGGCGTCTTGCTTCCAAGTCCTGCGCAGCTGTTCGTCTTTCATTTTTTCGCTCGCAAATGCCCATTTTTCTCTGCCCTCTGTCCTTAATGGTTAACATCCTATTGTTGTTCCACAAGGTAAGGTTTTCCTCTTTTTTCTGATTCCGGGTTTGAAAACAAGGGCTTACGGTTTGCCATTTCGCGAAACGCAAAATGGCAATGATGTAAACGATTACAAAGGGTTAATGAGAGGTTAACGTCGGGTTCCAGGCATTCACCGGTCCAGAAGCGCCGCCTGTTAGGAGTTGCCGGAAAACAACAACTCGAGGCACTGCCATGACCCAAGCATCGCCCCGGCTGACGCTGCCGTTCATTCAGCCTGCTCAAGCACAGAAACACGTCACCCATAACGAAGCCCTGCGGTTGCTGGACACCGTCGTCCAGTTGTCGCTGGATACGATGGGCGCGACCACGCCGCCTGCCTCACCCGGAAACGGCGATACGCACGCCATCGGGAGCGGTGCCACCGGCGACTGGGCCGGACATGATGGCGAGATCGCTACCTGGCTGGACGCAGCCTGGTACTTCCAGATCCCGAAGGCCGGTTGGCTCGCCACTATCGCTGGCGGAACCGACGTGTATGTCCACGATGGGAGCGACTGGACATTGGCCACAGCATCCGTGGACCTCGACAATGTGTCGGGGCTTGGCGTCAACACGGCCTCGGACACGACCAACCGTCTCGCCGTGTCTGCGCCGGCGACGCTTCTCAGCCATGAGGGCTCGGGGCATCAGCTCAAGATCAACAAAGCGGGGCTGTCCGATACTGCGTCGCTCCTCTTCCAGACAAACTGGTCGGGACGGGCGGAAATGGGGCTGGCAGGGAACGACCGTTTTTCCATCAAGGTGAGCGGTGACGGGTCGGCCTGGGATGAGGCGCTGAACATCGGGCCCGGCGAAGGCATCGTGACCACGGAGACCATGGTCGGCACGGTCTCGGCCACGCCCGGCGTCGGGTCGGCGGTGATCGAAGAGGGGAGCGGAGTGAACGGGAGCTTCACCAAATTTGCGGACGGCACGCTTATCTGCAGCACCGGCAGCTTCGCGACCCTCTCCGGCGCTGCGGCGACGTGGACCTTGCCGGAGGCATTCACCAACACTGATTTCACAGTCACCGCGACGGTCATCGGGAGCACGCCCGCAGTGGCGACCATTTCCGCCCGCACGACCTCCACCGTCACTATCGAGAGCTTCGACCTCTCCGGATCGGATACGGCGACGCCGGCCGTGACGTTGATGGCCGTGGGCCGCTGGTTCTGACGAAAACGCCACGGGTCGGGAAATTCTCCCGGCCCGTCTCACCTTCGCCCGAAAGCCGTGCTAATCGGTCGACAGACGAAGGGCGGAGCACATGGCGAAGACGATACATATCCTGAACGGACCGAACCTGAACCTGCTGGGCAAACGGCAGCCGGAGATTTACGGCGCCGACACGCTGGCGGATGTCGAGACGCGTTGCGCCACGCTGGGTGGTGAGCTTGGGCTGGAGACAGCCTTGTTCCAGTCGAACCACGAGGGTGAGATCGTCGACCAAATACACCAGGCACGCGACCGAGCGGCCGGGATCATCATCAACGCCGGGGCATACACCCACACTTCCGTCGCCATCCTCGACGCTCTCAACACGTTCGAAGGATCGGTGATAGAGGTGCATATCTCTAACATCCATGCGCGCGAGGCGTTTCGCCACCACTCCTACATGTCCGCCCGTGCCGATGGCGTGATCGTGGGATGCGGCGTGGAAGGTTATGAGCTCGCGTTGCGCAGGTTGGCGACGCTTCTGGCATGACGGATCGCTACGCGGTGTTCGGCCATCCGATCGGCCACTCGAAATCCCCCTTCATCCAAGGTGAGTTCGCACGTCAGTTCGGCGAGGACATGACATATGAGGCGATTGAAGCGCCGCTGGACGGGTTCGCCGGGGCGTTGCGCGCGTTCATTGATACTGGCGGTATCGGGGCGAACGTGACGGTGCCATTCAAACTCGAGGCCTTCGAGTTGGCCGACCACTCGAAGGACGCCGCGCGGATCTGCGGAGCGTCCAACACGCTTCGGATCGTGGGCGGGCAGATCGAGGCGGACAATACCGATGGGGTCGGGCTGGTCCGGGACATTACTGAGAACCTCGGCATTCCGCTCTCCGGCGCACGGGTTCTCTTCGCCGGGGCCGGAGGTGCGACACGAGGGGCGGTCGCCCCGTTCCTTGCCACCGGGGCGGACGTCACTATCGCCAATCGCAGCGTCGGGAAGGCGACCGCGATCGTGGACCTGTTGGGTGACCGGGGGCCTCTGCGCGCTGTGAGTTACGACGACCTGACGGGTTTCTACGATATCGTCTTGAACGCCACGACCCTGAGCCTGACAGGGGACGCGCCGCCGCTCAGACCATCGGTATTCGAAGGGGCGCGGCTTGCCTACGACCTGGTCTATGGCAAGGGACTGACCCCGTTCCTCGCGCAAGCCGAGGCGCGAGGCGCGCAGGTGGCGGACGGCGTTGGCATGTTGGTCGAGCAAGCCGCCGAAGCGTTCACTTGGTGGCGCGGCAAACGCCCGGATACAGCCCCGGTGATCGAAGCAATGATGATCCCGCTGACCTGAACCGACAGATCAGACGAGGCCCTTGAACAGACCCTGAAACCACGAAATGGGCAGGTGCTGACCTACCGTGAACATCAGCGAGAAGGGTTTCGGGAAGGAATACGAGAACGTGCGTTTGTCGATGGCCCTGATGACGTGATCCGCCGCAGCCTCCGGCTCCATAAGCTGCGGCATGTTGAACTCGTTCTTCTCGGTCAGCCGCGTCTTGATGAAGCCCGGGTTCATGCGCTGGATAAGGATGTCGGTCTTCGACAGGTCGATGCGCAGGTTCTCGGCCGTATGCATGACGGCGGCTTTCGAAAGCCCATAGCCCAGCGCGCCGGGAAGGCCACGAAACCCCGAGAGCGAGCCGATCAAAGCGATGTGGCCTGTATTTTTTTCGACGAAACGCGGAACGACTTCACCGAGGACGTTGAGACAACCCGTGATGTTCGTCGCGACCATCATCCGGGCCGCATCGCCGTTCCACTCGGTCGATTTCATCGGTTCGTAGGCGCCGACCGAGTAGATGAAGCCATCGAAATCTCCGGCCTTCTGGGCGGCATCAGACACTGATTTCGGGTCCGTGACGTCCACGGGAACGACCGTGGCGTCACGCATGCCTGCGGCAAGGTCTTTCAGCCGGTCCTCACTGCGCGCCGACAGGACCAAAGACGCGCCGCGTGCGTCGAGCGCCTCGGCCAGTGATCGACCCAGACCCTCACTCGCACCGACGAGCCAGTAGCGTTTCGCGGGGAGCGGTTTTGTCACTCAGGTCACCTCTTCGATGGGGGGTTCGGGACGCTTTCGGAAGGTCGCGCCCTTGATCTTCAGCTTCGCCGCTTGCCAAAGGATCAGCGCCATCACGCGCAGCGCCCCGGCGGGGCGGCGCAGCGCCATGACCACGATGGACCGGGCAGTCAGTGGGGCGAGTGGGCCAGAGAGGGTGGCGACCATCCCCTTATTCCCATCGACAAGATCAATGGTCATGTCGATCCGGTCATCTCTCACATCGAAGCGAAAGCGATAGTCGCCCGAAATCTCCTGAAACGGAGAGACGTGGAACACCTTGCGGGAGGTCAGGACGTCCTTCGGCCCGATGGGCGCGAAATCCGGCTTTGCGCACAGATAACTGTGCCGGTCGCCCATCGTGTTGTTCACTTCGGCGATGACTGCGACGAGGTCGTCGCCGCGCAGTGCAAGCCAGAAGGCGACTGGATTGAACCAGAAGCCGGCAAAGCGTGGCTGAGCGAGAAGCAGGAGCTTCACGCCGTCCAGCGGAAGCCCGGCATTTGCCAGCACCTGTTCAGCCCAGACGACACCCTCGCCATTCCCACGCGCGCCGCCATGATCGCGGTCGTGCATGGAAAAGAGCCCGGCTGAGTTGCGCGAGAAAAGGGGCGGAATGTCACGCCTGTCCTCAGGGTCGATCAGGAGGTAATCCACCCCGTAGCGGAACCGGTTCCGGATCGCGTCCTTTCGGGCGTGCATCGTTTCGCCGCGCATATGACGGGGAGCGAGGCTCATGCAGCGATCACCTGTTCGGCGCGGTCCATCGCCTCGGCAATCGCGGCAGCTGAGGCGAAGCCATCCTCATGGAACCCATGTCTGGTGTAGGCCCCGGCGAACCACGTTCCATTGTCGCCCTGAATCGCCTTGAGCTCCTTTTGAGCGCGAAGTGCGGCGCGGTCGAACACGGGATGTCGGAAGGTCACCTCGTCATAGATGAGTTCTTCGCGGATCTCGCTCGACGGGTTGAGCGAGATGAACATCGGGTCGTTCTCGGGAATGTTCTGTAGCCGGTTCATCCAGTAAGTCACTCCAATCTGCGTGTGATCCCCCTGTGTCTCAGCCTTGTAGGTCCAGGACGACCAGCAACGGCGGCGATTGGGCATCTGGCCCGGGTCACTATGAAGGAACGCGCGATTGTCCTGATAGTTCAGATTGCCAAGCGCCGCACGCTCGGCGGGCGTCGGATCGGCGAGCAGACGAAGGGTATCGTCGGAATGAGTCGCGAAGATCACCTGATCGAACGTCTCGGCCGGTGCCCCCTTAGCCTCGACGCGCACCTGCCCCGGCTTTCGCGTGACGGATCTGACCGGAGTGCCGGGGCGCAGCGTTACACCGCGCATCCGCAGGTCATCGGTCATCCGGCGGACATATTCGACGGAGCCCCCGTCGATCGTCATCCACTGGTGCTGTTTCCATCCAAGAAGCGAGTGGTTCTTGAAGAAATTGACCAGCGTACGGGCGGGGAAAGCACCGACGTCCATCGTCGGGGTTGACCAGATCGCGCCGCAGATCGGCATGAGGTAGTATTGCGCGAACCAGTCACCCAGACCCAATTTGGCCACCAGATCGGCGATCGTTATGTCGTCGCTGTCCGCTGCGGCCTCAGCCTCAGCGTTGAAGCGGACGAGGTCGCGGATCATCTTCACGAAGGCCGGGCGGGCAACATTGCGTCGTTGGCCGAAGATCGTGTTCAGGTTCTGGAGCGAATACTCCACCTTGCCGCCGTCAATGGTCGCCCCGAAGCTCATGTCCGACTTGGCCACCGGGACGTCGAGCTTGTCCAGCATGGCTGTGAAATGCGGATAGGTTTCGTAGTTGAACACGATGAACCCGGTATCGACCGGCTGATCGCCGGTGCGCCCTGCCATGACTGTGCGGGCGTGTCCGCCAAGGCGCGGCTCGGACTCGTATAGCGTAACCTCGTTTTGGGGGGAGAGCAGCCAGGCGGCGGCGAGGCCGGACACGCCGCCTCCGATGACGGCGATGCGTTGTGGCCTGATGGGTGGGGCGTCGAATGACATGCGAATTCCTCGTTAGTTCAGGCAAGGTTACGGTTCGAGGAAAGATACGGATCATTACTGATCCAAGTTTCACGCGGCGTCGTAACTTGGGTATGTTGCGCCTTGACGATACAGTTTCGAGTGATCAGACCTCTCCCGATACGGGGGTCGCTCTGTCACGCGACACGGGAAGAAAGAGCCGCCGCATGGCGACAATGAACGGGACGAACGGGAAAGCACAGCCATTCTCGGAGCAGACGCTCTGGATGCTCGCGATCCGCGACCGACGCGACAAGTCCGCGTTCGGCAAGCTGTTCGACCACTTTGCGCCCAGGCTGAAGGGCTTTGTCATCCGGTCTGGCGCGCCTGCCGGTCAGGCCGAAGACATCGTTCAGGATGTTATGATGTCGGTCTGGCGCAAGGCGCACATGTTCGACCCGGAGCGTGCCCAGGTGTCGAGCTGGATCTATCAGATCGCGCGCAACCGACAGATCGACATTCTGCGCAAGGAAGGGCGGCCGATGCCCGAGGCGCTGAAGGCCGAGGGAAACGACACCGAGCCGGATGCCGGTCAGGTGTTGGCGCTGGAACAGGAAACAGATGTGCTTCGCGAAGCGTTGAACCGTCTGAACCCGGATCAGCGCGATATGATCGAGAAAGCATACCTCGGTGAGCTTTCTCACAGTGACATCGCCGACGCGACCGGGCTGCCGCTCGGGACCATCAAGTCCCGGATCCGGCTTGGGCTGGAACGCTTGCGGCACGAATTGAAAGACCTGAGGTAGAGATGAGCGAACAGATCTCACACCATATCCCCGAAGCCCTTATCGCGGCCTATGCCGCGGGATCGTTGTCGAAGGCTTATTCCCTGGTCGTCGCGACACATGTGTCAATGTGCGACACCTGCC
The DNA here is from genome assembly GCA_002695005.1 of Maritimibacter sp. GTDB lineage: Bacteria > Pseudomonadota > Alphaproteobacteria > Rhodobacterales > Rhodobacteraceae > Maritimibacter. The sequence goes on from NZNT01000029.1 coordinate 168,047, forward strand.
GTGCATCGCTTATGGCGCATGAGGCGGCAGGCGGTGCCGTTTTGGAATCTGTGGCCGAGGAACCCTTGTCGGGCGACCTGCGTAAGAACCTAATGGACCGGCTCGACGACCCGATTGAGTATGAAGCGGACACCAACACACCGGACGGCATCTATCCGGGTCCCGTGGCGAGTGCGCTGCGCAGCAAAAGCGTGAAGTGGAAAAAGCTGGGTGGCGGCGTGCGTCAGTGCATCATCGACATGGACCGCGAAGGGTCCGCGCGGCTGCTTCACATCCCGGCAGGCAAGCCGGTGCCCGAGCACAGCCACGGCGGGCTGGAACTAACCCTCGTCCTGCAAGGCGGGTTCTCGGATGACACCGGGCATTTCGATGTCGGCGATGTCGAGGTGGCCGATGGCGACCTGGAACATGTGCCGACCGCGGACCCGGGTGTGGACTGCATTTGTCTGGCCGCAACGGACGCCCCGCTGCGATTCTCGGCTTTTGTGCCGCGCATCCTTCAGCCGTTCTTCGCGATCTGAGACCCCCTCACCCTGCGTCAGGGTAGGTATTTTCCCGTAGCCTGCTTTAAAAACCAGCCCCCGTGCGACGAATTTAACCACGTCGTTCGGGGGTTTTCGTTTGAATATCCACAACTTCCGGATAGGGTGAGGCAGGCTGCGGGGCAGAGGACCCGTACCCAAAAAACGAAAAGACAAGACGTCTTATTGGAGGAGGAACCATGGAACGTCGTAAGTTTCTGAAGGGTGCCGCTATCGGCACCGCTGGCACAGCTCTGGCCGCACCGGCGATCGCTGCCAGCCATGCCAAGACCATGACCATCGTGTCCACTTGGCCCCGTGACTTCCCGGGTCTCGGTGTGTCCGCGCAGCGTCTCGCATCGCGCATCACCGAGCTGTCCGAAGGTGCGATCCAGACCGAATACTTCGCCGCCGGCGAGCGTGTCGGTGCTCTGGACGTGTTCGACGAAGTGGCCAGCGGCAACTCGCAGGCCTACATCGGCGCCGACTACTACTGGACCGGCAAGCATCCGGGTCTGGCCTATTTCACCGCTGTGCCGTTCGGCATGACTTTTGCCGAAATCAACGCCTGGTGCCTCTATGGCGAAGGCCGTGCGCTGTGGGACGAGCTGCAGGACGAATTCGGCCTGTATGGTCTTCCGGCCGGCAACACCGGCACGCAGGCCGGCGGCTGGTTCAACAAGGAAATCGAGAGCGCGGACGACCTCAAGGGTCTCAAGATGCGTATCCCGGGCCTTGGCGGTCAGGTTCTGTCCAAACTCGGCGCGTCCACCGTGTCGCTCCCGGGTGGTCAGATCTACGAGAACCTCGTCTCCGGCTCGATCGAAGCGACCGAGTGGGTGGGTCCGTACAACGACTACTTCATGAAGTTCTACGAAGCCGCGCAGTACTACTACACCGGCGGTATGCACGAGCCAGGCGCGCAGCTTTCGCTGACGTCGAACAAGTCGTGGTGGTCGGGTCTCTCCGACACCGAGCGTGCGATCATCACCGCAGCGGCGCTCGAAGAGAACGCCAACAGCTACTACGAAGCCACGGCGCTCAACGGCGAGTATCTGAACCGTCTGCAAGAAGAGCAGGGCGTGGAAGTGAAGTCGTTCAACGAGGACGTCTGGGACGCGATGGGCGAAGCTGCGATGGAGGTCTTCGAAGAGACAGCCGCGCACTCCGAAATTGCCGGGCGCATCAACGATTCCATGCAGAAAGCCATGCGGGAATACGGCACCGGGATCGCACTGTTCGAAGGCCAGTTCGTCGAGAACCGCAACCGGATCTTCGACATCGGGTGATCACTTTGAACAAGTGAACAAAAATGTGAAAAGCGGGGCTTTGGTCCCGCTTTTTTTCTGCTAAACGGGCGCGCATTCACCAAGACTGTCGGCGATTGGGAGGGACCATGACCGAGATCTTCGATCACACTGAGATTCCGCGACATGGCAGGCCTGCCGTGCTGCAGCGGCTGTTCGGCTGGATCAGCCTGGGAGTCCTTTCTGCCTTCCTGATCAGCAACATCCTGGTGGTCTATCTTGACTACCCCGGCCTCGCCGGCTTCGGCATGGCGGAGGGGGGCGGTCTTGCCTGGGTTCATGCCGCGATCTACGCGGCCGGGATCATTCTGGCCGCCGGGCTTGTCTTCACGACACAGGACCGCGCGATCCGGTGGGACGCGCTGCAAATCCACAAGTTCAACGTCTATCTGATCAGGGCTCTGTTCTGGTCGGTATTCTTCGTCGGCATCATTGACGCCGGCATCGCCTTTCTGCGGGTCGAGGACATCATCGAGCCGCTGCTGGGACAGGATATCGCCCGTAGCTTCGCACGCGCGAACTGGGTCGGGCCTTGGGTCCACGGGCCCCTCGTCATCCTCGGTTTCGTCGTCGCGCTCTTCACGCGGACGCTGGGGTTCACATGGCTCGCGTTGCTGATCGTTGCCGCCGAACTCCTGATCGTGATCTCGCGGTTCGTCTTCTCTTACGAACAAGCGCTCATGGGCGATCTCGTGCGCTACTGGTACGCCGCCCTCTTCTTGTTCGCCTCGGCCTACACGTTGTTCGACGAGGGCCATGTGCGGGTCGACATTCTCTATGCCGGGTTCGGGCGCACCACCAAGGGCTACGCCAATGCCTTCGGCACGATCCTTCTGGGCATGTCGACAGTCTGGGTCATTCTCATCATCGGGTTCAGTGGGCCGCAGTCGATCATCAACGCGCCGCTGGCCAACTACGAGGTGAGCCAGGCTGGGCCGTTCGGGATGTTCGTGAAATACCAGATGGCCGCCTTCATCGGCCTGTTCGGGATCACCATGCTGATCGAATTCGTGAGTTACTTCTTCGACGCCGTGGCCGATGCGCGCGGCGAGCCGGGTCATCGTGAACCGGCGCAGGACACAGGTCACTAAGGGGCGACGGACACATGGAACTTTTCTTCCTTCTGCTTCTCGTCGGCATCATGGCCGCGGCGCTGGGCTCGGGGTATCCCGTGGCCTTCGCGCTCCCCGGTGCCGCGATCATCACCATCGGTCTCGCCGCAGGGACCGGGTATCTGTTCGAGGGCAATACCGACGCCTTCTTCCATTCCGGCGGGCCTCAGCAATGGCTTACGGCGGGGGTAACGAACCTCCGAGGGGTCTATTGGGAGGTGGAGCGAGATACGCTCATAGCCATTCCACTCTTTATCTTCATGGGCATCATGCTTCAGCGGTCGAAGATCGCCGAAGACCTTCTGGTCACCATGGCGCAGCTCTTTGGCCCGGTTCCGGGCGGCCTTGGTATCTCGGTCGTCTTCGTGGGGGCACTTCTCGCCGCCACGACAGGTATCGTCGGCGCAACCGTCGTCGCGATGGGCATGATTTCACTCCCGGCGATGCTGCGCTCGAACTACTCGACACCACTTGCCACGGGCACCATCGCAGCTTCCGGCACGCTGGGGCAGATTATCCCGCCGTCCATCGTGCTCATCATCCTCGCCGACCAGCTGGCCTCGGCCGCCGATCAGGCATCCACTCTGCGCAAGAATCTCTACACTGAAGCAACAGGCGATCTTCAGATGCCGTCGATTTTCGACGTGTCGGGCACCTCTGCGGGCGAGATGTTCCTCGGCGCCTTGATCCCGGGCCTCGTGCTCGTCGGCATCTACATGACGTATATCCTGATCTACGCGATCATCCGGCCCAAGGCTGCACCGGCGGTTCATGACAAGAGCACCAAGTGGAACCTCGCATTCTGGGGCAAGGTCTTTCTCGCCCTCGTGCCGCCGCTCGCCCTCATCTTCCTTGTGCTCGGCTCGATCATCGGCGGCATCGCCACGGTGAACCAGGCAGGTGCCATCGGGGCTGCCGGTGCGCTTATCATGGCCTCCTACCGGCTCGCGCCGGAAGGAACACGGATGGTTTTCGGTCCTGCACTGATCGCCATTTTGGGGCTGGTTCTGATCGCCATCGCGCTCAGCGGGTTCCAGATGAACGTGAAGGCCATCAGCAGTCCGCAAGACCAGCTGGGCATCGCGATCGGTGCCGTCGCGACCGTCCTGATCGTCATCGCGCTGATCTGGTCCTCTTACCGCGCCATCAAGAACAACCACACGCTACAGGGCGTGATGCTAGAAACAGCCAAAACCACATCGCTGGTCTTCATCATCCTGCTTGGCGCCGCGATGCTGACGGCAGCGTTCCGTGGCTTCGGTGGTGAAGAGCTCGTCCGCGAGTTCCTCAACTCTCTGCCAGGCGGGTTCTGGACCCAGTTCGTTATCGTCATGGCCGTGATCTTCGTCCTCGGCTTCTTCCTCGACTTCATCGAGATCGCTGTGGTCGTGGTGCCAATCGTCGCCCCGATCCTGCTGTCCGATCCCGGTGCGAACGTCACGGCGGTCTGGCTTGGCGTGATGATCGGCCTGAACATCCAGACCTCGTTCCTGACGCCACCCTTCGGTTTCGCGTTGTTCTACCTGCGCGGGGTGGCGCCGGCTGTGGTCAAGACGCTTCAGATCTATCGCGGGGTGATTCCGTTCATCGTGCTCCAGCTCATCGCGCTGGGCATCGTGGGTGCCTACCCACCCTTGGTGAACTATCTGCCAAACCGCGTCAGTCTTCTGTCAGAAACGGCGCCACCGCCCCGGAACCCCAAGTTGCAGCTTTGCCTTGAGGATTACGTCGGCCAGCAACTGGCCAGCAACCCCGGCACGTCTGAGGCGATCGAGGCGGCGCGTGCGCTCGACCTCACGCCACTTCCCGAAGACCTCGCCGAGGAATTCGCGGACGGCGTCGACGCTGCCGAGGATGCCATCGCGCGAATGCAGGAGATCCAGCAGGCCGAAGAGGCCGTGACTGCAGCCGCCATCGAGTATCGCCCGCAACAGACCGTGGTGCGTGACCTCGAGAAAAAGCTGCGCCGCCTGCGCGAAGAGCTGGACACCGAGTCCACGCTTCTGGGCCGGATGGAGGCTGACTCCGCTGAACGCCCGGAAGCCGAGACCCATGTCGCCGAGCTTGAAGAAGAGATCGCGGAACTCGAGACTCAAGTCCCGGAGGGCTGGGATGAAGTCCACGACACCTTCGCCGAGCTCACGCAAGCCGAGGACTCTGCGCGCAACCAGTACCGGCGGGCAGCGGACAATGCCTACTCCGGTCCGGCCGAAGTCCTGGCCATCCTCGAAAGCAACGCGGCCTTCGCCGAGCTGGAAGACGAGCTCAACGGGCTGCGTGACCTGATGGAGAACGGTCAGGGCGAAGCGGACGCCGCACAGGTGGAAGCGGTCGAAGAGCTGTTCGACGAAGTAGAGGGCGCCGGAGATGTCGAGTCCGCTATCGCAAGCGCACGACGCGAGATCGACGAGGATGATCCCGACCGCGAGTCGATCCTCGAAGACTATGAGGAAGCGCTGGCGGAATACGCGGCACAAGCGCAATGGCGTGCTGACTCCGAGGCGCTCATTCCGGGCATTCGGGCCTATGTCGAAGCGGTCGAAGGCACGTTCGGCATCCGCTCGCAGGATCGCTTCACACGCCAGCAGGCTCTGGCAATGGCGTCCTGCAACGCCCGGCACAGGGACGTGTCCCTGAACTTCTGATCGGGGTCCGGAAGGAGACAGACCGGCGCGGGCCATTCCCGCGCCGGTTTTTCTTTGGCCAAGAGCGGGAAACCATGCATGATCCGCCCATGTTGATTTTCTTGAACGGATTCCCCGGCACCGGGAAGCTCACCATCGGACAGGCGCTCGTCGACCAGATCGGCGGGCGGCTGATTGATGTTCACACGCAGATGAACCTGGCATTCGCGCTCACCGAATTCAAAAGCCCGGCGTTCTACGACACTGTTCGGGCGGTCTGGAAGATCGCGGATGAGCGCATCGCGGAACTGCCTGCGGACGTGCCCCTAATTATGACGGACGCCTTGCGCGAAGGGTCGGATTGGTCGGCGGAAACCTGGGAGCGGATCGAGCGGCTTGCCGAGACGCGCGGGCCGCTCTACGTCGTCCATGTGCATTGCGACCCTGACGAAAACGCACGGCGTATCGGGTCCGCTGGCCGGGATGCGATGCGCAAGTCTCGCAAACGCGCGCTGGCGCTCCAGTATCACGAGGAGGGCCGCATCCTCATCGGTGGGAACGCGAACAATGTGCTCGAGTTAGACACCACTGCTCTGACGGCCGCGGAATGTGCCGAAGCCGTCGCGGACTGGATCGCGACCCGTTAAACTCAGTTGGCGCGCCGGAAGCGAAGCGGTTTCATCGTGCCGGCGACCCAGATGCTCATTGATGCATCGTCAACGTATTCGATTGACGCGCAGCGTTGTTCGTTACCGTCCCACGAGACGAGCTGAAACGCGATCTGGCCGTCGAAGGCGCTGTCGCAGCCCCATTGGTAGAACATGAATGCCGCCAGATCCGGGTTGCCGCTGTAGTATTCCTCGAACATCGAGCCGTAGATGACGAGCTCGTAGCTAGCATCATCGACCGAGGTCCACCAACCCTGCATCAGGCCGCGCTCGACGGAATAGGCATCGGGATTACCGAAGCTGTATTCCCGGATCGTCACATTCGCCTGCTGCCCGGCATAGTCCATCAGATCACCGGAAATCTGGATCGCGCGGTTCTCACCCGCGTTGAGCAGGTCCTCGAGCATCGGCAACGGCGTAGGAGAGTAGCTGTCCGCGACATAGATCCAGCCGTCGGCAAGGATGGTACACTGAATCCCGTTGTCCAACACATCGCAATGGCTGAGAATCCCAGTGATCGAATAGGGTTCGCCGTGCGTTCCAACGGGGTCAATCACCACGTCAGAGGCGGCGCTGTCATACTGGGCGGGATTTTCGTCCGGGTAGACGATGTTCTCCTCCGGGTCGCGACCGCCTCCATTCAGGTTGCCTGTGCGCCCGTCACCCTCATTCGTCAGGTTCATCGTGAAGGACGTGTAGCCCGTCATCTCGAGCTCGTTGAAGCCCTCACGGTCGTAGCCACGCGCAGCGCAATCCTCGTCACCGACGATGGTGAAGGCCTCATCCGTCGTGCAGAACATGTAGTTGGCGTGGGACCAGGAAAGATCAGTGCTTTCAGCGCGCCAGTAGTAGTGGCTGAGATCGAGATCGCGGGAGATCACCGTCTTGCAGGCCCCTGCATCGACGTTCCACCACCCTTCCGACACCCATCCGCCTGAGCCTTTGTACCCGATGGCGACCGAGGCGTTTGCGCCCGTCTGGTTGCAAAATTCCAGCCCCGCCTGCGCGGCCCCCGGTGCGGCGAGCGCAAGCGCCAGTGCAATAGCCCGTATCTTCAATCCGATCCCCGATCCTGTTCACGTGTCCCCACTCACATCAGGCCCACGCCTAGGCCACAGGTCAAGTCTATCGGGCCCTGCGGTAACTGATGGGGACCGGCGCCGCCCCTGACCCGGTGGTATCGACATATAGCAGGTCCAGTTCGTCGCCATCGACATAGGACAGGAAAGCACATTGTTCATCGTCTGCGGGATCGTCCGGGGTCAGCCGCAGTGCCACACCATCGCCACCCGAACCGGGACAGCCTTGCCGAAAGTGCATGACGTTGATGTCCGTTTGACCGTCCGGGTAAATCTGGGTCAGGAAGCTTCCAAAAACGTCGAGACGGCCAGCGGAGCCTTCGACATCTTCCCAAACGCCCTGCATCGCGGCCCGGTCGGCGGCGTATTCGTCGGGCGAGGTCACCATGTAATCGCTCAGCGCCATAAGGGCGCGCCCGTCGTACTCTTCGAATACATCGCCAGAGAACTGCATCGGCGTGTTCACCGGCCGGTCTTCAAGATCCAGAATGATGGGGAGCGGCGTCGGCCCACTTTCCGCGACGCCGATCACCCAACCTTGGGTGGTGAAAAAGCAAACGATTTCATCGCCGAAGTCCGCGCAGTGGCTGAAAAGGCCGCTAAGCGTCTTGAAGTCGCCGTGCGTTCCGGGCGGGTCCGATTCGACCTGCGGCGACGTATCGAGCAAGTCATCGAAAAGGGAGGGAAGCCTGTCGTCTTCTCGTTCGGGTGCCCCTCCGCCAATCTCGACGGTGAAAGCTGAGCGGCCTTCCAACGCGATTTCATTGAACCCTTCGCGAGCGTGACCCCGCGCTTCGCACTCCGTATCCCCGACGATTGTGAAAACGCGCTGCGAGGTGCAGAACATGTAGCGCTCATGGTCGAAGGTCCAACTCGGCGAGACGACGCGGTAATAGTAATGGGTCAGCGGAAGGTCGCCCCGGATCGCGACGGTGCAGTCGCCCGGATCGACGTTCCACCATCCCTCGGAGGTCCAGCCTTGCGGACCCTTGTAGCCAATGGCGACAGACGCGACATCATCGGTCGAGTTACAAAACTCCAGCTCTGCCAGCGCGGCACCAGGCGCGCTGACGAGGATGGCAAACAGGAACGTGCGCGCAATCATGGGCCCCCCGGAAAGCATTTGAATCAAATTCAGGTCTGGCCAGGATCTGTCGGCGCAGGACTCCTGGATATCACATTCGGCGCTGTTTTTCATCTTGAGTGAGCCAGTGGCCTCGATCAGCGCTGAAACCCCGACACAATAGCCGCCGGGAGGCGGCATGCGTCCCGGCGGCTGAGCTGTTAACTTGTAGTGAGGCTTACGGTGCAAACCGGCTACGCAGGCGGCGCTCCAGTTCCAGCTCGGCCTCGGCCCGCGACACACGGTCGGCGTGACGGATGCGGTATTCCCGCTCGAAACCGGTTTCACGGCGCGAGTCAGCCCCGGTTGCGGTGCGGATGACAGTGTTCATGATACCCAGCATGGCGTTTCTCCTTTGCGTCTTGCTGAGTTCAAAATGAAGCATTCGTTGGCTCGGTGCGAGTTTCTAAACTTTCAAAACTGTAAGTTTGACTTACAATAGAAACATGGACTGGTCCCGAATCCCCTCGCTCGCCGCCCTCCGCGCCTTCGAAGCCCTGTCGCGCCACGGCACGCTTTCCGCCGCAGCGCGCGACTTGAACGTGACCCATGCGGCCATCGCACAGCACCTGCGTACGCTGGAGACCCATTTCGGAGAGGGACTTGCGAGCAGGGATGGACAGACGATGCGCCTTACCGAAACAGGCCGTGAGCTGGCCGACGCGCTCGGAGACGGATTCTCGCGCATTTCCGAAGGCGTGGGGGCGATTCTCGATCGCAACGCAATCCGCCCGATCACGGTGACTCTGACACCATCTTTCGCGGAAGTCTGGCTCATGCCACGCATGGGTCAGTTCTGGGCGAAGCATCCGGATGTCGAGGTTCGGCTTGTTCCTTCGGTCGGGCTGGCCGATCTACGCCGCGACGGCATCGACCTTGCCATCCGGTTCGGAACCGGCGCCTGGCCGGGGTACGAGGTCGAGCCGCTGGCGGTCAGCCGCTTTGCTGTCGTTGCGGCCCCGGACTACACCAAGGCCCGTTCGATCGAAGAGCTTGGGCGGCTGGGCGCATATGACTGGTATTTCTCGTCCGCCGCGAACGAGCAACGGATCTGGGGCCGCACCATCGGCATCGATTTCGAACGGATCGGGGCGCAGGACATGGCGAATAACGGTATGGTTCTGTCTGCGGTGCGCGCCGGGCTGGGTCTGTCGATCCAGTCACTCGCACTGGTCGAACCCGACATCAGCTCCGGCCAGCTTACAACGCTCTATGAGGGCGATCCGGAGGGGCTGGGATATTATGTCCTGACCCGTCCCGGCGTCCTCACTCCGGGAGCGCGGACATTCCGAACCTGGCTCAGGAGGATGGCTCAGGCGCAGGCCTGACCGGCGCGGGCCGATGCCGTGCGCCAGCCGACGAACCGCTCGTTCGTGAAGGTGAGGATGAGGCCGTCCCAATCCACCTGCTGCGCCACGCCATCCGGGCAGCCGGTGAGTGGGATTGCCTGACCCCGGCCCAGCTCACGCTCCAGCACCGGGACTACGCCTTTGGGCGAGCGGCCAAAGTCGATGCGCTGCGCAGTTCCCTCGATGGCGAGCCCGCGTTCGTCTGGCACAAACTGCGCCCCGACGCGCGCCGGTACGTTCGCCATTTGCGCGCCGCCCGTACAGGCGGCCAGAGAGACGGTCGCGAGGGCAAACAGCCCTGCCCTCATTTCGGAGAGCGTTTGGCGAGGATCCGTTGCAGCGTCCGCCGGTGCATGTTCAATCGCCGCGCGGTTTCCGACACGTTGCGGTCGCACAGTTCATAGACCCGCTGAATATGTTCCCAACGCACACGGTCGGCGCTCATCGGGTTGTCAGGGGGCGGGGGCAGATCGTCGTCCTTTGCGAGAAGCGCCTTGACGACATCATCGGCGTCGGCGGGCTTGGACAGGTAGTCGGTCGCCCCGATCTTGACCGCGGCGACCGCCGTGGCGATTGCGCCATAGCCCGTAAGCACGACGATCCTGGACTCGGGCCGACGTTCACGAAGAGTTTCGACCACATCGAGTCCATTGCCGTCGCCCAGCCGAAGGTCGACCACGGCATAGGCCGGCGGACGCCCACTCGCGATAGCCTTGCCACCCGCAACGCTGTCGGCCATCTCGACATCGAAACCGCGTTTTTCCATCGCGCGGGCCAGCCGCTTCAGGAACGGTTCGTCATCATCGACCAAAAGGATCGAGCGGTCTTCGCCAAGGTCATATGCCACGTTCTCGGACATGTACTGCCCTCCACCTGTTCGCATTCACGAAACTTTATGCATCAAACGACCGCATGTCGAATTGATGCATATCAAAAGGAACTAACCTTTCTACGGTTCAGGAGGACGCGTCGATGAAACAGGACATCGTATCGGCGATCTGCTCCGGCGTATCGTCGCGCTTGAAGAACTCCACGAACCCGGTTTCGGGCAACACGAGATAGGTGAAGGTGGAGTGATCGACGAGGTAGTATTCGTCGTCCCCTTCGTCCTGTTTCTTGTAATAGGTCTTGTAGGCCTGGCTCGCCGCCTTGACCTGCTCGGGCGAACCGGTGAGTCCGATCATGTCTTCGTGGAGGTAGGAGGTGAAATCCTTCATCTGCTCGGGCGTATCGCGCTCCGGGTCGATGGAGATCATGGCCATCTGTGCGTCGTAGCCTCGCTCCTGCACAAGGTCGAGCGCTTCGGCGTTTCGGGCATTGTCGAGCGGGCAGACGTCCGGGCAGAACGTATAGCCGAAGTAAAGCAGGGTTGGCTTGGTGAAGACGTCCTGCTCCGTCACCGTCTCGCCATCCTCGCTCACGAGCGTAAAGGGTCCGCCGATGGCACTGGTGCCGCCGCCGACGGTGGTCGACCGGCAATCGGCGAAGGTGTCAGTGGCGCGATTGAAATACCAATAGCCCGCCGTCCCTCCGATCAGGATGGCCAGGATGATCGCTCCCGCGACGGCCGCAAACTTTGTCATGACATGCTCCTGCGCAATTCGGGCGCATTGATCGGCCAAGCGGCCCCGACTAACAAGGGGAGACTTTGACGCAACCAGTCACAAACCCGGGACGATATGCCAGATCCAAGCGCCGCCCTGTTCGAGGCAAACCCCGGCAAGAGCTGGATCAGGCTGCAAACACTCAACATTCTGCGCTGGGTGGCGGTCGCCGGGCAGATCGGTGCCATCGGCGTCGCGGACCGCGTCTTCGCAATTCAGATCGAACTCGGTTTCTGCGCCGCCATCATCGGCCTGTCGATCATCGCCAACCTGATTTTTCACTTCGTCTATCCCGAGAGTAAACGCCTCACAGAGCGGGAGGCGGTCGCGATTCTTCTGTTCGACACGATGCAACTCGGCCTTCTGATCCTGCTGACGGGTGGGTTGAACAACCCGTTTGCCGTACTGATTGCCGCTCCGGTCACGGTGGCAGCCACGGCGCTGTCGCTGCGCTCGACCCTTCTCATCGGGGCGGCAGCCATCGCGCTTATCTCTTTTGCCGCCGACCTTCATGTCCCCCTGCGCACGACAAACGGAGACGTCCTGCGCCTGCCAGATGTGTTCATCTTTGGCTCCTGGGTCGCAATCGTCGTGGCGATCGGTTTCATCGCGGCCTACACCCGCCGGATCTCGACCGAGACCCAGAGTATGAGTCAGGCGCTGCTCGCCGCGCAAATGGCGCTCGCTCGTGAACAGAAGCTCACCGATCTGGGTGGTGTGGTCGCGGCGGCCGCACATGAGCTTGGCACTCCGCTTGCCACGATCAAGCTGGTGTCCGCAGAGATGGTGTCTGAGTTACCCGAAGGCTCCGACTTGCGCGAGGATGCCCAGCTCATCCGGGATCAGGCGGATCGGTGCCGGGATATCCTCCGGTCAATGGGCCGCTCCGGCAAAGACGACCTGCATCTGCGCCAGGCCCCTCTCGTCACGGTGGTCGAGGAGGCGGCGGACCCGCATCGCGACCGCGGCAAAGCCATCCTGATCGAGACGGACGAAACGGATCAGCCCACAGTCTTTCGCCGTCCAGAACTCGTACACGGTTTGCGAAACCTCGTGCAGAATGCCGTGGATTTCGCCGCCACGACCGTCTGGATCGATATAGACTGGGACGAGGACGTCCTGACCGTGCGTATTGTGGACGATGGCACCGGCTACCCGCCACAGCTCCTCGGCCGGATCGGTGACCCGTTCATCCGCCGCCGCCGCAGTTCACCCGACCGCAAGCGCCCCGAGTACGAGGGCATGGGGCTGGGCCTGTTCATCGCCAAGACGCTGCTTGAAAGGACTGGGGCGGAGCTCACATTCGCTAATGGTCAGGAGCCTTATTCCGGAGTTGCCCGGCCGGGAGAGCCGAGCGGGGCGATAGTCGAGGTGGTCTGGCCCCGCCGTCCGGGCGGCATCGAGGCGGAAGAGCGCCTGCCAGCCCTTGGCGAAAACGTCAATTTTCCTCGCTGACGTAGGTTTTAAACATTCGTTAACTATCACAACCTTAGGGTGAGGCGTCTTTCACGACCGGGCCTCTCACATGACCACGCTGCTTGCCGTCGTTCTCGTTCTTATCGCTTTTCTGGTCGCCTTCGCGACGCTTCTGGCACTTGGCCTTGTTGGCCGGTGGCGCGCAAGCGGCCTTCGCCAAACGGTTCTGACAGAGCGTGGCACGATTACCTTCCTGTTTGAAAACGAAACGCTGGTGGATGTGACGACTTCGGCCCGCGACCTCTTGGCCACGGCTCCGAAGCGGGGCAGCGACTGGTCCCGCCTCTCGGGCCTCCTTGAGCCGCGTTTTCCAGGACTGGATGATTGGATATTTGAGCTTGCCGATCTGGGCGAGATGGAGCGGCAGTCGAACGACGAGACCAGCCTTCTGCACGCAGAATGGCACGATGGTATCGCGCGGATCACGCTTTCCTCGCTGGGTGTGGGTGACAATACGGCGGCCACCGATCAATACACCGTTGCCGCGCTGAACCGTGAACTGGAAACGTTGCGCGCTGCAACAGAACGCACACCTTTTCCGATCTGGGAGGAAGACGAAGGAGGCGCAGTGACCTGGTGTAACAGTGCCTATCTCGATCTTCTTTCCGACCTTCATGATAACGCGGGCCATGGCTGGCCGCCCACCCGGATTTTCGACATTCCGGACACGGATGGTGACGACTTTGGCAGTCAGACCGCCCGCGTCGCGGTAAGTGCGGCGGGAGACGAGTCCCGGCACTGGTTCGAGGTCCATGTTCAACCCAACGGGTCTGGCCGGCTCTGCACCGCGACGCCCACCGATGACCTTGTGAAAGCCGAGACGTCGCTGAACGAATTCGTGACGACTTTGTCCAAGACGTTCGCCGCGCTGCCCATCGGAATCGCGATCTTCAACCGTTCGCGGGAACTGGCGATGTTCAACCCGGCGCTTGTCGATCTCATGACATTGCCGGTGGATTTCCTGATCTCGAAGCCCACCCTCGCTTCGTTTCTCGACCGGTTGCGCGAGATGCAGATGATGCCGGAGCCAAAGGACTACAAATCCTGGCGCCAAAGAGTCTCAGACCTCGTCGCTGAAGCGCGAAACGGGACGTACGAGGACAAGTGGACTTTGCCCGGCGGTCAAACGTATCGCGTCACAGGAAGGCCCCATCCGGACGGGGCGGTGGCCTTTCTATTCGAAGATATTTCGACCGAGATCGAGCTGGCGCGCAAACACCGGGCCGAGATCGAAACCGCGCAGGCGACGCTCGACGCGATGCCCGCCGCCGTCGCCGTGTTTTCGACCGCCGGCGTGCTCACCCTGTCAAATGCGCAGTACGCGACGATCTGGGCCAGCGGCGGCGCCGGTGATCTGACCGATCTGTCCATCTATGACTCCATCGAGCACTGGCGAAACGCATCGGCGCCCAGCGGCGTCTGGGACGAAATCCGCGCCACCGTAGGCCATGCAGGTGTGCGTGAACCGTGCAAAGCAAACATCACGCTTCTGGACGGACGCGCGCTTACTTGCAGGGTCGCGCCGCTCCCCCGGGGCTTCACGCTGATCGAGTTCGCACAGCTCAGACTCAATGACGGGACTGCCGAGGTGCCGGAAGATGTCGCCCTGCAGCGCGGTGACAATCGGTTGCTGGGCGTCGGATCGTGAAACCACTTGCCCCACCTCGCTTGCCGATTACAACGGAGGCATGATCGACGCCGGCTCCCGCACAGTTCACCTTCCGACCCCGGACGCGACCACCGCACTTGCCGTCACCCTTGCTGAGGTTGTGAAACCAGGGGACGTCTTTCTGTTGTCCGGGCCTATCGGTGCGGGGAAGACACATTTCGCGCGGTCGCTCATCCAGTCGCACCTGTCACGCAATGGTCAGCCTGTCGAAGACGTTCCCTCGCCGACATTTACGCTGGTTCAGACCTATGCCTCCGGCGGCCACGAAATCTGGCACGCCGATCTGTATCGCCTGACACACCCGGACGAGGTCGAAGAACTCGGCCTGATCGACGCATTCGACACCGCCATCTGTCTTGTCGAATGGCCCGATCGGCTTGGAGATTCAGGTCCCTCCAATGCAGTGCGCATCAACTTTCGACAGGGCGATAATGACGACGGTCGCATTGCGGAGATCGAAGGCCTCCCGCCACACCTGACCCACACATTAGGCCGGTTTCAGCATGTCTGGTCGTGACGACGCCATCACTGGCTTCCTCGACAACGCTGGTTGGGGGGGCGCGCGGCGCAGTCTGCTGGCAGGCGACGCGTCCAACCGCCGGTATGAGCGATTGTGGCTCGCCGACCAACCGGCAGTTCTCATGGATGCTCCGCCAGACAAGGGCGAGGACATCCGGCCTTTCGTACGGATCGGGCGGCACCTTTCCAATGCAGGCCTCTCGCCACCAAAGGTCTTTGCGGAGGACGCTGCACAGGGTTTCCTTTTGCTGGAGGATTTGGGCGACAACTTGTTTTCAAATGTCGTCGAGAGTGATCCGGATGCCGAGAAAAGGCTCTATCTCGCCGCAACTGACGCCCTTCTCGCCCTTCATGATGCCCCGCTTCCGGACGCACCGGACTATGGGCCGGGCCCGATGAGCACACTCGCGACCCTGTCCATAGACTGGTTCGCCTTTGGCGCGTCGGGCGCGCACGATCCGGAAGGAACGAAGGCGCTGGAAGCCGCCATGAAAGATGCCTTTGATGCGCTCGCGCCGTGGCAACCCGTCCTTGTTCTGCGTGACTACCATGCGGAAAACCTGTTGTGGCTTCCCGACCGTGTCGCGCCCGCGAATGTCGGGCTACTGGACTTCCAGGACGCGGGCATTGGTCACCCGGCCTACGACCTGATGTCGCTGGCCCGAGATGCCCGCCGCGACGTGTCGGACGCGACCCGCAGCGCGATGATCGCGCATTTCGCGCAAGCGACCGGCAAGACGACCGCCGATCTGGAGCAGGCTTGCGCGACCGTCTCAGCCCAGCGCAACTTGCGCATTCTCGGTGTCTTCGCGCGCCTCTCACTCCATTTCGGCAAGCCGCATTACGTCGACCTCATCCCACGCGTCTGGCGCAATCTCTCTGCCGATCTCGCGCACCCGTCCCTCGCTGCTTTGGGCCATGTCGTTGCCCGCACACTTCCGGACCCCACCCCTGAAATCCTGAGAACCCTGAAAGCCAAATGCGCGACCGTCCCGACGCTCTGATGATATTCGCGGCAGGCTTCGGCACCCGGATGGGCGCGCTGACCGCCGACCGACCGAAACCCTTGATCGAGGTCGCGGGAAAGCCCCTTATCGACCACGCGCTCGGCATCGCGCACGATGCAGGCATCGGCACGATCGTCGCCAACCTGCACTACCGGCCCGAGCCGATCGCCGCTCACCTGTCGCCGCGAGGGATAAAGCTGTCGCACGAACCGGACGAAATCCTCGAAACCGGCGGAGGGCTTCGCCACGCCCTCCCGCTCCTCGGTCCGGGGCCGGTGATGACGCTGAACTCCGATTCCGTCTGGACGGGCGCGAACCCGCTCGACGAGCTGCGCAGCGCTTGGGACCCAGAGCGGATGGATGCTTTACTACTCCTTCTTACACCCGACGCGGCCACCGGCCATCAGGGCAAAGGGGATTTCACGTTGAGGGACGGGACCCTCACCCGAGGCCCTGGCCACGTCTATTCCGGCGCGCAGATCGTTAAGACCGAGGGTCTCGCGACGTTCGAGGAGACCTCCTTTTCGATCAACCTCCTTTGGGACCAGATGATCGCGCAAAGCCGCCTTGCAGGTATCGTGCATGACGGTGGCTGGTGCGATGTTGGCCATCCGGAGGGGATTGCCGCGGCCGAGGCTCTGCTCGACTATGGCCGGGATGTTTGAGCCCAGCGCCACCCCCCGCGTCTTCGCCCAGGCCCCTGGGGTCGATTTCCCGCGTGCCGTGATCGACGGGCTTCGTGCCAGGTTGGCGGACCAACCCCCCGACGCGATGGCACGGGTGACGCTGTTCGTAAACACGACGCGCATGAAGCGTCGGATCGCAGACTTGTTTGACGATGGGCCACCCGCACTTTTGCCGCGCATACGACTTGTGACTGACCTTGGCCACGACGCGGCTATGGCGGACCTCTCGCCTGCGGTATCGCCGCTGCGGCGCCGGCTGGAGCTTGCCAGCTTGATTTCCGACCTGCTGGAAAGCCAGCCGGACCTCGCCCCGCGGCACGCGATCTACGCGCTGGCCGACAGTCTCGCCGCGCTGATGGACGAGATGCAGGGTGAAGGTGTCGGGCCCAAAGCATTGCAGGACCTCGACGTCGACCGGCATTCCGCCTACTGGGCGCGTAGCCTTGCCTTCGTGTCGCTGGTCGAAAAGTTCTTTGGCGCAGGGAGCAGCGAGCCACCTGACCTCGAAGCGAGGCAGCGGCGGGTGATCGAGCGGATTACGGCGACCTGGCAGGTATCGCCGCCGTCCGATCCGATCATCATCGCGGGGTCCACCGGGTCACGCGGCGCGACTGCGATGCTGATGGAGACCGTGGCGCGGCTTCCACAAGGGGCCGTGATCCTGCCGGGATACGACTTCGATATGCCGGCGAAGGCCTGGAGCGGGATGGACGATCAGATGGTCGCCGAGGATCATCCGCAGTACCGATTTCACCGTCTGCTTTCTGCGCTCGCTCTCGGCCCCGAAGACGTTCGGCACTGGCATTCAATCAACGCCCCTGCCCCACGGCGCAATGCTCTCATCTCGCTCGCGCTGCGGCCCGCGCCAGTCACGGATCAGTGGCAGGCTGAGGGGCCGGGGTTCACGGATGTGGGCGAGGCGACGGCGCATTTGTCGTTGATCGAAGCCCCGACACCAAGGGAGGAGGCGGCAGCGATTTCAGTTGTGCTGCGGGACGCGGCCGAGCGTGGATTATCGGCAGCGCTCATCACACCCGACCGGGTGCTGACCCGCCAAGTGACCGCCGCGCTGGACCGTTGGGACATCCGGCCCGATGACAGCGCGGGGCAACCGCTCCCGCTCACCGCACCCGGGCGCCTCTTGCGCCATGTCGCGGAGCTGCGGGGCCGCAAAGTGACGGGTGTGGATCTGCTTACTGTACTGAAGCACCCACTCACACATCGCGGTGCGGACCGGAACGAGCACCTTCGCCTCGCGCGGGAACTGGAACTGACTGGCCTACGCCGCGGGATGCCCTTTCCCGACCTCGTGACGCTTGCGTCATGGGCGGATAAGAATAAGCGGGACGCGGCCTGGGCGGAATGGGCCGGGCGCTGGATCGCTGACGTTGGCGACGCACATACAGCACCGCTCGCCGACCACGTCGCCGCCACCATCGGCTTGACAGAACGGCTGGTCGCCGGAGCCAAGGATGGCCCACCCGACGAGTTGTGGGCGCGGGAAGCGGGCCGTGAAGCACGGCGCGTCGTCGGCGAGCTGGAACGCGAAGCGGAGCATGGCGGCGAGATGTCGGCCTCGGACTTCCGCGACCTCTTCAGCGCCGTACTGAATACCGGCTCGGTGCGCAATCCGGACGCCCCTTATCCCGGCATCCGTATTTGGGGCACGCTGGAAGCACGGGTCGGCGGCGCTGAACTCGTCATTCTCGCCGGGCTGAACGAAGGCGTCTGGCCCGAGCGTCCTTCCCCGGATCCGTGGATGAACAGGGACATGCGCAAGGAACTGGGTCTTTTACTTCCGGAACGACGAATCGGCCTGTCCGCACATGATTTCCAGCAGGGGATCGGCGCGCCGGAGGTAATTCTGTCCCGTTCGCTTAGGGACGAGGAGGCCGAGACGGTGCCCTCGCGCTGGATCAACCGGATGACGAACCTGATGTCCGGGATGTCGGAGGCTGGCGCGGAGGCGTTGGCCGCCATGAAGGATCGGGGCGCGGCTTGGCTCTCGGTCGCGCGGGAACTCGACCGGCCCCAGCGCGACAGACACCGGGTCGCGCCGGCTCCGCGCCCCTCGCCCCGGCCGCCGGTGGAGGTGCGGCCGACAGCCCTGTCCTTCACCCGGATCAGTACGCTCATTCGTGACCCCTATGCAATTTATGGGCAAAAGATCCTGCGCCTGCACGCGCTCGACCCGCTGCACCAATCGCCCGACGCACCCCTGCGCGGAACGGCGATCCATGACGTGATGGAGCGATTCATCAAGGAGCGGCCTAAGACCGAAGCCCGCGCGGACGCCCGGAGACGGCTCATGTCCATAGCACGCGAAGAGTTCGAGACGACGGCGCCCTGGCCCGCCACGCGGCTTCTCTGGCTCGCGAAGCTGGAGCGTGTTGCGGATTGGTTTCTCGAAGGGGAGGATGAACGCCAGAAACAGGTCACCCACATCCACACCGAGGTCGCGGGCAAAGCTACATTCGGCTCTCCACCCTTCACGCTTTACGGCAAAGCCGACCGGATAGACCTGCGCGATGACGGTCAGGTTGCGATTTATGACTACAAGACCGGCGCGCCGCCCTCGGAGAAGCAGCAGCGTGCCTATGACAAGCAACTGCTGCTGGAGGCGCTTGTGGCCCGGGCCGGAGGGTTCGACGGGCTTGGAAAGCTGGCGACCGCGCGAGTGGCCTATATCGGTCTCGGCGCCACGCCGAAAGTCGTCCCGATCGACGTGACATCAGCCGATCTTGAGCGCGTTCAGGCTGAACTAGAGACGATTCTCGCCTATTTCCAGGATCGAGACCGGGGCTATACTTCACGGCGGGTTGTAGAAAGCTCAGCTCGGTTTGGCGGGGACTACGACCACCTCGCCCGGTACGGCGAGTGGGACCATACCGCTGACCCAGAGGGCACGGAGGTGGGCGAATGAGCCGGGACGAAGCCACGCAGTGCCAGATCGACGCTGCCGATCCAACCGGCAACACTTGGCTTTCTGCGAACGCGGGGTCCGGCAAGACCCGCGTGCTGACCGACCGCGTGGCGCGGCTTTTGTTGGAAGATGTACCGCCTCAGAACATCCTGTGCCTGACCTATACCAAGGCCGCCGCGAGCGAGATGCAAAACCGGCTTTTCAAGCGCCTTGGGGCCTGGGCGATGCTGGACGACAGCGCGCTCGAGTCCGAGCTCGATGTGCTTGGTGT
This sequence comes from Maritimibacter sp., assembly GCA_002695005.1. Lineage (GTDB taxonomy): Bacteria > Pseudomonadota > Alphaproteobacteria > Rhodobacterales > Rhodobacteraceae > Maritimibacter. The sequence goes on from NZNT01000029.1 coordinate 187,985, forward strand.
TACGGAAGCACCGGACCTTCGCAAAGCCCGTCGCCTTTTCGCACGCGCCATCGAGACTCCCGGCGGGCTGAAAATCCAGACGATCCATGCGTTTTGCGCGACGATCCTGCGGCGTTTCCCGATGGAAGCCGGCGTTTCGCCTGACTTCAAAGAAATGGACGACCGGACTGCGCAACTCCTTCAGGAAGAGATCGTCGAGGAAATGGCCGCCGGCACGCCGCGACCCTTGGTCGAGGGTCTTGCGCAGCACTACACCGGGGCCGAACTGGACAAGCTCACCAGCGAAATCGTCGGAAACCGGCTGCATTTCCTGGAACCGGTGGATCGCGAGACAGTTTGGAGTTGGCTCAATCTGCCGCCCGCACTCGACCGGGAAACGGTCCTCGCCGAGACGCTCGCGCCCGGTGACGGTGCGATGCTGGCCGTGTTGCTGCCCATCTTGCGGACGGGCAGCAAGACTGAAATCACAGCTGCAGACAAGCTTTCGAGCATCAATCCGGATGCTCTTGCCTTTGGCGATCTTGAGGTCTTGGAGTCCGTCTTCCTGACCGGAAAGAGCGCTGCAAGCCCGTTTTCGGCCAAGATAGGGTCTTTTCCTACCAAGGGAACCCGCGCCGGATCCGCCGCGCATTTGACGGATGCGCTGGACGGGCTGATGGCTCGCGTCGAAGGTATGCGCGACCGCCGCCTTGCCCTCCTGACCGCCGAGCGCACGCGCGCACTCCACGCCTTCGCGCACCCGTTCGTGCGTGCCTATGAAGAGCGCAAAGCAATGAACGGCTGGCTCGACTTCGACGACCTCATCCTGCGCGCGTCGGCACTTCTGAACACGTCTGATGTCGCGCAATGGGTGCTCTACCGACTGGATGGCGGGATCGACCACATCCTTGTCGATGAAGCGCAGGATACGAGTCCGTCGCAATGGCGTGTGATCGACAGTCTCGCGCGGGAGTTCATGTCCGGTGAAGGGGCCCATGCGGACAAGGACTGGTCGATTTTCGTGGTCGGCGACCCAAAGCAGTCGATTTACTCCTTCCAAGGTGCCGATCCAGCGGAGTTCGCGAAAATGCGCAACCGGTTCCGTGAGGGGCTTGGGCAGATGGACCGACCGCTTCAGCAGATGCCGCTTGAATATTCCTTCCGCTCGGCGCCTGCGATCCTGACAGCAGTGGATAGCACGCTATCGGAGGCGGGCGGCCTCGGAGACGCAGCCCCAAACCACAAGGCCTTCCACGCGATGCGGCCCGGGCGCGTGGACCTTTGGCCGGCCATTGAACCCGTGAAGCCCGACGAGTTGCGGCCTTGGGATGATCCCCTCGACGTTGCGGCGCCCACGGATCACTCGGTCATGCTGGCCGAGAGCATCGCGGAAGAAATCGGTCGCATGATTCGGGAGGAGAAGGTCCCGGTGACGGACGGAGCCGCGGGTGGTTTTCGTCCCGTGACTGCGGGCGACATCCTGATCCTCGTGCAGCGACGGTCGGATCTTTTCAAACATATCATCCGGGCCTGCAAGACGCGCGGACTGCCCATCGCCGGGGCCGACAGGCTGCGCATCGGGGGCGAAATGGCCGTTCGCGACCTCACCGCGCTGCTGGCGTTCCTCGCAACGCAGGAGGACGACCTGTCGCTCGCCGCCGTCCTGCGCTCCCCGCTTTTCGGACTGAGCGAAGATGCTTTGTTCCGCCTCGCCAATCCGCGGCCAGACCATCAGTACCTTTGGCGCGCGCTCTGGGCGAGCGAACATCGCGATGTGGTCGAAGTGCTTCAGGACCTACGCGAACGGGCGGATTACCTGCGGCCCTACGACCTGATCGACCGCGTGCTGACGCGGCATGACGGACGCCGACTGCTTCTCGGACGACTCGGCGCGGAAGCGGAGGATGGGATCGATGCGATGCTCGCGCAGGCGCTCGCCTATGAACGCATGGAAGTGCCCAGCCTGACCGGCTTTCTCACCTGGCTCGACACCGAGGATGTCGAGATCAAGCGGCAAATGGATGCCAAGGCCCGCGAGATCCGCGTCATGACGGTGCATGGCGCAAAGGGGCTGGAGTCTCCGGTGGTGATCCTTCCGGATACCGCAAAGCGCGACCTGCGCGGTCGCGGCGATCTGGTGGCAAACGCCGGGAAGCTGATCTGGAAACCGCGGGCCGACGACATGCCGCAGTCCCTGACGGGCCTGAACGAAGACGCCAAGGAACGCGAACGGGAGGAGCGGATGCGCCTCCTCTACGTCGCGATGACGCGGGCCGAGAGCTGGCTGATCGTGGCGGGCGCCGGCGATATGGGCAAGGAGGCCGCGGATTCCTGGCACGGCCTTGTTCGGCATGGGGTGAGCGCGCTGGACGCGGCGCCGCGCGGATTCCCATCCGGCGTGGGCGGTTTGCGGTATCAGGACGGCGTCTGGCCCGAACCCGAGACGCAGGATGTCGAGGATGTTGCCGAGCAGGAACCCGACCCGCCCGACTGGACCGAACGTGCCGCCCCGATACGCGAAGCGCCACCGCGTCCGCTGTCGCCATCCAAGCTGGAGGGCGCCAAGAGCGTTGCGGGTGCATTGGAAAGTGCGAGTGAAGCGGACAACGACGCCGCGAAGCGGCGTGGTCGACAGATACACCGTCTGCTCGAATTCCTTCCCGACTATCCGCAGGCGGAATGGTCTCATCATGCGACAGCGCTTCTGGCTTTTGGTGAAGACGCCGCAGACTACGCGGAGGTCGCCGCGCTTCTGGATGAGGTCAGCCGGGTTCTGACCACCCCCGCTCTTGCTCCGCTCTTCTCGGCCGATGCGCTGGCGGAGGTCGAAGTGTCCGCCCCCGCCGGCCCTGACGGTGTGCGTATCCACGGAATTATCGACCGGCTCATCATCGAGCCGGGCCGGATCTGCGCGATCGACTTCAAATCGAACCAGACAGTGCCAGGCTCGCCAGAGGACATTCCCGAAGGCATTCTACGACAGCTCGGAGCTTACGAAGTGGCGCTCGCGCCGCTCTATCCGGACCGCGAGATCACGAGCGCGGTGCTGTGGACTCGGAGCGCAACCCTCATGGATGTGCCCCCCGGTGTGGCAATACGCACATTTCGTTCGCTTGACGGGATGAAGCGCGATACCTAGTTTCCTGACAACGCATCATGCAAGGAGCAGTCCAATGACCACCGTCGCCGTGACCGACGCCACTTTCGAAGAAGAAGTCCTGAAATCCGATGTTCCGGTTGTCGTTGACTTCTGGGCCGAGTGGTGCGGCCCGTGCAAGATGATCGGCCCGGCGCTTGAAGAGCTTTCCGCCGAATACGGCGACAAGGTCAAGATCGCCAAGGTGAACGTGGACGAAAACCCGAATTCGCCGGCCCAGTTGGGCGTGCGCGGCATTCCGGCGCTCTTTATGTTCAAGGACGGTCAGCCGATCTCGAACAAGGTGGGCGCGGCTCCGAAGGCGGCCCTTCAGAGCTGGATCGACGAATCGATCTGAACGCCTTCGACGTTACGAAAAGGAGGGCCCGGTCACTTCGACCGGGCCTTTTCTTTTGCTCCGCCAGGCAAAGTGGCACCGCACAAATGAAACCCCCGCCGCAAGCGACGGGGTTTCCAATTTCCGTACCGGGCAGAGTGCCCAGCGCGTGTTATTAGCAGGGGGTCGCAACCACCGCGCAGAACACGCCCACGCCGACGAGGGCGAGGAAGATCAGCGGAACGATGATGCCGGCGTTCGAGGACGACGACGACTGTTCCACGATGATTTCGGGCTCGACGATCGGATCGACGAGAGCACCAGCCTGAGCGGCGGTGGCGGCGAGAGCGGCAACGGCCGCAACAAGCATGACTTTTTTCATTTCAATCTCCAATTGTCCTTCCGACACTCGCGCGCCGGAACAAGGGTAGTTCTGTACCTCGTGCTTGCAGAAAACAGTATCACCGAAAAAATGCAACAGGTTTCCAGCGAAACCGCCCTTTGGTGTCAGATAAGCAACACCTGAGTTCCGACCTTCGCGAGGCCAAAAAGTTCTGCAATATTCTCATTGTAGAGGCCGATGCAGCCATTGGAAGAACGGCGTCCAATCTTGCGCGTGTCGTGCGTGCCGTGAATCCGGTAATATTGCCAACCGAGGTAAAGCGCGTGGGTACCGAGCGGGTTGTCAGGGCCGGCAGGAATGTACTCCGGCCACTCCGGATTTCGCTTTCGCATAGCGGGCGTCGGGCGCCAATCGGGACCCTCGACCTTGCGTACCACCGAGGTTCGGCCGCGACGGGTCAAATCTTCGGTCAGCGGCACGGACGTCGGGTAGAGTTTGTAGAGTCCTTCCGGGTTCCAGTAGTGCAGCGCGCGAGACGTGATGTCGACGAGGATCGCGCCATTGTTCAGGTTGTCGAAATACGGGCGCCAATCCAGCGAACGGAAGCTTGAGATATTGCGCCGCACTACTTCCGAAAGGTCACGCTCGACTTCGGTCGAATTGCCGGTGGCGTTTTGCCCGAAAGCGGGCGCTACGGCAAGCGAGCCTACGGCTGCCACGCCGGACGCCAGGAAACCACGCCGCCCCATTTGAGGTTTGCGAAAGTCACTCATCGCCGATCTGTTCCTCGATGTCATATAGGAATGTGTGTCTGTATACGGCGGAGAGTTGCCAGCCGCAAATCAATCCGCCGCGTTCACGCCGAATTTTGCCTATGCAGAATTGATCGTCACCCGGTTTGCCGCTAAGGCGTTGTGGCCCCGAAGATCGAGACTGGATACACCCCTTCCCATGACCCGTGCCGCGCTCCTCGTTTCCGCACTCATGTTCTTGCTGGCTGCCTGTGATACCGGACAGCCGATGCGCATGGGTCCGGATGGCAAACCGATGCCGTCGGTCTACAAAATCTCGAAGGCGCAGGAGGACCGCATCCAGTTCCGCGTCCTCGACTCCGTTAACGAACTGCGGGAGGTGGCCGGCGTGCCGCCGGTCCAGCTCAACGCCCAGCTCAATGCGGCGGCTGCGACGCATGCACGTGACATGGCTGTGCAGAACCGGCCTTGGCACTTCGGGTCCGACGGGTCCTCGCCAATCGATCGGGTGCAGCGGGCGGGCTATTCCGGGCCGATGCTGGGTGAGAACATCTCGGAGACCTTCGAGACCGAGCTGGAAACGCTTGCGGCATGGATGGAGCAGCCCGACACGCGCAACGTCATCCTCGACAGCCGGGGCCGTAACCTCGGCATCGCATTCTATCAGGAGCAGAACGGAAAAATCTGGTGGACACTCTTGATGGGCGGCTAATGCGGCCGATCAAGAAACGAAACAGGGCGCCCGAAGGCGCCCTTTTCTTTGTCCGAGATGTCGCGGGTTCAGTTCGACACGGCGTTCGACGTCACCATGACTTCATCACCCGGCACTTGGGCCTGCCAGAGAAGCGGGTCCATCGGCATCACAGGCTCCCGCCCATGCGCGATGAGTATGTCCGGCGCGACTTCGTCGAGTGATTTGGGCGTGCCCGGCCGCGGGTTCGCGAGCGGCGGCTGCTTGGCCGGGATGATGTGGATCGGCGTCCCGTCGCGCACCATCGCGTAGACGTCCTCGATTTCCTTGTTCGTTACGGCGATGCAGCCGGCTGTCCAGTCGGCCTTGCCCTTGTCGCGCTTCTCGGTCGGACCACCGTGGATAAAGATGTCACCCCCGGCGCTAACCCCGGCCTCTTTCGCGATCTTGCGATCCGTGTCGTTCGGATAATCAATCCCGACCGAAAGATGGTATGCACTGTCGGGGTTACGGCGGTTCACGCGATAAGTGCCCTCAGGCGTGCGCCCGTCACCCTTCTGTTGCTTGTGGCCGTAGGGGGCAAAACCCAACTCCACGTCATATTCCGCAAGCGCCGTCTGATGATGCATCAGGTACATCTTGCGGTTTTCCTTGAACACGAAGATCTCGGTCACTTCCGGACCGTTGTACGTCTTGAACTTCGAGCAGGCGCTCAGGACCGCGAAGGCCGCCGTCGACGCCAGCATCATTCGTCTGTTCATCATTGTCTTGGTCCCAGAAATTCTGCCCGAGCCATTGTTTACCCGATTTCCCCGGTTCGGGGAAGATGATCAGCGTGTGAAACACGCCGCCAGCTCGACATGTGCAGACCACCGAAACTGATCCACGACGACGAGCCAATCCAGCGAATAGCCCGCATCGGTTAATATTTTCGCATCGCGCGCGAAAGTCACCGGATTGCAGGACACGGCGGCAATGCGCGGAACATCGCTTGCCGCCAGTTCAATCATCTGCGCCTCAGCCCCAGCGCGCGGCGGGTCGATGACCACGGCCTCTGCGCGAAGTTCATCACTCAGGAGTGGTCTGCGAAACAGATCGCGGGTCTCCGTTGTGACCGCATGAAGCCCGTGGTGATGGCGCCACCCGGCATCCAGCGCGGCGAGCATGTCGCCATCACCCTCCACCGCGAGCACCTCTGCATTCGCCGCCAGCGGCAACGTGAAGGTACCGCACCCGGCGAAAAAATCGAACACGCGATCCGCGTCACCCACCGCTTCCTGAACCGCTGCGGTCAGGGCCATCTCTCCTTCCTTGGTCGCCTGCAGAAATGCGCCCGGCGGTGGGACCACCGCAACGGCGCCGAATTTCTGTTTTGGTGGTTGAGACATCGCAACGACCGCTCCGTCCCAGGCGAGGCGCGCGATGGGAAGTCGTCCGACCAGGCCTGCGAGCGCCTCCTCCAAACCAAGGTCCCGTGGCTTGCCGCCGGTGACTGAAATATCCAGCCCCCCGTCGCTCGCCGTCAGTGACAACTTCAACTCGCCTTTCCGGGACCCCCCGACCTGCGCGATTTCTTCGCATATCGGCAGCGCGGCCATCAGAGCGGGGGTCAGGAGCTGACAGTTCGGGATCGGGGTGATCGTGTCAGACTTTGGGGCGTGGAACCCGACAAGGGCCCCCTTCTTGGTGCGGCGAACAGCGAGCGTTGCACGGCGACGTGCATTCGCAGGCGAAGTAGCGATGCCCCGGATCTCGGTCGCGATTCCCTGAGCGGCAAGCGCCTGTTCCACCACACCAACCTTCCACTGGGCCACGAAGGAATCACTCGCGTGCTGGAGCGAACAGCCGCCGCAGGATTTGTAATGGGGACAAGGAGGTCGCACGCGATTTGCAGACGGGCTGATGATTCGCGGTTCGGCAACGCGATCTCCTTCCAATGCGCCATCGATCACTTCACCGGGCAAAGTTCGAGGCACGAAGACAGGGCCCGCTGCGATTCCGTCGCCTTGGTGGCCCAGTCTCTCGATCGTGTACTCCGTCATTGGTTCCTCAAGAGGTCGTCGCGGGTAAGTTCGAATCCCGACGCGATCCAACGATCCTCCAGCTCCTTAAGCTTCGCGCCCAGCGCGGCCCCTTCATGGTCGGGGATCAGGTCGCCGGCCACAACGGGGAACTGCGCGCGCGCTCCGTGCGCAATCTCTTTTAAGTCCCGAGGATGGGGCGGTGACTCGAGCAGGGCAGCATTCATCAGCACCACATCACGGGCCCTGGCCTTGCCGAGTTTGTAGCCCAGCGCGGCGGGCGTCTTGGGTGATCCACGATGCTCGAGCAAGACCTGAAGGTGCCGGTCCTGCGCCTTGGAAAGACGAAAGGAATCTTTGTGATCACACCCACCCAGCACTGCCAGTCTGCGCATGGAGTCTGGTGCGACTCTAAGCAGACCTTCAAAATGAACGAGGAGCGGGAGGGCGGCGGGATCGAGGCCCTCCATAACACGGTGCAGGACTCCCGTTCGATCCATCACAGCGATGGCGGGCGCGGGATCGGGAGCGGCGAGGAGTTTGACCATCTCGGCCCCGACGCGCTCTCTTGAAAGCGTCTCTATTCCGCCTGAAAGCTCTGAAATCGCCGCGAGCGCCTCCGGATCCAGCCCACCCGTCGGATCGCCGTACCAAGCATGAAAACGGAAAAATCGGAGGATACGCAGGTAGTCCTCGCGAATTCGGGCCGCAGCATCATCGATGAACCGAACCCGTCGAGCCTCAAGATCAATGAGCCCGCCCAAGGGGTCGACCACAGTCCCATCCGGTGTCGCATAGAGCGCATTCATGGTGAAGTCGCGGCGTCTGGCATCCTCATCCAGACGATCAGCAAAGGCCACGACGGCGCGGCGTCCGTCCGTCTCGACATCCCGACGCCACGTCGTGACCTCAAATGGTATCTTGTCGAGAACGACGGTCACCGTTCCGTGCTCAATTCCAGTCGGAATCGCTTGGAAGCCGGCGCTTTGGGCAAGAATAGTCACAGTTTCAGGACGCGCATTCGTGGCGACATCGAGATCCGATATCGGAGCGCCGATGAGTGCGTTTCGCACACACCCGCCAACGAAGTGGGCCTCGTAGCCGGCATTCGTCAACATCAGGCAAACGGACTGCGCCGCCGGATCGCGGATCCAGCTGCCCGTGATCCGCGCCGCGGTCATTGTTCGATCCTGTCGGCCAGGACACGAAGCATCCGTGCCGTGGCGCCCCATATGTAATACGGGCCCCATGGGACTGTGTAGTATTGTCGATACTGCCCCCGGAAGTGGCGGCCTTCGGCCACATATCTGGCTGGATTAGAGATGTGGTCAAAGGGAACGGTGAACACTTCCGCGACTTCCCCGGGCTCGGGCCGGAAGGCAAATTCCGCTTTCACACGCGCCAGAACAGGCGTGACCTGAAAAGCAGTTATCGTCTCATGAAACGGCAGGGTACCGATGACCTCTACATTATCGCGAAACAGGCCGATTTCCTCTTCGGCTTCCCGCAACGCAGCCGCAATCTCATCGGCATCACTGGGGTCCACCTTTCCGCCCGGAAAGGCGATCTGGCCTGGATGGTGTTTCAAGGCCGAAGACCGCTGTGTCAGGATCAGACGCACGCCCGTTTCCGTCTCGATGAAGGGCACAAGTACCCCTGCAAGGCGCAAGTTTCGGTTCGGCGGGCGAAACTCGGGATTCAGGTCAAAATCGGATGACCCCGCGCCCGCGAGGTCGCAGGCACGGGCGAGCGCAGAGAAGACCTCAGACGCTTCCATCGGCGTCTTTGCCAAGAACGCTGGGGTCGAACTCGTAATGCGCCCCGCAGAATTGACAGTCGGCTGTCACGATCCCGTCTTCCGTGGTCATGTGAGCGATGTCCTTCGCCGAGTAGATCGACAGGCTTTCGACGACGCGCTCCGCCGAGCAGGTGCAGCCGAACTCGACCGGCTGTGGCTCAAACACCCGCGGTTTTTCTTCATGGAACAGGCGGACCAACATCTCCGTGGGCTGGACGGTCGGCCCGATCATCTCGTCGGGCTGGACAGTATCGAGCAGGATGTTGGCGCGGCTCCAATTCTCCCGATCGCTCTCTCGAGGAAGGATATCCTCCGCCGACAGCAGCCCGCCTTCGCCAGATCCGCCGTCGCTTTTCGCAAAAGGGGAGGCTTTCGGCATGTGCTGGAGCATGACGCCGCCAGCACGCCACGTTTCATCGGTTTCCTGAAAGCTGAGGATAAAACGGGTCGGGAGTTGTTCCGATTGTGCAAAGTAGGTCTGGGCGCAATCCGACAGGGATTGCCCCGCCACGGGCGTGAGACCGGAATAGGGCGTAGTGCCCGCACCTTGATCGATCAACAGCGCAAAATAGCCCTGACCGATCTGTTCGAATGCTGGTCCGTTCGGGTCGAGCCGTTCTTCGTCGAAACTCGCATACGCGCGGATGCGCCCGGGATCGCCAGGATTGGCCGGCGCGTAATAGTCGGTTGCGATGAGTCGCGCCGGGCCATCACCGCGCACTTGCAGAGATAGCTTCCACCGCAGCTTGATCGTCTGGCCGATAAGTGCGGTCAGTAATGCGGCCTCCGCAACCAACGCTTCGATTGCGGGCGGATAGTCGTGTTGCTCAAGGACTTGGTCGAGCGTTCCGTCGAGCCGGACCACACGCCCGCGGACATCGGCCTCGTCGAGTTGGAAGGGCAGGATAGTATCGTCCCAGGCGATTTGAGACCCAAGGCTCATGCGTGGTTTTCCTTTGTTATCTGGCGTGGCATACCGCGAAGACATATGGGGAGCAACCGAGCGAGAGGCCAGCGATGCGGCGCTATGGTGAAACCATCGTGAAGGGCCAACGCTATCGGCCGCGGCCCGGGGCTTATGCGATCCTGCCGAGGGATGGGCGTGTGCTCCTGACATTTCAGGACACGCCGGAACCTGAATTTCAGCTTCCTGGCGGCGGCATTGACCCCGGTGAAAGCCCTCTTCGCGCGCTTCACCGAGAAGTCGTCGAAGAAACCGGTTGGCGAATTTCGGCGCCGCGCCGGATTGGCGCCTTCCGTCGGTTCGCCTTCATGCCGGAATACGACCTTTGGGCCGAGAAAATCTGCCACATCTACGTCGCGCTTCCCGTGCGACCGCTACATCCGCCGACCGAACCGGGACACGAAGCGGTTTGGGTAGGCGCAGACCAAGCGATCGAGTTGCTCGACAATGCGGGCGACCGCGCCTTCCTCACCTCTTATGTGGGAGCTTTCGGACCGCGATAGTCGAGCAAGACGCAGGAGAGATCATCTTGCAAGTCGCTTCCTTCAAGGAAACAGTCCAGGTCCCAAGTCAAAGCCTCGAAGAACTCTGGTGCCGGCAAATCTGCGTTCTTGGCAAGGAACGTGCCGAATCCAGTTTCTTCCAGTTCCCGATCCTCGGTGTCACGCGACTCGGTGAATCCATCGGAGTAGAGAACAAGGCGATCTCCCGGCTCCAGATCCAAACTAAAGCTGTCGTAGGTGGCATCGGTGATGAGACCGATCGGAAGACCGCCGTGCCCATAGAACGCCACGCTTCCGTCCTTTGCGATGACCGCGGGATTCGGATGCCCGCATTGCGTAATCTGGACGCGCCCTGTTGCGTGGTCGAAGTATGCAAGCGTCATTGTGAAGTAGAGGTCAGACTTTACCTCCGACACCATCAGGCGATTGAGGGCGAGCGCCACTTCGTGTGGCGGCTTCGCACAGTAACAGTCGCCATCATGTTCAAGCGCAATGTTCTGCGCCGGGGCTCCGTCGGAGAGGTAGCCCGCGATCCGCGCGGTCAAGAGCGCCGACGCGATCCCATGTCCCGAAACGTCAATGGCATAGATCGCGACGTAACCCGGGCCAGCGGCGAAGGTGCCAACCAGATCCCCACCCACATGCCCACGAGGTTTCAGCAGAAGCGCGACTTGAGAAGCTTCGAATTCACGCAATCGATCCCGCACAAGCGCCTGCTGCATTTTCCGCGCTTCGATCAAGTCCCTGTCCAGAGCATCGTAGAGCTGCGAAATTTCAGAGAGCGTCGCGCTTACGAGCCGGTTCTTCTCATTTAACTCCCTTTCCATGCGCAGGATCCGGTCGCCAGCCGCAATGCGCGCCCGCATTTCCTCAGGATTGACCGGCTTGTTCAGAAAATCATCCGCGCCGATATCGAGTCCTTGCGCAACAGCGCCTTTGTCGCTCTTGGACGTGAGGAGAATGAAATACCCATAGCGATCGCGCGGCATTTCACGGAATTTCTGGCAAAGACTCAGCCCATCCATGCCCGGCATCATCCAGTCAGAAATGATGAGATCTATGTCAGTCGCGTGCAGAATTTCCAACGCCTCCTGACCGGTCTCGGCCTCGATCACCTCGAAACCATATCGGGTCAGCGTGGAAACGAGGACACGTCTCTGAGCACGGCTGTCGTCGACAACCAGAACGTGTCGAATGATCTGATCCCCGGTTTTCGGTGCCGACATTGTCGTTGGCAGTGGTTGTGGAGACAAGGTGACCCCCGGCATGTGTCGCGGTTGTTCCGCTGCGCAGGTCGTAACCGGTATCTCTTAACTCGTTATTAAATCTAAAATTTTTTGTTCTTGGCCACCGGAGGATCACCGAAGATTAAGTCGTTGGCCCCAGACTTCTCGCAGAAAGGAAGCGAAGATGGTTGATTGGGATCGCGTGGATGAGTTGAAGGCGGAAATCGGCGTGGAAGACTTTCAGGAAGTCGTTGAACTGTTCCTTGGTGAAGTCGACGAAGTGGTCGAAAGGCTTCGCACCTCACCGGATACGACCATGCTCGAAGCCGATCTTCATTCCTTGAGGTCGTCTGCACTCAACATCGGTTTCTCGGCCTTTGCCGCGCGATGTGGTGCCGGAGAGTTGGCCGCGGCGGCGGGGTCGCCCGTCGATCTTGGCCCGATCATGGAGATCTATGATGAATCCCGTCTCGTTTTCGCGCGTGGCTCTGGCTGAGCGCGGGCTGCGTTCGGGCAATCACCCTTGCCCGCCCCTGCCCTTGCCGATAAACCGCGCCGGACAGTGAACCAAGGAGCCTTGTATGTCCGCGCCGAAGAAAGTCGTGCTCGCCTATTCCGGTGGCCTCGATACCTCGATCATCCTGAAGTGGCTTCAAACGGAGTACGGCTGCGAGGTCGTGACCTTTACGGCCGACCTTGGTCAGGGTGAAGAACTCGAACCGGCGCGCGAAAAGGCCATCATGCTCGGGATCAAGCCCGAGAACATATTTATCGAAGACCTGCGCGAGGAATTCGTGCGCGACTATGTGAACCCGATGTTCCGGGCCAACACGATTTATGAGGGTCAGTACCTTTTGGGAACGTCCATCGCGCGTCCTTTGATCTCAAAGAGGCTTGTGGAAATCGCCGAAGAAACCGGCGCCGATGCGGTGGCCCACGGTGCGACCGGCAAGGGCAACGATCAGGTCCGGTTCGAGCTTGCCTGCTACGCGCTGAACCCCGACATCAAGGTCATTGCGCCTTGGCGGTTGTGGGACCTGACATCGCGCACCAAGCTCATCGACTTTGCAGAAAAGAACCAGATTCCCATTGCGAAGGACAAACGCGGTGAGGCGCCGTTCTCGGTCGACGCGAACCTTCTGCACACTTCGTCGGAAGGCAAGGTTCTGGAAGACCCGGCGGACATGGCGCCGGACTACGTTTACCAGCGCACGAACAATCCCGAGGATGCGCCGGACGAAGCGCAGTTTGTGGAAGTGACGTTCAAAGAAGGTGACGCGGTCGCCATTGACGGCGCGTCGGTTACTCCTGCTGAAATGCTCACCCGGCTAAACGCACTGGGCAAAACGCACGGAATCGGGCGGCTCGACTTCGTTGAGAACCGTTTTGTCGGGATGAAATCACGCGGGATCTATGAGACGCCGGGCGGCACCATCCTGCTGGAGGCGCACCGGGGCATCGAGCAGATCACGCTCGACAGCGGCGCCGGGCACCTCAAAGACAGCCTTATGCCACGCTATGCGGAGATCATCTATAACGGTTTCTGGTTCTCGCCTGAGCGGGAGATGTTGCAAGCTGCCATCGACAAGAGTCAGGAGCTCGTCTCCGGCACGGTCCGTTTGAAGCTCTATAAGGGGTCGGTGTCCTGCGTCGGTCGCTGGTCGGACGCCTCGCTCTATTCCGAGGCGCATGTGACGTTCGAAGATGACGCAGGCGCATATGACCAGAAGGATGCGGCGGGCTTCATCAATCTGAATGCCTTGCGGCTGAAACTGCTGGCCGCGCGGAAACGGCGGATGTCCAAATAGTCCCCTTGTGGGGAGGCAACGTCAGCGTTGCTTCCCCGCGCCCCGTCGCTCAAACGACCCCTGCAAAAGCGGAGCCCCGACCATGAGCGACCTTCCCGAGATCACCGCCCGTCTGAACAAAGCGCTGGCCGATAACCCACTCGACCAATCGATCAAATTCGATTGCGGCGATGCCGGTGCGATTACGCTCTCGGGCGACACCGCCGTTCTCGCTGATGAACCAGCCGACTGCACGATCCGGATTTCCGAAAAGAACCTCGTGAAGCTGCTGACCGGAAAACTCAACCCGATGACCGCCTTCGCGATGGGCAAGATCAAGGTGTCGGGGGACATGAGCGTGGCCATGAAGTTGAGCCAACTCGTCAAATGAAAAGGGCGACCCTCAGGCCGCCCCTTCCGAACCAAACACTCGTTAACGAACCTGCTATTACTGAGCGGTGATCGTCGTCATGACGAGGTCACCATCAGGCTTGATTGGGCCGTCTTCCTTGGCACCCAGCGTGTATTCGAACACACCGGTTGCCGTGCCGCCTTCCTCCGAGTGGATCATGAGCATCAGCATATCGCCGGCCGCGACGTCTTCCTGAAGGATCGCAGCGACATCGGTGTTCTCGCCCATGCGAAGCGGCGCATAGCCGACCACCGGGCCCGGGGCCATATCGCTGTCGGTACGGTGAATGACGAGCCACCCATTGGCGGGCGCGCTCACCATGTCGGCGGATACGACGCCGTTTTCGACAGATTGATCCGAGGCCTCCACCATCGGTGCCATTTCGTGGCTGGCGGCAAAGGCTGTCGTCGAGAAGGCAGCGGCGGCGAGGGTTGTTGCAAATGCGGTTTTCATCAAACGTCTCCTGTTGGTTTCTCACTGCGTCTGTCCGCAGTTGCCTGAAGCCACGAAAACGGTGGGAGAAAGTTTCGGAGTACTGATCACGCAACATCACGGACGCGTGATTTCAGTCGCGAGAGAGGAGTGTGTCTGTCTCTGCGCGGGTCGGGATTGCTTGCGCCGTGCCGGGTCGGGTGACCTGGATCGCTGAAGCGGCTGCGCCAAGCCGGAGCGCATCCGGGATCGTGAACCCCTGATCGAGCCCGGCAATCACGGCCCCGATGAAGCAATCGCCGGCGCCAGTCGTATCGACAGGATGAACCGGGAACGCGGGTTGGAAAATGACCTCATCGCCGCGCCATGTGACGCCAGCTGATCCCCGTGTGACCAATATGTTCGGGACCGGAAGTTCCTCGATCATCATTTCAAGATGCTTGGAGAGCTGCTGCGCCTCCACTTCATTCATCACGATGAGATCTGCGAGGGGCAGCATCTCGGCGACTTTCTCGGGTTTGAACGGCGCGGCGGAATAGGTGACGAAACACCCCGCGTTCTTCGCGATACGCGCGGCTTCTGCTCCAAGCGTGACTTCGTTCTGGAGCATGAAGTGGTCACCTGACCTCGCTTCGGTCAGGGCCGCTTCGACCATTGATAGAGACTGTTCGTGGTTCGCACCCGGCAAAACGACGATCAGGTTTTCGCCTTCGACATCAACGTAGATGCAGGCGTTACCGGTCACAGAGCCGTCCGTCCCCACGAACCGAACATCAACGCCGTAGTCAGCGAGAAGATCACGACCAGCGCCGTCGGGACCGACCATGCCGATATGCACGACAGTGGACCCCATCCGGGCGGCGGCGACGGACTGGTTCGCGCCCTTTCCGCCGAGACCGAAATCATACCCTGTGGCGGCGAGCGTCTCACCTGGCACCGGCAGATGTGGCACCCTGTAGAAATGATCGACGTTGATCGATCCAAGGTTGAAGACCGTCATCAGCCGACTTTGCAGGCCGCAAGCACCGCCATGTTGAGAATGTCGTTCGCGGTGGAGGTCGTTGACGCGATCTGAATCGGTTTCGAAACCCCGGTCAGGATCGGGCCGATCACTGTCGCACCTGCAAGTTCCTGCATCATCTTGACCGAAATCGAGGCGGAGTGGCGCGCTGGCACGACAAGGATATTGGCCGGACCGGACAGACGACAGAACGGGTACTGGGCCAGGACGTCCGCGTTGAGCGCCACATCCACCGCCATTTCACCATCGTACTCGAAGTCCACGCCCCGTGCTTCGAGGATCGCGGGCGCCTCATGCATCTTTTCGGCGCGTTCGGACACGGGGTAGCCGAATGTCGAGAACGAGACGAACGCGACTCGCGGCTCCAGACCGAGGTCGCGTGCCACCGCTGCCGCCCCTTCCGCAATATTAGCGAGGTCTTCCGTTCCGGGCCATTCGTGGACGAGCGTATCAGCCACCAGAACAATCCGTCCCTTATGGAGAAGCGCAGTCACCCCCACCGCGCCGTCTTGAGGTTTCGCGTCGAAGACGTGGTTTATGAGCTCCATCACATGCGCCGACTTGCGGGTCGCGCCCGTGACCAAAGCATCCCCGTGTCCATGCGCCAGCATGAGGGACGCGAAAACGTGGCGGTCCCGTGCCGCCAGACGGTGAATATCCTTCCGATCATGTCCGGCACGTTGCAATCTCTCATAGAGGAACGCTTTGTAGGTTGCGAGGTGATGCGTGTTGGCCGCGTTCACGATCTCCAGCTCTGACACGGCATCGCCCAACCCTGCGGTCTCGAGTTTTTCTTTCACATCAGAATCGCGCCCCACCACGATTGCCTTGCCGAACCCGTTTCGCTGATAGGCCACGGCAGCACGCAGGACGTGCGGGTCATCGCCCTCTGCGAAGATCATCGTCGCCTGAGCGGCCCGTGCCCGGGCGTTCAGCGATCGCAGGATCGAAGCGGTCGGATCCATGCGCGCTTTCAGCTGCGCTTCGTAGCCGTGAAGGTCGATGATCGGCCGCCGGGCAACGCCGCTGTCCGCCCCCGCCTTCGCCACCGCCGGTGGGATCGTGTAGATCAGCCGGGGATCGAAGGGCGTCGGGATGATGTAGTCCCGCCCGAATGTCAGCTTTTTGCCATAGGCCATCGCGACCTCATCCGGCACGTCCTCACGCGCCAGTTTGGCGAGCGCTTCGGCACAGGCGATCTTCATCTCGTCGTTGATGGCGCGCGCATGAATGTCGAGCGCACCGCGGAAGAGATATGGGAAGCCCAGCACGTTGTTGACCTGATTGGGGTAATCCGAACGGCCGGTCGCCACGATCACATCCTCTCGGATCTCGTGAACTTCCTCGGGCGTCACCTCGGGATCAGGGTTCGCCATCGCAAAGATCACAGCATTTTCGGCCATCTTAGAGACCATTTCCTGGGTCACGGCACCCTTGACCGACACGCCAAGGAATACGTCCGCTCCGACCATCGCCTCCTCCAGCGTCCGAAGCTCAGTGTTGACCGCGTGAGCCGATTTCCACTGATTCATGCCGGTCTGGCGGCCTTGATAGATCACACCTTTTGTGTCGCAGACGATACAATTGTCGTGCTTGGCCCCCATCGCCTTGAGGAGTTCAATACAGGCTATTCCGGCAGCACCGGCACCGTTCAGGACGATCCGGCAATCTTCGATCTTCTTCCCTGAGAGGTGCAGCGCATTGATAAGCCCGGCAGCGCAGATGACAGCGGTCCCGTGCTGGTCATCGTGGAACACGGGGATGTCCATCAGCTCCTTGAGCTGCTGCTCAATGATGAAGCACTCCGGTGCCTTGATATCCTCGAGGTTGATGCCCCCGAAGGTCGGACCCATCAGCCGCACAGCATTGATGATTTCTTCCGGATCTTCGGTGTCGAGCTCGATGTCGATGGAATTCACATCCGCGAAGCGCTTGAACAGCACCGCCTTGCCTTCCATTACCGGCTTGGATGCCAGCGCTCCAAGATTGCCGAGGCCCAGAACCGCCGTCCCGTTAGAAACGACTGCAACGAGGTTACCCTTGTTCGTGTAGTCATACGCTGTCTCTGGGTTGGCAAAGATCGCTTCGCATGGCACCGCAACGCCTGGGGAATAGGCCAGCGACAGGTCGCGCTGTGTCGTCATTGGCACGGATGGAGCGATATCGAATTTGCCCGGTCTGGGTTCGATGTGAAACGCGAGCGCCTCTTCGCGTGTGATCTTGGGCTTCGTCGCCATTCTTCCGTGTCCTCCCATGCGTCCGCTGGTTCTGTAGCCGCGCCACCACGCGCGCTCAACCCGTTTCCCGTTCAGGAAATAATGCAATGCGGCAACCGTGCGACATTTTCGTAAATTCTGTAGCCGTGCAAGCGCAATTTTCATTCGCACCCTAAAGCAATCCAGGGTTGGGCTTTCACAGGTGAATTCCCGGCCCAACCGCTCTAGATTTGTATCGAATCAAAGGGATGGTTGATGGGACGGATACTTCTGACCGGCGGCGCAGGCTTCATCGGCTCGCATACTTATGTCGAACTCGTTGCAGCAGGCCACGAGGTCGTTATCGTCGATAATTTCTCCAACGCACGCCGCGATGTGATTGATCGTCTTGAGGTCATCACCGAAGCGCCCGTTCTTTTCCATGAGGGAGACGTACTGGACAAAAGGTTTCTGGAGGACGTGTTTCGACAGCATGACTTCGACGCAGTCATCCATTTCGCCGCGAAGAAGGCCGTCGGAGAAAGCGTCGAACAGCCTCTGTTATATTTTCAGACGAACTGCACGGGATTTGCGACGCTTCTTGGCGCTATGAAGGACGCACGCGTGTTCCGTATCGTCTTTTCCTCTACGGCTACTGTCTACGGCAACCCCGTATCCCTGCCCTGTGCGGAAGACCACCCAATCGCCCCTCTGTCGCCATATGCTCATTCCAAGGTCACATGCGAAACCCTTCTGCGCCAGTTAAAGGAATCCGACGACCGATGGGCCTATGGGATCCTACGCTACTTCAACCCCGCCGGCGCTCATGACTCCGCGCTGATCGGTGAGGATCCGAACGACATTCCAAACAACTTGATGCCCTACATTGCCAAGGTCGCGACAGGCGAACTGCCCCACCTCAACGTGTTCGGCAACGATTACGACACGCCAGACGGAACAGGTATCAGGGATTACATTCATGTCGTCGACCTTGCGCGCGGCCATGTCCAGTCGGTGAACAAGCTGATCGATGAAGATGACAGTCATGTCCTCAATCTCGGAACCGGAACCGGTTACTCCGTCATGGATATGCTGCGTAGTTATGAGAAGGCCTGCGGCAAGGAGCTTCCATACAAGATTGCGCCGCGCCGCGCAGGTGATATCGATTGTTTCTTTGCAGACCCGGCATTGGCGCGTGACTATCTTGGTTTCGAGGCGCAGCGCGGGCTCGATGAAATGTGCCGTTCGTCCTGGAACTGGGTGTCGCGCCTGCGCAATCGCTAGGGGTTTCACCCCAACGCCGGCCCCTATAGATTCGATCAAAACCTGTTGGTCGGGGGACCTGCGTGTATACTGGCAATGCTGCTGTAACGCCCATGATGGCGCAGTTTCTGGAGATCAAATCCGGCTATCCGGACGCGCTCCTGTTCTATCGCATGGGCGATTTCTACGAACTGTTCTTCGATGATGCGGCAGCCGCGGCCGAAGCGCTGGACATCGCGCTCACCAAGCGCGGCAAGCATCTGGGTGAGGACATCCCCATGTGCGGGGTGCCCGTGCATTCGGCCGAGGGCTATCTTCTAACCCTGATCCGCAAAGGCTTCCGCGTCGCGGTTTGCGAGCAGCAGGAAGACCCTGCCGAGGCGAAGAAACGCGGGTCCAAGTCCGTCGTGAAACGCGGCGTCGTCCGGCTTGTCACGCCAGGTACGCTTACCGAGGATTCCCTGCTCGACGCACGGCGGCACAATTTCCTCGCTGCATACGCGGAGGTGCGGGACGAAGGCGCACTCGCCTGGGTCGATATTTCGACCGGCGCACTCCGGGTCATGTCCTGCCCTCGCAGCCGTCTGGGACCGGAGCTTGCACGGATCGCCCCGCGCGAAGTCGTGCTGAGTGAATCTCTCGAGGCTGAATTGGCTGAATTGGTGTCTGATATTGGTGCATCCGCGACTCCGATCGGGCGGTCGGCATTCGACAGCACCGGCGCACAAAAGCGACTATGCAGTCTGTTCAATGTGACCACGCTGGACGCCTTCGGGACTTTCGCCCGCGCTGATATCTGCGCCATGGGCGCGATCGTCGAATACCTCGACATTACTCAAAAGGGCAAACTCCCGCTCCTGCGGACGCCGGTCCTGGAGAACGCTCGTGCGACGATGCAGATCGACATGGCGACTCGTCGAAACCTTGAACTCACCCATTCCCTGTCGGGCGGTCGGGAGGGCTCATTGCTTTCGACTATCGACCGAACGGTGACGGCAGGAGGAGGGCGGCTGTTGGAGCGGCGGATTTCTTCGCCATCTCGGACCCTCGCCACTATTACTGATCGGCTCCGCTCTGTGCAGTTTCAGGTGGGTGAGAGCCTTTTTCGGTCGGATTTGCGCGATGACTTACGGAAGGTGCCAGATGTTGATCGGTCTCTGTCCCGCCTGGCCCTTGATCGTGGCGGACCAAGAGACCTTACGGCGATCCGCGATGGCTTGAGCGCCGCGATAAAAATTGCCAATGCGGTCTCTGCTGTTGAAGCGCCCGACTTGCTCGCAACTGCGGGTACGGCATTGAGGGGTCATGATGCCCTCATAGACCTTCTGGACCGAGCGCTCGTGGCCGACCCGCCGCTTCTCGCGCGCGACGGGGGTTTCATCGCCCCCGGCTATGACGAGGAACTGGACGAAGCACGCACGCTTCGAGATGAAGGGCGAAGCGTCATTGCTTCCCTGCAAGCGGAATATGCCAAATTGGCGGGGATCGGATCGCTGAAGATCAAGCACAACAACGTGCTTGGCTATTTCATCGAGACGACTGCGACACATGCAGAGAAAATGCTGTCGGCCCCGCTCTCCGAGACATTCATACACCGTCAGACCACTGCCAACGCGGTTCGGTTCACGACGGTTGATTTGTCGGAGCTTGAGACACGGATTCACAACGCCGGCAGCAGGGCCCTTGAAATAGAAAAGCGCCTCTTCGAGAGCCTGAAGCACGAAATCCTCTCTAACGCGGGACCGCTAGGGGACGCCGCTCGGGCGCTTTCTGAACTCGATGTCGCGGCTGCGTTCGCCGAGCTCGCCGCCACTGAAGACTGGTGCCTGCCTTCCGTCGAGGATTCACGAGCTTTCGAGGTTGTCGGGGGTCGTCATCCGGTGGTCGAACGGGCATTGCGCGCACAGGGCGGTGAACCTTTCATTGCAAACGATTGCGCGCTCGCCGATGGGTCAGACGGCGCGGATGTCTGGCTGATCACCGGGCCCAACATGGCAGGCAAGTCAACTTTCCTGCGGCAAAACGCATTGATCGCGCTGTTGGCTCAGGCTGGCAGCTTTGTGCCTGCGTCCTCGGCGCGTATTGGGATTGTCAGTCAGCTGTTCTCCCGCGTCGGGGCCGCAGATGACCTCGCCCGCGGGCGCTCCACCTTCATGGTCGAAATGGTCGAGACCGCTGCGATCCTTAACCAGGCCGATGAGCGGGCGTTGGTCATTCTGGACGAAATCGGACGTGGGACCGCGACCTACGATGGGTTGTCCATCGCCTGGGCGACGCTCGAACACCTGCACGACGTGAACCAGAGCCGCGCGCTCTTTGCCACGCATTACCACGAGTTGACTCAGCTAGCGGGGAAGCTGGCTGGCGTGGACAACGCGACCATCGCTGTGAAGGAATGGGAGGGCGACGTGATTTTCCTGCATGAGGTGATCCGCGGCGCTGCGGACCGGTCCTATGGCGTGCAGGTTGCGAAGCTCGCGGGGCTTCCGGCACCTGTCGTGGAACGTGCGCGGGTCGTGCTGGACGCATTGGAAAAGGGCGAACGCGAGAGCGGTGCTGCCCAGAAGGCTCTGATCGACGACCTGCCGCTGTTCTCCGCTGTCGCCGCGCAGCCTGCACCTTCACCCGCGAGCGCGTCACCGCTCAAGGAAAAACTCGCCGGGGTTCATCCCGACGAGTTGAGCCCACGCGAAGCGTTGGACTTGATCTACCAGTTGAAAGACCTGGCTCGAGACTAGGCACTTAGCCAGGGTTGGATGACACGCCAACCTGCGCCGCGCGCAGCAAGCGGTCATGGAGCATGAAGCCCTCTGCCATCACCTGAATGATCTCACCCTTCTTGGTGCCGGGAACCGGGGCCTCGAACATTGCTTCGTGCTCGATGGGATCGAATTTATCGCCGACTTCGGGTGCCAGGATCCGGATGCCGTGTTTCGAGAAGATGTTGAGCAGCTCACGCATGGTAAGCTCCAGCCCCTCGGTCAGGCCCGAGGCCTGCTCTCGCAGTTGATCGTCGATGGCTTCCATCGCGCGCTTCATGTTGTCGTAGACAGGCAGCATGTCACGGGCGAGCTTGGAACCGCCGTAGTTCTCCGCCTCTCGCCGGTCGCGCTCAGACCGTTTGCGGGAATTCTCGGCATCGGCGAGAGCCCGCATGAACTTGTCCTTGAGCTGGTCACGTTCGATGCGCAGCGCTTCGACTTCGTTCACCTCGCTCGCGTCCGGTTCCGGCGCGAGAGACGGTTCTTCCGCTGCCGCTTCGGGCTCTTCCGGGAGATCGGTCTTGCCCTGATCCGCCATGATTTCCTCGATCGCAGCCTCAATGTCTTCGATCGGTTCTTTCTTCTTCGGGTCGGCCATTCTTTTCCTCTTTACCCCCGGTCGGAGATCAGCTTCCCGACCAGTTGCGCAGTGTAATCAACGATCGGCACGATCCGCCCGTAGTTGAGCCGCGTGGGTCCGATGACCCCAACCGCGCCGACGATCTTTCGGTCAGCGTTCATATATGGAGAAACGACCAGAGAGGAACCGGAAAGTGAGAAAAGTTTGTTCTCTGAGCCAATAAAAATGCGCACACCTTCGGCATCTTCAGCCAATTCAAGGAACTCGGCGATATCCTGTTTCCGCTCAAGATCGTCGAAAAGGCTCTTGATACGGTGCAATTCAGCCTCATCAGCCGGGTCGGTGATAAGATTCGCGCGTCCTTGCACGATGAGCCGGTCGGTGCCGCCGCCGTCTTTGTTCCAGACCGCCAGCCCACTCTCGACGAGCTGACCTGCAAGCACATCGATCTCCTGCCGACGCTTGTCTACTTCCCGGAGGATTACCGCACGCAGTTCGGACAGAGTGCGGCCTTCGGCGAGGGCATTGAGAAAGTTGGCTGCTTCGCGCATCGAACTTGGCGTGTGGCCCATGGGCGGGGTGAACAGTCGGTTCTCGACCTGTCCGTCCGCGAAAACCAGCACGGTCAAGGCTCGGTCAGGACCGAGACTCACGAAATCGATGTGTTTGATCGGCGCCTCGGATTTCGGCGTCATCACGAGGCTCGCGCCAGAGGTGATGCCTGATAGCGCCTTGCCCACGGAACTCATCAGCGCAGGAACATCCGTGGGGCCTTGGCCCAAGGTGTCCTCAATCTTCTCGCGGTCAGCGTCCGTCAACTCACCCACTTGCAGGAACCCATCGACGAACATTCGCAAACCCAGCTCGGTTGGCACCCGGCCCGCCGAGATATGCGGAGAGTCCAGTAGACCCATGTATTCGAGGTCCTGCATCACGTTGCGGATCGTCGCCGCCGACACCTTTTCCGTCAGAGTCCGGGTGAGTGTGCGCGATCCAACCGGATCCCCGGTCTCCAGATACGCTTCGACCAACCGTCGAAACACTTCACGGGATCGGTCGTTCAGCAGATCGGTTTGTGGCGACCCGTCGGTCATGGTTTTCTCCAAAGGGCGCATCCTCTTGCTTTTTCACCGGAGGCGTGAGACCCACGCCAGCGTCGATATGAGGAAGGACACGCCATGCGCCCATCTGGCAGGAATGTAGATGAACTGCGGTCGATTTCAATTGAAACAGGGGTAACGAAGCATGCTGAGGGGTCCTGCCTCATCAAGGTCGGTGACACGCAAGTGATGTGTACCGCCTCGCTTGAAGAGCGGGTGCCGCCCTGGATGCGCAATACCGGGATGGGATGGGTCACAGCCGAGTACGGAATGTTGCCCCGTTCCACCACGTCGCGGATGCGGCGCGAGGCCGCCGCGGGCAAGCAGGGTGGACGAACTGTTGAAATTCAAAGGCTTATAGGTCGCTCCCTCCGTGCTGGCGTTGATCGTCAGGCATTGGGCGAACGGCAGATCACCGTCGATTGCGACGTGATCCAGGCTGACGGTGGAACACGCTGCGCTTCCATCACCGGTGGCTGGGTCGCCCTGAAACTCGCGGTGAACAAGCTGATCAAGACCGGTGACATCCTGTCGGACCCCCTGATCGATCCGGTCGCGGCCGTGTCCTGTGGTATTTATGCCGGGCAGGCTGTGCTGGATTTGGATTATCCCGAAGATAGTGAAGCGGGTGTCGACGGAAATTTCGTAATGACTGGCACCGGCCGTTTGATCGAGGTTCAGATGTCCGCCGAGGGATCGACATTTTCGCGGGGGCAGATGGACGACCTCATGGGCCTCGCCGAAAAGGGGGTATCTGAACTGGTTGCCGCCCAAAAGGCCGCGACCGCATGACACGGCGGTTCACCGGGGACACGCTGGTCATCGCCACGCACAACAAAGGTAAGCTCCGCGAAATCGCGGATCTCCTCTTGCCCTTCGGTGTGACCTGCAAATCCGCCGGTGATTTTAATCTCGAAGAACCGGACGAGACCGAGGACACCTTCGCAGGCAACGCGCGGATAAAGGCGCATTTTGCCGCGAAGGCGACCGGGCTCCCTGCCCTTTCTGATGACAGCGGAATCATGGTCGATGCACTCGACGGTGCGCCCGGCGTTTACACGGCTGACTGGGCCGAGACGCCGAATGGTCGAGACTTCCCGATGGCCATGAAAAAAACGTGGGATTTACTGGACGAGCGTAGCGCGCCAGAACCGCGTACGGCATCGTTCAACTGCACCCTTTGTCTGGCTTGGCCTGATGGGCATGACGAAATTTTTGACGGTCAAGTGCCCGGCCGCCTGACCTGGCCTATGCGGGGTGATCAGGGTTTCGGATATGATCCGATCTTTATTCCCGTCGGGTTCGATATGACTTTTGGCGAAATGGACCCGTTCCAGAAACACGCAATGAGCCATAGGGCCGTTGCCTTCACCAAGTTGGTCGAGGGCTGCTTTGGTTGAAGACTGGCGCGCAGGCGGGTTCGGTCTTTATGTCCATTGGCCGTTCTGTGCCGCCAAATGTCCCTACTGCGACTTCAACAGCCATGTGCGCAGCGGCGTGGACATGCAGGCATGGCAACAGGCGTTCGTTTCCGAAATCCGGCGCATCGGGACGGAAACACCGGGCCGGGTACTTAACTCCATCTACTTCGGTGGCGGCACGCCGTCATTGATGAACCCGGAAATCGTGGCAGCCGTCATTGATACCGCGAGTGCGGTGTGGTCGCCCGCCAACGACATTGAGATCACGCTTGAAGCGAACCCGAGTTCCGTCGAGGCGGGGCGGTTCTCAGGGTATCGGGATGCCGGGGTGAACCGCGTTTCGATGGGGTTTCAGGCCCTCAACGATGGTGATCTGCGCGCGCTGGGGCGACTGCATGACGTGTCAGACGCTTTGGCAGCGCTTAACGTAGCGCGCACAGAGTTCGACCGGATCAGTTTCGATCTGATTTACGCGCGCCAGTCTCAAGGCCTTGCGGACTGGGACGCAGAATTGAAACGCGCCCTGTCTTTCGATCCAGACCATTTATCACTGTATCAACTCACGATCGAACCAGGCACAGCTTTTGGTGACCGCTTAGACCGTGGAAGTCTTCGTGGCCTACCTGACGAAGACTTAGCCGCTGACATGTATTATAGGACACAGGAACTCTGCGGGGCAGCCGGACTTCCGGCTTATGAGGTCTCTAACCATGCCAAACCCGGGCAGGAATCCCGTCACAATCTGATTTACTGGTCTGCCGGAGATTATGCCGGCGTTGGTCCTGGCGCCCATGGCCGCATCACGACTGACGGACGCTACGCGACAACAACTGCATTGGCACCAGAGGAATGGCTCGAGATGGCCATAGCTGGCAACGGCGAGCTGCGGCGTGAGCCGGTCGCGTCCAGAGATCAGGCTGGCGAGTATCTGATGATGGGTCTCCGCACGACCCAGGGCCTGGACTTGGTCCGGTATGGTGCGATGGCGGGTGCTGATTTGGACGCGGGCAAAGTGGCCGACTTGGAGGCCGCAGGTTTCTTGCAACAGGATAGCGACCGGCTCGTGGCCACTCAGGCCGGTCGTGCCGTTCTCAATGCCATCATTTCGGACCTGCTGCCGGATTAGGTGTCACCACCGAGCATGCGGCAAAGGTCATCAAACTCATCCAGCGTGGCATAACGGATCGTGACGCTTCCCTTGTCGTCGCCTGCCTTGTGGTCGATCAGAACTTTCATACCCGAAGCGGCGGACAACGACTTCTCTAATGCCAGGGTGTCCGCGTCCTTCTCGGCCTTTTGCGAAGCGCGGGGTGTCGATGTCTCTGGTTTCGCCGCCTTGGCCTGTTTTTCGATCTCCCGGACCGAAAGTCCCTGAGAAACAGCCTTCTTCGCGAGCCCGAGAGGATCATCAGCTGTAAGGATTGCGCGCGCAGCCCCTGCGGAGAGCTTGCCTTCCCGCAAATACTCCAGAATCTCCTCCGGAAGGCCGAGCAGACGCATCATGTTCGCGATGTGTGACCTGGATTTTCCAAGAGCTTCGGCAAGCTTCTCCTGAGTGTGGCCGAATTTCTCCATCAAGTCTTTGTACCCGGCCGCCTCCTCGACGGCGTTCAGGTCCGCGCGCTGGATGTTCTCGATGATGGCAACTTCGAGCGACTCGGTGTCGTCGTATTCACGGACGATCGCGGGGACTTCATGCAAGCGCGCCACCTGAGCCGCGCGCCACCGGCGTTCCCCGGCGACAATCTGGAACATATCGACCTTGCCAGGATGCGGGCGGACGATCAGCGGTTGGATGATACCCTTTTCTTTGATCGAGTTCGCGAGATCCTCCAACCGTTCCTTCGAGAACTGCCGGCGGGGCTGATCAGGATTGGCTTCCACGCGATCTATCGGAATCAACATGTCGGGCTTTCTGGTCCCAGATACCTCACCATCTTGTGTTGCCGTCTCCGGCTGCACGTCGGCCATTAGGGCCGACAATCCACGGCCGAGACCCCTGTTTTGCTTTTTAGTCGCCATTTCTGCCTCCTACCCGGCTTTCTTTACCAGCTCTTGAGCCAGGGCCACATAGGCCTGGCTGCCTTTTGAATGCGGATCGTATGTGATGACCGGCATCGCGAATGACGGAGCCTCGCTAACGCGCACGTTCCGCGGCACGACCGTCTTGAAGACGAGCTCACCAAGCGTTTCACGAGCATCGGCCTCGACCTGCTGCGCCAAGTTGTTTCGCAAGTCGTGCATGGTAAGGACCACGCCTTCGATCCGGAGCATCGGGTTTGCGGCTTCACGAACCTCTCGAATTGTCAGCATCAACTGGCTGAGACCTTCGAGCGCAAAAAACTCGGACTGGAGTGGTATCAGAACCGAATGGGCTGCAACCAAGGCGTTGACCGTGAGAAGGTTCAGCGAGGGAGGGCAGTCGATCAGAACATAATCATAAACATTGCCGGTTGGCGGACGAAGGGCGTCATGCAGCAAATGCGACCGCTTTTCGTTCGCCACCAACTCAATGTCCGCTGAGGACAGGTCCGTCGTGGCCGGGGCAATCCAAAGCTTCTCTACATCCGTCTCGACCACGACATCTGCGAGGGGGATTTCTTCGAGCAACAAGTCGTAGGTGGTCAGCTTGCGATCCGTGGCTTCGATCCCCAGTCCCGTTGATGCATTGCCCTGCGGGTCAAGGTCCACGATTAGAACCTCAAATCCGGCCGCAGATAGGGCAGCGGCGAGGTTGATTGCCGTGGTTGTCTTTCCAACACCGCCCTTCTGGTTCGTCACCGCGATAATCTTTGTGTCAGGCACGGTGAATGTCTCCGATCTTGAGAATGACGGCGTTGTCATGTGTCAGGCTGGGGTATGTATCCGCCTGAAACGTCCATGTTTCAAGCGCTTCTTGGATCTCAGGGGCTGAACTGGAGCCTTTCGGAAAAAGTGCGATTCCGTCTGACGACAGGTGTCGTCTGGCGAAACCGAGCAGGGTTTTCAGGGGTGCCAGGGCTCGCGCAGACACGATGTCGGCACCTTGAGGTTCAAGGATTTCAATACGACGGCTGAGGATTGTAGCCGATGCTCCCGTTTCCCGTGTTACGGTCCGTAGGAACGCGGATTTTCGCTGATCGCTCTCCACACAGGTCACATTCAATTTGGGGCGCTTTTCGCTCGCCAAGATTGCTACAATCAGACCCGGGAACCCGCCCCCAGTGCCGAGATCGAGCCAACTGGTCGCCTTTTCAGGCGCAAGCGATAGCAATTGCGCAGAATCCAGAAAGTGTCGGCTCCATAGTTCCGGAAGAGTTT
This sequence comes from Maritimibacter sp., assembly GCA_002695005.1. GTDB lineage: Bacteria > Pseudomonadota > Alphaproteobacteria > Rhodobacterales > Rhodobacteraceae > Maritimibacter. Next base: position 216,008 of record NZNT01000029.1, read on the forward strand.
GTTTGGAAACCAGGTTTATTTTGGGATTCCACCGCTCAAGCAGAGCGGCGTATGTCGTCAGTTTGTCGAGTGTTTCACGTGAAACATTCGAGGTCTCAGCGAACTGCTCGGGCGTCATGCGCTCCGAGCCCGATTCTTCTGCCGAAGCTTTGCGAGAATTAGCGTCAAGGCTGCTGGCGTCATTCCCTCGATACGCCCGGCTTGCCCAAGCGTTTCTGGTCGCACTGAAGAAAGCTTAGCCTTCAGTTCCCCCGTCAGTCCGTCAAGGTCACCATATTCAAAATCACCGGGTATCGCGTGGCCTTCATCCCGTCGCATCGCCTCGACTTCACGCTTCTGCCGCTCAATATAGCGATCGTACAGCGCGTCTTTCGAAACTTGAGCACGGACCTCGTAATCCACTTGCTCCAGCGAAGGCTCAAGCTTGAGCACTGCGTCAAAATTCACGTCAGGCAACGATAACAGGTCAAACCCGCTCCGGCGTGTGCCGTCCTCCCGCACACGCCCCCCCACCGAGTTCACTTGCTGAGGGGTATATGTCTTCGACTTCAACGTAGATTTTGCGGCATTCAGGCGATCCATCTTGTTCTGAAACGCGAATCTACGCTCATCTGAGATCGCATCAAGACCGATTGCCAATGGCGTAAGGCGTTGGTCCGCGTTGTCCGCGCGCAAGGCAAGTCGGAATTCAGCTCTAGAGGTAAACATACGATAAGGTTCGGTCACCCCTCGCGTCACCAGATCGTCAATCATGACGCCGATATAGGATTCCGAGCGTGAAAACACGCAAGGCGCGCCCTCCAAGGCGGCCAAGCCTGCATTGAATCCGGCGACGATTCCCTGCGCGGCCGCTTCCTCATACCCGGTCGTCCCGTTGATTTGGCCAGCGAGAAAGAGGCCGGGCACGTCACGGAGCTCAAGCGTGGTACGCAGTGCTCGCGGATCAACGTAATCGTATTCTATCGCGTAACCGGGCTGAGTGATTTCGGCCGCTTCCAGGCCGGCAATCGAACGAACATAAGCCTCTTGAACGTCGACGGGCAAAGAGGTGGAGATGCCGTTGGGATAGACGGTATCAACATCAAGGCCTTCGGGTTCCAGAAAGATCTGATGTGACGTCTTCTCGGCAAAACGCACAACCTTATCTTCAATCGACGGGCAATACCTTGGACCAACACCATCGATCATACCTCCATACATCGCAGAACGATCCAAGTTGGCGCGAATGATGTCGTGGGTCGCCTCATTCGTATGCGTTATTCCGCAAGAGACTTGCCGCACTTCGGGCTTACGGCTAAGGAAGGAGAACATTTCCGGTTGGTCGTCGCCGGGCTGTGTGCCGAGGATATCCCAGCTTATGGTCCTGCCATTCAGACGCGGTGGCGTGCCGGTCTTGAGGCGACCTAGCGGTAGGCCGAAACTGTCAATCTGCTCGGCCAGGCGCACGGACGGACGATCGCCCATCCGTCCCCCGACCCGCTTTTTATCTCCGATATGGATGACGCCACGTAGAAATGTACCAGTGGTCAACACAACCGATGACGCGACAAGCCGAGCTCCATCCTCCAATACGACTCCGGTTACCCGGTCACCGTCCAAAAGAAGTTCCGTAACTTCTCCCTCAACTAGATGAAGTCCGCGCTGTTCTTTCACCAATCGAGCGATCGCCGCACGGTACAACGTGCGGTCAGCTTGAGCCCTGGGGCCCTGGACTGCAGGTCCCTTCGACCGGTTCAGTAACCGGAATTGAATGCCTGCGTAATCCGCCGCACGCCCCATAAGGCCATCCAGCGCATCAATTTCACGCACAAGGTGCCCTTTTCCCAAGCCACCAATTGCAGGATTGCATGACATCACCCCAAGGTCGCTCTTCCGTAGGGTGATAAGGGCGGTCCGAGCCCCTAGGCGAGCGCTAGCTGCTGCGGCGTCCACCCCTGCATGTCCACCACCCACAACAATGACGTCAAAATCAGAATGTTTCACGTGAAACACTCCCTCTGTGAATTCTCATTTACCGAGGCAGAAACTGGAGAATATTTCGTCCAGTACCATCTCAACATCCACCCGTCCTACGAGCGAGTCGAGCGACCTTATCGCCGACCAAAGCTCTTCTGCCGCAAGTTCGGAGCGTCCCATCCCGGCATCTATCTCGATTCGCGCAGTTTCCAAAGTCCGCAAAGCGGACTCGATCGCAATACGGTGGCGCTGCCGGATCGCCGTTCCCGCTCCTGCCGCACGGTTCTCCAAGATGTCCGAGATCTGGGAAACAAGGCCGTCGATTCCAAGCCCGGTCTTCCCCGATACGCCACCCCCTGTAAGATCGCCCTTTCCCCTCACGACAATATCATCACCGACGGGTTCAAAATCCAGAGGCTCTTCGGACAGAAGAAAGACCCGGAGATCAGCTTCCGCCGCCCGAACCCTCGCGCGTTCGATCCCCAAACGCTCAACCAAATCTTCCGAACTCCGGATACCTGCTGTATCCAAGATCGTGACAGGAAGTCCGCCCACATCCATCCGAACCTCGATCACGTCCCGCGTCGTCCCCGCAATATCGGACGTGATCGCCGCTTCCCGTCCCGCGAGGGCATTAAGGAGGGTGGATTTGCCTGCATTCGGCGCACCCACAATGGCCACCTCGAAGCCATCACGAATACGCTCTGAAATGATGGCACCCTTGGACTCCGCCACCAGGCCCTGAGACGTCCGGTCAATCAGCTGAAGGACCTCCGGGGCTACGTTTTCCGGAACCTCCTCATCCGCAAAATCAATCGTGGCTTCAAGGAGCGCCGCGGCGCGTATCAAATCGCTGCGCCAAACTTCGGCTTTTTCTCCAAGAGCACCAGACAGCACACGCAGAGCTTGCCGTCTCTGCGCCTCAGTTTCACTGTCGATGAGATCCGCAAGCCCCTCGACCTGAGCCAGGTCGAGTCGTTCGTTCTCCAGAGCGCGCCGCGTGAACTCTCCCGCTTCGGCAAGCCGCAATGCGGGTATCCGCTCAAGCTCACTTAAGACTGCGCTGACCACAGCGGTCGAACCGTGAAGGTGGAACTCGACAACGTCTTCACCGGTGAAGCTGTGACCCGCCTCAAAGGTCAGAACAAGCGCTTCATCCAAGTCACCGTTGGTACCGCGCAACACACGCACGCCCGAGCGTCGGGGCTCCGGCAATTGACCAGCTAGCGAGCGCCCGGCAGAGAATGCATCCGGACCGGAAACCCGGATCACGGCTACGCCAGCCTTCCCCCGCGCAGAAGCGAGTGCAAAGATCGTATCCATGTGTAACCTGTTGTTTTAAAACAGGGATCAGGCGTTCATCGAGTCGAAGAAGTCGTCGTTGCTCTTCGTCTGCTTGAGCTTCGAGATCAGGAACTCTATCGCATCCGTGGTCCCCATCGGGTTCAGAATACGACGCAGCACATAGGTCTTCTGCAAGTCCTTTGCATCCACCAAGAGCTCTTCTTTCCGCGTACCGGACTTGAGGATATCCATGGCCGGGAAGATCCGCTTATCCGAGACCTTCCGATCCAGAACCAGTTCCGAGTTACCGGTGCCTTTGAATTCCTCAAAGATCACCTCGTCCATCCGGCTGCCCGTATCGATCAGGGCCGTCGCGATGATCGTCAGAGACCCGCCCTCTTCGATGTTCCGCGCGGCACCGAAGAACCGTTTGGGACGCTGGAGCGCGTTCGCATCCACACCACCAGTCAAGACCTTCCCGGAAGACGGGACGGTCGTGTTAAATGCCCGCCCGAGACGCGTGATGGAGTCGAGCAAAATGACAACGTCACGCTTATGCTCCACAAGGCGCTTCGCCTTCTCGATAACCATTTCCGACACCGCAACGTGGCGCGAGGCCGGCTCATCGAAGGTCGAGGCAACGACCTCCCCCTTCACGGAGCGTTTCATGTCCGTGACTTCTTCGGGCCGCTCATCGATCAGAAGAACGATCAGATAAACCTCGGGGTGATTGACCGAAATCGAATGCGCGATGTTCTGCATGAGCACGGTTTTGCCGGTCCGCGGAGGCGCCACGATCAGTGATCGCTGGCCTTTGCCGATTGGTGCGACCAGGTCGATAATGCGGGCCGAGCGATCCTTGATCGTCGGATCCTCGATCTCCATCTTCAGCCGCTCATCCGGGTGCAGCGGCGTCAGGTTGTCGAACGCCACCTTGTGCCGCGCGGTCTCGGGATCTGTGAAGTTGATCTTCTCGACCAACGTGATCGCAAAATAATTCTCGTTCTCACCGGGCGCGGAAATGACGCCTTCAACGGTGTCCCCCGTCCGGAGCGAGTGCTTCCGGATCATGTCGGGCGACATATAGATGTCATCGGGACCCGGCAGATAGTTTGCCTCTGGCGAGCGCAGAAAACCGAAGCCATCCTGAAGCACCTCGAGCACGCCGTCGCCAGCGATCTCCCACCCGTCTTCGGCCCGCGCTTGCAGGATCTGGAACATCATCTCCCCTTTGCGCATGGTCGAGGCGTTCTCAATCTCCAGTTCCTCAGCCAGAGAAAGAAGATCCTTGGGGCTCTGCGCCTTCAGGTCGGACAGGTTCAATCGTTGTGTCATTGGGAGTCACCAATCTGACGGCGCAGGGCGCGGTCGGGTCTCGGGAATGGAAAAACGAAAAGCCGGACGGCCCTCGCGTGAGCCGGATATAGGCAACGAGCCATGCCAAGTCAATCTTGCCCTTCTTTGCAGGTCCCTTGGCTGCCGTCATCTCTGACCATCCTTAAATAAAGAAAGATAGATTAAGAGTTGATGAAGGATGTAGGGCCTGTGGGTAATGGGGATTACCCGCTTATCCGCAAACTCGCCCGCAATCACGCTCTGGATTGGATAAGTTCGTTCAGACCATGGAAATAGAATTATTTTCTATTTATTTTCAAGAAGTTAATGAAAATTTGCCATGTGCATAATCTCGGGGATTGTCTGTTCTTACGGCATTTCATGCCCAAGCCGTACAAAACTGATTTCGGGTGTGGAGCGGTGTCCGAACAGAATGTCGGAAACCCGCCGATACCAGTGAAAGCCAGAATTGCACACACTGGCTCACAATCGCATAAGGAAGAACAAACAGAGATTTTCCACAGGGTTCCCAACATGGCCACGCCGCTGATCCTCGCCTCCGGCTCCGAAACTCGGGCCCAGTTGCTTGCCAATGCCCGCATCGATTTCGAAGTTCTTCCGGCTCGCGTCGACGAATCGGCTTTGCGCGCTGGTCTGGATGCGGAGAAAGCCTCGCCGCGTGATGTGTCGGATGTCTTGGCAGAGTACAAAGCGCGCAAGGTCGGTGGGAAACGACCGGAAGCGCTTGTCCTTGGATGTGATCAGATCGCTGCGCTGAAGGGTGAAATAATGACCAAGCCCGAAACGCCGGAAGCAGCCTGTAACCAGCTCGCGAAGTTATCCGGTCAGACGCACCATCTGATGTCGGCCGCGGTCATCTATCACGAAAATGAGCCGATCTGGCGCCATGTGGGAGTGGTCCGGATGACAATGCGCGACCTGTCCACGTCCTATATCGACTCCTATGTGGACCGAAACTGGGAGAGCGTCCGACATTCGGTTGGCGCCTACAAACTCGAGGAGGAAGGGGTCCGGCTTTTCACACAAATTAATGGCTCGTATTTCAATGTTCTCGGCTTGCCGCTGACCGAGCTGATATCCTATCTCATCATCAGGGGAGATCTGGAGTCATGACAGATGCGCCAATGCCGATCGCGGCCGTGATGCTCGCCCCTGGCGAGGTGAGTCGACTGCCCGCGTTGTTCGACCATTGGCTCTGGGCGACGCAGCTTCCGGGGCGGTATCTACCCCTGACAGTAGAAGAGCAGAACATCGGAGAAATAATTTCCGCACTGCCGAAGGCCGGCTTTGTCGGTCTGCATGTGTCGCAGAGCTTCCAGAAGATCGTGCTGGACCATGCTGACATCATCACGGACCGGGCCGCTCTCATGTCAGGGGCGAATACGCTGATTTTCCGTCGAGATGGCAAGATACACGCAGACAACACTGACGGGTACGGATTCATCGAAAACATCCGGCAGACCATGCCGCACTGGAATCCGCGTGTTGCTCCCGCAGCCATTTATGGGGCGGGTCGCACGGCACGCGTGGTCATATCAGCGTTGATTGAAGTGGGTGTGACGGAGATCCGTCTGACCTCGCGCACGCGGCCCAAGGCTGAGCAGCTGCGAAGCGAGTTCGGCACACGGATCGAAGTGGTGGACTGGCTCAAGGCTGGCAATATGGCCGAGGGTGCAGCGACCGTGGTCAACGCAACCCCTTTGGGGAGCGCCGGTCATTCGGAGTTTCGCGTTCCACTGGACGGTTTAACGCCCGGAGCCGTGGCTTGTGACCTCACTGTCGATCCGCCACAGACCCGATTTCTCCAACAGGCTGCTGCCTACGGGTGCCATGTCGCGGATGGCGTGGGGATGCTCATCTGTCAGGCGACGCCGAGCTTCGAGCGCTGGTTTGGTCACCGACCACCGAACGACGAGGCGGCACGGATTGCGGCGGCGTCATGACCTACGTCATCGGCCTCACCGGCTCCATAGGAATGGGGAAAAGCACGACCGCGAAGATGTTCGCAGAGGCAGGCGTGCCGGTCTGGGATGCCGATGCCTCTGTTCATCGGCTTTATGCCCCCGGCGGCGCAGCGGTCGAACCGATAAGAGCGGTCCGGCCTGAAGCCATCGTCGATGGCGCCGTCAGCCGCGATGTTCTGAAGGACTGGATAGCAAAGGATCCGGAGGCGTTGGGCAAGATCGAGGCCATCGTTCACCCGCTTGTCGGTCAGGATCGACAGAAATTCCTTAGTGACGCGGATGCCGAGATTGTTCTGTTTGACATACCGCTCCTGTTCGAAACCGGCGGAAACATGGCAATGGACGCGGTCATCGTAGTGTCGGTGCCAGACGACGTGCAGCGCGAAAGAGTCCTCGCCCGTGGCACAATGTCTGAAGCCGCGTTTGAGGCCATCAAGGCAAAACAGATGCCAGACGCTGAAAAACGCGCGCGGGCGGATTTTGTGATCGAAACCCTTACCCTTGAAGGCGCGCGCGCGCAGGTTCACTCTGTCCTCGAGCGGATACGAAAGGACATCGGCAATGCGTGAAGTGGTGCTTGATACTGAAACGACCGGGTTTGACCCAAAAACCGGTGACCGTATGGTCGAGATCGGGGCAGTCGAACTGTTCAACCACATGCCAACGGGCCGCACCTACCACCAATACATCAACCCGGAACGCGACGTGCCCGAAGGCGCGTTTCAGGTTCACGGGTTATCGCAGGAATTCCTGCGGGATTACCCGGTCTTCAAGGATGTGGCGGATGCGTTTCTCGACTTCATCGGCGATGCAAAACTCGTGATTCACAATGCGTCGTTCGATGTGCCGTTTCTGAATGCCGAACTCGGTTGGTGCAACCGGCCGCGCATTCCGATGGAACAGGCTGTCGACACACTCCTGATCGCACGCAAGAAATACCCGGGCGCTGGCAACTCACTCGACGCATTGTGCCGGAGGTTTGGGATCGACAATTCCCACCGGACACTGCACGGCGCCCTTCTCGACTCCGAGATCTTGGCGGAGGTGTATCTGGAGTTAATCGGCGGCAGGCAACCGGGCCTCGTTCTTGGCGCGCTCGAATCTTCGACCAACGACGCGGATCCGCAAGAAACCTGGCGCCCGCGTCCGCGACCCGAACCGCTGCCGTCCCGGCTTACTCCGGAAGAACAGGCCGCGCATGCGGCCTTTGTCGAAGCACTTGGGGACAAGGCCCTCTGGTCCAACTCAGTTTAGCGCCCTCGGCGCAAGTAGACGTAATAGGCCCCAAGCCCGCCGTGCTTGTGATGGGCTTCGGTAAGCTGAAGAACATGCGTGCGCAGCGGAGGTGACTGGAGCCAATGCGGCACCTGATGTCGCAACACACCGTGCCGCTCCGGGATTGGACCCGGATGATCACGCACCTTCCCTTTGCCAGTGATCACAAGCACCAGTCTCCGCCCTTGCGACGCCGACTCCAGAATGAAACGAAGAAGTGCTGGATGTGCCTGCGCCATCGTCATCCCGTGCAGGTCGATGCGGGCTTCGGGCTTCATCTTGCCGCGTTTCAACTGCTGGAATCGCTTCCTGTCCATCTCGACAGGCCGTCCAGACACACTGTCGCGGATGGGGGCTGCCACGTCGTGTGGCGGGAGCGATGTCTTGGCTTTGTCACCCACGCGAAATTCGTCGAATTTCAACGGTTTCGGCGCGGGTTTCGGCTCCGGCACCAAAGCGTCTTTTGCACCTTGCGCCGGTTTGTCACGCCGCATCGGCTGCGTGCGCCGGGCAACCTCGTCCCACAGCGCTCGTTCTTCGGCGCTCAGATGCCTTGGCCGCCGCGCCACGTCAGTCTTCCGGAACCAGCGAATAGGCCCGCTGGATCGGGAGCAACACGACTAGCCGTCCGGGGTCCTTGATCCGACCGGCCTCCTTACCCGCGTCATCGCCGGTGCCCCAGAAAATATCGGCTCTTTGTGCGCCCTTTATCCGTGACCCCGTATCCTGCGCCACCATGAGACGCGAAAACGGTTCCGCACCGCCCTTGTCGATCCACACTGGCGCGCCGAGAGGCGTATATTCCGGATCAACGGCAATCGTGCGCCCGGCCGAGATCGACCGTGCCATCGCGCCGATCGGTCCGGATGTCGGCGGCAGATGTTCGAGTTCGGTGAAAAAGACGTAGGACGTGTTGTGGCTCAGAAGGTCGCGACCCTCCACAGGGTTGCGTGCCACCCAGTTTTTGATGACTTCGGCAGACACTTGATGGATTGAATAGATCCCCCGTCGCACAAGCTCATCCCCGAGAGAGCGGAAGCTATGACCATTGTGTCCTCCGAACCCGAGACGGATCGACGAGCCGTCTGAAAGGCGGATGCGCCCTGACCCCTGAATTTGGAGAAACTGAAGCTCGACCGGATCTTCGACCCAGGCGATCTCAAGCCCCCTTCCGGAAAGGACGCCCTCTTCCTCGATCTCGCGGCGGGTATAGTTTGCGGTGCCTGCCGCGATCTCTGGTGGCCGCGCATAGACGGGGATGTCGAAACGACCGGAACGGCGTTCCGAGCCGCGAATCTCAGGCTCGTAATAGGCAGTGAAAAGACCGGGCTGCCCGTCCTCGATCATCACTGGGCGAAAGAACAGCTCGAAAAAGTCGCGCGGCAAACCCGTGAAATCGAACCCCACAGCGCAGATTGGATCCCATTGGGGGTCATCGAGCAATTCGCAAGTATGCAAAAACGCGTTGAACGCGGCACCATGATCGTCCTGTTCCCAGCCAGGAAGGTCAGAGAAGGACAGAAGGGAAACTTCGGCCTCGTCGAGCGCCGCCCGCACCGGCCCGGCGAGAGCGACCAGCCCTGCGAGCGCGAGGCCGACCAGGCGCCCCATGTCAGCCGCCCGTTGCGACGAGCTGCCAGTTCGGGTCGGATGATCCCATGATCCGCGAGAAGGTCCAGACATCCTTCTGCCGCTTCACTTCCTTCGGGTTGCCTTCGATGATCTCGCCCGCCTTGTCGCGCACGACCGACGTCAGTTCGCCAACAAAGCGAATGGTGATGTCGCCCTCTTTCGATTGCTCGTCGAATTCGGCCTCGACCAGCTTCAGCTCGCGCAGCCCCACGAAATTGGCCTCGATCTTGTAGCCATCCTTTTCGCGCTGTTCCACGACGGCGGCGAAGCTGTCGTAAACCTCATCGGACAGAAACGGCTTGATCTTGGCGAGGTCGCCCGCCTCGAAGGCCATGAGGATCATTTCATACGCGCCACGCGCACCGCCAAGAAAATCGCTGACGCCGAACGACGGCTCAGCCTTTTTCATCTTGGTCAGGGCTTCGACGCTGTCCGGCTCCTCAATGTGGTCGGTGATGTCGGTGTCGGGCCCGCCTTCGATCACTTCGAAGCGGTTGCGGTTATCGACCTTTTCGGTCTCGCTGCGCGACACCACGGGTTTCTCGAACCCTTCCCGCGTGCCGAGCACATCGCGCAGTCGGAGGATCAGGAAAATCGCGATGGCGGCGAGAACGATCAGCTGGATGATCGGTGAAGACATTCGAACCTCATTTCAGGGCGCGGTTTGATTTTCCGCGTTCGGAACATATGTAGGCGCTGGGCAGGGGCAAGTCTACCAGCCCCCAGTCAACATATGAGGAAGCCATGTGGCTCTTGCTTGCATTCATCGCGGTCCCGTTGATCGAGATCGGCCTTTTCATTCAGGTCGGCGGGCTGATCGGCCTTTGGCCGACGCTGCTTATCGTGCTCGTGACAGCGATCATCGGCTCCTACATGGTCCGCGCTCAGGGTGCGATGGCGCTGGGTCAGGTACGCGCCAGCTTCAACGAATTGTCAGACCCCTCTGAGCCGCTGGCACACGGGGCCATGATCCTGTTTTCAGGCGCGTTGTTGCTGACACCAGGTTTCTTCACCGATGCGGTCGGCTTCCTGCTGCTCGTTCCCGGATTTCGACGGTGGGCGTTCCGTGAGATCGCGCGGAGGGTGAATGTGCAAAAGAGCTTCACGGTGCATACCAGTGGGACCACGCAGACGTATCGCCGCAATGATGTGATTGATGGTGAATACGAAGAGGTTTCGCCACCCAAACAACCGACTCACGAACCCGACCGGGGCCCGTCAGGCTGGACCAAACACTGACAGCTTGTGCTCTGCGAGGTAGATGCGCAGCCAGGGCGTGAAGCGTTCCGGGTACTCAGACGCCTCTTTCTCAAGATGTTCGAGCGAGACCCACCGGACACCATCCACCTCGTCGGGGTTCAGGTGCAGGACCGGGCGGTCCGTGCATTGCACAAGGAACAAGTCGACCACTTCGTGTTCCGTAAGGCCCTGTCCGACATCCGCGCGATACTCGATCTGGTCTTTCCACTCCGGATCTACCCCGGTGATACCGAGTTCCTCTTCCAGCCGCCGAACTGCGCAGGCCTTGGGGTCCTCATCCCAATGCGGGTGAGTGCAACAGGTGTTCGCCCAAAGCCCAGGTGTGTGGTATTTTCCAGCCGCCCTTTGCTGGATCAGGATCTCGTCGTCGTGGACGAGAAACACGGATACGGCTCGGTGCCGCAGCCCTTGAACATGAGCCGCGAGTTTCTCGACAGGTTGCAGGGTGCCGTCAACCCAGCCTGGGATCATGATCTTCATGCTTCCTGATACCTTTGGGCACCCGTCGTGGAAAGGGTTGGCGTTGAGGCCCCCGCCGCTTCTTGCTAGAAAGCTCCGACTTAGAAATTCATGGAGAGACATAATGGCGGAAGAAGCCAACAGCGGCGCACCGCAACAACCGGTTCAGCCAACGATGCGAATTCTCGGCCAGTACATTCGCGACATGTCGTTCGAGAACATCCTCGTGCAAAAGGGCGCAACCGGCGAGGTTCAACCCGAGCTGAAGGTCGAGGTCGCACTGGACGCCAAGAAGCGGCAGGCAGATAACCAGTACGAAGTGCTGTCCAAGTTCAAGGTGGTCTCCACCAACAAAGGCACCGGCACCGAGCTTTTCATTTTGGAGCTGGACTACGCTGGCTTGTTCCATGTGGAAAACGTGCCGGAGGATCAGCTTCATCCGTTCCTCTTGATCGAGTGCCCGCGCCAGCTCTTCCCCTTCGTGCGCCGGATCGTATCGGACGTGACCCGTGACGGGGGCTTCCCGCCCGTGAACCTCGACAACGTCGATTTCGTCGCGCTGTACCGGCAAGAGATTTCCCGCCGCCAGCAGGCGCAAGGAGAAGGCGCCAAGACGAACTGAACTTGAAGTCTTTCAAGACAGGAAAGCCGCCCTCACCCGGGGCGGCTTTTTTGGTTCAGAGTTAGCTCTGCGCGTCGAACTTGGCGCGCATCTCGCGCAGAACCGGAAGCACGGCGCGCACGTTGTCCGGGCCGATGGAGCGCACGACATCGGAAATGATCGGCGTGATCGCAGCCAGCGCGGCGTCACGGGCTTTGCGTCCGGCGGGTGAAATCGTGACCTGTTTGCGTCGCGCGTCGTCCCAATCCGGATGGATATGGATGTGTCCGGCCCATTCGAGCTTGGCGAGGGTATTGGTCATCGCGCCGCGCGTGACGTGGAAAGACTTCGCAAGCTGAGCCGGGCTTCGCGCCTCTCCCACCCGAGACAGATGGTTAAGAACCGAAAAATGGCTCAGCTCCATACCTTTCGGCATCGCCTTGGACAGCGCAGTTCTGGCCAATTGGTCGGCCATGAACATCTCGCTGAACAGCGCGACTGAAAGGCTGTCCGTCTGGCTGTCGCTCATGTCGGGCTTTCGAAAGACCGGTCGTTGAAAACCGAAGGAATGCGTTGGCGCGACTTTTCCACAAGCGACAGGTCAAGATCAACCAAGGTGACGCAGGGTTCCTCGCCGGCATCGACAAGAACCTCGCCCCACGGCGCGACGGCGAGAGAGTGACCATAGGTGGCCCGCCTGTCTGTGTTCTGGCCGGTCTGCGCCGGGGCCAAGACAAAACAGCCGGTTTCGATCGCGCGTGCACGCAGCAACGTTTCCCAATGCGCGGGGCCGGTTCCGGGCGAGAAGGCGGAGGGAACCGTAAGCACTTCCGCACCTTCCTTCGCCAGGGCATGGTACAGATTCGGAAACCGCAGGTCGTAGCAGATGGTCATGCCGAGTGTCGTATGGTCGGTGTGCCCGAGCACCGCACGGGTGCCGGGCCGGTAGCCCGCGCTTTCGCGGTAACTCTCGGTTTCGGACACATCAACGTCGAACATGTGAATCTTGTCGTAGCGCGCGGTGACCTCGCCGGATGGCGCAATGAGGAACGATCGGTTGGCGAATCGACCGTCAGGATCGTCGGTCTTCAGCGCCAGCGACCCGATCAGGATCCAAACCTCATGTGTTTGCGCAGCCTTCCGCAGGCCATTCAGCGTGACGTCGTCTTCTTCGCGCGTCAGGACTTCACTCTGTCGTTTGCGCGAGGTCGAGACACAGTTGGTAACCTCAGGCGTCAGGACGAGTTCCGCCCCGCCGTCGACTGCTTCGGCCACGCGCGCGAGGGTCAGTGGCAAGTTCTTTTGCGGGTCGTCGCCCGCACAAATCTGAACCAGCCCTGCTCGCATCAGTTTGCCAGGAGCGGGTCGAGTTTACCGCCACGTTCCAGCGCGTTCAGTTCATCGAATCCCCCGACGTGTGTCTTGCCGACCCAGATCTGGGGAACGGTGTGTCGCCCGGCGCGGGTCATCATTTCCTGCTTTAGCTCGGGATCGCTGCTGACGTCGATTTCTTCGAACGTGACGCCCTTGGTTTTCAGGAGCCGTTTCGCGGCATGGCAGAAACCGCAAAATGGCGTGGTGTAGATTGTGACTGGTTGCATCGATTGTCCTTCATTGGGTTGAACCCTTTGAAAGCAATTTAGGTATCACGGGCAACTCGCGCCAGTGTTGCAACGCAGACGTCACTAGCACCTGCCAAAAAAGCGGCGTCGCATGTAGCAGCGAGCGTGGCACCCGATGTCATGACATCATCGACGATCAGCACGTTCCGTCGATCCAGCGCGCATCCATGTTTTGGATGTGGCTCAATGTTCCCCTGCACGTTAGCGAACCTTTGATCGTGTGTCTTGCCGCCCTGCGTTTCACCGCCTTTCAACCGGACAAGCGCGTTCGGAAACACGGAAAGCCCGGTTTCCCGGCCCAGCGCGCGCGAGATTTCTGCGGCCTGATTGTAGCGCCGCCGGAAAAGCCTGGTCCAATGGGACGGAACCGGAACGATAACCATGCCGGTGGATAGCAGAGGTCGCGCCGCCTGAGCGATCCAGCGCGCGGCTGGAATCGCGATGTCCGGCCTGTCCGAATGCTTCAGTGCAAGCACGAGCCGACGTCCTTTTCCTGAATAAGCAAAAGCAGTGCGGCCGCGCGACCACGGGCGCGCGATTGTCATGCAGTCGTCGCACAGGTCCAGTGCGCCATCACCTTCGCCGGGTAAGCCGACACCGCATTTGTCGCAAACGTGTCCGGTCACGAACCGGGTGTCCCGCCAACAAGGTCCGCACAGCCCGCCGTCCCCCTCGACGATCTCGCCGCAAGACGCACATTGCGCGGGGTAGATCGCGCGGAGCAGCGATTGCATTCCGTGGCCCTCCATCTATGGTGCCGCGCCATGTCCAGACTGACCGATCCCCGACGCCTGACCCTGACCCGCGCCCGCGCGACTGCGGACGGAATGTTCCTGCAAGAGGACGCGGCTTTCGAGGTTCAGGATCGGCTGGAAGAGGTTAACAGAACCTTTACGGCAGCAGCCGTTGTGACCGGTTTTCCCGACGTGTGGCGCAAGGCCTTTCCAAATGCCCGGATCGTCGCGGATGATGAGACGCTTGCGCTCGAGCCGGGCACCCATGACCTGGTCATTCACGGATTGTCGCTTCACTGGGCGAACGACCCGGTCGGGCAACTTATCCAATGTCATCGGGCTCTCAAACCCGACGGGTTTTTCCTTGGTGTCATGTACGGGGGCGACACGCTGACCGAACTTCGCGCTTCGCTGACGGGCGCTGAGGTCGCGCAGAGCGGGGGACTTTCTCCGCGGCTGCTTCCGATGGGCGAGCTGCGCGATCTTGGTGCCCTGCTCCAACGGGCCGGTTTCGCTCTCCCAGTGGCGGATAGCTCGCAGCGCGACGTCTCCTACACCGACGCTCTCGCGCTCATGCGCGATTTGCGTGCGATGGGCGAAGGCAACGCGATGGAGACCCGTGCGGGCTTCACTTCCCGCGAGGTGTTTGCCGAGACCGCAGCAAGATACGCTCGAAATGCAGACCGGGACGGCCGAATCCACGCGACGTTCGAGTTTGTGTTCCTTGCCGGATGGGCGCCGCACGAAAGCCAGCAGAAACCACTGCGTCCCGGATCGGCCCAGGCCCGACTTGCCGATGCGCTGGGCACAGATGAAACCAGTACGGGCGAAAAGCCGTAACAGGCAGGACAGAACGGGACGGAATACATGAACGCGCACATGCCTACGGACCATCCCAAGGTCCCGATGCCGAAGGTCGGCATTCTCTTTGCCAATCTGGGCACGCCGGACAACTATGACTACTGGTCGATGCGGCGGTATCTGAACGAGTTTCTCTCGGACAAACGCGTGATCGATTATCCGAACTGGAAATGGCAGCCGATCCTGCAGGGGCCCATCCTCACGATCCGCCCGTTCCGTTCGGGCGCGAACTACAAAATGATCTGGAATCATGATGCCGGGGAAAGCCCGCTCATGACGATCACGAAACAACAGGTGACCAAGCTCGACGGGACGCTGACGGAGCGATTCGGGGATCGTGTCATGGTCGATTTCTGTATGCGCTACGGTAATCCCTCGACGAAATCCAAGGTCGCCGCGATGGTTGCGGCAGGGTGCACCAAGATCCTGTTTTTCCCGCTCTACCCCCAGTATTCGGCAACAACGAGCGGCACGGCGAATGACCAGTTCTTCCGCGCGCTGATGGAGGAAAGCCGGATGCCGTCCGTGCGCACGGCGCCGGAATACTTCGACCGCGACGACTATATTGAGGCGCTCGCGGCATCCATTCTGCGTGTCTATCCCGCCGAAAAAGACGCACCCGAGCGGATCATCTGTTCATATCACGGGATGCCCGAGCGCTACCTGATGGAGGGTGATCCGTACCACTGCCAGTGTCAGAAGACGACGCGTCTGCTCGCAGAACGGCTCGGCTGGGCGCGCGAACGGATCGCCACGACTTTCCAGTCGGTATTCGGCCCTGAGGAATGGCTGAAACCTTACACTGTGGACGAAGTGGCGCGGCTGGTGAAAGAAGATGGCGTCAAATCACTCGCCGTTCTGGCGCCCGCCTTCTCGGCTGACTGCATCGAGACGCTGGAGGAAATCAACGGAGAGATCCGCGAAAGTTTCGAACACGCCGGCGGTGAGACATTCACTTACATTCCTTGCCTGAATGACGACGACGAGCATGTCGCGGCGCTCACCAACGTAGTCGTCGAAAATCTGCGTGGTTGGCTGGAGTAGGGTCTATACTTGCCAGCCATAGCTTGCGCATGTCTCTAGAATCCGGGATTCCGCGATCCCTTCCTCATCAGCCTTGATGGAGTTCAGCGCGACGAACCAATAAAGGTATTCTGCGTAATCCGGCTCTCGGACATCCAGTTGCCGCCACGCCTCATCCACGCCGAGTTCTGAAACGCGGGGCATTTGATGGTGGAAGTCGCATTCGGCGAACAGGACGGCGGGCTTTCCGAAGAAGAGACCGGACAGTGCGGCAGAACTATTCTCTGTGATCACAAAATCACAAATGCGAAGTGCATCCTCCATTCCGCCGACCTCGACCGCAATCCGACTGTCGCTTGATTGAAGCCCATCGAGAGTCGCCATTTCCTCGTCCGAATAGACTTCGCCCGGATGCAGGCCCAAGAGGATGTGTCGATCGCCCGCACGCGCCTGCACTTCGCGGATCATGTCGATGGGAGACATCGACTGGAACGACCGGTGTTCAAGGAGCTTTCCCTGGAGGGGTACATAGACGACGCCCGTTTTCTGCGCATGAGACGGCCCGCTCTTGAACAACCATTTGCGCCAATTCCCGTACCATTCCATCGCGACATCAGAGTCTATTTCACCCGGATCGAAGGGTTTTCTTGCCACGTTGAATTCCCATCGTTTCGCGGTCGCTTCGATCCGCCAGAATGGAAAAAAGTAGCTCTTGCGAATGGTGAGTGATTTCGGATGGAACGGATCGTCCATGTGAAACAGCGAATAGCCCTGCCTCGCGCCGGATTTCAGGCGCTCGGCGAGCGAATTTCGGCGAAGCTCGACACGGAAGCCGACCTCCTCGAATGCCTTTGTTACCCTAGCGACGAAACCGAATTCGCCACGCTTGGCCATGTCGAACATGACGTCATCGAGATAGATACGCAGGACACGAGCTTCGGTCATTCTGGCACGCTAGCCTTCCCCGTGGTCGGGTCAAGCCGGGTGGTTGTCGCGGGCAAACCGGGGGTCCATATAGCTCTGGACATGAACGGAGGCGAGATATGAGCGAGTTCCCCGGTTGGCATGGCACGACGATTTGCGCGGTGCGAAAAGGCGGCAACGTGGTGATTGCGGGCGATGGGCAAGTGAGCCTTGGCGATACGGTCATCAAGGGCACGGCGCGCAAGGTGCGGCGGCTTTCACCGGGCGGCTACGACATCATCGCGGGATTCGCGGGTTCCACGGCCGATGCTTTCACCCTGCTGGAACGCCTCGAAACCAAGCTCGAGGCCACGCCCGGTCAACTCGCGCGCGGCTGTGTCGAGTTGGCAAAGGACTGGCGCACGGACAAGTATCTTCAGAAGCTTGAGGCGATGCTGATCGTGTCAGACGGCAAGGACCTGTTTGTCATTACCGGTGCAGGCGATGTCCTGGAGCCGGAGCATGACGTGACCGCCATCGGATCCGGCGGGAACTATGCGCTCGCTGCGGCCCGCGCCATGATGGACACCGACAAGTCTGCCGAGGAAGTCGCGCGGACCGCCATGGCGATCGCTTCTGACATCTGTGTCTACACCAACGGCAATCTGACCGTTGAAACCCTGTCCAAGTAAGAGACCTTTATGACCGATCTGACCCCCCGCGAAATTGTTTCGGAACTCGACCGGTTCATCATCGGCCAGAAGGACGCCAAGCGCGCTGTCTCCGTCGCATTGCGCAACCGGTGGCGCCGCAAGCAGTTGTCCGACGATCTGCGCGATGAAGTGTATCCGAAGAATATCCTGATGATCGGGCCCACCGGCGTCGGCAAGACGGAAATCTCGCGCCGCCTTGCCAAGCTCGCTCGTGCGCCGTTCATCAAGGTTGAGGCCACGAAATTCACCGAAGTCGGCTATGTCGGTCGGGATGTCGAGCAGATCGTGCGGGATCTTGTCGATTCGGCGATTATCCAGACCCGTGAATATATGCGCGAGGACGTCAAGACGGCGGCCGAGCACAAGGCGGAGGAACGGGTGATCGAAGCGCTCGCCGGTGAGGGCGCGCGGGAGCAGACCCGCGAAATGTTTCGCAAGAAGCTTCGCTCCGGTGAGCTGGACGACACGGTGATCGAACTTGACGTGCAGGATACCGGCGGCGGAATGCCGATGTTCGACATGCCCGGCCAGCCCGGCGGTGGCGGCGGCACGGGCATGATCAACCTTGGCGACATGTTCGGCAAAGCATTCGGCGGACGCACGGTACGCAAGAAGATGACCGTCGCGGACAGCCATAACGTGCTGGTGGGAGAAGAGGCCGACAAACTGCTCGACGACGAAACGGTCAACAAGCAGGCGCTTGAAACGGTCGAGCAGAACGGGATCGTCTTTATCGACGAAATCGACAAGGTGTGCGCCCGCGCCGATGTGCGCGGCGGGGACGTGAGCCGTGAGGGCGTGCAGCGCGACCTGCTTCCGCTGATCGAAGGCACGACGGTGTCGACGAAGTATGGGCCCGTGAAGACCGACCACATCCTGTTTATCGCCTCGGGCGCCTTCCACATCGCCAAGCCATCGGACCTTCTGCCAGAGCTTCAGGGGCGCCTGCCGATTCGGGTCGAACTGCGCGCGCTGACTGAAGAGGACTTCGTTCGCATTCTGACCGAGACCGACAACGCGCTCACCCGGCAGTATACCGCGCTCATGGGGACCGAAGACGTGACCGTCACGTTTACGGAAGACGGCATTGCCGCGCTGGCCCGGATTGCGGCCGAGGTTAACACCACGGTCGAGAACATCGGAGCGCGGCGCCTCTATACGGTCATGGAACGGGTCTTTGAGGAGCTTAGTTACACGGCACCAGACCGGACGGGCGAGGAAATCACCGTCGATGCAGCGTTCGTGGAGGCCAATCTCGGCGAATTGATGCAGAGTGCGGACATGGGCCGCTATATGCTCTAGGCGTAGGGTCGGGCGAGGTCTACGGTCGACCCAATTTCAGGGGACACCGTGAACTTCAGCCTACGCCATTTCCTACCCGTGCTCATGCTGACGCTTGCCGCCTGCACGGTGCCCACCCTGACGCCGCAAACGATTGGCCCTGCGATCGGGCCTGAAGAGGAAGTGTTCGTCGCGACGACCCGGGCGCGCAACGACGTTGGCGATTTCTCGTCGATGCGTGGTGACCAAACGAGCTACCTCACCGTGCCCGTGCGCTTCCCGACGAACTACAGCCCTGGCGACCGCGCGAAGATCGAGAAAGCGCCGGACCCGGCCGAAGATTTCTCGGTCGGCGCACCTGTAACGATGGATCGAAGCGGATTTCGACAATCGCTCACCTCGGCAGTCGCGGCAGAACCGCGCGGGTCTCGCGACGTGACGATCTATGTCCACGGGTATTACAATGTCTTCTACAGCGGTGTTTTTCGCTCGGCCCAGCTGAAGCGCGACTTCGACTTGCCCGGTGAGGTGGTACACTTCGCGTGGCCGAGCCGAGGCTCCAATACCGCCTATGCGTATGATCGCGAAAGCGTCCTCTATTCCCGCGATTCTCTGGAGGCCCTGATCCGCGACTCGGTGCGTGTAGGGGCTGACCGCGTCACCATCGTTGCGCATTCGCTCGGTGCCATGCTCGTGATGGAAACACTGCGGCAAATCGAGATTTCGCAGCCGGGCTGGGTCCATGACAATATCGACGGACTCGCCTTTGTCGCGCCGGACATTGATGTCGAGGTATTCAAGTCGCAGGCTGCGCGTTTCGAAAGACTCCCCGAGGACTTCGTGATTTTTGTTTCGAACCAGGATCGTGTCTTGATGCTGGCGTCGCGGCTGCAAGGCGTGAAGCGCCGGCTCGGCAATACCAGCGACGTGGAGGTGACGACCGAAGGGAACCTGACCATCGTGGACGTGACCTCGATGACGCAGGACGCGCGGTCGGGGCATTTCGTTCCCGCCACCTCGCCCGCGGCGATCCAGATCCTGCGCAACAGTTCGGCGTTCCGCGCGCTCTTCCCACGCGAAGGCCTGGGTCAACCCATTGGCGGAAACGTCCGGCTGTTCCAGCTTTCGGGAAACTAGGCGGGCTTCACGCTCGCCGTGACGTAGTTCACCGACAGGTCGCGTGACGAGATCGACCAGCTCCAAAGCACCGGGTTGAAGACGAACCCCTGTTTGTCGACCATCCGGAACCCTGCATCGGTCGCCAGCTTTTCCAGCTCATCCGGCGTGATGAATTTTGACCATTCATGCGTGCCTTTCGGCAGCCAGCGCATCACATGTTCCGCGCCGACGATGGCGACCATGAAGCTCTTGGGATTGCGGTTGATCGTCGAGGCAACCATCAGTCCACCAGGCTTGAGGAGTTGCTGACAGGCGGTGAGGTAGGACAGTGGATCAGCGACGTGTTCGACCACTTCCATGTTAAGCACCGCATCGAACTGTTCACCCGCCTCGGCCAATGCTTCGGCGGTCGTGAAACGATAGTCGATGTCGAGTCCGGATTGCTCCGCATGGACCTGCGCCACCGGGATGTTGCGTTCGGCGGCGTCCGCTCCAACCACGCCTGCCCCCAACCGCGCCATCGGCTCGGACAAGAGCCCGCCACCGCAGCCGATGTCGAGGATGCGCAAACCCTTGAACGGTTCAGGCTCTGATAAGTCCCGGCCGAACTCAGCAGCGATTTGTGACGTGATGTAATCGAGGCGAACCGGATTCATCATGTGAAGCGGCTTGAATTTTCCCGTCGGGTCCCACCATTCTGCGGCCATCGCCTCGAATTTGGCGACTTCGCCGGGGTCGACTGTCGTTTGTGCGATTGTCATGCTAGCCTCGTCTGTCATGGCGTCTCGGTCGCCGTTTCTATATAGGTTCCACATGGAGCAGGCCGCAGGAAAAAACACCGCAGGGGGAAAATTGTACCCCCCGATCGAGCCATTCGACCGCCGAATGCTCGATGTTGGTGACGGCCATACGATCTATGTCGAACAATGCGGTGCGCGGGACGGGATTCCCATCGTGGTGTTCCACGGCGGACCGGGAGGCGGCTGTTCGCCGGCGATGCGTCGGTTCTTCGATCCCAAGAAATACCGCATTCTCCTGTTCGATCAGCGCGGCTGCGGGCGCTCCCGCCCTCATGCGAGTGTCGCGGAAAACACGACATGGCATCTGATCCGCGACATTGAACTCATCCGGGATACGTTCGGCATCGACCGCTGGATCGTCTTCGGCGGAAGCTGGGGGGCGACGCTGGCGCTGGTTTATGCACAGACCCACCCGGATCGGGTGGCATGGCTTGCTCTGCGTGGCGTTTTTCTTGCCACCCAACGGGAGTTCGACTGGTTCTATGGCGGCGGCGCAGGTCAATTCTGGCCCGACTTGTGGAGCCGCTTCACCGATCCTATCCCGGAGGACGAGCACGGTGACCTGATCGCTGCCTATCATGCCAGGCTGTTCTCAGGCGACCGGGGCGAAGAGTTGCGCTATGCCCGCGTCTGGGCATCGTGGGAGAATGCGCTTGCGAGCATTGAGAACGACGGGGCCATGATCGACAGCCCCGCGGACTACGCGCTCGCCTTCGCGCGCCTCGAGAACCACTATTTCCAGAACCGTGCGTTCCTGTCCGAAGATCAGCAGATCCTGAAGAACATGACCCGGATCGCCCACATTCCGGGAACAATCGTGCAGGGTCGTCATGACATGATCTGCCCGCCACAGGCCGCCTGGTCGTTGCACAAGGCCTGGCCGACGAGCGAGTTCCGTATGATACCGCGCGCGGGCCACGCGGTGAGCGAACCGGGCATTGCGGCAGAGCTGGTGCGAACCACGGACAAGCTTGCGCGCCAGAGGGATACGTTGGGACTATGACAAATCAGGCGCGTGTTTGGGATCGTTTCGCTAAGAAATACGTCGCCTCGCCCATCGATGATGTCGCTGCCTACGAACACAAGCTTGAGCTGACGCGCAAGTATCTCCGCCCGGATATGAAGGTGCTGGAGTTTGGTTGTGGTTCCGGCAACACCGCCCGCCTCCACGCCCCTCATGTCGCCAGCTACACTGCGATGGACATCTCCGCCAAGATGATTGCGCACGGACGCGCGGTAGGGCCGGTTCCGGAAAACATGAGCTTCAAGGTGGCCGATTTCGCCACCGCCAAGGTTACGCCCGAGGCATATGACATGATCCTCGCTCTGTCTGTGCTTCACGTCCTGCCTGATCCTGGCGCGGTCGTGCGCAAGGTCGCGGGTGCGCTAAAGCCTGGCGGGTTCTTCGTCAGTTCAACGGTGCCCGTCGGTGAATTCGGCCTTCTGAGCCTCATCGCTCCGGTCGGCGGTGCGCTGGGCGTCATTCCCAAGGTGTCACGGATCACGACGGACGATATCCGCACGATGATGACCGATGCGGGCCTAACCATCGTCGAAGACTGGCGAGCGAAACCCAAGTCCGCGCTGTTCCTGATCGCGCAGAAATCGGTCTGACGCATTTTCCTTGCAGACTCGGCGCCACTTCCCTATATCCCCGTCAACAGCGGTGTGCTGGGGTCCAAACCCGGCGCTCCACCGGATCACGCAACGGGCCGCTGGCCCGTTTTTTTGTGTCCGCAAGACCGCCCGAAAGGATTCCATGACTGACCTCGTTGTCAAGACAGCCATCGACCGTCGGCTCGCAGAAATCGTGCGCCCGGTGATCGAGGATCTGGGGTTTGAGCTTGTGCGCCTGCGTCTCATGGGCGGCAACACCAACACGCTCCAGATTATGTCGGACAAGCCCGAGGGTGGCATCGAAGTCGATGACCTCGCCGAGATCACGACGGCGGTCAGCGCGACGCTTGATGTCGAGGATCCGATCGACGGAGAATACACGCTCGAGGTTTCCTCGCCCGGCATCGACCGGCCGCTTACGCGGTTCAAGGATTTCGACGCCTGGGACGGTTACCTCGCCAAGATAGAGACGAGCGAACTTATCGACGGGCGCAAGCGGTTCAAGGGAACGCTTCAAGGCACCGAGAACGGTGAGGTCCTGATCGAGATCGAGGAGAATGGCGAGCCGGTGATGATCGGCCTGACCTTCGATCTGCTCGCCGAAGCCAAGCTCGTCCTCACGGACGAATTGATTGCCGAGATGCTCAAAGCGCGCAAGGACGCGGGGCTGATCGACGAAACCCAGTACGATGAAGTCATCACGGACGAAGGGTCCGAGGAGGAATAAGACATGGCGATTACCTCTGCCAACCAGCTCGAACTGCTCCAGACTGCCGAGGCGGTCGCGCGCGAGAAGATGATCGACCCGGGCCTCGTGATCGAGGCGATGGAAGAAAGCCTCGCTCGTGCGGCGAAGTCCCGTTATGGCGCCGAAATGGACATTCGCGTGTCCATCGACCGCAAGACCGGCCGCGCCACCTTCACCCGTGTCCGCACCGTGGTCCCGGAAGAGGAGCTTGAGAACTACCAGGCCGAGCTTACTGTGGATCAGGCCAAGCCCTATTTCGAACCGGCCAAGTCGGGCCGGGAGGAATTCTGGTACCGCGACGGCCAGCTCGTCGATCTGACCGAGGTCAAGACGCCGGAAGTCGGTGACGAATTCCGCGAAACCGTGCCGCCCGTGGACATGGGCCGGATCGCCGCCCAGAGCGCCAAGCAGGTGATCCTGCAAAAGGTGCGCGAGGCCGAACGGGATCGCCAATACGAAGAATTCAAGGATCGCGCGGGCACCATCATCAACGGCGTCGTCAAGCGCGAGGAATACGGCAACGTCATCGTCGATGTCGGCGCTGGCGAAGCGATCCTGCGCCGCAACGAAAAGATCGGCCGCGAAAGCTATCGCCCGAACGACCGTATCCGCTGCTTCGTGAAAGATGTGCGCCGCGAGACGCGTGGGCCGCAGATCTTCCTCAGCCGTACCGCGCCGGAATTCATGGCCGAACTGTTCAAGATGGAAGTGCCGGAAATCTACGACGGTATCATCGAGATCAAGGCCGTCGCCCGTGATCCCGGTTCGCGCGCAAAGATCGGCGTCGTGTCCTATGACAACTCCATCGATCCTGTCGGTGCCTGTGTCGGTATGCGCGGTTCGCGTGTGCAGGCCGTCGTGAATGAGCTTCAGGGCGAAAAGATCGACATCATTCCGTGGAACGAGGATATGCCGACGTTCCTCGTGAACGCGCTCCAGCCTGCCGAAGTCTCCAAGGTCGTGCTCGACGAGGATGCCGAACGCATCGAGGTCGTCGTGCCTGACGATCAGCTTTCGCTTGCCATCGGGCGTCGCGGTCAGAACGTGCGGCTTGCAAGCCAGCTCACGGGTCTGGACATCGACATCCTGACTGAAGAAGAGGAAAGCCAGCGTCGGCAGGCCGAATTCGCCGAGCGTACCAAGCTGTTTATGGACACGCTCGATCTGGACGAATTCTTCGCCCAGCTTCTCGTTTCGGAAGGGTTCACCAACCTCGAAGAAGTGGCTTATGTCGAGCTTGACGAACTTCTCGTCATCGACGGCGTGGATGAAGCGACGGCGCAGGAGCTTCAGGCGCGCGCCCGTGATTACCTCGACGCCCTGAACCGCAAAGCGCTCGAAAACGCCAAGGAAATGGGTGTGCAGGAGAGCCTAACCTCGTTCGAGGGTCTGACGCCCCAGATGATCGAGGCGCTGGCTAAAGACGGTGTCCTGACGCTCGAAGATTTCGCGACTTGCGCGGACTGGGAACTGGCCGGTGGCTGGACCACTGTCGACGGCGAGCGCTCCAAGGACGACGGCGTTCTCGAGCCCTTCGACGTGGGCCTCGAGGAAGCGCAGAACATGGTGATGACCGCCCGTATCCAGCTTGGCTGGGTCGATCCTGCCGATCTCGTCTCCGATGAGGACGAAGACGAGACCGGCGAAGAAGCCACCGAGGAGGCCGGAGCCTGATCGCAGGCTCCGGGGAGCGGCGCGTGACGCGCGGAGGCCGGGACAAGGATCGGACGGGCGAGCCCGAGCGGCGATGCATCGCCACGCGTGAGGTCAAGCCAACCTCGACGATGGTGCGCTTCGTCGTCAGCCCGGAGGGCGAGATTGTGCCCGATCTGCTGGGTAAATTGCCCGGCCGTGGCCTCTGGTTGACGCCCAGTCCCAAAGGGTTCGGCCTCGCCGCGAAGAAAGGCGCCTTCGCCCGGGCTGCCAAGGCACAGGTCACTGTGCCGGAGGACCTTGCGAAGCGGGTTGAGGCGGGTCTTGCAGATCGCGTGATCCATCTTATCTCATTAGCGCGCAAGGCAGGCGCGTCCGTTGCCGGGTTCGAAAAGGTAAAGGACTGGCTCGCCAAGGATCAGGCAGAGGTTCTTTTGCAGGCCTCGGATGGGTCCGAACGCGGGAAAACAAAACTGCGCGCACCCCGCGGTAAAGGCAGCCTGATAACGTGTTTGACAGCCGATGAATTGGGTTTGGCTTTCGGACGTGAACATGTGATACATGCCGCACTCGCGGGTGGCGGACTCACGAAACGTGTAGTAGACGAAGCCGCGAAGCTATCTAGCATGCGCGATGATAACGACGGTGGGACCGCCCGCCGGAAAGGTACGAAGACCAGATGAGCGATACGGACGGCAAAAAGCCCCTTGGCCTGCGAGGCGGACCCCGATCGGGTTCCGTGAAGCAGTCCTTCAGCCACGGACGCACGAAAAACGTGGTGGTGGAGACCAAGCGTAAGCGTGTCGTCGTTCCCAAGCCCGGATCGGGCGGCGGGAGCGGCGGTGGTGCCGGATCCCCGGCCACGGATCCGTCCAAGCGGCCCGCCGGCATTTCCGACGCCGAGCTGGAGCGCCGGATGAAAGCGCTTGCCGCGGCCAAGGCCAACGAGGCTGATGAGGCGCAGAAGCGCGAAGAAGAAGAGAAGGCCCGCGAAGCGGAGCGTGAGCGCCGTCGGCGCGAAGCGGAGGAAAAGGAGCGCGAAGAGAAAGAGCGCGCCGAAGCTGCCGCGAAGAAGGCCGAAGAGGACGAACGCCGTCGTCAGGAAAAGGAGGCCGCCAAGACCAAGCCGGCGGAAGCCGCACCTTCCGATCCCGCCGCTGCTCAGGCAGCCGAGGCGCGCGGCACCAAGACTGGTGCGCGCAAGACCGACCGTGACCGTCCCAGCGCGCCTGCCGAAGACCGCAACCGCGGCAAAGGCAAGGGCGGCGACGGTCGCCGTTCGGGCAAACTGACAGTGAATCAGGCGCTGACCGGTGGCGAAGGCGGGCGGCAACGTTCGATGGCCGCCATGAAGCGCAAGCAGGAGCGCATGCGCCAAAAGGCGATGGGCAATGCCGAACCGCGCGAAAAGGTTGTGCGTGACGTGCGTGTACCCGATGCCATCGTGGTGCAGGAACTGGCCAACCGGATGGCGGAACGTGCCGCTGATGTGGTCAAGAGCCTCATGCAAATGGGCATGATGGTTACGCAGAACCAGTCGATCGATCAGGACACCGCGGAGCTCATCATCGAGGAATTCGGCCACCGCATTGTGCGCGTGTCGGATGCCGACGTGGAAGACGTGATCGCGACGACTGACGACAAGCCGGAAGACCTCGTCTCCCGGCCGCCAGTCATCACGATCATGGGCCACGTCGATCACGGGAAGACCTCGCTGCTCGACGCGATCCGCAATGCCAAGGTGACTGCGGGCGAAGCCGGCGGGATCACGCAGCATATCGGCGCCTATCAGGTGACCACCGACAGCGGCGCGACACTGAGCTTCCTCGACACGCCCGGCCACGCCGCGTTCACGTCGATGCGTGCCCGTGGTGCGCAGGTGACGGACATCGTCGTTCTGGTCGTGGCCGCAGATGACGCGGTCATGCCGCAGACGGTTGAAGCCATCAATCACGCCAAGGCCGCACAGGTTCCGATGATCATCGCGATCAACAAGTGCGACAAGCCGGACGCGAACCCCGACAAGGTGCGCACCGACCTGCTTCAGCACGAGGTGATTGTCGAAGGCCTGTCGGGCGAAGTGCAGGACGTGGAAGTCTCGGCGCAAACCGGTCAGGGTCTGGACGAACTGCTGGAAGCCATCGCGCTCCAGTCGGAAATCCTCGAACTCAAAGCCAACCCGGAGCGAGCCGCCCAGGGCGCAGTGATCGAAGCACAACTCGATGTGGGCCGGGGCCCGGTTGCCACCGTGCTGATCCAGAACGGCACCCTGCGCCAAGGCGACATCTTCGTCGTCGGCGAACAGTGGGGCAAGGTCCGCGCGATGGAAAACGACCGCGGCGAACGCGTCAAGGAAGCCGGTCCGTCGGTGCCCGTCGAGGTGCTCGGCCTGAACGGCACGCCGGAAGCGGGTGACGTCCTGAACGTGGTCGAGACAGAAGCGCAGGCGCGCGAAATTGCGGAATACCGCGAACAGGCCGCCAAGGACAAACGCGCCGCTGCCGGTGCCGCCACGACGCTCGAGCAGATGATGCAGAAGGCGAAGGACGACAAGGACGTCGCCGAACTGCCCATTCTCGTGAAAGCAGACGTGCAGGGCTCGGCCGAGGCCATCGTTCAGGCGATGGAAAAGATCGGCAACGACGAGGTCCGCGTGCGCGTTCTGCACTATGGAGTGGGCGCGATCACCGAGACGGATATCGGCCTCGCCGAAGCGTCCGGCGCACCGGTCATCGGCTTCAACGTCCGTGCCAACGCGCCGGCCCGCAACAGCGCCAACCAGAAGGGCGTGGAAATCCGCTACTACAGCGTGATCTACGACCTTGTTGACGACGTGAAGGCGGCCGCTTCCGGCCTGCTCTCCGCCGAGGTTCGCGAGAACTTCATCGGGTACGCCGAGATCAAGGAGGTCTTCAAGGTCTCCAACGTCGGTAAGGTCGCAGGTTGTCTCGTCACCGAGGGCGTTGCGCGCCGGTCCGCCGGTGTGCGCTTGCTGCGCGACAACGTGGTGATCCACGAAGGCACGCTCAAGACGCTCAAGCGCTTCAAGGACGAGGTGGCCGAGGTCATTTCGGGTCAGGAATGCGGTATGGCCTTTGAGAACTACGAAGACATTCGCCCGCAGGACGTCATCGAGATCTTCGAACGCGAAGAGGTTGAGCGGTCGCTCGAGTGACACCGACAGAATATCGAACAAAGGGCGGCTCTTGGGCCGCCCTTATTCGTTAGACTCAGAGCATATCCCGCATCATCGCGATCAGAGGAATGTCGGCTGGCGGCATCGGGTAGTCGCGCAACTCGTTCACTCGCACCCATTTGAGGGTCTGACCCTCTTTCGGTTGCGGCGTCCCCTCCCATTTCCGGCAGACGAACACCGGCATCAGAAGGTGAAAGTCGTCATAGCTGTGCGAGGCGAAGGTGAGCGGCGCGAGACAGCTATCCCAGGTTTCGATTCCAAGTTCTTCAAATAGTTCGCGGATGAGCGCCGCTTCTGGCGTCTCACCCGCCTCCACCTTGCCTCCTGGAAACTCCCACAGGCCTGCCATGGATTTCCCTTCGGGCCTCTGGGCCAGCAAAATACGCCCGTCTCGGTCGACGAGCGCCACAGCACTTACCAGCACAGTCTTCACGATCGGTAATCCGCGTTAATCTGGATGTAGGCGTGTGTAAGGTCACAGGTCCAGACAGTCGCCTTGCCGCGCCCCAGCGCGAGGTCGACGCCAATCACGATTTCGTCTCCCAGCATGTAGTTCGCACCCAGATCCTCAAGGTAATCGGGCGACACCCAGCCTTTTTCAGCCACAAGGATCTCGCCGAACTTGATGGTGAGCTTGTCACGGTCCGCTTCGGCACCGGATTTCCCAATTGCCGCGACGATACGGCCCCAGTTCGGGTCTTCCCCGGCGATGGCCGTCTTGACCAGCGGGGAGTTCGCAATGGACATGCCGTGGATGCGTGCCTGTTTGTCGGATTTCGCTCCGGTCACTCGGATTTCAACGAATTTTGTGGCGCCTTCGCCATCCCGAACAACCTGATGCGCCAAGTCCGTCATCACGGTTCGAAGCCCGTCCCGGAAAGCGTTATTGCCTTTCGTAACCTTGGCTCCGCTGGCCCCGGTCGCGGCGAGGATTAGTGTATCAGAAGTCGACGTATCGCTGTCCACGGTGATGGAGTTGAAGGTCTCGTCGATCAGGCCCGAGAGGTAGCCCTGCAAAACGCTCTGTTCCACCTTCGCGTCAGTGAAGATGTAGACGAGCATGGTGGCCATGTCCGGCGCGATCATGCCGGACCCTTTGGCGATCCCGGCAATCTTTACGGACTTTCCGTCCACTTCGAACTCTGCCAGCGCGCCCTTTGGAAAGGTGTCGGTCGTCATGATGGCGCGGGCAGCCATTTCAATCCCGGACGGGTCGAGCGCATCGGTCAGGTCACCGATCTTCGCGGTGATCCGGTCAAAGGGCAACCGCTCCCCAATAACGCCGGTTGAGGCGGTATAGACCCTGTTTTGCGCGACTCCGGTGATCTCCGCCACAGTGCGCGAGATGTTCGAAACGGCATCCTCGCCAGAAGCCCCGGTGAAGGCATTGGAATTGCCGGAATTGACGATTATCGCTGCCCCGCTCTTGGGGTCGGAGCCGAGCTTGGCCTCGCAGTCGAGCACGTTTGCCGAGCGCGTAGCCGATCGGGTAAAGACCCCGGCAATAGCCGTGCCGGGGTCGCATAGCGCAAGCATGACGTCGTAGCGCCCAGCGTAGCGCACCCCCGCCTGAACGGCGGAGAAGCGCACGCCATCGATCACGGGCAAGGCCGGAAACCCTTCGGGTGGCGCGAGAGGCGCCACCGCATGCCTGTGGTTCTTCGCCGCAGCCAGAGCCGACTTCAGCGATTTCACCTCTTTCTTGAGCTTCCGGATCTTCTTTTTCTTGCCCATGACCGTCCCCGTTCAGATCGTCACTCGTCGAGAAGCGACATATCGGAGAGCACGGCCGGGTCGAGTGTCGAAACATCTGTCTGTTCGATCTCGGCCTCTTCCATCAGCGCTGCAAGCGCCTCTTCGACAGCCGATGTCTGAAGCTGCGACACAAGCTCGTCACGCACGTCGTCAAGGGCCGGCGCGCCTTTTTCACGGGTGTCATTCAGCTTGATTACATGCCAGCCGAACTGCGTCTCGATCGGCCCGGCAACCTCACCGGACTCCATGTCCTGCACGGCAAGCTCGAAGGGCTCGACCATCATTCCGGCGGAAAACCAACCAAGCTCACCTCCATTCGGGCCAGAGGGGCCGGTAGAGAATTCTTTGGCGAGCGCAGCGAAATCGGCATCCTCGGCCTGAGCCTGCGTCAGGATGTCGGCAGCTTCTTCCTCGGTTTCCACAAGAATGTGCGAGGCATTCCATTCGAGGGTCGGCTCGGCGTCAGAATATTGCGCGTCATAGGCAGCCTGAATGGCCTCCTCATCCACCGCTTCCGTAATCACGTCGTCGATCTTCTCGGCAGCAACCAACGTACGGCGTTCATTGGCCAGTCGGATTTCCACGCTCTGCCCAACTTCGTCGATGGCCTGGCTCAGAACGGTCTGCTGAACCAGCTGATCGATCAGGCCGGGCAGCAGAACTTCGTTCGGAAGCTGTTGATATTGTTGCGGAAGTTGTTCCTTGGCCGCGACCACATGGCCGAGGGTGATCTCCTCGCCGTTGACGGTTGCGAGTACGGTCGAGCCTGTCGCCTCCATGGCAGGCGGGGTGTCGCCGGTATCGGCCTCCGTTTCAGGGGCCGTATCCTGGGCCCAGCCCGGCAGCGCGAGCGAAACGGACAGCAGCGTCGCCGCAAAAAGCGACGCGCGATTGGGCGAATGGGTCATGAAACCTCCTCATGGTCGTGCCGGAAGCCCCGGCATCGTTGACTATCCCGGCCCCCAGCCTTACATCGCAAGGGTCCTAAAGGGGGGCCGACTTCTCGCCCTTGATATGGGGCCTCGCGGGCACGGGCAAGCATCCCGCGCGATCAAGAGAATGTCAGAGCTCATCGAGCGGAGAGCACATGCTGGGTTTCGGAACCATCGCCAAAAAGGTTTTTGGCACGCCCAATGACCGCAAGATCAAGGCAACCCGACCGATCATCGAAAAGATCAACGCACTTGAACCGGAGTTTGAAAAGCTTTCGGATCAGGAGCTGATCGATAAGACGGCCGAGTTCAAAGCGCGGGTCGAGAAGGGCGAAAAGCTCGAGGATATCCTGCCTGAAGCCTTTGCGAATTGCCGTGAGGGCGCACGCCGCGCGCTTGGCCTGCGGGCCTTCGACGTACAGCTTATGGGCGGCATATTCCTCCATGAGGGCAACATTGCCGAGATGAAGACCGGCGAGGGCAAGACGCTCGTCGCCACCTTTCCGGCCTATCTCAATGCGCTGACCGGCAAGGGCGTACATATCGTCACGGTGAACGACTATCTCGCCAAACGCGACGCGGACTGGATGGGCAAAGTCTATGGTGCGCTCGGGATGACCACAGGGGTGGTCTATCCGCAGCAACCGGACGCCGAGAAAAAGGGCGCCTACGCCGCCGATATCACCTATGCCACGAACAACGAGCTGGGCTTCGATTACCTGCGCGACAACATGAAGTCGAAAATCGAGGACATGAACCAGCGCCCGCATCACTTCGCCATCGTGGATGAGGTCGATTCGATCCTTATTGACGAGGCGCGCACGCCGCTCATCATTTCGGGCCCGTCCGACGACAAGTCCGACCTCTACGTCTCCATCGACAAGATCATTCCGGAACTGACCGAAGAACACTACGTCCTCGATGAAAAAGCGCGGTCCGTCACCTTCACGGACGATGGGAACGATTTCCTGGAAACACGACTGCACCAAATCGGC
The DNA here is from genome assembly GCA_002695005.1 of Maritimibacter sp. Taxonomy (GTDB): domain Bacteria; phylum Pseudomonadota; class Alphaproteobacteria; order Rhodobacterales; family Rhodobacteraceae; genus Maritimibacter. Next base: position 247,747 of record NZNT01000029.1, read on the forward strand.
GTGCTCCCCGAGGAACAGACGCTCTATGACCCCGAATCGACGACGATCGTCCACCATGTGAACCAGGGCCTGCGCGCCCATAAGATGTTCACAAAGGATAAGGATTACATCGTCCGCGGCGACGAGGTTGTCCTGATCGATGAATTCACGGGCCGCATGATGGCCGGCCGTCGGCTTTCCGAGGGCCTTCATCAGGCCATTGAGGCCAAGGAAGGCGTCCAGATCCAGCCCGAGAACGTCACGATGGCCTCGGTGACCTTCCAGAACTACTTCCGCCTTTACGAAAAGCTCGCCGGCATGACCGGTACCGCCCTCACGGAGGCCGAGGAGTTCGCGGACATCTACGGTCTAGGTGTCGTCGAAGTGCCAACGAACAAACCCATCGCGCGTGAGGATGAGCATGATGCCGTCTATCGCACCACGGGTGAGAAATACGCGGCCATCGTCGAGGAAATCAAGAAAGCCCATGAGAAGGGCCAGCCGGTCCTTGTCGGCACGACCTCAATCGACAAGTCGGAAATGCTGAGCCAGCTGCTTACCAAGGAGGGGCTGAAGCACAATGTGCTGAACGCCCGACAGCATGAGCAGGAAGCGCAGATCATTGGGGACGCCGGCCGACTTGGCGCCGTGACGATCGCGACGAACATGGCCGGGCGCGGCACGGACATCCAGCTCGGCGGCAACGTCGAGATGAAAGTGCTTCAGGCCCTTGCCGCTGATCCCGAAGCTGAACCGGAAGCGCTGCGCGCGAAGATGGAGGCCGAGGTCGCGGACGAAAAGGCAAAGGTCCTGGAGGCAGGCGGGCTGTATGTCCTCGCCACCGAACGGCACGAATCCCGCCGGATAGACAACCAGCTGCGCGGTCGGTCCGGCCGTCAGGGCGATCCGGGACGGTCCTCTTTCTTCCTGTCGCTGGAAGATGACCTGATGCGGATTTTCGGGTCTGAACGACTCGATAAGGTTCTTTCCGGCCTCGGCATGAAAGAGGGTGAGGCTATCGTCCACCCGTGGGTCAACAAGTCGCTGGAACGGGCGCAGGCGAAAGTCGAAGGACGCAATTTCGACATCCGCAAACAGCTCCTCAAGTTCGACGACGTGATGAACGACCAGCGGAAGGTCATCTTCGGCCAGCGGCGGGAAATCATGGAAGCCGAAGATCTTTCGGACGTGGTGCAGGATATGCGCCATCAGGTGATCGACGACCTTGTCACCCAATACATGCCGCCGAAATCCTATGCGGATCAGTGGAACACCGAGGGGCTCTACGCCGCTATTCTCGAAGACCTGAACCTCGATGTGCCGGTCATGGACTGGGCCGCCGAGGAAGGCGCAGATGACGACACGGTGCGGGAACGGCTCTATGCGGCCTCCGACGGTCAGATGTCTGAGAAGGCCGAGGCGTTCGGCGAAGAGACGATGCGCAATATTGAAAAGCAGGTGCTGCTTCAGACCATCGACGGTAAGTGGCGCGAGCATCTTTTGACTCTCGAACACCTGCGCTCGGTTGTTGGTTTCCGCGGCTACGCTCAGCGTGATCCCCTGAACGAGTACAAGACCGAGAGCTTCCAGCTCTTCGAAGGCATGCTGGACAGCCTGCGCGCCGAGGTTAGCCAGAAACTTGGACAAATCCGCCCGATGACCGAAGATGAGCAGAAGGCAATGATGGAACAGCTTCAGGCCCAACAGGCCGCGCTCGCCGCTCAAACCGACCAGGCAGAAGCCTCTGGCCCATCGGAACCCGGGTCGGCGCGTGAGGGGTTCGACGAGAACGACCCCTCGACCTGGGGTAATCCCGGACGCAACGAATCCTGCCCCTGTGGCTCCGGCAAGAAGTTCAAACACTGTCACGGCAAGGTCTGAACGGCCCGATTCAGGCGAAGATTTGACAAAAGGGGCCTTTGGGCCCTTTTTTCGTTGATGATTCAGAATTGAAAGGAAATCGAAACGATCCGTTTCCGGTCATTTTTTATTCATTCTATCGTCCTATTGCCTTGCGAATGTGTCCCCTGAACGTGGGAAAGGACATCTCGCCATGCTGGATAAGATCCAGAACATCTCGACACGGCTCGACAAGAAACGGGTCTATACCGCCATCGGAGCGCTCGTTGTGGCGCTGGCCACCGGCCATGTCATGCAGCGGACCGTAAGCCAGCCGAACGTCGTGTTTGATATGCCGTCGCAACAGGCTGCTGTGACGCAGGCGGCCGTGTCTCCTCCCACCGCGCCCGTTGAAGTGGCGGAAGCAGCGCCTGAACCGCTTCCGGTGCCCCAGAACGTGCCGGAGATCGAGGATGTGACCAAAGCGGACATCGCGCCGGCGACCGATCCCATCGCTTCCATTCCAGAACCTGTGGCGCCCGAACCCCCGGCGCCGAACATGGTGGCCGAGGTTGCGGAGCCGGCGGTTGCCGACCCCATCTTGGACCAAGCTCCGCAAGCCGATGTTGCCCCTCTTCCGGTGAAAACCGCGGATGACGAGGCCAGCTTCGCGGACTTGCTGCCTGACGAACCTCGGGTTGCGGAGCCCGAAGACTTTCGTGTCGCCGAGGTGACGCGCGCAGCGGCGGACGACGGCCTTCCGATGCCGGATCTTGGCGAGCCGATCTTTGACGTGTCGCCGGCTGACGTGACGCCGACTCCGATGGCCCCCCAGACGACGGACGCCTGTGACCCGGCGTTGGATGCAAGCGCCATGGTGGGTGCCATGATCTATATCGACCTCAAAGCGTCCTGCGACGCTGGCGCAGAAGTCGAATTCAACCACGCGGGACTTCGCTTCACGGAAACGCTGGACGAGGCGGGCAAGCTTTCCGTCATGCTCCCCGCAATGCAGTCCGATGCAAAGGTCGAGGTTGTTATTGAAGGCCACGCCACGCCTATTGCCGCGAACGTCACGATCACGGATATGGCCGATTTCGACCGTGTCGCGCTCGTCTGGCAAGGCGGCACCGGTCTCCAGCTACATGCGATGGAGAACGGCGCAACCTATGGCGAGGCGGGACACATCTGGGCCGAGGAACCGGGGTTCCCGACCCGAGCTTCGGATGGCGACGGCGGTTTTATCACCGTACTGGGTTCGACGATGGGCGGCTACGCGGCTGATGTTTATACCTATCCGGTGTCGATGCCGGCGGCACCGGCAGTGTCCATTGAAGCCCAAGTGCTCGAGACGACCTGCGGCGGACCGATCCTTGGCGAATACCTGCGCTCGGTTTCCGATGGCGCTCCGAAAGTGACTCAGGTCGGTATGATCGTTCCGGCCTGCGATGCGGTCGGCGAATATCTGGTGTTGAAAAACCTGCCCCAAGACCTGACAATCGCCCGGAACTGACAGCGAGCCCTTCGGCTCGTAGGAAGTGGGTGCAGGGTTTGGGTGCGGGGCAGACACCATGAAAAAGCTTTGTGCGGCGATTTGCGCCGCACTTCTCCTTTCCTCTGTACCCGTGCCCATGATGGCAGACGACGTGACGCTCACGTCACGCGATGGTTCCGTCGAAATCTCGGGCGTTTTGCTTGGCTACGACGGCCAGTTCTATCGCGTCGATACGGAATACGGCGTACTGACGGTTGACGGCTCAGGGGTAAGCTGCGCGGGGCCGGCATGCCCCAACCTCATCTCTTACACTGCGGACATCACCATTTCCGGTGAAGCCGAAATCGGTGCGACGCTGATGGCGGCACTGATCGAAGCCTTCGGCATGTCGGAAAACTACGCAGTGACACGAGAGGAAAGCGCGGGCGTCGGGCCGGTCTATGCCTTCTATGACAATGACAACCCGGTGCCCGCCGCGCGTTTCACCATCCGACAGACAACCTCGGCCGAAGGCTTCGCAGATCTTCTGGGAGAAGAGGCCGACATGGTCCTGTCCCTGCGCGAACCGACACGTGCTGAACGGCTCATGGCGCGGGATGCAGGGCTTGGAGATCTCGACGCGGTGCGGCAATCGAGGGTGATCGCGCTCGACGCCCTCGTTCCCATCGTGAATGCAGATAATCCGGTGCGACGGCTGGGGATCGAGACGCTTGCTCGTCTTTATGCCGGAGAGATCGAGCGCTGGGCTGAACTCGGCGGCGAGGAAGCCCCGATCACGCTTTATTTGCGCGACCCCGACGCTGGATTTGGAATGGCCTTCGCGCGGGACGTCGTCTTGGCACAAGAACGCGAAATTTCGGACCGGGTTCTGACCAAGGCCTCCAACATTGGAGTTACGGGCGCCGTGGAAGAGGACCCATTCGGGATCGGCATCGCCAGTTTCTCTCGACCCGGCCTGAACGAAATCCTCACCTTGACGGGTGACTGCGCTTTTGAGATCGCACCAAGTCAGCAGGCGATCAAGGCAGGGGATTACCCGCTGTCCGCACCGATCTATCTTTACCGCCCCGCAATCCGCCTGCCGCAGATTGGACGGGACTTCATGCGATACCTTCGGTCGCCGGGCGCCGGGTGGGTGATCCAGCGTATTGGTCTGGTCGATCAGGAGATTGACGAAATCCCGTTCTCGGTTCAGGGCACGCGCCTCGCCAACGCAATTGCGCAGGCGGGCCAAGAGGTCGGTCTGACTGAGTTGCAGCGTATGGTTGCGGCCATGGACGGGATGCGGCGGCTCTCGCTCACCTACCGGTTCAAAGGGGGCTCGACGGCACTTGATGCGCCCTCACGTTCGAACGTGGCTCTTCTGGCCGATGCGCTCGAGGGCGGGAGCTTCGACGGGCGTCGGCTGAAATTCGTCGGGTTCTCAGACGGGCAGGGTGCCGCCGCCCTTAACAACCGCTTGGCGGCGAGACGGGCGGAAGCTGTACGACGCGCGGTGATCGAGGCGGCGGAAACGTTCGACCCGGACCGTGTCGCCATCGAAACCGAGGCTTTTGGCGAAGCTCTGCCCATGGCTTGTGACGACTCGGACTGGGGTCGTCGCATCAACCGACGCGTCGAAGTCTGGGTTGAATAGAGCCTGTTTCACCTCAGATAGCCGTCAGACCGGAAGCTGACCTCCCGGGATTTACCAATCACGATATGGTCGTGCAGCGAAATCTCGAGTGCTTCGGCGGCGGAGCGCACCCGTTCAGTCATCTGTATGTCATCCTGAGAGGGTGTTGGATCGCCCGAAGGGTGATTGTGCACCAAAATCAACGCTGAGGCTCCAAGTTCCAATGCCCGCTTGACGACTTCGCGCGGATAGACCGGAACGTGGCCGATTGTCCCTTCAGCCACCGCCTCGTCCGCGATGAGCGTATTTTTGCGGTCGAGGTAGAGGATTCGGAACTGCTCGGTTTCCCGGTGGCTCATGGTTGTGTGGCAATAGTCGAGAAGCTGCTGCCAGGACGACACAACTTGCCGTCCCATGACGCGCGCACGCGATAGTCGATGGGCGGCGGCTTCCACGATCTTCAGTTCTTGGATCACGGCATCGCCCACGCCATGCAATTCCTTCAACCGAGCGGGGCTTGCCGAAAGTACACCATTGAAATCCCCGAAGCGGTCGAGGAGACGCCGCGCGAGCGGCTTTACGTCCTGCCGCGGGATGGCGCGGAACAAGACCAACTCCAGCATTTCGTAATCCGGAAGCGCGCGTGAGCCACCGGACATGAACCGCTCCCGCAGACGCGCCCGGTGATCCTTGATGTAGGACGGAAGCCGCGCCTTTGTGCCCGCAACAGGCTCCGGCTGCGCTTCGTCCGGCTCAAACAGTGGGAGGGCCATTTCGGCCATATGCGACACAGGCTGGGACATGGGCCCAGCCTGCGATGAGTCGGTGAATCAACGGTTAACAGAAGCCGTTGTCAGCCCTTCATCCCGTCCCAGAAGCTCTTGACCTTGGTAAAGAAGCTGTGGCTTTCCGGATTGTTCTCTTCCGACAGCTTCTCAAACTCCTTCAAGAGTTCCTTTTGCTTGCCGGTCAGGTTCACCGGGGTTTCGACGGCGAGCTCGATATACATGTCGCCATGGCCGCCACCACGCAAGGCAGGCATCCCCTTGCTCCTCAGGCGCATCTGGCGTCCGGACTGCGACCCAGCGGGTATTTTTACCCGCGACCGACCCCCATCGATGGTCGGGACTTCGATATCGCCGCCCATCGCCGCCGAGGTCATCGAGACCGGGACGCGGCAATGAAGGTGAACACCGTCACGCTCGAACAGCGGGTGCTCGGTCACTTGAATGAAGATATAAAGGTCGCCCGAAGGACCGCCCCGCATTCCTGCCTCGCCTTCGCCGGCAAGCCGAATGCGCGTACCCGTCTCGACACCTGCCGGGATGTTGACCGAAAGCGCGCGTTCTTTTTCGACACGGCCTTGGCCATGGCAGGTCTTGCACGGGTTCTTGATCATCTGGCCCATGCCCTGACAGGTCGGGCAGGTCCGTTCGACGGTGAAAAAGCCTTGCTGAGCGCGCACCTTGCCCATGCCCGAGCATGTCGGGCAGGCGGTCGGTTCGGCCCCGGATTCCGCGCCGGTGCCGTCGCAGGTGTCACACATCACCGACGTCGGGACGTTTATCGTTTTCTGAAGGCCCTCATACGCCTCTTCCAGCGTTACGCGCATGTTGTAGCGCAGGTCAGAGCCACGCGTGGCCCGGGTGCGCCCGCCGCCGCCGCGACCTCCCATGAAGTCGCCGAACAGGTCGTCGAACACATCCGAAAATGCGCTGGCAAAGTCGCCTTGCTGACCGTAACCGGGGCCACCCGGTCTCGGGCCACCGCCCATCCCGCCTTCGAACGCAGCGTGCCCGAACCGGTCGTAAGCTGCCTTCTTTTCGGGGTCTTTCAGGACGTCGTATGCCTCGTTCGCTTCCTTGAACTGGCTTTCGGCATCGGGTTTGTCGGCGTTCCGGTCCGGGTGGAGTTCCTTGGCCTTCGTGCGGTAGGCCTTTTTGATCTCATCCGCCGATGCGCCTTTCGCGATTCCGAGAACCTCGTAATAATCACGTTTCGACATGGATCGTATTCCCCTGATCAGGAACGCGAAGGCCGGTCCGTCCGTTGCAGACGGACCGGCCCAATCGCGTCGTGGGTCTTACGACCGCTTGTCGTCGTCGAGGTCTTCGAAGTCGGCGTCAACGATATCATCGTCCACGCTCGACGGACCGTCCTCGGATTCGGCTTCGCCCGATTCCTCGGACTGCTGCGACTTGTAGATCGCTTCGCCGAGTTTCATCGACGCCTCGGTGACGTTCTGGATGCCCGACTTGATCTTGTCGGGATTGTCGCCTTCCAGTTCGTCCTTGAGCGCCGCGATGGCGAGCTCGATCGCCTCGACCGTGGTCGGATCGACCTTGTCGGCATGCTCTTCAAGCGCCTTCTCGGTCGAATGGATCAGGCTTTCCGCCTGGTTCTTGGCCTCGACGAGCTCGCGACGACCCTTGTCGGCCTCCGCGTTCTCTTCGGCGTCCTGAACCATCTGGTTGATCTCGTCGTCGGACAGACCGCCAGACGCCTGAATCGTGATCTTCTGCTCCTTGTTGGTGCCCTTGTCTTTGGCCCCAACTGACACGATGCCGTTGGCGTCGATGTCGAAGGTCACTTCGATCTGCGGCATGCCGCGCGGTGCCGGCGGGATGTCTTCCAGGTTGAACTGGCCGAGCATCTTGTTGTCCGACGCCATTTCGCGCTCACCTTGGAATACGCGGATCGTCACGGCGTTCTGGTTGTCTTCCGCAGTCGAGAAGATCTGCGACTTCTTGGTCGGGATCGTCGTGTTGCGGTCGATCAAACGGGTGAAGACACCGCCGAGCGTTTCGATGCCGAGCGACAGCGGGGTTACGTCGAGCAGCACGACGTCTTTCACGTCACCTTGCAGAACCCCGGCCTGAATGGCGGCGCCCATGGCGACCACTTCGTCCGGGTTGACGCCCTTGTGGGGTTCTTTCCCGAAGAACTTGGTCACCTCTTCGATGACTTTCGGCATCCGGGTCTGACCACCGACAAGAATGACCTCGTCGATCTCATCCTTGGAGACGCCCGCGTCCTTGAGAGCGGCCTGACACGGCTTGAGCGAGTTCTTCACCAGATCGCCCACGAGGCTTTCAAGCTTCGCGCGGGTCAGCTTCATCACCATGTGAAGCGGCTGACCGTCGGACCCCATCGAGATGAACGGCTGGTTGATCTCGGTCTGGCTCGACGACGAAAGCTCGATCTTGGCCTTCTCGGCCGCTTCTTTGAGGCGCTGAAGCGCCATCTTGTCTTTCGTCAGGTCGACGTTGTTCTCTTTCTTGAACTCGTCGGCGAGGTAATGAACGATCCGCATGTCGAAGTCTTCACCACCGAGAAACGTATCCCCGTTGGTCGATTTCACCTCGAACAGGCCGTCGTCGATCTCAAGGATCGTGACGTCGAACGTGCCGCCGCCAAGGTCGTAGACGGCGATCGTCTTGGACTCTTTCTTGTCGAGGCCATAGGCCAGTGCGGCCGCGGTCGGTTCGTTGATAATCCGCAGAACTTCCAAGCCGGCGATCTTGCCGGCGTCCTTGGTGGCCTGACGCTGTGCGTCGTTGAAGTAGGCCGGGACCGTGATGACGGCCTGATCGACCTTTTCACCAAGGTAGCTTTCAGCGGTTTCCTTCATTTTCTGCAGGATGAAGGCCGAAATCTGCGAGGGAGAGTATTTCTCGCCCGCGGCTTCGACCCACGCGTCGCCGTTGCCACCGTCGACGATAGCGTAGGGGACGAGTTTCCGGTCCTTTTCGACGGCAGCGTCGCCCACGCGACGGCCGATGAGACGTTTCACTGCGAAAACGGTGTTGTCGGGGTTCGTGACTGCCTGCCGTTTGGCCGGCTGGCCCACGAGTCGTTCGTCATCCTTGAAGGCGACGATGGAGGGCGTCGTGCGCGCACCTTCCGAGTTTTCGATGACCCGCGCTTGCGAGCCGTCCATGATGGCGACACAGGAGTTGGTGGTCCCCAGGTCGATACCAATAACTTTGCCCATGCTCTTTTCCTCTCTTTGGCGATGTGTTGGGCTCAGGCCCAAACGGCACCTTCGCCCGATCCCATAGGGTCGACCGAAGAGAGTGAACCTCTCTCCGGCGTCTGGGCGTATATAAGGAGGGGAAATCGGGCCTGCAAGGCAGCGAAAACCGTGATTGGCCCGAAAAAATGGACTCGTTTTCAAGGTTTTGGAAATGGATGCGAAAGGAAACCGGGCGATGCCCGATCTTACCGTTGGTGGCGCTGGGGTGTTTCGCAACTATCTGGCGTCCGACGCGCAGGCTTCGGTCGTCGATGACCTGCGAGATGTGGTGGCCGCAGCGCCCCTGTTTTCGCCCGAAACGCGCTGGGGCAAGGCGATGTCCGTGCGCATGACGTCGGCCGGAAAGTACGGCTGGTTCTCCGACCGGCGCGGGTATCGTTACGAGCCGCGCCATCCTTCAGGCGTCGACTGGCCGCCGGTCCCAGAATCGATCTTGGCGATCTGGCATGGTGTGACGGGGCTGGAGCGGGGACCCGACTGCTGCCTCGTGAATTTCTACGGAGAAGGTGCGAGAATGGGCTTGCACCAGGACAAGGACGAGGCAGATTTCAACTGGCCCGTGGTGTCGGTGAGTCTTGGCGACGATGGCTTGTTCCGGATTGGCGGGGCCGAGCGCAAAGGCAGTACGCAGTCGTTGTGGCTGTCGTCGGGGGACGTTCTGGTGCTCGGCGGTGAGGCGCGGCTCGCCTATCACGGGGTGGACCGCATTCGCTTCGGAACCTCCCAGCTCCTTAATGAAGGCGGTCGGATCAACCTGACAATGCGGGTTGTGGATTAGTTCTGGAGCGAACAGCAGCCGGAGAACATGAAATGCCCGCCGTTGCCGGAGCGCAGAAAGTCGATCCGCCAACCGTACTGCCGGTCCGACATTCCGTCCGAACACGCCTCGCGCGATACGAAACCGGTGATGTCGCCCGCCACGATGGCGCCGCGCGGGCTCCAGGGCACCGTGCCTTCGTATTCGATCTCCTGCACAAGCGGATCCGCGTCCATGCCGGGATCGGTGAAGGTCACCTGCCCCTGGCCGATCTCCAGTGACCAGAAGGGTTCGGTCCCGCCGCAGAAAAGGGGCACGGGCAGTTTCGAAACCGGGTTTTGTCCCGGTTGCCGGCTCATGTAGGCCATCGACACCCAGCCGGCGCCTTCGCCGATATTGATGCGACCCCATTTGCGATCACCGTCGAACGCCAGAACCTCGATCCCGTCGCGCTCCGGCCCGAGTTCGTCCAACACCGGAGCGTTCACGGTCGGCCCCGCACGCACGTTCAGCGTATCGTTAGACGCGACGCCAGAGACATCATAGAGCGCGGGCAGGTCAAAAGACTCCTGCGCGGCAAGCAAGCTTGGCGCGACGAACGCAAGGAGGAGTGCCAGCATTCTCATCGACGCGCGTTCCAGGAAAGCGAGGCATGCTTGCGCGTGTAGCTCTCACCCATGAACCCGATGACGAGCAGGACCGTCGAGACAATCAGAGGATAGAGCCAGCTTGAGTAATGCGGATTGTAGTTGATGAACATGAAGCCTCGTGCCTGGTCGATGATGTGGAACAACGGGTTCCAGGAAAACAGCGCAAGCAGGTGGAACGGGAGCGTGTTGGCGACAAACATCTTGCCGGACGCAATCATGTTTGCGCGCGCGAAGATCGTTGAACCGACCGTGGCGAACTGCGGAAACCATGGCTTCAGCGCGTAGAAGACCATGCCGATCCCGATGCCCGAAAACCAGGCCAGCAGGAGCATCATGAAGACGCCCGCCATGTTCTGAATTTCGACCGGATTAAAGGCGATGTGATAGATATAGACCACGACGACGACCGACAGGATCTGGATATACAGCGCACCGAACGAGTTTGCAGCGATGGATATGAATGTCGACATCGGTGCATGCTGCATCATGGGTGAGGCCGGGCCATCGGCACCGACCACAGCGCCCATCGTTTTCGTCTGCGTCATGTAGAGGAAGATCCCCGACATGATATAGAGCAGAAAGTCACCGCGCAGCATGGCGCCGCGCAGACCGAGAACCGAGTACATGACGTAAAAGACGGCGACGAGCATCATCGTCTGGAGCATGTTGATGAACAGGCCCATGAGCGCGTTGGAATGCGTCTTGCGGACGTTGTGGACGGTCGCATGGTAGATGCGTTCGAGGAGCCCGCTGATTGCGGCCAGACGGCTTGGCTGTGTCTCTACTCTGAACATCGGTCGGTCCTGTGCCTGCCCGGGTTTTTCGCAGGGAAATCTTGCTGTTCCCTTGATGCCGCAGCATAAGGGGACGCGTGATTTTTTTCAACGATGCCGGTGGACCCGGTGAAAGGAGCCGTCTTGGATCATGAAAAGCTCATGGGCGTGATGCGCCGGCTTGCCATCGAGGCGGGCGAGAAGATCATGGAAATCTACGACGCCGATGATTTCGAGGTGCGGTCCAAGTCTGACGACAGCCCCGTGACCGCCGCGGACGAAGCTGCCGATGCGCTCATCTCCGCCGGTCTGAAAAAGGCGTTCCCGGATGTGCTGGTTGTGACAGAAGAACAGGCCGACAGTCACTCCGAACAGGCCGCCGAGTTTCTGATCGTCGACCCGCTCGACGGGACCAAGGAGTTCGTGAACCGCCGCGGCGATTTCACCGTTAACATCGCCTATGTCGTGGACGGGACGCCCATTCGCGGCGTCGTCTATGCGCCTGCCCGCGGCCGCATGTTCTATACGATGGAGGACGGCTCTTCGGTTGAGGAGCAGGGCGACCTGCATCCCGACATGCCCGGCCACTGCGCCCCCGTGCGCGTATCTCACCCGAACAACGCAGCACTTATGGTTGTGGCGTCCAAATCGCACCGGGATCAGGCTACGGACGACTACATCAACAAATATGGCGTCAAGGATATGAAGAGTGCCGGCTCCAGCCTCAAGTTCTGCCTTGTCGCCACGGGGGAGGCCGATCTTTATCCTCGCCTCGGGCGGACGATGGAATGGGATACTGCCGCTGGCCACGCCGTCCTCAAGGGGGCCGGGGGCGAAGTGGTCCGTTTCGATACCCACGAACCTCTGACCTATGGCAAGGCGGGCTATGAGAACCCGTTCTTCATCGCCTATGCGCCCGGGGTCGAGCTTCAGTCTGCCTGATCCGGTGCGTTCCGTCGGCCCCGCAGATCATGGGAGCCGATGGTTAATGTCTGAACTGGACACGAAGCTCGTGCAGGCGGCCCATGAATAGTGTGCTTCCGGTGTCGGTCGTCGTGGTGAGCCGGGGACGTCCGGCGCTCCTCGCTAGGTGCCTAACCGGGCTCGCACAACTGTTTCATCCCAACTACGAGGTCGTCGTCGTGGCCGATCCGGCGGGATGTGACGCGGTTCGCCGTATTGGGTGGCACGAACGGATCAAATTGATCTCGTTCGATGAAGCCAACATCTCAAAGGCCCGCAACCTCGGGATTGCGGCGTCAGGCGGTGAAATCATTGCCTTCATCGATGATGACGCTGTGCCGGAACCGACCTGGCTCGCGCACCTGACCGCCCCGTTTTCAGACCCTAACGTCGCGCAGACGGGCGGACTTGTTCTTGGACGCAATGGCATCACGCTCCAATGGCCGGTTCGCGCGGTTAACGACCTTGGTCAAACGCGCACACTCAAAATGCCGGGAGAAAGCCCCTTCGTGCCATCATTGAAACCAGCGGAGGCCATCAAGACCGAAGGCACGAATATGGCGGTGCGGCAATCTGTGATCACAGCCATGGGCGGCTTTGATCCTGCCTTCGCCTTCTACCTTGATGAAACTGACGTGAACCGCCGGTTGATGGGCCACGCGACGGTCATTGTGCCGCTTGCTCAAGTCCATCATGGCTTCGCCCGGTCGGAGAGACGGCAGGCCAACCGGGGTCCGTCTGACCTGACGCAGATCGGAGTCTCGTCCGCAGCCTTTCTGCGCAAGCATGCGCCGCGAGAGCAATACAACTTGGGCAAGGATAGGGTCGTTTCCGAACAACGGAAACGGCTGATTGGGCACATGGTCCTCGGAACGATATCGCCCGACGATATCCGGCCCCTGATGGACTCCCTGGCGCAAGGGTTCACTATGGGAGAGGCGCTCGACCTAGCTCAGCCTCATGCGATCTCCGCGTCCGAGCCGTTCAAACCGTTCCCGACAAACGCGCAAGGCGAAACGACGTGGCATTCTGGCCGTCCGTGGAGTCGCCGGGCGCTGGCACAGAAAGCGCGTGGCGATGTGGCGGCTGGCCAAGTGACCACTGTACTTCGCCTTTCGCCCTCCACTCTTTCGCACCGCGTCGCGTTCAATCCGGATGGGTACTGGGAACAATGGGGCGGCTTGTTTGGCCGCTCGGATCGCGGACAGCCCCGGTTCCGCTGGACGGGCTTCAACCGCCGGGTGCGCGAAGAGCAGGAGCGTGTAGGAAAGGTGCGTAATCATTGGGCAGACCGCCCAATATCCGGGTGACGTTGAGGCACGACAGACTTATGGTTGTCGTGCGGCGGACCCATCATTTCCGCTGGCGCGTTCAATTGGTAGGCACAGACCGCAAGAAAGAATTCAGAGGGTGAACTCGAGATGACGAACAAGGTAACGAAGGCGATTTTTCCTGTGGCTGGTCTGGGAACCCGATTTCTCCCTGCGACCAAGTCGATCCCCAAGGAAATCATGACGCTGGTCGACCGTCCGCTCATTCAGTACGCCATTGACGAGGCCCGCGCAGCCGGGATCGAGGAATTCATCTTTGTAACCTCGCGCGGCAAAGGCTCGCTCGAAGACTACTTCGACCGCGCCCCGACGCTCGAGGAGGACCTCAAAGCCAAGAACAAGGACAAGCTGCTCGACGTCTTGAACGGAACCAACATGGAATCTGGTGCCATTGCCTATATCCGTCAGCATCAGGCGCTAGGCCTCGGCCATGCCATCTGGTGCGCGCGCCGTTTGATCGGGGATGAGCCTTTCGCGGTGATCCTGACGGACGACCTCATCGCTTCTGAAACGCCGTGCCTGCAACAGATGGTCGAGGCCTATGAGCAGACCGGCGGCTCGATGGTCGCCGCGATGGAAGTGCCTGCGGACAAGGTGTCCGCCTATGGCGTTCTCGACGTTGAGAGCGAGGATGGGCGTATCCTCAAGGTCAAGGGCATGGTGGAGAAGCCTGCTGCGGGGACCGAACCTTCCAACCTCGCCGTGATCGGCCGCTACATCCTAACGCCGGATGTCCTCCGAAACCTCGAGAACTTCAAGAAGGGTGCGGGCGGGGAAATTCAGCTGACCGACGCGATCGCGGACGAAATCGCGCAGGGGCGCGACGTTTACGGCTTCTGTTTCGAGGGTGAGCGCTTCGATTGTGGCTCCAAGGCGGGCTACCTTCAGGCCACCGTATCTTTCGGGCTGGAACGCGAAGAATTGCGTGATGAGCTCATGGCCCATTTGGAGCAGATCGTGGCCATGAAGCGGGCGGCCGAGTAACGAGGGCCGCTTGGCACACCCTGCGCCGGGCAAGGCCCGCCTTCTCGACCTGTCCCGACTCGTGTCACGGGTCGGACGCGGCGCGTGGACGGGCATCGACCGGGTCGAGGCGGCATACCTTCAGAGGCTTCTGAAAGAGGACGTTCCGCTCTTTGCGCTCGTGGGCTCGTCATTCGGCTTCACATTATTTGATCGTCGCGGGACCGAGGCGCTTGCAGATCGGCTCCTTGGTCGCGCGGAATGGGGCGAGGCAGACCTCGTCTCACGCCTGTTCCTCAAGGCGCATCCCCTCAAGCGGCAGGCTGAGGCCGACCTGAGGCGAATGTGTCTCGGGCGATCCGGGCGACGAGGTCTCCCTGCGCTTCTGAAAGCGCATCTTCCCGACGGCCCGACTTGGGTGAACGTGGGCCATTCCAACCTCCGGGCGAGCGTCTTCGATGCAGTTCATGCGCTGCGCGGACGAGCCGTGGTCATGGTGCACGACACGATCCCGCTGGATCATCCTGAATGGCAGCGCGAGGGAACGGTGGAGGGCTTCCGCTCGCGCATGTCGCAGGTGGCGCGCAAAGCGGACCTGGTGGTTCATACGGCCGAAGCCACGCGCCGCATGACGGAAGCACAATTCGCGCAGCTTGAACGCGTGCCCGATGCGATTGTCGCTCATCTTGGCATCACGGTTCGAAAGCCGGAGCCGGACTCTCTTTCGCAAGGATTGCGCTTGAACAGACCCTATTTCGTCGTATTGGGCACGATCGAGCCGCGCAAGAATCACGCGCTTCTGCTCGACGTATGGGCCGAACTCGCTACGCAGATCGCCAGCGATGAAATGCCCCGGCTTCTTATCGTCGGTGCGCGCGGCTGGAACAACGAGGAAGTCTTCGCGCGCCTCGATGCGCGGCCCGCCCATGTTCAAGAACTCGGCACGCTGAACGATGGTGCGCTGGCCGCGCTGCTCACCGGCGCACGCGCGCTTCTCATGCCAAGCCTTGTCGAGGGGTTCGGGCTGCCGCCGGGCGAAGCGCTTGCGCTAGGGTGCCCGGTTATCGCGAGCGACCTCCCTGTTTATCGTGAAGTATTTGGAAACAATCTCGTTTACCTCGATCCCCGCGATATGTATTCTTGGGTATCGAAGACAAGACATTTCGCGCGCAACGAATACGAGGCACAGGCAGGGACGATACCGCTTCCCGACTGGGACAGTCACTTCAACCGTGTCTTAAAGTGCCTATGATAAAGGCGGATTAGCCAGCGCGACGTGGAAGGGGCGACATTGGGCATCGTGCGGACATATCGGTTACGTCTGCTGCGAAAGCGGTGGCGTATCCGTGCTTTCCGAAAGCGCCGCGACCTTCGCCAGATCGTCAATCGTACCGAAGCGATCAAGTCGCGCGACATCCTTGTGTTCTGCACGGCGCGTAATGAACGGGTCCGGCTGCCATATTTCCTGAAGTACTACCGAGACATGGGCGTGAACCATTTCTTTTTCGTGGACAACGAAAGCGACGATGGCAGCCGCGAGTTTCTCGAGGACCAGCCCGACGTGTCGCTCTGGTCCGCGAAGGGAAGTTACAGACGAGCGCGGTTCGGCATGGACTGGCTCAACTGGTTGATGCGCAAACATGCACACGGGCACTGGTGCGTCACGGTCGACCCGGACGAGTTCCTCGTTTACCCGTTCTGCGACACGCGGGGCCTTCGGGCACTCACCGATTGGCTTGATGCATCGTCGATCAAGAGTTTCGGCTCAATGCTGCTCGACATGTATCCGAAGGGGCCGATCGGCAGCCGTCCCTATAGCGAGGGTCAGGACCCTTTCGAGATCGCGAACTGGTTCGACTCCGGCAACTACATGATCGAGAGGAACAAGAAGTTCGGGAATCTTTGGATTCAAGGCGGACCGCGCGCGCGTATGTTTTTCCCTGACAACCCAACCCGCGCGCCCGCGCTGAACAAGATACCGCTGGTCAAATGGCACCGCAGCTACACCTATGTGTCCTCTACCCATAACCTGCTTCCGCGTGGCCTGAACCTCGTCTACGACGAATGGGGGGGTGAAAAGGCTTCGGGCGCCCTGCTTCACGCAAAGTTCCTGCACACATTTCGCGAAAAGGCGGCGGAAGAGCTGGAGCGTCGGCAACATTATGCGGCCAGCCACGAATACCGCGCCTATGCCGAAAAGCTGGAGGACGATCCCGACCTCTGGTGCAAGTGGTCCGAGAAGTACATCAACTGGCGGCAGCTTGAGATCCTCGGGATCATGTCCAAGGGTAACTGGGCGTGAGCGTCGGGTTCGCTATCCTTGTGCACACCGCGCTCGACCGCGCCGCGCAGGTCGCGCGGCACTGGGCGAAGCAGGACTGCCCGGTGGTCATTCACGTCGACAAGAAGGTCGGGCGCCGCAAGTACCTTGAATTCACGGCGGGCCTGTCGGACCTCAAGAACGTCCGCTTCTGTAAACGCCACAGCTGCGAATGGGGAACCTGGAGCCTCGTTGCGGCGAGCCAGTCTGCGGCAGAAATGCTCCTCACCGAGTTTCCGGATGTGCGCCACGTCTACCTCGCTTCGGGCTCCTGCTTGCCGCTCCGCCCTGTTGCGGAACTGAAGGAATACCTGGCCGAACGCCCGATGACGAACTTCATAGAGAGCGTCACGACTGAGGACGTGCCCTGGACAGTTGGCGGTCTCGATATCGAACGGTTCATCTTCCGCTTTCCCTTCTCCTGGAAAAAACAGCGCCGCGCCTTCGACAGCTACGTCAATTTCCAGCGTAGGATCAGGTTCAAACGCCGGGTACCCGACGGCGTTGTGCCCCATCTCGGCAGTCAATGGTGGTGCCTGACGCGTCAGACCCTGACCGCGATCCTCGAAGACCCGAAACGGGCGGAGTACGACCGCTATTTCTCCAGGGTCTGGATTCCTGATGAGAGCTATTTTCAGACCCTCGTCCGGCTGTATTCCACGAATATCGAAAGCCGGTCGCTTACACTGTCCAAGTTTGATTTCCAGGGCAAACCGCACATTTTCTACGACGACCATATGCAGCTCCTGCGCCGCTCCGACTGCTTTGTGGCGCGCAAGATCTGGCCTCACGCTGAAAAGCTCTATGCCGGGTTCCTGTCGGAGGATGGTGAGATCTTCACGGGGGCTGAACCCAATCCAGGCAAGATCGACCGCATCTTCTCAAAGGCCGTCGAGCGGCGGACCAAAGGTCGGGCGGGGCTCTACATGCAGAGCCGGTTCCCGAACGAGGATTGGGAGAACGGGCTGACATCCTCCCGTTTTTCGGTGTTCGAAGGTTTCACCGAGCTTTTCGAGGATTTCGAAGATTGGCTCACCCGTGTCACCGGAACGCGTGTCCATGGGCATATCTTCGGACCGGAAAGAGTCGAATTCGCGGGCAGGCACAAGGTTTTTGCGGGGGCTCTGACCGACAGCGCGGAGTTGCGCGACTACAATCCCCGTGCCTTTCTTACGAGCCTGATCTGGAATACGCGCGGGGAGCAGCAGTGCTTCATGTACGGGCCTGCTGACAATCAGGACATTTCCTGGGATGTCGCCAAGGACCCGAATGCGCAGGTTAGCGTCATCTCGGGCGCCTGGGCGGTCCCGCTGTTCTATTCCAACGCAAACTTCTCGGACATCCGTAGGGAAGCCGCGCGGCTTCAACGGATCGAGGCCGAGCACCTTGAAGTCTTGCGATCCATCTGGACGAAAGCCCGCGTGCGCATCTGGACCCTTGCCGATTTCATCGAAAACCCGATGGAGCCGTTGCAGACCGTGATCGACGAGATCGGCTCGCGGCAGGCAAATCGCCTGACCGAAGCGCCGCGGATGAAATCGCTTGAGGGCTTCGGCCAGTTCCTCCAAAACCTGAAGAATCAGGGGATGCAACCGCACCTCATGGGAGACTTCCCGACCGGCACCGCACTCGGCCAAGCCCGCCAGAAACCGCGCAAACCCTACCTCGTCAAATAGGACCCGCATGGACCGCCCATTCGACTATTTTGTCATCCTTGCGGAGATGCGCACGGGGTCGAACTTCCTCGAGTCGAACCTTAACCAGTTTCCCGGCATCACTTGCTACGGGGAGGCCTTCAATCCGTACCTCATTGTCGACCCGGACCGGACCGAGCTTTTCGGGATCACCATGGCGCAGCGTGATGCGGACCCGATTGCCCTGATCGAGGCCATGAAAGCCAATACCGAAGGCGTTCCGGGTTTTCGCTTGTTCCACGACCATGATCCCCGGGTGTATGAACATGTGATGGGAGACCGGCGCTGCGCCAAGATCATACTCAACCGCAATCTCGTCGATGCGTGGGTCAGCCAGCGCATCGCCTGGTCCACGAAGCAGTGGCAATTGGGCGATCATGCGGATGCGAAGAAGTGGAAGGTGAAGTTCGACCCCAAGGACTTCAAACACTTCTACTTCACGGTGAAGGAGCGCCAGCGCAACATTGCCCGTCGCCTTCAGGTCGAGGGGCAGGCGGGGTACTATATCGACTACGATGACATTCAGGATCTGAGAGTCGTGAACGGGCTCGCGAAATTTTTGGGTGAAACCGAAGAGTTGAAGCGCTTCTCGGCCAAGTTCAAGAAACAGAACCCTGAACCGCTTGCAGACAAAGTGCGCAATTTCGAACTGGTCGAGCAGACCGTCAACGAAATCGACCGCTATGACCTTGGAAGCCTTCCGAACTTCGAGCCCCCACGCGGGCCTTCGGTGCCGACCTACGTCACGGCCCACAAGGCGCCACTGTGTTTCATGCCGATCCCGGGCGCGTTGGATCAGGAAATCCGCGATTGGCTGGGTGCCGTTGACGATGTGCATCGCGATGTACTCGATACGGGGTTCAGCCAGAAAGAGTTGCGGCAGTGGAAGAACCATAACAAGGGGCACCGGACCTTCACCGTCCTGCGTCACCCGGTCGAGCGCGCGCATAGCGTGTTCTGCCGCTATGTGCTGAATCACACGCCGTGGACCAAATGGGAGCTGCGGCATGGTCTGATCGAACGCTACGAACTCGATATCCCGTGGGATACGCCGATCGGCGAGGGTTATGACCGCGTCCGCCATCGCAAGGCATTCCTGCGTTTCCTGCACTTCATTCAGGGTTCGCTTGGCGGGTCCAGCGTCCACGGGGTGGAGCCGATCTGGGCCACGCAGGACAACCTCCTGCGCGGGTTTTCAGACTTCGTGGCACCTGATCACGTCTTGCGGGAGCAACAGATCAACGAAGGGTTGGCCGTCATCGCCCTGGAAGTGGGAATCGACCCGCCGCCACTTGGCGATGCCATTGCCGACGAGCCGTTTTCGCTCGCCTCTATCTACGACGATGAGGTCGAGAAGGCCGTGCGCGACGCATACGGGCGCGACTACATGGCCTTCGGGTTCAGGAAATGGGGACGCGAGAGCGCCTGATCATGCGGCGCGGGTCGTCTGCGCTTCGGTCAGGATCGTGTGCAGCGTCTCGGGGTCGCTGTTGGCCCGCAGTTTGGCCGTCACCGCAGAATCGCGCATTGTACGCGACACCAAAGCCAAAGCCTTCAGGTGATCGACGCCGCCCCCGTCCGGCGCGAACAGCGCAAAGACGAGGTCTACAGGTTGCCGGTCGACCGAATCGAAATCGACGCTTTTCTCGATACGAAAGAAAGCCCCGACAACACGGTCGAGGCCCTCGATGCGGGCATGGGGGAGCGCGATACCGTGGCCGACTCCGGTCGGCCCCAGCGTCTCGCGCTCTTGCAACGCAGTGAAAGCAGCGCCGCTGTCGATGCCATAGGTCGAAGACACGACCTCGCCCAAGTCCTGGAACAGGCGCTTCTTTGAAGAAACGCTCGCCACCACCTTAACGGCGGCGGGCCGGAGGATATCCGAAAGTGCCATAGATCCCACTCGTTGACCGGGGCCGTGTTCGCCCGTTCAGGCGACGTTGCCGGGGTCGATCCAACCGATGTTTCCATCCTCACGGCGATAAACCACGTTCACGCCATTCGACTTTTCATTGCGGAAGACGAGCACGGGCGCGTGGGCCAGTTCCATCTGCATCACCGCTTCGCCCACGGACAGCGCGGGAATCCGCGTTTCCATTTCGGCGATGATGATCGGTTCCATGCCTTCCGGCTCGGGCGAGTCGCCCATCTCTTCCGCGGCGAGGATATACGAGGCACCGCCAAAAACTTCAACAGGGTCCGGGCGGGCGGTGTGATGGTCTTTCAGGCGACGCTTGTAGCGGCGCAACTGTTTCTCCATCTTTTCCGCGCACTGGTCGAAAGCGGCATGGATATCGTGGGTATGCGCGGAAGCCTGCGCGGTCAGACCGGTCGACAGGTGAACGATCGCTTCACAGACGAATTCGCTGCCATTCTTCGAGAAGATCACATGCGCGTCGGTCGGACGTTCGGCATACTTTTCGACGACGGTGCCAAGACCTTCCTTGACGTACACCTGAAGCGCTTCTCCGATGTCGATTTGCTTGCCGCTGATCTGATACTGCATAGGGTCTCCTCTCGTGTAGTTTGTCGTTCTTGCACTGGCTCTAGTGACGTCGCCAGACAAAAACGGACGGGATATCAGGGAGTTGTGCGAAGCGCGCCGCCCGGTTTCCCTGGGCGCAAGACGTGTGGCGAAACGGAGTCCCGCAACACGAAGCGGAATGCGCGGCTTCATGCATCATGGGTATTGAGCGCCCGAATTGTCGTCATGTCAATGGACATACGCGGGAGCGTTCTCAGCATTCAGTGAGCGAAAATGTCGATCTCGGGCCAGCCTGCGAGGTCGAGCTGCGCGCGGGTCGGGAGGAAATCGAAACAGGCCTGCGCAAGGCCGGTTCGCCCCTCCCGCGCGAGCCGCGCGTCGAGCTTTTCGCGCAGCCGGTGAAGGTAAAGGACGTCCGACGCGGCATAGTCGAGCTGCGCCTCGGTCAGTTCCGCGGCACCCCAGTCGGTTTGTTGCTGTTGTTTCGAGATGTCGATGCGAAGGATCTCCTCGAGCAGATTCTTGAGCCCGTGGCGATCCGTATAGGTCCGGACGAGCTTCGAGGCGATCTTGGTGCAATAAACAGGTGCGGTCAGCGCACCAAAGGCATTGTAAAGCGCCGCGATATCGAAGCGTCCGAAGTGAAACAGCTTCAACACATTGGGGTTGGTCAGCATAGCGGAGAGATTTGGGGCCTCGGTCTGTCCGATCTGGACCTGGACAAGATGGGCATGGCCGTCGCCGCCCGACATCTGAACGACACAAAGCCGGTCACGATGTGGATTGAGGCCCATCGTCTCGCAATCGATTGCCACCACCGGGCCGAGGTCGAGACCATCAGGCAGATCGCGCTTGTAGAAATGGTTCGCCATGGGGACCTCCGTTTTCGCCCTGATAGAGCGCGTCCGGATGAGGATCAACAGCCACGACGGTTCTGCCGAAGATCAGAGTGAAACGTGCGCAAAATTGCCGTTCTTACGCCGAAAGCCGGGCGGAGGCCCCACCTACCGCCCGATTTTGCTTTAACGACCCGCCTAGAGTGCAATTCGGAACCGAGCGAAACCGTCCGGTCCATCACCGGCGGGCTCAATATCCACCCCCGCGACGTTCGACGCGTAATCCGCAGCCTTCGGGCCCGTGTCGAAGAGCACCGTGGTTCCATCCATTGGCGCGAAGGTCCAGTTCGCATCGGCGCTTGGGTTGATGGTCCCCTGTTCGACGATATAGCGCACGATCACGTCGCGGTTGGTGTCCGGCCCTTCGAAGATGATCGTGTCGCCCTTTGCACCCGGGAAATCGCCGCCCCCGCCCGCACGGTAGTTGTTGGTCGCAACGACGAATTCCATCTCGTCGTTCACCGGCGCACCGTCGAACATCAGGTTCACGATCCGGCTTGCACCCGAATTGATCTCGTTCCCGATCCGGTCGAACCGCGACGGTTGGCTCAAGTCGATCTGGTAGGTTACGCCGTCGATCACGTCGAAGTTGTAGGACGGGAAATCGGCGTTCAGAAGAACCTGATCCGCCTCACCCGGTGTGATCTGGTTGAACATGCCTGCCGAGCGTTCAAGCCAGCCCTTAAGTTGCGCCCCGGTGATCTTCACCGCGCGCACCGTGTTGGGGTAGAGGTAGAGGTCCGCCACGTTCTTGATCGCCACCGGACCTTCCGGGACGTCCGTGTAGTAATCCGGGCCGCCCCGTCCCCCGGCCTTGAAAGGTGCTGCGGCCGAAAGGATCGGAAGGCCTTCGTATTCTGTCCCGGCCATCATCTGTTCAATGTACCAAAGCTGGGCGTTGGAGACGATCTGAACGCTCGGATCATCCGCCACCAGCGCGAAGTAGCTGTGCAGCGGTGCCGAAGTCTCGCCCACAGCGCGGCGGACATATTCGAGCGTTGCCTGGTGCTCCTGCTCGACGCTGGCGAGCACTGCGGGCACGTCTTCGACCAGAGCGGTCACGCTGCGGTCTTCGTTGCGCTGCGAGATCGGGCGGGCTTCGGTCTCGGCCATGACGACGCGCCATTCGTTGCCGTCGCGTTCGAGCATGAGGTCGATCACGCCAAGGTGGGAGCCCCAGAAGCCGCCCATGACTGTGGGCTTGCCGTGGATCGTGCCGGCCTCGGCGTCCAGACCTGCGTAGTCCGCATAGGTCGGCGACGGGAAGACGAGGTGGCTGTGCCCGGTCATGAGGGCGTCGATCCCCTCGACCTCCGCCAGAGGAACCGAGGCATTCTCCATCCCTTCGGAGTGCTGCGCCGAGCCGATGCCAGAGTGGGACAGGGCGATCACGATGTCTGCCCCTTCCTCCCGAATCTGTGGCACCCAGGCTTTGGCAGTCTCGACGATATCGCGCGTGGTGACGTTGCCTTCGAGGTGGCGACGGTCCCAAGTCATGATCTGTGGTGGTACGAAACCGATGAGACCGATTCGGATCGGCGCGGTCGTTCCGTCGCCCAGCGTCACCTCGCGGTCGAGAATGACATAGGGCGGGACGAGTGTCTTGTCGTCACGCGGTCCCGCGCCCTGCTCGCTCACCACATTGGCCGAAACGATGGGGAAATCGGCGCCGGCGAGCGACTTCGTAAGGAAGTCGAGGCCATAGTTGAACTCGTGGTTGCCGAGTGTCGAGGCATCGAAGCCCACCGTGTTCATCGCGGCGATAACCGGATGCATGTCCCCGTCTTTCATGCCCCTTTCATAGGCGATGTAGTCACCCATCGGGTTGCCCTGAAGGAAGTCACCGTTGTCTACGAGCATCGAGTTCGTGGCTTCGGCCCGGATTTCCTCGATGATGGCAGCAGTCCGCGACAGGCCGACCGTGTCGATGGGCCGGTCGGCGTAGTAGTCGTAGGGATAGACGTGAACGTGAAGGTCCGTCGTCTCCATGATCCTGAGGTGGGCCTGCGCCCCTTGCGCGCGCACCGAGAACGGGTGAAGCGCGACAAGCGCGGCCCCGGCGGTGCCCGTCATGAAGCTGCGGCGGGAAAGGGTAAAGTCCTGTGACATGGCGTCCTCCTACTGTCTCGAGAGAACGCTAGGCGCGGTTTGTCACAGTCCAAAGACATGATTTCAATGATCGGCGGTTTTTGGCTCCGTGACCAATCCGTCGGACGCCACTTACCTAGGCGCAAATCGCGCCCTGTCGCGGTCGGACCAGATCGACGCCGCAGCCGCCATAGCTTCGTCGCGGGAATCGGCCCTCCCCATGGTCCGAAGGGCCAAGGCGAGCGTCGATTGGATCGCAGCGAGCGCATACGGGTCTTCATCCTCACCGGCCCAGACCGCGCGCAGGCGCTCGATGTCCATGACCTCATCTGCCGGGGCGTGCCCCTCGTCCAGCGTCGCGGGCCAGGTGTCTACTTCGGGCTCTGCCGAACCGTGTGTCGTCCAGACCGGACAAGGCTTGTTGGCGCGCATTTCGATCTCACCGCCATCGCCGCGAAACACCGCCATGTTCGGAATGCCAAGAATCCGTGCGGCGCCGGAATGGATGTCGAGGAACCCCCGGTGAAAGATACCCTGCATCACCGTCGGTGCATCGAAAGGATTAAGAAGCCGGGTGAAGCTGTTGACCGGCGAACGCAAGCCGAGCACGGGTTTCAGTTCGATCAGGTCCCGCAGGACGGGTGAGAGGACTTCGAGCGGCATGTAGGTCATGCCATGTTTTTCCACCTGCGTTGCTGCATCGACAAAGCTATTGGCGACTGGCAGATCGAACCGGGCGAAGACGTCGCGGGTATAGACTCGCCCCGGCGTATGACCCTCGGCCCCGTGCAGTACCACGCGCATTCCGGACTGAACCAAAGCGAGCAGTGACAGGATGAACCAAGGAAGCTGGACCCGTTTCCCCGCGTAGCAGGACCAGTCGAGGTCGACCTGCGGCAGATCCGCGGGCCGATCGAACGTCGCGCGGGTCCCTTCAACAAAGCCCGCGATTTCCTCGGGAGTCTCTTCCTTGAGACGCAGGAGCATAAGGTAGGCCCCGATCTGCTCAGGCAGCGCCTCGCCCCGAAGGATCATCGCCATCGAGTCCCGCGCTTCTTCAAAGGTGAAGGGTCGTTGCTTGGTCTTGCCGCGCGCGAGGATCGCGACGTAGGGCGCGAATGGATGAGGATTTTCGGCAGTGAAGGGGCGTTGGATATTCATGCACCGATCATACGCTCCGACGCAGCGGGCGTGTAGGGTCAACAAACATTGCGTTTCACGCATTTGACAAGGAGGCCCTAAAGCGGGACATGCAGAAAAACGCATCAGGGACCGGGCACATGGATTACCTTCCCATCTTTCTCGAAGTCGCGGGCAAGCGGGTCGTCGTGGATGGCGGAACCACCGTTGCCGCTCGCCGTGTGGAGCGGGCTTTGAACGCGGGCGCGCTCGTCGACCTGTTCGATCCTGAGCCAGCCGAGGAAGTGCGACGTTTCATCGGGCACGAACGGCTGAACCATCACGCGCGGGTTCCCGTCGAGGCGGATTTCGAGGGCTGCCTCGTTGCCTATGGCGCCTCCGAAGAGCCGGACCGTGACAGGCTCTTGCATCGCGCTGCCAAAGCCGCGGGGGCGCTCGTCAACGTGGCGGACGAAAAGGCTTACTGCGATTTCATCACGCCATCGGTCGTGGAGCGTGAGCCTATCACCATTGCGATATCCACCGGGGGGGCGGCCCCGGTCATCGCCCGAATCCTGAGGGCGCGAATGGAGGCGATGCTGCCGGCGGCCTATGGCCGTCTGGCCCTGTTCCTCGCAAATTTCCGGGGTCGGATATACGAGGCTGTGCCGAACGGGCGCAATCGCCGCCGGTTCTGGGAAAACCTGATCGAGGGGCCGGTTGGCGATGCGTTCCTGGCGGGCGAAGAGGGGTTAGCAGAAGCGCGGTTGAAGGAGGACTTGTCGCGTGGCTCCGCCGACTTGAAACACGGCGAAGTCTGGCTCGTGGGCGCGGGGCCCGGCGACCCTGACCTTCTGACGTTCAAGGCACTCCGCATGATGCAGCACGCAGATGTCGTGCTTTACGACAGGCTCGTTGGCGATGGGATTGTCGAGCTCGTTCGGCGCGATGCCGAACGGATCTATGTCGGCAAAAAGGCCAACGAACATACTCTAACGCAGCGCGAGATCACCGACCTGATGATAGAACGCGCCCAGCGGGGAGAGCGGGTTTTGCGTCTCAAAGGCGGCGATCCATTCATTTTCGGGCGCGGTGGCGAGGAACTGGAGGATGTCGCGGCTCATGGTATTCCCGTGGAGGTCGTGCCGGGAATCACGGCGGCCGCTGGTTGCGGCGCGGCAGCGGGTATCCCTCTGACCCACCGCGATCACGCGCAGAGCTGCGTCTTTATTACGGCGCATGGTGCGGGCGGTGTGCTTGACCACGACTGGACGCGTTATGCCCGCAAAGGGCAGACAGTCGTCGTCTACATGGGCCTGAATGCATTGGGAGAACTTGCCAAACGCGCTCTCGAACAGGGCGTGGAGGCGGACATGCCCGTCGCGGTGATCGACAATGGAACCAGGCTTGAACAGCGTGTCATCATCGCGCGGCTCGATGAAATCGAGGGACAGGTGGCAAAGGCCGACCTGCCTGGCCCGGCGCTCATCGTTATGGGGCATGTCGTGACGCTCTATGGATCACTGGGTGTAAAGGGATCGCAAAGCGAAGGGTATGCAATGGAACTTCGCGCGGGCGCTACGCTCTGAATAGTCTCTAAAGCCGAGCCAGAAGCGCTTCGTGCCGTGCGACGAAGGCATGGCGCACCTCGACCGGTGGCCGCAAGTCGATGGTCAGGTCGGATATCAGCCCTTCGTCGGGGTGGCCGAAGAACCGGTCAGCCTCGGCCATCCGGAACCCGGCGATCTGCGTGGCTTCCAGCCAGGCCGACACGCGATCGGCCCGTTTGATCGCCTTCTTGACGGTAGCCGGCACACTTGCCGGGAGGCCGAAGCGGATATGGATGGCAGACATGAGTCGGTCGTCCAGCTCTCCGTAACCCGGCCCGACCGCGGCCTTTACCGGCGAGATCATGTCACCGATGACGTATTCAGGGGCATCGTGGAGTAACGCGGCGAGGCGCCACTTCTGCGGGGCGGACGGGTTCATCCGTCCGAAAAGTTCCTCCACCAGAAGCGAATGCTCGGCCACGGAATAGGGAAAGTCTCCGTACGTTTGTCCATTCCAGCGCGCGACGAAGGCGAGGCCGTGGGCGATGTCCTCAATTTCGATATCTACAGGTGTCGGGTCGAGCAGGTCGAGCCGCCGACCCGAAAGCATCCGTTGCCAGGCGCGTGCCATCAGACCTCCCTCCCTGTCGGCAGGAATACGCGGTTCCCGTGGACGCTGGCGACACGGTCGAATCCAACTTCCGGGAATGTGTCTTTCAGCCAATCGACTTGAAAAAAATCTTCAAGGATTACGATTGGCCGGCAGCGGGCGAGGAGCTGTTGCGCCCCCAGAAGTGCTGCGCATTCGTGACCTTCGACGTCGAGTTGAACGATGGAAACGTCCCGGTCTCCAGGCACGACGGTGTCCAGCGTGACCGCATCGACTCGTGTCACCCCTTCACCCGGTGCCTCGACAACGCTTGAATGTCCGCCCAACGGTTCGCCATTCTCATGCGTGCGAAAAAAGATGTGCCCGGGGCGATCCGACAAGGCCGCATTGGTCAAAGTGATATTGCCAAGATCGTTGAGCGCGATGGTCCGTTCGGCATGGGCAAAACTGTCCGGGTTCGGCTCGAACGCCCACAGATGTGCGTTTGGTGCCAGCGCGTCGGATAAGGCAGGCAGGAAGTCCCCGAAAAAGGTTCCCGCATGCACAATGTCCCCTGAACCCGCCTGCGCGCGCATGAAGGCGATGGTGTTCGGTTCATAGACCTTGCCAGCCTTGATGAGCCGCACGGCAGGACGTGCATCGAGTCCACCGGGGACCGAGTATCGACCATATTCGTTTTCGCAGATAGTTTCCGGCATGCCTCGACCTTTTGGCCGATGTGTCCCGAACCTCGCAGCGCTGTCAATCCGCTGACGTTGCGCCCCCCCACCAACGGTGCTAGCAACCCGCAAAAGCACCCCGGACGGAGACCTCCCGTGACAAAAGACTATATCGTTAAGGATATTTCACTCGCCGAGTATGGCCGCAAGGAACTCGACATCGCCGAGACGGAGATGCCGGGCCTCATGGCTCTACGGGAAGAGTACGGGGATGCCCAGCCGCTCAAGGGTGCACGCATCGCCGGTTCGCTCCACATGACGATCCAGACCGCTGTTCTGATCGAGACGCTGGTGGCACTCGGCGCGCAGGTGCGCTGGGCCTCCTGCAACATCTTTTCGACGCAGGACCACGCTGCGGCCTCCATCGCTGCGGGCGGGACGCCGGTTTTTGCCGTGAAAGGCGAAACGCTGGAGGAATACTGGGACTACGCCGACCGTATCTTCCAGTTCGAGGAAGGTGGCGCGAACATGATCCTCGACGACGGCGGCGACGCCACGCTCTACATCCTCATGGGCGCGCGGGTGGAAGAGGGCGAAACCGATCTCATCGAAACGCCCACTTCGGAAGAAGAGGAATTCCTCTTCGCGCAAATCAAGAAGCGTCTGAAGGAAAGCCCCGGCTGGTTCGTCAAACAGCGCGAACTGCTCAAAGGCGTATCGGAAGAAACGACGACCGGTGTTCACCGTCTCTACAAGATGATGGAAACCGGCCACCTGCCGTTCCCCGCCATCAACGTGAACGACAGCGTTACCAAGTCGAAGTTCGACAACAAATACGGCTGCAAGGAATCGTTGGTCGACGGCATCCGCCGCGCCACTGACACGATGATGGCCGGCAAGGTCGCCGTGGTCTGTGGCTACGGTGACGTTGGCAAAGGCTCCGCCGCCTCGCTGAGCGGCGCTGGAGCGCGTGTGAAAATCACCGAGATCGACCCGATCTGCGCACTTCAGGCCGCAATGGATGGGTTCGAGGTCGTCCGCCTCGAAGATGTCGTCGACAGTGCGGACATCTTCATCACCACGACCGGCAACAAGGACATCATCCGCATCGAGCACATGCGCGCGATGAAGGACATGGCCATCGTCGGCAACATCGGCCACTTCGACAACGAGATCCAGGTGGCGAGCCTCAAGAACCACAAGTGGACTAACATAAAGGAACAGGTGGACATGATCGAGATGCCTTCGGGCGCACGGATCATTCTCCTTTCCGAAGGCCGTCTGCTGAACCTCGGCAATGCCACTGGCCACCCGTCCTTCGTGATGTCGGCCTCCTTCACCAATCAGGTCCTGGCCCAGATCGAACTCTGGACTCGTGGTGAGAACTACAAGAACGAGGTCTACATCCTGCCCAAGCACCTCGACGAAAAGGTCGCGCGGCTGCACCTTGACCGGATCGGGGTGAAGTTGACCGAACTCCAGAAGGATCAGGCTGATTACATCGGCGTTTCGGTCGATGGTCCCTACAAACCTGAGCATTACCGGTACTGACACCATCAGTTCATGTGATTCTTGAGGCGCCGTCACCCAATCGGGGTGGCGGCGCTTCACTTTTTGGGGCCCTGCGACGCTCTAGTATTGACAGAGTCGGGGTGTCTGACCCGATCATTGGTCTTTGACGGGAGAGTCCAATGCGCCGCCTGCTCACCTCCATCGCCCTAACTGTAGCACTCTCACAACCGCTTCTTGCCCAGCCGACCGACGATGACGTTGCACGCGGGATTGCGGAGCAGTTTGTCGCCACGAACCCGGGGATTCCGGTCGAGCAGGTCGTGAACGCGATGCGTCGGACATGGCAAAGCCTCGAATTCGTGGCTTATCACGAAATCGCCCACCTGCTGATCCACGAGTTCGACCTGCCAGTGTTGGGGTGGGAGGAGGACGCCGCAGACACCCTGGCGGTCGCTCTCCTTGTCGGTAACGAGGACGGCGACACCTACGCCACGCTGACAGCCGCCATTCAGGAATGGTCGATGGCGACGAACGACCCATCGACCCTGACGAATGAGCAATTCTACGACGAACACAGTCTGAACCTTCAACGGGCCTACCACGCGACATGCCTCCTCATCGGTAGAAATGCCGAGCGATATGCGCCGATCGCAGAGATGATGGACATGCCTATGGAGCGGCGCGAGAAATGCGAGTGGATTTCGAAACGCGCGCTGGACAGCTGGCGTACGGTGCTAGAACCGCACCTGCTTGCCGCCGACATGGCTCGGGATGGCGGTGACATCACGATTGAATATGCCGCGCCTGATCCAGGTCTCAACGAAATGATGGCGTTGATGCTCCGGGACATGAGGTTCCTTGAAAAGATCGCCCCGCTGGTAACGGAAAACTTCAATCTTCCGCGGGAGATTCAGTTTGCAGCCGGGGATTGCGGCTTCCCCGGTGCTTTTTTTCAAGCGGACCCGGGCCTTGTCGCAATCTGCTATGAGATGGCCTCCGCGCGGTTCGACGCGTTTCTGCGGCACGGACTGGCGCAGAACACTGGGATGACAGATCCGGAGCGTGCGCCGGAGGTCACTGATACCGAAGCGGACCCGAGTGTCGCCCGGTTCGGGACCGGTACGAGCGCGTCGGGCTCATGGTCGATTAGCGTCGAGTCCGATGGGACGTGGTCGGGAACCGACACCACCGGCGCCCCGATCCGTTCACCTACCACGCTAACGACGAAAGGACTCGACGACGTGAGGTCCTGTCCAGGTCGGGGGACCTGGCCGAATTGTATTGCAGACTGACGCACTCTAACTCGTCCATCAGAACCTAGATTTTGGGTTCGGCCGGTTCCCGCCGGGATCCTCGGCGGGCGGTATTCGGCCCATCTGTAAAGACTCCATCGGCCAATGGCCGCCATGCCGCAATGCGGCGGCGCGACTGTGGGGAACCACCCCACCCGCCTTCCTATTGAGTCCGCAATCAGCGAGCGAAAAGGAGGCACGCTATGAAACTCAAGACCCTCATGATGGGTGCTGGTATCGCGGCCATGGTGGCCGGTGGCGCCCTTGCCCAAGACAATTCGATGGAAGAGCCGGCGGATGACACGATGATGTCTGAGCCGCAAACCGGCATGGAAGACGGCATGACCGGCGATATGTCCGACACCACCGGCATGGATGGCGAGGTGGCTCAGGCTCCGACGTTCACGTCCTTGGACGAAATGACCGTCGGCGATGTGGTGGGCTTCGTGGCCTACGATCCCGAGGGCGACCGGATCGCCGAAATCGACTATGTCGTCGAAGAATCGGACGGCGCGAAAGCCGTCATCGGGATCGGCGGGTTCCTCGGCCTGGGCGAATATACGGTCGCCCTGCCGCTGACGGACTTCGAACTGCGCGAAGACGGAATGTCATTCGTCCTGTCCACCGACAAGGAAACCCTGAAAGAGCAGCCGGAATTCGACGAATCCGGCGTCGAGGGACTTCCCGACGAGACTCCGATTGCCGATTTGCTGCTGGAAGACGAAGCCGCCGGCGAAGACCCGGCCGCTGCCGAAACGGACACAGAAAACAGCTCCGGCGCTGACAGCGCGACAGAGACCGACACGGAAGCGGATGCGGATACCGGAATGGCAGAGGAACCCGAAGCAAATGTCGAAGCGGGCACCGACTCCGAAGGCGAAGCCGCCTTGGGCGCCGATACCGCGACCGATGCCGATGCCGAAAGCGACGGGTCGGCAGACGACATGGAAGCCGATACGGAAATGGAAGCCGAGACCGAAACGACTCAGTAAGACTGCGGTTTTGACGAGAGAAAAAAGGGCGCGCTTCCGGGCGCGCCCTTGCATATGAACCACACGCCGGTGCCGGGATATGAGGGTGTCGGCACTTCGACTGCACAAAGCTTTCTGCGCAAAAGCGCGCGCGTCGAAACCGACTGGCTCAATGGTGAGGTCGTCCGGCTCGGGTGCTTGAATGGCGTGCCTGTTCCGGTGAACAGCTATTTTTCCGCCTTGGCCGTGCGTATGGCATGTGAAGGGACGGCTCCAGGCAGTTTATCGCTGGAAGAAATCGAGGCAGGTTTGGCGGCATTCGAGCAGGCATAGGGCAACGCATTTCGTTCATTCCCCGCTGTCTGTTTGCGACCGAAGTGTCCATCGTGCCTGACCTCGGCCTAACGCCACCGGTGTGCTCGCATCGGATACGACGAAAAAGGCCCGGCGCAGAGCCGGGCCTGATCCGAAATTCGAGTAAGACTCAGGTCGGAATGCGGAGCAACTGTCCCGGATAAATCTTGTCCGGATGCTTCAGCATCGGCTTGTTGGCTTCGAAAATTTCGTTGTAGCGTGCGCCGTCGCCGAGCGTTTTCTGGGAAATCGCCCAAAGCGTGTCGCCTTTCTCAACAGTGTGAAAAAGCGTCTCGGTCTCGACATCTGCCTCGACCTCGGAAATGCCTTCGACGTTGCCGACGGCAAGGATCACCTTTTCCTTTTCTTCGGTCGTCATCGACCCGCCACTCACCTTGACCTTGTCGCCTTCGACCTTGATCTCGAGCCCCTCGGTCGACACCCCAAGGTCCTCGACTTCCTTCTTGAGTGCGTCTTCGTTCTTCGCGTCCTCGCCGCCGAAGAGCGATTTTCCCGCCCCCTTCACGAAATTCCAAAGTCCCATTGTACCCTCCGATTGGTTGTGTGACGGCCCATGTTGCGCCATCCCGCGCGAATTGGGTAGGGCCAATGAGCAAGGGATAATTTTCTTTGGATTCGGCACATTTGCGCCTAATCTCCGGTCCGAGGGGCGCGCGCCCTACGGACAGAACTGGGAGCCTACCATGGGAAAACGTGACGAGAAGATCGCCAAGTATGCGGACGATCTGAAAAACAAGTGCGGGATGACCCCCGACATGGACCTGCTGACGAAGGTGACGATTGGTTGCGGTCCCTCCATCTACAACCCGGATGCAGAAACCGTCGCGGCAGGTCAGGAGCATGAGCTGGAAACGGTAAAGAACAACTTCCTCGTCAAGAAGCTCGGTCTGACAGATGGCCCGCAACTGATGGACGCGATCAACGCCGTGATCGAGACCTATGGCAGATCCGAGCGCAACAAATATCGCGCCGTGGTCTACTACATGCTGGTGAAGCATTTCGGCAAAGAGTCTGTCTACAGCTGAAAGAGACTTTGGCGACATGAGAGCGGGCGGCCATCAGGCCGCCCTTTTTGGTTAAGACCGCTTTACCGGAATGCTTTTAATTTCAGACACTTGCGCGTTGCGCGACTCGCTGCTTTGACCTAGCTTCAGGTCATCGGCCAGGATGGTCGGACCTTAATTCAAAGACACATGCGGTGCTGAGGGAGCATGTGGGGTGGATGGAGGGTCCGACGAGGGGTCGGGCCCTCCATTTTTTTTCAGAAAGCCGTCAGGACCGCGCCGATAATCGCGCAGCCGAAAACGGAATACCCGCTGTCGATCACTGTTAGCAGGAAGGGCCGGCCCGAATAGGCGTTGTTGATCAGCGTCCAGGGCGCGATGAAGAACAGCCCGACCCCAAGCCCGGCAACCAGGCCTTCGGCAATGGTCCCGATCCCGGCCATGGCGAAGACGTGCCGCATGAAGCCGGCGACCACGACCATCGCGACAGCGGAAAGAATGAATGGAAGCGCGCCGCCTGCCGGTCGTCCGGTCTGTTCGTCGACCTTGACCCCTGAGACACGCATCCAGGGCTTCGAAAGCGCCATGTACCAGACCGCGCCGAAAATCCAGGCAGCGGCGGCAGCGGCGATTACGTTGATGATTTCCACGAGTGACCCTCACTGACTGTTTTTTGTGCAAAAACTATGCAGCGAGTTTTCCCAAGCCCCTAGCCTTTTTCGCCAGACAGCTCGAGAACGATCTGCCATTCGTCTTCCGCCACGGGCTGAACCGAAAGTCGGGAGTTGTTAACGAGGACCATGTCCGCGAGTCGCGGTTCTTCCTTGATCATGTCGAGCGTGACGGGTTTTTTCAAAGGCTCCACGGCTTTGATGTCCACGCACTCCCAGCGGTCGTCGTCGGTCGTGCTGTCGGGGTGGATCTCGGCGCAAACCTCGACGATCCCGACGATGCGCTTCTCGTTCACCGAATGATAGAAAAACCCTCGGTCGCCGATCTTCATCTCGCGCATGTTGTTACGGGCCTGGTAGTTGCGCACACCGTCCCATTCCTCACCGGTCTCCCCTTTGGCGACCTGGTCGTCCCACCCCCAGGTATTCGGCTCGGTCTTGAACAGCCAGTAGCGCATCAGCCTACAACCTTTTTCCATTCCTCGACGCGGACATCCGAGAAGAGCTCGGCCTTGGCGTAAGGATCGCCTTTCGCCCAGTCCATCGCCGCGGCGCGCGTCGTCACCGACAGGATTACCAGCGACCCGCACATATCGCCGTTATCGTCGAGGAACGGACCAGCCATCAGGACGACGCCGGTTTCCTCGATATATGCAAGGTGCGCGTCACGGTTGGATTTACGGACCTCCAGCGATCCGGGTTTGTCTGTGCAGATGACGGCGAACATTCATTCCTCCTTGAGCGGGCGAGCGAGGAGGAGTTCGCTCGCCTCGTTGATGGTGATATGGCCGGACATGACCGCGACCACCATATTGGTGATCGGCATGTCGATTCCGGCCTTTTCTGCCGCATTAGAGACGGCTTTGGCGGTCGCTTTGCCCTCGATCGTGACGCCCTCGGCCAGAACCTCGCCTCGACCCAATGCAAGGCCATAGGCGAAGTTGCGGGATTTCTCCGATGTGCAGGTCAGGGTCAGATCGCCGAAACCAGATAAGCCCTGAAGCGTATCGGACTCAGCTCCACGGGCAATTGCGAAGCGGTTCATCTCCGCGAAGCCCCGTGTCATGAGAGCGGCCCGAGCGGACTCTCCAAGCCCTGCGCCAATGGCAAGGCCACAGGCAATTGCGATGACGTTCTTCATGGCACCACCGGTTTCGACGCCTGGCAGGTCAGTGGATCGGTATAGACGAAGGTTTCCACCCGTCAGGGCATTTTGCAGCGCAATAGGGTCTTTTGCTGCGACGGTCAGGGCGGTCGGGAGCCCGGCTGCCACATCAACGGCAAAGCTGGGGCCGGACAGAAGCGCCGGGTGAGCATCGGGGCACGACTTGCGAATGATCTCACCTGGACCGTCCCCCGTTTCGAGATCGATTCCCTTACAGGTGGCCACGAGCGTCGTACCACTGAAGCGCTCGCAATGCTCGGCCAGAAAGCCACGCAGGGTTTGCATTGGTACGGCAAGCAAAACGATGTCGGCACCAAACGCCTCCATGTTTTCCGTGATCACAAGGCGATCGGGAAGCGCGTGCCCGGGCAACCGACGCACGTTTTCACGGCTCTTGGCCATGTCCCCCGCGTCCCGCGCCCATAGCGTCACGTCCTTGCCCGCGCGAGACAGGGCGATGGCGAGGGACGTCCCGAAGGCTCCGGCACCAAGTACGGAAATGTTCATGCCTTCGCCCCCTTCTTACCCGAGCCCAGCATAGGGGCGGCCCCCTCGTCGAGCGGCCAGCGAGGCCGGGCGGCGAGCGTCATGTCGTCTCGCGCCCCGGATCTGAACCGCTCGATCCCGGCCCATGCGATCATGGCCGCGTTGTCGGTGCACAGGGCCAGCGGCGGCGCGAGAAACTTCACTCCAGAGACATCAGATACAGTCTCTAACGCGGCCCGAATAGCCGAATTCGCGGCAACGCCGCCGGCAACCGCAAAGAGCGGCGTGTCAGGGGCAAGCGTGAGGTATTCTGCAATGGCCCTGCGCGATTTCTCGGCAAGCACATCCGTAACGGCGCACTGAAAGGCCGCGCAAAGGTCCGAGCGATCCTGAACTCTGAGTCCACCTTTTTCTGCGACGATCCGGTCTCGCTCCCGCAGGAGGGCAGTCTTGAGCCCGGAAAAGCTCATATCACAACCCGGTCGGTCCAGTAGGGGACGGGGGAGGCGGAATTGCGTGGCGTCGCCAGCCACGGCCGCACGCTCCACGGCAGGTCCACCGGGCTGTGGCAGTCCAAGGAGGCGTGCAGTCTTGTCGAAAGCCTCGCCGGGGGCGTCGTCAATAGTCCCGCCAAGGCGCGTGAATGTGCCTGGACCTGCCGCGATCAGAAATTGGCAATGGCCACCCGACACGAGTAGCATGAGATAGGGATAATTCACCCCATCCGTCAGCCTTGGTGTCAGCGCGTGACCGGCCAGGTGATTGACACCGATAAGGGGAACTCCCAAGGCTGCCGACAGCCCTTTTGCTGTCATCACGCCCGCAAGAACCCCACCGATAAGGCCCGGACCGGCAGTAACCGCAATGGCGTCGATTTCGGCAAGGCTCAGTCCGGACTCGGCCAGTGCTTCCTCGACACATGAATCGAGCTTTTCCGTATGCGCTCGCGCAGCGATTTCCGGGACTACGCCGCCGAAGTCGACGTGTAGCGCGGTCTGCCCGGCGACGACGGATGACAGGATCTCGGGCCCGACACCGGGAACATCCCGCACGATCGCCGCTGCGGTGTCGTCGCAGCTGCTTTCGAGCCCAAGTATCGTGACGGTGTGGGACATGGTGCGCCGGTTGCTCCAAAGGTCACGCCGGGATACCAAGGCGCACCGTCCCCGTCCATCCCGCGAGACCCTATGAAGCCAAGACCAACGGTGATCCTGACCCGGCCAGAGGCTGCTTCGACGCGCGTAGCAGCCGAGCTTTCAGGCATTCCGACCCTGATTTCACCGGTCACGCAGATCGCAGGAACCGGCGCCGAGGTCGATCTGTCCCGCTATCGTGGCGTCATACTGACCTCAGCCAATGCAGTGACCTACCTCCCGAGCCTCCAGGGTATTCCCGTTTACAGCGTTGGGGCGCGTACCGCCGAGGAATCCGGCGGCGTGGTGCAGCTTGTTGCCCGGGACGCGGGCGACCTCGTCAACCGCATCACTGCTACAGGTCCGCTGGTCCATGCGCATGGACAAGAGACACGGGGAAACATTGCTTCACGACTGACTTCTGCTGGGATAGAGACACATTCTGTCGTGGTGTATGTGCAGTTAGATGAGGAATTGAGCCAAGAGGCGAAGGCTGCTTTGGGGGGAGACGAACCAACCATCCTCCCACTCTGGTCTGCCCGATCGGCGCAAAGGCTGTTCTCTCAAAACGTCACCTTGGGACCCAATGTGCATCTGATCGCGTTGAGTCCGGCCGTAGCGGACGTTTGCCGCACGGCGGTTGGACATGCGGTTGAGGTGTGCGACGACCCGGATGGTCAGGAAATGATCGCGCGGATTGTCGCGGCGGCAGGTGGGTGACCCGCCTTGAGGCTCCAGTGACCCACCGCTAAGGTCAGGGCAAGTTCCGCGCCTTTCGGGTCGCGGATGCAGATTCGAAGAGGTGAGCGCGTGGCGAAGTCCCCGAAATCCCGCAAGGAAACGGCGAAAGACCCGGCGACCGACAATTCCAAGACGGATGAAGTCGAAGACGCGGTCATCGTCGGTGACGGCGAAGTAACTCAGACGCCGGGAGAGGATGACGCCAAGGCTGAACCGTCGTCCGAACCCGAGACGGAAGCAGCGGCCGAGGACGATACCGACGCGGTCGCCGAGTCGAATGGCGAATCCGAGGATGCGACGCCTGAGTCGGAAGCCCCTTGGGGTAGTAGCGAAGCCAAGTCGCCCGTCGAAGACAAACCGCAGCCAGAAGATAACGATGCCCCCGCCACGGCTATGCCCGTTGTTGCGGAGCCGAAGTCGAGCAGTGGCGGCGGCACCGCGCTTGGCGGCATGGTTCTGGGCGGCCTGATCGCAGGCTTCATTGGGTTCGGCATCGCTCAGTTCATGTCTGGTGGCTGGCCGTTCGAGACGACCGAAGCCGATCCAATGAGAGAAACGGTCGCCGCACAGAGTGACGAGATCGCCGCCTTGCGAGAGCGGGTCGATGCGCAGGCACAGGAGATCGAGAGTCTGGGGGCCGACTCTTCAGTGGAAGAGCTCGGAGATGCGCTCAGGGCAAATATTCTAGCCACGCAATCGCGTATCGATGAGCTCACTGCCACCGTCAACGGATTCGAGGAACGTCTGACCACGCTTGAGAAGATGCCGAGTGGCGACAGCTCCGAAGCGGCGGAAACCGCGGCGGCGGCCTATGAGCGTGAGCTCGCGGACATGCGCGCCATGCTCGACCGCGAACTTGAGAACCTCAGGGCGCAGCAGGAGGATGCCGAAGCGCTTCAAGCGAACGCTGCGCAATCGGCTCAGGCGGCATCGGCTCGCGCCGCCCTGTCCCGGATCATGGCGGCGCTCGATTCCGGTCAGCCCTTCGACGACGCTCTGTTCGACCTGACGACTGCCACCGGCGCGGAAGCACCCGATGGTCTCGCGAATGTGGCGAACGATGGCGTGCCAACTCTCGGCGCACTTCAGGAAAGCTTCCCCGAAATGGCGCGGGCCGCGCTGGATGACAGCCTGCGTGCGATGGTCGAGGCGGGTGAAATCGGGCGTGGCGAGGCATTCTTGCGCACGCAGCTCGGCACCCGCTCGCTGGAACCGCAGGAAGGGGACGACCCGGATGCGATCCTGTCGCGCGCTGAATTCGAACTTCAGAACGGCCGTATCGCGCAGGCTCTGAGTGAGCTGGAAGCAATGCCTGAGGCCGCGCAGCCCGCGATGGACGACTGGATCGCACGGGCCCGTACGCGGCTTGTGGCCCTCGAAGCCGGTTCGTCGCTTGCCGACACACTGAACCAATAAGGAAGACGTAATGCTCTGGTCCCTTTTCAAGATCGTTCTGTTCGTCGTCCTGATCGGCGCAGCTACGATCGGCGCGGCCTACCTTCTGGAAACCGATGGCGGCATGCGTATCGACGTTGGCGGAATGGAATTCAACCTCGGCGCTTTGCAGGCAGTGATCGCGCTGATCGTTCTGGTCCTTGTGCTTTGGCTGATACTCAAGCTCGCGGGGCTGATCGTCGCCACGATCCGCTTCCTGAACGGAGATGAGACGGCGATTTCCCGTCATTTCGACCGGAACCGCGAGCGTAAGGGGTATCAGGCGCTGGCCGAAGGGATGATGGCGCTCGCCTCGGGCGAGGACCGGACCGCGATCACCAAGGCAGCGCGGGCCGAGCGGTATCTGCGGCGCCCCGAACTCACCAACCTCATCACGGCGCAGGCGGCCGAGATGGCTGGAGACCGCAAGAAGGCGACGCAGGTCTACAAGCGGCTGCTCGCGGATGAGCGGACCCGTTTCGTGGGTGTTCGCGGTCTGATGAAGCAAAAGCTCGAAGAGGGCGATACCGAGACGGCGATGAAACTGGCGGAAAAGGCCTTCGCGCTGAAGCCCCAGCACGCGGAAACGGGCGATGTCCTCCTCGCGCTGCAAGCCACTCAAAACGACTGGACCGGCGCGCGCGATACGCTTGGCAAGAAGGTCAAGCACGGGGCACTTCCAAAGGATGTCGGCAAGCGTCGCGATGCCGTGCTCGCCTTGCAGGAAGCCAAGGGCGTCTTCGAAGAGGGCAACTCGATCCGTGCACGAGAGGCCGCGATCGAAGCCAACAGGCTCTCGCCCGATCTTGTGCCCGCCGCGATCCTCGCTGCGCGGTCCTACATGGAGCAGGAAAACCCCCGTTACGCTGCCCGCGTTTTGAGCAAGGCCTACAAGGTCACGCCGCACCCGGACATTGCCGCAGCCTTTGCCGAGATCAAGCCGGACGAAAGCGCCGATGAGCGTCTCAAGCGGTTCAAGACGCTGACCAAGGAGCATCCCGACAGCCCGGAAACTCGGATGCTCCTCGCCGAACTTCAGATCTCCGCCGGGAACTACCAGAAGGCGCGGGATGCGCTGGGCGACCTACCGACGACCAAACCGACGCAGCGCGTGCTCACCCTTATGGCTGCTATCGAGCGGGGGCTTGAGGCACCTGACAGCGAGATACGGGGATGGCTGGCTAAGGCGGTCGTCGCGCCCCGCGGACCTCAGTGGGTCTGCGACAAGTGTCATCACATCCACGGCGACTGGACTCCGATCTGCGCCAATTGCGGGGCCTTCGATACTCTGAGCTGGACTGAGCCGACTGAGGGCGACGTGCGGATGCCGGGCGGTGCCCGTATGGACACGCTCCTCGTCGGCGCGCCGGATATCGCGCCGGACCCGGAGATGGTTGTGGACGCGCCCGAAGCGGATGCGGAACCCCTCCAGGAAACCCAGGAGGCGGCCGAGGATGTGGTCGATGTGACACCGGCTGAGGACGCGGAACCCG
The DNA here is from genome assembly GCA_002695005.1 of Maritimibacter sp. Classification (GTDB taxonomy): domain Bacteria; phylum Pseudomonadota; class Alphaproteobacteria; order Rhodobacterales; family Rhodobacteraceae; genus Maritimibacter. The sequence goes on from NZNT01000029.1 coordinate 287,846, forward strand.
AGACCAAAAATTAGGGCTACACACCGTGAAATTGTGGTGATAATCACCGCGCACCGAAGCGGTGTGCCGCTGTAGCTCAGCTGGTAGAGCACGTCATTCGTAATGATGGGGTCGGGGGTTCGAGTCCCTTCAGCGGCACCACTTCGGGTAACTAAATATTTGTTTTTAAAGGGGAAACGGGTTTTAACCCCACTTCAATCCCCCTTTTCGTCCCCCTACGCGACTGCACTAAGGTTGCAATGATGGGTCCAGTTTAAGCAGCGCGAAAGCAAAATGCGCCGCGAATCCTTCCTCCGCTTCATCGGTCAGTTCCCACACCTGCCTAGACAACCGTTCATAGGTATTGCGATGCATCCCTTTCGGTCGTCCACGGGGCAAACCCTCAAGGCCCAAGTCCCAGCCCAGCCGGGTTCTGATTTTGTCAGCCTTCCGCGCGGCCCTGTCGTAGCTCTTTTCTCGCTGAGAAGGGTAGGCGAGCTGGTGGCAATGCCTGCACGCAAAAATGCGACCGCCGTAGAGTTTGGCGACCCTTCGACCGCATCCGTACGCAGGACATAGGAACCACTGGCGTTCGCCGCCGTAGTTGCAGGCCGTGGACGTCAGCCAAACGGGATACTCTATGTCCTCCCAATCGCTACCGTTCTCTTTGCATCGGTAAATGAGTCTGACGCTGTTTCGCTCAACAGCCACTTGGATTGAGCCGGTCTTTTCGCCGTCCACAGTCCATTGCCAGCCGAACCGATTGCAGGGATTGAGAAGCCCGTCACGCGCCCAGCGCCGAACGTCCAACGCGCGGTAGTCTGTCACGGTGTTCTTCGTGTTCCAGTGCCAGTGCCGCCCGCTTCCTAGACCGCCCATAGCTCGCCTCCGATTTTGTCGAAATCATTAGGCAAATCATAGCAAACGGGCGGGTCAACGTCAGGGTGTTGCTTCCGCTTTGGCGCGTTCCTGATTAAGTTGAAACAGCCGAGAGAGGATTTCGTCGTCAGTCAGATTTCCGCTACGCCAGTCTTCGCCCCAGCCGTAAGCATCCGCGACAGCTTCGTCCAGCTTCGTATGGGCGTGGTCCAGCCATGCGGGGCGCGCGTTGTAGAGGTTGGTCAGGGTGCGCTTTTTGAGTTCCTTCGCGGCTTTGTCGTCTTTAGGTATCAGCCGGTCAGGGTAGCCTTCGACCACCTCGGGAACCCGGTCCACAAGGTCAGGCGGGTTCAGCCAGTTTTCGCGAAGGCGGTTCAATTCTGCAGCGGCTTCGGCGATTTTCTGGGCGTTGGCTTCGTCTCTATAGTCGGCGGCGGGGATATCCGGGGCAAGGCCATCCGGGAAGGGAAAGGTCTCGAAAGTGCTCGACGGTGTATACCGGGGCCGGTCTTCGAGCGAGGTACCCATACGTAGCGCCCACAGTTCGTGGAAATGTGAATGTAGGACGCCGAATGTAGCGTCGTCATCACGGGCGATTGCGACAGTTGCCGAGTCGGGCAACACCGACGTTTCGCGCCAAACAAACAAACGGTGCTTTGCGACCCGAGGCGTTACAATGTACCTTTCCAGTTTTTGCAGGGCGTTCGACATTGCCGGTCGCGGGTCACCGTGCAGCCACCACTTTGTTCGGTGCCATTGACGCCGCAGATTTACCCGCGTTGGACGGACATTCGTTAGAACATGTTCGAACGGCACTTCGAAGAGAGATGCTTCCTGTTCGGACATTTTCGAACCGAAATGCACGATCCACGTGTCGGAATCCCGGCGTACGATGCTCGCACCATTCGTCCATGGCATGACGACTTCCGAATTCCGCTTTCCATTCGGGTTCGAAGGCAAGGCCAGCCATTGCCTTGCAATCGTTCCGGGAATATCGAAAGGACCGTTTTTCTGGGTCCCGATGAAACTAATGCCTTTATTCTTCTTAAGAGCGTACGCTTTGGACAAGGAAACACCAGCTCGCAGCGTCGAGTGGATTTCACCGACCGAATGCCCATCTAGCAGCCGCTCATCTTCCGGCGGATTGCCGAAGAGAATAAGCGCGACCCTCACGGAAGCGCCATCGACGACCCAAGGCTCGTCGCGCCATGCCGACCATATTTCGGAAGACGTCTTGACCAGTTCTAAGGTTGGAAGGTTGTTGCCACCCGAAATAGAATTAGTCGCGACAAGGCCCGCTCGTTCCAAACCGCCGGTGTTCAATTTGGTCAACGCTTGCACAAACCAGTAGCAAACCAAATCAGAACGGCCCGGAATGTCGTCTTGAAAGGCTGAGCGAAGTTCAGACACGTAGCTTTCGCCAAGCGCGGCAATCATTCGGCGGTCGCCAAGAAAAGGTGGATTCCCGACCACCACGTCAACATCCGGCCAGTCTGCCTTGGTCCCGTCCGGGGCAAGGACGGCATCCCGGTTTTCGATAGTGCCCAACGGGCGCAGGATCGGGTTTCGGGCTGCATCGAAACCGTTGCGTCGCATCCACTGAATTTCCCCAACCCAGACCGACACCCTCGCCAGTTCGGCGGCATAGGGATTCAGTTCGATGCCCTTTACGCATTCCGGCCCAATTGACGGAAAACCCCGTGAAAGTCCGAGCGCCTCGGCTTCGAGATTGACGCGGTGTTCAATGTCTTTGAGCGCCAAAAGAGAGAGATACAGGAAGTTACCGGACCCACATGCAGGGTCCAGCACGCGAAAGCCCTTCAGGCGCTCTAGGAAGCCCACCTGGAGCCGTTCTGCGTCTTTCTCAGCCCGCGTCTGCGCGCCTTTGCTTTTGGCGTCCTTGGCCTTCGCTAGAGCCGTTTCGATCTGTGTCCGAACATCCGCCCATTCTGCCAACAGCGGCTCCACAATGACCGGACCGACAATCTGCATGATTTTTTCTCGGTCGGTGTAGTGCGCTCCAAGCTGGCTTCGCTTGTCGGGGTCCAAGCCACGCTCAAACAATGTGCCGAGAATGGACGGGTCGATTTCCGACCAATCGAGCCGCGCCGCAGCCAGCAGGTCCAGAACATCTGCTTTCTCAAGCGGCAGCGCGGCGTCACTGTCGAACAGGCCGCCGTTGAACCACTCCACCCGTTCGAACCCGACCATGCCGCCGGATTGCATTGCTGAGAAAAGGACCCGCGCATGATCCGCGAAGTCCTGCGGCGACCGCTCGCAATGCTCCAGCATCCTCTGGAACATCTTGTTGGGCAGGAGATCTACGTCTTCAGCGAACATACAGAAGACCAGCCGGTTCACGAAGTGCGCGACCGTTTCCGGGTCGTTTCCACGCTCGCGAAGCCGCTGGGCCAAAGCCGCGAACCTCTCCGCCGCTTCCTCGGTCAGCATTTGCCGCGTCTTGGCGGGTTTCAGTTTGTCCGGGTCTTCGAAACAGGCGCGGAGAAGGTCGCGCGTTGCCGCGTCCCGCAAGTCTTCGAGCGAGAAGTCGTGGACGTGCTGAACAGTGTTCGTCCAGTTCGTGTGAACCCTGAACCGCTCCATGTCAGAGACGATGAGAAGTGGCGGGTTCTCTAGAGCGATTGCATATTGCAGGAGCTGGTCAAAGGCTTTGTCCAAGTCCTTTTTCTTGCCCTTGTATTCCCACGCGAACCGCTCTTTCCGCCAGACGTCTGCCCAGCCTTCGCCACCGGACGTCTTCGACGCGCCCTTTTCAAAGGTGAACCAATCGCCTTTTGGGTCTGCCGTTATGGGGTCTTCAATGCCGAGAAGGGCGCAAATGTCGTTGAAGTGAGATTGGGACGCGCTGCGTTCCTTGAGTTCGACAGCCTTCCACTTGGCAATGAAATCGTCTGGCGTCATTCGTCCCCCCGGTTTTCCGCCATAAGACTGACCAAGCGGGATAGTTACAACCCTGCCGTTTGGAGACTTTGCCCAGCGCCGCCGCTAACGTCAGACCCCCCGGACTTTGAGTGTCCGGGGCGTCAGACAACGCGGCTCATTCCACGCCTTGCCTATGGCTAGATGTATATATGTCCGGGTTTTCGTGCATCGAAGACCAAGGGTTTTTCCCGGTTCGCGGCACAATGGTTGTGACGCCTTTCCTGCGTTCAGGAAACGAAAGCACAATCATTGTGACACCGATGCACGGTTTTTGTGCGGGGCTTTCGCGTCTATTTCCCTCCACTTTAGAAAGGCTTTCGAAGCTGACTTGCCGTTCGCGCTGGGCAGTTCCGTCAATGCCCAGAGCGCGGCACGGCCAACGCCATCCGGCCCAAGATAGGCCCCTTGGGTCTTGGCGATGAACCCGCGTTCCTCCAAGTCCCGGAACCAAAGCCCAATGGTGTTGCGATGGGCGTTCAAGGCTTCTGCGGCGTCTCTGTAGCTCAGGATGATGTTGCCGTTGTTCGATCCGTTGAAGCGGCGTTTCAGTTCGATATAGAGCGCCCGTGGGCCGGGTTTGAGCGTGGCCCAGGCTTGCGTTCGTTGCAGGTATTCGGGGAGCTGGACGTGACGCCCAGCCCCCCCTTTGCCCTGCCTGTAGGGCTTTCCGGTCACTGGTCTTGGCCCTCCTTGCACTTGAGCGCCCTCCAGAGGCGCATAGAGGCGATTGAAGAGGGACAGCCGCCCAGACAGAGCCAAGCACCCTCAGCGACCGCCTCAGCGGCTTTCTGGACGTCTACATGCCACCGGCCATTCTGGTGGCGCAGCCGAACACGTTCCATTTCAGTCTCCATAGATCAAACGCGCCAAGAGCCTCGCGCGGCTCTCGGAAATTCCATGCTTGCGGCGCAGCCGCGCAATCTGTTGACGAGTCATTCCGCCGCCTCCCGCGCTTGAGGCGTCACGGTCGCTTGTAGAACGTAGCGAGCGTGCGACCCGGCGAAGGGACCGTGATGCTGCTCGTGGATGGTCTCAATCGGGACGCCCAGCGCTCTGAGATTGAACACATATCCGGACCAACGCGGCGCTGGGTTGTCGATGGGCGTGCAGCCCCGTTCTCCCGCTCGCATGAGTTCTTCTATTGCCCATCGGTCTCGGCCCGAAACGGTGATGGTGAAGGGGGGGCGTCCCTTCGGTTCAACCGCGTAAGCGGTAGCGCCCCATTCCTGCGATGCAGTCATGGCTATGCCTTTCTTTGGCATTGATGAAAGGGAGCGCTGGGCGTATCTAGGTGGGGTAGTTGCCGCTACATTCCCGCACTAGGCTCAGCGCGTCCCGCGTGGTTTGGTGCGGGACCTTACCGCACAGTGCTGGCCGAAACCGCCGCCTCAATATCGGCTTCGCGCCAGTAGAGGCGGCTCCCGATTTTGAAGGGCTTGGGCAAACGTCCGTTTTCCACATCGCGGTAAATCGTCGTTCGGCCTCTGCCTCCCAGTTTTGCCTGTAGGTCTTGAAACGTCAGGTATCTTTCCATGCTCTATTCCTTGCCGCTATATGTTGCTGTGCGTCTCGGTGCACACGAGCATGGTAGGCTCTGGGCTGACCGTCTCAAGGTTTTTTGCACTGTCGGAATGTGATGGTTTTTCCCGTTGGCTTACAATGCGGTAAGGCGAGCGCGTGGAGTCAATGTTGCCAATATGTTCATATGAAAGGGTTTTTTTCCGTTCGTGCGTTGTTCCAACACCGGCCAAGGCCCATAAGCAAGAAACCGCTTATATTTCATGAATGGTGAAAAATCGTTTTTCATGACCAACAGGAACCTTGCGAATCACCCGTAGAACCAGATTCGCGGACTTGGCAGCCGCCCGACTCAACCGCCCAATTGCATGACATTATCAGATGCATTAGCGCTGCACTTTGCCGCCCACCGCTCCATCAATGTCCGCCGTTGCTCCAAGAAATCCGTCCGCCTGTAGGCCCGTTCGACCGATCCGCCGACCGTGTGGCCCAGCGCGGTCTCAGCCACGTCCCAAGGCGTCTTGGTCGTTTCGGCCACCCAATCGCGGAAAGAGCTACGGAAACCGTGCGGGCGTTCGACCAATCCGCGCCGTTCCATGAAACGGCTCATGGTGGCGTCCGAAATCACGCCCTTGCGCACCCCCGGAAACAGGAACCCGTCACGCGCGAACGGTGTGGCCTCTGCAATCACCTCCTGCGCTTTCCGTGATAACGGAACCCGGAAATCGGTCGTGGCGTCCCTGCGGCCTTTCATGGCCTCTGCGGGGATGGTCCAGATATCGCCCTCGATCTGGTCTAGTTGCAGGTGGCGCAACGGGAAGCTGCGAACCGCCGTGAGAATGAGAAGGCGCAACGCCAGTTCGGAAATCGTGCCGCCGTTCAGCGACTGGTAGAACGTTGGCACGTCCTGCCACGCCATAGCGGGAATGTTCTGCGGCTTGTGCCGTTGCTTGCCTAAAAGCGCCTTGGCTTTCTCGGTCGCCTGTAGATCGACCTCCAAGCCCAGCGCAGCCGCGTGGCGCATGACGATGGAAAGCCGGTTCATTGCCTTCCGCGCGGTATCGGCCTTGTCATGCCAGATGGGGGCGAGCGTGTCGCGAATGTCGCGCTGGTCAATCTCGGAAACCGGCATTTTGCCCAGCTTGGGCAGAACGTGCAGTTCCAGCGGACTGAACCACCGGCCCGCTTTCCCGTCGCCCTTCAATTCCGCCTTGCGGCTCTCGAAGGCATCGCGGGCAACGTCCGCCAAGATGTTCTGATTGCGCTGGGCAACCGCGCGTTGCCGGTCGCGTTCCTTGATAGCGTCCTTGCCGCCGCGAACCACGGCCCGCCACTTGTCCGCTTCCTCCCGTGCTTCGCGAAGCGTGATATCAGGGAACCGGCCCAGCCCCATTTCATGCCGCTTGGAGTAGATGGTGTAGCGCAGAACCCATTGCGCCCCGCCGTCCTCCCGCTTGTAGAGCCATAGCCCAGCGCCATCCGAGTGCTTTCCCGGAGCTGCGGCTTTCACAGCCGCGTTCGTGAGCTTGTTCTGCAATCGCGCCATCTCGATCCCCTTTCCAATCCCCCTTCAACATATGGGGTGTAGTGGAACGCGATGAAACAGCATGGGTCAAGAAAATATGGATTTTGGGAAGGGCCGGTCGCTACGCGGTATCCCGTGGAACCCCAAGATATAGGACTTCAACGCCCTTCAGCGGCACCACTTCGGTTTTTCCACCTCGACACTGCACCAAGCCCGGGTTTCAGCCGGTGACGGCGCTAAGCCGGGACAGGTCCACGCCGTCCCAGCTTCCTTCGGCCCATGCAAGCATCATGCGCGTGAACGATCCTCGGGCGAGGTCCGGGTGCTCTGACACCTTCATTGCAGATCGGTGCGGCTCGCTGCGATAGGCAGCTGAGATCAGTTCGCTTTCGTTTTCCCAAAGCGAGAGTGTGGGGGCGTCGAGGCCGGGGGTATCCGGCAGGAGCTGTTGCTCGAGAATTACGCCGGTAAGTTCGTTGAACGCTGCCCGCACCGCGCGGGTGCCCTTTCCGAAGGCGATCATGCCCTCGCCCTGATTGCCAATACCGAGACTCGTCATCACGAACACCGGGGTTCCCTTACCGGGTCGTGGCCCGAGGTCATTGATGAGCGAAGCGATGTCCTCGTCTTGGGCCCAGTTGACCGTGCCGTGGCTGGCATATGGCAGGAGCAAACCGCACCACTGCTCTTCGGCGCTCGGGAGTAAGGGAATCAAATCGGCGCGCAATTCAAGGAACTCGCGCGCCATCTCCTGGTTTGGCCAGAGTGCGATCCATGAGCGGACGTCGCGGCGGCGGCGGGGCATCCCGGACTCGTGCCACTCCACTTCGCTCCCGGCAGTAGAAAACACGGCGCCTTCCGGCGAGCCACTTTTGTCATCACCGGGTGAAAGATCACGCGGAAAACGCGCGGAAATGACGGTGAAGGCCTGTGTCACGATGGTCGCTCCCCTTGTTCAGGAGAGCCTAGCGGGTTTCCATCTACTTACCAGCACGCAGACGGGTCAGAGCGCAATCAGGTGATTGTCCCAGGCCGAGCTCGTTCGTCCGAGCGCGCGGGGCGTGCCAGCGCCGTCGAGCGCGATGACACCACCGAGTCCGTCTGTGGCGACGTAGCCCTCGCCCGAAGCCGCGAGACCGCAGATGTCGACGCGGGAGAATGCGCCAATGAACCCGCCTCCGGTGTCGAATCTGTGAAGGCGCCCTCCGCGGGGTGAGGTGATGGCGACTTCCCGCCCGCTCCCCGCGAAGGCGACGCTCCCAGCGTAACCGTCCATCATGATCTGTTCACGCTGCGGCGCGGTCGCGAGCACAGGCGCCTCTCCCATACGGTGCAGGCCGAGGAGGGGTGTCGTTTCGCTGTGGTCCCCCTGCCATTGCATGGCGAACGCCACGAGCCCGTCTTCGCGCACGTCCAGATGCCGGATCGAGTTATGGTGCAGTGCGGGGTCGAGCGTTACGCGCTCGATCAGGGTTCCGTCCAAGTCGGCATAGACGAGGCTCGGTTCCATCCGGTCGAGGTTCAGCTTTTCCCGATCTCGGGTTTTGATCCCCCCGTTGGCGATGACGAGCTGCTTGCCGCCGGGCATGAGTCGAAGCTCGTGCGGCCCGATGCCGCCGGTCGGAAGACTCCCGATCCTCCTGTACCGCCGGGTATCCCACAACCCGACATGGCCGGCGCTGCCGTCGATGTCCTGCTCCGACGTGAAGAGCGTCCTGCCATCCGCGGAGAAGACGCCGTGCCCATTGAAGTGCCGGTCTCTGGGCGGCTCCAGATCGCGCAATACCTCGCCAAAGGCGCAGTCGATGACGAGCGCAAATCGGCCGGGTCGACGAGCGAACGCTATGGCTTCGGCGCGGGTCGGATGCCCGCAAGCAGCGTGCCCGCGCGCGGGCAGCGGCACCAAAAACGTCTCTGTTCCTGCCGAATCCAGCCCGTGAATTGCATATGACCCATCGTTTTCGCGCGCGGCGGCGAGGAAGGCAGGCGACCCGGCAGCGGCCCAGCCGAGCCGCGGCGCTGCAGTCACCGCCAACATACCGCCGAGGAACCTACGCCTTGTGGCCATGTCAGTCTCCGTCGGAAGAATTGAAACCGGGCGCGATACCGAACCGCGCGCCGACTTCGACCTCGATTGCATGTTCGACAGCCTCGATTCGTTGCTGAAGCAGTTCCAGGTTAAGTCGCTTTGTCAGATCTTCGATATCCTGGAACGACGGATCGGTGATCGTGTCGGCCTGTTCCCTGGCAGCGGCCAAGGCCGCGTCCGTCTCAGGCAGATCAGAATTGGCGAGAGCATGGGCGAGGTCCACGGCGGCCTCGGTTGCCAGCAAGCTTTGCCTCAAGCTGCGCTCTGATCGCCAAGCTTCGGCTCGGGTCGGTCGGGGCCGCGCCGGCTCACCAAGAGGGCGACCAAGTCGGGTGGCAGTCGTGAACTCAAGCGTGGCGAGGAGTTGGGTATAGATGGCGCGCTGCGCCTCGCTCGCATCGAGGTAAGTCGCGTTCCCTTCGGCCCCGGGATTGAGCAGTGTCGGCGCGAAATCGGCCCATTCGGCTTGCAGATTGAAGGCTTGCACGGCGAGGTCGCGCGTCAGCGCCCGGGTCAGCGCGCAGGAATAGTCGCCTTCGGCGTAGTCGTTGAAGTCAGGATCATAAAGCATCCGCTCAAGCGCAAAGAACCCGCGCGCCGCGATGGAAGCCTCTTGGAACGCAACCTGATCCGCAACAATCGGGTCTTCTTCAGCGATGTATCGCGACAGGGTCTTTTCCGTGAAGCCGCGCTTATCCGGCCAGAACGAAATGGAGAGCGCCGCGTGTTCGCTCGGCCCGATACGGATGTCCGAAATCGCCATCCAGGCGTCGAAGGCCGTGTGGAAAGGGTCCTCTAGGGTTTCGGCTTCGCAATTGGCCTGTGCAAGTTCGTTTAGGGATCGGGCCGTTTCACTGAACTTTGCGAGGTTTGGCAAGATGTAGTCGTTTGCGGCCTCCTCAACTCCGGAAAACGCGGGTGAGGCGGCGAGGACGGCTATCAGGGGAAGGTGCTTCACAATGACTCCAGGAATTTGACCAAGGCATCCCGGTCAGGTTTCGGAAGGTCCACTACATGATCGCGGGCCGTTTGGGCCTCACCACCATGCCAGAGGATTGCCTCCATCAGCGTGCGGGCGCGGCCATCATGGAGGTAAGCCGCGTCACCGGACACCAGTTCCGTCAGACCAATTCCCCAAAGCGGCGCAGTGCGCCATTCCCGGCCGTTCGCGCGACCCTCGGGCCGGTTGTCGGCGAGTCCCTCGCCCATATCGTGCAAGAGCATATCGGTGTAGGGCCAGATGAGCTGGAAGCTCTGCGCCGGTTGGTCATCCAGTCGGTGCGTGACGAACTTCGGGGTGTGGCACGAGGCGCAGCCGGCGCTATAGAACACCTTCTTGCCGCGAAGCACCTCCGGGTCATCGGCGCGACGGCGGGCGGGCACCGCAAGGTTGCGCGCGTAGAAGGTGACGAGGTCCAGCCCAGTTTCGTCCACCTCGAAGCCGTCATGGCTCCCATCGTCACCGTGCTCGGCGTCGACACAGGCGGTTTGTGCTTCGGTGCATTCTCCCCACGGATTCGGGAACAGCGGGTTGGAGATACCTATATCGCCGGAAAACGCTGCAGCACTCTGATGCTTGATCGTCGGTGTCCCGGCCTTGAGCCCGAAGCGTCCCAGCATGATCTTGTCGAACTCTCGTGACCAGACGAGGTTGGGACGGCCCGAAATCCCATCGCCATCCGCGTCGTCTTCATCTGCCAGTGCAAGAATGTCCTGAGCCGGGATCGCCTCGAGCAGCCCGAGGCCGATCATCTGCGGCGTCAGGCGTGGCGAGAGCATCGCGTCGGGGTGGAGCGGACCGAACCCCAGATCGCTCAAAGCATAGGTCGGGTCGCGGAGCATGACTGTCTCACCGCCCGAAAGCTCGACAGGACGTTCCTCGTAGCTGACCGAAAGCTGCGCCTCGGCGGGGATGCCGCCCGTAGCAAAATCCTGAATCTGGCCACCGTAGTTCGGCTCCTCGGTCGCGCCGATGTAGTCCTCGATCTCTTGCAACTTGAGCGCGGTTTCGGCAGGAATAGAGACGCGTAGGAAGAAAGACACCGCATTGTCGTCCGGCCCCTCGGGCAGGTGCCCGCGCCCATCCTTGATGTGACAATTCTGGCAGCCGCGTGCATTGTAGAGCGGACCCAAGCCGTCGGAGGCTTCGGTCGACGCAGGCGCCGTGACCCAGATTTTTCGGAAGAGTCCGTTGCCGACCTTGAACTCCAGTTCACCTTCGAACCCAATATTCGCGGAAGGCTGGCTGAAGGCATCGGCGTTAGAGCGTGCGCGCACTGTGGCTGCCCCTGCGGGACGTTCCTCGAACGGCTCCGCCGTCGTGAAATCCGTGGTCGGCGTCGTGACCGCACCGATCCGCGCCGTCTCTTCCGCCGTGCGGGGCACGACATTCAGATGCTCATCGCCGAGCGTGCCGAGGTCAAAGCCCGTCGCAGGTTCAATCAGAAGACAGGCAAGCCCGGTCGCAGCGCACCATACCAAGGGAAGTGAGGTTCTCATTTCACGTTTCGGGCCTTCGGCATGAATCTGTGTGGAACGAATGATGCACGGTCGGACCCCTGTAACCTGATTGCAAATGGTCGCGGCCGTAAACATGGCGACATCAAAGGCGATGCACGGCGACGTAATGGAAAACAGCCGTGCATCGCATCTTGTTACTGGAAAACCGCGTTCGGGTTGTCGAGGCTGTCGGAGCCCTCGAACTCGATCATGTCGAGTTCAAGCTCGGACACGATGCGCTCGATGGTGGCGGTCTGGTCGATCAGCCCGTTCACCGCGTTCATGATGAGCGCTTCACCTTCCTCGTTGCCCGCCTCGAGCATCTGGTCATAAGCGAAGCCGTTCTCGGCGGCATCCGACAGATCGGTCATCGCGGCCATCGTTATGTCGAGCTTGCGCGTCATCTCTTCGTCCAGTGCCGCGTTCGACTCGGCGACGAGGTCAGAGACGCCCGGTCCCTCAACCAACGAGCCGTCGACACGCTCGTAGCGCCCGAGATAGACGTTCTGGACGCCCAGCCCGTCGTTGTAGTGTGACCGGTGGGTATTGTCGGAGAAGCAGTCGTGCTCTTCTTCCGGATCGTTCAGCATGAGCCCGAGGCGCATACGCTCACCCGCCTGTTCGCCGTAGGAGAGAGAGCCCATGCCGGTCAGGATCGCGATGATGCCCTGATCCTCGTCGTCCATCACCGCCTCGCGCGCTGCGCCGCCTTCGTCCCAAGCCGCGACCATCTCTTCGAGATCGGACAAAAGGAGGTCGGTCGCGGACTGGAGGTAATCGACACGGCGGTCGCAGTTGCCGTTGGTACAGTCGTCGCCCTGAACGAAATCGGTATGAGGCCGCTCGCCCGCGCCCGGATCGGTGCCGTTGAGATCTTGACCCCAGAGCAGGAACTCGATGGCGTGGTAGCCGCGCGCGACATTCGTTTCGATCCCGTCCGCTTCGTTGAGCGTGTCCGAGATCAACTCGGGCGTGATGTCAGAGGCGTCGACCTCCTGCCCAGCGATGGTGAGTTGCTCGTTGGCGATCACGTTGACCGAAGCGAAGGGGTTCTCGTCCGTCGGGCCGCCGTAGGACGCATCGACGTAGTCGATCAGACCCTCGTCCAGCGGCCATGCGTTCACTTTGCCTTCCCAGTCGTCGACGATGGGATTGCCGAAGCGATAGACCTCTGTCTGTTGGTACGGCTCGCGGGCGGCAATCCATGCCTCGCGGGCAGCGGCAAGGGTTACTTCCGTCGGATTGGCGACCAGCGCGTCAATGGCGCCGCTCAGGGCGCGCGCCGTTATCAAGCTGTCCTCATATGCGGCGTGGCCAATGTCTGCATATGTGTCCAGCACCTCGCCTTTAGTCGCGGCGAAAGCCGGTACGGCGCCGAGAATCAGCGCGGTCGCGGTCAGTGTCGTGCGTTTCATGTATTATCCGTCCCTTGGATCGTTCGCGTTTCCGGGTTTATTCGGATTAGCTGACTGAATAGGTCGGGTATGTCAAGAAAGTTGAGTAAAATACTCGGGAATTGGAATCGTTCCAGAAAACACGCTGCCTGAACGAGAAAGGGCGGTCCCATGGACCGCCCTTCGAATGAAATTAACGGGGATGCGTCAGAGGAGGCTGGGCAGGAACAGTACCAGTGCCGGGAAAGCGATGACGATAGCGACAACGACGATGTCGGAGATCAGGAATGGGATTACGCCCACAAAGACCTGAACGACGCTCACGTATTTGCTCGCCACGTTCTTGATGACGAACACGTTCAATCCGACAGGCGGCGTGATCATCCCGATTTCAAGCAACTTCACGACGAGAACACCGAACCACACCAGATCGATTCCCTGTCCCTGAAGCACCGGCAGGAACACCGGCAGGGTGACCAGCATTGCGCCGAACGGTTCCATGAACGTGCCAAGGGCAAGGTAGATCAGCACGATGATGAACATCAGGCCGACGTAGCCGATATCGGCCCCGGCGACCGCCTGTGCAATGAAGCTTTGAAGGCCAGAAAGGCCAAGAAACCGGGTGAACATCGTTGCGGCGAAGCCGATGATGAGAAGCGACCCGGTGGTCGTCACCGTCTCCATCAGAGACCGGGAAACGGCGGGCCAGGTAAGCCGCCCGGTCGCCGCAGCGACGACAAAGGTGCCGAAAGCCCCGATAGCGCCCGCCTCTGTCGCGGTGAAGAGGCCGCTGAACAGCCCGCCGAACACGATCACGATCAGGATGAGGATCGGGATCAGGGACAGGAACACGCGCATCCCCTCGCCCTGCTCGACCTCGGCGCGGCGCGGTATGATGTCCGGGCGCAGCAAACTGATGATCAGAACGACGATCGTGTACGCAAGCGCGGTCGCGATCCCGATGCTGATGCCGCCAAGAAAGACTTTTGTGACCGATGTTTCCGCAATGATCCCGTAGATGATCATCAGGATCGAGGGTGGAATCAGCGCCCCGATGGTGCCGCCCGCGGCGATCGACCCCGACGCGATCGACGGTCGGTAGCCGGCCTTCACCATCTCGGGGATAGCGATCCGGCCCATCGCCGCAGCAGTCGCGATGGACGAACCAGAGAGAGCGGCGAAGCCAGAACAGGCAAAGATCGACGAGATCGCGAGCCCGCCCGGCAATCGGGCGAGGAAGACCTTGGCCGCATCAAAAAGACCGCCGGTAAGCCCGGTGTGAAACGCGACGAAGCCCATGAGAAGAAACATGGGCACGGCGCTCATCGTCCAGCTTGCCACGAAGCTGTAGGGCGTGTTTTCCAGAATGCCGAGCGCGGGTTTCAATCCGATCATCGCCCAGATCCCGGAAAAGGAAACGAGGATCAGCGCCAGCGCGACCGGAAGTCGCATGATGAGCAGAACGCCGAGCGCGACGACACCCCAAATACCTGTCTCGACGCTCATTCTTCGGCCTCTTCAAGTTGTGCCGCGATGCGGGGGTTCAGATACCCGATGGCGAGCAGCGCCGTGACGAGCGCAGCAAGGGTGAACCCGATGGGAGCGAAGTAGAAGGAATGCCAGACCGGCATCTTGTAGGTCGCGATTTCGACCAGCGTGCCAACGCGTGTTTCGGACAGGGCTTTGTCCCAGTTCGTCCACGCAAGGAAGCCATAGATCACGGCGGCGATCACCATGACCGAGGCATCGGAGAACCGGCGCACGCGGTCGGAAAGGGCGAAGTCGATCAGTTCGACGGAAATCATCTGACGTCGCAGCTCCAGCCACCCCAGCGGGAGAAAGGCGAGCGCGGTCATGTAGTAGCGGGCCACGATCTCGGGAACCGTGTTCATGGAAATGCGGAACAGGTTGCGAAGCAGCACATCGAGCGAGATGTGGAGCATCATCGCGACGACGGCGAAGGCTCCGATATACCCCATGATGCGCGCGACCGACCTTGCGATGGCGATCAGCTGTCCCATTCTCGTATTCCCGTGAGAGGTTGCCCCGGCCCCCATCATGGGGCCGGGGCGATGGCATTACATGCCGTAGGTTTCGAAGTCGACGTTGGCCCAGATCTCGTCCCAGGCGCGGGCGGCGAGAGCTTCGGGGTCGGTCCCGACCTCGGCCACGATGCCGTCCCACTTCTCGATCAGTGCGGCGAAGTCAGCGGCAAGCGGGTTCGCTTCCACGCGCGACTGGACGTCCTGCTCGGCAAAGCCGTTCGAAGCGGCGAGGAACTCTTCCGACGGTTCCATGTCGGTGATCCCGGCTTCGGCCACAGCGGCGTTTGCTTCGCTCGGCATCTGGTAGCCCCAGCGATCGGTCAGCTGCGGGTCAGCGCGGTTGGCCGCTTTGGCAAACTGGGTGCGCTCCTCAACCGACATATCGGCCCAGGCATCGGCCGCGACGGTGAAGTTGGACGTGACGTGGTAGGTGCCGAGCGGGACCCGCAGCACGTTCGTCGCAACATCGACGAGGCGGTAGGACAGCATATCAGCGATAGAGGCCATCGTGCCGTCGATCGTGCCTTGGCTCAGCGCCTCGAAGGTCTGGCCCACAGGCAGATTCACCGGGGTCGCGCCGAAGTTTTCGGCCCAACGCGAATACGGTGCGCCGCCCGAGCGCAGGCGAAGACCCTGCAAGTCGTCGATGGTTTCCACGGGCGTCGTGGTCATCAGAACATAGACGTCCGACGAGCCGGAGCCGAGGAAGATGCCGCCGAAGTCTTTGTACTCTTGCTGGCAAGGCTCGCAGTTCACGACCCACTCGGTCATGGCCCAACCCATCGCATGGGGGCTGCGGCCCGCGAGTGCGAGGTCACCGGCGACGCCGGTCTGCGGGAAGTCGGCTGCGAAGTAGAGCGGCAGCGAGTTGCCGACTGCGGCGAGCCCGGTCTGCAGCGCGTCCTTCATTTGCGGAAGCGAGACCACTTCCGGTCCGACGATGTTGGCCGACATTTCGCCACCGGTTTCCTCTTCAAGGAACTCAGCGAACTTGCCGTACATGTAGGCTGCCGGATGAACCGGCGGAGCTGCGGGGGCAGCAACGTAGGACTGGGCCTGCGCAACTGCGGCGAAAGAAAGCGTGGCAGCAACGGCCGCGCCCGTAAGATTCCAAAGTTTCATGGGGTCTCCTCCCTGTTGATCGCGTCCCTAAAGGCTCAGAAGCCGCTTGGCGTTTTCTTTGAGGATGAGCGGACGCACCTCATCCTTGAACGGGGCATGCTCGAAATCGGCCAGCCAGCGATCCGGTGTGATCGCGGGCCAGTCCGAGCCGAAAAGCATTTTCTTTTTCAGAAGGCTGTTGGCGTATTTGACAAGAATGTCGGGGAAATACTTGGGCGACCAGCCTGAGAGGTCGATGTAGACATTCGGCTTGTGTTGGGCCACGGCCAGCGCCTCTTCCTGCCAGGGGAAAGAGGGGTGAGCCATGATAATCTTGAGATCCGGAAAATCGACAGCGACATCGTCGATGGTCATCGGATGCGAATACTTGAGACGCATTCCCATGCCGCCGTGCATCCCGGAGCCGACGCCGGTCTGCCCGGTATGGAACAGCGTGATCGCGCCTTCTTCCTCGAGCACTTCGTAGAACGGATAAGCCATCCGGTCATTGGCCCAGAACGCTTGAATCGTCGGATGGAACTTGAAACCGCGCACACCATAGTCGCGGATCAGCCGGCGTGCTTCCCGGGCGGCCATCTTGCCTTTCCACGGGTCGATGGACGCGAACGGGATAAGGATGTCGTCGTTCTCCGCGCAAATCTCGGCCACTTCCTCATTCGAGTAACGGTAGAAGCCCGTGTTGGCCTCGCTGTCGACGGGAAAGATCACGGCGCCGATTTTGCGCTCGCGGAAATACTCGGCGGTCTGGCGCGGGGACGGCAGCATCCCCTCGGCCCCGGCCGGGTTGCCGAAATACTTCGCCATACCTTGCTGGAACTCATAATAACCGTCGTCGCGGTCACCGTGCGAACACGGCTCCTCCGCGTGGGTGTGGATATCTATGGCGACAAGTTCGTCGACGTTCAGTGGCATGTGTTCAGTCCTGTGAATTTCTTGAGCAACGCGATGAGCTTTGCCGCCTCATCGTCACTCAGATTGTCTTTTTCCGCGAAGTTGAAGCTCAGGAACGAGTCCTTGTGGGCATCAACGAATTCGAGACCTGCGGGTGTCAGGCTCAGCCGGACTGCCCGACGGTCGGTGGCCGCTGTCGCGCGGGCAACGAAGCCCTTCTCGACGAGCCGCCCGGTCAGTTTGGTCATGTGAGCAGGCTTGATGCGGAGCGTGTTCGCGATGGTGCCTTGGCGCAGACCGGGATTCAATCCGATGACCCAGAGGACCGTGAACTCGCCCGGCTTCAGGCCGTGCTCGCCAAGGTTTGCAAAGAAGTTGTCAAAGGCCTTGATCTGCGCGATCCGGATCAGGAAGCCGAGCGAGTCGGTGATATCGCCCATGCGGATGGGCGCCTCGTCCTGCTCCTGAAGCGCGCTGTCGGCCATCAGCTCTGGCCCGGCCGGGCGACCTTGCCCGCCTTCTTGTTGAGGAAGGCATTCAGCCGTTCCTCCGCTTCCGGGCTTGTGGCCGTGAACGACGCGATGAAGCTCTCGACGAACAGCCCGTCGTCCGAACCCATATCCTGAATCCGGGGCAGCGCGTTGATGATCGCGTAATTCGAGATTGCCGCGTTCGTCGCCGCGTGGGAGGCCAGCTCGATCGCCTTCTCGAGGGCCGCGCCTTCGTCCACCACATACTGAACGATGTTCCAGCGTTCCGCCGTGTCCGCATCGACAGATCGGCCCGTAAGCATCATGTCGGTCATCCTGGCAAGGCCCATGAGTCGTGCGGACCGGACACTGGCCCCGCCACCGACAAAGATGCCCCTCTGGCCCTCCGGCAGTGCAAAGAACGCAGTCGAATCAGCGACGCGAACATGGACGGACGAGGCGAGCTCCAGCCCGCCACCGACGACGGCGCCGTGGAGTGCCGCGAACCAGGGAAGTTTGCCTTTCTGAATCCAACCGAAGACTTCGTGCCAGCGGCGCGAGCCGTGGACGCCCTCGAACGGGGTCTTTTTAACATGCTCGGCAAGGTCCAGACCGGCGCAGAAATGCGTTCCGTGCCCATGAATGACGCCCGCTTTCGCCTCGTCCTCGGCCCTGCGCACGAGCATGGCGAGTTCTTCGACGAAAGCATCCGAGATGGCGTTGCGCTTTTCAGGCCGGTTCAGGCCAAGAACAGCGACATCACCTTTCAACTCATAAGTGAGGTATTTCAGGTCCAACGATGTCCTCCCAAGCGACTTTTTTCGAGTCACCTTGATTTCACTATCCACTCATTTAGTTTCCGCGTAAACTATTTTCTGGATGGCGTCGAGGAGTACGCCGGGGAGGACAACATGACACAGGCCAAATTGCGCCCGGTGAAGCTTTGGAACGCCGACGTTGCTTATGAGGAAAAGACGGACGGGACCATGTACGTCTGGCAGCGTGAGCCCCTCGGCCCGGTTTCCGCCAAGACGTCGGACTGGATCGAGCACTGGGCGCGCGAGGCGTCAGACCGCACATGGATCACCGAGCGTGGTGTGGGCGAGGCCGATTGGCGCGGCGTCACCTATGGAGAGGCGCGTGGGTTGGTTCGTGCCATCGGTCAGGCATTGCTCGACCTCGGACTGTCCGAGGACCGGCCGCTGGTGATTCTGTCCGGCAATTCGGTCGCCCATGCGCTCATGGTCGTGGGTGCGCATTATGTCGGCATCCCGTCCGCTGCTATCGCGCCAGCCTATTCGTTGGTGTCTGAGGGGTTCGAGAAGCTCAAGGGTGTACGCGACCAGATCACGCCCGGCGCGGTGTTCTGCGAAGATACCGGCGCCTTCGCCAAAGCGCTCGACGCGGTCTTCCCCGACCTGCCGCGCCTTGGCGTGAGCGGTGACGACCTTGCCCGCTCGTGGGAGTCACTGACCGCGACCCATGTGACCGCCGCTGTCGATGAGGCCAATGCCGCGATTACGCCCGACACGGTCGCCAAGTTTCTGTTCACGTCTGGCACGACCGGCAGCCCAAAGGCCGTCATCCAGACGCAACGGATGCTGTGCGTGAATATCGAACAGGTCACGGATTGTTACGCCTACCTGCGGGACGAGCCGCCGATGGTGCTCGACTGGGCGCCGTGGAATCATGTTGCCGCCGGAAACCTGATCTTCAACGTGGTGCTGTACAACGGCGGCACGTTCCACATCGACGCTGGTCGGCCGACCAAGGACATGATCCATGAGACGATCCGCAACCTGCGTGAAGTCAGGACGAACTGGTACTGGAACGTGCCGGCAGGCTTCGAGATGATCATCCACGAAGTCGAAAACGACCCCGACTTCGCGCACACGTTCTTCTCCGATATGAAGCTGATGTATTACGCAGGCGCAGCGATGGCTCAGCACACCTGGGACGATCTCAAGGCCGCTGCGATGAAAGCGACTGGCGAAGAGATCCTGCTGGGTACCGGGCTGGGCGCGACCGAGACGGCGCCCTTTGCGCTCTATCAGGCCGAACCGCAGGACAGCCCCGGCAACATCGGCATTCCGGCCAAGGATCTGGTGCTGAAGCTGGTGCCGAATGAGGGCAAGATGGAGGCCCGCGTGAAAGGGCCGAACGTCACCCCGGGCTATTGGCGCAATGAGGGGTTGTCGGCCGACGCGTTCGACGAGGAAGGCTTCTACAAACTCGGGGACGCACTGCGTTTTGCCGTGCCGGGCGACCCGACCAAGGGCTTCTTCTTCGATGGACGTGTGGCTGAAAACTTCAAGCTCCAGACCGGAACATGGGTTTCGGTGGGGGCCGTTCGTGCCAAGCTGACCGACGCGCTGGGCGGGCTGGCGCGTGACGTGGTTCTGACCGGTGACGGAGAGGAAAAGCTGGGTGCGCTGATCGTGCCGTTCCGCCCCGCCATCGAGGGCGTCGTCGACGGTGGAAAAGACATGGATGACGCGACTCTGTTCGCCGACCCGGCGCTGGCCGCTGCGATTTCCGCACGGCTCGCGGCCTACAATGCCAAAGCGACCGGCTCCTCGATGCGTGTCCCGCTGGCCTTGATTCTGACCGAGCCCCTGGATCTCGACAAGGGCGAGGTGACGGACAAAGGCTCGGTGAACCAGCGCGCGGTTCTGCGCGAAAGAGCCGACGTTGTTCAAGCGCTCTATGGAGAGGGCGACGGGGTCATCCACTCCGGCAAGTGACCCAAAACCGTTGCCAACTGGCCTGAATTGTATACATCTTGGTGTATACATGGAGGAGCCAATGACCGAGTCACGCGGCAGCACCCACGCGAAAAGGGCGGCGTACGACCTCAGGCAGAGGATCGTAAAGGGCGAAATGCCCGGGGGCACCCGGCTGTACGAGGTGGCGCTGGCCGAGGAGCTTGAGGTGTCGCGAACCCCGGTGCGCGAGGCGATGAGCCGCCTCGCCGAAGAGGGACTTCTGGAGCGCGCGAAAGGCGGGGGGTTCGTGGTCCGGTCCTTCACTTATGCCGACGTGATCGACGCCATCGAATTGCGCGGCGTGCTCGAAGGAACGGCCCTGCGCCTCGCCGCCGAGGCCGGTGCGCCGGACGAGAAACTCGAGCCGTTGAAGGCGCTCTTATGTGAGATCGACGCGAGTTTCGGCGCGGACGGCGCGCCGCCGAACCTGGAGCTTTACGCGGGCCTGAACGGTGAATTTCATGATCTGATCGTGGGCCTGTGCCCGTCTCACATCGTTCGCAGTGAACTGGAACGGGTCAAATCGCTTCCCTTCGCCTCGCCCTCGGCTTTCGTTTTTCGCAACCGGCAATCCAAGGCGATGATGGAAAGCCTCGTCATCGCTCAGGCACAGCACCGGGCGATGGTGGCCGCGGTCGAGGGGCGCGAAGGCGCGCGGGCCGAGGCGCTTGCCCGCGAACATGCGCGAATCGCGCGCCAGAACCTCGAAAAGAAGGCGCTGGACAACGCAGAACCGGATCCCGCACTTGCCCTGATCGTCGACTAGGGGCTTGTCGCGCATACATTTCGGGGCTGAAAACGCGCCAGACGGCGCTTTCCGCTTGCAAAATTCGGCGCTTCTCTATTTGATGTATACATTCAGTTTCCAGGGAGGACATCATGGCCCAGAGCCTCGAAGACATCATGCAGTCCGAGAACATCGTTCAACGCCTGCGCAATTCCAAGATCGGGATGTACGTCTACCCGGTCGTCGCACCCGAATTCACCAACTGGCGGTCCGAGCAGAACGCATGGCGTGACTCGGTGGTGCTCTATGACCAGTCGCACCACATGGACGAAGTGACCGTCGAAGGGCCGGACGCCGAAGCGTTCCTGTCGCACGTCGGCATCAACTCCTTCGCCAACTTCGGAACGGATGTCGCCAAGCACTTCGTGCCCGTCACTCCCGCCGGCCACGTCATTGGCGACCACATCATCTTCCGCCTCGAAGAAAACAAGTTCGTCACCGTGGGCCGCGCCCCGACCTCGAACTGGATCATGTTCCAGGCCGCCATCGGCAAATGGAATGTCAAGGTCAGCCACGACCCGCGCTCGGACTCGCGCCCGGACGGCAAGGCGATCTACCGGACCCACTACCGGTTCCAGATTCAGGGCCCGGATGCCGACAAGATCTTCGAAAAGATCAACGGCGGCCCGGTTCCGGACGTCAAGTTCTTCCGCGTGGCCGAAATCAACATCGGCTCCCGCAAGGTCAAGGCGCTGCGTCACGGCATGGCCGGTGCGCCCGGTCTCGAAATCTGGGGCCCCTACGCCGACAAGCACTACATCCAGACGACGATTCAGCAGGCTGCCCGTGATGTCGGTGTCGACATGCACCTCGTCGGGTCGCGCGCCTATTCGACCAACACGCTTGAATCCGGCTGGATTCCCTCGCCGCTCCCCGGCATCTACACCGGCGACGGCATGATGAAGGAATACCGCGAGTTCCTGACCGAGAATTCGTACGAAGCCGCCGGTTCCATTGGTGGTTCCTACGTCTCCGACGATATCTCGGACTACTATGTGAACCCGTTCGAACTGGGCTACGGCTTCTACATCGGGTGGAAGAAGGACGACTTCATCGGCAAGGACGCCCTGACCAAGCTCAAGGACGCTCCGTCGAACCGCAAGAAGGTCACCTTCGAGTGGAACGCGGAAGACGTGATCAAGGTCATCTCGTCGTCCTTCGCGCCGGGCGAGAAGAACTACAAGTGGATCGACTTCCCGCAGCCGAACTACGCATCGTCCTCGGCCGACATGGTCATGCACGGCGACAAGATGGTCGGTATGTCGATGTTCAACGGCTACTCGTTCAACGAGCGCTGCATGCTTTCGCTGGGCGTCGTCGACAACTCGGTGGAAGAGGGAGACGTGCTCGAACTCGTCTGGGGCGAGCCCGACGGCGGGTCCGGCAAAACGTCGACCGAACCGCACGAGCAGACCACGATCCGTGTTCGCGTGTCGCCGACCCCGTACTCCACGGAAGCGCGCACCAATTACGCGGACAGCTGGCGCACCAAGACCTGACGTTCGACAAAACCAATCGCGGTGGGGTGCTACATCCCGCCGCATGCAACCCCGGGCGCTTTGATCACATGGCCAGCATCGGGGAATAATAGCAAAACCTTATGGGACAAAGTTGAATGTGACTTGACCGGCCCCACGGCTCCCATACCGTGCAGGCCATCTCATAGCCCGCTCGCGGGCATCCATCTGACTGGGAGGACTACAGATGATCCAAGGACAAATGATCCGCACGGCTGCTGCCGCTGCCGCTGTTGCCGTAGCAGGCATGGCGCCTGCACTGGCCGAAACCGTAAAATTCGCACACTGGGTGCCGCCCGCGCACACGCTCACGGCCTCGACCATCGAGCCGCTGCAGGCCGCCGTCGAAGGGTCGGGCCTCGAAGTCCAGGTGTTCCCGGGCGGTGAGCTCGGCGCCGGACCGCTCGAACAATACGTTCGCGTCGTGCAGGGCGTGGCCGACATCGTGTGGGGCCTTCAGGGCTACACCTCGTCGCAGTTCCCGCTGACCATGATTTCCGAGCTTCCGGGCGCGAAACCCGAGGACATGACCGGCTACGACATGATCTGGAACGCGTATGAGGCTGGCCAGCTCGCCGGTGAGTTCCCGGGCACGAAGCCGCTCGCCCTTTGGCTGTCGGAACCCAACGTGTTCATCATGAAAGACGTCGACGTGCGCACGCCCGCCGATATCGAAGGCCTGAAGATCCGCGTATCCGGATCGGCTGCTGCCGCAGCCATCGAGTCGCTTGGCGGGACGCCGGTGCAAATGCCGGCCGGCGAGATCTACAACTCGCTCCAGACCGGCCTGATCGACGGCGTCGTGACCGGCGCTTCGGCCATCGGTGACTTCAAACTCGACGAAGTGGCCAACAGCTACACCCTGAACGCGCCGCTCGGCCACATCTCGTTCTACGTCGTGATGAACCAGGCCAAGTACGACAGCCTGCCCGACGAACAGAAGGCCGCGATCGACTCCATCGCCGGTCGCAAGCTCTCGCAGTCGGCGGAAGAAGGTTGGTATGCCCGCGCCGAGTCGGTCATCGAAACGATCAGCGGCATGGATGAGAACACCGTCTACACCCTGAGCGATGAAGAGCGTGCGGCGTTCGAGGAACTCACCTACCCGATCCGCGACGAAGTCGTGGGCAACGTCGGTGGTGAAGAAGTCCTCGCCACGATGCGCGGCGAGTAATCCTTGCTCGCGCGACTGAACAACTGGGCAGACGGGCTTATTCGCCTGTCTGCCCTGATTGGCACGATCGGCCTCGTCGTCGAGGTCGTCGTGATCCTGGCGGACGTGGTCGGGCGTTTCTTCGGTGCGCCGTTGCGTGGTGGTCAGGACCTGACACAGATGGGCATGGTCATCATCGTCTTCGGCGGTATGGCGCTGTGCGACAAGCTCGGCGGTCATGTGAACGTCGACTTGTTCGAAGGCAGCATGCCGCGGTGGATGATCCGCGCCGGTGACATCGTTTCGGTCATCATCGGCATCGCGATCTTCGCCGGCATCGCCTGGACCACATGGTCATCCATCTACCTGATGCGCTTTCAGCTTGGCGTCGTTCAGAAAACCAACATCATCAACTTGCAGTTCGACTGGTTCAAGGGCGCGATCATCGTGCTCTCGCTCATCACGGTCGTTGGCATGATCTTCAAACTCATAGGCCTGGTATTCGCCCCCAAGGGCATGGAGGAGGCCGCATGAGCCCAGAAATGATCGGCCTTGTCGGCATGACGATTCTCTTCGTCTTGCTGGGGCTTCGGATTCCTGTCGCCTTCGCCATGTTCGCCGTCGGCTTTGTCGGCAACATGATCCTCAACAGCCCGGCGGCGGCGTTCAGCCAGCTCGCCTCCGACAGCTTCTCGCTCGCCGCCAGCGCGGAACTCGTGGTCGTCCCGCTTTTCATCCTCATGGGCAACGTCGCGACGGAAACGGGGATGAGCCGCAAACTGTACGATGCGGCCTACGCCTGGATCGGCTCGGTTCGCGGGGGGCTTGCCTCTGCCACCGTCGTCGCTTGCGGGGGGTTCGCCGCCTTGTCTGGCTCGTCCGTCGCCTCGGCGCTGACAATCGGTCGCGTGTCGCTCTCGGAAATGAAGCGCTTCAAGTATGATGACCGCCTCTCGACGGGCGTGGTCGCGGCCGGCGGGACACTCGGCATCCTGATCCCGCCCTCGACCGGCTTCGTCATTTACGCACTTCTTACACAGGAAAGCATCGGGCGCCTGTTCCTTGCCGGCGTCGTTCCCGGTCTTCTGCTTCTCAGCGCGTTCATCGCGACGATCATGATCATTACCTGGTTCAAGCCGGAGATGGGGCCGAAGGGTCCGAAGACCAGCTTCCCGGAAAAGCTGCGTTCAACCGGCGGCGCGGCGCCAATCCTGCTCGTCATTTTCCTGACCATCGGCGGTATCTACAGCGGCATCTTCTCGCCGGGTGAGGCCGCAGCGGTCGGCGCGGGACTCGTGATCCTGTTCGGTATCCTGTCGCGCCAGCTCACATTCCGGACCTTCTGGAAGGCTGCACAGGACAGCGTCGTGACCACCGCGACCGTCATGCTGATCCTGATCTCGGCCTACATGATCAAGACGTTCCTGGCCCTCAGCCACATCCCGGCATGGATCGGCACCTACCTTGAAACGCTGGCGATCCCGGTGCTCGGCGTGCTTGCGATCATGCTCGCAATCTACCTCATCCTCGGCTGTTTCCTGGAAGGTTTCGCGATGATGGTGCTGTCCATGCCCATCTTCTTCCCGGTCGTGCAACAACTCGGGATCGACCCGATCTGGTTCGGCGTTCTGGTTGTTCTGACGCTGGAAATGGGCCTGATCTCGCCGCCGGTCGGGCTGAACGTGTTCATCGTGAAAAGCGTCGCACCGGACGTATCGCTCGGCAAGATGTTCCGGGGTGTGGCACCCTTCTGGTTCGCCATGCTCATCACGCTCATCATCCTCGTTCTGTTCCCGCAGCTTTCGCTCTTCCTGCCCAACACGATGATCCGATGACGATTCTTCTGATCCCGGGCCTTTTGTGCGACGCGTATTGCTGGCAGCCGGTGACCGACCGTATCGAGGCGGAGGTCGCGGACCTGTCCAGCCAGGACTCCATAAGTCGCATGGCGGACGATTGCCTTAAGGCCTACGCGGGCACATTGCAGGTCGCCGGCCATTCCATGGGCGCGCGCGTTGCGATGGAGATGGCGCGCATGGCCCCTGACCGGGTCGAGCGGCTTGCGCTGCTCGACACCGGAATTCATCCGCTGAAGGACGGCGAGGCGGAGAGTCGGCGCGAGCTCGTTGAATACGCCTATGAACACGGGATGGAGGCGCTCGCGGCGCGCTGGCTTCCCCCAATGGTGTATGAACCCAATCGCACCAAAGCGCTGATGGACGGCCTGACCGAGATGGTGCTCCGGTCCGACGAGGATCAGCACGCGCGTCAGATCAAGGCTCTGGTCAATCGCCCGGATGCCTCGGCCTATCTTCCGGACATACGCTGCGAAACACTGGTCATGGTCGGGCGGCAGGACGAATGGTCCCCGGTCAGCCGGCATGAGCGAATGCTGGAACTTCTCCCAAACGCACGGCTTGAGGTGATCGAGGACGCGGGGCATTTCGCCCCGCTCGAACAACCTGAAACCGTCGCCGATCTTCTGGTCCCCTTCCTGAAAGGCTGAGTCATGTTCTTTCTCATGGAAAACATCCACCATCCGGGCAAACAGGACGACCGTGATCGTCTGCGCGCCGCGCATCGCGACTGGGTGTCCACTGGCGGCGACGGACTTTGTTCCGTTCTGATCGGGTCGGCGCTGTGGGACGAGGACGGTGAGGCCATCGGCCACTGGGGCGTACTGGAAGCGATGACTCCGGAAGATGCCCGGACGTTTGCCGAAGGTGATCCGTTTCATGCCGAAGGCATCGTCGCCGAGTTGCGACTGACCCGCCTCGCCGAAGGGTTTCAGGCGCATCGGATTGCCGACCGGATGAGCCCGGCCATCGGGTAACTGGACCGGCCCGGCAGACCGCGCTATGTGCGGGGGAAACCGCCAAGGGGGCCCGCCATGTCGTTCGACCGTTCCATCAAGATCGCTCCGTCGATCCTTTCTGCCGACTTCGCCAATTTCGGGGCCGAGATCCGCGCCATCGAATCCGAAGGTGCCGATTGGGTCCATGTCGACGTGATGGATGGGCACTTCGTCCCGAACCTGACCTTCGGCCCGCCCGCTGTCAAAGCGTTCCGTCCGCATGTGACAACGGTCATGGACGTCCATCTGATGATCTCGCCGGTCGATGCCTATATCGACGCTTACGCCGAGGCAGGGGCGGATGTGCTCACCGCCCATGTCGAGGCTGGTCCCCACACGCACCGCACGATGCAGGCGATCCGCGCGGCGGGAATGAAAGCGGGCGTGGCCCTCAACCCCGGCACGCCGGCCGAAGCGGTGGAGCATTTGCTCGACCTCACTGACCTTGTCTGCGTCATGACGGTCAACCCGGGCTTCGGTGGGCAGAAGTTCATCGACATGACTGGCAAGATTCAACGCCTGCGTGAGATGATCGGTGACCGGCCGGTGCATATCGAGATCGACGGTGGCGTCGACCCGACGACCGCCCCGCTCGTGGTCGAGGCCGGGGCGGACGTGCTCGTCGCCGGGTCCGCCGTGTTCAAGGGCGGTTCGGTCGACAACACGGCCGTATATGGACAGAACATCGCGGCGATCAGGGATGCTGCAAAGGGGGCCCGCCAAGCCGCCTGAAGACTATCCCGCGCGCTGTCGCAACGCTTCAAGTAATTCGACCGAAAGGTTGCCGTCGGCCACCAGCCCCTCGGCCATCTGATATGCGCGCGCTGCCCGCGTCGTATTCGGTCCGCGAAACCCGTCGATACCCTGCGTCGGGAAGCCGTGATCAGTCAGCAGGGACTGCACTTCCTGAACTTCGTTCCGGTCCAGAACGCGCTCCGCCATCGGCCATGTTCCGGCAAGGCCCTTGCCGCCACCGATCCGATCGGCGAGGAGACCGATCCCCAGCGCATAGAATTCAGAATTGTTGTAACGCAGCAATGCGTGCGTGTTGCGCAGCGCCATGAAGGCCGCCCCGCGATGACCGGCCGGAAGCAGGATCGACCCTACGCCGTAGTCCGGCAAACCCTGCGCCACCGTGCTCTGAACGCCGGCATCCTCCCACACGGAGGTCGGGTGCGCTTGGTCCAATCCGATCATCGAGTAATCGAAACCCTCCGCCAACCGCACCTCGTATCCCCAGGGTTGCCCGCGCCGCCAGCCGTGTTTGGCCAGGTAGTTCGCGATCGAGCCGATAGCGTCGGTGGGGTCGTCGGACCAGATGTCTCGCCGGTTGTCCCCGTCGAAATCGACGGCGAAGTCGAGAAAACTCGACGGGATGAACTGCCCATGCCCCATTGCGCCCGCCCAGGACCCCAGCATCCGCTCGGCCTTCACGTTGCCAGCCTGCACGATCCGGAGTGCTGCGATTAACTCATCCTCGAAGAAAGCTGAGCGGCTGCCACGCCATGCCAACGTCGCGAGCGCGGAGAGCGTCGGGTAGGAACCGCGCACGACTCCGTATCCTGTTTCCAACCCCCAGATCGCCGCTACGACTTCGGGTTCCACGCCGAAACGTTGCTCGACCCGATTGAAAAGCTCGCGCCATTTGCGCACGGCCGCGCGCCCGTTCCGGACTCGCTCTTCCGACACGGCGATCTCGAGATATTCCCAGATCGGCAGAAGAAATTCTTTTTGGTTCTGCTGGCGCTCGATGACGTCCGGCAGGAACTCTGCTGTCGCCATCGCGCTGTCGAACGTCTGCGGGCGTATCATCCGGCCAAGCGCTTTGGGCCTGACCATGCGTTCGATCCAGTCGCGAAAACCATCCTGACCCGCGCCAGGTTGATCCGTCGTCATGTTTGCCTTCGCGGCCTCCCGTCACTCCCGTTTCCGGCGCACCTTCTCGCGCGCCTTGGCGGTCTTTCGTGCCGCCTGTCCCGGTTTCCTCCTTACGCCTTTGCCGCCGGTGGGGCGACCTGTCGTTTTGACAGGTTTGCCTGCGACTTCGAGGAGCTGGAACATGAGGCCGCCGGTCACGGGAACCGCTTCGGCAAGCCGCACGAGGACCGGGAGGCCAACGGAAAGGGTCATACCAGAGCGTTCCCCGGTGAGGGTCTGGCTCGCGTCATCATAACGGTAGTATTCGGTGCCGATGCTGGCCACGGGCACAAGACCATCGGCCCCCGTCTCGTCCAGCCGCACGAAGATGCCGAAACGCTGGACACCGGCGATCTTGCCGGTGAGCTCGTTGCCCACCCGGTCAGACAGGAACGCAGCAAGGTAGCGGTCGGTCGTGTCCCGCTCCGCTTCCATGGACCGCCGTTCCGTCTGCGAGATATGCGTGGCGGTCGCTTCGAGCTGGTCGATGTCATCCTGACTGAGCCCGTCATCGCCCCACCCGTGACCCGAGATGAGTGCGCGGTGAACGATGAGGTCGGAGTAGCGCCGGATGGGTGAGGTAAAGTGTGCGTAATTCTTCAGCGCGAGCCCGAAATGGCCGAAATTCTGCGGGAAATAATAAGCCTGCGTCATCGAACGCAGGGTCGACATGTTGATCAACTCGTCGACCTCGCTCCCCTCCGCCTGATTGAGGAGCTGGTTCAGGTGCCGGGTCTTGAGCACCTGTCCTTTGGCGAGGTTGAAGCCGGAGGCCTGTGCCACTTCGCGCAGCGCCTCAAGCTTCTCCGGCGACGGTTCCTCATGCACCCGGAAAAGGAGCGGACGCCCGAGACGGTTGAGCTCTTCGGCAGCGGCCACGTTCGCGAGCACCATCATTTCTTCGATAAGCCGGTGAGCGTCGAGCCGTTCGGCGACCTTCACGCTCTCGACCTGACCTTCCTCCGAAAGAACGATCTTGCGCTCGGGCAAGTCGAGGTCGAGTGGCTGCCGCGCCTCACGCGCTTTGCGCAGGGCGTAGTAAGCCGCGTAAAGCGGTGTGATGACGTCCTCCATGAACGGCGCCACCTTGTCGTTCGGATCACCATCCTGTGCCGCCTGCACCTCGGCATAATTCAACGAGGCATGTGATTTCATTATCCCCCGAATGAACGAATGGCTGACCTTCTCGCCCGCCGCGTCCACGACGATCCGCGCGGCCAGAACGGCACGCGGCACACCTTCGTGGAGCGAACAGAGATCGCCCGACAAACGGTCGGGCAGCA
This sequence comes from Maritimibacter sp., assembly GCA_002695005.1. Classification (GTDB taxonomy): domain Bacteria; phylum Pseudomonadota; class Alphaproteobacteria; order Rhodobacterales; family Rhodobacteraceae; genus Maritimibacter. Next base: position 317,476 of record NZNT01000029.1, read on the forward strand.
TGGGGACCACCCGATCCGGGAAATAGCTGGAGTTGCCTCGCTTGCGTGCCTCCCGGTCCAGCGCGGAGCCGGGGGTGACGTAATGGGCCACGTCCGCGATGGCGACCCAGATGACGTGACCGCCGGGGTTTTTCGGGTTGTCGTCGGGATGCGCATAGACCGCGTCGTCGTGGTCACGCGCATCCGCCGGGTCGATGGTGATGAGGGGCAGGTGACGCAGATCCTCGCGGCCCTTCAAGCCCGCGGGTTTCATCCTATCGGCCTCGTCGATGACCTCGTCCGGAAAGGCGTCCGGGATTCCGTGTTGATGGATGGCGATGAGCGAGACGGCGCGCGGCGCGGTCGGGTCGCCCAGTCGCGCCATGATCTGCGCGCGCGGAAGGCCCATCCGGCCCTTGGGACCGGTCTGTTTCGCCTCGACCAGTTCACCGTCCTTGGCGCCGTCTGTGCCTCCCGCCGGCACCGACCATTCCTTGTCGGCTCCCTTGTCGATCGGCACAATCCGCCCGCCCTCGTGCCCGGCGCGAAAAATGCCGAGGATTCGCTTGGCGTTCTCCCCGATGCGCCGGATCAGGCGCGCCTCATAGGCGTGATCATCGCCGTCGACCTCCGTCATGCGGCACAGAAGCCGGTCGCCTGCCTTCAACGCGGGATCGCCTTGCTTGGCCACGAAAAGCACGCGTGGCTTGTCGCCTTCTCCCTGCCACTCCAGCGGGTCGGCAAAGATGTCGCCGTCCGGCGTGATCTCGGCCACTTCGAGGATCGACACGGGCGGGAGCTTATCGGGATCGCGGTAAGTCTTTTTTCTCTTCTCCAGATGCCCGTCCGCCTCCAGCTCCTTGAGCAGGCGTTTCAGATCGATCCGATCCGCCCCCTTGATGCCGAAAGCACGCGAGATGTCGCGCTTGGAGGTCTGGGTCGGGTTCTCGGAAATCCACGCGAGGATTTCCTCTTTGCTGGGTATGCGTGCCATGTGTCCCGCGTATCACGGGGCGCGGTAGGCGTCAGTCGGAAAGTCGTGCAAGGTCGGCGGCGGAATCCACGTCCGAAAGCGTGGGGAGGTAGCCGGGATCGGGCAAGGTGCGCAGCGCGTCGGCGAGCGCGTGCTCGGTGGACCAACGCACCCCGGCGAACAGGTCCGCAGGCACCGCGCGGCGCGTGTCCAGTCCTACGGCCCAGAACCCGCCATCGTTGGCCGGGCCGACCACCGCTCCGTGCTGCCGGGCCAGGGACAGGCCGGATGCGACATGGGCGCGCGTCATTGCAGGAATATCTGTGCCGACGACGAGGATCGGGGCGCGCGGAAGGCTCAGGAACACGCGGGCCATGCGATCACCTAAGTCGCCGCTTCCCTGGGCCAGCCGCGGCAGCGCCGGGAGAAGGCGGGAGGCAACGGCGATATCCGGGGCAACCGCAAGCACCGTTGCCCAGCGCGGGTCTGACACCTGCCGCGACAGCCGGGCCAACCTGTGGCGCACCCAGCCTGCAGCCGCGACGGTGCCGATCTCCGATGCGAGACGCGTCTTCACCCGCCCCGGACGCGGCTCCTTGGCCATGATGACAAGGGTTGGGCGCGACATTCCCTGCGATCAGGCGAAATAATCGCGGATGATCCGGGCATAGATCGCCTTCAACTGGCCGATCTGCGAAATCTCCACCCGTTCGTCCACTTGGTGCATTGTCTTGCCGACAAGGCCGAACTCGACGACCGGGCAGTGATCCTTGACGAACCGCGCATCGGACGTGCCACCCGAGGTCGACATCTCGGGCCGGATGCCGGTTTCCGCCTCGACTGCGGCCGCGACGAGATCGGAGAGCGGGCCGGGAGGTGTCAGGAAACTTTCGCCCGACACCTTGACCTCCATTCCGATCTCGATGCCCGCCAGTCCGGCGACTTCTTCCGCCGCCTCGCGCAGCCACGCGGTGAGGCCTTCGGCGGAATGGGCGTCGTTGAACCGGATGTTCACGGTCGCGCGCGCCTCGGCGGGAATGACGTTGGTCGCCGGATTGCCCACGTCGAAGGTGGTGATGGCCAGCGTGGACGGATCGAAATGCGCCGTGCCCTCATCCAGCACATGCGCGTCCAGACGTGTGACGAGACGAGCGAGCGCGGGAACGGGGTTCTTCGCGCGATGCGGATACGCCGCGTGACCCTGCACCCCCCGCGCGGTGAAATAGGCGGTGAGCGAGCCGCGCCGACCGATCTTCATCATCTCGCCCATCCGATCCGGGCAGGTCGGCTCCCCCACGATGCAGGCATCCATCCGCTCGCCGCTCTCTTCCATCCACTCGAGCAGCGCACGGGTGCCATCGACTGCGTCGCCTTCCTCGTCTCCGGTGATGGCGAGGATCAGTGCGGCATCTTCCGGCAGAACGGCGGCGGCATCTACCGCAGCGGCCACCCAAGCCGCAACGCCGGACTTCATGTCAGTTGCGCCCCGGCCCCAAATCCAGCCGTCCTTTTCTTCCGCTCCAAAGGGCTGAACCGTCCAGGCACCGGTATCGCCCACGGGAACGACATCGGTATGCCCGTTGAACCCAAGCCGGCGCTTGGCGTCCTTAGGGCCTTTGCGCGCGAACAGATTGGACACCCCCCCTCGGTCGACCCGCGCGCACTCGAACCCCGCATCGGCAAGCAAATCGGCAAGGTAGACCAGAGCGCCGCCTTCCTCCGGAGTAACGGAGGGACACTCGATCAGACGGCGGGTGATTTCGACGGGATCAGCCTGTGACATTGCGCACCTTTCCTGAGTTTCCAACGTGATACACGCCGCCCGGCAGACCGGCAATGTTGCCTTCGAGCGACAGCCTCCGCGGGATTTTCAGTGTTACGAACTATCTAGTTAACAAAATGAGACGCAGTGTTCATAAACGATTCAAGAATTACCGAGGCAGTGTGTGCGAGCCGAATGAGCGTAAAAATGCGCCGGGCCCGCGAGCGGATTTTCAGGTACCAACGGGGCTTTTCCCCGCCTGTTTCGCCATCTGCTTTCGGGCAGGAGGCAGGAAGACATGGCGACGGCGAGCGAGCTGCCGATCCAGACAAACGCGTCTGCACTACAGATGGCGAACACCATCTTCGGTGAAGGTGTCACGGTCGTTTCGGCATCTTATACGGGCGACAATCGGTCTTCCGGAATCTACACCGACGGCGACTCCGAGGCACCCGGCGTGACACCTGCGGATTCGGGCGTGATGTTTTCTACCGGCCGCCTACGCGATTTCACCAACAGACGCGGCGATCCCAACACCTCGACGAGCACCAGTTCGGACACCGCCGGCGAGGATGGCAACGCCGGCTTCAACGCCCTTGCCGGCAGCCAGACCTATGACGCGTCCTATCTCGATATCGACGTGATCCCGACCGGGGACACGATCTCGCTCCAGTTCGTGTTCGCGTCTGAAGAATACCCTGAATACGTTGGCTCGGTCTTCAACGACGCCGTTGGGATCTGGGTCAATGGGGTCGAGGCGACCATGACGGTCGGGGACGGCACCGGCTCCGTGTCCAACATCAACGGCACGTCGAACCAGAACCTCTACGTCGACAACACGAACGACGCATACAACACCGAGATGGACGGCTTTACGGTGACGATGACCGTCAAAATGGCCGTGACGCCCAATGTGGTAAACTCGATCCGGATCGGGATCGCCGATGTAGGCGACACCTCATACGACTCCACGCTTCTCGTCGCGGCGAAATCCGGTCAGGCGGCGGTTACGGCGAACGACGACACGGTGAGTATCGAGCCGGGCGGGTCGCGTGTGGTCGATGTGCTGGCCAATGATGAGGGTCCGGGGCAATCCACGCTCACGATCACCCATGTGAATGGCGTGGCCGTCAGCGCGGGGTCCACGGTCACACTGTCCACCGGGCAGAGCGTCACACTGAACGCGGACGGAACCTTCACCATCGACGCCGACAACGACATCGAGTCGGTCAACTTCAGTTACACCATCGCGGCTGGCAACGGTCAGGGTGGCGGGTCGTCGGACACGGCCTTCGTCACGATCAACTCGATTCCCTGTTTTGTCGCCGGTACCCGGATCGCGACACCCTCGGGCAATGTCGCGGTGCAGAACCTGCGCCCGGGCGATCTCGTGGAAACCCACGACAACGGGGCGCAACCGCTTCGCTGGGTCGGTCGGCGCACGGTCGCGGCCTCCGGCGATTTCGCCCCTGTCCGGATTCTGGCCGATACGTTCGGCACCCACGGACAGCTATGCCTCTCGCCGCTCCACCGCATCCTGATCCGTGACGCCTTTGCCGAGCTTCTGTTTGGCGAGACCGATGTTCTGATTGCGGCGAAAGATCTCGTCAACGATCACAGTGTCTGCCGGGTCGAGGGCGGGACCGTCGAATACGTCCATATCCTTTTCGATGCCCACCAGGTCGTTTTCTCCGAGGGTCTTGCGACCGAAAGCTTCCTGCCCGGACCGCAGGCCGTAGGCGGGTTTGAACAAGAGATTGTGCGCGAGATCGTCACGCTGTTCCCTGAACTCGACCCGCACACGGGCGAAGGCTACTCGCCTGCGGTCCGCACCATGCTGAAGCGGTACGAGGCGCGCTTGCTTCTCGCGCGGGAGGCCGCCGCATGAGCTGGATCGGCCTTACCGATTTGCATCGGGGCCTGTTCAATCCGGCCGGCCTCGGCGCTGCCACGAACCAAACCAGCCGCCAGTCCGAAGCAGTGAACGCGATTCTGCCGGTGGGTACGCTTGTCATTGAAACGGAATACCGGGCGGAACCCGGTGAGGTGCAGACGATCCTGGACTACAGCCGGTTCAAGGACTGGCATCGTGCGCTGACTGTAACGCTCAGCGCACGCGGAGAGATGCGCGTCGCGGTGACTCAAGGCGACGCACGGTTCGTCGCGCGACTGGCGTTTCCCGTACCCGAGTATGACGCCCCGGTCAGGCTCTATTTCAGCTGGGATGGTCCGAATCGCCGGGGTCGCCTGGCGATCAAGTTAATCCACACGGGCGAGTTTTTCGTGGTCCCGGTGTCCGATCCGCTTCCGATGCCGATGCTCGATGCCCTGACGATCATGCGAAATGGCCACGCCACGCAGATCGCATCGCAAACCGCCTTTGTCGCTGTGTCGGATGAGGTCGAGCCCGTGGGTCTCGCCGCCGGGATTTGCGGAAGCACGCCCGTCGAAACGCCGTCAGGTGCGGTGCCGGTGGAGCGTCTGCGCCTTGGCGATCGGGTTCTGACCGCGACGGGAGGAAGCCAGCCAGTGCGCTGGATCACCCGGCGCACCGTGCCGGCGCTGGGGCACTTCCGGCCCGTGCGGCTGCGCGCCCCGTTCTTTGGCCTGTCAGAGGATCTGCTGATGGCCCCCGATCACCGGATGCGCGTGGAAGGTGCGGAAGCAGAATACATACTGGGCGAAGACGACGTCCTCCTGCCCGCCAAGCGGCTCGTGGGGAGCCATGCGGCGGCTGTCGAGGCACGCCTCAAGACTGTGACCTATTACCATGTCCTGCTCGATACTCATGACTGCCTGCTGCACGATACGGTCTGGGCGGAAAGTCTCTATGTCGGCCAGATCGGCGCCGACCGCATGCGTCTGAACGCGACCGCTCTTGCGGAAATGCCGGCGAGTGCTGTGCCGACACACCGGGGTTTCGCCCGGCATCAGCTGTCGGATGTCGAGGCCCGCTCGCTCGCGCATGTCCTGCATCGGTGAACTGGACAGGCGCGGGTCCTACTGCCAGACTGACGCTGATAGTTTTATGGAGTTTTCCCGATGCGCCATTTTCTTAAGGGTCTCGCCCTTGCCGCGATCCTCCCGCTTTCCGCCTGTTTCGATGCCGATGTGACCGCAGATTTCACCGATACATCCGAGGTCAAGCTCGACGCGGTGATGACGATGGGCTCGGAAATCTACCAGATGACACAGGGCATGGGTGAAGACCCCTGCGAGGATGGCGTGGGCGAGGTGAACGCCGATGGCTCCTACACCTGCTCGATGCTTGAACGCCGATCGCTCGACGCCCTGCTGGCGGCGATGGACGAGCCGGACAATGATCTGGGAATCGGCGATGGCGTCACGATTGCCGAGCTCGACAATGGAAACATCACGGTCTCCTTCGATCTGTCCGAAATGACCTCGGATCTGCCGCCGCCGGAAGAGCGCGAGCAGGTCGCGGCGATGTTCGGGGACGCGCTCGTAGGCCACGCCATGACGATCACCGTGATCGGCAAGGAAATCGTCTCGACCAATGGCGAAATCCTGAACGACGGCAAGGCCGCGCAGCTTGTTCTGCCACTCGAGACGATGTTCATGCCAATGGCGGACGCTATTCCCGAAAGCTTCGACGTCGAACTCGTCCCCGGTCGCTAGGGGAAGCGAGACGTCGCGCGGCAGAGCTCACCCGCCGAACAGCAGCCACCCATGTTCCGCGGCGTAGACCGCGAGACCGAGGAGGGCGACCACGGCGGCGGCAATAGCGAAAGAGACTCGGATCGACGTTTGATGCGTGTCGGACTGCCAATCGCGCGGACGCACGCCCTTGACCCGGAATACGGCCAGAGCGGCGAGGTTGATCGCCGCAATATTGATTACGACGGTAGCAAGCGCCCGCACGGCAGGCACATAAGAGCCGTTTCCGAGGAGCAGCCCGAATGCCGCGAGGGGCGGGAGAAGGGCCGCCGCCACCATCACGCCGACAAGGCCCGAGGTTTGTCCACCGGCCACCATAAGCGCAGCGGCGGCGCCGGACGCGAGCGGTAGCGCGACGGTCATCAGCGACAGCGAACCGTCGTAGGCCATGAGCGAAGATTCCCCGTTGAATGGGACCACAAAGCCAAGAGCAACGCCGGCGGCCACCCCGACGCCCAGTCCTGCGCCCAGCGCACGCAGCGCAATCCACATGAGCGGCACGGTGCCCAGCGTCGTCGCGAAGGCGAAAGCGAGGATCGGACCCAGAAGCGGCGCAATCACCATCGCCCCGATCACCACCGCAACCTGATCCTGCAAGAGCCCGATCGCCGCGACCACGGTGGCGAGGCCCGTCATGACGAGGTAGTCGACCGTCAGCGCCGTGTTCTGGCGGATGTCGCTGTAGATCTCCTCGCGCGCATTTGCGTTTTCTTCCTGCGCAACACGCTCGGTTTCGTCCTCGTCCTCGACTTCAGGCAGGCTCGCCTCGGTCGTCAGGGCATGAAGCGTCCAGCCATCCTGACCGTCCAGTGCCTCGGCGATCTTGTCGAGAACATCCTGCATGTCGACGTGGTCGAGGGCGGCGATGATGACCTGCCGGTCGTCTTCGCCTGCGGGGAAGCAGTACCAATCCTTTTCGGGCAGGTCCTCGAAGCAATCCGAAATCGTGTCGACATGTTTTTTGGCGGCAACGATCTGGATAAGCCGGTCGCTCATTCGGCATCCTCGAAGAAGGGCGTCATCTGTGCCACGATCACCGCGTTTTCAGCCAGCGCGCGCTCCATTAAGGCCCGTTCTTCGTCAGGGATGTCGTGGCCTTCGGACAAACGCTCGTCCAGCGTGCCATATCCGGTGACGTCCAGAGGCGCGAGGTCCGCCTGTTTCAGGATCGATACGGTTTCGCGCACGGCTTCGGCCTCATCCACGCCCGTGGCATAGCAGACAAGGGCCGCGCCGCTGGATTGGTCCGGAAGCCCGTCCCCCTCCTTGCGGCCCACGTCGACCAGCAGGGTGAACACCTGTTGGCGACTTTTTTTCTTTGGCGTTTCGGTCATCGCGCGTCCCTTCCAATCGCCGGAGAGGTGCGCCGGGGGAGGGGCAAAGTCAAGCGCGGGAAAAGACTTCCACGCCGACGGCGAGCCCGTAGAACAGGATCATCAACAGGCTTTCGATCCCGATCCGCGCTGGCCCCTGTCGCTGGCGCAGGATGAGCCCGCCCAGCAGGATGGAGGTCATCAACATGCCCGTCGCGAGCCAATAGAGATCGTGCATTCCCACGGCGTGGAAAATCGAGCCTTCGCGATACGCCGCGTCGGAAAAGACGAGGAACAGAGTATCGAACGTATTTCCGCCGATGATCCCGCCCACAGCGAGTTGAAGCGCACCGCGCCGCACCGCGACCAGCGTCGTGACCAGTTCCGGGAGCGACGTTACGACAGCGGTGATGAGCGAACCCACAAGCGACGATGACAACCCGAACCGCGTGATGAACTGCCCGCCCGTCTGGCTTATGACCCAGCCGCAGACGCCCATGACCAATACGAGGCCGGTAAAGACAAGCGCGGGGGTGCGCGCCGACTTCTGCGGTTCCTCCGAGTCCTCGGGCTGGTCGTGTCGCGTCTCGTGCGTTTCGACCGGCTCCCACATCGGGGACTCCCGGACCTTCGTGGCGAGGCGAACGCCCCAGAGGTAACCCGCAAAAATCAGGAGCGACACGGGATGAATACCGAAAAACGCGACCTCGGGCCCGGAGATGGCGGCGATGGGCAGGCTGAGAAGGATTAGGAGCAGGACCGCCTGAAACATGTTGGCAGGCTCCGCCGCGGCGTGTTCAAGGTTCGCACGGCGATAGATCAGATCGGCCAGGGCAAGAAACAGGGTCTGCGCCGCGATCCCGCCGACCGCGTTCGAAACGGCGAAGCTCGCATCGCCCGAGGCGGCCCCTGTGACCGAGACGACGACACCTGACAATGACGTGGCCCCGCCGAGGATGATGCCGCCCGCCATCGCCTCGCCCATCTTCGTGCGGTCAGCGATCGTGTCGGCGAGTCGGGTCGCGCGGATCGACGCGGCTACGACGACGGCACCAGCCACCCCGAAGACGAGGAACAGGAGGGTCGAGGAGAGGGCGTCGAACAAAAAAAGGCCTTTCAAGGTTATGCGATCCTGACCTGAACCCAACACCGCCGATGCAACAGGGTTCCCCACGATGGGACTTGCCGCTTGGCCTCCGCCTCCCTAGGCTTTCTGCGACGCAGCACGAAAGGCCACGCCATGCTCGATCCATTCGGACAGGACATCTGGCTCGTAAACGGGCCCGAAGTCGTCGCGGCGATGGGCTTTCGGTATCCGACGCGAATGGCCATCGTGCGACTTGAGAACGGTGACCTGTGGGTGTGGTCGCCCGTCGCCCTCGAACACGGGCTGAAGTGGGAAATCGACAACCTTGGACCGGTCCGCCACATCGTCGCGCCCAACAGCCTTCATCATGTGTTTCTGTCGGACTGGGCCAAAGCTTACCCGGACGCCCGACTCTACGCCGCGCCCGGACTGGCGGAAAAACGCAAAGATTTGAGATTCGCCGCGAAACTGGGCGACGCGCCCGAGGCCGAATGGGGTGATGAGATCGCGCAGGTGGCCCTGACCGACAATCGCATCACGACCGAGGTCGTGTTCTTTCACCGCGCATCTGCGACGGTCCTGTTCACCGATCTGCTTCAGCAGCTTCCCGTCGGCTGGTTCAAGGGATGGCGCGCCATCGTTGCCCGCTTGGACGGCATGGTCGGATTGGAGCCTGGAGTGCCGAAGAAATTCCGCGTCGCCTTCACGGACAAGGACAAGACGCGCGGCTCGGTCCGAAGAATCCTGTCATGGCCTGTGCATGCCGTCGTCATCGCGCATGGCGCACCGGTTACCACGGATGGCAGGGCGTTCCTGAAACGCGCTTTTGCCTGGCTCGACGTCTGAAGCGCTTATGCCCCCGCGATGAGTACGCCGAGGTAGACGGCATAGGCCAGGATGAGGACACCGCCCTCGCGACGTGAGATGCGCCAGCCTGTCACCGCGAAGACCAGCATGGCGATGGTTGCGGCGAGCATGACCCAGATATCAAGGCGGATGATCTCCGCAGGAATGGTCAGCGGCTGCACCATTGCCGTTACACCGAGGATACCGAGGATGTTGAAGATGTTCGAGCCGAGGACATTGCCGAAGGCCACGTCTCCTTGTCCCTTGCGCACGGCGATCACGGCGGTGACGAGCTCGGGCATCGAGGTGCCGATCGCGACAATGGTGAGGCCGATCAGCGTCTCCGACAGTCCCGCCGCCTGTGCGATCCCGACCGCGCCGAAGACAAGCCCACGCGCAGCGATGATCGTGATGAGGAGGCCCGCGACCGTTACGCCCAAGGCAACCGGCAGGCGCATCGTCGCGGAGGGGACGGCCCCGGCTTCCGCGGAATAGACTGCCGCGGCGGCGCTGGACCGGCGGCGCTCGAGAAAGAGGGTCGTGGCGAGATAGACGATCAGCAGGGCAAAAAGGCCCGCACCGGCGCCGCGGCCAATACTTCCGGTGAGAACCGCCGTCAGCATGACGACGCTCGCAAGAGCGACCACGCTGCCGTCTCGTTTTAGCGCACCCGCATCAATCCCGACCGGTCGGAGCAGGGCCGCGATGCCGAGGATGAGGAGGATGTTCCCGATATTGGAACCGACCACGTTGCCCACGGCGATTCCCGGCGATCCGGCAAGCGCGGCCTGAAGCGAGGTCACCAGTTCGGGCGCAGATGTGCCGAATCCCACGAGCGTGAGCCCGATGACCATCGGTGACAGCCCGGCCTTTTCGGCAACGGACACCGCGCCGCGCACCAGCATCTCGCCGCCAAAGATCAGACCGACAAGCCCGGCCAGCAGAAATACCACGTCCATCATGTCAGGAAACCCAAACCGCGCGGATCGCGCCGGGTGGAGATGGCGATTGCGGCGGTCAATTCAATCCCCGCCGCCGCAGAAAATCCTGCGGCGGCAATAATGCGGAGCGCCGGCAGTTAAGCCGTCAACTGGAACGGCGAATGGCCCGCGCGATGAAGATGAGGAGGCAGGCACCGACGAACCCGACGATAAGCTGTCCGATCCAGCCGTCGAGCGTACTGCCCATCACCGCCACGAGGATCGCGTTCAGGATAAGCGCACCCACGATCCCAAGGAGGATGTTCATGAGAAGACCCATGTTGGACTTCATGAATTGTTCTGCCAGCCACCCTGCAAGGCCGCCGACGATGATTGCTGCAAGCCAACCGATACCGGTCATTGTGAGGTCTCCCGTCATTGGTGCCGGCCCGGCCGGCGTCAGGAGTCCAACAACAGACGGGCCGGGGAGTTCCCCGGCCCTCGCTGTTAATCGGCGCTTTTAAAACGCTTCAGTCGCGCAGCAGCTCGTTGATGCCGGTCTTGGAGCGTGTACGCTCGTCGACGCGCTTCACGATCACCGCGCAGTAGAGGTTGAGGTCGTTCTTGGTCGGCATCGAGCCCGAGACGACGACCGAATAGGGTGGCACTTCGCCCATGAAGACCTCGCCGGTTTCGCGGTCGACGATCTTGGTCGACTGGCCGATGTAGACACCCATGCCAAGGACCGAGCCTTCGCGCACGATGACGCCTTCGACCACTTCCGAACGCGCACCGATGAAACAGTTGTCCTCGATGATGGTCGGCCCGGCCTGCATGGGTTCCAGAACGCCACCGATGCCCACGCCGCCCGACAGGTGCACGCCCTTGCCGATCTGCGCGCAGGAGCCGACGGTGGCCCATGTGTCGACCATCGTACCCTCATCGACAAAAGCGCCGAGGTTCACGAAGGACGGCATGAGCACGACGCCCGGCGCGATATAAGCCGATTTACGCACGACGCAGTTCGGCACGGCGCGAAAGCCCGCGGCTTTCCACTGGTTGTCGTCCCAGCCTTTGAACTTCGAGTCGACCTTGTCCCACCAGCCGCCGCCCTGCGGACCGCCCGGCTGGATCTCCATGTCCTTGATGCGAAAGCCCAGAAGCACGGCCTTCTTGGCCCACTGGTTCACATGCCAGTCGCCATTGTCGCGGCGCTCGGCCACGCGAAGCTGACCGGAATCGAGCGCGTTCAGCGTGTCCTCGATGGCTTCGCGGGTTTCGCCCCCGGTCGTCGGCGTGATCGTGTCGCGCGCCTCCCAGGCGGCTTCGATGGCGGTCTCCAGTGCGGCGTTGGACATGGTGTCTCCCCGAAATCCCGTGTTACGTCTTGGTCCGTCTCGCCTATAAAGGCGGATGCAGCCCCGCGCAACGCGGCAGAGAGGACGAGCATGACAGAACAGAGCCGCGCCCATCCGTTCCGGGACAGTTCCGAGGACCGGCAGGCGAGCCACCACATCCCGGACACCCCGCAGACGCGCAGCCCGACCTACGCGCTGGCCTTTGACGATCCGGAGTTCCTCGGGCGCGAGGAATTACGGCCAGTGCGGCTTCAGCTTGAATTGTTGAAACCCGACCTCGTGATGAATGAGGCCGGGATCAAATCGACGGTCGTCATGTTTGGCGGCGCGCGCATTCCCGCGCCTGCCGACAAGGATACCGCCCGGACCGAAACCCTGCGCGACCTGTCGAAGTATTACGACCAGGCACGGGAATTCGCGCGGCTTCTGACCATCGAAGGCCTGAAGACCCCGGAACTTGAAAAGGTCGTCGTCACGGGCGGTGGCCCGGGTGTGATGGAGGCGGGGAGTCGTGGTGCCGCGGACGCTGGCGGGGTTTCCATCGGGCTCAACATCGTGCTCCCGCATGAACAGGCCCCCAACGAGTACGTCACGCCCGAGCTGTGCTTCAACTTCCACTACTTCGCGATCCGCAAGATGCACTTTCTCATGCGGGCCGAGGCGGTGGCGGTGTTTCCCGGCGGCTTCGGCACGCTCGATGAGTTGTTCGAAAGCCTGACACTTATCCAGACTGGCCGGATGAAGCAGATTCCGATCCTGCTTTTCGGTCGAGAGTTCTGGGAAAAGATCATCGACTGGCACGCGCTCGAGGATGCCGGGACCATTTCGCCCGACGACCTCAAGCTGTTCCGGTTCGTCGACACGGCAGAAGAGGCCATCGAGGCGATGGAGACCTGGGAAGAAAAGGGACAGAAGCGCCGTGTCATTCCCGGACGCTGACCTCATCCATCTTTGGGAAAAGCGCGGGGCGGTGGAGCCGCTGAGACGCTGGAAACCGTTGACCGGCGGCAACACCAATGCGCTCTGGCAGGTGGGCGATCGGGTCGTGAAGCTCTATCGCCCGGAGGCCGAGACGCCGCTCTTCGCCAACGACCCCAAGTCGGAACGGGTGGTTCTGCGAGCGCTTGCGGGCACGGGGTTGGTCCCGGAGTTCGTGGCGGCGGAAGGCGATAGCCTTGTCTACAAACTCGCCGAAGGGCGCGGCTGGCAACCCGAAGATGGCATGGCTTGCGTGGCCGAAACACTGGCCGGGCTTCACGCGATGGCGCCGCCGGAGGGTATACCGGACAAGCCCGTGGGCAAGGATGCCCTGGTGCGCCAGACCCTCGCTCTGGGGGAGGATGTGCCGGTGGTGCCGGACGAGGTGCCGAGAGCTGACAAGGTGTTCATCCACGGCGATGCGACGGCTGCGAACGCGCTGGTGTCGGACGGCGGCGTGACCTTCATCGACTGGCAATGTCCGGGCGTCGGCGATGCCTGCGACGACATTGCGGTGTTTCTGTCACCGGCCATGCAGGTGATCTCCGGGAACAGACCCCTCACCGAAAACGAGGTGGACACTTTCCTTGCCGCCTACGGTGAAGGCGACGTCACAGAACGCTACCGGGCGCTGCGCCCGCTGTACCAGGCGCGGATGCGCGGCTACTGCCGCTGGCGCGCGGCGCGCGGCGATGATGGATACGGTAAGGCCTCGCTGCTGGAAAGATGAGTGCGCTGGCGGGCGCACCCGAAGTATTCAGGGACCGAAACGGGCGGCGCGGCGTGACTCGATCAGAGCAGCGCTTCGATGAGGACCGCTGCAAGAGTGATCCCGGCGCCAAGCACCACATAGGCCATCGCGCGCAATGGGCGCGCCCGGTCGACGTGCTTTTGCGGAGTGGCCTGATTGATAAGCGCGGCCTCGGCGAGTTCCGGGAGACGCGGGCCGAAGCGTGACAGCACTTTCACGGTCTTCACGAGGTCTTCCAGAACAGCCTTGGGTCCAATCGCCTTGGCGATGTAGTCCTCGACCACCGGCCCTGCGACCTCCCAGATGTTGATATGGGGGTTGAGCGAGCGCGAGACGCCTTCGACGATGACCATCGTGCGTTGCAGATGGATGAGCTCGGTGCGCGTCTGCATCCCGAACTTCTCGGTCACTTCGAACAGGTAGGATAGAAGCCGCCCCATCGAAATCTGCGTGGCGTCCATGCCGAAGATCGGTTCGCCTACCGCCCTGAGGGCCCGGGCGAATTCGTCGACATCCTTGTCGGCGGGGACGTAGCCCGCTTCGAAATGCACCTCGGCCACGCGCTTGTAGTCGCGCTGGATGAAGCCGTAGAGGATCTCGGCATAGACCCGGCGCGTGTATTGGTCGATCCGCCCCATGATGCCGAAGTCGATGGCCAGGATGTCACCGTTCGGGGCGAATTTCAGGTTTCCCTGATGCATGTCGCCGTGAAAGAGCCCGTCGCGCAGCGCGTGAGAGAGGAACAGGTGCAGGACCCGGTTGCCGATCGCTTCGAGGTCGAGGGAAGAAGCGCGCAGCGTGGCCAGGTCGTTGGCTGGTGTGCCTCCGGCCCAGTCCATCGTCATCACGCGGCGCGACGACAGGCCCCAGTTGATCGCGGGCACGACGAAACCCGCGTCACCCTTGGTGTTCTCGGCGAATTCTGACGCGGATGACGCCTCTTGCCGCAGGTCGAGTTCGCCCAGCACGACGTTCTCGAAATGGTTCACCACGTCCTGGGGGCGCAGGCGGCGGGTCTGGGGCAGGAGAAGCTCGATCACGCGGGCGGCGAAATGGAAGGTGTCGAGATCGGTGCGGAAGGCGCGTTCGATCCGCGGGCGCAGAACCTTGACCGCGACCTCCTGCCCGGTCGCGCGGATGCGAGCCCGGTGAACCTGCGCAATGGAGGCGGCCGCGACGGCTTCGGAGAACTCGGAAAAGACGTCGTCGACCGAGATTTCAAGCTCACGCTCAATGGTCTTGCGGGCAACGTCCGTCGGGAACGGGTCGAGCTTGTCCTGAAGATACTGGAGCTGTTCCGCCATCTCTTCCCCGACCACGTCGGGCCGGGTCGAGAGGATCTGACCGAACTTGATATAGGCCGGGCCCATCGCGGTCACGGCCCGCGTCACAGGCGGGAGCGAGGGGTCGCCCCGGCGCCCGAGCCAGGCGAAGGTCCAACTCACCGTGCGCGTGGCCACCTTGACGAGGGGCGGCGCGTTCATCGCATGAAGTACCTGCCCAAGCGCGCCCGTGCGGGCGAAGGTCGCGCCGGTCCGGATCAGGCGCCAGATATTGATTGGGCCTCTCATCAGAGTTTCCAGCCAGAGTGCAGTGCCGCGATGCCCATCGTGAGGTTGCGGTATTTCACCTGATCGAACCCGGCGGAGCGGATCATGCCCGCGAAGGTTTCCTGATCGGGGAAGCGGCGGATGGATTCCACGAGGTATTGGTAGCTGTCACGGTCGTTCGCGATGACCTGCCCCATGCGCGGAATGATATTGAACGAATACAGGTCATAGGCTTTCTGCATCATGTCGTTCGGGATCTGGCTGAACTCCAGCACCATGAGCCGCCCGCCGGGTTTGAGCACGCGGTAGGCCTCTGCGAGCGCGTCCTGGATGCGTGTCACGTTCCGAATGCCGAAGCTGATCGTGTAAACATCGAAGCTGCTGTCCTCGAACGGAAGCGCCATTGCATCGCCCACGACCCAGTCCAGGCTTGTGGCCATCTGTTCTGCCTCGGCACGCTTGCGTCCTTCGACGAGCATCGACTCGGTCATGTCGCAGACGGTCGCGTGGGCGCCGGGGGCACGGCCGAGAAACCGGAAGGCGACGTCGCCGGTCCCACCGGCCACGTCGAGCAGCTTCTGGCCCGGGCGCGGGGCGAGCCAGTCCATCATGGCGTCTTTCCAGACCCGGTGAATCCCCATGCTCATCACGTCGTTCATGATGTCGTACTTCGAGGCGACATTGGTGAAGACCCCGTGGACCATCCCGGCCTTCTGGTCCTCGTCCACTTCCCGGTAGCCGAAATGCGTTGTCTTCTTCGCGTCGGTCATGCGTAGCGCCTCATTTTCGTCAGGTTGGCAATATACCTACGCGTCGCAAACGACAAACGACTTAACATCGATTGACGAAGGGTCGCAGGCACAGCATGGACCTCGTACCGACCGGCGTGACCGGCTGGCTCCAGCCCGGCAGCCCCCTGATCCCTATCCTCTTGCTCGTGCTGGGCGTGCCCGTTGTGTCGATCGGGCTGAAGCTCTTGCTGCGCGCAGCCATTGGCGGGCGGGCGCGGACGGCGCGGGCCGACCCTGTGCACGCCAGGCCCCTCCCTCAGGACGGCGAGGCGCCGGCGCAGGGACCGCGCATGGACCGGCACCGCTCCATCGAAACCACCTATCCTGCAGCACCGGGGGTCAGGTACACCGCCACACTCGGCCTTGCCGCGCTTCTCTGGGTCATCCGACCCGCGCTGCCAAGTGAAACGGGTGGCGTCCTGCGCCAGCCCGGATTCTCGCTTTCCGGCGAACATGGGTGGGAGATTTTCGCGCTGATCGCCGTGGTCTGCCTCCTCTATCTGCGCCATATCTGGACCTATCGCATCGAGCTGGACGGGCCGTATATCTCGTGGCGCACGCTCGGGTTTCGGCGTCATGCGCATGATCTGCGCGAGTTGGAGAATATCGCGGATGGCGGTCCGTACACGCTGCGCCTATATTTCAGGAATGGCGCAAGAGGCGATCTGATGAAGCAAGTCACAGGGAGAACGGAGTTGCGCGCGCGGCTGGAGGCGTATCGCCCCTAGATGCCCGAACTCCCCGAAGTGGAAACCGTGCGTCGCGGGCTGGAGCCCGTGATGACCGGCAAGAGGATCGTGCGGGCCGAGGTCCGGCGCGAGGGGCTGCGCTGGCCGTTTCCCGAGCGGATGGCAGAGCGGCTGACCGGGGCCAGCGTGCTTGGCCTGCGGCGGCGGTCGAAGTACATCCTCGCCTATCTGGACACGGACGAGACATGCCTCATCCATCTTGGCATGTCGGGGCGCATCCTGATCTCCGGCACCACGCTGGGGAAATTCCATCACGAACACCCCGCGCCAGAGAAACACGACCACGTCGTGCTCGACATAGAGGGCGGGGCGCGGATCACGCTGAACGACCCGCGCCGGTTCGGGGCGATGGATCTGTTCACAACCGGCACCGGTGATCTTCATCCGCTGATCTCGGCACTGGGGCCGGAACCGCTCGGCAACGCCTTTGACGAACCTTACCTGATCGCGCGTCTCGCCGGAAAGAACACGCCGATCAAGGCGGCGCTCCTCGACCAGCGGATCGTGGCGGGGCTGGGCAACATCTATGTCTGCGAGGCGCTGCACCGCGCCCATATCCACCCGGCGCGCAAGGCCGGGCGCATCTCGGCCGCGCGGATCGCGACGCTCGTCCCGATCATTCGGACGGTTTTGAACGAGGCGATTGCCTCAGGCGGGTCTTCCCTGCGCGACTACCGGCAGGCCGATGGCGAGTTGGGATATTTTCAACACACATTCCGCGTCTACGACCGAGAGGGTGCCGCGTGCAAGACACCGGGCTGCAACGGAAAAATCGCGCGAATCGTGCAGTCGGGACGATCGTCCTTCTACTGCCCGCGCTGTCAAAGATGACTTGAAGCCTGATCCGAGACTCGCTTAGGCATGGGCGGACTGCATCAAAGGGGCACTTGTCCAAATGGCATATGACAACATCATCGTGGATGTCGAAGATCACGTCTGCACGATCAAGCTGAACCGGCCTGACGCGCTCAATGCGCTCAACATCGAGCTGCTGCGCGAACTGGGTAAGGCGCTGGCCGAAGGGCAGAAGAACGACAAGGTGCGCTGTTTCATCATCACCGGTTCGGAGAAGGCGTTTGCCGCGGGAGCCGACATCAAGATGATGTCTGAGAAGAGCTTTACCGACGTGTTCTCGGGCGACCTGTTCACGCCGGAAGAAGCTGCGATCATGCGCATCCGCAAGCCGATCATCGCGGCCGTGTCGGGCTATGCGCTGGGCGGCGGCTGTGAGCTGGCCATGATGTGCGATTTCATCATCGCCTCGGACACCGCCAAATTCGGCCAGCCGGAGGTCAACCTCGGCGTGATGGCCGGAATGGGTGGCACCCAGCGACTCACACGTCTCGTCGGTCGTGCCAAGTCGATGGACATGAACTTGACCGGCCGCTTCATGGAGGCCGAAGAAGCCGAGCGTGCGGGGCTCGTGAGCCGCGTCGTGCCCTGCAAGAAGCTGATGGACGAAGCGACCGCGGCGGCCAAGAAGATCGCCGAAAAGAGCATGATCTCGGTGATGGCGATCAAGGAATCGGTGCACCGCTCCGACCAGATGCCGCTGTCCGAGGCGATCCTGTTCGAGCGCCGCGTCTTTCACTCCATGTTCGCCGCCGAGGACCAGAAAGAGGGCATGGCGGCCTTCATCGAGAAACGCGAGCCGCAGTTCCGCGACCGTTAATCGCCCGGCTTGCGGCGGGGCTTGGCGTTCCCGCCTTTGCTCTGCGCCGGTTTACCCTTGCGCGGACCGGTCGGCTTGGCCCCCGGTTTGCGAAAACTCTTGGATGCGTCCGCGGCCCCGGGCTTGCCAGCCGGGCGCGGCTTGGACGCGGGCGCGGCGGCGGGTTTCTTGTCCGCGCGTGGCTTGGCGGATTTCGCGCCGTCCTTTTTGCCTTCCCACCGGGGTTTGTCGCCCTTCGGTCCGGGCTTGTCACCCTTCGGGGCCGGCTTGGTGCGCGGCTTGTAAGGCGCGGTTGCCCCGGTCTCTTCCTGCGCCTTGCGTTTGTCGGCGAACTTCCGTTTTGCCCCGTCATGCTCGCGCGGCTTCGGGGCCCGGTCCGGACGATCCTCGCGCGGCTTTGCGTCGCGTTTGTCGCGCTGTGGCCGGTCGTGTGGACGCGGAGCATTGCTGCGCTCGGGCCTCGGACGCGGCCCAAGCTCGGGGGCGCCGTCCAGGGCCCGGGCCTTGATGCCTTCGTCCAGCTCGCCGTCTGCGCCGAGGGCCGCGAGGAATCCGGAGGCGCTCTTTTCCGTTATCTCGACGAAAGTCTCGTCGTTCTGCACCCGGATCGCGCCAATGTCGGCCTTGTCCATGCCGCCCGTGCGCAGAAGCAGGGGGAGAAGCCAACGGGCCTCGGCCTTGTCCTTCTGCCCGATGGACAGGGCGAACCAGCGGCTTGGCCCGAACGCCTTGCGCTCCTTGCGCTCAGGTTTCGTGTCCGGCGGCAGGAGATCTTCGGGCGCGCCCTGACGTGACTGGAACAGGCGGAGGTAGGCGGCGGCGACGGTTTCAGCGTCGTATTGCGCGAGCAGTTTTTCGGCAAAGGCGCGTCCGGCGTCAGAGACCGGCTCGGACCAGACGGGGTCGGACAAAAGCCGTTCCTCATCGCGCGCAAGGATGTCGTCGGCGGAGGGCGCCGTCCGCCATTCGGCGTCGATCTTGGCCCACCCGAGCAGGCGCTCGGTGCGTTTCGTATCACGCGGCGGGACGATGAGGGCCGAGATACCCTTGCGCCCGGCCCTGCCCGTGCGGCCTGAGCGGTGCAGCAGGCTTTCGGTGTTCTTCGGCAGATCGGCATGAATCACGAGGTCGAGGTTCGGCAGATCGATCCCGCGCGCCGCGACATCCGTGGCCACGCAGACCTGCGCACGCCCGTCGCGCATGGCCTGAAGCGCATGCGTGCGCTCGTTCTGACTCAATTCACCCGACAGGCTCACCACCGCGAGTCCCCGGTTGGACAGGCGTGCGGTCAGGTGCGCGACCGCCGCGCGGGTGTTGGCAAAGACGATGGCGTTTTCCGAGTCGTGGTAGCGCAGAAGGTTGAAGATCGCGTGCTCGCCGTCTGTCTGAGCCACCCGGATCGCCTGATAGGCGATATCGGTGTGCTGGGTCGAACCCGTCACCGTGTTGATGCGCGCGGCGTCGCGTTGATACTGCTTGGCGAGTTTGGCGATGGCTGGCGGCACCGTGGCCGAAAACAGCAGGATGCGCCGTTCTGCGGGCGCTTCCTCCAGCATGAATTCTAGGTCTTCGCGGAAGCCGAGGTCGAGCATCTCGTCGGCCTCGTCCAGCACGATCGCGCGCAGGGCGTTCATGTCGAGCGAGCCCCGCTGAATGTGGTCGCGCAGACGGCCCGGCGTCCCGACGACGATATGTGCGCCACGCTCCAGCGCCCGACGTTCATCGCGCATGTCCATGCCGCCGACGCAGGAGGTGACGCGCGCCCCGGTCTTGGCGTAAAGCCAGCCCAACTCGCGCATCACCTGCATCGCCAGTTCGCGCGTGGGCGCGACGACGAGGGCCAGCGGCAGGCCTGCGGGCCCGAAACTCTCCGCCTCTTCCAGAAGCGTCGGCGCGATGGCGAGGCCAAAGCCCACCGTCTTGCCGGACCCCGTCTGCGCAGAGACCAGAAGGTCGCGTGCCACGAGGTCGGGATCGCTCACAGCCTCCTGTACCGGGGTCAGGGTGTCATAGCCGCGCTCGGCGAGCGCTTCGGAAATCAGGCGGGTCATGTCGGGTCCGTTGTCTTGGGTGCCAGTCGCACCTGTGGGCGCGGCAGGCTCCGCGCAAGATCAGCGTCCGTAACGCCTGTGTGCCCGGTTGTATATGGTTTTCGCGCCATTTGGCCGGTTCCGGGGCGATTCTAGGCTTCACAACGCCCCGGAAACCGCCTATAGGCCGCCGTTACATGCGCGTGAGACCCGCCAAGGTCGGAATCAGCCGGTATCGAACCCGGTCGGGGCTCGTCTCGTGCAACCAGTATTGAAACGAACCCGACGAAGGGAAGATCACCATGGCGAATTCGCCCCAAGCCAAAAAGCGCGCCCGTCAGAACGAGCGCCGCTTTGCCGTCAACAAAGCCCGCCGTTCGCGCATCCGCACCTATCTGCGCAAAGTCGAAGAGGCGATCGCCTCGGGTGACAAGGACGCGGCTCAAACCGCTCTGCGCGAAGCCCAGCCCGAACTGATGCGCGGCGTCACCAAGGGCGTGTTCCACAAGAACACCGCTGCCCGGAAAATGTCCCGCCTCACCTCGCGGGTGAAGTCGCTGGGCTGAGCCTGGACCTGACGTAACGACCAGATTTTTGGAGCGCAGCCCCCCCGGGGCCGCGTTCTTTTTTCGTGCTGCGTTTTTGGTGCCAATGCGCCACGGTGCCCGCAATCCGGTCGCGGTGTCCGATTCGACAGGCACCCGGATTCTGCCTGTAAATATTGGATAAGTGATAGCGGCTCTGGATTCGTTTTCGCATACCCAGAGTCAAGCGCGAAGATCAGTTGCGACTCTCTGCGCCCCCCTCCTATTTTGATCCTGCGATTCATTTCGCTGACTTGGGACAGCGCGGGCGACGGGGGTGGGGATCTCCGTCTTGCCGCACCGGAGGGATCTGAGGGGGTACCTTCGGTTTTCGTGTCGGACGCATCAAGCTTTGCTGGCTCTGCCGGTGGGCGGGTGCGTTCTGCTCGACGACCGACTCTTTGCGGGGTCGGCGCCGCCTGTGCCTTGTCACGATTTGTGCGCCCCGGTCGATGACGGCCGGGCCTGGCGTTAGCAGTGCGCCGACAATGGTGAAGCAGGTCAAAGACGAGATGACAGACACGATGTGGGGACAAGTACGCGCGCAGCTCGAGAAATCGGTGGGCCAGAACAACTATCGCAACTGGATCGAGCCTCTCGAGTTCGCTGATCTGGAAGGGGGCGTGGCCACCTTCCTCGTTCCCACGAACTTCATGGGAACCTGGGTTCAGCGTAACTTCGGCGAACAAATCCTGCGCCATATGATCAGCGCCGGTGCAAAGGTTTCGCGCCTCGAGTTCGTGGTGCCTGCGTCGGCCCCACAGGCCCGCGCCGCAACCACCGGAGAGACGCCTCCGCCGGCAAACGGAAATGGTCGCCCGGCCCGGACCGGTGGCGGTGAGCTGCCCGGAGCGCCTCTCGACAAGCGCTTCACCTTCGACAACTTCGTCGTCGGCAAGCCCAACGAGCTGGCACATGCCGCCGCTCGTCGTGTGGCCGAGGGTGGCCCGGTCACGTTCAACCCGCTGTTTCTTTATGGCGGCGTGGGGCTCGGCAAGACGCACCTGATGCACGCCATCGCCCACGAGATGCAGGAACGGAACCCGGACCTGCGGGTCGTCTACCTCTCCGCTGAACAGTTCATGTATCGCTTCGTGCAGGCGCTGCGCGAAAAGCAGATGATGGATTTCAAGCATCTCTTCCGTTCGGTCGACGTGCTCATGGTCGACGATGTTCAGTTCATCGCGGGCAAGGATTCGACGCAGGAAGAGTTCTTCCACACGTTCAACGCGCTCGTGGATCAGAACAAGCAGATCATCATTTCCGCGGACCGGGCGCCGGGCGAGATCAAAGACCTTGAAGAGCGGATCAAGTCGCGCCTTCAATGTGGCCTCGTCGTCGATCTGCATCCGACCGATTACGAACTCCGCCTCGGTGTGCTCCAGACCAAGGTGGCCGCCTATCGCGAGCAATACCCGGATCTGTCGATCGCCGACGGAGTGCTGGAATTCCTCGCCCACCGGATCACCACCAACGTCCGCGTGCTCGAAGGCGCTCTGATGCGGCTCTTTGCTTTCGCCTCGCTCGTCGGCGGTGAGATCACCCTGGAGCGTGCGCAGGAATGTCTGACCGATGTGCTGCGCGCTTCGGACCGCAAGGTCACGGTGGAGGAGATTCAACGCAAGGTGGCAGAGCATTACGGCGTGCGCTTCTCGGACATGATCGGGCCCAAAAGGCTGCGCTCCATCGCGCGTCCGCGTCAGGTTGCGATGATGCTCTCCAAGGAACTCACGACACGTTCCTATCCCGACATCGGGCGCCGGTTCGGCGGGCGGGACCATTCAACGGTCATGCACGCGGTGAAGCGGGTCGAGGAGCTTATCAAGAGCGACCAGCAGATTGCCGAGGACGTGGAGCTTCTGCGCCGGCTTCTGGAGCACTGAGGCCGGTCTTTCGGCGCGCGGCAGGGCCTTGACCCTGCGGTCAATCACTCAGAGAGTGCAAAAAACCTTGAGACGGGCGGGGAACCGGGTAATGTCGCCGTCCCGGGGCCATTTCGGCCCGCGATAATCCGGGAGTGGGACATGAAGATTTCCGTCGAACGCGCCGTGCTGCTCAAGGCAGTGGGACAGGCGCAATCGGTCGTCGAGCGCCGCAACACCATTCCGATCCTCGCCAACGTGCTGATCGAGGCTGAGGGCGATACGGTCAGTTTCCGTGCGACCGACCTCGACATCGAGGTGGTGGACAAGGCGCCGGCGATGGTCGAACGCGCCGGCGCGACCACGGTCAGTGCCGTGACGCTCCATGAAATCGTCCGAAAGCTGCCGGATGGGGCGATGGTCAACCTCACCGATGACGGGGCCTCGGGTCGCCTGACGGTGGAGGCGGGACGGTCGAACTTCTCGCTCGCCACGCTCCCGAAAGAAGACTTCCCGGTAATGACCACGTCGGAATACGCCGCCAATTTCTCGGCCCCAGCGCCGGTGCTGCGCCGGCTTTTCGACAAGTCGAAATTCGCGATCTCGACCGAAGAAACCCGCTATTACCTCAACGGCGTCTACATGCACGTCTCAGACTCCGAAGGGGGCCGCGTGCTGCGCTGCGTCGCGACCGACGGCCACCGCCTCGCGCGGATCGACGCCGACCTCCCGCCGGGTGCCGAGGATCTGCCGGGTGTGATCGTGCCGCGCAAGACGGTGGGCGAGCTGCGCAAACTTCTGGACGATGACGACATGCAGATCGCCGTGTCAGTTTCCGAAACCAAGGTGCGCTTCGCCACGCCCGATATCACGCTGACGTCCAAGGTGATTGACGGGACCTTCCCCGATTACACCCGCGTCATCCCGACAGGGAACACCAAGAAGATGGAAGTGGACGCGAGCGAATTCGCCAAGGCGGTGGACCGTGTCGCAACGGTATCGTCCGAACGCTCCCGCGCCGTGAAGCTTGCACTGGGCGAGGACAAGCTCACGCTGTCCGTCAACGCGCCCGATGCCGGTGCGGCTGAGGAAGAGCTTGTCGTGGCCTATGCCGACGAACCGATGGAGATTGGGTTCAACGCCAAGTATCTGCTCGAAATCGCGAGTCAGGTGGACCGCGAGAATGCCGTGTTCATGTTCAACTCCGCAGGCGACCCGACCCTGATGCGCGAAGGTAACGATACCTCTGCCGTCTATGTCGTCATGCCGATGCGCGTGTGACAGGCCTCTACCTTCGAGAACTGACCCTTTCGCATTTCCGCTCGCACCGCCGCGCGTCGCTCACGCTCGACGGGCGGCCGGTGGCGATTTTCGGGCGCAATGGAGCGGGCAAGACCAACATCCTCGAGGCGGTAAGCCTCATGTCCCCTGGTCGGGGACTGCGCGGTGCGGCGGCCGAGGATATGGCGCGCCGGCCTGAAGCAGTGGGATGGAAGCTTTCGGGTGTGCTCCAGTCGCTCCACCAAATCCACGAGGTCGAGACATGGGCGGAGCCGGGCGGGTCGCGCACGGTGACGATCGACGGAAAGACGGCACCGCAGGTCGCGCTGGGCCGGATCGCGCGGGTCACATGGCTGGTGCCGGTGATGGACCGCCTGTGGGTCGAAGGGGCTGACGGCCGGCGCAAGTTCCTCGACCGGATGGCGATGAGCTTCGAGCCGGGGCATGGCGACGCTGTGCTGACCTATGAAAAGGCGATGCGCGAGCGAAACCGGCTCCTGAAAGACGGCCACCGCGATGCGCATTGGTACAGCGCGCTGGAGGCCCAGATGGCGCAGTCCGGGGCCGCGATACAGGAAAACCGGGCGCGCACCGTGGCGCTCATCGTCGGCGCGCAGATGGTGGCCGAAACGGCCTTTCCGGTTGCCGAGCTGAAGCTCCTCCATGCAGAAGGCGCCGAGACGGGTCCGGAGGGTGAGAGCGAGCTGGCCGACGCCTTTGCCGAAAGCCGTCCGCGTGACCTCCTCGCAGGGCGGACGCTGGTCGGGCCACATCGGGCCGATCTTGCTGCGACCTATGCCGAAAAGGCGATGCCCGCGCGTGAATGTTCCACGGGCGAGCAGAAGGCGTTGCTCGTCTCGCTCATCCTCGCTCACGGTCGTGCGCTGGCGCAGGACTTCGGCGCGCCGCCGATGCTCCTTCTGGACGAGGTCTCGGCCCACCTCGACGCCCAGCGCCGCGCGGCGCTTTATGACGAGATCGTCGCGCTGGGTGCGCAAGCCTTTCTCACCGGCACCGGACCGGAGCTGTTTACAGACCTTGGCGACCGGGCCATGCATATCGAAGTCCGCGACGAGGCGGGCCAATCCCTGATCCAGGAGGTCGCGCCATGAAGGCCAACCGCGTCACGCTCATCACCCTCGGTGTCGCCGATACCAAGCGCGCCCGCACCTATTACGAGGCGCTCGGCTGGGAGGTGGAGGAAGACCTTGGCGAGGCGGTGTTCTTTGCCATGAACGGTATGAAGTTCGGCTTCTTCACGCTCGAAGGATTGGCCAATGAAACCGGCAAGCCGGTGGAAGAGCTCAGGACGGGGGCCATGACGCTCGCCCAGAATTTCAGCTCGCCGGAGGAGGTGGAGGCGATGTTCACCCGTGCGGTCGCATCTGGCGGCACGGCGCTTGCCCAGCCGTTCAAGACCGACTGGGGCGGCTATTCCTCCTACGTCGCAGACCCGGACGGTCATGTCTGGGAATACGCGCATAATCCGTTCTGGACCCTCGACGAGGAGGGGCGCATCGCGTGACGCTTTCTGCGGCTGATGCGGGGCTATATGCCTTTGCGCTTCTCGTCCTTTTCCTGACACCGGGGCCGGTCTGGATGGCCCTGCTGGCCCGCGCGATGTCCGGCGGTTTTCACGCAGCCTGGCCGCTCGCGCTCGGGGTCGCTGTTGGCGATGCGCTCTGGCCGCTTCTGGCCATCCTCGGGATGAGCTGGGTCGCCACCGAGTTCGAGGGTGTCACGGTCCTCCTGAAATTCGTGGCCTCGGCATTCTTTCTCTGGCTGGGCTGGACGATCATCCGCAACGCCGACAAGCAGATCGCGGCGGACAGCCGCCTTACGCGCCCGGGCATGTGGGCGGGCTTCGTCGCCGGCGTGATCGTGATCCTCGCGAACCCGAAGGCGATCCTGTTCTACATGGGGATGTTGCCGGGGTTCTTTGACCTCACCCGACTGACTTGGGCAGACATCGCATTGATCGTCGCCCTGTCGATTGCGGTGCCGCTCTTTGGGAATGTCCTCATGGCCGCGTTCATCGGGAAGCTGCGGGACCTGCTGTCGTCACCGACCGCTTTGCGCCGTCTGAACCTGTCCGCAGGTGCACTGCTGATCGTCGTAGCGG
The DNA here is from genome assembly GCA_002695005.1 of Maritimibacter sp. Lineage (GTDB taxonomy): Bacteria > Pseudomonadota > Alphaproteobacteria > Rhodobacterales > Rhodobacteraceae > Maritimibacter. The sequence goes on from NZNT01000029.1 coordinate 343,762, forward strand.
CAATCATACCCTTTACCTGAGGCCCTCATTCGCCACCTGCGCGTGTGCCCTCCCTCTCCAGGATGAAGAAGACCGGCGCGATGATGAGAGCCATCAGTGGCGCCATGATGGGGTGCGTCAAGAACCCGACGCCAAGCCCGATACAGACTGAAAAAAGAACTGGCCGCCATGCGTGCATTTCATCACCTCCTTTGGGCTGTATGGAGTGTGTCTCACCCACTCGCGTCGCAGGGTTGTCGAAGCTGTGAAAATCCCCGGGCAAAAGCCTCGGATGCAACGCTAATTATCGTGTCCTTCGCGTGACATTCCCCGTGGAAAAAGCTAAAAACAGTCAACAAAAAAACAGGAAGGCTCTCATGGCCGACGACGTGCAGAACAACTCAGATTACGGCGCAGATTCCATCAAGGTTCTCAAGGGCTTGGAGGCAGTTCGCAAACGTCCCGGTATGTACATCGGCGACACTGACGACGGCAGCGGTCTGCACCATATGGTCTATGAGGTTGTCGATAACGGGATTGATGAGGCTCTGGCGGGGCATGCGGACTTCGTGAACGTCACCTTGCACGCGGATAACAGCGTATCCGTGCGTGATAACGGTCGCGGAATTCCGGTCGACATCCACCAGGAGGAGGGCGTCTCGGCGGCCGAGGTGATCATGACCCAGCTGCATGCTGGCGGGAAATTCGACTCGAATTCCTACAAGGTATCCGGTGGCCTTCACGGCGTTGGCGTCTCTGTGGTGAACGCACTGTCGAACTGGCTGGAACTCACGGTCTGGCGCGCGGGCAAGAAGCACGCGGCACGGTTCGAAAATGGTGAGACCGTCGAGCATCTCAAGGTGATCGGTGACGCCGAGGGCGAAACCGGGACCGAGGTCCGCTTTCTCGCCTCGACCAACACGTTTTCCAACCTCGATTACAGCTTCAAGACGCTGGAAAACCGGCTGCGCGAGCTCGCCTTTCTGAACTCCGGCGTGCGCATCATCCTGCGCGACGAACGCCCGGCCGAGCCGCTGGAGACCGAGCTGTTCTACGAGGGCGGGGTGAAGGAATTCGTGAAATACCTCGACCGGCACAAGACGCCGATGATCGAGGAGCCGATCTTCATCACCGGCGAGCGCGATGACATCACCATCGAAGTCGCGATGTGGTGGAACGACAGCTACAACGAGATGGTTCTGCCTTTCACCAACAACATTCCCCAGCGCGACGGCGGTACGCATATGGCGGGTTTCAGGGGGGCGCTGACGCGGACCATGAACCTCTACGCCAACTCCTCGGGTCTCGCGAAAAAGGAAAAGGTCGCCTTTACCGGCGACGACGCGCGCGAGGGGCTGACTTGTGTGCTTTCGGTGAAAGTGCCCGACCCCAAGTTCTCGTCCCAGACCAAGGACAAGCTCGTCTCGTCCGAGGTGCGTCCGGCAGTCGAAAGCCTGATGAACGAACGACTCGCGGACTGGTTCGAAGAACACCCGAACGAGGCCAAGATGATCGTCGGCAAGATCGTCGAGGCCGCTCTGGCGCGCGAGGCAGCGCGCAAAGCCCGCGAACTGACACGCAAGAAAGCGTCGCACGATGTCGCGAGCCTTCCGGGCAAACTGGCGGACTGCCAGGAACGCGACCCCGCCAAGCGCGAGATTTTCATTGTCGAGGGTGACTCTGCTGGCGGATCGGCCAAACAGGGCCGCTCGCGCCACAATCAGGCGGTTCTGCCGCTCCGGGGCAAGATCCTGAACGTGGAACGGGCCCGGTTCGACCGTATGCTCGGCTCTGAAACCGTGGGAACGCTCATAACCGCTTTGGGCACAGGGATCGGGCGCGACGAATTCGACATCGAAAAGCTGCGTTACCACAAGATCGTCATCATGACGGACGCCGACGTCGACGGCGCGCACATCCGCACACTGCTTCTGACGTTCTTCTATCGCCAGATGCCCGAGATCATCGAGGGCGGATACCTCTACATCGCCCAACCGCCGCTCTACAAAGTCGCGCGGGGACGGTCTGAGGTCTATATCAAGGACGTGCCGGCGCTTGAGGACTACCTCATCACCCAGGGTGTCGACGGGGCCGTTCTCCGGCTCAAGTCCGGCGAAGAGATCGCGGGGCCCGACCTTACCCGCGTCATCGAGGGCGCGCGCACGTTCAAACGCGTTCTGGACGCTTTCCCGACGCACTACCCGCGCAACATCCTAGAACAGGCCGCGCTTGCCGGCGCCTTCGACCCCGGCGCTGCGGACGGGGACCTGCAGACCGTGGCCGACCGCGTGGCGGAACGGCTCGACCTCGTCGCGGTGGAATACGAGAAGGGTTGGAACGGCCGCATCACGCAGGACCACGGTATCCGCCTTTCCCGCGTCCTGCGCGGGGTTGAGGAAATCCGCACCCTCGACGGCGCCGTCCTTCGCTCCGGAGAGGCGCGGCGTCTGAGCCAGGTGTCGGCGGACAGCCGCGACGTCTACCGCGACCCGTCCTCACTCGTCCGCAAGGACCGCGACCAGGCCATCTATGGCCCGACCGACCTGTTTCAGGCGATCCTTACCGAGGGCGAAAAGGGCCTGTCGCTGCAACGCTACAAGGGGCTGGGTGAAATGAACCCAGACCAGCTATGGGAAACCACCCTGGACCCCGAGGCGCGGACGCTCCTCCAGGTCAAGGTCGAAGACCTCGCCGACGCAGACGACCTTTTCACCAAACTCATGGGAGACGTCGTGGAACCCCGCCGCGAGTTCATCCAGCAGAACGCGATGAACGTGGAGAATCTGGATTTCTGATCTGTTGTGGCTTTGCGCAACCTTTGTCGGCCGCTAGTCCTCTGAGCCGGTCATGAATCCCCAAGCGCCGGAGCCGAGGCCCGGTGCGGCGCTGTCGAGCGTCATGTCGCTGCGCGAAAAGCGGATCGGCGTTCTCAGGCCCTCGATCCCCTCGGGGTGAATACGCAGTTCGCGCGACAGGATCTGTGGGTCGGTCAGCGCCTCGGCCACCGTATTAATCGGCCCGCCGGGGACACCGACCGCCTCAAGCCGTTCGATAAGTTCGGCCTTGCCAATCGTCCGAGTGTGATCGGCCAGAAGATCGCAGAGGGTTTCGCGGTTCTCGACACGCGCTGCATTTGTGGAATAGCGGGTATCGTCCGCGAGCTCCGGTTGTCCGAACAGGGTGACGAGCGCGCGAAACTGCCTGTCGTTGCCGCAGGCGATGATGAGGTGGCCGTCCGCTGACGGAAACACCTGATATGGAACGATATTCGGGTGGGCATTGCCAAGTCGCGATGGCACCAAACCTCCCAACAGATAGTTGGTCGCCTGGTTTGCGAGCACGGAGACCCCGCAATCCAGAAGCGAAAGGTCAACGTGTTGACCCTTGCCTGAACGGGCCCGTTCGGCCAGTGCCGCCTGAATCCCGATAACGCCGTACAAGCCGGTAAAAATGTCGATCCAGGCCACGCCGACCTTCTGCGGTTCGCCGTCCGGCGGACCTGTCAGATCCATGATCCCGCACATGCCCTGGATCAGGAAATCGTAGCCCGGCTGCGACGCGCGCGGCCCGTCCTGCCCGAAGCCCGTCACCGAAGCGTAGATCAAGCCGGGGTTCAGCGCGGCGATGCTCTCGTAATCAAGCCCGTACTTGGCCAGACCTCCGACCTTGAAATTCTCGACCAGAATGTCCGCCTCAGCGATCAGCGACTTGAGGCGTTCCAGATCGTCAGGGCTCGCGAAATCGCAGGTGACTGAGCGCTTGCCGCGGTTGGCGCACTGAAAATAAGCGGCGACCGTTTCAGAGCCACCTTCAGGCAAAGGGCGTTCCACAAAGGGCGGACCCCAGCGCCGGGTGTCGTCACCCTCGGGGCTTTCCACCTTGATAACCTCGGCCCCCAGGTCCGCCAACGTCTGACCGATCCACGGACCGGCCAGAATGCGCGCCAGTTCGACGACCTTGAGGCCCTTGAGCGGTGCAGCGGTGTCCATCGCGGCCCGCTCAGCCAAACGCCTGAATGTCGGTGATTGCGCGGCCAAGGATCAGGGCGTGGACATCATGCGTGCCTTCGTAGGTATTCACCGTCTCGAGATTCTGGGCATGGCGCATCACATGGTAGCCGACCTGAATTCCGTTACCGCCGTGCATGTCGCGGGCCATCCGCGCGATGTCGAGCGCCTTGCCGCAGTTGTTGCGTTTGATGAGCGAAATCATCTCCGGGGCGAACTTGTTTTCGTCCATCAGACGTCCGACCCTCAGCGCTGCCTGGAGCCCGAGCGCGATCTCGGTCTCCATGTCTGCGAGCTTCTTCTGGTAAAGCTGTGTCGCGGCGAGGGGGCGGTTGAACTGGTGACGGTCCAGCCCATACTGCCGCGACCGATGCAGGCAATCCTCGGCGGACCCCATGACGCCCCAGGATATGCCGTAACGCGCGCGGTTGAGGCATCCGAAGGGACCGCCCATGCCCTGAACGTTGGGCAAAAGCGCATCTTCCCCGACCTCGACATTGTCCATCACGATTTCGCCGGTAATCGACGCCCGCAGGCTGAGTTTGCCGCCGATCTTGGGCGCGGTCAGGCCCTTCATACCCTTTTCGAGCACGAAGCCGCGCACCTTGCCGTCATGGGCGTCGGATTTGGCCCAAACCACGAAGACATCGGCGATCGGCGCGTTCGAAATCCACATCTTGGACCCGTTGAGGACGTAACCGCCATCGGTCTTGGTCGCGCGGGTCTTCATGCCGCCAGGGTCCGAACCGGCATCGGGCTCGGTCAGACCGAAACAGCCGATGAATTCGCCGCTGGCAAGCTTGGGCAGGTACTTCTGTTTCTGCTCTTCCGAGCCGTAGGCGTAGATCGGGAACATCACGAGCGAACTCTGCACCGACATCATCGAGCGGTAACCGCTGTCCACCCGTTCAACCTCCCGCGCCACCAGCCCGTAGGACACATAAGAAGCGCCGACGCCGCCGTATTCCTCCGGCACTGTCACACCCAGCAGGCCCATCTCGCCCATTTCGCGAAAGATTTCGGGGTCGGTCTTTTCCTCGAGATACGCTTCTTCGACACGCGACATCAGGCGATCCTGCGCGAAGCTGCGCGCGGTTTGCGAGATCATGCGCTCCTCATCGGTCAGCTGATCTTCGAGCAGAAAGGGATCGGCCCAATTGAACGAACCACCTTTGTGGGATGTTGCGGACATTGCGGGTCTCCTCCATGTCGACCGGTCGGATTCAGATTTCAGCGAAACTATGAATGGAAAGGGTGGGATAAAAGCTCTATTTTTGCATCAATCCATGCATGGAATGAATGAATTGCGGCAAAGACGCTTTCTCCCGTCGATCAAGCTCCTGTTGGCGTTCGACGCCGTGGTGCGCCATCGCTCAGTCACCGCTGCGGCCGGCGAACTGAGCCTCACACAGAGCACGGTCAGCCGGTTGATCCTGACTCTTGAAGAACAACTGGGCAAGGAACTCTTCACCCGAGAGCGTCGGCGGCTCGTTCCCAATGCCGCCGCGATCAGCTATCAGCGAGACGTCTCACGGGCGCTGGACATGATCCAGCGGGCTTCGATGTCTGTCGTGACCAATCCCGAGGGCGGCACACTGTCGCTGGCCGTGCTGCCCACCTTCGCGACCCGGTGGCTGGGTCCGCGTCTTGGTGCGTTTCTGAACGCCCATCCCGGTGTGGCCGTGAACATGTCGACCCGTATCGGCAGGTTCGATTTCGCAGGCGAGGTGTTCGACGCCGCGATTTACTACGGCCAGCGGGACTGGGAGGGCGCGCGACACCTCAAGCTTTTCGACGAGACCGTGACGGCCTGCGTGTCACCGGCATTTGCCGCATCACGCCGTCTCGACCGACTGGAGGATCTCGACGATGTGCCAATGCTCCATCTGGAGAGTCGGCCGACGGTCTGGGCCGACTGGTTCGAAGGGCAGGGAGGCACGGCATCCGGCGCGGGCGGCATGCTGGTGGACCAGTTCTCAATGATGATCCAGGCGGCGATTTCCGGGCTCGGCATCGCGCTCCTGCCCGACTACCTCGCTCAGATCGAGATTGCAGAGGGACGCCTTGTCCCGGTGCTTCGGCAGGCCGTTCCGGTGCGCGGTGCCTATTGGCTGGTCTGGCCACCCGACAAGGATGACCACGCGCCGCTCCAGGCTTTCCGCCAGTGGTTGTCGGCCGAAACTGCCTGACAGCGAAATTTCGGGGCCGTACGGACGTGAGTGCCTTGCAATCGCTTGGGCTGAAATGGTTTCTTGGCTCAGTCACGGTCAAGGAGAAACGGATCCATGCGTTTTCTGAGCTACATCGACAACGGCAAGCGCGGACTGGCCGTGAAAACCGAAGACGGTTTTCGCGGTTTGCTGGATGATACAGCGGGCTACCCCGGAAGCCTCGACGATATCGTGCGGAGCGGCGATTTCGCAGGGGCCGCGCGTGCGCTCGAAGCGGGCGACCTGATCGACGCCGAGGCCGTGATGGCCGACCTGCCATTTCATCGCGCGGCCAAGCTGCTCTGCGTCGGCCTGAACTACGCCGACCATGCGCAGGAGACCCGGATGGAGGTGCCGCCTTTCCCAACGGTCTTCGTGCGTTTCAATGGCAATTGCGTGCCCCACGGCGGCAACCTCGTGAAACCGGATGCTTCGGACCAGTTCGACTACGAAGGCGAGTTGGTCGCGGTGATCGGCAAGCGCGGGCGGGCAATTTCCCGAGCGGATGCGCTGGATCACGTCGCGGGCTACACGATCTTCAATGACGGCTCGATCCGCGATTACCAGATGCAGACGAACCAGTGGACCATCGGTAAGAACTTCGACTCCACCGGTGCAATGGGGCCGTACTTCGTGACCTCGGATGAATTGCCCGCCGGGGCGAAGGGCCTGAAGGTGTCGACCCGCCTTAATGGCGCGACGCTTCAGGACGGTTCCACCGATGACATGATCTTCGACGTGGCGGACCTCGTGTCCAAACTCAGCCTCGGGATGACACTTGAGCCGGGCGACCTGATCGTGACGGGAACACCCGCTGGCGTCGGAATGGGGCGCGACCCGCAGGTCTACATGAAGCCCGGCGATGTCTGTGAGGTCGAGGTGGAAGGCATAGGCGTCCTTCGCAACGCAGTCGTCTCGGAGAACTGACCAAAATTCTTAATAGTTCTATGCCGGGAGGCGGCGCGATTCCGTGATCGCCGGATGCTTGGGCGGTCGCTGCGCTCGCTGTATGGTCGGTTCATGTTCGACGTTCTCGCCGACCGCACCTACCGGCACCTGTTTCTTGCGCAGGTCGTGGCCCTGCTCGGCACCGGGCTTGCCACCGTGGCGCTTGGCCTTCTTGCCTACGACCTCGCTGGCGAGCGGGCCTCGGTCGTTCTCGGCACGGTTTTCACGATCAAGATGGTGGCCTATGTCACCATCGCGCCCATCGCGGGGGCATTCGCCGACCGGGTGAACCGGCGCGTATTCCTCGTCACGCTCGATTTGATCCGCGCGGCGGTCGCGCTCTGCCTGCCATTTGTCACTGAGGTCTGGCAGGTCTATGTCCTGATCTTCCTGCTCCAGTCGTCTTCTGCCGCATTCACCCCGACGTTTCAGGCGACGATCCCGGACGTATTGCCTGAAGAAGAACGATATACCCGCGCGCTGTCGCTGTCCCGGCTCGCATACGACTTCGAGAACATCGTGAGCCCGACCCTTGCCGCGCTCCTGCTGGCGGTGCTGAGCTACGGCACGTTGTTCATCGGCACCACGGCGGGGTTCATCGCGTCCGCATTGCTCGTCGTTTCTGTCCTGTTTCCCGGCCCCAAAGCCGGGACGCGGCGCGGGATCTATGACCGAACCACCCGTGGCATACGCATCTACCTTGCGACGCCTCGTCTGCGTGGGTTGCTGGCACTGAATCTCGCCGCCGCAAGCGCCGGGGCAATGGTGCTTGTCAATTCCGTCGTGCTGGTGCGCGGAACGCTGGGATTGGGCGAAACCGCCCTGGCCTGGACGATGTTCGCTTTCGGGGCTGGGTCGATGGTCGCCGCCCTTGCTTTGCCGCGCATTCTCGCCCGTGTGACGGACCGCCCCGTCATGGTGGCCGGGGCTGCGACGATGGTGGCCGGACTGCTCGCTCTGGCCGGGGTGGTGTTCTTTGCCCGACTGACTTGGCCCCTTCTTCTTGTCACATGGCTGATCGTCGGTCTTGGCTACTCGGCAGTGCTCACGCCTTCCGGTCGCCTCCTGCGCCGCTCTGCTCATTCGGAGGACCGGCCGGCAGTGTTCGCCGCTCAGTTCGCCCTATCGCACGCATGTTGGCTGGTGACCTATCCGCTGTCCGGCTGGCTTCTGACGTCCTTGGGCCCGGTCGCCGCCCTCTCGGGCCTCGCGCTGCTGGCGGCCCTCGGAATCGTGGCCGCCTTGCGTTTCTGGCCCGTAGGCGATCCGGTCGAAATAGAGCATGAGCACAAGAACCTGCCGCGAGATCATCCGCATTTGCAGGGGCATCGTCGCCACTCCCATCCTCTGGTCATCGACGACGCGCACCCGCGCTGGGGTTCGCAGTTCTGAACACGCCGGGCCGTCCGGCATGACATTTTTACAAAATCTTCATTCGCCATGAGCGCTTTATTTCGATAATCCATGAAATATGGAAATGATGATTCCCGATCAGTTGACCACTCTCGGTCATCCCGTGCGACTCGCGGTGTTCCGGCTCCTGATGCGCCGGTATCCCGATCGCGTCCCGGCGGGTGAGCTTTCGTCGGCCTTGGACGTGAAGCCCAGCACCATGTCGGCCTACCTGGCCGCGCTTCAGAGAGCGGGTCTTGTGGAGCAGACACGGTCGGGCACGTCGCTTCTTTATTCGATCCACATGGCGAGCGTGCGACAGATGTTCGGTTTCCTGCTTACCGACTGCTGCCGCGGCCGCCCGGACCTTTGCACACCGTTTCGCGTGGGAGACACCCCGATGCCCGACCAGAAGTATAACGTGCTCTTCATCTGCACCGGCAATTCTGCCCGGTCCATCTTTGCTGAATCCTTGCTGCGACAGATCGCGGGGGGTCGTTTCGTTGCCTATTCGGCGGGAACGACCCCGAGCTCCGAGCTCAACCCATTCGCGCTCGAGGTGCTGTCTTCCAAGGGGCACGATATCGCACCGTTACGGGCCAAGAATGTCGCCGAATTCTCCGGCCCGGACGCGCCGCGACTGGATTTCGTGTTTACGGTCTGCAATCAGGCTGCGCACGAGGAATGCCCAGCTTGGGAAGGGCAGCCGGTCAACGGACACTGGGGCATGCCCGATCCCGTCAAATCAGTTGGCACACCCGCGGAAAAGGCGCTCGCGTTCCAGAAAGCCTATGGAGATCTGAAACGGCGGATCGAGATTTTTGCGGCACTTCCGATTGATGCGCTTGATCGCATCGCCCTTCAGAACGCTGTGGACGACATCGCCCGTGAAGGCGCGGGAGAGAGCGCATGACGACCTACGCACTTAATGGGCTCGGACGGATCGGCAAGCTGGCTCTGAAGCCGCTCCTGGAGCGCGGGGCCGAGATCGCCTGGATCAACGACGCGGTGGGCGACCCTGAAATGCACGCGCACCTTCTGGAGTTCGACACGGTTCACGGACGTTGGGACGCCGCATTTTCCCATGACGCTGACAGCGTGAAGGTCGATGGCACTCGGCTCCCGTTCATCGGCACGCGCGACCTGAACGCGCTCCCGCTTGAAGGTGTCGACGTGGTGATCGACTGCACAGGCGCGTTCAAGTCGGAAGCCAAACTCGCCCCCTATTTCGAGGCTGGGGTCAAGAAGGTCGTCGTGTCGGCACCGGTCAAGGACGGGCCGACTGCCAATATCGTCATCGGCGTGAACGACGACACATACGATCCGCAAACCCATGACATCGTGACGGCAGCGTCCTGCACCACCAACTGCCTCGCCCCGGTCGTGAAGGTAATCCACGAATCCCTGGGCATCCGTCACGGCTCGATCACGACAATCCACGACGTCACCAACACGCAGACCATCGTTGACCGTCCTGCAAAGGACCTCCGCCGTGCGCGGTCGGCCCTGAATTCCCTGATCCCGACGACGACCGGCTCGGCCACCGCGATCACGCTGATCTATCCGGAGCTTGCGGGGCGGCTGAACGGTCACGCTGTGCGGGTGCCGCTTCTGAACGCGTCGCTCACCGATTGCGTGTTCGAGGTAGAGCGTGAGACGACCGCGCAAGAAGTCAACGCGCTCTTTGCGGCCGCTGCGGCGGACGGCCCCCTCAAGGGCATCCTCGGCTACGAGGAGCGGCCGCTCGTCTCGACCGACTATACCAACGATACACGCTCATCCATCATCGACGCCCCATCCACGATGGTCGTGAACGGAACGCAGGTGAAGGTATACGCCTGGTACGACAATGAGATGGGCTATGCACACCGGCTCGTGGACGTAGCACTTATGGTCGGGGGCGGGCTGTGAGCGAACGGCCCGAGGGCTTGTCCGCCTACATCGCCGTGACGGCAGCCTATTGGGCCTTCATGCTCACGGACGGGGCGCTCAGGATGCTTGTCCTGCTGCACTTCCATACGCTCGGATTCAGCCCGGTGCAGTTGGCCTATCTCTTCGTGCTCTACGAAGTCGCCGGGATGGTCACGAACCTGACCGCCGGCTGGATCGCCGCGCGCTTTGGCCTCACGTCGACGCTCTATGCTGGCTTGTCCATCCAAGTGGCCGCGCTTCTCGCCCTCACGCAGCTCGACCCGAATTGGACCATCGCCGCGTCGGTCGCTTTCGTGATGTGCGTTCAGGGGGCGTCGGGTGTGGCCAAAGACCTGTCGAAGATGTCGTCCAAATCGGCAGTCAAACTGCTCGCCCCGGCCGAGGGCGGGGGCCTCTTTCGCTGGGTTGCGGTTCTAACCGGGTCCAAGAACGCGGTGAAGGGACTGGGCTTTCTGCTGGGCGCTGCACTCCTCGCCACGCTCGGCTTCGTTTGGGCGGTTCTGGTGATGGCCATTGTGCTGGCCGTGATCCTGGTCGCGGTCGTTCTCGCCATGCCGTCGGGCCTGCCGCGCGGACGCAAGGGGGCGAAGTTTTCCGAAGTTTTCTCGAAATCCGCCAACGTGAACTGGCTCTCGGCAGCGCGGGTCTTTCTCTTCGGCGCGCGCGACGTCTGGTTCGTCGTGGGAATCCCGATCTATTTCTATGCTGTCCTGTCGGACGGTACCGAGGCGGGCAACCGGGCCGCGTTCTTCATGATCGGCACCTTCATGGCGCTCTGGATCATCCTCTACGGCGCGGTGCAGGCATCCGCCCCCCGTATCCTGCGCGCCGCAATCCGCCCGGAAGGCGAACTCATCCGCGCGGCCCGAGGCTGGGCCGGCGCGCTTTTCGTTGTGCCGGCCGCGCTGACAGGCGCCACGTTGATCTCGCCGGACCCGCAAACCTGGCTCACGGTGACGCTCGTCATCGGGCTCCTCGTGTTCGGGGTGGTTTTCGCGGTCAACTCTTCGCTCCACTCCTATCTCATCCTTGCCTTCACGCAGTCCGAGAGGGTGACGATGGATGTGGGCTTTTACTACATGGCCAATGCCGGGGGACGACTAATCGGGACGCTTTTCTCCGGCCTTACCTATCAGATTGGCGGACTGCCCCTTGTCCTTGGAACCGCCGCACTCATGGTGGCGCTTGCCGCGCTGACATCGGGCAAGCTGGATGCGACGCCGCAGGAGGTCACGACATGAGCGTATTCGAACGATTCCTCAGCCTTTGGGTTCTGCTGGCGATGATCGGTGGGGTGATCGTCGGGCTGATTGCCCCAGGCCTCGTTGGCGCGATCGCCGTTGCCGAGGTGGCGAGTGTCAACCTTGTCGTGGCGGTCCTGATCTGGGCGATGGTCTATCCGATGATGGTCGGGGTGGATTTCGGCGCCGTCGCAGGTGTCGCGCGACAACCGCGCGGGCTGATTGTGACACTCACGGTGAACTGGCTCATCAAGCCTTTCACGATGGCGCTTCTGGCCGTGCTGTTTTTCGACCATGTGTTCGCCCCCCTGATCGCGCCCGAGGATGCGGCGCAGTACATTGCGGGGTTGATCCTGCTGGGGGCCGCGCCTTGCACCGCGATGGTCTTTGTCTGGTCGCAGCTCACGAAAGGTGATGCGACCTATACGCTGGTGCAGGTCTCGGTCAACGACCTCATCATGGTGGTAGCCTTTGCGCCCATCGTCGCTTTCCTGCTGGGCGTCACCGATCTGTCGGTGCCGTGGGAGACGTTGGTGCTTTCGACCGTTCTCTACGTCCTCCTGCCACTCATCGCGGGTCTTCTTACGCGCCGCCGGCTCGGCACGCAGGTGGCCATCGACGCGTTCTCGGCCCGGGTGAAACCGTGGTCCGTGGTCGGCCTCATCGCGACAGTCGCGATCCTGTTCGGGCTTCAGGGCGAAACGATCCTCGCCAAACCGCTGACCATCGTGCTCATCGCGGTGCCGATCCTGATCCAGAGTTACGGCATTTTCGCGCTGGCCTATGGCGCGGCTTTCGTTCTCAAAGTTCCTCACCGTATTGCGGCCCCCTGTGCGCTTATCGGCACGTCGAATTTCTTCGAACTGGCGGTTGCCGTGGCGATCAGCCTCTTCGGCCTGAACTCGGGCGCAGCTTTGGCGACCGTCGTCGGCGTGCTGGTGGAAGTCCCGGTCATGCTGTCGCTCGTCGCCTTCGCCAATCGCACGCGGGCGAAGTTTCCGGGGCCCGAGTCCGGAACAAAAGCCGGGACCCCCGGTTGAGGAAATGGACAGCGCTTGCTGCGCCGTCCGAATGTCTGGACGCAAGGCAGCGAAGGATTCATGGCCGAAGCCACGCACGTTCACTCCTCAACCCGCACGTTCGACTGGGGCGAGCGCCGCGCAATAGCCGTGCGCGTCTTCAAGCGGATTCAGGAAGACCGGATCAGCCTGACTGCTGCGGGCGTCGCGTTTTTCGGCCTGCTCGCGCTCTTTCCCGCGATCACGGCCATCATCGCCATCGGGGGCCTGTTCTTCGCGCCGGCCGAGATCACGGGCCCCATCGACCGCTTCTCGGATGTTCTGCCCGATGGCGCGGCAAGCATCATCACGGATCAGGCCACGTCGGTCGCCGGGTCGCAGGACGGCGGGCTGGGACTCGCGGCGCTGCTTGGCCTGCTTCTGGCTATCTATTCTGCGTCGAAAGGCGTCACCAACCTCGTCGCGGGCCTCAATGTGGCTTATGCCGAGCGGGAGCAGCGCGGCTTTATCCGCGAACGGCTGACTGTCCTGTCGCTCACCGCCTTCCTCGTCATTGGTGTCGTCGTGGCGCTGGGCGTCGTGCTGGTATTCCCTGCGATCATGAACCTCCTGCCGCTTGGCGAGGTCGGCAAGACCATTGCGCTCGCTGGTCAATGGGCTGCCCTGTTCGTGCTGACCATCGGCGCATTCTCGGTCCTTTACCGCTTCGGTCCGGACCGGGCAAAGGCCCGCTGGTCCTACGTCCTCCCCGGTACTCTGGTGGCTTGCGTGATGTGGATCGTCGCCTCGGCGGGCTTTGCGATCTATGTCGAGAATTTCGGCAGCTATCAGGAGAGCTTCGGCGCACTCGCGGGCGCCATCGTCCTGCTCCTGTGGCTTTGGCTCTCGGCCTTCGTGGTCCTGATCGGTGCGGAACTCAATGCCGAAATCGAAGCGCAGCGCCATCGCGACACCACAGCGGGCGAGTCGCAGCCCTTGGGTGAACGGGGCGCGGTGAAGGCCGACACCTATGCTGGTTCCGACTGACCGGGGCGGGTCGTCGCATCACCGGTGACCTTGAGTCCGAAGCATTTGGTGGACCGACGCGCTATCCCCCTCATCGAGGCGCAGTCATGCGACACAATCCCTTTCGTCGAAGCCGGCTTCGGCCACAACGTCGAGACGATCCCCGGAATGACGCCCGCGGGTGTGACCCCGGTGAAATCGCCCGAGGGCGAGAGCTTTGACCTCTTCGTAGAGGAAAAGGGCCTCTGCGGCCTGCAAACGTCGATGCGCTACACGCTCGGTATGGTGGCACGTGTTCAGGCGGGTGCCCGCGGACAAATTCGAACAGGTCGCGGGCGTGAACCACAAGGGCCTGGCCCGTGACACGATGAGCACCCTTCTGCGTGAAGTCGCCCGGTCCGCCTGCTTGTGAGCCGTCACTCGGTGACGAAACCGTATTCGTCCAGCTCTTCGGGTGAGAGAAGGTAGATGCGGTCTGGCGGGGTGCGCATGGCGTGTTCCATGATTCCCAGCCCGATCCCCATGCGGGCCAGATAGGCCATCACTTCGGCCTGCCCTCGCTGAACGTCCTCCACCGCCATGAAGGCGGGGAGGATGGTGCTTTCGCCGAAATAGTGCTGGTGAACGCCAAGCCGCCCGGTGGATGTGACGCTGCGCTCCACGCCCCCCGCGAAAATATAGGGGCACGCGGAGAGGCAGACCGCACCGTCGCCGACAATGGTGGCGATGCTGGAATCCCGGATCACCTCGCCGATTTCCAGCGCGTCCGAGACGGAACCGCCCGTGCTGTCCAGTTGCACGGTTTCCACGACCTGACCGGCACCCGCGCGGGTGGCAAGATCCTGACCGATCCGCGCACCGTCACCCGGAGCGATCTGTCCGGTGAGCGTGACCGTGGCCCCGTTTCCCGAAATCTCCAGCCGCTCCGGCATCGGCCCGGTTTCGGGCGTCTGCCCCGGTCGTGTCGCGGGTGCGCGGTCGGGCGAATAGGGGCGGGTCGAGGGTCCGGACGGTCCCGGGCTGGTCAGCGGATCTATCCGGGGCATGCTGCCCGCCAGATCGGTGATGAGCAGCGCTGCGGCGATGGCCACCTGCACGCCAACGATGGCCGCGATTGCGCGGCGGATTCCTTGTGGACCGGGCTGGGACGTCTCGGCCATCTCAGTCGACAGCCCGAACGTGGCGTTTGTCGTCCTCGCGGTCCGGGGGCGTCGGGTCGGGCGTGCCGTGTGCCAGGTCGAGCGCCCGCGCGGCATCCAGCGCTGCGCGCATCTCGGCCACTGTCATGGTATCCTCGATGCTCTGGACCCCGCGCCCTTGCCGGATCGCTGCATGGGTCACCATGAGCACGAAAACCAGAACGGCAGGCAACAGGTCGATGGCGATGGCCCCGGCCCAAGAGGGCACGAAATTGCCCGCATAACGGATCACGGCATCGGCGGCCGACAACGGCGTATACTCGATCTCCTGCGCATCGGGCAGCGCAGAGACCTCGGCCGCCGCCGTCTCAAGCGTCGAGGCCCGGTCGGCCAGCAGATTCATGACACTTTCGATGGTCGATTGCTGGCTCGCACGCCCTGCGGCGGAACTCGCGTCGAGATCGGGAAGCACGACGCTGTCGCGCAGATCCGCAGCCGCGCGCGCGACGAGCGGCGCGACGTTGAGCTGACGCAGCTCGGCGATCAGGCCGGACAGGCGCACGGCCTCTTCCGCGAACCGGACCGAACGGCCCTCCACCGCGCCCGGTTCCACGGTCAGTGCCCGCATCCGGCTCAGAACGGCGTTGCCCTGTTGGAATGCCTCTTCGACGGCCTGATCCTGCGCCGCGATCTGGGCCTCCAACCCGGTGAGTTCGGCGGATTTCTGGGTGAGCACGCGGAAGACCGCGCCCCGTCCCGGCAGGCCCGAGAGATTGCCGTTGTCCTCCTGCGCCGAGAGGTCCTCGAACGTCTCGCGCGCACGCGCCACATCACGTTCGAGCGCCTGACCGGCGATTGTCTTGGAATGGGCGCGTTCCAGGGCGGTCTGGTAGTCCTGCACCGTGTGGGCAAGGTGCTGCTCCACCGCAGCCGCGCCTGCGAGCGCTGCCGCGTTCAGCCAGGACGACATCGCCACGATCGCGAGTGACCCGAGCGCCATCGACAGCATGAGCCCGATCCGCGAAGCGGCGGTACGCATCGCGGGCAAGAGGCGCATCATGTAGGACCAGAAGACGAAGATCCCGACGGAGACCGCAAGCGAATAGGACAGCGCGGCAAAGGTCGTCCACGCCCCGCTGTCGTCAAGCAATGATCGGACCCCGAGGTAGGTATAGATCCCGGAGGCCGCCGCGAGTACGCCGAGCGCCACGCCGGTAAAGCTGTCGAGCCAGGTCAGGTGGCCGGTCAATTCACGCGCATAGCGCGTCCCCTCGCGCTCAACCGGGCGCGCCGTCTTTTCGTCTTGCGTCACGGAAAACCCCCACCGGACAACCCTTAATTGTTAAAGATGTAGGGCGTGCGCGGCTCTGCGACAACGCAACGCGGCGTGAATGGCGGCCCTTCGCCTATTTCTGGTCGGGTTGAAACCCGGTCTTGGCGGCACGTCTGCGCCCGAGTCCGGTCTCTCCCGGACCCTGCGCCGCAAGGATCAAGAGACCCCCGGCGATGGCCCAGTTCTTGACCATGATCGTCACCTGCCACGGGTCCGCGCGAAGCTGGAAGTGGAAGTAACTGGTGAAGATGCAGTAGCCCGCCAGCGCCAGTGCCCAGAAACGTATGCCGGGCCCGGTGATGAGCGCGACGGAAGCGACCAGGTTGAAGGCCGCGACCGGCCAGATCAGCCAGCCCGGGAGCCCGATACCCGTAATCATCTCGACCACAGGGGCGGGATCGCCAATCTTCTGAATCGCGCCTCCGAAGAACAGGAGCGCGATGAGAAGACGACCGATCAGGTTGAGAAGGTCCGACATGAGGCGGTCATGTCAAAGCCCGTGCCGGATCACAAGGCTCCCTCCCGAGGTTGTGCGACGGCGTGCCAAGGATCGGAAATTTTTCGCTCAAAGCGCATTTCACTTCGCGACTGGCACAGGTGCGGCTATTGGTAACGGAAAGGTGAGCAGTTTGCCGGAGGTCACATTGAAATATCGGATCGCACTATTCCTGTGCCTGACGCCTGTTACGGCTCTTGCCGCTGCCGGCGGGGTTGGGGAAGGCTTCGGCGCGGATGATTGGCTCCGTAAATGGCCGGTCCTGCTCCTTGTGTTGGGTTCAGTGATGGCGATGACCGGGTTCCTGTCGATCAAGATATTTCGCCGCGCCCGCGCGCAGAAGGAACCCAAGGAATGAGAACCGTTTTCTTCGCACTGGCCCTCATGCTCGCCTCTCCAACCGCTGCGCTCGCTTTCTGCGGTGGATGGAATTCTCCGGTCGCGCCCGGATTCGACGGATCGAGTTGGGGGGAGAAGTGGCCCGTTCTGGCGGCCATCCTCACCTTCGTCGTTCTGTTCAGCACATTCGTCGTGCGCCGTGTCTCGCTCATGCGCGACATGCCCGAGGAGGCCTGATCCATGTCGCAGCTGATGATCCAGTTCCGCCGGTTCTTCCGGTTCGAAGGCGTGCCCCTTCAGGTCGTTCTCGTGACCGCCTTCATCTCATACGTCCTTCAGATCAATGCCATCGTCGGGGGCGAGCCGCTTTACCTCATCGCTTTCTTCACACTTTTGCCTTGGATACCGCTCGCGATGTTCGAGGGAATCTGGAAGGTGAAGAACTACTCCATGATTGCCGTTCTGGGCCTGTTCACGGTGCTTCAGATCGGTCATTTCGCCGAGCACCTTATCCAGGTAATCCAGCTCAACGTGCTGAATGGCACCGTGGCCTGCCCACCGCCCATTGATACAATCGAGAACGCAGGCCGTGCGATCGAGATGGGGCTGCGGGCCATCGGGTCGGAACCGAGCTATTATTCCGTAGAACGCATCGCCAAAGCCGGTGCGGACGGGATGCCACTGCTGGACGCCAATGGTGAATACCTCGTCGGCCCGGCGGCCTGCGCCATTTTCGGACAGCTCGACCTCGAAGTCGTCCACCTCGTTTGGGAACTTGTGGGGTATTTCGGCACCGGAATGGTGCTGTTGTTCTTTCCGCGCAACAAATGGCTCTTCATCGCCCTGCTCGCCCTTTCGTGGCATGCGCTGGAGCACCTGACGATCACCTATTTCTACTATTTCGACCAGGCTGCCGTCTGGCCGGGGTTCCAGCAGCTTTGGGCGACCGTTCCCGTGTCTGGCAACAGCTACATGGCCGTTCCGGCCGGGCAGGTGGAAACCATGCTCAACTTCTATCAGGCAGGTGGCAAGTTCGGGCTGATGGCAAACAACGGCCTTTTCGAACAACTTACCGGCTTCAACGGAATGCCGGGACGGGCCGAGCTTCACATGGGTTACAACCTGGCTATCACCGTGCCGACCGTCATCGGGTTCCTCGTCGAACTGCGCAAACTGCGCTCGCGCTACCTTGAGCAGACATTCCGGGAGCTCTCTATCGACGAGGTGACGCGCCTGAGCCAGATGGTCGAGGACGTGGCTTTCCACAAGGAACAGATCATTCTGAAAGAGGGCGATCCAGCGACCCACTGCTTCCTCATCAAGGAGGGCAAAGTGGATATCGTGATCGACTACGGCGGCCCAGGCGAAAAGAAGGTGGCGGAACTGCGCGATGGCGCGCTTCTCGGTGAGATGGGGCTTCTTGACGGCAAGCCGAGGTCGGCAACAGCTGTGGCCGTCGGCCATGTGTCCTGCCTCAAGATCGACGCCGTGACCTTCGCCGACCTCATGGATCCGACGCAGGGCGAATTCCGGTCTGAAGCGACGATGCAGCAGGTCATGCGGATCGCCGAAATCCGCAAGCTCGGCCCGGCTTGACCGACGAAGTGAATTAAGGGACCCCGGGCGGACAGGCCCGGGTTTTTCTTGGGTATGAGCAGGAAACTCTCCATTGGGATCGCGGGCGCCGGGATCGGCGGACTGGCCGCTGGGGCCTTTCTCGCCCGCGCCGGCCATACGGTCGAGCTGTTCGATCAGTTCGATGCCCCCGCGCCCGTCGGGTCCGGTCTTGTCTTGCAGCCGGTCGGGCGTGCTGTTCTGGCGGAACTTGGAGTTCTGGAAAAAGCCGAAGCGCAGGGAAAGGCGCTGACTCGGATCGAGGGTACGAGCGTTCAGACGACAGGCGTCGTGCTCTCGGCAGACTACGGCACCGATCCGGCCCATCAGGGACTTGGCATTCACCGGGCGAGCCTGTTTTCGGTGCTCCACGATGCCTGTGTCGTTCAGGGCGCGACCCTTACGCCGGGGTCGACGGTGCTCGGGCGAGACGGGCAGCGCTTTGTTCTGGAGGGTGGTGCACGCACCGCATCCTTCGACATCCTGATCGACGCGAGTGGGGCTGGATCAAGGCTGTCCCCGATGACCGCGCGGGCGTTGCCCTATGGTGCTTTGTGGGCTGTGGTGGACTGGGTGCCCGGCGTGATCGCCCCGGATCGGCTTACCCAGCGCTATAGTTACGCGGACCGGATGATGGGCGTGCTGCCCATCGGAACACCCTCCGGCGCGACAAGCCCGAAGGCCGCGCTTTTCTGGTCGCTTCCATCGGATGGCCATCCGGCCTGGGTCGCCGCCGGGCTGGACGCCTGGAAATTCGCAGCGCAGACGCATTGGCCGGAAGCCTGGGATTTCGCCGCGCAGATCGCGACACCCGGCGACTTCACGATGGCGCGCTACGGGCACGGGACACTTGTGCAGCCAGTGCGGGACGGAATCGTCCATATCGGGGACGCGGCTCATCGCACGTCGCCACAGCTGGGGCAGGGGGCCAACATGGCGTTGCTGGACGCCTCGGCATTGGCCTGGGCGCTGGAGCGGCACCGTGACCTCGATGACGCGCTGCGGACCTATGCCCTCTCTCGGCGCTGGCATGTCTGGGGATACCAGCTTTTGTCCGCGGCCTTCACCCCGCAATACCAGTCCGATTCCCGCGCGCTCGCGGTTCTTCGCGACCGGCTTCTTTATCCATTGTCGACCATCCCGCCAGTGCCGGCGCTGCTCGCGCGCCTTGTGCGGGGGACGCTCCTGCCGCCTATCGCAGGGCGTCGGCGAGAAAGTCCCACACGAACCTGAGCCGACGGTTCTGATGAATGTCGCGGTGGGCGACGAGCCAGATCGGAAAGGTCAGCGGCGTCTCCCCGTCCCACACGCGCACGACACCCGGATCGTCGTCGCCGATCCGGGCATCCAGCATCCCGATCCCCATGCCGCGTTTCACCAGCGCCCACATGACGAGGAAGTTTTCGGTATGCACAGGGACGTTCGCCTCGGTGATCGGGAAACCCATCTGCTGCAACGTGCCGAGGAACTGGCCGGAGCGGTCGAGCCCGACGAACCGCGATGCAGCGAAATCCGCTTTGCTCTGTATCGGACCAAGCGAGGCAACGTATTCCGGTGAAGCGAACATGCGCGCTTCCGCGTCACGAATTTTCCGGGCGATCAGGTCGGGTTCCTCGGGCCGGAAATTGCGGATCGCAATGTCGGCCTCGCGGCGCAGGAGGTCCGAGGCGGTGTTCGAGACGACGATGTTCACCGTGATTCGGGGTTCCGCTTCGCTGAGCCGCTCCAGGATCGGCGGGAGGATGAGACCGGCATAGGCGTCGGAGGCGCTGATCGTCACCGGGCCGTCCATCGCGTCGTTCTGGCCGAAAGCGACATTCGACAGCCGGCCCGCCGCCTCGCCCATCGCGCGAGCGTGTTCGATCATTGCATGACCGGCGGGCGTGAGTTGCATCCCCCGGCCCGCGCGTTCGAAGAGTGTGACGCCGAGTTCCTCCTGCAATGCCTCGACCTGGCGCCCCAGCGTGGGCTGGGCGAGGCCAAGCGCGCGGGCGGCGGCAGAGAGCGAGCCCTCTTCGGCTGTCACAAGGAACGCACGGGCGCGGTTCCAGTCGAAACTGACGTTTTTCCAATCCATACGGATATGCATACAAATTCTACAACATTGGTCAATTTTGTTGAGTTTGCCAACGGGCTAAAACATCCTCACCGGCCAACGAGAGGCCGACCAACATTCAAAACCAAGTCGGGACTGACCGCCGGAGCATCCGTTGCACCGGACCGATGCCCCATTGCCCGAAAGGACCAAGTCATGAAAGTCTTCAACGATCCCACTTCCCGCGGCTATGGCCGCCTCGCCGGCACCCTTTACGCCTCCATCGCCGTCTTCGGTGCCTTCGCCATCGGTTACGTGCCGAGCCAGATCGTCACCGGCGATCCGGCGGGCACGATGGCGAACCTTGTCGCCAAGCGCGGCCTCTACAACGCAGGTATCGGCGCCGACACTCTGGTCATGCTGATCGAGGTCATGACGATGACCATGCTGTTCCAGATCTTTCGCCGCACGAACGAGACGCTGGCCTTTGCCGCCATGCTTGCCCGGTTCGCGATGGTGGCCGTGATGGGCGCGATGCTTCTGTTTCAGGCCGGGTTGACCAGCCTAGCGACCGGCGAGATCGCGGCCAGTGACGAGATCAGGAACGCGCTCGCCGCGCTGATGATCGACACACACCATGCCGGGATCTGGGTCTGGCAGGCGTTCTTCTGGATGCACCTGTTGTTGCTCGGTGCGCTCGTGCTGAAATCCGGTCTGGTCCCGCGTCTGTTCGGCTATGGCCTGATCGTCGGCAGCTTCGGCTACATCCTCGACAGCCTCTATGCCTTTGCCTTCCCGGATGTCGACTGGCTCGGAACCCTGCGCATCGGCTTCCTCGTTATCGTCACCCTGTCCGAAGTCGGCTTTGCCCTTTGGCTCGCAATTCGCGGGCCGAAGGAGGCCGCCCGGCTGAACCCGGCGCTGGCCGCAGCCTGACCCACACCTCGAAAGGAACCAGAACCATGAAACGCATCTGCATCATCGGCATCTCCGGCAAACTGGGTCAGTACATGACCGAACACGCGCTCAAGCTCGGCTACGACGTCCAAGGAGTCTGCCGCCCCGAGAGCGTCGGGAAACTCGACCGCTTCGGCGACAAGATCAAAGTCTTTCCCGGTCGGACCAACGACCGGGAGGTGATCCGGGAGGCGGTCGCGGGCTGCGACGGGGTCCTCACCGTGCTTGCCCCCTGGGGGGTCGACGACTACGCCTCGGGCACCGCCAAGGCCGTGCTCGACCACGCCGAACCCGGTGCCCGGCTGGTGTTTTCCTGTGGCTGGCACATCTCGCTGGACGGTCAGGACCAGTACGGGTGGAAGATCAAGGCGGCGCTCGCGGTGGGCAAACTGGCCCGTCTGGCCCGGCTCGTCGACATCGACGATCAATACCGGGCGACCGATGCGATCTTTGCCTCGAACCGGCTCTGGACCGTGGTGCGCGGCTCGGACCTGGAAGAGGGCGAGAGCCAGGGACTTCCGGTCTGGTCCGAACATACGCAGGATCCCGTGCTCGCCTCGAACATCACGCGGCGCATCGACTTCGCCCTGTTCATGGTCCACGCGCTGACGAACGACACGCTGATCCACAAGGCCCCGGCGATCGTCAGCCGCATGTCGCAATCGGCGGTTGCCGCATCACAAGCCCGCGCCGCCTGATTTGTGTCAGAGCCCGCGACACAAGGCCCTCCGGCACGCCGGGGGGCCTTTTTCGTGACCGCTCGATACGGTTACCGTGGCGCGTCCGAAATCCCGGCATCGTGACTCTTATCCAGTCATCACAGACGAATTACCGCACAAGAATTGGGCAAATTCTGCACCGCAGCGAAAATGCCTTGGTCGCGGCCAAGGGTTTCTTGAGAGGTCGACAGCACCAGTTATGTTGAACTCAGGAGGACGGAAACGTCTTCCACGAAGTCTTCCCGATTTCGGGAAATAAACAACAGAGCCGCCCGATCCGTCCCGTGACCTCCTCCCCACGACGATGGATCGGGCGGTACTTTTTTTGTTCGCCGGGCAACCGCAGCGTTGCCAAATTCTTCAGTACATTCCGGATGCTTTCAGTGCAGGTTTTATCTGCGGCAATCCAAACCTCGTGGATAACCAGTGCAGGCACAGAAAAAGAGCTCATGCCGAGTCACCAGCGCCCGAAATTTAAGCGGAAGTTCATCGCGCCGGGTCAATTCTGAGGCATACTCTCCGGGAGAGAGATTCGGGACCGGTTCTACTGGACCGCCGATTACATTTGACCAAAAGCTTCCGAGGCTTTGAAAACAAAGGAGACTCAATCGTGTTTCATCGCGCTATTCTCGCCACCGCAGCCGTTACGCTGTTTGGTGGCGCGGCATCGGCCCAGACGGAAGTTCCTTTCGCACTCGACTGGAAATTCGAAGGCCCCGCCGCACCCTACTTCGTCGCCATCGACAAGGGCTACTTCGAAGACGCTGGACTTTCGGTCGAGATCGCGGCGGGCTCCGGTTCCCTCGACGCAATTCCGAAAGTCGCCACGGGTGCCTTTCCAGTCGGTTTCGCGGATATCAACTCACTCATCAAGTTTCTCGATCAGAACCCGGGCGCACCGGTGATCGGGGCCATGATGGTCTATGACAAGCCACCCTTCGCGGTCATCGGGCGCAAGTCGCAGGGGGTCTCGGAACCTGCCGACCTCATGGGCAAGATCCTTGGCGCCCCGCCGCCTGACGGAGCCTGGGCGCAGTTCCCGATCTTCGCTGCCGAGAACGACCTCGACATGGATGCGATCACGGTGGAGCCGGTGGGCTTTCCGACCCGCGAACCCATGCTGGCCGAAGGTGCCGTGGATGCCATCACCGGCTTCTCGTTCTCGTCCTATCTGAATCTCGTGCGTCTCGACGTGCCGGAGGACGACATTTCGACCATTCTGATGGCTGACTACGGCGTCGATCTCTACGGTAACGCGGTTATCGTGAACACCGAGTTCGCGGCGGAAAACCCGGAGATCATCAAAGGCTTTCTCGAAGCCGTGGCGATGGGCTGGAAAGACGCGATCGCCGATCCTGCCGGCGCCATCGAGAGCCTCATCGAGCGCAACCCCGCGGCCGATGCGGAACTTGAACAGCGTCGTCTGCAGCTTTCCATCGATGCCAACGTGATGACCGACTATGTGGCCGAAAACGGCTTTGGCGGTATCGACGAGGCGCGCATGGACAGCGCCATCGAACAGATCGGGACGACCTACGAGTATGCGACCGAACCGATGGCCTCGACCTACTTTACCGAGGACTACCTGCCCGAAGGCGGCTTCTCGCTGAAGTAAGACACAAGGGCGCGGGGGACTCTCCCGCGCCCCAACAAGACAAGGGGGCGGGGCAGATGTATCCCATGATCAATATCGAGGGCGTGCGCCACGCCTACAAGACGCCGAGCGGCCCGCTGCCGGTTCTTGACGGCCTTGAACTGTCGGTCGAAGAGGGCGGCTTTGTCGCCGTCGTGGGTCCGTCGGGCTGCGGCAAGTCCACGCTCACGCGGCTCGTCGCGGGATTGATGAAGCCGGACCACGGCCGCGTCATGCTGCACGGTGAGGTGGTTTCAGGCCCGCGCTCTACTGTGGGTATGGCGTTCCAGAACCCGGTCCTGCTCGAGTGGCGCACGATCCTCGAGAACATCATGCTGCCGCTCGAAATCGTTCCGACCAAAATGTCGAAGTCCGAGCAGAAGGACCGCGCGAATTACCTGCTCGACCTCGTCGGCCTCACTGGCTTCGGCGACAAGCGACCGTCCGAGCTTTCCGGCGGGATGCGTCAACGGGCGAGCCTGTGTCGTTCGCTCGTCCACAAGCCGGAGGTGCTGATCCTGGACGAACCCTTCGGCGCGCTCGACGCCTTCACGCGCGAGGATCTTTGGCAGACCATGCACAAGGTCAAGGCCGAGGAACCGTTCACCGGCGTGCTCATCACCCATGACCTGCGCGAGTCGATCTTCTTGGCCGATCAGGTGGTGGTTCTGAGCCAGCGCCCGGCCATGACCCAGTATGTCCTCGACGTGCCGAGCGACGGGCCGCGCACGCTTGACGATCTCTACACGGCGGAGGCCTCAGACCGGCTCAACATTCTGCGCCATCAGATCGAAGTCGCGCAGGGCCGCGCCCCGGCGGACGCGTAAGGAGGCCCCCATGGCTTATGTTCCCGATCCCGTCGCCAAGCGCGAGACTCCGACCGGCGGCGGCATGGGCCGCGTCCTGACGTCCCGCGCCGTCCTTGCCCCGCTGATCGCCATGGTCCTTTTCGTCGCGTTCTGGGAGTTCCTCGTCTGGGCGAACGGCTGGCCCGACTACGTCATGGCCTCCCCGTCGGACCTGCCTCCGGCCTACGCCGAATACTGGGGCCTGTTCATCAAGATGGGGTGGCAGACCCTGTGGCGGACCGTCGTCGGGCTCGTACTTGCCGTGATCGTTGGCTTGCTCCTTGGTATGGTCATGGGCTTTTCGCGCCTGATGCGCGACGCGCTTTACCCGTTGCTGGTCGGCTTCAACGCGATCCCGAAGGCGACGGTGGTGCCGATCGTCGCGCTGATGTTCGTCGGCGCGCATGATTTCAACACCATCCTGATCGCCTTCATGATCTCATTCTTTCCCATCGCGGTCTCGGTCTCGATCGGATTGTCGACGCTGGAGCCGGAATACCGCGACATCCTGCGCGCCCTTGGTGCGAGCCAGGCCACGATTTTCTGGAAGATCGCCCTGCCCAAGACCCTGCCCGAATTCTTCGGTGCCATGAAAGTGGCCGTGACGCTCGCCTTCATCGGGACCAACTTGATGGAGATCGTCTCTCCCCACGGTCGCGGGCTTGGTGCGCTGTTCGACAGCGGCAAGACCAACTCGGACTACCCCCTCATGTTCGCGGTTCTCATTGCTCTCGCGATACTGGGGATCGTCCTGTATTATGTGGTGGTCGCGCTCGAGAAGATTTTTGCGGGTTGGGCCGACCGGCAGGGCGGATGATTCACGAAGAACGTCTTTCAGCGCGAGCAGAAGGATGACGGCATGGAGTTGACCGGGAGTGTTGCTTTCGTGACCGGCGCAAGCGGTGGTCTCGGCGCGCATGTGTGCCGCCGATTGGTCGACGAGCAGGTTCGGGTCGCCGTCGGGTATCGCGATGGGCGCGACCGGGCCGACGCGCTCTGCGCCGCCCTGCGCGACATCGGCGGCGAAGCCGAGCCGGTGCAGGTTGACCACACCGATCCGGCCTCGGTGGCGGCCAGCGTCTCGGCCGTCGAGCAGCACTTCGGTGCGCTCGACATTCTCGTGAACAGTGCGGGGATGGCGTCGGGCAGCCATTCCATCGCGCCCGGAGATCTTGAGGCGTTCACCCCTGAAATCTGGGATGAAATGGTCCGTGTGAACCTGAACGGCCCCTACTACCTGACGCGGGCCGCCACGCCGTTGCTGCGGGCCTCGCGTTGGGGCCGGGTCGTGAACGTGGGCTCGACGATAGGCCATGGCACTTGGGGCGGAGCGGCGGCTTATGCGCCCAGCAAGGGCGCGGTGGTGTCGCTCACTCGCTTTCTCGCCGCCGCATTGGCCCCTGACATCACCGTCAATTGCGTTTCGCCGGGGTTGATGGAAGGCACCCGGATGTCCGGTGGCGCACCAGAGGATTTCGTGGCGTCTTGGAAAGATCGCGCTGCCCTGCGAGCGACGACCGGGCTCGACGACGTGGCGCAGCAGATCGTTTCTTTCTGCAAGAGTGCGACCATGACCGGGCAGGAAGTGATCGTGGACGGCGGCATTCACTTTCACTGAAACTCGCCCATCCGGAAACGAAAAAGGCCGGGATGTACCCGGCCTTTTCTTTTTCACCTGCAAGGCTGGTTAGTTCGTTATGATCTCCGGCCCCATCAGCGTTGTAGGCAGCCATGTGGAGATGATCGGGATATAGGTCACCAAGATCAGGAAGACGAAGAGGATGGCGAGGAACGGCAGGGCCGCTCTGACCACTTTCATCATCGGCATCCCGGCTACGCCCGAGGTCACGAAGAGGTTCAGGCCCACGGGTGGCGTGATCATCCCGATTTCCATGTTCACCACCATGATGATCCCAAGGTGGATCGGGTCGACGCCGAGTTCGATCGCGATAGGGAACACTAGCGGCGCGACGATCACGATGAGGCCCGACGGCTCCATGAACTGCCCGCCGATGAGCAGGATCACGTTTACGACGATCAGGAACATGATCTTGCCGAAGCCTGCCGAGAGCATGGCGTTGGCGATCTGTTGCGGGATCTGTTCGTCGGTCAGGACGTGCTTCAGGATCAGCGCGTTGGCGATGATGAACATCAGCGTGATCGTCAGTTTCCCCGCCTCGAACAGCGTGTCCCGCGTGTCCTTGTGCCAAAGTGATGTGACAAGGGCCTGCGGCTTGGACAGGAGCGACTTCTTCACCCCGTCGTTATTCGCCTCGGCCAGCGGCCCCATGTCGCGGTAGATGAATGTCGCCACGATGAAGGCATAGACGGAGGCGACCGCAGCGGCCTCGGTCGGCGTGAAGATCGCGCCGGTGACGCCCGGAATGCCGTAGATGCCAACCATGATGATGACGATCAGGAGCAGGCCCCAAAGCGCGTCGCGGAAGGACAGGTAGATTTCCCGCCAGCCTGCAAAACTGCCCGCCGGCATGTTGCGGATGCGCGCGATGACGTAGATCGCGATCATCAGCATGAGGCCCGCCATGATGCCGGGGATCACGCCGGCGAGGAACATGCGGCCCACCGACACCTCGACCGACGAGGCGTAGACGACCATCACGATGGACGGCGGGATCAGGATACCGAGGGTGCCCGCGTTGGCGATGACGCCTGCCGCGAAGTCCTTCGTATAGCCCTGCTGGCGCATCGCTGCGATGACGATGGAGCCGATGGCGACCACGGTGGCGGGCGACGAGCCTGAGAGCGCGGCGAAGAGCATGCAGGCAAAGACGCCCGCGATGGCCAGACCGCCGCGGAAGTGGCCCACGACCGCGATGGCGAAGCGGATGATCCGTTGTGCCACGCCGCCTGTCGACATGAAGGACGACGCGAGGATGAAGAACGGGATCGCGAGCAGCGTGTAGTGGCCCGCCATCGCCTGATAGAAGCTCTGCGCGACCGAAGCGAGCGAGGTGTCCGAGAACACCAGCAGGAACAGCACCGACGAAAAGCCGAGCGCGACCGCGATAGGCACCCCGATCAGCAGAAGCCCGATGATCAGGACAAAAAGAATTGCGACGTCCATGGATCAGTCCTCTACACGGGCGGCTGCGACATCGTCTTCCATCTCGTGGGAAACGATGAGGCTTTCGGATTTGCCACGGACGATACGCACCGTGGCCTGAATGAAGCGGAACAGGAGCAGGCCGGTGCCGATCGGCAGCATGGCGTAGGGAATGACGCGCGGCAGCTTGTCGTATTCTTCGCCGAAGTTGATCCAGTCCTCGAGAAACTTGAGGAAACCGGGCATCGGCACCTGATCGGTGACGAAGAAGGCGCGGTCGCGCGTGCCGGTATCGAAGCCCACCGGGAACCAGCGGCCCTCGGTCTGCCAAAGGCCTGCATAGGGGGCCCAGTAGTCCCAAGCGCCCTTGAAGAGCAGGAAGGCATAGGCGAGGCAGATCGCGGCGGAGATCAGGGCAAGCACCCTGCGCGGGCGAGTTGAGAGCAGGCCCGTGATGGCATCGACGCCCAGATGCATCGTCACGCGCACCCCGTAACTCACGCCGAGAAGCACGAGCCAGGCAAAAAGGATCAGGGTGACTTCGAGCCCCCAGATCAGCGATTCATTGAAACCGTAGCGAAGGACCACGTTGACGAAGGTCACGATGGTCATGAGGCCCAGGATGACGGCAATCGCCGTTTCCTCGAAGCCCCGGCGGTGTCCCGGCGCGCTCATGGCGGACGTCCCCCGAACCTGTGTTGAAATGGATGGAAAAAGGGCGGCCCGGACGCATGGCCCGCGCCGCCCTGCGCGCATGTATTACATGCTGGCGTTGATCTCTTGTGCGGCAGCGATGTTGTCGGCGCCTACGTCGCCTTCGAACTGCTCCCACACCGGTTTCATTGCGTCGACCCAGGCCTGACGCTGCTCCGGCGTCAGCTCGCGGATCACGCCGCCAGCGTCGAGGATGGCCTGACGGTTGTCAGCATCGACCTCGGCAATGGCTGCGTTGCGCTCCTCGGTTACCTCATCGAGGATCGTGGTGAACTGCTCACGCACGTCGTCGTCGAGGCTGTCGAGCCAATCGACCGATGCCACGACCATGTAGTCGAGAAGACCGTGGTTGGTCTCGGTGATGCCGTCCTGAACTTCGAAGAACTTCTGCCCGTAGATGTTGGACCAGGTGTTCTCCTGCCCGTCGACAACGCCGGTTTGCAGCGCGCCGTAGACTTCGGAGAAAGCCATCGGCTGGGGCGAGGCGTCGAGCGCTTCCATCTGCGCGACGAGCACGTCGGACGGCTGCACACGGAACTTGAGGCCAGCGGCGTCAGACGGCATTTCGAGCGGCTTGTTGGCCGAGAACTGCTTGAGTCCGTTGTGCCAGAACGCCATGCCCTGAAGGCCGCGGCGCTGCATCGCGTCTTTCATGCCTTCGCCGGTTTCGGATTTCTGGAACGCTTCCACGGCATTCATGTTCTTGAACATGAAGGGCAGGTCGAAGATGCGGTAGACCTTGGTGAAGGTCTCGAATTTCGACAGCGACGGCGCGGCGAGCTGAACGTCGCCCTGAAGCATGGCTTCAAGCACCTGGTCATCGTTGTAGAGCGTCGAGTTGGGGTAGACCTCCATGCAGGCGGTCCCGTCCATCTCGGCGTTCACGCGCTCCATGAGAAGGCTCGCGGCGATGCCCTTGGGGTGCTTGTCGGTGTTGGTAACGTGGCTGAACTTGATCACCATTTCACCGTCGTCGCAGGCGGCGATGGCGGCGGTACCGGCGAATGTGCCGGCGGCGAAGGTGGCGGCTGTAAGTGCCGTTGTCAGGACTTTCATGATCTCTCCTCCATGTATCTCCCGGCCCCGAAGGGTCCGCAGCTATGTGGCGAGGAGTCATGCAAAGCGGCAAGGGCTGATTTGACGCAGGGACATGACGAGAAAAAGACAAATATTATCAGTTATTTAACGGATACTATTCCAGGCCGTTAGCGGACGGGTGCGCCAAGGTGTGCGCAATCCCGCACGATGTTCGCGCCAGTCTGTGCGAGATTTCGCACACTTCGAGTCGTCCAGAGTTCTCCTAGATGTTGCGCGCCTTTGGTGCGCTCAGCCCTAATTGCTTTCAAGCCACGCAGGCTCT
Source organism: Maritimibacter sp. (assembly GCA_002695005.1). Lineage (GTDB taxonomy): Bacteria > Pseudomonadota > Alphaproteobacteria > Rhodobacterales > Rhodobacteraceae > Maritimibacter. The sequence continues at coordinate 373,746 of NZNT01000029.1, forward strand.
GGAAAGCGAGCCCTCCACGCCCCCCGAGGCAGAGAACAAGTGTGCGGATCAAATCCGAAAGTCTTCAGGTTTGATCCCATGCCGCGCGAGCTTGTCATAAAACGTCTTGCGCGGGAGTTTGAGGCTGCGCGCGGCTTCGGTCGCCTGACCTCCGTGGTTGCGCAGCGCTTCGATGAGAAAGGCGCGTTCAACTTCGGCCATGCGCTCGGCAAGCCCGATGTCGCCATCGCCGACCGGCTCGGCGATCCCCATGGCATAGCGCATGGCGGCGTTCATCAGGGCGCGGGCGTTTCCCGGCCAGTCCTTTGACATCAGGCGTTGAGTCACCTCGGTCGGAATCTCGGGCATCGGCAGGGCTGCCTGTTCGCAGGCGATCTCAACATAATGGCGGAAGAGGACGGGAATATCCTCGCGACGTTCCTTCAGTGGCGGGATGTGGATTCGGGCGGCCTCCAGCCGGTAATACAGATCCGGGTTGAAGGTGCCCCGGTCCGCCATCGCCGCGAGGTCCTGATAGGTGCCCGCGAAAACACGCGGGGCTGCGGGGGTTTCGAGTCGTTCGAGCAGGGCGAACTGGGTGGGTTGTGACATGCCCGCCACCTCGTCCACGAAGATCGAGCCGCCTTCCGCATCTTCGAATGTCGCCGCAAGGGAGTCCGGGGTCGTTCCCGCGCCCGCGATCTTGATGAAGGGCCCGCGCGATTGGGCGGACAGCAGGTGAACGACTTCGGCCATTTTCGAGGTGCCGACCCCCGGCTCGCCCGTGATCAGCACATCCGCCATCGTCCGGGCGACAGCGCGGGCATCGGCGCGCATCTTTTCCGACAGGGCCGATGTCCCGCGCAGGAGGCGAGCGGCTGCGTCCCCGGCCTCGACCTGCGCTTTCAGTGATCGGTTTTCCAGAACGAGGGCGCGGGTCTTGAGCGCCTTTTCCACCACGGCGAGGAAATCGGCGGGCGCGCAGGGTTTTTCGAGAAAGTCGAACGCCCCCGCAGCCATTCCGCGCACCGCAGTCGGCACGTCTCCTTCGCCGGTGAGCAGGATCACGGGCAGCTCGGGGTCCGCGTCGTGGATGAAATCGAGCAGTGCGAATCCGTCTTTTCCCGGCATGCGGATATCGCTCACCACGACGCCCGCAAACTCTGCCGTGACGTGATCCTTGGCCTCGATATAGCTGCCCGCCAGAACGGGCGCGAGGTCGGCCAGTTCGAGCGTCTGGCCCAGCGCCTCGCGAACCGCGGCATCATCATCGACGAGGAGCACGCGGCGCGTCATGCGGCGGCTTCCAGACCGGATGGGACGAGCTCGACGGTGAAGACCGCGCCTCCTTTGGGGTGGTTCGAGCCCCGTATCGCCCCGCCGAAGCTCTGAACCAGCCCGTAGGAAATCGAGAGGCCAAGGCCCATGCCTTCGGCGGCCCCGACTTCTTTCGTCGTGTAGAACGGATCAAAGACCCGTTCAGGGTCGGCAATCCCCGGGCCGGTGTCGCGCAGGGTCAGCCGGACGTTCGGACCTGCCGGGGCGAGCGTGATTTCCATGCGCCGGGGCGTGCTGCCGCCCATCGCATCGACGGCGTTCGAGATCAGGTTCACGACGACCTGCTGCAATCGCACCTCACCGCCGCGGACCATAACGGGGTTTTCCGGTGGCGTGTAATCGACCGCCACTTCGTGCCGGGTGATCTTGTCCGCTGTCATCTCAAGCGCGGCGGAGATGACGGTGACGAGGTCGACATCCGTGATGGGTCCGCTTTCCTGCCGGGCGAAGGCACGCAGGTTCTGGATGATGCGCCCCATGCGGCGGGCGAGCTCCGAGATGCGGCCAAGGTTTTCGCGGGCCGCCTCAGGCTTGCCACGGTCGAAGAACAACTCCCCGTTCTCGGCGAAGGAGCGGATCGCCATGAGCGGCTGGTTGAGCTCGTGACTGATGCCCGCCGACATCTGGCCAAGCGCCGATAGTTTACCAGCTTGGACCAGTTCGTCCTGCGCACGCTTGAGCGCCGCTTCGGCCTCTTTCCGTTCGCTCACCTCTCGGCGAAGGTTCTCATTCGCGCCGGTGAGTTCCCGCGTGCGGTCCGCCACGCGTCCTTCCAGCTCCGCATTCGCCGCTGCTTCGATGGCGAGCCGGTCAGCCAGCGCAGCGCGCTTTTGTTGCACGAAAAAGAGTATGGCGCCAAAGCTCACCAAGGCGCCCGCGGTAATGAGGGTCCAGAGGATCGCCGAGGCGAGCGCGGAAGAGCTGTCGATCAGGATTTCCGCGGACAGTCCGATGGTCGGCAGGTCACGCTCAAGGTGAATGGCACGGGCCGGGAGGTATCGGTTTCCGTCGATCCGCCAGATCTCGCGACCATCCACAAGTCTTTCGCTGTAGGACGGCATCCCTTCGGATCGGTCCGCAAGGACGAGGTCGCTGCGGTTCGTCACGAAAACCCGGTTCGCGCCATCCGTGAAAAAGACGGCGGGTGCATCGCCGGGCCAGTTATCCTCGATCTGCGCGACCGAGACGCGGGTCATCACCGCTCCGACCACCTCGCCCACCTCCGTCTGGACGGGGGCGGCGAAGGCGAAGAAACGGCGCGGGCCATTCGGGCCGGAGACAATCTCGCTCGTCGTGCCGAGTGCGCCGTTCAGCGCCCGGTCCAGAGGCGGCTCGGCAGGGTCGCGGGCGAGAGAGCTGCCGTCGCTGCCTGCCGCGACATGGCCCAGCCGGTCGACCACGGCGACATCCGAGGCCCCGCTCATGTCGGCCATGCTTTGCACCACGACGCGCGCACCGTCCCCGTCACCGCCCCAGATCAGAAGCCGCTCGAGATCAGGGTGGCGCGACAGGATTACGGCGAGTTCGCGGTAGCGGAAAAGCTGCCCCGTCACCCGGTCCGCGGCGAGCGACAGGTCGGCCTCGCCCCGTTCCGTCAGCCGGTCGAGCGTGGCCCGATACACGGTCCATCCGACGCTTCCGGACAGAAGCGCAGCGGCGATGACGAAGGCGAGCAGGCGATACATCGGCAGGAGTCCTCAGGCGGCGGTCAATATAGGCCGCCGATGAAGCCCTGTCACTTCTCCAGCACGAAATCCGGCAGCGAATCGAGTGCTTGCTTCAACGCCTCGCCCCAGCCGGACGAAATCTGCTGAAAATATGGGTCGTCGTCCTGAATGCGCGAGCGCAGGCCGAGGCGCAGGGAATCCGTCTCGTAAAGCTGAAAGTCGAACGGCAGGCCAACCGAAAGATTTGCCTTCAGCGTGGAGTCGAAGCTGACGATCAAAAGCTTCAATGCTTCCTCGAAGCTCATTTCGGGATCGAAGGCGCGCACGAGGATCGGGCGGCCGTATTTCGTCTCGCCGATCTGGAAGAACGGGTTATCGCCGCTCGCTTCGATGAAGTTGCCCTCGGGATAAATCATGAAGAGCCGGGGCGGGCCCCCGTCGATCTGACCGCCAAGGAGCAGAGTGGCGCTGAAGGGACTCGCGGCCTTCGGGCCCGAGGCTTCGTGCATCGAGATCACGTCGCGCAGCGTCTCGGCCACCAGTCGTGCCACCTGAAACATCGACGGCGCTTCGAGGATCGAGGGCGACCGCTGGTCGTGTGCCTTGGTCCGCTCGTCGAGAAGCGAGACCACCGATTGCGTGGTCGCGAGGTTGCCGGCGGACATGAGCACGAGCGCCCGGTCACCCGGCACCTCCCATGTCGTCATCTTGTTGAATGTCGCGATATTGTCGACGCCCGCGTTCGTGCGGGTGTCCGACATCATGACGAGCCCACGGTCGAGCATCATCCCCACGCAATAGGTCATGTCAGCCCTTTACTGCTGTGCCACCTGTATCTGGACATCCAGCGTTTCGGCTGACCCACCGACTCGCGATCCGATAACCGGCGCAGCTTCGGTGTAATCGAGTCCCGTTGCAACGCGAACGTAGCGTGCATCGGGCGATTGTTTGTTGGAGACGTCAAAACCGACCCACCCCAGCGCATCGACGTGAACCTCGGCCCAAGCATGGGTCGCGTCCTGTTCGACCCGGTCATCCATCATCAGGTAGCCCGAGACATAGCGTGCGGCGAAGCCCATTTCGCGCGCGCAGGCGAGGAAGATATGGGTGTGATCCTGGCAGACACCCTTGCCCTCCGCCACCGCCTCTTCGGCGGTCTGCTCCGGGTGGTTGCCGTCGACGAGATAGGCGACCTCGTCGCCAACGACGGCGAGGAGGGAGTGGAGGCGTTCGAGATCCGCCTCGCCCTCGATCTTTCTGATAAGCGCCCGGCATCCTGGGCCGCATTTCGTGAGGGGCGTTTCACGTTCATAAAGCCACAGCGGAGAGGGGCCTGGATGTGCGCCGACCACGCCGCCGTTGTCTTCGATCATCACCTCGCCTTCCGAGGTAACGACCACCTCGGTCGCATCCCGGTCGAACGAGATCAGCTCGACCGTGTTGTTGTGATTGTCCTCGAAGGTGACTTCCTTCTGCCCGTTCTCGACAGTCGTGGACCAGCTGACCACCTGTTGCTGGTGGCCCGACTTGGGAAATTTCCGCAACTGTTGCAGGCCGTAGACGACGGGTTCGTCGAACCGGTAGCGCGTGACGTGTTTGATTCTCAGTCGCATGGTCCCCGCCTCAGACATAGAAACGATAGTCTTGCTCGATCTGTTGTCCGAGCTCCCCGATCAGGCCGAGGATGCTCTGGATGTACTGGTGAAGACCGTATTCGAAGATCTGGTCGATGTCATGGTTGGACAGGCGCTGGGCCAGGTTGTCCGCGATGTCATTCGCCGTCGTGCGCGTGTCATAATCAGCCGCGAGGTAGTTGAGATTGTCGCGGATCTTGGACACGCAGAAATAGAGACTGCGCGGCATCCGCCGGTCCAGGATCAGGAACTGGGCGATGTCGCGGGCGTTGACCTGCCCACCGAACGCCATGCGGAACCCCCCGGAGGCCGAGACCGAGCGCAGGATCGTTTCCCACTGCACGTTGTCGATGGACGAGCCGACCGAAAAGACCGAGGGCAGAAGAACGTAGTATTTGACGTCGAGGATACGCGCCGTGTTGTCGGCCCGTTCGAGGAACGTACCGATCCGCGCGAAATCGTAAATGTCGTTGCGCAGCATCGTGCCATGCGTCGCACCGCGCACCAGCGCCGTGCGCTGCCGGATGGCCTTGAGCGTATTTGGCAGGTCGCGTTCGCTTACCTTGCGGGCCAGCATTTCCTTCGAACGCATGTAGCAGGCATTCGTCGCTTCCCACACATCGGTCGTGAGCGCGGTGCGCACCATCCGCGCATTCTGTCGCGCCTCGCCGATCGAACACAGGACGGACGAGAAGTTGTCCTTGTCCCGCAGCATCCAGTCGACGGCCTGATCCTGCGTGATCTCTCCCCGATGCGCGGCATAGCCCTCGGCCACACCCGCGGTCTGCATGATCGAGCCCCACTCCATGCTGCCCGAGCGGGTCAGGCCAATGCGCTGGCCGGTCTCGATGAGGCGCGAGGAGTTCTCGGCCCGCTCGATGTAGCGGTACATCCAATAGAGGCCGTTTGCGGTTTTTCCCAGCATATCAGTCCTCCAGCACCCAGGTGTCCTTGGTCCCGCCGCCCTGTGACGAGTTCACGACGAGCGAACCCTTCTTGAGCGCGACGCGGGTGAGGCCACCGGGGGTGATGTTGATCCCGTCGGGGGATACGAGGACGAAGGGCCGCAGATCGACATGGCGTGGCGACAGCCCGCGCTTGGCGAAGATCGGAACTGTGGACAGCGACAGGGTTGGTTGCGCGATATAGTTCGACGGTCGCGCCTCAAGCTTCTTGCGGAAAGCTGCAAGCTCTTTCCGTGACGCGGCGGGGCCGATCAGCATCCCGTAGCCGCCCGAACCATGCACCTCTTTGACAACGAGGTCCGAGAGATTGTCGAGAACGTATTGCAGGCTGTCCTTGTCCGAGCAACGCCATGTCGGCACGTTCTGAAGCAGTGGACGCTCGCCCGTGTAGAACTCAACAATCTCGGGCATGTAGCTGTAGATCGCCTTGTCGTCGGCGATACCGGAGCCCGGTGCGTTCGCGATGGTGATGCCACCCGCGCGGTAGACATCCATGATGCCCGGAACGCCAAGCTGGCTCTCGGGATTGAAATTGAGCGGATCGAGGAAATCGTCGTCGATCCGGCGGTAGAGCACGTCGATGGGTTGGTAGCCACGCGTCGTGCGCATCGCGATGCGCCCATCCACCACCCGAAGGTCATGGCCTTCGACCAGCTCGACACCCATCTGATCGGCGAGGAAGCTGTGCTCGAAATACGCGGAGTTGAAGATGCCCGGCGTCAGCACCGCGACGGTCGGCGGCCCGTCGCAGGCCGGCGGCGCACAGGCGGCGAGCGAGCGGCGCAGATCGTTCGGATAGGTCGAAACCTGCTGCACCTTGTTGCGCGCGAAGAGCTCGGGGAACATATGCAACATGGTTTCGCGGTTCTCGAGCATGTAGCTCACACCCGACGGCGTGCGCGCATTGTCTTCGAGCACATAGAATTCGTTATCGTCGGTCCGCACGAGGTCGATGCCCACGATATGCGTGTAGACGCCGCCCGGCGGGCGAACCCCTATCATCTCGGGCAGAAAGGCCTCGTTGCGGGCGATCATCTCTTTCGGCAGACGGCCAGCCTTGATGATTTCCTGCCGCCCGTAGATGTCGTTGAGGAAGGCATTGATCGCCCGGACACGTTGTTCGATGCCCCGACTGAGCTTTTGCCATTCGCGTGCTGCGATGATGCGCGGCACGATATCGAAGGGGATCAGCCGTTCCTCGGCCTCACTCCGACCGTAGACATTGAACGTGATGCCCGAGAGCCGGAAGAGCTCGTCTGCTTCGCGCTGTTTCGCGCGCAAACGGGCCGGATCCTCTCCCTCGAACCACGATTGGAATTCGGAATATGGGGGGCGGGTCTGATCATCGCGGCCCCACATCTCGTCGAAGATTTTGTCGTCGCTCATGTGTTCAGTGTATCCGCGCAAATCGCGGCGACAATCGGTTTGCACGATTCCGAGGCGTGCGGTCCCGAAAGTATGTCGAAAAAATCTCCGACTGCCTGTTTGTTGGGCACTTTCTCTGCGGCACCGATGCGTTGCACTTTCGCAGCATTTACATGTGATTGGTCGGAAACGAACTGACCAGTTCATTTCTTCTGGAAACGAAAGCCGGAAAAAGGTATGGAAAACCAGAGCATATAAAAACACGCGCCACCATAAATCAAAAAAGGCGCGGTATTGAGGTAGGCGGTAAGACCATGAGCGCGATTCATTTCGTGGCCCGTGATGCTGTTGGCAATTACCAGCAGGGCACGGTGTTCAATTCACAGTTTGACGGGACTCTCGATCTGGCATCGGGCAGCGCAGTGTCGCTGAACATGCGGCGTCTCGATGTCACCGGGTATCTGCGACAAGGGGACGACCTTGTCCTGATGATGGCGGACGGGCGGAAGATCCTCCTCGAAAATTACTTCGGGCCGGACGGAAACCCGCAGGCGGACGTCTATCTCAACGAAGGCGGCTACCTGATTGCGACACAGGTGTCGGCCACTGGCGAAGTCAGCCATGCCGAAGCCGAGACCTGGGGCAAATACGGCGATCTCAGCGCGCTCACCTTCCCCGACGACCCGGTCGTCGTGGCGGGTGCGAGCTATTCAGACGGTGCAGATGCAGCGGTGGAGCAGGTTCTGGCCGATAGTGAATACACTTACAGCGGGACGGAACAGGGCGGCGACAACCCCACGATGCTCGCGGGCTTCGGCCTCGCCCCGCTTGCCGGGATCGGCGGGACAGGAACCGGAATGATCCTCGGCGCGAGCGCGCTGGGCGGCGCGCTCCTGTTCTCGGGCAACGGGTCGTCATCGACGAGCGGGTTGCGCAGAGGCGGCGGCACCGGCGGGTCGGGCGGCACCACATCGGGCGTCGGGTCGACAATCGTCCCGGCCATCGACCGCGCGGATGACGACTACTCATTCAACGGGCGCAGCGAAAAATCTGTGACGATCACCGGCGTGGCTGAACCGAACTCCGAGATCGAGGTTCAGATCGGCGGCAAGACGGTCACGACCCGCTCTGACGGTGGCGGCAAATGGAGCGCCGAGTTCAAGGGCGATAATTTCCCCGGTGACGGCGGGTACAAGGTGACGGTCACCGTGACCGAGCCGGACGGCAAGCGCACCGAGCTTGACGGGCAGGACATCGTGATCGACACGACGCCGCCCGATGTGGACGTGTCCGGCTACAACCGCGTCACTGGCCAGGTGGTCAATGCGGTCGAACACAACGCGGGTTTCTCGCTCGTCGGCACCGGCGAGGCCGGGGCGAGCGTCACTCTGGAAGTGAACGGGATCACCCGGTCCACCACGATTTCCCAGAACGGAACCTGGAGCATCGATTTCGCCCACGGCGATCTGCCCACTGGCGAATACGACGTGAACGTGCTGGTCACCGCGACCGATGCCTACGGCAATGCCAACACGATCACGCATACGATCACCATCGACACCGTCGCACCGGACGTTCAGTTCGATGCGGTTCAGGCCTCCGACAATACGATCAACCGGACAGAAGCCGGGACTGGGATCGACCTGACAGGCATGGCCGAACCGGGCTCCGCCATCGAAGTCAAGATGGGCGGCAACAGCTACACGACCACCGCCACGTCCAGCGGGTCATGGACCGTGACGGTTCCCTCTTCGGACATCTCCTCGGGCGACTACACAGCGACGCTCACCGTGACCGCAACCGATGCGGCCGGGAACGTAAACACTGCCGCCTCCACCATTCGGGTGGACACCGACGGCGCGGTTACGATCAACCCCGGCACCGGCGCTGGCGGAGAAGTCGTGTTCAACAGCGTCACGCAGGCGAGCACCCTTCAACTCACCGGCACGACCGAGCCCGGTTCGACCGTGACGGTCGAAGTCCAGGGGTCGTCCTACACGGCAACGGTCGGGGCCGGCGGCGCCTGGACCGCAGTTATTCCCGGCGGCGGCGTGTCTTCGGGCGAATACACGACCCAGATTACCGTGAACGCCACGGACCGGGCCGGGAACACGACCTCCACCACCGGAACGCTCCTCGTCGACACCCAGAACACCGTTTCGGTGATGAGCGGCTTCGCGGGCAGCGACGGCGTGATCAACGGGGTCGAGGCTGCGGGCGGCGTGACCTTCACCGGCATGGGCGAACCCGGCGCGAGCGTGTCGGTGATGTTCCAGGGGCAAAGCCACAGCGCCACGGTGTCGTCCTCGGGCGCTTGGAGCGCGACTTTCGCGGGCGGAGAGATCCCGACCGGCGTCTATCAGGCTCCCCTCACGGTCGTCTCGACCGACATCGCGGGCAACACCTCGTCAGCCACCGAGCTTGTGTCGGTCGACACATTTACCAGCGTTCAGGCTACCATCATGGGCACTGGCGCGGATGGCGTGCTGAATGGCGCCGAGTCTGTCGCGGGCCTTACGCTGAGTGGCCTGGCCGAACCCGGCGCGCAGGTCAGCGTGACCCTCGGCGGCGCGACCAGATCGGTCACGGCTGAGGCGAATGGAAGCTGGAGCCTGGTCTACCCCAACGGCACGATCCCGGGCGGCGAATATGCGGCTGATGTGACCGTGACCGCACGGGACGCTGCGGGGAACACGGCCACCGCGACCACCACCATCGACATCGACACGGTCGTCAGCGACTTCGCTTTCACCAATTCCCCGACGGGTGGTGATGGTGTCATTGCCGGATCCGAGGCGGCCAACGGGCTGACCATCACCGGATCGGTCGAATCCGGCGCACAGGTGCGGGTCGTCCTCGGCGGTGTCACCCGCATCGCCACGGTTGACCCTGACGGCTCCTGGACGGCGACCTTTGAGCCCGGCGTCATCCCGGGCGGCGAGTATGATACGACGCTTTCGGTCCACGCTACGGATGCGGCGGGCAACACCTCCACTCTGACCGAGGCGGTGCGCATCGACACCGAAGCGGGCGACCTGTCCCTGTCTCCAGCCGCGATCGAGATCGACGACATCGTCAACGCAGGCGAACGCGCCGATGGCGTGGTCATCACCGGCACCGCGACTCCCGGTCTTCTTGTGACCGTCGGCCTTGGTGCCGCGACAACAACCACGGTCGCAGCGGGCGATGGAAGCTGGTCGGCCAACTTCCCGGCGAGCCAGATCCCGGCAGGCACCTATAAAAGCCAGATCACCGCCTCGATCACCGATGGATACGGCAACTCCAAGTCGGTGAGCGACACGGTCAACATCGACACGCTGGTCACGAACTTCACCTCCGACGGGGTGACGGACGCGAACGGGCTTATCAACGCGGCCGAAGCAGCCGACGGCATCACGCTGACCGGAACGGTCGAGCCCGGCTCGGTCGTCTCGGTCAAGATGGGCCTCGTGACCCACACCGCGTCCGTCGATGCCGCCGGAAACTGGAGCGTGGACTTTACGGCGGGCGAGACGCCTTCGGGCGAGCAAAGCGTGGGCGTGGTGATCACCGCAACGGATCGCGCTGGAAATACCGCCATGCTCACCGATCAGGTTGTTGTGGATACCGAGGTTAATCGCCTCGCGATTTCCGGCCCTGTCGCCGGCGATGGTGCCATCAACGCACAAGAGGCCGCGCTGGGCCTAACGCTCACGGGTGTTGTTGAAGCCGGGTCTTCGGTCACCGTCGACCTCGACGGAACCGCACGGGCGGCCTCGGTCGACGGTGCGGGCAACTGGTCTGTCGGCTTTACGGCGGGTGAGATCGGATCTGGCGAGCGGGACTTGGACATCACCGTCTCGGCCACCGACGCGGCGGGTAACACCCGCGTTGAAACCGACACGGTCGAACTCGACACCGTCGCGCCCGAAGCCGCTCATGTGACGGCCTTCAACCGGTCCGGCGACACGCTGCGTGGTTTCTCTGTCGACGCGGGCGACGCGACGGCGGAGCTTTCCACCGTGGCGCTCAACGGCGCGCAGGGCAGCATCGGCAACGTCCAGTTCGACAACCCCGTCGCGCCGGGCGAGGTGGATTTCTACTTCACCCAGCCTCTCCCCAACGGCTCGCACCTCGTCATCACCAAGACCGACGGCGCAGGCAACGAAAGCGCGACGCTCTTCGCGTTGGACCAAGGGCTCCCGGACGCGGTGAACCTGTCCAATCCGGGCCTGAACGGGCATGAGATCGAGGCGGTCGACCTGCGCTTTGCAGAAGACAGTACCTTGACCATCGACTCGGACCTTCTCGAAGGCCTGTCGGGCAATTCCAACACCCTTACGGTTCACGGTTCGGCGGACGATGAAATCGCCATCGACACGACGAACGGCGCGACCCTTACCGACACCAACCAGCATGTCACCATCGGGTCGGACCTCTACTCGATCTACACGCTGGGCGACGAAGGCGGGACACTCATCATCGACGACGACATCACGATCACGACCTGATCCGCTTCGCTACGGCGCGCCGCTTAATGAGCGTGCCGGGCGGGACGGGTCCAGCAGACGGGGCAGAATACTTGAGGCAGACGGTACGGGACGGACTACTGGCAGCGGCGCTGACGCTGACCCTGTCGGGCTGCATGGCCGATGGGCTTCCGTTCGGTCAGGACAAGCCCGAGACCGTGACCCGCGCACAGAGCGCCGGTGCTTTCGCCGATGCGCAGGACGAACGCAGCGAAGACAACCGTTCCACGACCATCGACGCCCTCATCGCCCGTCGTTCTGTCCTTCCGCAGGGATCGCCCTACGAAAAAGTGGCAAATGCCACGCTCGCCGCCTCTGCCCGCACCGCTGAAGCAGAACTCAGGCAGGCCCGTCTGCGCTCGCGCGCGGCCGACAAGAACTGGCTCCCCTCGCTGGGGCCGAGCGTGAGCCTCATGTCGCTCTCCAGCATCGTGGCCTCGCTCGTCGTCGATCAGGTCCTGTTCGACCACGGCCGCAAGAAGGCGGAGCGTGAGTTCGCCCGTGCGGATGTCGAGGCTGCCGCCGTCGCGCTTTCGCAGGACCAGAACGACCGGGTGCATGAAGCGCTGTCCCTCTACCTCAAGGCCGAAGAAGCCCGCGAAACCGCCGCAGCCTCCGCCGGGGCGCTCACGCGAATGCGCGAGATGGAAGCGATCATGGCCAAGCGGGTCGAGGGCGGGATTTCCGATATGTCGGAGCTTGCCGTCATCCGTTCCAAGGTGGCCGAGCTTGCCTCGACACGCGAGAACGCGCTTCAGATCGTGCGGACGGCCCGGGCCGAGCTTAACGCCATGTCCGCCGCGCCGCTCGACGACGTGCACGGAACGGCCGAAATCGCCGCTGACACGACCGGGATTGATCCTTTGTCGCTGCACCTCGCGCTGACGGAGCGCGACCGGGACATCGCGCAGGCCGCCATCGCGCGCGCCGGGTTGTTGCCGGGCATCTCTGCCGGGGCCGTGCTGTCCTCGCGGGACGGGCTGAACGGGCCGAACGTCCAGCTCTCGTCCGACGCGGGATTCGGTTTTTCGACGCCGGATAACCTCAGGGCCGTCGAGGCCTCCAAAGAGGCCGCTGAACGCCGCGTGACACAGGCGCGAGAAGATACCAACCGCAGGCTCGCTGCCCTGACAGAAGAGCGTGCTGGACTGGTGCGCCGGGCCGCGCGCGCCGTGGATCTCGCATCGCAAGGCCAGGCCAATGCCAATCTCTTCAAGCGGCAGTTCGAGGCCGGCACCCGAACGGTGTCCGAGGTTGTCACGGTGATCGAGACGATGGCCCGACTCCAAACCGAAGCAATATCGACCAAGTATTCGGCCGCCCGCACCGACATAGAGATCGCCCGCGAACTGGGCGTGCTGGCCGACGGGGCGTCAATATGACGAATACCGTCGCTTTCCCCTCGATCACCGGCGCGACGGTCCGTGCGGCTCCGACGTCGGCCAATGACACCCAAGCGCCGACCCCGCGGACCCGGATCAAGGTCAAGTCCAGCGAAGAGACACTTGCCCCGCAGGGCGGCAGCGCCCGCCTCATGCGGCGGGCCGAATTGCTCGCGGTCTATGCCAGGCTTCTGGGCGCCAAGCCTTTGGCCCGCGACATCCACGACGCCATGCACGCCCTGACACCGGGCAATACCGTTAGCGCCGAGGACCTCGTCACAGGCCTGCGCGCGACCGGACTTTCGGCGCAGGCCGTGCGCGAGGCCGACCCCGACGGTCTCCCCCTCATCGCCATGATGACAAACGGGCAGGCGGTACTGGTGCTCGAGCAGCATGGCGAAACGCTCACCATTTATGAGGCAGGCGCGCCGGACGGGCGGACCGAGGTCGCCCTCGCCGACTTTGCCCCGTACTACGCGGGCGTGGTCGTGCGCGCCTCGGCACAAGCCGCCACGCTCGATGCCCGCCACGCCGAAACCACCGCCGCCCCGCACTGGTTCTGGGGTGAGCTCAAGCGGTACAAGCGTCACTTCGGTGACGTGGCACTGGGCAGCTTTGTAGCCAATCTCCTCGCCGTTTCGGTCGCGTTATTCTCGCTTCAGGTCTATGACCGGGTGATCCCACACCAGTCGGTCCCGACGCTCTGGATGCTCGCACTCGGCGCCGGCTTTGCCATCCTGATGGAAGCCGGAATCAAGATCGCCCGCGCGCGGCTCATGGACGGGGCAGGACGCACCATCGAGCTCAACGTCCAGAAACTCCTTCTGGGGCGGCTCCTGGGGATGCGTTCCGACAAGCGCCCGACGACACCTTCGGGCCTCTTCGCCGCGATGCGCGAATTCTCCTCGGTTCGTGAATTCTTTACCGCCTCTTCCATCGGGGCGCTCACGGACATTCCGTTCATCTTCGTCTTCCTGCTCCTCGTGTCGTCCATTGGTGGCAGTATCGTGCTCGTCCTCATCGCGGGCGGCATCCTGATGGTCCTCCCGGGCATCCTTTTGCAAAAGCGGATGGTCGAGCTCAGCCGTCAGAGCCAAGGCGCCTCGGCCAAGACCTCCCGCTTGCTGCATGAGGCGATCTATGACCTCGACACGATCAAATCATCGCGCGGAGAGGCGCGCTTCACACGGCTCTGGGATGAACTCATCACCCTTCAGGCGCTGAAATCCACCGAGCAGCGAAAACTCTCGGCACTTCTCACGTTCTGGGCGCAGGGCGTTCAGCAAGCGACATATGTGGGCGCGGTGATCGTGGGCACCTACCTCGTTTTTGCCGGCCAGTTCACCGTCGGCACGATCATCGCGGTCGGCATCCTGTCGGGCCGCACGCTCGCCCCGCTCACCCAACTCGCCGCCACGCTCGCCCGCTGGTCCAACGTCAAGAACGCGCTGGACGGGCTGGACGCCATCGCGAACGCCGAGCAGGACGAGGGCAGGGGCCGCACGCTCCTGCGTCGCGACGTGATCCACGGCGCCTACGAACTGCGCGAGGTGCGCTTTGCGTATGATGAGGACATGCCGTCACTGGACGTGGCAGGCCTCGCCATCGAAGCGGGGCAACACGTCGCCGTTCTCGGGGCGAACGGGTCGGGCAAGTCGACGTTCCTCAAACTCCTCGCGGGCCGCTATGCGCCGGTTTCAGGCCGTATCCTCTTGGATGGGGTCGATCTCGGCCGGATCGCCCCGCGCGACCTGCGGCGCAATCTCGGCTACCTCGGGCAGGACGTGCGGCTGTTCGCGGGCACACTGCGCGAGAACCTCGACCTCACCATGCTCGAGCGGGACGATGAACGCCTCCTGGACGCGCTGGACTTTGCTGGTCTCGGCCCCTTCGTTCGCGGGCATGCCAAAGGTCTCGACCTCGAAATCCGTGACAACGGCGAAGGCCTTTCGGCCGGGCAGCGCCAGTCTATCGGCTGGGCCCGCATCTGGCTCCAGGATCCGCGCATCGTGGTGCTGGACGAACCCACCGCCGCGCTCGACACGACGCTGGAGGCCACGCTGGTCTCACGCCTGTCCACATGGCTCGACGGGCGCACCGCGATCATCGCCACCCACCGGGTCCCCATCCTCAACCTGACCGAACGCACCGTGATCCTGCAAAACGGCCGTCTCGCCGTGGACGGACCACGCGACGAAGTGCTGGCCCATCTGCGTGATGCGCAATCGAAACGGGAGGCCGGCTGATGGCGACGCTCGACGCAGAGTTCGACGCCGGGCTGAAAGGCCCCAGCCTCGTCATCTGGATGTCCGCCGCAGCGCTGGGCGTCTTCATCTTCTGGGCAGCCATCGCCTGGGTCGACGAAATCGTGCGCGCTCCGGGCGAAGTCATGTCGTCGTCCCGCCCGCAGATCATCCAGAATCTCGAAGGCGGCATTCTCGCCGAATTGCTGGTGGCCGAGGGCGACCGGGTTGAGCCCGGCGCGGTGATCGCGAGGCTGCACGGGACGGAATTCCGCTCCACCGTCACCGACTACCTCGAACAGATCGCCGCGCTGGAGATCAAGCGCCTCCGGCTCGACGCGGAGCTGGCCGGTCGCGACGCGTTCAATGTGCCAGCCGACCTCGCCGCACGCACGCCGCATATCGTCACGTCCGAACGCGCCCTGCTCGCCGCGCGACAGGCCGACTTCATCTCCCGTCGTGACGGCGCGAAACAGGTGCTCAACGAGGCGGCGCAGGAGCTCAAGCTGCTCGAAGACATGCTCGATCAGAAGATCGTCGCGTTGATCGAAGTCACGCGCGCGCGCAAGGCGTATGCTGACGCCCTGAACCGGCACAACGACATCATCACGCAGACCGAGCTAGACCGGGCCAAGG
Organism: Maritimibacter sp.; assembly: GCA_002695005.1. Classification (GTDB taxonomy): domain Bacteria; phylum Pseudomonadota; class Alphaproteobacteria; order Rhodobacterales; family Rhodobacteraceae; genus Maritimibacter. The sequence goes on from NZNT01000029.1 coordinate 389,463, forward strand.
AGTTCTCGGAGGTGCTCAAGGAACAGTCGACCCTGCGCCAGAACCTCAAGATCGCGCAGGACCAACTTGACCGGACGGTCCTCACCTCACCCATGCGCGGGATCGTCAACAACCTCGCGGTCACGACCATCGGCGGTGTCGTGCGGCCTGGTGAAGAGATCGCCGAGATCATACCGCTTGGCGACGAAATCCTCGTCGAGGCCCGCGTGAAGCCCGAGGACGTGGCGAACGTCCAGCCGGGACAACAGGCGACGGTAAAACTGTCGGCCTACGACTACACGATCTACGGCTCGTTCAAGGGAACGGTCTCGCTCGTTTCGGCGGACACCTTCAAGGACGACCGGGTCCGCGATGGCGATCCGCACTACCGGGTAACCCTGAGCCTTGATCTTTCCGGTCTGACCGAACGGCAGAAACAGCTTGAGATTCGTCCGGGCATGGTCGCGGACGTGGAGCTGCATACGGGCTCCAAGACGATCCTGCGCTACCTTCTCAAACCGCTTTACAAGAGCCGCGAAGCCTTTCGCGAACCCTGATCTCTTCTTCGGTCCGAAAATACCTCGGAGGGGGTGTGGGGGAGGCAGCGCCTCCCCCACCTCGGTCGGACAGGGCGTAAGCCCTGTTCAAAATCAGGTCCGCGGCGCCGCCGCCCGCCGAAGCCGGTCATTGATCGCGCGGCCCAATCCGGTTTCCGGAATCGGAGCGACTGCGATCGGCGCGTCGCCCGCCGCGTCGAGGGCGTGGAGCATCCGGAAAAGATTCGCAGCCGCCTCGACCAGATCGCCGGACTCCGACAGCGTCACGTCACCGGCGACGGCGCCAAAGCCCAGCAATCTCTCACCGGGGCGCGCGGTTTCGGCATCGAGCCGAACCCGCGCGTCGGGCGCGTAATGCGAGCTCAGCTGGCCCGGCGCGTTTATCTCGGCGCCCTCTGCGCGTCTGGACAGCGGCGCGCCCAGTGCGGACTCGATCGCCTCGGTGGGCAGGCCACCGGGACGCAGGAGCACAGGCTCAGGGTTGAACCCGACGATGGTGCTTTCAACGCCCACCGCGCACGGGCCGCCGTCCAGCACCGCCTCGATCCGACCGCCGAGCCCGGACACCACATGCGCGGCCTCCGTCGGGCTTATCCGCCCCGACGGGTTGGCAGAAGGTGCCACGACGGGTCGCCCCACGGCCTCCAGCACGCGCCGCGCGAGCGGATGGTCCGGGACTCGCACGGCAACGGTGGTCAGCCCCGCGCTGACCAGTGGCGACAGGCCGGCATCCGCACGCAGGGGCAGGACCAGCGTCAAAGGGCCCGGCCAGAATGCCCCCGCAAGGTCGCGGGCGCGCCCGGTCAACTCCGCGATCCGGTCCACCGCGGCGACATCGGGCACATGAGCGATCAGCGGGTTGAACCGTGGCCGCCCTTTCGCGTCGAAAATCCGTGCCACGGCCCGGTCATCCGCCGCATCGCCGCCCAGACCGTAAACCGTTTCCGTGGGAAAACTGACCAGCGCACCGGACCGCAGAAGCTCTGCCGCACGGGCGATCCCCGCCGCATCCGCCGCCAGCAATTCCGTTTCGGCAGGACCCGTCATGACGCGGCGTTTTCCTTGTGTTGCAGGCGATTGTGCCTAGGTTCCGGCCATCTGCCTAGCGCGCACCGCGCGTTTTGCCAAGCCAACGGGAGGCCCCCATGCCCTATCGCGCTCCGGTCAACGATTTCCAGTTCCTGCTGGACCATGTGGTCGGCTTCGACGCCGTCGCAGGCACGGACAAATTCGCCGAAGCGACCGGCGACACGGTGCAGGCGATCCTGACCGAGGCCGGCAAGCTGTCGAGCGAAGTGATTGCGCCGCTCCAGCGCAACGGGGACCTTCACGGTGCCCTGCTCGAGAATGGCGTGGTCCGGGCGAGCCCGGGGTTCAAGGAGGGCTACGAGGCCATCGCCGAGGGCGGCTGGATCGGTATCTCGGGCGATGCGGAATATGGCGGCATGGGCCTGCCTTTCACGCTGACCGCGTCAGTCAACGACATGATCGCCGGGGCCTGCCTTGCCATCGGCCTGAACCCGCTCCTGAGTCAGGGCCAGATCGAGGCGCTGGAGTCCCATGCGTCCGACGAGATGAAGGAACTCTACCTGCCGAAACTCACTTCGGGCGAGTGGTGCGGCACGATGAACCTCACCGAGCCTCAGGCGGGCTCCGACGTGGGCGCACTGACCACCAAGGCGGTGCCAAACGAAGACGGCACCTTCGCGATCACGGGGCAGAAGATCTATATCTCCTGGGGCGATCACGACATGGCCGAGAACATCTGCCACCTCGTCCTCGCCCGCCTGCCGGATGCGGCGCCGGGAACCAAGGGCATCAGCCTGTTCATGGTGCCGAAATACATCCCAGATGAGGCCGGCAATCCCGGCAAGGCCAACGACCTGCGGGTCGTCTCGCTCGAACACAAGATGGGCCTGCACGGTTCTCCCACCTGCGTCATGAGCTATGAGGGCGCGACCGGCTGGATCGTGGGTGAAGAACAGGGCGGCATGGCGGCCATGTTCACCATGATGAACAACGCGCGTTTGAACGTGGGTGTGCAGGGTGTCGGCGTGGCCGAAGGCGCCTACCAGCACGCGCTGGCCTACGCCCTCGACCGCAAGCAGGGGCGCACGCCGCTCGAAAACGGACAGGGCACCATCGTCGATTTCGCCGACGTGCGCCGGATGCTGGTGCAGATGCGGGCCGAAACCTACGCCGCCCGCGCCATCGCGCTCGCCTGTGCCACCGCCATCGATATGGCCAGCGCGACGGGCGAGAAGACGTGGAAATCGCGCGCGGCGCTCCTGACCCCCATCGCGAAATCCTATGGCACTGACACTGGCATCAAGGTCGCTGACCTCGGCGTGCAGATCCACGGCGGGATGGGCTATGTCGAGGAAACCGGCGCGGCGCAGTATTTCCGCGACGTCCGCGTGACCTCGATCTACGAAGGCACGAACGGCATTCAGGCGATGGACCTTGTCGCGCGCAAGATGATGGACGGCGGCGATGCGGCTTTCCGCCTTCTCGACGAGATCGAAGGGAACGCCGAAGCCGCACGCGGCACCCTTGGCAAGCTGGCGGAAGCGGTCTGGAGCGCAGCCGAGACGCTGCGCGAAGCGACCGAATGGCTTGTCGAGCAGGATCTTCAGGACCGTTTCGCGGGTGCCGTTCCCTATCAGTCCGCCTTCGCCCGTGTTCTGGGCGCGCATTATCACCTGCGGTCAGCGGTGGCCGAAGGGGGCGATGGCCCCCGCACCGCGCTCGCCGCGTTTTACATCGAGCGGCTCTTGCCCGATCATGCCGCTGCGCTGGAAGAAGCGCGGGCCGGGGCCGCAGGGCTTTACGCCCTGTCGGTCGAGGATCTGGCGGTTTGAACGTGCATCTGAGTTTTCCCTGGGAAACGGCACCCGACCCCGGTGAAGGGGTTGAGGTGGCAGAGGGCGTTCTCTGGTTCCGCCTGCCGCTCCCGATGAAGCTCGATCACGTCAACGTCTTCGCGTTCGACGGTGGCGACGAGGGCTGGACGATCGTCGACACGGGATTCGACTCGAAAAAAACCCGTGCGATATGGGAGGGCATCCTGTCCGGCCCTCTCGGCGGCCGCCCGATCCGCAGGGTGATCGTCACGCACCACCACCCCGATCATGTCGGCCTTGCCGGGTGGTTCCAGCGCGACCATGGCGCCGAACTCGTCACCACGCGCACCGCATGGCTGATGGCACGGATGCTGCGGTTGGACGAGCACGAGAAGCCGGTCGATGAAACGCTTGCGTTCTGGCGCTCCGCCGGCATGGACAGGGCGATCTATGAAGCGCGTGCGCAGGAGCGTCCGTTCAATTTTTCCGATGTCGTGGCCGAGCTGCCGCTGGGCTTCACCCGGATCAAGGAAGGCGACACCATCACCTTCGGGGGCCGGACGTGGGACGTCCGCATCGGCAACGGACATGCGCCGGAACATGCGACCTTCTGGTCCCAGGACGACGACCTCGTTCATGGCGGCGATCAGCTCCTCGCCACGATCAGCCCCAACCTCGGCGTCTACGCCACCGAGCCGGAGGCGGATCCGGTTGGCGAATGGCTCGAAAGTTGCCGACGTCTCATCTACTTCGCGCTGCCTGAGCAGCTGGTCCTGCCGGGCCACAAACTGCCCTACAAGGGCCTTCCGACCCGGATGAAGCAGCTGATCCAGAACCATCATTCGGCGCTGGAACGACTGCTGGACTATCTCGAGACGCCGCGCACGGCGGTCGAATGCTTCCCGGCAATCTTCAAGCGCAAGATCGGCGAGGGGGAATATGGCCTCGCCCTGGTGGAGGCGCTGGCGCATCTCAACCACCTTTATCAGACCGGCAAGGTCACGCGGACCCGGCGCGAGGACGACGCGTGGCTGTGGCAAGCCGAACGGGGGCGGACATGAGCGTGAGCGCGATCGGCGACAAGCGGCATCCGCGCTCGGCGGTTGCCCGGTGTTCCGAGACCAGATCCGCGCCCACGGCCGAGGAAAAGCCGCTCCCGGCGTCCGTCGCCGATACGCCGCAGGACTCCAAAAGTCCGGCCGAATGGGCCTACCAGCGCATCATCCTCTACATCCAGAATTTCGAGGAACAGCTCGACAACGAGCATGAAGTGGCAATGGGCTTCACCGGCTCCGATGCCGGCGTGCTGAAGATCGAGGGCATCGGCTACTTCGACCCGGATATCGTGACCTTCTATGGCACGGATGGAACGGGCACCAAGACCCAGCTCGTCCAGCATGTGAGTCAGCTCAATGTAATCCTGCGCGCCCTCCCGCGGGACACCGGAAAAGACGAACCCTATCGCATCGGTTTCCGGCTTGCCGCCGACCTGGAGCGCGACGCGGCTGCTACACCCGACGAGGAATAGCCATTTCCTGCGCCTCGTGGCGTGACAGCGCGGCCGAAATCGTCTAATCGACCTTCCGAAACCAGTTCTGGCGAGGATAACATGGCTGAACACAAGCAAGGGTCGATGGACATTTCGGTGCAGGAAAAAACCTTCGAAGGGTTCATCAAATTCTCAGTTCGCTCGGTGGTCGCGATCATTGTCGTGCTGATCCTGCTGGCAATCGTCGGCGCCTGAAGATTTTGTCGGGCCGGCATTCGGCTGGCCCGCGCCTCTCATTTTTCAACATGGTGGTCCCTGTCATGCGCCGAATCCTTTTCTCGATCTCCCTACTTCTCGTCCTCGCTGGCTGCGCGGCCGAGAGCAAATGGGCTCCGGCGGAAGAGGTTGCGCGGGCGCGGTACACCCATTCCGGACCCGCGATGATCTCGCTCTTCACGGTGGTCGGTCGCAACAACGGTCAGGGTGGCCATGCAGCGATCATGATCAACGGGTCGCAGCGCTTGCTCTTCGATCCGGCGGGCACATGGTATCACCCCCAGATTCCCGAGCGGAACGATGTCCACTACGGCATGACCGAGCCGGCGGTGGAATTCTATATCGACTACCACGCCCGCATCACCTGGGACGTCTACCGTCACGACATCATCGTGAGCCCGGCCGTGGCCGAGAAGGCGATTCAGCTGGTCGAGGCCTACGGCGCGGTGCCCAAAGCCATGTGCACACAGGCCGTGACCAACGTCCTGCGCCAACTTCCGGGCTTTGAGGGCATCCGGTCGACGCTCTTCCCGGTCCCGGCGATGGAAAGCTTCAAGCAGCTGCCCGGCGTGACCGAGCGCTTCTATCAGGACGATGACCCCAACGATAACGAATACATCCTCGCACCACGCGTAAGGGCGGGCTGAGGCGAGACATGAACAGGCCGGGCCGCATGCCCGGCCTTTTCTTTCGCGGGTTTTGCTCGTCGGAGGCTTCGGGTAACACGGCCCCATGCGAACCTACTCCATCGGCGACATTCACGGGCAACGTGCCGAGCTCGAACGCGTCCACACGCTCATCGAGGCCGACCGCAAGCGCACGGGCGACGCCGAGGCGCCGGTGGTCCATATCGGCGATCTCTGCGACCGCGGGCCGGATACGCGCGGTGTGATCGAGTTCCTGATGGCGGGACAGGCGCGCGGAGAGAACTGGGTGGTTCTGAAGGGCAACCATGACCGCCTGATGCACTGGTTTCTCGAGCCTTTCCCACGCCATGATCCCTACCTCCTCGTCGGCTATACATGGCTGCACGAACGTATCGGCGGTCATGAGTCGCTCGAGTCATATGGCGTGACCTACAGCGACCGCGACCGCGTGTTCCGCGTCCACGCTGACGCGCGCTCCGCCGTGCCGCAAGCTCACATCGACTACCTCTCCAGCCTGCCATTAACCTACGAGAGGGGCGACTGCTTCTTTTGCCACGCTGGCATCCGCCCCGGCTTGCCGCTAAGGGATCAGACCGAAACCGACCTTCTGTGGATCCGCGAGGAGTTCCACGACAGCACGGCGGACCACGGCAAGCTCATCGTCCACGGCCATACGCCCGTGGATCACGCGACCCACTATGGCAACCGCATAAACCTCGACACAGGCGCAGGCTATGGCCGCCCGATCCAGCCCGTTGTGATCGAGGGGCGCGACGCGTGGCTCCTGACCGAAGACGGGCGCGTGCCCCTGCCGCGCGGGGCGTAACGCACCCTTCCGAACCCGGTTTCACGGCACAAAAAAAGGCCCCGGTGTTTCCACCGGAGCCTTCGTCCTCGAAAGAGGCCCGCCTTATTCGGCGTCTTCTTTCTTCTTCTTGTCTTCTTCCGCCAGCTCTTCGCCGGTTTCCTGGTCGACCATCTTCATGGCAAGGCGGACCTTGCCACGGTCGTCGAAGCCCAGAAGCTTGACGTAGACTTCCTGGCCTTCCTTCAGAACGTCCGAAGGATGGTTCAGGCGGCGGTTTTCGATCTGGCTGACGTGGACGAGGCCGTCCCGCTTGCCAAAGAAGTTCACGAAGGCGCCGAAGTCGACGATCTTCACGACCTTGCCCTTGTAGACCTGGCCTTCTTCCGGCTCGGCCACGATAGCGTGGATCATGTCATAGGCCTTCTGGATGGCGTCACCGTTCGGCGAGGCGATCTTGATCACGCCGTCGTCGTTGATGTCGACCTTGGCGCCCGAGACTTCCACGATCTCGCGGATGACCTTGCCGCCCGAGCCGATCACTTCACGGATCTTGTCGGTGGGCACCTGCATCGTTTCGATGCGCGGGGCGTGTTCCGAGAACTCGGTGCGGCCAGCGGCCAGCGCCTTGTTCATTTCGCCGAGGATGTGCATCCGGCCCTCTTTCGCCTGAGCGAGGGCCTTTTCCATGATCTCGGGCGTGATGCCTGCGACCTTGATGTCCATCTGCAGCGAGGTGATGCCGTTTTCGGTACCCGCAACCTTGAAGTCCATGTCGCCGAGGTGATCCTCGTCGCCAAGGATGTCGGTCAGAACGGCGTAGGAGCCGTCATCTTCAAGCACGAGGCCCATGGCCACACCGGCAACCGGCGCCTTGAGCGGCACGGCGGCGTCCATCATGGACAGCGAGCCACCACAGACCGACGCCATCGAGGACGAGCCGTTGGATTCGGTGATCTCGGACACGACGCGGATGGTGTAGGGGAAGTCGGTCGCAGCCGGCAGAACCGCTTGAAGCGCGCGCCATGCGAGCTTGCCGTGACCGATTTCACGACGACCCGGAGGGCCCACGCGACCCGCTTCACCGACCGAGTACGGCGGGAAGTTGTAGTGCAGCAGGAAGTTCGACTTGTAGGTGCCGGTGAGGGCGTCGATCATCTGCTCGTCGTCGCCGGTGCCCAGCGTCGTGACCACGAGGCCCTGCGTCTCACCACGGGTGAAAAGCGCGGAGCCGTGCGTGCGGGGCAGGATGCCCACTTCCGACTGGATCGAACGCACTTCGTCGAGCGCACGACCGTCGATCCGCTTGCCGTCTTTCACGACCGAGCCGCGCAGAACGACGGACTCGAGCTTCTTGAGCGCTGCGCCGAGGTTCGGATCTTCGAGTTGTTCGTCAGTGAGCTTGCCCTTGATCTCTTCCTTGGCGGCAGAGACCGCAGCGGTGCGCTCCTGCTTGTCGATGATCGCATAGGCGGCGCGCACGGTGTCTTCGCCGGCGGCTTTGACGGCAGCGAACAGATCGTCGTAGTTCGGCGGCTGGAAGTCGAACGGCTCTTTCGCGCTCTCTTCGGCGAGGTCGATGATGCAGTCGATAACCGGCTGAATCTGCTCATGCGCAAAGTTCACGGCGCCCAGCATCTCGGCTTCGGTGAGTTCATAGGCCTCGGATTCCACCATCATGACGGCGTCCTGGGTGCCCGCGACCACGAGGTCCAGACGTTGCTCCGGGTTTTCACGCAGCTTGTGCATGTCGTCGCAGGTCGGGTTCAGGACGTATTCACCGTCCTCGTAACCCACGCGGCAACCCGCGATCGGACCCATGAACGGCGCGCCGGAAATGGTCAGCGCCGCCGAGGCCGCGATCATCGCCACGATGTCGGGATCATTGACGAGGTCGTGGCTCAGAACGGTGCACATGACGAGCACTTCGTTCTTGAAACCCGGCACGAACAGCGGACGGATCGGACGGTCGATCAGGCGCGCAGTCAGCGTTTCCTTCTCGGTCGGACGCGCCTCGCGCTTGAAGAAGCCACCGGGCACCTTGCCCGCAGCGTAATACTTTTCGGTGTAGTGGACCGTCAGCGGGAAGAAGCTCTGGCCTTCTTTCGGCTCTTTCGCAAAGGTCACGTTGGCCATCACGGAAGTCTCGCCCAGCGTGGCGATGACAGACCCGTCGGCCTGGCGGGCAACCTTGCCCGTTTCCAGCGTGAGCTCTTCTTCGCCCCACTGGATGGATTTTTTCACTTCGTTGAACATGTAGCGTATCCTGTCTGGGAGCACTCCCGGCCCTCCGGGTCTCCCGTTGTCATGGCGGCCCCATTGCCGCCGACCCCTCTACCATTCCATGCGCCGGGGTCAGAGCGTCACGTCTCAGATGACCGGCCCTTACAGGAAAACCGCGCCATTTGAAAGCCTTTCCGGGGGGCGGAGCGCTGCGGCACGAATCCGCCCTGCCTGGCAGAGGTGAATGGCCGATCACGTTCGCGGGAGCGCGGGGATGAGTGAACCGAACGGCCTTGCAGTATGTATAGGATCAGAGGGACCAATCAGCGCGAAACGCGTGCAGGAGGTGTTCATGTTTCGGTTTCTGGCGTCCGCGTTGTCATTTGTCATCTGGTCCGGCGCGGCGCAGGCCGAACCGGTTTCCTATCGTCTCGACCCGGCGCGTTCGGTCGTCGGCTATGAGGTTGGCTTTGGCCAGGACCTCATCAAGGGCCGCATTCCGGTGCGGTCGGCGGATGTCACGCTCGACTTCCGCAGCAATTCCAACAGCAGCGTGTCCGTGACCTTGAACGCGGCCGGGGCCACCTCCAGCTTTCCGTTCGCCGAACAGGCACTGAAGGGCCCCAAGGTGCTCGCCACCGGGCAGTTCCCGACCATGACCTTCCGCTCATCGGCGTTCCGCATCGGCACGACGACCGCGCAGGTGGACGGGCAGGTGACTATCCGAGGGGTCACGCGGCCTGTGCGGCTCGACGCGCAGGTCTTTCGCCAGCAAGGAACCGATCCCGGCGACCTGTCCAAAATGTCTGTTCACCTCACGGGGGCCGTGAATCGCTCGGAGTTCGGGGCGACCGGCTGGAACGACATGGTGGCGGACCGGGTCGTCATCTCCATCGTGGCACGCCTCGACCGGGCCGGCTGACATGATCCGCAACACGACGTCGCGGTTCGGACTCGCCACGCGGTCAATCCACTGGATCACCGCGCTCCTCGTCATCGGAATGCTCGGCTTCGGGACTTACATCGCCCGGATGGAAGTGGATATGTCCAACTTCCACCTTTTCGGCTGGCACAAGTCCGTTGGAATTCTGACGCTCGCGCTCGTGATCCTCCGGTTGGGCTGGCACCGCGCTTCACCGCCGCCTGGCCCCATGCCTTCAGGCCCGGCGTGGCAGGACAAGCTCGCGCGTGTCGCCCATGTTGCGCTCTACCTCCTTCTTCTTGCCGTGCCCCTGACCGGCTGGATCGCCAGCGCGGCGACCGGTATCGACGTGGTTGTCTTCGACATCTGGACGCTCCCCCGTATCGCGCCGGTGTCCGAAGGTTGGGAGGACGCCTTTTTCCTCGCCCACGGCGTGCTGACCAAGCTGCTCGCGGCCCTCGTGCTCCTCCACGTCGCGGGCGCGTTCCACCGCCGCGACGGCACGTTGCGTCGGATGCTGCGAGGGAGGGCCTGACCCCAAACGAAAACGCCCGCTCAAATGAGCGGGCGTTCCGGGGTCCAGATGAACCAAAAACCTTAGCGGCGAATGCCGAGGCGCTGGATCAGCTCGCGGTAACGCGGCTCGTCCTTGGCCTTGAGGTAGTCCAGCAGCTTGCGGCGACGGGCGACGAGCTTCAGGAGGCCACGACGGGAGTGGTTGTCCTTCTTGTGGGTCTTGAAGTGCTCGGTCAGCGTCGCGATGCGCTTGGTCAGGATGGCGACCTGGACTTCGGGCGAACCTGTGTCGCCGTCCTTGGTCGCAAAGTCTTTCATGACGCCTTGCTTTTCATCAGCAGTAATCGACATCGGGGTCTCCTTCGAGGTTCAGGGTTATGGCGCAAGCCGGGATGTCGTCCAGCAGGGCCCGTGGAGTGCGGGATTGACCGCAGATGCGGGCGTATAGGGGGAATCGCCTGCGAAGAAAAGGCTTTTGTTACTCGGCATCCGGGGGCGCGATCCCGAAGTCGGATGGGCCGACACCGTCGTCCTCCACCGGCGGTCCGCCGGGCGACGGGTTTTCCTGTGCCGCCTCGGCATCGCCCTCTTCCGGCGCGCTGTCCTCCTCGAGCCCGTAGCTTTCGGCATTGTCGGCATCGATCTCGCGCGCGATATCTCCGGCCCAGTCGCCGATGATCGGAATGAAATCGATCTGGGCCAGCAGGTAGGCGGCGACGGAGACGAGGATCGTGGCGCCCAGCACGGAACCCAACCCGAATGCGAGCCCCCGGTAAACCTGGAACAGGCCGAGCTGGACAAGGCTGTCGTGCAGCCTGATGTAACGATGCTGGTTCAGCTTCGCGACTTCCGACCGGAGGTTTCGCACCTCGGCGGTCAGGTCCGTCGGTTGATTCTCGTCCGCCATGGCCTTCCTTTCCATCGGCCCACGCTATGCGGCCTCTGCGCGGGCCTCAACCGCGCGTTAATGTTGAATCTTCTGTATTTTGGCGGCCTGACGCCGGACGTTCGTGGTATGTTCAGGCATCCGCCCGCAAACGCGGGCTTCGGGGGATTGGCTGTTACCATGGGTATCGCCCTGCTGCTTCTCGGCCTCGTGCCTCTTTTCTTTCTCGGGGACTTGTTCGTCGGGGGTGGCGCGGGCGCGCCTGCGTCGGAGGATGGCGACGAGGCGGCACAGGAAGGTGGCCAGGGCAATGTCTCGACCCTGCTGGGCGCGCAGTCCGACGGCACGCCGCTTGAGCCGGTCACAGACGATCCGCAGCCCTATGTGGGTGCGCCGGTCGAACCCGGTACGATCATAGACCCGAATGAGGATGACGCGGACCCGGTGACCGGCACGCCCGTGGACCCCGACACTGTCCTCGACCCGATCGACACGCCGGGCGAGGGGTATGAACGCGGCTCCGGCACCACGCTCCAGCAACTCCTCGATCGCGAAACGGACCTGCGCGTGGGGGTGGAGCGGATCGGCTCCGAGATCAGCGAAACCGCCGAACTCCTTTCGAGTGATGAAGCTGACCGGATCACGCTCGCGAACGACGGACCGGGTGAAGGGAACCTCTCCGACATTGACGGCACTCCACTGATCCACACCGACGGAATGCTTGGCGTGATCGAAGGAGCGGGGGGTGACGATACGCTCGTTCTGGGTAATTCCGCGACCTACGCTTTCGGTGGCGCAGGCGCAGACAACATCTCGGCGGCGACCGGTGCTGCCGCGATCTTTGGTGGAACGGGCGACGATATGCTCCGCGGGGGCACCGGGGATGGGTTCATCGACGGCGGCGCGGGCGATGACGTGATCCTTGGCGGTGACGGGGCCGAGAATCTTTTTGGCGGGGCACATGCCCCGGACAGCGCATCCGCCGCTGATGACGACCTGATCGACGGCGGGGCCGGCGACGACCGGATTGCAGGCGGGTATGGCGCCGACACGCTCATTGGCGGCACGGGCGACGACGTGATCGACCATCATGGCCGCGTCGAGCAACAGATCGGATGGGAACGTCACGCCTTTGACTGGCATATCGACGATGCTGACGACACCCTCGTTGGCGGCACCGGAAGCGACACGCTCATCATGGATCGGGCGGATACCGGGACCGGCGGGGATGGCGCGGACACATTCTGGATCTATCATGACCACGAAACCGGAACCGGTGCCGCGGACATCACGGATTTCGACGCCGGGACCGATTTCCTGCGTGTCTCGCTTAACCCGTCGCTCGATCATGGCGAACTGACCGTGGACGTAACGGCGTCCCCCGACGGAGCGGACGCACTCGTCACGGTTAACGGCGAACTTGTTGCGGTTCTGCGCGGGGCGGCGCGTGCCGACGCCATCGATCTGCTCGTCGAAGTGACGCCCGACCTCTTCGCCTGATTATCCGGCCGGGAACCCGGCTGCCCCTGCGCTCGTTCGGACTGGGACACTTGTGACCCGTGCAGAATCGCCGGGGGAAAGGACGACATGGCAGACCTGACATGTGACGTGGCGATCATCGGCGCCGGAACCGCCGGCATCGCCGCCGAACGCAAGGCGCGCAAGCAAGGTGCGCGGACGCTTTTGATCGATCCGAATTTTTCGGGCACCACCTGCGCAACGGTCGGCTGCATGCCGTCAAAACTCCTCATCGCCGCAGCCCGCCGCGCCCATACGGTGCGCACTGCGGGGACGTTCGGCATCGACACGGGCCCGGCCCGGATCGACGGCCCCGCCGTCATGTCCCGCGTCAGAGAAGAGCGGGACAGGTTCGTGGCGGGTGTGCAGAGCGGCTTCGACGATCTGCCGGACGGCGTCCGGGTTCAGGCCCGCGCGTCCTTCACCTCTCCCACCACGCTGGAACTGGACGACGGACGCAGCGTCGAGGCGGGCGCCATCGTCATCGCGACCGGCTCAGCCCCGATGATCCCGCCGCCGTTCAGGGAACTCGGCGAGGCCCTTCTGACGAATGAAACCGTGTTCGATATTGAGGACCTTCCAGACAGTCTCGCCGTCATCGGAGCGGGCGCACTCGGCCTCGAACTCGCGCAGGCCTTCGCGCGGCTCGGTGTCACGGTCGCGGTCTTCGATCAGGGCGAGACGCTTGCCGGCGCCCGCTGCGATAAGGTGCAAGCGTCGTTGCGCGGTGTGATTGAGGACGACATGACCCTGCATCTCGGCACCAACCCGGACCCCTCCCGCGACCGCGACGGGGTGCGCATCGACTGGGACGGTGGGTCGCAAACCTTCGACCGCGTGCTGGTCGCAGCCGGTCGACCGCCCAGCGTCGAAGGGCTGGAGCTGGAAAAGACCGGTCTCGCGCTGGACGACAAGGGCATGCCCACGGTCGACGCGGCGACCCTTCAGTGCGGCGACGCGCCGATCTTCATGGTCGGTGACGGGAACGGCATCCGACCTGTGCTTCATGAGGCTTCGACCGAGGGGGCCGTCGCAGGGCGCAACGCGGCTCTTTGGCCCGATATCGAGCGTGCCAAGCGCTCGGTCCCGCTGACGATCACCTTCACCCAGCCGCCACTCGCGAGCGTCGGCACCGGCCCGGACGAAAGCGACAAGATCGGGAGCGCGGACTATACCGACCAAGGCCGCGCCAAGGTTGACGACGTGGCGGTAGGCCTCGTCCGTCTCTACGCCGCGGCGCCCGACGGGCGCCTCACCGGGGCGGATTTGTTCTGTCCGGGTGCCGACCATCTTGGCCACCTCATCGCCTGGGCCATCGAGTCCGGGCGCACGGCAAGCGAGCTTCTGGATCATCCATTCTACCATCCGACCCTGGAAGAGGGCCTGCGCGGCGCGCTCCGAGAGATCTGTGGTTCCGTCCCGCTTGAATTGCCCGCCGACCGGGACGAAGGTAGCCCGCCCGGCGACTGATCCTTACTGCGCTGCGGCAAAGCGCTTGAATCCCCGCGTGTATCCAGTGCAGACATGATCCCGCGTGGCCGGGGGTCGCGCCAATGCGCGGGGGCCGGGATGCAGATTGAACGAACGGACGTGCCGGGGGTTCTGATCATCACCCCGCCCCGCTACGCCGACGAGCGCGGGTTCTTCAGCGAAAGCTGGAGCTATAAGCGCCTTGCCGAACATGGCGTGGACATCGACTTCGTTCAGGACAATCATTCTTTCTCGCACGCGAAGAACACGCTGCGCGGCCTGCACATGCAGGTGCCGCCTCACGCGCAGGACAAGCTCGTGCGCTGCGGACGGGGGCGGCTCTTCGACGTGGCGGTCGACATCCGGAAAGGCAGCCCCACCTTCGGCCGATGGTTCGGCACTGAATTGAGTTTCGAGAACGGCAAGCAGCTCCTGGTCCCCAAGGGCTGCCTGCACGGCTTCGTGACGCGCGAACCGGATACGGACATCGTCTACAAATGCTCGGGCTATTTCGCCCCGGACTGCGACCGCTCCGTCCGGTTCGACGATCCTGCCTTCGCCATCGACTGGGCCCTCGACGGCGACCCGGTGCTGTCGGATAAGGACGCCGCCGCGCCGCGCCTGTCGGAGATCGACAACCCCTTCGCTTTCGAGGTGTCTGCATGAAGCTGCTCGTCACCGGCGGCGCCGGGTTCATCGGGTCCGCGGTGGTCCGGCTGGCCATTTCGCGCGGGCACGATGTGGTCAACCTCGACGCGCTGACCTATGCCGCCTGCCTCGACAACGTGGCGGACGTGGCGGACGCGCCCGGATATGCGTTCGAACAGGTCGACATCCGCGACCGCCCCGCGCTCGACCGGGTGCTGGAGGCGCATCGACCCGATGCGATCATGCACCTCGCCGCAGAAAGCCATGTCGACCGCTCCATCGACGGCCCCGCGACCTTCGTCGAGACGAATGTGCTTGGCACCTTCCACCTGCTCGAAGCCGCGCGTGCCTATTGGGAACGGGAGGGCCGGCCCGAAGGGTTCCGGTTTCACCATATTTCGACGGACGAAGTGTTCGGCTCGCTCGGCTCCGAGGGCCAGTTCACCGAGTCGACGCCCTATGATCCCCGCTCGCCATACTCGGCCTCGAAGGCCTCGTCCGACCATCTCGTGCGGGCGTGGCATGAGACCTACGGCCTCCCGGTGGTCCTGACCAATTGCTCCAACAATTACGGCCCCTACCATTTCCCGGAAAAGCTCATTCCGGTCGTCATCCTGAACGCGCTCGCGGGCAAGCCGATCCCGATCTACGGCGACGGATCCAATATTCGCGACTGGCTCTATGTCGAGGATCACGCCGACGCGCTCCTCCTCGTACTGGAAAAGGGTGTGCTCGGGCGCAGCTACAACATCGGGGGCGAGAACGAGCGGTCGAACCTGCAACTGGTCCGCACGATCTGCGACATTCTCGACCGGCTCGCACCGCGCGACGGGTCTTACGGTGATCTGGTGACCTTCGTGCGCGATCGGCCCGGTCACGACGCCCGTTATGCCATCGACCCGACGCGCCTGCGCGAAGAACTCGGCTGGCGTCCGTCCGTGACGGTCGAGGAAGGGCTTGAGAGGACCGTGCGTTGGTACCTCGACAACCGCGACTGGTGGCAGACTTTTGCTCCGCCCCGTGGCCGGTTTTTGCTCCGCCGTTGACGCGGTGCGGACCGGAATGAACGTCTCGCCGTCCGAAACGACGTTTTGAACACCCTTCAGAAGATGCCCGACAGTGGTGCCTCCGACCCTCCCCCGATAGATGTTCCCCGCACAGTAGACATCTGAAAGCCCGCGGTCGTCCACGTCAGGCACCTCTCCCATGTCGTCCGAAACCCAGGTGAAGGTATAGACGATGCCACACCCGATGAACGTGTTGTTGATGACCCGGATGCCCCGGTAGAGGTCTTCTTCCTGTTCGAGGTCGACAGGTGTGCGAAACGCTTTCTTGATGTCGATCCCGGCGATGGGGACATCGAACACGTTCCGTTCGAAGGTCCAGCCGTGAAACCCGCCGGTGCCATCGGGTCCGTCGCGCACGTCGTTGAGGAAGTAGTTGTCCCGCACGGTGCAATACCGGGGGCCCCTGTTCGCAACCGCGTTCGTCTTGATGTAATCCCCGAAATTCCCCGCGTGACCCATCCGGCCCCGGTTTCCGCTGAAAACACCGAAATCGCAGGCTCCGCTGAGATACATCAGGTACTTCTGCTTGCCGGCGAAACTGTTGGTGAGGCGCCAGTGGGCCGCGTTGGAGAGGTCGATCCCCTTGCCGCCGGAAATCTGGAACCGGCACTTGTCGATGTTCGGCCCAACCGCCTTGTCGCGACATTCGAACAGCCCGTCCTTGTTGCCGCCATTCGGAATCGCATCCGCATCCACCGCCCGGTCGTGGTCGAAGAACAGCCCCCCCACCATGAAATCGCTTGGCACGCGGAACAGCGCGTTCACGTTGTAGCTGATCCCATTCGCAGCCGCGCTTTCCGGTGCGGCGTCCATCACGAGGAGCCCGCGAGTCGCGTGCTCGCCGTGGGACAGACGGTGGTAGTCGTCCGAGACAAAGGCGCGGAGCGTCTCCGGGATGACATGGCCCGCGCCACGGATTCGATACGTGCTCGTGAAGCGAAGCACCTCGGTGTCCGGGCGATGATGGTCGAAGAACCACTCCAGCGCGTCGGTGCAGTCCATATCGGGCGTCCAGCCGAGCTGCGCGGTGGATACCGCGCCGGTTTGGTCTGGCAAGGCGTAGAGCTTCACGCCGCCGACGGTCTCGAGGATATGGTCTGCGGCCGTTTCCGGGGCCACCTCGTAACCATAACCCGGCGCCGCGACCCAGAGGGTCTCCCCTGCCGACACAGCCGCCGCGTCCCCGCCCCCGGCATAGGAAAGCGTCTCGTCCGAGACGAGCGCGTCGACCGAGGCGAAACTGGTCGCCCCGCCCCCCTGAACGGTCGTCACCGTCGTGGTGGTCACCTCGTCTTCGACGACCACGCCGTCCTCATCCAGCAGAACGTTTTCGAACCGGTCTGTGATCTGCACCCGGTAGGTTCCGGCCAGCAGGTAACAGTCCTGAAAATCCCCGTTCGCATCCGAAATCGACGGGTTCGCGACCGAATAAGTCAGGTGAGGATCGCGGAAAATCGGGGTGAGAGTGTCGGACCCCGCGTTGTAGATGGTGCGCCGCGCGCCCTTGATCGGCGTGGAATCCGGCTTTTCCGCGCGCTGCGCGTTCGGATGATTGAAAAGACCCATGAAGCAGCTCCTTGCGCAAGTCGGCAGCAGGGCATCGGCCTGCCCGTGCAAATGAGCTTCATGGTTTGATTTTTTGGGTTAACAGGGCCTAACGCAGAGGTCTGGGAGGTAACGAGTCCAGGCAGCCACCTCAGAAGTCGATGGCGAGGCCCTTTTTCTCCCAGTCGCCATAGCGCACCGGTTCCGGCCCGTCTCGACCGCCAAGCTCTTCGGGAAGCTTCAGCGCGGCGGCAGATTTACGCCGCTCTTCGGCTTCGGCCAGCGCACGCAGCGCTTCGGGGGGCAGGTCGCGTTTTGTCTCGTCGGTCATCGCAGGCTTCCTTGTCTCGCGCCTTTGATATAGGTCGTCGCAACCGATTTGGCAAAGGAGGCCGCATGGCCACGGACCCGACCCTGCCGCGCCGCGTGGCGCTGGACCTGATGGGCGACGTGATCGAAGATCGCCGCCTGTTGTCCGAAGTCCTGCCGAAACGGCTCGCCAAGCTCGCGCCGGAGGATCGCGCACGCACTCAGCGGCTCGTGACCACCGCGTTCCGCGTGATGGACCGTGCCGACCGGGCACTGGGTCCGCACCTGCGCAAACGTCCGCCGCCCCGAATCCTCAACCTGCTGCGCCTCTCTGTGGCCGAGATCTGCGCCGAAGGCTCCGCTTCGCACGGTGTCGTCAATTCCGCCGTCGCCATCGCGCGGGCGGACAAGAAGACCGCCGGCATGGCCGGGTTGGTCAACGCCGTGCTGCGCAAGATCGACCCCGACGCCTGGTCCGCCCTGCCACCCCCGCGCCTGCCCAAATGGCTGCGCAAGCCGCTGACCGACGACTACGGCAAGGACGTGGTCGCGGCGATGGAGGCGGCGTTCCATGCGGGCGCCCCGCTCGACCTCACGCCGCGCGGCGACGGTGCCGCGCTGGCCGAGCGGTTGGGGGGGCAGCTTCTCCCCACCGGCTCCGTGCGCCTCACGGACGCCGGACAGGTCTCGGCCCTTCCAGGTTTCTCCGAGGGCGACTGGTGGGTGCAGGATGCCGCCGCCGCGCTCCCGGCCCGCATCCTCGCGGCCCGGCCCGGCGAAAGCGTGCTCGACCTTTGCGCCGCTCCGGGCGGAAAGACGATGCAACTCGCCGCGACCGGGGCAGATGTCACGGCCGTCGATATCTCGTCCACCCGCATGGCGCGGGTCGAGGAAAACCTCGCCCGTTGCAATCTCTCTGCGGACCTCGTCACTGCGGACGCACTCGAATACGAAGGCGGGCCGTTCGACGCGATCCTGCTGGACGCGCCCTGCACGGCGACCGGCACGATCCGCCGCCACCCGGACCTGCCCTATGCCAAGGACGGCTCCGAGTTCCCCGGCCTGTTCGAATTGCAGGAGCACCTGATCGACCGCGCGCTCGGGATGCTGAAACCCGGCGGGCGGCTCGTCTATTGCACCTGCTCGCTCCTCATCGACGAGGGCGAGGAGCAGGTGCGGGACGCGCTGGACCGCAACCCCGGCCCCACCGTCGACCCGACGGCTCTCGACCGCCCGGGCATCGAACCCGGCTGGCGCACCGACGAGGGCGGGCTGCGCCTGCGCCCGGATTATTGGGCCGAGACCGGCGGCATGGACGGGTTCTACATCGCCTGTCTCGTTAAGGCATGACTCCCGCCTGTCGCCCCTGTAGAGTCCCGCCAGAACCCGTGAAGGGTCGACGAACGACGTGAGGCAAGGCGAAGGTGGCCAAGGATTTCCCCATGACCAGCCGCAGGACGCGGTGGCTCAACCGCTGGCACGCCCGGCGCGCGGCCCGCGCGAAACCGGCCACGGGATTCACTTCGCAGCCCGAGCCGCGCACGATCGGCAGCTTCGCCAAGGGCAAACAACTCGTCTCCGGCAATTTCCTGTTCGCCGGTCACCTGGTGCAGTCGCCGACGGAAAGCATCTGGTCCATCACCCCGCCCAGCCCGGATTTCGAAGCCGCGCTTCAGGGGTTCGGCTGGATGGACCATCTCGCCGCATTGGGTGACCGCGATGCGCGGGCGCGGGCGCAGTTCTGGACGATGGACTGGATCGAACGCTACGGGCGCGGAATCGGCCCCGGCTGGGTTCCCGACGTGGCGGGCCGCCGCCTCATCCGCTGGATCAACCACGCGATCTTCATCCTGAACGGTCAGGATTCCGGGGCCTCCGAACGCTTCCACCGCTCGCTCGGCCAACAGGCGATCTTCCTGTCACGGCGTTGGCAGGGCACTTCCCCCGGTCTGCCCCGGTTCGAGGCGCTTACCGGGTTGATCTACGCGGGCCTGTCGCTCACCGGCATGGAGCATCTGACCGAACCGGCCGTGCAGGCGCTTGCCCGCGAATGCGACCGGCAGATCGACGCGGCGGGTGGTATCCCGACTCGTAACCCTGAAGAGCTGCTCGAAGTCTTCACGTTGCTCAACTGGGCCGCGCTCGCGCTGTATGAGAGCGACCGGGAGCCTGCACCGGCCCATCAAGCCGCCATCGAGCGCATCGCACCCACCCTGCGCGCCCTGCGCCATTCCGATGGCGGTCTCGCACGCTTTCACGGCGGCGGGCGCGGGGCCGAGGGCCGGCTGGATCAGGCGCTTGCCATTTCCGGCGTGCGTGGCGGGGCGACCGACGGGCTGGCGATGGGCTTTTCCCGCCTGTCCTCAGGGCGTACCTCCATCATCCTCGACACGGACCAGCCGCCCGTCGGCTCGGCCTCGTGGAACGGTCACGCCTCGACGCTGGCGATGGAGATCACGTCGGGCCGCCGCCCGCTCATCGTCACCTGTGGCTCAGGGCTCCATTTCGGTGAAGATTGGGGCAAGGCGGGCCGCGCCACACCGTCGCATTCGGTGCTGGGCCTCACCGGCGTCTCTTCCTCCCGCCTTGGCGACACGGAACCCACCCCGCACGGTCCCCGCGCGAAACTGGTCGAAGTCCCGAACGAGGTCGAGGCCCGTCGCATCGGGGATGCCGACATGATCGGCGTTGTCGCAGGCCATGACGGCTACCAGCCCCGCTTCGGCCTCGCCTACATCCGCCGGATCGAACTTGCGGTGGACGGGCGCACCATCGCGGGCGAGGAAACCCTCGCCGCTGTGTCCGAGGCCGAGCAAACCACCTTCGGCCGTGCGCTCGAACGCGAAAGCGAACGGGGTGTGCCCTTCAATATCCGTTTCCATCTGCACCCGGACGTGGACGCGACCATCGACCTTGGCGGGACCGCCGTGTCGATGGCCCTGCGCTCGGGCGAGATCTGGGTGTTCCGCTATGACGGGGCCGCCGATCTGAGCCTCGAGGCCTCGGTCTACCTCGAAAAGAACCGACTTAAGCCGCGTGCGTCAAAACAGGTGGTTCTCTCCGGGGCGGCAATGGATTATGCGACGCGCATCCGCTGGTCACTGGCCAAGGCGCAGGATACGCCCGTCGGCGTGCGCGATCTGGTGAGGGACGAGCCGGACGAGCTGCCTGATTGATCCAAGGGACATGACATGACCGACCTTTCCTCCGTGCGCCGCGCGCTGATTTCCGTTTCCGACAAGACCGGGCTTGTGGACCTCGGCACCGCGCTCGAAGCTCTCGGGGTCGAGATCCTGTCGACCGGTGGTTCGGCCAAGGCGCTGCGCGATGCGGGGGTGACGGTCAAGGACGTGGCTGACGTCACCCGGTTTCCCGAGATGATGGACGGCCGGGTCAAGACGCTGCACCCAATGGTCCACGGCGGGCTGCTGGCCCTTCGTGACAACGACGACCACACCGCCGCGATGAACGAGCACGGCATCGGCGCCATCGACCTGCTGGTCGTGAACCTCTACCCG
Source organism: Maritimibacter sp. (assembly GCA_002695005.1). GTDB lineage: Bacteria > Pseudomonadota > Alphaproteobacteria > Rhodobacterales > Rhodobacteraceae > Maritimibacter. The sequence goes on from NZNT01000029.1 coordinate 410,681, forward strand.
TTCGAGGCGGCGCTGGCCCGTGGCGCAGGCTACGACGAGATGATCGAGAACATCGACATCGGCGGCCCGGCCATGATCCGTGCGGCGGCCAAGAACCACGGTTTCGTCACCACCATCGTCGATGTCGAGGATTACGGTGCGCTTCTCGACGAACTGAAGGCCAACGACGGTGCAACGACCTATGCTTTCCGGCAGCGCCACGCCCAGATCGCCTATGCCCGCACCGGGGCCTATGACGCCGCCGTCTCCGGCTGGATGGCCGAGGCGATCGGGGAAAAGGCCCCGCGTCGCCGCGTAGTGGCGGGCGAACTGGCCCAAACCCTGCGCTACGGAGAGAACCCGCATCAGGATGCGGCGTTCTATACCGACGGATCGACCCGTCCCGGCGTGTCGACCGCTCGTCAGCATCAGGGGAAGGAACTGAGCTACAACAATATCAACGACACCGACGCGGCGTTCGAGCTTGTGGCGGAATTCGACCCCGCGGACGGTCCGGCGGTCGCGATCATCAAGCACGCGAATCCCTGCGGCGTGGCGCGCGGCGCGACCCTGATTGAGGCCTACCAGAAAGCGTTCGACTGCGACCGCACCTCGGCCTTCGGCGGGATCGTCGCGCTGAACCAGACGCTCGACGCTGACACGGCGGCCAGGATCGCCGAAATCTTCACCGAGGTTGTCATCGCCCCCGACGCGACCGACGAAGCCAAGGCGGTCTTTGCGGCCAAGAAGAACCTGCGCCTGCTCACCACCGGCGGTCTGCCCGACGCCCGCTCGGGCGGTCAGACGATCCGGCAAGTCGCGGGCGGCTACCTGTTCCAGAACAAGGACAACGGCTTCATCGGCGAAAGTGATCTCAAGGTCGTGACCAAAAAGGCCCCGACCGACGCGCAGATCGCCGACCTCCTGTTCGCGTGGAAAGTCGCCAAGCATGTGAAGTCTAACGCCATCGTCTACGTCAAGGACGGGGCCACGGTGGGCGTGGGCGCGGGCCAGATGTCCCGCCTCGACAGCTCCACCATCGCCGCGACCAAGGCCGGGCGCATGGCGGGTGATGTCGGGCTTTCCGAAAGCCCGGCCATTGGCTCCGCGGTCGCCTCGGATGCCTTCTTCCCGTTCCCCGACGGCCTGCTCGAAGCGGCGGGCGCGGGCGCGACCTGCGTCATTCAGCCCGGCGGCTCCATGCGTGACGACGAGGTGATCGCGGCGGCTGACGAAGCAGGGCTGGCCATGGTCTTCACCGGTATGCGACACTTCCGCCACTGATGCGTACGCTCTGGATCTCCGCCCTCGTCATCCTGATCCTCGACCAGGCGTCGAAGATTTGGGTCGTTCAGGTGCTCGACCTGAAGCAGAAAGGCGCCATCGACGTCTGGGACCCGTTCCTCAATTTCCGCATGGCGTGGAACGAGGGCGTGAATTTCGGCCTGTTCTCCTCCTCGCAGGAAACGACCCGCTGGATTCTCATCGCCGTCGCCGTCGCGATCGTCGCCGCCGTGCTCTGGTGGGTCCACCGCGAAGCGATGGGGCGCTTTGCGCGCATCTCGGCGGGTGTGCTCATCGGTGGGGCCATCGGCAACGTGATCGACCGCATCGCCTATGGCGCCGTGGCGGACTTCCTCAACATGTCCTGTTGCGGAATTACAAACCCCTATTCCTTCAATGTCGCTGATATTGCTGTCTTCGCCGGCGCCATCGGGCTCATCTTCTTCACCGGGTCGCCCGCGAAGAAAAAGGCCCCGTGACGCGGCAATTCGGATGGGGTAAAGAGGGTCAAACGGGTGTTGGAGGCATAGATGCGGGTCCTGACCACGAAATTCGGACTAGCCCTTGTGGGCTTCGGGCTGTTGACGGCCTGTTCGGACAATGGCCAACCCAAGCTGATGAACATCCGTTCCGACACGCCGGACGAATTCTCGATCATGCCGAACAAGCCGCTCGAGCAGCCCGAGGATTACGAGGCGCTTCCCGAACCGACACCGGGCGGGCGCAACCGCGCCGACGTGGTGCCGGAAGAGGATGCGGTGGCCGCGCTTGGCGGCAACCCCGACGCGCTGCGCAGCGACCGTACCAACGCGGGCGAGGGCGCGCTTTTGGCGCAGGCCCGCCGCTACGGCACCAATTCCAATATCCGTGAGGTCCTTGCGGAAGAGGATCTGGAATACCGGCGTGAGAACAACGGTCGCCTCCTCGAGCGCCTGTTCAACGTGAATGTCTACTTCGACAGCTACCAGCAGCAGTCGCTCGATCAGCACCGCGAGCTTGACCGCCTGCGCGACCGGGGCGTCGCGACGCCCTCCGCGCCGCCCGATCCCGAACGGTTCTAGTCGCGTTTCACAAGATCACACGCGCGTCATGCGGGGTTGCCCATTGGGCGCCACCGGCTAACTCTGTTCTACGAACGGAGGACTTCACATGACCCGACTGCTCTCGGCCTGCCTCGCCCTGATCGCCTTCACGATTCCGGCGACGGCGCAGGATGTCACCGACTACACCCTCGACAACGGCATGGAGGTGGTGGTCATCGAAGACCACCGGGCCCCGGTCGTGGTTCACATGGTCTGGTATCGCGCCGGGTCGGCGGATGAGGAACCAGGGGTCTCCGGCATCGCCCACTTCCTCGAACACCTCCTGTTCAAGGCGACCGATGACCTGGAATCGGGCGAACTCAGCCGCGTGGTGGCCGAAAACGGCGGGTCCGACAACGCCTTCACCAGTGCCGACTACACCGCTTATTTTCAGCGCATCGCGGCGGACCGGCTCGAACTCATGATGACGATGGAGGCCGACCGGATGCGCGACCTCCAGCTGTCCGAAGCCGACATCAAGACCGAGCGCGACGTGATCCTGGAAGAACGCGCCATGCGCACCGACAACTCCCCCGGTGCTCTGCTGAACGAACAGATGCAGGCGGCGCTCTACATGAACCATCCCTACGGCACGCCCAACATCGGCTGGCGTCACGAGATGGAGGAGCTGGGCCTCGAAGACGCACTGGCCTACTACCGCAAGTATTACGCGCCCAATAACGCGATCCTCGTGGTCGCGGGCGACGTCGAGCCCGAGAATGTGCTGGAACTCGCCCGGAAGCACTACGGCCCGCTCGAGCCGACCGAAGGGCTTGAGCCGCGCGACCGGCCCAAGGAGCCCGTGCCGCTCGCCGAGCGCCGCATCACCTATTCCGACCCGCGCGTCGGCCAGCCCTATGTCATCCGCACCTACCTCGCCCCCGAGCGTAATCCGGGTGCGCAGGAAGAAGCCGCAGCGCTCGTTTACCTGTCCGAGATCCTTGGCGGCAATCCGGCGACCTCGGTCTTTGGTCAGGCGCTCCAATTCGAAAGCAACGTGGCGGTCTCCACCTTCGCCGGCTACAGCCCCCTGAGCCTCGACATCTCGTCCCTGCGCATCGGCATCGTCCCGAGCCAGGGCGTGTCGCTGGAAGAGGCCGAGGCGGCGATGGACGGCGTGCTTAAGGACTTCTTCGAAACCGGCATCGACCCGGAGCAGTTCGAGCGGATCAAGACCCGCATCCGCGCCAACGACATCTACGCGCAGGATTCCATGCGCGGCCTCGCCAACCGCTATGGCGCCGCGCTCACTTCCGGCCTGACCATCGAGGACGTGAAGGCATGGCCGGACGTGCTGCAATCCGTCACGCCCGACGATGTGATGAAGGTGGCCGAAAAGGTCCTTCAGAGAAGTCATGCGGTCACAGGCTGGCTTACCGTCCCCGAAACGTCACCCGAACCCGAAGCGGAGGTCAGCCAATGATCCGTCTCGCCCTCGCCTTTCTCCTCATCGCCGCCGTCCCGGCCCGCGCCCAGGTTCCGATCCAGGAAGTCACCTCGCCCGGCGGAATTTCAGCCTGGCTGGTGGAAGAACACTCCATCCCCTTCGTCGCGCTCGAACTGCGATTCCGCGGCGGCACGTCCCTTGACCTGCCCGGCAAGCGCGGCGCGACGAACCTCATGACCGGCCTGCTCGAAGAGGGCGCGGCGGATATGGACAGCCGCGCCTTTGCGGAGGCGAAGGAAGAACTCGCGACTTCGATCGACTTTGATGTCTACGGCGATGTCCTCACCGTTTCGGCGCAATTCCTGTCCGAGAACATGGAAGAGTCCGTCGACCTCGTGCGCGCCTCGCTCGAAGAACCGACGTTCGAAGAGGCGTCGGTCGAGCGTGTGCGCGGTCAGGTGCTGTCCTACATCCGTTCCCGCGTGACGGACCCGGACGAGATTGCAGGGGACGCAATGGCCGCCGCCGCCTATGGCGACCACCCCTATGGCAGCTTCGACAGCGGCACGGTGGAAAGCGTCACGGACCTCACCCGCGCGGACATCGTGACGGCATGGGAAAACGCCATCGCCCGCGACCGCGTCTATGTCTCCGCCGTGGGTGACATCACCCCGGAAGAACTGGGCACCGTCATCGACACGATCCTCTCCGGCATCCATGAAGAGGGCGGAGAGTACCCCGACGAAGTGGATTATGCCCCGACCCCCGGTGTTTCCGTCACCCCCTTCGACACGCCGCAATCCGTGGCCCGCTTCGGCCAGCCGGGGATGGAGATCGACGATCCCGATTTCTTCGCGGCCTACCTCGTGAACACGATCATGGGCGGCTCAAACTTCGAGAACCGGCTCTTTGACGAGGTGCGCGAGAAGCGCGGGCTGACATATGGCATCGGCACCTGGCTCTCCGACAGCGACTATTCCGAAGTGCTGGGCGGCAGCTTCTCCTCCCAGAACGCCACGATGGCCGAAGCCATCGAGGTGGTGCAGGAGGAATGGCGCAAAATGGCCGAGGACGGCGTCACGGCAGAGGAACTCGCTGCGGCCAAGAAATACCTCACCGGCGCTTATCCGCTGCGCTTCGACGGCAACGCCAACATCGCCAATATCCTCACCTCGATGCAAATGGACGACTACCCGATCGACTACCCGCAAACCCGCAACGAAAAGGTCATGGCGGTCACGTTGGAGGAGGCGAACCGCGTCGCGGCAGAGCTGTTCCAGCCTGAGAATCTGCGCTTCGTGGTGGTGGGCCAGCCCGAGGGGCTGGAGCCGACCGTGAACTAGAAAACCGGGCCGGGCGCAGCCACGGCAGCGCCCATTCCCGCTTTCAGAATCGTCGTCGGACATGCTAGGTCTAGTGGCATGCCCGACGACGCCCCCAATATACGCCGACCCCTTATCCGGCAACTCGATGACGCAGCGATCAACCGCATCGCGGCGGGCGAAGTGGTGGAGCGTCCCGCCTCGGCTGTGAAAGAGCTGGTCGAGAACGCCATTGATGCAGGCGCGACCCGGATCGACGTGGCTTATGCCGACGGCGGCAAGACCCTGATCCGTGTCACCGACGATGGCTGTGGCATCGCTGCCAATGACCTGCCGCTGGCCCTCTCGCGCCATGCGACGTCCAAGATCGACGGCTCCGACCTTCTCAGCATTCACACCTTCGGCTTCCGGGGGGAGGCGCTTCCGTCCCTCGGCGCGGTCGGCCGCCTCACGATCACCTCGCGCTGCGACGGCGACGCGGCCAGCGTCCGGGTCAACGGCGGCCACATGGAGCCTGTGAAACCGGCGGCCCTGTCGCGCGGCACGGTGGTCGAGCTGCGCGACCTGTTCTTCGCCACGCCCGCCCGGCTCAAATTCCTGCGCACCGACCGGGCCGAGGCGCAGGCGATCACCGATGTGGTCAAACGCCTCGCGATGGCCGAGCCGCATATCGGCGTCACCCTGCGCGACGTGTCGGGCGGCGGCGAAGGGCGCGTCACCTTCCGCGCCACGCCCGAGAACGGCGACCTGTTCGACGCGCTCCATGCCCGCCTCGGCGGCGTTCTGGGCCGCGATTTCGCGGAAAACGCGGTCCCTCTCGATGCCTTGCGCGAAGGCTTCCGGCTCACGGGCTACGCAGCCCTTCCCACCTATTCGCGCGGTGCGGCGGTGGCGCAGTTCCTCTTCGTCAATGGCCGCCCGGTGCGCGACAAGCTCTTGATCGGGGCGCTGCGCGGGGCCTATGCCGATTTCCTGTCGCGCGACCGCCACCCGGCGGCGGCGCTGTTCGTCACCTGTGACCCGAAACTGGTCGACGTGAACGTGCATCCCGCCAAGTCCGAAGTGCGGTTCCGCGAGCCCGGTCTCGTGCGCGGTCTGATCGTGACCACGATCCGCCATGCGCTGGCCGAAGCCGGGCACCGCGCCTCGTCCACGGTTGCCGAGGCCACGCTCGGCGCCATGCGCCCCGAACAGCCCGTCCAGCCGCGCGTCTACCAGATGGACCGCCCAAGCCAGACGGCGCTCCACACGGCCCGTCAGGCGCAATCCCCGATGGGGTTCGCCGAACAGCCCTCCGCCCGCTTCGATCCCGTGGTCGAGCGGGACACCGACACCGGCGAGGACGTCCAGAGGGCGGACGAGCACCTCCCCCTCGGGGCCGCCCGCGCGCAGGTGCATGAAAACTACATCGTCGCCCAGACCGAGGACGGCATGGTCATCGTCGATCAACACGCCGCCCATGAACGCCTCGTCTATGAAAAGCTCAAGCGCCAGATGGCCGAGAACGGCGTGGCGGCTCAGGCGCTCCTGATCCCCGAGATCGTGGACCTGTCAGACGGCGATGCGGCTTTGCTCCTGGGTCTCGCCGACGAGCTGGCCAAACTGGGCCTCGTCATCGAACCCTTCGGCGGCGGTGCCATCGCCGTGCGCGAAACCCCCGCGATCCTCGGGCAGGTCAACGCCGAGGCGATGATCCGCGACATCCTCGATGAACTCTCAGACCTCGGCCAGAGCCAGACGGTGCAGGCCCGGATCGAGGCGGTGCTCTCGCGCGTCGCCTGCCACGGCTCGATCCGCTCGGGCCGTTGGATGCGCCCCGAGGAGATGAATGCGCTCCTGCGCGAGATGGAGGCGACGCCGCATTCCGGCCAGTGCAACCATGGCCGCCCCACCTATGTCGAACTCAAACTCGCCGATATCGAACGGCTCTTCGGACGCACATGATCCAGATCGGCGACACGACCCTCGACCTCTCCGACCCGCTCACCCTCGCCGCCCTCATCGCGGCGGGTGTGCTTCTGCTGCTGGTCCTCCTGCTCATCGTCGTCCTTGTGCGGACGGGCCGTGCCAGCGCGACCAATGCCGAGCTTGCCCGCCAGATGGGCGGGATCGGGCAGGCGGTGCAGATGCTGGGGCAGGGGCGGGACCAGCTTTCCGGCGGGCTGCGCACCGTCTCGGACGCACAGGCGAACGGGCAAAGCCAGATGATCCACACGATGGAAACCCGGCTCGCCGACGTTCAACGCCAAATGCAGGACCGGCTCCACGAGAACGCGATGAAATCCGCCCGCGCCCTGTCCGACCTGCACGAACGGATGAACGAAACGCTTACCGGCTCGACCGTCAAGACAACCAAGTCGCTGACCGAGTTGCAGGAGCGTCTGGCCACCATCGACAAGGCGCAGGCGAATATCGAAAAGCTGTCGGGGGACGTCCTCAGCCTTCAGGACATCCTGTCCAACAAGCAGACGCGCGGCGCGTTCGGGGAAATCCAGCTCAACGACATCGTGTCAAAGGCGCTCCCCACCGACAGCTACGCGTTCCAGCAGACGCTTTCCAACGGCAAACGGGCCGACTGCCTGATCCATCTTCCGAACCCGCCCGGCCCCATTGTCATCGACTCGAAATTCCCGCTTGAGGCCTATGAGGCCCTGCGCCGCGCCGACAGCCAGCAACAATTGGCCGAGGCCGCCCGCCAGATGAAAACGGCGGTCCGCGCCCACATCCGCGCGATCTCGGAGAAGTATATCATCGAGGGCGAGACGGCGGATGGCGCGCTCATGTTCCTGCCCTCCGAAGCCGTCTATGCCGAGCTTCACGCCAACTTTCCCGAGATCGTGCGCGAAGGCTTCGAGGCGCGGGTCTGGATCGTCTCGCCCACCACCTGCATGGCCACGCTCAACACGATGCGCGCGATCCTGAAGGATGCCCGGATGCGCGAACAGGCAGGCGCGATCCGCAAGGAACTGCACTTGTTGTCGGCGGATGTGGGCCGTCTGGGTGACCGCGTCGAAAACCTCGACCGGCATTTTCATCAGGCGTCCAAGGACATCTCCGACATCAAGATTTCGGCGGAAAAGGCGGGCAACCGGGCCAAACGGCTCGACAATTTCGACTTTGAGGAGCTGGCGCAGGACGATGCCAGCGCCGTCGTGCCGCTCCCGAAAACCTGATCCCTTGTCCCACCCCTGCATTCGCCCCTAAATGGGGGGTAAGCAAAAGAACAGGTCACACATGCTCGAAATCAGCCCCTCCCGCATCGCCCGCATCGCCATCCAGGCCCGTGAGCGGCCCCAAACCGACGAGATTATCCGCGGTTATATCGAGGATCTGAACACTGACGAGCAGGCGAGCCTCGTCGCCGTCATGTGGATCGGGCGCGAGACGTTCGAGGCCGACGACCTCGAAGAAGCCATCGCGACCGCCAAGGCCGAGGCGACCGCCCCCACGGGCGACTACCTTCTGGGGGAGACGCTGCTGGCCGATTACCTTGAGGCCGGTCTGGATGCGCTGGGCTATTCCGTCGAGGATCTCGAGGACGACCACCTGAAATAACCGGTCCTGCGGGCGCAACGCGCCTCAGATGAAGGTCTGCGCGAACTGCCGCTCCGGGTCGGCAAGGTGCGGCACGGCGTTGAACTGCGTCAACGTCAGCCCCGCGCCCACCGGGTGCATCTGGTGGACCGAGCTGTTCATGATGGTCAGCGCCAGCCGCGCCATCGACGACAGTTGCAGACCCATCGCCACCTTGATCGCCATCGAAATCCACCCGCCCGAGGTGCAGACCAGCGCCCGGCCTTCGCCCGCCGCGATTTCATGCAGAACCTCGTCCACCCGATCCTCGAACTGGGCATAGCTCTCGATCGTGTCCTTGATCTGCCCCTCGCGCCACGCGGTGAAGACCAAGGGCAGGTGCTGAATGAACTCGTCACGGTTCTCCGGCGGCTTGATTCCCAACTGCGTGTGCATCTTGGCCGACAGGTCGAAATAGGCGACTTCGTTCAACCGCGCGTCCTGCACCGGCTCCGGAAACCCCATCGCCTCTGCCGTCTCACGATGCCGGATCAGCGTCCCGGAATAGACCCTGTCGAACCGCTCACCGATGCTGTCGAAGTACCCCCCCAGCCAGCCGGCCTGCTGCTTGCCGAGATCCGAGAGCTTGTCGTATCCCGTTTCGTCCTGTGATCCGGTGTTGGCCTGACCGTGGCGGATGAGAGTGACTTGTGACATGTGCGGCCCCTTGTGCGTTCGCGTGGTGCTAACCCGCGGTTGTGACAAGGGAAAGACCTAGCGCCACGCCACGTCGCCCAGAAAGATGTATCCCGCCCCGTAGATCGTCTTGATGAGCTTCGGGTTCTTCGGGTCTTCGCCCAGCTTCGTGCGCAGGCGCGAGATGCGCACATCCATCGCCCGGTCGAAGCTTTCGCCAGCCGCGCCGCCGAGTTGTTCCTGCATCTGCGCCCGGGTGATGAGCCGCTTGGGCGCCTCGAGAAACAGCCGAAGGACTTCGCCCTCGGCATGGGAAAACGCACTCTCCTTGCCGTTTGCATCCTCGAGGACGTAGCGGTCGAACCGGGCGGTCCAGCCCTCGAATGTCGCGGTGGATGATTCACCCGGGCGCTCGGTCCGCCCGTCGCGCACGCGGGCGCGCACACGGGCCACGACCTCGGCCAGCTCGAAGGGCTTGATGATGTAGTCGTCCGCGCCAAGTTCCAGGCCCGTCACACGGTCCTGCACCTGCGCGCGACCTGACACGATGATGATGGCCGCACCGGATTCCAGAGCCAGCCGATGAACGAGTGTCAGCCCGTCCCGGTCCGGCAGGCCGAGATCGACGAGGCAGACGTCCGGCGCCGTGGTGCGCAGCGCCGCTTCGAATTCGGTCGCCCGCCCGAACCCCATCGTGCGAAACCCCGCCTCGGTCAGCGCGTCCGAGAGCATCTGCCGAATCTCCGGCTCATCGTCCAGAATGGTCACGAGCGGCTGGGTCACGCCGGTCCCTCCGTTGCGAGAAAGGCGGCAAGTTGCGCCTGCGTGAAGGGCTTGCCGAGGACCGGTGCCCCGGCGCGGCGCGGATCGTCCGGCGGGAGCGAGGACATGAGGAGCACCGGCGCCTCCAGCCCTGCTTCGTCGAAAGCGACGGCGAGTTGGTCGCCCGTCAGCCCGCCGCCCAGCATGATGTCCGAAAGGACAAGGCCGATGCCCTCGACCCCGGCCAGCGCCCGCGCCTCTTCGCCAGATCCGGCTTCGATGACCTGATGCCCCAGCGCGATGAGCATCTCGCGCACTTCGGTCCGGATATCGTCCTGATCCTCGACCAGCAGGACAAGCAGCGAGCGCGCGGCCGCGTCGTCCATTTCCGCAGGCTTCAGAGGCAGGCGCATCGTGACCCGCGCGCCCCGGTCAGTGTTGCCGACCCGGACATGCCCGCCCGACAGCTTGGCATGGTCATAGACCATCGCCAGCCCCAGCCCGGACCCCTGCGCGCCCTTCGTGGTGAAGAAGGCGTCCAGCGCATGATCGAGCGCCTCGTCGCTGAACCCGGTGCCTGTATCCTGCACCTCGAAGTCGATCCATGTGCGCGAGACGGCCCGCGCGGTCAGGGTGATCTCGCCCGCCTCGGCCCCGATCGCATCCTTGGCGTTCAGAACGAGGTTCAGGAGCGCATCCTGCGTGGCCCCCACATCCAGCAGGACCGGGCTGTCCAGATCCGCGACCTCGACCGTCAGGGAAACATCGCCGGGCAGGGTGGAACGCGCCAGCGTCTCGGTCTCCGACAGCAGTTGCGCGACGTTCACCGGCTCGGGCCGCACTTCGCGCACCCCCGACAGCGCACCGATCCTGTCGAGCAGGGTGCCCCCGCGCCGCGACGCCGCCGTGGTCGCCTCCACCAGTCGGGCGGCCTCCGGCGGCAGGTCCATCTGCCCCAACCGGCCCTGAAGCCCGAGGATGATCGTCAGCAGGTTCGAGAAATCATGTGCAAGGCCCGAGGTAAGCTGCGTGGCCAGCTCCCGTTTGCGGGTCTGGGCCAGCGCCGCGCGTGCCTGCGCCTCCTCCGTCACGTCGGTCGACAGGATATAGACCCCGCGCACCGCCCCCGCATCGTCCGTGTCGGGGGTAAAGGCCACCCGGATACGCCGCCCGGACCCTTCGTGGGCGAATTCGAACACGCTGGCCTCCCCGGCGAAGGCCCGCTCAAGGCTCGGCGTGATCCTCTCGAACGCCTCGTCCCCCAGCGCGTCGCGGGCGTGCAGCCCGACGATGTTGCGCGGGCTGTCGGGCAGGATCGCGGCGAGTTGCCGGTTGGAATAGGCATAGCGCCAGTCGCGGTCGAGCCGGGCGATATGGGCCGGCATCATCTCGGCCGTCACCCGCGCCCGGCTCTCCATCTCGGTCAGCTGGCGCTTGGTCTCTTCCAGTGTCGCGTTGGTGGCCGCGAGCGCCCGGTTGGTCTGGGACAGTTCCTCGGCATGGGCGAGCACCTGATCCGAAAGTTCCTCGGACCGCGACCGCAAGAGCTGCTCCTGCCGCTTGATGCCGGTGATGTCGGTATAGACGGTGACCCAGCCACCCTGCGCGAGCGGCGATCCCTCGACCGAGATCATGCGGCCATTGGCCCGTTCCCGCTCCACATAATGCGGCTCGAAGGCCAGCGCCTGATCCACCTTGTCGCGCACGAAGGCCTCGTGGTCGTCGACCACGCCATACTCGCCGCGCTCCACGAGAAACCGAATCGTATCGTCGAACCGCGCGCCGCGTGTGACGAGCCGGGTGGGCAGCCCGAACATCTCCTGAAAGGTCCGGTTGCCGACCACGAATTTCAGGTCGCTGTCATAGATCGACAGCGCCTGCTGAATCAGGTTCAGCCCGGCCTGCGTAAGCGCTGCGATGTCTGTGAACTTGGTGTCCAGCGGCCTTCCTCCCTGTCTTTCGCTAGCACCGCGGGCCAGTGCCGGGAAGCCCCATTGCGCCCGATTCCGGCCTGTAAGAATTCGTTAGATTCTCGAAAAACTCGGGTAATGATTGACCCTGATCCCTGTTGCGAAAGAATGTTTCGCGTCGGCCTCGGTCGGCAGGGACATAAAACCGGCCGGGGAGGGCCGGTGTGGGAGGAGACAACTTGGCACAGGATCAAACCGCAACCGGCGGTCTGTCCTCCATTCCGGCGCTTCTGACCCGGAATGCGAAGGAATTCGGCGGTCGTCCCGCCTATCGTGAAAAGGAATTCGGGATCTGGCAAAGCTGGACCTGGGCCGAGACCGCCGAGGAGATCGACGCGCTCGCGATGGGTCTGCTCGCGCTGGGCATCGAACGGGGCGATCAGGTCGCGATCATCGGGCGCAATCGCCCGTCGCTCTACTGGTCGATGGTCGCCGCGCAGAAATGCGGGGCCGTGCCCGTGCCGCTCTATCAGGACAGCGTCGCCGAAGAGATGGAATATGTGCTCGACCATTGCAGCGCGCGCTTCGTCATCTGCGGCGATCAGGAACAGGTCGACAAGGTCATCGAGGTGAAGTCGCGCGTGCCGAAGATCGAGCATGTGATCTATGTCGACAAGCGCGGGATGCGCAAATACGACCACACGCACATGAACTGGTTCGGGGACGTGCAGGCCGAGGGCCGCGCGGGCCATTCGCGGCTCGAACCGATCATGGCCGAACGCACCGCCGAGCTGGATTATGATTCCACCTGCGTCATGCTCTACACCTCCGGCACGACCGGCCGGCCCAAGGGCGTCGTGCTCTCCAACCGCAACGTGGTGGAAAGCGCCAAGAACTCTGCCGAATTCGACAATCTCGGGCCGGGCGAGGACATCCTCGCCTATCTTCCGATGGCCTGGGTGGGCGACTTCATCTTCTCGCTGGGGCAGGCATACTGGACCGGGTTCTGCGTGAACTGTCCCGAGTCCGAAGACACCATGATGACCGACCTGCGCGAGATCGGGCCGACCTATTTCTTCGCGCCGCCGCGCGTGTTCGAGAACCTTCTGACCACCGTGATGATCCGCATGGAGGACGCCACGCGGATGAAGAAGGCGCTTTTCGACCACTTCATGAAGGTCGCGCGCCGGGTCGGCCCCGCGATCCTCGACGGCAAGGAGGTCTCGGGCGGCGACAAGTTCCGCTACTGGCTCGGCAATCTTCTGGTCTATGGCCCGCTCAAGAACACGCTGGGCTTTTCGCGTGTGCGCGTCGGCTACACGGCGGGTGAGGCGATCGGGCCGGAGATCTTCGATTTCTACCGCTCCCTCGGCATCAACCTGAAACAGCTCTACGGTCAGACCGAGGCGACGGTGTTCATCACCGTGCAGCCCGATGGCGAAGTGCGCCCCGATACGGTCGGCGTGCCCGCGCCGGGTGTGGAGCTGAAGATCGGCGACAATGGCGAGGTCTACTACCGCAGCCCCGGCACCTTCGTCGAATACTACAACAACCCCGAAAGCACCGCTTCGACCAAAGACCCCGAGGGTTGGGTCGCGACGGGGGACGCAGGCTTCATCGAGCCCGACACCGGCCACCTTCGGATCATCGACCGGGCCAAGGACGTGGGCAAGATGGCCGACGGGTCGATGTTCGCGCCCAAGTACGTTGAAAACAAACTGAAATTCTACCCCAACATCCTCGAAGCCGTGGTCTTTGGCTCCGGTCGCGACATGTGCACGGCCTTCATCAACATCGACCTGAACGCCGTGGGTAACTGGGCCGAGCGCAACAACATCTCCTACGCCTCCTACCAGGAACTCGCGGGCCATCCGCAGGTGATGGACATGATCCAAAGCCATGTGGAGGAGGTGAACGCCTCGGTCGCCCAGGACGAGATGCTGTCGGGCTGCCAGATCCACCGCTTCCTTGTCCTGCACAAGGAACTGGACGCGGACGATGGGGAGATGACGCGCACCCGCAAGGTCCGGCGCAACGTCATCACCGACAAGTTCGGCGAGCTTGTGGACGCGCTCTATTCCGGCAAGTCGGAGCAATACACCGAAACCGAAGTCACCTACGAAGACGGCCGCAAGGGCAAGATCACCGCGACGCTGGAGATCCGCGACGCCAAGGTCGTGCCCACCGGCGGCGCACAGGGGATCGCGGCGCAATGATCCAGAAAACGAACCGCACCGGAGGGGCCAGATGAACGATATGAGCCCGGACAGCTATGTGACCCCGGACGGCCGCACCATCGGCGGCGTGGTCATGGAGATGAAGAACATCACCCTGCGCTTCGGGGGCGTGGTCGCCATCAAGGACATCTCCTTCGACATACGCGAAGGAGAAATACGCGCGATTATCGGACCGAACGGTGCCGGCAAATCTTCGATGCTCAACGTCATCTCGGGCTTCTACGTCCCGCAGGAGGGCGAGGTCTGGTTCCGCGGCAGCCGCCGCCCGCAGATGAAGCCGTTCGAGGTGGCCGCCCAAGGCATCGCGCGCACGTTCCAGAACATCGCGCTGTTCGACGGGATGAGCGTGCTGGACAACATCATGACCGGCCGGCTGACGATGATGAAAACGGGCCTGTTCGCCCAGTCCTTCTGGTTCGGGCGGGCCGAGAAGGAAGAAAGCTACCACCGCGAACAAGTTGAAAAGATTATCGATTTTCTGGAAATCCAGAACATCCGAAAGACGCCGGTGGGCCGCCTGCCGTATGGTCTGAAAAAGCGCGTGGAGCTTGCCCGCGCACTGGCCGCCGAGCCCAAGCTCCTTTTGCTGGACGAGCCGATGGCGGGGATGAACGTCGAAGAGAAAGAGGACATGAGCCGCTTCATCCTCGACGTGAATGACGAATTCGGCACCACCATCGCGCTGATCGAGCACGATATGGGCGTGGTCATGGACCTGTCCGACCGGGTGGTCGTGATGGATTACGGCAAGAAGATCGGGGACGGCACGCCCGACGAAGTGCGCAACAATCAGGACGTCATCGACGCCTATCTGGGGGTGTCCCATGACTGACGCCGCCCGCAAAATGCGCGTGCACAGCGCGTACACACCGTGTGCACACGCTGTACATACGATGATGCATACGACGGGGGAGGCGACCCATGCCTGAGCAGCTGCTTTTCGCGATGGAGGTCACGCTGAACGGCCTCATGGCCGGGGTGCTCTATGCGCTCGTGGCGCTGGGCTTCGTCCTCATCTTCAAGGCGTCGGGCATCTTCAACTATGCGCAGGGCGTCATGGCGCTGTTCGCCGCGTTGACGCTGGTGGGCATCCAGGACGGGCAGGTTCCGTTCAGCCACCTCATAAACGCGATCTTCGGGACCGACGTGCATCACTTCGGCTGGCACGTTCCCGCGATCTTCGCGATCCTGCTGACCGCCGCCGTCATGGTTCTGTTCGCCTGGATCGTCGAGCGATACGTCCTGCGCCACCTTGTGAACCAGCCGGGCATCATCCTGTTCATGGCGACCATCGGGCTCGCCTATTTCATGGAAGGCTTCGGCGACATGATGTGGGGGTCCGACATCAAGAAGCTCGACGTCGGTCTGCCCCAAGGGATCAACTTCGCCATCGACGACACCACGTTCGAGTGGTTCGGCTACGGCTTCTTCATCGACAACCTCGACATTTCGGCGACCATCGTGGCCGTGATCCTCGTCGTCGCGCTGACGGTGTTCTCGCAATACTCCAAGCAGGGCCGGGCGCTGCGCGCCGTGGCCGACGATCACCAGGCCGCGCTGTCGGTCGGGATTTCGCTGCGCTTCATCTGGGTGCTGGTCTGGTCCATCGCGGGCTTCGTCGCGCTCGTGGCCGGGATCATGTGGGGGTCCAAGTCGGGCGTCCAGTTCTCGCTCTCGCTCATCGCGCTCAAGGCGCTGCCGGTCCTCATGCTGGGCGGCTTCACCTCGATCCCCGGCGCCATCGTCGGCGGGCTGATCATCGGTGTGGGCGAAAAACTGTTCGAGTTCACCATCGGCCCGCTCGTCGGCGGCGCCACGGAGAACTGGTTCGCCTATGTGCTCGCCCTCATCTTCCTCGTCTTCCGGCCGCAGGGCCTGTTCGGCGAGAAGATCATCGAGAGGGTGTGACGCATGACCAAGCTCATCGCCATCGCCAATACCGTCGCGTGGGCCGGCTTCTGGGCCTTCGGCTACCTCGCCCTGTCGGCCCCGACCGATACGGGGAACCAGGCGCTGATCGCCTCGCTCCTCGCCGCCGTCGGCGCGGGCGTCGGGCTTGCCTGCTGGTTCCAGCTGGTGCGCCATACGGAAGCGACCGGATACGCCAAGCCCGCCAACCGCGTGCCTGAACATATCAAGACCCAAGGGGAGAGTGCCTGATGCTTTATCGCGAGGCCGGGGATTTCAAGACATCCTACCGGGACGACAGTCAGACCTTTCCGATCAGGTTCGACCGCTTTGCCTACTATGTGCTGCTTGCGGTCGCGTTCCTCGTCGTGCCCTTCGTCATCAACGACTACTGGGTCAACGCGGTCCTGATGCCGTTCCTGATCTACGCCATCGCGGCGCTCGGGCTGAACGTGCTGACGGGCTATGCCGGGCAGGTGAGCCTTGGCACCGGGGGTTTCATGGCCGTGGGGGCCTATGCTTGTTACAAGCTGATGACGGCGTTCCCGGACGTGAACATCTTTTTCCACGTCATCATCGCGGGCGGGATCACCGCGCTTGTCGGTCTGCTGTTCGGCCTGCCATCCTTGCGCATCAAGGGCTTCTACCTTGCCGTCGCGACGCTCGCCGCGCAGTTCTTCCTCGTGTGGCTCTTCAACCGCGTGCCGTGGTTTTACAACAACTCCGCCTCGGGCCAGATCAGCGCGCCGGAGCGCAGCGTGTTCGGAATCAAGGTCACGGGGCCAGAGACCGAGGCCTGGGCGACCTACCTGTTCTGCCTGATCTTCGTCGTCGCCTCGGCCTGGATCGTGCGCAACCTGACGCGCGGATCGACCGGGCGGCGCTGGATGGCGATCCGCGACATGGACATCGCGGCCGAGATCATCGGGGTGAACCCGCTGGGCGCAAAACTTTCGGCCTTTGCCGTGTCGTCCTTCTTCGTCGGCATCGCGGGGGCGCTGTTCTTCTCGGTCTATCTCGGCGCGGTCGAGGTGGGTGAGGCGTTCGGCATCCAGAAATCGTTCCTGGTGCTGTTCATGATCATCATCGGCGGGCTTGGGTCGATCTTCGGCAGCTTCGCGGGCGCGGCTTTCATGGTGCTGATGCCCGTGCTGCTCAAGAACTCGCTGGTGGGTGGCCTCGGCTGGCCCACGGACCTTGCCGCGCACCTCGAATTCATGATCGTCGGCGGGCTCATCCTGTTCTTCCTCATCGTGGAGCCCCACGGGCTTGCCGCGCTGTGGAAGGTGGCGAAAGAGAAACTCAGACTCTGGCCCTTCCCGCACTAGGGACGGGTCCAAGAAAGACGGGGGGCAACCCCGGGACGGAAACATCGGAACCAACCAAGGGAGGAGACACCCGATGAAAATGAAACTGGCAACACTGGCCCTGGGCGCCGCGATCGCGGCCACCCCGGCGCTTGCCGAACTGACCTTCACCGCGCTCAGCTATCGGACCGGACCCTATGCCGCCAACGGCATCCCGTTCGCCGACGGCTATGAGGATTACTTCACCCTGCTCAACGAGCGGGACGGGGGTATCGGTGGCGAAAAAGTCGAGCTGATCGAATGCGAGACCGGCTATAACACCGAGAAGGGCGTCGAATGCTACGAGTCGACCAAGGGCCAGGGCGCTCTGGTCTATCAGCCGCTTTCGACCGGCATCACCTACCAGCTGATCCCGAAAGCGACCGCTGACGGCATCCCGGTTCACTCGATGGGCTATGGCCGGACCTCGGCCAAGAACGGCGAAGTGTTCAACTGGATCTTCAACTACCCGGCCAACTACTGGGACGGGGCCTCGGTCGCCATCAAGTACCTGCTGGAGGAGAACGGCGGATCGCTCGAGGGCAAGAAGATCGCGCTCGTCTACCACAACTCCGCTTACGGCAAGGAGCCGATCCGCACGCTGGAAGAGCTGTCTGCCAAGCATGGCTATGAGCTCATGACCCTGCCGGTGGATCACCCCGGTCAGGAGCAGAAGTCCCAGTGGCTTCAGATCCGCCGTGAAAAGCCCGACTACACGCTGATGTGGGGCTGGGGTGTGATGAACCAGGTCGCCATTCAGGAAGCGGTGAACATCCGCTACCCGATGGAGAACTTCATCGGCATCTGGTGGTCCGGCTCGGAGAACGACGTGCTGCCCGCCGGTGAAGGCGCCGACGGCTACAAGGCGCTGACGTTCCACAACGTGGGCTCCGACTATCCGCTGTTCGACGACATCCAGCAGTATGTCGTGGATGCCGGCATGGCTGCCGGTGCCGGCGACCAGATCGGCACCGCGCTCTATAACCGGGGTCTCTACGCCGCCATGCTTGCCGCCGAAGCGGCCAAGACGGCGCAGGAGATGCACGACACGGCGGCCCTCGCCCCCGCGCAGATGCGTGACGGGATGGAAAACCTCGTCATGACCGAAGCGAAGATGGCCGATCTCGGCCTGCCGAACTTCGGTCCGGAGTTCGAGGTGTCCTGTCAGAACCACGGTGGCGAAGGCTATGCCGCCGTCGCGCAGTGGGACGCGAACGCCGAGTCCTGGTCGCTGATCACCGACTATATGCAGTCGGATCAGGACGTGCTTCAGCCGCTCATCGATGAAGATTCCTCGGCTTATGCCGCGGAAGCCGGCATCGAAGCGGGCTGCATGTAAGCCACAACCCCCGGCCCGCCCTGACGCGGGCCGGGGACCACGACAGACAGACGGATTTCGCCATGCTGGACGCCGCCAAGCCCGACACCGAGACGGTCCTCGAGGTCAAGAATATCGAGGTGATCTACAATCACGTCATCCTCGTCCTGAAGGGCGTGAGCCTGAGCGTGCCCAAGGGCGGCATCACCGCGCTTCTCGGCGGCAACGGCGCGGGCAAGACCACGACGCTCAAGTCGATCTCGAACCTGCTGCGGTCGGAACGCGGCGAAGTCACCAAGGGGACGGTCGTCTACAAGGGCGAGAAGGTCGAGGGTCTGACCCCCGCCGACCTCGTCTCGAAAGGCGTGATCCAGGTGATGGAGGGGCGTCACTGCTTCGAACACCTGACCGTCGAAGAGAACCTGCTCACCGGGGCCTATACCCGCAAGGCGAGCCGGGGCGACATCGACGCCGAATTGCAGAAAGTCTATGACTATTTCCCCCGCCTCAAGGAACGCCGCAAGTCGCAGGCGGGCTATACCTCGGGCGGTGAGCAGCAGATGATCGCCATTGGCCGCGCGCTCATGTCCCGGCCCGAGACGATCCTGCTCGACGAACCCTCGATGGGTCTCGCCCCGCAGCTCGTGGAGCAGATTTTCGAGATCGTGAAATCGCTTAACGAGAAGGAGGGCTATACCTTCCTGCTCGCCGAGCAGAACACCAACGTCGCGCTGCGCTATGCGCATTACGGCTATATCCTCGAATCCGGTCGGATCGTGATGGACGGCCCCGCTGCGGACCTGCGCGAGAACCCGGACGTCAAGGAATTCTACCTCGGCATGTCGGACGACGGACGCAAATCCTTCCGCGACGTGCGCTCCTACCGCCGCCGGAAACGCTGGCTCGCGTAATGCCGATCCTCAGCGCGGACATACCCCAAGGTCGGGCCGGATCACGGCTCCGCCATCTCCGACTTCATCTCGGCGATGCGTGCCAGCGCGTCTTCGCGGGTGTTGCGGATGTTGGGGCGGAACTGCTGGCTCTCGGCCCGCATCCGGATGGTTTCCTCGGCCTCGGACCCCGGCGCATAGCGCACCGAGCCCATCGACCAGCGTTGGTTGAGCGCCTTGCCGCGCCGCGCATAGGCGACCCAGGCCTCCTCGAAGATCCGGCAGTTTTCGTAGTTGATGAGAAAGAACCAGCGCAGCCCCGTCTCTTCGACGCGACGCTCGATATGATCGTAGAAGGCGTTGACGTCGGCGGAGTGGTGGAACGTGAAGTCGTGGAAATCGACGTTCATGATTTCCGCCTCGGGCTCGAACGAGATGCGCTGCGCGAAGTCGTCATCCGTGTAGTCCACGTCATGCACGACCTTCTTGCGCCGCTTGGACGGAAACTCCGCCACGCGGGCCAGGGCGCTGTCACGGTCGGCGAACAGGTTGGGATCGAAAGCCTCGGTCTTGGCCGTGCGCTCGATCTGCCGGCGCGTCTCGTCGCTCATGTCGTAGCGCACGCTGCCCTGCGAATGGCCGAGGTTCAGCGCCTTGCCGCGCTTGTGGTGGGTGTACCACGCCGCGCTGTCGATCCGGAATTGCGAGTAGTTGATGACGAAGAACCACAGCTCCTCGCCGGTTTCCGCAATGGCCGCCTCGATCGCGTCGTAGAGCGCGTTGATCTCGCCGGACGTGTCCAGGCTGAGGCCCGACAAGTCGATCTCGGCGACCTGCGCGGCATCGTCGAAACTGACCCGGTGCAAATATCTTTCTGGCATGTAAGTTTCTCCCGGATCACTTCGCTTCTTACGCAACGTCAATTATCCGCCGCTGTCTATCGTATACGACGGCATACCAATATTGCGCGAATTGCCGCACGTCTCTTGTCCCCCGCGAACCGAAAGGGCCTTTGCCATGCCTGACTTCTTCGATGACCTTGAAATCCGCTCCGCAGACGCCCGTGCGGCGGACCTTGCCAAGGCCCTGCCGGAGCAGGTGGCCCGCGCCAAGGGACTTCCGGGATATGGCGAGAGCCTTGCGGATGTGGACCCGGCCAGCGTGACCAGCATCGAAGCTCTTGCGGCGCTCCCCGTTCTGCGCAAGTCGGACCTCGGCAAATCGCAGGCGGCCAAGGCGCCTCTGGGGGGCTTTGCAACCCTGCCGACGAGCGGGTTCGCCCACATCTTTCAAAGCCCGGGCCCGATCTATGAGCCGGGCGGGGTCGGGCATGACTGGTGGCGCATCGGGCGGTTCCTGCACGCAGCGGGCGTGGGCGCGGGCGACATCGTGCAGAACTGCTTTTCCTATCACCTCACGCCCGCCGGCATGATCTTTGAAAACGGCGCGCGGGCGGTGGGGGCCACCGTCGTTCCCGCCGGGATCGGCCAGACCGAGCTTCAGGTCCGCGCGGCGGCGGATATCGGCACGACGGCCTATGCGGGCACCCCCGATTTCCTCAAGGTGATCCTCGACAAAGCCGACGAGATGGGCCTGAAGCTCGCCATTACCAAGGCGACCGTCGGGGGCGGCGCGCTGTTTCCCTCGCTGCGTCAGGAATACGCGGATCGCGGCATCGCCTGTGTTCAGAACTACGCGACCGCAGACCTCGGCAACATCGCCTATGAGAGCCCGGCGATGGAGGGGATGATCGTGGACGAGGGCGTGATCGTCGAGATCGTGCGCCCCGGCACCGGCCAGCCCGTATCCCCGGGCGAGGTGGGCGAGGTCGTGGTCACGACGCTCAACCCCGACTACCCGCTCATCCGCTTTGCCACCGGCGACCTTTCCGCCGTAATGGCCGGGGACAGCCCCTGCGGGCGCACCAACATGCGCATCAAGGGTTGGATGGGCCGCGCCGACCAGACCACCAAGATCAAGGGCATGTTCGTGCGGCCTGAACAGGTGGCGGATTTCGTCTCCAAACATCCCGAGATCGCGCGCGCCCGTGTCGTCGCCAGCCGTGATGGCGAGGCGGACGTGATGACGGTGCAGGTGGAGGCCGAAGGCGGCGATGCCGACGCTTATGGGCGCACCATTTCCGAAGTGCTCAAGCTCAAGGGACGGGTCGAAATCGTGACACCCGGCCATCTTCCCAACGACGGCAAGGTGATCGAGGACGCGCGCAGCTACGACTGAGCGCGGTTGTCAGGCGATAACTCGCCGGAACTTCCCGCCCCGCGACCCGTTGATATGGGATATCATCGGGGAAGGGCACAGGTATGCGTCAAGTGACACACACGACGCAGGGAGGTTCCATGCGCAAGTCTATCCTATCCAAGACGCTGGCCACGAGTTTTGCCGTTCTGGCCACCGTTCCACAGATCGCCGCCGCCGATGCGGCGCTGATCGTCGTTCAAAGCGAATATGAAAACCTGCCCGATGTTTCCGGCGCAGCGCAGGCCGTGACGCTGGCCCAGAAGCTGGAGGACGAAGGGTTCTCGGTCACCTCGTCGCTGGACCAAGAGGCCGCGGACGTGCGCGGCGCGGTCGAGGATTTCCGTGACGATGCCGAAGGGTCGGACAGGGTTCTGGTCTATCTCGCCGGTCACATGGTCGGCGGGCCGCGTGACAGCTACCTGCTCACCCATGAGGCCGAGACGCCCAACGCCGTGTCGGTCGGGGGAGAGGCGCTGGCCATCGGCCCGATCCTCGACGTGCTGGCGCAGTATCAGGGGCAATCGGTGCTCCTCACCGCCCCGGCGGGTGACGAGGTGGCGGGCACCGGACTGTCCGACGACCTCGACATCGAAGCGCCGCAGGGCGTGACGATCCTGTCCGGCCCCGTGGACCGCGTGATCCGCGTGGCCAACGAGGTGCTGCTGGTGCCCGGCCTGCCGCTGGGCGTCGGGCTTGAGGACGGCCCCGGCGGCGTGACCGCGCGCGGGTTCGTCTCGGACGTGGTGCCGTTCCTGCCGGCCGAAGGCGACGGGCGCGTCGTGATCGAGCGCACCGCGCAATCGCCGGATGAAGCATTCTGGGTGGTCGCGCAGACGATGGACACCGATGAGGGCCTTGAGCTTTACCTCGAATACTTCCCGGACGGCACGCACGCCAACGAGGCGCGCGCGGCCCTGACCGAGAGCGAAGAGACGCAGGCCAATGCGGACGCGCGGGCGGAGGACGCGCTTGACCTGAACCGCGCCGCACGGCGGCAGGTGCAGCGCAACCTCGCCCTGCTGGACCACGACCCGCGCGGGATCGACGGGATCTTTGGCCCCGCGACCCGGTCGGCTATCCGGTCCTATCAGTCCGCCAACGGGTTCGCCGTCACCGGCTACCTCACGCGCGAGATGCTGGCCGAGATGACCCAGCGGGCCGATGCGCGGGCCGCTGAGCTTGAACGCGAAGCCGCCGAGCGGCAGGCCCGGCAGGAGCGCGAGGATCGCCGCTACTGGAACCAGATCGGGCAAGGGCAGGACGAGGCGGGGCTGCGTGCCTATCTCGACCGTTATCCCGATGGCCTGTTCGCGGATGTGGCGCGTGAGCGGCTTGATGATATCGAAGCGGACAAACGCAGCCGGGCCGAGGCCGAGGAGCGCGAGTTCTGGGATCGGGTGCGCAATTCCGACCAGCCGCGCAGCTATCGCACATATCTCGACCGCTACCCCAACGGCATTTTCGCGCAGGAAGCCCGCGCGCGGCTGGGTGAGTTCAACAACCAGGAAGACCGGGAACCGGAGCTGACGGCGGCGGAACGCGAGGAACAGCAGGTGGCGGGCACCAAGGTCACGCGGCTGTTGGTGGAGACCAAGCTTGCGAGCCTCGACTATAACGTCGGCAAGGTGGACGGGCTGTTCACACCCGGCACGCGCACCGCGATCCGCCGGTTCCAGAGCAGCCGCAACATCCCGGTGACGGGCTTCGTCACCCAGCAGACGATGGTGCGCCTGCTCGCGGCGTTCTAGATGGTCGACGGGCGGCATCAGGGCCTCGGTGTCGGTGTCCGGCGTGTGAGGCTGGGCGCTGACGGGAGCCTGCCGCTCCCCGCCGCGTTTCACCCGCCGCCCGCGCGCCTGTGGCTGATGGCGGTGGCGCCGCCGCCCGACCGCCCGATCGTCCTGCTCACACCCGACGCGCTGGACCTTGTCGCCGCCAAGATCGGCAACCTGGAACGCGGGAGCCGGATGCGCCGCACCGCCGAGGCGGCGTTTTATGGCGAGTCACAGAAAATCCCGGCGAACGAGTCGGGCTTTACCCGCATCCCGCGCGCGCTCCTGTCCGGTATCGCGGTGGTGCCCCCGGCGCAGGTGGTGCTGCGCCCTTATCGTCACGTTCTACAGATCTGGTCGGTCGTGATGTGGGACGGGTTCGTCAGCCGGGAGCGCGGCGTCGCGAGTCCGCTCACGCCCTGACGTTGCGTTGCGCCGGAACGGAAAAAAGGCCGTCGGATCGCTCCGACGGCCTTTCGTCAATTCCGTAGCCTGCTGATCAGCCCTGGCGGGCCTTGAAGCGGCGTTGGGTCTTGTTGATCACGTAGACGCGGCCCTTACGGCGCACGACACGGCAATCCCGGTGCCGGTTCTTCAGCGAGCGGAGCGAGTTGCGGACTTTCATGGCCCTTCTCCTCATTCGCGGCGCTGGTCGCGCCTTTGTGTTCAAGCCTTGTTTCCAAGGCGGTTCATGGTGGGCGATACTGGGATTGAACCAGTGACCCCTTCGATGTCAACGAAGTGCTCTACCGCTGAGCTAATCGCCCTGAATTTCTCGTCCGGGGGTAAACCCAAACAAACAGACGCGGGAAACCCCGCGCCGGTCCGCAGGTCTATAAAAGGAGTCGAAGGACCATGCAAGGGGCTTTTGGCCTTGGTGTTTATCAGGCTATGCTGGAGTCTCAGGAGAGAAAATGAGTCCCTCGCATCGCGTCGAATACCCGAGCCTTCGGTCAACCTCGGTGATCTTTGCCTCGCCCCATTCCGGGCGCGACTACGGCTGGGGTTTCCTGCGCCGCAGCGTGCTTGATTCGCGCACCATCCGATCCTCTGAAGATGCCTTTGTGGACGAGCTTTTCGCCTCGGCCCCGTCGCATGGCGCGCCGCTTCTGGCGCTGACCGTGCCGCGCGCGTTCGTGGACGTGAACCGGGGGACCGAGGAACTGGACCCCGCGCTGATCCGGGGCGTCGAGAAGGCGCTGCACAACCCGCGCGTGACCTCCGGCCTTGGGGTGATTCCCCGGGTTGTGGCCGGGGGGCGCCCGATTTACCGCGGCAAGATCCCGCTGGCCGAGGCCGAGGCGCGGCTGCGCTCGCACTGGCACCCTTATCACGGGCGGCTCAAGACATTGGTGAACGAGTCGCATCGGCTGTTCGGTCAGGCGATCCTCATCGACTGCCATTCCATGCCGCACGAGGCGATCGACAGCCTGTGCCGGGGGCGGCGCGAGAAGCCCGAGATCGTGCTGGGCGACCGGTTCGGCGCGTCGGCGGCGGGCGAGATCGTGGACGAGATCGAACTGGCCTTCCGCGACGAGGGGTTCCGGGTCGGGCGCAACACGCCGTTCGCCGGGGCTTTTACCACGCAGCACTACGGTCGCCCCTCACGCGGACAGCACGCGATCCAGGTCGAGATCGACCGCTCGCTGTACATGAACGAGTCCAAGCTGGTGCCGAATGGCAATTTCGCCTCGATGCAGGCGGCGATTGACCGGGTCATCGCGCGGGTGGCCGAAGTGGGGCGTCCGCAGGACCTGCCGCTCGCCGCCGAGTAATCAGCGGATCGCGCGCCCCTTCAGGATCGCGCCCTCACCGAATTTCGCCCGGATCGCATCCGTCGCCTTTTCCGCCGCGCGCCGTTGCGCCGCCTGCGGGTCGAGCAGATCGCCCGCCGTATCGGCCCCGTCCGCCCCGGAAATCTCGCTGATCCCGACGCCGATCAGCCGGAACGGCCCCTTGTTGGCGACCGTGTCGAACAGCCCGCGCGCCGTGCGATAGATGCGGTCGGCGCTTTGCGTCGTATCATAGAGGCTCACCCGCTTGGTGATGAGCTTGAAGTCCGCCCGCTTGAGCTTGAGCGTCACGACGCGGCCCGCACGGCCCTTGGCCTTGGCGCGGTCGGCGACCTTTTCGGACAGCCGCCAGAGATGACCGTCGAGCAGGTCGGGGTCTGAGGTATCCTCGAAAAACGTGGTTTCGTTCGAGATCGACTTGACCGGCGCGTTGGCCGAGATTCGGCGGAAATCCTCGCCCCGCGCGAGGTGCCAGAGGCGCTCGCCCATGCCGCCGAACCGCTCCACCAGCGCCTGCTTGTCCCAGCGCAGGAGGTCGGTAAAGGTGCGGATGCCCGCCCGCTCCAGCGACGATTGCGCAGCGGCTCCCACACCCCAGATCATGCGCACCGGCTTGCCGGCGAGGAAGTCCATCGTCTCGCCCTTGCCGATCACGGAGAACCCGCGCGGCTTGTCGAGGTCCGAGGCGACCTTGGCCAGAAACTTGTTGTGGCTGAGGCCGATGGAGCCTGAGAGGCCCAATTCGTCCTCCATCCGCTTGAGCAGCCGGGCCAGCATAACGGCGGGCGGGTGGCCGTGGAGTCGTTCCGTCCCGGTCATGTCCAGAAACGCCTCGTCCAGCGACAGCGGTTCGATGGAGGGCGTGAGTTCGTCCATCATCGCGCGGATCTGTTTGGACACGGCGGCGTAATGGCTCCCGCGTGGCTTGATGACCACGGCGTTTGGGCACAACTCCAGCGCCTTGAACATCGGCATCGCGGAGCGCACCCCCCGGATGCGCGCGACATAGCAGGCGGTGGACACGACGCCACGCTTGCCGCCGCCGATGATGACCGGCTTGCCCGCGAGGCTCGGATCGTCGCGCTTTTCCACGCTCGCATAGAACGCATCGCAGTCCATGTGCGCGATGGAGAGCGAGAAAAGCTCGGGGTGCGAGACCACGCGCGGCGACCGGCAGGCGGGGCAGCGGGCACCGTCATCGAAGGTGGTCAGGCAATCTCGGCACAGGGCGGGCATGGCCCCAATATACTACCGCGCGCGGGCCCTTGCGATGGCAATCATCAAAAGTCCCGCAAGCCAGAACGCCACGCACAGCCCGACGCAGTAGCCCAGCACCGTCGAGACGGGGAAGCGGGACACGTCCACGAAGAAATACGGATAGATCCCGTCCGCCGCCCCGCGCGCCAAGGCATAGGCGAGATACAGGAGCGGATAGGCCAGCCAATACGCCGCCAGCCGCCAGCGAAACGCGACATGCCGCGCGAAGGCCACCCACCAGACGGCGGTGAGCAGCGGCACGACCGTATGGGTGGCGTGATCGGCGAAGAAATCCAGCCCCGACTTGTCATAATCGGCCAGCAGCGTGTGATAGACGACACCGACGATCAGGATCCACAAGGTAAGCGCCGCCGTCCACTGGGCCGGCGCGCGCCGTCCGCGTACCGCCATGATCGTGAAGGTCACGGCGACGAGGGCATTCGTCAGGATGGTGAAATACCGCGCCAGCACCCAGATCGTGCGCCAGACGGTTTCGTTCGTCTCGATCGACAGGGCGAACTGGGCGGCGAGCCCGGCCCAGGCCAAGAGTGCGAGGAGGGTGGCGATCAGCCGGGAGGATTGGGTCATGGCACCAAGCGTGAAATGGCGATCAGGACGAGCCCGCCAATGAGAAAGGCGACGCTCAACCCGACCGAGTTGACTGCGACCTGTCCGGGCGAAAGCACGGTGAGGTCGATGAAGGGATACGGGTAGCGCCCCGTGAACATGCCCCGGATCAGGGCGTAGATCGTGTAGATCAGCGGCCATGACAGCCAGCGCACCGCGTCCATCCACGTCAGCGCGGCCTTCGGCGCGAAAGCAACCCAGAAGGCCAGCGTGAGAAGCGGCGTCAGCGTGTGCAGCCCCTGATCGGCCCAGAGGGCGAGCCCCTGAGGCTCCCAGATATTCGCGAGAAGCGTGTGGTAGACGACCCCCACGATGGCGATCCAGAGCGTGAGACCGCCAAGCCAGCTTGCCGACAGCATCCGGCCCGCAAGCGCCATACGCGCGAATGTCGCGAAGACGAGGAGGTTCGTGAGCACCGTGAAATAGCCGAGGATCACCCAGACCGTGGACAGCGCCCCGCCGGTCAGCCGGTAGGTGACGACCACCTGCATCGCGAGCGCCGCGAAGGTGGCAAGGGCGATCAGGGTCGCAGCAAGGCGGGCGGCTCCGGTCATTGCGCCATCAGGGCCGAATCCTGCCCTTAAAGCAAGCCCTTGCGCGGCGTCATCTGCCGGGCAGAATGGCCCGCATGGAGTGGCGGGATCAGGGCGCGCTGTTGAGCGTGCGCAAGCATGGCGAGACCTCGGTGATCATCGAGGTGTTCACGGCCGAACATGGCCGCCACGCGGGCGTGGTGCGCGGGGGCGTGTCGCGCAAGATCGCCCCGATCCTGCAACCCGGCTCACAGCTCGACCTCATGTGGCGCGCGCGGCTGGAGGAGCATATCGGGTCCTTCACCGTGGAGCCGGTCCGGGCGCGGGCGGCGGGGATCATGGGCGATCGCGATGCGCTGGCCGCGTTGAACGCGATCACCGCGCTTCTGTCCTTCGCCCTGCCCGAGCGCGAGGCGCATCCGCAGCTTTACGCCCGCAGCGTCGCCATGCTCGACCTGCTGTCGGAAACGCCCGCCTGGCCGGTGGCCTACCTGCAATGGGAACTCGCGGTGTTGGAGGAGCTTGGCTATGGCCTCGACCTCACGGCCTGTGCCGTCACGGGCGCGCCCGACGATCTCTCTTATGTCTCGCCCCGATCCGGGCGGGCGGTGAGCGCGGAGGGGGCGGGAGAGTGGGCCGACAAGCTCCTCCCGCTGCCGCAGGAGCTTCTGGGCGTCGTCACCGGGGATCTGGCGGGGATTGCCGACGGGCTGCGCACGACGGGGTATTTCCTGACCCATAGCCTTGCCCATGCCCAGGGGGACAAACCCTTGCCCGAGGCGCGGGCGCGGCTGGTGGACCGGCTGTCGCGGCGGTAGGGGTCAGGCGTCCTGAAGCGCCAGCATCGCGGCGGTCAGGGTCGAGAGCGCATCGGTATTGTCCTGTCCATCGGTGGCCGACAGCGTGCCCATGCCGATATAGGCGCCGTAGATGATGCGCGCGAACTCCGGGTTGGTCAGGCCAAGCTGTTTGAGCGTGGCCGACAGATAGGCAAGCCGCTTGCCGTCGATCTCTTCGACCGCATCCGCCACTTCGGCATCCGACTGCGCCCAGGCGCGAATCGCAGGCTCAAGCCCGGCCCCGCCAAGGTTTCCGCCCTCATGCGCGGCCATCTCGTTGATCCGGTAAAGCCGCTGCGACGCGGTGCCGCCTGCATCCACGGCGGCGCTGAGGGCGCCGATCACGCTGCCCTGCCAATGGTGGAGCATCTTGGTCTTGAAGTCCGGCACGTCCTTGAAGTGCCAGTAGAAACTACCCTTGGTCGTCCCGAGGTCACGCGCCAGCGGTTCGGCCTTGAGCGCCTCCGGACCCTTGGTCACGAGGGCGCGGAATCCGGCTGAGATCCAGTCTTTGGCGGACAGGCGTGGCTTGGTGGTCGACATGATGAAAATACCTCTGGAAGAACACCATCACCCTACTTCGCAGGTGCAGCATTTTCAAGGAGATTGCGCCCCGCCCCCTGCATCGGCGGCAAAGTGCAAGGCAATTTCAGCCTTTGGAATAAGACCTCCGGCGGAATTGCTGCTTTGCAGCACGATCTGCCGGAATTTTCGGCGCCCGGCGTATGGTCCGCCTCAGAGGCCCAGCACGTCCATCATGTCATAGGCCCCCGGCTTGCGCCCGATGCCCCAGAGCGCGGCCTTGAGCGCGCCGCGCGCGAAGATTGCCCGGTCGGTCGCCACATGGCGCAGGATGATCCGCTCGCCCGCTCCGGCGAAGATCACGTCATGCTCGCCCACGATGTCGCCGCCACGAATGGCGGAGAAACCGATGTGCCCCTCTTCCCGTTCTCCGGTGATCCCGTCGCGGCCCCGGTCGGAGACGTCCGACAGGCGCACACCGCGCCCCTCGGCGGCCGCCTCGCCCAGCATCAGAGCCGTGCCGGAGGGCGCGTCCACCTTGTGCTTGTGATGGGCCTCGACCACCTCGATGTCGAAATCGACGTCCAGCGCGCGGGCCACCGTCTCGGTCAGCTTGGTCAACAGGTTGACGCCGAAGCTCATGTTGCCCGCCCGGATGACGATGGCGTGGCGCGCGGCGGCGTCCAGCTTGGCGAGGTCGTCCTCGTCCAGCCCTGTCGTTCCGATCACATGGACCGCGCGCGCCTGCGCCGCGATCTCGGCCAGTGGCACGGTCGCGGCGGGGGCGGTGAAGTCGATCACCGCCTGCGCGCGCGACATCGCCTCAAGCGGATCGTCCGTCACGGCCACGCCGAGCGCGGCCCCGCCCATCGCGGTCCCGATGTCCTGCCCGACCCAGTCGTGGCCCTCACGCTCCAGCGCGCCGACCAGCCGGCAGGCCGGATTGTCGCTCACCAGTTTGACCAGCATCTGGCCCATCCGGCCCGATGCTCCGTTCACCACGATACCCGGCGTTTCGCTCATGTGACCCTCCGTCGTTCGGCCCAATCCCTAGTCCCTGTTGCGCGCTCGCGCAATCGGCACTACATCGCGCCCATGTCCAAAGACCGATTCAACGAAGGCAAGGGCCCGTCCCAGCGCCAACTCCGCGTGGGCGAGCTTATCCGCCGCACCCTGTCCGATGCCCTGATGCGTGGTGAGATCCATGACCCGGACCTCAACCGCATGTCGGTTACCGTGGGCGAGGTGCGCGTGTCGCCCGACCTGCGGATCGCGACCGCCTATGTCATGCCGCTGGGCGGCAAGAACCAGGACGAGGCGATCAAGGCGCTTGCCCGCAACAAGGGCGAGCTGAAGCGCATCGTCGGCAAGGCGCTGACGATCAAGTTCACCCCGGACCTGCGCTTCGTGCTGGACGAGACGTTCGACCGGATGGAAGAGACGCGGCGCCTGTTCGCGGACGAGAACGTGCAGCGCGACATCCAGTCAGGCGACGAGGAAGACTGATGGCGCGGCGCAAGAAGGGGCGGGACGTCCACGGCTGGCTCGTCGTGGACAAGCCTGCGGGGCTGACCTCGAACGCTGTCGTGAACAAGGTGCGCTGGGCGTTCGACGCCAAGAAGGCGGGCCATGCCGGCACGCTCGACCCCGACGCGACCGGCGTTCTCGCCATCGCGCTGGGCGAAGCGACCAAGACCGTGCCCTATGTCACCGACGCGATGAAGGCCTATCGCTTCACCGTGCGGTTCGGGCAGGCGACCAACACCGACGACGCCGAGGGCGAGGTGATCGCCGAGAGCGACGCCCGCCCCTCGGATGACGAGATCACGGCGGCCCTCGCGCCGCTGACCGGCGACATCATGCAGGTGCCGCCCAAGTTCTCGGCCGTGAAGATCGACGGCGAACGCGCCTACAAGCGCGCCCGCGACGGTGAGGACATCGAGATCGCCGCGCGCCCGCTGTTCGTTGAGGCGCTGTCGCTGGTCGAGCGTCCGGATGCCGACCACGCCGTGCTGGAAATGACCTGCGGCAAGGGCGGCTACGTCCGCGCCATCGCCCGTGATCTGGGCGAAGCGCTTGGCTGCCACGGCCATGTCGAGACCCTGCGCCGCATCTGGTCCGGCCCCTTCCTCGCCGAGGAAGGCGTGAGCCTTGAGCGGGTGGAGGAACTGGCAAAAACCGATGAGATCGACGCGCTCCTGATGCCGCTGTCCGAGGGGCTGACGAGCCTGCCGGAACTGAAATGCACCCACGAGGGCGCGACGCGCCTGCGCCACGGCAACCCCGGCATGGTGATCGCCTCCGACGTCGAATACGGCGACGAGGCCTGGGCCTCGCTCGATGGTGAGCCGGTGGCGGTCGGAGTCTACAAGGCGGGCGAGCTGCATCCGAGCCGGGTCTTCAACCTCTGACGTTCGTGCCCGTGGCGCGGCAAGAGGGGGGCTCTGCCCCCCCACGGCGCTGAAGCGCCGCTCCCCCCGAAGTATTTGCGGAACGAAGAAGAGGCGGGTCCACCCCGGCACGAGGCCGGGGCTTCTCCGTTCACGCCCATCGGCTCTTCAGCCTGTAGCGCCTCGTCACCTTGGCGCGTTAACCTTAATATTCGGTAAACGTGAGATCAGGCCCACTTGGGTCTTCTTCGTTCGTCAAATACTTCGGGGGTGCGGGGGCAGAGCCCCCGCGCGGATCGGCCGGGCGCATGCCCGGGCGACATGCCTAGTCGATGATCGCCAGAATCGGGTCCGTCAGCTCCGGCGCCTCGCCCACGCGATAGGCCGCGCGGATCTGCGCCTCCGCCGCGTCGAGCTGTGCCTCGGTGCGCGCGTAGACGGTGCAGAGCGGCGTGCCGACTGACACCGCCTCGCCAAGGTCCAGCAGTCCGGTCAACCCGACCGCCGGGTCGACCGTATCGCTCGACACCCGCCGCCCGCCGCCCAGTTCCACCACGGCGAGCCCGATGCCCCTCGTGTCGATCTCACAGATGTTGCCTTCGACCGGGGCCATCACGTCGCGCGACAGCGGTGCAACGGGCAGGTGATCGGCGTAACGCTCGACGAAGTCCGTGGGGCCGCCCAGCCCGGCGACCATGCGCCCGAACACCTCAGCCGCGCGCCCGTCCTCAAGTGCCGCGCGGGCGACCGAAAACCCGGTTTCGCGGTCCTCGGTCACTCCGGCCAGCGAGAGCATCTCACCCGCCAGCGACAGGGTCACGAACTCCAGCCGCACGTCGCGGCGCACATCCGTCAGGAACTCGACCGCGTTCACCACCTCGACCGCGTTTCCGGCGGCGGAGGCGAGCGGCTGGTTCATCCCCGTGAGCAGCGCGTGACAGGGCACGCCCGCCGCCGTGGACACCTGCGCGATGCTGCGCGCCAGCGCCTCCGATTGATCGTATGTCGGCATGAAGGCCCCGTTGCCGGTCTTCACGTCCATCACCAGTGCGTCGAGCCCGGCCGACAGTTTCTTGGACAGGATCGAAGCGGTGATGAGCGGGATCGACTCCACCGTCGCGGTCACGTCCCGGATGCCGTAGAACCGTTTGTCGGCGGGGGCGATGGTGCCGGTCTGGCCGATGATGGCGCAGCCCACCTCGCGTACGACCCGCTCGAACGTCGCGTTGTCCGGCGTGGCGGAATAGCCCGGAATGCTCTCCATCTTGTCGAGCGTCCCGCCCGTGTGACCCAGCCCCCGGCCCGAGATCATCGGAACGAACCCGCCGCATGCCGCCACGATCGGGGCGAGCATGAGCGAGACGTTGTCGCCCACGCCGCCGGTCGAATGCTTGTCCACCACGGGGCCCGGCAGGTCCCAGGTCAGCACGTCGCCGGAATCGCGCATGGCAAGCGTCAGGGCCGCCGCCTCCTCGGCCGTCATGCCCTGAAAGAACACGGCCATCCCGAAGGCACCC
This sequence comes from Maritimibacter sp., assembly GCA_002695005.1. Classification (GTDB taxonomy): domain Bacteria; phylum Pseudomonadota; class Alphaproteobacteria; order Rhodobacterales; family Rhodobacteraceae; genus Maritimibacter. The sequence goes on from NZNT01000029.1 coordinate 443,824, forward strand.
ACCTGTTCGTCCGCCGCGGCCCCGTCGGCGATCCCGGCGACCAGCGTGGCGATCTCGTCTTCGTTCAGCGTGCCGCCGTCGCGCTTCTTTCGGATGATCTCGGATATCAACATGCGGCCACCTTGACCCATCGGTCAAATTTCGCAAGCGCGACTTGCCAAGCCGGGACGGGCAGGACAAAACCCGCCCCATGATCACCCGCGAGCATACCAAGGCCGACGCGCCCTCCACCGCCGTCTATTCCGATTGCGAACGCTACCGCTACATGCTGACGCGCACATGGGACCCGGCGGGCAGGCGCGCTCTGTTCATCATGCTGAACCCGTCCACGGCGACCGAAGTGCAGAACGACCCGACGGTTGAGCGCTGCGAACGGCGTGCCCGTACGCTGGGCTTTGGCGCCTTCCGTGTGCTCAACATCTTCGCCTGGCGCGATACCGATCCGCGCGCGATGCGCCGCGCCGACGATCCGGTGGGGCCGGAAAACGATGCGGCGATCCGCGAAAGCGTCGAGTGGGCGGATCAGGTGATCTGCGCCTGGGGCACCCACGGCGAACACCGCGCGCGCGGCGCGGCGGTCGAGGCGCTCCTGCGCGCGACGGGCAAGCCGCTCTATCACCTCGGGCTGTCAAAGGCCGGGCACCCGAAACACCCGCTCTACATCGCCTACACCCAGCAGCCCGAGCTCTGGACATAAGAAAAGGCCACCGAAACGGCAGCCTCTTCTCTGGTCCGGAAATACCTCGGGGGTGCGGGGGCAGAGCCCCCGCCCGGGTCGGACCGGCGTCAGCCGGTTCGAACCCTCAGATCGCGAATTGCAGCGCGCTCACGTTCTGGAACATGCCGGTGTCCTTGAGCGCCTTGCGCACATCCGCCGGCACTTCCGCATCGACGTAGAGGAGCGCGATGGCGTCGCCGCCCTGCGTCTGCCGCCCGAGCGTGAAGTTGGCGATGTTCACGCCCATCTGCCCCAGCGTCGCCCCGAGCGCGCCGATGATGCCCGGCTCGTCGCGGTTGGTGGTGTACAGCATGTGCGCCCCGATCTCGGCGTCGATGGTGATACCCTTGATCTGGATAAAGCGCGGCTTGCCGTCCGAGAACACCGTGCCCGCGATGGAGCGTTCGCGGTTGGCGGTCTTTACCACGATCTTGATGTAGCCGTCGAAGACGCCCGATTTGTCCTGCGTGGTGGTCGAGGACTTGATGCCGCGATCCTTGGCCACGATCGGCGCGGAAACCATGTTGATCTCCGCGTTCTGCGGCTTGAGCAGACCCGCCAGAACGGCACAGTCGAGCGCTTTCACGTTCATCTTCGACGCCACGCCATCGAGCGTGACGTTGATTTCCTTGATCGGCTCCTCGGTCATCTGGCCGATGAAGGCGCCCAGATGCTCGGCCAGCTTGATCCACGGGCCCATGACCTTGGCTTCCTCGGCCGTCACCGACGGCATGTTGAGCGCGTTGGTCACGGCGCCGGTCAGCAGGTAGTCCGAGATCTGTTCGGCGACTTGCAGCGCCACGTTCTCCTGCGCCTCGGTCGTGGAGGCGCCGAGGTGCGGGGTGCAGACCACGTTGGGCAGGCCGAAGAGCGGGCTGTCGGTCGCGGGCTCGACCTCGAACACGTCGAAGGCGGCACCGGCGACATGGCCCGACTTGAGCGCCTCGGCGAGCGCGGCTTCATCCACCAGGCCGCCACGGGCGCAGTTGATGATCCGCACGCCCTTCTTGGTCTTGGCGAGGCTTTCGGCGTTCAGGATGCCGCGCGTCTTGTCGGTGAGCGGGACGTGCAGCGTGATGAAGTCGGAGCGGGTGAGGAGCTCGTCCAGCTCGACCTTCTCGACGCCCAGCTTGTCGGCGCGTTCCTGGCTCAGGAACGGGTCGAAAGCGATGACCTTCATCTTCAGCCCGCGCGCGCGCTCGGCGGCGATAGAGCCGATGTTGCCGCAGCCGATGACGCCAAGCGTCTTGGCGGTCAGCTCGACCCCCATGAACCGGGACTTCTCCCACTTGCCGGCCTGGGTAGAGGCGTCGGCTTCGGGGATCTGGCGGGCCACGGCCATCATCATGGCGATGGCGTGTTCGGCGGTGGTGATGGAGTTGCCGAAGGGCGTGTTCATCACGATTGCGCCTTTTTGCGAGGCGGCCGGAATGTCGACGTTATCCACCCCGATCCCGGCGCGGCCGATGACCTTGAGGTTGGTGGCTTTCTCCAGAACCTCGGCGGTCACTTTGGTGGCCGAGCGGATGGCGAGGCCATCGTACTGGCCGATCACCTCGAGGAGCTTTTCCTTGTCCTTGCCGAGGGTCGGTTCGAAATCGACGTCGATGCCGCGATCACGGAAGATCTGGACGGCGGTTTCCGAGAGCTTGTCGGAGACGAGAACTTTGGGGGCCATGTGTTTGGTCCTTTGATGTAAATGGGGGGTGCTCGTCGAGGGCGATGCCCTCTCCTCGCGAGGAGGGCCGACGGCCCCCGACGAGCGGAATGTCTTACTGCGCTGCGATCTCGGCGTTGAATGCCCAGTCGAGCCACGGCAGGAGCGCTTCGATGTCCGAGGTTTCGACCGTCCCGCCGCACCAGATGCGCAGACCTGCGGGCGCGTCGCGATAGGCGCCGACGTCGAGCGCGACGCCTTCGGCCTCGAGCCGCTTGGCCACCGCTTTCGCAAACGCCCCACCGTCCTTGATCCGGTCGTCCGTGAACTTCAGGCAGACGGAGGTGTTGGAGCGGTGCGCCGCATCCTCGGCAAGGTTCTCGATCCAGTCATGGGTGTCGCAGAAGTCCCAGATCGCCTTGGCGTTGGCGTCGGCCCGCGCGATCAGGCCCTTGAGCCCGCCCACGGATTTCGCCCAGTCGAGCGCGACGAGGTAATCCTCGACCGCCAGCATCGAGGGCGTGTTGATCGTCGCCCCCTCAAAGATGCCGTCGATCAGCTTGCCGCCCTTGGTCATGCGGAAGATTTTCGGCAGCGGCCAGGGCGGGGTGTAGCTTTCCAGCCGTTCCACCGCGCGCGGGGACAGCACGATCATGCCGTGGGCCGCTTCGCCGCCCAGCACCTTCTGCCACGAGAAGGTCGTCACATCGAGCTTGTCCCACGGCAGGTCCATCGCGAAGGCGGCCGAGGTCGCGTCGCAGATGGTCACGCCTTCACGGTCGGCGGGGATCCAGTCGCCGTTCGGCACCCGCACGCCCGAGGTCGTGCCGTTCCAGGTGAAGACCACGTCGGTCGCGAAATCGACCGCCGACAGATCGGGAAGCTGGCCGTAGTCGGCCTCCATGATCGTCGCGTCGAGCTTGAGCTGCTTGGCGACGTCGGAGACCCAGCCAGCGCCGAAGCTTTCCCAGGCCATCATCGTCACGCCACGCGCGCCCAGCATGGACCACATGGCCATCTCGACAGCGCCAGTGTCGGAGGCGGGCACGATGCCGATCTTGTAGTCGGCGGGGATGCCCAGCACCTCACGCGTCGTTTCGATCGCGTCCTTGAGCTTGGCCTTGCCGACGGCAGCACGGTGCGAGCGGCCAAGGGCGGCGTCATTCAGCTTGTCGAGGGTGAAAGTCGGAATCTTGGCGCAGGGGCCAGACGAAAAGCGCGGATTGGCCGGCCGCGTCGCCGGTTGACTCGTGTCGGTCATGGTATCCTTCCAGATATATGCCCCTCGTTGGGGAGGGGTGTCCCGTCGACGCAGATACGGCCGGGCCATGATGCGCACAAGTGGGAAAATCGCGTGAAACCGACCTATTCGTGCGGCGTTCCGACACGGTGTGGAGCGGATCGGAAACCCCGAGACCGCCCGCGCGTCAGCGCTGGAGGCGGGACTCGGCCACCGCGAGGTCCGCGGGCGTGTTCACGTTGAAGAAGTCCTCGGTCGCGAAAACCGCGCTCACCGCGCCCTTCGCCTCGGCAAAATCCATGACCTTGCGCGTTCCCGCCTCGATGGAGCCGCGCAGCGAGTCGGACAGCGGCACATGCCACAGCCCCGTCACGGGCTGGAGCCCGTCCGGGGTTTCGGCCAGCACGATCGGGGCCCGGCTCACCACCTGCGCCTGCGCCAGCCGCGCGACCAGCCCGGCCGGGAGAAAGGGTGTGTCGGTCGCGACCGTCAGCACCCATTCGGATTTCAGCGCCTGCGCCCAGTCCATCGCGGCGAGGATGCCGGCGAGCGGGCCGGGATGATCCTCGATCCCGTCCGCGATCACGGGCCTCTTGCGTCCGAACCGCGCCGGGTCGCCGTTGGAATTGATCGCGATGGGGCCGACCTGCGGCAACAGGCGGTCGATGACATGATCGACCATCGGGCGACCGGCCAGGGCGATCAGCGCCTTGTCCTGGCCACCCATACGCGTGGCGCGCCCGCCCGCGAGGATCACGGCGGGCGGCGAGAATGTCCCGTCTTCCATGCGCCGAGACTGCGCCTGCCCCGGGTCATGCGCAAGGTCCGGGTTGCATCACCCCGGCGCCGGGAATAGCCAGTACCGGCGAAAGGGACCGTTTCATGAGCAACGACAAGCTGTCATTCGGCAAAGGCTTCCGCGACGGGTTGCCCTTTGTCTTCGTTATCGTCCCGTTCGGTATGCTGTTCGGCGTGGTCGCGACCGAGGCGGGGCTCGACCTTGCGCAGGTCATGGTGATGACTGTGCTCGTGATCGCGGGCGCCTCGCAATTCGCCGCGATTCAGCAGATGGGGGACAGCGCACCTGTCTTCATCGTGCTGGCGACGGCGCTTGCCGTGAACCTGCGCATGGCGATGTATTCCGCGACGATGGCGCCCCATCTGGGTGCCGCGCCGTTGTGGAAGCGGGCCGTGGCGGCCTATTTCCTTGTCGATCAGAGCGCGGTTCTCGCCACGGCGGAATTCGAGGCCCGGCCGAAGGCCACGCTTGCTGAGAAGTTCGCCTATTTCTTCGGTGTCGTCGCGCCGATCGCGCCGCTCTGGTACGGGGCGACATGGATCGGCGCCGTCGTCGGCGGGCGCATCCCGGAGAGCTTCGCGCTCGATTTCGCGATGCCGATCACGTTCCTCGCCATGATCGCGCCGATGGTCAAAACGCTGGCGCATCTCGGCGCGGCGCTGACGTCGGTGGTTGTGGCGCTTGCACTGGCGTGGATGCCCTACGGGACCGGGCTTCTGGTCGCGGCGGTCTGCGCGATGGCGGTCGGGTCGTTTATTGAAGTGGCACAGGCACGGAGGGCGGCGGCATGACCGGATTTCCCGACTCGCAGATCTGGCTGGTAATCGCACTCCTCGGCCTCGGCACGTTCCTGATCCGGTTTTCGTTCCTCGGCCTGATCGGGGACCGGGACATGCCCGAATGGGTGCTGCGCGCGCTGCGCTATACGCCGGTCGCGGTCATCCCCGGCCTCGTCGCGCCGCTGGTGCTCTGGCCCGCCGCGACGGACGGTCAGCCCGACCCCTCGCGGCTCGTGGCCGCGGCGGTGACGCTCGCGGTCGGCGGGTTCACGAAGAACGTGCTCGCCGCCATCGCGAGCGGGGCTGCGACGCTCTACCTCATGCTCTGGCTGGTGGGTTAGCGCACGGGCTCCAGCAGGGCCTTCTGCATCGAACAGTCGCGCCGGGTGTCCGGGGCGCAGGCGCGCGGCGTGAGGTCTTGGGTAAGGCAGATCCGCGCCTCCTGAATATGTCCGTCGCGGCAGGTGATCGTGACCATGTCCGGCTCCAGCGCCGGGTTGGCCTGAAGGAACGCCTCTTCGATCAGGCTGGCGGGCACGGCGAAGGTCCGGTCGATCTTGCGCAGCACCTCGGGTTTCTCGACCGAATCGAAGGCCCTGCGGGCGAGGTCGTAATACGCCCCGGCCTCCATCCCCGAACAGACCCCGTGTTTCTTCCATTGATACCATGCGGCCCCGCCGGCACCGAAGATGTCGGCCTGCGCGGCGGTCATCTGGCGCGAGGGCGCACGGGTCGTCGTGGGGCAGTAGGCGGGCCAGCCCTGTTCGTATTGCGGCCAGAGCCCGTGGACCACCCAGCCGAGATCCCGCGTGCATTGCTCCGCCTCGCGTGCATCGCCCTCAAGCTTGCACCAGTTGGGCGACCACGACAGGGCGAGGACGTAGTAGTCGAAGTCCCCGGCCCGTTCGCCATCGGCGCGGGCGGGAAGGGCCGACAGGGCCACGAGCAGGATCGGCAACAGGAGGTGCATTCACTCTTTCCTCAGACGTTTGCCCGCACTATATAGGCGCCAAGTTTCCCGACAACGGTAGCCCAGCCTGCGACAGGCGCCCCTTTCCGGGGACTGGCACCGGCGTATCTAAAGGAGTGCCGATATGGACAAACCGATCATGGCGAAAGCCACCGCCGTGTGGCTGGTGGACAATACGACGATCAGCTTCAGGCAGATCGCGGATTTCTGCGGGCTGCACGAGCTTGAAGTGCAGGGCATCGCCGACGGCGACGTGGCGCAGGGCGTGAAGGGCTTTGACCCGATCACCAACAACCAGCTCACGCAGGATGAGATCGACGCGGCGGAAAAGTCGCCGACCCACAAGCTCAAGCTCAAGTACAACGCCGCCGCCGTAGGCGAGGAAAAGCGCCGTGGCCCGCGCTACACCCCGCTGTCCAAGCGTCAGGACCGTCCGAACTCGATCCTCTGGCTGGTGAAGTTCCACCCGGAGCTGACCGACGCGCAGATCGCCAAGCTGGTGGGCACCACCAAACCGACGATCCAGTCGATCCGCGAGCGTACGCACTGGAACATCCAGCAGATGGAGCCGATCGACCCGGTCGCGCTGGGTCTGTGCAAACAGACCGAGCTGGACGCCGCCGTGCAGAAGGCCGCATCCAAGAAGGCCAAGGAAGGCGACGCGATGTCGGACGAGGACCGGCGCAAGCTTCTCTCGACCGAGCAGAGCCTTGGCATGGACGCCGAGCCCAAGATGCCGACCGCCATCGAAGGGCTGGAGACGTTCACGCTCTCCGGTGATGATGAAGAGGACAAGAAGGAAGAGCCGGTGGATGCCGAGAGCTTCTTCAACCTCCCCGACAACGATGACGAGGATGACGACGACGACCGCTGATCGTCGCCCTCGCGTTGAACCTGATGAACCCCGGCCCCTGCGCCGGGGTTTTTCTTTGCCGCTGCGTCACGTCCCTCATGTAGCTGGCCTGAACGCGAGCGATATCCTACGCTTAGGAGAATATCGGAGGATTTCATGCACAGGCTCATCGCGCTTACCCTGCTTTCGTTCACGGCGACCCCCGCCGCTGCCTATGACGTCTGTGACGAGGCCTGGTATATCCGCAACCTGATCTTCGACCGCGCGGGCTACTGCTTTGGCTCGACACTCGGTCAGGCGGTGTTCGACAACACCGGCTGCACCGGCAAGGACGTCTCGCTGTCGCCCGGAGACGCCGCGACGGTCGAAATGATCCGTGAGCAGGAAGGCTGGATGGCCTGTGCCGTGGATACGGGCGCGACCCGGCTCGACGTGCCGCACCGCGCGCTTCTCGACCGGCTGGAGGTGCTGCCGGTGCCGACCGACACCGCCTCTGGCTGCATTGGCTGGACCGGGGGGCCGATCCCGCTTCTCGCCGCCCCGCGCGAAGACGCGGCACTGGTCGGACGGGGCGAGGCCGGGGTGAACGTGGTCTGGGAATACGACTACGAGTCGGTGCTGGACGGCTGGCAGTTCCTGACGCTCTACCGCGACAGCGAGCTGGTCGGAATGGGGTGGAGCATCACGCCGATCTTCGAGGATCAATGCACCTCGCAGGCCGGATGAACCGCTCCGGACGCCGCTAGCGCAATTCCACCCGCGCACGCGCCGCCCGACCGTCCGCGTCGATCACCGAGAGCGTGACGTGGCCGGGGCCCGGCAGGTCCAGCATCGTCTCGCGCGCATGGCTCGCCACCTGCACCGGAGCCCCGTTGGCCAGCACCGTGAACGGCGGGCGCCCGTCACGGATCTTCACGGCAAGCGGCATCCCCCCGGTTTCCACCGTCGCGCCATCCGGCGGAAAGGCGAGCTCCGGCTGGCCCTTGGGCGCGGCGAAGACAGCACCGCGCGGCTTGAATTCCCGCAGCGGGAGCGGCAGCGCCCCGTGCGACAACATCAGCGTGCCGGGCGGCGGCGGGCCGAGCAGTTCGATCTCGGGGGTCACGCGTGAGAATGCTTCGAACAGGATCGGCGCGGCCATGTCGGCGCCGAAGGCCCCCGGCACCGGCGTCCCATCTGGGCGGCCCATCCAGACCGTCACCACATAGCGCCCGTCATAGCCCACGGCCCATGTGTCGCGGTGGCCATAGGAGGTGCCTGTCTTGTAGGCCAGCCGGGCGCGCGGTGCGTTGGGCGGCGGCGGCATGGAGGACAGGATATGCCCCACCTGCCATGCGGCCTCGGGCGAGACGAGCCGATCCGGCGCACCACGGGCCGCCTCCGGGCGGTGGGCGAGCTGCACGGCCCGCCCGCCGGAGGCCAGACCCGCATAGAGCGCGGTCAGCCCCTCGGGCGTCACGCCCAGCCCGCCAAGCGTGATGGCAAGCCCCGGCACACCGCCGGGCAGTTTCGGGTCGGTCCCCGCCGCTTCGAGCGCGGCGAAGATGCGCGCGGGCCCGATCTCGGACGCCAGCGCCACGACCGGCACGTTCAGCGACAGGCGCAGCGCCTCGGCCACCGTGACAGGGCCGCGATAGGCCCCATCGAAATTCTCGGGCGCGTAGGTACCGAAGGCGATGGGCGTGTCGTCGATCAGTGTCTCGGGGTGGGCGAGCCCGTCATCGAAGGCCATCGCGTAGACCAGCGGCTTCAGCGTGGACCCCGGTGAGCGGTGGGCGGTGGTCATGTCCACGAACCCCTGCCGGTCCGTGGGCGCATAGCCTGCGGACCCGACGCTGGCGAGGATGTCGCCGCTCGCATGATCGGCCACCACCATCGCGATGGAGAGCCGCCCCGCGCCGTGATCGGCCACCGCCCGCGCGGCGAGCGTTTCCAGACGGGCCTGAAGCCCGCCGTCGAGCGTCGTGGCGAACCGTCCGTCCGGACCCCGCCCCTCGCGGCGCACACGGTCGGCCATGTGCGGGGCGAGCGCGGGCATGGCGCGTCGGGCGCGTGGGACCGGGTCGCGCCGCGCGGTGTCGGCAAGGCCGGTGGTCAGGACGCCCGCTTGTTCCATCCGGTCAATCACGCGGTCGCGCGCCGCAAGCGCGGCCTCCGGGTGCCGGTCGGGCCGCCGTGTCTCGGGCGATTGCGGCAGGGCCACGAGCAGCGCGGCCTCGGCAGGTGTAAGCCGCCGCGGCTCCTTGCCGAACCACGCGCGGGTCGCGGCGCGGATGCCCTCGGTATTCCCGCCATAAGGCGCGCGGTCGAGGTAGAGCGCGAGGATCTCGTCCTTGGACAGACGCCGCTCCAGCGCGAGGGCGAGCCTGATCTGTCGAACCTTGCCGGCCACCGTGCCGGTCGGCCCGTCCTCCAGCAGCCGCGCGGTCTGCATGGTCAGCGTGGATGCGCCCGAGACGATCCCGCCGTTCATCACCGCCTGCCCGAGCGCGCGGGTCACGGCAAACCCGTCGATGCCCTTATGGCGGTAAAACCGCTTGTCCTCATAGGCCACGAGCATGTCGAGAAACAGCGGATCGACCGGCGCACCATTCAGCCCCAGCCGCCAGCGCCCGTCCGCCACCGTATAGGCGCGCAGGAGGCGGCCCTCGCGGTCCAGCACCTCGTCCGACACCGCGACGTCGAGCGGCGGCACCTCGGTCGTCGCGACCCAATCGTCCAGCGCATCGCGCCCCGCCGCAGCAGCCCAGAGCGCCGCGACGAGGAGAAGGCCGGGAAGGAGCCTCACTCGATCACCACCGTCCCCGTCGCGCCCGTCGCGCGGTAGTCGGGGCGATACATATCCTCGACCGACACCGCCGGGTGGTGGAACGTCCCCGGTGTCACCGCCCGCACGATATAGGCCAGCCGGATGGCGTCGTCCGAGCGCCAGTCGAGCGCGGCGAGGAAGCGGTCCTGCCGGAACTCGGTCGTCTCGGTGTTGGCGGTGAGTTGCAGCCAGTCGAGCGCGCGGATGTCGCCGCCCCGGATCAGGTTCGGGTTGTCGATTTCGAAGCCTGCGGGCAGGGGATCGGAGACCATGAGCCGCCCGTCCGACGTGCCCTGCGGTGTGACCGTCACCACCGTGACCAGCCGCTCGCCCTGTGCCACGCGGTCGACGTCCACCGGCTCACCCTCCATCGAGTAATACTGCCGCCCGATGGTGTAGCCGTTCGAGGTCGGCGGTTCCGGCTGTGTCGGCACGCCGAAGGCCGAGAGCGTGATGTCGATGGCCGCATCGCCCGTGTTCTCGATGGTCCAGGGGTCCGACAGGGACACCGCGTTCATCACCTCGACCATCGGCCCGGTCATCGGTTCGCCGTTCAACACAAGCCCGGCGCTCGCCGTGTCGGAGAGGAGCGCGTTGGCGGCCAGCAGGGACCATGTCGCCTCCTGCGTGGACCAGTAGCGGTCGCCCTGTGCGATCCGGTTGACCAGCGCGTCCCGGTCCACCGCCTCGCTCCCCGCTTCGATGGCGAGGGTCAGGACGGCGGCGCTGTCGCGCAGGTTGGTGCCGTAGTCGGCGCGCCAGACCTGCCCCTCCGGCTCCTGTGCTGCGATGCGCTCGGAGGCCAGCGTGAACAGGCGGTCGGCCCGCGTCGGGTCGCCGTAAGCGGCGAGCGCGGCGCCCAGTTGGGCGGCGGCCAGCGGCCCGTCGAAATCGGCGGCCTTCACGTCGGCGAAGTAGCGCAGATCGCCCATCGCCGCCGCGCCCTCCCGCGCCAGAACGTAGAGCGCATAGGCAAGGTCGCGGCCCCCGTCCTCGAAATCCGGGTAGTAGTTGACCCGGTTGCGCAGGTTGTCCATCGCCGCGCGGAACGCCGTGTCCGGCACCGCGTAGCCCTGCGCGCGCGCCCGCGACAGGAAGTCGGAGACGAAGCTGTCGAGCCACAGGTCGCCGCTGTCAGGACGCCAGAGCCCGAAGCTGCCCGAGGACGACTGGTTTGACAGCACCGCCTCGATCGCGGTGTTCACGCGCTCCGGCAGGTCGTCGCGATCCTCCAGCCCCAGCGCCTCGGCCACGCCGCCCATGTAAAGGAGGGGCAGCGCGCGGGAGGTCTGTTGCTCGGTGCAGCCATAGGGATAGCGGTCCAGCCGGTCGAGAAGCGCAGGCGCGTCGATCCGGGCGAGCGGACCGGCGGCGAGCGTCGCGCGGGCCGAGGCCAGCGTCAGCCCGTCGAACACGTCCTGCGTGAAGGTGAAGGTGTCACCGGCGGCGAGTGAGAAGCGGTTCTGGCGCACGACCTCGGGGTCGAGGCTTTCGACCGGGATCGTGAGCGTTTTGGTCAGCCGCTCGCCCGACGGGGTGCGCAGGACGAGGGCGATCTCGTGGACACCCTCCGTCTCGGCCGCGATGGGGACGGACACACGCGCCGTCTCTCCCTCGCCCAACGCGATGTCATCGGCCAGCACACCGCCGCCGATCTGAAGCCCCGCGCTGGTGGCCGTCACCGTCACGTCGCCGGTCGGCCCGTCGGCATGGGTGAGTTCCAGAAGCATGCGCGCTTCGTCCCCCGGCGCCATGAAGCGCGGGACCGAGGCGGTCATCACCACGGGGTCACGGACGAGCACATCGCCCCCCGCTTCGCCCACGCCGGTCTCGGACCACGCCACGGCCATCAGCCGGACGGAGCCGTTGAATTCCGGCAGGTCGATGGTCGCCGTCGCGCGGCCATTTACGACTTCGATGGGGCCCACGAACTGCGCCATAAGCTCTTCGGTCGGGGGCGGGGCCTGCATCCGCATCTGCGCGCCCGCGTCGCCGCCGGAGCGGATCTCGCCCATCTGGCCGGTCATTCCGTCGATGAGATTGCCATAGAGGTCACGGATGCCCATGCCGAGCCTGCGTTGTCCGAAATAGTGGTCGGACGGGTCCGGGTCGTCGAACCCGGTGAGGTTCAGGATGCCCTGATCCACGGCGGCCAGCGTGACCCAGCCGGTGTCGCCGTCAGCGATCCCGTCCACCGTCACGGCGACCTCCATCGGACCGCGCGGCTGTGCGCTCTCGGGCGCGTCGAGGCCGACCGACAGCCGGTGCTCGCCCGGATCGACGCCCGCATGGGCAAGCCCCATCGCGCGGGTCGGATTGCGCCCTTCGGCCTCGTCCAGCGGCCGGATAAGCGAGGCGGTGACGTAAGCGCCCGCGCCCCATTCCTCGGTCACGGGAAGCTCGACGGTCGTCTCGCCGTCCACGTCCACCGCGACCATGTCGATCAGCCGATTTGACATGACGGTGACGAGCGCCTTGCCCGGCTCGCGCGGCAGGATGCGCAGGGTGGCCGTGTCACCGGGGGCGTAGCTTTCGGCGTCCAGCGACATCTCAAGCATGTCGGGCGTTTCCGACACGTCCGCCGGGACATACCAGCCGGCATAGAAGCTCATGGATGAGGCGAGGTATTCGCCCTCGGTCCGGCTCACCACGATCTCGTAGCGGCCCCATTCCACCTGCGCCGATACGTCGACGGGATCACCGCCGAGCGTGGCACTGCCCGTCGCGACCCGTTCGCGGGTCGTCACCGGCTCCCAGTCCCAGTAGCCGTCCGAGGAATACCATTGATACCGCGTGCGCACGCGGTTCACGGTCCATGTCACCTCCATCGCCTCGGCTTCAAGGTCGGGGCCAAGGCCGATGAGTTGGAAGGAGGCCGTCGAACCCTCCGGCACCTCGCCGTCGAAACCGGGCTTGATCCCGATAAGGTCGGTGGCCGGGACCACGGGCACGGTCACGTCGCGCTCCACGGGCCGCCCGGACCCCTCTTTCACCCTGACCGTCACATTGGCCGACAGGGGCCGCCCCGGCGCGTCGATTTCGGGGAATGAGAGCATGGCGCTGGCCCGCCCGGCTTCGTCCGTGCGCCCCTCGGGCACCGATCCGTAGCGCGGGAACAACTCGTCCTCCCACATCCCGAAGCGGTAGCCGGGATAGGCGTCGAGGCTGTCGGTGGCCGAAAGCCGGATGCTGCCCTCGTATGCAAGGTCCGCGCCCGGCGCACCGAAGAGATAGCGCGCGTCGATCCCGAGCGTGGGCGTCGCGCTGGCCGAAATCGGGCCGTCCGGCATGGTCAGGTCGAAGTCGATCCGCTCAGGCAGGAAGTCTTCGACAAGCAGGGTGGTCGAGGCGAGCGCGGGTTCCTTCGGGTCGGCGTGAAGGTCCAGCCGCCATGTGCCGCGCGGGGCAGCACCCGAGACGGGCATGTCGAAAACGTGCCCGCCTGCGCCGGCGCCGTCGGAGACTTGCCGGGAATACTCCACCCCGTCGGGGCGCGTCAGGATCGCGGTGATCGGCAGGCCGGGGATCGCGTCCGCCTGTGCATCGCGGGCCAAGGCAGTCGCGTGGATCGTCTCACCGGCGCGGTAGGCCCCGCGATCGGTGGTCAGGAACACGTCGATGGGCGGGGCCGCGGGATTACCCTCGACCCCTCGGTCGGACAGGTCGAACTCCGGCCCGCGCAGGGACAGGTAAACAAGGTCATTGCCCCCGTCCTCGGCCACGATCAGCGCGGGCGCGGCGGCACCCTGGCCCAAAGCCATCGCGGCGGGGAACATGGCATAGCCCGCGGCATCCGTCGTCGCCTCCCCCAGCACCTCGTTCGCATTGGACACGAGTTGGAGCGTCGTGCCCTCCATCGGGTCGGCACTGGCCAGCGAGCGGGCGAAGACGTGGACGCCATCGGTGCCCTGCATGGAGGTCAGCCCGATGTCCGAGATCACGAACCACTGGGTCGCGGGCGGCACGTCATAAGGGTCTTCCCCGGCCACGGCGGCCTGAAGCGCATAGACGCCCGGTGCCATATCGGCGATCGCCTCGCCAATCGGCAGCCGGGTGGTGACGTCGGTGTTGAGTTCGGACGACACGACCGCCTCGCCCTCCCACACGACCGTCGCCATCTCGCCTTCGAGGTACTGGGCCATCCACGGGTCGACAGAATTGCCAAGGATGTTCTCCTGCATCGTGCGCACGAGGTTGCGGTCCGAGACCTTCATCAGCTTTAGGTCGAGCGTGTCGGCATTGACCGCGACCACCGGCAGCCCGGCATCCTCGGTGCGCGGCAGGACATAGGCCCGGCCCGGAAAGACCACCGAGGGCGAGCGGTCGCGCACATAATGCGTCACCTGCACCGGCTTGCGCAGGTCTTCGCCCGACCCGGCGGGCAGACCCGCGCGCAGGGTCATGGTGTAACGCTGGCCGTGCTCGACCCCGGTGATGCAAAGCTGGCGGCCCGAAACGGAGACGGCGAGGCCCGTGGTCTCGGATTGCACGAAATCGGCATAGTCGCGCCCGGTCTGCACCAGCGGCTCCGAGAAGGTCGCGCAGAGGCGGGGCTGGGCCGCGTCCGACTGCACCTCGGTGTCGGTCACGCGGAAGCCGTAAAGCCCGGCAGCGCGGTCGATGGCGGCGACGGTATCGTCTCGCGGGCTCAACTCCTGCGCCAGACGGAGCGCGGGAATCATGTCGCGCCCCCGGTCGAGATCTTCGAGCGTATTGGCCATCGTGATAAGCGCATTGGCGCGCGCCGCCGGGTTCGACAGGCGCGCATAACCGGCGATGGAGGCGTCGAGCGCGGCCTGAAGGAGGTTGCGCTTTTCACCGGAATCCTCGGTCACGTTCGCGGCGGCATAGGCAAGGCGGGCGTATTCGATCCAGTCGCCGCCCGCGCCGCTCACCACGGTCGCGGCCCCCATGTTGCGCATGGCCTGCACGAAATTCCCCTCGCGCTCGGAGTCGAAGGCGAACCGGATCAGCTCGTCCGCCTCCCATCCGCCCGCGACGAAATCGTTGGACAGCCAGCGCGCGCGCTCGGCGGCGTTTTGGATGTCGGAGTCGCGCAGGAAGCCAAGCTCGGCCTCACGCTCCGCTGCGTTGGCGAGCACGTTGCCCGCCTCGGGCACGACCTCGCCCGAGAACGCCCCGGCGTATTCGGCGCGGTCCGAGATGCTGGACTTCAGGAAACAGGAGGAATTGCGCGTGTTGAAGGTGAAGGCGCTGCATTCGGCACGGCCCAGACAGGCGGATTCGCAGGCGCGCAGGTTGGTGTCGAAGATGGATTGAAGGTCGGAGCCGTAGAAATCCACGTCGCGGCTCAGGACGAAGCGCCGGTCCGGGACAAGATCCTGCGCGATGGCCGAGACGGTGAGAGAAAAGAAAATCGTGATGAAAATGAAAAGCTTCCGCATGAAGGCGTCCTCCTGTGCCGCGCTCATGCTGCCACGCGCCCCCGAATCTGACAACGATTCCCCGTTTGAGCCGGCTGGCGTTAAGCCCCTGTTCACCTCGTTGCGCCAATCTCCGCCTGACCGAGACGACGGGAGTGAACGATGTCCGTAGATAACCTTCTGACCGAGGAACGGCGCGCGCGCATGGCGGCGGAGAAGCTTTTGGCCCAGAAGCAGGCCGAGTTGAACGACGCGAACCGGATGCTGTCGCGCCACGCCCGCCACCTGTCCGAAGACCTCGTGGAAACGCGGGAGGAGATGGTGGAGGTGCGCGAGGATCTCGAACGTGCGACGGTCGAGGTGGATATCGCCAAGCGCCGCCTCTGGTCGTCGATCGAGACGGTGGAGGACGGGTTCGCCGTGTTCGATGAGGACAGCCGCCTCGTCATCGCCAACCCCGCCTATTACGCGCCCTTTGACGGGCTGGCCTGTATCCGTCCTGGCGTGCATTACGAAGAGATCGTGGAGGCCGCGCTGTCCGAAGGAGTGGTCGATACCGGCCCGCGCACGGCGCCGGAGTGGCGCGACTGGATGCTCGCGCGCTGGGCGCAGGACGACCCGGAGCCGCGCCAGATCCGGCTTTGGAACGGCGCTTACGTCCGGCTGGTGGACCGCCGCGCGCCCGGGGGTGACACGGTGTCGATGGCGCTCGACGTGACGCAGGCGATCCGGCGGCAGAACGCGCTGCGCGCCGCCCGCGAACGGGCCGAGGCCGCGAACCGCGCCAAGTCCGCCTTTCTCGCCAACATGAGCCACGAGATCCGCACGCCCATGAACGGCGTCGTCGGCATGGCCGACCTGATGGCCGAACATGACCTGGACGAAGAACTTTCGACCTATGTCGACACGATCCGCTCATCGGGCCGGGCGCTCTTGACCATCATCAACGACGTGCTGGATTACTCCAAGATCGAAGCGGCCAAGCTTGAGCTTCATGCCGAGACCTTCGACCTCGAACAGACCATCCTCGACGTGATCGCGCTCCTCATGCCCTCGGTGCGCGAGAAGGGACTGAAGCTCATGCTCGACTACGACATGTTCCTGCCTACCCGGTATGAAGGCGACCCGGTGCGCGTGCGTCAGATCCTGACGAACCTGATCGGGAACGCGGTGAAGTTCACCGCCGAGGGCCATGTCCTTGTCCGTGTACTGGGCGTGCCCGACCGGACCGAGGGGCGCGAGCGTGTCCATGTGACGATCGAGGACACCGGCATCGGCATCGCGCCCGACATGCAAGGCCATGTGTTCGGAGAGTTCAATCAGGTCGAGGGCGACAGTGACCGGGCCTTCGAGGGCACGGGGCTTGGCCTCGCGATCACCCGGCAACTCGTGGAACTGATGGGCGGCGAAATCTGGGTCGAAAGCGAAGCGGGCGTCGGCTCCTGCTTCGGCTTCACCATCTCGCTGCCCCGCGTCGAGGAAGAGGCGCTTCCCGAGGTGCCGCAGTGGCTCGACCAGGCGCTGCTGGTCATGGCCGACGACATGAACCGCGCGATCCTCGCCAAGCGTCTCCTCGCGCTTGGCATCCGGGTGGAGCAGGTCGAGACGGTCGAAGACGGACAGGCGCTGGCGGAAACGGCGAGCGTGATCTTCGTGGATCAGAAGCTTTTGCGGGCGGAACACGCGGACCTGTGCGCCAACGCCCCGGCCCCGGTCATCACCGTGTCCGACCCGCTGGCCGATGATCGCGCCTGTAACGAGGACCGGGTGCTGCGCAAACCCCATTCCCGACCCGCGCTGATGGCCCAACTGACCGCGCTCCCCGAACCCCAGGTGCCGGGCTTCCGCACCCGCCGGGCCGCGACCCAGGACAACGTGTTCGCCGAAATGCCGGGGGTCAGCCCGGATACGGACGACGATGGATGGGGAGACAGCGACGCCGAATGGGGCGAAGCCGCGCCTGAACCGCTCTCGCCTCCGCCCGCCACGCCCGTCACGCCGGCCCCCCGACGGATGCGCGTCCTCTGCGCCGAGGACAACAAGACCAACCGTTTCGTCTTCTCAAAGCTGGTCAAGGCCTGCGACATCGACCTGTCCTTTGCCGAGAACGGGTTCGAGGCCGTGGATGCGTTTGAAGAGGCCCAGCCGGACCTGATCTTCATGGACATTTCCATGCCGGGCATGGACGGCAAGGAAGCCACGCGCCGCATCCGCCGACTGGAAGGGGAAGGCGGGCTGACCCGCACCCGCATCGTCGCGCTGACCGCGCATGCGATGACCGGCGACGGGGATGACATCATGGCGCACGGACTCGACGCGCACCTGACCAAGCCGTTCCCCAAGGATATGATCCTGGCCGAGATCGCGGCAGCCTGTCCGGAGGGCGCCCTTGCCCCGCTGCCGCGGGAGGATGCTCAGGCGGCGTCCTGAGAATCCTCGGCGCGCTGGAAGACCGGGCGCTCTGGCGTGCTCATCGCAGGCTGATAACGGTAGCCGCCCGAGGTGAAATCGGCGAGGCCCGCGGGAGTGCTGATCCGGTTTTCGCAGATGAACCGCGCCATCGTGCCGCGCGCCTGCTTGGCGAAGAAGCTGACGATCTTCGGTTCCCCGGCCTTCGTTTCGTAAAACACCGGCGTCACGACCGTCAGGGCGAGCGGCTTGCGGTCGGCGGCGGTGAAATACTCCACCGAGGCGCAGTTGACGAGCGTATCGGTGCCGAGCGCTTCGGCCTCGGCCACGAGCTGCTTCGCGATCCGGTCGCCCCAGAAATCGTACAGCGACGTGCCCCGCCGGGTCTTGAGCCGCGTGCCCATTTCAAGCCGGTGGGGTTCGATCACGTCGCGCGGACGCAGGAGCCCGTAAAGCCCGGACAGGATGCGCAGGTGATCCTGCGCATAGTCCATCGCATCCGCATCCAGCGACCCCGCGTCGAAGCCGGTATAGGTATCGCCCGCGAACATCTCGATCGCCTGCTTGGCGCCCTCACCCGTGCCGAACCGCTTGAACCGCTCGGCGTTCAGCTTGCCAAGCGCGGGCGAGATATCCATCAGCGCCTGAAGCTTCGTCGGCTGTTTCAGCACCGCGGTCTTCGCGAGCTTCGCGGTTTCCTCGGCGAAGACGGGCGTGGTGCCGCCGGTGGCGACCGCGTCGGATTCGTCGAGGCGCTTGGCGGGAGAAACGGTGATGAGCATCAGAACCTCTCGTGTATGAGCGACAGGAAGGCCGACCCGAACCGGTCGAGACGGGCGGTGTCCATACCCTTGATACGCGCCAGATCGTCTTCGGATGACGGACGGCGCTCGGCAATCTGCTTGAGCTGGCCTGGCGTGAGCGACAGGGGCTTGGCGAACCCGTCGACCCCGCGGTAGAGATCGCGCGCCGCCTCGGCCAGACGGTCGTAAAGCGGGCCGCTCTCTGACCCTGCCAGCTTGCGCCGTGCCGGATGCAGCGCCTCGACCTCGCCCGCGATGACCGAGAGGAAGGCGTCGCCGTATTTCTCGAGCTTCTTGGCCCCGATCCCGCTGATCCCGGCCATCGCGTCAAGCGTCTGGGGCCGCGTCTCGGCCATTTCGATGAGCGTGCGGTCGGTAAAGACGACATAGGCCGGCACCCGCTGTGCCTCGGCCAGCGCGCGGCGCTTGGCCTTGAGCGCGGAGAGGAGCGGCGCGTCCTCCTCCGACACCAGCGCCTTGACGGCGGGGCGGGTCTTGGATTTCGACACCGTGTCGCGGCGCAGCGTCACCTCGGCCTCGCCCTTGAGCACCGGATGCGCCGCCTCGGTCACGCGCAGCGCGCCGTGGCGTTCGGGGTCGGGGCGCACGAAATCCAGCCCCATCATCTGCCGAAACAGCGCCTGCCACTGTCCGCGCGACATGTCGCGGCCCACGGCGAAGGTGGGAAGATCCTGATGGTTCCGCTGGCGCACCTTGTCGGTCTCGTTCCCCAGAAGAATGTCGATCAGATGCCCCGCGCCGAAGTTTTCGCCGGTGCGCAGCGCGGCGGACAGGGCCTTCATCACCGGGACGGTGGCGTCGAAGGTCTCTGGCGGCTTGTCACAGGTGTCGCAATTGCCGCAGGAGCCGCCCGCCTCACCAAAGTAGGCGAGGAGTTTTTCGCGCCGGCACCCGTAGGCCTCGGCCAGACCCAGAAGCGCGTTCAGCCGCGCGTGATCGGCCGCGCGGCGTTCTGGCGGGGCGAGCCCTTCGTCGATCTGGGAGCGGCGCAGGCGGATGTCGTCGGGGCCGTAAAGCGTGAGCGTCTCGGCGGCGGCCCCGTCGCGGCCCGCGCGCCCGATCTCCTGGTAATAGGACTCGATGGATTTCGGCAGGTCGGCGTGGGCGACCCAGCGGATGTCCGGCTTGTCGATCCCCATGCCGAAGGCGACGGTGGCGACCACGATCAGCCCGTCCTCGGTCTGGAACCGCCGCTCGACCTCCCGCCGCCGCTCGGGGTCGAGGCCCGCGTGATAGGCGACCGCTTCGTGCCCCGCGCCGCGCAGGGCCTCGGCCAGCGTTTCGGTCTTGGCCCGCGTGGCGGTGTAGACGATGCCCGACAGCCCTTTGCGGGCGTCCGCGAAGTCGAGGATCTGGCCGCGCGGCCCGTCCTTGACCGCAAAGGCGAGGTGAATGTTGGGTCGGTCGAACCCGCGCAGGAAGGTGCGTGGCGCGCCCCCGGCGAACAGCTTGGTCTCGATCTCGGCCCGCGTCTCTTCATCCGCCGTCGCGGTGAAGGCGGCGAGTGGTACGCCGAGGGCGGCCTTGAGTTCACCGATGCGCAGATAGTCCGGGCGGAAGTCGTGCCCCCACTGGGACACGCAGTGCGCCTCGTCCACAGCGATCATCGTGACACCCGCGCGTTTGAGCAGGTTCACGGTGCCACCCGAGGCCAGCCGTTCGGGCGCCATGTAGAGCAGCTTCAGGCGGCCTTCGGAGATCGCCGCGAACACCTCGTCGGTTTCCTCCTCGGTATTGCCCGAGGTCAGCGCGCCGGCCTCCACCCCGACCGCGCGCAGGGCGCGGACCTGGTCGCGCATGAGGGCGATGAGGGGGGATATGACCACCGTGACGCCATCGCGCAGGAGCGCGGGGAGCTGGAAACACAGGGATTTGCCGCCGCCCGTGGGCATGATGGCGAGCGTATCCTCGCCCGCCGTAATGGCGTTCACGATCTCCTCCTGACCGGGTCGGAAGGCGTCGAAGCCGAAGACGGATTTCAGGAGGTCGAGGTCACGGGGCATGGCCCGGGTTTAGCCAAACGGCGCCACCCGGCACAAGAGGTTGAATGACCGATCAGTAAAACTGGTACATGTTGTTCTGGATCACGGTCCGGATCGCGAACAGGCCCAGGAGGACGATCACCGGCGACAGGTCGATGCCGCCCATGTCCGGCATGACCCGACGGATGCGCGAATAGACCGGATCGACCAGCCGGTTCAGCCCGTACCACACCTGTGCCACGAACCTCTGATGCAGGTTGAGCACTTGGAAGTTGATCAGCCACGACATGATGATGTGCACGATCACGATGAACCAGATCACGTTCAGGATCGCGAGGAGGATTTGCATAAGAGAAAGCATGGGCCGTCCGTTGATTGTCCGGCCACTGACCTAGGGGCACAGCGCCCAAAGCGCAAGTGCGACGCCAAGGAACGGTTGACGCGCCGCCTTCGCAGTTGCAGCAAACGCGCGAAGGAGATCCGCCATGTATCCGTTCATCCGGCTCGCCAAGGAAATCATCAAGGCCCTGCGCCAACCGCCGCTCCCCATCGACGGGGTTCACGTCAGCCACCACCTGTGCTGGCCCTGGGACCTCGACATGTGGATGGAGCTCAACAACGGGCGCACGCTGACCCTGTTCGACCTTGGCCGCGTGCCGTTCGGCATCCGCGCAGGCATTGCCCGGACCCTGCGTGAGCAACGCTGGGGCGGGGCCGTGGCGGGCGCCAGCGTCATGTACCGCCGCCGCGTGCGCATGTTCGACCGGATCGAGCTGCGCACCCGGCTAATCGGCTGGGACGACAAATTCACCTACACCGAGCAATCCATGTGGACCCGGGGCACCTGTGCCAACCACATCCTCGTGCGGGCCGCGACGACCGACAAGAACGGCATCGTGCGCAACGACCGGGTGCTCGCGGCGATGGGCTTTCCTGATGCCAAATCCCCGCCGTTGCCCAATTGGGTGGCAGGCTGGATCGAAGCCGATACTCACCGTCCCTGGCCGCCGGATTTCTGAGCCTGATCGGCCCGCGAAGCTTGCCAGACGATAAAGTCTCAGTTCATACAGTTATCCATAAGAGGGGCTGGGAGGGGATCATGGCCACCGGTGATCGAAAACGAATATGGGGTTGGTACTGGTTCGATTGGGCGAGCCAGCCCTATCACACCGTACTTCTCACGTTCATCTACGGGCCGTTCTTCGCCACAGTCGCAACGGCCTTTTTCATTGCCGGCGGCATGTCCGAGACGCTCGCCGATGCGCGGGCGCAGACGATCTGGTCGATGGGGCTGACGATCACCGGGCTGATCATCGGCTTCGGCGGTCCCATCCTCGGCGCCCTCGCCGACACCTCCGGACGCAGGCGGCCCTGGATCTACGCCTTCACACTGCTCTACGTCGTGGGCGCATGGTCGCTGTGGTATACCGACCCGGCGGGGAGCAATATCTGGGCCATGCTCGTGGCCTTCGGCATCGGCTTCATCGGCGCTGAATTCGCGCTTGTCTTCGTCAACGCCCAGCTCCCCGGACTGGTGGAGGACGAGGCGGTGGGCAAGACCTCCGGCTCCGGCTTCGCTTTCGGCTATCTCGGCGGCATCACCGCGCTGATCGTCATGCTCGCGGTCTTCGCCGAGAACGACAGCGGCAAGACGCTGATCGGCCTGGAACCCGCCTTCGGCCTGCTCGACGCCGAAATGCGCGAGGGCACGCGGATCGTCGGGCCCTTCGTGGCGCTCTGGTTCCTCGTCTTCATGATCCCCTATTACATGTGGGTGCGCGAGGATCACATTCCGCGCAAGAAGCACTCCATCTCGACCGCCATGCAACGGCTCGGCGGCTCGATCCGCGCGCTCAAGGATCGTCGCTCGCTCCTCAATTTCCTGCTGTCGTCGATGTTCTACCGCGACGCGCTCAACGGCCTGTATGGCTTCGGCGGGGTCTATGCGACGCTGGTGCTCGACTGGCAGGTCACCTCCATCGGTATCTTCGGCATCATCTCGGCGCTGGCGGCGGCGGTCTTTTCCTGGCTTGGCGGGCGGCTCGACAGCCGGCTTGGACCGAAGCCGGTCATCATTGGCGCGATCATCGCGCTCATCTTCGTCATCATCACCATCGTCTTCATGGACAGGGAAATGCTCTTCGGCATCCCGCTGGAACCCGGCTCGCGGATTCCGGACATCGTGATGTTCGGGGCCGGCGTCGTGATCGGCGGCATGGGCGGCACGCTTCAGGCGGCCTCCCGGTCGCTCATGGTGCGCCATACCGACCCGGCGGCCCCGACCGAAAGCTTCGGGCTTTACGGCCTGTCGGGCCGCGCGACCGCCTTCATCGCCCCGGCGCTGATCGGGATTTTCACGGCGATCACCGGCTCGGCGCGGCTCGGCGTCTCGCCGCTCATCCTGCTCTTTCTTCTGGGGCTCGTTCTGCTAATCTGGGTGCGACCTGACGGTGAGGAGTACGCCACCCGATGATACGTCATCTGCCCCGAACGATCGTGACCGCGCTGGCGCTGACCGGTGCCCTCGCGGCCTGTTCCGCCGACAACCGACCGGTGGGCCGCTCCGCCGCGCCGCCTGCGAGCGAATATGACTTGACCGCCGCGCGTGAGATCATCTCGACCTCGAACGAGCCGGCGAAACAGCTCTTTGGCCACAAGTCGACCGCGTCGAGCCAGACGCCGGCCTCGTGGGGCTTTTATTCCAAAGGGTGTCTTGCCGGGGGCGCACAGCTTCCGGAAACCGGACCGACATGGCAGGCGATGCGCCTCAGCCGGAACCGCAACTGGGGCCACCCGGAGCTGATCGACTACGTCAAAACCCTGTCTGCCAAGGCCGCGCGTCAGCCGGGCTGGGCCGGGCTTTACGTCGGTGACATGAGCCAGCCGCGCGGTGGCCCGATGCTGACCGGCCATGCCAGCCACCAGATCGGGCTCGATGCCGATATCTGGATGCTGCCGCCGTCGCGGCTCGACCTGTCGCGCACCGAGCGTGAGAACCTGTCGTCGATCTCGACCCGCCGTGCGAACGGGGCCTACACCAATTCCAACTGGACGCCGCAGCACCATCAGGTGCTGAAGGCCGCCGCCTCGGACCCGCGTGTGGCGCGGATTTTCATTTTCCCCGGCGCCAAGGTGAAGATGTGCAACGACGAGACCGGCGACAAATCGTGGCTGCGCAAGGTCCGGCCGTGGTACGGCCACCACTATCATTTCCATGTGCGCCTCAACTGCCCGCCGGGCCTGTCCGGTTGCACGAACCAGGACCCGCCCCCGCCGGGTGACGGCTGCGAGGACGCGCAGCAGTGGGTGAACAACATCCTGAATCCGCCGCCGCCCGACCCCAACGCCCCGGCTCCCCAGCCGCGCCGTGAGATTCGGCTCGCGGACCTGCCTCAGCAATGCGCCGCAGTCTTGCAGTCACAATAACCGCCCTGGCCCTGTCGCCGGTCGCGACAGCCCAATCGCTGCAACCCGCCACCTTCGCATCGAGCACACTGTGGTCGATCGCGGATGACTCCTTCGGTGGCTGGTCGGGGATCGAGGTGGACGACACCGGCACCGGCTTTACCGCCGTCTCGGATCGTGGCCTCATCGTCTCCGGCCGGCTTCTGCGCAACGCGCGCGGATGGCTCATCGGGGCCGAGGCGGGGCCGATCCTGTCCATCAGCCACACCGACGGCGGCCCCCTGCCGCGCTACTGGGACGACAGCGAGGGGCTGGCCATCGGACCGGACGGCAAGGTCTATATCTCCTTCGAGGCGCAGCACCGGGTGAACGTCTACGAGGACGCCGCCGCCGACCGCGCGACCGAACTGCCGCGGGCCGAGGGGTTTGCCGACCTCCAGAACAACTCCTCGCTCGAAGCGCTGGCCATCGACGGCGAAGGCGCGCTCTACACCCTGCCGGAACGCTCGGGCGAGCTGGACCGCCCGTTCCCGGTCTTCCGCTTCCGCGACGGGGAATGGACCATCCCCTTCAGCCTGCCGCGCCGGGGCGAGTTCCTGCCCGTCGGCATGGACATCGGCCCGGACGGACGCCTCTACCTGCTGGAGCGCACGCTGTCCTCGACCCAGCTAGGCTTCGCGACGCGGGTCAGGCGCTTCGACATCGGCGAGGACGGGGCGACGGGGGAGATCACGCTGCTCGAAACCCAGCCGCGCGACCACGACAACCTCGAGGGCATCTCGGTCTGGCAGGACGATCTGGGCGACATGCGGCTCGTGATGATCGCCGACGACAATCACCGTTTTTTCCAGAAGAACGAAATCGTGGAATATGTCGTGCCCGCCGACACGGGCCTTGATCCGGGGGAGGAGAACCTGTAACCCGCGCCCGTCCTGCGTGGTGCAGGGCCAAGTCTCCGACTACCTTGTAAAAACGGATCAGATACATGACCAGAATACTGCCCGGCGTTATCGCCATGGCCGCCGTCGTGGTGGCATCCAACATCCTCGTGCAATTCCTGCTGGGCGACTGGCTCACATGGGGCGCTTTCACCTACCCCATCGCATTTCTCGTCACCGACGTGATGAACCGCGTCTACGGCGTGCGGGCCGCGCGGCGGGTGGTGTTCGTGGGGTTCCTCGTGGGCGTTGTGTGCTCGCTCATCGGGTCGCAGATCATGTTGCAGGGCGACGGCTACACCTACGCGGCCGTTTCGCTGCGCGTCGCGGTGGGCTCTGGCATCGCGTTCCTGACCGCGCAACTCCTTGATGTCGCTATATTTAATCGCCTGCGCGACGGGGCGTGGTGGCGGGCGCCTTTGGCGTCGACGGTGATCGGGTCGGCGGTGGATACGGTGCTGTTCTTCTCGATCGCCTTCTCGGCCACGCTGGGCGCCTTCTTTTCCGAGGCCGCGAACATGGAGACGTCCTGGGCGACCGAGGCGGTTCCGTTCCTGGGACAGGGCGGCGTCGCACCCTTGTGGGTCAGCCTTGCGGTGGCCGACTGGCTGGTCAAACTTTCGCTCGCTTTGGTCGCGCTGATCCCGTTTCGTGTGCTCGTCGCGAAACTTTCACCAAATCCTGCGTAAAAATTGTTGACCCACACAAAATATGTGGCACCTTTTCCTTATCGTAACTCATAGAAAGGAGGTGTCCATGTCTAGAGAAACTATGGAGCGAGGTGCCGGGACAAAGTAGTCGCGCCGCGCCGGGGCAGCCCCCGGAACGGATCGCGGGCTGAGTTGGCGGAATGACCCGCCTAACCGGCCCCACCTCCAGACTTCTCGAAGGGCCACCCGAAGCGGTGGCCCTTTTCGCGTCCGGGGGGCTGAAATGGCCATGCACAGCGCGTACACAGGGTGTGCACATCGTGTGCATACGATTGTACATACAATAGTTAACGGGCGAGGGCGGCATGATCCGCGTGAACGACACGATCACGATCGAAGACTGGGAATGGACCGAGAGCTTCGTGCGCGCCTCGGGCCCCGGCGGTCAGAACGTAAACAAGGTGTCCACGGCGGTCGAACTCCGGTTCGAGGCCGAGCGCTCGCCCAACCTGCCCGACCCGGTGAAACGGCGGCTCAGGCGGCTGGCCGGGCGGCGCTGGACGACGGACGGCGCGCTGCTGATCTTTGTGCAGGACACCCGGTCACAGGCGAGGAACAGGGAGATCGCGCAGGAGCGGCTGGCGGAGCTGATCCGCAAAGCCTGTGAAAAGCCCAAACGCCGGGTGCCGACCAAGGTGTCGCCCAACCAGAAGCGCAAACGCGTCGACGCGAAGAAGAAGCGCGGGGAGGTGAAGGCGCTCCGGGGGAAGGTGGAGGATTGAGGGGGCAAAACCGGATCAAGAACAGTCCGTGCAGTTTGCGTCTAGATATAGCGGTTTGGAGTGGCGTAGGCAGCAATATGGCGAGCGTTACATGGCTTGTAAGGGTAGCGTTTGGGCGCGGATCAAAACCCGATCAAGAACTACGTTTAGACCAAGGTCGTCCTATCCATCTGACAAGTAACGAGAAAAGAATGGGCTAGATTGTGATCTTTGACTATGCTGACTCTCAGATCAAGAAGTCAGGCCCACCATGGCAAGTACCCGGCTCTGGGATGGTCTTCATCAGCGAAACGGATCAATCCAGAGTCCAAGGCTTTTCGGATCACATTAGATGCCTGCGCTGCGTTACGGGAAGCAATGCCAAATCGTTCGCACAGTGACGCATTCTTCATTCTGTCACCAGCCATAAAGCGGAGCACAGAGTGGAAGTAGCATGCCCGCACCCGCTCTTCAGGTGTCATCTCTGCGAAGGTGCGTGGTCCGTACAATACGACTTGCATTGACGACGAACTGGATCGAAGCAGGGGTGCGGGCAGTTGGAATAATTCTACTTCACGAAACACCTTATCTAAGCCGCTTCCTTGCTCCTCACACATCCCCATGCGTCGCATCAAAGACGCGAGAGCTTCGTTTCTGGACCTAGGAGGTTGGTCGATCATGCGATCAGTCTCGATCAGCGGTTGCCCCGGATTGGTAATTTCGATCCTGTCCGCGAACAACTCAATCATCGGACCCGCGCCACTGATACTCATGTCTTGGTGGATAAGGGCATTAGCGACCAGTTCCCTTATCGACAAAGATGGGAAAAGAGGGTGGCTCTCTCTAAGGGCTGTTCCAATATGCTCGTTCTGCGGAAGTAGCCCATTAATGTACTCAAGCAGGCCTTCAAATCCGCATGCATATCCGCGCCTTCCATCCTGCCGATGAGTAACCCGCGATGTTCTATCGGGACCATCATACCTGACAAAGCGGACGGACTTCCTCGCTATTGACGGGCCAAAGGTCGCTAGATCAGTCGCAAAAAGAATTGCGCCAAGATTAAGGATATTCCAGCGGCGTCCTACATCTTTGGAAACCAGCCGATCAGCGCGAAGGCGCTCTAGTATCCGCTCGGGATCACTTGAACCACTTACACCGATGAGTCGAAAATATGCTATATGATCAAGTGCTTCAAGCACATCATTTTCTGTTGCATATGACATCGCCACGCCTTGTTCCCAAGTGTAGGGGCGAATTTTCTCTATCAATGCTTGATAGCGAGATTGATCATCCGTCAACTTCGGTGTTGCGCTGCCTGCGCGCACATATGGAATGCTTTCGAACGCGGTTGGCGCCATAGTCGGCGCTGGTATTTCCAACAGAACTAGATTTCCGTCTGGATGGGCTACTTCGCGAAATTGGAAGGCGGGAGCTGGGCTCAGTCGTTGCCTAAGCCACATTTCCAAAGGCTGCCTGCCAACTGTGTGTGAGTCATGTGAAAAGGTGGTTCCGACGACTTCGTGACTCTCGTCATCGATGCCCCAAACTAAAAATGCGCTTTCTTTGTCCTCCAAACGGGCCGAATTGGAGAGTGCAGAGATAAGAACTCCAATCTTGTGATGGTCAGCCAGATTTGCCTTGAATTCTATCCACCCATTCTCGGCTGGACGCGCTCTAAGTTCGTTGACTAGGTCGATGTCGCGTTCGTTTGGCAATGTAGTTTCTCGCTTTCAATGAATTGATGTAGCATTGTTTTCTAAACCACAACCTCCCGCCGGGCCTGCTCCCCAACCCCGAACACCCGCTTATACCGCGCCACTTCTCCCTTCGGCCCCATCGCCTTCGCCGGGTTGTCCGAGAGCTTCACCGTGGGCCGCCCCTCGGCGGCGACGGCCTTGCACACGAGCGAGAACGGCGCCAGCGCGTCGTCCGGCGCCAAGCCCCGGAAATCATTCGTCAGCAGCGTCCCCCAGCCGAAGCTCACCCGCACCCGGTCTGAGAACAGGCCGTGGAGCCGCTCGATCTCCTCCACGTCCAGCCCGTCGGAGAAGATCACCATCTTCTCACGCGGGTCCTCGCCGCGGCTTTCCCACCAGCGGATCGCGATTTCGGCCCCCTCCACCGGGTCGCCCGAATCCACGCGGATGCCGGTCCAGCCCGCGAGCCAGTCGGGCGCGTTGTCCAGAAACCCGCGCGTGCCATAGGTGTCGGGCAGGATGATGCGCAGGTTCCCCGAATGCTCCTCATGCCAGTCCGCGAGCACGTCATAGGGCGCGCGGGCGAGCGCTTCGTCATCCGGGGCGAGGGCGGCGGTCACCATCGGCAGTTCATGCGCGTTGGTCCCGATCGCCTCGAGGTCGCGGTTCTTGGCGATGAGGCAGTTGGAGGTGCCGACAAAGGCGGGGCCGAGGCGTTCAACCATCGCCTGCACCGCCCAGTCCTGCCACAGGTAGGAGTGGCGGCGGCGGGTGCCGAAGTCGGCCAGCTTCAGGCCGGGGAGCGCGCGCAGGCGTTCGGCCTTTTCCCACAGGCGGGTCATGGCGCGGGCGTAGAGCACCTCGAGCTCGAAGCGCTTCATGTCGCGCAGGACGGCGCGGGAGCGCAGTTCCATGAGGACGGCGAGGGCCGGCACCTCCCACAGCATGACCTCGGGCCAGGCGCCTTCGAAGGTGAGCTCGTATTGGTCGCCGGTGCGGGTGAGATGGTAGGGGGGGAGGCTGAGCCCCTCGAACCACTCCATGAATTCCGGGCGGAACATCTGGCGCTGGCCGTAGAAGGTGTTGCCGCGCATCCAGGTGCTCTCGCCGCGCGTGAGGGTGAGGGTGCGGATGTGGTCGAGTTGTTCGCGCAGTTCGCCCTCGTCGATGAGGGTGGTGAGGGGCACGTCGGTCGCGCGGTTGATGAGCTGGAAGGTGACCTGCGTGTCCGGGTGGTTGCGGTGGATCGACTGGCACATGAGGAGCTTGTAGAAATCCGTGTCGATCAGCGACCGGACGATCGGGTCGATCTTCCAGGTGTGATTGTAGACGCGGGATGCGATGTCGACCATGGTGTCCTCCGTATGCGGCCATGTGAGCCGGGGCGGCGGGGGATTTCAAGGATGAAGGCGGTTGTGATGCGCGGCTACGGGCCGGGGGCCTTCGCCGTGGCGGATGTGGCTGTGCCGTCCGTGGGGCGCGGCGCCGTGCGGGTGCGCGTGGCGGCCTGCGGGGCGAATGCGTCGGACTGGGAGTTCGCGACGGGGCGGCCCCTCTATGGCCGGCTGGCGCGGACGCTGATGCGGGTGCGCGTGGCCGGGTCGGACGTCGCAGGCGTGGTCGAGGCGGTGGGCGAGGGGGTGTCCGGCTTCGCCGTGGGCGACCGGGTGGTTGCGGACACGTTCGAGACATTCGGCGGTTTCGCCGAGCTCTGCGTGGCCAAGGCGGAGCGCTGGGTGAAGATCCCCGAGAGGATGGATTTCATCACCGCCGCCGCGCTCCCCCAATCGGGGGCCATCGCGCTCACCGCTTTCGACGGCACGTTGCCGCAGAATGCGCGCGTCCTCGTCAACGGGGGCGGCGGCGGGGCAGGCCCGCTCGCGATCCAGGTGGCGAAACGCGCCGGGGCCGAGGTCTGGGCGGTCGACAACGCGGGCAAGCAGGACGTGATGCGCGCCGCCGGGGCCGATCACCTGATCGACTACCGCGAAACGGACTTTGCCGCGCTCGACTCCACGTTCGACAATATCCTCGACCTGATCGCCACCCGCCCCATGCGCCGGGTGGCCGCGCGCCTGACCCCGCGCGGTATCTACCGGCTGGTGGGCGGGGCCACCCAACATCTGATCGCCGCCGCGCTGCCACCGCGCAGAACCGGGCTGCTGATCGCCCATCAGGGTCCCGAGCTGACCGCCCGGATGGTGGCGCAGGTCGCGCGGGGAGAGATCACGCCCCATATCGGCGCAACCGTCCCGCTTGGCGACGCCCCTGCTGCCCTCGCGCGCATGGGCGCCGGAGACGTTCCGGGCAAACTCGTCATCACCTGCTGACCGCTCCCCCCTTCTTCGGTCCGAAAATACCTCGGGGGGTTCGGGGGGCTGGCCCCCCGACACCGCGGATTGCGCCGCAGGCGCAATTCGCAATCCCTCCCGCCCCACACGAAAAAAGGGCGCCCCGAAGAGCGCCCTTTCCAAACTCGCGAAAGCCCCGAAACCTCAGTCGACGATGCCGTTCAGCGTGGCCGAGGGGCGCATGACGGCAAACGTCTTTTCCTCGATCGGGTGGTAGTAGCCGCCAAGGTCGGCCGGCTCGCCCTGACCGGCCATCAGCTCGCTGATGATGTCGGCTTCCTTCTCGACCATCGCGGCGGCGATGGGCTTGAAGTGCGCGGCGAGGTCGGCGTCGCCGGACTGGGCGGCCAGCGCCTCGGCCCAGTAACGGGCGAACCAGTAATGCGAGGTGCGGTTGTCGTTCTGACCGACCTTGCGCTCCGGGCTGTTGCCGTTCTCCAGCACCTTCTGCGTCGCATCCTCGACCGCTTCGCCGAGGATCTTCGCGCGGGCGTTGCCGCGCGCGTCGGCGAGGAACTTGAGGCTTTCTCCCAGCGCGCAGAATTCGCCAAGGCTGTCCCAGCGCAGGTGGTTTTCCTCGACAAGCTGCTGGACGTGCTTGGGGGCCGAACCGCCCGCGCCGGTTTCGAACAGGCCACCACCGTTCATCAGTTTGACGATGGACAGCATCTTGGCGGACGTGCCCAGTTCGAGGATCGGGAACAGGTCGGTGAGGTAGTCGCGAAGCACGTTGCCGGTGATCGTCACGCAATCCTCGCCCGCGACCATCGTTTCCAGCGTGAAGCGGGTCGCGTCGCGCGGGTTCATGATCGGGATCTCGATCCCGGCCTCTTTCAGCGCCGGTTCGACATACTTGATGAGTTCCGCGTCATGCGCGCGGGTGCTGTCGAGCCAGAAGGCCGCCTTGCCGGTCGCCTTCGTGCGGTCGATGCCCAGCTGGATCCAGTCGAGGATCGGCGCTTTCTTGGCGGTGGCCGAGCGCCAGATGTCGCCTTCGTTCACCGAGTGCTCGTGCAGGATGTCGCCATTGTCCAGCACGATGCGCACCTTGCCCGAGGCCGGGATTTCAAAGGTGGTCGGGTGGGAGCCGTATTCCTCGGCCTTTTGCGCCATCAGGCCCACGTTCGACACGGCACCACAGGTGGTCACGTCGAGTTTCCCGTTCTCTTTGAAATACTCGATCGTCTCGTCATAGACGGGCGCATAGCAGTTGTCGGGGATGCAGCACTTTGTCGGCGCGGCTTTCCCGTCGGGGCCCCAGCCGATGCCGCCCGCGCGGATCACGGCGGGCATGGAGGCGTCGATGATGACATCCGAGGGGACGTGCAGGTTGGTGATGCCCCGGTCGCTGTCGACCATGTACATCGGAGGCTGCTTGTCCATCACCGCCTTGAGGTCGGCTTCAAGGTCGCCGTCGCCCGCGATCTTGGCTTCGAGCGAGCCGATGCCGGCATTCGGGTTCCAGCCGAGGTCTTTCAGCTTGGCCTCATGCTTGGAGATGAACTCCTCGAGGTAGACCGAAACGAAATGGCCGAAGATGATCGGGTCCGAGACCTTCATCATCGTGGCCTTGAGGTGGACCGAGAACAGGACGCCCGGCTCCATGCTGTCGATTTCGGCGCGGATGAAGTCGCGCAGGGTGGCCGCCGACATGAAGGTGGCGTCGACGACGGTGCCCTCGTCATAGGACAGCCCGTCCTTCAGCGTCTTCTGGTTTCCGTCATCGGCGAGGAAGACGATCTTGGCCCCGCCCGCCTGATCGGCGGTGATGGTGGCCGATTTCTCGTTCGCGAAGAAGTCGTTGCCGGGCATCGAGGCGACGGTCGTCTTGCTGTCCTTCGCCCAGTCGCCCATCGAATGGGGGTTGGCCATCGCGTAGTTCTTGACGGCCTTCGCGGCGCGGCGGTCGGAGTTGCCTTCGCGCAGGACCGGGTTCACGGCAGAACCTTTCACGGCGTCATAGCGCGCGCGCACGTCCTTTTCCGCGTCCGTCGCCGGTTCATAGGGATAATCGGGGAGCTTGTAGCCCTGTTCCTGCAATTCCTTGATCGTCGCGTCGAGCTGCGGCTGGCTGGCCGAGATGTTGGGGAGCTTGATGACATTGGCGCCCGGCGTCTTCACGATCTCGCCCAGCGCGGCGAGGTCGTCGCTCACCTTCTGGTCGTCCGTCAGGTAGTCGGGGAACTGCGACAGCACCCGGCCCGCGAGCGAGATGTTGCGCACCTCGATGCCGATGTCGGCCGCCGCGGCAAACCCGCGGATGATGGGGAGGAGCGAATGGCTCGCCAGCTCCGGGGCTTCGTCGACCTGGGTGTAGATGATGTCGGGGGTGTCGCTGTTGGCCATGAAATGCTCTCCGGGTTGTCGGGATGGCACGGGGGGACTCGCCGCTCCGTGGTGTTGGTGATCGCGTAATTCAGGCGGGGCGCCAAGTCAATGTGTGCGACGGTATACCGAACGAGATTCGCGCCGGGGCGCCGCTTTCGGGGGTGAAATCAGAGGGTGTCGCAGGAATTTGAGCAAATTCCCGCATGGTTTCGTCGCGTAAGGCTTGCATCACCTTGTCCCGTCCTTAGTCCGGGGTAGAGTTGAGCGATCGGAAAAGATCGGATGACGCCTCGCCGCGTCCAACCGCACTTCACCAACACAGGGAGAAAAACATATGAAACACATGACCCACCTTGCCGTGGCGACGCTCTTGTCGACCACGATGCTGACCGGGGCGGCCATCGCCGCGAGCCATGTGCCCGAGGGCGTCACGCTGGCCGATGACCAGACCTTCACCTACCGCGTGCTGGACGAGCACAGCTCGGTCGACCCGCAGGTCGTCGAGGACGTGACCGGCGCGGAGATCGTGCGCGACCTGTTCGAGGGGCTGATGAACCAGAACGAGGACGGCAAGCTCGTGCCGGGTGTGGCCACGGGGTTCGAGGCGTCCGAGGACAAGATGACCTATACCTTCACCCTGCGTGAAGATGCCAAGTGGTCGAACGGCGATCCGGTGACCGCCGGTGATTTCGTTTATGCCTGGCGCCGGGCCGCCGATCCCGCGCTCGCCTCGCCCTACCAGTGGTTCATCGAGCTGATGTCGCTGGAAAACGCCGGTGAGATCATCGCGGGCGAGATGGAGCCGTCGGAGCTGGGCGTGACCGCCGTGGACGACTACACGCTCGAAGTGCGCCTGACCTCGCCGCTGCCCTACTTCCCGCAGATGACGACGCATGCCACCACCTTCCCCGCGCCGCAGTCGGTGATCGAGGAGCATGGCGACGAGTGGACGAAGCCCGAGAACATCGTGTCGAACGGGGCCTATGTCCTGACCGAGCACCTGCCCAACGAGCGCTCCACCCGTGAGCGCAACGAGATGTACTGGGACAACGAGAACACGATCATCGACAAGGTCGTGGCGCTGGTCATCAACGACGAGAACGTGGCGCTGACCCGTTACCTTGCCGGTGAACTGGACCGCACCGACATTCCGGCCGGCCAGTATCCGCAGCTCAAGGAAGAATACCCGGAGGAAGCCACGAGCTTCCCGCGTCTGTGCAACTACTACTACACGTTCAACGTGTCGGACTCCGGTCCCGAGGCGTTTCAGGACGTGAACGTGCGCCGCGCCCTGGCGATGGCCGTGGACCGCAACATCATCACCGAGAAGGTCATGCAGGGCGGGCAGCCGCCGGCCTATACCTTCACCCCGGCCGCCGTCGCGGGCTTCGAGCCGCCGACCCTGCCGTGGACCGAGATGAGCCAGGCGGAGCGTGACCAGATGGCCAAGGACCTTCTGGCCGAGGCGGGCTATGGCCCGGACAATCCGCTTGAATTCGAGATGGTCTACAACACCTCGGAAGCGCACGAGAAGGTCGCGGTGGCCCTGAGCCAGCTTTGGAAATCCAAGCTCGGCGTGCAGGCGACGCTCGCCAACATGGAGT
Source organism: Maritimibacter sp. (assembly GCA_002695005.1). Classification (GTDB taxonomy): domain Bacteria; phylum Pseudomonadota; class Alphaproteobacteria; order Rhodobacterales; family Rhodobacteraceae; genus Maritimibacter. Next base: position 477,982 of record NZNT01000029.1, read on the forward strand.
GGAAAGTCTTCCTCGAAGAGCGCGGCAACCAGAACTTCGAGCTGGCCCGTGGCGCGTGGTGTGGCGACTACAACGAAGCCTCGACCTTCCTCGACCTGCTGGACAGCGACAGCGGCTATAACGACGGCAAGTTCTCGAACGAGCGGGTCGACGAGCTGCTGGAGCAGGCCAAGACTTCGGACGACACGACGCCGCTTTACACGGAAGTCGAGGAAATCCTGTACGAAGAAATGCCGGTGATCCCGATCTATCACTATGCCGGCGTCTATATGCTCGACACCGATCTGGGCAACTGGCCGGTCGATAACGTGGAGCAGAACTGGTACTCGAAAAATCTCTACAAGATCGCCGAGTAACCCCGTCACGCAAACCTGACGTAGCGCGCGCCCCGGCCAACCGGGGCGCGCATCACGGTTTGAAGAGGTAGTCCCTTGGTCTCATACATCTTCCGGCGCCTGCTGATCGCGATACCCACGATCCTGATCCTCATCGTCGCCTCGTTCTTTCTGATCCATTTCGCGCCCGGCGGCCCGTTCACATCGGAGCGCCCGCTGCCGCCCGCCGTGCTCGCCAATATCGAGGCGCGGTACGGGCTGGATCAGCCGCTGTGGAAGCAGCTTTGGGATTATCTCACCAACATCGTCCTGCATTTCGATTTCGGCCCGTCGTTCAAGTTCAAGGACCGCGACGTGAACGACATCATCGCGCAGGGCTTTCCGATTTCGCTGACCTACGGCTCGCTCGCCTTCCTTGCGGCCTCGATCGTCGGGATCGCGCTGGGCGTCACCGCCGCGATCCGGCATAATTCCTGGATCGACTACACCGCCGTCAGCATGGGCATCGGCGCGCAGGCGCTGCCCAACTTCATCATGGGCCCGATCCTGATCCTCGTCTTCACGCTGTGGCTCGGCTGGCTGCCCGGTGGCGGCTGGAACGGGGGCCAGTGGCCCTATCTCATCATGCCGGTGATCGCGCTCTCGACCTCCTACATGGGCAACATCGCGCGGCTGACGCGCTCGTCCATGCTCGAAGTGCTGAACTCCAACTTCATCCGCACGGCGCGGGCCAAGGGCCTGCCGACCCGCGCGGTGATCTGGCGCCACGCGATGAAGCCCACGCTTCTGCCGGTGGTGAGCTACCTTGGCCCCGTCTTCGTTTACGTCCTTACCGGGTCGGTTTTCGTGGACATGTACTTTTCGACCGGCGGGCTGGGGCAGGCCTATGTCGGCTCCGCACTCACCCGCGATTACGCCGTGCTGCTGGGGGTCACGATCCTGTACGGCACGCTGACCGTCGTGGTGAACCTCCTCACCGACCTCGCCTATGCGTGGTTCGATCCGAAAATCCGGTACTGAAGGGAACGTCATGGTTTTCGGAAGCTCCCAACGCGCCGCCGCCATCGCCGACGATGTGACCGACCAGATCCCCGTGCGGGGGCGGTCGCTGCTCAAGGACGCGCAGATCCGGTTCGTGCAGAACAAGGCCGCGATGGCGAGTGTCGTCGTCCTTGGTCTCATCATCCTGTTCGTCATCATCGGGCCGTTGTTCGCCCAGTGGTCGAACGAGGAAATCGACTGGGACCGGATGGGCAACATCGCGACCGAGGGGATGCCGTCGCTGGCCAATGGCCATTATTTTGGCTTGGACGAGCTGGGGCGCGACCTCTATTCGCGAGTCATTCAGGCGACCCGCACCTCACTCCTCGTTGGCTTGATCGGCGCGTTGACCGCACTCATCATCGGCACGACCTACGGCCTTGTCGCTGGCTACACGGGCGGCCGGGTGGACAGCGCCATGATGCGTTTCGTCGATATCCTGCTGGCGATCCCGCTCACGCTGGTCATCATCCTGCTGCTCGTCATCGCGGGGCGGAGTTTCTTCATGCTGTTCGTGTCGCTGGGCGCGGTCGGCTGGCTTACCATGAGCCGGATCGTGCGCGCGCAGACCCTGAGCCTCAAGACCCGCGAGTTCATCGAGGCCGCGCGTGCCGCCGGTGTGTCGGAGGTGACGATCATGATCCGGCATATCCTGCCCAACCTGATCGGCGTCGTGATCGTCTATGCGTCCCTGCTGGTGCCCGAGATGATCCTGACCGAGAGCTTCATCTCGTTTCTTGGCCTTGGCATTTCCGAACCCTACACCAGCCTCGGCAAGCTCATCTCCGAGGGGGCGGGCACGATGGCCTATGGCACGACATGGCAGCTTCTCTATCCCCTGTTTTTCTACGTCGCGATCATCATCACCATGTTCTTCATCGGTGACGGGCTTCGCGATGCACTCGACCCGAAGGACCGCTGAGATGGCTGTGCTTTCCGCCCGCGACCTGCGCGTTTCGTTCTCGACCCCCGACGGACAGGTGGACGCCGTGAAGGGCGTGTCCTTCGACGTGGCCGCCGGGGAGTGCCTTGGCATCGTCGGTGAATCTGGGTCCGGCAAATCGCAAAGCTTCATGGCCGCGATGGGGTTGTTGCCGCCAAATGGGCGCGCCACGGGATCGGTGACGTTTCAGGGCGACGAGATCCTGAACCTGCCGGTGTCCAAGTTGAACAAGCTGCGCGGCTCGGACGTCGGCATGATCTTTCAGGACCCGCTGACCGCGCTGACGCCGCACCTGAAGGTGGGCGACCAGATGGCCGAGGTTCTGAAGGTTCACAAGGGCCTGTCGGGGGGTGATGCGCGGCGTCATTGCCTCGACTGGCTGAACCGCGTCCAGATCCCCGAGGCGGAGCGTCGGATGGGCCAGTATCCGCATGAGCTATCGGGCGGGATGCGCCAGCGGGTGATGATCGCGCAGGCGATGCTGTGCGAGCCGAAGTTGCTGATCGCGGATGAGCCGACGACGGCGCTGGACGTGACCGTGCAGGCGGAAATCCTGGACCTGATGCACGAGTTGCAGCGGGATTCGAACACGGCCATCGCGCTGATCACCCATGACATGGGCGTGGTCGCGCGGATGTGCGACCGGATCGAGGTGATGAAGCTGGGCGAATATGTCGAGTCCGGCGACGTCATGCAGGTCTTCAACGCGCCCAGGCACGACTATACCCGCAAGCTGCTCGACGCGATGCCGCGCATTGATGACGAAGGCGCGCCGGAGGGAACGGAGGCGACCGCCGAGCCTCTGCTTTCCGCCGACGACATCAAGGTGCATTTCCCGATCCGGGTGAAAGGCGGGCTGTTCGGGCGGACCATCCCGCTCAAGGCCGTGAACGGCGTGACCTTCGATCTGGCCAAGGGCGAGACGCTGGGGGTCGTGGGCGAGTCAGGCTGCGGCAAGTCCACGCTGGCGCGCGCGGTGCTGCGACTGATCGAACCCACGGGCGGCTCGGTGTCGTGGCTGGGATCAAGCTTCACCGATCTGGACAAGCGGGCGCTGACGAAAAGCCGCAAGGACATGCAGTTGGTGTTTCAGGACCCGCTCGCCTCGCTCGACCCGCGCATGACGATTTCCGACAGCATCGCGGAGCCGCTTAAGACCTTCCGCCCGGAGCTGTCCAAGTCGCAGCGCAAGGAAGAAGTGCTTGCGATGATGGACCGCGTCGGGTTGGAGCGCGGCATGTTCAACCGCTACCCGCATGAGCTGTCGGGCGGGCAGAACCAGCGCGTCGGGATTGCCCGGGCGATGATCAACAAGCCCAAGCTGATTATCTGTGACGAGGCGGTGTCGGCGCTCGACGTGTCCATTCAGGCGCAGATCGTGCGGCTGCTGAAAGACCTTCAGGACGAGTTCGGGATGTCGATGATCTTCATTTCGCACGACCTGTCGGTGGTGCGCGCGATCTCGAACCGGATCATGGTGCTGTATCTGGGCCGGATCGTTGAACTGGCGGATGCCGGCACGGTGGTCGAGGAGCCGGTGCATCCCTATACCAAGGCGTTGATCTCGGCGGTCCCGATCCCGGACCCGGAGTTTGAGCGCACGCGGGAGCGTATCCGCATCCCCGGTGAGCTTCCGTCACCGCTGGACCCCAAAGCCTCGCTCAGGTTCCTGCCGTCGAAACTGCGGGCGGGCGATACGGACTACACCCCGCGCCTCGACCAGATCGCGCCGGGGCATTGGGTGGCCGAGCACGACACGCTCGAAGCCATCCTCGCCGCCGAGCCGATGGTGAGCGAAGAGGTGGTGGAGCCGATGCGCTAGGCCGGGTCACTTGCGCTCACCCCGGAATACATCAATGATCCCGTTCACATTTTTAGGCGGGGTTTCCTGAACATATGGCGCAAGCGCGGATATCCACTCATGCCCAAAAGGCTTTGCGGCGTCTGACGGGCCGGCCCGCGCGCCCGACGCGTGTCCACCTCGTGTCCTTCGCGGATGGCCTTTTTGCGCCGCGCGGGGCGTCGTTCCTGAAAAGCGCAGCCGCGTTCGGCGGGTTCGAAAGCGCGACGCTGTGTTCGGCGGCGGATCTGGACCCGGACTTCGTGCGCCGTCACGCCGCGATGCTGAAACCGGACGTGCGCGGGTACGGCTATTGGATCTGGAAGCCGCAAGTCACCTTGCAGGCGCTCGAGAGGGTCGCGGACGGGGATGTCGTGCTCTACGCGGATGCCGGATGCGAGTTCCATTCGCCGGGACGCGCGCGGTTTGCCGAGTATGTCTCGCTCTGTCAGGACAATCCCCTCGGTGTGCTCGGGTTCGAGCAGGTATTCATCGAGAGTCACTGGACGAAGATGGACCTTGCGCTCAGGCTCGGCATCGGCGCGGGTCATTCGCACATGAAGACCGGTCAGCTCATGGGCGGCAAATACCTCATGCGGAACTCACGCAAGACGCGGGCCTTCCTGCGCGAGATGATCGCGATTGCCAGCGAGCAGAATTATCACTTCATCGACGACACGCCGTCGGTCGCCGCGAACCATCCGAAATTTCGCGAACACCGCCACGATCAGAGCATCTTCAGCCTGCTGGCCAAGCAGCGCGGGGCGGCGATCACCTTTGGCGAGGGCGACCTGCCGCGCGTGCGGGCGTTCAAGCACCTGCACGACAACATTCCGATCTGGACGATGCGCCACAAGACGTGACTGCGCCGCCACGGTCGCGGCCCCATTGATCGCGAGGCCAAGGACGGATAGGGGGGCATGGAACGCCGTGAACGATCACGACAGCGGAACCGCGCCCTGCCCGTGGCGGTTGGCGCGTCATGCCCCGTCATCTTTTTAACCTGAGTGGATACGCCCATGCGCCTCATCATCGACGTGACCATGCACTACAATTTCGCACAGCCGAATACCGTGTTCCTCGCGCTGGAAGCGGCGCAGACGGACGGGCAGGACGTCATCGACGCGTGGATCAACATCGGGGATGCCACCATCGACCGGATCGCGGGCGATTCTGGTGTGGGGGAGCGGATCTGGGCGCGGGTGCCGGGGTACGAGATGTACCTCACCTATCACGCCGTGGTGGACGTGACCCGGCCCACGGTGCCGCTGGAGGGGATGCAGGCGATACCGCTTCACCAGCTTCCTGCCGAGGTCGCGCCCTATCTGCGCCCCTCGCGTTATGTCCAGTCGGACAAGTTCCAGAGCTTCGTGGGCAAGCGGTTCGGGCATCTGGGCGGCGGGGACAAGGTCGCGGCGATCCGCGACTGGATCACCCAGAACCTGTCCTATGTGCCGGGCAGTTCGGATGCGGATACCAACGTGCTGGAGACCTTCGCGGGGCGGCAGGGGGTGTGCCGTGACTATGCCCACCTGATCTGCGCGATGGTGCGCGCCGCCCAGATCCCCGCGCGGATGGTGGCGGCCTACAGCCCCGGCGTCTGGCCGCCGGATTTCCACGCGCTGGCCGAGGTCTGGCTCGACGATGCCTGGCACCTCGTGGACCCGACCGCGATGGGCCAGCCCCACAACATCGCCAAGATCGCCGTGGGCCGCGACGCCTATGACATCGCCTTCATGGACTCGCAGGCGCCTGCGGGGCTGATCTATCAGGCGGTGTCGGTGGTGGAGGGCTGAGGACACGCGCGCCCCCGGCGGATGCCGGAGGCGTGTCGTGGGGGCGTTGCGCCGTTTACTCTGCGGGGTGGGCGACCGGCTGACGCGACGCGCCGAGGACGATCCAGCCGAACAGCAACATATCGGCGAAGAGGACCAGCGAGCTGATCGCGGCCAGCGGCTCTGCCTGCGGTGCGCCGCTGTAGATCAGGGCGATCCCGGCCACCATCGCGGCGGTGGCGGCGGCCCAGACGGCCACCTGAAGCTTGGCAAGGCCGCTTTGGTCACGCTCCGGGTGCCAGCGGTAATAGAGCCCCATCAGGAAAAGCGACACCCACCCCAGAAGGTTCAGGTGGGCATGGGCCGGCGCGGTTTCGTGGTTGCCGGAGATCGCCATTGCGATGCCCCAGCCCATGCCGATGATAACCATCAGGACGGCGAGGGAAATGGAAAGCTTGGATGCGGTCATGTGTTTGTCTCCTTCAGGTGGCGCGGTGCAGGGGCAGGCGGACGACCCGTCCGCGCGCGTGCCTTCTGGCTCGGCGGCGTGCCGATTTTGGTTCCTGAGCAGTGATCGTGGGTGTCGTCGCCGGATCATGGCGACTTGACCTGACCATAGGGCAGGGTGCTCTATTGACCGAATTGCAATTTTGTATCGGCCCCATCACTGAGATGAATTTTGCCACCTTCGACCTGAACCTGCTCCGTGTATTCGACGCGCTCATGCGCGAGCGGAGCGTCACGCGGGCCGGGGCCTCGATCGGCCTCAGCCAGCCTGCGGTCAGTAACGCCCTGTCGCGCCTGCGCCACCATTTCGCGGACGAGTTGTTCGTGCGGCGGGCCAATGACATGGTGCCGACGCCCAAGGCCGAGGGTCTGGCCCCCACGCTCCAGAAGGCGCTGAGCGATATCGAGGGGGCGATGGCCGATCAAGGGCCGTTCCGACCGGAGGAGATCGACGAGACCTTCACCTTCGCGGGGGCCGACTTCTTTTCCGTCCTGTTCCTGCCCCGGCTCTATCGGGCAATCGCGCCCGTCGCGCCGCGGGCGACGCTCAGAATGATCGAAAGCGCAACGGTGGATGTGCAGACCCTGTTGCGTGACAGCGCAATCGACATGGCGTTGGAGCGGGATCTGGGTGAACAGCCCGACTGGGTGTCGAGCACGCCCTTGATGCGCTCATCCTTCTGCGTGGTCGCCGCACGGGACAATCGTGCGATTGCCGCTGCGGGGATCGAGTCGGGCGAGGCGTTGCCGATGGACCTGTTCTGCGCGATGCCGCAGGCGCTCAGAACGTCCGACGGCACGATGCACGGGGTGATCGACACGGCGTTGGAGCGGCATGGGCGCGCGCGGCCGTGGCGTCGCATGACGTGGTCATCTACCGGCCCCCCATCGATATTCCGCAGCAGAAACTCAGCCTCTACTGGCATCGGCGGCAGGACCGCTCCGCCTCGCACCGCTGGATGCGCGGTCAGGTTCTCGATATGGCGCGGGTGCTGGACCCGATGGTGGACGCATAAAAAAAGCCCCCCGGCGCGAACCGGGGGGCTTCAGTCTATGCCTGACGTTCTTTTTGGAACTTTGGAGTGTCAGGCAATCCGTTATGCCGCTTCACGGAGCGGGGCTTTTTTTTCCTGTTCGACCAGGGCGCGGTGGAGCGCCTTGATGGCCTCGTTGGCTTCGTCGCGCGGCATGAGGAACTGAACGTCCACGTTGCGCGGGGTCGCGTGGGCGGCGATCACGTCCAGCCCGGCTTCGTCCAGCGCGGTCAGGCCGCGGCCCAGCACCGACTGCTTGCGCAGGTCACGGCCGATGGCCGACACGATGCACTGGCTGCGCACTTCGATCTCGGCCTGCGGGAAGCGTTCGAGAACGTCGGCTTCCACGCGTTTCACGGCCTTGAGCGAGCCTTTGACGTAGTGGGTGATCGTGTTGGCGTTCGAGGTCTTGGACACGATCCAGACCTTGTGACGCTTGAGCGCGTCGAGGATCGCGGTGTCGTAGCCTTTCACGCCCACCATGTCCTGTTCGAACACTTCGATGGACACGACATCCAGCCCGGTCACGATCTCGACCCCCGGCGTGTCACCGCGGCTGTCGTCGATCAGGGTGCCCGGATCGTCCGGCTCGAAGGCGTTGGTCACGCGCAGCGGCACGTCGGCCTGACGCAGCATCTTGGCCGCCGAGGGGTGGATCGCCTCCATCCCGAGGTTCGAAAGCTGGTCGGCCACGTCGTAGTTGGTGTGGCCCAGCTTGCGCACGGCATCCTCGCCCACGAGGTTGGGGTCCGCCGAGGAGAGGTGGAACTCCTTGTGGATGATCGCCTCTTTCGCGTGGGTCTGCGCGGCGATGCGCGCGAAGGTCACTTCCGAGTAGCCCCGGTCGTATTCCTTCATCAGACCTTCCTTGCACTGGGCATAGCCCGTGACGATCGGCATTTCGGTGGCGAGGTCGATGTCGGCCAGCCCCTGCTCGATGCGTTCGAACAGGTTGCAGTCGCCCTCGTCGCGCCAACCGGACAGGTCGACGAACCGGGCCGACACGCCGGCGCGCTTGAGCATCAGGGTGGTGACATAGGCGGAATGCGCCTCGCCCAGCCCCGAGAGCAGCTCGCGCACCATTTCCATGTGCTCGGACAGGCGGAAGTGGCCGTAGGAGCACAGGCGGCCGAGGTCGATCAGGAACGAGCGTGCGCCCGCCATCCGTTCGGCCACGAAGTCGTTGGCGTCAGAGATATCGGCCGGGTGTTCGAGCACCGCGCGATGCGCCTCTTCCATCGCTGCGCCGGTCTTTTTCAGGGCCGACATCCAGGCGTGGTCGTCGCTTTCGCTGTCGGCGAAGGCGGCATAGACGCCCTGTTCGCCGGTCTTCTTGTGTTCGAGCAGCAGGTTGGTGATCCCGCCGAAGGCCGACACGACGAAGACGCGGTTGTACGGGTCGCCGTCGCGGATGAGCAGCGTATCGCGCAGCTCGTTCACACGGCTCATCGACGTGCCGCCGATCTTCTCGACAGTATGGTTTCGCTCAGACATGGGTTTTTCCCCGTTCGGTTCAGGCAGCGTCTTCGTCGGGCGCGGCATAGGAGCCATCTTCGCGATGCACTTCCTTGCCGGTCACCGGCGGGTTGAAACAGCAGGCCAGAACCAGCGTTTCATCGGATACCAGCGTATGCTTGTCATGCTCGTTCAGCGCGTACATAACGCCCGGCTTGATCTCGTGCGTCTCGTTCGTGGCGAGGTCGGTGATCCGGCCCTTGCCCGAGATGCAGTAGACGCTTTCGAAGTGGTTCTTGTAGTGGAACGTATGTTCCGAACCGCCCTCGATGGTGGTGATGTGGAACGAAAAGCCCATCCCGTCATCGGCGAGAAGCATGCGCACGGAGTTCCAGCGCGCGTCCGAGATGGACTTGTCGGTGTTTTTCAGTTCGTTGAAGTCACGGACGATCATGGCGTCTTACTCCGCTGCAATTTTCTTGTTGGCGTCGAGGGCTTCGCGGGTCGCTTCGAGAACGATCTCGAGGCCCTTCTGAAGCACGTCGTTCGGGATGTTCAGCGCGGCGAGCACCTTGACCACCTCGTCGTCGGCGCCCGACGTCTCGATGATGAGGCCCTTCTCGAACGAGCGCGCGCAGATGTCTTCGGCCAGATCGCCGGAGCCCACGTCCACGCCGCGCATGAAGCCACGGCCCTTGAGATAGGCGTGCGGCACCAGGTCTGCGACCTTCTTGAGCCCGTCTTCGAGGATCTGCGCCTTTTCGGCGGTGGAGGCTTCCATCGCGTCCTTGTCGGCCCAGAATTTCTCAAGCGCGACACGGCCCGTGACGAAAGCATGGGTGTTGCCGCGGAAGGTGCCGTTGTGCTCGGCGGGCTTCCACACGTCATGCTCACGCTTGATGAGCAGGCAGGCGAAGGGCAGGCCGAAGCCCGACAGCGATTTCGCCTGGGTGATGAGGTCCGGCTCGATGTCCATGCCCTCGAACCCGAAGTAGGTGCCGGTGCGGCCGATGCCCGCCTGAATGTCGTCGACGATCAGCAGCGCGCCGTGGTCCTTGGCGAGCTTGGCGATGCCTTCGATCCACTCTTTGGACGCGGCGTTCAGGCCGCCTTCGCCCTGCACGGGTTCAAAGATGAACGCGGCCGGGGCGTCGACGCCCGAGGAGCCGTTGTCGAGCATGGCCTTGATGAAGGCGAGCGTATCGACACCGTCGCCCATCGCGCCCTCATAGGGCATGTGCGTTACGCCACCCAGCGGGGTGCCGGCGCCGCCACGCTTGCCGGCGTTACCGGTCAGCGAGAGCGAGCCCATGGTCATGCCGTGGAAGCCATTGGTGAACGAGATGATGTTGCGGCGCCCGGTGATCTTGCGGGCGAGCTTCATCGCGGCCTCGACGGCGTTGGTGCCGGTCGGGCCGGTCATCATGACCTTGTAGTCGTCCATGCCGCGCGGCTTGAGCACGATGTTCTCGTATGCTTCGAGCCACTTGGCCTTTTCCTCGGTATACATGTCGAGGCCGTGGGCGATGCCGTCGCCCGTGATGTGCTCGACCAGCGCCGTCTTCATGTCGGCGTCGTTGTGGCCGTAGTTCAGCGACGAGCACCCGGCGAGAAAGTCGATGTACTCGGTGCCGTCAGTCGCGGTCATGATCGACCCCTGCGCTTTCGCGAAGGTGGTCGGGAAACCGCGGCAATAGGAGCGGGCTTCCGACTCGCGGCGTTCAAAAACGGGATTGTTCGCAGACTGCTTGTCTGTCGTCATAACGTATTCCTTCGATGTTAGTGTGAAAGGACGGGGGGCCGCGCGTGTCTTACGCGGCCTTCGCCATGTCATCTTCGTCGGGCAGCGTGATCGTCACCATGTGTTCGGTGTCGTGACGGCCTTCGAAGTGATCGTCCTTTTTGAAGTGTGCTTCGTCTTCAAGCTCGCCGCCGTGGCGTTTCGCGAATTTCTTGAAGAGCGCCCAGGAGGCGTCGTTGTCCTTGGTGATGGTGGTCTTGAGGACGTTGGCTTCGTCGCATTCCTCGCGACCGAAGATTTCGTCCAGCATCAGGCCACCAAGGCCCATGCCCCGGGCTTTCTCGCTCACGGCCACCTGCCACACGAAGAGCGCCTCTTCGTTCGGCACGAGATAGCCGGAGATCCAGCCCACGACGTCGCCGTCCAGCTCCGCCACCACGCAGGTGTCACGGAAATGGTCGCATTGCAGCAGGTTGCAGTAGACGGAATTCTCGTCGAGCGGCTTGCACTCGCGGATCAGGTCCCAGATTTGCGCCCCGTCCTCGGAATTCGGCTTCCGAAGGCGGAGCTTGCCAGTTCGGGGAATGTCTTTCGCAGTATGCATGTTTCGGTCCTCTCCAAAGTTCCTTCGATGCACTAACTATTAAACCAAGCCATTTGTTTCAAGACCTAAAGCACTTTTCGCCGGAATGGGCGGAAAAACCCCTGTTTTTCGGGTCGTTCGGGCGAAAATACTTCAGTAATGAGCGACTCAGAACCTTTACATACCGAAAGATTTGGCTATCTAAGCACCATGATTGCATCAGACCTGCTCGCCGTGGCATCAATGCCTCTGGAGGGAGAACATATGGATCGGACCGACGTAAGCCTCATCGCCCTGCGGCGTATTCTCAGGGCGACAGAGCTGTACGGCAAAGAGCTCGCGACCGCCGCCGGCGTGACCGCCGCGCAATTCCGCGCGCTTCAGATCGTGGGCGAACGCGGCAGCGCGACGCCCAAGGATATCGCGGCCCGCATGGGGGTGAGCCAGGCGACCATCACGACGCTGGTGGACAAGCTCGTGGCGCGCAACTTCGTGACCCGTCAGCGGTCCGAGCGTGACCGGCGCCAGACCAACGTCACGATCACCCCCGCCGGGCAAGCCACCGTGGACGACGCGCCCGACGCGCTGCAACAGCGTTATGTGCGCAAGTTCGAGGCGCTCGAGGACTGGGAGCAGGCGCAGATCATCGCCTCGCTCGAACGGGTCGCGGCGATGCTCGACGCGCATGAGATCGACGCCTCGCCGGTGTTGACCACGGGCGATATCAAGACGAGCGACAAGCGCCACTGAGCGGCTTTTCATTCGCGGCCCGCTGGCGCATCGTCCCCCCATGACTGACGCGACCCTTCCCCGGCCCGAGGCCGTGATCTTCGACATCGGCAACGTGCTCATCACCTGGCAGCCCGAGGACCGCTATGACGAGATGATCGGGCGGGCGCGGCGCGAGGCGATGTTCGCCGCCGTGGATCTTCACGCCATGAATGAGCGCTTCGACCGGGGCGAGGTGTTTCGGGACGTTGTGGTGGAGACGGCTGCGGCCTACCCCCGGTTTCACGATGAGATCATGATGTGGCATGACCGCTGGCTCGACCTCGCCACGCCGCCGATCGAGCATTCGGTGCGTCTGTTGCGGGCGCTGCGTGCCAAGGGGGTGCCGGTCTTTGCGCTGACCAATTTCGGGATCGACAGTTTCGCCCTGTCCGAGGGGCGCGATACGTTTCTGACCGAGTTCGACCGGCGCTATATCTCGGGCCACATGGGCGTGACCAAGCCCAGCCCGCGCATCTACGAGATGGTCGAGGAAGATTGCGGGATCGCGCCCGAGCGGCTTCTGTTCACCGACGACAAGCCCGACAACATCGCCACCGCCGCCGAACGGGGTTGGCAGGTGCATCTGTTCGACGGGCCGCAGGGTTGGGCCGACCGCCTTGTGGCGGCCGGCCTCCTGACACGCGCGGAGGCGGCTTAGGCCAGTTCCAGTGCGTCGAGGGACTTGAAGGAAATCTCCATCCCGTCGAGCATCCCGGTGTCCATGATCATCTTGCGGGTTTCCGCATCGGGCAGGGTCATCGTCATGGTCATGCGGGTGCCTGCGCCCTTTGCTTCGAACAAGGTCTCGATATGGTTGGGTGGCGAAGGCTCGGGCATGAGCATCACCTCCTCCTGCACCACGCGGTGCGGTTCGTCGAGGTCGAGGAAGGTGCCGGTGATCGAGAACACCGAGCCGTCCGGCCCTTCGTGATCCATGCGATAGAAGCCCCCAACCGCCGCGTCGATCACGCAATTCACGACGTTCCAATCGTCGGCGCCCGATTGCCATTTCTTGACCAGCTCCGGCTCCATATGTGCGCGCCAGACAAGGGCGGGGGGCGCGTCGAAGTCGCGGGTGACGACAAGCTGCGTGTCGCCGACAAGTTCGAAAGTCAGGGGATTGGGCATGATCTAATCCTTTTGAGAACGGTCTTTTTGCATTTCTTCGGCCAGAACCGCATCCAGCCGGGCGTAATTCGCGGTGAGGGCGCGGCGCAGGTGGTCGAGCCAGGCCTCGAGCTCCTCCAGCGTGCCGCCCGCCAGTCGGCAGGGGCGGCGCTGGCCGTCCACCCGCCGGGTGATGAGCCCCGCGCCCTCCAGCACCTTGAGGTGGTGCGAAATGGCAGGCTGGCTGATGGGGAAGGGCGCTGCGATCTCGCTCACCGTCATCTCGCCGCCCGACAGACGGTCGAGAATCGCCCGGCGCGTGGGGTCGGAAAGCGCGGCGAAGGCGGCGTCCATATCGGGGATCTTTGATTCCATAATTATTTATATAAACAAATACTGACATAAGGCAATCCCGCCTTTTCCGTTGCGTCAGGACCGCCCAACCGGCACAGTTGCCGAAAAACAGCGAGCAGCTTTCATGGCCTGGATCATTGTCGGCATCGTCGCCCTTATCGCTGCGGCGCCCTTCGTGCGTGAATGGTTCCGGGCGCCCGTTTCGGCGGCGCGGGACGGGATCGAGGACGGCGGGTTCGCAGAGTTGTCGGGCGGCAAGACCTATTACCGCTGGTATGGTGCGCCGACCTCCCACGTCATCGTCCTCATCCACGGGCTGACCACGCCGCACTGGGTCTTTTCCGGGATCGTGCGCGGGCTGAACCTGCTGGGCTATCAGGTGCTGGCCTATGACCTGTTCGGGCGCGGGCTGTCGGATCGTCCCGGCGACGCGCAGACGCCGCAGTTCTTTCTTCACCAATTGAACGAGCTGTTGATCGAGCAGGGGCTCGACGGCCCCGTGTCGCTGCTGGGCTACTCGATGGGCGGTGTCATCGCGGCGCAGTTCGCCGTGACTTACCCGGAGCGGACGGACCGCGTGATCCTGCTGGCCCCGGCCGGGATCGACTACACCCCCGCCGAACCGCTCAAGACCGCGGGGGCATCCGGCGTGCTGGGCAACTGGCTGTGGCGGGTCGTGGGCTCCCGGTCACTCCGGCGGGCCGCCAGACGGGACGCGCAGGCGCCGACCGTGATCCCCGACCTTGAAAAGCGAATGTCGGAGGAGACGGGGCGGCGCGGATACCTGCGGGCGGTCCTGTCGGCACACCGGGAGTCGCTGGCCATCAACCTTGAGAACCTGCACCGCGACCTCGCCAAGACCGAGATCCCGGTGCTGGCGATCTGGGGTGGCGAGGACAAGGTGATTCCCCTGACCTCGATGGGCAAGCTGACCCAGTGGAACCGCACCGCGCGCCACCATGTCGTGGACGGGGTGGGCCATGCCCTGCCACATGCCGCGCCGAACGAGATCATCGCGGCGATCACCACGTTTTTCAGAGAGGTTTGACGACCGTTTCCAGCGCAGCCGCGCCCCGGTGCTTGTGCCGCCGGGTATAGACGTAGGCGGCGAAACGGGCGGTGAACCATTCCATGCGCGGGGCCTCGACGATCACCCGGTCGGTCCAGACGCAGCCCTTGCCGGTCCGCTCCGGCTGGATCGACAGGGTGTGGTCCCAGCGCGTGACCTGCGCGTTCTTTTCGCGGCTCTGGATCACCCGCGCCTCTCGGTCGAGCATCTCGACATACATCGTGTGGCCGGGGTTTTTCATCACGCCGAAGAGGGTGATGTCCACGACGTAGGTCGCGCCCTCTTCCACCACGCCCTTGGGCAGGCCGTCATAGCGCGCGATGCCCTTCATCGCCTCGGTCATCTCGTCGAAATGGATCGCTTCGTCGAACACGGTGTCCGCGTCGCGGGGGTAACGGGCGGTAACGGTGATTTCACGGGCCAAGGGGTGTCTCCTGCAACGAATACGGCGTTACAAAACGCCGCGCCGCCGAATCCCTCAACCCCAAAAACGACAAACCCCCGGGCGAGAGCCACGGGGGTCGTCTGGTCGACATGTCGACCGTCTATCGCAAGGGCCTTAAAGGAGGCCTTCGCGTTGCGCTTTTTTACGGGCGAGCTTGCGCTGACGGCGAATGGCTTCCGCCTTCTCGCGCGCCTTCTTCTCGGAGGGCTTCTCGAAATGCTGCCGGAGCTTCATTTCACGAAACACACCTTCACGCTGAAGCTTCTTCTTCAGAGCCCGAAGCGCCTGGTCGACGTTGTTATCGCGAACCGATACCTGCATGTGGTTGTCACCACCTTTCTAGGTTTGTGTTGCAAGAGAAATTGCAGGAGCGCGCTATATAGCGACGATCCCGCCACTTGTCCAGTTGGGCATGAAACGCGACGTTGGCGCGCGGGTTCCCTTGAAGCACCCCGCACCGCGTGCCACTTATTTCCCATGACACATGCTGATCAACTGCTCGACGCCGTGCAAATGCACGTCCCTTTCGATGGCTGGAGCGAGGTGGCGCTGAAGGCCGCCTGCGAGGATACCGGCATACCGCTCGACGAAGCGCGCGCGCTGTTTCCGCGTGGCGGGGTGGACCTTGCCTTCGCGTATCACGAGCGCGGCGACCGCCAGATGGTCGAGGCGCTGCGCGCGGCGGACCTTACGGCGCTGAGGTTTCGCGACCGCATCGCCTTTGCCGTGCGCACCCGGCTCGAGGTGGCGGACCGGGAGCTTGTGCGGCGTGGCATGTCGCTGTTTGCCCTGCCGCAGCACGCCGCCGACGGGTCGCGAGCGCTCTGGGGCACCGCCGGGCTGATCTGGGAGACGCTGGGCGACACGTCGGACGACATCAACTGGTACACCAAGCGGGCGACGCTCTCGGCGGTCTATTCCTCGACGGTGCTGTATTGGCTGGGCGACGAGAGCGAGGGGCGCGTGGCGACCTGGGCCTTCCTCGACCGGCGAATCGATAACGTGATGAAGTTCGAACAGGTGAAGGGGCGCGTGCGCTCCAACACGCTGGTCGATGCCTTCATGAAGGGACCGGGGCGCGTGTTCGACCATATCCGCGCGCCGGGCACCCCGCGCTCGGGCTATCCCGGACAGTGGGGCGGGCGCGGACAATGAGCCTTCCTGACACCATGCGCGCGGTCGAGATTTCCAAGGCTGGCGGGCCGGAGGTTCTGACCCCCGTCGAGCGGCCCGTGCCCGAACCGGGGCATGGCGACATCCTTATCAAGCTGGCCTATGCCGGCGTGAACCGCCCCGACGCGCTGCAACGCGCAGGAGCCTATGCGCCGCCGCCGACGGCGAGCGATCTGCCCGGCCTCGAAGGGGCAGGGGAGGTCGTGGCGGTCGGCCCGGGTGTGACCGGAGTCTCGGTGGGCGATCAGGTCTGCGCGCTTCTGCCGGGTGGCGGTTACGCGGAATATGTCGTCACGCCAGCGGCCCATGCCCTGCCGGTCCCGAAAGGCATGGGGCTGAAGGAGGCCGCCTGCCTGCCCGAAACCTACTTCACGGTCTGGTCCAACGTATTCATGCGCGGCGGGCTGACCGCCGGGGAGCGGTTTCTGGTCCACGGCGGGTCGTCCGGCATCGGCACGACGGCGATCCAGTTGGCGAACACGCTGGGCGCGCGGGTCTTCACCACTGCCGGGTCGGACGAGAAATGCGCGGTCTGCCGGGAGCTGGGCGCCGAGGTGGCGATCAACTACCGCGAGCAGGACTTCGTTGAGGTGATGGGCGAGGCCGGGGGTGCGAACCTGATCCTCGACATGGTGGGTGGCGAGTATATTCCCCGCAATATCAAGGCGCTGGCGGATGAGGGCCGGATGGTTCACATCGCGTTCCTGACCGGACCCAAGGCCGAGGTGAACTTCGCACAGATCATGGCGCGCCGGCTCACCGTCACCGGATCGACGCTCAGGCCCCAGTCCGACGCGGCCAAGGCGCGGATCGCGGAGGAACTGCGCGAACACGTCTGGCCATTGCTGGAGGCCGGCCGGGTGAAGCCGATCATGGATTCGACCTATCCGCTGGACGAGGCCGCCAAGGCCCATGCCCACATGGAAAGCTCGACCCATATCGGCAAGATCGTCCTCGAGGTCTGATCCCGGCCAGTGGGTCTGACGCCTGAGCGCCGTAGCGCAAGACACACGCTCGTGAGAGGGCGGGCGTTTGCAATTCCTTAGCTATGGGGCCATATCCAAGGTATGCTGCGGTGCAGCAATGGCCCGAAGGAGTCGCCTCATGGACGGAACCACGCTCAACACGGTCAAGGTCGACGTCGCGCTTCAGGGCGGCGGCGCGCACGGGGCGTTCACCTGGGGCGTTCTCGACCGGCTGCTCACCGATCAGACCGTCGATATCACCGCGATCTCCGGCGCCTCCGCCGGGGCGATGAACGCGGCGGTCGCGGCCTCCGGCCTCGCGGTCGGCGGGCGCGAGGGCGCGCGCCGTTCGCTTGCTTCGTTCTGGGAGGCCGTGAATACCGGCGCACGCACGCTGGCCCCCCTCATCACCGTGTTCGACGAGTTCCCCAACTGGACCTCGGCCACCGCGTCGTGGTTCAACCTGCTCTCCGGTGCCCAGCTTTCAGTCACGCCGCACCCGACGAACGGACGCCCGGCGCAAATGCTGCTGGAAGAGATCGTGCGCGACCATGTGGATTTCGACGCGCTCCGCCACGCATCCGCGCCGCGCCTGTTCATTTCGGCCACCAATGCCAAGACCGGCGCGGCCAGGATTTTCCGCAACGACGATGTGTCCGTGGATGCGCTGATCGCCTCGGCCTGTCTGCCGATGTCCTTTCCGTCGGTCGAGATCGACGGCGAGGATTACTGGGACGGGGGCTACAGCGCCAATCCGCCTCTGGTCCAGCTTGTGCAGGAAAGCGGCAATCACGACCTGATCCTCGTCACCGTGAACCCGATCAGCCGCCGCCGCACGCCGTCTTCGCCCGACAAGATCCCGGACCGGATTTCCGAGCTCACCTTCAACCAGACGCTGACCAAGGACATCCGCGCGATCACCATGCTCAAGGCCGAGCTGGACGGGCGCCCGCCGGTCTGCGGCGTGCCGTTCATTCAGGCCATCGCGAACCTGCGGATGCACGAAATTCAGAACGAGCTGGCGATGCGGGAGTTCGATCCGAAGTCCAAGATGTTTCCGTCCTGGTCGCTGCTCACCGAACTGCACGGCCTCGGGTCCGAAACGGCCGGGGACTGGCTCGGCACCCATCGCGGGGCGCTGGGCGTCGAGAGCACCGCGAAACTGGAAGACCGCTATCTGTAAGGCGGGCTAGTCGGGCTTGCGCGACAGCTTGACCCCGGCCTGCGCCATGTTCGCCAGCGCCATGTCGAGCGACCCGTTCGCGTCGATGCCCCGGCACAGGTCGAGCCGCACCGTCACGTTGAACCCGAGCCGCGCCGCGTCCATCGCGGACCAGCCGACGCAGAAATCCGTGGCCAGCCCGACGAAGGTCAGGTCCGTGGCCCCCCGGTTGCGCAGGTAACCTTCGAGCCCGGTGGGCGTGCGGTGGTCGTTCTCGAAGAACGCCGAGTAGCTGTCGACCTCGGGCCGGAAGCCCTTGCGGATCACGAGGTCGGCGGGATCGGTTTCCAGGTCTTCGTGGAAGGCCGCCCCGTCGCTCCCCTGAATGCAGTGGTCGGGCCAGAGCACCTGCGGGCCATAATCCATCTCGACCAGTTCCAGCGGCGCCTTGCCCGGGTGGGACGAGGCGAAGGACGAATGGCCCGCCGGGTGCCAGTCTTGCGTGAAGACCCGCACGGGGAAGGCACGCAGGAGCCGGTTGATGCCCGGCACGATTTCGTCTCCGCCCGCAACGGCGAGTGCGCCGCCGGGACAAAAGTCGTTCTGAACGTCGATGACGATAAGCGCGTCGGTCATGGGATCACCCGTTGAAGCGTGCGGTGATGCGCCGTCCACCGCGTGAGAATTCGACCCGCCACCAGCGCGAGCCTTCCGCGATGACGGCCTCGAACGCGTCGCCGGTCGTCACCGAAATGTGGTTCACGGAATGGATCACGTCGCCGCGCTGGAACCCCGTGCGCCGCGCCGGCCCCTCGGCGGTCACGACGACGACGCCCTTCGCATCCATCGGCTGGCCGAGGTTGCGGGCGATGTCGGGCGAGAGCGGCGACAGCGTGAGGCCCTGAAACGGGCCGGGCAGGGTGATGGCGGTCAGCGCCGCCTCGATCCCGCGCGGGGCGGCGGCGAGGGTCACGCGCGCCGCCTGAAACCCGTCGGCGTTCATGTAGCGCACCTCGACCGTGTCGCCCATCGGATGCGTGGCGAGGCGGAAGTCGAGCTCGGCGGCGGCATTCACCGGCTGATCCGCGATGGCCACGACAACGTCGCCGACACTCAGCCCGGCCTGCGCGAAGGGGCTGTCCGGGTGGATGTCGCGCAGGAGCACGCCCATCGGCCGCTCCAGCCCCATCGCATCGGCGATGGAGGCGTCGACCACCTGCACCTCGACCCCCGACCAGGGCCGTTCGAACCGGTCGCGCCCGGCGGCGGCCTGTGCGACCACCTGTTTCACGAGGTTGGCGGGGATGGCGAAGCCGATCCCGTTCGAGCCGCCCGAGCGGGTGACGATCTGGGTGTTGATGCCGACGAGGTCGCCGCGCATGTCCACCAGCGCGCCGCCGGAATTGCCGGGATTGATCGGCGCGTCGGTCTGGATGAAATACCGCCCGCCCTGCAACAGCGCCCCGCCGCCCTGACCCGTGCGCGCAAGGCCCGAGATGATGCCGGAGGAGACCGTCTGACCCACGCCGAACGGGTTGCCGATGGCCAGCACGAGGTCACCGACCGCAAGCTCGTCACTGTCGGCGAAATCGAGCGCGGGGAGGTCTTCGCCCCCGTCGAGCCGGATCACGGCGAGGTCGGCGGCCTCATCCGCGAGCACGAGCCGCCCGTCGTATTCCCGCCGGTCGGCCAGAACGACGCGGATATCGGTCGCATTGCCGACGACGTGGTAGTTCGACACCACCAGCCCGTCGCCCACGATCACGCCCGACCCCAGCGAGTTCTGCTGTTGCGGCGGAATGTCGAAGTCGCGGAAGAACTGGGAAAAGAACGGATCGTCGGCGAAGGGATTGCGCCGCTCTACCACCCGCGAGGCATAGATGTTGACGACCGCCGGGGCCGTTTCCTCGACCACCGGGGCGAAGGACAGCTGCATCTGCGCGGGGCTGTCGGGCACCTGCGTCTGCGCGTTCACAGCAACGGGGACGAGGGCGAAACACAGGGCAAGAACGCGGATCATGGGCACCTCCGATTGAGGAAAGAAGTGGCGTAGTGCCCCGGCAAATTCAAGACAATGCACCGATCCGGCCCCAAAGCCGCCCCAATCCGGGAGGAAAGTTACCCTATCGCTGCTGCTTCACCGGACACCCGACGATGACCCACGAAACATATGAATACACTTTGACGACCGCCAAGGGATTCCTTCTCATGGTCGTCTGCGGACTCATCACGGTCTGGGCCGGATACATGGCGGCGACGCACCAAGGCAGCCTGTCGGTCGCGGGATTTTCGCTTGGGATGCAGGGCGCGACCTTCGCCTATCTCGTGCTCGCCACCGTCACCGGCTGGGTCACGTTCGATGAAATCCGGTCGTGGATGCGCCCGGCCGAGCGCAAGGCGCCCATCGTGCTGGACAACGAGGCGATCTCGGCCCCGGCACAGCCCGACAACCCGGCGGTGCTGCGCCTGTCCTACAAGGGCATTTCCGATATCAAGACACGCTCGGTCTCGGGCAACCGCGTGATCGAGATCCGGCACATGGACGGCAACCTCACGATTTCCGGCTCTGCGCTGGGCTCGCGGGAGGCGTTCGACAGCCTGCTTCAGTCGCTCCAGGCGCGCGTGGCGCTGACGCGCGGCTACCGCTACTGAGGCCCGAGCGGGCTTGATCGGAACCCGCGCCGGGCGTAAGCCCCGCGCCATGTTCACAGTCTGCGCCCTTTACCACTTCACCGCCTTCGACGACCCTGCCGCCCTCAAGGGACCGCTGGCCAAATTCTGCTGTTCGCGCGGGATCACCGGCTCGCTCCTTCTGGCGCGTGAGGGGATCAACGGGACCGTGGCGGGGAGCGAGGGCACGATCCGTGAGCTGATCGCCCATATCGACGGCCTGCCGGGATGCGCGGGCTTCGACTACAAGCTGTCGACGGCTTCCGAGCAGCCCTTTGGCCGCATGAAGGTCCGGCTCAAGCGCGAGATCGTCACGATGGGCCAGCCCGACGTCGACCCGCGCGCCGCCGTGGGCCGCTATGTCCAGCCCGCCGACTGGAACGAGCTGATCTCGGCCCCTGATGTGGCGGTGATCGACACGCGCAACGACTACGAGGTCGCGATCGGCACCTTCGAGGGGGCCGAAGACCCCGAAACGGCGAGCTTCCGGGACTTCCCGGCGTGGTGGGAGGCCAACAAGGAGCGGTTCCACAACAAGCGGATCGCGATGTTCTGCACCGGCGGCATCCGGTGCGAGAAATCGACCAACTACCTGATCGGGCAGGCGGTCGAGGAGGTCTTTCACCTCAAGGGTGGTATCCTGAAATATCTCGAGGACGTGCCGGAGGACGAGAGCCTCTGGCACGGCGAATGTTTCGTCTTCGACGGTCGGGTGAGTGTCGGGCACGGATTGGCCGAAGGGCCGCACGAGATGTGCCACGCCTGCCGCCGCCCGATCCTGCCCGAAGACAAGGGCCGGCCGGACTACGAAGAAGGCGTCTCGTGCCACCAGTGCATCGACGACTATGACGAGGCCCGGCGCGAACGCTTCCGCGAACGGCAACGCCAGATCGCCCTGTCGCGCGCGCGGGGCGAGCGGCACCTGGGGCCACGCTAGAGGTTTCGTCGCAGGCTGACGCCTGCGCCGACCCGCCGGGGGAGGCGCTGCCTCCCCCGGACCCCCTCCGAAGTATTTGAAGAACGAAGAAGGGGCGTGTGGCGGGGCCTGAAGTTCTTGGGACGGACAGGGCGCCGGGACGCCACGTTTCCGTGGGGTCATGAAACCTTTTGTTGAGGTCCGCACGTTCCTTTCTTACGTCGGAGGAAACGAAGGGAGTTTCCATGCGCTACGTTCACACGATGGTCCGGGTGTCGGACCTGGAAGAGAGCCTCGACTTCTGGTGCAACAAGGTCGGGCTGGTCGAAATCCGCCGCAAGGAGGTGCCGGAGGGCAAGTTCACGCTCGTCTTCCTCGCGGCCCCGAAAGACAAGGAGAGCGCCGAGGCGACGACCGCGCCGGAACTGGAGCTGACCTATAACTGGGACAGCGACGAGGTGTATGAAACCGGTCGCTCCTGGGGGCATCTGGCCTACAAGGTCGATGACATTCATGCCTTCTGCCAGAAGCTCATGGACGCCGGCGTCACGATCAACCGCCCGCCGCGCGACGGTCGTATGGCCTTCTTCAAATCGCCTGATAATATCTCGGTGGAACTGATCCAGGACGGCCCCGCGCTCGACCCGACAGAGCCGTGGGTGTCGATGGAAAACACAGGAGACTGGTAGGAGGCCTTATGTCCCGCAGACTGCAAGATCTCGTCCGACTGAACGCCCGTGACCGCCGGGGCATCGCCCCGGTGGAGGGAACCGTTGCGGCCTCGCCCGCGTCATTCGCCGCCCATCAGCCCGCAGACCTCAGGGCCGAGACCGAGGCGACGCTGAGTGCGCTGCCTGCGGGCCTGGCCGACCGGGTGCTCGCGCGGTTCGATCCGGGCCGGGTGATTCCCGGCTCCTACGAGCAGGAGCGCGACATCCTGTTCTTCATCAACGTGCCGATGACAGCGGGCGGGGCCGTGGTAGGGGCGCTTAAGGACGTGTTCGACCGGACGCGGTCCTTCGGGTCCGGGGCGCTCAAGGGCGATCTCAAGGCCGAGTGGCAGGCTGCGCTGGACGCGCGCGAGGCGGCCGGGGGCCGGTTGCGGCAGGCACTTGCCGGCCCGTTCCGGTTCAAGCGGCTGTCCGAGATGGTGACGGGGGCGAGCGAGGTTCAGTTCGCGAGCTTCATCCGCAACCCGGCGGACCGGCTGTTTTCGGATTATGTCGCGCAGTCTTCGCCCGACAATCCCGACCACGCGGCGTTTCTTGAGGAATTCCCCACGTTCGAGGCCTATGTCGACGGCGCGCCGGAAAACCCGCAGCTTGCCCAGCTTGTCGGCATGACCGGCAACGTGTCGGAGATGCTGGAGCGGCTGGTGTCGACCTACAGCTTCGTCGGGGTAAGCGAGCATGTCTCGGCCTCGGTCGAGCATTTCCGCCGGTCCCACAACCTGCCGACGCTGAGCGACATCTCGGAAGCGGCGATGGATCAGGCCGCGCGCCTGAGCCCCGCGCTGCGGTCGCGCATCTGCAAGCGGCATATGGGGGACTGGGTGCTCTTTACCCTGCTGGAGCCCGCAATGGCGGGGTTCGAGCAGCGTCTGGCGGCTGTCGCCTATCCCGACCGGCTGTCGTAATTTTGGCGTTTGTCGGGCGCGAGTTTGCGCTCGGCGATGCCCACGAGCCAGATGATCGTGATGGCCGGGACGGTGACGAGCACCGCGACCACCCACAGGCCCAGCCCGCAGGCCAGCCCGACGGATGCGGTGAGCCACAGGCTCGCCCCTGTCGTGAGGCCGTGGACCTTGCCCTGCGAGAACACGATGAGGCCCGCCGCGAGGAAGGCCACGCCCGAGGTCACGGCCTCGATCACGCGGATCGGGTCCATCCGGGCGCCTTCCGCATAGCTGTCGCCGCGGCTCATGAGTTCCAGCATCAGGATGCAGTAGACGGCGGCGGCGAGGCCGACGAGCATATGGGTGCGCAGGCCCGCAGGGCGCGCGCGCGATTCCCGCTCGAACCCGATCAGCCCGCAAAGCAGGACGGCCCCGGCGAGTCTCATCGCGAGGATGCCCGGCGGCAGCACCGTGGTGGCGGCCAATTCATTGAGCAGACTGTCGTACATGGCAGGGGTAAACTGCCGCCAAGGCCTCGCGGTTCCGTGAAAATCGCGTGAGAAAACGCCAAGTCGTTAAACTATCGGAACAAAAACCTCATGAATTTGTTACCATAGGGACGAATCCATTGAAGAAGGAAGTCCAGATGAAAACCCGAGTTCTTGCCGTTGCCGCCCTGTCCGTGTTCGCTCTTGCGGGCTGTGAAACCGAAAATCAGGTGCAAGGGACGGCGGTTGGCGCCGCGGCCGGCGCGGCTGTCGGGGGGCTTTCGTCCGGTTCGCTTGCCGGTGCTGCCGTGGGTGCCGCGACCGGTGCCGTTGCCGGCAACCTTATCGCCCGCGTGGGTGAAGGCGAGAACCAGTGCATCTATCAGGATCGCAACGGCAACCGCTATCGCGCGGCCTGCCCCGAAAGCTGATCCAGCGTCGCGGCCCTTGCCGCGCATGAAAAAGCCCCGCCATTCGGCGGGGCTTTTGTCGTTCGGGTCGTTGGATCAGGTCAGGCAGCGGCGAGCCAGTCGTCGACTTCGCGCTGGGCCTCTTCCTTGGAGCGACCGTATTTCTCCTGGATCAGCCCTTCGAGCTTCTCCCGGTCACCATCCACCTGGTCGAGGTCGTCGTTCGTGAGCTCGCCCCACTTGGTCTGGGCGTCGCCCTTGACCTGTTTCCATTTGCCTTGCACTTGGTCCCAATTCATCGGGTGCCTCCTTTCGTTCAGGGTCTGCAATTGAAACGCCTGGTCCCGGTCCGGAGTTCCGCCCCGAGGTCCGTTATTCCCGGCTCCTGTCAGCGGGCTGGACCGGGTGGAGGTGGTCGGAGGGGACGATGGTGTCGTCGAAGGCCTGAATCGGGAAGTCTATGGTCACGGTATAGCTGTCATCCGTCATCTCGCGCGATACGCGGCCTTCCATCTGGCTCACGAAGGCACGCACCAATTGCTCGCCCAGGCCGGTCGAAATGTTGTCCTCGATCTCGGCGGGCTCTGCCGAAATGGTGTTCCTGACCACGACGACACCCCGGTTTCCGCCCGCCTTGCAATCAAGCGACACGGCCACGCGCGGCCTGGTCTCACCCTCGGCGGGTCCCATGTGTTTGAGCGCATTGGTCACGAGTTCCGAAATGGCGAGAGACAGCGGCACGGCCTGATCCGGATAGACCTCGCAGTCGTCGTAACTCGCGTCGAGGATCACGTCGCGCGTGTCGCCGGTATGGGAAGAGCTGACCATCTGGCTCACGATGGCCTCCAGCAGTTCGCCCATGCGCACGCGTTCGGCCGTCGAGGTCTCATAAAGGTTCTGATGCACCCGCGCTATGGACATGACCCGTTGGCGGATGTCGGTGAGGGAATCCTTGATCGCCGGATTGCGCGACTTGCGGATCTTCATGCCGAGGATCGACACGATGAGCTGGAGGTTGTTCTTCACCCGGTGGTGGACCTCCTTGAGCAGGACGGTGCGCTGGTGGATCGTGTCGTAAAGCTCGGCCTCGTCATGCAGGATGTTTTCGGCCAGCCGCATCCACGTCTCTTCCATGTCGCGGATCTCGGTCGGCAGGCCCCGGTCGCGGCGCGGTTCCACCAGCTTGCGCGAGCGCATGAACTGGAGCATCCGGGCGCGCAGGTTGCGGGTGGGTTTGATGACCATGCGCTGCACGGCATAGAAGGCGACGGCGAGGCTCACCAGCCACATCAGCAGCGGGAAGAGCATCGAGGTGCTGAAGCTCATCCCGTTGCCGATCGCGTTGCGCCGGTATTCCCAGCTGCCGAGCGCGTAGACCTGCCCGGACACGATGGGGACGAGGGCGAAAACACGACGCTCGTTATTGGCGTTCTCGGCGATGAAGGCGACCTCGGACCCGCCGGTGAGCGCGCGCAGGGAGCGGTCGGCGGGCAGGTTGTCGGCCAGGTCGGTGGCATCGGAGGAGGTGGTCAGAACCTCGCCATCCCCGTTGAAGGTGATGAGCTCGAGAGGCCGGTTCTTGAGGTCGTCCGCGCCGGTCGGCGTGGTCAGCCCGCGGTGGGGGAGCGAGGCCACGACATAGCCGTCGTAATCGCCACCCGTGATCACCGGGAGCGACACGACAATCACCGAAGTCTGGCTGATCGACCCCCGGATCGCAAATTTCACACGGGGGCCGGGATTGTCGATGAATTCCCTGTGGAGCGGCCGCTCGGCAAGGCTCTGGCCCTGTGCAGACGAACCGCACATCACGGTCCCGTCGCGCGCGACGTAGCCGATGAAAGACAGCTCCGGCGTGTCGCGCAGGAGCGCGGACAAGGGCTCCTCGCAGGGATAGCCCGCCTCGCGCATCACGGGAACCATGGTGACGAGACTCTTGGCGACGCCCGTGGCCGTGCGGATCGCGGCCTCCTGCTCTGCCGCCGCGTCGGAAGTGAGCGCGAGCAGCGTCTGGGCGAGGTCACGGTCGGCGCGATCGAGCAACTGATAGGTCGTCGCGACGGAAATGATGCCGACGGGAAGGAGCGCGATGGCCAACAGCCCCGCGATTCGGAAGGTCAGCGACCGGCTCCGTTCCCGGAAAGTATTGATCAATTGCCGGACTTCCTCACTTGCATCCCTGAGTTCACGACCGCCATCGTGGCGCTGTCGGTGATTTCGAGGCTTTCCTCATCAGACAGCTTGAGCAGCTCGGTCAACCGCGAACGGCCCCGGTTGATTCGGCTCTTGATCGTCCCGATGGCGACGCCACAGGTCTCGGCAGCTTCCTCATAGGACATGCCGGACGCGCCGACGAGGATCAGCGCCTCGCGCTGTTCCACCGGCAGTTCGGCGAAGACCTTTTCGAAATCGGCGAGCGCGAGGCGCCCGTCGTGATGCGGTTTCTCGGACAGTGTCTGCGCCATCGCGCCGTCCACATCCTCGACCTCGCGCTTTTTCTTGCGAAGGTCCGAGTAGAACGTGTTGCGCAGGATGGTGAACAGCCATGCACGCAGGTTGGTCCCCGGTTTGAACTTGTCGAAATTCTTCCACGCCTTGACGATGGTGTCCTGCACCAGGTCGTCAGCGGCCGCGGAATTTCGCGTCAGACTCGCAGCAAAGGCACGCATCGCCGGCAGATGCTCGACGACGGCCTCGCGCGGGTCGACGGGACTGTTGTCATTCGCCATGCTTGGACCCCTGATCCTGGTCCTTCAGCTTGGACAGCAAGTCCATGAACTTGTCGGGCACATCTTCTTCGAGCGTGCGTTGGAAAACCTTACGGAGATTTTCGTCGATCTGTTCGGCGAGAGGATCCTCTCCTTCGATGTCTTTTTCCGTCATGTGTGTCCGCGTCCCATTCCGTGCTGCCTCACAGCGCTTTTTTTTCAAACTGCTGGAACCAAACCAGCAAGTCGGCGTTTTGTTCCAGACGACGTGAAAAAATTGGGGAAAAAAACAGGGATGGATGGGATGCCCGACTCCGAGACAGAATTTCTTTCCGTGAAGGTCGCTGCGCTTCTGCCGTATCTGCGGCGATATGCGCGTGCGCTGACCGGAAGCCAGAAGACCGGCGACACCTATGCGGCCGCCACGCTTGAGGCGCTGCTCGAAGACCGCTCGGTTTTCGATCTCGGCCTTGACCACAAGGTCGCGCTCTTCCGCGCCTTTCATCAGATCTGGTCGAGCTCCGGCTCGCCGGTCGACACCGGCGAGGAGGGGATGCACGAACGTGCGCAGCGCCACCTTGCCAAGCTCACCACCAACACCCGCGAGGCGCTTCTCCTCTATACGGTCGAGGAGTTTCCGACCGCGGACATCGCGCAGATCATGGAGATGCCGGCCGACGAGGTGAACCACCTGATCGGCGTCGCGCGCAAGGAGATGGAAGACAGCGTGAAGGGCCGTGTCCTCGTCATCGAGGACGAAGCGATCATCGCGATGGATCTTCAGGACATCGTGGCCGACATGGGCCATGCGATCACCGGCGTCGCCCGGACCGAGCGCGGGGCGGTGGATCTGGCCGGGAAAGAGACCCCGGATCTGATCCTGTCGGACATCCAGCTTGCCGATGGCTCCTCCGGTATCGACGCCGTGAACGCGATCCTGAAAAGCGCGGGGGATGTTCCCGTGATCTTCATCACCGCTTTCCCCGAACGGCTGTTGACCGGCGACCGGCCCGAGCCGGCCTTCGTCATCACCAAACCCTATTCCGAGGATCAGGTCCGCTCTGCGGTCAGCCAGGCGATGTTCTTCGCATCGACCGAAACGCTGCATACCTGACCCCCGGTTCCCTCGAAGGTGCGAAAGGCGGCGTCCCCCCTCGGGGCGTCGCCTTTTTTTTGGCGCGCAAACACGAAAAAACGGGGCGCCCGATGGACGCCCCGCTTTGGTGTTTCAATGTGCCTCGCTTACACGCGCCGGCCACGGACCGCGCGGGCGATGAGCGCCACGACGAACAGCACGAGGAACACGAAGAACAGAATCTGCGCGATCCCGGCGGAAGCCGAGGCGATCCCGCCGAAACCGAAGACGGCGGCGATAATCGCGATGACGAGGAATGTCAGAGCCCAACCGAGCATGACGAACCCTCCTTTTCTCTGGTTACAAACAAAGGCGTCGCGGGGACGCCGTGATTGTGGGGGAAACGGTTAGGTGGATCGGAAAGTTCCAGCGAAAAGAATCCCTTGGATGACGGAACACCTCCTACGCGCACGCGTTGAACACCCAAATGGACAGACACCCAAAAGGAGCTATCCAATGGCAACCGCCACACCGACCACCACGACCACTGCCGGGCGCAACGGCATGGACAAGGACGTCAAGGATCTGCAGGCGCAGATCGAGCAACTCAAGGGCGACGTGTCCGAGTTGACCACGACGCTGCGCGACGTGGGCAACTCCACCGCCGCCGAATACAAGACCCGCGCCAAGAAGACCGCGAAGAAGGCGCGCGCCAAGGGCCAGAAGGCCGCACAGGACGCGCAGGACAGCGCCGCCGCCTATTATCGCACTGCCGAAGGCCAGGTGCGTGAGAACCCGGCAGCCGCCGTGGGGATCGCCGCCGGCGTCGGCTTCATGGTGGGTCTGTTCCTGAGCCGCAAATGATTGCGGCAATTGAATACCGCGTAAGGCTTGCCATTCGCCGCACCATGTTTGGTGTGGCGAGTGGCATCCTTTTGTTCGTGGGGATCGCGTTTCTCGCGGTCGCGGGCTGGATCGCCCTGTCGGAGTTTTTCGACACGCTGCAACTCGCCCTGATTTTCGGTGGTGTGTTCGTGGGGCTTGGCCTGATCATGCTGGCCATGACGCGCACCAACAAGGCGGCCGTGAAGATGGCGCCGAGTGTGCACGCGCCCGCCTCGACGGCGGCGCCCGCTGCGGGCATGGCAGCCGTCGGCGGCCTCAGCGCGGCCTTCGTGCAGGGCATCACCGCCGGGATGGCGGCCGGCAAGGGCCACACGCCGCCGGAGGACGATCACCCGTATCACTGATCTGGAGATTTCCGAAAAGGACGCCGCGCCCAGCCATCGCCGGGCGCGGTTTTTCCTGTGACGGACAGCCGGGCGTCAGCCCTCGCGCACGACGTAAACCGACGCCTTGGTATGGCGCACGACGCGGGCGGCGTTCGGACCCAGAAGGTAATCCGACAGGTCCGGGTCATGGGCGCCCAGCACGATCAGATCGGCCTTGTCCTTGTCCGCCGCTTTCAGGATTTCCTGATAGGCCTTCCCCACCGCAACGACATGCCGGCATTTCTTGTTGGCCTCTTCGCCCAGAACCTTGCCCACCTCGTCGCAGAGCAGCGCGTGGGCATGTTCCACCGCCTTTTCCGTATGGTCCTGCGTGAAATACCCGCCGACCACCGACATGCCGTAATCCGGCACGACCGTGATGACGTCGAGCTGCGCGCCCTCGGCCTCGGCGATCTTGTGGGCGCGTCGGAGCACCATGGCCTCGGCCTCGGGGCGGTTGATGTCGATGGCGCAGAGCACGGTCTTGAGGGTCATGCCGGCACTCCTTCGCGGGTGGTGGCCGCAGGGGCGCGGCGGGTTTGCAGGAAGGCGATCAGCGCCATGAGCGCCAGCGCCGGGATGAAGATGAGTTCCTTGGGCATCTGGTCGGCAGGTGCCCGGACCGCCGAGATCGTCACCGGCTCGTCCCCGTAGAAATCGAAGGAGGACAGCTTGTCCGAAAGCTGCGTGCCGAACATCGGCTCTTCGAGAATGACGTCGTCGCCCTCCTGCATCAGGAGCAGCCCCCATTCGTCGAGGCGGGCCTGCGCGCCCTCGACCTCGGGCACGGTGAGCACGACGGTCATGTCCTTCATCTCGAGCGTGTCGAAGTCGGGCCCGGAGATCACGACGCGCAGATCACGGCCCACCGGGGCGTTCTCCACACGTTGTTCAAGCGCGGTAGGCTCGACCTCGTCATAAGGTGGCTGGATCTGGTCCATGAAGAAGCCCGGACGGAACAGCGCGAAGGCGATGACGAGCATCGCCACCGTCTCCCAGATCCGGTTCTTGGTGAGGAACCAGCCCATCGTCGCAGAGGTGAAGATCAGGATGCCAATGGTGGCCACGATGAACACGATGATCCCCTGCGTCAGCGTCACGTCGATCAGCAACAGGTCGGTGTTGAAGATGAACACGAAGGGCAGGGCGACGGTGCGCAGCGAGTAGAAGAACGCGGTGAAGCCGGTCCTGATCGCGTCGCCCCCCGACACGGCCGCGGCCGCGAAACTGGCCAAGCCCACGGGTGGAGTCACGTCCGCCATGATCCCGAAGTAGAACACGAACAGGTGGACCGCGATCAGCGGCACGACGAGGCCGGATTGCGCGCCCAGTTCCACGACGACCGCGACCATGAGCGAGGACACGACGATGTAGTTCGCCGTGGTCGGCAGGCCCATCCCGAGGATCAGCGACAGGATCGCCACGAAGATCAGCATCAGGATCAGGTTGCCGCCCGACAGGAACTCGACGAAATCCGCCATCACCTGCCCGATACCCGTCAGCGACACGGTGCCCACGATGATCCCGGCGGTCGCGGTGGCGAGGCCGATCCCGATCATGTTGCGCGCCCCGTCGATCATACCGCCGATCAGGTCGATGAGCCCGTCCTTGAGCTTGGCGAACGGGTTGGATTCACCCCGGAACATCGCCTTGAGCGACCGTTGGGTCAGCAGGATGCCGAACAGCAGGAACGTGGCCCAGAAGGCCGACAGACCCGGCGACTTGCGCTCGATCATCAGGAAATAGACCAGCACGATGATCGGCAGCAGGTAGTAGAGGCCCGATTTGTAGATCTTCGGAATGTCCGGAAGCTCCACGTCCTCGGAATTTGGATCGTCCGGCTCCAGATCATCCACGGTGGAGGCGAGGTAGATGAGGCCGACATAGACCAGCGCCAGCAGCGCCGCGAGGATCCAGCCCGAGCCGGTCGGAACCATCGAGGTCACGAGGCGGACGGGGAATTGCGTGATGTAGCACAGGATCGCGAAGCCAGCGAAGAACAGGAACATGCCCAGGATCGTGCGCCACAGTTTCACGACCTTGTTGCCCAGCGTCGGCATCCGCGTTTTCACCGCTTCGAGGTGCACGATATAGACCAGCGCGATGTAGGAGATGATCGCGGGCAGGAAGGCGTGGGTGATGACCTCGACATAGGAAATGCCGACATACTCGACCATCAGGAAGGCCGCGGCCCCCATGACCGGCGGCATGATCTGGCCGTTGACTGATGAGGCCACTTCGACCGCCCCGGCTTTTTCCGACGAGAACCCGACCCGCTTCATCAGCGGGATGGTGAAGGTGCCGGTGGTCACGACGTTGGCGATGGACGAGCCGGAGATAAGGCCGGTGGCCGCAGACCCGACGACAGCCGCCTTGGCCGGGCCGCCGCGCAGGTGGCCAAGCGCGCCGAACGCCATCTTGATGAAGTAGTTGCCAGCGCCTGCCTTATCGAGCAGCGCGCCGAAGAGGACGAAAAGGAACACGAACTTGGTCGACACGCCCAGCGCGATGCCGAACACGCCCTCGGACGTGATCCACATATGCGACATGGCCTTGCGCAGCGATGCGCCCGCCCAGCGGATCGTGTCGGGCACCACTTCGGACGCGCCGAAGAAGACATAGCCCAGAAAGACCAGCGCGAGCACGACCATGACCGGGCCGAGCGTGCGGTAGGCGGCGATGAAGAGGAGCGTGAGACCGGCGAGCGCGGCATAGGCGTCCGTCTGGTCGGCCAGCCCGCCGGCCTGCACGATCTTTTCATAGAAGAAGTAGCCGTACAGCGCGAGGATCGCGCCGCCCACGGCAAGTATCCAGTCATACCACGGCACCCTGTCCTTGGGCGCCGAGCGGAACAAAGGATAGGCCATCGCGGACAGGAAGATCGCGAAGGCGAGGTGAATCTGGCGCGAGTTGTTGATCGCGTCGGACGGCAGGATATAGGGCGCCCAGGGCGAAGCGAGCAGCACCTGGAAGATCGACCAGATCAGCGCGACGGCGGCGATGAAAAGCCCGAGGCCCCCCGGAACGCTGCGCGCGCCACTGTCGGAGGCGGCGACAAGCTCCTGAAGTTCGTCTTCGTTCAGGCTGCGTTTCTCACTGTCGGACATTGTCCCTCCGTCCCGGCCGTTCTGGCGCGATGAAATCTGTGTTTCTTATGGGGAGGGGAGGGCGGCGGACCGCCCTCCTGATTGGTGTCTGGTCGGAGATTACTCTAGCCAGCCCTGTTCCTGGTAATACTTCTCGGCACCGGCATGGAGCGGCGCGGACAGACCGGCGGACGCCATCTCTTCCGGCACGAGGTTCGCAAAGGCCGGGTGCAGACCCGTGAAGTCTTCGAAGTTCTCGAACACCGACGAGACGACGGTGTAGACCGCGTCTTCGGACACGTTCGACGAGGTGACGAAGGTCGCGCCGACACCGAAGGTCATCGTGTCCTCGTCATTGCCGCGATACATGCCGCCGGGGATGGTGGCCGTCCGGTAGAACGAGTTTTCGTCGATCAGGCCCTGAACGGCGTCACCCGCCACTTCGACCAGCACGGAATCGCAGGCGGTGGTCGCCTCCTGGATCGAGCCGGAGGGGTGACCGACGGTATAGACCATCGCGTCGATCTGGTTGTCGCAGAGCGCGGCGGATTGTTCGGCGGCCTTGAGCTCGGTCGCGAGCGCGAAGTCGTCCATGGTCCAGCCTTTGGCTTCCATCAGCACTTCCATCGTGCCGCGCTGACCGGAACCGGGGTTGCCGATGTTCACGCGCTTGCCTTGCAGGTCGTCGAAGGTGGTGATGCCGGAATCGGCGCGGGCGACCACGGTGAAGGGCTCCGGGTGGACCGAGAAAACCGCGCGAAGCTCTTCGAACGGCCCGGCCTCTTCGAAGCGCGAGGTGCCGTTGTAGGCGTGGTACTGCCAGTCCGACTGGGCGACGCCGAATTCAAGCTCGCCCTCGCGGATCGTGTTGATGTTGTAGACCGAGCCGCCGGTGGATTCGACTGAGCAGCGGATGCCGTGGTCGCGGCGTCCCTTGTTGACGAGCCGGCAGATCGCGCCGCCGGTCGGGTAATAGACGCCCGTGACGCCGCCGGTCCCGATGGTGATGAACTCTTCCTGCGCCATCGCGGGCGCCGTGAAGGCCACCGTCGCGAGGGCGGCAAAGCCCAGTTTGATGTGTTTCATCATATTTTCTCCCGTTGCTTCTGGTTGGTTGACTTCAAAGACCGATCACCTCGCCAAGGGCCAGGTTGGCGGTCTCGATATCCGCGATCCGTTCGGTCGCGGCGGGTCCTGCGCGTTTCGCGACCATGGCCATCAGTGTCTCCACGAAGAACATGGTCGCCACGTAGGACGAAAAGAAATTGGGGCTGTCGGTGGGCACCACCACCCGCGCCGAGGCATGGCGCAGCGCGGGGCAGGTGTGCGTGTCGGTGACGACGAGGACGAAAGCGCCCCGCGTATGGGCGAATTCGGCAGCGCGGATCGAGGTGGTCGAAAATGGCGGCTTCGTGATGACGAACAGCGCATCACGGGAATCGAGGTCTGTGACCGCGCTCCCGATGGAGCCGCCCATTCGCCCGGCGGGCGTCCAGGCGTCACCCAGGAAGTTGCCCATATAGGCCGCGTATTCCGCGATGGCGGTGGAGCCGAGCCCGCCCAGCACGACGACGCGCCGTGCCTCGTGCAGGTATTTCGCGATTTCCTCGAACCGGCTCGTGTCGAGGGCGTCCACCAGCCCGTCGATATTGGCGACACAGGCATCCCGGCTGCGCGCGACAAGGCTGCGGCCCTCGGTGTCGCTTTCGACCTGCAACGCCCCGGCGCGGTCGGCAAAGCTCGAGTGTCGCCGCTCAAGCCGCTTGCGCATACTCTCGCGCAGCTCCTCGAAGTTCTGGTAGTCGAGCGCCTTGGCGAGCCGGGTGAAGGTGGCGGGCGCGAGGCCCGAATGGTCCGCGACGGCGCGCAGCGAGCGGGTGGCGGTGTCGAGGGGATTGGCCGCGATGTAATCGCCAGCTTCACGCAGACGGGCGCTGAGGCTGTCATAGGACGTCGCAAGTCGTTCCTCGAAGCTGGTCAGCACACGCCCCCCGTAACCGTCAAAAGCAGAACCGAGTCGGAGCGTTTCATCTGTTTCATATCTTGTCAACGGTTGAACCATCTGTTTCATGCTGAAACATGTTGAATGACCGAGTCGGTCCGGGAGCCTACGGCCATGAGCCACGTTTTTCATCGTTCCGCCACATCTTCACCCCCTGTCGCAACACGCGGGGATGGCGCCTATCTTTTTGATAAGGCGGGAAAACCCTACCTCGACGGGTCCGGGGGAGCGGCGGTGTCCTGCCTTGGTCATTCCGACCCGGACGTCATCGGGGCGATCAAGGCGCAGGCCGATGCCCTGCCCTTCGCCCACACCGGGTTCTTCACCTC
This sequence comes from Maritimibacter sp., assembly GCA_002695005.1. GTDB lineage: Bacteria > Pseudomonadota > Alphaproteobacteria > Rhodobacterales > Rhodobacteraceae > Maritimibacter. The sequence continues at coordinate 512,852 of NZNT01000029.1, forward strand.
GGAACCGGCGGAACGGCTGGCCGACCGGCTGATCGCCCATGCGCCCGAGGGGTTGGACAAGGTCTATTTCGTCTCCGGCGGGTCCGAGGCGGTGGAGGCCGCGCTCAAAATGGCGCGGCAGTATTTCGTGGAAACGGGTGAGCCGCAGCGGTCGCGCTTCATCGCGCGGCGGCAAAGCTACCACGGCAACACGCTGGGCGCGCTGGGCACTGGCGGCAATGCATGGCGGCGGGCGCAGTTCCAGCCGCTGATGGTCGAAACCAGCCACATCGCCCCTTGCTACGCCTATCGCGGGCAGGAGGAGGGCGAGGATGCGGTGGCCTATGGTCGCCGTGTCGCGGACGAGTTGGAGGCGGAACTCCTGCGCGTCGGGCCCGAGACGGTCATCGGCTTCATCGCTGAACCCGTGGTCGGCGCGACGATGGGCGCGGTGCCCGCCGTGCCGGGCTATTTCAAGCGCATCCGCGAAATCTGCGACCGCTACGGCATCCTGATGATCCTCGACGAGGTGATGTGCGGCATGGGCCGGACCGGCACGCTGTTCGCCTGCGAGCAGGACGGGGTGACGCCCGACATCGTGACCATCGCCAAGGGGTTGGGCGCGGGATACCAGCCGATCGGCGCGACGCTGTGCACGGCGCGTATCTTCGAGGCGTTCGCGCAGGGGTCGGGCTTCTTCCAGCACGGCCACACTTACATCGGCCACCCGATGGCGACCGCGGCGGCGGACGTCGTCGTGACCAAGCTGACCGAGGGCGGCATGGCCGCGCGGGCGGCGGATATGGGCGAAAAGCTGGGCGCGGCGCTGACCGACGCCTTCGGCCAGCATCCCCATATCGGTGACATTCGCGGACGGGGCATGTTCCGGGGGCTCGAGATCGTCGCGGACCGCGAGACCAAGGCCTCCTTCGACCCCGCGTTGGGCATCCACAAGAAGGTCAAGGCCGCGGCCTTCGAGGCCGGGCTCATCTGCTACCCGATGGGCGGAACCATCGACGGGGTGCAGGGCGACCACGTCCTGCTCGCCCCGCCCTTCATCCTGACCGACGACCAGCTGGGCGAATTGATCGACAAGCTCGGTACGGCCTTCGGGGCGGTGCTGTGATGCTGCCCTCGCTCATGGTCGCCCCGAACGGTGCCTCGAAAACCCGCGCCGATCATCCCGCGCTGCCGGTCACGCTGGACGAGGTGACGGAGGCCGCGCGGGCCTGCCGTGCCGCCGGGGCCGACGGGCTTCACCTCCACCTGCGCGATGGCGGCGGGGGCCACCTGCTCGACACCGGTGCGTATCGCGAGGCGTTGACGCATCTGGGCGAGGCGCTTCCCGATATGCCGGTGCAGATCACGACCGAGGCGGCGGGGCGCTATGGTCCGGGCCATCAGAAATTCGTGGCGCTCAATTCCGGTGGCACCCTCGTCTCGGCCGCATGGCGTGAGATCACGGGGGAGCCGGGGGCAACCGCGTTTTATGAACAGGCGGCGGATGCGGGGATTGCCGTGCAGCATATCCTTTACGACGTGAGCGACGCCGAAGGCCTCGCGCAAACGCTGCCCAAGAGCCTCCTGCGCGACTCGCGGCTCCAGCTCATCTTCGTGCTCGGGCGTTATGTCGACGGACAGGTCTCGACGCCGGACATGCTGCATCCTTTCACGGACTGGATGCGCGCCACGGACATCAACCCGGACTGGATGCTCTGCGCCTTCGGGCAGGGAGAGACCGCGTGCCTCGCCGAGGCGCATCGCGCCGGGGGCAAGTGCCGGGTTGGGTTCGAAAACTCGCTCGTCAACGCCGACGGAACCACCGCTCCGGACAATGCGGCCCGTGTCGCCGAGGTGCGCGCGGCGCTGGGCTAGTGCTTGGCCACCCGGTCGCCATGATGGGTAACGACCGCCACGAGATCTTCGGGCGGGGTGCGGGACGGCAGGAAGGCGCAGGCATTGGGGCTCATCGAAAACACGGACCCGTCCGAGAAGAAGGACGATGCCGTCACAAAGACCACCTTGGCCGCCGGATGCCGGTAGGCCGCGTAATCCGCCACGGCCATCGCGCCGGAGCCGGGCAGGTCCAGATCGGCCACGATCATGTCCACATGCCCGTCGCGCAGCCGGTCGAACGCCGTCTCGGTCGTGCGGACGAGAGTCGCGCGCGCGCCCTGCCGTTCCAGGTGCCTTTGCCAAAGGCGACCGAGGTCGGCATCTGTTTCGACGATCAGGACGTCCACAGAATCACTCGAATCCAATCTGTAGGTGCACTTGCCGGATGGCTCATTCTACACCAAGCGCCCCAGGAACAAAATCTACCGAATCCTACACCAATGAAAGAGGTGACGGAGATATAGGATAACCAGCCCTTCACCATTGCTTTCGTGGCGGTTTTCCGTTTCAAGCAGCGAAAAAAGGAACACCATGACACCGACCTGGATCACCATTTGCGACACCTGCAAGCGCGACGACTGGGCCGCCAAGGGCATTGAGCGGACCGATGGGCAGGTTCTGGCCGATCTGGTGGAAGCTGCGGCGGCCGACACGGGCCTGAACGTGCGCCGGACCTCCTGCCTCATGGGCTGCGACCATTCCTGCAACGTCGCGGTGCAGGCGTCGGGCAAACTTTGCTACACGCTGGGCCGGTTCGAGCCGACCGAAGAGGCCGCGCAGGGCATCGTGGACTGGGCCGTTCTCCATGCCGACAGCGCGACGGGGCAAGTGCCCTACCGGACCTGGCCGGTGGCGGTGAAGGGGCATTTCGTGACCCGGCATCCGCCCTTGCCCGGGGCCGAATGACCACCCCGCGCGACCACGGCGGCGGCCTCGACGCCGCGATGCCGCATTGGGGCGGGACGCGCGCCGACTGGATCGACCTGTCGACGGGCATCAACCCGAGCCCCTTTCCGCTCCCCCAAATACCGTCCCAAGCGTGGGCGGCCCTGCCTGACACCGGCGCGATGGCCGCACTGGAAACGGCGGCGCGCGACTTCTGGATGGTGCCCGATGGGGCGGGTGTGGTCGCCGCGCCCGGCGCCTCGGCCCTCATCGCGCGCATTCCCGCGCTCTTCGCCCCGGGGCGGGTGCGGATCGAGGAACGGACCTACAACGAACATGCCGCCGCCTTTTCACAATCCGGGTGGGAGGTCGTGCGCGACGGTCCCGCCGAGGCGCGTGTCGTGGTGCATCCGAACAATCCCACCGGGCGCATGTGGTCGGGCGAGGACGACCATCCCCGAGGCCTCACCATCATCGACGAAAGCTTTTGCGACATCGCGCCGGACGATACGCATGTACCGGCGCGCGGGGCGGAGCCGGGGGTCGTCATCCTCAAGTCGCTGGGCAAGTTCTGGGGCCTTGCGGGACTGCGCCTTGGCTTCGCGATCGGGGACGCGGCCCTGATCGACGCGTTGCGCGAGATGCTCGGCCCCTGGCCGGTCTCCGGCCCCGCGCTGACGGTCGGGCACGCGGCGCTGACCGACATCGACTGGGCCAACCGGACGCGCCAGCGCCTCAGCGCCGATGCCGCGCGGCTCGACGAGTTGATGCAGGCGAAGGGGGCCGAGGTGGCGGGCGGCACGGCGCTCTTCCGGCTCTACGACGTGGGCGATGCGGCGGCGTGGCAGGACCGGCTCGCCCGTGGCCGGGTCTGGAGCCGGGTGTTTCCCTATGAGCCACGCTGGCTGCGCCTCGGCCTGCCGCCTGAGGATCGCTGGGATCAGCTGGAGGCCGCGCTGTGAGCTTTGCCGCCGTTCTCGTCATCGCCCTCCTGATCGACGCGGTGGCCGGAGAGCCGGAGCGGCTCTGGTCGCGCGTGCCGCACCCGGCGGTCATCATGGGGCGCGCCGTCGGCTGGGCGGACGAGATGCTGAACCACGGGCGCGGGCGGGTCGTGACCGGGGGCGTGACCATCGCGGCGCTCACCGCGCTCGCCGCGAGCGTCGGCTGGGCGCTCGCGCAACTGGGCTGGGTGGTCGAGGCGCTTGCGGCCGCGATCCTGATCGCCCACCGCTCGCTCGTCGATCATGTGGAGGCGGTGGCGGACGCCCTGTCGCTGTCGCTCGCCGACGGACGCGCGGCGGTGGCCCGGATCGTGGGGCGCGACACCACCGACATGGACGACGGCGACGTGGCGCGCGCGGCGATCGAGAGCGGGGCCGAGAACTTCTCGGACGGGGTCGTGGCCCCCGCCTTCTGGTTCCTCGTCGCGGGGCTGCCGGGGATCATGGCCTACAAGATGGTCAATACCGCCGACAGCATGATCGGCTACCGAACACCGCGGCATGAGGCGTTCGGCAAGGCGGCCGCGCGGCTCGACGACGTCCTCAACTGGATTCCCGCGCGGATTTCCGCCGTGCTGATGTTCCTCGTGAACCACCGCCCCGGCGGCTGGGCGACGGTCGCCGGCGACGCCCCCCTCCATCGCTCGCCGAACGCTGGCTGGCCCGAGGCGGCGATGGCGGTGAGCCTTGACGTCGCTCTATCCGGCCCGCGCAGCTACGAGGGCGAGGTTCGCGACTACCCATTCGTGAACGAGACCGGCGAGCGCGACATCGGCGCGACCGAGGTCGACCGTTCCGTATCGGTGCTCTGGCGGGCGTGGATCGCGCTTCTCGTGGTCGTGTTCATCATCGCGGTTGTCTGGTGAGCGGGGCCTGATAGGCTCTCTTTCGACCATTTGAACCGGAGTGCCCGATGAAGAAACTGATCGCAGCCGTGGCCCTGAGCCTCGCCACCGCCAGCCCCAGCGCAGCGCAGGACATCCCCGCGCCGCTTGTCGAATGCGGCGGCTCGTTCTCGTCCTTCGTCGGACGGATGAAGGACCTCGCCCTCAGCCGGGGCCATGACGCGGGCACGGTGAACAACTTTTTCGCCTCGGTGCGGCAGGACGGCGCGACGCTGAACGCTGACCGGGGGCAGGGGTTCTTTCAAAAACCCTTCATCGAGTTCTCCCGCTCGCTCATTTCGCAAAACCGCATCGACAACGGGCGTGCGAACCTCAACCGCTACTCCAGCGTCTTCGACCGGATGGAGCGCGAGTACGGTGTGAGCCGGGGCGTCCTCACCGCCTTCTGGGCGTTCGAGACGGATTACGGCGGGTTCCAGGGCAACTTCAACACGCTCAATTCTCTGATGACACTCAGCCACGACTGCCGCCGTCCGGGGCTGTTCCAGCCACAGGTTCTGGCTGCGCTGGAGCTTTACAAGAGCGGAGACTTCTCCCCCACCGGCACCACCGGCGCATGGGCGGGTGAGATCGGTATGGTCCAGATGCTCCCCAGTGACATCATCGAGGCGGGCGTGGACGGCGACGGGGACGGGCATGTGCGGCTCAAGACCTCGGCCCCCGATGCGTTGCTCTCCGGCGCGAACATGCTGCGCGAACTGGGCTGGCGGGCGAACGAGCCGTGGTTGCAGGAGGTCGTGGTGCCCCAGAACCTCGACTGGACCAAGACCGGGACGGACAACAGCCTGCCGACAAGCCAGTGGGCCAGCATGGGCGTGCAGGCACGCAACGGCCAGCTGCGCACCGACCTGCCCGGCAAGATCATCCTGCCGCAGGGGCACAAGGGCCCGGCGTTCATCGCCTATCCGAACTTCGACATCTATTTCGAGTGGAACCAGAGCTTCACATATGTCCTGACGGCGGCCTATTTCGCCACGCGGCTGGAAGGCGGGCCGATCTATGACGCGGGCAACCCGGACCCGGGCCTGTCGGGCGGCCAGATGAAGGCGCTGCAACAGAAGCTTCAGGCGCGCGGGCATGACGTGGGCAAGATCGACGGAATTCTCGGCGCAGGCACGCGGGCGGCGGCGCAGGCGGAACAGGCGCGGCTTGGTCTGCCGGCGGATGCCTGGCCGACAGCGGCGCTGCTGAACGCGCTTTAACCACGTTAGCGGGCGCGCGTTTACAGGAAATTAGGGAATGTGATAAACACTGAACCTACGAAATGTATTTCAGTGTCATCACCGAAAAACGACCCCGCAGAGTTGCAGCTCTGCGGGGTCTCTCTTTCCCGGCCTAGTGGCCGATCCAGAGTCGGATGATTGCCATGAGCAGCGTTGCCGCTCCGAGTGTCACCATCCATTTCCGAAATGTATGTTCGTCCAGTGTCATCACCTCCAATCACCGCGAAGGGTCGCGGCGACCGGAGAATTGACCGGGAATCGTTCAGATGGCGTTAACCGTCACCAGTTGATGTGTTCCTCGTAGAGCACGATGCTGTCGAGCCAGAGATCCAGCAGCGCCTCGAAGTCGCGATGGGTCAGGCCGTCGAGGCTCGTCGCAACGTCCATCTCGATCCGCGCCACGCCTTCATCCGTCTTGTACGATCGCACGAAACGCCGTTCGGTGTTCCATGCGTTGATGGAGTCGAGCGGCAGATCGGGGGCGCGGTAGCCCGCGTAGAACTGCACCGCCTGACAATCGGTGTTGTCGGTGCAGTCGTAGAAAAACAGGCTAAGCTTGTCGCCGTTGGAGCGGTATTCGACAAGCGGATCGCCCACGCTGTCCTCGGTCAACCGGGCCGGGAACCCTTTGGCCTCAAAGAAATCCACGAAGCTCTGCGGGTCGGTGGCGATCACCATGTCCGCTGACGCCCCCGTACCTTCGAGCGATTTCTGCTCCTGCGCGATGGCCGGTGCGGCGAGGATGGCCAGCGCGGCCGCGACGAGTTTGGGTGACATGACGCTCTCCCTTGATGCCCAGTGACAGCTTAGCCGGGAATCGCCACGGGGCAACAGGGTCAGGCGACGAGCGCCTCGGCTTTCTTCAGATCGACCGAGACGAGCTGGCTCACCCCCTGCTCCTGCATCGTCACGCCGAAGAGCCTGTCCATCCGGCTCATCGTCACCGCGTGGTGGGTGATGATGAGGAACCGGGTGTCGGTGCGGCGCGTCATCTCGTCCAGCAGATCACAGAACCGCGTGACGTTCGCATCGTCCAGCGGCGCATCCACCTCGTCCAGCACGCAGATCGGTGCGGGGTTGGCGAGGAAGACGGCGAAGATCAGGGCGAGCGCGGTCAGCGTCTGCTCGCCGCCCGACAGGAGCGACAGGGTCGACAGCTTCTTGCCCGGCGGCTGGCACATGATCTCAAGCCCCGCTTCCAGCGGGTCGTCGGATTCGACCAGAACGAGGTTCGCCTCGCCGCCGCCGAAGAGGTGACTGAAGAGCGTGCCGAAATTCGCGTTCACCTGTTCGAAAGCGGTCAGCAGCCGCTCGCGCCCCTCGCGGTTCAGCGCGGCGATGCCGTGGCGCAGCTTTGAGATGGCTTCCTCGAGGTCAGACTTCTCGCGCGTCAGGGTGTCGTATTCCTCCTGCACCTCGCGGGCGTCTTCTTCCGCGCGCAGGTTCACCGCGCCGAGCGCGTCGCGCTGGCGTTTGAGCCGGTTCACGTCGGCCTCGATCTGTTCCGACGCGGGCATCTGGTCGGGCACGACGTCGAGCGATTCGAGAAGGTTGTCCGGCGTCGTCTCCATATCCTCCTGGATACGCTCCACGGCATAGGCGGTGGTTTCGCGGGCGGCGTCCAGCCGGGCTTCGGCGCGGGCGCGGGCCTCGCGCGCCTCGCCCGCTTCGCGCTCTGAGTCCCGCTCGGCCATCTGCGCCTCACGCAACACGCCTTCGGCAGCAGACAGCGCATCCTGCGCCGTGGCGCGTCGCGCTTCCGCCTCGGCGATCTGGCGGGCAAGTTCGTCGCGCTTCGCGGCCAGTTCCTCGGGCGCGGCCTTGGCATCCTTCAGTTCGGCTTCCGAGGCGGTCTTGCGCTCGGCCAGTTCCGCGATCCGCTTCCCGGCTGTTTCGAGCCGGTGCTTCCAGCCGGAGATTTCCTTGGTCACTTCCTGCGAGCGGCGCAGCCGGGCTTCGCCCTCGCGCTTGACCTCATCATGGGCCGACCGGCGCGCCATCATGGTCATGCGCGCGGCCTCGACCGTCATCTTGGTATCTTCGACTTCGGCCCGCGCCTCGTCGAGATCGGGGAGGGTTTTGACCGCCTTTTCCGCCTCGACCAGACGGGCGCGCGCTCCGGCGGCCTCTTCCTCGTGCCGGGTGACGGCCAGCCCGAGGTTCTCCAGCTTGCCCTCGGAAATGTTGCGATCCGCCTCGGCCCGCGACTGGGCCCGGTTGGCCTCGGACACGGCGCGGTCGGCGTCACGCCGGGCCTCGCGCGCGGCCTTGTCGGCCTCGGTCGCGCGGGTCAGTTCCTCGCGCAGCGCCTCATGCGCCCGCATCGCGCCATCGGCTTTGGACTGGGCGCGTTCGAGATCCTGCTTGAGCTCTTCCAGACGGTTGAGCTGTTCCAGGCGCAGCGCGGCGGCGGAGGGCGCGTCCTCGGCGGCGACCCGGTAGCCGTCCCAGCGCCACAGGTCGCCCTCGGCCGTGACGAGCCGCTGGCCGGGGCGCAGGAGCGGCTGGAGCCGCGCGGCGTCCTCCGCCGAGACCAGCCCGACCTGCGACATGCGCCGGCCCAGAACCTCGGGCACGGTGACGTAGTTGGTCAGCGCCGCGACACCATCGGGCAGCGTCTGGGCATCGGAGTAGCCGGGCAGGGTGAGCCAGCCGGAGGTGTCAGGATCGTCCACGGCGGGCGCGCGCAGATCGTCGGCCAGCGCGGCCCCGAGCGCGGCCTCATAGCCCTTCTGCACCCGCACGAGGTCGAGCACCTGGCCCCCCTCGGCGGTGTCGCGTTCGAGCAGCTTAGCGAGCGCCATGACCTCGGCGCGCAGTGCGTTCACTTCGCCCTCGGCCTCGGAGCGGGCGGCCCGTGCTTCGGCCTCGCGCGACTGCGCGTCAGCCCGCGCCTCGTCGGCGGCGACCAGCGCGGCTTCGGCGGCTTCGGCGGCCTCGGCCGCCTGTTTCTGCGCGTAATCCGCTTCGGAATAGGCGAGCTTGGCGGCATCGAGCGAGGTCTTGGCCTGAACGGCAGCCGCCCGCGCGCGCTCGGCTTCGCCTTCGGATTTTTCCAGCGTTTTCTTGGAATCGTCCAGCAGGCGGTGCGCCGACTGGTGGCGGGCGGCGAGGCGGGCGACATCCTCGGTCAACTGGCTCAGCGCATCCTCACGCTCGCCCAGCACGCGCTTGGCCTCGCGCGCGTCTTCGGAGGCGGCCTCCAGCCGGGCCTCGTGGCCCTCGGACGCCTTGGCGAGTTCCGTACGCTCCCACTCCAGCCGTTCGATGGTCTCGCCCGCGTCGCGGTTCAGCGCCTCTTCGCGCTCCATGTCGCGGGTAAGCTGGTCGATCCGGTTCGTCAGCGTTTCGATCCGGGCGACCGCCTGCTCCTCCTGCTCGGCAAGCTGGTCACGCGAGACGGTAAGGCGCTGAAGCACGGCGGCGGCAATCGCCTCCTCCTCGCGCCGGGGTGGCAGCTTGTCCTCGGCCTCGGTACGGGCCTTGCCGGCGGCGCGCGCGGCACTTTCGGCGGCGGCGGCGGCACGCACGCGGTCCGTGAGAACCTCCTGCGCCTTGGCCCGCGCTTCGTCCGCCTCTTTCCAGCGGCGATAGAGGAGCATCCCCTCGGAATTGCGCAACTGCGCCCCGATCTCGCGATACCGCTGCGCCTGCCGGGCCTGACGCGCAAGCTGGGCCAACTGGCTGGCGAGCTGTTCGGTCACGTCCTCGACCCGCGCAAGGTTCGTCTCGGTCCCCTTGAGCTTCAGCTCCGCTTCGTGACGCCGCTGATAGAGGCCCGAGATTCCGGCGGCTTCCTCGAGGATGCGGCGCCTGTTCTTGGGCTTGGCGTTGATGAGTTCGGAAATCTGCCCCTGCCGCACGAGGGCGGGGGAATGCGCGCCGGTGGAGGCATCGGCGAAGAGCATCTGCACATCGCGCGCCCGCACGTCCTTGGCGCCCACCTTGTAGGCCGAGCCCGCGTCGCGCGTGATCCGGCGCACGATCTCCAGAAGGTCCGAATCGTTGAACCCCGAGGGCGCGAGCCGTTCGGAGTTGTCGATCTGAAGCACCACCTCGGCAAAGTTGCGCGCCCCGCGTGACGAGGTGCCTGCGAAGATCACGTCCTCCATCCCGTCGCCGCGCATCGCCTTGGCGCGGTTTTCACCCATCACCCAGCGCAGCGCTTCGAGCAGGTTCGACTTGCCGCAGCCGTTCGGCCCGACGACCCCCGTCAGCCCGTCCGCGATGATAAGATCGGTCGGGTCAACGAAGCTTTTGAAGCCGTTGAGGCGCAGGCGGGTGAATCGCACGGGGGGTGTTCCTGATTCCGTCGTATCGGCACATGATCCCGATGCTGCGGCGCGGAGTCAACGCGCCTGCGCTGCATATGGCGGTCCGTTGCGGGTTATCCACAAGATATTGCGCAGCTCGGGGTTTCGCCCCGGCAAAGCCGGGCCGACCCGCTGGAGGGGCGCTGCCCCTCCAGACCTCCCCGAGGTATTTGTGGACCAGAGAAGGGGGCAGGGTCGGTGGAAACGCGCGACGTGTCGCAATCCGCCTTGACCGGGCGCCACGCTCTGCGTCACAAGGATGGGACATGGTTCCCGAGACGGCGCAAAGCGCCACGGGAGAATAGGGAATGCGGAGGGGTGATCCAAACCGGAGCCTTCAGCCGCAGCCGCCCCCGCGACTGTAATGCGGCGAGCGACCGTCAGATGCCACTGGGTGCCACACCCGGGAAGGCGGCGGAAGCGACGACCCGCGGAGCCAGGAGACCTGCCATGTGGACTGAAACCCACCCGTCGGGGAGACGGGCCAAGGAGGGACAACACATGACGACCAAGACCATCCGCACCACAGCCGTGGCCGCCGACAGCAAACTGGGCGCGATCTTCGCCGTTCTCGCGTTCGGCGCGGTTCTGCTCTTCGCCGCCGGTTACGCGCAGGCGACCGTTCTGCACGACGCGGCCCACGATCAGCGTCACGCGATGGCGTTCCCCTGCCACTGAGGCAGGCCTGATCCCATGCTGAAAAATTTGCTGACCGGCGCGCTCGTCGCCGGTGTGGCGTCCGGCCTCGTGGCCGCGGCGCTTCAATTCGCATTCGTGATTCCACTGATCCTGGAAGGCGAACTCTATGAAACCGGTGCCCGCATCCACTTCGGCGCGGGCAGTCCGCAAAGCCCGGCGGGATCGCCGGGGCTCGGGGGCGACTGGGGCCGTCACCTGATGACCGTCACCTTCGACGTGGTGAGTTACACCGCCTATGCGCTGATTCTGTCGGGCCTCATGGCGCTGGCGGTGCGGCAGGGGCACGCGGTCGGCGCCCGGCGCGGGGCCGTCTGGGGCCTTGCCGGGTTCTTCGCCGTGCAGCTGGCCCCGGCGGCGGGTCTGCCCCCGGAACTGCCCGGCACCATCGCCGCCGAGGTCGGGCCGCGCCAGGCATGGTGGAGCTTCGCGATCCTCGCGACCGCGGCCGCGCTCTGGCTCTTCGCCTTCGTGCCGCAGTGGTGGGCCGTGGCTGTCGGCGTGGTCCTCGTCCTCGCCCCGCATCTGGTCGGCGCGCCGCATCTCGACACCTATTTCGGGGTGGCCGCACCTGAGCTGGCGGCGGAGTTCGCGGCCCGCTCGCTCGCCTTCGCGGCCATCGGCTGGGTCGTACTGGGCGCCATCGCCGGCGCCATGATGGTGCGGGACGATTAGGCGGGGATGCGCCCGATGAGCTTGAACCGCAGCCGTTCCAGCACCCGCGCGTCGGTGATGAGGCCCTTTGGCGCGGCGTCGTACAGGGCGAGGAACGTCTCGACCTCATCCGCGAGGGTGGGGTCGACGTCTCCGAACAGATACGCGGCCTTGCCCTCCTCGCGCACCGACAGGCACACGGGACGGGCGCAGGCGTTCATGCAATGCGCCCGCTCCACCTTCATCCGCGCGGCAAGCGCATCGGCCAGAGCCGTGCCCCCTTCGCATCCGATGCAGACGGCCACGCGCCCTGCCATACCCTTTCCTTCCACACCGTTTCGGGCGACAAGCCCCTAACGCCCCATATCGGAGACCGTCATGCGTGCCAAGATTCCCGCCACCGTCGTCACCGGCTTCCTCGGCGCTGGTAAGACCACGCTGATCCGCAACATGCTCCAGAACGCCAACGGCAAGCGGATCGCGCTCATCATCAACGAATTCGGCGACCTCGGCGTCGACGGTGACATCCTCAAGGGCTGCGGGGATGAGACCTGCACCGAGGACGACGTGATGGAGCTGTCGAACGGCTGCATCTGCTGCACCGTTGCCGAGGATTTCGTGCCGACACTGGAAAAGCTATTGAACCGCGAGACGCCCCCCGATCACATCGTAATCGAGACGTCCGGGCTGGCCCTGCCGCAACCGCTGGTGCGCGCGTTCCAGTGGCCCGAGATTTCGACCCGCGTGACCGTGGATGGTGTCGTCACCGTCGTGGACGGCAAGGCCGTGTCCGAGGGCGTCTTTGCCTCCAACCTCGAAGCCGTCGAGGCGCAGCGCCGGGCCGACGACAACCTCGACCACGAAACGCCGCTGTCGGAGCTGTTCGAAGATCAGATCGCCTGCGCCGACATGATCGTCGTGAACAAGATCGACCTTCTGGGCGAGGACGAGGCCACCGCGCTCACCGGCAAGCTGTCGGGCGAGGCGCGCAAGGGCGTGCAGGTGGTCAAGACGTCGATGGGCCTGCTCCCGATCGAGGTGTTGCTGGGTCAGGGCGCATCGGCTGAGACCAGCATGGAGCACCGGCACGAGGTGCATCACCACCACCACCACGATGACGACGACCATGACGATCACCACGATCACGAGCATGAGCACGGCCACGACGAGTTCGAGTCGTTCGTCGTGGAGCGTGGTGAGATCGCCGACCCCAAGGCCTTCGCCGAACAGGTGGCCGACGTGATCCGTCAGAACGGCATCCTGCGGCTCAAGGGCTTCGCAGCGGTCGAGGGCAAGCCCATGCGCCTGACGCTGCAAGCCGTCGGCCCCCGCGTGGACACCTATTTCGACCAGCCCTTCGGTGCGAACCCGCGCCAGACCCGGCTTGTCGTGATCGGCCAGACCGGGCTCGACCGCGCGCGGATCGAGGCCGCGCTGATCGCCTGATGCTGGTCGTCGAAGCGGCAAACCCGCTCGACCCTGTGCCCTCGGCCCTGCTGGCCCGGGCGCAGGCGTTGCAGGCGGAGACCTATGCGCCCGAGAATAACCACGCGCTCCCGACCGAGGCGCTGGCGGCCCCCGACATCCGCTTTTTCGCCGCCCGCGAGGGGGACGAGGTGCTGGGTGTCGGCGCGCTGGCTGTGCGCGACGGTTATGGAGAAGTGAAGGCAATGTTCACGACCGACGCCGCGCGTGGCAAAGGCGTCGGCGCTGCGCTTCTCCGTATGATCGAAGACACGGCACGCGAAGAAAAGCTGCCCGTCCTGCACCTTGAAACCGGCGAAGAACTCGCCGCCGCCGTGCGCCTGTATGAACGCCACGGGTTCAAACGCTCAGGCGCATTCGGCGACTATCAGGACGACGGGATCAGCCTGTTCATGACCAAGGTTCTCGACTGATGCACCTGCTCGCCGCGACCCCCGGCCAGATCGACGACGGGAAAGAGGCTGTCGACCTGGGCCAGACCCCCGCCGATGTGGTGTTCATCTCGGCCGCGGATACCGAGCTTGCGGCGCTGTCCGAAGCGCGGGGCGAGATGGCCGCGCCGCCCGCCCTGCGGCTTGCGAACCTGACCCATCTCAATCACCCGATGTCGGTGGACCTGCATATCGACGATTGCGCAAAGCAGTCCCGTCTGGTGATCGCCCGCGTCCTTGGCGGCACCGGCTATTGGCGTTACGGGGCCGAGCAATACGCGGCCCATATGGCCGAGGCGGGCGTGCCCCTTGCGCTCCTGCCCGGCGACGACAAGCCCGACGCGGAACTCGCGGCGCTTTCGACGGTCTCGGATGAGGATTACGCCGCGCTCTGGGCCTATCTCGTCGAGGGCGGGCCGCAGAACGCGGCCAATTTCCTGAGTTACGCCGCAGCCATGCTCGACGGTGGCGAGAAACCTGCCCCTGCCAGCCCGCTCCTGCGCGCGGGCGTCTACTGGCCCGGCGCGGGGGTCTCGGACCTCGCCACCATCCGCGAGATGTGGACCCCGGACGCGCCCGTCGTGCCGATGGTGTTCTACCGCGCGCTGGTGCAGGGCGCGGGACTGAACCCGATCAACCGGATGGTCAAGGCGCTCCTGCGTCAGGGCCTCAACCCGCTCCCCGTCTTCGTCGCCTCGCTGAAAGACCCGGTGTCCACGGCGACGCTCGAACACCTGTTCGGGGAAGCCTCGCCCAGCGTCATCCTGAACGCCACCTCGTTCGCGGTCGGCAGCCCGCATCAAGGTGACGACAGCCCCGAGAACCCGCTCGCCATGCCAGCGGCCAACGCGGCCCCCGTGTTCCAGGTCGTCCTGTCCGCCAGCTCCGAGGAGGCATGGGCCGAGGGGCTCAACGGCCTCTCCGCTCGCGACATCGCGATGAACGTGGCCTTGCCCGAGGTCGACGGGCGGGTGCTGACGCGCGCGATCAGCTTCAAGGGCGAGGCGTATTACGACGACGCCACCCAATGCGCCATCGCCACCTACCGCGCACAGGGCGACCGGATCGACTTCGTCGCGCGCCTCGCCGCCAACTGGGCGACCCTGCGCACTACGCCCACGCCCAAGCGCCGCGTCGCGCTGGTGCTGGCCAACTACCCCAACAAGGACGGGCGGCTGGCGAACGGCGTCGGCCTCGACACCCCCGCCGCCACCGTCCACACGCTGAGCCTGCTCGCTGACGCTGGCTACCACGTCCAAAACGCCCCTGCCGACAGCGACACCCTCATGCAGGCGATCATGGCCGGCCCGACCAACTGGCTCACCGACCGCCACGACCGCGCCGGTGGCGTCGACCTGAGCATGGCCGACTACCAGATCGCCTATGGCCAGCTTCCGTGGGAGGTCCGCCAGAGGATCGAAGAGCGTTGGGGCAAACCCGAGGCGGACCCGTTCTTCGAACCCGGCGCGGTCGATTGCGGGCGGTTCAAGCTGTCGGTCCTGACCTTCGGCAACGTGGTCGTCGGCCTGCAACCGGCGCGCGGCTACAACATCGACCCGACCGAAAGCTACCATTCGCCCGATCTGGTCCCGCCGCACAATTACCTCGCGTTCTACATCTGGCTGCGCGATGTCCACCGGGCGAACGCGATCGTCCACATGGGCAAGCACGGCAACCTCGAATGGCTCCCGGGCAAGGCGCTGGCCCTGTCCGAGACCTGCCTGCCCGAGGCGGTCCTCGGCCCCATGCCCCACATCTACCCGTTCATCGTGAACGATCCCGGCGAAGGCACGCAGGCCAAGCGGCGCACACAGGCGGTCATTATCGACCACCTGACCCCGCCGCTCATCCGCGCCGACACCTATGGCCCGCTCAAGGATCTCGAAGCGCTCGTGGACGAGTATTACGAGGCCGCGGGCGTCGACCCGCGCCGCATCGACCACCTGCGCCGCGAGATCCTGTCGCTCACCGCCGCCACCGGGCTCGATGCCGACGTCGGCATGGCGGGCGAGGATGAGGACACCGACCTCGCCAAGCTCGACGCCTATCTTTGCGAGTTGAAAGAGGCGCAGATCCGCGACGGCCTGCATGTCTTCGGCCAGTCGCCAGAGGGCCGCCTCCAGCGCGACCTCGTCCAAGCCCTCGTCCGTGTCCCGCGCGGAGACGGCAAAGGCCCCAACGCCTCGCTCATCCGTGCGCTCGCCGCAGACTTCGCCATGCGTTTCGACCCGCTCGACTGCGACATGGCGGCCGTGTGGGACGGCCCCCGCCCCGAGGCGCTGACCGGCGGCACATGGCGCACGAACGGCGACACGGTGGAGCGGCTGGAGGACTTCGCCGCCCGCCTCATCAACGGCGAAGAGGTCCCGCCGGGACCGATGAGCGGCGCCGTGATGGACGAGATCGCCACCACCGTCCGCCCCGCCGTCGCCACCTGCGGCCCGAACGAGGGCGCGGGTCTCCTCACCGCCCTGGACGGCCGGTTCGTCGCCCCCAAACCCTCCGGCGCGCCCACGCGCGGGCGGCTCGACACGCTGCCCACGGGGGGCAACTTCTTCTCCGTCGACAGCCGCTCGGTTCCCACCCCCACCGCCTGGGCGCTGGGATGGAAATCCGCGAGCCTGCTCATCGATAAATACCTGCAAACGAACGGCGACTGGCCTCGCACCATGCTGGTCACGGCCTGGGGCACGGCGAACATGCGCACCGGCGGCGACGACATCGCTCAAGCGCTGGCTCTCATGGGCGTGAAACCGACGTGGGACACCGCGAACCGCCGCGTCACCGGCTTCGAGATCATCCCATCGACCGCCTTGGGCCGCCCGCGCGTGGACGTCACGCTGCGCGTCTCCGGCTTCTTCCGCGACGCTTTCCCCTCGCTCATCGCTCTGGTCGACAGCGCGGCCCGGGCCGTCCAAAAGCTCGACGAACCGGACGAGGACAACCCCGCCGCCGCCCGCGCACGCTCAGGCGAAGCCCAATCCCGCGTCTACGGCTCGAAACCGGGCGCCTATGGCGCTGGTCTGCAAGCCATGATCGACGAGAAGCTGTGGGAGCGGAAAGCCGACCTCGCCGCCGCCTATCTCGACTGGGGCGGCTACGCCTATGGCGCCGACGCCACCGGCACCCGCGACCGCGAAGGGCTGGAGCAACGCCTGAGCCAGACCGAGGCAATCATCCAGAACCAGGACAACCGCGAACACGACCTCTTGGACAGCGACGACTACTACCAGTTCGAAGGGGGTGCCGCGGCGGCCGTCTCGACCCTTCAGGGCCGCGACCGCCCGATCTATCACAACGACCACTCGCGCCCCGAACGCCCGGTGATCCGCACGCTGGACGAGGAAATCGGCCGCGTCGTCCGCTCGCGTGTCGTGAACCCCAAGTGGATCGAGGGGGTCAAACGCCACGGCTACAAGGGCGCGTTCGAAATCGCGGCCACGGTCGATTACCTCTTTGCCTTCGCCGCCACCACGGGCGCTGTGAAAAGCCACCACTTCGACCTCGTCCACGCGGCCTTTCTCGAAGACGAAGACACCCGCGCCTTCATCGAACGCCACAACGCGCCGGCCTTGGCCGAGATCGCGCAACGTCTGGCCGAGGCGATGGAGCGCGGCCTCTGGACCCCGCGCGCCAACTCCGCCCGCGCGCTGATCGAGGCGCTTGCGTGATCCGCAACCTCGCGTCCGACGACGCGGCGCTGCCTGCGGTCCTGACCCTGATCCATGATGCCTTCGCCGACGTCCCGGACTCCCCGGCCGCGACCCTGACCCCGGCGGGACTGGCCGACAAGATCGCCCAGGGCCCGGCACTGGTGGTGGAACAGAACGGCGCCCCCGTCGCCTGCGTCTTCGCCCGGCCGTCCCGCGACGTGCCCGGCGCGCTCTATTTCGGAACCCTCGCCGTGGCGTCGACCGCACGACGTCACGGTCTCGCCCGTCGTCTTGTCGAGGCGCTCGACACCCATGCGAAAACCGAGGGCTTCTCCGGCCTCACGCTGGAAACATGGGCGGGCCACGACCACCTGATCCGCCTCTATGATGCGTTGGGGTTCGACCTGTCCCCCGGCACTGGCGAGACCGTCATCATGACACGGCTCTTCGGCAGCACCAGACCGCGCCGGTTCTCGCAGGCCGACAATCCGGACCCGCTCATGACCCTCATCCGCGAAAGCTTTGCCTATATGGAGGGCCTGATCGACCCGCCATCCTCGATGACCCGGCTCACGCCCGACAGCATCCGCGCGCATCTCGCCACAGGCGAGATCTGGATCATCGGCCCGGCAACCGCGCCTGAGGCCTGCGTCTTCCTCACCCCGGACACCCCCGCGCTGTATCTCGGCAAACTCGCCGTGACGTCCCGGGCCAGAAACCGGGGCCTTGCCCGCGCACTCGTCACGCACGCCGCGACCCGCGCGCGCACACTTGGCTTCGACCGCCTGAGGCTCCAGTCCCGGATCGAACTGACCGAAAACCACGCCACCTTTCGCCACCTCGGCTTCACCAAGACGGCGGCCACTGCCCATCCGGGTTACAGCCGCGCAACCTCGATCACCTTCGAGAAACGGCTCTAGGGCTTCTTCGGTCCGAAAATACCTCCGCCGGAGGCACCCGCTCATATCTGCCAAAGGCGGATATGAGCTGACAAAGCGCCGCGCCTCGCGCGGCCCCTGTCGGACACGTCAGCCACAGGCGAGCCGCGCGGTCACGACGGCCTGATCGCCCTTGAGTGTGCCCTGCCACACGCGGCACCCCGTGGCCCGCTCGATCGCCACCTCGGCGCGCGCGAGCACGACCGACAGCCGGGGCAGCGCCTCGGGCGAGATGCGGATCACCTCGACCCGGTCGCCATTGCGCCAGACCGAAAACCGGCTGGTTTCGACCGTCACCTCGACATGGGGCGAATCCATGAACCGGGGGCTCGGGCTGTTGCAGGCCGCGAGGGCCGCACAGGCCAGGAAAACAAATGATCTCATGGCCCGACCAAAACCGAACCCGGTTAACAGAAGGTTAACCTTGGCCCTGCAACACCTTGTCGCACTGCAAGCCCGCGATCGTTTCGATTACAACGTATGCGGAAAATCGAATATGAAAGGAAGCGAACCATGCACTCCAACCGTCCGGCGGACAGCTACTCGCCGCTCTACTTCCTTGCCTCCGTCGGCGCCGGTGGCCTGTCGGTCACGTTCTTCATGTACCTGATGTTCTGGGTGCCCCATCCGGGCCGCCCGGTCCCGATTTTCGAGGATATCGCGGCTGCCTGGTCCACCGGCGGGGCCGGGCTCAGAACCGCCATCGTCATCGCGATGGCCGGCATTGCGGTCTTTGCGTTCATCAATCTTCAAAAGCTGCTGTGGAACATCGCGGCCTTCACCCGTTTCAAGACGACGGAAGGGTATGAGACACTGCGCAACTCCAATGCCGAGACCACGCTCCTCGCCTATCCGCTGGCCCTCGCCATGTCCGTGAACGGGCTCTTCATCGTGGGCCTCGTCTTCATCCCCGGCCTCTGGAGCGTGGTCGAATATCTCTTCCCCTTCGCCATGGCCGCCTTCCTCGCCATCGGGATCTTCGCGCTCTCGACCATCGGCGACTTCCTCGGGCGCGTGCTGACCAAGGGCGGGCTGTTCGACGTGACCGCCCACAATTCCTTCGCCCAGCTCCTGCCGACCTTCGCGCTGGCGATGGTGGCCGTGGGCCTCGCCGCCCCTGCCGCCATGTCGGGCAACAGCCTGGTTGTCGGCGTTTCGCTCGTCGGCTCGACCTTCTTTTCGACCGTGGCGATCGTCTATGCCGCCGTGGCACTGGTCACGGCCTTCAACTCGATGCTGCACTACGGCACGGCCCGGGAAAGCGCCCCGACGCTGATGATCCTGATCCCGCTGATGACCATCCTCGGCATCATGTTCCTGCGTCAGGATCACGGCCTCCACACCACGTTCGAGGCGCACAAGACGCCCGCCGAGACCATGATGTTTCTCGCCCGCCTCGTGTCGGTGCAGGTGATGTTCCTCGGCCTTGGTCTCGTCGTGCTCAAGCGTGAGGCGTATTTCAAGGATTTCGTCTTCGGCACCAAGACCTCCCCCGGCTCCTATGCGCTGGTCTGTCCGGGTGTGGCGCTGTCGGTGCTGACCCAGTTCTTCCTGCACAAGGGGCTGGTCGCGGCCGGGATCGTGGACAAGTTCTCGGTTGCCTACTGGGTCATCGTGGCCATCGCGCTTGCCTTCCAGTGGTCGATGGTCTGGCTGGTGTTCCGCCTGAACCGTCAGCATTTCGCCAAGGCCCCGGGCGCGGCCGTGCCTGCCGAGTGATACGACCCGACGTCCCTGAGGCGGGGTGGGCCGCTGGCCTGTCCCGCCTCGCATGAGCGGTTGCGCTCGCCCCCGCCGCCGCTACCATCGCCGGACGCGCGAACGGGGACCCGATGATCCGAGCCATTGCCATCCTTCTGGGCTTTCAACTCGCCGGTGAGGTCACCGCGCGGGCGCTGGGCCTCAGTCTGCCGGGCCCGGTCCTCGGCTTCGCCGCGCTGTTCGTCGCCTTCCTCGTCTGGCCGCCGCTCCATGCGATGCTGGCGGAGACCGCACGCGGCCTGCTGGCCCATCTGTCGCTCCTTTTCGTGCCGGCGGGTGTGGGGGTGGTGGGCCATATCTCCAGCCTTGGCGCGCAAAGCGCCGCCGTCCTCGCCGCCATCATCGCCTCGACCGCGCTGGCCATCGCCGTGGGCGCGGGCACCTTCGTTCTCGTGGACCGGGCCACGCGGCGATGACCGATTTCGCCGATATCTGGTCCTACCTCGCGCAGGGTCCGCTCCTGTGGCTGACCGCGACGCTGATCGCCTACCTCGTCGGCGCTTGGCTGCAAAAGGTGTCCGGCACGAAACCCTGGGTGAACCCGGTGCTGATCGCCGTCGCGCTCCTCGCGGGCGTGCTGACCGTGAGCGGCACGGCGTATGAGACCTATTTCGAGGGCGCGCAGTTCGTCCACTTCATGCTCGGCCCCGCGACCGTCGCGCTGGCGATCCCGCTTTACGACAACCGCGCGCTGATCCGCGCCTCGGCGCTCCCGATGCTGGCTGCCCTCGTGGCCGGATCACTTACCGCGATCCTGTCGGCGCTCGCCATCGCCCGCGCGCTGGGGGTGAGCGGCGATGTCCTGATCTCGCTGGCCCCGAAATCCGCGACCGCCCCCGTGGCGCTGGGCGTGGCCGAGGCGATCGGCGGCTCGCCCACCCTGACCGCCGTGCTCGTCATCCTCACCGGCATTACCGGGGCTGTCATCGCCGCGCCCATCCTGAACCTGCTTCGCATCCGCGACGACCGGGCGCGCGGCTTCGCGCTCGGCACGGCCAGCCACGGCATCGGCACCGCCCGCGCGTTTCAGGAAAGCCAGACCTCGGGCGCCTTTTCCGGCGTCGCGATGGGGCTCAACGCCATCCTGACGGCGCTGATCGCGCCCGTCATCATCCGCCTGTTCACCTGAAGGAGGTCCACATGACCGACGACACCGACCGCCACGCCCAGAAAATGGCCAAGAAGAAGGCCGCGCGGGACAAGATCATGGCCACCAAGACCGAGGAAAAGGGGCTCATCATCGTCCATACCGGCAAGGGCAAGGGGAAATCCTCCTCCGCCTTCGGCATGGTCTTTCGCGCCATCGCGCACAAGATGCCCTCGGCCGTCGTCCAGTTCATCAAGGGCGGCATGGGCACCGGCGAGCGTGACCTGATCGAAGGCCACTTCTCGGACCTGTGCCAGTTCTACACCATGGGCGAGGGCTTTACCTGGGAAACGCAGGACAAGTCGCGCGACATCGAAATGGCGCAGGCCGCGTGGGAGAAATCGAAAGAGCTGATCCGTGACCCGAACATCCGCCTCGTCCTGCTCGACGAGATCAACATCGCGCTGCGCTACGACTACATCGACATCGACGAGGTGGTGACCTTCCTTGTCGAGGAAAAGCCGGACATGACACATGTGATCCTGACGGGTCGCAACGCCAAGGACGACCTGATCGAGATCGCGGACCTCGTGACCGAGATGGAACTCATCAAGCACCCGTTCCGCTCGGGCGTGAAAGCACAGGCGGGCGTCGAATACTGAAGAACCGGCGCTCGCCGTAGGTTTCGCCGCGAAACCAATGGGTTACAGGAAATCCGGTTAAGCCGGCGCGCGCGCCGCTCACCTCTCGACCAACGTGGGCTCTTCTCTGTTCTTGAAATACTTTCGGGGGGAACGCGGCGCAGCCGCGTGGGGGGCAGACGGCCCCCCTCCGCCCCCGCCATCCGGCGCCACGCAGGTCATGGGCGCCACCGCGACGGGGCGCAGCCCCGGCGCAAACCCTCTGCTGACGCAGCGTTGGGGAGTGACAGGGCAACCTCCCGCCCTATCCTCACGCGGATCAAAGGGAGGCCCCACATGACCCAGTATCCGCACCTGCTCGCCCCGCTCGACCTCGGCTTCACGACGCTGAAGAACCGCGTGCTCATGGGCTCCATGCACACCGGGCTCGAGGAGCGCGGGGACTGGAACCGGGTCGCGGAATACTACGCGGCGCGGGCGCGCGGCGGGGCCGCGCTGATGGTCACGGGCGGCATCGCGCCATCGGACGAGGGCGGCGTGTTTCCGGGGGCGGCGGGGCTCTACACGCCCGAGGATATCGCCAACCACAAGGTCGTCACCGACCGGGTGCATGACGCGGGCGGCAAGATCGCCATGCAGATCCTCCATGCCGGCCGCTATGCTTACGGGCCGAACTGCGTCTCGGCCAGCCCGGTCAAATCCCCGATCTCGCCCTTTCCGCCCAAGGAGCTGGACGAGGAGGGGATCGAGAAACAGATCGCCGATTTCGTGACCTCCGCCACCCGCGCCCGCGAGGCGGGCTATGACGGGGTCGAGATCATGGGGTCCGAAGGCTATTTCATAAACCAGTTCATCGTTACCCACACCAACAAGCGCGAGGATCGCTGGGGCGGGTCGTACGAGAACCGCATCCGCCTGCCCATCGAGATCGTGCGCCGCGTGCGCGAGGCCGTGGGCGAGGATTTCATCATCATCTACCGCCTGTCGATGATCGACCTCGTCCCCGAGGGCTCCACCTTCGACGAGGTGGTCCAACTGGCGCAGGAGATCGAGAAAGCGGGCGCGACGATCATCAACACCGGCATCGGCTGGCACGAGGCGCGGGTGCCGACCATCGCGACCAGCGTGCCGCGCGCGGGCTGGGCCTGGGTGACGCAAAAGCTGATGGGCAAGGTGTCGATCCCGGTCATCACCTCGAACCGGATCAACACGCCGGAGGTGGCCGAGGAGCTGTTGTCCGAGGGCGCCGCCGACATTGTGTCGATGGCGCGCCCCTTCCTTGCGGACGCCGATTTCGTGGTGAAGGCGGCCGAGGACCGGGCGGACGAGATCGCGCCCTGCATCGCTTGCAACCAGGCCTGTCTCGACCATACCTTCTCGGGCAAGATGACCTCCTGCCTCGTGAACCCGCGCGCCTGTCATGAAACCGAACTGGTGGTGGAGCCTGCGAGCACGCTGAAGTCCATCGCCGTCGTGGGCGCGGGGCCTGCGGGTCTGTCGGCCGCCCTGACCGCTGCCGAACGGGGCCACAAGGTCACGCTTTTTGACAAGGCCGACCGGATCGGCGGGCAGCTTCACATGGCCGCCGCGATCCCCGGCAAGGAAGAATTCATCGGGCTGATCGAGTGGTTCAAGACGATGGTTGCCAAATGGCAGATCGAGACGCGGCTGGGGGCCGTGGCGACCGCCGATGACCTTGCGGATTTCGACGAAGTGATCGTCGCGACGGGCGTGATCCCGCGCGATCCGGAGATCGTGGGGCAGGACGGCGAGAACGTGCTGTCCTATATCGACGTGCTCCTGAACAAGGCCCCGGTGGGCGACCGGGTCGCGATCGTCGGCGCGGGGGGCATCGGCTTCGACGTGGCCGAGTTCCTGACCCATCAGGGTGAGAGCCCGACCCTGAACCTCGACCTCTGGCGCGAGGAATGGGGCGTGGCCGATCCGGCCGAGGCGGTCGGCGGGCTCGACCCCGAGGGGCCGAACCCCGCGCCGTCACCGCGACAGGTCACGCTGATGCAGCGCAAGGCCAAGGCGCTGGGCAAGGGGTTGGGCAAGACGACCGGCTGGATCCACCGTGCGAGCCTCAAGATGAAGGGGGTCGAGATGGTGGGCGGCGTGAATTACGAGCGTATCGACGCCGAGGGGCTTCATGTCTCAAGCGGCGAAACCCGCGAAGACCCGCGCGTGGTCGCGGCGGATACCATCGTGCTGTGCGCCGGGCAGGTGAGTGAACGCAGCCTTGCCGATGCGCTCGCTGAACGCGGCGTGACTGCGCATGTCATCGGCGGGGCTGACGTGGCCGCCGAGCTTGACGCCAAGCGCGCCATCGATCAGGGCACCCGGCTGGCCGCGTCGCTTTAGACCGGGCGGGTGCGCAGGAACAGGTAGAGCGGGAAGCCGCAGCTCACACCGATGAACAGCGCGGCGGGGATCGCGAGGAGCGCGGACCAGTTCCGGCGCACAGCGGTTTCCGCGATGATCCAGATGGTGAGCGTGAGCCCGGCGATCATCAGGTCGATGGCCATGCCGGTCACCGCCGGGCCGCGCGTCCACTCCGCGAAGAGACCGCCGAAGCTGGCCCCCTCGCTCGTGAGGTATGTCAGGAAATGCCACATCGGCCAGATGGCTCCGACGATGGCGAGGGCGAGGTATGTGAGGCGCAATACAGACATGACCCGATTACGGCACCGGGACGCGTCTGGATGCAAGAGATTTGGCCGGGGCCGCCCTTATCCGAGCGCGGAGCGCCACCGGGCGATCTGTTCGCGCACCCGGACCGGGGCCGTGCCACCGTAGGAGGTGCGCGAGGCGACCGAGGCATCGACGGTCAGCACGTCGAACACGCCCTCGGTAATCCCCTCATGGACGCTGCGCATATCGTCGAGCGTCAGGTCCGGCAGGTCGCAGCCCTTGCCCTCGGCCATCGCGACGAGGGAGCCCGTGACATGGTGGGCATCGCGGAAGGGCAGGCCCAGCTCGCGCACCAGCCAGTCGGCGAGGTCGGTGGCGGTCGAGAAGCCGGAGGACGCGGCGGCGGCGAGCGCGTCACGGTTCGCGGTCAGGTCGGACACCATCCCGGTCATCGCCGCGAGCGAGAGCATGAGCGTGTCGGCGGCGTCGAACACCTGTTCCTTGTCTTCCTGCATGTCCTTGGAATAGGCGAGCGGCAGGCCCTTCATCACCGTGAACAGCGCGACCATCGCGCCCATGATCCGCCCGATCTTGGCGCGGATCAGTTCGGCGGCGTCGGGGTTCTTCTTCTGCGGCATGATCGAGGAGCCGGTGGAGAAGCGGTCGCTCATCGTCACGAAGCGGAACTGGGCGGAGGACCAGATCACCAGCTCTTCGGAAAAGCGCGACAGGTGCATGGCGCAGATCGTGGCGCAGGACAGGAATTCCAGCGCGTGATCGCGGTCCGACACGGCGTCGAGCGAGTTGGCCATCGGGCGGTCGAAGCCGAGCGCCTCGGCGGTCATGTGGCGGTCGATGGCAAACCCGGTCCCGGCGAGCGCGGCGGCCCCGAGGGGGGATTCGTTCATCCGGCGGCGGGCATCCTCGAACCGGGACTTGTCGCGCCCGAACATCTCGACATAGGCCATCATGTGATGACCCCATGTCACCGGTTGCGCGGTTTGCAGGTGGGTAAAGCCGGGCATGACCCAGTCGGCCCCCGCCTCGGCCTGATCGAGAAAGGCGCGGATGAGGGCGTCGAGGCCGTCGATGGCCGCGTCGAGCTGATCGCGCACCCAGAGGCGGAAATCCGTCGCCACCTGATCGTTGCGCGAGCGCGCGGTATGCAGACGCCCGGCGGGTTCCCCGATCAGCTCTTTCAGCCGGGCTTCCACGTTCATGTGGATGTCCTCCAGCGCGGTCGAGTAGGCGAACGCGCCGTTCTCGATTTCTGACAGAACCGTGAGGAGGCCTTCCCGGATCGCTTCCGCATCGTTATCCGTAATGATGCCCGTGGTCGCGAGCATCGCGGCATGGGCACGAGAGCCGGTGATGTCCTGGGGGGCCAGCCGCTTGTCGTAGCCGATCGACGCATTGATCGCTTCCATGATCGCGTCAGGGCCTGCGGCAAAGCGTCCGCCCCACATGGCGTTAGCGGTTTTTTTGTTGTTGTCTGTCATGGCCGGGAGCCTCGGAGAACCTGATGAATATTCGCAAGCTGCTATACGCGGCCCTCCTTCTGGGTGCAAACGCCGCCTTCGCCGACATGGCCGAGATCGAGGCGCTTAAGGACGGCGACATGAAAAAGCTCATGTTCTCGTCCGAACCGTCACCGGCGGGGCAGGCGACGTTCACCGATACCGAGGGCAACGAGGTGTCGCTCGCCGATTATCGCGGGAAGGTCGTTCTGTTGAACTTCTGGGCGACTTGGTGCGCGCCCTGTCGGCATGAAATGCCCATGCTCGATGCGTTGCAGGCGGAATACGGCGGCGACGATTTCGCGGTCGTGACCGTGGCCACGGGTCGCAACAAGGAAATGGCGATCAAGAAGTTTTTCGAGGAGGTCGGGGTCGAGAACCTGCCGATCCTCATGGACCCGAAACAGGGGCTTGCGCGCGAGATGGGGGTCATGGGCCTTCCGGTCACGGTGCTGCTCGACCGCGAGGGCAACGAGATCGCGCGCCTCATGGGGGATGCCGACTGGTCGTCTGAAAGTGCAATGGCCATCGTTTCGGCCCTGATCGCGGAGGATGGCGGCGCCTGAGGGCGCGGTTTCCGTCGCGCCAAGATTGACAGCGGCGCGCGCCCCGGCTTCCCTGTGATCCGGAGGAGACCCCCATGCCGCTCTGGCTTCTAGGCATCATCGTCGTTGTCGGGCTGACCGCCATCTGGCTGGTCATGCGGGTCTATGGTTTCGACCGCCCGCTCACGCTGACCCATGAGGTCGTGGCGCAGGAATTCGCCGTCGACAACCCCGGCCTGACGCCCGAGGACATACACCTCGCCAAATCCGGACAATCGGCGCTCGTCCATGCCGGTGGATCGACCTATGTGCTCTGGGTCATGGGGCAGGACGTGGCGACCCATGACCTTGCCAAGGCGCGCGTCAGCGACGCGGAGAGCGGGCTGACCCTGCGCCTGCCGGACTTCGCCGCGCCGCGGGTGACGCTGACCCTGACCGAGGACGAGAAGGCCCGGTGGAAACCGATGATCGAGGAGGCCGTCTGATGGATCTGTCGCAGCTCACCTATCCGGACGTGATCTCGCTCGCCGTGCCATTCTTTGTCGCTGCGATCCTGATCGAGGTGACGTGGATCTTCGTCAAGCACAGGGGCGGGCGCTATGAGGCGCGCGACGCGATGACGAGCCTTGCGATGGGCGTGGGCAACGTGGCCTCGGGCATCCTTCTGGGCTTCATCACCTTCGGCTTCTTCATGTGGTTGTGGGAAATCACGCCGGTCGACCTTGGCACCGCCTGGTGGGTCGTGGCGCTGTGCTTCGTGCTGGATGACCTGCGCTACTACTGGGTTCATCGCTTCGGCCACCGGGTGCGCTGGGTCTGGGCGAGCCATGTGAACCATCATTCGAGCCAGCACTACAACCTCACCACGGCGCTCAGGCAGACGTGGACGGGCACCTTCACCTTCATGATGATTGTGCGCGCGCCGCTGGTCCTGCTTGGGTTTCACCCGGCAATGATCCTGTTCGTGGGCGGTCTGAACCTGATCTATCAGTTCTGGATTCACACCGAAGCGATCAACAAGATGCCGCGCTGGTTCGAGGCGGTGATGAACACGCCATCGCATCACCGGGTGCATCACGGGCGCAATCCGCGCTATCTCGACGCCAATTACGCCGGTGTCTTCATCATCTGGGACAAGCTCTTCGGCACCTTCGTGCCGGAGCTGGAGGAGGACCGGCCCGACTATGGCCTCGTCCACAATATCGGGACGTTCAATCCGCTCCGGGTGGCATTCCATGAATGGGTCGCCATTTTCCGCGATTGGCGTCAGCCGGGTCTGACGCTCTGGGACCGCCTGCGCTATGCCGTTATGCCGCCGGGCTGGCGCCATGACGGGAGCGGGGGCGGGTCCGAGCGGCTCAAGGCCGAGTATGTCGAGGCGCATCCCGAAGCCCGGGGCACGCCGGGCTTCGAGCGGTTCTAAGGGCGCATCAGGCGAAGGCTGCGTCCTCCGCCTCCCGCCACGTCCAGGCGAGATAGCCGATGTAGAGCAGCGCCAGCACCTCGATCGAGGCGAGGAAGATGTAGTGGGGCGAGAGCGATCCGCCGCCCACCACGAACAGGATCGTCACCACCACCGCGGCGAGGTTGGCGATCCGGCTTGCCCGTGGGGCGAGAGCGCGGGTCAGGAAAATCATCGCGATGCCGACCTCGATGAACACGGCGGCGAGCACGAGGAACATCGGGGTGATCGTAACGCCCTCGATCGTGCCGGTGGAAAGCTGCGCGACGGTGCCGGGATAGAAGATCGAAAGGATGTCGGCGAAAATCATGTTCAGGAGGACGACGACCCAGAGGGTCGAAATCTTGGCGGGCAGGGTCATGGGATGGGTCCGTTCTGTGGTTCAAGGAAAAACATACGGTGTATGTTTGTGCGGAAAGACGTAAATATACACTGTATGTTTGTCAAGCCGTGTGACGATGCCTAAAGGTGTGCCATGAGCCCCGCGTCAAAACCCCCGCAACGCCGGACCCTCACGACCGACAAGGTCGTGGCAGAGGCGATGCGGCTTGCGGATGCCGAGGGGCTGGAGGGACTGTCGATGCGCCGTCTTGCGGGGGCGCTGGGGGTCACGCCCATGTCGCTTTACAACCATGTCGCGGGCAAGGAAGAGCTGCTCGACGCAATGGTGGACGCGGTCGTGGCGCAGATCGACAGCCCTGAGATCGACGGGGACTGGCGCGCGATGATGCGCCGTCGGGCACTGTCGATGCGGGAGGTGCTGATGCGCCACCGCTGGGCGTCGATCCCACTGATCAGCCGGATGACCTCGGGCGCGGCGATCCTGCGCGACACGAACGCGACGCTTGGCTGCCTTGTCACGGCGGGGTTCACCTATCCCCAGGCGGACTGGGCGCGCAACGCGATCGACAATCATGTCTATGGCTATGCGTTCCAGGAGGTGAATTACCCGGTAGACCCCGAGGGCTACAAGGCCGCCGCGTCACGATTCCTGCCGCGCATTCCGGCGAGCGAGTATCCGTTCCTTCACGAAGCAGCCCGGCAGATCGCGGAAGCGCGGTATGACGGGATCACCCGGTTCGAGTTCGGGCTGGACCTGATCCTCGACGGGCTGGAGGCGTGGAAGGACGCCGAGTGACCCGGCTTACGCGCCGGACGCCGTCCGCAGGTTTCCCATCAACTCGCCCAGGAACCTGACCGACGCCTCGTTCTTCAACCGCCCGTCGTCGTCGAAGGCGTCCTTGGAGTTGCCGATGAACACTTCGGGTCCATAGACGAGGTGGGGGCGGAAGGGCATCATGCACAGGATCAGGTTGTGCATCGCGCGCGCGCCGCCGGAAATGCCGGACGACGCGGCGATAAGCGACACGGGCTTGTCGCGCCAGACGTTGCCGTCGCAGCGCGACACCCAGTCGAGCGCGTTCTTGAGCACGCCGGGGATGTTCTTGTTGTACTCGGGCGTGGAGATCACCACAGCATCCGCTGCCGCGATCTGGTCGTTCAGCCGGAGCACCGCCTCGGGGATGCCGGGGCCATCCTGGATGTCCTGGTTGAAGGCCGGGAAGTCGATGTCGGCCTCGACATAATCGCAGGGGCCGAAGGTCCGCGCGGCCTCTTTCAGCAGCAGGCGGTTGGTCGAGGCTTTGCGTAGGGCACCGGCGATGCCGAGCAGGATGGGATCGGACATGGAAACTCCTATGACTGCCGTCTTGGTAGAAAACGTCGCGCCCGGTGGGAAGGATCAATCGCCGGGCCGAAGAGGTTGCGGACCGCTCGGTGTGATCCGCCGGGAAGCCGAGGCGCGTCCATCTTCTTCGGTCCGGAAATACCTCGGAGGTGCGGGGGCAGAGCCCCCCGCGGGGCAGGCCTCAGGTCGTCTCGACACAGTGACGCCGGAATGCCCGCTTTAGCATATCCAGTTCGGCGCGCAAAAGCTCCATCTCGGCGCGGAAATCCTCATCCAGCGGCTGACCGGTGACGACCGTGAAGCTTGCGAGCCGGTCGCCTGTTGCGGCGTGGGCGATGATGAAAGTCTGCACCCCTTCCGACAGAAGCTCGGGCGGGATCGGGACCGAGACGCGGAACTGCCCCTCGACCTGGGGGTCTTCACGCAGGGTGGCCCCTTCGATGTCCTGCCCGTTGTGGGTGACGGTGATGTCCGGCGGCGTCGCGGCGCCCGTGAGCACGCCTTCCCAGATGCCAGCTTGAATCCGTGTCTTGGTCAGCACGAGTTCGGCCATGTCACACCTCCGAGCGTGGGCGGCGCGAGAAGTTCACGTCGCGCAGCATCACCTGATTCATTTCCGGCCCCTCGAAGATCAGATCGACCCACGCCCGCTCCACCCGCTTTTCGTTGAGCTTGGTGTAGGCGAGGTCGAAGTCCACCGAAAGCTCGGTGTCCGACAGCGGCAGCTCGCGCACCATCTGTTCGGTGTTGGGGCCGTGCTGGATGTTGAGCCGGGCGAAGATTTCCAGCGGCTTCTCGGTCTCGACCACAGCGTTCATGCGGATCAGATGTTTGCGACCCAGCCCGCGCATGGCGCTGTCGGGCATTTCGACGACGAGCGACAGGAACGATCCGTCGAACTGGAACACATCCATGCGCAGGCCGAAGGGGGCGAGGTCGTCCTCGTGCGTGTTGCGCAGCTGGCGCACCGTCAGTTCGGAGATCCGGCAGTCATGGAAGATCGTCACCTCGTCCCCGAAGGTCGTCTTGCTCTCGACCTCGGCCTGTCCGGGCGGGAAGATCGGGCCGCGCCAAAGCTGCGGTCGCCACGACCAGTCGGAGTGGAGCGGCTTGGGAAACGAGTTGGAGCCGATGAGGGGCAGCGCCAGGCGACCATTGGAGACGAAGAGGAGCCGGTCGGTGACCTGCCGCAGCTCCAGCGCGCGCAGGCGCAGGCGGCGCAGCCCGTCCAGCCCCATCTGATCGGCGGCAGCGGCGATCCGGCGCCAGCGGCGCATCACCAGCCGGTGAAGCAGCGCGTCGAGAGGGCCAAAGGCGCGGTCAGGCATCGGTTATTGTTTACCCATTGTAAATAATCTCATCATCTACACCAGAATTATTGACCTAAAGCAAACGGTTGAGGAGGCCGCGCAGGCCTGGTGATGCCGCGCGCGGGGTGTCGTCCTGCCCGGCATCCGGGGCCGTTCCTGCCGGATTGGCCTCCCGCACCGCTTTGACGAAGGCGAGGGTGAGCGCCTTGCCCGTCGCCGCCGCGAGAGGGGCCTGTGCCGTGCCTGCGGCGGTGATCGTCACCAGCGCGCCGGACTGGACGAAGATCGCGCGCCAGTAGTCCTCGGACAGGTCGATGGTGCCGTCGTCGCGCACCCGCATGAGGATGAGGTTCGCGTCCCGCTCAAGCGACAGGATCTGCGCCCTGCCGGAGCCGCCGGACCGCGCGAGAGCGGCCTTGCCCGCATCCGACGACAGATGCGCCGCGAGGGCGGCGAGGTCGTCGCGACCCAACGCGCCGGCACCCGGAGCGACGGCGGCGGTCAGAACGGCCGGGGCTGCCGGGGCGGGGCCGCGCCCTTCGATGCCCTGACAGGTGCCGTAAAGGACGAAGGCGCCGCTGGGGGACTCGCGCCGCTGTGCCGGATCGGGGCAGAAACCGGAGGGCGCGACGAGCGTGAAGGTGCCGTTCAGCACGCGAAGCGCGCCACCGGATGACAGCCCACCCGCGCATCCCGCGAGCAGCGCCACCACGCAAATCACCCCGTATATCCGTTGCATCGCCTT
Source organism: Maritimibacter sp. (assembly GCA_002695005.1). Classification (GTDB taxonomy): domain Bacteria; phylum Pseudomonadota; class Alphaproteobacteria; order Rhodobacterales; family Rhodobacteraceae; genus Maritimibacter. The sequence goes on from NZNT01000029.1 coordinate 544,303, forward strand.
GTCCCGAAAGCCCGCTGTCCCTTCCGGGATAGGGGCCGCCACAGGGCGATGCAAGCCATGCTTGTGACCCGGCGCACGTCCTTTATGCTCCGGTCCGAGAACGCGGAGCGAATGATGCAGGATTTCTGGGCCCCGGCCTTTCCCAAGGTGCAGATCTGGCGCACGACGCTGGGCCTGATCCTGTTGTTCGGGGCCTTTTTCGCCGGAACGGCGGGGGTGTTCCTGCTTGCGGCCCGGCTGATCGGGACAGATCCGGGCGCGATGCTCGGCGGCGGATCGCCCGCGGATGCATCGGTCTTTTTCGCGACGTTCATCGGCTTCCATGTGGGTCTGCTGATCGTTCTGCCGCTGTTGCACCGGCGGGGGTATTTCAGCTTGTTCGGCCCCACCCGCCGGCTCAACCTGCGCCACTTCGCCATCGGCACGGCCACGACCCTGTCGCTCGCCGCGCTGCTCTATGGCGTGATGTTCGTGGAGCGGGTCTTTCTGCCGGACGGGATGGAGCCGACGGTGCGCCAGATCCGTCCGGTGAGCGAGTGGGTCGTGTGGCTGTTGCCCGCCATCGCGCTGATCTTTTTCCAGACCTTCGCGGAGGAGGCGCTGTTTCGCGGCTACCTGCTCCAACAACTGCGCGCGCGGTTCCGGTCGGTGTTCATCTGGGCGGTGCTGCCGTCGCTGATCTTCGGGTTCCTGCATTTCGACGTCGCGACCTACGGCACGGTGAACGCGCTGGCCTATGTGGTGAACACGACGACGACGGGTATCCTGCTGTGCCTCATCACCATCCGCACCGGCAATCTCGGCGCGGCGGCGGGGCTGCACTTCGGCAACAACGCGGCGCTGATCGCCATCGGGATCGACGGCAACCTCGACGGCTTCTCTCTCTTCGTCGTGGGGATGGAACTGGGGTCCGGCTATACCGCCTGGTCGATCCTCAGCCAGACCGCCTTTACGCTCGTGCTGTTCACGCTCTGGTGGCTCTGGATGAACCGGCGGGACAAGATTGCAAAGGCGGGCGTGGCGGCATAGGTAGTGCCCGAATGAGCCAAGGATGACGCGATGAACTGGATCTCGAACTACGTCCGGCCCCGGATCAACTCGCTGTTTTCGCGGCGGGAGGTGCCCGAGAACCTGTGGATCAAGTGCCCGGAGTGCGGTTCCATGCTGTTCCACCGGGAGCTGTCGGACAACCTCAACGTCTGCACCAATTGCGATCACCACATGGCGATCACCCCGCGCGAGCGGTTCTCCAAGCTGTTCGATGGCGGCACCTTTACCGAAGTGAGCGTGCCCGCGCCGATCGAGGACCCGCTGAAGTTCAAGGATCAGAAGAAATATCCCGACCGAATGAAGATCGCCCAGAAGACCACGGGCGAGAAGGAAGCGATGCTCGTCGCCGAGGGCGAGATGGGGCGCACGCCCATCGTCGCGGCCTGTCAGGACTTCTCGTTCATGGGTGGGTCGATGGGCATGTATGTCGGCAATGCGATCATCGCGGCGGCCGAACGCGCGGTGGAGCTCAAGCGCCCGCTGATCCTGTTCTCCGCAGCCGGCGGCGCGCGGATGCAGGAGGGCATTCTGAGCCTCATGCAGATGCCGCGCACGACCGTGGCCGTCGACATGGTGAAGGAGGCGGGGCTTCCCTACATCGTGGTCCTGACGCACCCGACGACCGGGGGCGTGACCGCGTCTTACGCCATGCTGGGTGACGTGCAGATTTCCGAGCCCAACGCGCTTATCTGTTTTGCCGGGCCGCGCGTCATCGAACAGACCATCCGCGAGAAGCTGCCGGAGGGGTTCCAGCGGGCCGAATACCTGCTCGACCACGGGATGCTCGACCGGGTGACGCATCGCAACGACATGCGCGACGAGTTGATCACCATCGTTCGCATGATGCTGGGTCTCGGCCCGGCGGTGCGTGGCGACCTGCCCGCGCCGGAAAAGAAGCCGGCGCCCAAGCCCGACGCGACGCCTGACGCGAAACCCGAGGCGAAGCAGGACGCCAAGGCCGACGCGCCCAAGCCCGAGGCGAAGCCGAAGCCGGATGCGCCCAAGCCGGATGCGCAGAAGAAGACGCCCCCGCAGGAGGCCAAGAAAGCGTGAGCGAGGCAGGCTCGGACATCATCCTCGACCGGATGATGTCACTCCACCCCAAGATCATCGACCTGACGCTGGACCGCGTGTGGCGGCTTCTGGAGGCGCTGGACCATCCCGAGCGGCGTCTGCCGCCAGTGATCCATGTGGCCGGGACCAACGGCAAGGGCTCTACCCTAGCCATGATCCGCGCCGGGCTGGAGGGCGCGGGCAAGCGGGTCCATGTCTACACCTCGCCGCATCTTGCCCGGTTCCACGAACGCATCCGCCTTGCCGGGACGCTGATCACCGAGGATCACCTGACCGATGTGCTCGACCGCTGCTATGCGGCCAATGGCGGCGAGAGCATCACCTACTTCGAGATCACAACCGTCGCCGCGCTGCTCGCGTTTTCGGAAACGGACGCGGATTACACATTGCTCGAAGTCGGGCTTGGCGGCCGGCTGGACGCGACCAACGTGGTCGATCCGGTGCTGACCGCGATCACGCCCGTCTCCATCGACCATACGCAGTTTCTGGGCGATACGCTCGCCGCCATCGCAGGCGAGAAGGCCGGGATCATCAAGCGGGGCGTGCCCTGCGTGGTGGGGCCGCAGCCGGACGAGGCGCTGGAGGTGATCGAGGCCAAGGCCGCGCGTCTGGGCGCGCCGCTTCTGGCGCATGGACAGCAGTGGCAGGTGTCGCAGGAGCGCGGGCGGCTGATCTTTCAGGACGAAACCGGCCTGCTGGATCTGCCGCGCCCGGCGCTCATCGGTGCGCATCAGGTCGAGAACGCGGGCGCGGCGCTGGCCGGTCTGCGCGCGCTGGGCTTCGGCGAGGATGCCTGCGAGGCGGCGATGACGGACGCCAGTTGGCCCGCGCGGATGCAGCGGCTGCGCGAAGGACCTTTGGTCGAGGCGGCCGGGGCGGCGGAGCTGTGGCTCGACGGGGGGCATAACCCGTCGGCGGGCGCGGCGCTGGCCAGTGTGTTGGCGGAGCTGCCCCGGCGGCCCCTGCGGCTCGTCTGCGGGATGCTCAACACCAAGGACGTGAGCGGCTTCATGCGCCCGCTGGCCGATCTCGCTCAGGATCTGACCGCAGTGTCCATTCCCGGCGAGGCCGCGACACTCACCGCCCGCGAGACGGCAAAGGTTGCGCGGTCGGTCGGGTTGCAGGCCGGGACGGCGGAAAGCCTCGACGCCGCGATCCGCGACATCGTGGCCGAAACACCGGAGGCGCGCATCCTGATCTGCGGCTCGCTTTACCTCGCCGGACATGTGCTGCGCGCGAACGGCTGACCCGAATGGGTGTGGCGCGAAAGACTCTCTGACGAGAATAATGTCACGCGATCCGACCCGCTCCGGGGTCTCCCGCGACTCAAGCCATTGGCCCGACTCGCTTTTTCCGCGGATTGCCGAATCGCCTGCGAATCATACGAAATATTGACCGTCCGAGGTGATTCGCCCAAGATGTGGCCTATTGAATACCGGGCTGCCACCCGGGAAGAATTACCTGTCGAGCAGGACAGGACAGGGGGACAGTAGATGTTTCGGCTGATCTTGGTCGCCGCACTGGCGTGTGTCATCACAAGCAAAGACGTTCTGGCGCAAGAGGTCCGGATCACTCCGGATACCGCATCGTTCTCGGTGGAAGTGAATGGGAAACTGATCACCATCGAGCGCAACCAGGACACAAATCACAAGATCACCAACGAGTTCACCAAGACATCGCGCCCCTGCCCACCGTTTTGTATCCACCCGATTTCGGCAGCGCCGGGTGTGACGACGGTGGGCGAACTCGAGGTTATCGACTTCATCGAGACGTCGGTGGCCAAGGGCAACGGGCTGTTGATCGACAGCCGGCTTCCCGAATGGTTCGCGAAGGGGACGATCCCAGGTGCGGTGAACGTGCCCTTCGCGACCCTCGAGCCCTCCAACCCCTATCGCGACCAGATCCTTCAGGCACTTGGCGGGGTCCAGTCTGGCGCGGGCTGGAGCTTTGCCGCCGCGCGCGACCTTACGCTGTTCTGCAACGGACCGTGGTGCGACCAGAGCCCGCGCGCGATCCGCAACCTCGTGGACGCCGGGTATCCGGCGGACAAGATCAGGTATTACCGGGGCGGGATGCAGCTTTGGCTGTTGCTCGGCCTGACCGTCGAATCCCCGAACGCTTAAGGAGGGGCCGATGTATCGTATCGTCGTCCTGATCGCGGGGTTCCTCATCGCCGTTTCGGGTATGCTGTTTCTCCAGGGCGGGCAGCGCGACCCGGCCGATTTCGCCCTCGCCGAGGACATCGTGATCGAGGACGTCGCGCAGATGTCCGCGCGCACGTCGCAGGCCCCGGCGACCGATCTGTCGGGTCTGACCTCCGCCGTGCGCGCCTCGCTCTCCCCCGAGACGGTGGCGGCCCCTGAGGAGGCGGACGACATGGCCGCGATGACCTCCGGCGTGCTGGCAGGTCTCGGCGCGCCCGCCCCCGCGCCGGGCGGTGACGACGCGATGCAGCAGGCGACCGCGGCGGTGCTGGCGAGCCTGAACGGCGCCACGGCCCCCACCAACCCGGCCCCGCAGAGCCTTGAGGCGATCATTTCGCAATCCATGCAGGCGGGGGAGAGCGACGCCTATATCGACGCGCTCCTGAACGAGGCGGTCACGTCGGGGTCCGTGCAGGTGCCCGAGGCGCTGATGACCGTGGATGGGCGCGTGGATACCCGCACGCTCATTGCCGCCATCGTGCAGCAGTCGATGGGCAGCGCGGACGCTGCCGAGATTCAGGCCATCGCCGCCGAGGCGAACGCGGGCACGACGCCCCGCGCGCCGGCAGTGCAGGAGGTGGCGGGCGAGCGGCTCTATACCGTCGAGCAGGGCGACAGCCTCGCCTATATCGCATTGATTTTTTACAAGGATTCCGGGCAGTTCGAGCGGATCTTCGAGGCCAATCGCGACGTCATCGCAAGCCCGGACAAGATCCGGGTGGGCCAGCAGCTCCGCATTCCCGGCTAAGACGACCTCGTACCGAAGAAGGTGCTCCTGCCCCGGCCTCGTGCCGGGGCTTTTTTTATTGCAGGTCCGAGAAGGCCGCCTGCATCCGCTCCACCGCTTCAGTGACCAGCGCGCGGCGGGTGCCGAAGTTGAACCGCAGGTGGCCGCTGCCGCCGTCGCCGAAGGTGGTGCCGTGGTTCACCGCGATCTTCGCCTCGTCCTGCACGCGCCGGATCGCCTCGGCGTCGTCCATGCCGGTGCCGGAGAAGTCGACCCATGACAGGTAGGTGGCCTCAAGCGGCATCGAGCGCACGCCCGGGATCGCGTTGAAACCGTCGTCGAGGATGCGCCGGTTCTCGTCGAGATAATCCACCAGCGCATCGACCCAGTCCGCGCCTTCGGGAGAGTAGGCGGCTTCGACCATGTTGAGGCCGAAGGCGTTGGGCGACAGGGAGAGGCCGGTCTGAACCGCCGCGAACTTCGCGCGCAGGGCCTTGTCCGCGATGATGGCGTTGCCCGTATCGCAGCCGGCGATGTTGAAGGTCTTGGAGGTGGCCGACAGGGTGATAAGCCGGTCCTCGATCCCGCCGATGTTGGCCATCGGGAGGTGCGTCGCGCCGGGGAACACGATGTCCTGATGGACCTCGTCCGAGACGAGGATCAGGTCGTGGCGTTTCGCGAAAGCCGCGACGCCCTCCAGCTCCGCCCGCGTCCAGACGCGGCCGCCGGGGTTGTGCGGGGAACAGAGGATGAGCATCCGCTCGGACCCGGTCATTTGCGCGTCCCAGGCGTCGAAATCCATCTCGTGCCGCCCGTCGGTCACGGCGAGCGGACATTCCACGACCGCGCGCCCGGCGGCTTTGATGATGCGGTGGAAGGCATGGTAAACGGGCGTCATCAGCACGATGCCGTCGCCGGGATCGGTGTTGGCTTCCATCGCCAGCGCCACGGCGTTCACAAGGCCATGCGTGGTGAGAATCCAATCGGATTCGATGTCCCAGCCGTGGCGGTTGGCCATCCACCATTGAATCGCCGCGCGATAGCCGCTGTCGTCGGCGTAATAGCCGTAGACGCCGACTTCGCGCATCCGGTCGAGCGCGGCCTGAATCGGCGGGGCGGCGGCGAAATCCATGTCCGCCACCCACATCGGGATACCGTCCTCGGGCGAGACCCCGTAAATCGGCTCCATCTTGTCCCACTTGGCGGAATGGGTGCCCACGCGGTCGATGATGCGGTCGAAATCGTAACTCATACTGCCTCCGAAATTTGGCGGACAAGCTAGCTGCGACATCGGTGAGTGCAAGGGGCCGTTGCGAAATGCGCGTGCGTGTCATAATTGAAACGTCATGCCGATACGTCCGATCCTGATACACCCCGACCCGCGCCTCAAAAAGGAGGCCGAAAAGGTCCACGACCTCGACGACGAGCTGATCGCGCTCGCCGACGATATGCTCGAGACCATGTACGACGCGCCGGGCATTGGCCTTGCCGCGCCGCAGGTGGGCGTGCTTCAGCGCCTCATCGTGCTGGACTGCGTGAAGGACGAAAGCGAGCCGCCCCAGCCGCTCGTCATGTTCAACCCCGAGGTGGTGCTGTCGTCCGACGACACCAGCGTCTACGAGGAGGGGTGCCTGTCCATCCCCGAGCAATATGCCGAAGTGACGCGGCCCGCCGAGGTCAAGGTCCGCTGGATCGACCGTGCGGGCAACGAGCAGGAGCGGGATTTCGAAGGGCTCTGGTCGACCTGTGTGCAGCACGAGATCGACCATCTGAACGGCAAGCTGTTCATCGACTACCTGTCGCCGATGAAGCGCCAGATGATGACGCGCAAATCCCAGAAGCTGAAACGCGAGCGGGCGCGGGTCTGATGCCGCGCCCTTTCGTGATGTGGCCGGACAAGCGGCTGCGGACAGCCGCCCAGCCGGTCGAGGCTGTGACCGACGAGGTGCGCGCGATCTGGGACGAGATGATCGAGGCGATGGAGACGATGCCGGGGGTCGGTCTGGCCGCCGTGCAGCTTGGCGTGATGCAACGTCTGGCGGTCGTCGATGCGTCCGAGGAGCGCGGCAAGGCCGTGCGCATGGCGAACCCCGAAGTGCTCCATGCCAGCGTGAAGCTGCGCGAGCATGACGAAGCCTCGCCCAACCTGCCCGGCGTCTGGGCGACCATCAGCCGCCCGCGTGCGGTGACGGTCAGGTTCATGGACGAGACGGGCGAGGTGCGCGAGCAGGATTTCGTCGGGCTCTGGGCCACGAGCGTGCAGCACCAGATCGACCACCTGAACGGCAGGATGTATTTCGACCACCTGTCGAAGCTCAAGCGCGACCGTCTGATCGCCAAGGCGCGAAAGGCGAAATCATGAAACTGATCTTCATGGGCAGCCCCGACTTTTCCGTCCCGGTGCTCGACGCGCTGGTCGCGGCGGGCCACGAGATTGTCTGCGTCTATTGCCAGCCGCCGCGCCCGGCGGGCCGGGGCAAAAAGGACCGCCCGACGCCCGTGCAGGCGCGGGCCGAGGCGCTGGGCCTGCCGGTGCGTCATCCGAAATCGCTCAAGGGCGCGGACGAGCAGGCTGCGTTCGCGGCGCTCGGGGCGGATGCCGCCGTGGTCGTCGCCTATGGCCTGATCCTGCCGCAGCCGGTGCTGGATGCGCCCGCCCATGGGTGCCTGAACATTCACGCCTCGCTCCTGCCGCGCTGGCGTGGGGCCGCGCCGATCCACCGGGCGATCATGGCCGGGGATGCGCGAACCGGCGTGTGCATCATGCAGATGGAGGCAGGTCTGGACACCGGGCCGGTGCTGTTGCGGCGGGAGACGGAGATTGGCGCAGAGGAGACCACCGGCGAACTGCATGACCGGCTGTCAGCGCTGGGGGCTGATGCGATTGTCGAGGCGCTGGGACAGTTGGATACGCTGACGCCCGAGGTGCAGCCGGAGGACGGCGTGACCTATGCCGCCAAGATTGACAAGGCCGAGGCGCGGGTGGATTGGACCCGGCCCGCCGCAGAGGTCGACCAGGTGATCCGGGGGCTGTCGCCCTTTCCGGGTGCATGGTGCGAGATGGACGGGGTGCGGGTGAAGCTCCTCGGCTCACGCCTCGTCGCCGGGAGCGGTGCGCCGGGTGAGGTGATCGGGCCGCTGACCATCGCCTGTGGCGACGGTGCTGTGGAAATCACGCGGGCGCAGAAGCCCGGCGGGCGCGGGATGGACGCCGATGAGTTCCTGCGCGGGTTCCAGATGCCCGCGCGCGTGGATTAGATCCCGGCATACCATTCGTATCCGCGATCTTCCCAATAGCCACCCTTGCCCCCGGCGATTCCGTCGAGGCTTTCCACCAGTTCGATCTGCATGATGTACTTGGCGTTCTTGTAGCCCAACTGCCGCTCGACCCGCAGGCGGATCGGGGCGCCGTGGCCGACGGGGAGCGTCTGGTCGTTCATGCCATAGGCGAGGATGGTCTGCGGGTGATAGGCGTCGACCATGTCGATGCTCTCATAGTAGAGCGACAGGCCCATCCGGTCTGCGCAGCGGAATACCACGTAATTCGCGTTGGGCTTCGGCTGGACGCGTTCCAGCACTTCGGACAGGGGCACGCCGGTCCATTTGCCGATGGCGCTCCACCCCTCGACGCAGTCGTGTCGCGTGATCTGGGTGCGCGCGGGCATGGAGCGCAGGGCGTCGAGGCTGAACTGCGCGGGCTGGGCGACAAGGCCGGAGACGCCGAGCTGCCAGTTTGCGAAGCCATTGTCGCGACCCGCGAGCCATTCGTCGGTGCTGCCTGCCGTGCTGCCGTTGGTGCGGAAATCCGGTGACATCTCGGCCTCGGAATATTCGCGCACGAGCGCGTCGCGGCCCACCAGACGGTGCGTGTTGTAAGACAGCGTCTCGCCGCCCTTGAGCACGAGATCGCGGAAGGCGGGGCTGACGGCCAGCCCGCCCGCGGTGCCCGCAAGGGCGGTGTAGCCAAGCCCGGTAATGAGGCGGCGGCGGGTGATAAGGCTCATTGGTCTTTCTCCTTCGGCAGGCGGAACCAGCCGGTCAGCATGGAGCGCACTTCGTTGATCGGGCCTGCGAGCACCACCATGACGAGGTGGATGACCACGAAGCCCACCAGCCCGAAGGCGAAGATGAAGTGGAGCGAGCGCGCCGATTGCCGCCCGCCGAAAAGGTCGAGCAGGAACGGAAGTTTCGCGTTCAGGTTCGGCGACATGGTGAGGCCGGTCAGGATCATGCCGGGGAAGAGGACGAGCAGCACGGTCAGGTAGGTCAGCTTTTGCAGGATGTTGTAGCGCGCCGCCGCCTCGCCTCGCGGGAACCGCAGGCGGGCGTGGTCCTTGATGTCGCGCCAGATGTGGCCGGGACGCGCCTCGCCCTTCGCAGGCAGGAGGTCGCGGCGGTGACGGCCGAAGAGGGTGCCGATGAGGTAGGCGGTCATGGTGAGCGCCAGCACCCAGGCGAAGGTCAGGTGCCAGAGCCGGGCGCGGGCGAGGTTGTAGTTGGAGGGGATCGTGGACCACCATGGGAAGGCCCGCGCGGTCAGTTCGCCGTCCTGCGTGTTGTTTATGCCGAGGACGCCGGTGGTCGTGACGTCGATATTGCCCACACGCAGGTAACCGCGCCGGTCGTCATTGCCGATCTCCATCCAGGCGTAGTCGGGGTTCGCGCCATACTGGCCCCAGTAGAGCCGGGGGTGGGCGTTGAAGATCATAAGGCCGGACATCAGCATGACGACGAAGGTCAGCACCGTCGTCCAGTGCCACAGCCGGGTGCCGGTCCGGTGGCGATAGACGCGGTCGCCGCCCGTTGCGGGGGTGTGCTCGGCGCTTGCGGTCATGGGGCCTCCCTGTCGGTTTTGGCCGCTTGTGATGCGGCCTTCACCAAGAACAAACGGCTCCAACGTCCAAATGGTTTCAGGTGGAGCGGGCTGGCGCCCGCGCTTTGGGAGCCCGTGATATCCTTGCGGATCTCACGGGCGGCTGGAGGCCAGCCTCCAGACCTCCGGGATATTTCGAGACCGGAAAGAGGGTCAGCGGTTCGCGCCGGGCACCCAGAGGACGTCGGATTTGCCGTCGTCATTGGCCATGCGGGCCGCGGTGAAGCACCAGTCGGAGAGGCGGTTGAGGTATTTGACCGCTGCCGGGTTCACGTCTTCGACCGTCGCGAGGTCTGTGGCGAGGCGTTCGGCGCGGCGCGAGACGGTGCGCGTGAGGTGCAGGAAGGCTGCGAGGGGCGAGCCGCCGGGCAGGATGAAGCTGCGGAGCGGTTCGAGCACCTTGGTCATGGCGTCGATCTCGGCCTCGAGCCGCTCGACCTGAGCGTCGGTCATGCGGAGCGGCGGATATTCCGCCTCGGCATCCTTGGCCATGTCGGGGCGGCACAGGTCCGCGCCCAGATCGAAGAGGTCGTTCTGGATGCGCGCCAGTGCGTCGTCGGTGTCGCCGGTCGCGTGGAGCCGGGCCATGCCGATCGTCGCGTTGGTTTCATCGACGGTGCCATACGCCTCGACCCGGGGGGAGTGTTTCGGTACGCGCGTGCCGTCGCCCAGAGCCGTGTCGCCCTTGTCGCCGGTGCGGGTGTAGATCTTGTTCAGAACGACCATGTCAGCCTCCCTGCCGTTTCAGCCAGACGTAGCCCAGGATCAGGACGATGGCGACCGCTTGCGCGTAGATGCGGTAGCGCATGATCTTGTTGGCGTTGCGTTTGTTGAATTCGCCGCCGCGCCCGAAGCTGCCGATGCCGGTGAGAAGGATGAGGGCGACGATCAGGACCGCGGCCAGCGGGATGATGATGAGGGGATCTTCGAACATGGGTCTATCCTTGGTTTGGCCCAGCGATAGCGCGTCTCGAAGCGGGATGCGAGCGGCGCGTCGTCACGCCTTGGCGAGGAACCAGTCGGCCAGCCGCGTGGGCAGGAGCCGGCGCGCCCAGTAGGACATATAGGTCGGCGTTGTGACGAGGTAGCGGGGCCGGGGGCGCCGGGCCTCGAGCGCGCGGATCAGTTTTGCGGTCACGGCGGAGGCGGGCAGTTCGAAGGGGTCCTTCGCGTCGATGTCGCGGGCGAAGCGGGGCAAAATCTTTGCCTCGTAGGCTGCGCGTTTCGCCGAGGATTCCCAGTCGATATGGGCCTCGAACTGCGCCTTGGCGTTCAGGCGGAAGTTGGAGGTGATCGGGCCGGGCTCGATCAGGATGGCGTGGATGTTGTCCGGTGCGAGCTCCAGCCGGAGGGTATCGGTATATCCCTCCAGAGCGAACTTCGACGCGACGTAGGGCGCGCGCCAGCGGATCGCCGAGAAGCCCAGCGTGGAGGAGCAGTTGATGATGCGGCCGTAGCCCTGCGCGCGCATGACGGGGATGACGCGGCGCACAATTTCATGGACGCCGAAGAAGTTGGTTTCCATCATGTCCTTCAGGACGAAGGCGGGAAGATCCTCGATCAGGACCGGGAGGCCGTAGCCCGCATTGCAGAACACCGCGTCGAGCGTGCCGCCGGTGCGTGTCGTGGCTTCCGTGATGGCGGTGCCGATGCTCGCCGGGTCCCGATGGTCAAGCACGAAGCTTTCGAGCCCGTCGTCACGCAGGCGTGCGCAATCCGCCTCTTTCCGGCAGGTGGCGAACACGCGCCAGCCGCGCGCGGTCAGCGTTCTGGCGGCATCGAGGCCGATGCCGGAGGAACACCCGGTCATGATGATCGATTTCGGTTGGTTCAAGGCTGCTGAGGCGACAGGAAACGTCCGGCCATGAAGCCGCGCTCGCCTGTGTCCGTCAACACCACTTGGCGCCAGCCGTTACCGGCATCCCCGATGTCTTCCACGCGCGTGCCCTGTCCGAGGGACGAGATGACGCCATAGGCCGTGGACGGGCCGCCCCGCACGTTCACGCGCGATCCGGTGACGTAGAGGTAGTCCGCTTCAGGCTCCGCCGCCGGTTTTTCGGTCCCGCTCAGGGGACGGTTGGCTTCGGGTTCGGAGGCCGTGCCGACGACCCCGGTTTCTCCGCCTTCGACAGTGGCGACGGCGGGTTGCGCCGCAGGTTTGTCCCGGTCGGCGCGGAAGGCCACGAGCGTCGCGGTCTCGGGGCTGGCGTCTGACGCGAGGGCGCGGGCGAGGCGTTCGTCTTCCTGCGACTCCTCGCCGCTTCCCGTGATGGCGGTGATGAAATCGTCGGAGATCAGCGCCGTTTCCCGACCGATGGGGTCATCCGGCACACCTGCGTCGCGCCCGAACCAATACATCGACGCGCCGAGACCGGCGAGCGTGAGAACGGAAAGACGAACGAGGCCCATGAGTCAGATTCTCCCCAAGAGAGTCAGAAGATACCGACCGCGCCCTGCGGCTGGCAATGATTCGGCAGGAAGATGGCGAATAAAGCCGTCCTTTTGGTGGCAGCTGTGTCACGTCCGTCTTCCACATATGAAACGCGCTTTACGCGATTCCGTTCCTTCAGTATTCCGGGTCCCATGACCGACCAGGTGGATGACCCCCAGAACCCGATCACCGAATTCGCCGAGCCGCTGCGCCGGGCGATCGGCGACCGCTACCTGACCTACGCCCTGTCCACGATCATGAACCGGGCGCTGCCCGACGCGCGCGACGGGCTGAAGCCGGTGCACCGGCGCATTCTCTATGCGATGCGGGAGCTGCGGCTGGCCTCTGGCGGGCGTTTCCGCAAGTCGTCGAAGATTTCGGGCGACGTGATGGGCAACTATCACCCCCACGGCGACACGGCGATCTACGACGCGATGGCGCGGCTCGCGCAGGACTTCAACGTGCGTTACCCGCTCGTCGACGGGCAGGGGAACTTCGGCAATATCGACGGGGATAACCCGGCGGCCTCGCGCTATACCGAAGCGCGGATGACCATCGTGGCCGAGGCGCTGCTCGAAGGACTGGACGAGGATTCGGTCGACTTTCGCGAGAATTATGACGGGACGCTGCGCGAGCCGGTGGTTCTGCCTGCCACCTTTCCGCACCTGCTGGCCAATGGCGCGGCGGGGATCGCGGTGGGGATGGCGACGAACATTCCGCCGCACAACATCGCGGAACTGGTGGATGCCTGCGTGCATCTCATCAAGACGCCGGATGCCCGCGATGACACGCTTCTGAACTACATCCCCGGTCCGGATTTTCCGACCGGCGGTATGATCGTGGAGCCGCGCGAGAATATCGCGGAAGCTTACCGCACCGGGCGCGGCTCGATCCGCCTGCGCTCGAAGTGGGAGGTCGAGGACCTTGGCCGGGGCCAGTGGCAGATCGTCGTTACCGAGATCCCGTTTCAGGTTCAGAAATCCAAGCTGATCGAAAAGCTGGCCGAGGTCATCCAGACCAAGAAGGTGCCGCTTCTGGCCGACGTGCGCGACGAGAGCGCGGATGACGTGCGGATCGTGCTTGAGCCGAAGTCGCGCAATGTCGAGCCCGACATGCTGATGGGGCTTTTGTTCCGGAACTCCGATCTGGAAGTGCGCTTTTCCCTCAACATGAACGTGCTGATCGACGGGCTGACGCCCAAGGTCTGTTCGCTCAAGGAAATCCTGCGCGCCTTCCTCGATTTCCGGCGCGAGGTTCTGATCCGCCGCTCGCAGCACCGGATGGCCAAGATCGATCACCGGCTGGAGGTGCTCGAAGGCTTCATCATCGCCTTCCTCAACCTCGACCGGGTGATCGACATCATCCGCTATGACGACGACCCCAAGGCCGGGCTGATGTACGAGGACTGGTCGCGCCCGCATCAGGACACGATTCGGCGTGCCACGTCCGAGGCCGACTACGTCTCGCCGCTCATCGGTGTGGATGTTGCGAGCCTTGAGTTGCGCGAGGATGTCGACGCGACCGCGCCCGAGATCATCACGGACAGCACCGGATCGGGCGCCAACCCGCGCCGGTTCGTGGGGCGGTCCGAGGGGCTGTCGGACGTGCAGGCCGATGCGATCCTCAACATGCGGCTGCGGTCGTTGCGGCGTCTCGAAGAGCTGGAGCTGATCCGGGAGCGTGATGCGCTGATGGAAGAGCGCGCCGGGCTCGAGGACCTGCTGGACAGCGAAGACCTGCAATGGACGCGCATCAGTGACGAGCTGAAGGACGCCAAGAAGAAGTTCGGCAGGGATTACGAGGGCGGCGCGCGGCGCACGCAGTTCGCGGAGGCCGCCGAAGTGCCGGACGTGCCGCTGGAGGCGATGATCGAGCGCGAACCTGTGACGGTCGTGTGCAGCCAGATGGGCTGGATTCGCGCCATGTCGGGCCATGTCGACCTGAGCCGCGAGTTCAAGTTCAAGGATGGCGACGGTCCGCGCTTTGCCTTCCATGCCGAGACGACGGACCGGGTGATCCTGTTCGGGGCGAACGGGCGGTTCTACACGCTGTCCGCCGCGAATCTGCCCGGCGGGCGGGGGATGGGCGAGCCCGTGCGGCTCATGATCGACCTGCCCAACGACGTCGAGATCGTGGACATGTTCGTCCATCAGCCCGACCGCAAGCTGATCGTCGCCTCCAAGGCCGGCAACGGGTTCATCGTGCCCGAGGCCGAAGTCGTGGCCCAGACCAAGAACGGCAAGCAGGTGCTGAATACCTCCGGCACCGTCGCGAAACTCGTGCGTCCGGTCGCGGGCGATCACGTCGCGGTGGTGAGCGAGAACCGCAAGCTGCTCGTCTTCCCGCTGGCCGAGCTTCCGGAGATGGGGCGCGGCAAGGGCGTCAGGCTTCAGAAATACGGCAGCGCGCGCGGGCGGCAGGGGACGCTCGACATCGATGGCGGGCTGTCGGACCTTACCACCTTCGACCTCGCCGCGGGCCTGAGCTGGGCCGCGACCGGGGACCGGACGCGCACAGAGGTGGACATGAGCCCGTGGATCGGCAAACGGGCCGGGGTGGGGAAAATGCCGCCCCACGGCTTCCCGAAGTCCAACACCTTTACCTGAATTTTGCCGGACGAACGATGTCGTGCAAGCTTCCCGCATAGCTTGTGGGAGATTTCATTGACCCGTCTGTCCGCCGCTCTCGTGCGTCTCGCCCTCGCCTTTGCCATCCTTCCGGGCGTCGCGTCGGGCGCGCCCAACGGGTTCGAGAACCATGTCTTCAACGGCCGCGCGCCCGTCACGCAGAACGGCGTCGTGACGCTCCACGTGGAGGAGGGCGATTGCAGCAGCCGCAAATACGGTGACGGGCGTGGCGAGAGCGATTGCTTCAACGGCAACCTCCGGTCGCGTATCGCCTACCGCAGCCACGCGAATCTGGGCCAAAGCCTCGAATACGCCTTCGAGGTCATGGTGCCCGCTGGTTTACGTTACGGCGGTGGACCGAACCGGCGCAGTCTTCTGGAAATCGCCGAGTGGCAGCGCCTCAACACGATCAAGAACCACATCCACACGCTCCACCTCGACAGCGTCAAGGGCATCTCCTTCGACGACACGCGCTGTATCCCGCCGGGCGCGTTCGGATCGTGGCGCAGTATCAAGGTGCAGGTGAAATGGGCTGCAGGCGAGGACGGGTTCCTCCAGGTGATCTGCGACGGCAAGCCGGTCATCGCCTATCGCGGCCAGACGGCGATCCCGCGGGACTGCGGACAACCCGGCGTCTTTCAGTGCGTGCCGGACCTTCAGCGCGTGAACCAACCGGTGCAGTTCCAGCTTGGCATCCTGTTTCGCGGGTACGGAGAACGGGCGCGGCGTGACGGTCTGAACCGGGCAGGACGGATGCCGCCTGCCGGCGGTTTCACGATCCAGATGCGCAATATCCGGGTCTCGCGCATAAAGGTGCGCTAGGGCGCGCTGTGTCTCCGCAGTGCCATGCGCGGGCACAGCGAGGACGCGTGATGGTGGACATGCGACCGCGGATCGGCAAACGTGCGGTCGGGGCCTCGCGCTCCGACTGGATTTCATCGCATCGAAACGCGGCCCTGACCCATGACCTTCGCCGACCTCTCGACGGACTACAAAGGCGCCAAGTCGCCAATCTTCCGTCTTGCGATGATCACGGGGATTTTCACGGTGATTACGGCGGGCATGTACCGCTTCTGGATGAAGACCCGGATGCGGCGCTATTACTGGAGCGCGATCCGCCCGGGGGGCATGCCTCTCGAATACGTCGGGCGGCCCACCGAGAAGCTTCTGGGGTTTCTCACCGCCGTCGTGATCCTCGCCTTCTACATCGGGATCGTGAACCTGATCCTGATGTTCTTTTCCTTCTCGCTCTTCAGCGGGAACGCCCCGGCCTATGTGGTGTCGGTCATTGGGATCACGCCGATGATCTTTTTCGCCCAGTACCGCGCGCGGCGCTACGTGCTGGGGCGCACGCGCTGGCGGGGCATCCGGTTCGGGCTGGAGCCCGGTGTCGCGGGCTTTGTCTGGCGCTCGATGCTGCATTGGGGGCTGACTGTGCTCACCGCCGGTCTCTACTGGCCGGTCATGACCTATTACCTTGAGAAGTATCGGGTGGATCGGACCTACTATGGCGATCACC
The DNA here is from genome assembly GCA_002695005.1 of Maritimibacter sp. Lineage (GTDB taxonomy): Bacteria > Pseudomonadota > Alphaproteobacteria > Rhodobacterales > Rhodobacteraceae > Maritimibacter. The sequence continues at coordinate 560,808 of NZNT01000029.1, forward strand.
GGATGCATCAGGGCGGGTCGTGGAAGATGCTCGTCCGGCCGATGCTGCATGTCTATCTGTCGGTCGCCCTGATGGGCGGGACCGGCGCCCTGATCGGAGTCACGGGCGAGCCGCGGTTCGGCCCGCTGATCCCGCTTGGCTTCGGCTGGTTCGTCTATGGCCTCGCCGCGTGGAAGGCGGGGAGCTTCAAGGCCCTGACCGAGACCAAGACGCTGGGTGACGCGAGCCTGCGCACCAGCCCGCGCACGGGGCGGATCATCGGGATCTATGCCGGTGGCTGGGCCGCGATGAGCGGGCTGTTCCTCGTCGGGATGATCGCTGGCGGGATCGTGGTCGGCATCCTCGCTGCCATCACCGGGTTCGACGGCGACGTTCTGGAGGAAGGCTATTTCACCACGCTGGGTGCGCTGCCCAAGATCATTCCGATCGTCGCGGGACTCATCGTCTATTTCGGGGTGTTCGTGTTCTGGAACGTGTTGAAAGAGACCTTCATTACCCTGCCACTGGCCCAGCACCTTGCCGAAGTGACCGAGGTGGTGAATCCCGGCGCGCTCATGGCTGTGCGCCAGCGTGACCGTGACGAATTCGCCGAGGCCGAGGGCTTTGCCGATGCCCTGCCGCTGGGGGATGCGTTTTGAGCGACGAGACGGGGATGGCGCCCACCGCGCCCGACACGCCGCCCGCGGACACCACCGTCTATGCCGATTACGTCGACGGGACGGATGCGGTCATGCACCGCGTGGCGCTCGAACTGTCGCGCACGCATCTCAACATCATCCTGCCGGACGGGAACCGGGTCTACTGGCCGCTCGACGCGCTGCGCGCCCTGCGCGATCAGGCCTATTCCGAAGGGATCGTGCTGACCGAGGGCTTCGACAACATGGCGCGGCTGGTGGTGGACAACCCCTATGTCGCCGCCGAACTGCGCTCGGTCGCGCCGAACCTTGGTCAGCGACAACCGGTGGGCAACTGGGGCCGGATCACCGCCTGGGCAGGTGGTGCGGTCGCGAGCGTGGCGCTCATCATCTTCGTCCTCGTGCCGATCATGGCCGACCAGCTTGCCACCTACCTTCCGCCGGATGGCGAGCGCGCGCTGGGCGATGCGACGTTCGAGCAGATCCGGGGCGCGCTGGGCCGGGCCAATTCGCCGGTGCAGCTGTGCGAGGACGGCGACGGGATGGCCGCCATCGACGCGATGATGGCGCGGCTCGACCCCTCGGACGACCTGCCGTACGAGGCACGGATCGCCGTTCTGGACCACGAGCTTGTCAATGCCTTCGCGCTGCCCGGCGGCCGGGTGATCCTGTTTCGCGGTCTGATCGAAGCGGCGGAGACGCCTGAAGAGGTCGCCTCGATCCTCGCCCACGAGATCGGCCATGTGGTGAACCGCGACCCGACCCGCGATGCCCTGCGGTCGGCCGGGTCCATTGGTGTGCTCGGTCTTCTGTTCGGCGATTTCGCGGGCGGCACAGTTGTGCTGATGCTCGCCAACCAGCTTATCAACGCGAAATATTCGCAGGCCGCCGAGGCCGGGGCGGACGATTATGCCCACGACCTCATGCGGGAAGCCGGGGTGGACCCGGCGGCGCTCGGCACGATCTTTCAGCGGCTGATGGACGAATACGGGGACGCCGAGGGCATCATGGCCCACTTCGCCAGCCACCCCCAGATGGTCTCGCGCATCGAGGCGGCGCAGCAGGCATCGGGGGGGCAGGACTATGGCCTGCCCATCATCACCCCGGCGCAATGGCGCGCGATGCAGACGATGTGCGGGCCGGCCCCGTCCGACCCGGCCGAGGATCTGCCTGCGGAAGAGGGAAATGGCGGCGGCGGGCTGGGCGGCCGGAACTGAGCCGGGCCGAAACCTTCAGGGACCGGCCGTCTCGCCCAGCGGCTGCACGTCCAGCCAGACGCCGCCCTTGGGCCTGAGCGACAGGATCATCACCGGCTCGGGATCGCGCCCCGGTATCGCGGTGAACCGGAACCGGGCGAGCAGCGTGGCCAGCACAATGATCGCCTCCTGCATCCCGAAATCCATTCCCAGGCACACCCGCGGCCCCGCGCCGAAGGGCAGGTAGGCGTAGCGGTCGACGGACTTGGGATCTGCGAAGCGGTCCGGGTCGAAGGCGTTGGGCTCGTCCCAGATGCATTCGTTGCGGTGGAGCGCGTAGAACGGAAGCAGCATGACATCGCCCCGCTTCACCTCGCGTTCACGCAGCATGTCGGGTTCCGTCGCCGTGCGCGACAGGATCGCGACGGGCGGATACAACCGCATGGTTTCCAGCACGATCTGGCGGATATAGGGCAGGCCGGCCACGTCGTCGGCCCCGGCGGCCCTGTCGCCCAGAACCGCCTGCGCCTCGGCCCGCGCCTTTTCCTGCACCTCCTCGTCGAAAGCCATGAGATAGAGCGCCCAGGACAGGGTGAGCGCCGTCGTCTCGTGCCCCGCCACGAGGAAGGTGAGGAGGTTGTCGCGCAATTCCCCGGCCGTCATGGTGCGCCCGGTCTCGGGGTCCGACGCGCCGATGAGCAGGTCGAGGAGCGGCGGCGGATCGGCCGGTTCGCGGCCCATGCGCGCCTCGATGGCCGCGTCCGTCGCCTTGATGAGGTCCGAAATGATGACCTTCGCCACCGCCCGCGATGGCCGGGGAACGAATGCCGGCACCCGCAGGATGTCGAGGAGCGAGGCCCGCCCCGCCGTTTCGAGGTAGCGGTCGATGGCCTTGTGCGCGACTTCGCGCGGAATCGCGGTGTCCGACGACATCGACACCGCCGCGATCACGTCGAAGGCAGTGCGCAGCATCTCGCCATACATGTCCTGCGGGCCGGGACGGGCGGCAATCCGCCGACTGGTCTCTTCCGCCGCCTCGGTCATTACCGGAGTGAGCGCGGTAAGGTTGCGTGGCGCGAAGATCGGCATGGCCGCGCGGCGCTGCCAGCGCCAGTGCGCGCCCTCGGCCAGGAAGAGCCCGTTGCCGAGCGCAGGGCGCAACATGGCCTGTGCTTCCTCGGATTTCGGGTAGTTCTCGGCCTTATCCTTCAGGATTCGGCGCAACGAGGGCGGGTCCATCACCATGTGGAACCGCCGCACCACATGGCCCGATACGATGGGCTGGGTGAAGGCGATCCGGGGCAGGAGCGCCAGCGCATTTTCCTGCATCGCCCTGACGGCGTTCAGGAACCTGCGGGGCTTTTCCGGAATCGGGACGGCGACGGGGGTGCGTTTGTTCGGCATGGCGCCACCTTTGCCGCCTTCACGCCCACAGGCAAGGACGTGAATTGAACTACCCGGTTTCAGCGGGTATGCACGAGTGAATCTTTCGAGGAGTGAGCATGTCCCGCCTGACGACCTTCGCAGCATTGGCCGCCGCAGCCGTTTCCCTGTCGGCCTGTGCCGTCACCAATGACCTTGCAAAAGTGCCTGAACCGATGGGGCGCTTCCTGCTGGGCCACTCGGTGACCGTCGTCGAGGAGCCGGAGATCGGCCCCTTCTCGCGCGAAGCGACCGACGAGGCTTGGGAAGAAGCCATCAACTTCGCGATGGAGGAACGCTTCGGCCGCTACGACGGCGACAAGTATTTCCACATCGCCACCAAGGTCGACGGCTACGCGCTCGCCATGATCGGCATTCCTGTCGTGTTCACGCCGAAATCGGTGCTCGTCGCCTCCGTCACCCTGTGGGATGACGAGAAAGGCGAGCCGATCAACGAACCCGAGATATTCACGGTTTCCGAAGAGCTTTCGCCCGAGGCGCTGATCGGCACCGGTCTGACCAAGACCGCCGACGAGCAGATGCTGTCGCTGGCGCGTTCGCTCGCCAAGTCGGTGCAGAAATACATGCTCGAGAACGTCGCATGGTTCGGTGACGCCTCGCTCATGGACCCGGCCACGACATCGGCCGGCAAGCCTGCGCCGACCGCCGGAACGGTCCCGCCGCAGTTCGCGCGGGTCAAGGCCGGCGAAGAGGGCGCGGTCCTCGAAGGCGGCCAGGAAGTGGGCGGCACATCCACTGGCGTCCGCAGCGAGACGCCGGGCGAGATGGAGACGACCACCTCCGGCGAGACCATCATCGAATCCTCGAGCTGACGGACCGATCCCCGTGGGACACCACGGGGACGCCGTTGGCCGAAGACGGGCGGACCGCGTGCACGCGCCGGTCCCGCTTGTGCAGGGGTGCAAACGCGCCACGGGTTGCACCCGTTCTGATGCCATCAGCGCTTGATTTTCCCCTGTGCATTGGCTACTTGCCCCCCCGTGCATGGAACCGGGCCCAGGGTGGGCCCCTCAGAGATATGAGGCGCATGGCCAATGGCTAAGGAAAAGTTTGAACGTAACAAACCGCACTGCAACATCGGCACCATTGGTCACGTTGACCACGGCAAGACGACGTTGACGGCTGCGATCACGAAGTACTTCGGTGACTTCCGTGCGTACGACCAGATCGACGGCGCGCCGGAAGAGAAGGCGCGTGGGATCACGATCTCGACCGCGCATGTCGAGTACGAAACCGACGCGCGTCACTACGCCCACGTCGACTGCCCGGGCCACGCCGACTACGTGAAGAACATGATCACCGGTGCTGCCCAGATGGACGGCGCGATCCTCGTGGTGAACGCGGCCGACGGCCCGATGCCCCAGACGCGCGAGCACTCCCTGCTCGGCCGTCAGGTCGGCATCCCGGCGA
>NZNT01000030.1 GCA_002695005.1 Maritimibacter sp.
CCGATCGCCATGGAAGACGGCCTCCGCTTCGCCATCCGCGAAGGCGGCCGCACCGTCGGCTCCGGCGTCGTCTCGAAAATCGTCGAGTAATTACCGGGTTCGATGAGGGTCTCCGGATGAGCCGGGGGCCCTCCTCTCAACTGAAAAGGACAAGCACATGGCCATGCAAAGCCAGAACATCCGGATTCGCCTGAAGGCGTTCGATTACCGCGTGCTGGACGCCAGCACGCAGGAAATCGTGAACACCGCCAAGCGGACCGGTGCGCAGGTTCGGGGCCCGATCCCGCTGCCGAACAAGATCGAGAAGTTCACGGTTCTCCGTGGGCCCCACGTCGACAAGAAATCCCGCGATCAGTTCGAGATCCGGACGCACAAGCGTCTGCTCGACATCGTTGACCCGACCCCGCAGACCGTGGACGCGCTGATGAAGCTCGACCTCGCGGCCGGCGTGGACGTGCAGATTTCCGTTTAAGGAGGGCATGAGACATGATGCGCTCTGGTGTTATCGCGAAAAAGGTCGGCATGACCCGCCTCTTCCTGGAAGATGGCAAACAGGTGCCGGTCACTGTTCTGCAACTCGACGGCCTTCAGGTCGTGGCCCAGCGGACCGCTGACAAGGATGGCTACACCGCCGTTCAGCTCGGCGCCGGCATGGCCAAGGCCAAGCGGACGTCGAAAGCCATGCGGGGCCACTTCTCGACCGCCAACGTTGCGCCCAAGCGCAAGGTGGCCGAGTTCCGTGTGGACCCCGACAACCTCATCAACGTCGGTGAAGAGATCACTGCGAACCACTACTTCGAAGGTCAGTTCGTGGACGTCTCGGGCACCTCGATCGGTAAGGGTTTCGCCGGTGCCATGAAGCGGCACAACTTCGGCGGTCTGCGCGCCACGCACGGCGTGTCGATCTCCCACCGCTCGCACGGCTCCACCGGCCAGTGTCAGGACCCCGGCAAGGTGTTCAAGGGCAAGAAGATGGCCGGTCACATGGGCGCCGCCCGTGTCACCACCCAGAACCTCCAGGTCGTGAAGACGGACGCTGATCGCGGCCTCATCATGATCAAGGGTGCGGTTCCGGGCTCCAAGGGTGGCTGGGTGACGATCAAGGACGCGGTCAAGAAGCCGGTTCCGGAGAATGTCATTCTCCCCGCCGCGCTGAAGTCCGCTGCCGAGGAAGCCGCCAAGGCCGCCGAGGAAGCCGCAGCAGCCGCTGCCGCCGAGGCGGAAGAGGAAGCCAAGCGTCTGGCCGAAGAGCAGGCAGCAGCCGAAGAGGCCGCCCTGAAGGAAGCCGAAGCCGAGATCGACGCCGAAAAGGGTGAAGATGCCGGCGGCGACGCCGAGAAGAAGGAAGGCGACGAATGAAACTCGACGTGATCAAACTGGACGGCGGCAAAGCCGGGTCGGTCGAGCTGGACGAGGCCCTCTTCGGGCTCGAGCCGCGCGCCGACATCCTGCACCGTGTGGTCCGCTGGCAGCGCAACAACGCGCAGCAGGGCACCCACAAGGTGAAGACCCGTACCGAGACCAGCTACTCGACCAAGAAGATCTACCGCCAGAAGGGCACCGGTGGCGCACGCCACGGCGACCGGAATGCGCCGATCTTCCGCAAGGGTGGTATCTACAAGGGTCCGACCCCGCGCTCGCACGGGCATGAGCTGACGAAGAAATTCCGCAAGCTCGGCCTCAAGCACGCGCTCTCCGCCAAGGCGCAGGAAGGTGCGATCGTCGTGATCGACACCGCCGAAGCCGACGGCAAGACCAAGGTTCTGGCCAAGCTGGTCAAAGATCTGGGCTGGAAGCGCGCGCTCATCATCGACGGGGCCGAGGTGAACGAAAACTTCGCCAAGGCCGCCCGCAACATCGAAGGTCTCGATGTGCTGCCGTCGATGGGTGCCAACGTTTATGACATCCTCAAGCGTGACACGCTCGTGCTCACGAAAGCGGGTGTCGAAGCTCTGGAGGCTCGTCTGAAATGACCGACAAGTCCGCACTCTACGACGTGATCCGCAAGCCGGTCATCACCGAGAAGTCCACGATGGCCTCTGAAGCCAACGCCGTGGTCTTCGAAGTGGCGATCGACGCGAACAAACCGCTCATCAAGGAAGCGGTGGAAACGCTCTTCGGCGTCAAGGTGAAGGCCGTGAACACGACCGTCACCAAGGGCAAGCAGAAGCGCTTCCGGGGCCAGATCGGCCGTCGCAACGACGTTAAGAAAGCCTACGTGACCCTCGAAGAGGGCAACACGATCGACGTGACCACGGGTCTGTGATCCGTGCGGTGGGACAGTCCCGCCCGTTAGAAACAAAGCCCTCCGGTGCCTGCCGGGGGGTTTTTCATTTGTAATGATGTGTAAATCTGGAACACCCGATCGGACCTATCCGTTTTTTGAATTGAAAAGGACTGACTGCATCGCCGAAAGTTGGTTGGTCCGGGAAAAAGGAATCTCGCCATGCTCACCCGTCGCCATTTCGTGATGACCACGACCGCCCTGTTCTCTGCCCCCATCGCCGCATGGGCGCAGGAGGATTCCGCGGAAACCGTCGAGACGCCCGAGACGACCGACACCGCCGAGGCCGCGCCCACGCCGCGCCGTCCGGTCTCGAGCCCGTCGAACTGGGACCGGTGGGACGCGCAGATCACCCCTGCGAATTACGACCCGGCCACGTCGAACCCCTGGGGCCTCCACCCGCGCTTCCTGCCGCAGCGGGTCCAGGCGAATCCGGGTCTCACGCCCGGAGACCTTCACGTCGATGCGGTCGCCCGCTACCTCTATCACATCGAGCCGGGCGGGACCGCCATGCGCTACGGCGTCGCCATCGCGCGCGGCAATCTGTATGAACCGGGCGTCTACCGCGTCGGGCGCAAGGCCAAGTGGCCGGTCTGGACGCCGACCGCCGCGATGATCAAGCGCGACCCGCATCTGTACAAGCAGCACGAGAATGGGATGAACGGTGGCCCGAGCAACCCGCTCGGCTCCCGCGCCTTCTATCTCTATGAGGGCAATCGCGACACGCTCCTGCGTATCCACGGCTCACCGTCGCCGCGCTCCATCGGCGGGCGGGCGAGCTCCGGCTGTGTGCGCATGGTCATGGCGCATATCAACGATCTATATCCGCAGGTCTCCAATGGCGTCACCGCCCACCTGCACCCGCCGGAAAGCTACGTCACCGCGCCAAGCTGATCCGTCAGCTCGCCGCCGGCGCCTCGCCCGGTGCGCGGGTGCAGATCGGGCGCCCGCTGCTCGCCCGCAGCGGCAGGTAGGTCGTCTCGACCGGGCCGCGATACTGGTACTCGTAGCACCCGTCCACCTCGTTGACCCGCACGGCGCTGAGGTTCTGGCCCGGCGCCGCGATCTCCAGCACGCGCTCAGGCAGTTCCGAGATGGTCCCCTGCGGCGCGCCAGCGGTCGTCTGCGGCATATCGCAGGCCGCGAGGGCAAGGGGCAGGGTGGCCAGCAGCATGATCGGCAGTCGTGTCATTCGTCTCTCCTGTCTTGCGGGCAGCATGTTGGAACGCGCCCCGGATGGCCAGAGGGGAATCGCCCCTCGCGCCGCGCGTGATAGGATGGGCGCAATGCAGGAGGTTTCATGGCCGGACACAAGATCTACAAGATGAGTTTCGCGAGCGTCTATCCGCACTACGTCACGAAAGCCGAAAAGAAGGGGCGCACGCAGGCCGAGGTGGACGAGATCATCCACTGGCTCACCGGCTATGACGCGACCGGGCTGGCGCGCGTGCTCGACGACAAGACCGATTTCGAGACGTTCTTCGACCAAGCCCCCGCGATGAACCCGGCCCGGCGCGAGATCAAGGGCGTCATTTGCGGCGTGAGGGTCGAGGAAATCGAGGAGCCGCTCATGCAGGAGATCCGATATCTCGACAAACTGGTGGACGAGCTGGCGCGGGGGAAGAAGATGGAGAAGATTTTGCGATCGACATGACCGCTTTGGTATCAAAGGGGCATATCTGGTTAGCTCAGAAAAAATACCGCTTGAACTCATCCACGGTCATCATCGGCTTTGTCCGATGGATTGCTCGATGGCAATTTGGACACAACATCTTGAAGTCGCTAGTTTTTGTCCGCCCCGTATGACTCGGTGAACTGATTGGAACGTTGTGATGGGCTTCGATGATCAGGTTCTTGAAGTCATTGGTGCCAAAACCGGATTCAGGTTTCCAACTGCAGGCTTCGCAGAATAGGGAACCATTCTTAACTATGAATTTATCTTTTGCATTCGCGGGAGCGGTGCCGGACCTCTCCCTCGATTTGTGAACGCGTAAGACCAGAGATCCTTCCGAATAGGCCTCTTCCTCAGACGCAACATCGCTTTCATCTTGTCTGACCAGCGATCTGAGTGAAGTGTATTTTTTTTCAGTTAGACGGAGCAACTGATACCGATAATAGTTTGGCTTGATGATGGTACCTGGGATTAGGATCGGTTCGTCAAGTATCTTAAGAGAATTTGGGTGGACCGAAAGGCTAAACGTTTCGTCGCCGTACTCGAGCATGTCGGCCAAATCTTTCACGTTCTTGCCCCGCCATTCACCCCCAAGTTGCCCCTGCTCATCCAGAATGCGCAGGTCACTCGCTCTTTTTTCCCAAATTGCTCGACTCAATACGGACTTTTCAAACTTCGCAGACTCACAGAACGCTACGAGCACGTGTCCGGCGTCAGTTACTGCGCCTAGCGCCACGTTGAACAGCTTATCCTGGTCTGCTCTCGACGGCCCATGACGAATGTAGAGATGGAGGCGATTGTCCTCCCAAATATCGTAGCAAAAATTCCAGTCGTCGTGCCCAAACCCGTTGGATTTGACGTAATCAGCGTCGTTGTTGCCGTTCACTAGCCTGCCTGCGTGCGGTTTCCGCCAACCGGTAAGGTTTGTGGCGAGCCTGTGGTATCTAAACTCCGGCATTCTTAATCCAGTCTTGAGTCTCAGTATCTTGGGGGCCACGATAAGCGGATACTCATACATTTCCTACTGGTCTCCACACTGGACACATCCCCCCAACACCGCTATAGCGCACCAATCCAAGGGCCCCGGGATTCGTTCCGGGGTCTTTGGCTTATTGAATTCGGCCACCTTCGGGGGGCTACACCCAGACCCTTCCGGGTCGACAAACAGACAGGCGGGTTTACCCGCCGCAAAGCAACGGAAGACAGAAAGCATGGCACTCAAGTCGTACAAACCGACGACGCCGGGCCAGCGTGGGCTGGTTCTGATCGACCGTTCGGAGCTTTGGAAAGGACGTCCCGTCAAGTCCCTCACCGAGGGCCTGACGAAGTCGGGCGGCCGGAACAACACCGGACGGATTACCTCTCGCCGCCGTGGTGGTGGCGCGAAGCGTCTCTATCGCATCGTCGATTTCAAGCGGAACAAGGTTGACGTCCAGGCGGTCGTCGAGCGGATCGAATACGACCCGAACCGCACCGCGTTCATCGCCCTCATCGCCTATGAAGATGGCGAAAAGGCCTACATCCTGGCCCCGCAGCGTCTCGCTGTCGGTGACAAGATCATCTCGGGCACCAAGGTCGACATCAAGCCGGGCAACGCGATGCCGTTCCAGGGCATGCCGATCGGTACCATCGTCCACAACATCGAGCTGAAGCCGGGCAAGGGCGGTCAGATCGCGCGCGCTGCCGGCACCTACGCCCAGTTCGTCGGTCGTGACGGCGGTTACGCCCAGATCCGCCTCTCCTCGGGCGAGCTTCGCCTCGTGCGTCAGGAATGCATGGCCACCGTCGGTGCCGTGTCCAACCCCGACAACTCGAACCAGAACCTCGGCAAGGCCGGCCGGATGCGCCACAAGGGCAAGCGTCCGTCTGTCCGCGGCGTCGCGATGAACCCGATCGATCACCCCCATGGTGGTGGTGAGGGCCGCACCTCCGGTGGCCGGACCCCGGTTACCCCGTGGGGCAAGGACACCAAGGGCAAGCGCACCCGCAACAAGAACAAGGCGTCGCAGAAGCTGATCATCCGCTCGCGTCACGCCAAGAAGAAGGGCCGGTAAGTTATGGCACGTGCTGTATGGAAAGGGCCTTTTGTCGACTCTTACGTCCTCAAGAAGGCTGAGAAGGCGCGCGAAAGCGGCCGCAATGAAGTCATCAAGATCTGGTCGCGCCGTTCGACGATCCTGCCCCAGTTCGTGGGCCTGACGTTTGGCGTTTACAACGGGCAGAAGCATATCCCCGTGAACGTGACCGAAGACATGATCGGCCAGAAGTTCGGTGAGTATTCGCCGACGCGGACCTACTACGGTCACGCAGCCGACAAAAAAGCGAAGCGGAAATAAGTCATGGGCAAGGAAAAGAACCCCCGCCGCGTGGCCGAGAACGAAGCAATGGCGAAAACCCGCATGCTTCGCACCAGCCCGCAGAAACTGAACCTCGTGGCCGCCATGATCCGCGGCAAGAAGGTGGACAAGGCTCTGTCCGATCTCACCTTCTCGAAAAAGCGGATCGCGATGGATGTGAAGAAATGCCTTCAGTCCGCGATCGCGAATGCCGAGAACAACCACAACCTCGACGTCGACGAACTCGTCGTTGCGGAAGCGTTCGTCGGCAAGAACCTTGTCATGAAGCGCGGTCGTCCGCGTGCCCGTGGCCGGTTCGGCGCGATCAAGAAGCCGTTTTCGGAACTCACCATCAAGGTGCGTCAAGTTGAGGAGCAAGCCTAATGGGTCAGAAAGTCAATCCGATCGGCATGCGCCTCCAGGTCAACCGCACCTGGGACAGCCGCTGGTACGCCGATACCGCGGAATACGGTGATCTTCTTCTCGAAGACATCCGCATCCGCGAATTCATCAAGGAAGAATGCAAGCAGGCCGGCGTCAGCCGTGTGATCATCGAGCGTCCGCACAAGAAGTGCCGCGTCACGATCCACACCGCCCGTCCGGGTGTCATCATCGGCAAGAAAGGCGCGGACATCGAAGTGCTCCGCAAGAAGATCGCCAAGATGACCGACAGCGAGCTTCACCTGAACATCGTCGAAGTCCGCAAGCCCGAGCTGGACGCGCAACTGGTGGCCGAGTCCATCGCGCAGCAGCTCGAGCGTCGTGTGTCGTTCCGCCGTGCCATGAAGCGCGCGGCCCAGAACTCCATGCGTATGGGCGCCCTCGGTATCCGTGTGAACTGTGCCGGCCGTCTCGGCGGCGCGGAAATCGCCCGGACCGAATGGCTTCGCGAAGGTCGTGTGCCCCTGCACACCCTGCGCGCCGACATCGACTACGCCCTGGCCGAAGCCAAGACGCCTTACGGCATCATCGGCATCAAGGTGTGGATCTTCAAAGGTGAGATCCTGGAGCACGATCCGGCAGCGCGTGATCGGAAGCAACAGGAACTCCAGGACGGCCCGGCCCCTCGTGGTGCCATGGGCGGTCGTCGCTAAGGAGGATTAGACATGCTGCAACCGAAGCGCACGAAGTTCCGCAAGATGCACAAGGGCCGGATCAAGGGCGAGGCCAAAGGTGGCTCCGACCTCAACTTCGGCACCTACGGCCTCAAGGCACTTGAACCGGAGCGCATCACTGCGCGCCAGATCGAAGCCGCCCGTCGGGCCATGACGCGTCACATGAAGCGTCAGGGCCGTGTCTGGATCCGTATCTTCCCGGACGTCCCCGTGTCGGCCAAGCCGATCGAGGTCCGGATGGGTAAAGGTAAGGGGTCCGTCGACCGCTGGGCCGCCAAGGTCAAGCCGGGCCGCGTGATGTTCGAGATCGACGGCGTCAACGACGACATCGCCCGCGAAGCCCTGCGCCTCGCCGCGATGAAGCTGCCGATCAAGACCCGCACCGTGGTCCGCGAGGACTGGTAAGGGCGGTGGGTTAATACCCACCCTACTACGAAATCGAGAAGCCCCCGGCGTGAGAGCGTCGGGGGTTTTTCGTTCTGGACACCTTGTGGACGAAGCGCCTTCGCCCGAACAGCACCGCAGGTGCCGGGCGAGCGCCTGCCCGTCCGGCGGGCTGGCGCTTTTGTCACCCTCGCACGACGGGTCGAACTCTTCCGGGAGTGTCAAAGATCAAGTGGCGACCACGCAGGTCAGAAGCGCCACCCCACGGGCAGGCGCGCGCCCGTCACCCCTCCCACTTGTAATTGAAGCTCACTGAAATCCGCTCTTCCTCGGCCATGTTCATCGGCACCTCGTGGCGCAGCCATGACTCCCACAGCAGCACGTCGCCAACCGCCGGCGCGACGTAGACGAAGGTTCGCAGGTCCTCCCGCGCCGACTTGCGGCGGGGCGGGGCGGCCATCATGCGGGCCGAGCGGGGGTCTTCCAGCTTGAGCGCGGATGTCCCCTCGGGCATCGCCACATAGGTCGTCCCCGAGATCACCGAGTGGGGGTGCAGGTGGGAGCTGTGCGTGCCGCCCTCGGGCAGGATGTTGATCCACAGATCCTCCAGCACCAGCTTGCCCTCGCCCAGATCGAACTCCAGGTCTTCGGCAAAGGCCGCCACATGCTTGTCCAGCGCCTTCTCCACCGCCGCGAAGGTGGGCGAGCGCCATGGCAGGTCGGTGAGCGACGCGTAGGAGGTGTAGCCCGGATATCCCTCGGCCTCGCACCAGTCCTGCCCGGCCTGGTCGTCCTCATAGATGGCCCAGCAGGCCGCCTCCAACTCCTCGGGCGACACCTCGGCACCCGATTCGGCGAGGCGGGCGCGGTAGAGGCGGGTGACGAAGAGGGAGGTGATGTCGGCCATGTCGGGCTCCGGTCAGATGCGTTTTCCTTTGAATACGCCCTGTGGCTTGGGTAGCAATAGCGCGTGTTTCCATTCTGCATTGCAGCGACGACTGACCGCATCCCATGGACCTGACATTTCTGACCGACGGCTTCTTCGGCCATCTCTCCTATATCCTGCTGATCGTGTCCTCGCTCATGCGGCGGATGTTCTGGCTTCGGCTGTTCGTCATGGGCTCGGCCATCGCCGGGATCGTGTTCGACTGGTTCATGATCGGCAACGTGGTCGGCGCGTTCTGGCAGGCGCTCCTTGTGATCGTGAACGTGGTGCAGATCGTGCTCCTGTGGTCGCGCGACCGCCGCGCGAAATTCACCGAGGAGGAACGGATGATGATCGCCGACTGGCTCACCGCCGGTACGCCGGGCGCGCGGCGTCTGCTCCTCGACATGGGGCGGCAGGAGACGCTGGAACCGGGCGAGGTTTTGACGGAGGAGGGGGTGCGTCCCCGGTTTCTCACCTACCTCATCAGCGGTGCCGCGACGGTGACGGCGGCCGGGGCTGACGTGGCCCGCATCGCGCCGGGGCATTTCGTGGGGGAGATGTCGCTTATGGGTGACGGGCTCGCCAGCGCCACGGTGCAGGTGTCCGACACCGCCCGCGTCTGGCAGATCGAGCGCAACAAGCTCGACCGGATGAAGGTAAACCAGCCGGAGCTTTACGGGCTGATCGAGGCGGGCACGGCGCTCAACCTGCGCGCCAAGGTGCTGCACGGAAACCGCGACGCGGCCTCCCGCAGCGCGCCCGCCGCCTGACACCTTGCCGTTGTGCTTCCGCGCGGGAATGGCGGGGTTACGCCACCACCAGCGTCACGTCGTCCAGTTCGATCCCCGAACTGCCAAGCCGGATGGAGGTCGTGAACTCGGGATGCTCGCTTCCGGCATTGAACGTGATCTGGAGCGTGCTTCCATCGACGATCTGCGCCGATTTCAGGTCAAGACTGTCGTCCGTTTCGTTGACGATCGTGATCGAAAGCGTGTCCTCGCCCGGCGTGAAGTCCTTTACGCCAAGGTGCGTCGCGGCTTCCGCGTCAGGCTCGTCGATGAACTCGGGATCGGCGAACCCTGAATAGTGATAGCTCAGGTCGAAGGTGTCCTTGCCTTCGCCCCCCTCGACGTTGACGCCGCCGTAGAAATAGCGGGACTCGATGAAACCGGACTGTGCGACAATGGTGTCGTCGCCCGCGCCGCCGTCCGCTGCGCCGCCGTAATCCGGGGTGCCGTCGCGCACATCGAGGTTGATGACGTCGTTGCCTTCCCCGCCATAGCCGAAATTCCCGGCGGCGAGGTTGATGGTGTCGTCCCCGTCCTCGCCATGCGCCGAGCTGAAGCTGCTGTGCTTGTCGAGCGAGATCGTGTCGTCGCCCTCGCCGCCGAAAACGTCGACAGAGCGCATGGAATCGACCGTGGCGACGTCGTCGCCTTCTTCGAGGAAAACCTCCTCTGTCGCCGACTCCGGATCGGTTTCCGCGTCGGGCACCAGCATGTCCTCACCAGCCGACCCGTAGAGGACTTCCTCCTCGTTCAGGGTGAGCATTACACCGGCCGTGTCGGTCGCGTCCGGCGTGTCGTCAGGATCAGGCGCGTCGACATCGCCCGTCTCGTCCTGCTCCTCGTCCGGGGGCGACCCGGAGGAGGCATCGGTCTGCCCGCCATCCTCGGTCTGCTCCTCCTCGGGGTCGCTGGCGAAGTCCAGCCCGACGATCGCGGCCAGCATGCCGAACCCGATCAGCAACATCATCAGTCCTGCAAGCATCACTCTACCCCGGCGTTATTGAACCCATTGATACAATCGTTTCAGGCTAGTCGCCGGGGCTGACCCGGGCAACCCGGCAATAAGGCGGTGGGATCACGCGTATTCCCCGGGAAAACCCGTGAAAAAGCTGACAGAAACCCTTGCTGCACCGGCAGCGTGCGTCTATAGAGCCCCATCACACGAGTCCCGTGCGCGGGATTCGTGCGTTTTGCATGAACCACCGGGTTGCGAGTTACCCCACAAGCGGGCGCTCACCGGTGTTGTTGGAAAGGAAGAGGCGATGAACGCCAGCGAACTGAGAGACAAGAGCGCCGATCAGCTGAAAGATCAGCTGGGCGACCTCAAGAAAGAGGCCTTCAACCTGCGCTTTCAGCAGGCCACCGGGCAGCTCGAGAACACTTCCCGTATGCGTCAGGTCCGCCGCGATGCCGCACGGGTCAAAACCATTCTGAATGAAAAGGCTGCCGCCGCAGCCGCCGAAGCGTAAGGGAGGCCAGAACAGATGCCCAAACGTATCCTGCAAGGCACCGTTACCTCGGACCAGAACGCCCAGACCGTGACCGTGCTCGTCGAGCGCCGTTTCACGCACCCCGTTCTGAAAAAGACAATTCGTAAGTCCAAGAAGTACCGGGCTCACGACGAGAACAACCAGTACAAGGTTGGTGACGCGGTCCGCATTCAGGAATGCGCGCCGAAGTCCAAAACGAAACGCTGGGAAGTCATCACCGCTTAACGGCGGCTGGCATTCCAGTTCGATCGAAACCATGGGGCTTTGACGCCAGAGGCCAGCCCCACAGGTCAGGAGAAACCCTATGATCCAGATGCAGACCAATCTGGATGTCGCTGACAACTCCGGCGCTCGCCGGGTGCAGTGCATCAAGGTCCTGGGTGGTTCCAAGCGTAAGTACGCTTCGGTGGGCGACATCATCGTCGTCTCCGTCAAGGAAGCCATCCCGCGCGGCCGCGTAAAGAAAGGTGACGTCCGCAAGGCCGTCGTCGTGCGCACCGCCAAAGAAGTCCGTCGCGAAGACGGCACCGCGATCCGCTTTGATCGCAACGCGGCCGTCATCCTCAACAACAACAACGAGCCGGTCGGCACCCGTATCTTCGGGCCGGTGGTTCGTGAGCTTCGCGCGAAGAACTTCATGAAGATCATCTCGCTCGCTCCGGAGGTGCTGTGATGGCTGCGAAACTGAAAAAAGGCGACAAGGTCGTCGTGCTTGCCGGCAAGGACAAGGGCCAGACGGGGGAAATCTCCTCGGTTTCTCCGAAAACCGGCAAGGCTGTCGTTGATGGCGTGAACATGTCCATCCGTCACACCCGCCAGAGCCAGGAAAATCAGGGCGGCCGCCTTCCAAAGGCGATGCCGATCGACCTGTCGAACCTGGCGCTTCTCGATGCAAACGGCAAAGCGACCCGCGTCGGCTTCCGCGAGGAAGACGGCAAGAAGGTCCGTTTCGCCAAAACCACTGGGGACGTGATCTGATGCTTGACGCTGAAAACTACACCCCGCGCCTGCGCACGGTCTTCCGCGAAACGATCAAGCCCGCTCTGAAAGAAGAGTTCGGCTACAAGAACGACATGCAGATCCCGCGTCTGGACAAGATCGTTCTGAACATCGGCTGCGGTGCCGAGGCCGTTCGCGACTCCAAGAAAGCCAAGTCGGCGCAGGAAGATCTCACCAAGATCTCCGGCCAGAAGGCGCTCATCACCAAGGCGAAGAAATCCATCGCCGGTTTCCGTGTCCGTGAGGACATGCCGCTCGGTGCGAAAGTCACCCTGCGCGGCGACCGGATGTATGAATTCCTCGACCGCCTGATCACGATCGCTATGCCCCGCATCCGCGACTTCCGCGGCGTGCCCGGCACGTCGTTCGACGGTCGCGGCAACTACGCGATGGGCATGAAAGAGCACATCGTGTTCCCCGAGATCGAGTTCGACAAGGTCGACGAAGTCTGGGGCCTCGACATCGTGATCACCACCACCGCGAAGACTGACGCGGAAGCAAAGAGCCTGTTGAAGCACTTCAACATGCCCTTCAACAGCTGATCCTTGGAGATCGAGTAATGGCTAAGAAATCCATGATCGCGCGTGAAGCCAAGCGTCAGAAGCTGGTGGAAAAGTACGCTGACAAGCGTGCCGCGCTGAAAGAAATCATCAACGACGAGTCCAAGCCGATGGAGGATCGCTTCCGCGCTTCCCTGAAGCTGGCGAAGTTGCCCCGCAACTCATCGCCGACCCGTCTTCACAATCGTTGCCAGCTGACTGGCCGTCCGCATGCGTATTACCGCAAGCTGAAGGTCAGCCGGATCGCGCTGCGGGATCTCGGGTCGAATGGCCAGATCCCCGGCCTGGTTAAATCGAGCTGGTAAGGAGAGACGACGATGAACGATCCTATCGGCGATATGCTCACCCGTATCCGCAACGCGCAGATGCGCGGCAAATCCACCGTCTCGACGCCGGCTTCCAAGCTGCGCGCCTGGGTGCTGGACGTGCTGGCGGACGAAGGCTACATCCGCGGCTACGAAGGCGGGACTGACGCGAACGGTCACCCCACCCTTGAAATCAGCCTCAAATACTTCGATGGCACCCCCGTCATTCGTGAGCTGCAGCGGGTCTCGACCCCCGGCCGCCGCGTCTACATGGGCGCCAAGGAGATCCCGCAGGTCCGTCAGGGCCTCGGTGTCTCGATTGTCTCCACGCCCAAGGGCGTCATGTCCGATGCAGCAGCACGCAGCCAGAATGTTGGCGGCGAAGTGCTCTGCACGGTATTCTAAGGAGGTCTGGAATGTCTCGTATTGGTAAACGGCCGGTCGAGCTCCCCTCGGGCGTTTCGGCGTCCCTGTCGGGCCAGACCGTGGAAGTGAAGGGCCCCAAGGGCACCCGCAGCTTCACCGCCACCGACGATGTCACGATTTCGATCGATGACAACGTCCTGTCGGTTGAGCCGCGCGGCAAGTCCAAGCGCGCCCGTCAGCAGTGGGGCATGTCCCGCACGATGGTGGCCAACATGGTCCAGGGCGTGTCGGAAGGCTTCAAGAAAGAGCTGGAAATCTCGGGCGTCGGCTACCGGGCTCAGATGCAGGGCAACACCCTGAAGCTGAACCTGGGCTACAGCCACGAAGTCGATTTCGAAGTGCCGGAAGGGGTGACCATCACCTCGCCCAAGCAGACCGAGATCGTCGTCGAAGGCTCCGATCAGCAGCTCGTCGGCCAGGTCGCGGCAAACATCCGCGAATGGCGTGCTCCCGAGCCCTACAAGGGCAAGGGGATCAAGTACAAGGACGAGTATATCTTCCGCAAGGAAGGCAAGAAGAAGTAAGGAACGCGAAAATGGCAAACAGCAAACGAGACCTGTTCTTGAAGCGCCGCCTGCGCGTTCGGAACAAGCAGCGGAAAGTCAACGCCGGCAAGATGCGTCTGTCGGTGCACCGCTCGAACAAGAACATCAGCGTCCAGCTGATCGACGACATTCAGGGCGTGACCCTGGCCTCGGCCTCCTCGCTCGAGAAGGACCTGGGCCTCGTCGGCAAGAACAACGTGGAGGCCGCCTCCAAGGTGGGCGCCGCGATTGCGGAACGCGCTAAGAAAGCCGGTGTGGAAGAGTGCTACTTCGACCGTGGCGGCTTCCTCTTTCATGGCAAGGTGAAGGCTCTGGCCGACGCCGCGCGTGAAGGCGGTCTGAAGTTCTGATCGGACACGGCGGGGTGCGCCCCGCCGACCAAGACTTTGCGAGGGGCGGCGCGCTCGCCCCTCCGATGATCCGGGAGCGACCCGCTCACCAAGGATCGAGCCAAACCGGCGCCTGTCTCGCAACACGGGGCGCGCCACCTGAAAAAGGAATGCCTTATGGCAGAACGTGACAATCGCCGGAACAATCGTCGCGACCGCGACGAAACGCCGGAATTCGCCGATCGCCTCGTCGCGATCAACCGTGTGTCCAAGACCGTGAAGGGTGGTAAGCGCTTTGGCTTCGCAGCCCTCGTCGTCGTGGGCGACCAGAAAGGCCGCGTCGGCTTCGGCAAGGGCAAGGCCAAAGAGGTGCCCGAGGCGATCCGCAAGGCCACCGAAAGCGCCAAGCGCAACATGCTCCGCGTGCCGCTGCGTGAGGGCCGGACCCTGCACCACGACATCGACGGGCGCCACGGCGCCGGCCGCGTCGTCATGCGCACCGCCCCGCAAGGTACCGGGATCATCGCTGGTGGTCCGATGCGTGCCGTGTTCGAAATGCTGGGTGTTCAGGACGTCGTCGCCAAGTCGATCGGCTCCCAGAATCCCTACAACATGATCCGCGCCACGCTGAACGGCCTGACCAAGCAGCAGAGCCCGCGCTCTGTCGCCCAGCGTCGTGGCAAGAAAGTCGCCGACATCCTGCCGGGCCGCGACGAGGCCCCGGCCGAGTCGAGCCAGGTTGCTGAGGAGGCCTGAGACACATGGCAAAAACCATCGTCGTAAAGCAGATCGGCTCCCCGATCCGCCGCCCGGAAAAACAGCGCAAGACGCTGATCGGCCTGGGCCTGAACAAGATGCACAAAACCCGCGAACTGGAGGACACCCCCTCCGTGCGTGGCATGGTCAACTCCATCCCGCACCTCGTGGAAATCGTGGAAGAGCGCGGCTAAGCCCGCGTCGCCGGGCTGAAGCCCGGCCTACAACGCCCAAGTAGGGCGGGCTTCAGCCCGCCACGCTTGACAGAAAGAGCACCCCGGTCAGAAATGGCCGGGGTGTTTTTTTATGGAAATAGAAACTGCCTGAGCTTCGCATCAAGCGCTTCGGAAGCCCATTGTATCGACCGCATCGGAACGTTTTCGTTCAGCCCAAATGCAGAAATTACCAGATGTTGGTCGAAACCGGTCTTGAGGTAACGAAACTTGCTTCCATCGTGGGCGTGACGCTCGCTAAGCCATTGAATTTGAGAATTTAGCTCTGGAAGTGACGACCCAATAGTATGGTTGTCAAAACATCCGAACTCAGTCAGGACGGCAGGATCTGATGTGCCCAAACGAGTACTCAATCGCAATCGGTATTCATCACGAGCAGTTCTCAGGAAACCATTCCACCTATTGCGTACAATCCCTTGTAGGTCGTCGATAGTGAAGTCCTGCCCTGAAAGTTTCCTACCATCCGCGTAGAGCCTAGAAATATCATGTTCGTACGCTTCTACTTCCTCCGGCGTCTTTCCCTGAACGATGAGCGCCGCTTTTAGTTGGAGTTCGAAGGCATGCGCCAAAAGTGCGAAGGCCGGGGCGTCGTAGGTCAGTTTCAGTTCATTTGAACGAATTCCGGATATGACGTGCTGCGCCGTATCCAAGTAGCTTCTCCCGAAATTCATAAGGCCAGTGGCAGCAGTTCGGTACAATTTCATTTTGGAGATATCGTTTCCACGATAGACTCTTTCAACGCTTCACTGCCGCAAATAGCAACTTGCTTGCGGTCTTTTTTGGGCCCGACCAATCTTGGCGGTACGCTTAAACGGGGCCGTGCCTCTCGGAACGATCCTGACGACCGGCCCGGATGTTGCCAGTCTCCTCCCTCCCTCGGGACGGACACGACCCCCGCCCTCACCCCATCGTGATCCCCCACCTCTCCCACAAGTGAACCCTACGTCACCTCGCGCGTAGTACCCTCAGAACCACGCGAAACAGGGAGAGACACAATGAAAACGACACGCCGCACGTTCCTCGTCACCGCCGCTGCTGGCGCCGGGGCCGCGACGATCCTGCCCTATGCGGGCCTCGCCGCCGCGCATAGCTCCAACATGTTCGAAACCGACGCGGGCGAGATCACGGTCCACCCCGTCTCCCACGCCTCCTTCGTGATGGAGACGCCCAAGGGTGTGATCTATGTCGATCCGGTCGGCGCGGCGGACGACTACGCCGATTTCCCGGCCCCCGACCTGATCCTCGTCACCCATGAGCACGGCGACCACTACAACGCCGAGGTTCTGACGGCGCTCGTCGGCCCCGAGACGGCCCTGGTCACCAACCCGGCCGTGAACGGCATGCTGCCCACCGAAATCTCGGACGGCGCCGTGTCGATGGCCAACGGTGACAGCATGGACTGGGATGGGCTCACCATCGACGCGATCCCGGCTTACAACACGACCGAAGAGCGCAAGAACTTCCACCCTGAGGGCCGCGATAACGGCTATGTCCTCAGCTTCGACGGCTTCCGGGTCTATGTCTCCGGCGACACCGAGGACATCCCCGAGATGCGGGCGCTCGAAAACATCGACCTCGCCTTCATCTGCATGAACCTGCCCTTCACGATGGACGCCGAAGCCGCTGCGAGCGCGGTGCAGGAGTTCGGGCCGACCTACGTCTATCCCTATCACTACAGGGGTCGCGATGGTGGCACGCAGGACCCGGCTGAATTTGCCGAGATGGCCGGCGACGCCACCGAGGTCAAGATGGGCGACTGGTACGCCGAGGGCGAGCTGGGCTGAGCCTTCGCGACCAACGACACGACAGAAAGCGGGGCCAGTCAGCGGCCCCGCTTTTCTGTAAGCCGCCCGATTCGCGAATGTACCGCTCCGGACACGGTTGTTACCCCGACCGTCAGGTTTTCCTGACCTGACATGCCCCAGTCCTGCCACATGTCCCCGGCAATTGGACAAACCTGGGAAACGATCACCACAGCCGCACCGCAATTGGCGCATATCCTTCACCGATGCCCCGATCGCGCCATGTTCTCCGGCCTTGTTAACCCTCTGACTCAACACGGTTAACGCGCGCCACGCGCCAGAGCCGCCCCCGAATCCGGGCGATCCGGCCACAAACGGCGCCAAGCAGCGCCACCGGCGCGGCCTTACCCTCAATTCTGGTGCGAAACCTCCCCGATCCCATCTCAATTCCGGGCGAAAATCGGAGCAGGAGGTCAGGATGCCGTTTCTCGCGATCTACAGCATTAGCGATACGACCCATTCGGGGCCGAACCCTTGGCCGCCGGGCGCGAACTCGAATCCGTCGTCTGCCGGGAACACCATCATCACGCTCAACCCCGGTGCCGGGTTTCAGGTCGTCGAAGTCACCGACCTCGACACGACACTGGACGACGATCCGACCTTCGACGACAGCTCGTCCGAGCAGTACCTGACCAATCCGACGACCATAAACGGCACGAATTACCCGGCCGGTCAGACGATCGAGAACGAATACGCCTATGTCATCCGGCCCGTCGGGTCTTCAGACCCGGCCGACAACATCACGATCTATGTGCTTGACGAAGGCGGCGCGACGCCCAGCATCGGGTTCGTGTCCTCGCAGGAACTGGTCGCGGGACAGAACTACCAGGTCGTCGGCACCTCGACCGACGAACCATCCACGCCTTACACCGAGATTTTCGCCTGTTTCGGCCCGGGCACGCTGATCGAGACCCCCGAAGGCCCGCGCCGGGTGGATGACCTACGCCCCGGCGACAAGGTCGTCACGCTCGACGATGGCGCCCAGCCGATCCTCTGGATCGGGTCGCGGGAGGTTCAGCTCGAAGGGGTTCTGAATGCGCAGACCCCGCTCAATTTCCCCAAGGACAGCCTCGCGCCCGGATACCCGACGACGGATCTGGTCCTGTCCCCTCTGCACCGGGTCCTGGTTTCGTCGCACAAGAACGATCATGTGACCGGCGGTGAGGAAGTCTTCGCCCCGGCGCGTGCGCTCGCGAAGCGCCCCGGCGTGCGCTACATGCGCGGGCGCAGCTCGATCACCTATTTCTCGATCCTGCTGCCGCGCCACGCGGTCCTCTTCGCCAATGGCGTGCCGAGCGAGAGCTTCTATCCCTCGCCCTACAGCCTCTCCATCCTCAAACCGTCCGAACGGCTCGCGATTCTGGCGCATGTGCCACACTTGTCTGCCGATGTGGCACACAGCTATGGCCCGCTCGCGCGTCCCGACCTGACCGCGCCTCAGGGCCGGCGGCTCAAGCGCAAGCGCCCGATCTACGAAGGACCGCTGTTCGGGGCCTGGGCGGCGCAGCAGGCAGGGTTGTCGGTTACGAGCTAGCCGGCGAACAAGGCGTCATCCGACATTCGGCCCCAACGCACGCGTCATCGCGCCCAAACGCCGTGTCACAAGGCTTGTGTCGCGGCCCGCACAACGCTATACGCGCCCGGTGTTCCCGCTGGGAGCACGACTCACACATCGATAACGCCGCGTTTGCCCAGATCGCTTCGGGGGCAATTCCGGCTAAGGAGAAGCGACATGAAACTCAATGAACTCCGGGACAATCCCGGCGCCACCAAGAAACGTATGCGCGTTGGCCGCGGCCCCGGTTCGGGCAAAGGCAAGACCGCAGGCCGTGGTATCAAGGGTCAGAAATCCCGTTCGGGTGTGGCCATCAACGGCTACGAAGGCGGCCAGATGCCCCTCTACCAGCGTCTTCCCAAGCGCGGCTTCAACAAGCCGAACCGCAAGAAGTTCGCTGTTGTGAACCTCGGCATCATCCAGAAATTCATCGACGCCAAGAAGCTCTCGGGCGACATCACCGAGGATGCACTGGTCGAGGCCGGCGTCGTGCGCCGCAAGCTCGACGGTGTTCGTGTGCTCGCGAAGGGTGACTTTTCGGCCAAGGCCAACATCACCGTGACCGGCGCCTCCAAGTCGGCTGTCGAAGCGGTCGAAAAGGCCGGCGGCAAGCTCACGACGGCGGCTGCGGTAGAGTAACGCTTGTTCATCGCCCGCGGGCGACTTAGATAAGCGCAGGGATTTCCAAGAGCGCCGCCGGAGCCGGGAAACGGTCCGGCGGCGTTTCCACGAACAGGGGGCCTTATGGCATCTGCAGCGGAACAAATGGCGTCGAACCTCTCGTGGGGCGCGCTGGGCAAGGCGACAGACCTTCGCAATCGTATCTTCTACACCCTCGGGCTTCTGATCATCTATCGGATCGGGACGTATATTCCGGTTCCGGGGATCGACGCAGGCGCGCTGCGTGATTTCATGGAGCAGGCGGCCTCCGGCATCGGCGGCATCCTGTCGATGTTCACCGGCGGGGCGCTGGGGCGCATGGGCGTCTTCGCCCTTGGCATCATGCCCTACATCTCGGCCTCGATCATCGTGCAGCTTCTGGCCTCCATGTGGGAGCCTCTGAAGCAGCTCAAGAAAGAGGGCGAGGCGGGCCGCAAGAAGATCAACCAGTACACGCGCTACGGCACCGTGGCGCTGGCCACCGGGCAGGCCTTCGCGCTCGCCAACAGCCTTCAGGCGGGCGACCTCGTGTCCACGCCGGGGCCGTTCTTCGTGGCCTCTGCGGTCGTGACGCTGGTGGGCGGCACGATGTTCCTGATGTGGCTCGGTGAACAGATCACCGCGCGCGGCATCGGCAACGGCATCTCGCTCATCATCTTCGTGGGCATCGTGGCCGAGCTTCCGGCCGCCTTCGCGCAGTTCTTCAGCCAGGGCCGCTCGGGCGCCGTGAGCCCGGCCGTCATCATCGGCGTGATCATCATGGTCATGGCCGTGATCGCCTTCGTCGTGTTCATGGAACGCGCGCTGCGCAAGATCCACATCCAGTATCCGCGCCGTCAGGTCGGGATGAAGATGTATGACGGCGGCTCGTCGCACCTGCCGATCAAGGTGAACCCGGCGGGCGTCATCCCGGCGATCTTCGCCTCGGCGTTGCTGCTGCTGCCCACGACGCTCCAGACGTTCAGCACGAACGGCTCGACCGGGCCGGTCATGTCGACGATCCTTGCCTACTTCGGTCCGGGTCAGCCGCTCTACCTGCTGTTCTTCGCGGTCATGATCATCTTCTTCACCTTCTTCTACACCAAGGAAGTGGCGTTCAAGACGGACGACGTGGCCGACAACCTGAAGAACCAGAACGGCTTCGTGCCGGGCATCCGCCCGGGCAAGCGGACCGCCGAATACCTCGACTACGTGGTGACGCGCATCCTGGTGCTCGGCTCGCTCTACCTTGCGGCCGTCGCGCTCCTGCCCGAGATCCTGCGCGCCCAGCTGTCGGTGCCGTTCTACTTCGGCGGGACGTCGATCCTCATCATCGTGTCCGTCACAATGGACACCATCCAGCAGGTCCAGAGCCACCTGCTCGCACATCAGTACGAAGGGCTCATCGAGAAATCGCAGCTTCGCGGGAAACGTGGAGGCGGAGCAGCGAAAAAGGGACGGAAGGGACCAGCCAGACGATGAATATCATTCTTCTTGGACCGCCTGGTGCAGGGAAGGGCACTCAGGCGAAAAAGCTCGTGGACGAACGCAACATGATCCAGCTCTCGACGGGCGACATGCTGCGCGAAGCGCGCTCCTCGGGCACCGAGATGGGCAACAAGGTCGCTGCGATCATGGACGCGGGCGAGCTGGTCACGGACGAGATCGTGATTGGCCTGATCGCGGAGAAGCTCGAAGGCGACCACGCCGGCGGCTTCATCTTCGACGGGTTCCCGCGCACGCTGGGTCAGGCCGATGCGCTTGGCAAACTGCTGGCGGACAAGGGCGCGACGCTCGACGCCGTGATCGAGATGCAGGTTGACGACGACACGCTGGTCGAGCGGGTCGTGAACCGGGCGAAAGAAGCGGAAGCCGCCGGACAGCCGGTGCGCGCCGACGACAACGCCGAAAGCATGCGCACGCGACTCATGGAGTACTACAAGAAGACTTCGCCGCTGATCGGCTACTACTACGCCAAGGGCGACCTGAAGTCCGTCGACGGCCTCGCCTCGATCGACGAGGTGGGCGCCGCGATCAAGGCCATCCTCGGCTGACCGCACCCGGACCGGCGCGCCGGTCCCGCAAGCTCAAGACGAATAACGGCGGTCCAGACGGGCCGTCGTTTTCTTTTCGGCCCCTCCGGCCTGCGCGGCCCGGATTGACCGAAGCGCGGTTTGCAACGATCCTTCGGCCATTGATCGGAGGACTTTCGTTTGAACCATGCCATTTCCCTTGCCGCACTCATCAGCGCGTCGCTCTTTCTTCCCGTCGCCGCCACGGCCAACGCCTTCGTCAACGGCCCGCGCGGCTGTGACTTCCTCGACGGCTTCGACGACTACGGCCCGCTCTACACGGTGGACGAGGACCACCTCGTGCTGAGCCAATTGGGCCTTGAAGGGATCGAGTGGAATTGCACCTTCAACGAACCCTTCGAACCCTACCTCGAAGACGGCGAGATCGAGATTCGCACGGGCTACTGCATGGAGCCGGGGCCGTTCATCACACCCGCCGTCTTCACGCTCCTCGAACGCGGGGACGGGACGGTGCAGCTGGACGCTTCGGACTGGAGCGATCCCCTGATCCTCGACATCTGCCCGGCACCATAGCGCGGTCAGTTCTGGCTGGCGGAAATCCGCAAAAGCTGATCGACGAGCGCGTCGCGCGGCGTGTCGAACGGGCAGTTCTTGCTCAACATGAACAGCACGCCGTCCCGGTCGAGCGGCCCGTAACCCATCGACCAGCCGTCAAAGGTCCGCTGCGGCGCGAGCACGGGGGGCCATTCGCGCAGGATGTCGTGGCGCGGGTCACGGCGGATCGCGGTCATCACGGTCCAGACATCGCGCGCCGTTCCCTCAAGCACCTGAACGAAATAGCGCCCGGTCCGAAACAGGAACCCCGTCATGCCAAGGGCGCGGCACCGCGCGTCGGATTGCTGGAGTATTTCCTGATCGCTCGGATGCCCCATCGGGTGCAGCGCGAGGCTGATATAAACCACTTGTATGTCCAAAACGATTCCATTCGCGCTGATGTGTCGCGGACAGATGGCCCGTATCCCCGGGCCCGGCTTTAACATAGGTCAAACCTTCGCGGGAACGTGAGTGCGTGGCACAAGAGCCGCAGCCCTTGACGCGCCTGTGATTCCCTCGTAAAGCACCGCATCCCGATAGGGGAATCGGTGTCAACGGGGTCGCGCCCCGATCACACCAGACCAGAGTTTCAGCTGCGGCCCGCAGGGATCACACCCCGCGGGCTTACGTTGTGAAAAAAGGACCTGGTGCTACGGGTCCGCAACGAAAAGGAAGACCGACTTGGCACGTATTGCCGGCGTGAATATCCCGACGCACAAGCGCGTCCCGATCGCCCTCACCTACATCACCGGAATTGGCCACACCTCGGCCAAGAACATCTGCGAAGCGACGAACATCGACGTATCCCGTCGTGTGAACGAGCTGTCGGACGCCGAAGTCCTCGCTATCCGCGAGCACATCGACGCCAACTTCACTGTCGAAGGCGACCTGCGCCGCGACATGCAGATGAACGTCAAGCGCCTGATGGACCTCGGCTGCTACCGCGGCCTGCGTCATCGCCGCAACCTCCCCGTGCGCGGTCAGCGTACGCACACCAATGCGCGCACGCGCAAAGGCCCGGCGAAAGCTATCGCCGGCAAGAAGAAGTAAGGGAGGCACTGAGCAATGGCACGCGACAAGACACGCGCAAAGCGCAAAGAGCGCAAGAATATCGCCGCCGGTGTGGCGCATGTGAACTCCTCGTTCAACAACACCAAGATCCTGATCTCCGACGTGCAGGGCAATGCGATTGCCTGGTCGTCGGCTGGCACGATGGGCTTCAAGGGGTCGCGCAAGTCGACTCCCTTCGCCGCCCAGATGGCCGCCGAAGACGCCGGCAAGAAGGCTCAGGAACATGGTGTGAAAACGCTGGAAGTCGAAGTGCAGGGCCCCGGTTCGGGCCGTGAGTCCGCGCTGCGTGCGCTGGCTGCTGTCGGCTTCAACATCACGTCCATCCGTGACGTGACGCCGATCGCCCACAACGGTTGCCGTCCGCCGAAGCGCCGCCGCGTCTGAGGCACGACTTATTACGCTCGGGCCGGGGGTTTCCCCGGCCCGAGCACGTCATTTTTGAACCTCGGGCGTTCTGCCTTTTGGACATGGAGGCAGGACAGGAATGGAGGGACGCATGATCCACAAAAACTGGGCTGAATTGATCAAACCGACACAGCTGGACGTCAAGCCGGGCAATGACCCGTCGCGTCAGGCGACCGTCGTCGCCGAACCGCTGGAGCGTGGCTTCGGCCTCACCCTCGGCAACGCGCTGCGCCGCGTGCTGATGTCGTCGCTTCAGGGCGCAGCCATCACCAGTGTGCAGATCGACAACGTGCTGCACGAGTTCTCGTCGGTCGCCGGCGTGCGGGAAGATGTCACCGACATCGTCCTGAACCTCAAGGGCGTCGCGATCCGCATGGAAGTCGAAGGGCCCAAGCGCCTGTCGATCTCCGCCAAGGGGCCGATGGTCGTCACCGCCGGTGACATCTCGGAATCCGCAGGGATCGAGATCCTCAACAAGGATCACGTCATCTGTCACCTCGACGATGGCGCCGACCTGTTCATGGAACTCACCGTGAACACGGGCAAGGGCTATGTCTCGGCCGACAAGAACAAGCCGGAAGATGCGCCCATCGGCCTGATCCCGGTCGACGCGATCTACTCGCCGGTCAAGAAGGTGTCCTATGACGTGCAGCCTACCCGTGAGGGTCAGGTGCTCGACTACGACAAGCTGACGCTCAAGATCGAAACCGACGGCTCCATCACCCCGGACGATGCCGTGGCCTTCGCCGCGCGGATCATTCAGGACCAGCTGTCGATCTTCGTGAACTTCGAAGAGCCGGAAAGCGCCTCGCGTCAGGACGACGACGACGGGCTCGAGTTCAACCCGCTTCTGCTCAAGAAGGTGGATGAACTGGAGCTTTCGGTCCGCTCGGCAAACTGCCTGAAGAACGACAACATCGTCTACATCGGCGACCTGATCCAGAAGACCGAAGCCGAGATGCTCCGCACCCCGAACTTCGGCCGCAAGTCGCTCAACGAGATCAAGGAAGTGCTCTCGGGCATGGGTCTGCACCTCGGCATGGACGTCGAGGAATGGCCGCCGGAGAACATCGAAGACCTGGCCAAGAAGTTCGAGGACCAGTTCTGAGGTCATACAATCGTATGTACACTGTGTGCACATGATGTGTACGCGATGTGCATCGGTAAAAAGACAGGCGGGACGGGCGATGTTCGTCCCGCGAAATGCCCGGAAGACCGGGGAACACATGGGCGATGATGCCCCAAGGAGAGCGGCCGAAACGCATGGTCGCCAGACAAAGCAAAACCTGAGATAGGAGACCAAAATGCGTCACGCACGGGGCTATCGCCGCCTGAACCGAACCCACGAACACCGCAAGGCGATGTTCGCCAACATGGCCGGATCGCTGATCGAGCACGAGCAGATCAAGACGACCCTGCCGAAAGCCAAGGAACTGCGCCGGATCGTCGAGAAGCTCGTCACGCTCGGCAAGCGCGGTGACCTGCACGCCCGCCGTCAGGCGTCGAGCCAGCTCAAGCTGGAGGCCCAGGTCGCCAAGCTGTTCGACGTACTCGGCCCGCGCTACAAGGACCGCCAGGGCGGGTATATCCGCGTCCTGAAAGCCGGCTTCCGCACCGGTGACATGGCGCCGATGGCGATCATCGAATTCGTCGATCGCGACGTCGACGCCAAGGGCGCCGCCGACAAGGCCCGCGTCGCTGCCGAAGAAGAGGCCGCCTTCGCAGAAGAATGATCCGATACCCGGCCCGTCCGGAGATCGAAAACCCCCGCACGGCGTGACCGAGCGGGGGTTTTTCTTTGAATAACAAGTATTTGGATCAGTTCAGTCGGCCGGAGCTTCCCGGCTGGTTCACCTTGAGCAAATGAAGCGCGGCTTCGATCATGTCCGTCCGTTCGGTCCCGTCGATCGGGTCGTCAGGCATCATATCGAGGTGGCGCGCCAGCATCTCGCGCTGTTCGTCGTCCAGTGCGTTGAGCCACGCCACGAGGTCGTCATCGTCCATATGTTCCTGCCTTCATGGTGAATTCCCTTGCGCAATTCTGGCTGCACAATTTATGGTTGTCAAAGCCGGTTGTAATCGCGTTTGTCGCATGATGCGAAATTGGGACATAAGAGGTGCAGATGTCTGATATGTTGGGGCTGGATCACGGTCTGGCGCAGCTCAATGACATGGCGCCGCGTGGCTTCGCGCTCGGCCTCCATATCCGCTTTGCAGCCGCCCACCTGATGATCCAGACCTACGATCCGCGCTGGTCCGAGACCTATACCGAAAAGGGCTACATGCTGGCCGACCCGATGGTGTTCTGGGGCTTCGGCAACGACGGCGCGATCCGCTGGAGCGACATCGACCTGCCCGACCCTCTGGGCATCCTCGGTCAGGCGCGGGCCTACGGCCTCGTCTACGGGATCGCGGTGTCCGCCGGCCCCACATCGTCGCGCACCATCGGCGGCTTCGCCCGCGATGACCGGGAGTTCACGGACGTCGAAATTGCGCAGATCCAGGAGATTGTCGAGGAACTGCACGAGCGCGCGACGCCGCCGGAACGGCTCACCCCGGCGCAACGAATGGCGCTCCGGCTGGTTGCGAAGGGGAACCGGCACGCGGAAGCATCGGCCTCGCTGGGGATTTCGGAAAGTGCGTTCAAGGCGCGGCTGCGCGCGGCGCGCGAGGCGCTGTTCGTGCGAACGACCGCCGAGGCGGTGCAGCGCGCGCAGGAATACAACCTGTTGTGAGGGTTTGCGCCCCGGGCAAGGCCCGGGTCGCCGCGCCGGGGGCCAGCCCCCGGACCCCCGCCGGAGGGGGCTGTCTGCCCCCTCCCGGCCTCCCCCGAAGGTTTTTCAAAACAGAGAAGAGGGGCGCTGGTAGCCGGGGGCGCCGGGGCTTAGATTGGGCGCATGGCGGATTTGTTCGACAGCGTTGCGGAAGGGGCGAAAGGGGGCGGGCCGCGCCCGTTGGCCGACCGGCTGCGCCCTTCCGCGCTGGACGAGGTGATTGGGCAGGAGGCTGTGCTGGGACCGGACGGCCCGCTGGGCGTCATGCTGTCGTCCGGTTCGCTTGGCTCGCTCATCCTTTGGGGGCCGCCGGGGGTTGGCAAGACCACCATTGCGCGGCTGCTGGCGGATGAAACCGACCTCGCCTTCATCCAGATCTCGGCGATCTTCACGGGTGTTCAGGACCTGCGCAAGGTTTTCGAATCCGCCAAGATCCGGCGCCAGAACGGGCAGGGGACCCTCCTGTTCGTCGACGAGATCCACCGCTTCAACAAGGCGCAGCAGGACGGGTTTCTACCGCATATGGAGGACGGGACGATCCTGCTCGTGGGGGCAACGACCGAGAACCCGTCCTTCGAACTGAACGCCGCTGTCATGAGCCGTGCACAGGTCATCACGCTGAAGCGGCTGGAGCCCGCCGACCTCGAGCGGATGGCGCAGCGGGCCGAACGGGAACTGGAGCGGGCGCTGCCGCTGACCGGCGAGGGCCGCGAGGCGCTGATCGACATGGCCGACGGGGACGGGCGCGCGCTGCTCAACCTCATCGAACAGGTGATGGCGTGGCAGGTCGACGGCAAGCTTGACCGCGAGGCGCTCGCCACCCGGCTGATGCGGCGCGCGGCGCAATACGACAAGTCCGGGGACGGGCATTACAATCTGATCTCGGCGCTGCACAAATCCGTGCGTGGGAGTGACCCGGATGCGGCGCTTTACTGGTTTTCGCGGATGCTTGAGGGCGGTGAAGACCCCCGGTTCCTTGCCCGCCGCCTGACCCGGATGGCGGTGGAGGACATCGGGCTTGCCGATCCGCAGGCCAACGGGATTTGTATCGATGCTTGGGAGACCTATGAGCGTCTCGGGTCGCCCGAGGGTGAACTGGCGCTGGCGCAGGCGGTCACCTACCTCGCCCTCGCGCCGAAATCCAATGCGGGCTACGTCGCCTACAAAGCCGCGCGGGCGCAGGCGAAGCAGACCGGATCGGCGCCACCGCCCAAGCACATCCTGAACGCACCCACGCGGCTGATGAAGGACGAGGGCTACGGCGCCGGGTATCAGTACGACCACGATGCCGAGGACGGGTTCTCGGGACAGGATTATTTCCCTGACGACCTCAAGCGCCCGGTCTACTACCAGCCCGTCGAGCGCGGGTTCGAGCGGGAACTCAAGAAGCGCGTGGACTTCTTCGCCGGGCTGAGGGCCAAGCGGCGTGGTTGACTCCGCCGCCCCTACGCGGGAGAGGAAGGCCATGTTCGGCACAGTTCTCTCAGTCGCCCTGGGTGGCGCTCTTGGCGCCTCGGGGCGCTATCTCGTCAACGTGGGCGCCACGCGGGCTTTCGGTCACGGCTACCCCGCCGGAACGCTGATCGTGAACGTCGTGGGGTCTTTCCTGATGGGCGTTCTGTTCGTCGTGCTGGCGAAGAAGGGCGGCAACGCCTACGCCCCGTTTCTGATGACCGGCGTGCTTGGCGGGTTCACGACCTTTTCGGCATTCTCGCTCGACACGCTGACGCTGTTCGAACGCGGGCAGGTGGCGAGTGCGGCGGGCTATGTCGCGCTTTCGGTCGCGCTGTCCCTTGGTGCGCTCGTGGTCGGGGCCTATGCGGCCCGGGCGGTGTTCGCATGAGCCGGGTTCAGACCGTCGAGGTCGCCGCGGGTGAAGGCGACCAAAGGCTCGACCGCTGGTTCAAGCGGCTGTTTCCGCATGTGCCGCAGGGCCGGATCGAGAAGATGTGCCGCAAGGGCGAAATCCGGGTGGACGGCGGGCGGGTCAAGGCCTCCACCCGCGTCGAAGTTGGGCAGGAGGTGCGCATCCCGCCGCTGCCCGATGCGAATGCACCCCAGCCTGCGCCGCGTTCGTCGGTCACCGACAAGGATGCGCAGTTGATCCGCGACTGCGTGATTTATCAGGACGACCACATCATCGCGTTGAACAAGCCGCCGGGCCTGCCGACGCAAGGCGGGTCGAAACA
Source organism: Maritimibacter sp. (assembly GCA_002695005.1). Classification (GTDB taxonomy): domain Bacteria; phylum Pseudomonadota; class Alphaproteobacteria; order Rhodobacterales; family Rhodobacteraceae; genus Maritimibacter. The sequence goes on from NZNT01000030.1 coordinate 28,213, forward strand.
GACCCGACATATCGACGGCATGGCCGAGGCGCTGACCTCCGGCTACGACGACAAGCCGCGGCTCGTTCACCGGCTGGACAAGGATACGTCGGGCGTCCTGCTTCTTGCCCGCACGCGGCAGGTGGCCAAGGATCTGACCGCTGCCTTCCGGCACCGCGACACGCGCAAGATCTACTGGGCCATCGTTGCTGGCGTGCCGACGCCGCGCAAAGGGACGCTCAAATGGGGGCTCGTGAAGGCGCCGGGGCATGGCGGCCAAGGCGAGGGCGAGAAGATGCTCTGCCTTCATCCGGCCGAGGTCGCCAAGGTCGAGGGCGCCAAGCGGGCTGAGACGGATTACGTCGTGATCGAGCCGCTGGCGCAGCGCGCCGCCTGGGTCGGGCTCGTGCCGGTCACGGGGCGCACCCACCAGCTGCGCGCGCATATGGCCGAGCTGGGCCATCCGATCATCGGCGACGGCAAGTACGGCGGGTCAGGGCAGGAGAACCTTGGCGACGGCTGGGGCGCGATGCTGGGCGGCGAGGTGTCGAAGAAGCTGCATCTTCATGCGCGGTCCATCGAGATCGAGCACCCGGTCACGAAGCGGCAGATATTTATCGAGGCGGAGCTACCAGAACACATGGCGCGGACCTGGGAACAGCTCGGGCTGCACGCCAACGAAGCCCCGGACGACCCGTTCGAGGAGGATGAATGGGCCCCCTGAAGCTCGTCCTGTTCGACGTCGACGGGACGCTGATCGACAGCCAGCATGCCATCGTCGCGGCGATGGAGGCGGCGGCGAACGAGGCGGACCTGCCTATGCCGACCCGGGCGGACACCCTCAGCGTCGTGGGCCTGTCGCTGGTCGAGGCGATTGCGCGGCTGTTCGGCGCATTCACGCAGGACGACCAGGCGCGGATGGTGGAGGCCTACCGCAATGCCTATATGACCGCGCGCCAGCACGACGGGGCGCCGCCGTTCTTTGACGGGGTACTCGAAGCGATGAAGAGCCTCGCCGCGCGTGACGAGGTGTTTCTCGGCACTGCAACGGGCATGTCGCGCCGGGGGATGCAACGCATTGTCGAGACCTACGGGATCGCGGGTCTGTTCGCGACCACCCAGACGGCGGACGACCATCCGTCCAAGCCGCATCCGGCGATGGTGAACGCGGCGCTGGCGGCCACGGGTGTCGCGCCGGAGGATGCGGTGTTCGTGGGCGACACGACCTATGACATCGAGGCGGGGCGGGCCGCCGGGGTCTCGACCATCGGGGTGACATGGGGCTATCACGCGGCGCGAGACCTTGAACAGGCGGGTGCGGATGCGGTGATCGACCGGGTCGCCGACCTCGTCCCCACCATCGAAAGACTTTGGAGCGGATCATGAGCGATTGGGCCCCGAAACGGTTCTGGAAAGAGACCCGCGCGGACCGCTGCGACGGGGGATTCACGGTCTATCTCGACCACAGGACGGTGCGCACACCGGCCAAGGCTCCTTTCACGCTGCCCACGCTGGCCCTGGCCGAGGCCTGTGCGGCGGAGTGGGAGGCGCAGGGTGAGCATATCGACCCCTCCGTCATGCCCATGACCCGCACCGCCAATTCGGCGCTCGACAAGGTGGCCGTGCAGCATGCCGAGGTCGCCGACCTGATCGCGGCCTATGGTGATAGCGACCTGACCTGCTACCGCGCCGATACGCCCGTGGAACTCGTCGCGCGGCAGGCCGAGGGATGGGACCCGCTGCTCGACTGGGCGCATGCGCGGTTCGACGCGCGGCTCGAGCCCCGTATCGGCATCATGCACGCGCCGCAGGATCAGGCCGCGCTCGAGCGGCTTCGCGCGCAGGTCTTCGCCCTCGACGCGTTCCGATTGGCTGCATTCCATGACCTCGTCGCGATCTCCGGCTCGCTCATCATCGGGCTTGCCGTGGCCCACGATGAACTCGACCCCGAACAGGCGTTCAATGTGTCGCGGATCGACGAGGACTGGCAGGCCGAACTGTGGGGCGCGGACGAGGAGGCGACCGAACATGCGGCGCTGAAACGACAGGCATTTCTGGACTCGGCGCTCTTTTTTCGTCTCGCCGATCAAAAAACCTGAACCGGAAATTTCTGCCGAGAACGAAAATCCAAGGATTACCTTGGGTTAGTCTCCCGTAACGAATCCCTCGGCCCTTGACGCACAGACGAATAATTGCCCAAACTCTTGGCATGGAGGGGGTCTGCCCCATTCCTCGTATCGCCACCGGCCGTAAGACCGGATCATAACGCCCGAAACGGGCGAACATCAGGAAGAGGTAAACATGAAAACATCCGTATTTCTCGGCGCGCTGACAGCGGCCGGCATGATGGCCGGCGCCGCATCCGCCGCGACGCTGGACGATGTCCAGGCGCGCGGCTCGCTCAAGTGCGGCGCGAACTCCGGCCTGACCGGCTTTGCAGCGCCCGACGCCAATGGCCGATGGGAAGGCTTCGACGTCGCCGTCTGCCGTGCCGTCGCCGCCGCCGTTCTGGGTGACCCGGAGGCCGTCGAATTCGTGCCCACCACGCCGAAGACCCGCTTCACCGCGCTGGCTTCGGGTGAAGTCGACATCCTGTCGCGCAACACCACCTGGACGCTGACCCGTGACGTGGACCTCAAGTTCACCTTCGCCGGCGTCAACTACTACGATGGTCAGGGCTTCATCGTGCCCAAGGCGCTGGGCGTGTCCTCGGCCAAGGAACTCGACGGCGCGACTGTCTGCATCCAGACCGGCACCACGACCGAGCTGAACCTCGCGGATTTCTTCCGCACCAACAACATCAGCTATGAGCCGGTTCCGATCGAAACCAACGCCGAGGCGCAGCAGCAGTACCTTGCCGGTGCCTGCGACACCTACACGACCGACGCTTCCGGCCTCGCCGCCACTCGTGCCTCGTTCGAGACTCCGACGGATCACGCGATCCTTCCGGAAATCATCTCGAAAGAGCCGCTCGGGCCGCTCGTACGCCACGGCGATGACGAATGGGCCGACATCGTGCGCTGGACGCTCAACGCGCTGATCGCCGCCGAAGAATTCGGCATCACCTCGACCAATATCGAGGAACTGTCCAACGGCACCGACAACCCGGAAATCAACCGGATCCTCGGCACCGAAGGCACGATGGGCGAGATGCTCGGCCTCGAAGCCGACTGGGCGATGAAAGCGATCATGGCCAACGGCAACTACGGCGAGATCTTCGAGAAGAACATCGGTGAGTCGACGCCGATCGGGCTGGCCCGCGGGCTGAACGCCCAGTGGAAAGACGGCGGCCTGCTCTACGCACCGCCCTTCCGCTAAGGCATGAGAACGGGCGCGGGGGAAACCTCGCGCCCGACTTCTTTCAGGGGCTGAACACGCTCGACCGGATGCAGGAAGCGGGACAACCCGCTCGGAGACAGACCGGCGGCAACGGGGAAAATCCATGACAACAGCGACCGAACCGGAGGGCGGCTCTTTCCGTCCATCCATGCTCATCTATGACAGCCGGTACCGCTCGGCCACGATCCAGATCGTCGCCCTGATCGGGTTCCTGCTGTTGATCGGCTGGCTTGTGTCCAACACCGTCCAGAACCTTGCGGATCTTGGGAAATCGGTGGGCTTCGGGTTCCTCGGCGAACCTGCCGGGTATGATATCAACCAGCGTCTGCTGGACTACGACTCCCGCGACAGCCATGCGCGCGCGGGTCTCATGGGTCTTCTCAACACGCTGCTGGTCGCGGTCATGGGTTGCATCATGGCGACCATAGTCGGCGTCATCGTGGGCGTTCTGCGCCTGTCGAACAACTGGCTCATCGCGCGGATAATGACGGTCTATGTCGAGATGTTCCGCAACGTGCCGGTGCTGCTCTGGATCGTCTTCTCGATGGCCATCCTGATCGAGACGCTGCCCGCGCCCTCGGCCTACCGGGGCGAAGACCCGGCGGCCAGTATGCTGCTGGGTGGAAACGTGGCGCTCACCAACCGCGGCTTTTACGTTCCCGAGCCGCTGTTCGGGCGCATGGATGAAGAGGGCAACCCCCTGTCCTGGCGTCAGGGGCTTGGCGACGTTCACCTGTTCGGGGATGCGTGGCTGCGCTTCGACGTGAGCCTCGAACTGATCGTGGTCTTGTCGACGCTGATCGCGGGGATACTCGTCTCTGGCCTGATCCGAAAACGGGCGGACCGAATACAGAACCGAACCGGGCTCAGGCCGCGAACGTGGTACTGGCGCGCGGCGGTCATACTGCTGCCGACGATCATCGCGCTCTGGCTCATGGGCTTCTACCTTGGCAAGCCAGAACTGCGCGGCTTCAACTTTGCCGGTGGCACCCACATGCGAAACTCCTTCATCGCGCTGTGGCTGGCCTTGTCGCTCTATACGGCGGCCTTCGTGGCCGAGATCGTGCGCGGCGGCATCCTCGCCATTTCCGGCGGTCAGACCGAGGCGGCGGCGGCGCTGGGCATCCGGCCACGGCGGATCATGTCGCTCGTCATCCTGCCGCAGGCGCTTCGGGTCATCATCCCGCCGCTCATCTCGCAATACCTGAACCTGACCAAGAACTCCTCGCTCGCCATCGCCGTGGGCTACATGGACCTCACCGGCACGCTGATGGGGATCACGCTCAACCAGACCGGGCGCGAGCTTGAAGCGGTGATGATGACGATGCTCATCTACCTGCTGATCTCGCTCGCCATTTCCGGGGCGATGAACATCTACAACAACTCCGTCAAGTTGAAGGAGCGCTGAGATGGCCGACTATTCCTACGTTCGCGAAGACATGCTGCCCGAGCGTGAGCCGCCGGTCTCCGAGGTCGGCATCATCGGCTGGCTGCGCGAGAACCTGTTTTCCGGCTGGTTCAACTCGATCCTGACCATCCTGTCGCTCATGTTCATCTACATGATCCTCGCCGCGATCGTGCCGTGGCTCTGGACGCCCACATGGGGCGCCGGGTCGCTGTCGGAGTGTCGCGAGATCATCGCGGACCTTGGCAAGCAACACGGCGGGGCCTGCTACGGGGTCATCACCGAGCGCTGGCAGCAGCTGTTGTTCGGGTTCTACCCGGACGAGCTGCGCTGGCGGCCGATCCTGACCTTCCTGGGCCTCTTCGTGGCGCTGGGGCCGGTGCTGTTTTCCGACGTCTTCCCGCGCAAGGTCCTGTGGTTCACGGGCGCCTACCTCTTCCTCGCGCCGTGGCTGATGTGGGGCGGGGCGATCTGGACCCCTCTGCTTGTCGCGGCAGGCCCGGCGCTCGGCTATCTAGCCTACCGTTTTCTCTACGGCGTGATCGGCAACCTCGGCGCGGTGATCGTGGCGGTGCTCGTCCCGATCCTGTTCTGGCTGTTCCTCGTCGGGCCAATCTCGTCCGGCCTGTTCTCGGTCATCCCTTTGGGGCTCGAGGTTGTGGAGAGCCGGTTGTTCGGTGGCTTCATGCTCTCGGTCTGGATCGGGGTGGTCGCCATCGCCATCTCGCTCGTGTTGGGCGTCGTGCTGGCATTGGGGCGGCAGTCGGACCTCTTGATCGTGAAGTACCTGTCGGTGGGCTTCATCGAGTTCATACGGGGCGTGCCGCTTATCACGCTGCTGTTCGTAGCTTCGACGCTTCTCAACATCTTCATGCCGCCGGGCACGAATTTCGACATCATCTTGCGGGTCATGATCATGGCGACGCTTTTCGCCTCGGCCTATATCGCCGAGGTCGTCCGTGGCGGCCTCGCCGCCCTGCCACGAGGACAGTACGAGGCCGCGGATGCGCTGGGGCTGGATTACTGGAAGGCGCAGCGGCTCATCATCCTGCCGCAGGCGCTCAAGATCTCGATCCCCGGTATCGTGTCCACCTTCATCGGCCTGTTCAAGGATACGACGCTGGTGTCCATCATCGGTCTGCTCGACCCCATCGGCCTCACCGGGTCGATCCGCGCCGACGCCAATTGGAACGGTATCGTATGGGAGCTCTACGGCTTCATCGCGCTCCTGTTCTTCCTCTCGTGTTTCGCCATGTCCCGCTACTCGATGTGGTTGGAAAAGAAACTCCGCAAAGACCACCACTAAGGGATCCGCATCATGTCAACGCTCGAACTCGAACCTTCCGTCGATACGTCGAAAATGCAGATCTCGGACGAGGTCGCGATCCAGATTGCCGACATGAACAAATGGTTCGGCACCTTTCACGTCCTGCGCGACATCGACCTCACCGTCTATCGCGGCGAGCGGATCGTCATCTGCGGCCCGTCCGGGTCCGGCAAGTCGACACTCATCCGCTGCATCAACCGTCTGGAGGAGCATCAGGCGGGCAAGATCGTCGTGGACGGGACCGAGCTGAACTCGGACCTCAAGAACGTCGACAAGGTGCGCTCGGAAGTCGGGATGGTGTTCCAGCACTTCAACCTCTTCCCGCATCTCACGGTGCTCGAGAACTGCACGCTCGCCCCGATCTGGGTGCGCAAGGTGCCGCGCAAGGAAGCAGTCGAACGCGCCATGCATTTCCTCGAAAAGGTCAAGATTCCGGAACAGGCCAACAAGTATCCCGGCCAGCTTTCGGGCGGCCAGCAGCAGCGTGTGGCCATTGCCCGGTCGCTGTGCATGATGCCGCGGATCATGCTGTTCGACGAGCCGACCTCGGCGCTCGACCCCGAGATGATCAAGGAGGTGCTCGATACCATGATCGAGCTCGCGGAGGAGGGGATGACCATGCTCTGCGTGACGCACGAGATGGGCTTCGCGCAGGCTGTCGCGAACCGCGTGATTTTCATGGCGGACGGTCAGATCGTCGAGCAGAACGAGCCCAAAGAGTTCTTCAACAATCCAAAGTCGGAGCGCACCCAGCAGTTCCTGAGCCAGATCATCGGGCACTGAAGGCGACCCCGGAAAAGACAAGGGCCCCCGCAAAGCGAGGGCCCGTTGCCTGCCGTCACGACGTCGTCAGGCCGAAAGCGCTGGCGGTTCGTTTGCCAGGGCCTCTTCCGCAGCGACAAGATCGCGCGGAACGACGAAATCGACCAGCTCGCCCATCCGCCAGATGAGGTCCTCCCAGCGGTCGATCTCAAAGTCCATGACGGCAGTTGCTCCGGTTGGATACCGGTCGAAAAGGTGGGTCGCGGGCGGTGTGTCGAGAAGCCCGCGCGCGGCGAAAGTGGTGCCGGGATTATGGCCGATCATCATGACGGTCTTCCCGGTCGCGCCTTTCAGAACATTCAGCATCGTATCGGGCTCGGCGAGGTAGAGCGACGGGGCGATTTCCGGCGCGACACTCGGGCAGCCGGCGCGGGAGATCAGGTTCCATGTCTCGCGCGTCCGCTCCGCCGACGAGACGAACACCTCATCCGGGCAAAGCCCTTTCACCGACAGCCACCGACCGATGGCCAACGCCGACTCGCGACCCCGCTTGTTCAGGGGGCGGTCGTGATCGCTCATGTGCGGATCGTCCCAGCTGGACTTGGCGTGACGGGTCAGAATGAGGCGCAGAGTCATACGTCGGGGTGTCTCACTTTTCAGGGGTGCCTGAACGTTCTACCCGAAGTGCTGCCATACGGGCAAGCCGCGCCGCAGCATACGCTGCCGTCTAGCCTTGGCGGATGATCGAGCCGGGGCCCTGCTCGGTATAAAGCTCAAGCAAACAGGCGTTTTCGACCCGCCCGTCGAGGATCACCACCGCGCGCACGCCGCCCTCGATCGCCGCAAGCGCCGTCTCGGTCTTGGGAATCATGCCGCCGGAAATGACGCCCTCGCGGGTCATGTCGCGAATCTGCATGGCGGTCAGTTCGGTGACGAACTGCCCTTCGGCATTCTTGACCCCGGCGACATCTGTCAGCAGGAGCAGGCGGTCGGCTTTCAGTGCCGCCGCGATTGCACCCGCGGCGGTGTCGCCGTTCACATTGAACGTCTCGCCGTCACGGCCCACGCCGATGGGGGCGATGACCGGGATCGTCTCGGAATCGGCCAGTCGTTTGAGCACGAAGGGATCGACCTCGACCGGCGTGCCGACGAAGCCCAGCCTGGGATCGGTCGGTTCGCAGACCATGAGGTTCGCATCCTTCCCCGACAGGCCCACTGCGCGGCCGCCCTCGGCATTGATCGCCTGAACGATCCGCTTGTTCACCCGGCCTGCAAGAACCATCTCGACGACCTCGACCGTGGCCGCATCTGTCACACGTTTGCCGCCGACCCATTCGCTCTCCACGCCGAGTTTGGCGAGCATCTCGTTGATCATCGGGCCGCCGCCGTGAACCACGACCGGGTTCACGCCGACATGGCGCATCAGGACGATGTCGCGGGCGAAGCTTTCCATCGCTGCGTCGTCGCCCATGGCGTTGCCGCCGAACTTGATGACGACCGTCGCCCCCTCGTAACGCTGGAGATAGGGCAGGGCTTCGTTCAGGGTCCGGGCGGTGGCGATCCAGTCGCGGTTCATCGTCTGCTTTCTCATGGTCGTGTCCTTGGGCGTTCGCCCTTGGTGTTACGCGGATGCGAAACAGGCGGCAAGGCTGGCGCGGGCGTCGCTCAATCCAGCCCGGCGATGATGGCGCGCAGCGTGGCGATCCCGTCGCCCTTTTCCGAGGAGGTGAGGACCAGTTCGGGATAGGCGGCCGGGTGCTTGGACAGACGCTCGCGCACCTGCTTGAGGATCTTCTCGCGATCCGTCGCTTTCACCTTGTCGGCCTTCGTGAGAACAGCCTGAAAGGTCACGGCGGAGCGGTCGAGGAGCGACATGATCTCGTCATCCACGTCCTTCACCCCGTGGCGCGCGTCGATCAGGACAAAGGCCCGGCGCAGCGTGGCGCGGCCCGAGAGATACGACTTCAGCAGCCGCTGCCATTTCTCGACGATGGGCAGAGGCGCGTTGGCATAGCCATATCCGGGCAGATCGACGAGGTAGGGTCCGTCTGTCGTCGTGAAGAAATTGATTTCTTGCGTCCGCCCCGGCGTGTTGGACGCGCGGGCAAGGCCCTTGCGGCCCGTGAGCGCGTTGATCAGGCTCGACTTGCCCACGTTGGAACGGCCCGCGAAGCAGACCTCGAGCCGGTCATCGGGCGGCAGGCCCGACATGGCGACGACGCCCTTGAGGAACTCGGTCGGCGCCGCGAAAAGCAGGCGCCCTGCCTCGCGCGCGGCATCGTCCGGTGCCTCGGCGAGGGGGAAGGGCAGGGGCGCGCTCACGCCCCTACTTCTTGTCGGTCGCCGGCTTCTTTTTGAAGCTCGACCTGATGTTGCCGAAGATGTCCGGCTTGGCGCCGTGACTGCGCATGATCGTGTACTGCTGGATAAAGGTCAGCGTGTTGTTCGCGATCCAGTAGATGACGAGGCCCGAAGCGAAGCGGCCCAGCATGAACATGAAGACCCAGGGCATCCAGTTCATGATCGTCGCCTGCGTGGCGTCCGTGGGGGCCGGGTTCAGCTTCTGCTGGAGCCACATCGAGATACCGAGCAGGATCGGCAGGATGCCGAGCGAGAAGAAGTAGAACCAGCTCGTCGGGTCCGGCGTGGCGTTGGGCAGGAGGCCGAAGAGGTTCAGGATTGAGGACGGGTCCGGTGCCGAGAGGTCGCGGATCCAGCCGAACCACGGTTCGTGACGCAGTTCGAGCGTGACGAAGATCACCTTGTAGAGCGAGAACCAGATCGGGATCTGCAGCAGGATAGGGAGACAGCCCGAGGCGGGGTTCACCTTGTTCTTCTTGTAAAGCTCCATCATGCCCTGTTGCATCTTCATGCGGTCGTCGCCCGCTTGCTCGCGCAGCTTCTCCATCTCCGGCTGAAGCTCTTTCATCTTCGCCATCGAGACATAGGACCGGTAGGCGAGCGGGAAGAGCACCATCTTGATGACGAATGTCAGCGCGATGATCGACCAGCCCATGTTGCCGATGAATGAATGCAACCAGTGCAGCACCGCGAAAATCGGCTTCGTGAGGAAGAAGAACATCCCCCAGTCGATCGAGTCGAGGAAACGGAAGATGCCCTCGTCGTTCTGGTAGTCGCGGATCGTGTCCCATTCCTTCGCGCCGGCGAAAAGGCGGGTGGAGATTTCGGCGCGGTCGCCCGGGGCGACCTCCATCGTCGGCATGCGCACTTCGGTCTGGTAGATGTCCGCCGAGGGGACGTATTTGACGACCGATGTATAGGACTGGCCGGACTGGGGTACGAGGATGGTTTCCCAATAGTGGTCGGTGAAGCCGATCCAGCCGTTTTCGGTGATCGAGGTCGCTTCGGCCGGCGTACGTTCGCGCGGATCGACGTCGAGGTCCGTGACGTCGTCGTAGTCGATCTCGGACAGTTCCTCGTCCGTCTGCCGGATGACGCCCTCGTGCAGGATGAAGAAACCCTTGAGGTCGGTGGGCTCGCCATGGCGGGCCACGAGGCCGTAGGGGGCGAGGCGCTGCGAAACGTCGGAGCCGTTCTCGACCGACTGGGTCACGGTGAAGAGGTAATCCTCATCCACCGAAATCGTGCGGCGGAAGGTCATGCCCGCGTCATTCGTCCAGGCCAGCGTGATTGGGCTGTCGGGGGTAAGCGTCTCGCCCTCTTCCAGCGTCCAGTTGGTCATCGCGCCGGGCACGTCGCTGTTGCCAAGGTCGCCGCCCGGCGCCCAGCCGTAAAGCGTGTAATACGCCGCGTCCTGCCCGGAGGGGCGGAGCAGCGTGACGGTGTCGGCGCCTTCCGCGATGGACACGCGGTAGTCGGTCAGGTGCAGATCGTCGATCCGCCCGCCGATGAGCGAGATCGAGCCGGAGAGTTTCGGCGTCTCGATCGGGATGCGCGGGCTGTCTTCGAGGGTGGCGGCGGTGGTGTCGGCGCCAGTTGCGGGCGTGCCGGAGTCGCCGGTGGCCTCCGCGGCGTTCGGCGGCGTGGCCGTGCCGGTCTCGTCCGTCACACCGGGGGCGAGCGTTTCTGCGACTTCCTCGGGCTGGACGGCTTCCGGTTCCGCTGGGGGGAAGAGGAGCATCCACGCGGTGATGACGAGAAAACTCAGCACCGTCGCGATGAGGAGGTTGCGATTCTGGTTATCCATGAAGGCCCACCACCTGTCTTTTCGGGTCAGGTGGGTTCAAACGCCCGCGGGGGCAAAGGTCAAGCAGTTTTCCCGGTTTCGCCCTGTCTGAGCGGAGCCTGCCGGGCCCGTGTCAGGCGGTTGCGCTGCGCCTGAAGGCGACGGACCGCCCGTCACGACGCGGCGCTGCCTTGGCCGCCGGCACGGGGCGCGATCACGGGAACGACGGGCCGGTTGGCGAGATGGGCTTCGATCCATGCCGAAGTCTCCTCGAACGGCATGGGGCGTGCGATGGAATATCCCTGAACATGGCCACAGCCCAGTTGTGACAGCATTGCATGTTCTCCGTGTGTCTCCACGCCTTCGCCGAGCGTCGCGAGGCCAAGCCGGTCGGCCATCGTCAGGATCGCGGACACCATGTTTTGCTGGTCGCGGTCCGTGTCCACCTGGCTGATGAAGCTGCGGTCGATCTTGATCCGGCTCACATCGAAACGCCGGATGTTGGCGATGGAGGCGTGGCCGGTGCCGAAGTCGTCAAGGTCGATGCCACAGCCCAGCCGCGACAGGGCCGCGATGTTGCGCGTCGTCGTGTCGTCATCCGATTGCGCGACCACGTTTTCAAGCACTTCGATCACCAGACGCTCGGGGGCGAGGCCAAAGCGGTCGAGCTCCCATCGGACCTTGTCATAAAGACGCGGGTTGCGCAGTTCGTCGGGCGAAAAATTGACGGCGACATTCGGCACGGTCAGCCCGGCCTTGTCCCACGCCTTGAGGGCGGTCAGCGCGTGGTAGAGGATGACCTCACCGAGCCGGTCGAACAGGCCCCCGGCAGCGATTGCGGGCATGAAGGCGGCCGGAGCGATCTGACCCTTTTCGGGGTGTTCCCAGCGGGCCAGCGCTTCGAATCCGGTGAGTGCGCCCGTATCGGTCGACACCTGCGGCTGAAACCACGGGCGGATTTCGCCATCCTCCAGCGCGCGGACGAGGTCGCGGGTCATATTGTCGGGCACCGCGATGCGAGGCCTCATCCCGCGAGAGAACGCGCGGATCGACCCCGGCCCGGCTTTCTGCGCCTCTTCAAGCGCGCTTTCGGCAGCATCCAGAAGGCTTTCGCCAACCTGATCTGCCACCCGTGAGGGCATCGCGAAGCCGAGACAGGAGGACAGGAGCACCCGCGTTCCGTCGAGTGAGATCGGCTGGCTCACGGCGTCCTGCAATCGGCCGGACAGTTGGATGACGGTTTCAAGGTCCGTGCGCGGCGTGCGTGCGATGGCGACGCCGAACCGACCGGGGGCCAGCGCGACGAGCGGGTCGCCTTCGCGCAAGGTTGCCCTGATCCGCTCTACACAAGAACGCAGGATCGTGGCCGAGCCGGTTTCCCCGAACTGCGCTGCGAGATCGCCCGCACTGTCGATTTCGAGAACGAGGCACACCGGCGGATCGCCAGACTCGTTCATGCCCTCGGTCAGCCCCGAGGCGAGACGCGAGATGAGCGCGTTGCGCCCGGGGAGGCCGGTCAGCATGTCGCGGTGCGGCCGCGCGTGCCAGGGCATCGGGACGGAGCCGGTCAGCACGAGGATGCCGGGCATCAGCACCGCCAGAACGACGAGAAGACCCTCGCCGCCGAACCAGAAGGCGCAGAGCATGATCGCCGGGAGGAAGGCGAGCATCTGCGGCCCGAGCAGGATCAGGCGGAGCTTGGCGCGAAGTGCGTTGCGGTCGGCGGCCGTGGTCGTGTTCATCATTTGTCCCCTGATCACGGGCCACCGGCCCTCTGGTCGCGAGGACCATAGGGATCACGAGTCAATCAGCCGTTAATGCGCTCGGAAATCAGCTTTCTTCGCTGTCGCGCAGGGTCAGGCCCGCGAAATCGAACAGCTTGGGGTCCAGCAGATGTGAGGGTCGCGCGTTCATCAGCGACCGGAACATCACCTGGCGGCGGCCAGGGGAATTCGCTTCCCACCCGTCGAGGATCTGCTTGACCTGCTGGCGCTGCAGCCCGTCCTGCGACCCGCAGAGATCGCAGGGAATGATCGGGTAGTTCATGTCGCGGGAGAACTTCTCGCAATCCGCCTCGGCCACATGGGCGAGGGGGCGGAAAACGAACAGGTCGCCCTCTTCGTTCACGAGCTTTGGTGGCATCGTGGCCAGCCGCCCACCGTGAAAGAGGTTCATGAAGAAGGTTTCGAGGATGTCGTCGCGATGGTGGCCCAGCACGACCGCGTTGCACCCTTCTTCGCGTGCGATTCGGTAAAGGTTTCCGCGACGCAGCCGCGAGCAGAGCGCACAGTAGGTGCGCCCCGCGGGCACCTTGTCGACCACGATGGAATAGGTGTCTTCGTATTCGATCCGGTGCGGCACCTGGCGGGCTTCGAGAAATTCCGGAAGGACCGTCGCCGGGAAGCCCGGTTGCCCCTGGTCGAGGTTGCAGGCGAGGATGTCGACCGGCAGAAGCCCGCGCCACTTCATCTCGTAAAGCGCGGCGAGCATCGTATAGCTGTCCTTGCCGCCCGACAGGCAGACGAGCCACTTCTGGCCCGGTGCCGCCTGACCGGTCTCGTCGCGCTGTATCATTCCGTAGTGCTCCACCGCCTCCCGCACGTTGCGCAGGATGCGTTTACGGAGCTTCTTGAACTCCGTGGTGGAGGGCGCGCCGTCAAACAGCGGGTGGATATCGTCGGACTCGTCGAGCATGTGGGCGGTTTAGGCGTCGGGGCCCGCGCTGGCAAGAGAAGCGAGGCGCGGCAGTTGCCGGCGTGAATGCGCCTGCCTGCCGCGCCCCTTGTAATGCACCAGATCGCACGAAACGTCCTGTGCGCCCGGTTCGAAATGGCGTTGCGGTCCTGGGGAGGTCCGCGCTGCCCGTGGCTGGTTTCACTTGGTGCTGCCTGCATGAACTGCCCGCGCTGGGCGGGCCCCGTGCCACGTCGGGAAAGCTACATCGGTGTTGGGGGTTTGTGTGTGCGTTGGAGCGACTGACGCCGGATTTGGAGCGACTGACGCGCCCCGATTCGCGAAATGGCGGTTTGTCACTATTCGCGAAGTGACAGCAGCGCTCTCACATCCCCGACGCGGTTCCGGCTGACCGGAAGTTGCGCGCCGTCGGAGATTGTGAGCCTTGGATTGCCGCCCTCGAAGCGAAAGTCGGACACGAGGTCGCGTGCGACCCAATGCGACCGGTGCACACGCAATCCGGCGTCGTCGGGAACGAGGCGCTCGGCCTCGGACAGGGTGAGCCGGATCAGGTCTTCGCCGCGTTCGGTGAAAACGCGGACATACTGGTTCTCGGCCATCATGCGGAGCACCCGGCCCCGCGCGTCGTTCGACAGATGCTCCTGCAAGCCGCAGGAGGTCGGGGGATGATAGGTCCAGATCTGCTCCGGCCGCACGTCGAGCCCGGCATGGGGCAGGAAGAACACCCAGAACAGAAAGAGCCCGATCACGGCGGAGAGCACCACCCACGTCACGACAATGGCGGCATGCCAGAAAAACTCCGACGCGGTCAGAGTGCCGGCTTCGACCATTGCGAAAACAACGGCGAGGATCAGAGCGATGGGCACATAGACGGCAATATGCACCCAAAGGACTGGCCAGCCCCGGTCGAATGCCAGGCGGAACATCGGGGGCACCACGAAATAGGAATGCGCAAGGAAGGCCGCGCAGTCGAACACATGAATCAGCCCGCGTTGCCACACCGGCATCTGAGCAAACAGCCCGCCCGGAGCGAATACCGTGATGAACAGGGTCAGGCAGAGTGCCGCCCCGATGCAGACGGGCGACAGGACGAATCCCCTCAGCACGCTCTCGATGTCGCGTCCGCGAGTCGCGGATTGTCCGGCCTTGAACGCCATGTCTGTCGAATGCCCCCTTGGGTGCAGCCGCTCCCGGCAGCACCTGACGCAGAAGATACCCAAGGTCAGGTTTCGCTGTCCATGATCAATTCGAAGGGGTGCCGGAAATCCGTGTCAGCGGCGACGCACACCGGTGGCCAGACGCCGGCCGGCGTCGAAATACTTGCGCGCGACGGCCTCGGACTGAAGCGGCGTGTTGGTGGCGAGGCGCTGGCAATAGGCCTTCATCTTGTCGTCGAACATCGTCTGCTTGGTCGCGTTCTGGCGCGGCGGCATTTTCACGGCCTCGGCCTGGGTCGGCTCCCCCAAAGCGGTAAGGAGCCGAGCGGCCCCTTCCGGCCTGGTGATTTCTGACAGATCGACGCGGTGAATATGGACATTGGGCATGTCAGCGGTGAGCAGCGCGTAGTATTCCGCACGGGCAAAGACCTCATGCACATACCACAACGAGTTTCCGGCCACCCCGTGCTCCATGAAGGGCCGCGACTGAACGACGGTGTTCGGGTAGCGTGGGTCGAGGGCGAAAAGCCATGTGAAACCAAAGTTGGCGAATTCGAAGCGGTTGACGTAGCTCCACTGGATCTTGAAAGGATCGCGCGTGAGGATGACGAGGTGGACTTCGCCCGCCTCGGTGAGCGGTGCGATGTTCTCGACGAGGCCCGCCTTGAACAGGAAGTGCGATACCTCGGCATAACGCTGGGCGGGGCTGTCGATGAGACGCGCGAGTTTCTGACGCCAGAACGTCCGCACATGCGCGTCGTTCCCCACCGAGTTGAAGCGCGTGTAGTGCGAGGCATCGGGGCTTTCGACGCCCAGAAGCTCATATCCAAGCCGCTCGTGGTGGACCTCGGCCCCGCTCCAGTTCAGGCGCAGAAGTTCGGTCAGGAACACGGTGCCGGAGCGGCCCGTGGTCAGCGGGAAAAGGAACTGGCGGGGCATGTCGCCCTCCGTTTACTGCTCTTTTCCTTTTGTATCGGTCTCCGGCACCGGGTCAAACCCGGAACCGCCGAAAGGATGGCAGCGCCCGATCCGCCGGATGGTGAGCCAGCTTCCACGGATCGCCCCATGCTTTTCCAGTGCTTCCAGCGCATAGGCCGAGCAGGTCGGCTGATAGCGGCACGAATGGCCGACCCACGGCGAGAAAACCAGCCGGTAGAGGCGCACGGGCAGCGCGAAGATATGGGCGACGGGCGACATGACGCAGATATAGGGTGCCCGGCCCTCCGACGCGAGTGGCCAAAGCGCCGCGTGCCGCTTCAATCTCCCGGTGAATGGGGCTAGGACGGGCTGGTTAGCGGAAAGGCCCGGCATGGCGCGCATATTCATCACCGGCACGGCCGGCTTCATCGGATACCACCTCGCGAACCTGCTCGTCGCCGAGGGCCACCAGGTCCACGGCTATGACGGGATGACGGATTACTACGATGTCACGCTCAAGGCGCGGCGCCACGCGATGCTGCACCAGTCGCTAGGCTTCACAGCCACCGAGGCGATGCTGGAGGACGGCGCGGCGTTCGACGCCGCCATCGACGGGTTCGCGCCGGAGATCATCGTCCACCTCGCGGGGCAGGCCGGGGTGCGCTACAGCCTTGAAAACCCGCGGGCCTATGTCGATGCGAATGTCACCGGGACGTTCAACGTGATGGAGGCCGCGCGGCGCCACGGGGTCCAGCACCTGATGATGGCCTCGACATCTTCCGTCTACGGCGCGAACACCGAGATGCCGTTCAGGGAGACGGACAAGGCCGACACGCCGATGACGATCTATGCCGCGACCAAGAAGGCGACCGAGGCGATGGGGCATTCCTACGCCCATCTCTATGACCTGCCGACGACGATGTTCCGGTTCTTCACGGTCTATGGCCCGTGGGGACGCCCGGACATGGCGCTCTTCAAGTTCGTGCGCGCCACACTCGCCGGCGAGGCGATCGACGTCTACAACCACGGCGAGATGTTCCGCGACTTCACCTATGTCGACGACCTCGTGCGCGCGATCCGGCTGTTGATGTTCGACCCGGTGCCGGTGCGGCCCGAAGCGGGCGAGGTGCCGGAGGGCGACAGCCTGTCGCCGGTGGCGCCGTTCCGGATCGTGAACATCGGGAACTCCACGTCGGTCCGGCTGCTCGATTTCGTCGAAGCGATCGAGGGTGCGCTGGGCGCCGAGACACGGCGCAATTACATGGACATCCAGCCCGGCGACGTGCCTGCCACATGGGCGGATGCGAGCCTGCTTGAAACGCTCACCGGCTACCGGCCGGAAACCGATGTCCGCACCGGGGTCGAGCGGTTCGTCGAGTGGTATCGCGACTACTACCGGGACTGAGGGTCAGGCCCGCATCATTCCGATCCTCCCGATGCTCTCATAGGCGATGAAGCCGGCCTCGGCCGCGGCATCGGCGCTGTAGACGTTGCGCAAGTCGGCCATTCTGGCGGAACCCATGGCGGAGGCCAGCCGGTCGAGGTCCAGTGCCCGGAATTCGTTCCATTCCGTTAGGATCACGAGGAGGTCGGCCCCCTGTGCTGCCGCATAGGGGTCTTCTTCCCACGATACGCTGGGGAGTAGGTGTTCGCCCTCACGCCGGCCCTGCGGATCGCAGACCCGCACCTTGGCCCCACCACCGATCAGCGACGGAACGATGGTGAGCGAGGGCGCATCGCGCATGTCGTCGGTGTTGGGCTTGAACGTCACGCCCAGCACAGCGACCGTCTTGCCGTTGAACGAGCCGCCACAGAGATCGACCAGCTTGTCGATCATCCGGCGCTTCACATCCTCGTTCACCTTGATGACGGTCTCGACGATTGACACAGGGCTCGCATGTTCCTGACCAATCCGGGCGAGCGCCTTGGTGTCCTTCGGAAAGCACGACCCGCCGTAGCCGGGGCCGGCGTGCAGGAACTTGTTCCCGATGCGTCCGTCCATGCCCATGCCCTTGGAAACGGCTTTCACATCCGCGCCGACCTTTTCGCACAGCGCGGCGATCTCGTTGATGAAGGTGATCTTGGTCGCGAGAAAGGCATTGGCCGCGTATTTGATCATCTCGGCGGATTCGAGGTCCGTGGTCACGATGGGGAAATCGCGCAGGTAGAGCGGGCGGTAAACCTCTTCCATCACCTTCGCTGCGCGGTCGCTCTCGACGCCGACGACGACCCGGTCAGGTTTCATGAAGTCGTCGATGGCCGCGCCTTCGCGAAGAAACTCGGGGTTGGATGCGACGTCGAAATCGAGCGATGGATTGGCCTTCGAGACCACGTCACGCACCTGCGCGTTGGTGCCGACGGGGACGGTCGATTTGGTCACGATGACGATATAGTCGCTGGCCGCCTTCGCGATCTCTTCTGCCGCGGCCATGACATAGGTGAGGTCGGCATGACCGTCACCGCGCCGAGTGGGCGTGCCAACCGCGATGAACACGGCGTCGGCTCCGTCGATGGCGGTGGCGAGGTCGAGTGTGAAGGACAGTCGTCCGGCCTCGACGTTCTTGTGCATGAGCCTGTCGAGCCCCGGCTCGAAGATCGGCACCTCGCCGCGCTCCAGCATCTCGATCTTGCGCGGGTCCTTGTCGACGCAGACCACCTCGTGCCCGAAGTCCGAGAAGCACACGCCGGAGACGAGCCCGACATATCCGGTTCCGATCATCGCAATTTTCATGGGGCATCCCTCGTAATGAAATCAGGCACAGGCAGATCGGCGCCAATCGGTGCGCCGCAGGACGCACCATCCTGATTTCATCGGAATTCACAAGATGCCACAGGGGCGCGTGTCATGGATTGGCCGTGTTGCTGCATTGCAGCGCAAGGACCCGTCAGGCCCCGTGGACCTTGGCGAGGGCGCGGGCGAGGTCGTCGCGCATGGCCGCGAACTCCCGGCTGACTGTCGCGTCGGGCCGCGCCACGAGGACGTAATCCCATCCGGGGCGTCCCGCGTTGCCGATCACCTCCCGCGCCAGCGCGCGCAGGCGTCGTTTGGCGCGGTTGCGCATCACGGCGTTGCCGGTTTTCTTGGAGGCTGTGAACCCCACGCGCACGACCGTATCGTCGTCGCGCCGGTCACGCCCCTGCAACAGAAACCCCGGCATCGGCGCCTTGCGGGCCCGCGCGCAGGCGAGGAAATCCGGGCGGTTTCGCAGGGTCTCCAGACAAACGGAAACCGCCGGGGGCGCGTCGCGTCCGGCCTCTGGGCCGTCCACGGGTGCCTCCGGCGGTGTCATTCGATTGGCCGAAATGCCGAAACCGCTTACGCGGACAGCGACTTGCGGCCCTTGGCGCGACGCGCGTTCAGGATCTTGCGGCCGGCCTTGGTCGACATGCGCGCACGGAAGCCGTGGCGGCGCTTGCGAACCAGGTTCGAAGGTTGGAATGTGCGTTTCATCGCCCGTCTCCGTCAGGTTCTCGGCCCTAAAGGCCGAAGTCTCGTCTCATGCCCACTGATCCCGATGGATTCGGGGCGGAATTCGTTGGAGACCGGTCTATAGGGGCCCTCAGGGGTCAAGTCAAACGCCCCGTGGGCGCATTTGAAACATTTTTTGCCGCAGGATCAATGCGGCGTGAGGGGGGTGGCGGGTGTCCGGGCGAGGCGTCATGGTGCGCTCACTTGTCCGAAGGAGCCCGCCGTGACCGCCGCGCGCATCAAACGCCTGATCCCGATCACCGTCATCGCCATCGTCGCGGTCGTGGGCTTCATCGTGTTCCGCGACCGGCTGACCTTCGATGCGCTGGCCGAGAACCGGGCGGCGCTGATCGAATTCCGTGATGCCAACTACATCCTCTCGGTCCTCGTCTTCATCGCGGCCTATACCGCTATCGTGGGCTTCTCGCTGCCGGGCGCGACCATTGCCACACTGACCGGCGGTTTCCTGTTCGGTCTGTTTCCCGGCGTGCTCTACAACGTGACGGCCGCCTCGCTCGGCGCGATCATTATCTTCACTGCCGCCAAGATGGGTCTGGGCGAACGGCTCGCCGCGCGGATGGAGGCGTCGCCGGGGCGCATCGCCAGACTCAAGTCGGCCATCGACCGCAGCCAGTGGTCGGTGCTGTTTCTCATGCGCCTCGTCCCCGTGGTGCCGTTCTTCGTGGCCAATGTCCTGCCAGCGCTTGTGAACGTGCGCACCTGGGTCTTTGCCGTGACGACCGTGGTGGGGATCATACCCGGTGCGCTGATCTACACCTCCGTCGGCTCCGGGCTGGGCGAGGTGTTCGAAGCCGGCGGCACGCCCGATCTTGGGATCATCTTCAAACCCTACATCCTCGGGCCGATCATCGGGCTGTGCGCTCTGGCGCTCCTGCCCATCGCCCTGCGTGTCTTCCGCAAGGAGCCTGTCGCATGAGCCGTATCAAGACCGACATCTGCGTGATCGGGGCCGGGTCCGGGGGCCTGTCGGTCGCCTCTGGCGCCGCGCAGATGGGGGCCAAGGTCGTTCTGATCGAGAAAGGCGAGATGGGGGGTGATTGCTTGAATTATGGCTGCGTGCCCTCAAAGGCGCTGCTCGCCGCCGGGGAGCAGGGGATGGATTGGGACGCGGCCCATGCACATGTGAAATCCGCCATCGCGACCATCGCGCCCCACGACAGTCAGGAACGGTTCGAAGGTCTGGGGTGCACCGTCATCCGCGAACATGCCCGGTTCACCGGCCCGCGCGAGGTGCAGGCCGGCGATACGACCGTCAGGGCCAAACGCTTCGTCGTCGCCACCGGGTCGCGCCCTTTCGTGCCGGACGTGCCGGGGCTGGACGAGGTGCCGTATTACACCAACGAGACGATCTTCGATCTCGCCGAGAAACCCGATCACCTGCTGGTCATCGGCGGCGGACCCATCGGTCTGGAAATGGCACTCGCGCACCGGCGTCTGGGCTGTGAGGTGACCGTTCTGGAAGGCCAGAAGCCGCTCGGCAAGGACGATCCCGAGGCCGCGCAGGTCGTGCTGGACAGCCTCGCGGAGCAGGGGATCGAGGTCGTGGAGCAGGCCCAGGCGGTGCGCATTCGCAAAACCAAGGGACGGATCGAGGTCGTCACCGAGTTCGGGCGCGTCTTCACCGGTTCGCACCTGCTCGTCGCCGTCGGGCGCAAGGCGAATGTGGAGGAGCTTGGCTGCGAGGCGGCGGGAGTCGATACGACCCCCAAGGGCATCAAGGTCGATGCCCGCCTGCGCACGTCGAACCGCCGGGTCTATGGCATCGGTGACATCACCGGGGGGCTCCAGTTCACCCATGTCGCGGGCTATCATGGCGGTGTCGTGATCCGCCCCACGGTCCTGCGCCTGCCCGCCAAGGCTCGCGCCGACCACCTGCCGTGGTGCACCTACACCGATCCCGAACTGGCGCAGGTCGGGCTGACGGAAGCTGCCGCGCGGGAGGCGCATGGCGACAAGCTTACCGTCGTGCGGGCGGACTTCGCAGGCAACGACCGGGCCGTCGCGACAGGACACACCAAGGGGTTCATCAAGGTCATGGTCGTCGGCGCGCGGCCCGTCGGCGTCACGCTAGTCGGGCACAACGCAGGCGAACTGATCGCACCCTGGTCGCTCGCCGTAAGCCAGAAACTGAAGCTCTCGGCCATCTCCGGCATGGTGCTGCCGTATCCGACCCTGTCGGAGATTTCCAAACGCGCCTCTGGGAATTTCTACACGCCGAAACTATTTGAAAATGAGACGCTGAAGCGTTTGGTGCGTATATTGCAAAAGATCGTGCCATAACGCTGTTAGGGACTAGATGTATTTGAACTCGCTTTCGGGTCGGTTCCTCATCCTGACCGTCGCATTCGTCATGCTGGCGGAGGTGATGATTTTTGTCCCGTCGATCGCGCAGTTTCGTGCGGATTACCTGCAAAACAGGCTTGAACGGGCGCAGATCGCGTCTCTCGTTCTGCTTGCCGACGACATGATCGATGCGGAGCTGGAGCAAGAGCTTTTGCAGAACGCTGAGGTGTTCAACGTGGTTCTGCGCCGGGACGAAGCGCGCGAGCTCATGCTGTCTTCGCCCGTACCCGGTCCGGTCGCCGCGAGTTTCGACCTGCGCAACGAGGGCGGGTTCATGCTCATGCGCGACGCCCTCGCGCGGCTGTTCGACACGGATAACGAGGTGATCCGTGTGATCGGCGACCCGGTGCGCGAGGGCGGGCTGGTGATCGAAGTCACGATGGAGTCCCAGCCCCTGCGCACGGCCATGGTCGAGTACGGCCAACGCATTCTCGTGCTCTCCGCCGTGATCTCCATCGCGACCGCGCTCTTGCTGTTCCTCGCCGTGCGCACGCTCATGGTCCGGCCGATCAAGAAGGTCGTGACCAACATGATGGGTTTCGCCCGCGCGCCCGAGGATGCCCGCCAGATCATCGCCCCGAGTTCGCGGGTGCGGGAGCTTCGCGAGGCCGAGGAAGCGCTGCACGACTTGCAGGCGCAGCTTTCCGGCGCGCTCAAGCAAAAGGAGCGGCTCGCCCAGCTTGGCGGAGCCGTTGCGCGCATCAGCCACGACCTGCGCAATATCCTGACGACCGCGCAGCTTTTTGCGGACCGGGTGGAAATGAGCGAGGACCCCGGGGTTCAACGCTCCATCCCCAAGCTCATGGGGTCGATCAATCGCGCGGTGAACCTGTGCGAATCCACCCTGGCTTTCGGCAAGGCCGAGGAGCCCGCGCCGCGACTCACCCGCTTCAACCTCGCCGAAGTGGTGGGTGACGTGGTGGACAGCGAGCGGCTCGCCGCGGGCGAGGAGGACGTTTCCTATTCCGAGGACGTGCCGGCGGGGATCCTCGTGCGGGCCGACCCGGAACAACTCTACCGCATCCTGCGCAACCTCGTGCGCAACGCCCGTCAGGCTCTCCAGTCTTCGGGCAAGGGCGGAGAAATCATGGTTTCGGGTGAGGAAACGCCCGAGGAATGGACGATCCGGGTCGAAGATACCGGGCCGGGCCTGCCTCCCAAGGCTCAGGAGCTTCTGTTTCAACCGTTCGCTGCGGGTGGGCGCAAGGGCGGCACCGGCCTCGGCCTCGCCATCTCGGCAGAGCTTGTGCGTGGCCACGGTGGGCAGCTCTTGCTGGAGCGGACGGGACCGGACGGCACGGTGTTCGCTATCCATCTGCCGCGCGGGCTCGAAACCCTCGCCACGCCCGAGGCGCGGGCGGAAGCGGCGCAATAATTCCGGGGATTTCCCCTTGCATCGCTCCGACGCAAACGCTAAATCGCGCCCTACCGCGCTCTGGTAGCTCAGCTGGATAGAGTACCTGACTACGAATCAGGGGGTCGGGGGTTCGAATCCTCCCCAGAGCGCCATTTTATACAGATAAGCCACTATTGTTCCTCAAGTTTTTACTCCGGGGCGCAAGAGGCGTGGACCTCACGGTCGCTTCACAGCTCTTTCCAGCCATTTGACGAGCACAGAGAGTGGTTAGCCCTTACCGTAGCTGTGCCACACACCATCGGTCTGCCAACCGCCCATCTGGTCGACGATGTCGGCGGGAATACTCCGACGGCGTGAACCCTTCGGAGGCGGTTGTGAGGGTGAGCCGGTCATGGCTTCAACGCTTACCCGGGGCCAATGTAGTTCGTGCTGTTGTCAGGCTGGTTCCAAGCCGAACAAAGGCCCGATCCCGTGCGACAGGATTCCCGCCCCGTCTGCGCGCTCGAGCGCGAGAACGTCTAAGCCCTGTCCGCCGGCGAGCACCAAGCCAGCGCGGATGCCCAGCACAATGATCGCGGTGGCCCAGGCATCGGCTTCGGCACAGGTTGGAGCGACGACCGTGACCGAGGCAGGGCCGTTTGCGATGGGGGTGCGCAGTTTTGGGTGCATGGTGTGCGACAGGCGGCGGCCCTGCACTTCGACCCAGTGGCGATAGTCGCCCGATGTCGCGACGGCGCCGTCCTCCAATGCCAGCACGGAATGTGGTGCGCGGCGGTCATAGTTGGGGGCCTCGACGGCGATGGTCCAGGGCGTGCCGTCGGGGTGCGTTCCCAAGCTGCGCATTTCGCCGTCGATTCCGACCAGCGCATCGGAGATGCCCATGTCTGCCAATGTTTCGGCCAGACGGTCCACGCCGTATCCCTTCGCTATCCCGTTAAGGTCCACCGCCACATCGGCATGTTTGCGGGCGCGGCCCTGCGCAAGGTCGATCTCCAGCGCGTCCAGCGCGGGCACTTTCGTTCCCTCCATCGCCGCGCGAATCTCGGCCTCCTGCGGCGCTTCGGAGCCAAACCCCCAGGCCTTCAACGATGCCCCCATGGTAATGTCGAATGCCCCGCCCGACGCACGACCTATTCCCAGACCGAGGGTCATGACATTCAACAAATGCGCTGGAAGCGCGACCCAGGTTCCCGTGGGAGCTGCATTGAACCGCATCAGGTCGCTGTCAGGGTTCCATGTCGACATCTGGTCGTCGATCTGGTCCACGACGATCTGCAACGCGGCGGTGAAGGCGGTTTCGTCGACATCCTCGGCAAAAAACAACGCCGACCAACGGGTGCCCATCGTCGGGCCGTTCAAGGCGCGGCGGGTCGGATCAGTAGACATCTTCGACATAGCGTCCTTCCGCTTTCAGTTCGGCGGGGCTCAGGCCCGCCGGGATGAGAATATCGGCCAGCGCGTCGGTGACGCCGTGAGCCATCTCGCGCCCGCCGCAGACCATGATACGGGCACCGTTTTGCAGTGTGGCGACCAGCCACTCGGCCTCGTCGCGCAGGGCGTCCTGCACATAGCGGGGCTTTGCGCAGCGCGAGACAGCGGCGACGACGTGGTCCAGGCGGCCCTCGATCGCCCATTGTTCAAGGTCGCTTTGATAGAGAAAGTCACTCCCCGGATCGCGCATCCCGAAGACCAGCGTCACCGGGCGTTTGTGCTTGTTCGCGCGGATGAATCCGGCGAGCGGTCCGATGCCCGTGCCTGCGCCGATCAGGATCAGGGGGTTCTTTCCGCGCGCGGGGTGGAAGGCGGGGTTGCGGCGCAGGAAGCCTTCGACCAGATCGCCGGGTTCAAGCGACATCAACTGCCCCGAGGCCAGACCACCGGGCTGCTTCTTGACGACGATTTCGATGAAACCGTCCCGGGCGCCCGAGGCCAACGAGTAGTAGCGCGGCAGGTCCGATCCTTCGGGCAGGATTCCAAGCAGGTCACCCGCTTTGAAGCGCGTGAACCCGGTGCCGTTCAACCGGCCCATCAGCGTCGGGCAAGACGCCTTGAACCGCAGGATCGCGGTCGGCGCCTGCACATCGGCGCCATAGTCCCGGCGCGAAACGAGAGTGAGGGCGTGCGTCTCCGGGCGGTCCGGCACATGGACCAACGACAGCTCTTCATCCAGAGCCGTGCCAAGGGCCATACCCCAGCGGGCGAAATCCTGCGGGGATTGTCCGTCGACTGTATCCATCGGGATAAGGATCGGAACGTCTGCCTCCCTGAGCCTATTTTCGACCGTGCGCGCATAGGCGCAGAACTGCGGGAACACACGTTCGCCAAAGCCGAGGACGGCGGTGGGAAGGCGGAGCGCCTCGGTCAGCATGTCGAGCCGGTCCAGAAACCCTTTGGCCGTGGCCGGGACGTCGCCGTCGCCATAGGTCGCGGCGAGTATGAGCAGACGTTCGGCTTTGGGATACCGGCTCGGATCGAAGCTCGCCATCGGGGCCACATGGACCGAATGACCGTTGCCGTGAAGCGCCTCCATCAGGGTGCGCGCAAATCCCCATGTGCTGCCGCTTTCCGAACCGACGAGGACGATCGTATCGGCTTGCGCGGCTGGTGTGTTCCCCGGAAGTCGCGGGCGCGCGCGGCGGCGCGAGATCCAGACGACAATGCCGGTGAAGGCCAGCGCGGGGATGCCCAGTGCCATGAGTCCAAGGACCACGCCGACGACCCAGGCGCCTTGTCCCGTGTGGAGCATGTAGATGGTCTCGGACACCCGCTGCCATCCAGACTTGTCGGCCCAGGTCAGCATTTCGCCGGTGCCCTGGTCGATGGTCCCGGTGCCTGCGTCGGTGACGAGCGTATAGGTGTCCGTGGCGTCGCCCGCGTAAGGAAAGGTGAACTCGCGCAGGTCGCGTGCCGCCGTGCGCTCAAGAAGCGGCATGGTGGCGGGGTTCGCGCCCATCTCGCCGCTGACCTCGGTGGGATAGGGGGCGATGGGATCGCCGTCTGGCAACAAATCGGAGGTCGAGGCCGTCATCCACAGCGCCGTGGCCGAAGACAGCAGGAACCCTGCGACGGCGACACGCGTGATTTCTGTGTGCAGGCGTCCAGCAAGCGGACCGCGCAGCGGGCGGAACCACTGGCGCAGCCCGCCCACGCGGTTCGCGACGAGCATGATACCCGAGAGCGATAGAACCAGCATCGCGGCGGCAGCGACCGCCATTGCGATCCGGCCCGTGTCGCCAAGAAACAGCGAACGGTGCAGGTTCACGAACCAGCGCTCGACGGGTTTGGGGTCCGCAGAGGCTACCGCAGCCCCCTTTGCCGGGTCGATCACCGCCGATCCGAAGACGTTGTCCTCAAACCAGTATGCGGTGATTTTCCCGGAGGGCGCACGTTTGATCTGCTCGACGCCGGGGATCTGGCTTTGGATGCGGGCGGTCAATTCGGCCACGCTCATCCCGGCGTCGGCACGCGGGGCGGTCATTCTCTCGGCGGCCGGAAAGACCGCGAGGACCGCGCCGCTCAGGCCGAGCAGGACAAGCAGGGCCATGGCCAGAAGGCCGGGCCAGCGGTGGATCGTTCGAAACATCGTGCCAGCCCCTTACATGTCGTAGGTCAGGCTCGACACATACATGCGGCCCGATACGGGTTGGCCGGCACCCGCGCGGGTCAGCGGCACGGTCACGTCATTGGGGCTGTCACGGAAATCCTCGACCGAGGCGTCGACGTGCAGGGTATAGCCCGCATCGAACAGGGCATCGGACAGGTCCAGCGTGATTTCCAGCGTCCTGCCGGAACCGACACTTGCGCCGGTGATGCCGTTCACTTCAGCCGTATTGACGCCGGTCACGCGATACCATTCCGACAGGTGTTTGTAATACTTCGACTTGCCCCCGGCCATCCAGAGGCTGCCCACATAAGCGCCGCTGTCGTCAGTGACATAGAGCGCGAGATAAGCACCCTGACCGCCGTAGTTGTTCAGCGTCGTGGTGAAGGTGACGGGCGCGGCCAAGGCAAGGGCGGGGGCCGTCAGAGCGGTGGTGAGGGAGAGAACGGAAAGGAGCGGTTTCATGTCATCGGGTCCAATTAATCATGGTCTGTGACCTTTGTTCATACGGTCGGCGCGGCGATTTCCGCCGCGCCGTCAGATCATTTCACCTGCACTTGCGGCGCGGCGCCCGGGGCGAACAGGCCGTTCTTCGGCGGCTCCGCGCTACCGGCCGCGGCGGGATTGTTCGCCATGCCGTAGCCGTCGTCGTCATCGTCGTCGTCTTCATATTCCTGGGCCATGATCTGAAGCGTGACCGGGTGCAGTTTCACCTCGATTTCGCGGCCTTCCTTGGTGCGGGCTTCGACTTCGTAGTAGCCATCGTCCATCTCGATCTCTTCGACGGACCAGCCGTTCGCCACGGCGAGGCTCATGACATCGGAGCGCGGAGCGACGTCCTTGAGCGAGCCGCGAAACGCGCGGTCATCATCGTCGGCGAGGGCGAGGCCCACGGGCAGGGTGGCGAGGGCAGCGATTGCAAGAATCGGTTTCAGCATTTGGGTTCTCCTTTTTCGATCTGAACCCAATCTGGGATGCCCGGCTTATGCGGTCCTGACATCTGTGACGAATTACCGTCAGGTTCTTGTCAGGTTCGAGGGCGGGGGCCTGGAACGAAAAAGCCCCGCCGAAACCGGCGGGGCAGTTGGACTGAAGGGACGTCTCAGTCAGGGGAATGCGTCAGTCGATGTCGTCATGGCCTGCTCCGCGCTTGGTGCCCGTTACCATGGCGCGAGCGAGGTTCTCGTTATGGCGGACCGAGGCGAGGATGACGCCGCCCACATGCGGTGCGATCAACACGAGGAGCAGGTTCGCGAGCACCTCATGCACCTCTTCGAGCAGCTCTTCGCCGCCCTCGCCGTATTCGCCACGCTCACCATCGTCGTCGGCGAAGGCCGGTGACACCACGGCGGGCATTTCGGGCAACATCGCGACGCGCGTGGTGTCGGCCATCAGCCAGCCGGTGAACGCCGTGCCGGACAGCGCAAGGAGCAGGGCAACGATCATCGCGGCCCCTGCCGGGTTGTGCCCGATGTAACGCCGCTCGCGTCCAGCCATCATGTCGCGCAGATAACGGACGGTGGTGCCGGGACCACGAAGGAAGCTGCCGAACCGCGCGTGCCTGGTGCCGATCAGGCCCCAGACGAGCCGCGCACCCAATAGCCCTGCGACGACATAGCCCGCGACTTCGTGGATCGTTTCGCTTTCTTCGGCCGAGAGCCAGGCGGTCGCGACGGCCGCGACCATGCCCCAGTGAAAGATGCGGACCACGGGATCCCAGACCCTCACCGTCCGTTCAGTGGTTTCGAGTGTCGCGTCAGTCATGTCCCTCGGACTCCGGGTAGGGGGTCTGATCCCTGTCCCGGTCCCGGTCCGTCTCGCGGTCGCCGTGGCGACCCCGTCCGTGGTCATCGTCTTCGTATTCGAATTCGACGACCTCGAACGTCTTGGGATGTAGCTTGACCTCGATCTCGCGCCCTTCGGCGTCGAGCCCTTCGATCTCGTAGCACCCATCGTCGATCTTGATCCGCTGCGGGGTCCAGCCTTGTTCGCGGGCGTATTCGGCCACCGCATCGCGCGGCTGCCAGTCCACCATCGGAACGAAGCAATCATCATCGGCCAGCGCAGCACCCATCGGGGCGGCAAACACGAAGCCAAGGGTCAGAACGGTTTTTCTCATCGGCCAATCTCCAGTTCAGGCCACGCTTTGGATCTACGCCCGAAACCTGACGAGAACCTGACGCGGCCACAATGGCTTTGTCAGCTTCTTGTCAGGGGCCTATTGAATAAGAGTGCCGACAACGACGAACCGGAGGTCCATGTGCGCATTCTTCTGATCGAAGACGACAAGGTACTCGGCATGGCCGTGCGCGACCAGATCGCGGCGGATGGGCATTCCCTCGACTGGGTCGAGCGGCTGGATGAGGCGCGCGCGGCGCTGAACGGGGCCGGGTTCGACCTGGTTCTGTTGGACCTGATGTTGCCCGACGGTCTTGGCGTGCCGTTTCTCAAGGCGCTACGTCAGCGGGGTGACGTAACCCCGGTGATCATTCTTACGGCGCTCGATCAATTGTCGGACCGACTCGAAGGACTGAACGCGGGCGCGGACGATTACATGGTCAAACCCTTCGATCTCGAAGAGCTGTCAGCGCGGATCGGGTCGGTTGCGCGGCGGTATTCAGGCAACCCGAACCCGCTGGTGACGCACGGCGACATCGAGGTCGATCTGGCCGCGCGACGCATCACCAAGGGCCAGCGCGAGGTGTCGTTGACGGCGCGCGAATGGGCGATGTTCGAAGCCTTTCTCAACCGCCCCGGCCAGCTGTTATCCAAGGCGCAACTCGAAGATAAGCTCTACGAATTCGGTTCCGAGGTCGAAAGCAATACCATCGAGGCGCATGTGAGCCGGCTGCGCAAGAAGCTCGGCCAGAACGTGATCAAGACCGAGCGTGGCATGGGCTACCGACTGGGACCGGCGTGAAGGCACCGGCAAGCCTTCAGGGGCGCCTTGTTCTGGCGCTGGGCCTGCTCGTCGGGTTCTCATGGATCGTTGCCGCGACGGTCACGGCGGTGAACCTGCGTCACGAGATGGATGAGGTCTTCGACAGCGCGCTTCAGGAAACGGCGCAACGTATTCTGCCGTTGGCCGTGGTCGATATTCTCGGGCGCGCCGAAGAAGGGGTTACGCAGCGCCTTGGGCGCATACGCGAGCACGGCGAGTTTTTTACCTATATCGTGCGCGACGAGTCGGGGCGCGTGCTGCTTCAGTCCCATACGGCCGATCTCGCAGTCTTTCCCGAATATGACGGAGCTGGGTTTCGGCGGACCGCGACGCACCGCATCTACAACGAGGACGCAGTGCAGGGGACCGTTCGCATAAGCCTGGCCGAGCCTTTGTCGCACCGTCAACAAGTCGCCCGCGAAATGCAGATGGTCTTGGGTATGCCGCTGTTGCTCGTGGTGCCGGCAGTGATCCTGGCGATACTTTTCGCTGTGCGCCAAAGCATCGCGCCGTTACACCAATTTCGAGATCGTTTGGCGGCGCGCAGCGCGCGGGATTTCTCGCCAGTCCCGGACGATGATCTGCCCGCCGAGCTTCACCCCCTGGCCGAAACGATGAACGCGCTTCTGGCGCGGCTCGACGCGGCCTTCACCGCCGAGCGCAGCTTTGCCTCGAACGCGGCGCATGAGTTGCGCACACCGCTTGCGGGCGCCATCGCGCAGGCACAACGGCTGGTCGCGGAGACCGATGACCCGACCGCGACCCGGCGGGCGCGCGACATCGAGGCGACGCTGAAGCGCCTGACCCGGCGAAGCGAACGTCTTTTGCAACTTGCCCGCGCCGAGGGCGCGCGGCTGGAGGTCGATACGCCTTATGATCTGCGCGACGCCTTGAGTATGGTGGTCGAGGACATGCGCCGGGGATCGGGTGACGTGGTGCTGGACATGCCCGCGAAGGCAGTCCTTTCCCGGTTCGACCCCGATGCGTTGGGCATCCTGTGCCGCAATCTCGTCGAGAACGCGCAGAAGCATGGTCGCCCGGACGGGCCGGTGTCAGTTCGGCTCGACGAAGGCGGTGTGCTCTCGGTCTCGAACGAGGGGCCTGTTCTTGCGCCCGAGTTGTTGGCCCGCATGTCAGAGCGGTTCGAGCACGACGATCAGCATGGGGACGGCACCGGCCTTGGCCTTGATATCGTGGCGACCATCGTCGCACGGTCCGGCAGTCACCTCGAAATCATGTCGCCGCGTCCGGAAGACACGGCGGGCGTCTGTGTCCGCATTGACCTCGCCGCGACACCGCTCCGCGCATGATAGGGGCAAGGGGCCGACCGTGAACCGACCGACCAACTCTGGTTTTTGAGAATTCAAAGCGGCGGCACTGGTTCGCGTTCCCATGGTGGGATTTCGAATTCGCGTTGGAGGTGTGAGAGCCGGACTTGCCCTTCGACGTTTGCCGAAAGTAATATCCGCGCGTTAGGTTAGGCGGTGGCCGCTTGGGCGGCGCCAGGGGATTTCACTGGGGAAACAGCATGTTGGGTGGCCAGAGCCCCCTTGGCGTTCTGCGCGAGCGGGCGCGGCGGTCGGGGAATGAGCGGGCGTTGACCGATGCGGCGACGGGAGCATGGCTCAGTCACGTCGCGCTTTGCGATGAGATCGACCGCGTCGGCGCAGCTCTTGGCGCACGGGGGATCAGCCCCGGAAACGTGATCGTGGTTGCCTCGCCCGTGCCCTATCTCTCGGCGCTGTTGTATCTCGCGCTCGGCGCGCATGTCACCGTGGCGCCGATGCCGGCGCGGGCGACCGAGGCGGAGTGCCGCGCGGCACTGGAAGGGATCGACCCGGTGGCGATGATCGCGACCGATCCGGGCATGGCGCATGTGAGCGCGGCCTCGGCTCTTGGCATTCCCGCGTTCGAAGCCGAGCACGTCGCAGGCGAAGGCATCACCCTGCGTTCCCTTCCGGGTGCTTCGCGGCCCGTGTCGGGTGGGCGCAAGATGGCCTCGCCCGGTCTTCTGCTCACCACATCGGGCACGACGGGGCGTCCGAAAATGGTGGCGCTCGACCCCGCCCGCCTTGTGGCTGGGGCCGCAAAGGTGGCGCAGACCCTTGCCCTCGGCCACACCGACTCGAGCGTGACGATCATGCCGCTTCATCACATTCACGGCCTCGTTGCCGGGCTCCTCGCGCCGGTCTTGTTCGGTGGTGGCAACATTGTGCGTCCTGACGCGGAGCCGGAGGGTTTTCTGGCGACCGCCGCTGCCTTTGGCGCGACCTGGTATACGGCCGTTCCGACCATGCATCATGCGATCCTCCGGGCAGCGCGGGCTGATCCGGACAAGGCCGGGGCCTGCCGGTTCCGGCTGATCCGGTCGTCGTCCTCCGCCTTGCCGGGGTCGGTTCGCAGCGGTCTGGTGGACGCTTTCGGTTGCCCGGTGGTCGAAGCCTACGGCATGACCGAAGCCACGCACCAGATCGCGTGCCAACGGCCCGGCGAAGCTGCTGCGCATGGAACCGTCGGCATGGCGGAGACCGGAACGCTGCGCATTGTCGACCCAGACGGCACCGAGGTCGAGGTTGGCGTGCAGGGCGAGGTCTTGATCCGGGGCGCGAACGTCATCGACGGCTATCTCGACAACCCAGAGGCCAACGAGACGGCTTTCGCAGACGGATGGATGCGCACGGGCGATATCGGGCGGCTGAACGTGGACGGGTCGCTCACGCTCGTCGCGCGGTCCAAGGAAATGGTCAAACGGGGCGGGGCGCAAGTCGCGCCTACCGAGGTCGAGGAGGCGCTCCAGGCTCTCCCCGGCGTGGTCGAGGCCATCGCTTTCGGGGTAAGCCACCCGACGCTGGGACAGGACCTTGCTGCGGCGGTTGTGCTCGACCCGGGGTCCGGCGCCGATGCGCGCCTGCTGCGCGCCGCGCTGCTCGGGCGGCTGTCGGACCACAAGGTTCCCAGCCGTATCCTCGCGCTCAGAGAAATTCCGAAGGGTCCGACCGGCAAACCCCGGCGGCTGGAGATGGAGGCGCTTCTGGCAGATGACCTCGATCCCGGCTTCGCGGCCCCTGAGAGCCCTGTCGAGGGTTTTCTGGCTGCCTTGTTCGCCGAGGCCATCGGAGCCGAACGGATCGGGCGGGACGACGACTTCTTCCTGTCAGGTGGCGACTCCCTGTCGGGCACCAGCATGATGGTGCATCTCAACGCGCTCGTCGGGACGACGATTTCGGGAGAAACGCTGTTTCATTATCCGACCCCGGCGGAGCTGGCCGCCTATGTCGAGACGCTGGACAATGGTCGGGTGAAAGACCTGCTCGCCGTCGTCGCGACCGAAGCCGGCAGCGAAGCGGCATCGCAACAATGATGGACGGTATTCAAGAAATGGCCGAGGCCCCGGCGCGTGAGGAAATCGTCAGGCTTGCCATCGCGGCTGGCGTGCAGCGGGTCTACACCCTGCCGGGAGACCTTGCCTATGGCCTACTGACGGCCTTCGACCGGGCCGGCGTCCCGGTCGTCTCCTGTCGCTCACAAGCCAGCGCGGTCTTCGCAGCGGCGGCCGAGAACATGGCGACGGGCCGCTTGAGCGCCATCGTGATCGTCACCCGGGGGCCAGCCTTTGCAAACGCGCTCGCGGCCCTGTCCTCGGTGCTGGATCACGGCACGCCTATGGTGCTGATCTCGCCCGGCGAGTTGCAGGCGGAGACCCGCGAGCGCGCGTTCCAGGGCGGTGTGCCGCTGCGCCTGGCCGAAGGCGCGGACTGCGCATGGTGCGAAGTGGTTGAGACCGCTGCGCTCGCGCCAGTGGTGGAGGATGCCGTTTCAGGGGCGTCCGGCGTGGCATGTCGCTCTGCCGTTGTCATGATCGACCGAACCGTTCTGGGCGAGACGGTCGCCCCGGCGGCCGCGCGGCCGGTCGCACCACGGTCTGAACCGGATCGTGAGGCTGCTGCTCAAGCCATCACCGCACTCGTTGTTGCGGAGCGTCCCGTCGTCGTGGTCGGCCACCGTGCGCGCTGGAGCGTCGGTGTTGACGAAATCGCGGAAGCCGCGCGCCGGCTGGCGGCGCCGGTGTGCACCACAGGGCTCGCCACCGGGTTCGGCGGAGACGCCCTTGCGACCGTTCCTGTCGAGCGCAGTCACGCCACGTTGGCGCAAGCCGATCTCGTCATGCTGCTCGGCGCACCGCGCGACTGGTCGCTGCGTCACGGGGCGGGGATCAGCCCGTCCGCGTCGGTGATCGACCTGCCGGGGCCGGGCGGGCCGTCCGGGCGGGACGGTGACATCCGCTTGTCAGGTCCGATCAGTCCGGCGCTTGCCGCGCTGGTCGCCGGAGTGAAGGGGCCCGCGAATGCCGCATCACCCGCGACGCACGCACTTCCGCCACACAAACCTGCGACCTTGTTTGGCGAAATCGCGGCCGCGTTGGCCGCCGAAGTTCCACCCAATACCGCAGTTGTCGTGGATGGGAGTAACCAGCTAATCAACGCGACCCGTCATGTTCTTCCGCGCGCAACATGGGCCCGCTTCACGCCCGGACGGTCTGGCCACCTCGGGTCCGGGCCGGGTCAGGCCATTGGTGCGGCCTTGTCGGGCAGATTCGAGCAGGTCATTTTGCTGAGTGGAGACCTGAGCCTTGGACTCGCTCTCGCGGATCTCGAGACGATGGTTCGATATGCTCTGCCGATCCGCATTCTTGTCGACAACAACGGCGGCCTCGGCTCCGGAGCGGTTCAGACGAAGGGCGCCGATCCGCGTATCGCGGCCAATGCGCCGACCGACCATGCAGCGATCATTCGCGCCATGGGGGGCCTTGCGTGGACGGTGACCTGTATGCAGGACTGGCCCGCCGCGCGGGATGCGCTCTTTTCACAATCCGGTCCGGGAGTAGTCGATGTCAGACTCTGAAACGCTGCGCCGCCGCGGCGTGCCCGCCGGTATGAATGACGACGGCCAGGCGATACTCGCCCGCCTGCGAGCCGGAAACGTGGCGACAGGCGAGGGCGACGGCCCGCCCCAATTCACGACGACCCAGTCCGCGTTCATCGGCGCGCATGAAATGCATCCGACCCAGCCCGTCAGCAATGTCGGGGGAAGCTGGACATTGCAGGGGCCGCTCGACCCCGCTGCACTGGAACGCGCGCTCGCACGTCTCGTAGCCCGCCATGATGCTTTGCGCATGTCGGTTCGTCACGGAGGTGGGCCTTCGGAGCCGCAGTTTGCGGACGCTCTCGCAGTCACATTGACGCGTGAGCCGGTGCAGTCGGTCGACCCCGACGCCGACGTCGAGGCTCTTGTGCGAGATCATGTTCTCACGCTCTTGCCGCTCAAATCCGAATGCCTCTGGTCCCTTCGTCTCTTCGCGCTCGGGCCGGACCGGCATGTCCTGAGCCTCGTCATGCATCATCTGATCAGCGACGCGTGGTCCAGGAGCGTCTTCATCCGTGACCTGATGAAGCTCTATGATGCCGAGATCGATGGTGTTGCGCCGGACCTGCCACCGGTCGGTCAGTTTCGCCGGCACATGTCGCGACGTGTGGGCCTCGCGGAGACGTCGGGTGCCGTTCCGCCGGAACTTGACTGGCCCGGCCATCGGGGCGGCGCAGCGCCGCCCGACGCCGTCCTGTGCGAGACCGGGACCGACTTGCTGCCGGCAGAGACTTTTGCGGCGCTCCGGTCGCTCGCACGGGTCTATCGTGTGACGCCGTTTACCTTCTGCGTGGCTGCCTTCGCGCATCTCCTGTCTGCCTTTTGCGACCAGATGCGGTTCGGTCTCTCTGTCTCGGCATGGGACCGGGCCACGCCGGAAGATGAACAGGCGATCGGGGCGTATATCCGCGATCTTTCGGTCGAAGCCGATCTGTCGGTCCCGACGACTTTCGCTGACCTTCTGGGTGCGTCCGCCGAAGGAATACGGTCCGCACAGGCTCAGGGCGTCGATCAGATGACTCCGGGCCGGGCGGCCATCGGCTACTACAACACGCCGAAATCCGACATTTCCGCGCGCCACCTGACCGTCTCGCCGCGTCCGAAGTCGCAAAAGGCCCAGTCGGTGAACCTGCACCTGAGTCTGCACCCGTCGGACGCCGGGCTGGCGATCCGGCTCGACGGGCAGCGGCAGTATTTCGACGCGGATGTGCTTGCCCGGCTGGCAGCGACTTTCCGGCTCATCCTCGAAGCGGCGATCCGAAATCCGGAGGTGGCTCTCGCCGATTTGCCTCTCGTCACGCCTGAGGAGCTCCAAGTTCAGGCGGGTCGCTCCGTGCGGCCTGCGCCTGAGGGATCGGACGTAGATATTCCGACGCGGTTCGCAGCTGTCGCTGCTGACCATCCCGATGCGCTGGCCCTCGTCACGCCGATGCAGCAATGGAACTATGCCGAACTTGACCGCGACACCGACGCGCTGGCCCACTGGTTGCGGGGGCAGGGCCTGTTGCCCGGTCAACGCCTCGCCGTCGCCCTTCCTCGCGGAACGGCTGTGGTGCGAAGCTGGCTCGCTGCACTCAAGGCAGGGCTGGTGGTCGTGCCAGTGGACAGTGATCTTCCCGAAGAGCGGGTTACGCATATCGTTGCGGATGCGCGGTGTGATGCGCTGCTCGCACCTGGCGGGGCCGGGGGCGGCGCAGTGCAGCGGCTTGCGTTCCCGGAGGCGGCCGACCTCGCGGACCTGGGTGTGCCAGCCGCAACCGACACCGATCCCACGCGCCCCGCCTTCGTCATGTTCACGTCCGGCACGACCGGCCTGCCGAAGTCCATTCCGGTCCCCCATGCCGGACTCGTGCGCCTGGCGTTGGGGAGCGAATGCCTCCCCGTCGGGCCGGGTGATCGGGTGATGCAACTCGCTTCGCCGGGCTTCGACGGGAGCTTCGTCGAGGTGTGGGGTGCATGGCTGCGTGGTGCGGCCCTGACGCTTTGCGACAAGCATATCTTCGCGGATGGCGGCGTTCCGGCGGAATTCCGGCGGCTCGATCCCACGGCCGCATTTCTGACGACGAGTCTGTTCAACATGCTCGTGGATTCAGACGCGCGGGTCTTCGCCCGTCTCAAATGGCTCTCCATCGGGGGCGAGGCGGCCTCTGCCGATCACTGTCGTCGCGCCCTTTCTGCCAATCCGGAACTTGTCCTGAGCAACAACTACGGCCCCACCGAGAACGCTTCGTTCACCACGAACCACCGGGTGACGCCAGATGTGGGACGCGCCGTGCCCATCGGTCGTCCCATGCCGGGTAACGCGACCTTCGTTCTGTCGGACCGGTTGCGACCGGTGCCGGACGGGTTCGCGGGTGAACTGCTCATCGGCGGGCCGGGCCTCTCGCCGGGATACGAGAACCGCCCCGAGGCGCGGGCAGAGCGTTTCGTTTCGCTCGACCGGGCTTCACTCGGCCTCGATGGAACCGGGGCCATTCAGCTTTACCGTACCGGAGACCGAGTGCGCTGGACGCGCGCGGGTGTGCTGGATTACCTCGGCCGGCGCGACAGTCAGTTCAAGCTGAATGGTTACCGTGTCGAGCCGAGCGAGATCGAGGCGGCCCTCACCGATCACCCCGCTGTCGGGCGTGCGGCCGTTCTGCCCGACCGGCGCGAGGACGGCACCGTGCGTGGCATCGTCGCCTTCTACGAGCCGCGCGGCGAGACTGTGCCGTCCCTGCGGGCGTTGCGTGACTTCCTTGTCCAACGCCTGCCACGCCCGATCCTGCCGGGCCGGATCGTCTCTCTTGATGCCCTGCCTCTCACCCAGAACGGCAAAGCGCACCACGCCGCGCTCGCCTGCCACCCGGTCTTTGCCAGCAGCCCAGAGACAGGCTTGGCGCAGCCCGACGACCCGCTGGTCAAGATCTGGCAGTCCGTGCTGGAGACCGATCAGATCCCGGAGGATGCCGATTTCCACACGCTCGGCGGCACCTCGATGGCACTGGTGCGCATGATCCTCGACGTGGAGCTGGCTTTCGGGGTCGAGATCGACTTCTCCAGTTTTGCGGCGGACGCCACTCTGCGCCGCCTTCGGGTGCTCGTCGCGGTGAGCCCGGGGGCAAGGAACCGGGTTCATCTGCGTGACATCCGGAAAGGGGACGCATCTCTGGCCCCACTTGTCGTCATGCCTTCGATTCACGGGCAGGCCATGTGGGCGGTCGAGATTCTGGACGCCCTGCAAGCCAGGAACCCGGTCGTCAGCCTTATCTTCGATCCCGCCGAAGCCGCACAGGAGGGGGGATACGCGCGGACGTTGGAACGCATGGTCGACGAAATTGCAGAGATGCCGCCCGGTCCGCCCCCGGTCCTCGTTGGGTATTCCTTCGGCGGAACAAGCGCTGCGCACCTCGCAACCTGTGCCGCTGCGCGCGGCGTGGACATCGGGAAAATCGTATCGATTGACGGTCCCAGCCCGTTGCGCAGCACCGTGCCGAACCCGCTTCGCGCCGATAGCGAAGACCCGCTCCGACGGCAGTTCTACCTGCACCCCGCCGCCCCGCTCACACCCGATATCCACCTGATCCGGGCCACAAGGTCCTTCCCTGTCGCCAAGGAGGATTATCGCGCTGGCTGGGCCGCGCTCGCGGCTGGCCGGTTGTTCGTGCAGGACATGGATACCTATCACGGTTGCTTTTCGCGGCCCGTTTTCGCACCTCAGACCGCCGCGCGGCTGGACGCGATCCTGTCTGGCACGACTGGACGTGAGGCGCGGGTCGCCCCGTCGCTTGGGCTGGCGAGGATCGACTGGTCCAACCGGGTGAAGGCGGCGTTGCGGGAGCGGGACCTTGACGCGGCATATGCGACAATCCGGGCCGCCGTTCCGCCGCGAGGGCCCATGCCGGATCACGTCGCTCTCTCTCTGATCCATCTGCTGCGCACCCTTAAGGATACGGATGGGCTAACGGCTCTCGCCGCGCAGTTCGGGGCGCGGACCGGCCACGCCGTCTGGACCGCTTTGGCTGAGGGGAATGAGGCGGGACTCGCGTTTCAGGAACGCGCGCATCGGCTGTCGGGTGCAACGTCCGGAGCGGCGCTGCCGCTGATCGAAGCCCTTCATGACGCCGGCGAGACCAGTGCGATCAAGCGCCTTCGCCGAAGCCTTGACCGGCGGCCGTCATGTGCGCTCGAGGCGCAGCTTGCCGAGGCCGTGTGCCTCACCCTCAGGGGCGATGCAGCCGCAGGGCGCGAGGTCTTCGCCCGTGCGCTCGAGTTCGACAACGTGGCCCCGATCCATGCCGTCTGGAGTACCCAGTTTCTCGGCCGGCGCGGCTACGTCACCGAAGCGCGCGCACTCATACGGAGCTTCCATCTGAGGTTCCCGGATCAGGCGCAGCGGCTGGCAGCCCGGCTGTCCGGCAGGAAGGACGCCCCACGCCTCGAGGTCGCGCCTGCTGCGACGTCGTCCGCGCGGGCCCGACGCTTCGTTCGGCGGATTGCCGGGTGGGCTGTCTGAAGCCCGGGGCTCAGACCCACCCTTCGTATGCGATCAGCGGGTGACCCAACCGCACGAAGGCGAGGTCCACCTGCCCCTGTGCATCGTCATGCGGTCGGTTCAAAGGCCCGAACACCTCATAGAGCTTGAAGCCACGGTCATGCATCAGGTTGGTGATGTCGCGGACATGGTTGCGGCTGTTGGTGAGCGAAGCTTCGACGATCGCGACATCGCATTTGCTGAGCGTGTGCGTCGCGTGTTGCAATGCCCGGTAATCGGCGCCTTGTACGTCGAGCTTCAACAACGCGCCCTGCACGACGGGGGTCTTCGCAAGGATCGCGTCCACCGTGTCGATTTCGACGGTAAACTCCTTTGCGCCGCCCGTGGGACGGTCCAGCACGTTCGCCCCGGCAAGAGCGCCTGCGTCGAGGTTCAGGCTGATGGTCATGCTGCCGCGCTCCGTGCCGACCCCTTTCAGGTGATACTCGCCTGCGACGTTCGACAGGATGCGCTGCATATCACCTTCGAAATGATCGAGCGCTTCGATCAGGACGAAGTAGGCGTCCGGAAAGGTGCGGTAGAGTTCGGGCGTTCCCCAGGCCACGCCGATGTCGATCACGGTTTCAGGCGTGTAGCCCAGCGACTTCAGGTGCGTCACGAATTCCTGGAAATCACGCATCAGGCGCATCCTTTCGTTGGTTGCTTCGAAAGCTACAAGACACAACTTTAACGTGCAATAGCTTTAGTGGAGTTCTACCCAAGAGAGCTGGCCCAAGGTGAGGTGCGAATTCACGCAACAGCGGACATTGCCTTCCCATGAGTATGGAACAGAAACAGTGGAGCTATCCGCTTCAAGCCCGCATGCCTTGTCCGGGGTTGACGGAGACAGCGCAAGTGATGCCGGCAAGTCCCGCCCGACGCCGAGATCATCCTCGACGTTCTCCTGACCCTCAATACGAACGACGTGGTGCTCTGACGAGACGAGGTTCGCCACGGTCAGGACCTATCCAACAGCGCGTGCCATCAAAACGCCGACTGGTACATGGCCCGAACGCGCTTAATGACCCCACCGGCAATTCCCGCAGGTCCTGCGGAGGTATTCGCCTTGTCCAGCAGCTCTATAACCACTGAAGTATCGCAGCGAGCCTCCTGCAACGCGCAGTGCAAGCGTGCTGAGCCTACCAAAAAAGGGAAGTTGGTGGAGCCTAGGTCTACCCATCCAGTGTCCGATGCATTCCGGGGAGTTTCCGCAAAGCTCATGAAATAAAGGGTCATGGCGCTGGTATGTTCCGATAAGGTTGATTGCCGTCCAGCGAAAGCCTACAGTTTGTGGCGGGACAGATGGCGGGACAATCATGGGCAAGCTTACAGTTCGGAAAGTTGAGAGCCTCCGAGATCCGGGCATGTATGGCGATGGTGAGGGTCTATATCTTCGCGTCGGTCCCACCGGTTCCAAGTCGTGGATTCTTCGGACGCGGATCAACGGTCGTTTCACGAAAGGCGGAAGCCCCCTGCGGTGGGAAGGGGGCATTGGCTCTCTAGCGATGGTCTCGCTAGCTGAGGCTCGGGACAAGGCGCGAGAGTTGCGAAAAGTCGCAAGGGAAGGCGGGGATCCTCGCACCGTGCGGGACGACGACGCCTTGACCTTCGAGGAGGCGGCTCGAACCCTATACCGCTCGCTAGAGCCGTCTTGGAAGAACGAGAAGCACGCGAAGACCTGGATTGCGTCACTTGAGAAGTACGTCTTCCCCGAAATCGGAGCGACGCCGATTGAA
The DNA here is from genome assembly GCA_002695005.1 of Maritimibacter sp. Classification (GTDB taxonomy): domain Bacteria; phylum Pseudomonadota; class Alphaproteobacteria; order Rhodobacterales; family Rhodobacteraceae; genus Maritimibacter. Next base: position 68,845 of record NZNT01000030.1, read on the forward strand.
GAAATCGCCTCAGGCGACATCCTGCCATTACTCTCACCGATTTGGGTTGAGAAGAACGAGACCGCAAAACGCGTGAAGCAACGCGTTTCTGCAGTCTTCGACTGGGCCAAAGGCGCTGGGCACTTCGCGCACGAAAATCCCGTTAACGGGTTGTCGAAAGCGCTTCCATCCGTGAGGCGCAAAGCAAACCATATGCCCGCAATGAAGCACAAAGACGTGCCAGCATTCATGGCCGCTCTGGATGAAAGAGAGGGCACTTCGGCTCGAACGCTGCAGTTCATCATTCTGACGGCTGTGCGCTCTGGTGAAGCGCGCGGGGCTCAATGGTCTGAGATTGAAGGCGACGTGTGGAACGTTCCGGCTGAACGCATGAAGCTCGGTGTGCCGCACAGTGTGCCACTCTCGAAGCAAGCACTCGCGGTTCTTGAAAAGGTGCGCGGCCTTGATGACGAATGGGTATTCCCTTCAACAGTTCCGAACAAAGATGGCTCGCAGCGCCCGCAGTCGGTGATGGTGTTCAAAGGACTTATGAAGAGAATGGGCGTACAGGGGATCACGGTTCATGGGTTCCGCTCTACTTTCCGAGACTGGGCCGGGGAAGTTGCACGGGCTGACTGGGAAGTGGCGGAGGCTGCTCTGGCCCATGCTGTCGGAAGCGATGTAGCGCGGTCCTATGCGCGAAGTGATTTGTTCCAACGCAGACGCGAACTGATGGATGCTTGGGGAGGGTATTGCTGCTCGTGACCCAACACTTCGCCATAGAGGGAATATCTGATGTTTTGTCCGCCTGAGCACATTCTCGTGGAACAGCTGTTCACGCGCGCACTTGCCCGCTCCAATGAACAGTTCCCAGGACAAACTAGGGAAGATGAGCCCAGCTCTTATCTTGCCGCCCATCTTTTTCACTCAACGAATGCGTTCATCGCTCTCCGGCTATTTCTTTTGTCGTGTCCATCTCTCTCCGTCTGTTCGCCAAGTGGAGTGGTTCTACGCGTTGGCAGTCAAATTCTGGCAACTTCACGAGAAGCCGGGATGCCAAGTCGTGCGGAGCGGTTCTTTGCTCATATTTCTAACTACACTTGGACTGTCGAAGTTTCTGAATGGCCGGAGCGATCACGTGAGCCGATCAGCGGTATTAGTTTGATTGCCGAAGCACTGGCGAGGCCGCAGAGGGAATACGCGAGAGTGCTCCTTGCGTTTAATGGATGGTCGATCACGGTGCACCAGTCCGACGTTGCTCAGGACGACGAGACAATTTTTGATGCATATTTTCCGACAAGTACGTCGAGCGCGCTATCCGACGAAGCCTCACCTGACGGGGCGCAACCAGGCAGACCCCTCAAGCTGATCAAGGCAATGCGGGTTTTCTATGAGAAGTTCCCAGGGGGCCGTGAAACAGCCTCACGCGAGGAGATTAGGAAGACCATCGAAGGCGAGCTTGGCGAAAGCTTCTCCGAAACGTCAGCCAGCCGCTTGTTTCGCGCAATTATCCTTTTGGGCGAACTCGAAAGCAAATTCGGCGATGAAATCAGGTCCGCCAACGCGGATCAAATCGCAGCCCTGCTTAGGGAAGAATTCGGCATTCAGCCAGGCGACGAGCGAATCGGGCATGTATGGCGAGGCATCGAAGCGGGATTTCCACCTAGAACCTGAGCAACAGACGATCCCAAAGCCTACCAAAACCTACCCCGGACATTGTCAAAACTCCGCCAAGCCCAGCCAATAACCATACCAAAACTCTTTTCCGCGAAACTAATTTTGCCAGATGTGACAGGCACTTAACGACGCCGTACTTTCCAGTGGAAGCCACAGCAATCCCGCAGTGGCCGAAGCGGAAAGGAAGCGAAATGACACAGCGTATTTTGCGCCGCCCAGCGGTCGAAAAGTATACCGGCCTGTCACGTTCGACCATCTACGCCATGATCGCCGAAGGCTCTTTCCCAAAGCCCATTCGGCTTGGGAAGCGCGCGGTCGGTTGGCCGGAGTCTGTGGTCGCTGATTGGCTTGAAGACCGTTGCAAGTCCGAGGCCGCATAAGAAACCCCCGCTCAGTCATGGACCGGGCAGGGGCGACTTTTACTTAGCGGTAAGGGAAGTTTAGCCCATCGGACCCGGTCCTTTCAACCCAATATCTGAAAGGACAAATAATGAGCAGCAACCAACTGAAACCCCCAGCGAACGCACAGCGCATTTCGCGCAGAGCCGACCTTTCGCCCAACCGTCAGGGCGTATGGATCCAAATCGAAAACGAAGGCAGTGAACCGACGAAAGCGCTTCTCTCTAAGAGCAAGCGGCAAGTTGTGGACACCCTCTTGCGGGGTCCGGTTTACGCCGCATCGCCGGTTCGCATCTCCGATATCGTGCACATCCTCAAACGTGATGTTGGGCTCGACATTGAAACTAAAATGTATCCGGGCGATCCCGACAACGGATCTATGTCCTATGGGGTGTACTTCCTCAGAAGCAAAGTGACGCTCCTCGACAAGCGCGAGGTGGCGGCATGATGGCCCAACAGGACCACACCCGCCGCCGTCAGGCTCGTCGCATTCGGTGGAAAGCGGGAGTGACGAGTGACCATACCGCGCGTGTCATCGCTGGCATCGCCTTCGGCAAGGGAGGTGATCGGTAATGGATGGGCGCACCCTCACTCACAACCTTGGTGGGGCTTGGCGTCATGGGCAGGGCAACGCGCCCTGTCCCATCTGCCAGCCTGAGCGCCGCCGGGATCAAACCGCCCTGTCGATCAGCGAAACCAATGGCAAGCTCCTGCTCCATTGCTTCAAATCCGGCTGTTCTTTCGTGGAAATCGCGAACGCGGCCCATCTGCCCCTTGAACGGGCGCAGGTGGACTTCGATGCGGTCCGCGAGACGAAGCGGAAACAGGCTGAGTATCGCAAGGCTCATCTGTCGAAAGGACGTAGCCTTTGGGATAGGTCTCTGCCGATCAACGGTACGCGAGGTGAAGCTTACCTACGCGGGCGGGGCATCTCCTGTGACATGCCGCCGTCGCTGCGCTGGATGCCCGATATCCACCACGCCCCGACGATGATCTGGGGGGCTGCAATCGTGGCGAACGTCGAACCTACGGGCGGCGTGCATCGCACCTTCTTTGACAAGAAAGGCAATCGGCTCGCCAAGTCAGCCAAGATGATGCTCGGTCCGTGCTCAGGGGGCGCTGTGAGGCTCTCTGAGGCGGCTTCCGGACCGTTGGTGGTGTGCGAGGGCATAGAGACCGGCCTGAGCCTGTTGTCGGGCCTGCTGGCTTTTCCTGCTGCCGTGTGGGCCGCGCTCAGCGCGCCCGGCATTGCCGCCCTCGAACTGCCTAGAGAACCCAGTGAACTGATTATCGCAACGGACGGAGATGAGGCGGGCCGGGAAGCGGGCGACAAGCTCGGCCTTCGAGCGACTGCGCTGGGCTGGAAGGTGTCCCTCATGCCTGCGCCTGACGGCAAGGACTGGAACGATGTTCTGACGAAAGGGGAAGCGGCATGACCGACATGACCCCCCAAGTTGTTCCGTTCCAGTCTAAGCGCGGCGAAGCCCTGCGGGGCAAGATGATCCCGCTGGCGAAAATCAAGCCGTGCCTCGATGCCAACTACCTAGTCCAAGGCTGGCTTGGGGCAGGTGGGCTCAGTGTCCTCTATGGCCCTTCGAACTCAGGCAAGACCTTCGTCGCCGTGGACCTCGCGGCCCACGTCGCCAGCGGCACGGCGTGGCGCGGTTACAAGATCAAGCCGGGTCCAGTGGTCTATGTCGCGGCAGAAGGTGGCGGCGGCATCCGCAATCGAGTGTCCGCGATCCGCAATGCGAGACCTGACCTTTTGGAGGGGGCGGAATTCTCTCTCCTGCCCACCAACCTTGATCTGCACGAGCCGGGCGACGCCATGGCGCTCTGTGACGCTATGCCGACCGAAAGCGCCGCCCTGGTGGTTATCGACACGATGGCGCGATGCATGGGCTCAGGTGACGAGAACAGCGCCCGTGACGTGGCTCAATTCGTGATCAACCTCGATGCGATCCGCGAACGGACAGGGGCGCATGTGCTGGTGGTCCACCATAGCGGCAAGAACGCGGAAGCCGGGGCGCGTGGGTCGTCCGCACTGCGGGCGGCTGTGGACACCGAGATTGCGATTTCTGAGGGGCAAATATCTTGCGTGAAGCAGCGCGACATGGAGACGCCCGACCGGCTGTTCTTCGGCCTCGAAACCGTCGAACTCGGAAAGGACAGCGATGGTGACCCGGTTACGAGTGCGGTTGTCCGCCCCGCCGATGCGCCGAAGCCAAAACGAAAGCCTTTGAGTGGTCAGGCTGAGGTCGCGATGCAGGCCCTACGAGAAGCCCTGCGCGAGCATGGAGCGACCATCTTGGGGCCCGACTACCCAGAGGGGTGCAAGAGCGTTCCCGTGGACCTGTGGCGCGAAGCATGTGACCGCCACGGCCTGACGACCGGGGGCAGCGAAAGCGCGCATCGGATGGCCTTCATGCGCGTGAAGAACAAGCTCCTCGAACTGAACGAAATCCGAATTTTCGAAGACCAAGTCTGGAGCGTCCAGCATGACTGAACCGCGTAACATCCGTAACCGTGACGTAACCGTTCGCACATTTGACGGAGGCAACCCAAGCGTAACGAACGTAACACACCCCTTTAGGGGTGTTACGGATGTTACGGTGCCTGAGGCGGTTCCTGAACATGGGGAGAGTGCCCATGGCTGACCGAAAAAACGGGTCGAAAACGGATCCTCGCAACCCTGATGGCACTTTCGCTCAAGGTAATCCCGGTCGCCCCGCTGGCTCGCGGAATGCCGTCACCCGCGCCGTAGAGGAACTCCTTCAAGGCGAAGCCGAGGGACTGACACGAAAAGCGGTCGATATGGCGCTTGAGGGGGACACAACGGCGTTGCGTCTGTGCCTGGAGCGCATAGCCCCTTCGCGGAAAGACGCCCCCGTCCAATTCGACCTTCCCGACCTCGATACAGCTGAAGACGCCATGAGCGCGGCCAAGGCTGTGCTTCGTGCCGTGTCAATCGGGGAGATCACCCCCGTCGAAGGGGCCACCGTCATGGGGCTCGTGGAGAGCTTCCGCCGCGCCCTCGAAACCAACGACCTGGAACAGCGGATCACCGCACTGGAGGCGGCGAAATGAGCAGAGAGCACCAACGGCGTATTGCCAGACTTGAGGCTGCAAGCGTTGCAGTGGCCACGACCGCGATTGGGGTCGTGCCGACCGACTGGACGGAAGAGAGGGCGAACTGCGCTATTGCGGAATTGGCAAAGAGTGCAGGTCATGCCGGGCCGATGGAAGTGATGGCGCTGAGAACCTCAGGAAGCGAACCTAGCTTTGTTGGGGTTTGTGATCTGCAAGAACTGCTAGGCTCTATCGCCTCGGCTGGCAGGCGTATCACCGATGATGAGGGCAAACCGCAATGACCCTCAAGACCCGAGTTCAGCAACTAGAAATCCGTTCTTCTCAGGGCGACGGGGAAAACGAAATCACAATCTTCGTAACGAACGCGCCTAGGCCGGGAGGCAAAGGCAACATCGCATGGTTTGAGGGCTTCCCGAACGAAACGCTTTGCGGGCGTGAGGGCGAGACCCTCAAAGACTTTGGGGAACGGTGTGAGGCCCATATTGCCGTCCTCAAAGCAAACCAGAAATCAATCGAGCAAAAGGAAACGTGAGACATGGAAAACCCATACGAAAACGCGAACGACGAGCGGCAGAGGGGCTCTCCGGGGGCCAATCCGATGACGAACTACCTCTCGCCCGAGTGGAACCGCTCCATGATGATTTACGGCCTCGGAGATGTGCTGAAAGGCGGGTCGGGGCAGAGCTTTTTCCAAAACATGGCCATGGCCCACCGATTGCAAACTCAGGAAGCTGAACGGGCGCGCAAGGAGGCCGAGGAGCGGCAAGGGGTTGAGATGGCGCAGGACGCCTTCACCAGCCTCACAAGCCGGCCCCGGCCAAACAGCCCTCAGGGGATTGCTGACGACGCCATGCGAGCAATAGGGCGTGCCCCGATGCCGCGAGTCTCCCCGGATCGTGCCGCTGCTATCATGACCAGTCCCTATGTGCCTGACGCCATCAAGCAGTTGGTCATGGGGCAGTTCCAAGGGCCGGAACAGGACTGGCAAGTCCTCGACGGGCAATACTATGATGCCAACAATCCCAGCTCAGGAGCACAGCCGCTTCCGGGCTACACCGACCCGAATACAGCCCAACCGGAATACGGCTTCAATGACGGCTACTTCTACGACAAGAACAACCCGCAGGCAGGCGCAAAACCGATGCCGGGGCTTCCGCAGGGAGGCGGGAATGACATGACGGAATCCGAGCGTCGGATTTTCATGTTCAACAACATTCAGAAGCAAACGGGCCCCGCGATCAACACCATCGAAGACAGGGGCTTCAACCCTGCTAACATTCAAGACAAGCTTGCAGATGGCGTGCTCGCAGGTAATTTCTTCAAGAGCACCGAAGGCCAGATGTACAACGCAGCGGCTGGTGCGTGGGCGGAAAGCGCCTTGCGGCTTGCGACTGGAGCAGCGGCGACACCTGAGGAATACACTCGCATCCGAAACATGTACTTCGCGGCACCAGGCGACAGCCCGGAAACCATAGCTGTGAAACGTGCTATGCGAGGGTCCTATCAGCAGGTTCTGCAAGCCACCCTCGCGGGTGACATCCGGCAGGATATCCCCAACCCGCTCGTGTTCGCGGTGAACCAGTTCTATCAACAGCCATCCCAAACCCCAGGCACTTCCAGTGAATGGCAGGATATCGGCGATGGTGTTCGGATGCGGAGGGTTGAATAGTGGCTATCTTCGAATTCAAAACACCCGATGGCGCGCGCTTTCAGGTAGAGGCGCCCGATCAACGAACGGCTGCTGATGCATTTCGCAGAATGCAGGCGGGTGAAGTGGCCTCAGTCCCCCAACAGGCCGAAGCACCCGAAGAGTTCTTTCTGAACCCGGACACCGGCCAGATGACTAGCCGGGAGCTGTTGACCAGCAGCATGGAACCGAGCATTGCCGAGAGCGCCGGGATCGGCGCAGTTCGGGGGGCTACCCTGGGCGGCGATGACGAACTCGCGGCCGGAGTGCGCGCCATCCTACCTGGCGGCGAGGGCATGTCTGAGGAATACCGCTTCGAACTTGAGCGTCAGAGAGCGCGCAAAGAGGCGGCTATGCGCGATCATCCCTGGGCAACTGTGACGGGCACGATTGGCGGCGCTGTCGGTGGTGCTGTGGCGACGAGAGGTGCATTGCAGCGCGTAGGGCTCGGGATCAATGCTGCGCCCACAATTGCCGGGCGAATGGGCCAAATGGCCGCAGCGGGCGCTACCGGGGCGGGAACAGAAGGTTTCCTTTCCGGCGAAGGCGGATGGCAGGATCGGCGCGACGATGCCGCTATTGGCGCTGGCGTTGGGTTGGTGGCCGCCCCCCTCGCAGGCTACGGTCTTGCGAAACTCGCCAATGCTGGAGAACGGATCGGCGGAAACGTATTGCGTCGCTTCTTCTCAAGCAAAGCAATGGTTGATGAAACCTCGGGAGAAATCTCGGATTATGGACGCAAGGTTCTTCGGACACTTGGGTATGACCTGGACGAAGTGACCGCTCGCATGCAAAGAGAGCTGACCAGTGCTGCTGAAGATGCGACATCGGGGCGTATTCCACAAAACGCGGTCGAGAATGTAGCGGCTTTCAAGCGGTTCGACGTGCCTATGACACGCGGCCAAGCGAGGGGCGATATCCCTCAGATTGCCATGGAGCAGAATTTCCGCGCGGGGACGCGCGGGCAAGGTGCATATAATGCAGTCGCCGAGTTCGATGCACGGCAAGCCGCTGCTCTGAATGCAGCCCGTGAAGGCATCGTTCCAGGCAGTGGTGGCCCTGTAACCGATGCTGCAGACGATGTGATCGCAGGGGTGCGTAGGCAGGCTGATTCGGCACGCCAAGCTGGCTCGCGGGCCTATGATGCCCTTGAAGCAAGCGGCGCAGCGGTTCGACCAGAAGCTTCGACAGCGGTCCAACGGTCGATCCGTATGGCGGCAGAAGCGGCAGGTGCGCCAATTGACGGGGGAACGCCCAATGCACAAGCAGCGCTCAACTTCATCGACAATGCGTTCAACGCGAACAACGGCGGCGCGGTCCCGTTCATGACTTTGGAGAGGGCCCGGCAACGACTACTGGGCTTTTCCCGTGCAGCCGCGCAGGGCAGCAACGGGGCGGACAGATTCGCGATGGAGGCCGTCGTAGACCAGTTCGACAACTGGATGGACGACACCATCTCGTCGGCGCTGATATCCGGGGATGAAGCCGTGTTGAGTCAGGCGAAGGAGGCGCGCTCGCTTTGGGAGCAATACCGCCGCACCTTCTTTGGCCGTCAGGGCGCTGACAACATCATCCGAAAGATTGTCACTGATGATTTGACCCCCGATCAGGTCGCGAGTTGGCTATTCGGATCCTCGTCGCATATCGGGGGCGGGCAAACGGCGAACGTCGCCAAGCGTGTCAAAGACATACTTGGCCCGGATTCTCCGGAGTGGTCGAATGTGCGTCGCGCGGCGTGGGATCGGGTGACGACTGCCCCCAGTGGTGAGATGTATGGCCCAGACAAGATTGTCGCAAACATCGACCGATTGCTTCGTGAAAAGGGCCGCACCCTTTCGTTGGAACTCTTTTCGTCCGATGAGTTGATGCAAATCCGCGAGTTCCGAAACATGATGGACCGGCTTCGTGTGCCGTCGAAGGCGGCGAACCCGAGCGGCACATCCTATGACGTTCAGCGCAGCGTCCAGCAGGCCATATCGCGCATGTCTGGCATCTTCGGCGGTATTCCCGGGGCTGCCGCAGGGAAGGCTCTGGATGCAGGGGGTAGTTTCTCGAATGCGGTTCGAGCACGTGCGGCGGTCAAGGGACTAGACCTTCCCGCCCCGGCTTCTCCTCTTGTTGCGGCGTCGAGCGTATCGTCAGTTTCAAGCCTGACGCCTGAAGCCATAGAGGCAATTGAAGCGCGCCAGAGGTGAGGTCACCAAGGGGCTAGGCCAAGCGAGGCGAACACATATCCTGTCCAAAACAGGCCAGATATGAAGCCGAGGCCTAGTCCCCCAGATTTGTAGCCCATCTGCCAAAGTTTAAGGGCCAGCCTGGCCCCAAGCAGGATCGTTGCGGCGACGAGAATTCCGCCGGTTATCTGAGAGGAAAGGTCCGGGTCCATTTTCTCGATTCTTCTGACGGCAGCAATATTGGTCAATTGATTTTTGGTTCGGGCTAGCCCCGGAGGCACCGCAAAGGTATTTGTTGTCGGCACATCATTGAATGGGACCGGTTGTTTTCCAGATGCCAGTACGGAAGAAGTTGATGTTTCGATTTGTTGCGCTCGTCTCGATTGCCCTCATGACCGCCGCATGCAAGCCTGTAAGAGAGACGATCAACGAGATTACCAACCATGGAAAGCTGGCTGGTGTTGCGAACTGCATTGAACTGTCGCCCCAAGGTCTTTTGTCAGAGGAAGCTGTGCGCGGGTCCTGCATTGCCAAGTTCCAGACCGAATTGCCGCCTTGGGTTGCGCAGAGCTTCGATGGTCGCGGGGGCCCAAGTTCCTTGGGCAAAGATAAAGTTTTCTCTGGAGTAATCACAGATTCGCCGGATGAGTATGTGATCACGAAGTTCAGAGTCTCAGTGGTCACTTACGCCTCAGAAGGCGACGAGCCTGATCACGCAAGCGCCGTTGTGGAGGGCTGGTTTGAACCGGGTTCACAGTACGTCGAGTTCACCTCACTGCCGCTCGATGACCTTCCGAAAAGTTGGGGTGAAATCGACGGAATGGCTGGTTGTGATGGTGAGGAAAAGAGAGACTGCTGGACTTGGACGATTGTCGGCACATGGGGTCTGGCTCTCTGAAGTCGTCCTGTTCCTCCCGAAGTACATAGCTGAAGCGCCGTGACAGCAATCCTTACGCACATTTCCCAGTGTCCCACTCTCAGGATGCAACGGTCCTAAACTGGTTTGGCTGGATGTAAGGGCCTAAGCGCAACACCAGGACCGTTTGCAGTGTCGCCATTGTCCAGGAACTGAATCCCTTGCGCCGTCAAGGCGGCTTCCAGATTGTTCAGGGTTTCAAAGCGCACCGCAAGGTTTCCGCTACCGTTTTCAAGACGCTTGATTGTGGGCACCGATACGCCTGCGGCTTCGGCCACCTTGGCTTGGGTCCAGCCCAGCGCGGCCCTCGCCTGTCTTAGTTGCTCAACTGTTCTTAGCCCCATGGGATTCTTTTTTATACCTCAGGTATTGTAATGCCCTATGCATTACTTTATATACCAGAGGTATCACAAACCGACCCTAGAGGGCAACGCTATGACCTACGACCGCAAAGCCATCATGACCGAAGCCTGGGAAATCGTGCGCCGCTTTCTCGGTAACGGCGAAACCCTCGCCCAGCTTCTTTCCCGCGCGCTCAAGTCGGTCTGGTGGTCGGCTCGTCAGAAGGTCCGGGTTGCTCGTGCATCGGAAGCCAACATGGCAGCGAAGCAAAAGCTTGAGGCCCTTACCGCTGCCGAACTCGCCCAGCGTATCGCGGATACGGAAAACCGCGACGCGCTGGGCGTGACCGGCCTCAATGAACTGGCTGACCTTCGCCGCGCTCACGTAGTTGCCCAGCGCCGTGAAGCCGAAGCAAACGAAGCAAAACGCAAGCTGATCGCCAGCGCCAAGGGCCGCTTCTGCCGCGTAGCCTTCACCAAGAAGGACGGCAGCGCCCGTCAGATGACCGTGCAGCCTGCTGCGCTCAAGAACCACGTCAAGGGCGACGAAGGGTGCCAGAGCGCCCGTAGAGCCGCTGGGACGCGCGCTGAGCGCCATCCGCACCTGATGCCGGTATGGGATGTCGAAAAGCAGGCTTGCCGCACCGTGAACCTCGCCACCGTCAACCGGATCGCGGTGAACGGGGCCGTGCATGAGTTCCATGCGCACTGATCCGGAAAAAGGGAGAACACCAATGAAGACGACCGAACAACGCCACGAGGAAACCCGCGAACGCCTCGCCCAGTTCGAGGAAATGACCCAAACCAAAGCGCCCGACACCATTTGGGACGAAGATGGCGCACCGACCGATGAAATTCTCATCTATGCCAAATCGAACGGCTTGAGCCTCGACTGGCTCTTTCTCGGCGATCCGCTGCCTTCGATCCTCTACCTGCACGACATGACCATCAAAAAAGAGGTGGCCTGATGAACCTCGCAACCAATCGCCGCAATCTCTTGGCCGGCCTCGCAGCCGCTTCCACGGCAGTCATTGGCGGGGCGGCATCGGCCAGGGCGCCTCAGACCGGCGAGCAAAATGCTCGTCTACTCGAACTGGCCGACGAACTCCCCATCCGAAAAGCAGCTTTTCTTCAAGCGCAGGAATGGGTCGACCGCATCTATCGGGAGACGATGGCGGTCTGGCCGCTCGCCCCCGACGAGATCACATGTGAAGCTAGTCCGTTCTTCGGAACGCTCGAACGCGACGTTGCAGGTCGAGGGATTTGGCGGAAAGGTTCGGAGAACGCCATGGGCGTGAAGACACCCGAGAAGCTGGATGAGGAGGTGCGCTGGTGCGCCGAGACACTTGGCCGGAAACATATCCGGCGCCACCCCGACCGCGTCGAAGACTGGGAGTCACGCCTCGCCGAAGCAAAGCGCGGGCGAAAGATATCCGAACGCTACTTCGCAGAGTGCGAGCGGCTGAAGGCGGCCAGTGGTTACGAGAAAGCCAATGGAGAAGCTGCGACAGCGCGCGAGGCTCTACGCGACATTGTGGCGGCGATCATCGAGGAAGAAGAAACCTCCATTGAGGGCGTCGTCGTCAAGGCGCAGGCGCTGGCCGCTTGGGGCGCGGTTCCCAGCTTCTACCAGACGTTTTCGCCGGGCGCTTCCAAGTGGGGTCCCAAGTTTGCAGATGCAGTGATGCGTCAGGCACGGGAAACGAAAGGAGTGCGCACCTGACCGCCAGGCGCAAGCAGGAGACGGCCCGTTCGCCGAGCGGGTCGTTTTCATGTGCAGAGCAACGAGTGACCGAATGACAATTCATTATGACGTCAACCGGCAGTGGTCGGATGCCTACCTTCCAGATGTGAAACGCATTGTCGGCTCGCACCTTCTCAGGGCAGCGCCCGACGAAATCGACATGCGGCAGGCGACCGACCTCCTGATGCTCGACGCGAAAGACATGCGCGTTGCCGCTCGGGTCCGTCGCCCTGGCTACGCCGACCGCTTCCCATACGAGTTCACCGTGCGCTCGCGCATCCCTTCTGGCGGCGAGACGGAGCTTTCCAAGATCATCAACGGCTATGGGGATTGGATGTTCTATGGCCACGCCGATCCGGGCGGCGGGATAGGCCGGTGGTGGCTCTTGGACCTACGGGCCTTCCGAGCCGCTCTGATACGCCCTGAGAGCCGCGCACGGCTTCACTGGGGCAACAAGGTCAACGCGGATGGAACACGGTTCACCTGGTTCGACATCCGGTCTTTTCCGAATGCACCCGATATTGTGGTGGCCTCGTCAAGCGCGGCCGCATGAAATTTCTTCGGGGACTATTTGTGCAAATCACCCGAACAATACCCGAAGATTCCACCCATTGTCTGTATTAAGGTCCTGAAATCGCTAAATTTCTGTTCGGAAACGTGGCGACAAAATGGCAAAAATGTGATACAAAAATGATTGCGATTGGTCGCTGGCGAACATTCGAGCGGGGGACAGGAGACGGGGACATGGCAATTATCATGATCGGAGTCGCAGTTAATCTCAGAAGGCAAGGTATCCCTTGTCGGGAAGCACTTGGCTTGGCAGCCGTGTGCATTCCGATGGACGGTGTGCTTGTAGCGTCGGTGCTCGTATGAAAGCGGCGACGCGAGGCGACTCCAAAGCCACAGGGGTGACGCACAGACAGAGCGTCGATGGAACGTCTTCCGGCGCATCCGTGGATGCATCGCCGCTCGGGGGCTGGCTCGTCTTTCTTTTCTTATTGGCCTACTTCGGCGTAGCGACGGTTTATCAAACGGGCAGTCCAGATCCCATTTGGCAGGAAGGTTCCCCGATGGATCGCCTGAACGGCAGTCTTCTTTGGGTCACCTCCGCTATGGCCTTGTTCAATGCAACGCTTCGATCCGCAAGACCGATGGCATTCATGATTTGGCTATTGGCCTCCGCAACGATTGGAGTCGTCGCGATAGATGAACTCTTCATGCTTCATGAGAAGGCGATTGAGATAACGGGTGACGATGATCATCCGAAGATTCTTCTGATCGCGTGTGCGGGGGTCGGAATCTACATCCTGTCGAAGATTGAAAGGCTCCACACCTCGGCGCAAGCACTTCTTTGGTGCGGGTTCTTCGCCCATTTCTGCTACTTGCTGGCTGATATGGGCGACGGCGACTATTTTGATTTACCCCTTGGCCGCGTGACGCTCACCTGGATTGAGGAATACTTGGAGCTTACATCGACGGCGCTCTACTTCAGTGCTCTGTACGTGCAGTGCTTCAATGTGGTGACGAAATCAAAGAAGCGATAGCGACGTGACCAGTCTCGGTAGGTGGGTGGGATGGCGTGGTGTGTCGTCAGGTTTCGAAGTAGACCCGAAAGGCCTGACAAACCATTTCAATTTCTTGAATAGTCAAAACCCAGGACTTTGAGACGTGATCCTCCAGCCTTCGCAAACAATCGTCAGTAAGGCGTCCTGCTTGTTGGATCGGTACCCCTTGCAGGTCAGCGCGTGTGTAACGAATGACTGCCGTGCAACTGACGAAGCTCTCCTCTTTGGGCATTTCGGGCCAGTCAGCCCTAGTGATGCGCATTGCCCCTTCGAATGGATCGGAATTGATGAATAGAAATGCCCCCTGACCGAGATCAATCGCCAGATGATACTTTGTGCGAGTTGCGCGCCCGACGGCTTGCTGCGTTTCGAAACGGAAGATTTCGCCCAGCTTCTTGGGCATTACATTCCGCGAGAAATAAATTCTAGATCAGAGACTTTGCCGGGTTTGGAGGCATCCTCCTCCAGAAAGTCTTCAAATCTCATTTCATCGGCCAACGAAGTTCGATTTTTCCAAGCTCGATCATACGCAAAATGATCGTGCGTGATTTCAAAAAGTTGGTCGAATGACTTGTCTCCATACTCGGCAACAGTTTCGTCCAGAATATGAAGATCACTCCGCGAAAAGAGAGATGTGTCCACCTCACGCAAAGGCTTCCTCACCAAGAAAATCTTGTCGTGCTGTTCAATGTCAAAAGGAAGTTTGTCTGGCGTCACTCCCAAAGCGGACCTCTTCCTCACCATATCATAGGCATTGGAAGCAACAGGACCGAACTGCATTGCTACATACTTGTCGAACGTGATCGGCCGACCAAACCGTTGAAAGTGCGCGCGATCAGCTAGGTAAAGAAGCTTGACCAACTTGTACTGGTCAAGATCCAGACCCTTATGCGCCAAGTACAAGATAGCTTCTACTATCTTGTCGGCCTTGGGTTTGAAGCGTACGCGAGCGTTCATGGCCTCAATCTAGTATCAAATGCCCTTAAACGTAAGAACCGTGATGAAATGTGATCAAGAGTGTCGCGGACTTGCCAGTAATAGCACTTGGTTCTTCAAATTCCACATGGACAGCTCCACCGGGTGCCGCCTATTACCCCGGCCTCTGCAGACCTTCTTGCAAGGGGAGGCGGGCTAGCAAGCGCCGCAGCGGTCACATGGCGCGTTCGATCCGCTGGAAAAACGTGATCACGAGCGACATGAGAACCCCGGAAGCGATAGCGACAGGCGCAAGCGGCAGATTCAGAATGGCCGATGCGCAGACCGCGACCGCGCCAGTGGATGCCAGTGCAGCAACATACATGACCGCGTCAGACTCGATCATTGCGGCGCATAGCCGGTTGATGGGGGCCCTGGCGCGGCGAACTTTGAGGCCCCGGAGCATCTCTCGAGCGTCACGGACATCCGCGTTCCATGACGGGTGGTCGAGTTCACGGAGCAAGCAATTGTCAGTCACATCAGCCTGTACTCGGCTCGGAAGAACCCTTGTGGATTGGTTCACCGAAGCTTTTTCGGACAGCGCCCAGGCTGCGATTGCGTTATCATTTTCACAGCACTGCATATCTGTTTCGCGCCTATTAATCGTTGAAATGGTAAGGGTAGCCATACCGACGTGCAGGTTATCCAGTCCATAGGAAAAGCGGTATTTTCAACAGTCTCTGATCAAGGGTCGAACCGTCTCCGTCCCTGAGGCGAAATGTTCGTTCTTCGTGTTGTGCGTGTGACGTCATCGGGCCGGTCATGGCGGAAGGATGGCCAATTTGAGCCATCTGTAGGGGCCCGCAGGAAAAGTTGATTCGCGGCATCGTGTTTCAGCGTGCTTGGGATGGGTGCAGATTCCGCAGCTACCGTTGAAGAAGCGGTGTACAAGATAACCTGACATCAATCAGCGAGGCGAAGCGAACTTGAGCAAGCCCCAAAATAGAAGGCAAATCCTTTCAGGCTTGGTGGCTGCGGGTGCGCTGGGTCTGGGCAGTAGAGGTGCCACGTCTCAGCCGCAGCGCAGGATACTTGTCCTAGGTGCTGGCATAAGCGGCCTCTCGGCCGCAAGGCTCCTACACGATGCAGGTCATTCGGTTACAGTTCTGGAGGCGCGCGAAAGGCTAGGCGGTCGAATTCATACCTCCCGTTTATGGCCAGACCTGCCAATGGATCTTGGCGCAAGTTGGATTCATGGCCGGCGCGGAAACCCATTAACAGACCTAGCTGCTGAAGCTGGGGCTTCGGTCGAAGCGACGAGCTACGATGCCGCAATGCTCATTGGTGCCGATGGGTTGGAAAGCGACGACAATTTTGGACCGGCCGAACGCGTGCTGCGGGAAGCGTTCGCGGCAGCCGAAG
Source organism: Maritimibacter sp. (assembly GCA_002695005.1). GTDB lineage: Bacteria > Pseudomonadota > Alphaproteobacteria > Rhodobacterales > Rhodobacteraceae > Maritimibacter. The sequence continues at coordinate 84,754 of NZNT01000030.1, forward strand.
AGCGGGACGAAGACATCTCGGTAAGGCAGGCGCTGGAAGTATCGACTGGCTGGCAGCGTGCCGATGCGGAACTGCGCCGCCGCGTGGATTACCTGGTCAACAGCTCCCTAGAACATGAGTATGGCAGTCCGGCACGGCTGTTGTCCTCGTGGTACGGGTTCGAGGACGAGGAGTTCAACGGAGAGGACGTGCTGTTCCCGAATGGCTTCGACCAGATTGTCAGCCATCTCGCGCAAGGATTGAACGTCCGCTTCTCTGCGGATGTGGTTCAGGTTGCTCCGGGGTTTGTAAGGCTTTCTGACGGGAGCCAGGTCTCGGCAGACCAGATCATTTGCACGTTGCCTTTGGGTGTCTTGCAGTCGGGCCGAGTCCAGTTCGCAGAGCCTCTCGCGCAAAGCCGGAGGAAAGCCATCGAAGGGATCGGAATGGGTCTCTTGAACAAGTGCTTGCTCCGTTTTGAACGTACCGAATGGCCCGACGATGTGGACTGGATTGGTTGGCTTGGTCCACGTAGCGGGTTCTGGGCTGAGTGGGTGTCTCTGGCGCGAACCCTTAAGGCGCCAGTCCTGATGGGTTTCAATGCCGCAGACCAAGCAACCGAAGTGGAAAAGATGAATGATCGAGACACTGTCGCAGCCGCCCACGACGCTTTGCGTGGGATGTTTGGCTCTAACTTCCCCGCCCCGCTGTCCTCGCAAATCACGCGATGGGGGCAGGAGCGTCACACGCTAGGAAGTTACAGTTTCAATGCAGTTGGCATGGGGCCCCATCTGCGGCGAGAGCTTGGCGGTTCAGATTGGGAGGGGCAACTTTGGTTCGCCGGGGAAGCCACCTCTACGCAATACTTCGGTACAGCACACGGAGCGATGTTGTCAGGTATTGAAGTGGCACAGAGCGTTATCTAGGGCGGTACGCCTTCAAATCATCCCTAGTATCTCCCGACCTTTTCAGGACTCTTCGCAACGCATTGAAGAATCTCCAAGAAGGGAGCCGAGCGTAAAAGCCAAATCTCGCGAAATGGCGCAATATGGTGGGACATCAGGCGGGACAATCATGGATTTCCCAAGAATGTCGTTCAAAAACAAGAGTTTACGTGGGGGATTTGGTGGAGCCTAGGGGGATCGAACCCCTGACCTCTTGCATGCCATGCAAGCGCTCTCCCAGCTGAGCTAAGGCCCCGTTGATCGGCTCTCGCCGAACGCCCGCGGTGTTTAGGCGAGGGCGCAGTGGGTTTCAAGCGAAAAAGTAGGGCTCCGCCTGCAATTTCCGGGCGCAGGATCGTCCAAACGAACATGCCTTGAAAAACGCCCGTCCCGGCGCCCGAAGACGACAAAGGCCGAGCACTCCGGCTCGGCCCCTTCGATCACGTTTCGCCGGGATCAGTCGTCGTCTTCGGAGGCCACGTCGGCGATGTCGTCGAGCGAGACGTCATCGTCTTCGTCATCCTCGAGCACGTCGTCGCCGAGATCAACATCGGTATCGTCGTCGGCGATGACCTCATCATCCTCGAGCGTCTCGTCCTTCTCGGCCTCTTTTTTCTGGCTGGCCTTGTCAGCCTTGTCGGCCACCATGGTACGAGTCTTGCCAGTGTCGATCTCGACCACGTCGCCGGTGTAGGGCGAAACGATCGGGTTGGCGTTCAGGTCGTAAAACCGTTTGCCGGTTGTCGGGCAGACGCGCTTGGTGCCCCATTCTTCCTTGGGCATGGAAAACCCTTTCCGTCATCATGTCGTCATGCGAGAATTTGGGGCCAACTGCCATATGTGCAAGGGGGTGTCAAAGCCTTTCAGAGCGGGCTTTGACGCATCTGGCGAGCGAGGGCCGGGAATGGGGCTGAGACAGGCGTTGTTCGGCAACGGAAAGGATGACGATCCGGGCGTGATTTCACTGCCCGCAAATCCCGAGGTCGCGGTGCGACTGAAGCGGTCTGCGCGGGCGCGTCGGCTGTCTTTGCGTATCTCTTCGTTGGATGGAAAGGTCACGCTGACTGTCCCCGCGCGGCTGCGTCGGGCCGAGGCTGAGGCATTCGTCCGGGAAAAATCCGACTGGATCCTTGGGCATCTGTCGAAAATGCCGGGAGAGGTCCGTCCGATGCCGGGAGACCACTTGCCCGTCGAGGGGGCGCTGCGCGAGGTAACGGCCGCTTCCCGCCGCGGCGTTGCCTTGGTCGGAGATCGGCTCGAAGTGCCGCTGACGGGCGTGGAGCGCACGCCGGCGCGTATTGGCGCGTTTCTCAAGGTTGCGGCACGGGAGCGGCTCATGGACGCCTCCGAGCGCCACGCGGCCCGAATCGGGCGCGAGGTCGGAAAGGTCACGTTGCGCGACACCCGCTCGCGTTGGGGGTCCTGCTCGCACGAGGGCAACCTGATGTATTCCTGGCGGCTCGTTATGGCGCCGCCCGCCGTGCTCGACTATGTGGCCGCGCACGAGGTTGCCCACCTCGTTCACATGGACCACTCGGCGGCGTTCTGGCGCCAGTGCGCTGAGTTGTTTCCCGACCACAAGGCCCAACGGCGCTGGCTGCGCGAAGAGGGCGGGGCGCTCCACCGGTATCGCTTCCGAGATTGACCGAACGGCGATTTGTGATCACAAAGGGACATGGATACACCCGCCCCATCCCCCGTGCCGCCGCCCGATGCCACGACATCGGCACATGAACGTGTCTACCGCACCCTGCGCGCGCGGCTGATGGCGGGCGAGATGGAGCCGGGGGTCGCGCTGACGCTGCGCGGGATCGGGCGCGAATTCGATGTCTCCATGACCCCTGCGCGCGAGGCGGTTCGGCGGCTCGCAGCCGAAGGGGCGCTGACGCTGTCCTCCTCGGGTCGTGTGACCACGCCCGATCTCACGCCCGAACGGATCGAGGAACTGGCGGCCCTCCGCGCGCTTTTGGAGCCGGAGCTTTCGGCGCGCGCCTTGCCGCGCGTCCACATGGCGCTGATCGAACGCCTGCGCACGATCAACGGGCGGGTGGCCGAGGTCGTGGCGAAACATGACGTTACCGGCTACATCCGTTCCAACCTCGAGTTTCACCGAACCCTCTACCTGAGGGCGCAGGCCCCTGCGATGCTGGCGATGGTCGAAACGGTCTGGCTCCAACTCGGCCCCACGATGCGCGCGCTTTACATGACGCGCGACCGTTCGGATCTGCAAAAGCACCATCGGGCCATCCTCGCCGCTCTTGCCGCGGGCGACGAGCCGGGCCTGCGGCTCGCCGTGCGCGCGGACGTGACCCAGGGTCTGCGGATGTTGGTCGGGATGTGAAGATAACAGGATTGTAATCTTCTTTTCCGACGGACCCGGCTCAGCTGCGCGTTAGTTCCCCGACTCGCGACAGGACAGGGACCGCCGATGACACCGACCACACCAAACCGCCGCCGCCTTTTGAGCATGCTCGCCGCTTCTCCGATTGTGATGACGGGAGTCGGTGTCTTCCCACGAGATCTGCGTGCGCAGGCCGAAGGGGCAGGGCTTATCTCACCCAATGTCTGCATGGTGATGCCCGAGACGACGGCGGGGCCGTTCTACTTCGATCCGGACCTCGAACGCCGGGACATCACCGAGGACCGGACCGGCGAGGCGCTCGACCTTGCGATCCAGGTCGTCGATGCGGAGTGCGCGCCGGTCACGGGGGCGCGGGTGGACGTCTGGCATTGCGACGCGCTGGGCAACTACTCGGGCTACGCGCGGCAGGGATCGGACGGCGCGAATGACACCTCGGGCGAGACGTTCCTGCGCGGCACGCAGATGGCGGACGCGCGGGGCGTGGCCCGGTTCTCGACGATCTACCCCGGCTGGTACCGGGGGCGCGCGACGCATATCCATTACCTGATCCACCTTGACGAGCGCACGGTGCTCACGAGCCAGGTCTTCTTTCCCGACGCGCTCTCGAACTACCTCTACATGGCCGTCGAACCCTATTCGACACGCGATGCGGCGCGCGACACATCCAACCGGCAGGACCGGATCGCGCGGTCGGTGGGCGCGGGCGGGTTCGCCGCGGTGCGCGAGCAGTCAAAAGGATACGAGGCGCAGATCGTCGTGGGGATCGACGCGGGCTGACACGGGATCGGAGGGCATGTCCTGCCCCCTCTGTGCCGCGACCCGCGACTGGGCGCGGCAGAAAGGCCGGGGAGTTTCCCCGGCCTTTTCGTATCCGCCAAAGAGAAAGGCCCGGACGATGCCGGGCCTTTCGGTCGTTTCGGAAGGTGTGCGCCTTAGCTCACGAATTCCGGATAGGCTTCCATGCCGAGTTCGGCTTTGTCGAGGCCCATCATCTCGTCCTCTTCGCTCACCCGCAGGCCCATGACGGCCTTCAGGATGAACCAGATGATCGCGGAGACGATGAAGACGAACAGGCCGACGATGATGATCGAGATGATCTGACCGCCGATGGTGCCCGAGCCGGAGAGGACCACGGCGAGCGTGCCCCAGATACCGGCGAAGAGGTGCACCGGGATGGCGCCGACGACGTCGTCGATCTTCATCTTGTCGAGCAGCGGAACCGTGAAGACCACGATGACACCGCCAACGGCACCGATCAGGGTGGCCGCGCCCAGCGACGGGGCGAGCGGTTCAGCGGTGATCGACACGAGGCCGGCCAGCGCGCCGTTGAGAACCATCGTCAGATCGACCTTCTTGTAGAGGATCTGGGTCAGGATCAGCGCGGCGACGGCACCACCGGCAGCTGCCGTGTTGGTGTTCGAGAAGATGCGCGACACGTCGGCCACGTCACCCACGGTGCCCATCGCAAGCTGCGAGCCGCCGTTGAAGCCGAACCAGCCGAGCCACAGGATGAACGTACCCAGCGTGGCGAGGGCGAGGTTCGAGCCCGGGAACGCCGTCACTTTGCCGTTGGTGTACTTGCCGAGACGCGGACCGAGGATCAGCGCGCCGGAGAGGGCAGCCCAGCCGCCGACCGAGTGCACGATGGTGGAACCCGCGAAGTCCGAGAAGCCGAACTGCGTGCCGAGGAAGCCACCGCCCCAGCTCCAGGATGCCTGGATCGGGTAGATGATGCCGGTCAGGATGATCGTGAAGACCAGGAACGGCCACAGCTTGATCCGCTCGGCGAGCGCACCGGACACGATGGAGGCCGTGGCGGCACAGAACATCAGCTGGAAGAAGTAGTCCGAGCCGGTCGAAGCATAGCCGTAATCGTCGGCTGCGTCGCGGCCGACACCAACGGCTTCAAGCACGGCCGGGCCGAAGATGCCCGACAGGATGCCGCCGGATTCGTCCGTTCCGATAGCCCAGTCGCCCAGCGGATACATCAGGTTGTAGCCGATGACGTAATAGGCGATCGACGCGAGCGAGAAGAGCGCGATGTTCTTGGTCAGCTGCATGGTCACGTTCTTGGAGCGCACGAGGCCGGCCTCGAGCATCGCGAAGCCAGCGGCCATGAAGAACACGAGGAAGCCGCCCACGAGGAACAGCAGCGAGTTGAAGATGAAGATCGAGTCGGACGAGGCGTCGACGCCTGCCGTCGGACCTTCGTCCTGGCCGAAGGCGACCATCGGCAGCAGGGTAGCCGCCGCGACGCCAATCGGAAGAAGTTTCTTGAGTTGCATGGTCATGTTTCCCCTGTTTCCCGCGCTTAAAGCGCGTCCCCGTCGGTTTCGCCGGTCCGCACGCGCAGAGCGCCCGCGACATCCATGGTGAAGATCTTGCCGTCGCCGATCTTGCCGGTCTGGGCAGTCTTGGCGATGGTCTCGACGACCTGGTCGGCCAGGCCGGATTCAACGACGATTTCGAGTTTCACTTTCGGCACGAAGTTCACGGCGTATTCCGCGCCGCGATAGATTTCCGTGTGGCCCGACTGCGAACCGAACCCCTTGATTTCCGTCACCATCATGCCGCGCACGCCGATGGTGGTCAGCGCCTCGCGGACCTCCTCGAGCTTGAACGGCTTGATCGCTGCAATGATCAGTTTCACGTCATTCCCCTTATATTGATGCGGGCCTCTCCCCGCGCGAAATCACGCCCTTAGCAAGCGCATGAGGGTCGCGGGCAACAAGGATACGGGGGGAGGGCGCACATGCGCCGGACGCAATTGATTAAAAATTGGGCTTAAAGAAATTGGTGTGGTCAAAAAATAGGCGCACCGGGGAGGCGTATTTCAGCACATCCGCCGCATGCCCCTCGTAAACTGCGCTCCGAGTCGTTAGTTTGCTTGAAAAAGAGCAGCCACGGCAGCGGTTACATGGCACAGAACGGAAAACGGCGCCCGCCGCTCGTCGCGGACAAGCGCTATGCAAAGCCCCAGAAAACAAGGAAAAAACCGACGAAAGGTTCGTCGGGCAAGCCGCCGCGCAAACCGCGCAGGGCAGCCCGCAACAAGCCGCGTCGCCAGCTTCCGCTGATCCTCGCGCTGCCCTGGGCCCTTATTCGCTGGGTTTTCCGGATATTCTTCCGACTCGGCATGGTCACTGCCGTCATCGCTGCGTTGGGCCTTGGTGCCGCGGTCTGGTACACCTCGTCTTCGATCCCGCCGCTCTCCGAACTCGTGGACGGCCGCGCCAAGGGGTCGGTCACGATGCTCGACCGATATGGCAGCACCTATGCCTGGCGCGGAAACCAGTATGGTGGCCTCGTCACCGCCGATACCGTCTCGACACATCTCAAGAATGCCGTCGTCGCGACCGAAGACCGGCGCTTCTACCGCCATTTCGGTGTCAGCCCGCGCGGCATCGCCAGCGCGATCCGGATCAACATGTCCGAGGGACGGGGCCCGCTTGAAGGCCACGGTGGCTCCACGATCACGCAGCAGACCGCGAAACTTCTCTGCCTCGGTACGCCCTATGATTCCTCATCGGGTATGTCCGAGCGGGAATACGAAGAGGATTGCCGCCGTTCGTCGCTCTCGCGCAAGGCGAAGGAAGCGATCTATGCGATGGCGCTCGAGGCCAAGTTCACCAAGGACGAGATCCTGACGATCTACCTCAACCGCGCCTATTTCGGCGGCGGCTCTTACGGGGCGGAGGCCGCAGCTGGCCGCTATTATGGCATTTCGGCCAGCGAACTGGGCCCGGCGGAAAGCGCCACACTCGCCGGTCTGCTCACCGCGCCGTCCACCTACTCCCCGACCGCCAGCATGGACCGGAGCTGGGCCCGCGCGCTCACCGTCATCAAGTTGATGGAGGTGCAGGGTTATCTGTCGCCGACCGAGGCCGAATATGCCCGCCAGAATCCCGCGCAGCTGTCCGAGGCCGCAGAACGCAAGGCCGGCGGTTATTTCGCGGACTGGGTCATGGGGGAAGGGCCGTCGTTCCTCACCCGCGACACGACCGAGGACGTGATTATCCGCACGACCTATGACCAGCAAATTCAGACCGCCGCCGAAGAAGCGCTGAAGCACATCTTCGACACCAAGGTCTCGGACGGGTCCGAGGCGCAGGCCGCCATTGTCGTGATGAGTGCAGACGGCGCGGTGCGCGCGATGGTGGGCGGGCGCAAGACCAAGGTCTCGGGTGCATTCAACCGCGCCACGCAGGCGATGCGGCAGACAGGCTCGGCCTTCAAACCGTTCATCTATGCCGCCGCGCTCGACCTCGGCTGGTCCTATTCCGACGTCATCGTCGACGAGCCCATCACGATCAACGTCCCGGGTTCCGGCCCGTGGTCGCCACAGAACTACACGCGGAAGTATTACGGCCCCGTGACCCTTACGACCGCGCTCAAGAACTCGCTCAACATCCCGGCTGTGAAGCTGTCGGAGAACGTGGGGCGCGAGAACGTGCGCACCGTGGCCTCTTACTTCGGGATCGACAGCGACCTCGCTGCCGGTCCTGCGCTGGCCCTCGGGGTGTCCGAAACCAACCTGCTGCAAATGACGGGTGCCTTCGCGGGCATCCTGAACGGCGGCTCGGCGGTGGAGCCCTATGGCCTCGTCGAGTTGTCTCTCCTCGGTGAGAGCCAGCCGCTCATGGAGCAGGAGGGCGGGATCGGTAAACGGGTGATCCAGACCGCTGCCGCCGAGCAGCTCGTCTACATGATGAATCAGGTGATCGAGAGCGGCACGGGATCGCGCGCCAAGCTGGAAGGGCGTGAGGCGGCGGGCAAGACGGGCACAACCAATTCCGTGCGCGATGCGTGGTTCGTGGGCTTCACGGCAGACTACGTCGCTGGCGTCTGGATGGGCTACGACGACAATACGCCCCTCAAAGGCGTGACCGGCGGGGGCCTCCCGGCCGAAATCTGGCGCGAAACGATGATGCGGGTCCATGCCGACCTGCCCCCCCGTCCGCTCCCCATGATCAGGCCCGAAATGGCGCCGGTCGTGGTCGAGGACGTCCCCGACCAGCCAATCAACCCGGGCAACATCTTCAATGGCGGAAACAACCGTGCGCCGCGTGAGGACAGCCTGATCGGTGTCATTCAGAACATCCTCGGCATCAATTGAAGTGGTGCGCCTACTTTGACCATGACGAATGTGTACGAGGGCGTTAACCATTTCTTGGCGACCCTTCGCACACATTCGGGGTGGCAGAGAGATATGAGCAAATGAGCCCCGACAAGACAGAATCCGGACAGAACGAGCTTCGGGCGATCCTGCGTGAGAACCGCGCGTTGTTTTGGGTGGTCGGCCTGTTCTCGGTCTTCGTGAACACGTTGATGCTGACCGGGCCGATCTACATGCTTCAGGTCTATGACCGTGTGCTGGGCAGCCGGTCGGAAGAGACGCTGTTGGCGCTCACCGTGCTCATGGCTTTCCTCTTCGGCATGATGGGCCTTCTCGATTTCGTACGGGGCCGGGTGCTCGCCCGTGTCGGCGCGAAGTTCCAGGCGCGGCTCGACCACCGGGTCTTCACGGCGGTGCTCGAATACGATTCGCGGCTGAACCGCCGCTCCGGGACCACGGAGAACGGGCTGAAGGAGCTTGAGGCGATCCGCCGGCTCCTTGGGTCTCCGGTCTTCGCGGCGCTCTTTGACCTGCCGTTCACGCCGATCTTCCTTGCGGGCATCCTCCTGTTCCACCCCTACCTCGGCACTCTCGCGCTGGTGGGTGGTGGTGTTCTGGTGGCCATCGCGATCCTCAATCAGGTGTCGACATCCGCGCCCATGCGCCATGCCAATCAGGCGACCTCGCAATCCGACAACCTTGCCGAACAACTTCGGTCCGAGGCCGAAATGGTTCGTGCGCTGGGCATGTCGGATGCCGCCTTCGACCGCTGGTATCGTGAGCGGCACTCGGCGCTGGCGGATTCGGTCCTCTCCACCGACCGCTCCGGTGCCTACACGTCCCTGTCCAAAACGCTGCGGATGCTGCTGCAATCCGCGATCCTCGGCCTTGGTGCCTGGCTCGTGTTGCAGGGTGAGGTGACGCCGGGCGTGATGATCGCGGCATCCATCCTGTTGGGACGCGCGCTCGCGCCCGTCGACCTCCTGATCGGGCAGTGGCCGCTGGTGCAGGCAGCACGCCGCGGCTGGCGGACGCTGGCCGCGCTGCTGTCCGAGGTGGAACAACCGGTGCCACGCACCGCGCTTCCGCGTCCCGATGCGATCCTGACCGCCGAAAACCTGACGGTCGTGCCGCCGGGCATGACGCAGGCGGCGCTGCGCATGGTGAATTTCAACGTCCAGCCGGGCGAGGCGCTTGGTATCATCGGTCCCTCTGGCGCGGGAAAATCCACACTGGCACGCGCGATCACCGGCGTCTGGCAACCCGCCGGCGGGCGACTCCGGCTCGACGGGGCCGCTCTCGATCAGTTCGACCCGGCCACGCTGGGCCAGCACATCGGCTTCCTGCCGCAACGCGTGCGTCTGTTCGACGGCACGATCGCCGAGAATATCGCGGGCCTGTCGCTCACCCCCGATGATGCCAAGGTGGTGGAGGCCGCCAAAAAGGCGGCGGCCCATGACCTTATCCTGCGCCTCCCGGACGGCTACGACACGCCGGTCAAGGGCGCGGGGGGGCTGCTGTCGGGCGGGCAATTGCAACGAATCGGGCTCGCGCGCGCACTCTATGGCGATCCGGTCGTCCTCGTCCTCGACGAACCCAACGCCAACCTCGACAACGAGGGGAGCGAGGCGCTCAATCAGGCAGTCCGCGCGGTCAAGGCAGACGGGGGCGCGGTTCTCATCATGGCGCACCGGCCCTCTGCCATTCAGGAGTGCGAAAAGTTGCTCGTCCTCGACGATGGAATGCCCCGTGCCTTCGGTCCGCGTGACGAAGTGCTCCGGCGGACCGTGCAGAATGCCGCACAGATTTCGGAAAGTTCGGTGCAGCGCAAAGGCGGAGGAGTGGCCTGATGGCACGCAACCTGACCGATCCCAAAGCCACGAAACTCGCCACCATCGAAACGGCGCGGGGCAGGGGGCCCGAAAACGGCGAAGCGGTCGCGCGCGCCTGGTCGGCCCGGACACATGTGCTTGTCGGGTTTGTCGCGCTTCTCATGCTCGTCGGCGGTTTCGGCACCTGGTCGGTAACCGCGGATATTTCCGGCGCGATCATCGCGCCCGGTTCGGTTGAGGGCGAACAGAACCGGCAGGTCGTCCAGCACCCGGACGGCGGCGTGATCGAAAGCATCGAGGTCAAGGAAGGCGACCTCGTCGAGGCGGGCGATGTGCTCATCCGGCTCGATCCGGAGTTGCTCCGGTCCGAACTCACCATCGTCGAAAACCAGCTTTTCGAACTCGTATCGCGCCGGGGCCGACTCGAAGCCGAGCGGGACGGGAGCGAGACGCTCCAGTTCGACGAGATGATCCTGGAAGAAGCCAGGACACACCCGGACGCGCAGGACTTCATGGATGGCCAGCGCCGGCTTTTCGAACAGCGCGTCGAATCGCTGGCGGCAGAAACCGATAAGCTGCGCGAACGCCTGTCCCAGATCGACAGCCAGAACGAAGGCATCGCCGCCCAGCAGGCCGCGCTCACAACCCAGCTGGAACTGATCGGGCAGGAACTCGTCAACAAAAAATCCCTTCTCGAACGCGGCCTTGCGCAGTCTTCGGTCGTCCTAGCGCTGGAGCGCGATCAAGCGGCGCTCGAAGGTCAGCGCGGCGAGCTCACCGCGATGATCGCCCAGAACCGTGGCCGCATGACCGAGATCGAGATCGACATTCTCAAGCTCGAACAGGTCCGACGCGAAGAGGCGATCCAGAACCTGCGCGATCTCGGATATCGGGAACTGGAACTGGCTGAACGCCGCCGCGCGCTCATCGCGCAACTGGGCCGGCTCGATATCCGTGCGCCCCTCTCCGGTGCGATCCATGCGATGCAGGTCTACGCGGAACGCGAGGTGATCCGCTCGGCCCAGCCGCTGCTCTATATCGTGCCGCAGGACCAGCAGCTCGTCATCGGCGCACAGGTCGACCCGATCAACGTGGATGAGATTCATGTCGGGCAGGAGGTCACGTTGCGCCTCGCCGCGCTCGACAGTCGGACGACGCCGGAACTTGTCGGTCGCGTCATGACCGTCTCCGCCGATGCCCTGACCGACGAAAACAGCGGGCGCACTTACTACCGCACACGCATCGCGTTGGAGGAAGGTGAGATCGAAAAGCTCCCCGAGGGCACCGTCCTTGTTCCTGGCATGCCGGTCGAAGCGTATCTGCGCACCGCTGACCGCAGCCCGCTCGCCTATCTCGTCAAACCGCTCGCGGATTACTTCAACAAGGCGTTCCGGGAAAGCTGACCCTTTCGCCCGGACCGGCCCCGCGCTAGCGTGCCGCCAGACATGGAGACGCGCATGAGCAACATCGAATCCCGACTGGCCGACCTTGGCATCACGCTGCCCGACGCTCCGGCGCCCGCAGCGAACTACGTCCCGTTCCACATCGTCGGCGACATCGTCTATGTGTCCGGGCAGGTCTCACAGTCCAACGGGACACTGGTGACAGGCAAGCTTGGCGACGACATGTCAGTCGAAGCCGGTGCTCAGGCTGCCAAGCTTTGCGCCATCAGCCTGCTGGCACAGGTCAAGGCGGCCTGCGGCGGAGACATCGACCGGCTCAAGCGCGTGGTCAAGCTGACCGGATTCGTCAATTCCACCCCTGATTTCGGCGACCAACCGAAGGTGGTGAACGGCGCATCGGATTTCCTTGTCGAGGCTCTGGGCGAGGCAGGTCGGCACACCCGCTCGGCGGTTTCCGCCGCGTCCCTCCCGTTTGGCGCGGCGGTCGAGATCGAAGGCATCTTCGAGATCGCATGACCCGCCTGCCCGACGCTTTTCTCGGACCGCCGCTTGCGCATCGCGCATATCACGACGCAGGGCAGGGGCGGCCGGAGAATTCCCGCGCTGCGGTCCGGGCTGCCATTGCAGCTGGCTATGGAATCGAGATCGACGTCCAGCTCTCGCGCGACCGGATCGCGATGGTGTTCCACGACTACGATTTGTCGCGGTTGACCGACGCCACCGGCCCGGTCGCGCAACGCTCTGCACAGGAATTGGGTGAGATATGCCTGCGCCACGGAGGCGAGGGGATTCCCACGCTGGCAGATGTTCTCGCACGCGTGGACGGGCAAGTGCCGGTCCTTATCGAGATCAAGGATCAGGACGGCGCAATGGGTGCCAACACCGGTGCGCTCGAAGGCTCGGTGGCGCGGGCTTTGGCGGGGTACTCCGGTCCGGTGGCCGTCATGTCGTTCAACCCCCATGCGGTCGCCGAGATGGCGCGCCTCGCTCCGGGCGTGCCGCGCGGGCTGACGACCTGCGCCTTCTCTGCCGAAGACTGGCCGCTCCTGAACGCCACGACGCGCACACTGCTGGCCCGTATCCCCGATTTGGACCGGGTCGGCGCCAGCTTCATCAGTCACGATGCCCGCGACCTTCGCTCGGGTGTGGTCGCCGATCTGAAGGCGCGGAACCTGCCAGTCCTGTGCTGGACGATCCGCTCCGCCGAGGCCGAGACACAAGCGCGTGAGATCGCCGATAACGTGACCTTCGAAGGCTACCCCGCGCCGCTCCCCGGTTGACCCGGGCGGCTCAAGACCCCGTATTGAACATATGGACGAACGCGCCATCGAAATCCGCACCCATGACAGTATCGACGGGATCGACCCCGCCGACTGGGATGCCTGCGCCTGCCCGGAGGGTAGCGACCGGCCTGAGGACCCATTCACGACGCACCGGTTCCTCGCCGCGCTGGAGCGCTCTGGCTCCGTGGGGCCGGGCACGGGATGGCAGCCACTCTATCTTTCCGCACATGACGAATCCGGGCTGATCGGCGTGGCGCCGATGTATGCCAAGAGCCACAGCCAGGGCGAATACGTTTTCGACTACAGCTGGGCCCATGCGTGGGAGCGCGCGGGTGGGCGGTATTACCCCAAGCTCCAGATCGCGGTGCCCTTTACACCCGCCTCGGGCCGCCGGTTCCTCGTGAAACCCGGAGCCGAGAGCGCGGCGACCGCGGCACTGGTCCAGGGCGCGGTGCAGGTGGCGGCGGATAACGAGCTGTCGTCGCTCCACGTCACCTTCTGCACCGAGGGCGAGGCCATCGCGGGCGAGGCAATGGGCCTCATCCATCGTAGCCACAGCCAGTACCACTGGTTCAACGACGGCTATGCCGACTTCGACGCCTTCCTCGACACCCTGTCGTCGCGCAAGCGAAAGGCGATTCGAAAGGACCGGCGCACAGCGCAGGGCTTCGGGGGCGAGATCGTGGGGCTCACCGGAGACGACCTGAAGCCGGAGCACTGGGATGCCTTCTGGACGTTTTATCAGGACACTGGGAGCCGCAAATGGGGCACGCCCTATCTGACCCGCACGTTCTTTGACGAGGTGCAGGAGACGATGCGCGATGATGTGCTGCTGGTCCTTGCCATGCGTGAGGGGCACCCGGTGGCAGGCGCGCTCAACTTCATCGGACGCGACGTGCTCTATGGCCGCTACTGGGGCTGCACCGAACACCATCCCAGCCTGCATTTCGAGCTGTGCTATTATCAGGCCATCGACCACGCCATCGCGCGGGGACTTGGCAGGGTCGAGGCCGGGGCGCAGGGCGACCACAAGCTGGCGCGCGGGTATCTCCCGGTGACGACCCATTCGCTCCACTGGATCGGCGACCCCGGTCTGCGCAACGCCGTGGCGGAGTTCTGTGAGCGTGAGGCCGAGGCCGTCGACGAGGATATCGAGATTTTGACATCCATGGGCCCATTCAAGCGCGGTTGACGGGAGCGCGGGTCGACACCACATTCAAGTTAGCGAATATGGAGGACCTCATGGCCTATACCCTCGACCGCCTCATCGAAGGCGCAGATTTCGAAGACGTGGATGCCCGCACGCGCAAAGCACTGGGCGACGCCGGTTTCGGTGTCCTGACCGAGATCGACGTGAAAGCGACGATGAAGAAGAAGATCGACAAGGACATGGCGGGCTACCGCATCCTCGGCGCCTGTAACCCCGGCATGGCGTGGGAGGCGATCGGCATGGAGCCCAAAGTTGGCGCCATGCTGCCCTGCAACGTCATCCTGCGGGAAGTGGACGGCGGCGTTGAAGTGTCGGCCATCGATCCTGTCGCGTCCATGTCCGCCATCGACAACGACGACCTGCCAGCCGTGGCGGCTCAAGTGCGTGACATGCTGCGGGACGCAGTCGCAGCCATCTGAGCGCAACCGCGTGCGGTATGCGAGAGGGTCTTGCCCTCCCGCACGCCGCTGCGGCCTCAGACCGCTTCTACCATCGCTTCGCCGCCCGACATGTCGCAGACGCCGGGGTTCTCTTCGGCCTGAAGCACCTTGACCACACCATCCTCGGCCATCAGCGCATAGCGCTTGGAGCGGGCGATAAGCCCGACCGGCGGCGCATCGAAGCGCATTCCCATGGCTTCCGTGAAACCGCAGTCGGCATCCCCCAGCATCACGATTCCCGCCTTGTCCGCGCCGGTCGATTCGGCCCACGCCCCCATCACGAACGGGTCGTTCACCGAGACGCAGATCACCTCGTCCACGCCCTTGTCCGCGAGCGCGTCCATGTTGCGAATGAAGCTCGGCACATGGGCCGTGGTGCAAGTGCCGGTATACGCGCCCGGCAGGCCGAAGATGACGACCTTTCGTCCCTTGGTCAGGCTCGAGAGCTCCACCGTTTCCGGGCCCTTCTCGCCCATTTTCGCCAAAGTGGCATCGGGTAGCGTGTCACCCACTGAAATCGTCATGCGCTTGGTCCTCCTGTTCGCGTTGCCTTTTCGATACGGCTTCCGATAAGTTCCGGACCAAACAGGGAGAGGCAAGAGAAATGTCGAAAATCGTCGTCATCGGGGCGGGTCAGGCCGGCGCCGCGCTCGTCGCGAAACTGCGCCATCTTGGATTCGAGGGCGCCGTTACGCTCGTAGGCGAAGAAACCTCGCCACCCTACCAGCGTCCGCCTTTGTCCAAGGCATACCTGTTGGGCGACATGGAGCTGCCGCGCCTCTACCTGCGTCCTGAAAGCTTCTACCCCGATCACGACATCGACCTTGTCACCGGCACGCGGGCCGAAGCGATTGACCGGGAGGCGAAAGTCGTGCGCCTCGCTGACGGGCGCGAGCTGGCCTATGACCAGCTGGCACTCACGACCGGGTCGGTGCCCAACCGGCTGCCTGCCGCTATCGGCGGCGATCTGGGCGGCGTCTATACCGTGCGCACGCTCGCAGACGTTGACGCGATGGCGCATGAATTCGCCGAGGGACGGAAGGTGCTTGTCATCGGTGGAGGCTATATCGGGCTCGAGGCCGCCTCTGTCGCCGCCAAGAAGGGGATGCAGGTTACCATCGTCGAGATGGCGCAGCGCATCCTGCAACGGGTCGCCGCGCCTGAAACGTCGTCCTATTTCAGGGAGTTGCACCGCACCCACGGCGCGACCGTGCTCGAAGAGGTCGGCCTCAAGACGCTTACCGGCGAGGGTCACGTCTCGGGCGCGGAACTCACGGACGGCTCGACGATCGACGTGGATTTCGTGATCGTCGGCGTCGGCATCCGGCCTGACGTTGCATTGGCCGAAGCGGCAGGACTCGATATCGACAACGGGATCAAGACCGACGAACACGGCCGCACCTCCGATCTTGCGATTTTCGCGGCGGGCGATTGCGCGTCTTTTCCCTACAAGGGAGAACGCATCCGGCTGGAGAGTGTCGGCAACGCCATCGACCAGGCGGAACTCGTGGCCGAAAACATGATTGGCGCTGAAAAGGCGTATGTCGCAAAGCCGTGGTTCTGGTCTGACCAGTATGACACCAAGCTTCAGATCGCCGGGCTCAATACCGGCTATGACCGCGTCGTGACCCGGCAGGACAGCGAGACGGCGGTGAGCTACTGGTATTACCGGGGCGATGAGCTGGTCGCCGTCGACGCGATGAACGATCCGCGCGCCTACATGGTCGGCAAGAGGCTCATCGAGGCGGGCAAGAGCCCTGCGCCCGATGCGGTAGGCGACACCGCGACCGAACTCAAGGCGCTGCTCAAAGCGTGAGGATCATCGCGGGCGAGTATCGCGGGCTGGCGCTCGCCAGTGTGGGTAAGGGCGACGCGGGGGCGCATCTGCGGCCCACCACGGACCGGGTGCGAGAGAGCCTGTTTTCCATGCTGACGGGCGGGCGCTTCGGCGATCCGGTGACGGACGCCGCCGTGCTCGACCTGTTCGCCGGGACCGGCGCGTTGGGGTTGGAGGCGCTGTCGCGCGGGGCCTCGCATGTGACCTTCGTCGATGATGGACGCGTGGCGCAGAAGCTCATCCGCGAGAATGTGGCGAAGTGTCGGGCGCAGGAAAAGGCCACACTGATCACCCGGAACGCGACTCGTCTCGGCGTGAGTCCCGCCACGCCGGCCACGCTGGTGTTTCTCGACCCGCCCTATGGCAAGGGGCTGGGTGAAAAGGCCCTCGCAGCGGCAATGGAGGGCGGCTGGATCGCGCCCGGCGCGCTCGTCGTCTGGGAAGAAAGCTCCCCGCTCACTCTGCCGCCGGGTGTGACCCAGCTGGATGCGCGCCGCTATGGCGACACGACCATCACATTGTGCGAGGTGACCGCGTGACCAACCACGCAGTTCCCTTCGGTTGGCAGAGCGATTCGGCCCAGCCGATCCAGAATCAATTCGCGCGCCGATTCCACGGGCCGGGGCCGGGGTTCGTCTATGTCGTCATCGTGGACGGCACGCTTCCCGATGAAGCCACACGCGGCGACCTGCACGCACGCGACAAGGCGTGGCAGGCATGAGTGTGGGCGCGGTGCTCTTCGATTGCGACGGTGTGCTGGTGGACAGCGAACCCGCGGCGTTCGAACTCCTGCGCGAAGAGCTGGCGCGGCATGGCCGGCCCATGAGCCTTGCGGAGGCCGAGGCGACCTTCATCGGCGGCACAATCGCGGGCGTGGCGGAGAAAGCGCGGGGCATGGGTATCGGCTTTGGCCCGGATTGGGTCGAGGTCTTCTACGCCAAGCTCTACGCCCGGCTGGCAGAAGGCACGGATCTCATGCCGGGCGTCCTCACGTTTTTCGATGCGCTGGACCGGGCGGGGATACCTTATGCGGTCGGCTCCAACGGCACGACGCGCAAGATGGAGACGACTTTGGGGCAACATCCGGAGGTCTTGGACCGGCTCAAAGGGCGGCTATTTTCAGGGCAGGAGATCGGGGCGCCCAAGCCCGCACCGGACCTCTACTTGATGGCGGCGCAGGCGCTTGGCGTAGCGCCCGAGGATTGCGTGGTGATCGAGGACAGCGCTACCGGCGCGCAGGCAGGTGTGGCGGCAGGTATGCGGGTTCTGGGCTATTCACCGAATGGCGATGGCGCGGCGTTGGCTGAGGTCGGGGCCGAGGTGATCGGAAGCTATGCGCAAGCCGCTGACCTTCTAGGCCTTTATTCCGCCGCTTGAACCGCGCGGCACGGGCGAGCGTCTCGTCGCCGCCCCTCAGCCGTAGGTCGGATGGAACTTGTCCGCGGGCGACAGGGTGAAGATTTCGGACCCCTCCGCCGTGATCCCGATGGAGTGCTCATACTGGGCCGACAGGGACTTGTCCCGCGTCACGGCGGTCCAGTCGTCCCCCAAAACCTTGGTTTCGGGCCGGCCGAGGTTCACCATCGGCTCGATGGTGAAGAACATGCCTTCCTGAAGCAGCGGCCCGGTCCCGGGGCGGCCGTAGTGCAGCACGTTCGGCGGGGCGTGGAACACCTGACCGAGCCCATGACCGCAAAAATCGCGCACGACCGACATACGGTTCTTCTCGACAAAACTCTGGATCGCGAAGCCGATGTCCCCGAACGTGTTGCCCGGTTTCGCGGCCTCGATGCCGCGCATCAGCGCCTCGTGCGTGACTTCGATCAGCCGTTCGGCCTTGCGGTTCAGCTTGCCCGCCACGAACATGCGCGACGTGTCGCCATACCAGCCGTCCACGATCACCGTGACGTCGATGTTAAGGATGTCGCCATCCTTCAGCTTCTTGTCCGACGGGATACCGTGACAGACGACGTGGTTGATCGAGATGCAGGAGGCGTGTTGATACCCCTTGTACCCGATCGTGGCCGAGGTCGCCCCGGCGTCGTTCACCATGTCCTCGATGGCACGGTCCAGAACCTCGGTCGTCACGCCCGGCTCGACGAGCGGGATGATCCGGTCGAGGATGTCAGCGGCCAGCCGCCCGGCCTTGCGCATCCCCTCGAAATCCTCGGGGTTGTACAGCCGGATGCCTTCTCTGGTGATGCGGGTCTTGGTGTCCAAGGGGCGCTCCTTGCGTCGTCTGGCCCCTAAATAAGCCCAAATCGCACGATGCACAACGGATGCGGCGGTGCAGCTTGCCTGCGTGCGTCCCGGCTCTTACGCTCAGTGTATTCCAATCGTTCTTTTCGAGGTCCCAGATGCGTTTCACCCCTCTTGCCATCGCTCTTGTCGCCGCCAGTCCTGCCTTTGCCGACGCCTGCCTCGATGAGGTGCGCGCGATGTATCTGGACGACGGCGGCGTGTTCGACCCGACATTCGAGATCCTGCACGAGAAGGTCACGGTGACCCGTGCACCGGACGGCTCTGAGACGCCTGTCGTGACCGCGCGCTGGCAGGCCGCGGATCAGGTGATCTCTGAACTTCCGACCGGGGCCTACATGCTGCTCTGGGGGCAGGACTTCTATCAGGGCGCGTCATGGGACGGGCCGTGGAGCGATACCGGCTCCGACAACCCTTATGACGCGGTTGAGTATGCGCGCGGGATGAACGAGAGCGCGGCAGCCAGCCTGACGGGTGCCGAATGTGACGGGGTGGTCGATGTCGACGGGCGTGATCTTGCACGCTACCGCTACCACGTCCGGATCGAACCCGGCGCGGGGTCGTGGTGGGAGAGCGACGTGACGCTTTATGTCGATCCTGCGACGAAACGCGTGGCGATCATGGAGGAGCGAAATCTCATGGAAAGCTGGGCGCCCGAGCCGAAAGAGAGTGTGAAGGTTACGACCGTCGACTACGACGTCGATTTCACCCTCGCACCGCCGGAGAGCTGATTCATGAAGCGCGTTTCGATAATCCTCGTGCTCGCCGCCACGCCGGCCCATGCCGATTGCACCGCCGAGGTGCGCTCGCTTTTCGAGGCCGGTGGCCCGAACGACCCGTTCTCGCGCCCGCCGCATCGGCAGGTTCAGATCACTTACGGCCCCGACGGAACCGAGACGTTCCGCGCCGCGAATGTGATCGAGACGCCCCTGCGCACGATTCATGGCATGGCTGGTCAATGCACGCTGGCTGTGGATGCAAAATACTGGACCGGGCCTTGCGAGGCCGCGACATGGGATGGTCCCGGCGGTGCGTTTCCCGGAGACCGCGCGCAGGGTGTGCGGGCGCGGGTCGCACAGGAACAAGCCAACGTGAGCGAGGCCGAGTGCTTTGGCCCCGTGGATCTGAACGGCCGGCAAGTGCTTAAATACCGCTACCGCACGCAAACGGCGCCTGCGGAGGATGGAGGTTTCTCCGGCGAACGGGCGACGGTGTGGATCGACCCTGAAACGAACCGCTGGGTGCGATGGGAGGCTGCCGAAATGGTCACGCCTTGGCAGCCCGAGCCGGACGGATCGCGGGTCGTGACGACCTTCGTCTACGATGAGAGCATCGCGGTCACGCCACCGGCGGAATGAATGGGAGCCTCTCGCCAAGCGTGACGCCCGCTGGTGTAATCCGGCAGGAATAGGCAAGCGGTTCCACCCCGGCGGCCAGCGCTGCGCTGACTGACGCGCCATACGTCGGGTCAATGTCTGCGGCGATCCGCACACTTTGGGCATCTGTTCGCTGCACGAGATAGAAGATCACCGCGCGGTGCCCGGCCCGCGCCATCGCCGCCAGTTCGCCCATGTGCTTGGCCCCCCGTGCGGTCACGCTGTCGGGGAACTCCGCGGTACCGGGCGCGCGTGAGAGGGTGACGGATTTGACCTCGACATAAGTGTCCGGCCCGGCGCCGGTGAGGCAAAAGTCGATCCGGCTATTCTCGCCATACATCACTTCGGCGCGCACCATCGGCGCGACCAGTTCCGGCACTTCGCCCGCGATCAGTGCAGCCTTGAGCATCCGGTTGGGGAGCGATGTGTCGACGCCGGTAAAGTCGCCGGACTCGTGCTCGACCAGTCGCCAACCGAACCTGAGCTTTTTCTTCCGGTCGTCGTTCGGCTCCAGCCAGATGCGCGCGCCGGGCTCGGCGAGACCCATCATCGAGCCGGGATTGGCGCAATGGGCCGTGACAACGCGCCCGTCCTCCAGCCGGCAATCGGCGAGGAATCTTTTGTAGCGTTTCTCGAGCGTTGCGGGGATCAGGGCGGTGGGAAAGTCCATGCGGTTGTCTTAGCGCCTCTGGCCGCTCCGGCAAGCCGCGGGGATCATTTCCACGCGCATTCCTGCTCGACCGGCATCTGGCACCCATCTCCGTCGAAGCCCACGAGGAAACCGGGCGCGCCGGGGCGCCAGGGCGTTGCCCGGTCCGGGACGAGCCGAAGGCCTGATGCTGCCCCACAGGCGCCCTCCGCCTCCCGCACCTGCCAGCCCTGCGCCATCGCGATATCGATTACCGCATCGCGCCGGGTGCAGCCGGTGAGTGACGCTGTGGCATGGTACTCGGCGATTTCCTTGTAATACGCGAGCCGCATCTCGGCGCGTTCCTTGTCGAGCCAGGACTTCGCGCCGACAAGTGCCATCGCCCCAAGGGCGCCCAATCCGATGAGCCGCCTAACTAGCGCGATTGGATTCACGATCGCCCACCGCTTCGCGCCAGTGGAGCCGGCAAAGGCTCACATAGCTTTCGTTCCCGCCGATCTGCACCTGCGCCCCGGCGGTCAGCACATTGCCCGCGGCGTCCTGCCGTACGACCATCGTGGCCTTCTTCCCGCAATGGCAGATCGTGCGAACCTCCCGCATCTCGTCGGCCAGCGCCAGAAGGGCCGCCGAGCCGGGAAAGAGCTTGCCCTGAAAGTCGACACGCAGTCCGTAGCACATGATCGGTACACGCAGATCGTCCACCACCCGCGCGAGTTGCCAGACCTGATCCTCCGACAGGAACTGTGCTTCGTCGATGAAGACGCAGGCGATTGCGCCGCGCGCCAGCCGTGCTTCGATCTTGTCGAAGAGGTCCTCACCCGTTTCGAACGTGTCCGCGGGCGAACCGATGCCGATGCGGGACCCGATTGTGCCTTCGCCCGCCCGGTTGTCGAAACGCGCAGTGATCAGGTAGGTGTCCATCCCCCGTTCGCGGTAGTTGTGCGACGCTTGCAGGAGCAGCGTCGATTTACCTGCGTTCATGGTGGAGTAGTGGAAGTAGAGCTTGGCCATGCCGCCGGATTAGCCCGCAGGCCCCCGGCGATCAAGCGGCCTTACCACCCGTCGCGCATATGGTCGAAGAGAGCCTTGTTGGGGCACAGGTTCGGGGCTTCCTGCGCGCCGCCCGCGTGGTCGTCGAGCCAGACGGCACAACCGTCCGGATCCGCGCAGTCATTGCAGCGCTCGACGGCGCGGTCGAGTTGCCGGCGGCTCACGATACGGGCGTCGTATTCGACGCCAAGATCAAGGCTCAGCGTTTCGGCCATCCGTGCCATCGCAGCAGGGGTGTGGGGTCGGTCCAAATTGTCTTTCATGGCAATGTCCTCCACCGCCGATCATGCGGATTCGCTACTCACTTGCTTTGATCCATGACAAATCGGGCTGGCATCTGCCGGAGAGAGGTCTAGGCTGGTTGGCATGTTTACCATCGAACATGATTTCGACGCGACCGTCGTAACCCTCGTGGACGAGGGCGAGGAGGGCGCAACTCACCTGCGCGAAGACGTGACAATCAACGCCTTCGAGGATTGCGTCACGATTGAGCAGCTCGAACCGACGACGGACCGGGTGCAGGTCGTCACCTTGTCGATGGCGCAGTTGCGAGACCTTGCCGCCGCGCTCGACCTGCCCGAGGGGGTTTATCGCCTGACCCGGACCGAGGATGTGCAGGGCTAGGTTTTCCGTAGGTTTCGCGTCCTAATCCAGCCGGAACACCTTGTCGCGAGAGGTCGTGCCCCGCACGAGAGTCAGGTCGGACTTGGCCACGCCAAGGGCATGGGCCAGAAGTTTGACCACCGCCGCCGTTGCTTTGCCGCCCTCGGGCACTATCGTCACGCTGACCTTCAACCGGCCATCCTCCTCCACGGATACGCCGTTGCGCGCGGCTTTCGGCGTCACGCGCACGGCGAATTCGGCACCGGAACGGGCCAGATGACTGAGCTCTCCCTTCTTCATGAGGGCCTGCTTTCCCGAAACGCAGCCTGCGCGCAAGCGGGACATTTCCACCCCGTCCTGTTGACGCGCGCGTGAAAAGTGCCGACATGCCTTTCTGACGGACAGGAGACATTCATGCCAGACAAGAACCCGGCGGCGCTCGACTTCCTACTCACGCGCCGCTCCCGCCCGGCCAAGACACTGACGACGCCAGTGCCGGGCCGCGAAGAGGTGGAGACGATTCTCACCGCCGCAGCGCGCACGCCGGACCACGGCAAGCTGGAGCCATGGCGCTTCATCGTGCTCACCAAGCCCGCGCTGGACCGTCTGGCCGCGATGGTGCCGCCGCGCGGGGCCACGCTCAACATCGACGCGGAGAAGATCGAAAAATCTCGCCGCCAATTCGCTGATGCCGACCTCGCCGTCGCGGTCGTCTTTTGCCCGGTGGACTCGCCCAAGGTCCCGACCGTGGAGCAGCAGTATTCTGCGGGCGCCGTCTGCCTGTCGCTCCTCAACGCCGCGCTTGCCGCCGGGTGGGGCGCCAACTGGCTCTCCGGCTGGCCCAGCCACGACCCTGAGTTCGTGCAATCGGGCCTCGGCCTCGCGGCGCATGAGAGCATCGCGGGGTTCATCCACATCGGGACCGAAACGGCGGCACCGCCCGACCGTCCGCGCCCCGACCTGTCCGACATCACATTGTGGGTAGACGCATGATCTTCGACGATTTCTTCAAGGCGCTGGGTCAGCTTGGCGACCGCCGCTTCCGCAAGGTGCTCCTGCTCGGTTTGGGGCTCACGATCGCGCTCCTCGCCGCTATCACCGTGGCTCTCGTCTTCATTGCCGGTCTGTTTCTGCCCGAGGTCGTGACGCTGCCATTCGTGGGCGAAGTCGCCTGGCTCGATTCGGTTGCCAGTTGGGCTGTGGTCGGTCTCATGGTGCTCCTGTCACCCTTCCTGATGACGCCCGTTTCCATCGCGTTCATGGGCATCTTTCTTGATGAGGTGGCCGAGGCGGTGGAGGAGCGGCATTACCCGCACCTCGCTCCCGCAGACGATGTGACGATCCTCGACGGCCTGCGCGATGCGGCGAGCCTTATCGTCATTACGATCCTGCTCGGCATCCTGGCCTTCGGTCTGTCGTTTTTCATCGGCCCGCTCGCGCCGGTCCTGTTCTGGGTCGTGAACGGCTATCTGCTCGGGCGCGAGTATTTCCAGCTTGCCGCGATGCGCCGTGAGGGGCGGGCGGGGGCGAACCAGTTGCGCCGTCGTTACAACGGGCAGGTCTGGATTGCCGGTATCCTCATGGCGATTCCGTTGACCATACCGATCCTGAACCTGCTGATCCCCGTCGTGGGGGCGGCGACGTTCACGCACCTTTACCATCGGGTCACAGGGCGCGGCGCGGCCTGAGCCCGGTCAGGTCAGGACGCTCCAAAGGGTGTGGAGCGCCATGTAGATCACGATGACCGACCCGATGGTGTAAAAGGTCGCGCGCACCTCATGCCGTTGTTTCGTGACATAGGCCACGAAATGCGCCGCTCTTGCAGCGACGAAGCCAAAGAGCAGCACCTGAGCCAGTGCGAGCGCCGGTCCTGTCAGGACGAACAGGAGCCCAACGACCCAGAAAGCCGGGATGTTTTCGAGGTCGTTTCGGTGCATCCTTCGCGACCGATCCACATAGTCGTCAAGGTCAAGCTGCGCCGGGTCGGGCGCGCGGTTCAACGGCCCGGGGATCAGGTCCTCAGGATTCACCAGACCCCGGTTCGTTTTCATCATGCGGTAGACCGTCATCCATCCCTGCCCCATCACCTTGAGCGCCATGAGCGTTGCGGCAATGGCATAGGTGGCAAAGAGGGGATCATCGAAGCTCGGCATGGTGGACATCCTTGATGAGACATGCGCGTCGCGCTTTACTTACCAATGGTAAGTTTGATAGCCTACCGCTGGTAAGTCAGTCAATAGGGTCATCATGAGCCAGGCGGGAACACGCGACCGGATTCTGGACACCGCACGCGAAATCCTCGCGTCCGGCGGGACGGGCGCGCTTTCCTTCGACGCTATCGCTCGGGAGTTGGGGAAATCCAAACAAGCGGTGCTGTACTGGTTCCCGACGAAACAGGCGCTGATGTCGGCGCTCTACGTGCCGTGGCTCGAGGCCGAAGCCGACGTGGCCGTCGCCGCGCTTGAGGGCCGCGAACATGCAGACGCGATCCGCGCATTTGTCCACGCCGTTGCCGCCTTTCACCTCGCCGATCTTCACCGTTTTCGGCTGATCTACCTTCTGCCGCAAGTGCAGCGCACGGTTGCGAACGAGCGACCGGTGGCCGGGGTGGTTGAGGCGGTGCATCCCGTGACAGACCGGCTCTATGCCGCCCTTGCCGCAAAGCTGGACGGCGAGGGTACCCGTGCCGAGGCCACTGCCATTCACGCGGCGGTACTCGGACTCGTCCTCATGGTGTCATTGGGGGACGCGCTTGACGACCCGCTCAAGCATGGAACGGATGGACTGGTGTCCGCGCTGGCAGAGCGTCTGGCGTCGCGGCAGGGTGCCTAGTTCGGGACCCGCTCGCCGAGGTAGCCCTGCCAGTCGAGCATATCGACGGTGATGACACCCGAGATGATGATGCCCGCGCAGACTGCCCAGATTGGGAGCGCCCAGAGCGTCGTTACCAACATCGTGCGCCCGAGCCGGAAGTCCGACGGGGCACCCTCATGCGTGCCTGGCACAACGTCACCATCTTCGGCCTGAGTGCGCAGTTGGATGGGCAAGACGATGAACATCGTCATGAACCAGATCACCACGAAAAGGACGGCAGCGCCGGTGACTGACATCAGACTTGCTCCAGCTCGATGAGGCAGCCGTTGAAGTCCTTGGGATGCAGGAACAGGACGGGTTTGCCATGCGCACCGATCTTGGGCTCGCCAGAGCCCAGAACACGGGCGCCGTCCGCTTTGAGCGTGTCGCGGGCCGCGAGGATATCGTCCACCTCATAGCACATGTGATGGATGCCGCCCGCCGGGTTCTTGTCGAGGAAGCCCGTGATGGGGCTGTCCTCGCCCAGCGGGTAGAGCAGCTCGATCTTGGTGTTGGGCAGGGTGATGAAGACGACCGTGACCCCGTGATCCGGCTCGTCCTGCGGCGCGCCCACATCTGCGCCCAGCGTGCCGCGATACTGCGCCGCTGCGGCTTCGAGGTCGGGGACCGCGATGGCAACATGGTTCAGGCGTCCGATCATGACTTTCTCCCTGCTCGGTGACGTCCCGCTTATGCGACAGGCCCCGGGTCCGTGCAAGACCGGCGCGAATTCGTCGCAGGGACCGTCCGTTAACCGCGCATTCACCGAATCGGTGCTTCGATCGGAGGGGAAAGGAATGCGTTATGCTTGATGACCTGTTGATGACCCAGCCGAAGCCGACCGCGGACAAGCCGCTTGCCGGCATGACCGTGCTGGTGGTGGAGGACAGTCGCTTCGCGTCGGAGGCCATGCGGCTCCTGAGTGTGCAATCCGGGGCTCGCGTGCGCCGCGCCGATTGCCTCCACTCCGCGCGCCGTCACCTGCGCGTCTACCGCCCGACTGTCGTGATCGTGGACATGACATTGCCCGACGGGTCGGGGGAAGAGCTCTTGCGCGAACTCGACGCGGCGACGCCCCGCGTTCCCGTGCTGATGGGTCTGTCGGGTGATCCTGACTGCGAGGCGCACGCACGCGCTTCGGGCGCCGATGGGTTCCTTGCCAAGCCCGTTGAGGGGGTCGGAGCCTTCCAAATCGCGGTGCTGAATGCCCTGCCCGCGGAGTCGCGCCCGGGCAGGCTGCGGATGGTGCCAAGCACGCAAGTGCACCCCGATCCCGCGAGCCTGGACGAGGATCTGCTCAATGCCTGCGACCTGCTCGGGACAGCGTCAAACGCGCGCGACTACGATTACCTCGCACAATTTCTTCACGGCCTCGCGCTCTCGGCCCATGACGGGGAACTGACGGCGGCGGTAGAGGCGATCCGCGAGGACCGGATCGAAGAAGTTGAAGCGCTGCTCAAGAAACGCCTCGGGCTGATCCCCTGATCCCTCAGCGCCTCAATGCAGGATCGCCGTGCGCCCGGACGAGGGCCGTCAGGTCGGACAAGCTTTCGCGCTGAACTCCGGCCGTATCGAAATTCGCGGGGTCGAGCCACACCCGAAACGCTTCACTGAGTGCGGGCCACTCGCTGTCGATCGCGGCAAACCAGGCTGTATCGCGGTTGCGGCCCTTCACGACCATGTGCTGCCGGAACACGCCTTCGAAGCTGAAGCCAAGCCGCTGTGCGGCCCGCCGCGAGGCCATGTTGAGCGCGTTGCACTTCCATTCATAGCGGCGGTATCCGGCCTCGAATGCCCATTTCATCAGCAGATACATCGCCTCGGTCGCCGCGCGTGTGCGCTGCAACTCCGGCGAGAAGGTGATGAAGCCGACTTCGATCGAACCGGCCTCCGGTGCGATGCGCAGCAGGGAACAGAAGCCGACCCAGCGCCCGCTCGCCACGTCACGGATGGCCAGGAAATGCGGGTCGTCGCCCGCAGTGGCGTCGCGCATCCAGCGGTGAAAGGCAGAGGAGGACGAGAATGGGCCCACGGGCATGTAATCCCACAGCCTGTCATAGCCCTCGAATGCCCGGAACAGGTCGGCGGCGTGCCGGTCGGCCGACAGCGGCTCCAGCACGGCATGGCGGCCGGTAAGCGTGAAGCCCTGCGGGCGCGGCGGCACCCGCCATCCCTCGACCGGGGTTCCCAAAGGCGCATCGTCCGTCATCTGTTCGCGATCATTAACCATTTCCCAATGCTTATTGAGCAAACTGTGTCCCGACAAAACCCCTAAACGGTGCCACTTCCGGCACGGCACGCCCCAATTCCTGCCGCATTTCGAGGCCATCAACGTCATGTCGAATACGCCGACACATTGGAGATACGGGATGCAAAAAGTCTTCGAGACCTTCACAAACGACGAAAAGGGCAACGCCCTGATCGACTGGACCGTTCTGCTCGCCGGGACCGCCATGATGGCGGCATCCGTCGTGCTCACGTTGACCGGTGGTCCCGACGACCTCTCCAATGCGACGGTTCAACAGGTCGAGACTCAGGTCCGGCACCTGCCCAGCTAAGGGCACTCCAAGAATTTCGAGGGACGACGGCGCAGCTTAGCAGAGCTGCGCCGTTCCTCGTTGTAACGCGCCGATATCGCCGTGACCGACGCGGAACCGCAGTGGGCCGCCGGGCGTTTGATGCCCAGCCGATAACCTCACGAAAGGACGCGCAATGCCCTCGATCTACGACGCGATTGCAGCAGACCACGAAAAACACCGCGACCTGCTGGACAGGATCGCCAGCACCGAGGGCGACAGCCAGGAACGCCGCGAGGCCTGGAACGCGTTCTATTGCGACATCAAAAGCCATTCGGCCGCCGAAGAAGAAGAATTTTACGCGGTCCTGATGAAGCAGACCTGGGGTCAGGATGCTGCCCGCCACTCGGTCTCCGAGCATCACGAGATGGACGAGATCGTTGATGAGCTTAACGAGATGGACATGTCCTCCCCTGGTTGGCTGACCCGTTTCAAGACGCTCAAGCACGACTACGAACACCACATGGAAGAGGAAGAGGACGAGGTCTTTACCCGTGCGCGCAAGGTCGTGGGCGAAGAGGACAACGACGCTTACGGCAAGCGCTTCCTCGATCGCAAACAAAAGGAACTCGGTCTGGTCCAGAAGAAGAAAGAGGACCATCTTGAGGATTGAGGTCTAAAGGTGCACTTCAATCGGAAACGCCCGCTCAACCGAGCGGGCGTTTCTCGTGTAGGGTGGCTTGAGGGTCAGTCTTTCGGCGGCTCGATCACCCGCAGCGACAGCTCCCGCAATTGCTCGTTCGCAGGCTCGGACGGGGCGCCCATCATCAGGTCTTCGGCACGCTGGTTCATCGGGAACATCATCACTTCGCGGATGTTGTCCTCGTCTGCCAGAAGCATCACGATCCGGTCGATGCCCGCGGCGCAGCCGCCGTGCGGTGGGGCGCCATACTGGAACGCGCGCGCGAGACCACCAAATCGTTTCTCGACCTCGTCCTGACCGTATCCGGCTTTCTCGAACACCTTGAACATCACGTCCCGCTTGTGATTGCGGATCGCGCCCGAGATCAGCTCATAGCCGTTACACGCGAGGTCATACTGATAGCCAAGCACCGAGAGCGGGTCGCCGTCGAGGTCGTCGAGGTTCTGCGGCATCGAGAACGGGTTGTGCGAGAAGTCGATTTCGCCGGTCTCTTCGTCCGCTTCGTACATCGGGAAGTCCACGATCCAGGCGAAGGCGAAGCGATCCTGTTCGGTCAGTCCCAGCTCCTCGCCGATCACATCACGCGCCCGGCCCGCGACACGCTGGAACGCATCGGGCTTGCCACCAAGGAAGAACGCGGCGTCACCCACGCCGAGGCCCAGTTGCTCGCGGATCGCCTCGGTGCGTTCCGGCCCGATGTTCTTGGCCAGCGGTCCCGCGGCTTCCATCCCGTTGTCGCCATCACGCCAGAAGATGTACCCCATCCCCGGCAGGCCCTCTTTCTGGGCGAAGGCATTCATCCGGTCGCAGAACTTGCGCGACCCACCGGTCGGTGCGGGAATGGCGCGGATCTCGGTCCCGTCCTGCTCCAGCAGTTTCGCGAAAATTGCGAAGCCGGAACCCGCGAAATGCTCGGACACGACCTGCATCTTGATCGGGTTGCGCAGGTCCGGCTTGTCCGTGCCATACCACAGCGCGGCGTCGGCATAGGAGATTTGCGGCCACACCTCGTCCACCTTGCGGCCCTTGCCGAATTCCTCGAACACGCCCTGGATCACCGGCTGGATCGTGTCGAAGATGTCCTGCTGCTCGACGAAACTCATCTCGATGTCGAGCTGATAGAAATCCGTGGGCGACCGGTCGGCGCGCGGGTCCTCGTCGCGGAAGCAGGGCGCGATCTGGAAATACTTGTCGAAGCCCGACACCATGATGAGCTGCTTGAAGAGCTGCGGGGCCTGCGGCAGCGCATAGAACTTGCCGGGGTGGAGGCGCGACGGCACGAGAAAGTCGCGCGCGCCTTCGGGCGAGGAAGCCGTGATGATCGGCGTCTGGTATTCGCGGAAATTCTGGTCCCACATCCGCCGGCGCATGGAGGCGACAACGTCCGAGCGCAGCGTGATGTTCGACTGCATCTCTTCGCGACGCAGGTCGAGATAGCGATAGCGCAGGCGGGTTTCCTCGGGGTATTCCTGATCGCCGAACACCATGAGCGGGAGTTCGTCGGCGGCGCCCAGAACCTCCATGTCCTGTATGAACACCTCGATTTCGCCCGTGGGCAGCTTGGGGTTCACGAGGCTCTCGTCGCGCGCCAGCACCTTGCCGTCTATGCGGATACAGTATTCCGAGCGCAGCTTCTCCACCTCGGCGAAAACCGGGCTGTCCTCGTCCGCGAGAATCTGGGTCACGCCGTAGTGATCGCGCAGGTCGATGAACAGCACGCCGCCGTGGTCGCGCACGCGATGGACCCAGCCGGACAGGCGGATGGTGTCGCCAACATCGGCCTTGGTGAGGTCGGCGCAGGTATGGCTGCGGTAGGCGTGCATGATGGTCCCTCGGGGCTCGTTTCAGTCCGGGTCGATACACCTTGCGAGGCCGGTGAAGTCAAGCCCGACAGGGGGTTTTGCGCCGGCGCGGGAACCATCGGTGCGCCAAGAACCTTTACAGAACGCAAGTTTTTGCCAAAAATATTCACTGTGAGGCGGCATTTAGGGTGAAAACCACTCTCCGACGCGGGGTCGCGGGGAGGAGCACATAAGCGAATTGGGGAGCCGGCCGAAAGAGCCGGCCAATCAGGGAGCCTGATATGTGGACTGCATTGCTTGACATCATGCTGAAGCGGTTTCTCCGCCACGGCACGCTCAACATCACCTTGCCCGACGGCTCGACGCGCCGTTACGGGAGCGGATCGCCCGAAGCGCATGTGCGGCTCAGGGACGACAGAATCGTGCGCCAGCTCGTGCTGAACCCGGAACTCGCGGTGGGCGAGGGGTACATGGACGGGTCGATCGAGATCAACGATCTGCGCGAGTTCTTCGCCGTGGCGCTGCCCGGTGTTTACAAGGCAGAGCGGCCATGGTTCCAAAAGCCGCTGGACGTGACGAAACAGACGTTTCGTAAGCTCGGGATGGCCAACAACCCGTTCAGGTCGCGCTCGAACGTGGCGCATCATTATGACTTGTCGGGCGAGCTCTACGACCTGTTTCTCGACGTGGACAAGCAGTATTCCTGCGCCTACTTCGCGCAGCCCGACCTGACGCTGGACGAGGCCCAGGAGGCCAAGAAGCACCACATCGCCCACAAGCTGAACCTGAAGCCCGGGATGACCGTGCTCGACATCGGCTGTGGCTGGGGCGGCATGGCGCTGACCCTCGCCCGCCACTACGGCGTCAAGGTCGTGGGGGTGACGCTGTCCAGGGAACAGCACGCCATCGCCGTGAAGCGCGCCGAGGAGGCCGGTTTGTCCGATCAGTGCGATTTCCGGATGCAGGACTATCGCGACGTGACCGAAACCTTCGACCGGATCGTGTCGGTGGGCATGTTCGAGCACGTGGGCACGCCATATTACGAACAGTATTTCGGCAAGGTGAACGACCTCCTGACCGAGGACGGCCTCGCGCTCATCCACACCATCGGCCATGTCGGGCCGCCCAACTATTCGGACCCGTGGATGGTGAAATACATCTTCCCGGGCGGCTATTCGCCCGCCTTGTCCGAGATGCAGGCGGCGGTCGACAAGCATTACCTCGTCACGCAGGACATCGAAGTGCTGCGCACGCATTACTCCAAGACACTGGGCCTGTGGCACGATCGCTTCATGGAAAAGGCGGACAAGGCGCGCGAGATCTATGACGACCGCTTCGTGCGGATGTGGCGCTACTACCTCCTGTGCATGGAGGCCGCGTTTCGCGTCGGCTCGCTCCTCGTCTACCAGGTGCAGATCGGCAAGCATATGGAGGCCGCGCCGATCACGCGCGATTACCTCTATCCCTACGAGGGCGAGCGCCAGCGCAAGGATACGGCTTTCGCAAAGGCGGCGGAATAAACCTGACCTATCCGCTTTCGCCTTTTGCAAACGAGGTTTAGAGTGCCGACGCTGACGGACAGCGACGGGACAAATTCTATGTTTGCAGGGACACTGAGGCGCATGGTGTCGCGCCTCGTGACGGATGGGGCACTGACAATTACGTGGCCGGACGGGTTGGAGCAACGCTACGGCGACGGCTCGGGCACACCCGTTCAT
The DNA here is from genome assembly GCA_002695005.1 of Maritimibacter sp. Taxonomy (GTDB): domain Bacteria; phylum Pseudomonadota; class Alphaproteobacteria; order Rhodobacterales; family Rhodobacteraceae; genus Maritimibacter. Next base: position 116,689 of record NZNT01000030.1, read on the forward strand.
CTGCGGATCACGGATCCGGGCCTGTTGGTTCGCCTGATGAAGAATCCAGAGCTCGCTTTGGGCGAAGGGTACATGGAGGGCGGGCTGACGGTCGATGACGACGACCTCACCGGCTTTCTCCGGCTCATCTCGCGCAATGTGCGCAAGAACGGATCGGGCCGCTTCTCGGCGGCAGCGGCAGGTGCGCGCACGGGGCTGCGCCGTATCGCGCAACACAACCCGCTGGGAATCGCGAAACGAAACGTCGAGGTGCATTACGACCTGCCGGTGGACCTCTACGAGCTCTTTCTCGACGAAAATCTGCAATACACCTGCGGTTATTTCGACCGCCCGAACCTCGATCTCGATGCGGCGCAGCGGGCCAAGATGCACCACATCGGCAAGAAGCTCCTGATCGAGCCGGGGATGCGCGTTCTCGACATCGGCTGCGGCTGGGGCGGGTTGTCGGTGTATCTCGCCAAGACCTTCGGTGCGAAAATGACGGGTGTCACCTTGTCGAAAGAACAGCTCGCGGCAGCCCGCAAGCGCGCCGAGGACGCGGGTGTTTCCGACCTGTGCGACTTTCGCCTGATGGACTACCGCCATCTGGAAGAGACATTCGACCGTGTCGTCGTCGTTGGGATGATGGAGCACGTCGGCCAGCCGCAGTACCCGATCTTCATGAATCAGGTGTCCAGGGTGCTGGCGCCGGACGGTGTCGCGCTCGTCCACACGATCGGGCGCACGACCCCGCCGGGCCAGACCTCGCCCTTCATCCATAAGTATATCTTCCCGGGCGGCTATATCCCCGCGATGTCAGAAGTGATGACCGAAGTTGAGAAGGTCGATCTTCTCCCCACCGATATCGAGGTCTGGCGTGACCACTACATCCGCACCATCCAGGCATGGAAAGCGCGGTTCGAGCTCAACGTGGACAAGGTCCGCGACATGTTCGACGAAAAATTCGTGCGCATGTGGCGCTATTATCTGACGGCCTCCGAGATGAGCTTTTCCGAGCTCGGGCTCGTGATCTATCAATTCCAGCTTGCCCACGATCAGCACGCGGTCCCAACGAATCGCGAGTACCTTTACGCATGAGCCGCGAAACCCTGATCACCGTGCTTGTCGCTGGGGTCTGGGCCGTTGCCATCGTCTTTCTGAACTGGGGGTCGTGGAAGATCGACCTTTCAGCGATCTACTACGCCGCGCGTTCCTTCGGGACCGGCGACTTCGCGAATGTGTACGCCTCGGGCGGGGCGCCGTTCCTGCCGGACCCGCCATCGGCATGGCAGGATTGGGCGCACTCCGAAGGGTTCACCGGCCCGGCATTTACCCCGTTCCTCTACCCGCCGCTCTGGGCCGCGGCGCTCGCGCCCGTCGCGACCGCCATTCCGGCGCAGACATTCTTTAACGCGGTGCTGGTGATCAACGCCGCCGCGACCGTCTGGATGATTTGGCTCACATGGCGGCTGATGCGTCCGATCCAGATCGGCCCGGTCGGTTGGGTGGTGATCAGCTTCGCCCTGATGTTGGTGACGGCGCCGGGATACATGTCCTTCTGGTTCGGTCAGCCGCAGGTGATCGTCGCCGCCTTCACGCTGGCTGCGGTCGTGGCCCTCGCAGACCGGCGCGACATTCTGGCGGGCGGCTGCCTCGCGCTCGCGGCGGCGATCAAGTTGACGCCGGCGCTCATCGTCCTGATTTTCGCAATGGAACGGCGCTGGACTGCGCTCGCCGCCTTTGTGGCCACCGGCGCGGTGCTCGCGCTCGCCTCACTCGGTGCGGCTGGCTGGCCTCTCCACGCCGAGCTTCTGGCCAAGCTTGCAGCCATCGAGAACCAGATTCTCGTCAGCCCGATCAACGTGAGCCTTGAGCAGGCATTCTACTACCTTCAGTCCTTCGCCAACGGCACCGGAGACCTTTCGGCCCGACCCCACATGGTCGGGGGTGAGGATTGGATCAGCTGGACAGTCCGCGGGTTCCTCGCCGCCGGCGTCGTGGCACTTTGGTGGGGTACACGCAATCTGGCACTGCGGCTGAGGCTCTGGACCCGCTTGATGGGCCTCGCGCTCCTGACGACGCTGGCCTCGCCTCTGGGTTGGGTCCACTACCTGATCCTGCCGCTCATCCTGCTCCCCGGCCTGATTGAAGTGCTGCTGCGCCGCGCCGCGCTGGGCGCTATCCTCTTCATCGCGCTGCCCCTGAGCCTGCCCGCCCTCGTCATTGCCGGAGACACCCGCGGCACGGGCCTCCTTCCCGTCGCGCTGAACACCGGGGCGGCACTTATCATGCTCGCCCTCGTCGTGGTCGCGGCCCGGCGCGAGGCGAACCCGTAGTGATTTTCGGCGCACCCCCTTGCTCCCCGCCGCGCCACGTCTATAACCCACGAGAATTTGCGGACCGGAGCCCCGGTGCCGCGGGCCTGGTCAGAGGGTGACGACATGCCGAAGAGAACCGACATCCAGTCCATCATGATCATCGGCGCAGGGCCAATCATCATCGGGCAAGCCTGCGAATTCGACTACTCCGGCGCACAGGCCTGCAAGGCGCTGCGCGAAGAGGGCTACCGCGTCATCCTCGTCAACTCGAACCCGGCGACGATCATGACCGACCCCGGTCTGGCCGACGCCACCTATATCGAGCCGATCACGCCCGAGATCGTCGCCAAGATCATCGCCAAAGAAAAGCCCGACGCGCTTCTGCCCACGATGGGCGGACAGACCGGCCTCAACACCGCACTGGCACTCGCCGACATGGGCGTGCTGGAGGAACACGGTGTCGAGTTGATCGGCGCCAAGCGCGAAGCCATTGAAATGGCAGAGGACCGGAAGCTCTTCCGCGAAGCGATGGACCGTCTGGGCATCGAGAACCCGCGCGCCACCATCGTCACCGCACCCAAGAAAGCGGATGGCAAGGCCGACCTTGAAAAGGGCGTGCAGATCGCGCTCGAAACGCTCGAGGACATCGGCCTCCCCGCCATCATCCGCCCGGCCTTCACGCTCGGCGGCACCGGGGGCGGCATCGCCTATAACCGCGAAGAATACATCTATTACTGCCGCTCCGGCATGGACGCCTCGCCCGTGAACCAGATCCTCGTCGACGAGTCGCTTCTGGGCTGGAAAGAGTTCGAGATGGAGGTCGTGCGCGACAAGGCCGACAACGCCATCATCGTCTGCGCCATCGAGAACGTGGACCCGATGGGCGTCCACACCGGCGATTCGATCACCGTGGCCCCGGCGCTGACGCTGACCGACAAGGAATACCAACTGATGCGCACGCACTCGATCAATGTGCTGCGCGAGATCGGGGTGGAAACCGGCGGCTCCAACGTCCAGTGGGCGGTGAACCCCGACAGCGGCCGCATGGTCGTGATCGAGATGAACCCGCGCGTGTCGCGCTCTTCGGCGCTCGCGTCCAAGGCGACGGGCTTCCCCATCGCAAAGATCGCCGCGAAACTGGCCGTTGGCTACACGCTCGACGAGCTGGACAACGACATCACCAAGGTCACGCCGGCGTCGTTCGAGCCGACCATCGACTACGTCGTCACCAAGATCCCGAAATTCGCCTTCGAGAAATTCCCGGGGTCCGAGCCGAACCTGACCACCGCCATGAAGTCGGTGGGTGAGGCGATGGCGATAGGCCGTACCATCCACGAGTCGCTGCAAAAGGCGCTGGCGTCGATGGAATCCGGCCTGACCGGCTTCGACGAGGTCATGATCGAAGGCGCACCGGATACCGCCGCCGTGATCGCGGCCCTCTCGAAAAAGACTCCCGACCGGATGCGCACCATCGCGCAGGCGATGCGTCATGGCCTGTCGGATGATGAGATTTTCGGCGTCACCCAATTCGACCCCTGGTTCCTCGCCCGCATCCGCGAGATCGTGGATGCCGAGGAGCGCGTGCGCCATGACGGCCTGCCCGTGTCCGAAGAGGGGCTGCGGGAGCTGAAGATGATGGGCTTCACCGACGCCCGCCTTGCCACGCTCACCGGGCGCGACGAAGGACAGGTGCGCCGCGCGCGTCAGAATCTCGGCGTAAACGCCGTGTTCAAGCGGATCGACACCTGTGCGGCCGAATTCGAAGCGCAGACTCCCTATATGTATTCGACCTACGAAGCCCCGATGATGGGCGAGGTGGAATGCGAGGCGCGGCCCTCGGACCGCAAGAAGGTCGTCATCCTTGGTGGCGGTCCGAACCGGATCGGGCAGGGGATCGAGTTCGATTACTGCTGCTGCCACGCCTGTTTCAGCCTGACCGACGCCGGCTACGAAACCATCATGATCAACTGCAACCCCGAGACGGTATCGACCGACTATGATACGTCCGACCGGTTGTATTTCGAGCCGCTCACTTTCGAACACGTCATGGAAGTCCTGCGCGTGGAGCAGGATGCGGGCACGCTGCACGGCGTGATCGTGCAGTTCGGCGGTCAGACGCCCCTGAAACTCGCCAATGACCTTGAGGCAGCAGGCATCCCGATTCTCGGCACCTCGCCCGACGCGATCGACCTTGCCGAAGACCGGGAACGGTTCCAGGATCTCGTGAACCGTCTCGGCCTCAAGCAGCCGAACAATGGAATCGCACATTCGGACGAAGAAGCGCTTGAGATTGCCGACAGCATCGGCTTCCCGCTGGTCATCCGCCCCTCCTATGTTCTCGGTGGGCGCGCGATGGAGATCGTGCGCGACATGGACGGGCTCAAACGCTACATCCGCGACGCCGTCGTGGTGTCGGGCGACAGCCCGGTTCTTCTCGACAGCTACCTGTCGGGCGCGGTCGAGATCGACGTGGATGCGCTCTGCGACGGGACGACGGTCCACGTCGCGGGCATCATGCAGCATATCGAAGAGGCGGGCGTCCACTCCGGCGACAGTGCCTGTTCGCTCCCGCCCTATTCGCTTCCGATGGACATCATCGACGAGCTGAAACGCCAGTCCGAAGCGATCGCGCTCGAATTGGGCGTCGTCGGCCTCATGAATGTGCAGTTCGCGGTGAAGGAAGGCGACATCTACCTCATCGAAGTGAACCCGCGCGCCTCGCGCACGGTGCCCTTCGTGGCCAAGGCCGTGAATTCCCCTATCGCCTCCATCGCCGCGCGGGTCATGGCTGGCGAGACGCTCGACAAGTTCGACCTCGTGGACCCGCTGATCGACAAGTTCGCGGTGAAAGAGGCGGTCCTGCCCTTCGCCCGCTTCCCCGGCGTCGACACGCTGCTTGGCCCGGAAATGCGCTCCACCGGCGAAGTCATGGGATCGGACAAGAGCTTCGCCCGTGCCTTCCTCAAGGCACAGCTCGGCGCGGGAACGATGCTGCCCACCGAAGGCACCGTGTTCTTTTCGATCCGCGATACCGACAAGACCGACCAGATGGCCGAAACCGCCCAGATCCTCAAGGACATGGGGTTTACCATCATGGCGACGAGCGGCACGGCCAAATTCCTGAACGGCGCTGGAATCGAGACCGAGGTGGTGCGCAAGCAGTACGAAGGTGGCCGGACAATCGTGGACATCATGAAGGACGGACTCGTCCATCTCGTGATGAACACCACCGAAGGCGCGCAGGCGGTCGAGGACAGCCGGACGATGCGTTCGGTCGCGCTCTACGACAAGATCCCGTACTTCACCACGGCTGCCGCCAGCCACGCCGCCGCGCGGGCCATGCAGTCGCGGCTCGAAGGCGAGCTTGAAGTCACATCGCTTCAGGACGCGTAAACCCGGACGCCTCCGCGGAATGTCGCGCTTTGCAGCGGGCATGTCGTGGACTGAATGTGCCCGGACGAGGGAAAGACTAGGCTGATCCCAGCGCAACAGGGGTCAGCATGTTCATCTCGGTCTTCGACATCTTCAAACTCGGCATCGGCCCCTCATCCTCGCACACGATGGGGCCGATGGTCGCCGCCGCCCGGTTCCTCGACGCGCTCAGGCATAACGAGCGGATTCCGGGCGCGGGCGATATGGCCGGAGTGAGCGTATCGTTGCACGGCTCGCTGGCATGGACCGGCAAAGGGCACCACACAGACCGCGCCGTGATCCTCGGTTTGCTCGGCGAGCTGCCCGAGACGATGGACCCGGAGCGCGGAGATGCACTTATCGCGAAGCTCAAAGCGTCCGGACGGCTCGACCCCGAGGGGCTGCCGCCGCTGGCCTTCAACCCGGAAACAGATCTCCACTTCGACTTCGGCCCGCCGCTTGAACAGCACGCGAACGGGATGGTGTTCCGCGCGGTGGATGGGGCCGGGAACCCCTATCTCACGATCTCCTATTTCTCGGTCGGCGGCGGCTTTGTCGTGACGGAAGCGGAACTGACCGCCGAACAGGGCACGAGCCTGTCTGACCAGAAACGCGCGCTCGGCTATCCCTATCCCTTCGGCTCGGCGGAACAGATGCTGGCAATGGGCAAGCGCGCCGGCCTGACAATCGCACAGATGAAACGCGCTAACGAGGAGGCACATGGCGAAGACGGCCTCGACGCTGGCCTCGACGGGCTGGCCGACGCGATGATGGACTGCATCGACCGGGGCTTTACGCAGGAGGGCACACTGCCCGGCGGGCTGAACGTGAAGCGCCGGGCGAAGAAACTACACGACGACCTGACCGCGCAGCGCTATTCCAACCGCAACGCGCCGCATGTGGTGAATGACTGGATCTCGGCCTACGCGATGGCGGTGAACGAGGAGAACGCCGCAGGGGGCCGGGTCGTCACGTCGCCCACCAACGGGGCGGCAGGGACGCTCCCGGCCGTCCTGCGATACTGGCGCGATCACATGGCCGACGAGGTGACGGATGAGAAGCGGCGAGATTTCCTGCTGACCGCCGCCGCCATCGGTGGGCTGATCAAGGCCAATGCGTCGATCTCAGGGGCCGAAGTTGGCTGTCAGGGCGAAGTCGGATCGGCCGCGGCAATGGCCGCCGCCGGGCTCTGCGCCGCGTTGGGCGGGGCCAACGAACAGGTTGAAAACGCAGCCGAAATTGCGCTGGAGCATCATCTTGGCATGACCTGCGACCCGGCAAAGGGCCTTGTGCAGGTGCCGTGCATCGAACGCAACGCAATGGGGGCGATCAAGGCGGTGTCGGCGGCCTCGCTCGCGCTGCGCTCGGACGGGGAGCACATCCTGCCGCTCGACAACTGCATCCGCGTGATGCTCCAGACGGGCCGTGACATGGATTCACGTTACAAGGAGACCTCGCAGGGCGGGATCGCGGTCAACCTGCCGGAGTGCTGATGAGCTGCGTCGGTCAGGCGGCGGCGAGGAAGCCAGAAAAGGCGGCGTAATCCGGCGCGGCCTCATTGCGGATGATCGCGCGGGTCTCCGGCTTGAGATCGCCCAGATTCAGCGGTTCGCCTCGAGACGTCTCTCTCACGATCACGGTGCGACCGGTCATGCCCGACACCTCGGCGCATAGTTCCTCCAGCCGGCCCGCGTCATAGACCCTGTCGTAGACGTCCAGACTCGGCCCCGTGAACACCATTTGCTTCATGGCGTGATGCTTGATCGCGAAAACGGCGGCGCGGTAACGGTCGAGGTTCTGGAAAAAGAAATCCGGGTCGGGCCGTGTCGGCAGGTTGATCCGGCCACGCTGCACGTCTCCCGCATAAGCCAGAACGTCACGCTCCACGATTAGGTCGGTATAGACCGCAAGCAGCCGCTCGATCGGATCGCGAATGACGGTGAAGCGCCAGAAATCCGCGGTGCGGGAAAAGGCGTCCGGATTGAACCGACGCGTCGGCATCCGGTTATGGACCCAGGCCGCGTCATCCGCATCCGGCGTGTCCTCGCGCAATGCCGCAAGCGCCGTCTTGAGCGCCGTGCTGCCCGCCTTGGGCACCGGCACATAGGCCAGTTCAAACTCCTCGAATTCCACCATGGGTTCGCCCCTCTGCGATAACTTGCTGCAAGAATGACGAGGGTTTGAGGCGCCGATGCGGCGCAATTTGTGAAAATTGGGGGAATTGTGCAGGCATGTGAAACGACCTCCCCGGCGGCTTACGCGGCTTCGGCCAGATAGCCGCCGAATGCCGCGTAGTCGTCCGCTGCATTTGCGTGAATGACATCGCGCGACGCGGGCACGAGGTCGTCCAGTTTCAGCCGGAACTTCGACGCGTTCATGGGTTTGTCGAACGAAACGGGCCGGCCCGTCATCAGGCTCAGATCCTCTCCGAGTCTTCCAAGCTGCGACACGTCGTATACCTGATCGTAGAGCGTGAGGTCGGGACCCGTGAACAGGATCTGTCTCAACGCGTGGTGTTTGATGACCGAGGCGGCGGATCGGTAGGCATCGAGGTTCTGGAAGAAGAAGTCCGGGTCTGGCTTGACCGGCAGATCGACGCGGCCCCGCCGGATATTCGCAGAATTGCGCAGGATATTCCGCGTCGCGACGAGGTCGGTATAAACCGACAAGAGGCGCTTGATCGGGTCGCGGACCACGGTAAAGCGATGCCACCCGTCGTACCGGTGAAACCGCCTTGGCGCGAAACGGCGGGTCGGCAGTTTCGGATGGACCGCGTATTCGTCGTCCTCTGCGGGTCGTTCGCCCAACAACTCGGCAATCGCCGTTTTCACCGATGTGCAGCCCGCCTTCGGCACCGCTGAATACGCCATCTCAAATTCGGCAATTTCGATCATCGCCAGCCCCTTTTCGCTTATCAACGAGAAGAGGGGTATTGCGGCATCTGGACGAGACGTGGGCAGGATCTTGGAAGCGCGGTGGTGATTGTTTGCCGTGTGGAAACAATCAGGCGATGAGCTTGCCCCAAAGATCGTATTCCCCGGCTTCGTCCACCTCGACCGTCACGATCTGCCCCGGGACCAGCGCTTCGTGGCCCTCGTCAATGAACAGGCAGCCGTCGATTTCGGGCGCATCGGCCTTGGTGCGGCAGGTGGCGGCGTCCGCCTCCACCTCGTCCACGATGACCTCGATCCGTTTGCCAACTTTCGCCTCGAGCTTGGCCTCGGATATGGCCTGCGCCTTCTCCATGAACCGGTGCCAGCGCTCCTCTTTCACCTCCTCGGGCACATGGTCCGGCAGATCGTTGGAGCGGGCGCCGTCGACATTCTCGTACTGGAAACACCCGACCCGGTCGAGCTGGGCTTCGTCGAGCCAGTCGAGCAGGACCTGGAATTCCGCTTCCGTCTCGCCGGGGTAGCCGACGATGAAGGTGGAGCGCAGGGCGATGTCCGGGCAGACGTCCCGCCACGCCGCGATCTCGTCCAGCGTCTTCGCCGCCGCTGCTGGCCGCGCCATGCGGCGGAGAACGCCGGGATCGGCATGTTGGAACGGGATATCGAGGTAGGGCAGGATCAGCCCCTCGGCCATCAATGGGATGAGCTCGCGCACATGCGGGTAGGGGTAGACATAGTGCAGCCGCACCCAGGCCCCGAGCGATCCGAGGTCACGGGCGAGGTCGGCGATATGGGCACGGTGGCCGCGCTCCTCGGCATAACGGATATCCAGCCCGTAAGCGGAGGTATCCTGCGAGATGACCAGAAGCTCCTGCACACCGGCCTCGACCAGCTTCTCCGCTTCACGAACCACCGCATGAGCCGGCCGCGACTGAAGCTTGCCGCGCATGTCGGGGATGATGCAGAACTTGCAGGCGTGATTGCAGCCTTCGGAAATCTTGAGATAGCTGTAGTGGCGCGGAGTGAGGCTCACGCCGCGCGACGGCAACAGATCCACGAAAGGGTCCGGGCTGGGCGGCACGGCGGTGTGTACGGCGTCCAGCACCTGCTCGTACTGATGCGGTCCGGTGACAGCCAGTACGCTCGGATGCGCGCCGGTGATGTACTCCGGCTCCGCTCCGAGGCAGCCGGTGACGATCACCCGACCGTTTTCGTTCAGCGCCTCGCCGATGGCCTCCAGGCTTTCGGCCTTGGCGCTGTCGAGGAACCCGCAGGTGTTCACGATCACCGCGTCCGCCCCGCCATAGTCCGGGCTGATCGCATACCCTTCGGCGCGCAGGCGCGTGAGGATGCGTTCGCTGTCCACCAACGCCTTGGGACAGCCAAGGCTGACCATGCCGATCTTCGGCTGGCCGGGGCGGGCATCCTCGCGCACGACAGCGCGGGCGAGATCAGGGCGGAGGTCTGGCGGATTCGTGGACATGGACCGCGCTATACGCCGGGACGGCCCGCCGGGAAAGGGCTCTCACCGGTTTGTGCGGGCGGTGGTTCAGTCCTTGGCATCTCCGAGCACCACGGTCACGCGGTGCAGGCAGTCGGCATAGGCCACGCAGGGATAATCCCGCCCGTTCACGGTGACAGTGCGTTCGGTCAAACGGTGCTTGCCGTTTACGAACGTCTTCACGGTGTCTACCGCGTACTCCTCGTTCTTGTAGGTGATGTGAGACCGCGTAATGGGCGACTTGGTCGAGACCGAGGCCGGTTGGGTCGATGTGGCCAGAACGATCGGCGCGACGGCGCAGCCCGAAAGGGTGAACACAGCCGTCGTCAGAACAAGAATGAAACGCATGGAAAACTCCCCCAAGTTTTGAATACGTCACCAGATTATCGCGAAATCGTGGTGCCTCAACCCCCTCCTGAGGGGGGTGTCTTCCACAGATCGGAAGTTTTATTGCGGATCAGGGTGTGCCGTGAGAAAAGGCGAAGAACCGGAAAGCAAAACGCATGGGTCCTGAGACCGCATGCGTTTTGGTTTCGTAAACGCTCATTCGGCTCAACGAGTGAATGGATCTTCCGCCTCAGCGGATGATGTAAGTCTCGCCGTCGCTTTCGACCGGGACGCCGGGCACACCGTAGTAGCGCGCGACAGTGCCGGAGCAATCCGACTGCGGACAGTCCAGGACCTCGCCCTCGACCATGACATAGTGCCGGGTGCCGGTGACATCACCGGAATCCGTATCCACCATATGCTCGGTGTAGGTCTCGTAGTCGGTGCCGTCGAACCGGGTCGCGCCGCCGACGATCATCATGCCGTCCTTGGTGCTCGCCACGGCGATCTCGTTCGATCCGCTCGTTTCGTAGATATCGACGCTCGGGGCGTCGCGGCCTCCGAACAGGGCGCAGCCGCCAAGCGTGAAAGCAATGGGCAGCAGAAGAATGGCTCTCATGAAACCGTCTCCCTTTGGAAAATGAATTAACCAAAGGATAAGGGCGTCCCGGGATTCGGAGCAATGTCCAATTTGGAAACAATCGGAGAGAGGTCAGGTGCTCTGCCAGAAAACGAGCCGGTTTCCGAAAGGATCGCGAAGATTCACTTCCCGTGCCCCCCAGCTTTGATCCTCGATCCCGGGACGCAGCCGGGCATGACCCCGCGCTGTAATCTCGGCGTGAAAGGCGTCGATGTCGGAAACCTCAATCCGCACCGCGCTCCCGGGTGAAGCGTCGCCGTGATGCTCGGAGAGGTGAATCTCGCAGTTTCCCAGTCTCAGGCCCATGTAGAGCGGGGCCTCCGGGGCGAAGCGATGTTCGAAGAGAACGTCGAAGCCGAGGTAACGCAGGTAGAAATCCCGTGCCTCGCCTTCGGAAAACGAGCGCAGGATCGGAACCGCTGCGCCCGCCGGCATGTCAGCGCTTGCGGTCGCGGCGCGAGGACATCGGCTGGAACGCTACGCCGACATGCGCTTCGCAATAGGGTTTGCCCTGCTGCACGGGCAGACCGCAGAACCAGAAATCCTCGGTCGCCGGGTCGCCGATGGGCCACTTGCAGGTCCGCTCGGTCAGTTCGAGGAGCGACAGCTTCTTGGCCGACTTCTCGACCTCGCTCACCTTCTTGAGAGCCTCGGCAGGGATCTCGTTCGCGCTCGGCTGCGGGGGGAGCGGCTGGCCCGCCGGGATGATCTGCTTGCGGGCCGGGATCGGCTTGGCCGCCGGTTCGGCGTCAGCCGTCTCTGCGACCGGCTCCGGCTTCGGCTCCGCGCGCTTCGGCGCCGCCTTCTTGGGCGCAGCTTTCGCGGCGGGTTTTTCCTTGGCCGGGGCAGTCGAAGTCGTGGCCGTGCCGCCTCCCGCACGGTTGGACAGTCCGAGCCGGTGAACCTTGCCGATCACGGCGTTGCGGGTCACACCGCCAAGTTCCTTGGCGATCTGGCTGGCCGACTGGCCTTCGGACCACATTTTCTTGAGGGTTTCGACTCGTTCGTCTGTCCAGGACATCGGATTTCCTTTGTGGCCGCCGGGGCCGTAACTGCGTCAGGGGCCTATTCTAGTCACCCGTGCGGGGGTGGCAAGGTGAAGGGGCGTATATGGCTCAACCCGGCGCGCGTTTCAACCGTCCTTCCCGCCAGGCAAGCAGTACGCCGCCCGCCAGGATGACCCCTGCACCGGCGAGGCTCACCCGGTCCGGCCATGTCCCGAAAACCGCACCATCATAGAGTGCTGCGAAGACCAGCGTCGCGTAGAAGAACGGTGAAGCGAAACTCGCATCAGCCCGGCGCATCGACTGGATGAAACAGGTCTGGGCGAGCGCCATCATCGCGCCGATCCCGGCGAGGATGAGCCAGGCCTTAGGGGTCGGCATGACGAAGACGCCGGTCGCCAGCACGGCGACCGTGGCGATCGTCAGCCCCATGCCATTGTTGATGACGAGGATCTGGAGCGGCCGTTCGCGCCCGGTCAGGAACTTGATGATCGTGATCTCGACACCCATGGCGAGCGCGGCGGCCAGCGCGATGAGTGCACCGGGCTCCAGGGCCCCCGCGCCGGGGCGCAGCAGGATTGCGCCGCCGGCCAGCGCAATGACCGCAGCCGCCCACCGCCACGGTCCCACCGTTTCCTTCAATACCGGGATGGCGAGCAGCATGGCGACAACCGGGTTCAGGAACGAGATCGCCGTCGCGTCTGCCAGCGGGATGAACTGGACCGCCGCGAAGGTCAGCGAAATCCCGGTCCATCCGGACAGTGACCGCGCGGCGTGAGTGCCCCATTGGGGCCGCGTGAAGGTCGGACGCAGGACAAGCGTGGCGGTGGCAATCCCGATGAAGGCGAACAGGAACCGCCCGTGGCTGACCTGAAGTGGATGCAGCCCTTCGGCCCCCGCCATCTTGGCGAGAAGGGTGGTTCCCGCGACGAGCGCGGCGGCGGCGAGCATAAAGCCCGCCGAGGCGAGCGGCTGGTGGGGTATCCGGTTCATATCCCTGTCCCGTCGGTTTCACCGACCCCATACGCCCGGCGCGCGGCCGAGGAAAGAGATGGACTTTTGCACCAGTCCGACGTATCGCCAGCCCATGTTCGAACGCATCCATACCCCTGTCTGCCGACGCCGCCGCACCCGCGCCTGACGTCTGACTCCGTTCGACTACTCCCACCCTCTTAAATCGTTGACACCGGCCCGCCCTTGCGGCACCCAAAAGCTTCTTTTCTAAGGATGATGCCATGATCCCGTCCGTTCTGCCGACCTATGCGCGTGCGAAACTGAACTTCGTCAAGGGCGAAGGCAGTTGGCTGATCGAGGAAGGCGGCGAGCGATATCTCGACCTCGGCGCGGGCATCGCGGTGAACGCGCTGGGCCATGCCAACCCGGACCTGATCGGGGCGCTGACCGCGCAGGCGCACAAGCTCTGGCACGTCTCGAACCTCTACGAAATTCCGGGGCAAAAGGCGCTGGCCGACCGGCTGGTCGATGCATCCTTCGCCGACACCGTGTTTTTCACGAATTCGGGCACCGAAGCGGCGGAACTCGCGATCAAGATGGCGCGCAAGTATCACTACGATCGGGGCGACGAGGACCGGGTCGAGATCATCACCTTTTCCGGCTGTTTCCATGGCCGGTCCACCGGCGCCATCGCGGCTTCGGGGACTGAGAAGATGGTCAAGGGCTTCGGCCCGCTGATGCCGGGGTTCGTTCACCTCGACTTCGGTGATCACGACGCCCTGCGCGCCGCAGTCACCAAAAAGACCGCCGCGATCCTGATCGAACCCGTGCAGGGCGAAGGCGGTATCCGCCCGGTGCCCGACCAGTGCCTCAAGGGTCTTCGCGACCTGTGCGACGAGACGGGGACGCTTCTGATCTTCGACGAGGTTCAGTGCGGGATCGGCCGGACCGGCAAATTCTTTGCCCACGAATGGGCGGGCGTGACCCCGGATATCCTCATGTCCGCCAAAGGCATCGGCGGTGGCTTCCCGCTGGGGGCGGTTCTGGCGACGGAAGACGCCGCCTCCGGCATGGTCGTCGGGACGCACGGCTCGACCTATGGCGGCAACCCGCTGGCAATGGCGGTGGGAACCAAGATGGTCGACGTGGTGACCGGCAACGGTTTCCTTGACGATGTGAATCGCAAGGCAGGGCTCCTACGCCAGAAGCTCGAGGGGCTGGTGGACGCGCATCCCGACATCTTCGACAGCGTGCGCGGCGTCGGCCTGATGCTGGGTCTGAAATGCAAGGTGGCGCCTGCTGACCTCGTGGCCGCAGGCTATGACAACCAGGTCATCCTCGTGCCCGCCGCCGACAACGTGGCGCGGCTCCTGCCGCCGCTCAATATCACTGACGCGGACATCGCCGAAGGCGTGGCGCGGATCGACGCCGCGGCGACGGCGCTGGAGGCCAAGGCATGAGGCATTTCCTCGACATCAACGCGACCGACCCGGCCGATCTGCGGAGCATGTTGGACGAAGCCCACCGGATCAAATCCGCACGCGGCGACGCCGGACGCGGCGCACTTGACGAGGAGCGTGCTCTGGACGGCAAGGTCGTGGCCCTCATCTTCGAGAAGCCGTCCACCCGGACACGCGTCTCCTTCGATGTGGGCGTGCGGCAAATGGGCGGCGAGACGCTCGTCCTCTCCGGCTCGGAAATGCAGCTGGGTCACGGCGAGTCCATCCCGGACACCGCGCGTGTCCTGTCGCGTTACGTCGATCTCATCATGATCCGGACGTTTGAGGAATCCGCGCTTCAGGAGCTCGCGGAATTTGCCACGGTCCCGGTCATCAACGGCCTCACCAACCGTTCGCACCCCTGCCAGATCATGGCCGATATCCTCACATATGAGGAGCATCGCGGGCCGATCACCGGCAAGAAAGTGGTCTGGGCGGGCGACGGCAACAATGTCTGCGCTTCCTTCATCCACGCCGCCGGGCAACTGGGTTTCGATCTGACGTTCACCGGCCCCGAACGGCTCGACCCCGACCGGGAGTTCATCGAGGAAGCGCGCGCCAAGGGCGCGAAGATCGAGATCGAACGTGATCCACATGCGGCGGTCGCCGGGGCCGACCTCGTGGTGACAGATACCTGGGTGTCGATGCATGACGCCCCTTCGACCCGTGAGCGCCGTCACAATATCCTGCGCGCCTATCAGGTCGACGACCGGCTCATGGCCGCGGCGGGCGAGGGGGCACTGTTCATGCACTGTCTGCCCGCCCACCGGAACGAGGAAGTGACCAACTCGGTCATGGACGGCCTGCAATCGGTGGTGTTCGACGAGGCCGAAAACCGGCTGCATGCGCAAAAGGCCATCATGCGCTGGTGTCTCGGGGTCTGAAGCGACCCCGCTCGGTCTTTTCTGATCGTGTGCGCGTTGCGCACGCATTCTTGCCTGCGTTCAAGGCACGCAGCCTTCGGGGGCTGTCTGCCCCCGAACCCCCGAGGATACTTGGGACCGGAAAAGTGCCGACATGTGAACGGTCGCGGGCACCGGAGCCCGTCGGGTAGGGCGCCCGGTCAGAGGTCGAGCACCTGTCGCAGCTGTTTTTCCAGCAGGTAGTGATGGGCTACGAGCCGCCCGTCCTGCACCAGCGCATAGGTTCCATACGGCGTGGGCATCCGGGCGCGCAACGCGTGGGCGCTGTCGATGACCACGTCGCGGAAAGCGAGGCCCGATTCTTGTGCCACCTTGCCCACGATCGCCGCGGCGTCTTCGAGATAGGGACACTGAGCGGTGCGCAGGACGGTCAACCCCGGGCCGCAGGCGGACGCTTTTTCGTCCCAGCCACCCGACAGGCGCGGGGTGGGGCCGGGGGCGAAGCGGCGGACCATCAGGCAAAAACCGGGATCGGCCGTTTCGACCACGTCGTAGCCGAAATGCGCGAAGACCTCGGGCCGGGCCAGCCAGTTTCCGGTCGAGGCGAGCACGGCCACGCCATTGTAGCCCTTGTCGCCCGCCGTCCTCTCGACCTCGTCCAGAAGCGCACGCGCGAAACCCTGTCCCTTTGATTTGCCGACCACCCAGAGGCAGTGGATCAGCATCAGGTCGCCCGCGTCCTCGACCGATCGCCAGGCCTTGTCGCCGGGCATGTACTCCACGAACCCGCGCGCCGAGTCGCCCAGCAGGCGCAATTCGAGCCCTTCCTCGAAGCGGGCGAGGAGCCAGTCCCGCTTTGCCTGCCAGGCGTGCGTCTTGCGCGCGCTCATCTTGCAGAAAAACCCGTGTTTCTGAACGGTGTCGGCTGTAACGGTGATGATCTCGGTCATGGCGGGCCTCCTGCCACCCTTCTGGCAGGCTGGCGGCCCTCACGCCTTGATCCGGCTCAAGATCCGAGTTTCTTGTGAACCTCGTCGATGTCGATGTCGCCGACGGGAAGCTTGTTGCCCGGATTGTCGAAGTCGTATTTGAACAGCTCGAAATCCTTGCGGTAGATTTCCCACATCAGGTGCATCGACAGGTCGTCGAAATAATCCTCGACCGGATGGGCGCGTTCGGGGCCGTGCCCGGCGCTCTCGTTGAACCGCGGGATGGTCTTGATGTTGACCTTCTTGGGCGTCTTCACATTGTCGAGCACCTTCTTCATCCCGACATTGAAGTTCTCGGTCCAGAAGATTTGGTCATAGGTGCCGCCGTTGGTGATGAAGGTCGAGACATGGCCGGACATGGCCGACCAGTGGATGTCCGGGTCCATCGGGCGGCGAAAGCGGATGGTGTCGCGGGTGAACAACAGGAACCGGCGGAATGACTGGATCTGGTCGAAGTCGAAGTTGTCTTCTGGGCTGCCCACTTCGATTCCGTATTTCTGGATCAGGAGCGGGACGAGGTTGCCGCGATAGCGCTTCCCGTTGCGTTGAATGCCGCAGATCTTGTCGAAGAACGAACTGAGGATGCGCGTGTAGGGGTTGCGCACGCAAGTGAACGCAAAGCTCTTGTGGGTCTTCACGTTGCGCTCGATCTTCTTCTGGTTTTCTTCCTGCGCCCACTTCACGATGCCTTCCGTGGCGTCGTGAATGTCACCGTCGAAGAACTCTCCGTGGTCGGAGAAATACATGATCTGGCCGATGGTCGAGCAGGCGCATTTCGGGACGACCCGATACACCATGCTTTCACTTTCGGTCATCCAGGTTCCCGGGAAACCCATATTGCTGCCGCCGCCTCCGTCTGGCCCCCTTGCACGGGACCAATTTGTTTTCAGAGAAAAAAGCAAAGAAATGCTGTTATTTCAATGCTTCGTTACGGTAAGCATGTCAACAATCCGCGCCAGACAGCCCAGACGGACCGTAAATGGCAAAAATCGCCTTCATTCTCCTGTGTCACAAGGACCCAAAGGCCATCATCGATCAGGCACAGCGCCTGACCGCGGCGGGAGATTACATCTCGATCCATTTCGACGCGCGCAGCGCCCGGTCGGATTACGAGATGATTCAGGCGGCTCTGGCCGACAATGCCTCGGTCACCTTCGCCAAGAAGCGCGTGAAATGCGGTTGGGGCGAGTGGTCGCTGGTCGAGGGTACGCTCCACGCGGTCGAGGCGGCAGTGGACGCGTTTCCGCGCGCCACCCATTTCTACATGGTCTCGGGCGACTGCATGGCGATCAAATCCGCCGAATACGCCCATGATTTCCTAGATGACGACGACGTCGACTATATCGAAAGCTTCGACTTTTTCGAAAGCGACTGGATCAAGACCGGGATCAAGGAAGACCGGCTGATCTGGCGTCACTGGTTCAACGAACGCACGCAAAAGGGGCTGTTCTACGCCTCGATGAACATCCAGAAGCGCCTTGGCCTCCAACGCGACGTGCCCAAGGACGTGCAGATCATGATCGGGTCTCAGTGGTGGTGCCTGCGGCGGCGCACCATCGAGTGGATTCTCGACTTCGTGCGCAAGCGCCGCGATGTCATGAGGTTCTTCAAGACGACCTGGATTCCGGACGAGACGTTTTTTCAAACCCTCGTGCGCCATCTCGTGCCCGCCGAGGAGATCGAGACACGCACCCTGACGTTCCTGATGTTCACAGACTACGGGATGCCGGTCACTTTCTACAACGACCACTACGACATGCTGCTGTCGCAGGATTACCTCTTCGCGCGCAAGATCAGCCCGGATGCCCATGAACTCAAACGCCGTCTCGGGGCGCTCTATGCCTCGGATACGCTGGACTTCAAGATTTCGAACGAGGGGCGAAGCCTGTTCGCCTTCCTCACCGGGCGCGGCCGGATCGGCCAGCGCTTTGGCGAGCGGTTCTGGGAGAGCGAAACGACGCTGGGCCGGGACCGCGAGCTGCTCATCGTGGTGGCGAAGAAGTGGCACATCGGCAAGCGACTGCTTCAACTGCTGCGCGAAAAGACGAACATTCCCGCCATCGACTATCTCTTTGACGAAGAGGCGACGGTGCTCCCCGATCTTGGCGGCATCCAGGGCTCGATCGAGAAACGGACGCGCCATCGCCGCGCTCTGATGCGGATGCTGTTCGACTATTACAAGACCGACAGGCTCGCCATCGGGATGGACCCGAACGATATCGACCTGATGCGCGATTTCCATACCGACCGCTCCAAGACCCGGTTGCTGGAGATCGAGGCCGACTATTCGGACGAATGGATCCTGGGCCACGCCCTTCGCGTCGGGCTCGCCGGCGAGAGGACCCCGCAGGAGGCCATCGACCGGCTTATCCCCACGATCCGGCAGGATTTTTTCTATGAATCCGACCGCATCCGCGACGAGGGCTTCGTCGACATGCATATCCTTCGCGAACACGGAACCGGTGAAGAGAATGCCGAGGCCCTTGCCAAGTTCCTGACGATCCCTGAAGAAAGGGCCGTGGAAATCCTGCAGACCGATGGCTTCTTCAACGATTGAGACGGGGACACATGGCCTACGAATACGACAACCAGAACATCTTCGCCAAGATCCTGCGCGGTGAGATTCCGAACGACACGGTGCTGGAGACCGATCACACCCTCGCCTTCAACGATATCGCACCGCAGGCCCCCGTCCATGTCCTCGTGATCCCACGCGGACCATATGTGACCTGGGACCACTTCGCGGCCAAGGCATCGGACGCCGAGATCATCGACTACGCGCGCGCGATCCGTAAGGTGATCGACAAATTCGACCTGTCGCCGGGCGAACACGGGCAGGGTTATCGCCTGCTGGTGAACGGGGGCGAAGCGGGCATCCAGGAAGTGCCGCACCTGCACACGCACGTACTGTCGGGTCGCATTCTCGGCCGGATGCTGCCGGGCTGACTTGTGGGTGGCCCAAGGGCTGCTATCTTTGACCAAATCGAATGACGAGGCGCATGACATGACGATCGACGCACCCGAAACCAAGGTTGTGGACACGAAAAAGGTCGCCTGCGACGGCGGCGGACCGGCCAGCGGCCACCCGCGCGTCTGGCTGACGATCCCGGACGACACGGGCTATGTCGAATGTGGCTACTGCGACGCCAAATACGTCTACAAGGATTTCGCCGACTCCAAGTGAGGCGATCCGCGACCCGGGGGGTGAGATGACATTCGGCAAAGGGTGCCATCTGCACCTCATCGACGGCTCGGCGTTCATTTTCCGCGCCTATCACGCGCTGCCTCCGCTGACGCGCAAGTCCGACGGGCTGCCCATCGGGGCGGTCGCGGGCTTTTGCAACATGCTGTTCAAGTGTGTCGAGGATTCCCGCGGCGACGACGCCCCGACCCATGTGGCCGTGATCTTCGACTATTCCGGCAAGTCGTTCCGCAACGACATCTACCCGGAATATAAAGCCAACCGCCCGCCCGCGCCCGAAGACCTCGTCCCGCAGTTCCCGCTTACCCGCGACGCGACCCGTGCCTTCAACATCGCCTGCATCGAGCAGGAAGGGTTCGAGGCCGATGACATCATCGCCACCTACGCCCGGCAGGCCCGCGAGCTTGGTGGGCGCGTGACCGTGATCTCGTCCGACAAGGACCTGATGCAACTCGTCGGTGGCGGGGTCGAGATGCTCGACCCGATGAAGAACAAGCGGATCGGGATCGAAGGGGTCGAAGAGAAATTCGGCGTCGGCCCCGATCGCGTGGTCGATGTGCAGGCGCTCGCCGGCGACAGCGTCGACAACGTGCCCGGCGCGCCGGGGATCGGGATCAAGACCGCCGCGCTTCTCATCAACGAGTTTGGCGATCTGGAGACGCTGCTCGCGCGGGCAAGTGAAATCAAGCAACCCAAGCGGCGCGAGACGCTGATCGGGAAAGCGGATCAGATCCGCATGTCGCGTGACCTCGTGCTGCTGGACGAGAATGTGCCGCTGGAATTCGACCTCGACACGCTGGAGCTGCGCGACCCGGAGGCCGACACGCTACTGCCGTTCCTCGCCTCCATGGAATTCCGGTCACTGTCCAAGCGCATCGCGGACCAGCTTGGCGTGGCGCCGTCCGATATCCCCGAACCGCCCGCCGCTGAGGGCGCAGACGAGCCGGCCGCACCGGAGTGGCCCGAGATCGACCCGGAAAAATACGAATGGATCAAGGACGTCGAGGCGCTCGCCCGATGGGTCGCGCTCATCCGCGACCACGGCCATGTCGCGGTGGACACCGAAACCACGTCTCTGAACGAAATGCAGGCCGAGCTTGCGGGCATCTGCCTTTCCGTGCGGCCCGGTGAAGCGTGTTACATCCCCGTCGGCCACAAGGACGGCGACGGCGAGGGGCTGTTTCAGGATGACACGCTGGCCGAAGGTCAATTGTCGCTGGACGACGTGCTGGCCGCGCTCAAGCCCGTGCTCGAAGACCCGGCGATCCTCAAGATTTTCCAGAACGCCAAGTACGACACCAAGATCTTCAAGCGCTACGGCCTATCCGTCGCGCCGATCGACGATACGATGCTCATGTCCTACGCGATGTTTTCAGGGCTGCATAACCACGGCATGGACGCGCTCGCGGACCGCTACCTCGGTCACACGCCGATCCCGATCAAGTCTCTGTTGGGCACCGGGAAGAGCGCCATCACCTTCGACAAGGTGAAGATCGCCGAAGCGGTGAAATACGCGGCCGAAGATGCCGACGTCACCCTGCGCCTGTGGCAGATGTTCAAGCCGCGCCTGCACCGGGAGCGCGTGACCACCGTTTACGAGACACTCGAACGCCCGCTCGTGCCCGTTTTGGCCGAGATGGAGATGCATGGGGTTCAGGTCGATCGAGACACGCTGTCGCGCATGTCCAACGCCTTTGCCCAGAAGATGGCCGGGCTGGAGGCCGAGATTCACGAGCTTGCGGGCGAAAGCTTCAACGTGGGCAGCCCCAAGCAGCTTGGCGAGATCCTGTTCGACAAGCTCGGACTCGAGGGCGGTAAGAAAGGAAAGACCGGGGCCTATGCCACAGGCGCTGACGTGCTCGAAGACCTTGCGAGCTTGCATGACCTGCCGGCCCGCGTGCTCGACTGGCGCCAATTGTCCAAGCTTAAGTCGACCTACACGGATGCCTTGCAGACCCACATCGACCCGGACACGGGGCGGGTGCATACGTCCTACCTGCAAACCGGGGCGTCCACCGGGCGGCTCGCCTCGACCGACCCGAACCTGCAAAACATCCCGATCCGGACTGAAGAAGGGCGGCGCATACGCGAGGCCTTCGTCGCGCCGGCGGGCACGCGTCTGGTATCGCTCGACTACTCCCAGATCGAATTGCGCATCCTTGCCCATGTCGCCGGGATCGAGTCGATGAAACAGGCGTTCCGCGACGGCGAGGATATTCACGCCGCGACAGCCTCGGAGATGTTCGACGTCCCGCTGGATGAAATGACACCGGACGTCCGGCGGCAGGCCAAGGCGATCAATTTCGGCGTGATCTACGGCATTTCCGGCTTTGGGCTTGGACGCAATCTGCGCATACCGCGTGGTGAGGCGCAGGGTTTCATTGATCGCTATTTCGAGAAGTACCCGGGTATCAAGGAATACATGGACGAAACCGTCGCCTTCGCGAAAGAGCACAAGCATGTCGCGACCCTGTTCGGACGCCGCATCCACACGCCGGAGATCAACGCCAAGGGGCCCCATGCCGGCTTCGCCCGCCGCGCGGCGATCAACGCCCCGATCCAGGGCACCGCGGCCGACATCATCCGCCGGGCGATGATCCGGATGCCGGCCGCGATCGCCGGAAAGCCGGTGAAGATGCTGTTACAGGTTCATGACGAATTGATCTTCGAAGTGGCCGAGGATGCGGTCGATGATGCCGTCACGGTCATCCGCGACGTGATGGAGGGCGCAGCCGACCCGGCCGTCAAGCTCGACGTCCCGCTTGTGGTCGACGCGGGGCAAGGCGCGAACTGGGCAGAGGCGCATTAGACCACCGGGGCTGGCGGTTCGGCCGTCACCTTTGCCGCTTGCCTCCGCCGGGACCAGAAACGCACATCAAAAAGACGAAGCGCAGGAACGGGGAATCCGCTCCTGCGCCTTTGCTTTCGCTATTGGTCCGTGCTCAGGCCGCGTAGCCCGCCATCACCCGCTCGAGGTTGTAGTCCACGTCGCCCAGTTGCGCGTCGATCATCACGAGCCGCTTGCCATAGTGGCTGACCGAGGCCTCCCACGTCATCGCTATGCCGCCATGCATCTGGATCGCTTCCTCGGAGACCAGCCGCGCTGCGCGGCCGATGAGTGTCTTGGCCATCGAGACGCTGCGCGCCTGATCCGCTTCGCCCATTCGGCTGGCAGCGAAAATCGTGATCGAGCGCGCTTGCTCGATTTCGGTCACGAGGTCCACGGCCCGGTGCTGGAGCGCCTGGAACTTGCCAATGGGAACCCCGAACTGCTTCCGCGTGCGCAGGTAATCCAGGAGGATCTCGTTGGTCGCGTCCATCGCGCCGACGGCCTCGGCGCAAAGCGCCAGGCGCCCGGCGTCCAGCGCATCCTCCAACGCATCGCGGGCATTGGCCAGCACCTCGGTCCCCGGTGTTTTGTCAAGGAACAGCTCGGCCGCGCCGCCCCCGTCGATCAGGCCATAGCCGGTGACATCGGCATCGGAAGCCTTGACTTCGTAGATGGCCAGCCCGTCGCCGGACTTTGCAGCGACGAGAAAGACTTCGGCGTCATTGCCCCCGTAGACAACGGATTTCCGGCCTGTGAGCGTGCCGCCCGACGCTTCGGTCGCAATTCCATCCAGATCGTAGGGCGCGTCCAGTTCCCCGATCGCAACGGCGTAACGCACCGACCCGTCGAGCAGGGCCGACTGGTCCGCCCCGGCTGCCGTCAGCAGCTTCGAGGCCAACAGCGTGCCCAGTACGGGCGCTGGGCTGAGGCCGCGCCCAAGCGCTTCGAACACCGTCGTGATGTCGAACCCGCCGCCGCCGAACCCGCCCGCGTCTTCGGGGGCCAGCGCATAGAGCACGCCGATCTCGCACATCTCGCTCCACAGGCCCGCGTCATGGAACGGCGCCTCATAGGCGACCTTGGCGCGGTGATCGTAGGTGTATTTGTCTGCGAGGAACCGCGAGAGCGAGTCTGACAGCATCCGGCGGTCTTCGGTCAGTGTGAAATCCATGTCAGAGCTCCAGCATCGCTTTGGTCAGGATGTTTCGCTGGATCTCGTTCGACCCACCGAAAATCGACAGTTTGCGGTTGTTGAAATAATCCGCTGCGTTGTTCACGTCCCCCGCTTCGACCAGGGCGGCATTCCCGAACATATCTTCCGACGGAAAGGGTGCCGCGGCCGGACCCAGCGCGCGGCGGGACAGGTCGTTCAGCGCCTGGCGGATCACGGTGCCTTTGATCTTCAGGATCGACGTCTCGGGCCCAGGCGCGCCCTGCGTCTGGGCGGTGTAGAGCATGCGCAGGTTGGTGATCTTCATCGCTTCCAGCTCGATCTCCACATCCGCGATCCGGGCCGCGAAGAGCGGATTTTCGATGAGCGGCTTGCCGCCCCGCTTGGTCCGGCGGGCCAGCGCTTTCACCTCTTCCAGCGCCTTCATCGAGAAGCCGACCCCGGCGATATTGGTCCGTTCATGGGTGAGCAGGAACTTGGCGATCGTCCAGCCCTGGTTCTCTTCGCCGACGAGGTTTTCGGCAGGCACGCGCACGTCGGTGAAGAACACCTCGTTCACCTCATGACCGCCCTCGATCAGACGGATCGGGCGCATCTCGATCCCCGGCGTGTCGAGATCGACGAGGATGAAGCTGATACCTTCCTGCGGCTTGCCCTCGGTCGAGGTCCGCACAAGGCAGAAGATCTTGTTGGCGTGCTGGCCCAGCGTCGTCCAGGTCTTCTGCCCGTTGATGACATAGTCGGCACCGTCGCGCACCGCCCGCGTCTTGAGCGAGGCGAGGTCCGAGCCCGCGCCGGGTTCCGAGTAGCCCTGGCACCACCAGTCGGAGCCGTCGAGGATTCGCGGCAGGATTTCGTCCTGTTGTTCTTTCGAGCCGAACTTGTGCAGTACGGGCCCCAGCATCGCGAGGCCGAAGGGCACGATGCGGGGCGCATTGGCCGCCGCCGCTTCCTCCTCGAAGATGTGCTTTTGCACGGGGGACCAGCCGGTCCCGCCGAACTCGACGGGCCACCCATAGGCGAGCCAGCCTTTCTCGTTCAGGATCGCATGCCAGCGGTCCATGTCGGCCTTGTCCAGCTCCCCGCCGATCCGCACCTTTTCGGCCAGCTCTTCGGGCAGTTTCTCATCCAGAAATGCGCGAACCTCTTCGCGGAATTCCTGTTCCTCCTTGGTGAAGCTCAGGTCCATCTCAGCTCTCCTTGTTCAGATCGGCGAACGTCGTGCCATCGGCGGCCATGCGTCGCAGGATGTCGGGCACGTTCCAGTAATACGAATCGTCCTCGGCGAACCGTTCAATCCGGGCGACCAATTCCTTTGCCCCGATCGTGTCGGCGTAGTGCAGCGGCCCGCCCCGGAAGCGCGGAAAGCCGTAGCCGAAGAGGAACACGGCATCCACGTCGATGGGCCGCAGCGCAATCCCGTCCTCGACCACGCGGGCGGCCTCCGAGATCATCGCGGTCATGTAGCGTTCCACGATCTCTTCATCGGTGAAGCGCTTGGGCGTGATCCCCTTGGCCGCGCGTTCTTCATCGATGATCTCGAGCGTGCGGGGGTTCGGGCGGATGCCGTTATCGTCGTAGATGTAAAAGCCCTGGCCGGTCTTGCGGCCGAACATGCCCTCTTCGCAGATCTTGTCGTGGATACGCACATAGCGTTCCGCGTTCGGACGGTTGGGCGCCATACGCTTGCGGTTGGCCCAGCCGATGTCGAGACCGGCAAGGTCGCCCACCTTGAACGGACCCATCGCGAAACCGAAATTCTCGAGCGCCTGGTCCACCTGTTGCGGGCTGGCCCCGTCCTCGACAAGGTAGCCGGCAGTCTTGCCGTAGTAGGCGAGGATACGGTTGCCGATGAATCCGTCACAGACGCCCGCCCGCACGCCGATCTTCTTCATCTTCTTGGCCAGCGCAAAACCGGTCGCGACCACCTCGGGCGCGGTCTTGTCGGCGACCACGACCTCCAGCAAGCGCATGATGTTGGCGGGCGAGAAGAAGTGGAGGCCGATCACGTCCTCGGGCCGGGACGTGGCGGAAGCGATCTCGTTGATGTCGAGGTATGAGGTGTTGGAGGCGAGCACGGCGCCCGCTTTGCAGATCTTGTCGAGCTGGCCGAAGATGTCCTTCTTCACGCCCATGTCCTCGAACACGGCCTCGATCACGAGGTCGACGTCTGCAAGATCCTCCATGTTGAGCGAGGGCTCCAACCGTGCCATGGCGGCGTCGCGCTTGTCGGCAGCCATCTTGCCGCGCTTCACCGCACCGTCGAGGTTCTTGGTGATCGCACCCACGCCACGGTCCAGCCCGTCCTGCGCCACTTCGATCAGCCGCACGGCGAAGCCGGAGGTCAGCGCTGCGGTCGCGATCCCCGATCCCATCGTGCCCCCGCCGATCACGCCGATCTTCCTGATCTCGCGCGGGGTCGCATTTGCTTCGGGAATCTTGGACACGGCCCGTTCGGCGAAGAATGCGTGGCGCATCCCTTCGGAGGATGGGTGTTTCAGAAGCGACATGAAACACTCGCGCTCGAACTTCATGCCGTCTTCCACGCTGCCCGTAGCGCGCTCCACCGCCTCGATACACTTCGGCGCAGAGGCGAGGTTGGGCATTTTCTTTTCGACCATCTTGCGCGCGGCATCCAGCGCGGCGTCGTCCACCTCGACCGGAAGCTCTCCGGTGCGCCGGGTCGGGAGCGTGCCGTCCAGCACGGCCTCGGCAGCCGACAGCGCCACGTCACGGGGCGCGCCGTCCTCCAGCCTGTCGATCAGGCCCCAGCCGAGCGCTTCTTCGCCCGTGACCATGCGTCCCGACAGCGCCATGTCCAGCGTATGCTCCATGCCCATGAGACGCGGACCGCGCTGCGTGCCACCAGCACCGGGCAGAAGGCCGAGGTTGATTTCCGGCAGACCGACCCGCAGCCCCTTCACACCCACGCGGGCATGGGTGCCCATGCAGATTTCCAGCCCACCACCCAGCGCGGTGCCATGCGGGGCCGAAATCACCGGCTTCGCGCTCGCCTCGATCGCGTTGATCGTGTCGGGGAGCGAGGGCTGGAGCGGCGGCTTGCCGAATTCCTTGATGTCAGCCCCCGCGACGAAGGTCCGCCCTGCGGCATAGATCGCGATGACCTCGATGGCGTCGTCGTCGTTGGCCGCCGCCACGGCATCGAGCAGACCCTGCCGCACGGCCTGCGACGAGGCGTTGACCGGCGGGTTGTCGATGCAGACCAGCCCCACCTTGCCCACGGTCTCGAGGCTGATGACATCGTTGATTGCGCGCGTTTCGCTCATGCGTGTTTGGTCCTTCGTTCGGTCAGGAGACGGCCGCGTCGCGCTCGGTAAGCTGCTCGGCGAAGGTCTCGGTCAGTTTGTGCTTCAGGATCTTGCCGGTCGCGGCGGCAGGGAACCTGTCGATGATGAATATGTGCTGTGGGATCTTGTAGCTCACAAGGCGCTCGTGAAGGAACGTCTTGAGGTCGGCTTCGGTCACGCCGGGGCGGGTGGTGACGAAGGCGAGAATTTCCTCGTTCCCCGGCACCTGTCGACCGACCACGGCGGTCTGGAGCACATCCGGGTGGCGCGTCAGCATCGCCTCCACCTCGGGCGGATAGACGTTGAAACCGGAGCGGATGATAAGCTCTTTCTTGCGCCCCATGATCCACAGCGTTTCATCCGGGTCGATTTTTGCAAAATCGCCGGAGCGGAAATAACCGTCCGGACGGATCGCTTGCGCCGTGGCCTCGGGGTTGCGGTAGTAGCCCTTCATGATGTTCGGGCCACGGATCAGGAGTTCACCGACGCCCTGGTCGTCCGGCTCGTCGATCAGGCATTCGACCTCATCGAGGATCTGGCCCACGGAGGTATCGTTGCGCGGATTGTCGAGCCGCGTGCCCGAGACGCCGGGTGACGTTTCGGTCAGCCCGTAGCCGTTCTGAAGCGGAATGCCGAAGGTCGCCTCGATCTTCTCTTTCCACTCCGGGTCGAGCGGCGCGCCGCCCGACGAGATGTAGCGCAGGCGCGGCGCATCCGGAGGCGTGCCGCGCCGGGCCAGTTCCGCCAGGATCGCCTGGTACATCTGCGGCACGGCGGGCATGACGCTGCCCCCGGCGGCGAAGGCGTCCAGCACGGCCTCGGGCGAGAAGCGGGGCAGGAAACGGATCGCGCTGCCCCCGGCGAGCGACGCCAGCAGGACCGACGCGAAGCCGAAGATATGCGTGCAGGGCAGGACTCCGACCACATCGTCGCCCGGCGCCATATGGCGCAGTCTGGCCGAGACTTCGGCGTTCCAGATCAGGTTTCCGTGGGTGAGCATTACGCCCTTGGGGGCCGAAGTCGTCCCGGTTGTATAGATCAGTGCCGCGACGCCCTCTCGCGTCGCGTCCTGAGGTTCCGGCTCGCAGCCCGGAGTGTCGAGCGGACCGGCGAGCAGAATATCGCCGCAGGCCAGCCGACCGCGCGACGTGGCGCCCAGCCGGTCGGCGTGTTCGCGGGCCGGGGCCGACGCTTCGCCCGTGAAGATCGCGAACCGCGCACCGGCGTGGTCCTTCAGCGCGTCCAGCTCGTCATGCGACATCCGTGCGTTGACCGGCATGACCCAGGCACCAATGCGACTCGCGGCGAGGACGGCGACAGCGAAACTGGCCGAATTTTCCGACACGATCATCAGTCGGTCACCGGCGCGCAGCCCGGCCTGATACAGGGTGGCAACGAGGTCGCGCACCATTCCGTCGAGGTCGCCAAAGCTGTAGCGTGCGCCGTCGTGGTCGATCACCGCAAGGTCGCCCGCCGGGTGCCCCCGGGTGAGTTCGTGAATCCGGTCCATTGATCCTCCCTCGACCACACTGGGCCGTAGAGACGAGCGTAGTCCAGCACCACGACGAGGTCAACAATGCGAAACACTCGTTTGCAATGCGGAACAATAGCCGACTGGATGGTTGACTTTGCGCTCCCCTCTGCGCCGCGTCAACCGGAGGTCGGGCAGGTGCCCAATACGTCTGACCCCACCACCTTAGTCTGCGCAGTGTCCGGCATCGGACCCCAGAAGGCCGCCACGTCCGACATCGCGCCCGTGACCCCCGCCGCACTCCAGCTGCTGTCGTCCGCCCTAACGTAATCCAGTAGTCTGAGGCGGTCGCCGCGGATTGCCTTTGCGGCGATGTCGTCGGGCAGAAGTGATGCGACACCGTGGATTTCGCGCACCGGGAATTCAAGTTCGGGAAATGACCGGAACACGAGCTCGCTGCACGCGATGCAGTCGCAGTTGGACCCGTCGTATTCATAGTCGAACTTGCGCCCGACGAGCGTGAGCGCCCGCGCCAGAACCTCGCGTTTCAATGCGGGCGAGACCTGCGGGCGAAGCAACGCGGCGGCGTCCTTCTTGCCCATGACATGCGGGAGCGAGTCGATATTGACCGACCCGGAAGAGGCCTGAACGACCGTTCGCCCGGCCCGGATATCGGCATGATAGGGCCGGATCGCCGGATCGAACCACCAACCGGCCGCGCGCAACTGCGCCTCCGTGCCGAGGTAGATCGCGCTGTGCGTGAACCAGCCGGGGAGCAGGCGCGAGGAGAACTGCGTCTTGGAAGAGAAAACGAACAGGTCGAGCGGCTGCGCCTGACCGGCCAGCCGCACGGCGGCCTTTGGATGCGGGGCGAGCAGGCCCGAGGCATCGTCGGCTCCAAACATAGGCTCCAGCGACTCCGAAACGGCCTTGGCGGCATCCGCGAACCAGCGCGGCATCCGTTCGGGATCGGCGCAGCAGGTGAAGCTCTCAGGTGTCACGCCCGTCGGTAACCCGGTGAAGTCGGGATGTGTCACGGGCATCGTGCATGATGCGAGGAACGTGGATGCGACAAGTGTCGCCAGTGCGTGTTTCATATCTGCCTCCCCAATCTTGGCGACAGAAGTATCTCACATGGGCCTGCACCCCGCTTCGACATGGATCAGAACCGCGCACTTTTGCGGATCACGCGGACCTGCTAGGACATCCGACATGAACCAGCCGCCCGAAGACGCCCAAGCCCGCCGCTCCATCGCGCCGGTCGTCTGCTACCCCGTTGAAACCCTCCCTAAACCCGACCTCTCGCTCTATGCGTCCGCGCGGGCGACGGCCCGCAAGACCGCCGAGGTCATCGTGCCTCCGCGCGACGCAGCGACATTCTCGGCCCCCGCCGGATCGTTCTTCCGCATCACATCAGTCGAAGGGCCGCAGGTGGGCGATCTGAACCTGTGGAACGCGGCCGACCTGTCGGAACGCTTCTATTCCGGCAAGACCCGCGCGCTGCACGGCACGCATCTGACCACGGGCGAGCGGATGTGGTCCTCTTTCCCTGGCATGCGTCCGATGGCGACCATCGTGGCCGATACGCTCGACTGGTACGGGATCGACGGCTTTGGTGGCTCGGTCCATGACGTGATCGGAACGCGCTGCGACCCCTACACGCACAACCTGCTGTCAGGCGGACAGTATCACCACTGCTGTCATTCGAACCTCACACGCGCGCTGGCCGACCACCTTGGGGGCACGCCGGCCGAGGCAGAGCCGCATGTGCACGACGTGCTTAACGTCTTCATGTGCACCGGGTTCACCCGCGACACGGGTCAGTATTTCATGAAGGCCTCGCCGGTGCGCCCGGGCGACTACCTCGAGTTTTTTGCGGAGATCGACCTGCTCGGCGCACTCTCGGCCTGCCCGGGCGGCGATTGCTCGGCTGAACATTCCTCGGACACGGCGGCCTGTCATCCGCTGCTGGTGGAGGTCTTCACGCCCGAGCAGTCAGCCTTGCAAGGTTGGACCCCGCCGGCGCCCAACGGCTACGACCGCAGCCACGGCGCCTGAGCTCAGGCCGCCTTGCGCGTCCGCCCGCGCCCTTCCCAGAGCCAGGCGGCGACCGCGAGCCCTGCCGCGATGAGCAGCATGAGCCACGGCGGCGCGAGGGGAACGACGCGCAGCGCCTCGACCACATAGGCCCCACGCGGGGTGTAGCCGATCCAGCCGCGCCCGATGGCCGCCCGGCCTTCGTTTACGGCGCGCAGGCCCGGGTTGCCCTCTTCGATCACGGCGGTGCCGCCGCGCATCGGGTCCATCACCGGCTCAAGAGGATCACCGGAGGCGATGGTTTCCTCGAATTCCTTGGGCGAGGCGGGGCCGACCGCGACCACCGCGCTCTCCTCGCCTTCCTCCAGCCGGAAGAGCCCGATCTGGGCGGAAGCGAATTCGGAGCGATAGAGCCCCGGTGCGACCTCCTCCATCGTGATCTCCTCCTCGGTGCCGTCGGGGCGGGTCACGGTCACGGACCGCTCGCCCTCGCTCATGGTGCGCCGGGTGATGGTGACCTGGTTGCCCACCGCCTCGGCGGTCAGCGCCTCTTCCTCAAGCTCTGGTTCCTTCATCATCCAGTGGGCCAACCGGCGGAGAAGTTCGAGCTGCGGCCCGCCGCCCTCGAACCCCCGGTCCCATAGCCACGCATGGTCAGACGCCAGAAGCGCCACGCGCCCCTCGCCAACCCGGTCCAGCGTCAGGAGCGGAAGCTCGTCCACCCCCTGCATGACGGTCATCCCGGCTGTTTCCTCGAGTTCGACGAGGCGCATCCAGCGGCCCCAGCCGCCTTCGGGTGCAAACTCCTCAAGCCCCCGTGTGACCGGATGACGCTGCCCGAGTTCCGAAACCTGCGGCGAAAACCCTTCTTCGACCACCCGAGCCGTCGGCGCGCCCGGCAAAACCTGCCCGAGCGGCGACCGCGCAAGGCTCTGGGCCGAGGCGAGGTCGGGGCCGGCGGCCACGAGGACCGCCCCGCCGCTCTCGATGTAATCACGCACGGAGGTCAGGTAGCTTGCGGGCAGGATGCCGCGAAGCTTGTAGCGATCGAAGATGATGAGATCGAACTCGTCGATCTTCTCCATGAACAACTCCTGCGTGGGGAAGGCGATGAGCGACAGCTCCGACACCGGCACACCGTCCTGCTTTTCGGGGGGGCGCAGGATGGTGAAGTGAACGAGGTCCACGGCGGAGTCCGACTTCAGAAGGTTGCGCCACGTCCGGGTGCCCGGATGCGGCTCGCCGCTGACCAGCAGCACTCGCAGCCGGTCGCGCACACCGTTCATCGTGACGACGGCGGTGTTGTTGCGGTCGGTCAACTCGCCCTCGACCGAGGGCGTGGTGAACTGGATGACGTTCTGCCCGCCGTGGGTGAGCGTGATCGGCACGGTCAGCTCGCGCCCCGTCGGCACCTCGAACACCTCCGGCTCCTCGCCGTCGATGGAGATGGTAAGTTCCACCAGACCGCTGTCCGGCGCGTCACCCATGTCGTCCACCCGCAGCCCGATCTGCTGTTCCTCGTCGAGGATGCCGAAGGCGGGCGCGTTGGTGACGACCAGCCGCCGGTCCCAGTCCTCCTCGCGCCCGGTCCGGAGCAGGTGCAGCGGCGCAGGCAGGTCCGGCGCGGCCTCGAGGTCATGCAGACGACCGTCGGAGACGAGCACCATGCCGGCCACCCGGTCACGCGGTACTTCCGCCAGCGCCTCGGCCAGCGTTGTCATGAGAAGCGAGCCTCGGTTGTCCTCGCCGTCGCCCATGCGCGTGACGCGCAGTTCCAGCCCTTCGGCCCCCGCGACCCGGGCGGTCAGGTTGTCCAAAGCAGCCTCGGTCTGCGCCGCGCGGTCCGACAGGCGCTGCGAAGCGCTTTCGTCCACAATGGCGAGCAGGATGTCGCCTTCTGGCGCCCGATCCTCCATCTGGAGCGACGGGCCCGCGAGCGCGAGGAGCAGCGCGGCAGCCCCGAGCATACGCAGCGCCCAGCCCTTGAGCCCGCGCCAGACGGCGAAGATCAGGATCGCGGCGATGAGCGCACCGGCACCCCAGATCACGGGCCAGTCGAAGGCCGGGTCGAAGATGATGGACGAGGCGTTCATTGTCCGAGCCTTTCGAGGAGCGCGGGCACATGGACCTGATCCGATTTGTAGTTGCCCGTGAGTACATGCATCACGAGGTTCACGCCGAAGCGATAGGCGATCTCGCGCTGCCGTTCGCCTGCAAAGCCGCGCCCGACCGGAAACATCGGCGAGCCATTCTCGTTCACCGCCCAAGCCGAGGCCCAGTCGTTGCCGCCGATCAGGATTGGCGTCACTCCGTCATTGAGGTTACGGAACGGCATGCCTTCGGCGCGCTCCGCATCCGGCGGGCTGGCTTCAACCCAGACCGACTGGCCGAAGTAACGGCCCGGGAAGTCGGAGAGGAGGTAGAAGGCACGGGTCAGAACGTGGTCGTTCGGGATCGGTTCCAGCGGCGGGATGTCGAGCGGGCGGGCGAGGCTGCGCAGGCGTGACCCCTCCGGCGTGGCCCCCGAACCAAAGCCAGCTACATCGCCGTCGCGCGTGTCGAAGACGATCATGCCGCCACCGCGCAGGTAGGCGTTGAGCTTGGCATAGGCCTCGGACGAGGGGGCGGGCTGATCCTCGGTCACGGGCCAGTAGAGCAGTGGATAAACGGCAAGCTCGTCGGTCTCCAGATCGACGCCCACCGGCACTTCCGGCTCGACGGAGGTTCTGGAAAAGAGCTGCTGGCCGAGGCCCAGAAGGCCCGCAGCGGAAACGTCGTCAAGCGCGGGATCGCCGGTGCGCACATAGGCCAGCGTGACCTCGGCGGTGGCGGCGAGCAGTGCGGCATCGCTCTTGCCGCCGTCCTGCGTCGTCGTCTCCGGGGTCGCGTCCTGTGCCTGCGCCGGCTGCGGCGCGATCAGGAGCGCGACGCCGATCAGGGCGGCCGAGGCCGCGGCCTTGCCCCGCGCACCCGTCAGTCGCCCCGACAGGAAAAGCGACGCGATCACATCAATCGCAAGCGCCGCGAGCGCGAGCATCAGAAGCCAACCGGACAGGTCCGTTTCCTCCCGCGCGCCTTGCCATTCCGGCACGACGCTCGCCGGCCATTGTGCCGGGCGCAAGACGGTATCCTCGCCGATTACGTTGACAGCCACGCGGCGGTCCTCGTCGGCATAGAGACCGGGGGGCAGGTCCGGGCCCAGAGTGCCGGTCAGGCGTTCGCCGGCCACACCGGGCCGCTCGCCTGCATCGTCCAGTGCGCCGAAGCCGTCGAGCAGCGTTTCGGGCACCCATGTCGTGCCCTCCAACTCGCCCGCCTCAGGCGCGCCGGTGCGGGTGGAGACGGCCAGCCGTTCGAGCATCTGCACGAACAAGCCGGACAGGGGCAGGGTCGACCATTCGGCGTTGGCAGAGACATGGATCAACACCACCTGCCCATCCGCCAGCGTCTTGCGTGTGACGAGCGGTGTGCCGTCCACCAGCGCGGCGATGGTCCGATCCGACAACTGCGGGCCGGGCTCAGCGAGGACCTGGCTCGTCACCTCGACATCCTCGGGCACTGCGAGGCCATAAAACGGGCTGTCCTCGGGGAAGGGTGCCAACGCACGCGCCTCGCCCCAACTCATTGCGCCACCTACGTCCCGACCGCCAACGCGCAGCCGCACGGGTAGGAGCGGGTCTTCCTCGGTGCGTCCTGTATCGGCGGCGGCCAGACGCGGCCCCGCAAAGCGCAGGAGCAAGCCGCCCTCGGCGACCCATTCTTCGAGCATTTCCTTGTCGGTCGGCGCAAGGGCCGCAACATCGGCAAGGATCACCACATCCGGGCTCGCCGCGATCATGTCGGACAGCGTGCCCTCCATAACATCCGCCGTGGGCACCAGAGCCTCGCGCAGGTAGTGGAGCGGGGAAAGCAGTTCGAGGCCCTCTTCGCTGTCGCCGCCCAGCAGCGCGACCTTGCGGCGGCGCAGGGTGTCATCTGCAAGGCTCACGGTTCCCGCGCTGCGCATGCCCTCGACCTCGAAGCGGGCGATCCGGTTGCGAAGTTCGGGCGGCAGGGAAACCTCCGCCACCGCCTCGGTCGCGCCCTGTTCGAAGGTCAGCGTGGCGCGGGCCAGTTCGCGTTCGACGCCCGCAGGGTCAGGGCCTTGGCCCGTCACCTCGATGTCTTGCGGCGCTTCGCCGCTCGACCGGGTGGCCGAGATGCGCACCATCCCGTCCGCGATCCGCGCGGGTTGCAGTCCGATCCGCGGGGCAGGGGGCTCCATCACGGTCAGCCCGCCGCGCGATTGCAGCGCGCGGGCCAAGGCCGCGCGGCTGTCCCCGGACAGCCCGTCCGACAGCCAAAGCGTGTCGAACCCGCCCTCGACCGTGTCGAGCCAGTCGAGCGCGGGGGCGTGATTCACCGGCCAGGCCTTGGGCAGCAGCCCGTCGAGCCGCGCCTGCGCATCCGCCGCCGAGCGCAACGGCAGGCCACCGTCCGCGGGCAGATCGTTGAGCGCCACGACCGCCACGCGCCGCCCTGTCGAGGCTGCCGCCTCAAGCCGCCGGTCCGCCGCATCCAGCCGCGCGCGCCAGTCGGGGGCGGCTGCAAAACTGTCGTCGACCATAACCACGAGCGGTCCCGACCCGGTCTCCACCGGCTCGGGATTCAGGATCGGTCCGGCAAAGCCAAGGATCATCGCGGCCACGGCCAGCATCCTCAGAAGCAGGAGCCACCAGGGCGTTCGGTCGGCCTCACTGTCTTCGTCCTCGAGACCCAGAAGCAGCGCGACCCCCGGAAATGCGCGACGGATCGGCGCAGGCGGTATCGCGCGCAGGATCAACCAGAGCACAGGGAGCGTAATAAGCGCCGCGAGCAGCCAGGGCGTGACGAAACCGATGGGACCGAGCGTGAACATCAGGCACGGCCCTCCAGCGCGGCATAGATCCACAGGAGCGCGGATGAGGGGCTGTCATTGGTGTGATGGGTGTGAAAGCGCCAGCCGGTCAGGTCGGCCATAGCACCGAGCCGTTCCTTGCGGCGGGCGAGGCGGTCGAGGTAGCGGTCGCGCAGCTCACCGGCCTTACGCGTCTCGAACTCGAGCGAATTGCCCACCGAATGAAACACCGTCCGCCCGTCGAAGGGAAACGCCTCTTCCGACGGGTCGAGAATTTGGAGCAGCACCCCGGTCACGCCCCGGTCGGCGGCGGTGGCGAGCGCGGCTTCGATCGGCGCGGGATCGGCCATGAAGTCAGATACAAACACGGCGCGGGAATGGCGCGGCAGGATCGACAGGTCCGGCACGGCGTAATCTGCCTCGGCCCGGTCCATCAACCGCTCTGCCACCCGGCCAAGCTGCACCTCGCCCCGCATCGGGCGCATCCCCATGTCGGTGAGCCCCACGCGTTCGCCCGCCTGGACGAGCAGCACGGCGGTCGCGAGCGACAGGAGCGCGGCACGGTCGGACTTTGTCGGCGTGTTCTTGTCCGAGGTGAACTGCATCGACTGCCCCCGGTCGACCCAGAAGACGACCGATTGCGCCGCCTGCCATTCCTTCTCGGCCACGAAATGCACGTCCGATCGGGCCGACCGGCGCCAGTCGATCGAGCGCGCCGGATCGCCGGGCTGCGCGGTACGATATTGCCAGAAGGCGTCGCCCATGCCGGGCCGCTTGCGCCCGTGCTCGCCCAGCATCACGCCGCGCGCCAGCTTGCTGGCATCGGCGAGGAGGGGTGGGAGCGGCGCGGCAAGCGCCTCGGCCCTTGGGCGCAGGGGCAAGGTCAAGCGGCAGCCTCACTGAGGGACAACCCTTCGACCACCCCGTCGATGATCCCGCCAAGCTGATCGCCCCGCGCCCGCGCCGCATAGGTAAGCGCCATGCGGTGAATGAGTACCGGC
Organism: Maritimibacter sp.; assembly: GCA_002695005.1. GTDB lineage: Bacteria > Pseudomonadota > Alphaproteobacteria > Rhodobacterales > Rhodobacteraceae > Maritimibacter. The sequence goes on from NZNT01000030.1 coordinate 152,961, forward strand.
TTGGCCAGCGCCCGGACGTCATCGGCACCGGGGGCGAGCCGCCCGTCCATGAGCGCGCGCGCCCGGGTCAGCAGCATGAGCGCCTGCGCCGCCCGCGGGCCGGGCCCCCAGGCGACCGCGTCGCGCACCGTGTCCGGGGCGCTTTCGTCATCCGGCCGACAGGCCCGCACGAGGTCGAGGATCATCTCGACGATCCCTTCGCCCACCGGCATCCGGCGCAGCAGCGCCTGCGCGGCGATCAGGTCATCGGTGTTGAAGATGGCCGAGGCCTCGGCTTCGTCCGCGCCGGTGGTGGCGAGGATGATGTCACGCTCGGCGTCGCGGTCGGGGTATTCCACGTCGACCTGCAACAGGAAGCGGTCGAGCTGCGCCTCGGGCAGCGGATAGGTGCCCTCCTGTTCCAGCGGGTTCTGCGTGGCGAGGACGTGGAACGGGCGGTCGAGCTTGTGCTCATGCCCCGCGACCGTCACGGCCCGTTCCTGCATCGCCTGAAGCAGGGCGGACTGCGTGCGCGGAGAAGCACGGTTGATTTCGTCAGCGAGAAGAAGCTGGCAGAAGACAGGGCCGGGGATGAACCGGAAACTGCGCGCCCCGTCGGCGGCCTCCTCCAGCACTTCGGAGCCCAGAATGTCCGCGGGCATCAGGTCCGGCGTGAACTGGATGCGTCCACCACTGATTCCCATAACTGTCGAAAGCGTCTCGACAAGCCGGGTCTTGCCCAGCCCCGGAAGCCCGATCAGGAGCGCGTGGCCACCGGCCAGCATCGCCGCCATCACCTGTTCCACAACGGTTTCCTGCCCGATGATGCGCCGCGCGACCATCTCCCGCGCCTCGGTCAGCTTGCCACCGAGCGCTTCGATCTCCGCCACCAGGTTTTCCGTGTCTTCCATGAGACGTCTCCGATCTGTTCTTCACGATCAGTAAAGGACATGGGGTCCGGGGAAGCAAATGACAGATACGACAAAACCTGATCACAGCCGCGTGTCGCCGCACTGAGAGGCGCGGCGCGCGCGATGGCGAGGCGGGTTTTCGCCTGTCCACCCCTCCGGTCGGCGTCACGGCGAGCGAACCGGCAGAGTGCCCCGAACGTAGTTTTCCAACCCTCCACAGCCAACGGTTCACGGAACGCGGGCGCGGTGGTAGGGGTTGGGACGGCGAAACGGGAGGCCCGGGAATGACGAAAACCACCGAGACCGGACAGGTCGGGATCAGTGCCGAAAGCATCGCATCGTCTGCCAAGAAGGCGGCGAAAGGCGGGATGCCCCCGGTGGACAAATGGAATCCGGAGTTCTGCGGCGACCTCGACATGCGGATCGCGCGGGACGGGACGTGGTTCTACCTCGGCACCCCCATCGGTCGGCACGAGCTGGTCAAGCTCTTCTCCTCGATCATCCGCAAGGACGGCGACGACTATTTCCTCGTCACGCCCGTCGAGAAAGTCGGCATCACCGTGGATGACGCCCCCTTCGTGGCCGTCGACTTCACGCGCGAAGGCGACGGCCTCCGGTTCGTGACGAACGTGGAGGACGAGGTGGTGGCCGGTCCCGACCACCCCATCCGAGTGGTGCGCGATCCCGAGACGGGCGAACCGTCGCCCTACATCAACATCCGCCGCAACCTCGAGGCGCTGATCGACCGCAAGAGCTTCTACCGGCTCGTGGACATCGGCGAACATGCCGAGCATGAGGGCGAGCGCTGGTTCGGCTTGCGCTCACAGGGTGCCTTTTTCCCGATCATCCCAAGCGCGGAGTTGCCGGCCTGAACGCCGCAAGGGGCGCGGATACCTATCCACGCCCGTCCCGTTGTCAGTCTTTTGTGGCGATGGCGGCGGCAAGTCCCAGAGCGTTGACGCCATTTCGTGTCATCGCAAACCCGTTCTGAAGAGCCGTTCCTCCGACGACCGCGACCACGTTGGCCTGATTGCCGCCCAATATGCCGTTCCCGTTGCCCGAAACGACGAGCGTCGTCGTGCCGTGCTGCAACTCCCCTTGCAACTTCGGTGTGAAAGCTCCGTTGTTGCCGAACGCCGTCTCTTCGACCGTGATCTCGCCATTCGCCAGTTCGCCTTCGGAAAAGAAGGCCGCAATGCTTGCCGCGGTCTGCGTCGTCGTGGTCGAATCGAGTTGGGACAGGCTGTCGAAAAAGGGCTTTGCGTCGGGGTCGTTGTTGGCGACCATTTCGCGCACCGCGAAATCCGACATCTTCCCCGAGATGTTTCCTCCGGCATTGTTGAAGGACGCGGTGAATTCAGACGTCCCGACGTAGCTGTCGAAGACATCGTTGTTCATGTTCGCAGACGCGGCAACCATGGCGAGCCCCGAGTAACTGGCTTGGCCAGAGGTGGGCAACGTGCTGTTGACATTCGCAAGCGCGAAGTCGGCTGCGACCTTGTTGTATGCGTCGGCGAACGCGTCAGCGCGGCCGCCCACGGTGTCGCACCCACTTATGGCTACCAGCGCAGCGCCGATGGCGATCAAAGATATTGGTGTGGAAGTCATTCGTACCCCTTTCGGGCAAACCGCGGAATTACGGCAAATGTCATCTGGACCATGCGTGGGAGAATGCCGCTGCACGGATTGAATGGTTCTCGACCGGGTCGGGCGCAAAAAGGTTCGCACCATGATCGGAATAGCTAACAATTCCTCCGACCGTTGATCCCGTTCCCCCAATGGCAGCCTAACCACCAACTGTGAAATAGCGACCACGAATGAAGGAAACCGCCCAAAAAGAGGTGCAATCGGTGGCGAACGCTCGAAACTGCGAGGCGCGCCGTCTCGAACGATGAGTTTTCGTGCAGGCCCCAGACGATGTTCCGGGGTTTGCACAGGAATCGAGCATTACCCGTAGGCGCGCGCGAAGAAGATCACTGTCATCACGACGCCCACAGCGATCACGAAATACCTCAGGTAATCGGTGCGCACGACCCGGCTCACGCGCGCTCCGACGAAGCCGCCGGCTGCGGTGGCGACCATCATGATGAGCGCAGGCTTCCAAGCGATCAGCCCCGCGATGACGAACGTCACCGCCGAGATCACCGACAAAATCGCCGAAAGCAGGACCTTCAGGCCATTCATCCCGTGCAGGTTCACGAAACCGATCAGGCCAAAGGCGGCCAGCAGCATGATCCCAAGGCCACCGTTGAAATAGCCGCCATAGATCGACACGGCCAGTATCGCGGCCCCCGATACGGCAGGCCCGGCGTCTCGACCGCCCCGCGCACGCAGGGTGGCGAGCAGCCATGGTCCAGCCGCGAACAGGACCGTCGCAATCAGCAGGAGCCACGGAACCAGACCCAGAAAAGTCTCGCCCGGCGTCACGATAAGCAAAAGCGCCCCGAGCACGCTGCCGAGCGCGGACACCCCGAGGATGGCGCGCAACGACAGGGCACCTTCGGCTGCGATATCCTCGCGAAAGGCATAGGCGCTGCTCAGGTATCCCGGCATGGCCGCAAGCGTTGCCGTGGCGTTCGCCATGACCGGCGGGATACCGATGTAGATGAGCGCCGGAAAGCTCAGGAAGGTGCCACCGCCCGCCACCGCGTTCAGCATCCCCGCCGCCATCCCCGCGACCACCAGCAACAGAATTTCGGCCATGTCTCTGCCCCCATCTCACGGGTGCTCTGTGCCGCTTTTTGCGAGAGGGTGCAACGGATCGTCCGGCTGATTGCGAGCGTCAGGCTTCGATGAGGTGCCGCCCTGTTCGGGTCAGCGGTCGACTGCAATACTCCTGAACCGTCCGGTCAGGGTTTCGCCGTTCCGCGCCGCGGCGAACTGGGTCCCTACGTTCGGATCGAGGTCGTGGCCGTAGACGTCGTTCACCGAGACCACCTGGCCGGAAGAGCCAAGGATGCTGCCCCGGACGATCCCGTCAAAGGTTGTTTCGCCGCCCTGGCCATGGTCGACCGATCCCGAGGCCATCGCGTAGAAGACCCCGTTCTCCATAGGCGCCTCGTCCAAGGTGATCTGGCCGGAGACCGATTTCGCCGGCCGCAGGTCAGCGGTGATCCTCACGCGTGCGGCGTCCGCATCGATGCAATACCCACCACATGAAACGCTGCTGTTGACCGGATCTTCGTTCACGCCAAGGTTCTCCAGCACGACGAAATCGGACACGTCCACGGAAATGCGTCCTCCTGTAGACGTGAACGCTGCGCCGTATGTCGCAAGTCCGATATAGATGTCTTTCGTGTTTCGGTTCTCGTCGGCCGCACTGACTTCGGCGATCCCCTCATACCGGGCTGTCCCGGAGCTGGGCACGTTCGGCGTCTGGAAATCGCCGGTTGCGTAGAGATAAGCGCGTTCGGCATCGACGTATGCATCGACATAGGCACCCGCGTGTCCGGACCCCATGCATCCAGCCAAAGTGGCCAGGACCCCCATCGACAAAAGCATTCGAACAGAAATCATCAGACAATCCCCTAAAATCAGATAATTTTGGGGTATCAAAGCCACTCGATCAAGAGTCTGCGATCAGTCCTTGAGGGTGGCTTCCAGAAACCGCTCGAAATCGTCGAGGTTCACGGGTTCGAACTGTCCGAACCCCTGCATCCAGACGCTCGCCGCCTTGAGCGCATCGGGCTCCAGCTTGCACCATGTCACCCGCCCGCGTTTTTCCTGGCTGATAAGCCCGGCGCGGGTGAGAATACGCAGGTGCTTGGAAACGGCGGCGAGTGACATCTCGAACGGATCGGCCACATCCGTCACCGCCATGTCGTCCTCGAGGAGCATGGTCAGGATCGCCCGGCGCGTCGGATCGGCCAGCGCCGAGAAGGTGAGGTCGAGAGGCGTATCCATCCGTTTGCGTTAGGCCGCGCTGCGGGATCGGTCAAGCGCGTTGCGGGGCGCAAGTTGCCGCGCGACCGACAGCCGGTTTCTTTTCGCACGATCGCGATCTCGGCGTTTCTCAACCTTTCGGTTGAACATGGCTTGCGCGGGGAGAAGAGGGCCTCACGTCGCCGATGCCGGCATCTCGCTGACCAGCCTCCCAAAAATTAGCAAATATTATCATATACTTGCGCCACATGATGTTCGCGCTATCGCCGGTTGACTCACGCGCCCCACCACCTTAGCACTCCCTCAACTCTTCTGAGGGGCAATTCCGCCGTGGCGAACCCGCTGGACGATCTACCGAAAGACCGCCTGAAGGCGCTTGAGGAGCGGATCGCGGCGCGCAAGCCGAAGGCCGAGGATAGCCCGCACCAGAAGAAGGACTACGCGATGGCGAACCACGCCTGGCGCATGGTCATCGAACTCGTGGCCGGTCTGGGGATCGGCTTCGGCATGGGATACGGGCTGGACTACCTTTTCGGGACCCTGCCACTGTTCCTGGTGATATTCACGCTGCTGGGGCTGGCAGCCGGCATCAAGACGATGCTGAACTCGGCCCGGGAGCTTGGGGAAAAACAGGCGGCGAAAGCCGCTGAAGACAAGGACGACGCTCGTGGCGACTGAAGCACATGGTGAAGAAACCGGCGGTCTGGTGTTCCACCCGCTCGATCAGTTCATCGTGGAGCCCCTGTTCGGGAATGCAGGGGATCCGGTTCACTGGTACACCATCACCAATGTGACGCTCTGGATGGCGCTGGCCGTTCTGGCCATCGTCGCCCTGTTCGTCTTCGGCTCACGCGGCCGCGCCATCGTGCCGACCCGCACGCAGTCCATCGGCGAGATCCTATATGGCTTCACCTACAAGATGGTCGAAGATGTGGCGGGCAAGGACGCGATCAAGTTCTTCCCCTACATTATGTCGCTGTTCATGTTCATCCTGTTCGCCAACTACCTTGGCCTGCTGCCGATGTCCTTCGCGACCACCTCGCACATCGCGGTGACGGCCGTGCTCGCGCTGGCGGTGTTCCTCACCGTGACCATCGTGGGCTTCGTCAAGAACGGCGTGGGCTTCCTCGGCCTGTTCTGGGTGGCATCTGCCCCGCTGGCGCTGCGTCCGATCCTCGCGATCATCGAACTCATCTCGTACTTCGTGCGCCCGGTCAGCCACTCCATTCGTCTGGGCGGCAACATCATGGCCGGTCACGCGGTGATCAAAGTGTTCGCAGGCTTCGCCGCGATCGCTGCCATCTCGCCCTTCGCGGTTCTGTCGATCACGGCAATCTACGGGCTCGAAGTGCTCGTGGCCGGTGTCCAGGCCTACGTCTTCACGATCCTGACCTGTGTGTACCTGAAGGATGCGCTGCACCCGTCGCACTAAGGCTCAGGCCCGCTAAACCCAAGAATATCAACTCGAATTCCATCGTAAGGAGAAATCAAATGGAAGGCGATATCGCACAACTCGGTCAATTCATCGGCGCTGGCCTTGCCGGCATCGGTTCCGGCGCTGCCGCCATCGGCGTGGGCCACGTGGCTGGCAACTTCCTCGCGGGTGCCCTGCGCAACCCGTCGGCAGCTGGTGGTCAGACCGCCACGCTGTTCATCGGCATCGCGTTCGCGGAAGCCCTGGGGATCTTCTCGTTCCTCGTCGCGCTTCTGCTGATGTTCGCCGTCTGATCCTGCCGAACCATCCTTACGACCGGGGAGGCAGGCCTGCGCCTGTCTCCTCGCTGTAATCCGGGTTCCAGGAGGAAACGATGGCAACTGAAACCGAAAACGGCGCAGTTGATGCGGCCCACGGCGCAGCCGAGGCCGGTGGCGCGGGCATGCCGCAGCTCGAATTCTCGACGTTCGGGAACCAGATCTTCTGGCTCGTCGTCGCGCTCGTCATCATCTTCTTCGTGCTCTCCAAGATCGCGCTGCCGCGCATCGCGGGGGTTCTGGCCGAACGTCAGGGCACGATCACGAACGATCTCGCCGCTGCCGAAGAGCTGAAGCAGAAAGCCGTGGAGGCCGAAGAGGCCTACAAGCAGGCACTCGCGGACGCCCGGTCGGAAGCGCAGAAGATCGTGAACGACGCCAAGGCCGAGATCCAGGCCGACCTCGACGCCGCACAGGCCAAGGCCGACGCGGAAATCGCCGCCAAGACCGCCGAGTCGGAGAAAGCCATCGCGGAAATCCGTGACGGTGCTGCGGACAGCGCGAAGGAAGTGGCGCGGGACACGGTCAAGGAAATCCTCGGTGCGATGGGCTTCTCGGCCGATGCACGCACCGTCACCTCGGCGGTCAACGCCCGCACGAAAGGATGAGGACGATGAAGAAACTTCTCCCCCTCCTTCCGCTCGTGGCGGCGACCCCGGCAATGGCCGCGACCGGCCCGTTCGTCTCGCTCGGCAACACGGATTTCATCGTGCTGCTGGCCTTCATCGTCTTCGTGCTGGTCCTAGTCTACTTCAAGGTTCCCGGCATGGTCGCCGGGATGCTCGACAAGCGCGCCGACACGATCAAGTCGGAGCTCGAAGAGGCCCGCGCGTTGCGGGAAGAGGCGCAGACGATCCTTGCCTCCTATGAGCGCAAGCAAAAGGAAGTCTCGGAGCAGGCCGACAAGATCGTCGAACATGCCAAGATCGAGGCGACCGAAGCCGCCGAGCGCGCGAAAGAGGACCTCAAGGACTCGATTAAGCGCCGTCTTGCCGCTGCTGAAGACCAGATCAAGTCCGCCGAGAACGCCGCGGTGAAGGAAGTGCGCGACAGCGCCATCGCCATCGCCATCGGTGCCGCCGAGGACATCATCGCCAAGAAGATGACCGCCGCGGAAGGCAACAAGCTGATCGAAGACGCGATCCAGGACGTGGAAACCAAGCTCCACTGATCCGCCGCGCTTCGGAAGAACGAAAGAACCCGGGTCCAGCGCCCGGGTTTTTTCATGGGTCAGGGGCTAGCGGCGCTCGACGGGATGGCGGTCCTCGCCCCACCCATCGACAAGGCACCGCGCCCGCACCGTAAGCGGGCCGTCGGGCACGTTGTCCAACGTAAGCGAACGCGTGAAGGGTTGCTCGTCCACATGCGGATGGGCCAGCTCCCGGATACCCAGCGACGTGCCGTCCGGCCCGAACACCTCCCACGCATCGGCATAGTGATCCCACCCCTCGTCCGGGTGGGCGAGGGTGACATGCACCGTGTTCCCCTCGACCCACGCGGCGTCCACCTCGGGTATCTCGGCGAAGGCGGGCAGGGGCAGAAGGGCGAGGATCAGGGCAGGTTTCATTCGGGGTCCGGGGTCAGAAGTGTCGCACGGGATTTCGACGCGAATTCCCGCCGCCACAACACCACGAAAGTCCCGACCGTTGAAATCAACAGGGCGAGAGGACCGAGGAACCACGCGAGAGCGGCCATCGCGAAATAGATCGCGCGCAGACCCCGGTTGTAACTGCGCGCGGCGTTGATGTTGATCTCGGCCGCCTTGGCCGCCCGAGGGTAGGCGGCGGGATCGTCGGGGTCGTTGGGGACCGACGCCATGACCACGGCGCAGTAGCCGAACAACCTGTGCGCCCAGACGAAACCAAGGAAACCGGAGGCGACCAGCAGGATCACCACGAGGATCTTGGCCTCCCACACATGCTCCGGCGCGGTGGCGGCGGTCAGGTCGGTGGCCACGCCCTCCAAACGGTCGGTATTGCCCAGAAGCGCGAGGCCCCCGCCGATTGAAATCATGCAGGCCGAGGCGAAAAAGGTCGTTCCCTGCCGGAGCGAAGCCAGCACCGAGCTGTCGAAGATGCGCGGCTGACGCGTAACGTACTGGACGAGCCAGTCACGCCGGTACTGCTTCATCACACGCGACGTGGAGGGGCGCTTGTCCGAGGAATGCTCGATCATCCAGCCGATCAACTGCCAGCCCGCGATGAGCACCGCGAAGGCCACGGCGTCGAACAGGGTGAACCCGGCGAGGAACGGCGGCATCAGAACGGCTTTGCCACGACGGCCCAGAGCACGGCGATCACGACCAGCACCGAGACCTCGTTGAAGATGCGCAGATAGCGGTCCGTCCGCTCGAATTCTCCCCGCTGCGCCTTTATGACGAGCCGTCCGGTCCAGACGTAGTGCGCCGCGAGCAGGACCACGAGGCCAAGCTTCAGCCAGACCCAGCCGGGAAAGCCGATGTCCCAGGCCATCCACAGCCCGGTGATCGCGGCGATGACGCCCAAACCGGCCGAGAACCGGTAGAGTCGGAAGGTCAGGTCGCCGATCGGCCCCTGGGCCGCATGGCGGTCCCAATCACGTTTCCAGTAGATGATCGCGCGGGGCACGGCGAAAATCGACGTCATCCAGCCCATGACGCAAAGGATGTGTATGATCTTGACCCATGTCATGGTGCGAGATGACCCCTTTCGGGACAGAAGCGCAAGACCGCTTGCAGGTTTGATTCAGACGCGCATGCGCCCTATGACAGGCGGACCAAGGGAGGTGCTCCATGCAGATGCCAGACCCCCGCGAGGACATCCTCGCGAAGAAGGACAGGATCGTCGCCCGTCTGCGCGAGGTGCTGCCGTCCGACGCCGTGATCGACGACGGGATCGAGCTCAAGGCCTATGAATGCGACGCCCTCTCGGCCTATCGCTGCCCGCCGCTCTGCGCGGTGTTGCCCGCCTCCACCGAGGAGGTGAGCGCGGTGATGAAGGTCTGCCATGACGAGGGCGTTCCGGTCGTGCCGCGCGGGGCGGGCACATCGCTCGCCGGTGGGGCGCTGCCCACGGCGGACAGCGTGATCCTTGGTGTCGCGCGGCTGACCGAAGTGCTGGAGGTGGATTACGCCAACCGCTTCATCCGGGTCGAAGCGGGGCGAACCAACCTCGCCGTGACCGGCGCGGTCGAGGCAGATGGATTCTTCTACGCCCCCGATCCGTCGAGCCAGCTGGCCTGTGCCATCGCGGGCAACATCGCGATGAACTCTGGCGGGGCGCATTGCCTCAAATACGGGGTGACGACGAACAACCTTCTGGGCGTCAGGATGGTGATGGCCGATGGCGAGGTCGTCGAGATCGGCGGCGCGCATCTCGACGCGGGTGGTCTCGACCTTCTGGGTCTCGTCTGCGGCTCGGAAGGACAACTGGGTATCGTGACCGAGGCCACCCTGCGCATCCTTGCCAAGCCCGAAGGCGCGCGGCCCGTGCTGATCGGCTTTGATTCCAACGTCGTTGCGGGCGCCTGCGTGTCCGACATCATCAAGACCGGCATTGTGCCGGTCGCGATCGAATTCATGGACCGCCCCTGCATCGAGGCGACCGAGGCCTTCGTCCACGCGGGCTACCCGGATTGCGAGGCGCTCCTCATCATCGAAGTGGAAGGCAGCGAGGCCGAGATCGAGGACCAGCTTGGTCGTATCGTCGCCATCGCCGAACGCCACAACCCGGTCCAGATCCGCGAAAGCGGCTCCGCCGAAGAAAGCGCGCGCATCTGGCTGGGGCGCAAGTCGGCCTTTGGCGCGATGGGGCAAATCAACGATTACATGTGCCTCGACGGGACCATCCCTGTGGGCGAGTTGCCTCATGTGTTGCAGCGTATCGCGGAGCTGTCGGAGCATTACGGTCTGCGTGTCGGCAACGTGTTCCACGCGGGCGACGGCAACATGCACCCGCTGATCCTCTACAATGCCAACGAACCCGGGCAGCTTGAAAAATGCGAGGCGATGGGGGCGGATATCCTCAAGCTCTGCGTCGAGGTCGGCGGCTGTCTGACCGGCGAGCATGGCGTGGGGGTCGAGAAGCGCGAATTGATGGGGACGCAGTATTCCGACGTGGACCTCGATGTTCAGATGGCGGTGAAGGACGTGTTCGACCCAGACTGGATCCTGAACCCGGCCAAGGTCTTTCCGCTGGGCGTGAGCGCGGCGCGGCGCGGCTGAATTTCGCCCGGGCTTGCGCCCGGTCGACCCGCTGGGGGAGGCCAGCCTCCCCCAGACCCCCTCCGAGGTATTTATGGACCAGAGAAGATGAAGCGGATTGAGAGTGAAGCCGAACTGGCCGATGTGATCGCGGGGGCGAACGGTGCGCTTCGTGTGAAGGGCGGCGGGACGCGGGACGTGGGCGCGCCGGTCGTGGGTGAGGTGCTCGAGGTCGGGATTGCCGGCGTGACGCTTTACGAGCCGGGCTCCTTGACGCTGGTGGTCGGGGCGGGAACGCCTGTGGCCGAAATCGACGCGCTGCTGGCAGCGGACGGTCAGCGGCTGGCCTTCGAACCGATGGATCACCGGGTGCTGCTGGGCACGACAGGCGCGCCGACCATTGGCGGCGCGGTCGCGGCCAACGTGTCGGGTCCGCGGCGGATACAAGCCGGCGCGGCGCGGGATTTCACGCTGGGCGCGCGGTTCGTGGACGGTGCTGGGCGGGTGGTCAAGAACGGCGGCCGGGGGATGAAGAACGTGACAGGCTATGACCTCGTGAAGCTCATGGCCGGGTCTTGGGGCACGCTCGGGGTTTTGACGGAATTGAGCCTGAAAGTACAGGCCATGCCCGAGGTGCAAGCAACGCTGGTGGCCGATGGCCTGAACCCGAAGGACGCCGTGGCGAAACTGTCAGCGGCTCTCGGTTCGCCCTTCGACGTGACCGGGGCAGCGCATCTGGTGGGCGGGCGCACGCAGGTCCGGCTGGAGGGGCTGTCTGGCGCCGTGTCTTACCGCGCGAAGGCCTTGCAGGACGGTGCCCTCGCCGGGTTCGAACTGGTCGAGGGCGCAGCGAGCGCGGCGCATTGGGCCGAGGTGCGCGATGCCGCCCCCCTCGCCGCGACGACCGGGGCCATCTGGAAGGTGAGCGTGAAGCCGGGGGACGCGCCTGGGATTCTCGACGCGCTGGGGTCTCGGGTGGCTGGCGCGATCCTCGACTGGGGTGGGGGGCTCATGTGGCTCGCCCTGCCCGAAGAGGGCGACTGCGGCGCCGGGGCGATCCGCACGGAGCTTGCCCGCACAGGCGGTCACGCGACACTCGTCCGGGCCGGGGCCGAGACGCGTGCGGCGGTGCGTGTGTTCCAGCCGGAGCCCACGCCCATCGCGGCGCTGAACCGGCAGCTCAAGGCGAAATTTGATCCCCGGGGCCTGCTGAACCCCGGTCTCATGGGGGTGTGACGTGCAGACCTTTTTCTCGGACGACCAGCTTCAGGACCCGGGCATCGCCCGTTCGAACGAGATCCTGCGTGCCTGCGTGCATTGCGGGTTCTGCACGGCGACCTGCCCGACTTATCAGGTGCTGGGCGATGAACTCGACAGCCCCCGCGGGCGCATCTACCTCATCAAGGACATGCTGGAGAACGACCGGCCGGCGGATGAGAAGACCGTCAAGCACATCGACCGGTGCCTGTCCTGCCTTGCCTGCATGACGACCTGTCCGTCCGGGGTGCACTATATGCACCTCGTTGACCACGCACGGGTGCATATCGAGAAGACCTACAAACGCCCCCTTATGGACCGGATGCTGCGCTGGACGCTCGCGCGCATCCTGCCTTTTCCGGGGCGCTTCCGGCTCGCGCTTCTGGGAGCCAAGATCGGCAAGCCGTTCCGGCGGTTCGTGCCGGACGCGCGTCTGCGGGCCATGCTTGCGATGGCGCCCAAGCAGATCCCGCCGGTCAGCCGCAACGACGATGCACAGGTGTTTCCGGCCATCGGCGCGCCCAAGAAGCGCGTTGCGTTGATGACCGGCTGCGCGCAACGGGCGCTGGACACCGACATCAACGACGCGACCATCCGGCTCCTGCGTCGACTGGGCTGCGAGGTCGTCGTGGCCAAGGGGCAGGGGTGCTGTGGCGCGCTGACCCATCACATGGGCAAGGAGAAAGAAGCGCACGGAACCGCGGCCCGGAACATCCGGGCATGGACGCGAGAGATGGATGGCGAGGGGCTGGATGCCGTCGTCATCAACACCTCCGGCTGCGGCACGACCGTAAAGGACTATGGCCACATGTTCCGGACGGGCGACATGGCCGAAGACGCGGCCCGGGTGTCGGCGATTGCGATGGACGTCTCGGAACTCCTCATGCAGCTCGACCTGCCGGAGGGGGCCAAGGGGATGCGCGTGGCCTATCACGCGGCCTGTTCGCTTCAGCACGGCCAACAGATCAAGACCTACCCCAAGGACCTGCTCAAGCGCGCGGGGTTCGAGGTGGTGGAACCGGCTGACAGCCACCTGTGCTGCGGCTCGGCGGGCACCTACAACCTGATGCAGCCGGAGATCTCGGCACAGCTCAAGGCCCGCAAGGTGCGCACGCTGGAGGCCAAGACGCCCGAGGTCATCGCGGCCGGAAACATCGGCTGCATGATCCAGATCGGCAGCGGGACCGAGGTGCCTGTGGTCCACACCGTCGAACTTCTCGACTGGGCGACCGGCGGACCGCGCCCGCGTAAGATGTCGGCGGACTGATCCCGGCGCACGGGTCACATTTTCGCCCAGAACGCGGTGTATCCCGGTTTGCAAAGAGACAGCAGGCCGAGGCCCTTTCCATGATCCGATTGATTGCCGCCCTGTTGGCACTTGCTGCGACGCCTGCTGTTGCCGAGCCCTCCGAGTTACGCGCGCTGATGACGGCGAACGACAGCAAGGGCTGGGAAGCGGTCGGGCGGCTCAATATCGCGGGCGAGGCCTTCTGCACCGGCGCATTGATCTCGGAGACCATCGTGCTCACCGCGGCCCATTGCGTCTACGACTCCGATACGGGCGAGCAATATCCGGCCAACAGCATCGACTTCCTTGCAGGTTGGCGCAACGGGCGCGCGGTCGCCTATCGTGGCGTGCGGCGGCTCGTGGTGCACGAGGATTACGACTTCAACGGCGAAGACAATACGCGCCGTGTGGCGAGCGACATCGCGCTCCTCGAACTCGATCAGCCTATCCGCAAATCCAACGTCTCGCCCTTTCCGGTGGGCGAGTGGCCGCGTAAGGGCGACGAGGTTGGCGTCGTCTCCTACGCCCGCGACCGTGAGGACATGCCGTCGCTTCAGGAAACCTGCAAGGTTCTTGGCCGTCAGGGCGGATCGCTCGTGATGAATTGCGACGTGGATCACGGCGCTTCCGGCGCGCCGATCTTCATGATCCAGTGGAACCGCCCGGTGGTGGTGTCGGTGGTGTCGGCCAAGGCCCACGCGGGCGATCTGCCGGTCTCGCTCGGCACGAGCCTCGGGGACGAGATCGACGCGCTGAAGATCGCGCTGGCCAATTCCGACGGGATATTCACCCATGTCGCCGCCCCGGTGCCGGCCTCGACCCCCAAGGTCGTGCGTCGTGACTCGGGCGCCGCTTCGACCGCGAAATTCCTGCGCCCGGCGGACTGAAAGCCGCGCTCGCAGGGTCTTGAACCCCTCCGAACCGATCCTAAATGAGCTTCACGGACGCCGATGACCGGGTCCGTGACCGCGCCTGTCCCATGTCGGGAAGGCCACCCACGTTATTGCTCAGATGAGGATGACCATGCGTAATATCGATATGCAGCCGCTTTACCGTGCCACCGTCGGCTTCGACCAGTTCGCCGAACTCATGGATCGGGTGTTCGCAAACGACGTGAGCCGCGAAAGCTACCCCCCGTACAACATTGAAAAGACCGATGACGATTCCTGGCGCATCTCGGTCGCCGTCGCCGGCTTCACCGAGGCCGAGCTCGCCGTTGAGGTGAAGGAAAACGCTCTCGTGATCTCGGCCCGCAAAGCCGACGAGCAGGAGAAGAAGACCTACCTCCACCGCGGCATCGCCACCCGTGCGTTCGAGCGTCGCTTCCACCTCGCCGACCATGTGAAGGTGACCGGGGCCACCCACGAGAATGGGATGCTCCACATCGACCTCGTGCGCGAAGTGCCCGAAGCGCTGAAACCGCGCCGGATCGAGATCGCCAAGGCGGACGACATCGACGGAAAGGCCATCGAGGCCTGATCGACGCCGATTTGAAAGTACGACGCGCGGGTTTCGGCCCGCGCGTTTTTGTTTCCGCTTGAATCAAATGCGCGGAAACTGCCCGGCGCGGCTTACCCACTCTTAACGAGAAGCGTGAAACATCGGCCCCAGTCCGAGTGTAGAGAGGAATGGGGATATGACATCGCAGAACGCGGGCCTGATACGGGCCAGCCTGACCGAGTTGTTTCCGCGGCGTGAAGAGTTTGCAGAGCGTTTTTATGAACGGTTTTTCGAGCAGGCCCCGCAGGTGCGCCGCATGTTCGTGCATGACAGCGAAAAGCAGAAACTCATGCTTTACGCGGCCATCGCCATGACCATGCGCGGCCTCGAATCCGAGCGGGTGCTGCATTCCGAACTCATGGCCTTCGGCAGCCGCCACGCGCGCCTTGGGGTCAGGGAGGAGCATTTCCCGATTTTCGGCTCGGCCTTCCTTGAAACCCTGATCCATTTCCTGCCGCAATGGGATCACCCTGATCTCGCACGCGCCTGGTGGGGCGCGTTCACCGATATGTCCACGCCGATCATTGCGGGCCTGAAGGCGGAAATCGCTGTCATGACGGCTGAGCGGAAACTGTTCACGGGCGAAGGGGTGGAGTCTCCGGTCATTGTCCTCGGGCGCCGCCTCGAAGACCACTACGCGCACAACAGGCTGCACTGACACCACGCAAGGGCGGTGTCCGCTCTTGATGCGTCGCCCTGTCCGCCACGACGGGTGCCCCCAGCATTGGGCCTGCGCGCTCCGTCGAATTGATGCGGTGCTCAGACGGCCATGCAGATGTACTTCATCTCAAGGTAATCCTCGATCCCATGGCGCGACCCTTCGCGGCCCAGCCCGGATTGCTTTACACCGCCAAACGGCGCCACCTCGGTCGAGATGATCCCTGTGTTCACGCCGACGATCCCGTATTCCAGCGCCTCGGCCACCTTGTAGACCCGGCTCAGATCCCGCGCATAGAAATAGCTGGCCAGGCCGAAGATCGTGTCGTTGGCTTTCTGGATCACGTCCTCTTCGTCGGTAAAGCGGAAAAGAGGGGCGAAGGGGCCGAAGGTCTCCTCGGTTGCGCAGGCCATCTCCTGCGTCGCGCCCTTGACGATGGTCGGCTGATAGAACAGCCCGCCAAGATCATGCGGCGCACCGCCAAGGATCACCTCGCCACCCTTGGCCGTCGCATCCTTCTGATGCGCCTCCACCTTCTCCATCGCCTTTTCGGTGATGAGCGGTCCCAGGTCGGTCTCTTCCGACAGCCCGTCACCCACGGTGAGCTTGCCCACCGCCGTGGCGAATTTCTCGGCGAAGGCGTCGTAGACGCCGTCCTGCACATAGATCCGGTTGGCACAGACACAGGTCTGCCCGTTGTTGCGGAACTTACAGGCGATGGCGCCCTGCACGGCCGCGTCGAGGTCGGCGTCGTCAAAGACGATAAAGGGCGCATTGCCACCCAGCTCCATCGAGCATTTCATCACCTGGTCGGCGGCCTGTCCCAGAAGGATGCGCCCCACTTCGGTCGACCCGGTGAAGGTGAGCTTGCGCACCGCCGGGTTCTCGCAGAACTCCTTGCCGATCTCGGAGGAACGTGACGACGTTACGACGTTGAACAGGCCCGCAGGCAGCCCCGCGCGCTCGGCCAGAACCGCGATGGCGAGCGCGGAGAGCGGCGTTTCCCCGGCAGGCTTGGACACAAAGCCGCACCCCGCGGCGAGCGCCGGGCCGCATTTGCGGGTAATCATCGCGTTCGGAAAATTCCACGGCGTGATCGCCCCGACCACGCCCACGGGCTGCCGGATCACCATGAGCCGCTTGTCGGGTTGGTGGCCGGGTATCGTCTCGCCGTAGACCCGCTTGCCCTCCTCCGCGAACCATTCGACGAATGAAGCGCCATAAGCGATCTCGCCCTTGGCTTCGGTCAGCGCCTTGCCCATCTCGGCAGACAGAATCGTGCCGAGGTCATCCTGGTTCTCCATCATAAGGTCGAACCATCTGCGCAGGATGTTCGCGCGCTCCTTGGCGGTCCTGGCCTGCCATCCCTTCTGTGTTTCGGCCGCCGCAGCGATGGCGCGGGCGGTTTCGTCACGCCCCAGATCAGGCACCGTGCAGATCACGTCACCACGCGACGGGTTCGTCACCTCGTAGGTCGCCCCGTCGTCGGCGTCGATCCAGTCGCCAGCCACAAAGGCTTTGGTCACGAGAAGGGACGGGTCTTTCAGAAGCCCGGCAAGGTCTGTGGTGTCGCGCGGCATGGCGTCCTCCATTTTTGGACAAGTCTACGGGTTACGCTGTGCGGCGTAGTCCTGCCCTCGTCAACGCCAGTGCCGCGCCGGTCGTTCCTCAGCCGCCGAAATCCGAAAGCGCCTTGAAGTCCATCGTCTTGAGCGCCTCCATCACGATGGCAGAGTCACCGCCTTCGGCCCGCACCAGGATGCGACCGTCGATCAGGCCCGTGATCTCGTCGTCATCCACGATGAACTTTTCGCGCCCCACGCGCTCGACCTTCATGCCGAGCATGGCGGCGTTGGCCAGCATCCCGCCGAAAGCGGTGACCATCGGATTGTCGACCATGATCGAGATCGAGAACCGATCGGACCCGTTGGAATAGGTCCCTTCGGTCCCGACGCCGCCGCCCATCATCGCCATGCCGGTGCACATGTCGGTGTCCACCTCGAGCTCATAGCCTGCGGGTGGCTCCGGCAGGAACTGCTCGAGCGCGGTGGTCTTCATCGCGCGCATCAGCGACTTGGCGTAATCGAGCTCCTCGATGGCATAGCTGATGTCGCCCTCTTCATAAGCCTGAAGAGCAGAGGACAGCGTATCGGTTACCTCGTCGGCAAGTGCGGGCGCGGTTGCGAGGGCGAAGATTGCGGTCAGGGTCGAAAGGCGGGTCATGATGGGCTCCCAATGGCTGCTGAAATTCGGTCAAGTGTCGGGCGAGTCTGCCCTTCGGGTCAATCTCCGCCGTACCGCGCCCGCCATGTGGGGAGGAGGTCGCCCTGCGCCGGGGACGCGTGGTAGACGCCTCGCGCGATGGCACGGGCGAGGCAGGTTGCCGCCGCATGTCCCAAAAGCATCGGGTCGATGGCCGGGTCCGTGAGCGCTTGGGCACCGGTCGCGACCCCGAACACGAGGTCACCGTCATGCGGCGTGTGGCTCGGGTGGATCGCGCGGGCCATACCGTCATGGGCGGCCACGGCAAGCCGCGTGGCCTGCGCCTGCGTCAGTGCTGCATCCGTGGCGACGATGGCGATGGTGGTGGCGGTGCGCAGCGTGAGCTTGGTCACGGGCAGGGCGCCGGGATCGAACCCGGTCACACCGCCGCGCCCCCCGAACTCACCATCGAATTCCCACGGACCCGCCCAGAATTGCCCGTCCGGGCCGGTGACGCCCCCGACCGGGTTCACGGCGACCAGCGCCCCAACGGTCACACCATTGTCCAGAACGAGCGAGGCCGAACCGAGCCCGCCCTTGATCTCCGCCGTCAGCGCCCCGGTGCCCGCGCCGACGCTGCCGAGGTCGAACGCCTCGGCCGCTACGTCCAACGCCGCGCGCCCGAGGGCCTTGTAAGGGTTGTCGGCCCAGTCCTTGTCGCCGCCGTTGATGAGGTCAAACAGGATCGCTCCCGGCACGATCGGCACACGCTGATCCCCGACGGCGAACCCCCGACCCGCCGCGCGCAGCGCATCCGCGACGCCCGATGCCGCGTCGAGGCCAAAGGCCGACCCGCCCGACAACACCAGCGCATCTACCTCCTGCACGGTCTTGTCCGGTGCCAGAAGGTCCGTCTCCCGCGTCCCCGGTGCCCCGCCCATGACATGCACCCCCGCGACGAACGGTGCATCGCCGACCAGAACGGTCGCGCCTGTCTTGATCGCGGCGTTCGATGCGTTGCCCACCTTGAGGCCCGCAACATCGGTGATCAGGTTTCGCGGTCCGGGTCGCATCGTCGTCCTCTTCTCTGTTTCAAAAAACCTCACGGGGGTCCGGGGGTGTGAAACCCCCGGTCCGCCCTCAGATGCAGCGCCCGCCGTCGACTTCCATCGCGACGCCCGTGACCATGCTCGCCTCGTCCGAGCACAGGAAACAGGCGGCGTTGCCCATATCCTCGGGCGTCGAGAACCGGCCCAGCGGGATCGACGAGATGAACTTCGTGCGTATCTCCGGTGTGTCCTCGCCCATGAAGGACTTTAGGAGCGGTGTTTCCCCCGCAACCGGGGCCAGTGCGTTCACCCGGATGCCGAAGGGGGCAAGCTCGACCGCCATCGTCTTGGTCGCCGTGATCATCCAGCCCTTCGAGGCATTGTACCAGTTGAGGTTCGGGCGCGGGCTGAGCCCGGCGGTGGAGGCCACGTTCAGGATCGCGCCTTTGCCCGCGGCCTTCATGCCCGGCACGAAGGCGCGGGCCATGAGATAGACCGATTTGCCGTTCACCGCGAAGACCCGGTCGAACTCGTCCTCGTCCACCTCTTCCATCGGCTTGGGCAGGTGGGTGATGCCCGCGTTGTTGACGATGATGTCGATGTCACCAAGCGCATTACGGGCGGCGTCGGCAAAGGCGTTGACGGACCCGGCCTTCGACACGTCCACGGTCAGCGCGACGCCACCGACTTCGGCGGCCATGGCTTCGGCAGCCTCGGCGTTGATGTCCGCGACGCAGACCTTCGCGCCCTCGGCTGCGAATTTCCGCACGATCCCGGCGCCGAAGCCGGAGCCACCGCCGGTGACGATGGCTGTCTTTCCCTCTAGCCGCATCTGGCCCTCCCGATTTTTGGGCGAGCGTGGCCCGGATCGGGGGCGGGGGCAAGAGGCGCCGCAGCCCTCAGCGTGCGCCCGGCCCTTCGCAGCGCCACGTCACAGCGGAAAGGCCACCAAAGCGCGCGAACCGGTCGAGCTCGGCGTCCAGCCGCCCGCGCCGCCCGGCCCCCCAGCGCACACCGGGTTCCGGCCAGAACCCGGACACGGCCAGTATCCCCGCCGCCTTGTCCGCCTTCGCCTCCAGCCGCCCGACGAAACGATCGCCTTCCAGAAGGGGATAGACGTAGTAGCCATGAATGCGCTTGGCCTGCGGCACGAACATCTCGTTGCGGTAATGAAACCCGAAAAGACGCTCGGTGCGCGCCCGGTCCCGGAACGCCGGGTCGAACGGGTTGATGATGCGGATGCGGCTGGAGGGCTCCGGCAGGTGCGGCAGGCGCTCCAGGTGGCCGGGATCGGCGACGCAGGACACCACGCCCGCGTCCGCACAGGCCATGTCGACCGGCACCACGTCATGGCGGGCGATCCAGTCACGCGCCTCAGCGGGGCTGGTCGCCCCCCAGAAACGGTAGATCTCGCCTGGCGAGGCGATCCCGATCCTTGCGAGCGCCGCGGCATGCAGGGCGTCGGCCTGTGCCGCCTCGCTGCGCCCGTGGTCGATCCGACCCAGCACCCGCTCGCCCAGATCGTAGAATTTCACGAACCCCTCTCGGTGCGACGTGGCGAGCGTGCCCGCGTACCACATCTGATCCAAAGCCTTCTTGTGCGGCGGGCGTGCCCACATCTCGCGGCTCTCCACCTTTGTGTCGAAGGCGTGGGTAGAGAGCGGCCCCTCCTGTTCAATACGGTTTCGAATGGCCGCGATCTCTGCTTGCGCCAACCCGGATTGATACCACTCTCCGCGCGCCGCCCGCGCACCCAGCCGCACGAACTGCCTGTGCCAGTCCGGCAGCACCTCGCGCGGGATGAGCGAGGCGTCGTGGGTGAAGTGTTCGAACAGGTCACGGTTGGCCAGATGCCGCCAGACCCGGTCCTCGCGATAGGTTTGCGAGCGGGACCACAGGATATGGTCCTGCGCGCGCACCACATTGCGGATCGTGTCGATCTGGAGAAACCCGAGGTCGCGGATGATGCGCATGACATCGGGTTTTCGTGTCGGCGGGGTGAGCAGGCCGTGGGCGGCCAGCCACAACCGACGAGCGTCGCGGTTTGTGAGGCGCGTCGGGGTCACTGGTGTTTCGCCCACTGTCGCGGGCGACCCGCCGGGGGAGGCGCTGCCTCCCCCGGACCCCCTCCGAGGTATTTTCGGACCGAAGAAGGGGGCAGCGCGCGCGCCCGGCGCGGATCAACCATGTTTCGCGGCAACCGTTTTCAGTGTCGAGAATCCGTAAAGCGCCTCGAACCCCTTTTCGCGTCCGTGGCCGGACTTGCCGACCCCGCCAAAGGGAAGCTCGACCCCGCCGCCGGCGCCGTAGTTGTTGATGAAGACCTGTCCGGCCTTGATCGCCTTCGCCATGCGCATCTGGCGCGCGCCATTTTCCGTCCAGACGGAGGCGACGAGGCCGTAGTCGGTGCCGTTCGCGATGGCGATGGCCTCCTCTTCCGTGTCGAAGGGGATCGCGACCTGCATCGGGCCGAAGATTTCCTCCTGCGCGAGCGGGTGGTCCGGGGGCACGTCCGCGAAGAGCGTGGCGGGCACGTAATGCCCACCCTCAGGTGCGCCCTCGGCGATGGCGCCCATCCCGGCCACGCGCAGGTCGCGCCCCTTATCGAGGTAAGTTGTCACGATCTCTTTCTGCTTGGCCGAGATGAGCGGGCCGAGGTTGGCGTCGGTGCGCGCCGGGGCCGAGACCATCGCGTCGTAGCGCGCCCCCATGCGTTCCACCAGGTCCTCATAGACCGGGCGCTGGATCAGGACGCGGGAGGAGGCCGAGCAGGTCTGGCCCGCGTTCTGGATGCAGGCACCCACGAGGAAGGGAAGCGCCGCGTCGAGGTCGGCATCCGCGAAGACGATCTGGGGCGACTTGCCGCCGAGTTCCAGCGTGACCTGCACCACGTTCTTCGCCGCGGCCGCCTGCACCAGCGCGCCCACGCCCACCGAACCGGTGAAGCTGATGTGATGCACGCCCGGATGGGCGGTGAGCGCGGCGCCCGCCTCCTCGCCGAGCCCCGGCACCACGTTCAGCGCGCCGGGCGGCAGTCCCGCCTCTTCCGCCAGTGCCACGAAGGCCAGCGCGGTGAGGCAGGCCTCTTCTGCCGGTTTCAGCACGCAGGCATTGCCCATGGCGAGCGCCGCGCCCACCGAGCGTCCGATAATCTGCATCGGATAGTTCCACGGCACGATATGCCCCGTCACCCCATGCGGCTCGCGTAAGGTGTAGACGGTGTAGCCGTCGAGATAGGGGATCGTCTCGCCATGCACCTTGTCGGCCGCGCCCCCGTAGAACTCCATGTACCGCGCCAGCGCCACCGCGTCGTTGCGCGCCTGGGTGAGCGGCTTGCCCACGTCCGTCGCCTCGATGATCGCGAGGTCGTCGAGCCGGGTTTCCACGAGTTGACCGATCCGGGTCAGGATGCGCCCGCGCTCCAGCGCGCTCATGTGCCCCCACACGCCGTCGAGCGCGGCTTGCGCAGCTGTCACCGCCGCGTCGATATCCTCGGCCGTGCCGCGCGCGATGGAGCCGATCACCTCGCCCGTCGAGGGGTTTTCAAGGTCGATCTGACCGCCCCCCGCAGGCGCGCGCCACTCGCCGCCTATGTGAACCTGTGTCGCGTCATACCAGAGATGGTCACGCATGCTTGGCCTCCTGCCAGTCTTCGGGGATGCGCGGCGTGGCCGCGATGAGTTGCCGGGTATAGGGGTGCTGCGGCGCGTCGAACACCGTCTGGGTCACGCCGGCTTCCACGATTTCGCCCGCCTTCATCACCATGACCCGGTCCGTGACCGCCCGCACCACGGACAGGTCGTGCGAGATGAAGATGTAGCTCAGCTTATGTTCCGCCTGCAAATCCGAGATCAGGTCGAGGATCTGCGCCCGGATCGATACGTCCAGCGCGGACACAGCCTCGTCCAGCACGATCAGGTCGGGCCGTGTGATCAGCGCGCGCGCGATGGCGATGCGCTGGCGCTGGCCGCCGGAAAACTCGTGGATGTAACGGTCCATCGCGTCCGGGTTCAGCCCGACATCCTCAAGCACCTGCGCCACCCTTTCACGCCGGTCCGCCGGTGGTGCGGGCATGAGGTGGAAGGGTTCGGCCACCAGCCGCTCCACCCGCCAGCGCGGGTTGAACGAGGCATAGGGATCCTGGAACACGACCTGAATGCCGGACCTGAGCGCATTGGGGAAGTCGGGGCCAACACGGTGATCGAAGGCCCGGATCTCGCCGCCCTGCACCGGGTCGAGGCCGAGGATCGCGCGCGTCAGCGTGGATTTGCCACAGCCGGATTCACCCACGAGGCCAAGGCTTTCGCCTGCGTGAAGCTGAAAGCTGACCGCGTTCACGGCGCGGAACGGATCGCCGCGTCCGAACACGCCCTTGCGCGGGCCCGGATACTCCCGCACCACGTCCGTGAGGTCGAGGATCGGGTCCTCGGGCGGGAGAGGGCGGCGTTCGGGCTGGTGCGCTGTCGCGGCGAACAGCCGCTTGGTATAGGGATGCTCCATCGCGCGAAACAGCGGCTCCGTCGCCCCCGCCTCGACGATTTCGCCCTCCTTCATGACCGCCACATGGTCCGCCATCCCTGCCACCACGGCGAGGTCGTGGGTGATGAGGAGGAGGGACATGCCCAGCTCGTCCACCAGCTCGTTCAACAGGTCGAGGATCTGCGCCTGTGTCGTCACGTCGAGCGCCGTGGTCGGCTCGTCCGCGATCAGCAGTTCGGGCGAAAGCGCGATGGCCGTGGCGATGGCCACGCGCTGCCGCTGCCCGCCCGAAAGTTCATGGGGGAAGCGCGAAAGCGGGAAGCGGTCGGGCGGCAGGCCGACGCGGGTGAGCTTCTCCGCCGCGATCTCCCGCGCCTCGGCGCGTGACGCCTTGCCATGTACGATGAGCGTCTCAGCCACCTGGTCGCCGATCGTCTTGACCGGGTTGAGCGCGGTCATCGGCTCCTGAAAGATCATGCCGATCCGGTTGCCGCGAATGTCGCACATGCGCCGCTCGGGCGTGTCGAGCAGGTTTTCATCCCCCATCATGACGCGCCCCGACACCTCGGCCCCGCGTGGCAGCAGACCCATGATCGCCAGCGCGCTCATCGACTTGCCCGACCCGCTTTCGCCCACCAGTCCCGTTACCTTGCCCGGCGCGATGTCGATCGAGACCTCGCGCAGGATCGCCTCGCCGTGGATCGAGACCGACAGATCCTCGCACCGGATCATCCGCGCTCCCTCCTCAGTCGGGGATCGGTGAGGTCGCGTAGCCCGTCACCCATGAGGTTGAGACCCAGCACCATCGCGACGATGGCGAGGCCGGGCCACATGGCGAGGCGCGGGGCGGAATAGATCATCGTCTGTGCCTCCGACAGCATCCGCCCCCAGCTTGGCGTGGGCGGCTGTGCCCCAAGGCCGATGTAGGAAAGCGCCGCCTCGGCAAGGATGCCCAGCGAGAACTGAATGGTCCCCTGCACGATCAGCAGGTTCAGGATGTTTGGCAGGACGTGCTCGATGCTGATGCGCGCCTTGCCCTTGCCCGCGACACGCGCCGCGAGGATATAGTCCAGCGTCCAGAGGCTTAGCGCGCCCCCGCGTGTCACGCGGGCGAAAACGGGGATGTTGAAGATGCCGATGGCGAGGATCGCGTTCACTGCCGAGGGGCCGAAGACGGCGGTGATGAGGATCGCGATGACGAGGGACGGAAAGGCGAAGACAAGGTCGTTGCCCCGCATGATGATCTCGTCCAGCAGGCTCCCGCGCGTCGCCGCGGCGACGAGGCCAAGCGGCACGCCGATGACGATTCCGATCCCCACGGCAACGATGGCGACGGCGAGAGAGGTGCGCGCGCCGACCATGAGCATGGACAGGGTATCGCGCCCGAAGTGATCGGTGCCCAGCCAGTAGGTTGCCGAAGGCGCCTGAAGCTTGTCCGAGATATTGAGCGCGGCCACGTCATGTGGCGTCCAGATGAAGGACGCGAGCGCCACGACAAGGAAAAAGGTCGACAGGATCGCCCCGGCGATGAGCGTCGCGGGCACCCTCATCGCTTACGCCTCAGCCGCGGGTCGGCGGCAGCATATGCGATGTCGACGAGGAACGTGACGAGGATCACCGCGAAGACGAGCAGCATCACGAGGCTCTCGACCACGATCAGGTCGCGTTGCGTGATGCCCTGAAAGATCAGCCGCCCGAGGCCGGGCAGGTAGAACACGTTCTCGATGATGATCGCGCCTGCCAGCAGGAAAGAGAACTGAAGACCGATGATGGTCAGCACAGGGATCAGCGCATTGCGCAGCGCGTGTCGCACCGTGGCCTGCCGCCGGGTCAGCCCCTTGGCGCGCGCCGTGCGGATGTAATCCTGACCCAGAGTCTCGATCAGAGCCGAGCGCATCACCCGCGCAAGGATCGACGCCTGCGGGAGCGCCAGCGCCACGGCGGGCAGCGTGAGCGCCTTCATCCCGACCCACAGCCCCGCGTCCCAGCCCGGAAAGCCGCCGGCCGAAAACCAGCGCAGCGTCACGGCGAAGACCAGGACCAGAAGCATGGCGAACCAGAAATTCGGAACGGCAATGCCAAGCTGCGTCGCCCCCATGATCCCGTAATCCCCGACCGAGCCGCGCGTCGCCGCGGCAATGACACCGACCGGAATCGCGATGACCGTGGACAGCACCAGCGCATAAAGGGCGAGCGGCACGGACACCTGCAGACGCTGGGCCACCAGCTCTGCCACCGGCACCTTGTAGGTATAGGACACGCCGAAATCTCCGGTCAGCATCCCGCCGAACCACGCGAGGTACCGGGTGAAAAGCGTGCCATCGAGCCCCATCTGCTCCCGCAGCGCCGCCACCGCCTCGGGACTCGCGTTCAGGCCCAGCATGAACGCCGCCGGGTCGCCGGGAATGACCTCGATCACGGCGAAAATCACGACCGACGCCACCAGAAGCGACAGCGCGAGGGACAGGGCACGGGTGAGGGCGAACCGCAGCATGGGGGGAGCCTAAGCCGCCTCAGTTCGGGGCGAAAGAGGGATTGCGCCCCTTCATCGCGACCCCGGGTCCGTCTTCTCTGTTCCCCAAATACTTTGGGGGTAGACCGGACTTGCCCCGCAAGTCCGGTCGAGGGGGCCAGCCCCCTCACCGCGGCGACCCGCCGAAGGCGGGGCGGCGCAAGACCTGCGCGCGCGCCAGCGCGCTCCGTTTGGGAACCTCCCACGAAAAAGGGCACCGGATTGCCCCGGTGCCCCCACGTTCATAACAGCCGGATCACTCGGTCCAGCGCACGTCCGTCAGGTCGTTGGCCTGCGTGGGCGCATTCTCCCACAGACCCTCGATCTTCGCGTTTTTCACGCCCGCCTTTGCGAGCTGGAAGAGATAGGCGTTGACGTAATCCTCCGAGATCATCCGCTGCGCGGCCTGGTTCAACTCGGTCCGCTTCGCCGGGTCCGACGTCACCGAAAGCTCCTGGATCAGCGCCTGGAATTCGGCATTGTCGTACTGGAAGTAGTACTCGGGCCGGGCGTAGATATTGATGTCGGCAGGCTCCGTGTGGCTGACGATGGTCAGGTCGAAGTCCTTGTTGCCGAACACCTGCTCAAGCCATTGCGCCCATTCCAGGTTGGTGATCTCCGTCTCGATCCCCACCTCGCGAAGCTGGCTCGCGATGATCTCGCCCCCGTTGCGGGCATAGCCCGGGGGCGGCAGCATCAGCCGCAGGGTAAGGTCGGTCGCCCCGGCCTCTTCCAGCAGGGCCTTGGTCTTTTCCGGATCGTAATCCGACATGCCGGTCAGATCGACGTAGTCCGGGTTATGCGGCGCGAAATGCGTGCCGATGGGTGTGCCGTAGCCGAACATGGCCCCGTCGATGATGTCCTGCCGATTGATCGCGTGGCTGATCGCTTCGCGCACCTTCACGTTGTCGAGCGGCGGCTGCTGGTTGTTCATGGCGAGGATCGTCTCGCCTTCGGTCGATCCTACGACCACCTCGAACCGCGGATCGTTCTCGAACTGGGACAGAAGCTCGACCGCCGGGAAGTTCGGGAAGGCGTCCACGTCGCCCGCCATCATTGCGGCGAAGGCGGCGTTGCCGTCCGAGATGAACTTGAACGTCGCGGTCGACAGCGCGACCGGATCGCCCCAGTAGCTGTCGCTGCGCACGAGGGTGACATGGTCGCCCTGCACCCACTCGCTGAACTCGAACGGGCCGGTGCCGATCGGGGTGGTTGCCAGTTGCTCGACGGTTTCCGGCGCCACGATCACCGCATCGCCCCAGGCCATGTTGAACGGGAAATTGCCGTTGGGCTCCGCCAGCGTGATCTTCACGGTCAGCGGGTCCACCGCCTCGACGCTCTCGATCCCCTCGAACAGTGCCTTCTGCGCATTGGTGGAATCCCCGGCCCGCGCGCGGTCGAGGCTGAACACCACGTCCTCGGCGGTCATGTCCGAGCCGTCGTGGAACGTCACGCCCTCATTGAGCATGAAGGTATAAACGGTGCCGTCCTCGCTCACCTCCCAGCCCGAGG
Source organism: Maritimibacter sp. (assembly GCA_002695005.1). Taxonomy (GTDB): domain Bacteria; phylum Pseudomonadota; class Alphaproteobacteria; order Rhodobacterales; family Rhodobacteraceae; genus Maritimibacter. The sequence continues at coordinate 180,122 of NZNT01000030.1, forward strand.
CGAGCGCGGGCTGGACCGAGCCGTCCGGGCCGAAGCGCGTGAGGCCTTCGAACACATTGGCATAGACCACTTCGTCTATGGCCGCGGCGGCCCCGCCGGTCGGGTCGAGGTTGGGCGGCTCGAGCACCATTCCAACGGTGATCGTATCCTGTTGCGCCAGCGCCGGGCCGGCCAGCAATGCCAGGGCGGCGGCGCTCATTTGCAGGTGTCTCATGATGTCTCCCTCTTGGTTCGCTTTGCGCGTTGTCCCCATAGAAGGGGACGCGCAGAGTCGTGACAAGGCACATTCGGCCAGAGGGTGACGCAACGTCAACAGGTTGCGGAGGTGGAAGCCGTTACTTTCCGGTCCAGCTTCTCCACCAACGGCTCACCCGCCCGCGCCGTTCGTCGGCGTATGCGTCGACCTTGTCCCAGGCATCGCGCCCGTCCTGCATCCGCGGATCTATGGCGCGTTCCCGGAACTGCCGCCACATCGCCCGGATGAACAGGGCGGCGGCAGCGAGGAAGATGAAGAAGAAGATGTTGAACCACGGAACCACCGTGACGTTCGGACCCTCCACGGGTTTGATCGCGATCATGTTGGGATAGATCGTGAAGAACCGGTTGCGCCAGCCATAGCGGGTGATGACCACCCATTGCTCGTTGCCGGGCGCCGATACATTGGCCAGCGCCTCGGCCTGAAGGTCCGAGGAATCGAACTTGAAATAGGGCGGCCAGATCCACCCCGTATCCTCGTTGCGATAGACGAACACCCGCTCGCTGTCGCGCCGGATGAACCCCAGCAGCATCGTGCGCTTCTTCACCGTGTTGATCAGCCGGACGTCACGCGTCGGCATCTCGGTATTGGCGCTGTCGGACTGGGCATAGAACGGGCGGTTGAGCGAGGAGAAATCCATGCGGATGATCTCGGTCCCCGTGATCCGGGCCACGTCGTGACGCGGCAGCACATAGTGCAGGAGCAGCGCGAAGGCGACGACGAGGATGGTCAGGATCGTATTGCGGACATAGCGCATGAGGGCCTCAATTCGCGTTTGTAATGTAGAGCACGACGCCGACGAACAGCGCGGGCACGACGTATATGAGCAGGAGCAGCTTCGGCCGGATCGAGTCGTTGTAGTCGATCATGCCCTGCGTGATGAAGGTCTGGCGCTCGGTCTTGGACCCGCCGTCCGGATGATCGGCGTCCCATTCCTTCTCCAGCTTCTCGTGCCGGACCGAGCGGGAGTACCACGCGACGGCGAGGTAGACCACGCTGCACAACAGAAACAGCAGGACGATCAGTCTGAGCAAAGCCATTTTTACCTCCTGACGGCGCCCCAGGGGCCCACGAGATCGATTATATCGTCTTTGGGGGCCTGTGAAACCGGTTTGGCCGGCGGCTCCTCACCCCCGAAAAGCGCTTCGCGTGCACCGGCCTTGTTGGCGGCGTAGTCACGGTAGAGGAATTCGGCCACGTATTCTTTCTTCGCGTCGGGCCAGTCGGCGTAAGCCGCGTAGAACGCCTGCTTGTGGCAGATGAACAACTGCCGGATGTCGAGAGGGGCCAGCTCCGACAGCATCATGTTGATGAGGTCGCGGTCCGGGTGATCGGGCCGGGCGCGCAGGGTGTAGAAATAGCTATCGTCATCGCTCGCGATCCGGGGCCACTTGCCACCGTTCAGCGCCCAGCGGACAAGCTGGTTCAGCTTGAGGAACTCCTCTGGCAGGTCCGACCCCATGCGTTGCGCCAGCCGGTGCAGCGCCCGGTGGTCCATCCCGTCGATCTCGACGCCCTTCGTGGTCGCCGCGTCGACGAGGATGAAATCCATCTTCTGTCTCAGGATCGCCGCGCCATCCACGCCGCGCGCCTTGATGATCGGCTCGACCAGCTCGTTCACCTCGAGAAACGCCGCGATCCCGTTGCGGTCGGCAAAATCCAGCGTCGTCTCGATCGGCAGCACACCAAGCGGGTCTTTGTCCCCGACCGCGATCACGGCCGGCTCGGCCACGTCGCGAAAGACGTAGAGACCACCGAACAACGCGGTCCAGAAGTTGTCCTGCTGATAGGTGGGCCGTTCAATGTCGATGGGTTGGCGCGTCACGTCGCCGGTCTGCTTGGCCAGCCCGATCATCTCGGCGATGAGCACGTCGTCGAACCAGGCGTCCTCGGCGCTTTGAAACCGTTCGATCTTGTCGGCCAGCGCACGGGCGTTCTTCACATGGCTCTGCGTGGTATCCGCGTTCACGGTAATCGTGCGGATGTCGAGCAGCCGCGCGGCCTCGGACGCCTCGAACACCGAATTGTCCAACTCCCCCGCCACCGCGTCATGGGCGGTCAGCGCAAAGAGCTTGGCCTCGTTCTCCTCGATGAACTGGCGCAGGATACCCCGTGAGGTGGAGAACTTGGCATTGAGCAGCGGCGCCGAATTCTGCTCGGTGGTCAAGATGATGAACAGCCGGTTCACGCCGTTGGGGTTGAGGTAGAGGTGATCCCCCAACGCCTCGCCCACCTCGTAGGAATAGCCAGAGATGTCGATATGAAACTCGTCAAGCTCGGTGCGCTTGCCGGTCAGACCATGAAGCGCCCGGTTATACCGCTCGATGAGCGCCGGGCTGTCCACCCGGATCAGGTTCCCGAACATCAGGCCGCGTTGGATGAGGCGTTTCATATGACGCGCTCCCATATCCTTTGACACCCGCCGGGCCGCTTGCGGCCCGGTGAGCGCCCGAACCGCCCCCTCGGGGCGGGCGCTTCCCGCCCACCCCAGCGGTCCGGGCGCGCACCTATGTTGCCAAGGACCCCCACCATCACCGCCCCTTCCGAGCCCGCATGAAGCTCACGAAGAACGACCCGACATAGGCGGCGATCACGGCCAGCGTCCCGGCATAGGTCACCATCTGCAACTGCCCGCCACAGACCGAAAGCGGGTCGAGCCCGGCCCAGGCGTAGATCCACAGCGACACCACGGCGAAGCGCGCGCCGAGTTGCAGCACGACGAGCGACACGACGATCACGCCGAGGATGATCCATGCGTTCGGCTCGCCCATCCGTGCCGTCATCCGGCCCAGAAACCATGCGGCCACCGCCACCACGATGGCGAGCACGACGCCCAGCCCGACGGCATATCCGCAATCCATCATCATCCCTTGCTCTCCACATAGCGCCGCTTGGCTTCTTCCGTGATCCCGAACTCGCGCACCATCTTTTCGATGGCAACCTCGTCGGACTTGTCGGCATACCGGAATTCGCTGTCGGCGTAGCGGTTGATCTCCTGAATGACCATCTCGATCGTGATCGGCTGGCGCAGTTCCTCGATCATCCCCTTCTTTTCGTCATAGGATTTGAACAGGAACAGATCGGGCTCCTCCATCCATTCGTCGGGGAGTTCAAAGTCCATCGCGCGGACCTTCACCGCGTCGGTGATGTTCTTGATCGCCCGCCCCGTGAAACGCGGATCGGCCTCCTGGATACCCTTAAGGTATGTCCCCAGCTTGGCGATGGTGTCGAGCGTGCCAATGTCCCCGGACACCCGCTCATACACCGTGAGCAACCCGTCCTCATGCGGCTTGGAATGGCTCTCGAACGACGCCGCGACCGCCTTCTTGATCTCCTGCGCCTCGTAAAGCGCGTGATCGCCCAGCGGGATGTCGTGGTTCTTGCCCATCAGCAGGGCGAGGATGTCGATGTAATCATCCCGCGTCTTGGGCCCGTCCACGAGGAACCGCGCCCCCGCCCTCTGGCGCAAGGCGTCGTCCACATTCTCGGGGTAGTTCGAGAACATGCCGAAGGTGCAGTTGCCGCGCACGACCGTATTGGCCCCCGCGAAGCTCTCCATCAGCACGGCGGTGATCTCAAGCTGCCCCGCCGACGACTGCCGGTCGCCACGCTTACCGGCCAGTTGGTCGATATCGTCGATGGTGCCGAAGCCGATCACGTTCGGGTCCACCACGTTGTTGATGAACGCCTTGGCGTTCTGCGCCGACTTGCCCTGATAGCTGTCGATGCTTTCCGTCGACAGGTTCTGATAACGGAACGGATAGCCCGCCACCTCGCAATAGCCGTGGATCAGCCCGGCCATCATCTGAATCAGGGTGGTCTTGCCCGTGCCCGGCATCCCGTCACCCATGAAGGTGAAGATGAAACCGCCAAGCTCGGCAAAGGGGTTCAGCTTGCGCTCGAAGTCATAGGCCATGAGCATCTTGGCCAGCTTCATCGCCTGATACTTGGCGATGTGGTTGCCGACCACCTGATGCGGCTTCTTGAACTGCATGGTCAGGGTCGATCCACGGGCGCGGCGCGAGGCTGTAAAACCCGCAATCGTGAAATCGTCCGCCTCGACGCGGTAGTTCGCGCCTGTGAACGGGGCCAGCCGCGGCGCAGTCTGGGCGCGCAGGCTCACCCGCTCCATCAACGCCTCGGCATGGGCCAGAACGGTCGCAACCAGCCGCCCCTCGTCCTCGGCATGGGTGGCGATGGACTGATCCAATTCCCACAGCGCCCCGTGCAGCGCGAGGAGTGCGTTGTCCGTCAGCACCTCTTCGACCCCGCCGACCTCGACCGACACCTCGCCCGCCTGACCGGCAAGCAGGAAGGCGGTCGCGTTGGCGAAGACCGACAGGACGATCAGGCTCTCGGCCGCCAGAAGCTCGGAAAAGGCCACCGACTTGTCGCGCGGCAGGCTCCCGGCAAGGTTTTCCTTCTTGAGCTCGGCCAGTTCCGTCTGCTGGGCATAGCCCTCGCCCATGGCGAGCGCGATGGCCAGCGCCCGGCGCAGCCCGTGCAGCACGCTTGCCTCGACGGGCGAGACCAGCGGATCGTCTCCGCCCACCGCCTCGATCCGGTCGACAAGCCGCACGCCCTCGGGCCGCGCCGTTGACCGTGTCACCAGCCCCGGCGTGGTCGACCGGAACCGCCGCCAGCGCGCCACGCCCGGCGAGCGTTCCACGGGCGCCTCGGCCCGCGCCTTGCCGATCCGGGGCGCGTGGTCGAAGCCTTCGAGCATCCCGCCCGCCGCGTCATAGTGGGCGCGGATCTCCTCCTCGGTGAGTTCCATCTGGTCAGCGGGCAGAGACATCCCAAATCCTCTTCTTCGGTCTACAAATACATCGGGGGTCCGGGCTGGTCATGTTCGGTTTCAAACATGACCCTGGCAGCGCCCACCCAACGGATCGGCGCGGCGAAACCCCTATGAATAAGACAAAACCTGCCCCCCCGGGCTTACAACGAATTTCCGCACGTCCCGGAACCCCGGTGGGTTCTTCTCGGCCAGCACCTGAAACGGGCGCTGCGGCAGGATCACAGCGCGGCTCATCCGGGTCGCGCCGGTGTCGGCGCCGCGCCCCGAGAACGGGTCCAGCGCGAAAATCTCGCGCTCCACGGTGCCGAACCAGCCGGATTTCTCCCGCTCCACGCGCTCGCTCTCAAGCTCTTCCAGTGTCCAGGCCAGCGCCCAGTCCTCGCCCTCCGGCGCGCGCGCCTCGGCCAGAACGTCGCGCAGCGGGCCGACCTGCCGGGTGTAGGCGTGGGAATACATCGGGCCGACGTGAATGCGACGCAGCCGCTTGGGGTGCAGATCGTCGAAATCCCGGTCGAAGCCGCTGGCGATGGTGACAAGCTTCAGCCCGCCCATGCTCTGCGCCATCAAATGACTCTGCACCTGCGGCCAGCGTGTCTCATCCTTGGGCAGCGCCGTGCGCCCGGTATCCTCGACTTCCATGAGGTAGATCGTCGGCAGGTTCTGCCCGCTGTCATAGACCGCCCAGTGGACCAAGTATTTGCGCCGCGGATCGCGCCCCTCCGCGACGTTCCCGAGCCAGACGGTGTCCGGGTCCATCTGCGGCCAGAACAGGTCGCCCTTGGCAAGTTCTTCGTAATAGAGCCGCTGGGACATCGCGTATTGCAGGCGGGTGGGGATGGTGAGCTTGCCCACGATCTCTTCGATCATCTCGTCCTTGAGCCGCGCGACGCTCGGCATGTTCTTGAGGTGCTTGATCGCCTGCGCCGCATCCGCCGACATCTGGAGCAGTTCGGCATGGATCGGAAACCCGCTCTCCTCGCGGTCGAAGGTGAGTTGCCCCGGCCCGGCGCCCTCGACCCGGCCCGACATGTGGTACTTGTTGGCCAGCGCCCGAAAGGTGAAGCCAAGGCTCACGACATAGCGCGCGATCACGGCGACCTCATCGCGCCCAAGGCTGCCCTCGGCCTCCATCTGCCCCGCGACCCGCGCCAGATGCCCGGTGATCGCCCGCCACTTGGCGAAGTAGCGGCGCGTCACCCGCGTGTCGGCGAGGTCGAGGTGATCCGAGGTGAGGTCGCTGGTTTCAGGCATTCCGGTTCCCGTCTTCGCGCCAGCGCCCGAGCCGCAACAGGCGCATGAGGCCCAGCGTCAGCGCCCCCAGCATCACGGCAAAGGCGATCCGGGCGAACCCGCCGTCGAGCAGGGGCGTCTCGCCGGTGACCACGGCAAGCGCGAATGTGCCGCCAAAGACCACGGCGACGATCAGCGCCCATTTCGCAAGGGTCACGGCGCGCCCGGATGCGGGTCTGTCACTCATCCGAGCCGGACCCCTGTCCGCGCGGACCGAGCGCGAGCCAGCGCATCATCAAAACAAAGGTCACACCTGCCACGACACCGCGCAGCACGCTCCCGCCGAGGCTCTGACCAAAGGGCAGGGCGTCCGCATAGAAGGCCAGCAACCCGCTGACCACGAAGGTCAAGACAATCGCGAGGCCCCAGCGGACGGATTTCGGCCATTGCCGCATCCTCAGGCTCCGTAAAGGTTCTTGTCGTGTTTCTCGATGATCTCGGCAAAGCGGCGGGCGAAGCGTTCGTCGGCCTTGGCCTTGGCTTCCAGCACGTCACGGGCGAACACCATGTGCTCCTCATGCGCCTCCATCATGTCGGCCATTTTCTGATTGGTCGCCGTGCCGATCGAGGCCATCGCCGCCTGCGCTTCCTGATCCGTCTTGACCCCGATCTCGTTGATCCGGTGCGCCACGTCCTGCTGCTGGGCCGTTTTGAGCGACTTCGACAGCGCATCATAAAGCACGACGCGCTGTTTGGTGTCCGTCTGGAGTTTGTTGATGAGCACCATCTGCGTCGCGGCCTGGTTCTGCAAGCTGTCGACCCAGGTCTTGCCCTTTTCGATATAGCGTTCGAGGGTCTGGGAGCGGGCCAGCTTCACCTGCTCCTGCTGCACCATCTCGTTGTACTTCGCGTTGAGGTCAGCGAGCTCGCTTTCCAGCTTCGTGCGCGCCGCCGCGTCCTGCTCCATCGAGATCTTGTTCTCGAGTTCGATGATCTTCGGGTCCAGCGCCTGAATCTCGGCTTTGAGGCTTTCAAGCTCGCCCACGACCATCTCGCGCTCGTCGAGCGTCTCGGTCAGGTTCGTCTCCACCCGGCTCTTTTGCTCGTTGAGCATGTCGAGCTGACCCTGCAGAAGCTGGACGATCACGTCGGACTTGGAAATCAGGTCCTGCAACTTGTCGTCGATGGAGGCGGTGCGCATCCGCTCCTGCCGCAGGCTTTCCGAACGGTGCTTTGAGAAGACGCCGACGAACGTCTCCCACCCGGTCTTTGACCGCATCTCGTCAAAATCCTTCGAAAACCCGGCGGTCACGTCGTCGAGCCCCATGATGAGTTCCGCGATATTCGCGTTCATCACCTGCGTATGGGCGTGGACGTCGTCCAACGTCGCGTTCTCGATGTCGATGGACACATCGGCGCCCGTGTTCATCTTGTCGCGGGCGGTTTCGATGCGGCCGGTCAACTCGGCGATCTTCGACTGCGCTTCCTGAACCTGCGCCTGGCTTTCCTTGATCTGGGCGTCGAGATTTCCGGCCATGATGTCCCCAAAGTTAATGACTGTAACATTATCCGATATGGTGAGCCTAGCGCGAATGTCAAACCAGCGTCACCCCGCAAATGGGGCGGGTCCGCAAAATTCGGCTTTGGTTTGTTTGCGATTGCCCCCCGAGCCGGGCGCCCATACCCTGACCGCATGGTCAAAACAGCTTCACACCTGATGAACGAAGTCGAGGCGCGACGCGACGCCCTCGTCACCCTTTGCCGCGATCTGATCCGTATTCCCACACTGAATCCGCCGGGGCGCAACTACCTTGAAATCTGCGAGATGCTGGGCGCGCGCCTGCGCGAGAGCGGCTGGCAGGTGGAGTTGATCCGCGCCGAAGGCTCGCCCGGTGACAGCGACCGCTGGCCGCGCTGGAACATGGTCGCGCGGTATGAGGGCGGGCGGCCCGGTGACTGCGTCCATTTCAACTCCCACCACGACGTGGTCGAGGTCGGACACGGCTGGACCGTCGATCCGTTCGAGGGCGTGGAGAGGGATGGCCGCGTCTATGGCCGCGGGGCCTGCGACATGAAGGGCGGTCTGGCCGCGAGCGTCATCGCCGCCGAAGCCTTCATCGCCGCGCATCCGGAGTTTTCCGGCGCCATCGAGATTTCGGCCACGGCGGACGAGGAGACCGGTGGCTATGGCGGTGTCGCCTACCTCGCCGAGCGCGGGTATTTCGATCCGGCGAAGGTACAGCACGTCATCATCCCGGAGCCGCTCAACAAGGACCGCATCTGCCTTGGCCATCGCGGCGTCTGGTGGGCCGAGATCGAGACCAAGGGGCGCATCGCCCACGGCTCCATGCCCTTCCTCGGCGACAGCGCGATCCGGCATATGGGCGCGGTGCTCGAAGAGATCGAAGCGACGCTCTATCCGGCGCTCGCCTCCAAGCATACCGCCATGCCCGTCGTGCCCGAAGGCGCGCGGCAGTCGACCATGAACATCAACTCGATCCACGGCGGCGAACGGGAACCGGAAGAGGGCTCCACCGGCCTCCCCGCGCCCTGCGTCGCCGACCGCTGCCGCATCGTGATCGACCGACGTTTCCTGATCGAGGAGAAGATCGAGGACGTGAAGGCCGAGGTCGGCGCGCTCCTGGAACGGGTGAAGGCCGACCGCCCCGGGTTCGACTACGAGCTGAGGGAGCTTTTCGAAGTGATCCCCTCCATGACCGACGAGGACGCGCCCGTCGTGCGCTCCACCGCCGCCGCCATCGAGAAGGTCCTGGGCCGGATGCCCGATTACGTCGTCAGCCCCGGCACCTATGACCAGAAGCACATCGACCGGATCGGGCGGTTGAAGAACTGCATCGCCTATGGCCCCGGTATCCTCGACCTGGCCCACCAGCCCGACGAATGGGTGGGGGTGCAGGACATGGTGGACAGCGCGGGCGTGATGGCGCTGGTGCTCGAGGAACTGCTGGCCTGATGTCGCGGCAGCAAGCTGTCACGACCCGTTGGGGGGAGGCCAGCCTCCCCCCAA